>CAVRXP010000001.1:0-1723332 GCA_963725265.1 uncultured Solirubrobacterales bacterium
GGGAACGATTCGATCCTAATTGCGACCTCTGGCCGCTAGAGCAAATCGCCCCCTCCTGGCCTGGATAGTAGCGCAGCGACGCGCGGAGATTCCCAGCGAGAGGCTTCGCAGATGCCGTGAGCATCAACGATCTTGCGGCCTGGCGCCGGTCAGCCAGTCGCCAGTGATCAAGCTGGAGTGCCAAACGCCGCCGGCAGCCGAGGCTGGGCCGCGACCATGAGCGCGTCGTACGCGCTGACCAACTCATCGGCCGCCTTGCCTAGCTCCTGACGGCGCTCCTCGAAGCGCTCGTAACGCTCGCCCTCCGGCGGATTGTCGCGCCGCCATTCGGCGTCGCCCAGCGCGTAGGCTTCCTCCACGGTCTTGTGCGCCACGCCGTACAGCGCGCATTTGCCCATCAGGCCGTCCACAGCGTTGATCAGCCCGGTGCGCAGCGCCTCCAACTCAGGATCGAGGAAGCGGTCCTCAACAGCGTTGTGGTTGTAAAGCATCTGCATGAGCCGATGCGTCTTCTGCCCGTACCACACCCCGCCGAAGTCAACGTCGCGCCAGTAGTCGATGTCTGTACGAGGCAGTGTCTGCCTGATCGTTCGCAGCACACCAACGTCGTGCTCTGCTCGCCCCGGAGCGGAGCGTTCCTCAAGCTCGGTAAGACGGGCTTTGGCGTCGCTCTGGGCATACGATACAGACCGCTCCTGCCGGAGAAGGCGAAGAATCAGCAAGAGTGTTACCAGCAGCGCGAGGGCGACGACGGCAAGCAGGATGACGAGCCAGAAGGGATATAGCCATTCGGCTGCGTCACGGATGGCGTGCCGGAAGTCTTTCGACACCACGGTGCCGATGCCGCCTGCTACTGCTAGAGCGCCAAGAAGCAGCTTCCACGCCCACCCGACGAACTTGGCGAAGCTGCTCTTTCTTTGGTTCCGCACCATGCTGACTACCAGCGTACGTTGACTTCTCACGCCTCGCGCTCGCTCGCGCCCAGCGCAGAGGGCTGATTCAGCTCCCGTCAGTCCATCATCACGGTCGTGAGCACCTCTCCGGCGTCCGTGAGCTGGGCGTCTACCACCCTGCCTACCGGCCCGCCTGCGGAGTCCAGGGCGAACTCCTCGAACCCCCAGCAGCCACCCAGACAGAGATCACACGACAAACTGGCGCCGGGTTTGAACGCCTCCGGCCCGAACTTCTCGGCGATGGACTCGTTAGACAAAGGGATCGCGAGCAGACGCGCCTCAGGGCTTGCGGGCCGCCGAACGAAGCTCACCTCGCGGCCGCGCATCTTCGTGACGATTTTCGTGACGCTCACTCGGTAGAGGCGGTCTACTCGATGGCCGCAGACCTCCTCCATACACGCCGGGCAGTAGCCGGCGGGACTGGGCCCGCCCCGAACCCAGTACGCCTTGTCCGGCATATGTGGGCACTCCGAGATATCGCCCCCACAGATCGAGCAGATCAGGATGCAGGTGTACCCGGCGGAGAACCCCATGCGCTTGTGTGCGATGTCAAGGGAGCACCGCTGAGAGTAACTTTTGCCATCGAAGTGAATCGAGCAGCCGAAGCGCTGGCGCGTCCACTTCCCGATTTTGTGTGCGAGGCGATGCTGAGCTTCCTCCAGCTCTGTGTCTTCGGCCCACCAGAAGGCGCGGACCGCAGCGTCTATGGCGCGCCGGGCCTCCTGCTCGGCGGCTGGGGATGCCTGACCCGCAAGCCGCTGGGCGGCTTGGTAGTGGCGATTCGCGGCCGCCCGATAGCCCCGGACCCGACTGACCATGTAGTCACGGCGAAGATCTCCCGCGTCCCCCGCCTCGCTGCCCTCCTGGGGCGCGTCAGGCGCATCGATCGGGATGCCGTCCCTCTTGGCCTTCTTGGCCTTGGCTACTTCCCGCGTGTGCTTTCTACTCGACTTGGCCATCACCCTCGTCCAGCGGGGCGCCGTTACGCCGCTCGGACTGAAGCGACTTGACGGTATCCGCGACCTCGGTGCCCGAGCCTTCCACCTCGAACCATTCCCACTGCGTCCCTGACGGTGTTTTCGCGCATCGCGCAAGACGCGCCCGCACCCTGGCCTTCCGCCGGCCGAGCACAGTGGCGATCGCAGCCCATCCGGCGTTAGTCGCGATCCCAGCGATGAGGTCAACCTCCAGAGGGGTGAGGGCCTTCTCGCCGATCCACTTTCGTGAACCAGCGTCGTGCTGGTATTCGGCGGTCGCCCCGGCGGCACGCAACTCCTTGGCGACGGTCACAACCGAGTCGTCATACAAACCCTGTCCATCGTCCGTCTTTCGCGGGAGTATCAGAACGTCGGCCGGCAGCTCTGCTGGCAGAGTCACATTGGGAGCGCTGATCGGTTCTGCGGCAACGGCCATGCGACCCATTGTCGCATCAGCCACTCTTGATCCTCAAGCCCCGCACGCCGCCGCCTTTTCGCGGGTACGTCGCGTGCGGGTGGCGCATCGAGGCTTCTAGGCCAGAAGCTGCCGGTCGGTGGGATTCCCGACGACCTCGAAGTCGAGGCTGCATCGCCCGCCCTCAGCAACTCGAAGCGTCGGATGCACCCCCACCTCCAAACCGTCCTTATAGACCCACGTCTCGGCGAGGATCGCCCAGCCCCGCGCGGGCACAGGCTCGCCCGGCTCAAACAGCATCGGCGGGTGGGAAAGGTTCTGGATTCGCCACCGGCCTGGCCTCGTGTTGTTGTCTAGCGTCATCGCACGTTGACGGTGGCGTTGATGGATCCGCTTCCGCCGTTCAGGTCGAGTGCGAGGTTCCAGTGCCCGGTGCTCGGGACCACGACGCGGGCTGGCGACTGGACCGCCCAGCCGCCGTACTCATTGAAGTTGACTTCCCGCTTGTAGAGCGAATAGTTGGTGTCGTCGAGAAGGCGCACGGCGGCCTGGTTGTCTAGGCCAATCTCCACCACCGCGCCTCGGCTCTGCTGGCCTAGGTCGAAATACAAGTGCTCGGGCATGGCTGGTACTCCTTGTAGTCGGTATTTGCTTGAGCTTTCGGGCCTCGTGGCGATCCAACGCCCAGATACCACCCTGGGCTGCCACTTCGACACCGCGCATACGACTATCAGTCAGAGAGGACGGAAAAAAAACCCCGCCGAGAGGAGGTGGTAAGGCTCCCGCTCGACGGGGCAAGCTCATACAACCCGACGGTGCGTAGTTGTATAGCAACGGGCCGACGTTAGCCTGCCGCGTCCTCGACGGGCGCGTCCAGCCGGCAGGGCTCCAAGCTATGACGAGCGCCCGGCTCGGCGCGCAAGAGTTTCCGCCGCAGGCTCTGCTCTGATCGCTGGCAAGCCCAAAAACCGATTCGGCCGGGCGGGTGTTGACGCACCCGCCCGGCCTGTAGCACCGAAGCAACCACCTTCGATGCCACGCCTACCGTAGGGCTATCTGCGGATGATCCGGTGTGCTCGCTGGCGAGTTTTCGGTGCCCGAAAGGAGGCCGAATGAGCACAACGTCTGCCGAACCCGCTACCACACGAGCCGGGCTGCCCGAGCACTTCGCCCCGCACTTGCTCGATGCTCCGAGTGCGCGCTCGACCACGAGCAGGAGCCCGGGTGTGCTGCTCCTCTACGGCGAGGAGCACGTGAACCTGGCGCTGGCCGACGAGTTGGCACTCGATGGCTATGAGGTCCGCCGCGCCAGCGACCCCGAGAAGCTACGAGCGGCGTGCGACGCCTGCGAGGTCGACCTCGTGATCTTCGGGCGAGCTACGCGCCGGGGTGCCGGGCTCGACGTGCTCCGCCAACTGCGAGCGGGAGCGCTCGCCCCCGAGGTCAAGCCCGGTCAACGCGCGCTATGGATGAGCCCAAACGGGGAGCTGGGCGACGTGCTGCGCGGGTTCGACGCCGGAGCAGACGACGTGCTCCGCGCCCCCTTCGCCTACACCGAGCTTCGCGCCCGCGTGCAAGCACTCGTGCGCCGAGACTCTGCGGGGGACATTCCTGGCGTGATCGAGTACCGCGAGCTTCGGATCGACACCGCAGCGCACGAGGTCTCGGTCGGTGTGATGCGTGTTGGCCTGCGCCGGCTGGAGTACGCGCTGCTCGTGCATCTTGCGCGGGAGCCCGAGCGCGTCCGCACCAAGGATGAACTGCTGCGAGAAGTGTGGGGCTTCCGCTCCGCTGGCACGACGAGGACCGTGGACTCGCACGCCTGCCGGCTGCGACAAGCGCTTGCTCGCGCGGGCGCCGAGGATTGGGTGCCTGCGACCCGTGGCGTTGGCTACCGCCTCGCCCCAAACTCACACGGTCGCCTGCTGGCGGCATAGGCCCGATGCCGGGGTGCGTTACATGACCGTTGCGTCCTCGTGCCGGCCTTGCGCACCGCGCCCACAGAGCACGAAACCCGCTGTATACGTGTGGATACGGCTCTAAACAAGATGGCCCCGGCGCGAGGCGGCAACCCCGCCCGGGACCGTGACACAGGAGGTTGAATCTCCCATGCACGACCAACGTAGCTCAGTCGAATCCGAAGCGAACGCCTGCCTCGACAAAGCCGTCCTCGAACTCATGCTCGACAGCGACCGGCAGCGACCGTGGTCAGAAGCCGAGATCGCCCGCACGATCAGCACCCCCGGCAACGTCCCCGCGAGCCTCAAGCGCCTGCGCATAGCGGGCCTCGTCCACCGCTGGAATGACCTGGCGACCGCCTCACACCCCGCCGTGCGTTTCCACGAGATCACGCAGTCGCCCAAGGACCCGGCCTCAGAGCGCGAGCGCCACTGGGACAAAGCAGTCCTCGAATCGCTGCTGGTACGTGACAGCGAAGGGCAGGGCCCGCTCTCTGAGCAAGATCTCCGCTACGCCTTCGGCGCAAAGAAAAAGAAGCAGAAGCTCGCGATCACCGACGCGCTGAGCCGTCTGGATGGCGCCGGGCTCATCGAGCGCCGTGGCGACCGGGCCATCGTCTCGGAGGTCGCCAAGATCTTCGACCAAATAATGACGCTCTAGCGTCGCCGCGCGAAGCCATGCACGTCACCGAGCTTGACCTGAGCCCGGCCGCTCTCGCCTGCCTGAAAGCAGCCGACATCCATCTGGTTGACCAGTTGCTTGAGCACGGAAGCGGCGACCTAATCCAGCACCCCAAGTTCAGCAAGGGACTTGAGCTGTACGAGATCGTCTGCGAGCTACACCGCCACGGCCTCACGTTCTCCCGATACGGACAGCACGTCCAGACCGAGCGCGAGCGCGAAATGTTCCGTCTGCGCGCGGTTGCGGGCCTCACCCTCGATGAGATCGGAGAGCGATTCGACCTCAGCCGTGCGCGCGTCCACCAGCTACTACGCCTGCACTTCCGCCTGGACGTAGTACCCCCCGCCGCGACAGCACGCCGACCGCCGCCCCCCGGTATGCGCAAGCACACGCTCATAGAGCGCCGCCGCCTGTACCTGCTCGCGTGCCTCGCTATCAAGCGCCACTACGGCCGGCCCTTGACGCTTGAGGTTGTCGCCAAAGCGCTCGCAACTTCTCCTCGCCAGATACAGCGCGCCTTCGCCCAGTTCAGCGATAGCACCTTCCATGACGAACTCACGGCCAGACGGATGACCGCCGCCGCCGAGCTGCTATCCCAGCCCACGACACCGGTGCGCGACGTGGCGCTACAGGTCGGCTACCGCCAACCGCCCCACTTCGCCCGCGCGTTTAGGGGCTGCTTCGGGGTTTCACCGACCGGCTTTCGCACCGCCAGACAAAGCGCTGGATGACTCCGCGCTCACCGAGCGCACGCGACCGCCTGACGATTTACGCTTGCGGTAGGTAAGGCAATGCTCAGTACGCATCCGCCGATCAAGGGAGTTGTCACCGTCTGTTGGCGGCGGTAGATAGCGGCTACCGCTCGGTATGGGACGTTCGAGTCGATCTATACACACCATGCCCTGAGCATCAGCTAGCCCGTCTACGATACTGCTCACACTCACAGTCGCGCTACGTACCGTGGCATCAGCAACAACCACCGTCATATAGCCGCCCGGTCGTAGTACCCGTCGGATCTCACTAAGAACCGAGCCGAAGTCGTTGATGTAACGGGACACAATTCGTCCGCCCCGAGTGTCCAATGCCGACGGACACACGCTGTCAAGGATTGCGGCGTACTGAGGTTCAACATCGTCGCCGCGCTCACTGCCGATCGAGTCAGTGCGGACCTTTCGCAGTGACCTGACTGTGTACCCCATCCAAATAAGACTCAATCTATGACCACGCATATAGTCGATGGCCTGAAGATAGGGCGGTGAAGTGATCACCGCATCAACTGAATCGTGGGGAAGCGAGAGCCTGCGTGCATCGCCACGCCGCAGCAACAGCTCTTTCGCTCGCACCCGTCGCTCGCTGAGCGCCTGATGACGCCGCCCTACCGCCTGCGCAGCATCGACAAATTGCTCGATCGGATCGAAACTAGCCCGCTCGCGTACCCGATGCGGCCTACTGTGTGAAACGTCTCGCGCCCGTGATGCTCCAGCGTCCTTGGTGATAATAAGCCTGCTAAAGGCGCACCAAAGTGGGCGGCGAAAGATCGGCGCAGCTTGGACGATATGGGTCGCGAGCGCACCGAGATGGCGCTGCGTCTCTGGATCAAACCAATAGTCGATGAACTCTTGGCTCTCTGGGTCACTGTGTATGTACGGTCGGTGCCGACTGGCGCGTGCCCACTCTGCAACTTGCTCTGCTGCCCGAATATAGGCGGGTACACGCAATGAGCGTCCGTTGGTCTGAGCGATGAGAACGGCCAATGGGTCCTTATCAAAGCCGATCGCCTGGTAGCCATGTAGAGAAGCGAGTACCGGGATAGTGCCTGAACCCATCATTGGGTCGAGAACTACTTTCGAGCGTCCTCTGGTTCGCGGCAGTCGGCGCAAGGCCAGCTCGGGCGCCATGCGGGCCGGAAATGGGTGTACCGGCAGCGCGAGACTGGTCATGCTTCTACAGAGTTACCGTTGCCATTACCCAGCGCCGCGCGAAATGTGCCAACTACGTCACTATCCAGAGGCCCAACTGTTGCTCGAAGCTCAGCCATCACCCCATCGACTGAGGCATTTAGCGCAAACCGTTCGTCCGCCTCGAACCACAAGCCATTTGGTGCAAGTGCGCTGAGACCTCGCAGCATCGCCGTTAGTGGCCTGATCGCGATATCAATGTTGTGTCGCATACGGAGGGCGGTGCTTAGGGTGGAAACGTCAACAGCGTCCTGGCGATCACTGAGCTCACGTGTCAAATCGAGGATCTGCTTCACGGGTGGCGGGGCCGGTGCATCCGACGCGACAACTGTATCGACGTACTCTCTAGTTGCAGAGGGAGTACGCAACATCAACAGCTCACGGAGCGTCTCGGGTGTAACGGCCCGAAATGGAAAGGCATCAACAAGGCGAGCAAGATCGTCCACTGTAATAGGGGTAATCTCGCTGTTTGTGCAATAAGTCTCAATCGAACTGTTCTCGGTCGCGCTACCCTCGAATCCAGGTGCAACGAGTAGTGTGTAATTCGCTTTATGCCGTACCCGGTGCTTCTTGAGCGCGTCGGTATTGGCCGTCGCCGCCTTGATCGCCTCGTGCTTTGAGGACTTCGAGTCGTATGTCAGTGAATAATCGGTCGTTCCACCGTCGATCTCACGTGCCCCCAGGTGTGCGCGGGCAATACCATCGGGCTCGCCTTGGCCGCCGATGCGCGTAACCTCGAAGCCAAGTGTCTCAAGAGCGTCGGCTACAGCGTCCTCGAGCTCGTTCTTGAACCCCTTTGCGTCTCGTAGTTGCCGAGCGACGACGGGCGCTGAACGCGGATGGATATTTACCAATGCCCGAAGAAACTCATCACGCCTATTCAGGATCTTCACAACCAGAGCCGGCTCGATGTCCTCATCCACCATGTACACCTGCGTCAATAGCTCCGTCACACCGACGAGACGCAGTGGCTCCGCAGCACCGTGAACATCCAAATAGTTACTTACAAAAGGATGATTAGCATTGACGATCGCAGCGCGCTTGGCAACGTCGTAGCGGACAAGCGGCTTCTCGTGGCCTAGAGGCTCGATGAGCACCCTCTGTAGCAATGTGTCGTGAGACTCGATCGCCTCACGCGCATTGCTTAGAGCCTCATCATCGAGAGCCAGCAGCGTAGTGAGCGCTGTGTCACCTTCGACAGCTCGTCGCAGGACGCGGCGTAGAGGCGCAGTCGAAAGGGCCGGAGGTGGAGCCGCGATCCTCTCAGCAGCGGCGAGCAAGTCCTTGTCGCCCTCGTCTTCGAGCTTAGAACGCACAGTGCGCGCACGGTTGAAGACATTGAGAAGGTACGCCTTAACCTCCTTTAGGGCTGCGGACTCTTGGATGCTCTCTCGCGGGGAGGCGATATAGGCGTCCAGGCCGTCCGCCAAGACATCCATCCGAAATCGCGTTAGGACCCCGTGGTGCAGCTCTACGTCGATGCCGAATGTCTCGTCATCCAAGTTTACGAGACGACTGCGGACCTTTACAAAGAAGCCATGACTTCGGCCCAGCTCCTCGGACCTACCCCGCTTTAGTGAACTCTCGAACAACTGTGCCTTGCCCCGAATAATGCCGGCCGTATCGAGCTGCACACCTGGCCCACCGTCGTCATTAATGATCTTTGTCTTATACGGCCAGTTCTCCAGGTTTGAGTCGTCCTCTCCTATGACGAACTCCCAGTCAACGGTTCCCTCCGCCTTGCTCGACTCTAGCTTCTCTCCATTGAACCAAAGGAGAAACTCATTGCTTAGCGGGAGCGCTGAACGTAGGATCCAGCGCAGTCGCCCACGTTCTATCTCCTGGCCGCGCTGCTTGAGTTGACCAAGGATCGCTGCCGTCCATGAACCAGCAGCGTCTTTGCCAAATAGGCTCGCAGCCACAATATCCTTCTCGCCGAGCACGTTCTTGACGGAAGCCTGAGCCTCTTTTGCCGTCAAACGCACGACTTCCAGTGCCATCGGGGTTGGATCACTCATCTGGCCCGTTGCGCGCCCATAGTCCATCGTCACTGCGAGGTACTTTCCGCCCTTCTTGCAAACGTAGGTAAGCTGCGTCGCGAGCACGTAGGTAGCGAGCTTCCCAATTCCAAACTTCCCTATCGGTAGGCGATCCAAGTTCATGGTTTCTTCACCAGAGTCGCCGCGCTTAGATGAGACACCTATCTCCCAAAGCTCCTCAAAGCCACCAATATCCATTGAGATGCCATCGTCGATGACGGCCAAATAAGCGTCTGGAGAGTTCAAATCGTCGGGTACGCGCACCCAGACGCGCCTCGCGCCGGCGTCATAGGCATTAGAAACGAGCTCCTCGAAAGCCTTATTGGGAGACGAGTAGAGCCCCATCGAGAAGCGGTCGATGATGCCGTATGAGAGACGAACGTCGATCTCGCCCTCGCGCGTACCGCCCTGGATGAAGTCCGCCGGTCCGACCTGAGGTATCTCGCGCGCGGCGGTGCCTTGGACGCTCACGATGTCGAGACCCCCTGCACCGAGAGGCACAGGTCGCGCGGCATTGTCGCTAGCAGCTGACGCTCCATCGGTCCAGGCTATCGGGCCATGCCTGTGAGCGCAGCCACGGCGCCCAGTTCACGCGGCCGGACCGAGCGAGCTTGTTCAAGGCAACGAGGCAACCGTCAGCTCAGATCGTATCCAGCGGGAGTACGCCGCAGTCCACGAGACGCTCCTGAAGCTCGCGCCGGTCCGCACCACGATCGCGCCTAGCGAGAGGCGGCCTCGATGCCCACTCGATCTCTAGGACGGTGTATCCCTGCTCGCGAGCAGCTCGGCGCTTGCGGTCATCGTAGATGCGTCGTTGCCGTCCACGGTCCACGCCGCTCACGGTAACGACGCCGGGCTTGTCCCAGAAGCGCACCGGCAGCCGATGCTGCTCCTCGTCGACCTCCACGATGAGCTTGCGGGACTCCCAGGCCGCGTCGAAAGGCAGCCTTTCTCGACGGCGCGTCTTTTCGCTGAGGTCGCCGAGAGCCCAACCGAAGCGCGCCTCGCGTCGGGGCATCTCCTGAAGGATCTCCGCGAGGAGACCGACAACATAGTCCGCAGCTTGTCCCACTCCAAGGAGTCAAGCAGCCTCGGCTGACGGCTCCCAGCCCAAGATGAAGACATCCGTCTGAGGGTCCTCGCCCTGCTGTTCGCTGACGGGCTCCTTGCCCGCCTACAGCACTAGTCCGGCCTGCCGAATAGTCCTTGAAAGGGGACGTGATCGCGTATGCGCTGGAATAGCCGTCGCTCCGGTACGGGGCCGTCGTCCGCGACGGCTTCCCCGCCCCTGGATGAAATTGGTTGTCGCGCTGAGGCGCCAGCCCGCGTTTAACGGGGTGATGGCATCTCCTGCGCAATCCGCCGCGATCCCCCGGCCCGCCGGGCTGCCGCTCGTGCGGCGCGGCCATACACGCTGGCTCGTGCGGGCTCCGGGCCGGCAGGGCGCGCTGTCCCCTGAGGAGGCGGCGCACGCGCTGAAGGCGAAGCGCGCGGAGCTTCGCAAGCGCCTGGACTGGCGGCGCGACGTGGCGGGGATGCCCGCCCATGTCCGCGATGAGATCGTGGACGAGGCGATCGGCTTGGTCGTGATGTCCAGCAAGCCGATCCGTAGCGAGGAGCACCTACAGGGCGCGTTCTGGGCCTCGATCGGCTATCTGCTGGTCGAGTATCGCTCCGGTCGCCGTGACCTGCACGTCGGCTCCCGCCGCCGCGTGGACTTCGAGCCCATCGCCGAAGTGCTCAGCGACGACAGCGAGCCCTTCGACTTGGTTGCCGCGCGTGAGCGGATCGCCACGGCCGCCGACCTCATGGCGCAGCTCGACCCGTTCGAGCAGCGGGTAGTCGCGGTGATGGCTACGCACAACCTCGGCGTCAAGCGCGCCGCGAAGGCCTTGGGCGAGCCGATCAAGACCGTGCTCGCCGCGTCGCGTAGCGCGCAGCGCAAGCTCGATCACGTCGCGGCGATCACGGCCGCCGGGCGTATGTGCGACTACCGCGAGCAGGCGATCCACGCGCACGCTCACGGGACCGCAGAGGCCGAGCAAGAGAAGATCGCACGGGCGCACCTCGCCGCATGTGCTGGCTGTCGATCCTCCTACACCACCCTCTTGCGGGAGATGAGCGGCCGGGAGTTCCAGCGCGCCGCGAGCGCAGCTTTCTTGCCGCCGCCGATGCTCGCCGCCCACCTACACGGCCGCTGGATCGAGCGACTGATCTCCCTGCTCTCAACGGGTCGCGTGCCGAGCGGAACCGCGACGGCCGAGCGCACGGCCGGGGTGCTCGGTGGCGGCGGGCTGGTCAAGGCAGCCGCCGCGACCTCTGCCATCGTGATCGCCGGTGCCGGCGTGGGCGCGAGAGTTGTCCACTCCCTTGAAGCGCCCGCGCCCGTCCACCACCATCACAAGGTCGCTACGCACCCGGCCGCGAGCACATCCGCAGCGGGTATCGCGCCGACGACAGTTGCCGGCGGACTGACCTCCACACGGACGCCGACCGCTCCGCACGCCGCCACCCCGGCCCGTGCCAAGCACCATTCGACACCACCACCGAGCCACGACCTCGAATATCTCGCGCTCGGCGGAGGCACGGGCGAAGGCACCGCCCCACAAAAGCCTGTGGCAGTAACAGCGAACACCCACCCATCCGGGTATGTCGAAGAATCGCCGCCACCCTCACGTAGCGGCGGTGGGAGCAACCTGAACTATCTAGGCAAATGAGCGCAAGCCACACTGGAAAGGAATCCAAACAAATGACTCTCAAACCCACCCGTAGCCGCGCTTGCCTATATGCGGTCGCGCTCATATTCACCCTTGCGCTAGCCCCACCGTGTATCGAGTCGCAGGCTGCGCTTGCGTCGGTCGCCCGTGACGCTCAGCCGGCGAGCGAACCTGCCCCCTCCGGGCATCCCGGTTACTGGGCGCAAACCTCTTGCTCCGAAGGTAACGAAATCGCCTACACGGAAGGATGGCGGACCGAATCGACTGGCGGATACCCCACCATGTACGGGTCCATCGACACATGCTTGGAGCTGGGTGGTGCGATGGAAATGAGAGACGAAGGCTACCGCGACTCAACCCCTGAAAGTGGGCCAATGTTCATCTACGAAACGCCGCCGGTTTCCTACATCGCCGGTGGCGTACTGAAGGTCCGTCTGAAAGCGCCACACGGCGAGGTCTACATCGCCACACCACAAGACAAACTCGATGTGCAAGACGAACTACTGAACTGCAGCACCCTATGCCCGAGCGCCGAAGAACGAACCATCAACATCACCCATACCGGCGGCTGGGAGCTATTCGCGGGCGCGATGTGTCTCCCCGAACCTGAAGCCAGCACTTGCCCGAACGGAGGCGACGCTGAACTGGCGATCAAGAGCGCCACGATCATGCTCAAGAACGAATCGACGCCGACCGCAAGCGGATTCGCCGGCAGCCTCGCGGGCAGCGCTCCCGTGAGCGGCAGCGCAAGCCTCACGTTCAACGCGCAAGACACGCAGGGTCCGGGCGTCTACCGCGTCGTCGCACAGATCGACGAACAGACTGTGTGGTCCGGCACACCCAACCTCAACGAAGGCAAGTGCGTCGCGAACGGCACCTATTACAAAGCACTGAACTTCCGTTGGCGTCAGCCCTGCCCGCAGGAAACGGGCGTAAGCCTCGAAGTCCCCACATCCAGCATCGCCAACGGCCAACATCAGCTGGCCGTCGATGTCGAAGACGCCGCCGGCCATGTAAGCACCGTCTACCAAAAGACGATTACAGTCGAAGACCAGCTCGCCTCGACTACCGCCCCACCCACGACATCCAGCGTACCCTCCGCCGCCACAGTGGCCCCGGAAAGAGGCCCTTGCAACGGCAGCCCATGTGATGAAGCCGCGAAGCTCACGACGACCGCGCACGAGCCCAGCACGCTCACGCGGGCTCTCGGCCACTCGGCGATCACTCTCACAGGACGCTTGACCACGCCAACGGGCACCCCGGTCAAAGGCGCGCAGGTGCAGCTTCTCGTACAGGTGACGGGCTCTGCATCTATGGTCCATATCGCGACCGCTACGACTGGATCGGATGGCAACTGGGCACTCAAGGCCCCAGCAGGACCATCGCGGCTACTACAGGTCGCGTTCTACTCGCACACCCTTGACACCATTCCGGCTTCGACCCTCGACTTTCACGAGAACGTCCAAGGCGCGGTGTCGATGCACGCACCACGCCGAGCCCGGCTCGGCCGGACGGTCGTGTTCACCGGCCAGATCGCAGGTGGCTATGTGCCGGCTGGCGGGGAGTCCGTGCAGATCGAGATCTTCTACGGCGGACGGTGGCGCACCATCGAAGTGCTGCCGACCAACAGCAAAGGCCGTTGGGCCTACAAGTACGTGTTCTCGCTCGGGGTCGGTGCGTCCTATCTCTTTAGGGCAGCAACCGTCCCGAACGCCGGCTACCCGTTCCTCTGCACCCACAGCAAGCCGGTACGAGTGACCGTTCAGCGCTGACGCTGCGTGCCCGTACTGGCACGCAGCCCGGATTCAGACTTACGCCCACCGTCACCACGGTGGGCGTAAGTGTTTAACGCTATGGCTCGCGTATTCGTTGTCTCTCCGGCGGCGGTGCTCGCATTAACAATCATGGACCCGTTTTCTGAGAGCGAGTGGTTTGACGATGACCCTCCGGCCGATTCGCTGCCGGGCGCATCACCGTCGAGCCCGGGGGAGCAGGCGAGCCCGCCGGCACCTTCGGCACCCGCGCCTGCGGTGACCATTGCAGATTGGCTGGCGGCCCGATGGCTGGTGTGCTTGGCAGGGGTGCTGATCGTGCTCTTGCTCGCCGTGGTCGTCGTCGAGCTGAGCTATCCCCGTCCACGACCACAAGCCCACGCTACACGAGCGCACCATCACTACGCAGGACCCAAGCGTCGGCATCAACGCAGGCACATTACATATGTGGTTCGGCCTAGTTCTGGAGCGCCGCCCACTGTCGTAAAGCGGCCCAGTCAGCCGGTCGAGCGTCCCAGTGGAGCACGACCCGTCGGTTCCGAACGTCCCGTCGCGGCTGGACAGGTCGGTAATACGGAACAGTTCGCTTATCTAGGTCGTTAGGGGTCTTGAGATGAGTCCGGCTTGGTCTGAGTCTGTGGTCGCTCTAGTGACGGGTCGCCTTACCCTTCTCGCTGATCCTACCCGTGTGCAACTGCTGGTGCTGCTCGAACAGCACGAGAGCACTGTGCAGGATCTGTCGAGCAAGGTGGCTTGTACGCCGCAGAACGTTTCACGCCACCTGAGTATCTTGCATCGGGCGGGTATCGTCGCACGCAAGCGTGATGGGACTTCGGTGTACTACTCGCTAGCGGACTTCTCGACCTGTCGTCTTCTCGACCAGGTTCTCGCGAGCATCACCGGCCAGATTGACGAGCTGGCCGACGTTGTGAAGCTCGCCGCATAGACGCCACGCACAGCGTGGTCGTGAGCCCGGTGCGCATCGGAGGGATGCGCGCTGGGCTGCCGCAGGCTGCTTATGAAAGCGCTTGCTTTCATATTTGATGTAAGCAATTGCTTTCACATTATGTGCGCTTGTGGTTGTTTGGGCGTGCGCCGTCTACCGTCGCCCTATGACTGTTTTCCGTAGGACGACAACTAGTGAAAGTCAGCCCGAGAGTGTTAATCGGCTGGCGCGTTTCGCGGGTCGTGTGTTGCTGTGGGGCTGTGTGCTGCTGCTGCTGGTTCGCGGCATCGCCTCCTACTTCGACACCACTTCCCGCGTGCCCACAACGACAAGCGGTGTGACGGAGTGACACAGCCCGTCAGCACCGAAACCTCGCAAGCGCAGAGGAAGTGATTTGCATGTCACACATACGGCGTATCGGTCTGTGCTGTTTGCTGGCGATCTACACAGTGGCTTTGCTCCCGGCCGTCGCTCTCGCGGCGGGTAACGATGTTGGTGCGAACGTCGGAGGCCTTCTCAAGCATTACGCGGGGGAGCTTTACGGCGGGATCGTCGGCGTCATCAGCTTGATGTTTCTCCTAAACCGGCGCTACACCGAGCTGGCGGTGTTCTTGTTCGCGGCGATCGTTGTCGCGTGGATGGTGTTCGCGCCGGCTGACATCGCCAAAGCCGCTGAAGGCATCGGCAAACAGGTCTTCGGGTGAGCTGCGAGGAGCTGATTGGCGATGAGTGATTCTCCACACACGATCCGCTCTTACCAGCGGATATTCAGGCCCGACCGGCGTATCTACCAGATCGACGGTCGGCGCCTGCCGGTCCCAGGCGGCGTGCCGCTTGAGTGGCTTGGCTGGGCGTTCGCCGCGCTCGTCGCGATCCTCGTGCTGAGCCAGCGCTCGATCCTGTTCGCGGTCGTGCTCGGCGCGATCGGCGGCTTGCTTGGCGCAAGCTCGCACGGCTGGCCCGGCGCCATCGTTGGTGCGGTCGCGGGGTTCGTGGCAACGCTGCTGGCGGGCGTGGTGTTGGGGTGGCTTGACTGGCCGCTGCGGCTGCTGATCGCGCCCGGCATGGTTGCCACTCTTGCTGGTCAGGCCTCCCCGGACGGGCGGCCCGCACACCGCTATCTGACGTCGCTGCTTTCGCTGCGGGCGCGCGCCGCACGCCGATCGCTTGATCGCGCTGTCTGCGTGGATGGCGAGGCGCAGGTGTGGGCGCCGCAGGTCTGGGTCGCCCCCGATGAGCACGCGGCCGTGCTTCACCACGGAAAGGTGCGAGGCCCGGCGCGGCTCGTGTTCGCTCGCCCGGTCGCCGTGATTGCCGGCCGTGGCCGGCTGATCGTCAGGCACTCCGAGGGACACCGGCTGCGCAACGGCGAGCGGCTTGCCGAAGTGATCGAGCTGACTGACGGCCAGGTCGCGGAGGTCCGTCCATGACCTTCCCGCTTCGCTACGCGCACGGCAACGTGCTCATTGGGCGTGGTGGCGAGCCCGCCGGCCTGTACCGGCTGGCGATGACCTCCTACCCGTATCTCCCTACCGGGGAGAAGTGGTCGCTACAGCGCCGCCTACAGCGACTCGCGCACACGATCGCCGCCGACTTCTCGCTGTGGCGCGTCCACCGTGCCTACCCGGCCGAGCGGTACGTCGCGCACACCGAACGGCTGCTCGATGACCGCCACCAGAGCGCCGATGCGTGGCGGGCGTTCCTCGCCGGGCACGAGCGGCGGCTACATGAACTCGGCTCGCATACCCCGGAGGTGTACCTCGCTGTCTCGCTCGCCGGCAACCGACCAACGGGTGTCGGGTCGGGGCTCGTCAGGAGCGTCGATCGTGTTCGCCGTCGTGTCGAGGAGCTGGCCGGGATCGGTTCAGCTTCGCCGATCCCGGCCGGCGAGCTCGCGGAACTTGCCACCCGCGAGCAGCGCGTGTATGAGCGAGTGAATGGTGTGATCGGGGCGCGGCGCGCGAGGACCGCGGAGCTTCAATGGCTGCTACGCCGCACCGCTTCGCGTGGTGTCGCTGAGCCCGAGCTTGACCATCACTGGCAGCCCGACGCGCTCATCGTGTCGGCTCCCGGTGGCGGCGCGGCGTTTCAGCCGCTCGGCCATGACCTTCAGCGGTGCGCGAACGCCGCGATCACTGAGCAGAAGCAAACGCTCGTGGTCGATGGTGAGCAGGGGCGTTGCTATCAGGCGATGCTCACGCTCGGCGCGCTCGCCGACGCACCCGAGTTCCCAGGCGCGACCGCCGAGGCCCTGTTCGCCCCGTTGGAGGCGGTCGGCTTCCCCGTCGATGCGTGCCTTCACGCACAGTGGTTGGGGAACCGGCAGGCGCTCGCGCAGGTCCGCAAGCGGATCGCCGACGTGGAGCACGCCTATAACGAGCAGGTCGAGGGTGCCGCGCACGGCCCGAGTCTCATGGCCGGCGCCGACCGGGTTCTCGCACGCGAGTACGAGGCGCAGCTACAGGCAGGCGGGCACCCGCCGATGCTCTACGCGCAGATCTCACTCGCCGTCGGCGCCGCCAGCGAGGAGGAGCTAGAGCGCCGCGTCGCCGTGCTCAACGAGCAGTACGGCGACATCACCCTGCACCGCCCCGCCGGGTTGCAGCACCAGCTCTGGCTCGACCACCTACCGCGACCGGACGGGTGGGCGTGATGCGCGACTACACCCAACAGCTCACCGTCGAGCAGTTCGGGGCGCTGATCCCGACCGGGAGCCGGATGGTCGGCTCCCAACGCGGCCCATATCTCGGATACACCCCGACCGGGGCACCCTTGCCGGTCAGGTTCGATCCGACGCAGGCACCGAGGGAAGACCGCGCATCAGCGGTCCTACTGATCGGCACCTTGGGGTCCGGCAAGACGGTTGCGGCGGAGGCGATCGAGTACGCCGCCGAGCGTCGCGGGTCGCTCGTGGTGGACTTCGACCCGAAGCCCGACCACGCGCTTCACCTGCTGCCCGAGCTTGAGGGGCGGGTGCAGGTCCTTGAGCTTTCAGGTGACCCTGCGCAACAGGGCAAGCTCGACCCGCTCGCGATCGGTCTCGAGGACTTGCGCGAGGAACTCGCCTGCTCGTATCTGCTTGAGCTTTTGCCCGGCAACACGGCGGCGTGGGAGAACGCCGTTTCGCTCGCGGTCAAGGACACCGTAAGTGAGGGATCACGCAGCCTCTCCCGCGTAGTCGAGCTGCTGCAAGCGAGCGAGCGCGCCACCGCCCGCGAGGCCGGCGAAGCGCTGGAAGTGATCCGCGACTTCGGCCTCGCACGGCTCGGGTTCGGCGGCGGTGAGAGCGCAGACATTCAGGTTGACCGGCCGGTCACGACGATCCGTATGCCCGGCCTGTCGCTCCCCGAACCCTCAGCGGCCCGCGACACCTACACACGCGCGGAGCGGGTGTCCGTCGCCACGCTTTCACTGGTCGCGGCGTATGCGCTCCAGTTGATCTCACGCGACCGCTCGCGGCACAAGGTCGTCGGTCTTGACGAGATTTGGTTCCTGCTCGCCTCCCCGCAGGGGCGGCAAATCATCAACCGGCTGGTCAGGCTCGGCCGCGCGTTCAACGCGACCTTGCTGTTGGGGACGCATCGGATTGGGGACCTCGGGGATCTGTCGGATCTGATCGGGGTGGTGTTCGTCTTTGGCCAGGACTCCGACGACGCGGCGAGCGCTGCGTTGCGGTTCATCGGACTTGAGCCGACCCGTGAGCTTGTTGGCCGGGTCCGTGAGTTCCGCGCTGGGCGCTGCCTCATGCGCGACTTGCACGGCCGCGTCGGCGAGGTGCAGATCGACCTCGTTTACCCCCACCTGTTGCAAACGCTCGCGACCACCCCACAACAGACCGGAAGGAGCGAGGCATGAAGCCCGCCATTTTCCACGCCCTACGTCGTTTGACCTCAACGCGGCGGCGCCGGGTCGCGCTCCTCCTCACTCTGACGGCGGGGTTCGTGTTGCTCGCCGGCCCGTCCGCCGGAGCGAATGACGTTTACAGCAACATCGGTCCCGCGCCTCAGCTCCCGGCCGGTGGGTTGGTCGATCGTTACCCGTTTACGAGCTACCAGCTCGACCAGTACTTCCCGGCGGTCAGCGCCGGCCTGTTCAGCGGTGTGGATGTCTCCGGTGTGCCGCCGATGATCGCGTTCTTTATCGCGCAGGTCGTCTGGCTCATCACCGCCTTTCTGGCGAACGTGGTCATCACTCTTTTCGCGTTCGCGTTCAACCTCGATCTGGTTAACGGAAACGGCACCCCCGGCTCCGGTGCGCTCACACCCGTTGCGAGCGCAATCCACAACCTCTACACCAATACGTTCGGTGCGCCGTGGCTTGTCGCGGCGATCGTGCTCGCCGGGTGCTGGGCGATGTGGAAGGCCCTCGTTCAGCGCCGCTACACCGAGACGGCCGGCGCGCTCGCCGTATCGCTGCTCTATTGCGTGCTGGCGATCGGGATAGTCACACAGCCTCAGCGGACGATCGCCCCAGCAAGCAAGCTCTCAAACCAGCTATCGACCGCGCTGCTGTCACTCACCAGCCAGGGCAGCATCTCAGGCGAACAACAGGCGAAGACCGCGGCGAGCAACCAGCTCTTTTCGTTCTTGGTGCTGGACCCGTGGACGGTCCTTGAGTTCGGCGGGATCGAGCACTGCACAACCAACAGCGGACACTCGGTTGCTGTCCGCCCGTTGAGCGGTAACGCCAATCAGGACGCGCAGCTCGCCGCGCAGCTCGAAGCGGGCACCGAAGTCCACGCGCAGGGAAAGACGTGCATCAACGACCGCAACAAGTACGCCTCTCACTTCCTCGCCT
This sequence comes from uncultured Solirubrobacterales bacterium, assembly GCA_963725265.1. Classification (GTDB taxonomy): domain Bacteria; phylum Actinomycetota; class Thermoleophilia; order Solirubrobacterales; family Solirubrobacteraceae; genus Palsa-744. The sequence continues at coordinate 19,215 of CAVRXP010000001.1, forward strand.
ACGAGTTCCAGAGCAAAGAACGCAACAGCGAGCACGAAGCACTGGAAAAGGGTGACACCGGGGACCTCCCGTCGTCTGACCCCGGCAAGCGCAACGGGACCTACAAGCTCGGGAAGGCAGACGAGCCCGCCGCCGAAGCGATGGGCAAGGGCGGCCAATACCAGCGGATGCTGCTCTCGATCGTGATTCTGCTCGGGGAGCTAGGCGCGTTCCTACTGCTCGGGGCGCTCGCGCTCGGGGTGATCCTCGCCCAGCTCCTGCTACTCCTGCTGCTCTCGTTCGCGCCGGTCGCGTTGCTGATCGGGATATTCCCCGGACGCGGACACGACTTTTTCCGCGCGTGGCTCGGCAAGCTCGCGGGCTACCTCGCGCGGAAGGTGATCTACAGCCTGATCCTCGCCGTCACGCTCGCTGTCAGCCAAGCCCTCGCGGACGCCACCTCGAACCTCGGATGGCTACTTGCGTTCGCGCTCCAGGCCACGTTCCTGTGGATGGTCTTCATCCAGCGCGAGCGGCTGACAAGCGACCTGCTCGCCGCGACAGCCGGCACCAAGGCCGCGCGCGACGGTAGCCGTCTACAGACCCTCTACTACGCCACCCGCCTCACACAAATGGCACGGCGGCGCAAACCGACACCACTGCCCCCGCCACCGGGCGGCGGCACCTCACCGTCACCAAATCCCACCAGAAATGAGGAGGCCACCGTGGCTAACCCCAGTTCACCCGGACCAAGGGGCGTGGACGTACCCGAACCGGGCGACGACTACGACGAGCCGATCGCCGGCAGCGAGGGCGGGCCTTTGCCCGTATCAGACGGCGATGAGTTCGACCCCGATGAGGAGCCAGCATGAGTTTCCGCATCGAACAGACAGACCCGCTCACCCTCCTGAGTGAGCTACCCGACCAGTGGGCCCAGACCTGTGTCACCAGCCCCAGGCGAGACGCGCCGATCCCCTATCTACTAGCGGTGCTCGATGAGGTTCACCGGGTACTCCGCGAAGACGGGACGCTCTGGCTCGCGCTCACCCGGGGAGGCAACTCCCACCACCTGAAGGCTGCGCTCAAGGACACCCGTTGGGTTCAGCCGCGCCCCGCGAGCACGATTCCAAGAGGAGTCCTGCTTCTTACAAAGCAGCCCGACTTTCTCTTTCACCCACCGGCTCCAGCGGGAGCGGGTTCGCCTCAAAGTCCGCTGTGTGCCCGGTATCCCGTCGCGCAGCGGCCGGGGCGAGGCTGCCAGCGCTGCCCGAGGCCTCGTCGCGCGTGGTGCGTCCCGTCGCCCGGCGCCGCCGGGATACCGCCACGCGAGGTGATCGAGTGGTGCATCGTTGCGAGCACCGTCCCGTGCGCGTGCGGGGTATGTGGAGCGCCGTTCAAGCACACCGAGCGGTGTAAGCGCTGGCAGGCGACCTGCACCCACAAAGGCGGGCGGGGGCGCTGCCTCGTGATCGACCCGTTCTGCTCCACCGGGGAGACCGGGATCGTGGCGGTTCGCCGTGGCCGCCAATACCTCGGGATCGACCCCAACCCTGCGCACGCCGACGCCGCCCGCAGGCGACTCGCCGCGCTACTGGAGCACAGGCGATGAGTACGGCTGCGTGGATGCGCCGGCAGCGCGACCGGCCGATCGCCGAGCACGAGCGCCGCACCGCGATGGCCGCTGTCGTCGTGATCCTCGGCGCGGTCACCGTGCTGCTCACACTCACCCAACCGGCCAGTCAAGCCCGCTACCCGGCCCGGAACACCTCGCTCAGCCCGCCACCGGCCGCCGCCGAGAGTCACACGAGCGCGTCTGCGCCGGAAGCGAAGCAGACGGCCAAGCGTTTCCTCGCCGGCTACCTCGGCTACGTGTACGGGCACACCCCGGCCGGGCAGATCGAGGACGCCACCCCGGGGCTGATCCGTTCACTACAGGCGCACCCGCCGCGTGTCCCGCCGGCAGCGCAAGCGCGCCGTTCACGAGTCCTATCGCTGCACGCCGCCGCCGCCGGCTCGGCCGGCGAGGTCACGGTGAGCGCGGTGGTCAACGACGGCGGGCTGATCGACTACTCGGTCAGGCTCGTCCTCGCATCCGAAGGCGGGCAGCTGCTCGTCACGGGACTGGAAGGCGCGTGATGCGCAAACCGTCCGGCAAGGTGATGTGGTGGCTCGCGGCCGGGGCGGGCAGCACAGGCCTCGCGCTGCTCGCGATCTTCGGCATCGCCGTCGCCGTGCTCGGCGCGAGCTTCACCGGCTGCCGGCCCGGAAGTGAACCGGCGCTCGCGTCCACCGGACCCACCCCTTCCGCCTACGCGCTTCAGAGCATCCCACCAGAACGGCTGCGTCTCTACCAACAGGCCGGCAGCAAGTTCGACATCGACTGGTCATTCCTCGCGTCGATCGGAGCGCAAGAGTGCAACAACGGAGGGTGCGCCGGCAGCAACAGCTCAGGGTGCGCCGGGCCTATGCAGATCGCCTACGTCCGGGGAAGCGCTTGCAGCCCCGGTGCCGGCCCGACGTTGTGGGAACGCTACGCCGTCTCAGCGCACCCCGGCCATGCACCCGACATCAACGATCCGGCGGACGCGATCTACACCGCCGCGCGCATCCTGCGCGAAGACATGCGCGCCCCCGCGACCGGCGGCAGCTACGCCGAATACCGCCAGGCCGCTTGCCACTACTACGGGGCGTGCGCCGACAGCACCGTGAGCTACGCGGACGAGGTGATGGCCCGCGCCGTGCAATACGGGTTCACCGGCACCGGCTCCCCTTCCGCGACCAACCCGCCGCTCTCGCAGCCAGTCTCGACCAGCGGATGCAGCGCGAGCGCGTTCGCTCCCGAAGCGGCGGGCAGCTCGCAGATAGTCCGGGTCGCTGAAAGCCAGATCGGCCAGGGCGAGCACCCCGAAGGGTCTCAGTGCACGATCTACGGGCCGTGCGAGGAGTGGTGCTCGCTGTTCGCCGCATGGGTGTGGCAGCACGCCGGGGTACCGCTCCCCGGCTCCACCGCCACCTACGGATACTCCGGGTCGCTCTACACATGGACGCGAGAACACGGCGGCAGGGTCCTCCCGCCGCGCGCGAGACCCGCGCCAGGCGATGCCGTCTTCTACGGCACCGGGCCGAGCGAAAGCGCACACGTCGGGATCGTGCAGCGCGTGTACCCCGACGGGCAGATCACGACCATCGAGGGCAACTACGCAAACCACGTCGCCATCGTCGGCCCATTCCAGCCCGCCCGCGCGACCAGCGCGGGCGAGGCCGCCCCCATCTACGGGTACGCCCAGCCACCCGGCGTGCCGCGCGAAGGAAATGGACGGCACGAATGACCGCCATTCGCGAGGACCAACAGAGGTACCAACTGAGGGACCTACTGCGGTACCGACTGAGGGACCAACAGCGCGGTCGGCGGATTGCGGCTTTCCGGCTTGCTGGTGCGGGATTGCACGGCTTCGCTTTTTTCGAGATCTCTATCTGTACTGGTAACTCCCTGTGACTCGCCGCCCTTCACAGGACGCTCGGCCGCTGGTGGCTGTCGCTGGCGTGCTGGTGGCGCTCGGGCTGTTGCGTGACCGCGAGCTGCCCGCATGGCTCGCCCTGCACGCTGAAGCACTCGTCTCGTATGCGGCCGTGCCGGTGACGCTGCTGTTGCTAGCGGCGCTCACGTGTCGTGTCGTCGTGACTCGTCGTGCGCTTTCCCGGCGTGTGCGGCTCGTCGTGCTCGCCCCCGACTCGTTCGCGCCGACGCTTGACGGTGTGCTTCGCTGCGCCGCTCAGCTTTCACGTGTCCGGCGGCTCGTCGGCGGCTGGCTTGACCCGCGCGCGAGCGCCGTGCGGGTGCTGCTCGACAACAGCGAGGGAGCGATGCGCTACTCGCTGGTGGTGCCCGAGCGCGCGCTGCCCGCGATCCGCTCGGCGCTCAGCAACTACGACCGGGTACAGGTCCGCCGCGCCGACCCCGAGCCCCCGCTGAGGGAGGACGAGTGTGTGATGCGCGCCGAGCTTCGCCTCGCGCAGGCAAGCAGCGAGCCGCTTGCGCACCTGTCGCTCGACCCCGACCCGCTTCAGAGCTTCGCCCGCGTGCTCGCCGGCCTTGACCCTTCGCGGGAGCGGGCTCAGGTCGCGGTCGATCTTCTGCCATGCACCGCCGGGGCACGGCGACGGCTCAGGCGCCGGCTACTCAGACAAGCCCGCCGCGATAACCCGACCGTCCCCTACAACAGCGGCGGGGTGCTCGATGTGCTGGCTGGCGGTGGCCGGCAGGTTGGTCGTCAGCCGGCGGCCGATGTTGTGGAGCAGCGAGCGCAGCGCGAGCAGATCGCCGCGAAGGTGTTGCAGAACGAGCCGCTGTTTCACATGCAGGTCCTGGTGCGCTGCCAAGCCCCGGCGAAGGGCATGGTCGCCGAACGATTGCAAGGACTGCTCGGCTGCTTCGATGCCTGGGCCGCCGCCAACTCGTTCCGGGTCGTCGGCGTGCGGCTGCTCGGCCTCGCGTTCCTCGGCTCAGACCTTCCCGGGCGACGTTCGTGGTTTGACCGGCGGATCGACACCGGCCTGTTCCGTCCAGCGCGGCAGGGCGTCGTGAGCGCCCGCGAGGTCGCGGGGTTCTTGAAGCCACCGACGATCAACTGTGCCGCGCCGGACGTGTTGCGACTCGGCGCGGCGGTCTACCCACCGCCGCGCAACCTGCCGGAGTACACGGGGCAGCGCGATGTACTTCCCCTCGGCCGCGTGATCGGAGAGCGGGGGCAGCGGATCGTCGGGCTGCGGCTCGCGGACACGTTCTTTACCTACACCGCCGGCCGCAGCCGATGGGGGAAGACCGAGCTCGCGATCACCCAGTTCCTGAGCCTTGTCCGCTCCGGGCACGGCGGCATGTTCCTCGACCCACACGAGGACGCAATCCGGCGAATCAAGAGCTGCCTCACCGAGCCCGAGCTAGCCAACCGGATCATCGAGCTTGACCTTGTCGGCACCCGCTCGCGCGAGGGGCAACCCGGATGGAACCTGCTCGCCGCGCGTGGCCTCTCCGACGATGGCAGGGAGCGGCGGGTCGAGGCGATCGTGGACTCGTTCGCCTCCGCTCTCCAGTGGGGCGAGCGAAACAACCGCGCGCTCACCCTCACCACCCAGGCGACGGCTGCGCTGATCGAGCTATCGACCGCCCTTCCCGCCGACCTTCAACCCACGATCTTTCAGATACCCACGCTGCTCGGCAACCCCGAGTGGCTAGAGGCCGTCCTGCCGTACCTCTCCGTTCCGCGCCGCCAGTTTTTCAGCGAGCGGTTCCCGAGGATGGCAGAGGAGGCGATCACGCCGGTCACGAACCTAATCGACCGGCTGCGCTCCTCCACCCAGCTCGCCGCGCTGCTCGGCTCACAGCACACGACCTACGACATCGCCAAGGCGATGAACCAGGGACGGATCGTTCTCGCGTGCCCCGGCGCCGGAGGCGCCCGCGACCGGCTCCTCGCAAACCTCCTCGTCTTCGACCTGTTGCACGCCGCGAAGGGCCGCGCACACATCCCGCCCGAGAAGCGCCGCGAGTTCTACGTGTTCCTCGACGAGGTCCAGACCTACGACGGCGCATCGTCGGGGAACCTCGCCGCACTTTTGGAGCAGACCGCGAAGTACGGGATCCGCGCGACCCTGCTGAATCAAAACCCGGAGCGTTTGACGAGCGCGACGCTGAACGCACTGACGACCAACCGCTCGCACCTGATCGCGACCGCGCTGAACGCGCACGCCGCCGCGCTGATAGCCCGCGAGTGGGCCTCAGACCCGCCAGCCAACGCGATCACCGGCCTGCCGCGCCACACGTTCATCGCGCAAGCCACCCACCACGGCGAGCTGACCCGCCCCTTCCAGTTCCAGAACCTGGCCGTCACCGAGCTGTTCGCCGCCGCGCACCACCCCGAGCAAGTCCCACACATACAACCCGCGATCGACCAAGCATCCGGCAGGGCGAACGCCGCCGAGACGATCCGAGCACTCGACACACTCGACGACCGCATCCGCACTCACCTCACAACCAAAACCGGCGGGACCAGCGGCGGTGAGTCGGCGCGGTCGGTGCTGCCCTCGCTTCCTGCGGCCGGGGGTGATGAGCGATGAGCCGGCGCGACACGGCACCGGCCGTAGCGATCGAAGTGCTCCAGAGCCTGCAGCAGCACCGGCTAATGACTGTCCGCCAAGTCCACGACCTGCACACACCCTGCACGCTGCGACGCTGGACGCATCGCATCCTGACCGGGCTCGCCGATCGCGGGCTCGCCGAACAAGCCGCCGGTCCACGCCGGCAAGGTCTGTGGTTCATCACCGCGAGAGGAGCCGACACCCTCCAGACGGCCGGTACGCTCGCTGAGACCCGGCGCCGGCTCACCACCCCCGCGCAGGCGGCAGGACTGCTGCGCGCTCACACCCTCGCGGTCAACGACACCGGGATCGCTTTCGTCAAAGCCGCACGCGAGCGGGCCGGGGACAACTGCGGGCCGTTGGCGTGGCGGCACGAGATCGCGCACCCCTTCACCGCCGCGCGCGGTCGCAGCGGCGCACACCTGCTGATCGCCGACGCGCTTCTCTCCTACCTGCAAACCGCGCCGGATGAGTCGCTGATCCTTCACCAGCGATTCATCGAGCTCGACCGAGGGACGATCCCACCCGAGCAGCTCGCCGCGAAGCTCGCGCGCTACGCGCAGCTACAGCACTACAAGCCCAAACCGGCGCCGCCGGACGCGCCCGACGGGCCGCTCTGGCGCGCCCACTACCGCACGTTTCCACCGGTGCTAGTGGTGCTCGCCGACCAGACGCCGGCCGCCACGCGCACACGCATACAACGGGTGATTGCGCTGCACCGCTCTGACCCCGCGCACACTCGCTACGGCACACCACCAGCGTCGTTTGTGACCCTCACGGACCTCGCCGCGCGCGGCCCGTTCGCGCCGATCTTCATCCCCGCCGAGCAACCCGACCACTACAAGGACTGGCTCGGCAACACCCACCAACATCAACCGAAAGGCAAACCCGATGTGCCCGCATAGCACGACCCCCGCAACCCCAACCCCTGCGCGTCGCCGCACGCGAGACCAAGGCTGCCCCGCGACATCAACCCCGCCGCGACGCAGACAACGGACGCGGAGCCACGCGCCGTATCGCACCGCTGATCTGCCGCTGGCGCTTTGGCCGTGCGCGCAGAAGACGAGCCAATGGCAGCGCCACGGCCGCTACCTCCCCGCATCGAACCGTCACCCCGGCAAGATGCTCCCAGCGCTCGCCCGCCGAGCGATCGAGGCATACAGCGACCCCGGCGACCTCGTCCTCGACCCGATGTGCGGCATCGGCACGACACTCGTGGAGTCGATCCACGCCGGCCGACGAGCAGTCGGGACCGAGCTAGAGGCCAGATGGGCGACGCTCGCTCGCGCCAACATCAAGCACGCCCAACACCAGGGCGCACGCTCGTCCGCGCAGGTCATCGAAGGCGACGCACGCCATCTCCCCCTACTCCTCGCCACCCACGCACCCACGGCATACGGTCGCGTCGATCTGATCCTCACCTCGCCGCCCTACGCCTGCGAGGTCGCGGACGTATCCAACGCGAACCTCGTCAGCGGCGTCGGGCCGATCCGCCGCGAGGACACCAGCAACTACAGCACCGACAAGACCAACCTCGGACACGCTCGCGGACGCGCCTACATCGCCGCTATGGCAGAGGTGTACGAAGCGTGCGCCGCCGTGCTGAAGCCAGGCGGATACCTCGTGCTCGTGACCAAGGACATGCGCTCCGGCGGCACGCTGCACAACCTCAGCGGCGACACGATCACGCTCTGCGAGAACCTCGGCCTGAACTACTGGCAGCGCATCATCGGCATGCTCGCCACCGTCCGCGACAGCGAGATCCTGATGCGCCCGTCGTTCTGGCAAACGCTACACGCCCGCCGGATGCGCGCACGAGGCGAACGCGCCCACGTCGTAGCGCACGAGGACGTGCTCGTCTTCCGCAAGCCCAACCCGCCCTCAGCATGAGCCCTCGACCCACGGAAGGTGCCTTGAAAATGGCCCAGACACGCCAGATTGGGCAGGCCAAGGAAGGCCGCCGACCCTGCAATCAAGCCACCCGGCGGCGCCGTGCTGCCAGACCCTTGAGATCACCGGCCGGGTCTGGTCTGATCGAAGACGATGACGCACGACCGATCGAGATCCCCGATGCCTTCCTCGACGCCCTGGCGCGCAGGCTCGCTGCGCGGCTTGCCGAGCAGACGGCCGACCAGCTCACAGGCCTGCATGAGAGTTCGCCGTGGATGACCTTCGAGGAAGCCGTCGAGTACACGAGAGTGCCCGCAGGCACGTTCCGCAAGCTGAGCGCCGACGGAACGTTCACCGCGCACGGCGGCAAGAGAAAGATCTACCACCGCCAAGAGCTGGACGCAGCGCTGCTCGGCCTCTCCGCACGCACCCGCCGCTGAGACAGGCGACCTGATGGCGCGTAGCGAGCGGATACGCATAGAGCGAGGCCTCTACCGAAGCGACAAGACGTACATCGCTTGCGCAACATCGCCAGGCGCGCGCAAGGCGAAGTGGAAGACGATAGGCGAGGTCGGCCTCATGGAGGCCCGCCGCGAGCGCGACGCCTGGGCCGTCGAAGTTCGCTCTGGTGGCGTCCCTGAAACGGGCGGCAAAGAGAAGGTCGAGGAGGTAGCGCTCGCATGGCTGCAATACATCGAAGGTCTTGTCGAGATCGGCGAGCTGCGACCGCGCACCCTTGAGGCATACAAAATCGGCGTGATGCTGCACCTCATCCCCCACTACGGGCACCGACGCATCCGGTCCATGACGACCGACGACCTTGTCGATTGGCATCGCAAGCAGCGGAAGCTCAAAGCATCGACATGGACAATCCGCGCACGCTGGATGGCTGTAAGAGGCGTCTTTGGCTACGCCGCACGCCACAACATCATCGCCGCAAGTCCAGCCGACAAGCTGCTGCCCCGCGAGCGCCCAGGCGCCGGAGAACCCCGCCAACGGTTCCTTACCCGCGACGAGATGGACAGACTGCTGGAACACGCCGGACCAGCCCTGCCGATCATCGCGACCGCACTATTCACAGGCATGAGAGTGATGGAAGTCCTCGCCCTCCAATGGGGCGACATCGACTTCACCGAGGGAGTAATCCACGTGCGATTCCAGCTCAGCCGTCAGGGCAAGCGAGTACCCCTCAAGACGAAGGCAGCGAAACGGGACATCGTGATGATGGACACCCTTGGAAAGCTTCTGCGCCGACGCCGCCTCGCCGAGGAGTTCTCGACAGACACCGATTTCGTCTTCCAGAGTTCCGTGCCGCGCCGGCCAATGACCTACCGAGGAGCCCTACTCGACCTCTTCCACGACGCCCGCAAAAACGCCAACTTGGAAGACGTGACATTCCACTGCCTGCGACACACCTTCGCCTCGATTCTGATTGCCCAGGGTCGTGACGTGCAATTCGTCTCCCGCCAACTCGGGCACACAAAGACCTCAACAACCTGGGACACCTACGTCCACTTGTTTGAAGCTCACCGGCACGCCCACGACGCACGGGAGCAACTAGAGGCAGAGTACGGCGAGATGCTGGGCGCAGCCGACGCATGAATCAGCGCGTACTCGTCGGCACCCGTGACTTCTGCATCGCCCGGGCGTAGAGTGCAGGCGGGGATACTCGCAGCCGCCAGGGCCTCAAGGCCGGAGTCAAGTACACCGAGGACTGTGCGGCCCGAACTAAGAACGGACCGCGGAAGGCTACACCAGCAGCATGGGAGCGCCCCAGGAGGCTAGCCCCTCGAAATCCACGCTCTCCTGCTGGCGGACGCGCTCTGTAAGATCTTCGCTGCACTCGCCCATCGCCTCAAGGTGCGCTAGTACAGAGATCCGTCCTCCGCGAAGAATTGAGAGCACTTCTGCGAGAGCAGCGCGATGGTCGGCGTGAGCTATCAACGCCTTCGCCAGAAGTGCCCCGACGCTCGCTGCTACCAGCGGATGTATTGGCCAGAGGTTTGAGACGACGCTTTGTGTCGGTCCTGCCAGCACAGGGCCGATGCCAAAACCTTGTGGACCGCCTAGCGTCGCGGACACGGCACCGTCGCAGATATTGAGCATCAATAGGCGCCGGTCGCCTCGCGGAGCCTGAAGCTCGGCTAGCGCTCCGATATCTAGCTGATCGTCTTGACCGAAGATCAAGACGGATGCATCCGGGCGTAGGTGCTCGAACTCACCGTGGGTCGTCACCCATATCGCATCGAATTGAGGATCAGCGTATGCGGCACGAAACCTCTCGGCGCTGCAATGCGGTTCCCAAACTTCGATGCCACGTGATTCAAGGAGGGAGCGGACGGTCTTTAGCTCTAGCTCTGAGGTTGTTGTGTCGCCTCCAAGAAGGGCAACGTGCTGAAGAGGTCTGGCGGTGGCTGGTCTCTGGAAGCTGACGCTCAACGCGGGCGCATAGTTCAACTCGTGCGCGAGCAGGGCGGATACGGGGATAGTCATGCTTGGGATGTAAACGAGCTCGTCGGGGTAGCTGTGCACTTCAAGCAAGGGACGCAAAGCATCGATATGAAGGTGGTCGAGCGCGGCGGCCTCAAAGCGGGGGGCCTGCTGAGGTACCGGTATGCCTGGCCTGGCGCTGCTGGCAAGCTCGATGTCCTCGGCATCGCGGTCAATGACGGTCGTTGATAGGAATGCGTTCATCGCCATAACAAGCTCGTGATGACCGACATACTCCGTGTTTGCGGCGGGCGCGACAGCACCATCGACTGTCCAAAGAGTTCCCACGGGATGAAGGGATAGGCCGACAAGCGGTTGCCAGGCAGCAGCGCTGGCTGTTGTCCCGGCCCAGGCGCGCAATATGCGTGTCAGGTTCTCAACATCGCCTGCCTCCGCAAATGTTCGGATAAGGGGTCCGATTGCGTCGAACGTACGACCCTCTCCAAACAGCAGATCGGCGGCATCGTCGGCTTGTTCTGCCCGTTCGTCACGAACGTCAGAAATCGCTGCCTCGATTTCTGAGGCGCGCTGGCGCATGAGAGTAGCGTCACGGTCACAGCTAGTAACGACAAGACGAAGCCGATCTGATGCCCGCAGATGTTGGGCGTGCTCCTCGATGACCGCTCTCGCCTGTTCTGCTTGAGGGGTATCCGTTAGGCCCAGGGGAGACAATGCGAAAAACGCCTCTATATGCGCCCGAAGCTCCAGAGTCAACGAATCGTCCCGAGCCAAGTCGCGTAGAGTCGCGACGCTCCTCGCGAGATCATGTTGTCCTCGGTGCCCGGCCCAGTCAGCTCGGGCTGTAAGTGCGCTGACAATCGCCTCCTGAGGCAGTACTGCTCGTGCGCGCTCGTCCCTAAATATGACATCTACATACGGCGAGGCTTGCTCGGCGACCGTCAGAAGATCACCGACGCGTGACGCCTGGGCGAACACCACCTCGAGCCAACCCAAAACCGACCCCAGGGCGATGGCGCGTAGCGGTCCTGGAAACCAAGTCCAGCACAGAAGCCTTTGCCACTGGAAGTCGTAATCGGCATCCCCCGTATAGCCGTCCGTCATTGCTCGGATAATCCACTCATGGGGTCGGCCGAGCTCCCCGATCGCGGCAGCCGTAGCAGCCATGCCGGTGGCGACTTGCAGAATGACCAAATCGAGAACGCTCCGGCCGGCGTCATCCTCGGCACCATCTCTGGCGGCGACGGCCTGATCAATGATTTCGAGGCTCGTCGCCTCTAGGGTGTCCAGCGAGATTTGCCGAGCTTGCGAGCAAACGCCACGTGCAGCGCCAAGCAGAACGGCGATAGTACGAGCATCGTGGTAGTCAAGCTGGTATGTCCGTAGGTTCTCTGGTCCTCCACGGGCCAGGGCTGGAAATACCTCCTCTAGCGTCATGAACGAGAACATACGCCCACCAGCGTGCGCTTGGCAGCGCGTCCGCAGGCAGTGAAGACCAAGCAAACGCGGAAAACGGCCACCAACAGCGATCACCAACCAACACGCAAGCCCTTGGTTTATCGGCATTCGAGCTCTGCCGACACCACCCATCGAGCCTCAGGCCGCCTTTGCAAGCACCGACGACGCACGTGAGCAGCTTGAGGCGGAGTACGGCGAGATGCTGGGCGTACGACGCATGAATCAGCGCTGACTCGGCGACAGCCGGTTGGACCTATTGCGGGCCTGGCACGTTCAGGTGGTGCGGGTGCGACTTGGCTCCCAGCCCATCGCGGCGAGCTCGGGGTCGATTAGTCGAGCAACTCGCTCGTGAGCATCGGAATTGAGATGCACACCGTCCCACTCGTTCCAGTGCCCGTCGTGGGGCTGGAGTCCGTTGAAGAGGTCGACGAAGCGCACGCCCTCGTCCTGGGCGGCTCGGCGCGCGATGTCGCTGTACGTTTCGACGAGTTCCTGCCGATATTCCCGCTCTGGCCGATACGGGATCGGTTTAGTCAGCGCCTCGTTGATAGGAGTTGGGCCTACGATCAAGACTCGGCCGTCAGCGTCTTGTCTGGCCAGTGACGCGAGCTCCCTCATGTTGGTGTCGTACGCACCTCGCTCGACGAGGAAGTCATCGGTCCCGGTCGTTACGGCGCTGTCGTTGACGCCTACCGCGAACACTATGAACAGTTCGGTGCCGTCATCGGGGTTCCTGGCATCGACCTCGCGGCGATAGCGCTCCAGAACGTGGCGCGAGGTATTGCTGCTGATCCCGAGGTTGTAGACGATCACGTAGTGCTCGCGGGAGGTCTCCAAGACCAGCCCATCTGCCGCCCGCCTCACATGCGCGAGCCACCCGCCCGTCTCGTCCCAGTTACCGAGCAGAATGCTGTCGCCGAAAGCGATCATCCGTTGCTGCATCGGCACAGTCTCCCCGAAATGATGGCGTCGAGTAATCGACCTTCCCACCATGCGGGATCGGATGGAGTTGGGCGTGTCGGTTGGGGCCGTTAGACGACCTGGGGAAAGACTGCTCGTCGTGGAGGAGTGCGCGGGCGGCTGTCATCGAGGGCGTCCATGGCAATCAGGCGTGGCGCGGCGGAGCCGCGCCACGCGGTTCTGTGTAGACCGCGCAGTGCTGGAAACGGACTCGTGTGGTCGCATTGAGGATGTCCACCACCGTCGAAGCTCCGTGATAAAGTGCTGCATGTTAGGGGATAGATTTCTATGGCATCCACATCCGTACTACTTACCCGCCGCGAGGCCGCCGAGATCGGCCGCGTCCCGCTGAACGCGATAGACAAGGCAATCGAGCAGGGAGTCGTAAAGCCAAAGCGTCGAGCAGGCAAGCCGCTGCTCCCAGCGCACGAAGTCGCGCTGCTCGTTCTGCTGCGCCAGATCGATGTCGCGCTCCCGGCCAAGGCGAAGCAGCACCTACGCAAGTGGTTGGCAGGAGCGCAGCCGCAGGCTGTCGGCTCTGAGCTAGCGCTGTCCGAGGCACTGCGCGTAGCGATGACCGAGGATGTCGCGCAGACGATCGAGCGCGCCGAGTCCTACACGCGTCTGCGCGACCGCTACGTGGAGCGCAATCCGGCCGTTATGGGAGGCGAGCCGGTCATCGCGGGGACCCGTGTGCCCGTGCGAACGATCGCGAGCCTGATCGAGATGGGCGAGAAGCCCGAGGTACTGCGAGAGGACTACCCGCACGTCCCGGAGGAGGCGTACCCGGTCGCGGTGCTGTGGGCGCACGCCAACCCGCGTCGCGGCCGTCCCGTACGCCCCTGGGACGCGGCTGCGAGCCGGCCCGTGCCCAAGCGTCGCGCCGCGCGAGGCGCGTGAAGTTCTGGATCGACGAGTGCCTGTCGCCGACGCTGGTCGGCCACGCGCACTCCCACGGCTACGAGGCGACCTGCACACGCGACCGAGGCCTGCTCGGCATGCGAGACGATGAGCTGCTGGCACTCGCGGTCAGCGAGGAGTTCGTGTTCGTCACGAACAACCACGCCGACTTCATAGGACTGTGCACGAACGCCGAACTACACACAGGGCTCGTCGTCCTGCCACAGCGCCCACGCGATGCTCAATTCCCGCTGTTTAGCGATGCCATCGCTCACATCGAGCACCACGCCGAACAGGCCACCGAAGCCCCAGCCGACTGGATGCTCAATCGCGTCGTGGAAGTCGATGACGAATCCGAAGCATGCAGAGACATGCCGCTTCCCAACCGCTGAGGTGTCCAAAGGCAACCGTTGGATCGATCTAAGAGCGGGAACCACCGTCGGCAGACTGCGCGAGCTGTCCAGTTGTTCCGTGTTAAACCCTGCCGGCAGACCGAGGCGCTGCCTGACCCAGGCTTTCCCCAAGCCAAGAGCGACGTCGAACACTGCGGTTCGAGCCATGCCGCCAACGACTCCCGCAGCCCGTCGCACGTCGGTTGCCTCGTCAGCCGGCGCGTAGTCGGCTAGGTGCTCTACCAGCTCCGCCAGCGTGACCGGCGACACGATCGCCTCGAAGCGCGGCCACTCGCCAAGCACTTGGAGCCCCCGGCCAGTGACTCTCAAGCCGGTGAACGTGACGCCACTAGGGTGGTAGTAGGACACCTCACCGTGCTCGACATAGCCGGCATCTACGAGCTGAAGGATGGTCTGATGGATGGTCCCGGGAGTCAGATCGAGCCCAAGGCCGTCGCTTTCGCCACCGCCCAGAAACAAAATCCCGGCCGCCGCTAGCTCTGAATCCCGGTTGTGCAGAGCTTTGAGTACGGGAAGGGCTCGATCTTGCCAGAGGGTGCTCATGCGATCCCTTCGCCGAGCGATTCCAGCTCCGAGTCGACGACACCCTTGCCGAGCCGCCCGATCGTGCCCACCGCACGACGCACCGCTGACCGCTCATCGTCATCCTCGACGCCGGCCGCAAGCCTGGCGAGTAGCGCTTGCAGTCCCTCGAACGACGCCACGCCATCTAGATCGGGCCACTCCCCGAGCAGCACCAGACCGTCTGCCGTGAGTCGCAGGTGGCTCCATATCGCGCACTCAGTGAGGTGCAGCTCGCCTGTAATGAGACCGTAGTCACGGAGCCGTGTGAGCGCTTCGTGAACCTGGCGCGAGTCCAGTGACAGCCCCAGCTCGTCGGTGCAATCCTCCGGCTGGTACACCGGCAGCTCAAGCATCCTGCTCCGCCACTCGGGATCGTCGCTCCACGCGACCAGCCATCGCAACACAGGTTCGTCGATGTCGCTCCAGATGGTCACAAGCGGATTCTCCTCCCCACCACCCACTAGCGGTCGCACGTCATTCCGGCGGCGACCCGGACCAGAAGATAGGAGCGCGATCTGGCGATCTCAGGGAGCCCCTTCGGTCATGCTAAGCGTAGATGCCTGAAGACCCCTTCTCTGAGCACTTCAGCTTCGACATCCCACTCGGCCCTGAGGACGGGAACCGTGCGTTCTTTGGACAGAACGTGCTTCAGGGCCTGATCGAGGGGATTGATGACTTCGTGCGCGAGCGCCAGCCACGCTGGAAGCGGCGCACCCATCGCACTGGTGCGCCGGTCCTCCTCGGGTGCTCGCCTTGGGTCACTGATGATGCGCTCCTTACGGCGATCCAGAAGCTTCCCGGCGCGTGCATTGTCGTCAGCAAGGGGCCGAAGAAGCGGCGCGAGACAGGCGCGTTTGCCCGGCTCCGCGAGCTGAACGAGACAACCGCAGGCATTGAGCTGCGCGCCCTCTCGGGGCTGGGACACAAGGCGCCGAAGATCGCCGGGAAGCCGGTGGTCATGGGTCCCTACGACACGATTGATCCCGACTTTCGTCTTCCTACGTTCCGCACGATCGGATACCGCAAGATCAAGGACGAGGTCCCGATCGCGCACGCGAAGCTGGCGCTGCTCGGCAATATCTGCTGGACCGATGAAGACCCCGTCGGTGGTGTCACTGACTACGTCTGGTTTAGCCCAAAGCGGCTCTGGGTGTCGTCGGCGAACTTCACGTACCAGTCACGGCGCAGCTTGGAGTTCGGCTATTGGACCGAAGACTCGGAGTTGATGCGCGGAGTCAATAACTTTCTCGTCAATCTGATCGGGGTCTCCGAGGACCTCGACGCGCCCGCCGATACGCCAGACCCCGATCTCGCTGCGGTCGAGTTCGATGATCAGGCGATGGCCGAAGCCGCCGCAGAGTCGGACCACGCCAGGCGCGAGATGGCCGAAATCAATGGCGAAGAGTTCGATGAGGACGAGTTTTAGGCGACGATGCTCACTCGGGTAGCGCCCGGCGCAGGTCGAGCAGACCGGCAAGCTCCTCCTCGCCCATCCCGGTCTCCTTCAGGCACGCGCTCAACCGTGCCGGGCGGCCGCCGCGAGCTGGTCTACGAGGGGTCCGCCTGGGTGTTCATCGAGCAAGAGTTGGAAGGCCTCCTCGGGCGACTCGGCGCGCACGGTTGGGATCGGCATCTCGACTGGCCCGCCTGGCCCATCAGGCACGAACATCATCGCTCGGTCACCCACCGCGACCGACAACACGTCCGATCCCCCCTGGGTCAGCCGCGCGGCTGCCGTTCCGAGCCAGATCGCCGGGTAGCTCGAAGGGTGAAACTTCCGCTCGACGGGGTCGAAGGACCAGGCTGAGTACGCGCCCTCCGGCGGTTTGGTGTTCGCCACCGGCACAGCACCGAGCACCTGCCCGAAGAGCACGACCATCAGCACGGCGACGTCGTTGTGCATGTCGATCCACGCCGTGTGCTTCGGCGGCCTGTACGGCCAAACCGGCTGAACGGGCGGGTGATGGGTCCGCTGGCGAAGCTGGGGCGGCGCGTCCCCGAGCAGATCAGCGCTCAGCGTCTGCGCGTGCGGCGTGGCCAGCCAATCGTCGCCGTATGCGTACCTGCCAAATGCGAGGCCGAGCTTCGCCATGAACCGGCTCCACGCCTCCGGCGGCGTGGCGCGACTCGAAGCCGCCCGGGCAGCCTGCGCAAGCGCGAGCGGGTCGGCGACAGAGACGCCGAGCTCGCCGGCAACGATCGCCTCAAGCTGCTCCTGCGTGGGCTCGGCCCCGAGCCTGAGACGCCGTCGCGCAGCGTCAGACATGTGCGGCGTGAAGATGGCGCCGGCATCGGTCACGCTCACTCTGATCGCACCGCCGCCGCCGGGCACTTGAATCCCGAACTCGCACGCGGGCGGCGCCCCGTAGCGATCCCGGATGCGGTAGGCGTTACGAAGGAACGTGACGAGCCGGTCGGTGGCAACCAACTGGTCGGAGACGACGTTTGATCGGCGCTCGCACACGTCGCACACGTTCGGATCGACGTACTCGCCTCCGAGGCTGTACATGATCACATGGTCGCCCTGATGGGTGAAGGCGGACGCGGGCTTGAGCTTGAGGCAGTAAGTGCATAGCCGGCTGTCGGACATCGCCTTCGGAGTTCTAGCAGCGTGGTTGCACCCCCGTGAGCGCCCACGTAAGAGTTGAGCATGGCAGCCGCTTTGCAGGAGAGATCAAGCAAAGATCAAGCAAACGCGGAAAGCAGCCGCCACCAGCGATCGCCAATGAACACGTGAACCCCTGTTTTATAGGCATATGCGCCCTGCCGACACCACCGACCGAGCCCCAGACCGCCTTTGCAAGCAGGAGGTCGCCGGTTCGATCCCGGCTGGCTCCATCGGAGGAACTACCTGGAAATTAGATAGTTTTGGATGGCTGGTGGTACTCGGATGGTGCCCGATTTTGGCGTAGAGTACCGCAAGTGAGTACCACATCAGGCCTTATTTTGCGGGAGGTTTGGGATTTGGCGGGTTGCAGGCAGGAGGTCGCTGGTGCGATACCAGCTCGGTGGAGAGCCAACCGACCTCAAGTCGAACGGCTCCGGCGGCTCGACCGACGGATGTCGCTTGATGACGAGGGATAGCCGCAGCTCTGTATAACGGGCTCGGCCCACCCTCGGCGGGGTAGCTGCGAAGGGTATCTACGTGCCCGCTGCGGCGGTTCCATGTTGGCCAAACTGCTGGCGAAGGCTTCGCTCGATGCGGTGTTGGCGAGCATCGTGTGCGTCCGGGCGTGCTGGGACCGTAACCTTGGCTCTTGGCTGTGGTTTGCGGCCGGCGCTGATGCCAGCGACGACAGCAGAGCCCATAGTCGATGCTGTCACCGATAGGAATGGTGAGTCCATCGTGCGGAAGAAGCGGGCGATTGCTCCTGGTATCCCCATCTGTGCGGGCTTACCTGGGGTCGTATCGTCCGGGTCGGTCGGCCATGACGCGATGCGGCGCTCGCCGATCACGAGGAGCTTCAGGTCAAGCTGCGTGGCGCCGATCGCGTCGAGCCAGTCGAGCGTATGCTCAGCAAGTAGGACCACTCCTTGGTAGTCCATTTCGATCAGCTCTTGGTGGACGCGGCACATCGTGAGCTTGTCATCGACGTGAGCGCCGATCGAGTTCCGTACCCACCGGATGTAACCCCACCCCTCGACGCCGATTGAGTCACGGAGTCGTTCAAGCAGATCAGCTGCTTCCTGAGCGCGACCTCGCCGGCACACGTCCAGTAGGCAGTACATGACATTGCGCTTATGACCGGGGGCCGCGCCGACCGTAAGGTCGAGTAGGGCATTGAGCTCGACAATGATCGCCGAGCGCACGAGCCAGTCATACGGCGGCACATCACCAACGAGCGGTGCGATCCGAAGCAGTGTGTCCAGATGCCCCGCGACATCGTTGATTTGCGCAACGAGTCGGCCTAGATTCCCGCCTTGCGCCGCGGGTAGCGTGAATGGCCGAAGATCGGCTGCGGTGTCCGCGGCGAGATACCAGTAGTCGGGGTCCCTAGAGGGAAGGGCGGCGCGGATCGCGTTGGCGCGCGCTTCGCCGAGGTCAAGAAGCTGCACGATCGACGGCTGCGGCGTGTTCGAGCTGTTGAGCGTGTCATATAGCTTGATCGCGGCTTCTCCCAGCGCCTGTACCGTCGGCGCGTTGACGGCGGCCCATAGGAGCAGCGTGGCCTCGATGTCGTCGGCACGCATACCAGCAACCGACTGGCGCTTTGCGGACAGGTAGTCGCGGACACCGCCCGCGCCCTCCAGAATCGACGCAACCGTATCTGCGAGTGGCTTCGCTTCGGCGGCGACAGCCTTTGTGGCGGGAACTCGCTTGAGTTCATTACGCCACCGCCGTGCCCATTCGAGCAATGCGTCTGCGTAAAGAAAGACGTACCGGGCGAGGGCGCGCTGCTGGAGATCGTCGGGCGCGCAGTCGGCGAGGACTGACGCGACGAGCAACATGAGCGTGCAGTGGCGGGCCTTGCCGGGTGGGTCCACGGTTCTATTCTTGCGGTCCGCTTGCGGAGGCAGGCGTATGCCCGACCACGCGTCGGCTGTGCGCAGCCGGCCCATCGCCACGCCCGGACTCCCAGGTTGTTGATGGACCGACGTGGGAGCAGGCCGGCTCAAGCTCGCGCCCACCTGGGCGCTGCCGAGCGCGGCATGTGGTACCCTTCAAGAAGGCAATCCAAGAAGGTAGCTCATGAGCGACATCCAAGAGGTAGACCCGAGGAAGGTTATCCCCACCGGCGAATGCTGGTGCGGCTGCGGCAAGGAAACGTCAATAGGTGCTTTCTTTGTAACTGGTCACGACAAGCGCGCTGAGGCAGCAGTAGTTAAGGTTGAGTACGAAAGCGTCCCCATGTTCCTTGTCAGGCATGGCTACGGTCCGGGTGGCAAGAATGCCGCCCACGAACTTGACGAGTTCAGGCGACGAGGCGGGAAGTATCTGTAGTGGGACCAATCCCTCAGCCAGGAGGCGGTCAAATCAAGGTCGAAGGGCGCAGTTTCGAGTATGGCTAGCGACGTCCACGACGACTCTTAATTTTCCTGCGCCACTATCGCATCTCGCCCCGAACCCAGAGGGATTTGAGTTCTGGTGGAAGATGCTGGAGTTTGTTTTCGATCTACCGTCACCCACTGCGTTTCCTGCGTTGCCGAAGACTCCGAAGAAGACTGATCTGGAAGCCATCAAGCGCTACATCCACGCCGCCGAAGAACTCGCCCAAAGCGAACTTCTCAACGGACTCAATGAAATGACAGTACATGTACCCGATGAGAGCGACCAGCAGGAGCGGATCGAGGCGACCTTTTCCAGCAATGAGATTACGCGCGGCTTCACAGTGCTGTTTCGCCAATTTCACTCAAAGGAGAAAAGCGACCCTGCGCGGTTTGTGCGAATCCATGAGATGCTGCGGCAAGCCAATGAAGCCGCCGACGATACACATGTAGCAGAGCGCCAGCGCGAACTTGACGCATGGAAGAAAGCACGGGCAAGCTTGCTCCAAGAGAACCTCAAGGTCCGAGTTGGCCAGAAGCTACGCAGCGAAGGGCGCTTCCCTGCCGTCCCCGGCGAGGGCCAGATGTCACCAACAACGCTTATCAGTGCCTACCAATACGGTGACCTGATCCACTGGGGTGATAAGCGATCGACGCTCGTCGCCGTTAGAGGCGATCCATTCCAAGAGGCGTACCACCGCATGTCGTTTCTGGATGCTGTTGCGGGTCTTGCCCACGTCTACATCGGCTTCTCGCTCTTGGCGCGATCGGCTATCCCTGAGACAGAGCGCTCGCCGACAGTCGAGTCGTAACTTGCGCCACACACGGCCCGCCGGCAGGTAGCTGACTGGTACCGCCGGGCTGCGCGGCTCCGTGGTTACCAGCCGACATCACGGCCGGGAAGGTGGGCCCATCGCGGAAGTCGGCCCGGGAGAGACCGCTCAGCGTCTGCGGCCCACACTGCGGTCGGGCGTATCGCGGCTGGATGTGCGGGCAAGCCAGCGTGTAGGCGAGAGTGCGGAGCGAAGCCGTAGCGGGTTGCGACTCGGTGCCCAGCCGGGGGCGAGGCGCTCCGGATACACGAGCGACGGGGTCTGCGCGCGGCTGTTGGTCATCTTCTGGGCGAGGCGGGTGACGCGCCCCGCGTCCTGTCCTTCCTCGCCGAGATTGTCACGCGCGATGAACCAGTCGGTGCCGTGGCGGGCGCGTGTAGCCTCGACGTAGGCGGTCTCCTTGCTGGTTTGCCAGCCGCCGGTGAGCACGACGGAGCGCTCGACGGTTGCGCCCTGCTGGCGGTAGATGTGCTGGGCGTACGCCAGCCTCAGCGACTCCAGAGTGTCGCCGGCGAGTTGCACGCGGCGCTGTGATCCGTCGAGCGTCACGGTCACACCTCGTTCGCTGATGGCACTGACCTCTCCGCGGGTGCCGTTCTCGACCCGTGGCTTGCCCTGCGGGCGATGCTGCATGGTGAATGCGATGAGGTCGCCTTCGCGTAGGCCGTAGTGGACACTGGGTAGTGGTATCTCGTGGTGGCCGAGTTCGCCACGTTGTGCCCGCAGGTGCTGTGCGCGGGCGTTGAGCCGGTCGATCTCCGTGTTCGCCGCGTCGGCTATCAACGCGACCTCGCGGATATCGCGCCCGTCCGTGAGCGCGGCCCATGTTTGTACGGCTTGCTCTGCTGCCTGGTCGCGAGTGTCGGAGAGGTGCAATTGGCCGCGGAAGCGTAGTGCGTCATTGCACGCTCCAGTTCTCCCGCGCGTAGCGCTTGCCACGCACGCCGCTCGGCGGGGTCCTTGGTGCGATGGATGTCTGCGAGTTCGGCGGTGGGCGCATGGCCAGAGAGCCGGTCGAACATCCCGCCGGGGCCGATCGAAGGGAGCTGTTTGCCGTCACCGGCGGCGATCAGCTTCGCCCCGGAGCGCTCCACGAGCCCGGCCAGGGCGTCGAGGCGCTTGTGGTCGACCATTCCGGCCTCGTCGAGGATGACCGTCGTTTGCTCACCTATGTCGATGGTGCCCATGTTCGCGCGGGCAACCAGCGAGTCCAACGTGAGCGTCTGTCCGGCGAGCGCGGGGCTGTCGGCGCCGAGTCGCTCGGCCGTGGAGCCGGACACGGCGACTCCGAGCGTTGTGCGTCCGGCGTGCTGCTCTGCGCGGGCGGTGGCGTCGATCACCACGCCCTTACCTGTCCCGGCGGGGCCGACGAGCACCGCGACGCGCTCGCGGCCGGTGAGGACTTCGAGGGCGTCGTGCTGCTCGGGGCTCAGTGGCCCGCTGATGCGCTCGGCTCCCTCCCGGGCGGTGTGTTCGCGCGCGACCGTGCCGACGTCACGGCCTGCGGGTTGGGCGAGCTGGGTGGCACGGCGCTCGATTGCCTGCTCCTGGGCGCGCACCGCCAGGGTGGTCATCCGTCCGCCCTCCAAGGTCAGCACCCGCCGGTCACGGATCATCTCCCGGGCGACGCCAAGCGCCTCGTCTGGCGCCAGCTCGCCGGCGGCCTGCTCCAGCACGACAGCGCGCAAGTCGCCCGCCCGGAAGACGGCGTGTTGGTCTGTCAGCTTCGCTTCGACGCGATCCTCGATCGTGCGCTCGGCCGTCGGGCGCTCGGATGCGCCGAACAGCCGCACGGCCTCATCCGGTCCGAACCCGTGAGTGCGCCCGGTCTCCGTCCACACTCGTTGCAGGTCCGAGCGTGTGGTGAGCATCTTGGCGCGGCGGTTCTCGAGCGCGAGGTTGCGCAGCTCGCCACGCTCAGGTGCGCGGCCGTAGCGGGCATGGAAGCGCCCTGCTGCTCGGGCGACCTCGCGGGAGCGACCGGAGAATGCTTCGCGCAGTTCGCGGGGGACCCCGGCTATCTCGAAGTAGCGGCCGTCCTTGCCGGTGCCCTGTTCGATCGCGTATCCCTCCCGCACAAGTTCGTCGGCGAGCGCAGCACGGTAAAACGCGCCAAGCTCCCGTGCTGAGCGGAAGATCGGCCGCGACGCGACGGCAACGATCCGGTCGTCCCCGCGCACCGCGCCGGTGATGACGATGTGGCTGTGCAACTGGGGGTCTGGCGCCTGCGCGCCCGAGACACCGCGGGCGGTCGTGTGCCGGTACTCAGTAGCGATCACGTCCTTGGCGCGCTCTTCGACAACCTGGCCGCCGTAGCGCCGCCGCACCACTGGCACCTGTTCGCGCAGGCGGCGGATCGCCTGTTCGACCGCGCGGCCGTGGGCCTGCTCGATCTGCTTGCGTTGCCACGGGTCGCCAAGCGCCCATACTGTCGAGACCGACTTCGGGGCGCTGAACGTCGCGTCGATCCCGCCGCCCCGTCCGCCGCCGGCGCCCTCGGGTCGCAGCCAACGGCCGGTCCCGGGATGCCGGCCCTCCATAAGCGCGACGAAGTCCGCCCCCTCGACCGGCTCGCCGGCGACGATGCCTAGATGCTCCAGCGTGTCCGGATCGGCAAGCCACCGACCGGGAGCTTGCGCCATCTCGCCGTCGGGGGTCAGGTAGTAGTCCCCGCGCTCTGGCTCCACGGTCTTGCTCTCCAGGTAGCGCGCGTACCCGCCGCCACGAGTCGCACCTATGCTTGCCGCCGTCATCACATGAGGTGATGACCACGAGCGCGGTGAAGCGGCCAGCCAGTTGCACAGCGCTCGCACCCCCGTGCATATCCGGATGAAAAGTCAAGGGCATCCGGAGAGGTTCTTGACTTGTCGCTGAGGCGAGGGCCTCCCTTGGGAGAGGTGCGAGCCATGGCTCGAGGGGCCATTCGGGCCGCGATCGGCGACTCGAATCAGTGAGGGTAGGGCACAGCGATCGCTCAGCCCCCGGAGGGTTGAGCATCTAGTCTGTGCGGGGCTTTTTGTCGTGCCGGGGGCGTGTCGCGGGGCAGGCAGACGGGTCGACTGGCCGGGTCGCATCGGGCGCCTCTTGTTGGGATGATTCTGTGGTGGTGCGGGTGACTGACGTAGCGAAGCGCAGGCGTCAGGGGCTTGTGGCCTGCCGCGCGGCTTTGCCCTTCGAGGGCTTGTTGGATGCGCGCCCCGGTGTCGCGCCCGCACCACCCTTTGGTGCCGCCGAGCGCCAGTCAGCGACCAGCCGCCGGTATGCCTGCTCGGCCTGTTGTTGGAGTTCGCGCTCGGCCGCGCGCTGGGCTGTGGTCGGGGTGACAGTCGGCCCGTCGTGTCGGCGAGGGCGGCGTGACGCACCGGCGGCGAGTTCCAGCCTGCGTGTCTTCTGGCGCGTCAGCGACGGACGCGCGAACGCGTAGTCCTCGTCCTTGCTCAGCAGCTGCCAGCACAGCACGACGAGCTTGCGTGCAACGGCGACAGCCGCGACCTGCGCGCCGCGGCGGGCACGGACGCGCTCACCGAATGCTCTTAGCGGCCCTGGGCTGCGGATCGCGATCCATGCAGCCTCGACCAGCATCGAGCGGGCCTGCGCGTTGCCGCGCTTTGAGATGTGCCCGTAGCGCGCGGGCTCTGACCCGGACTGACGGACCTTCGGGTCCAACCCCAGATACGCGACGAGCTGCCCCGCGCTCTGGAACCGAGAGATGTCCCCGACGGCTGCGATCACCGCTGCCGCGGTCCCGATATCGACGCCGGGGATCGTCAGCAGTCTGCGCAGCCCGGGCCACGCGAGTGCCTGCTCGGCGATCTTCTGGTCAAGCAGACCGATCTCCCCATTGAGGAAATCGATCTGTCGCAGACAGCCCTGCACCGTCTCGGCCTCCTCCTCTGGGAGCTGCTGCTCGGTGAGCCACACGCGTCCCTTGCGGCCGAACAAGTCGCTCACGGGCGGGCGGCCAAGCAGACAGCGCATCACGACGGCATGCACCTCGTTCTTGATCCGCGTGCGCGCCCGCACCATCGCTGCGCGTCGCGCGACACGCCGGCGCAACGCGAGCGTCGCCTCGTCGGGCACCCAAACCTCGCTGAGCATTCCCGCCGAGAGCAGCCGCGCGAGCATTGCCGCATCGAAACGATCGGACTTCACACGCGCATGAGAGATCGCACGCGTCTGCGCCGCATTCGAGACGATGACCCGCCCCACGGCGCTCTCCCGCAAGATCCTGGCGATCGCCATCACGCTCCCGCTGGCATCCAGCACAACCTGGTCCTCGCTGCCGAGACCGGCCGCGAACTCCCTGACCGCCTCGGGTGTGCTCGCGATCCGCCCGACCTGGGAGACCTTGCCACCCTCAGCGACCGCGATCTCACAGAACTCCAAGTGAACATCAACCCCGAAATACCGCAATTCCCCGCTCCCTTCCACGCATCGAACACATGACTGGAAGGCGCGGCGGGCAAGCGACAAATACGGATTCGGGCTCTCAGCCCAACCAGGTGAGTCGCAGGGGCGGCCATATAGTCATTGACGGGCTCGCGGCCCAAATGCACAACGGCCTGCCCCACCATTGCGTCTTCCCACAAGAGCCCCTGTCCTGGTCAAACGACCCTACGATCGCCACCGGACAACAGGCCCACCCCGTATTTCATACCGTAGTCTGTCCTGGGAGGCGGAGCGATGCGACGCCGGGTGGCTCGG
This sequence comes from uncultured Solirubrobacterales bacterium, assembly GCA_963725265.1. Classification (GTDB taxonomy): domain Bacteria; phylum Actinomycetota; class Thermoleophilia; order Solirubrobacterales; family Solirubrobacteraceae; genus Palsa-744. The sequence continues at coordinate 44,485 of CAVRXP010000001.1, forward strand.
TTGGTCATGCATCGCGCGTTGGGGGTGTGATGTTCGCCTGCTGCCGAAGGGTCCGGTGCGATCGGCGACCTGGTTGGAGCCGACGGACGGTCGCGCACACGCTCGGTTGGGACCGCGAGTCGGTGAACTCGTTGGCCGTTCCGGGCGACTCCAGGTCATCTAACCCAGAGACCATTACTCCGGCCAAGGTCCGTGAGCACCGTCCCCACATCCATTCGCACCCATCCCCGGCTGACGCGCAAAGACGTCCTCGACGGCCGCGACGTCGCCGAGCTGCTGCACCTGCCGATCTCGACCGTGCTCGAATACGCCCGCCGAGGACTGCTTCCCGGCCACAAGCTCGGGCGGCGCTGGATCTTCCTGCGCGACGAGATCGAGTCGGCGGTGCGGGGCCGGCCGGGGGACAGGTCGGTGGCGTGAGCGGTACCGCCCAGTGCCGATCACCGCCTTACACCGACACATACCGCCACTATCTACGTATGTTCGCCGTGGGGCGGTGGGCGCCTTCACCGCCGGCCGAGATTAGGAGGGCTGTGGCTTTGGTGGGGGAGCGCTCCACGGCTCATAGTCGAGGTCGCGAACCTGCGAGTCGGCATGTAGGCGATCGAAGAATACGGCCAGGACGACTCCTTCTCCGGTCGCCGATGGAGCGAGTATCCCCTCCAGTCCGAGGTGGTGGGCGGACTCTCCGATTTGCTGGCACTTGGCGGCATCGTTGGAGCGCAACTCGGGGTCGCTGAGCCGGAGGGCGGTCCGGGTGGCAGGGTCACGGAGATCGAGGAGAGCGGCGAGAGCGATTTCGTAGCGGTAAAGGCGCCGCGGCAGGAAGTCCTCCGGGTCGCGCCCCTGTCGTTCGGCGAGGCGGTGGAACTCGAGGACGGTCGTCTCGCGATCGAGCGCGAGATAGAGAGTGGAGAAGCTCTCCGGTGGATTCCATCGGCCGCCGTGTATTCGGGCACCCATGCCCGAGAGCGGATGGTGATCGTGAGCGAGGTGTCGAAATACCTGCCCGGCGAAGGGGGTCGACTCGATCGCGTCGATTCGAGCGAGGAGTTGCTGGTCGATCACGCGCGGTTAGACGAAGACGCCCTCGGACATCGCGTCTATCGCCCCAAGCACGCGTCGGAACTCGCCCGTGCGGAGAAGATCGACCGGCTTGTGATGGTCGAGCGAGTCGTTGGGGCTGAACAGCCAGTCGTGAGCCGGTTCGGGCCGTAGAACGCCGGAGAGCTTCTCAAGGACCACGATCAGCTCCAGCAGGCGCTCCCGAGCGTCGGGGCGGGGAGCGGTCTGCCGCGAGAGCCAGCGCGAGACGGTGCGTGGATTCGTCCCGAGCACGCGCGCAAGTTCCGCTTGGTCAAGCTCTATCTGCCCAGTCGCCCTACCGAGTCGCTCTGCTAGGTCCGCCAAAACGCGTCCTTTCTCTGTCATCGTGTCTGTCGTCTATTATGACAGCCCGATGGCAGAGACACTATCTCTGGCTTCGGATCCCTTCTCTCAACCAACCTACATGCCGAGGGTCACACGCCGCGATGGTCGTGCGATCGAGGAGGCTCTGGCCGGCCCCACACTCTTCGACTCCGGGGTCAAGCTGGATGCCGCCGTTGTGGAGGCAACCTATGCCGTCGAAGACTCACCGCTGCTCAAGAGGCTTCGCGAGAGCGGTGTGCCTCAACTCGTCGATCCCCAAACGTTGCGGTTCACGGGAGAGCGCTTCCTAGCCGTCGCGCAGTTCGAGCGCGTTCCCTACCGGCCTGCGACACGGATCACGGCTGGCTCGTTCACGCCATCGGATGCCGATGCGTTGGCGCGCAACGTGATGCTCTTCGAGCAAGAGGTAGGCGCGAGCTGGTACGTGACGGCGGCGCTGCCGTACTACGACCAGGATCTCCAGAGCTGGTTGCGGCACAACGATCGTCTGCTGGCCGCTTCCTGCGCGGCCAACGGGGCAACGGACCTCGATCGCAGACCTCTGATTGCTCAGGTCGCACCCGGCCGGCGGCTACTTGCACAGCCGGAGCTTGTCGTCAACCGACTGCTGGACTATCCCGTCAGCGCCGTGTACGTCCAGCCCCTTGCGCTGAATCCGGTCAAGGACAGCGTTGAGAAGCTGGTCCAGTATGTGCACTTTCTCCGCGCGATAAGCAAGGCGGGGCTGCCTGTAATCGCGAGTCGGGTAGGCGCGTTTGGGCTCATTCTCAGTGCTCTCGGTGTCGCCGCGTTTGACTCGGGACTCGCCCAAGCGGAGGCATGTGATCTTGCCTCGCTCAACCGTGCGTTCAGCAAGCGCGAGTTGGAGGGGGACGGCAAAGGAGGTGGATCGGGCCGCCGCGTCTATCTCGAGCAACTCAAGACCACTCTCTCTGACCGCCACGCCGCAGCGATCCTCGAGGATCGTGCACTTCGCTCGCACGTAACCTGCACCCTCGGATGTTGCAGGCACCGGGGTTTCGAGAACCTCGCCGCGCGCAGCCGTCAGCACTACCTCTGGGTGCGAGACCATGAGGTCGATCTACTCCGCAAACGTCCGACTGAGAGCATGCGGGTGGACCTTGTGTACGAGCAGCTACGTAGCGCGCGTGAGATCGGTGGAGTGGTGAGTCGTGCGCTCAAGGCTCACGCCGTCGAGGCTCCGTCGTTTGAGCATATCGATCGATGGATCGCAGTCCTCGCCCGGGAGACAGCTCTGTCCGCGGCGGCCTGATCTGTTCAGCGGAACGCGCTCTAGCTGGGCCCCTGTGGATGTCCGTGAAGACGGTTAATCAGCGGATAGGGTCGGGGCGAACGCGAGGTTGACCCGCTCCAGATCCTCCGGCCGGGCCTTGGCATGCATGTAGCGCTCCGTGGTCGTGATCCGCGAGTGTCCGAGGAAATCCTGAACGAAGCGCGCATCGGCGTGCCGGGCGATCAGGCTGCCGGCTGTATGACGGAGGGCATGAAAGCGCAGCGGGCGCAACCCGGCGGCGTCGCGCGCGGCCTTGAAGCGGCGGCGGACAGCGGAGGGATCGAGGCGTCGGCCAAGGCGTGAGCAGAACACGTAGTCCCCGCGTGAGGCGTCAGAGCATCGCAACGCGAACTCATTTTGAAGCCGAAGCTAGTTGACAGATGTGGCTTCTTCCGGGGGAGACCATTTAGGAGAGCCGATGTAGAGATCGAGCTCAACTGTGGCGCTGTCGCATTCGCACCCTGGAAAGATCCCGTTGGGATACTGGTAACCGATTGATGCCCCTTCCTCAACGACGCTGTCACTCAAGTGCAATTCGCCGGGAATGCTGGAGGGCACCAGCATCGCGTGCGGCATTCGAAACGGTGAGCCGAGCAGGCCACCGGTCACCCCACCCAACGGCTCAGTCGCGGACACTCGGTGGCCGGACTCGGTAAGCCCACGCAAGCTCAATCGATTCGCGCAAACGGCCGATAGAAGGCTGATGCGCACTTCCTCGTCTGCGTCCGTGCCTCGAAATGTTCCTTTCGGCGTCAGACTTGCGCTCTTTGCTCTGCTTGCGATGGTGTTGCTCGATCTTGCCCACACTGGGTTCGGTGTTGGTGGGGGCTCGGCCAATCCCGTCTTTGAAACCTGGCTCTACGACGCGACGATGGCGGGCTGTGCGGCTGTCTGCCTTGCGCGTGGAGTGCTCGTCGCCGGTTCGCGTCTGCCATGGTTGATCCTCGGGCTTGGCTTGGCCTGCGACACGGGTGGCGAAATCCTTTCGTCGATCGGCGAATCCTTTGCGCCGACGGTCCAGCAGATGCTCTACGTGTGCCTGTATCTCGCCTCGTATGCAGCGATCGTGTTGCTCGGGCGCCGGCGCTTGAGCCAGTTTCGCGCCTCCATGTGGCTCGACGGTCTGATCGGCATGCTCGCCGTGGGCTCGCTGGGGGCCGCGACGCTGCTTGGGCCCGTGTCCGCGGCGACCCATCACAGCGACGTGAAGACGTTGCTCGACGTCGGCTATCCGCTCGCCGACATGCTGCTCGTCGGTGTCCTGGTGGCGATGCTTGCGCTTAGCGGGTGGCGGGTGGGGCGCCCATTCTCGACGATCGCCTTCGGCTTTTTGATGATGGCGATCGCCGACGGCGTCTACCTCTTCCAGGAAGCGCACGGCACCTACAAGGTCGATACGCCGCTGGACGCGCTGTGGCTTGCCTCTGCGCTCGTGATCGCATACGCCGCCTGGCAGCCGGAACGGGCAGAGCCTCCCGGCGAGCCTTCGCCAAGGGTGATCGTCGCCGCGCCGGCGCTGTTTGGGCTGAGCGCGATCGGTGTGCTTGCCTACGGCAGCATCGGCAACGAGGGGCGCCTGTCGACCTGGCTGGCGATCGCGACGTTGTTGACCGTGCTCGTGCGGCTGATGCTCACCTCAAATGAGAACGTGCGCCTGATCGCTGCCAGCAACGTGCTCGCCAATCGCGATGCGCTCACCGGGCTGGGCAACAGGCGGGCGCTGCTGCGGGACCTCCAAACGGCGGTTCAGCAGGCGAGCCCGGCACAGCCGAGGTTGCTGCTGCTGTTCGATCTCAACGGCTTCAAGCGTTACAACGACACGTTCGGACATCCGGCCGGCGACGTGCTGCTGGCAAGGCTTGGGCACAGGCTGCGCCAGGCTGCTCAGCCCTACGGCAGCACCTATCGGCTGGGAGGGGACGAGTTTTGCGCGCTGTTGAACTTGGATCGCGATCCGGGCAGCCTTGCTGCCGAGCTGGCTTGCGCGCTACTGGAGCGGGGCGAGCACTTCACTATCGGCGCGAGCTTCGGTGAGGTGCTGCTCGGCACGGAGACCAGCGAGGCCGGCGATGCGTTGCGCATCGCCGATCAGCGGCTATATGCGCAGAAGACGCGCCTCTACCAGCCCTCCAACCCCGAGTGGCGTGACGTGCTGCTCGGGCTGCTGTGCGAACGCGACCCTGAGCTTGGCAGCCATGTCAGGCAGGTCGCCGAGCTTGCGCTGAGGCTCGGACGCCAACTTGGGCTGTCCGATGAGCAGCTGCGCGATCTCGTTGCCGCGGCGGAGCTGCACGACATCGGCAAGGCCGCGATCCCTGACGCGATCCTCGAGAAGAAGACCCCGCTGGACGCGCAGGAGCGGGCCTTCATAGAGCGGCACACACTGATCGGCGAGCGCATCGTCGCCTCGGCGCCCTCCGGTCGCGGTGTCGCCGCGATCATCCGGTCGACCCACGAGCGCTACGACGGCACGGGCTACCCCGATCGTCTCGCGGGCGAGCACATTCCGCTGGCCGCGAGGGTGATCGCGGTCTGCGACGCCTACCACGCGATGAGAAGCGACCGCAGCTATCGCAGCGCGATGAGCGAGCATGACGCACTCGCCGAGCTTGAGCGCTGCAGCGCCAGCCAGTTCGATCCCCGGATCCTCGAAGCCTTCCTTGAAGTGCTGGGCGCTGCCGGACGGCGGCAGGAGACCGCCCGCCCGCTCTAGGTCTGCCGCTCGATTTCGACGAAATCGGGGTGGTCGTCGCGGTGGCCTGGGCTGGTCTCTTCCGGCACGATCATTTTCTATGGAGTCATTGACAAGACGAGCCACTCATGATAAGAATGGACATGTACTTTTGTCCTTCTTGACGACGGCGGAGCGCAGCGGTAGGGCGTGGGTGCTCGCGCCGACTGCTGGTCGGTCCGAGCGTTTGATCGGTTGGGCTTTGGCTGGGAGAGGCGGGGTTGCACGTGGTGAGAGAGTGAGCTGGTGTCTTGTCTGTGCCGGGAAGCATGTTGTCGCAGGACACGCGTGCGGCGCTCTCGCCCGGTTCGCGGCGCGAGCGCATCGAGCGCGAGCGTCTATTTGCGGCTACGATCGAGGAGGCGCGCGAGCATGGTTGCGGGCAGAGCAGCGTTGCGCAGGTGGCGGCTCGTGCCGGACTCTCGCAGAGCCGCTTCGAGGCTCATTTCGCCGGCGTCGAGCAGTGTCTGCTGCAGGCGCTTCACTCGCTGGCGCTGCAGGCTCATGCGCACGTGCTGTGCGCCTACTACGCCCCGCGCGAGGACGCGTTCGTCGAGCAGCCGGCCGCGGGCGCGGAGCAGTTGTTGGAACGGGTGCTCGCGTGTCTCACGCCGATTGCCGCCGCCACCAGCGGCGCCGGTCCGAGTGCCCCCGCGCCGGGCGCGAAGCTTCCGCTTGGCGCTGGCGCTGGCGCGTTGCGCGAGAGCCTCCATCGCAAACCCCCCAACGGGCTATAAGCCCGTGTTCTTACAGATATGGCAGATTGGTATGCTCCCAAGATTGAGATCAACCCCCTCCGCAGAGCTGGATCTGCGTACCCGGGCTTAGACGATGCCAGCTGGAAAGCCACATAGCGGCGCGCGTCCCGCGATCCCCGGCAAGCTGTCCCCCGGCATGCGGCTACCGCGCGAGCTGGTTGCCGAGAGCCAGCGCGCGCGGCTTGGCATCGCGCTGGTCGAACTGGTCGACGCGCAGGGATTCGCCGGCACCAGCCTCGCCGACCTGAGCGCGCGCGCGCACGTCGCGCGGGCCGCCTTTTACGAACACTTCGGCAGCATGGAGGGGTGCTTCACCGCCGCCTACGACGACCATCTGGCGCGTGCGGCCGGCCAGCTCGTCACGGCCTACAACGCCCCGGAGCTGGAGGGAGTCGAGCACGCGCAGGCCGCGCTCGGTGCGCTGGCCGGCTTTGCCCAGGTGTGGCCCGCCGCGGCTCGTGTGTGCCTTGGCGACGTGTTGACGGTCGCCCACGGCACAGTCGAGGCGCGCGAGCAGCTCGACGAAGGCGCCCGCGCGCTGCTCGACTCGGCGCTCGGACCGGCCGGGCCGCACACGACGCATGCGCCCGCGCTCGTCACGGCCACGGTCGGCGCGATCCGCCGCTCGCTGTACGTCGAGCTGCGCGAGCGGCCCGCACGTGAGCTGCCGGCGCTGGCCGAGCAGCTGCTCGCCTGGGTGCTCGTCTACGGCAACGAGCTGGTCGCGGCGCCCGCGGATGGCGAGGGTTCGGACCGCCCTGGCGACCCTGACGGCGCTGGGAGCTCGAGCGACGATGTGGGCACGGGCGCTCTCACCCCCGACGATGGCCCGAAGGAGCGGATTTTGGCTGCGCTGCTGAGGTTGGCCGCAAACGGCGAGGGCGACTCGATCAGCCTCGCCGACATCGCCTCGAGCGCCGGCGTCTCCTTCGGCACCTTCTACAAGCACTTCCGCACCTCGCAGGATGCCCTGCTGGCCGCCTGCGAAGCGGTGCACGAGCGCCTGATCGAGCATGCGCGCGAGGCGTCCGCCGGTGCGCTGGAGGAATCCGCGGGCGATGACGAGCCCACGGTCGCCGGCCTTGCCGGCGCGCCCGCATGGGCCGTCGGCATCGACCGCGCGCTCGGCGCCTACCTAGCCGCCGCGAGCGCCGATCCGGCGGCGACGCGCACGATGATCCTCGGCTCGCTCAGCCTGGGACGCCCTGGCCTTGACTTCCTCGACCGCCGCGCCGAGGCGCTGAAGCAGCTGCTCGGGCCGGGGCTGCGCGCGCATCCCGACCTGCCTGTCGCCACGGCCGACATGCTCGTCGGCGCGATCCTCGAGCTGCTCCACGACCACGCGCTGCGCGGCCAGCTCGAGCGTCTGGGAGAGCTGCACGAGCAGCTTTCCCACATCGTGCTTGCTCCCCTGCTCGCTGCGCACGAAGGTCGCGCGCACGCCGAGCACCTGCTCGAGATGCCGCATGCGAGCAGCGCGCTCGCCGTCAAGCGCCGCGCTCGTCGGTAGCCCCCCTGCGCTGCACTTAGCCTTTCGCCCCGCTTGTCGATAGTCCACCTCGCCCCGCCCGCCGGTGAGCCGCGACACATGAGATCGCGCGCGGCTCGTGCGCGGCAGCAGACAGCACTCGACAAACATATAAGAACCTGTTTTTATGTTACGCTTGTCTCGTCGGCAAGGTCGTGTGTCAGGAGGTGACCAGGGAATGCTCAACGTAGGAGAGCCGTCGCCCGAGGGGGTTGGCGGCAGCGAGTCGCCCGCGGATAGGCGTCTGGCCGACTTCGACGCGGCCATCGCGCTGATCGCGGCGCGGGTGCTGCCCGCCTATCGCGGCGGCGCGGACTGGCTCGAGCGCATGCGCGCCGGGCTGCTTGCGCTGCTTGGCTTTTGCGACGAGCGGCCCGAGATCGCCAGGCAGGTGCTGCTGGACTCGATCGCGGGAGGGCCGGCGGTGCTGGCGCGCCGCTCGCAGCTGCTCGAGCTCCTGGCCGACGCGCTGGACCGGGGCTGTGAGGAGATCGACCCCACACGCGTACCGGGACCGGAGACCGCCGCGAATCTGGTGGGGGCCTGTGTCTCACTGATCCAGACGCGCCTGATGCGCGAGCAGGACAGCGCCTTCAGCGAGCTCGGCCCGTCGCTGATGAGCATGATCGCGCACCCATATCTGGGGCCGCAGGTCGCCAGGCGCGAGCTCGAGCATTCGCTTCCCCTGCCTGCCGCCGAGACGGCCGGCCGCCGCATGGAGCGAGCACTCGCGCACTTCGGCGTGGAGGCGGGTGAGCGCGAGCTCAAACCGCCGCTTTCGAAGATTCGCTCACAAAGCTATTGACAAGAGCGTAAGAATATGTTCTTATACATCCTGAGTTCAGGTTTGCGGTCCGCCGCAGACGCCGCGTAAGCGGAAAGCGCAAGGCCGAGTGCCACGCGGGGGTCGTGTGGGTCGGCTCGGCGACGAGCAGGAACGCAGATCAGTGGTCGCACACAAAGTCTCAGGTCGAGGGGAGTAGCAGGGGATGAGCAGCGTTGTTGGCAGCCGCCGCGGTCATGCGGCAGACACGGGCGCAGACGCCAAGGCGGCTGGACGGCTGCTCGGCGCCACGCGCCCGCAGAGCGCCAAGCGCACACGGCGCCTGGCGCGCCGCCAACCCGCCGCTCCCGTCGAGGCGCACGGACTGCCCGCGGAAATACAGAGCAACCGCATCGTCGCCGCCGTGATCCGCTCCATCGACGAAGTCGGCTACGCAAACGCCTCGGTAGCCCAAATCACAAGCCGCGCGCGTATCTCCAGGCGGACTTTCTACGAGCTGTTCGCCGATCGCGACGCATGTCTGCTGGCCGCTTTCGAGGACGTCCTCGCGCTGATCGAACGCGACCTCGCCGACGCCGAGCTCGACGGGCTGCCGTGGCGCGAGCGGGTGCGCGGCGGGCTGTGGACGATCCTTTCGTTTCTCCAGCGCGAGCCGGCGATGGCGAACGTCTGCGTCGTGCATTCGCTGCAGGGCGATGCCAGGCTGCTGGCAAGGCGCGAGGCGCTGCTACGGCGGCTTGCGGAGATCCTCGACGAGGGTCGCGCCGAGAGCGCCAAAGCCGCCCAGGCCACGCCGCTGACGGCAGAGGCGCTGGTCGGCGCCGCGCTCAGCGTCGTGCACACGCGCCTGGTTCGCGGCGAGCACAAGCCTCTGACAGACCTGCAGGGCGAGCTGATGAGCTTGATCGCGCTGCCTTATCTAGGCGCGACCGCCGCCAAGCGCGAGCGCTCGCGACCCGCGCCCGCGCCGCTGTCCGGGCAGAGCGGCAACGGTGCCGGCGGCGATCGCCCTGCGGGCGACCCGTTCGCGGGCCTTGAGATGCGGCTCACCTACCGCACCCTGCGCGTCCTTGAATGTGTCGCCGCCAACCCCGGAGCCAGTAACCGCCAGGTCGGCGTCGACGCGGGCGTGCCCGACCAGGGCCAGATCTCAAAGCTGCTGTCGCGCCTGGAGCGCCTGGGCCTTTTGGAAAACACCGGCAAGCAGCGCCCCAAGGGCGAGGCTAACGCCTGGGAGCTGACCGCAAGGGGGCTCCAGGTGACACAAACACTCCGTAGCCAAGCGGGCACCCCTGTGACGGGGGGCAGGCAGACGCTCAGGCAGGCAACGACGCAGACAGCGAGTTCCAAACTAGAGGGAGAGAGCAAGCGATGAGTCACACCAGAATATTCTCCGTCGCACCGAGACTGATGGTGTGGTTGTGCGCGCTGGCCGGTTGCCTGTTGCTGTATAGCGCGCCGGCGTTTGCGAAGGAGGTCCACGTGTATGAGTCCTCGTTCGGTAGCGAAGGCTCGGGGCCGGGGCAGTTCAGAGAACCGCTTGGGGTTGCGGTGAACGACACGACACACGATGTGTATGTCGTCGATAGTCGCAACAACCGCGTCGAGGAGTTCAACGCCACCGGTACCACGCTGTTGGCTGAATTCAACGGGGCCGTGGCACCCACCGGCGCGTTCTCTGAACCGACTGGAATCGCCATCGACAATTCGACCAACCCGCTCGATCCCTCTAAGGAAGACGTGTATGTGATTGATCAGGGTCATGGCGTGATCGACAAGTTCGACTCCAGTGGTACCTATATTGGCCAGTTGACCGGGACCGATACGCCGGGCGGCCCGTTTGAACCAGGCAACGGGGCGGCCCCGCGGGGGCCCACGGGTGTTGCGATCGATCCGAGCGGGACTGTGTGGGTCGGCATATATCAAGGTCCGCTTTACAGTTTCAGTAACGCACTTGACAACGGTTACGCCTCTCAGCTCGTAACAGGATTCGGAGGCGTAGAGAATGGTCTTGCTGTAGATGGTGAAGATAACCTCTATTTGATAGAAGGTCTCGTCGCAAAGGTGAACAGTGTCGGGGCAACATTGAGTGATCCATTTGGTGGAGACGGAAAAGCATTCAGTGGCGCGGTTGATCCCAGTAGTGGCGAGGTATATCTCGATAGTAGGGAATCGATAGAAGCGTTCGATCCGACCGGCACGCCGATCGAGAATTTTGGCTCAGGCCATCTGACTCTCAGCGCTGCCATGGCCGTCGATGCAAGCAACGGCAACGTCTATGCGACCGACCGTACACAGGACAATGTGTCTCTCTTCGAAGCTTTTCAGCAGCCGACGGTGACTATCGGTCCGCTGAGCGGTCAGTCGCCGAGGGCCGTGACGCTCAACGGGACGGTCGATCCGGAGGGCAAGCCGGTCAACTCGTGCGTGTTCGAATACGGGACCACGAGCGCTTATGGGCAGAGTGTGCCGTGTTCACCGGCTAGTCTAGGTACCGGTAGCGCGTCCGTGCCTGTCAGCGCACAACTCACGGGTCTTGTGCCGGAGACTGTTTACCACTACCGGCTGTCGGCTGAAAATGGTGCGGGCAAGAGCTCAACTGAAGATATTGTGCTTCACACGGGACCAATCTTCGGCGGCGAGTCCGTCAGCGAAGTGGCGTCCACCAGCGCCACGCTAGAGGACGCGATCGACCCCAATGGCGCGGATACCCACTATTACATCCAGTATGGGCCAACCACCGCATACGGATCCTATGCTCCGGTGCCCGCTCCGGGCGTGGACCTCGGCAATGGCGCGGGCACCCAAAGTCTGAGCGTACACATCCAGAACCTACAGGCGGGCACTCTTTACCATTATAGTTTCGTCGCCGTTCAGGACGGTGAAATATTCGAAGAAGCAGATCAAACCTTCACTACACAACCACCAACTACGTCCTACGGGCTCACGGACGGGCGCTCGTGGGAATTGGTGTCCCCGCCAAACAAAAAAGGTGCTGTGCTCGAACTGACCGAACGGGGTGGACAGGTACAGGCAGCTGACGACGGTAGCGGGATCGCGTATGTCGGGGAAGGACCCACGGGTGGTGAAAATCAAACAGGTAAACTTACATACTTCCAAGCACTCTCACGACGAGGCCCTAATGGTTGGCAGACAGCCGACGTGTCGCTCCCCGGTGGTCTCCCAGAAAACGGCGAACCAGCGGAAGTGCTTCTAAAACTTACTTTTCCGTATCACTTGTTTTCCCCGGATTTGACATCTTCGGTAGTTGAACCGCAACCGTTCGGGACGCCACCGCTCTCTTCTGAAGAGCGCGAACGAACACTGTATATGCGGAACGACCTGACCGGCGTGTTCTCGCCGCTCGTCAGTCCAGCGGACGTGCCGGAAGGAACAAAAATCGAAGAAGAAGGCTTCGATCAGACAAATGGCGAATCTTCTGAGCCGAATCCCAATGAATGGGAGATGCATTTTCTCACCTCGACGCCCGACCTTGCTCACGTAGTGTTTTACACGCCGAAGGCATTGACCGAAGATGCGATCGACGAAGAAACGCTCAAGATCCAGATAGAACGAAAAGACACTAACAGGGGCCATGTTCAGGAGAACCTTTATGAGTGGAGTGCCGCCGGTATCCAGCTAGTGAATATTTTGCCCGGACCGGCCGGTGAAGTTGCTCATGGCCCCATTGGCAAGGTCCCGCTTGTAAGCGCCGCGGGTACTTCCCTAGGGGGTCTTCCGGGCGGCAATGTGCAGCGGAGCATCTCAAACGATGGCCGACGAATCGCCTGGACTTGGGGTGAACCATACACATCGAATGCCGGTGGCTATCGAGGCTTGTTTGTGCGTGACATGGTTGAAGAACGCACCATACAGATCGGTGGCGCGAGCGCCGTCTACCAGACAATGAACGGTGATGGTTCGAAGATTTATTACCTGGAAAATGGGGATCTTTTCGTATACGATTGGAACAGTGAAAAAGCGACAGACCTGACGGCGACGCACGGAGTCTCCGAACCGAACGCGGGGGTGCAAGAACTGGTCTCGGACGTCAGCGAAGATGGGTCATATGTGTACTTTGTCGCGACGGGCGTTCTTGCGGACGGCGCGAGTGCCGGTGAAGATAACCTCTACGTGCTGTACGACGCGCCAGGTGGATGGACGACAACGTACATCGCCACGCTGTCACCACAGGATCATCCAGGCTGGTATGCGGAAACCGACGGTCCGCCCTTTCTCGCAGATATTAGTTCGCGGGTGTCGCCGAATGGGCATTATCTTGCTTTTATGTCGGATCGAGCGCTCACTGGATACGACAACACCGACGCTGCAAGTGGGCAGCCGGACGAGGAGCTGTATCTGTATGACGCGCAGAAGGCAAGCCTTGTGTGCGCGTCGTGCGATCCAACCGGTGGGCGTCCTGTGGGCATTTTCGACCGGGAGGACTCAAAACTGTTGGTAGACCGTGGAGAAGCGTGGACTAGTAAAGCGGCAGGACCCAGAAATCCTACTAGTGATCATTGGCTTGCGGGGAGCATTCCTGGATGGGATAACTTGGCTAATGATCCCGCGACTTATCAGCCTCGTTATCTCTCTGATAGTGGCCGTTTGTTCTTCGATAGTCCTGACGCTCTCGTCCCGCAGGACACGAACGGGCTCGAGGACGTGTACGAGTACGAGCCCGAAGGCACCGGCAACTGCACCAGCACCACTGCCACCGCAACAGACGTATATGTCAAGGAACTCGCGGGGCATCCCGTCGGTGGTTGCGTAGGGCTGATCTCATCGGGCACCTCAAGCTCTGAATCGGCGTTCTACGACGCCAGTGAAAACGGGGATGACGTATTCTTTGATACAACGAGCAAACTCGTCGGTGAAGACTACGACAAGGGCTACGACGTCTACGACGCACACGTCTGCACCACCGCGGTGCCATGCAAGCAGACACCGATCCTTCCACCACCGTGCACCTCGGGCGACTCGTGTAAGGCAGCGCCCTCACCCCAACCCGAACTGTTCGGTCCAACGCCAACCGCGACATTCAATGGGGTCGGCAACATCGCCTCGCCCACTGTCTCGGATGTGAAACCGAAGTCGCTCACGAATGCGCAGAAGCTCGCACGCGCGCTGCGCGCTTGTCATAGGCAAAAGAACAGGCAACGCCGAGCCTGCGAACGACAAGCACGCAAGCACTATCCACTCAGGCGAGCCGGGAAGAATGCGGCTACGGGGAATCGGAGGAAGGGATCATGAGCGTGGCTTCTCTAAGGAGGGCTTTGCTGGCGAGCACGGTGCTCGCGGCGTTTGGGTTGGCGTGTACGGGTGTCGCCGGGGCGGCTGTGCCGTGGTGGCATGTGAACACGATCTCGGCGCCCGCAAGCAAGCCCGGCGGCGAAAGCCGGCTTGTGCTTGAAGTCACCAATCTCGGCGATGCTCCTGTGGACGGGTTCACGAATCCCGTGACGATCGTGGATCAGTTGCCTGCTGGTGTGGTCGCCACGCACGTGTACGGCGAAGGCGGCGGCAGCTTTCCGATCGGGGTGAGCGGCGTGAAGGAATTCATCCATTGCGGGATCGTCGCGCAGACCGTGACGTGTACGTATGACGGTCCGTTGCTTGCTTATGAACGCTTCATGATCGCGATCACGGTGCAGGTTGAGCCGGGGGCCGGTACGGGAGCGAGTGAAGTTGACGTCTCGGGTGGGGGCGCCGCTCCCGTCGTATGGCGGCGTGCCCTGGCGCTTGGTGAATCGCCGGCGCCCTTCGGCGCGGAAAACTATGAACTGACACCTGAAGAAGAGGGTGGCGCGGCGGATACGCAGGCAGGGTCGCACCCGTTTCAATTGACCACGACGCTGACGTTCAACAACAAGGCGGCGCCGGTCTTCAACTATCAAGACGATGAAGAACTGCCCGAAGTGCAGCCTGTCGCGTTGACGAAGGATCTTCGCTTCAACGTGCCGCCTGGTTTGGTCGGAAACCCGACGCCACTACCGAAGTGCAACCTGTCTGTGTTCTCGAAAGACCCATTCAACTGTCCAGAGAACACAGTGATCGGCGTCGCGACGCCGATCGTCACAAACGTGTCAATAACACCGTTCGTGCCGTACGCCTCGACCGTGCCACTGTACAGCATCGAACCATCGGTGGGTGAGCCGGCGCGCTTTGGGTTCCCGACACCTGTGGGTCCGGTGATCCTCGATACCTCTGTGCGTACGGGTAGTGATTACGGCGTCGTCGTGACGGTGCCGGATATTCCCGACGACATTGGTTTCATCGGGACGCAGGTCACGTTCTGGGGTGTCCCGGGGGACCCGCGCCACGACACGACCCGCGGCACGTGCCTGGACGAGTTCGAAAGCAGCAGCGGTATTGACAGCAATCCCCAAGCGATCAAGAGGTGGGAATTCGTGTGTCCGTTGGATGAAAAGCCGCAGCCGTTTTTGATCATGCCGACCTCTTGCACCGGGCCGCTCGTGACGAGTGTGGAAGGAGATCCGTGGGAAGCGATCGGACAGTACGCCCAAAAGCAGTACACGTTCTCTAACGATGCGGGTGAACCGCTCGGACAGGACGGCTGCAACAGGTTGAGCTTCGATCCGTCGATCAGCGTGGCGCCCGACGGGCAACAGGGGAGCACGCCGACGGGGTTGACGGTGGGCGTCCATGTCGATCAGGAAGCAAGCTTGAACCCGACCGGATTGGCCGAGTCCACGGTCAAGGACACGACGGTGACGTTGCCTGAAGGTGTGGCTCTCAACCCGGCTGGCGCGGACGGCCTGTCGGCTTGCTCGACAACGCAGATCGCGCTGAATAGCCCCGAAGAACAGACGTGTCCGGAATCCGCAAAGGTCGGCACCGTCGAAATAGATACGCCGTTGCTGCCGAACCCGCTTGTGGGCGCGGCCTATTTGGCGACGCAGAACGCGAACCCTTTTGGCAGTCTCGTTGCGCTGTATTTGGTTGCCTACGATCCGGTGTCGGGAGTGCTGGTTAAGCTCGCTGGTGAAGTCAAACCGAACCCCGAAACCGGGCAGCTGGTATCGACGTTCAAGGAAACGCCGCAGCTGCCGTTTGAAGACCTCAAGCTGCACTTCTTCGGAGGCTCCAGGGCGCCGCTTGGGACACCCGCGTTGTGTGGCACGTATACGACGACGGCGTCGATCGCGCCATGGTCGGGTAACGCGCCTGTGCAGGGATCCTCGCAATTCCTGATCACGACGGGTCCGAATGGGAGCCCGTGCGCCGATCCGTTGCCGTTCGCGCCGTCGCTGACGACGGGCAGCTTGAACTTGCAGGCGGGTGCGTTCACGCCGTTCACGATGACGATGTCCAGGGAAGACGGCAATCAGAACCTCGACGCGATCCAGCTGAAGATGCCCCCGGGCTTGCTCGGGACGCTATCGAGCGTGAAGCTGTGCGGCGAAGCGCAGGCCAACAGTGGGACGTGCGGCCAGGAAAGCCTGATCGGTCACACCACCGTCAGCGTTGGCTTGGGCGGCAACCCTTACACGGTCACTGGCGGCGAAGTGTTCATCACCGGCCCGTACGCAGGGGCACCGTACGGATTGTCGATCGTGAATCCCGCGAAGGCGGGCCCGTTCGACCTGGGCAAGGTGATCGTGCGCGCGAAGATCGAAGTGGACCCGATCACAGCGGCCCTGACGATCACAAGCGACGAAAAGGGTCCTTACAGAATCCCACAGTTCATCGATGGGATTCCGCTTGAGATCAAGCACGTCAACGTATCGATCGATCGGGCGGGCTTCACGTTCAACCCCACGAACTGCGCCCCGATGCAAGTCGGCGGTAGCCTCACGAGCAGTCAGGAAGCCACCAGCGTCCTGCATGTGCCGTTCCAGGTAACGAACTGTGCGACGCTCGCCTTCAAACCGGGGTTCTCGGTCTCGACCTCCGGTAAGAACTCGCGGGCCAACGGTGCAAGCCTGCACGTCAAGCTCACCTACCCCAAAGCCGCGTTCGGTTCCCAGGCGAACATCGCGAAGGTCAAGGTGGACCTGCCGAAGCAACTGCCGTCGAGGTTGACGACGTTGCAGAAGGCGTGTCCCGCGGCGACGTTCAACGCGAACCAGGCAGCATGTCCGGCGGAATCGCGGGTCGGGGTAGCAAAAGCGACTACCCCGCTGCTGCCGGTCGAATTGAACGGGCCCGCGTATTTCGTGTCCTATGGTGGCGCGAAGTTCCCTGAACTCGTGATCGTGCTCTCCGGCTACGGCACCATCGGTGCAACTACACGCCGAAACGTTCATCAACAAAGCGGGGATCACGAGCAGCACGTTCAAGAGCGTCCCCGACGTTCCCGTCGGCACGTTCGAACTGACGTTGCCGCAAGGCAAGTATTCAGCGCTGGCGGCGAATGGCGACCTCTGCAAGGCGAGCCTGAAGATGCCGACCGCGTTCACGGCGCAGAACGGCGCGACGATCAAGCAGAGCACACCGATAAGCGTCGGCGGCTGCCCGAAGCACAAGCAGAAGGCCAAGGCGCGCAAGACCGCCAAGCACACCAAGCACAGTCACCGATAAGGGGAGGAACACCGGATGTCATTTATGAGGAAACGCTTGACGTACGCGAACGTAGCTCTGACCGTCGCGCTTGTGTTCGCGATGAGCGGCGGCGCGTATGCTGCAAGCAAATTCCTGATCACCTCGACCAAGCAGATCAAGCCGAGCGTGCTCAAGCAACTGGCCGGCAAGGCAGGCGCGGCGGGTGCTGAGGGACCCGCGGGACCCGCGGGCGCGGCGGGTGCTCAGGGCCCCGCCGGGTCAAAAGGTGAAAACGGAACATCTGGATCAAATGGCGTTAGCGCCGAAGCAACATCTTTCAGCGGCGCGAAAGGCACGTGCACGACGGGCGGCGTCGAAGTTAAGTCAGCTACCACCGCCGTCAATGTTTGCAACGGCAAAACGGGGCTGACGGGTAAAGAAGGACCAGCAGGCCCGGTCGGCCCGCAGGGACCGCTGCAGTCTGGCAAGACCGAGACGGGGGCGTGGAGCGTGATTGGGCTGGTGATGCGACCCAACAATGGCTCGCTCGCAGAATCAAAAGAAGAAATAGAAGTAAAAGAATCAGAACAGGAAATTCGGACTAGTCCTGTGTCCTTCACGTTGCCCGTGGAATCTGCGGTGACACCGGTATTCGTCGCGGCGGCTGGCGGAACGACTGAATGCCCGGGAACGTCTGAAAAACCCGAAGCAAAACCAGGCTTCCTTTGCATCTATTACGTCTCCAGGGACGGAGGTATCGATACGGGGAGCCTGCTGTTCACCCCAGCCGGTGCGCTCGCACCCGGTAAAGCCGGTGCCGCGGGAGGTGTGATCTTGCTCAAAGTGCACAACGAAACCGGTGGGACTGCACTGACGTTTGGCAGTTGGGCGGTCACCGCGCCATAGCGATCTGAGGAGATAACAATCGCGTCGCGTGTGGTGGGCGACAGGCGCTCACCACACGCTCTATCGAGCGAGGTCGCCACATATGGGTACAGATCTGAGATGGAATGCAGAGTGAGCGGAGCAGGGAGGCTCGGACGTGCACAGTGGCGGCATGCGCCCTACCACTGTGCTGAGAGATGCTCACGCGAGAGGGTCCACCCGACGCGAGCGACTCATCGACGCGCTCGTGCTTGTCGTCTACGACCACGGGTATGCGCGCGCAACGGTGACTCAGGTATGCGCCCGCGCGAACCTCGGTCGTGCCGCGTTCTACGAGGAGTTCGAGAGCCTGCAAGCGTGCTTTCTGGCGATGATGGACGAAGGTTACCGGCACGCGCATGGGCTGATCGAGGAGGCTTTCGCTGTGGAGGACAGCTGGCAGGACGGGGTGCGTGCGGCGCTTGCCTCGTTGCTCGGGTTCTTCGACAGGGAGCCGCTGCTCGCACGTGTTTGGCTGGTAGAGACGCTGGCCGCGGGCGCATGGGCACTGGAATGCCGTGAGCGGCATGTAGCAAGGCTCACGAGTGCGATCGTTGAACGCTGGGTGACGGTCGAGGAGCCCCAGCCGAGCCCACTTGCGGCGACGGGTGTGATGGAGTCCGTGCTGGGTCTCCTCCGAGCTCAGCTGCTCGGCGAGAGCGGGGAGCCGCTGATTGCGCTGCTCGGTCCCTTGATGGGTCTGATCACGGTCATCTATCTCGGGGCGCAAATGGTTCCAGCGGAGATCGAGCGCTGTGAAGCGCTGACCCGTGAGATCCTCGCCTCCAGTGTGCCGTATAAGGAATGGGTTGGGAGTGAAAAGGTCGAGGTTCCCGCGCCCATACGCGACCCGCGCGCGCATCGTGCGCGCGCCTGTCTGTGCTATCTCGCCGAACATCCGGGGGCCAGCAACAGGCAGGTGGCCCGGGCGATTGGCATCGTTCGCGACGACCAGATCTCCACCACGCTCGCGCGGCTCATGCGGATGGATCTGCTGGTCAAGCATCGGGGCCGCTCGGGAGGCCCCAACGCATGGTCGCTGTCACTTATGGGTGAACAGGTCGTGCGTACCTTACAATGCTCACAGGAGCGCCGAGCATATCTCGGAGCCCTTCCTGAATGCTCCCCTTTACCAGCGCTGCCAGTCCTCGACGGACGTACGGTTTAACTATCCCGACGCTGGAGAGACTTGTGTAAAACCTTGACGTCGCGTTCCGGCAAGCATAGGTTGCCTTTAGGCGCCGACCGGCGCCTAGTGTATTGCCTGATTACCCTAACAAGGAGGCAGCAGATGAACGCTTGTGGGCATAGCCCCAAGTCGCATGTCGGTTCTGCGCGTGGCGGAAGCTCGTCGATCCGCCGGATGATGCTCGTGGTCGTAGCCGCGCTGGCGCTGAGCGCCATCGTCCCGGCGCTCGCCAGCGCGCAAACAACGTGGGCGTTGAACTATCAGCCGGTCAGCAAATCGACCGCGGTGGAATGGAACGGACAACTCCGGATGAACGACACGACGGTGCCCCAGGATGTCGAATGTACAGAGAAAGCCGAAGGGTCCGTCGGCACCGCGGGTGCGGGTGAAGTAACCAAACTGACGGTATCTAAATGTACCGGCGTCAAAGGTTGCGAAAAAAAAGAAACAGGAACCACGATCATCCCGCGGAATCTGCCCTGGCATACAGAACTGGTCTTGGTGGGAGGCGCTCTCGACATCAGGTTGGTAAACGGCGGCAAAGGCACGCCGGGCTTCAAGGATGAATGCATAATTGGTGGCGCACTTAAACTTGCCGACGAATGCAGTGGCGCATTCAGCGCGACGCTGACCAACGCCGAAAGTGGTGTGACGGCGGCGTTCAACAATAGTGAAAAGCTCACCTGTACTGAAGGCGGAGCTGTCAGCGGCATCGTCGAAGGCAGCCAGAGCGTCACAGCCTCGGGAGGCACGTTGAGCGCGCAAAAGGAAGAGCCCGTATGGCTCAAGGGAGGCTTGCCGCTCGAAGGAGAAGCCAAGTTGACCGAATGGAGCAAAGGCACAATATCGCTATACGCACCGGGAGGCGGCGGTACGTTTGGGGTGCGATGCGAAGACAGCGGCGAAGGGACGGCCGCAGCGGCCGGTGCCGGTACCATCACTAAGTTCACAATGACGAAATGCGAACGTGCTCCCTTCGAATCGGTTTGCGACGGCAAATATTCACTAGAAGCGACTCATCTACCGTGGAAGACCGAATTGTACTTCGGCCTTGGAGGACTGGTGGGGGAGTTCTTCACGCAAAACGGCGCCGGCGTCCCCGATATCAAGATGGAATGCGAATGGGGTTCGAAAAGCGGAGTCATAACCGAATGCGAAGGCGCACACATGGGAAAAATCACGAACAACACAGAACAGGGTGTCCTCGCGGAACTGGCCGAAGGCGGACTGTCTTGCAGCGGGCTGCGCTCGGGTGCTCGACTCTATGAAAGCCACCAGACGATCAACCTGACGAGCGGCCAAACGCTGCACGTCTCCTAACGAATAGACGCAAGCTACACGCGTAACCTGCCTGCGGTCCACGCCAGACGGGGCTCAAAGCCCCGTCTGGCGACCGCGGCCGGACTCACGATTCGAGGATGAGCGGCAGACGGTAGTTCAGAATCCTCTGCGGATTGTCATCGCAGAGCGCGGCCCATCCCAAGTAGCGTTGCCGTACTCATTGGCCATGGCCTTGCGGGTACAGCACCCAGGTGCTACACTCCCCCCGTGCCCACTCAACACAAGCGCGTGTCCGTGACCTTGACCCCGCCCCTGCAGGAGGCGCGCGAGCGCCTGCGCCGGCGGGGGCTAGACCCGAGTGTCGGCGAGTTGGCGATCGCCGGCGCGCTGCGCCTGCTCGCCGATGTGGACAGCGGCGAAGACCAGTCGAGCAAGCGCACGATGTTGCGCAAGCGTCTGGCGCAGCGGCTGCGCACGGGCGAGGGCATCGATGCGGACGCTCTCGCGGAGGTGCGCCGCGAGGGTTGGACGCGCGCGTGAGCGCGCGCCTGAGCCTGCTTGACACCTCGGTCTGGTCGCGTCTGCGGGACGGCCGCATCGCCGGCGAGCAGGCGCGGGGGCTCGCTGCGCGCATCGAGCTGGGAGAGCTGGCGATGACCGAGCCGCTGATCCTGGAGATGCGCTACAGCGCACGCGAGGCCAGGGACTTCGCGATGCTAGCCGAGGAGCTGGAAGCGCTGCCGTTGCTCACGCTGGACGACCGTGCGCTGCAGCGCGCCCTGGACGCGCAAGCTCAGCTGGCGGCCGACCGCCGCGTCTCACACCGCGTCAAGCCGATCGACCTGCTCGTCGCGGGCGTCGCCGACCGCCACGGCGCCGCGGTGCTGCACTACGACAGCGACTACGAGCTGATCGCCAAGCACACCGACCTGAGCTTTCAGAGCGTGTGGGCTGTCAAGCGCGGCAGCGCGGGGTAGGATCTTTAGTCCATCTCGATGCCTATGCCTCATTACACGGCTCGTGCTTGTCCGTGTAGTACGATGATGCTATGGAGGATTCCGCCCATCGCCTAAACGTCACGCTCGACCCTGAGCACGCCGCGCGCTTGGCGCGGCTGGCCGAACGGACCCACCTGCAAGAGGGCACGCTCGCGCGCTCGCTGCTTTCCACGGCGATCGAGGAAGCCGATCCCGACGCTCGCAACATCGCCGCGCTGCTCGACGGCATCTCCGGCGCGCACGAGCGTGCGCTGCTCGGCCTGCGACGCGCCCGCGAAGGCCAGACTGTCGCGCTTGACGATTTGTAGGCCGTGGCGCTCGTCAGCTTGAGCGTCGTGGCCGTCGAGGATCTCGAGCGGATGATCCTCACCCACAGTCTTCCCGCAGACACGCGAGCTCGTGTGCGGAGGTCGCTGAGCGCGCTGGAGCGCTTCCCGCGCCTCGGCCGCCAACTGGAAGGACGTTGGCAGCCGTTTCGTCTGATCCTTGGTCCGTGGCGCTGGATGCTGATCGTCTATGCGTACGACGAACAGCAGAATCAGGTCCTGGTCGCCACCATCCAAGACGCGCGATCCTCGATGGCGGCCACGTCCGGGTAGGCTCGTCTTCCCCCAAAGTAGGCGTCTTTCTTTGGAATCAAGCGCAAAGTATGGCTCCATGTCGGCAATTTCAGCACTCGACGTCTACGCCTGCTAGCTTAAGAGACGAAACGGAGAAACCGTGCCAGAGACAAGCCCACATACCGTCACGATCGCAAAGCAGCGCTTCGAGTTGCGCCGCGATCGCGTCGAGCGCATGCTGCGCGGAGTGTTGCCCGAGCCGATCTCCACCCACTATGTTGTGATCGGCGCGCGACGCTACCCGCCCAAGCAGGTGATCGGGGTCGTCACGGGTATCGACCGGGCCGACTTCACCACACACCAGGCGCGACGAGTCCTGATGGGGCTGGGCTTCGCCGTCGGGCGCCGGCCGTCGGGCGCCGCCGATATGCTCGGGCGAGTGCGCGTAGACGCCCCTGTGGACGCGCCTGGCGCTCGTTCGAGGCGAGCCGCCCAAAGCGCGAACCATGTCGCGGCCGCTCCTTGCCCACCGAGCCCGCGTCACGCCGCAGCGACTGTCCTCGCACCAATCTCGGCCCCGGACCGCGAGCGCGAGCTGGCCGAGGCCCTGTGCCCGCTGCGGGGAGAATGGGTCGCGATCAAGGACGGAGAGCTGCTCGTCGCCGCGCCCACCCCCAAGGAGCTGGTCGGCTGGCTGGCGCGTCACGACCGCCGCGCCGACAGCATGTTTCGGGTGCCCGAGGACGAGCTTGCCCTCGCCGGCCTCGCCCCCCTGTGAGGCTCCCCTTCAGGAGCATCCCGGACCCGCTCGGCAGCCTCGTGCGCCCGCGCCCCATCGTCGACGTCGTCGTCGAGGGCCTGGAGCTCGCGCCGCAAGCGTGTCTGCTCGACAGCGGCGCCACCGCTGTACGCATGGGCGCCTACGTCGCTGAGCTGATCGGTCTCGACCTCTCAGGCGCGCCGCGCACGAGCCTGGCGGTGGGAGGAGCGCTCGTGGCGGGCCGCATGGCGGAGGTGACGCTCGAAGTCTCCGACGGACAGTCAGCTCACCAGTGGCAAGCGCCGGTGTGGTTCTGCGATCCATGGCGTCCCTCTTTCGGGCTGCTCGGGCTGACGGGCTTCTTCGACCATTTCGAGGTCACCTTGGCCGCGTATGAGGAGTGGGTCGAGTTGAGGCCGCTGGGCGCGTAAGGCGTCCGTGCCAAGATTTGTTTTGCGCTTGTGTGCGACTCGTCCATCGGTCCAGCCAGCTCACGGCGGCAGGAGTCTAGCGCCGTCTAGCTCGTCTAGCGCTGTCTAGCTTGTCTAGCGTCGTCTAGCTCACACTCGCCGCGCTCATGGGCCCTGCGCCTGTGAAGGGAAGGAGGACTGATATCCTTACTCCATAAAACAAGTAAGGAGTACTCTGAATTGGACGCCACGGCCCGCCTGACCTCCAAGGGTCAGATAACAATCCCGAAGACGGTGCGCGACGCGCTCGACCTGCACGAAGGCGACGAGCTCGTGTTCCGCCTGGAACGGCGCAGGGCGATCGTTGCGAAGACGCCTGACTTCATCGAGTTGGCCGGATCGGTGGCGGTGCCGGCGGCAAAGCTGGGAACGCCGTGGGATGACGTGTTGCGCCGGACACGTAAAGTGCGCGCGGGGCGGCACAACTGAGCGCGTTCCTCGACACGAACGTCCTGATCAGGCACCTGACCGGCGATCCGCCCGAGATGGCGAAGCTGGCCACGAAGGCGCTGGCGGGCAAAGAGCGACTGTTGCTGGCAGACCTTGTGCTTGCCGAGTGCGTGTATGTGCTGGAGTCCTTCTATGAAGTGGAACGTGAGCGCGTCGCAACCCTGATGCGTGCCGCGCTCGGTCTGCCCTCGATCTCTGTGCTCGACAAGCCCCTGTTGCTGAGAGCGCTGGAGGTCTATGAACTGGATCGCCTGGACTTTGCCGAGGCATATCTCGTCGCAAGCGCCGAGGCGACCGATGTCGGTCAGGTCCTCTCCTTCGATCGTTCGATCGACCGCGTCAAAACGGTGAAGCGGATCGAGCCGTAAGACGCTTAGGCCTCCGCCGTATCACTGGGTGCAGCACCCAGGTGCTACACTCTCTCCCCATGCCGACCCAACACAAGCGTGTGTCCGTGACCCTGACGCCTCCCCTGCAGGAGGCGCGTGAGCGCTTGCGGCGGCGAGGGCTAGACCCAAGTGTCGGCGAGCTGGCGATCGCGGGCGCGCTGCGTCTGCTTGCCGATGTGGACGTCGGCGAGGAGCAGTCGAGCAAGCGTACGATGTTGCGCAAGCGCCTGGCGCAGCGGTTGCGCACGGGCGAAGGCATTGACGCGGACGCTTTGGCGGAGGTGCGCCGCGAGGGTTGGACGCGCGCGTGAGCGCGAGTCTGAGTCTGCTCGACACCTCGGTCTGGTCGCGTCTGCGAGACGGCCGCATCGCCGGTGAGCGGGCGCGGGGGCTCGCTGGGCGCATCGAACGCGGTGAGCTGGCGATGTGCGAGCCGCTGATCCTTGAGATGCGCTACAGCGCACGCGAGGCCAAGGACTTCACGATGCTGGCCGAAGAGCTCGAATCTCTGCCATTGCTCACGCTCGACAGCGCCGCGCTCCAGCGAGCCCTGGACGCGCAAGCTCAGCTGGCGGCCGACCGGCGCGTATCGCACCGCGTCAAGCCGATCGACCTGCTCGTCGCCGGCGTCGCTGATCGGCATGGGGCGGCGGTGCTGCACTACGACAGCGACTACGAGCTGATCGCCAAGCACACCGACCTCAATTATCGGAGTGTGTGGGCTGTCAAGCGCGGCAGCGCGGGATAGGCAGAGCGTGATGTTGGTTCCTCGCGGCGATATACGCTCGTGCTACACTGAACCCGTGCTACACGACCATGAACGGATATGACGAATCTGACGGTCTCGATCGAGGAGACCCTGCTCAGGCGGGCGCGTATCCGGGCGCTCGAACGCGACACCTCGGTCAACGCACTCGTGCGTGACTTCTTGGAGGACCTGGCGGCTCAGGCGCCGCCGCAAGAAGGCATCCGGGCGATCCTGGAGTTGACGCGGCGCAGCCACTCCGGGAGCGGCCCGGCGGGGCGCGGCTGGACGCGCGACGAGCTCCATGAGCGCTAGGACGTTCCTGGACACGAACGTCCTCGTCTACCTCTTCGACAACGACGAGCAAGTCAAGCAAGAATGCGCCCGCGAGATTCTCGAGGACGCGGAGCCAGGGGAACTCGTCCTCAGCACGCAGGTCCTCAGCGAGTTCTACGTCACGGTCACACGCAAGCTGGCGCGGCCCCTGGAGCCGGCACTCGCGGCAGAAGCCGTCGACTGGTTCGGGCTGCTCAACGTCCTCCCTACAGACACCGCGCTAGTCAAGAGCGCGATCCAGACCAGCCGCGCTTCGCAGATCTCCTATTGGGACGGGCTCGTGGTGGCAGCGGCCACCCGCGCCGATTGTGAGTGCCTACTAACCGAGGACCTGAACGACGGCCAGCGGTTTGGCCCGGTCAGCGTAGAGAATCCGTTTCGCGACCTCGCCTGATGGCGGAGGCCAGGCTAAGTCCTCGCCAGCTTCCCTTTCGCGACCTCCCCGCGCAGTAGCCGGTGACGCTGCCCGTCAGGTCTCCGCCACCGCCAGCCCCGCGGCCTGCGCCCCCGCGAACGGAGTGATCGCCAGGTACATCAGGTAGTCGGTCAGCTCCGGTAGCTGCTCGCTGCGCCCGGCCAGGATGTACTCGTGCAGCAGCTCGAAGATTCCCCCGACCGACGCCTCGCGCATCACCGGTGCCGGCATGTTCGGGTAGGTGTCTTCCGGGCCGATGTCCAGCAGCTCGATGTAGGAGAAGTTGGCCTCGTTGACGCGGCCCGTGAGGTGCGGATAGGCGATCAGGATGTCCACGCACGCCAGCCGCGCGATCGAGGGCTCTGAGGCCAGGAACTCGACTAGCGCGGTCAGCCCGCGGCGTACGTTCACCGCCCAGCTGAGGTGCAAGTCGAGCGAGCGGTTGACGGCCGCCATCGCCTTGGCATGGCCCATCTCGAACGTGGCCAGGAAGGCCTCCTCCTTGTTTTCGAAGTGCTGATAAAAGGTTTGCAGCGAGATCGGCGGCTTCGGAGACGATCTCCTCGAGGCTTAGCGCCGCGTAGCCCCTGCTGGCCGTCAGGTTGGCGACGGCGTCGAAGATGCGTTCGCGCTGGTTGTGGGCGACGTAGCCCTTGGGCAGGTTGTGCTCGCCGCGCGGCAGGCCCCTGGGCGCCCAGCGTGGCGAAGGCGCCAGCGTGCCGGGCGCGCGTCCTGCCTGCAGATGCACGTCAGGGCGCGGGCGCGGCTGCTCGGGTATCTCGGGCGGCGTCGGATAGAAGGAGAGGATCCAGGCCACCACGTCTGGCGTCAGCTTCTGCAGTTCGATCTTCAGCGAGCGGCTGGAGCGCTCGCGGCGCACGCGCGAGTAGAGGATCGTGCGCAAAGCGCCGACGATCGCGCGGGCCACCGGTTGGGGGACCGAGCCCTCGCCTGGGGCCTGCTCGAACACGGCGACGAAGAAAGAGGTCAAAAGCTCGGCGTCGCGCGCCCAGCGCTCGATGCCCGACCGGGCCGGCGGCGCCCATCTCCACCGATATCAAGCGCGCCGCGTCCGGGCGGTCGCTGGAGGCTTCGAACAGCGCGCGCACGATCGCGTCGATCTGTGCGGTCCATTCGTCCTCCGGGTCGTACGCCTCGACGATCCGCGCGGTCAGCCGCCGATCAGCTCGTCGTAGGTCGCCAGCAGGCACTCCTCCTTGTTCTCGAAGTGCTCGTAGAAGCTGCGCCGCGAGACGCCGGCGCCGGCGACCAGGTCGGAGATCGTGGTGGCGACGAAGCCGCGCTCGTTGACCGCCTTGATCGTGGCCTCGTACAGGCGCTCGCGCTGGTCGGCCGCGACCTGCTCCGGCGGCAGCGCCTGCGGGCCGCGCGGCAGGCCCCGCCCGTTCGCGGCTTGGACGATCTCGACTTGGGCACCATCCCTATACCTTAGCTCTTGACAAGCTGCGTAAAGGATGATTTATTTGTTTTTAGGACGGAGGGTCTCCTCAGCCTCGTTGAAGGTCACTGACGGGGCGACATCATGGTCTCTGAATCCATTGCAAACAAAAGTTCCAGCATGCGGTCGAGACCAAATCTGCGATTCGGGGGATGGCATGAGGGAACGTATTCACGGTGGTACAAAGGACGCTATTTCTGTAGGCAGCAGTACTATTTGTTGTGCGTAACGGTAAATCGGCGACGCACGAGTTGGACAATTTGGCAAAGGGGCAGGTCGACACGGAGGTTGGATCGATATGAGAGGACTAAGCCTGCGAGCGCAAGCTGATGGTGCGCGCGCTGCATCCGCGCTGGCCCTATCGCCGCTCGCATTGCCGCCACGACCTGCACTGGCTCGTGCGCGTGCGGCCCCACCGGCTGCTAGTGCACGCACGGACGCCGCCACTCGGTGGCCGGCTTCCCGCCACGCACGAGACGCCCGTACGTCAGGTAGGCTCGCGATGTATGGCGCAAGCTCCTGAGCCCACGCTCCCAGGCGACGACGAGGGTCTGCGCAAACTCTCGATCGACACGATCCGCGCGCTGGCGATGGACGCGGTGCAGAAGGCCAACGCGGGGCACCCCGGCACGGCGATGGCGCTGGCGCCGCTGGGCTACACGCTCTACAGGCACGTGCTGCGGCTCAATCCCGCCGACACCGGCTGGCGCGACCGCGACCGCTTCGTGCTGTCGGCCGGGCACGCTTGCGTGTTGCAGTACGCGCTCACGCACCTGTGCGGCTTCGACCTGTCGATCGAGGACCTGCAGAGCTTTCGCCAGTGGGGCTCGCGCACCCCGGGCCATCCCGAGCGCGGCCACGTGCCGGGCGTCGAGATCACGACCGGGCCGCTCGGCCAGGGCATCGCCAACGCGGTCGGCATGGCGATGGCCGAGCGCTTCCTCGCCGAGCACTTCAACCGGCCGGGCTATGAGCTGGTCGACCACCACACCTACGCGATCTGCTCCGACGGGGACATGATGGAGGGGGTCTCCCAGGAAGCGGCCTCGATCGCGGGGCACTTCGGGTTGGGCAAGCTGATCGTCTGCTACGACGACAACCGCATCACGATCGACGGCACGACCTCGATCTCCTTCGACACCGAGAACCACGCTCGGGCGCATGCACGCCGACGGCTGGCACGTGCAGCGCGTCGAGAGCTCTGAGGACGTGCGACGCGCTGTACAAGGCGCTTGCGATCGCGCGCGCGGAAACGGAGCGGCCGTCGTTCATCCAGGTGCGCTCGCACATCGCCTACCCGGCGCCCAACGCCGTCGACACCGCCAAAGCGCACGGCGCGCCGCTCGGGGAAGACGAGGTGCGCGCGACGAAGGAAGTGATGGGCTTCGACCCCGAGCTGAAGTTCCACGTGGACGCGCGCGTGTACGAGCACATGAGCCTGCGCGGGTCCGGTAGGGGGTTTCAGGAGGAATGGGAGGGGCGTGCGAAGACCTGGTCCGAGCGCTACCCCCACCTGATCGAGGAATGGGAGCGCGCGTGGTCGGGGCGTCTGCGCGAGGGCTGGCAGGACGCACTGCCGAGCTTCGAGGCAGGGGAGGAGATTGCTACGCGCTCGGCCGGGCAAAAGACGATGTCCACGATCAGCGCGTACGGGCCCACGATGGCTGGCGGCGCGGCTGATCTGGTCGAGTCGACCAAGACCACGTTCGAGGGCGCAGGCGAGTTCTCCCACGTGCACGTCGGGGCGCAACATCCCCTTCGGCATCCGCGAGCACGCGATGGGGGCGATCGTCAACGGGCTGGCCGCGCACGGCGGCATGGTCAAGCCCTACGGCTCGACGTTCCTTGTCTTCTCCGACTACATGCGCGGATCGTGCGCCTGTCGGCGCTGATGGAGCTGCCGGTGCTATGGGTATGGACGCACGACTCGGTCGGCCTCGGCGAGGACGGGCCGACGCACCAGCCGGTCGAGCACTACGCCGCCCTGCGCGCGATCCCGCAACTGTGGGTGATGCGGCCGGCCGACGCGAACGAGACGGTCCAGGCTTGGAAGCTGGCGCTCGAGCGCGAGGACGGGCCCGTCGCGCTGTTGCTCTCGCGGCAGAACCTGCTCGTGCTCGACCGCGAGCAGCTGAGCGGGGCCGAGGGTTTGGCGCAGGGGGCGTATGTCCTGTGGGAGTCGGCCGGCGCGCCCCAGCTCGTCCTGATCGCGACCGGCTCGGAGGTCGCGCCGACGCTGCGAGGCCGCTCGCGATCTGGCGGGGGAGGGCACGCACGTACGCGTCGTCTCGATGCCGTGCATGGAACTGTTCGAAGCGCAGCCGGCCGAGTACCGAGACAGCACGATCCCGCGCGAGCTGCCGCGCCTGGCCGTCGAGGCCGGCGTCAGCATGAGCTGGTGGAAGTGGGTCGGTGACTCAGGCGATGTGGTTGGGATCGACCGTTTCGGCGCGTCTGCTCCGGGGAGACGGTGCTCGAGCAGCTCGGCTTCACGGCCGAGTCGATAGCCAACAGGGCTCGCGCACTGCTGGCGCGCTGAGACCGACCGCCGTGCGCGCGACCTTATTTAGTGCGGAACGAACAGCTATCCCAAATAAACTGAATCTGACACGCCTTCAGGAGGCCGAGATGTCCACTTCCTCACCACTGCAGAGCCTCTCCGCGCTTGGTCAGAGCGTGTGGATCGACTTCCTCAGCCGCGAGGCGATCCGCGGCGGGCACCTCAAGCAGCTGATCGACGAGGACGCTGTCGTCGGCGCCACCTCGAACCCGACCATTTTCCAGAAGGCGATGAGCGTCGGGCAACGCCTACGACGAGCAGCTGCAATGAGCTCGGCATCAGCGACGTCGAGCAGGCCTTCTGGGCGCTGGCCGAGCAGGACATCCGCGAGGCCTGCGACCTGTTCCGCGCCGATCTGGGACGCAGGGCCTCGGCCGCGACGGCTACGTCTCCCTGGAGGTCGATCCGCGCTTGGCCTATGACGCGCTGGGCACGTTCAACGAGGCGATCCGCCTGCACAAGGACGTCGATCGTCCCAACCTGCTCGTCAAGATCCCGGCGACCAAGCCTGGCTTGGCCGCGATCGAGGACGTGATCGCCAAGGGCCATTCGATCAACGTCACGCTGATCTTCTCGTTGCGACGCTACGCCGAGGTGGCCGAGTCCTACATCCGCGGCCTGGAGCGGCTGGTCGCCGAGGGCGGCGACCCGAGCAAGGTGGCGTCGGTCGCGAGCTTCTTCGTCTCGCGCATCGACACCGAGGGGGACCGGCTGCTTGGACGAGATCGGCGGGCCACGACGACTTGAAGGGCCGCCTCGCGATCGCCAACGCCAAGCTCGCCTACCGCCACTACCAGCAGACCTTCCACGGGCAGCGCTGGACGTACCTGGCGAGCAAGGGCGCGACGCCGCAGCGGGTGCTGTGGGCCTCGACCTCGACCAAGAACCCGGCCTACCCGGACACGCTCTACGTGGACGAGCTGATCGGGCCCGGACACGGTCAACACGATGCCAGAGGAGACGGTCGTGGCCTTCCAGGAGCACGGCACGCCGCGACTCGACGTTGGACGAGGGACTGGCCGAGGCGCACACGCTGCTGGAGCGAGCTGGCGCGCGCCGGCGTCGACTACGACGAGCTGACCGAGACGGTCGAGCGCGAGGGCGTGGAAAAGTTCGAAGCCTCCTTCGCGAGAGCTGCTCGACTCGCTGCGCTCGAAGCTGGGCACGCTCGCGCCGGCCTGAGGCCAGCCAAGCGGCCACCTTCGGCGGCCGTTCGTGAGAAGCTGAGATCGTATGGAAACACCCCCAGAACAGCCCTGCGGAGGGCGATCTCCTCGCCGCACGGCCCGAGGCCAATGTCCCCGAGCCCCAGTCAGAGCGGGGTGCGTGGACGGTCGTGATCGCCCTGGGGCTGCTTGGCGCCGCCGCACTGGCGCTTGCGCTCACCGGAGTGCTCGGGAGCGGCTCCTCGTAGC
Source organism: uncultured Solirubrobacterales bacterium (assembly GCA_963725265.1). Classification (GTDB taxonomy): domain Bacteria; phylum Actinomycetota; class Thermoleophilia; order Solirubrobacterales; family Solirubrobacteraceae; genus Palsa-744. Next base: position 75,467 of record CAVRXP010000001.1, read on the forward strand.
GCCGCCACGCCGCCGCCGGTGGTTGCGATCACGCCGACTCCGCGCGCGCAGCTCGCCACGCAGGATGTCGTCCGAAGTGCAACGGCCGAGAGGCATCGCTCACGCGATCGTCGGCGATCCCACGCCGACGCAGGCCCACCGCGATCTTGCGCTGTATGAAGACCTGACCAGCTACGCACATCTCCGAGCGTTGGATGCAGGGCTTCTACCCGATCTACGCGACCGCGCAGAGGACGTTCGGCGTCAACTGGCTGTTGCTCGCCTCGATCCACCGGCAGGAGTCGGCTTTCTCGACCGCGCCGGGCATCTACAGCGGCCTCAACTTCGCCGGCTGCTGCGGCGGCCCGATGCAGTTCAACGTCACCAACGGCCCGATCACGACGTGGGCGCTGGTCAGCGACTCCTACCGCTACGGCCGGCGGCCCGCCTCCTACGACCACATGACCGCGAAGCACCCGTCGATCTACGACGACTTCGACGCGATCATGGCCGCCGCGCACCTGCTGTCGGCTGACGGGGCGGGTGAGGAACTGAACGGCGCGGCTTGGGACGCGGCCTACGACTATTACGGCCACGACCTGACAGGCGTCACCTACGCCGACCAGGTGCTGGCGCGCGCGATCGGCTGGTCACAGCACGGCTTCTGCATCAACTGCGGCCTGGAAACGGCGATGGTGCAGGCGGTGAACGCGGCCTACGGCGCGCCGGTGGCGGCTTCTTTGGAAACCGCCACCGATTGCGCGTACAGCCTGAAGCGGCCTCCGCCTGGGCGATCAACTCGCCGGCAACACGGTCGGTAGCAGCGCCGGTGCCGCCGACCAGTCGCCGCGAGAGCTGCGCGCGGCGGAAGTACAGCGGCGCGTCGTGCTCCCAGGTGGCGCCGATGCCGCCGTGCACGGAGATCATCGTGCGCGCGCCCTGGTCGAGCGCGCGACCGGCGACCGAGCGTGCCGCGCTTGCAGCCAGCGGGAACTCGTCCGGGCGCGCCCTGGCGCGACCAGCCTGCGTAGTAGAGCAGCGAGCGCCCGTTCTCCAGCTGGCGCAGCACCTCGGTCAGCGGAGTGCTTGACCGCCTGGTAGGAGCCGATCGCGCGCCCGAACGTGTGACGCTCCTTGGCGTAGGCGACGGACATCTCCAGCGCCGTCTCGACGCTGCCGAGCGACTCGGCGGCGATCAGGGCCTGCGTCAGGTGCCACGCGCCGGCCAGTGCCTCCAGCGGGTGCGTCGAGCAGCGTGGCGGGTGCGCCTGAGAGCGTCACGTGGCCGAGCGAGCGGGTCGCGTCGTAGCGGTGCACCTCCTCGACAGACACCTCGTTTGCGGAGCTCTCGATCGCGACGCCGATGGGCTTGCCGTTTAGCAGCGCCACGCCGACGAGCAGGTCGGCGCCGGGCGCGTCCGGCACGAAGGCAAACGTGCCGCTGACGAGCACCCCGCCTTTGCCGTCGTCCTTTGCCTCGGGAGCCGCCGGGCGCGTGCTGCCGTGCTTGGGATCGACACACCACCCGTCGACCAGGTCGTCGGGCGGCATCGCCGGCAGGTAGGCCGCGCGCCGCGCGCCCGTTGCCAGCGGCTCCAGCAGACCTGCGGCCGTTGGTCGAAGCGTTCAGGATCGCCGTGGCCGGCAGGTGCCCGAGCAGCGCGACCGGCGCGAGCACGCGCCCGCACTCGCCGAGCACGAGCATCGCGTCGAACGCGTCCAGCCCGGCGCCGCCGTGGCGCCTCGTCGATCAACAGGCCGGGCCAGCCGGCCTCGCACGCCGTCGGCCACAGGTCGGGCAGTGCGCTGTCCTCGCCATCGAGCGCTGCGCGTGCCGGCCTCGAGCGTCTTGAAGCGCGAGAGCGCCCCGCGGGCGGCCTCGCGCAGGAACACCTGCTCGTCTGAGAGTGCCAGGTTCATGCCGCAGCTCCTTCCTTGGAGCGCAGCTCCGAGAATGGGATTCCCTTGTCCAGACGCGGCTCCGGCGGTAGCCCGAGCACGCGCTCGCCGATCGTGTTGCGCAGGATCTCTTCGGTGCCGCCGGCCGACTTCAGCCCGGGCAGGAAGGAGATCATGTAGGCCCACTCGCTGTCCTCGTCGAGCGCGTCGGGACCGAGCACGTCGGCGATCAGGTCACCGGCTTTGATCGCGCCGTTGACGATCGTCACCTTCGCAAGCCCGGCCTCAGGTCCGGGGATCTGGCCTTTCTGCAGCGCCGTCAGGGTGCGGTAGCCGGTGAAGCGCACCGCCAGCAGCTCGCTGACGATCTCGCCCAACTCCTTGCGCACCTCCGGATCGCGCCGGCCATGCTCGTCGGAGGCGATCGCCTTGGTGAAGCGCAGCGAGTTGAAGCCGAGCCCCTCGCCGCCGAGGCCGATCGTGACGCGCTCGAACATTAGCGTCGTCAGCGCCGTGCCCCAGCCGTTGCCGACGCCGCCGACGACCGCGTCGGCGTCGAGCGCGACGTCGTCGAGGAACACCTCGTTGAACTCGGCCTCGCCGGAGATCTGGCGCAGGCCGCGCACCGTGACGCCGGGAGCGTCCATCGGCAGGATGAACATCGTCAGCCCCTTGTGCTTGTGCTGCTCGGGGTCGGTGCGCGCGAGCAGCAGCCCGTACGAGGAGAACTGGGCGTTGGTCGTCCACACCTTCTGCCCGCTCAGACGCCAGCTGCCGTCCTCCTGCTGGCGCGCGCGCGTCTGCACGGCCGCCAGATCGGAGCCGGCGGCGGGCTCTGAGAACAGCTGGCACCAGACCTCGTCGCCGTGCAGCATCGGGCCGAGGTAGCGCCCCTTCTGCTCCTCGGTGCCGTGCGCGATCAGCGTGGGGCCGAGCATGCCGACGCCGATCGCGTCGAGGATGCCGGGCACGCCGGCCTTGGCGATCTCCTGGTTGCAGATCACCTGCTCGATCGGGCCGAGCCCCTGCCCGCCGTACTCCTTGGGCCAGGTGACCCCGGCAAGCCCGGCCTCGGCGAGCTTGCCCTGCCATGCGCGTCGTGGCGGAGACGATCTCCGCCTCGTCGGTCAGCGCGCCCGGTCCGCTGAGAACCGGCGCCTCTCCCTTGTGCTCCTCGAGCCAGGCGCGAACCCTGGTGCGGTGCGCTGCCTGCTCGGGCGTGTCGTCAAGATCCACGTTGCTCTCCCTTTGGCTGACTGGCCAGTCAATTTAGGCTGCTAAGGCTACTCCTGTTGACGGCGAGGGTCCCCACGCCGATCCTGGCGCCTTGCCTCGGCTAGCGACCCGGCGGCACCATCGGCGAGGCGATCAGGCGCTGGTGGTAGACCTGGGCAAAGCCGGCGTTGAGCAGGTACTCGGCCTGCTGGCCCATGTCGGGGGAGTGCAGCAGCACCACGCCCAGCTTGACGCCGTCGCGCTCGGCGGTCGCGACCAGGCAGTCGCCGGCCAGTTCGGTGTAGCCGGTCTTCATGCCCGTGGCGCCGGGATAGCCGTAGACGAGCAGCGGGTTGTTGTTGTACAGGTACAGCTTGCCGCCCTTGATCGGAAACGGCAGTACCGCTTCTGCGCGCTGCGCACGATGTGGGCTATGCGCGGCTGCTGCAGATCCACGTAGGCCAGCTCCGCCAGGTCGGCGGCACAGGTGTAGTTGCTTGCGTTGATGTAGCCGGACGGCGAGCTGTAGTGCGTGCAGCCCAACCCGAGTCGCGCCGCTTCGACGTTCATGCTCGCGACGAACGCGCCGACGCTGCCCGACACGTGCTGGGCGAGCGCGATCGCGGCGTCGTTGCCGGAGGGCAGGAGCAGCCCGTAGAGCATCGTCTCGGCCGGCACGTGCTTGCCGAGCGGCAGCACGCCGACCTTCGAGCCGGCGGCGTCGACGGCCTCCTTGGTGACCAATATCGGGGTGTCGGGAGTTGTGGAGTGAACCACGCGCAGCGCGGTCATCAGCTTCGTGAGGCTGGCCATGTGCAGGCGCTGCAGCGGATTGAGCTGCCACAGCACGCGACCGCTGCTCAGGTCGAACAGCAGACCCGGCGCGCGGCGGGCTGCGGAAGCTGGCCTGCACGGGGTCGTCTGTGCCGCTGAGGTCGAGCGCCAGCGGGGCTTTGCCGAGCGGCAGTCCGGCGGGGGAGAGCGCCGAAGCTCGCCGGCGGCGCTCCCTGCGCGTCGCTCCTGTCGAGCCGTTTGTGCCCTGCGCTTGTACTCGCGTGCCCGCTGCGACGTGGAGCGGGGCTGTGCGCCGCGCCCGAGCGCGCCAGTCCCAACGAGACGGCCACCGCGCCGGCGGCGAGCACCAGCGCGCAGACGGCCAGCGCGCGCATGCGCCTGCGGCGACGCCTGTGTCTGGCAAGCGCCCGCGCCCGCCGCGAGCGCCCGCTCTGGGGCAGGAAACGGCGAGCGGCTGGTCATCGAGCGGTCTCTCTCATCTCCGTGGAGGATTGCGCAAGGCCCCGACGATGCCAACCGTCAGGATCACGAGCACGATCACCGACAGCACCCCCTGGACGCTGAAGCCGAACTGCTCGATCCCGCCGATCGTCAGAAACGCGAAGCCGAGCATGAACGCAAGCGATATGGCGAGCACGGCGACGCGGGTCATCGGCGGTCGCTCATCGGGCCGGTGCGTTGCGTCGATCGAGGCTTCCGCACATCGGGGCTGCTCATGCGAGGCCCGCCACGTCGAAGCACACCTGCAGAACAAGCCACAGGCCAATCAGCAGCGCCGCGGGCACCTCGACGAGCGTTGTGTAGAACGGGATCGCGACCAGGCTGAGGACGCGCGCGCGTGGAAAGAGCAGGAGGTAGCCGCCGAGCACGGTCGCGGTTACGACCAAGGTGCCGAGCAGGACGGCTGAGGGCGATCCGACGCCGGCGAGAGACCGGACTGCCAGCGTGAACAGGCCAACCAAGACGCACAAGCTGCCGAAGCGCACGCGTCCCAGCGCACCCTCGACGCTTGGGCCCAAGCAGGCCGAGGAACAGAATGTCGGCCAGCAACGACAACAGCCCCCGGTGATCGTTCGAGAGCAGGTAGGCGATCGCGACGACGGCGACTGCGATCGCCGTCACGAGCGGAAAGCGCTCGCGTGGGATGTTGTCCTTGACGGGGATGATGCGAGGGGCCAGGCCCCCCGCGCGCGCGGGAGGCGAGCATTGCGCAGACTATCCGCCCGTCCCGGCGGCGAGGGCCGGCAGGCTATCCGCTCGCGGCGAGCGGTCCGACACCAGGGCGCGACTGGGGCACGTGCTGGTCTGCGTGGTAGGAGGAGCGCACGAGCGGCCCGGCGGCGACATGCTCGAAGCCGAGCGCGTAGGCGGCCTCTTCGAGGGCGAGCGAACTCGTCCGGGTGCCAGTAGCGCACGATCGGCAGGTGGCGCTCGGAGGGTCGCAGATACTGCCCGACTGTGAGCACCTGCACGTCGTGCTCGCGCAGCACCTCGAACGTGGCCACCATCTCCTCGTGGGTCTCGCCCAGCCCGACCATCAAGCCCGACTTGGTGACGACCTCGCCTTCGCCCATCTCCGCTGCACTGCGCAGCACGCGGCAGGAGCGCAGGAACGCCGAGCCGCGACGCGCGATCGGGTACAGGCGCGGGACGACCTCGACGTTGTGGTTGAACACGTCGGGGCGCTCGGCGATCACCTTCGCGAGCGGCATCTCCTGGCCCTGGAAGTCGGGCGTCAGCACCTCGATCTGGCAGTCCGGCGCCTGCTTGCGCACCTGGCGGATGACGCCCACGAACGCGGAGGCGCCCTTGTCGGGCAGGTCGTCACGGTCGACGGAGGTGACGACCGCGTGGCGCAGGCCCATGCGCGCAATCGAGCGCGCGACACGCGCCGGCTCCAGTGGATCGTTCCACGTCGGCTTGCCTGTCTTGACGTTGCAGAAGCCGCAGCGGCGCGTGCAGGTGTCGCCGAGGATCATGAACGTCGCGGTGCCGCGCTCCCAGCACTCGCCCACGTTGGGGCAGGCGGCCTCCTGGCAGACGGTGTGCAGGTTCTCCTCTTTGATCAGTGTCGAGAGCTCGCGGTAGCGCGTACCGCCGGCGGCGGGCACTTTGAACCAGGGCGGCTTGCGCTCGCGCAGGGGGCGCACGTCGGCGCCGAGCACCTGCAGCACGTCCATGCCGCCGGGGTTAGCGCGCGAGCGGGTGGAATGCTCGCGCTCGGTGGTGGCGTTTGGGCTGCTGCTTAGGACACTGCTGCTCGGGGAGCTTGGAGAGCCGCTCATGCGCTCACCAGCGTAGGGCCGTCGGAACGGAGGCCGCCGAGGCTCCCAGGCAGAGCGGCAAGCTGCGGGCGATCCTGGGCGGCGCAAAGGCGATCGTAGGCTGCGCAGAAGCACTGTGCGACAAGCTCCGAGAACGCGTCGAGCCCGCCGTCTGGCTCATGGCCGAGCTCCTGCGTCATCGATGTCATCGTCACGTCCGCTAGGCCACAGGGCACGATCCAGCTAAACGGGGTGAGGTCGTTGCTGACGTTCACGGCAAAGCCATGTGTGGACACTCCACGCGAGACGTGCACGCCGATCGAGGCGATCTTGCGGGTCTCGACCCACACTCCGGTGTAGTCGATGCCCTCCTCGCAGCGCGATCGCCCCCGGATGCCGTACTCGGCAAGCGCCGCCACGATCGCCGCCTCCATCTTGCGCAGGTGCGCGCCGATATCGCTCACACGCATGATCGGATAGCCGACGAGCTGGCCAGGGCCGTGGTAGGTGACCTTGCCGCCGCGGTCTGTCGGGATGATCTCGATGCCGCGAGCACGGTAGAAGTCCTCGCCGAGGGACAGCTCGTTGTCGGCGGCGCGGCGGCCTCGTGTGTAGACGGGCGGGTGCTCCAACAGGAGCAGGGTGTCGGGTTGCTCGCCGGCCTGGCGCCTGGCTTGGATCTCGGCCTGGATGGTTAGCGCGTCGCGGTAGGGGATCGTGCCTAGATTGGACACCAGCAAGTCATCCAAAGGAGAGACGCTGTGTGTCGGGCGTACGTCTGCCATCTGCCCTTCAGCCTAGCTGTCTACAGCGTCAGTGCCGCGGGCTCTTCCAGCAGCTCGCGGACGCGCACGAGGAACAGCGCCGCATCGGCCCCATAGAGAATGCGGTGATCGCACGCGAGCGTGACGCTCATCGTTTGACGCGCGACGAGCTTCTTCTTGCGCACGACCGCTCGCGGGGCGACCGCGCCGACCGCGAGGATCGCCGCCTGTGGCGGGTTGACGATCGCGGTGAAGCTGTGAATGCCGTACATCCCCAGGTTCGACACGGTGAACGTGCCGCCGCTCAGCTCGGGCGGGGTGATCGAGCCCTCGCGCACCCGCTCGGCCAGTGAGCGCGTCTCGCGGGCGATCTCGCCGAGCGCCTTCGTGTCGGCGTCGAACACAGTGGGGACGACCAGCGCGCCGCCCGTGGCGTCCTGGCCGCTGGCCGCGACCGCCACACCGACGTTGACGCGTGCGTGCAGCTCGAAGCGCCCGTCGCGGTAGCTGGCGTTGGCGCGCGGGTGGTCGCGCAGGGCAAGTGCGCACGCCTTCACGATCATGTCGTTGTAGGTTGGCGCGAGGGCCCTGTCGCGCCCGTCGCCGGCGGATACGGCAGCCTTGTCCCGTCCCTCGCCGGCGCGCGACAGTCGCTTCAGCTCGGCGCGCAAATCCACGCAGCGCTCCATGTCGATGTCGGCGCTCAGCGTGAAGTCGGGGATCGTCGCCTTGGACTCGGCCATGCGCCTGGCGATCGTGCGCTGCGTGCGCGAGAGCTCGACGGTGGTGGTCTCGCCCTTGGCGCTGGCAACATCCTCGACCGGCGGACGCCCTAGGCCCGAGGGAGAGGAGGGGAGCGAGGCGGTGGAGGATGCCTCGACTGCCCCGGAGGTCGCGGGAGCGACGGGAGTCGAACCCGCGACCTGCTCCACGTCGGCCTTGACGATGCGCCCACCGGGTCCGCTTCCCTGGAGCGCACCCAGGTCGACACCGTTCTCCAGGGCGACACGGCGGGCCAAGGGAGATGCCTTCACACGCTCCCCAGGCTCCGTCGGCTCGGCCCGCTCAGCTGGGGTCTGGGCTTCGGCTGCTGCTGGCGGCCCCTGCTCGACCGCAACGGGCTCCTGCACAGCCGGCAAGCCGTCGGCGGCGTCAGCCCCGATCCGCGCGATCGGCTCGCCCACGGCCAGCGTGTCGCCCTCGCGTGCGAGCGTCTGCAGCGTCCCCTGGCTGTCTGACTCGTAGGTCATCGCTGCCTTGTCGGTCTCGATCTCCACCAGCTCCTCGCCACGTGCGACGTGCTCGCCGTCGTGCTTGAGCCAGCGCAGGATCGTGCCCTCCTCCATCGTGTCCGACAGGCGCGGCATCACGATCTCGCTCATCGCGACGCCTGCCTGATCTCGTGCTCGAGGCCGGTCTCCTGCATCGCTTCCTGGACCGCGCCTGGTGCGTTTGTCTCTGCCTCTCGTTGTCCGTCGCCCGCCGCGGGCGGGCTCGCAGGCGCTTGGGCGGGGTCGTGCCCGAGCACGCTCAGCGCGGCGCGCACGATCTGTGGCTCGTGCGGGAACGCGCTCTGCTCCAGCGGCTTGGAATAGGGCATCGGCACGTCCGCCCCGCTGACGCGCATCACGGGCGCGTCGAGGTCGTCGAAGGCCCGTTCTGAGATGAGCGCCGCGAGGTTCGCGCCGACGCCGCCGTGCGGCCAGCCCTCCTCGACGATCACGCAGCGGTTGGTCTTGGCGACCGACTGAAGGATCGTGTCGAGGTCGAGCGGACGCAGCGTGCGCGGGTCGATCACTTCGGCCTCGATGCCGTGCTCGTCCGAGAGCTGCTCGGCGGCGCGCTCGGCGGTGAGCGCCATGCGCGAGACCCCGACGATCGTGACGTCCCCACCCGCGCGCACGATGCGCGCGCGGCCGAACACGAGCGGTTGCTCGTCGTCCTCGTCCACCTCGCCGCGCACACCGTAGAGCGACTCGTGCTCGAGGAAGATCACCGGGTTCTCATCGCGGATCGCGGCCTTCAGCAGGCCGCGCGCGTCGGCGGCCGTGGCGGGGACCGCGACGAGCAGGCCGGGCACCTGCAGGAACATCGCCTCGAAGCTGTGCGAATGGGTCGGGCCGAGCTGGTGGCCGGCGCCCTGGGGCATGCGCACGACAAGGGGCACGCGCACCTGGCCGCCGAACATGTAATGGATGTGCGCGGCGTGGTTGACGATCTGGTCGAACGCGAGCAGCGCGAAGTTGACCGTCATCAGCTCCACAACCGGGCGCAACCCGACCATTGCGGCTCCAACGCCCATCCCGACGATCGTGTTCTCGGATATGGGGGTGTCGCGCACGCGCCGCTCGCCGAACTCCTCGAGCAGGCCGGAGGTGACCTTGAACGCTCCGCCGAACACGCCGATGTCCTCGCCGAGCAGGATCACGTTCTCGTCGCGACGCATCTCCTCGCCCAGCGCCAGTTTCAACGCGTCGCGATAGCGCATCTCGCTCATCGGACCACCTGGGGGGACCAGTGGTAGTAGCCGTGAGCCTGCTCGTGCTCTTCAGGGTGCTCGTCCAGCACGTACACGTCTTCGTAGAGCATGTCTAGATCGGGGAAGGGCGAGGACTCGGCGAATTCGACCGCCTCCTCCACCTGTTGCATGGCATCTCGGTCGATCTGCTCACGTTGCTCTTTCGTGAGCGCCCCTTCGCGTTCCAGGCGATCGCCGAACGCGGGGATCGGGTCGCGCTCGCGCCACTGCGCGACCTCCTCCTTGGAGCGGTAGTCCTCGGGGTCGGCCATCGAATGGCCGCGGAAACGGTAGGTGACGGCCTCGACGAGCAGCGGCTGGCGCTCCTCGCGCACGCGCGCCAGAGCCTCGGAGACGACGCGGTGGGTGTCGAGGATGTCCATGCCGTCACAACGCATCCCAGGCACGCCAAGCGACTCGCCCTTGCGCTGCAGGTCTGTGACAGCCGAGTGGCGGCTGAGCGAGGTGCCCATCCCGAACTGGTTGTTGACGACCATGAACACGACCGGCAGGCGCCATAGCGCCGCGAGGTTCAGGGTCTCGCCGAAGGTTCCCTGATTGGAGGCGCCGTCGCCGAACGTGCACAGGACCACCTCGTCGGTACCGCGCTGGTCGCAGGCCAGCCCGATGCCAGCCGCGATTGGCAGGTTGCCACCGACGATCCCGTAGCCGCCCATGAAGCGCCGTGAAGCGTCGAACATGTGCATCGAGCCGCCGTGCCCTTTGCTGCAACCGTCGCGCTTGCCGAACAGCTCGGCCATCACCTTCGCCGGCGGTGTGCCGCGGGCGAGCGCGTCGCCATGGGAGCGGTAGGTGGAGACCAGATAGTCGCTGTCGCGCAGAGCCCGCTCGCTGCCGAGGATCGTGGCCTCCTCGCCGATCGACAGGTGCAGGAAGCCGCCGATCTTCGCCCGCGCGTACATCTCGCCCGCGCGCTCCTCGAAGCGGCGGATCAGCACCATTGCGGCCAGCCACTCGCGTGCCGTCTCGGGCTCCGGTAGCTCGGCACCGGGGGAGTCGGCGCCCCATCCGTTGGGGCGCCCTAGAGACATGTCCTCACGCTCTCATCACGCTTCCACGGTACTCCAGCGCGCGAGGAAATCCTCGCGATCCATGCGCCCCAGGTCCTCGCGTATTTCACGAGCTCGGCGCGAGGCGGTGTGGGGCGGGCAGTCCCAGAAGAAGACGACCTCGCCGCCGTCGAGCTCGACGACCTCGATGTGGTCGACTCGGTCCGGGCTGGCAAGGAACGCGGGCGCCAGCCCACCACGGCGCACGATCAGGCGAAAGCAGCGGTTGGCTCTCACGGCGTGCGCTTCGTCGCGGCTTCGACTGCTATACCGGCCGCCACGGCGATCGCGCCGCGAGCGACGCGATCGCGGCTGGATGTCCCGCTGGGGCTTGCGTGCATCGCCGCCTCCCTCAGAGCGCGCTCGCCATGGAACACACGGTCTCCCACGCGCACCGCCGGGACGTCGATGACGCCGAGCGCGGCGGCCACGGCGGTGGCGGCCGACAGTTGCTCGCCGACCGAGCGCAGCTCGGCTCCCTTCAGGACCGCGGAGGGGTGCATCTCACACGCCGCCGCCGCGATCAGCACGTTGTCGGGATCGTCGAGCGCCCGCCCGCCTGCGTATGCCTGGCGGAACGCAGCCTGCGCAAAGGCGACGATGCGTCCGATCGACTTGGCGTAGGTGGCGACGCGCATCGCGAATTCGCTGTCGAACGGGAACGGCTCCGGCCAGCGCAGCTGCTGCAGCCCGAGTTCCGTGGCGCGCCGCTCCAGCTCCAAGCGAAAGATGTCTTCGTCATCGCGGCAGCGAAAAGCTTCGAAGGACTCCGCTGCGGGCAGTTCGCGGGCGAGCACCGGCTGCCACTCGGTGGCGACGGGCATCGTGTGCAACACCCGCTCCGCTGCGAGGTATGCGAGCGGTGAGGCTAGGTCGAAGTAGAAAGCAGCGTCCGGATCTGGCATTGCGCGCGCAGGGGCGAGGTCTGACTTCGAGGCTAGCGATAACAATCTTCGCCCGCCCTGTCGGTTGGCTAGGTGGGTTGTGTGTTCATTTTTTTGAGATCCTTACACTATGCAACGATTTCGTTTTGTAGCGAATCGAAAATTTAGACACAACAACGCGCTTCAATGCCGTCGCCGCGCTTCCCGCCGCCGCCTGGGATCGCCCCACGGCCGCTCAGCCGTGGATCAGCCAGCCGTCGGCCGCGCGGCCTGCCTCCATGACAGCCTCCGACAAAGTCGGATGACCGTGCACGATTCGCGCCACCTCGGCAAAGCCACCCTCCAGGGCGCGCACGTTGACGAGCTCCTGGATCAACTCGGTGGCGCGCGCGCCGACGATATGCCCGCCGAGCAGCTCGCCGTACTTGGACTCGCCGACCAGCTTGACCAGACCGGTGCGGTCGCCGTAGACCGTGCCGCCACCCACCGCGCCATAGGGAACCTTGCCGACGATGACGTCGTATCCCTGCTCGCGAGCCTGCTCCTCGGTCAATCCGAAGGAGCCCACGTTTGGCGTGCAGAACGTGGCACGGGGGATGTCGACATAGGAGAGCGGATGGGTGGGCAGGCCGGCGGAGTCCTCGGCGGCGATGATGCCCTCGTCCGAGGCCTTGTGAGCCAACGCCGGCCCATGCACGAGGTCGCCGATCGCATAGACACCGGCGGCCGTGGTTCGCTGCGCGCCGTCGACGCGCACGAGGCCGCGCTCGTCCAACTCGACACCGGCGTCCTTCAAGCCGAGCGCATCCACATCTGGCCCGCGGCCGGCGCAGATCACGAGGTAGTCGGTCTGCGCGGACTCCGAGCCGTAGCTGAAGCCGACGCCACCATCGCCTGGCGCGACCCCCTCGATCGGAGTGCCCGTGTGAATCTCGATGCCCTGGCGCTTGAGGCCGCGCTCGACCAGACGCGAGATGTCGCCGTCCTCGGTCGGCAGCAGGCGGTCCATGACCTCGAACAGCTTCACCTCGCTACCCAGGCGCGCAAAGCCCGAGGCGATCTCCGCGCCCGAGGCGCCCGCTCCGACAACCGTCAGGCGCGCTGGCAGCTCGGGCAGCGACCAGGCCTCCTCGGTGCCGATCACGCCGCCGCCGAACTCGACGCCTGGGATCGAGCGCTTGACCGAGCCGGTGGCGAGGATCACCGTCGTTGCCCTCAGATCGCGGTCGCCCACACGCACATGCACCCGCCTGGCCTCGCTCTCTTGCGCATCCTGGCCGCCAACCCCGTTACCGGCGGATGCTGCGTCCCTGGCGGAGACGCGCGCGAGCGACGCCTCCCCCTCGATCAGGTCGATGTCGTTCTTCTTGAACAGGCCGCTCACGCCACCGGTAAGCGTTCCGACAACCTTCTCGCGACGCCCCTGCACGGCGCCATAGTCGACCTCGACACCGCTCACATTCAGTCCGTAGTCGCCGGCCTCGCGTATCTCCGAGAGCAAGTCCGCCGAGCGCAGGACCGCCTTGGCGGGAATGCACGCATAGTTCAGGCAGCGCCCGCCGACCCTGTCCTTCTCGATCACGGCCGTCTTGCGCCCGAGCTGGGCTGCGCGGATCGCGGCGACGTAACCGCCGGGCCCGGAGCCGATCACGATCGTGTCATACGAAGTCTCAGCCATGCGTGCCTGAGCCTATCGCAGCGCTTCGTCTGTCTCCCGCTCACCCGCCTGTATCCGCCCCATCACCCGCACCAGCTTCCAGAAAAGCCAGCCCGCGAGCCCGATGCTGAGCACGCACACACCGGCCGCGAGCCACGTCTCCGCGACGATCAGGGCCAGCGAGGTGACGATGATCTGGAAGGCGAGCAGCGCCTCGAAGCCGAGCACGGCCCAGTAGCGGCGACGGTACATGCCCCAAGCGAGCGCCAGCAACGCACCGGCCAGGAACAGCCCGCCGGGGAGCGAGCCGCCGTGGCTTTTGAGGTCGTGGACGGTGGCCACGCTTACGCACACCCCGATCGCCAAAGCGCTCGCCACCACGACGGCAACCACGAGCGGCGTTGGCCGCTCGTGCTCGCCCAGTGGCTGCAGCACCTCGGGTATGTCGATATCACGGATGCCCGCCGCGCTTTTGGACGGCTCCACCCCACCGCCCTCGCTAGCGTCGTCCATTGCCGTTCAACAGCGGTCGCAGCTCGAGCGCTCCGCGCAGCGTGAGCGCGGCCTGCTCCGGGTCGCGTGCGTTGCAGATCGCGCGCAGGACGCACACGCGCCCCGCGCCCGCGTCGAGCACGGACACGATGTTCTCGCCGTCGATGCCGCCGATCGCGAAGAAGGGAACCTGGGCGTGCGCGGAGGCGTAGCTGACCAGCTCGGTGCCGACAGGCGGGCGGCCGAGCTTGGTTGGGGTTGCGTGCACGGGCCCGACCCCGATGTAATCGACATACGGGGCGCCATCGGCGGTGACTGCCACGGCGGCGTCGATCTCGCTCGGGCTATGCGTGGATAGACCGATGAGCATGTCGGGTCCGACGATCTTGCGTGCTTCGGCCACAGGCACGTCCTGCTGGCCGATGTGCACCCCGTCGGCGCGCACCAGCGCGGCGATATCCGGGCGGTCGTTGAGGATAAACAGCGCGCCGCCCGCGTCGCAGGCATCGGCGGCCACGCTCGCCGCTTCGGCGAGGAACTCGTCCTCCAGGTGCTTCTCGCGCAACTGCACCACATCGACACCGCCCGAGATCGCCTCGGCCAGGAAATCGCTGAGGTCGCGGTCCCCAGGCATGCAATCGCATACGAGGTACAGGCGCGCGGCAGCCAGGCGCGCTCGGCGCTGCTGGCCATCGGGGTCGGGCACGGGCCGCAGGTGGGCCATCGCACGCCAGTCTGACACCTGCGGGCGCCGATGCCGGTCAGATTGCGACGCGCAGCGAGCGGCGAAGGACGTTTGGCCGATCCGATCCGTGCGTAGCAGGACCTTGGCGCGGGCTCCCTCTAGCATCAACCCATGGGCTCGACGAGCGAATCCACCATCGATCTGGCGGTCCTCGGCGGCGGCATCGTGGGACTGTCGGTGGCCTGGCGGGCGTGCGCGCTGGGCATGTCGGTCGTGTTGGTGGAGCGCGACAAGCTGGGAGCCGGCGCGACACACGTGGCGGCCGGAATGCTCGCGCCGGTGGCCGAGGTCGAGTTCGGCGAGGCGGGCCGGCGCCTACTCGAGCTGGGCATGCGCTCGGCGGCGATGTGGCCCGAGTTTGCGCAAGAGCTCGAGCGAGCTTCGGGCATCGACGTGCCTCTGCGCCGCAGCGGCACTTTGGTCGTGGCGCGCGACGCAGACGAGGCGCGCGAGCTGGAGCGCCAACTGACCTTTCGCGAGTCGCTCGGATTGCGCGCTGTGCGCCTGCTCGCGAGCGAGGCGCGCGAACGCGAGCCCTCGCTCGCGCCGACGGTGCGCCTGGCGCTCGAAGCGCCCGAGGACCACAGCGTCGACCCGCGCCATGTCGTGAGCGCGCTGCGGCGTGCGTGCGAGCTGGAGGGCGTGCTGGTGTGCGAGCACACGCAGGTGCTCGGTCTCGAGCTCGACACACAAGCCAAGCGTGTCGTCGGGGTGCGGGTGTCGCGGGAGGGCACGGGGGATGTCGAACGTCACGGCGGCGCGGACGGGGATGTTTTCGAGGAGAAAGGGCCGTGCGAATCGATCTACGCGCGCGAGGTGGTCGTGGCGATGGGCGCATGGAGCGGTGGCTTGCCCGGCTTGCCCGAGGGCGCCGGTGTGCCCGTGCGCCCCGTGAAGGGTCAGATCATGCGCTTGTGCGATCCCGCCGGCCCGGGACTATTGCAGCGGGTCGTGCGCTTTCAGGGCGGCTATCTCGTCCCGCGCGGCGATGGTCGCTACGTGCTGGGCGCGACAATGGAGGAGCGCGGCTTTGACCCATGCGCGACAGCGGGTGGGGTATATGAGCTGTTGCGCGATGGGCACGAGCTAGTGCCCGGTATAGAAGAGCTGCGGATCGAGGAGCTGAGCGTCGGATATCGTCCGGGCACGCCCGACAATATGCCGATCGTCGGGGCGGGAGCGATCGAGGGATTGATATGGGCCACCGGGCACCACCGCAACGGGATCCTGCTGGCGCCGCTCACGGCCGAGCTTGTGACTCGCGCGTTGCGCGGTGAGACGATCGGGCACGAGCCGATCCCCTCCACAACATGATCTACCTCAACGGCACTCCGCGCGATGATCTCCGCGGGCAAACCTTGGCGGGTGTCTTGCTGCTGCTCGCCCTGGAGCCGGACGCGCGCGGGGTAGCAGTGGCGGTCGATGGCGAGGTCGTGCCGCGCGCTGGCTGGAGCACGTTCGCGATTGCCGACGGCGCGCATGTGGAGGTGCTGAGGGCGATGCAGGGAGGATGATCTGAGCATGGCCGACCCCAAGAACGGACACGTCCCGATCTCCCTCGCCGACCCGCTGGTGGGCGAGCAGCTCACAATCGCCGGACGCACGCTGCACTCGCGGCTGCTGCTCGGCAGCGGCGGCTTCCCTTCGCTGGAGCTGCTCGCCGAGTCGATCCGCGCGAGCGGGACGGAGCTGGTGACGCTCGCATTGCGGCGCGTCGGGACGGGTGGAGACCTCGATCGTCGCGGCTCGCTGCTGGATGTGCTCGAGCGAGAGCCCGTCGAGCTGCTCCCGAACACCGCGGGCTGTTTCACCGCCCGCGACGCGGTGCTGACCGCCAAGCTGGCGCGCGAGGCGTTTGCGACCGACTGGATCAAGCTCGAGGTGATCGGCGACGAGACCACGCTCCTGCCCGACGCTCCGGAGCTGTTGCGTGCAGCGGAGCTGCTCGTGGACGACGGCTTCGTCGTGCTCCCCTACACGACCGACGACCCGGTGCTGGCGCGCCGTCTGGTGGACGTGGGCTGCGCCGCGGTGATGCCCCTGGGCGCCCCGATCGGCAGCGGCATGGGCATCCGCAACCCGTACAACATCAGCTTGATCCGCGAAGCCGTAGACGTCCCGGTGGTGCTGGACGCGGGTGTCGGTACCGCCTCGGACGCCGCGCTGGCGATGGAGCTGGGCTGCGATGCAGTGATGGTTGCCAGCGCGATCTCGCGCGCCCAGTCCCCTGTGGCGATGGCGGGTGCGATGCGCCGCGCGGTGGAGGCGGGACTGCTGGCGCGCGGTGCCGGCCGGATCCCGCGACGTACCTATGCGACGGCGTCGAGTCCGCAGGTGGGAGTCGCGGAGTTCCCTTCGTCGGCCTGAGCGCGTCGGCGGGCGGGCTCCCACAAGGGGGTGTTGTGAGGATCGTCCAAAGACGAGCCAAGACGCCCGCGTTCACGAACTGTGAGCATCCGCCACGCGCTCGTTCTGAAACACATTCCAAAAAGGCGATGCCCGCGCGCGCGTGCGGGCACTCGCGCTTTCGCTATTCCACGACTTCGATCGTGCCGTTCATCGTGGTCGGGTAGGCCGTGCACTCGTAGTGGATCGTGCCGGGCTCCTCGAGCTTGAGTTCGAAGGTACCGCCTTCCCCCTTGAGCTCGCCGGAGTCGAACGTGTAGGCCCCGCCCTCGCTCTTGACGTTGCACTTTTCGGTGTTTTCGTTGGTCCACTTGAGCGTGCTGCCCACCTTGGCCTTAAGCGTGTCCGGTTCGATCGAGAATTCGCGGTAGGTGATCTTGACGACGCCGCTCTGCACGGGAGCGTTCGCGGGCGGGCTCGCGTAGTTGATCTTGCCGGGCACGGTCAGCCCTCCCTTGACCGTCGCGGTCGTGGCGCTGCTCGCCGTGCCAGACGTGCCGGTCGTGCTCGATTTGCCCGACCCGCAGCCGGCCACCAGCAGCGCCGCCGCGCAGACGATCGCGACCGGCCCCATAAACTGACGGACTGTGGCTCCCCACTTCCTCACAGGCGCCGAGCTTAGCGCGGCAGAGCTGGACGCGTTGCTGGACCGCGCGATCGAGCTGAAGGCGGCTCCGCTGTCCTCGCGCGCGCTGGCCGGCCGCGGCGTGGCGCTGATCTTCGAGAAGCCCTCGACGCGCACGCGGGTCTCCTTCGAGATGGGCGTGCACGAGCTGGGCGGCCATGCGGTGGTGTTGCGCTCCGGCGAGATGCAGCTCTCGCGCGGCGAGTCCCCGCGCGACACGGCATTGGTGCTCTCCCGCCAGGTGGCGGCGATCGCGGTGCGCACGGGCCCCGACTCGCTGCTGGAAGAGCTCGCGCGCTACAGCTCGGTTCCCGTGATCAACATGCTCACGGCCCTGCACCACCCGTGCCAGGCGTTGGCGGACCTGGTGACGATGCGCGAGAGCTTTGGCAGCCTCAGCGGACTGCGCCTAGCCTATGTCGGCGACGGCACGAACGTGGCCCGCTCGCTGGCGACTTTGGGCACGATCGCCGGTATGGACGTGGCGATCGCCTCGCCGCCGGGCTATGCGCTCGAGGACGACCTGTCGCTGCCGCCGGGCGCGGAGGGTTCGCTGACGCTCTATCAAGACCCGCTGGAGGCGGCCAGTGGCGCGCACGCTCTGTACACCGACGTGTGGGTGAGCATGGGCGACGAGGACACGGCAGAGCAACGGCGCGGAGCGTTGGCGCCGTACAGGATCGACGACGCGCTGCTAGACGTGGCGGCCACGGACGCGATCGCCTTGCACTGCCTGCCTGCGCATCCGGGCGAGGAGATCACGACAGAGGTGCTCTACGGCCCTCGCCAGCGCATCTGGGATCAGGCCGAGAACCGCCGGCACGCGCAGAAGGCGCTGCTGGAGCTGTTGGTCGAGCCGCGATCGTGATGAGCGCGACCGGCGCCAAGCTGGCCGCCAACGGCCTCGACGCGCAGGCGCCCGCTGTGGGCTCCTCGCCGCCGCTGCCCAAACGCCCCGAGCGGGGTGAGGAACTGGAACTGACGATAGACGCGCTTGCCCACGGCGGCGAGGGTGTGGCGCGGCTCACCCTTCCGGGCACCCCCCATGAAGGGGTACAGGCAGGCGGCGATACCCCATCAGGGCCACACAGCGGCTATGTCGTGTTCGTCTCGGGTGCGATCCCCGGCGATCGGGTACGTGCGGTCGTCGCCAAGCGCAAGCGCAGCTATGCCCATGCGCGCATGATCGAGGTGCTGAGCCCGGGTCCCGAGCGCATCGAGCCGACCGCAAAGCATCCGGGCGTGGCCTGGCAGGTCTTGCCCTATGAGCGCCAGCTGCAGATCAAGCAAGAACAGGTGGACGACGCCCTGCGGCGTATCGGCAAGCTCGACGGTTTCGAGCTGGAGGAGATCGTCCCGGCGCTCGCGCAGTGGCGTTACCGCAACAAGCTCGAGTATTCATTCGGCCAAGACGATGCCGGCTCCCTCGTGTGCGGCTTCCACGCCCCCGGCGGCTGGAAGCGCGTCGATCCGATCGAGGACTGCCTGTTGGCCTCGGAGATCGGCAACAAGGCCCGCGACGTTTCGCTCACCTGGGCGCGATCGCAGGGTTTCGAAGCGTGGGATCGCCGTCGCGAGAGCATCGCCTCCTCCCCCTCGCCGTTGCTGCGCAACCTGGTCGTGCGCGAAGGACGCCACAGCGGCAAGCTCCAGATCCGTCTCGTCAGCACCGATGGCGAGTTGGACGCAGGCTCGCTCGCCATGGCGCTCGCCGCCGAGCTGGGCGAGGACGTGCTCAGCGGTGTGCTGTGGACACGTTCCTCCTCGCTCGCGGAGACCACAGCCGGCGGGGAGACCGAGCTTGTGTGGGGCGAGGCAGAGCTGCCCGAGCGCCTAGGCACCCTAAAGGGCACAAGCGAACTGGACCTGCGCATCTCCTGCGAAGCGTTCTTTCAGACCAACACGGAGATGGCGGAGGTGCTCTACGGATTCGTCGCCGAGTACGCGGCCTTGGAGGGTTGGGAGCGTGTATACGACCTCTACTGCGGGATCGGCACAATCGCGCTCACGCTGGCCCCGCGTGCCGGTGAGCTGTGGGGGATCGAGATAATCGAGCAGGCGGTTGCGGATGCGATTGCCGCGGCCAAGCGCAACGACGTGACCAATGCCCACTTCTTCGCAGGCGACGCCCGCCTGGCATTGCCGGAGCTAATCGAGCGCGCCAGCAAGCCCGACGTCGTGGTCGTCGACCCGCCGCGCGCCGGCCTCTCGCAGAAGGTCGTGCGTCGCATAATCGAAGCCTCGCCCAAGCGCATCGTGTACGTCTCGTGCAACCCGACGACGCTGGCCCCCAACGCAGCGCAACTGGTCGAGGCGGGCTGGCGCCTGGTCAGGGTGCGCCCGGTGGACATGTTCCCGCAGACGCCGCACATCGAGTGCGTGGCGTTGTTCGAGCGTACGTAAGTCGGCGCAACCTAAGGATAGCGCTCGCTATCTTGACATAGTACTCATTATCTGAAATAATGATGCATATGGCAGACGCGTCCCGACCCTCTCTTCGCGACGAGCAGAAGGCGCTCACCCGCCGCCGCCTGCTCGACAGCGCCGAAGCCGTATTCGCCCGCAGCGGCTTTCACGGCGCCTCGGTCGATGAGCTCGCGCGTGAGGCTGGCGCCACGACGGGCGCCCTGTATTCGAACTTCGCCGGCAAGGAGGACCTTTTCCTGGCCCTATTCGAGGAGCGGATCGCCACCGATGTCGGCGACTACTCGCAGATCGTCGCCGAGGGAGCGACGCTAGAACAGCAGGTTCGCGGAGCGGCGGATCACTGGATGGAAATACTGCGCGAGCGCCCAGATTATTTCCCTTTGTTGATGGAGTTCTGGTCCTACGCGATCCGCGAATCGGTGCTTCGGGAGCGCTTGGCTGGACGGCTCGCGGCGCTCCGCTCGGCCAGCGGCCGGCTGTTCATGGAGACGGCGGAGCGCCATGGTCAGCCGCCGCACGCCGAGGCGGCACTGTTTGTGGGACAGCTGATCAACGCGCTCGCCAACGGCCTGGCGTTCGAGAAGCTGGCTGACCCGGAGGCGATTCCCGACGCCCTGTTCGGGGACATGCTCGTACTGATCTTCAAGGCTTTCGAAGCGCTCATCCGCGAGGACCCGAGCGCGGTCGAGCCGCAGAGTGCGATCACCTCGCAAAAGTCGGCTACCAAAAGGAAGGGAGCAAAGAATGGCTGAGAGCACATCAAACCTTGCCGATGGTGTGCAGGCGCGCCTGCACACCGGTCCCGGGATGCGTCCGTCCGCCGACCTTGGGACGGGTGCGTCCGCCGATCCCGGGACGGGCCGGCCTGCCGACCCCGACATGCGCCCGGCAACCGCCGAGGATGTCGGCCGCCTGAAGACGGTACTCGCGGAGGCTTTCTTCGACGACCCGGTCTTCTCGTGGTTGATGCCCGACGACGGCAAGCGACTTGCGCGCTTGCGGCGTTACTTCGGGCTCGATCTGGGCCACTACGCCTTGCCGCATGGGCGAGTGTGGACGACAGGCGATCTCGCCGGCGCAGCGCTGACGTTGCCACCCGGCAAGTGGCGCGTGCCACCGCGTACCACCCTGTTGCACGGCAGTGCCTTCGGGGTCCGCATGCCCCGGGCGGCGAGGATGGGCATGGCGATGGAGTGGCGCCACGCGCGCGAACTCCGTCCCCCGCACTATTACGTCCGTGACATCGGCGTGCACCCGGATATGCAGGGCAGAGGTCTCGGCAGCGCTCTGATGCGCCCGACCCTCGACCGCTGCGACCGCGAGCGCGTGCCGGCGTACATCGAGGCATCCAGCGTTCGCAGCGCCGCGCTATACGAGCGCCTGGGCTTCCAACACGTCAAAGAGCTGCGCGTCGGCGGGAGCCCGCCACTGTGGCTGATGATCCGCCCGCCGCAGGCGGTGCAGGCGCCAACGTGAGCTCAGCGCCGCAGATGACGCGCCGACCGTAGGCGCCACTCCAAGGCCCCGGTCGCGGCGCTGGCCACGCGCTAGGGTTGCGCCACATGCGCGCTGCCACGATTCGCGACGGAGAGATCCTCGTTGAGGAGCACCCGGCCCCCGAGCCCGGTGCCGGCGAAGTGCTCGTACGCGTGCGCTCGGCCGGCCTGAACGGCGCCGACATGATGCAGCGCCGTGGCCTTTATCCCGCGCCACCCGGCTCGCCGCCGGACATCCCGGGCATGGAGTTGGCAGGGGAGGTGCAAGCGCTCGGCCTTGGCTCGTCGCGCTTTGCCGAGGGGGACCGCGTGATGGCGATCGTCGGCGGCGGAGGCCAGGCCGAGCTAGCGGTCGTGCACGAGCGCCAGCTGATGCCGGTCCCGGCGGTGCTCGACTGGGCTGCAGCCGGCGGCCTGCCGGAGACGTTCACGACCGCCCACGACGCCCTCTTCACCCAGGCGGCCTTGCGCCCCGGTGAGCGCCTGCTCGTGCACGGGGCAGCGGGCGGCGTCGGAACGGCCGCGATCCAGCTTGCCAAAGCCACGGGCGCGCACGTCACGGCGAGCGTGCGCCGCGAAGAGTCGCGCGAGCAGGTGGCGGCGTTGGGTGCCGAGGTGGTCGCACCCGAGGACTTCGCCGAGTGCCCCCCGTTCGATGTGATCCTCGAGCTTGTAGGAGCGCCGAACCTGGCGGACAATCTGAAGGCTCTTGCCACCGGCGGGCGGATCTGCGTGATCGGCGTGTCGGCGGGCGTCAAGGCCGAGCTGAACCTGCTCGCGCTCATGGCCAAGCGCGCCCGCATCCACGGCTCCACGCTGCGCGCGCGTCCGCTGGAGGAGAAGGCCTTGGCCGCGCGCCACTTGGAGCGGGAGGCGCTGCCACTGTTCGAGAGGGGTCAGCTGACGGTGCCGGTCGCCGAGACGTTTGCGCTGGAGGATGCGGCCGCGGCCTACGACCGCTTTGCGGCCGGCGGCAAGCTCGGCAAGATCGTGCTCTTGCTCTAACGCGCCGGGGTCTTAGGGGGCTTGGGACCGCGGGTTTTGAGGGCTTGGGACCTCGGGTCTAGGGGCTTGGGACCGCAGGTTAGAGGCTTGGGACCTCGGGTCTAGGGGCTTGGGACCGCAGGTTAGAGGCTTAGGATCGAGCCTTAGAGGACCCTGGGGGTGGACTCTTTTTTTTGAGTTCTTTGTTGGATGTAATGATTCTGTGCGGAAGGAATCCAGATTTTTTGATCGACATCCCGGACGATGCCGCCGATCCCGTACCCCCGCCGAACTGGCCGCCGGTCAGTAGGGCGGCTGCGCTGCGTACCAATCCCCAAGCGTTCTGAAAGCCCCCCAGAACGAGCGCTTGGCGTCCTGCTCGTCCAGCGACTCGTCGATGTTCGGCACGTACAGAGCGTCGGTGCTCGGCGTGAGCTGCTGAATCTCACCCAGGCGCGGCTCCAGTGGGCGCGCGAGTGGGATCTCGAGCTCATTCAGTGCGGCAAGTGCCTCGCCCCCCATGACCACGACAATCCGCGGCTGCACGATCGCGATCTCCGCAATCACGCGCGCCACGCATTCCGGATCGGCCATCGAGGCATCGGCCAGCGGGCACTTCACACAGAGCGTCCCGTAAACGGCAAGCGGATCGATCGACAACCGCTTGAACGACTTCATCAGCGCCCCGCCCGAGCGCCCGTAGAAGGCGACGCCCTCCTCGACCTCAGATGGCAGCGGTGCGTGCTTTAGAAGCATGATGTCCGCCTGCGGATGTCCGGAGCCGAGCACCGGCATCAGTTGCCCACGCGGGCAGTGCGGGCAGCTCTGCAGCTCCCGTGTAAGAGCATTGAGCTCCCTGATCGCCCGCTCGAGGTACTTCTCGCGGATCTCGTCATCTGTAGCGGGCATCGACGCGGAAGGATTAGACGGCGGCCCGTGTTGTCCTTGCGCGTGCATCACTACTTGCGCCACGACGAACATTCTTTACTGTCGCAAACGGTCATGTCCTTGGGCCTCCGCTGCCGCGCGTAGCTCGTCGCACGCGCCGGTCGCGGCTGGCGCGCCTGGCGGACGCCGGGGTTGCCTTCGTCTGCAGGAACTTCAGAGCCTGCACGTAGATAAGGCTCGACGGCTTGGTCGTGATCTCCGCGTCGCGCAACGACTGCAAAAACTCCCGTGGACCGTCGAAGTCGCGCATTCTTATGCGCACCGAGCCAAGACCTTGAGCCACATGCGAGTCCGAGCCGGCGCCCGCCACGATCCGGTACTTGGCGGCGAATCGCACTGCCTCCTCGTTGAACGCGCCGATCGCCACACGCGGGTTGAACACCTCGATCGCGTCGATGTCGTCGAGGATCTCGGGCAAGTGCTCGTAGTCTGGCACCGCGTGCATACGGTCGAAGGGATGCGGCACGTACACAAGTCCGCCTTGGCGCTTGATCTCGGCGACGGTCTCGGCCAGGCTCAACCCGCGGGGAATCTTCTCCTCGATGAACAGGCCGATCACCTCCCCTTGCTCGGCGGTCTTGACCTCCTCGCCCACAATCACCTTTACGCCGGCCGCCTTGGCCTTCTCACGTGCCTCCAAGGCTCCTGAGATCTCGTTGTGGTCGGTGACGGCGATCGCCCCCAGGCCGACCTCTTTGGCCGTCGCCAAGAGCACCTCGACCGGCGTTTCGCAGTCGCCGGAGTGGTCGGTGTGCATGTGCAAATCCACGTCGATAAGCCGGCGCCGCGCCAGGCGCCGGCGCAGGACCGGGTCACCGCCTGGGTCATGACGACGGGCAGCCAGTTCGCGATATATCGACTCCACGTTTGTGACCAGACCAGCCAAGTCATCGTGCGGGAACGCCCCTCCATCCCCATCATCCCCAGCCTCGATTGAGTCCTCGGCAATGATTCGATAGTCGGCCGGGAAATAGCGCGCCATCAACTCGGCGGTGTCCCTGCGACTGGCAATGCGAGCGTCGAGCCGCCCGAAGAAGCTCTCGACGAAACGCCGTGCAACCGTCGTGGACAGGAGCCGCTCGGTGGGCGTATGGAATGAGCCCACGTTGAGCGCGCGCGAGTAGCGCAGGGCCGTGCTTGACGCGCTGGGCGCGAACGGCTCGTGTACGTGCACGAAGTCGAGCGGCATCCTGCCCAGCAGATCCTCCAAGGTGCGCGCGACGTCGACCGGCAGCGCGCGTGGACGACGCCCCGAGGAGCTGGGAACATCCAGGACCTCACCGATCGCGAGTACCCGCGGCTCGTCTTTGTCGGTGTCGTCCAGCAGACGCTCCGGTTTTGACTTCGCGGCCCGTAGTTCGCGGCGTGACTCGCGCACACGCTCGGGCGAGCGCGAGGGCGCGAGGATCAGCAGCTTGTGCCCGCGCTCGGAAAGCTCGCGCGCAAGTCGCGCTATCTGCGCGTTGACTTCGTTGTCCTGAGCCTCCCAGGGATACGGCGTGACCTGAGCGATCGAGAACGTTGGTGGGGCGCTCACCCCACCATTATGCTCGCCTACGTCGATCTGGCGGCGGCCTTCTTGACAGGCGCGGTGCGTCCCTTTGGCCTGGCGCGGGTGGGTGGGACTTTCATCCTTGTGTGCTTGGCGATGAACTTCTCGGTCTCCTCGCGCGCCAGGTTGTCGGGCCGCTGGTTGTGCGGGCTCTTCATCAGATAGCTCGACGGCCCGTCCAGCTGGCCACCGATGCCGTTGTTCAGCGCCAGCTTGCAGCAGCGCACCGCGTCGATCACGATGCCGGCGGAGTTGGGCGAGTCCCACACCTCGAGCTTCATCTCCAGGTTCAGTGGCACATCGCCGAATGCCTGGCCCTCCACGCGGATGTGCGCCCACTTGCGGTCGCTCAGCCAGGGAACGTAGTCCGAGGGCCCGATGTACACGTCCTCGGCGGGCAGCTGCTCGTCCATGATCGAGGTGACCGCGTTGGTCTTTGAGATCTTCTTGGACTCCAGCCGCTCGCGCTCGAGCATGTTGTAGAAGTCCATGTTGCCACCGACGTTCAGCTGCGAGGTGCGCAGCATCTTCACGCCGCGGTCGGCGAACAGGCGCGCGAGTGTGCGGTGCACGATCGTCGCTCCGACCTGCGACTTGATGTCGTCGCCGACGATCGGCAGTTTCGCCTTCTTGAAGCGCTTGTCCCAGTAGTCCTCGCGGGCGATGAACACGGGAATGCAGTTGACGAAGCCGCAGCCAGCCTCGAGGATCTGCTCGACATACCACTTGGTCGCGTCCTCGCTGCCGACGGGCAGGTAGGAGACGACCACATCGGTGTGGGTCTCCTTGAGGATGCTGACGATGTCGGCGGTCTCGCCGGGAGCCTTTTTGATCTTCTGCTTGAGGTACTTGCCGAGGCCGTCGTGGGTCATGCCGCGATACACGGGCACGCCAAGCTTCTTTGGCACCTTGGCGAACTTCATCGTGTTGTTCTGCCCGGCCCAGATCGCCTGGCCGAGATCCTTGCCCACCTTCGTGGCGTCGATGTCGAACGCGGCGGTGAACTCGATGTCGCTGATGTGATAGCCGCCGAGGTCGACGTGCATCAGCCCGGGCACGAGCTGGTTCGGGTCGGCGTCTTTGTAGTAGTGCACGCCCTGTACGAAGGCCGAGGCGCAGTTGCCGACGCCGATGATCGCGACACGCACCTTGTCCTGCTGGTAGCGCGCCTTGCCGTTTGTGGAGGCAGCCTGCCTGCCCCCCGTGATGGGGGGTGCCCCTCCATGGGGTGCGCCGTTGCTCCCGTTGCTCTGTTGAATGCTCATCTAGTTGCTCAGTCCTTTGTGGAGGTCGGGGGAGACTACCCCGGCATGGGTCTTAGGTGACAGACAGTGCGCGCTTGACGTGCCAAACGCGCTGGGCGACGGTGATCACGCTCAGCGCCGCCAGCACGTACACGGCCGGCCCCAGCAGGCTGAAGTGTCCAAGCGAAGCCCCCTTGGCGAAGATCAAGCCGATCGAGAGGATCACGACTCGAACCGGTCGCGTGGCGATCCCCACCTTGCACTCCACTCCAAGCGCCTCTGCCCGTGCGCGCGTGTAGGACACCATCAGCGAGGCAAGCACCGCCACGACCACCGCGGCAGCGGCCCCGGAGCGTCCTTCGCGCGCGAAATCCGCCGCTACGGCCGTCAGCACGATCCCCTCCTCGATGCGATCCAGCGTCGAGTCCAGGAACGCCCCGAAGGGCGTGCCCTTGCCCGACATGCGCGAGTAGCGCCCGTCGAGCGTGTCCATCACCGAGCCCACGATGAAGGCGATCCCACCGAGGAAGTACAGCCGCTCCCAAACGAGCACGGCCGCCACCAGATTCAGCGCCAGCCCGGTCAGCGAGATCGCGTTGGGCGTTAGCCGCGACTCGATCAGTCGCTCACGCACCAGCTCTCGACGCTGCGCGCCGGTCAGTGGCGCGCGTCCACTGCGTCGTGTGCGAGCTGCGCCGCTGCGCGCGCGGCGACGCAGGGTGGGCTGTCTATGAGAGGGGGGAGATGGAGGCATCGACCGTGGCGTCGAACCCTACCCGGCTCCGGCCGGCTCCGGGCCAAAGCGCCACGCCGACGGTCTCATCCGGGCCAGGCGTCGCGCCCCCAGTGCCGATACGCCTGCCGTCAAGGCCCCGAGTAGCGCATCGATGATGAAGTGGTTGGCGGTGGCGATGATCACAAACGCGATCAGCAGCGGGTACAGTCGCCACAGCACGGCCGCCGCACGTGTGCGCGACAGCGAGGCGAGCGGCCAGCCGATCATCAGCGCAAACGCCACGTGCATGGAGGGTACCGCCGCATATGGGTTGAACAGCGTGTTCATCGAGGCGCTTGCGTGCGACACATGTACCCCGGTCAGATCCGACACCGAGTCGATGAATCCCCACTCGGGCAAGAAGCGCGGCGGCGCGGTCGGGAACACCGCATATCCCACCAAGGCGATCAGCATCGCGATCGCGAACATGTTGCGCACGAAGTAGAACGAGCGGTTGTGGCGCACATACAGGTAGATCAGCGCCGCGAGTGTGATCGAGGTCTGCGCGTTCACGTACAGCCAGCTGGAGAAGTCCATCAGCAGATGGCTGCTGGAAGCCCAGGCCTGGATACTCGGCTCGACGAACACATGCAGCGAGCGCTCCACCCCGATCAGGTCGCGCGCATGTTGAAAGGCGCTCGTAGTGTCCCCGGAGACGAGGCCGCGCACGAGGCTGTACGCGCCGTAAGCCAAGCCGACCAGCGCGATCTGGCGCAGCAGATCCTGCCAGCCATTCGGCATGACGCGTGCCTGCAGCCGAGCGAACATCGGGAAAAGCCTAGCCCATCACCCGGTAGAGGCGCCAGTGCGCAGAGTGCCAAAGCTCGCGCAAATACGGCAGTCCATGGGCAACCAGCTTCCCCTCCAAACGACCTGCGCTATCCAGGGGAGCGTCGGCGAGCGCCACGTAGTAGACCTTGTTTTCCGAAAGCCAAGCGCGATACGCCGCCGGACTGAGCGTCTTGCGGTAGAAGATCGCGCCGTAGAGCGTGTCCAGCTGGCGATCCCAGCCGCGTGCCAAGGAAATGCCGTCGTGTCCTGGGAGGTAGGCCGCTTCCCAGTGGGATTCCAACAGCGGCACCTCGACGATCGTCGGTGCGCCGTGGCGCAGACGCTCCAGCTCTGCGAGCAGCGGCGTGTAGTAGGTAGCGCTCGCCGACGGGTTGCCAACACTCGCGGCGACGTCGTTGATCGGCGTCACCAGCTGCCAGTACACAAGCAGTGGCGCAAGCCACAGCAAGGCCGCGCGCCGATGTTCCCACAGCACACCGGCCATCAGTGGGGCTGCCAGCGGCGGGCCGAGGCGAGCGACATTGCCTCCGAGCGGAGAGGCGATCGCGAACGAGCCGATCAGCGCCAGCGCATACAGGGCGGCGCCGACGCGCACCACGCGCCGTCCGCGCGCACTCAGCGGCCCTTGCGGGAGCAGCAGTGCGATCAGCAGCACCCCGCCGAGGCTCATCCAAAAGAGCGAGGGAGCGAACGGCTCGTAGCCGCCTTCGGGGAAGGCGATGCTGAGTACGACGATCGGCGTCAGCGATGCCGCCGTGAGCGCGAGGCAGTGACGGGCAAGTCGGTCGAGCGCGAGGTGGGTTGTGGTGCGCTCGTCGGGCCATGCCCCGTGCGCGCGCGGACGGGCGGCCCTTTCCTCGAGTGCTCCGGCGAGTGCTCCGGCCACTCCCGCCATCGCCAGAAACGCTCCCGCCACGGGGCTGGCCACGCTCGTCGCCACGGCGAGCACCAGCGCAAGCGGCGTAGCGCCTCGCATCAGTGCGAGCACGGCACCGAGCCCGATTGCAAAGCCGAGGTCGTAGGGCACCCGCCCGGAAAGCAGCTCGACGCAGAAGCCGACCGCGAACGTCACCGCGGCGATGCGCGCCGCAGTCTCCTCGAATACGCCTGCCGCGCGATCAGCGCGAACAGCACGCACGCGACGATCGCCGAGAGCACCAGCAGCACGTGCACGCCGAGCAGCCATCCCAGCGCGGGCGAGAGCAGCGAATAGCCCGGTAGCCAGTGGCCGTGCGCCGCATACCAGCCGGTGTCCCAGGCTGGTGAAGCCCGCGCGCCCGAACAGCGCGCTGCGGTAGGTCGCGGCCGCCAGATCGCCCGCAGGCGGCGAGACGATCAGGTAGGTCAGCGTGAGCGGGATCGCCACCGTCAGGCAGCGTAGGGGTGAGCCGACAGGCGGCCGCTGCTCGGGTGCGCGTGAAGCTCCTGCTGGATGGCGCTGCGCTGGGCGTCGTCATCGCTCAGCGCTCCGATCCGCTCTCAGGCGGCGCTCAGGAACTCGACGACCCGCTCGATCGCGTCGGGGCGATCCAGCCACCACCAGTGTCCGGCGTCTGCGAGCTCGACCAGCTCGCTCTCGGGTAGCGCCCGCGCATAGGCGCTCGGCGAAGCGCTCGGGTATGTAGGGATCCTGCATGCCCCACAGCACGAGCGAG
Source organism: uncultured Solirubrobacterales bacterium (assembly GCA_963725265.1). GTDB lineage: Bacteria > Actinomycetota > Thermoleophilia > Solirubrobacterales > Solirubrobacteraceae > Palsa-744. The sequence goes on from CAVRXP010000001.1 coordinate 104,653, forward strand.
GGCATCCGCAGCAGGCTCGAGCTGCTCGCCGGCCTTCGCGAGCGCCTCGCTCGGGGAGCTGCGATACAGCCGCAGGATCGCGCGCTGCGTGCCCTGGTCGAAATGCTCCATCACCGAGTCGATCCATGCGTCGGGTAGCGGGCCGGGCGCGACGTTCGCCGCGCGCGTCGAGCGCTTCAACACACGGCGAGTGGTGGCGCCCATCGCGATCTCTCCCAGCAGTGGCGTGCGCCACATGCGCGCCGTGCGGTGCCATTCATAGTCGGGCAAGCAACGGCACGGCGTTGCAAACGACCAGCCGCTCGACCCGCTCGGGATGCGCCTGGGCGAACGCGAGTCCCACGGCGCCCCAGTCGTGCACGAGCATGCGCACACGCTCGACGCTCCAGCATGTCCAGGAAGCGCTCGATGAAGCCCGCGTACTCGTCGATCGTGTACTGCAGGTAGCCGGGCTTGCCGGAGCGTCCAAAGCCGGGCAGGTCTGGAGCCAGCCCACCGCTGCGCTGCAGGAATCCGACCCAGTCCGTCGGAGCTACTCGGCACTCCGTGCAGGTAGATCGCGGGGGCAGTCCGGGGCCGGATCCTGTGCGATCTGCCGGTGCGCTGCGCCAGAACACGGGCAGCTCGCCGATCTCGCCACTGTTCTCCTCGACCGCGGGCACCTCGCGAGGATATAGCGACACCGGGATGCTGGCGGCGTATCGCTGGGCGGATTGGCGGCGACGGAGCCTGGAAGACTAGCGACCTTTATGAACAGGCACTTGACAATCTGCCAGTTGTGGTTTAGATTGGCGCGCGTCTTCAATGTCTTCAAGTGTTCGCACGCGAACAGACGCGGGTCCTCCTGCGCGAACAGAATGGCGCCCTCTACGCGGCGTCGAATCACTCGTAACACCGATAGACGTCACCGGCTGCCACATACCAAAGCCAAGGCCAACGCAAAGAAGAGGATGAGATGGCCGGCAGACGACGGACGCCGTCAGGCACCCAAACGATGACGCGCGGCGCGAGCGGCGCGAGCGGCGCGCCCAGCCGCTCGGTCGGCGACGGCGAGGTACGCGAACTTGGACGCGAGCGCGTAGCCGAGATCCAGCGCGCGCGCCTGCTCGCCGCGATGATCGACGTTTGCGCGGAGCATGGTGTGGCCGACGTGACCGTCGCACACGTGGTCGAGCGCGCGGGCGTGTCGCGCCGCACGTTCTATGAGATCTACTCAGACCGCGAAGAGTGCTTCCTCGAGGCCCTCGACGAGGGCCTCGCCCGCGCCTGTCGCTACGTGCTCGACGGTTACGACGAGGAGGCAAGGTGGGTGGATCGCATGCGCGGTTCGCTCACTGCGCTGCTCGCCTTCCTGGAGCGCGAGCGTGCGCACGGGCCGGCTGTTGATCGTGGAGTCGCTTGCGGCCGGCGAGACAGCGCGTCCTCGCGCCGACGAGCCGCGATCGAGCGGTTGATCGCCTTCGTCGACGAAGGCGAACACGGAAGTCAAGGCCGGCAAGCAGACGCCATCGCTGACCGCCGAGGGCATTGTCGGTGGAGTGCTCTCGATTTTGCACGCGCGCCTGTTGGCGGAGAGCCCGGGCTCCTTCCTCGAGCTCACGGGACCGCTTGCGAGCATGATCGTGCTCCCATACCTGGGAGCAGCGGTCGCCCAAAGGGAGCTCTCCAGGCCCGTCCCGAAGGCGCCCAAGACCAAGCGTGCCGAGCGTGATCCACTCAGTCAGCTGGACATGCGGCTCACATACCGGACGGTGCGAGTGCTGTTGGCGGTCGCTGCCCAGCCGGGCGACTCCAACCGCGGCGTCGCGGTACGCGCCGGAGTTGGCGACCAGGGACAGATCTCCAAGCTGCTGGCGCGGTTGGAGAAGCTTGGACTGGTCCTCAACAAGAGTGCCGCCCCTGGCACGGGCGCACCGAACGCATGGGTGCTCACCGAGCAGGGAGAGCGGGTGCACGCCGCGCTTGCTGCCAGGCCCTGAGGCCCCCGCGTGTAGGTTCGGCGTCCGTTTGCGTAGGGGCCTGTGCGTGCATGTGCGGTTCGCTTGTCACGTACAAGGGGGCCTTAGCGGTCCGCTTGCCACGTACAGGGGGCCTGCGCGTACACGTAGTGCCGGCTGCCACGACCTGAGGGACCCGCGCGTCTTGCCGGCGCGCGCGGCCAGCGTTCGAGGCCCCCGCACGCGTGTTTTGCGACTACCGTAGCTCCGTGTCAAACGGAGCTTGGAAGCGCCCGCCGCCGGCGCGCGTAGCGCGCATTCGCGATCGGCTGCGCGAGCTGTACGGCATCCCGCGCATGGCGCCTCATGGGCGCCCGCTCGACGAGCTGATCATGACGGTCCTCTCGCAGAGCACCAACGACCGCAACCGCGATGTGGCCTTCCTGCGCCTGCGCGAGCGTTTCGCCGCGCCGGCTGAGCCGATCGACTATGCGGCGGTGCTTGGCGCCCCGGTCGCAGAGGTCGAGGAGGCGATCCGCCCGGGCGGTATCTCCAAGGTCAAGTCGGCACGTATTCAGGCGATCCTTGCCGCGATCTCGAGCTCGGCGCGCGACCCCGAGGATCCGCTGTCGCTGGATTGGATGCGTGAGGCGCCACTGGCCGAAAGTCGCGACTACCTGTGCGCGCTCCCTGGGGTAGGGCGTAAGACGGCGGCCTGCGTGCTGCTCTTCTCCTACGGACTGCCTGATGTTCCGGTGGACACGCACGTCTCGCGTGTGGGCACGCGCCTGCGCCTGTTTCGCCCAGGGGCACCGTTTGAGGAGCTGCACGACCAGATGCTCGCGCTCACGCCCACCGGTCAGGAGCTGGAGTTTCACGTAAACCTTTTGCGCCACGGACGCCGCACCTGCCATGCGCGCACTCCGGCGTGCAGCGAGTGCGCGCTTGCGCGGATGTGTCCCAGCCGTCAGTCTTGAGAGGCTGGATCTTGCGTGTGCTTGGCGCAGACAATGGGTAAGCAAGCACTCACCGAATCTGTGACGCGAGAGCACTGCGCAGCGTTTGGCAGCGTCCCGCGCACGATGAAGCCAACTTGACACGTGGAGATAATCTGCTAGTCTTCCACTCAGATTTTCGAACCACGCCTAACGCAAGGAGCAACCCATGGGCAAGACCATAGGCATCGACCTCGGCACCACGAACTCGTGCATGGCCGTGCTCGAGGGTGGCGAGCCCACCGTCATCGAGAACGCCGAGGGCGGCCGCACCACCCCATCCGTAGTCGCCTTCACCGCCTCCGGTGAGCGCCTCGTCGGCACCGTCGCCAAGCGCCAGGCCGTCACCAACCCCCAGAACACCGTCTTTTCGATCAAGCGCTTCATGGGGCGCAAGGAGGGCGAGGTCCGCGAGGAGGAGTCGATCGTCCCCTACAAGGTCGTCTCCGGCCCCAACGGCGACGCCCGCGTCGAAGCGGCGGGCGAGCAGTACTCCCCGCCAGAGATCTCGGCGATGATCCTGCAGAAGCTCAAGACCGACGCCGAAGCGTACTTGGGCGAAACGGTCGACTCGGCCGTGATCACGGTCCCCGCCTACTTCAACGACGACCAGCGCCAGGCCACCAAGGACGCCGGCAAGATCGCCAACCTGGAGGTCAAGCGCATCATCAACGAGCCGACCGCGGCTTCGCTCGCCTACGGTCTCGACAAGGAGTCAGACCAGACGATCCTCGTGTTCGACCTCGGCGGCGGCACCTTCGACGTGTCCGTCCTAGAGATCGGCGACGGTGTGTTCGAGGTCAAGTCGACCGCCGGCGACAACCACCTCGGCGGCGACAACTTCGACAAGGCGATCGTCGACTGGCTCGTGGCCGACTTCAAGCGCGACCAGGGCATCGACCTCTCAGCCGATCCGATGGCTCTACAGCGTCTTTACGAGGCCGCCGAGAAGGCGAAGATCGAGCTGTCCACCACCCAGGAGACGCAGATCAACCTGCCGTTCATCACGGCCGACGCCTCCGGGCCCAAGCACCTCGACACCCGCCTGACGCGCGCCAAGCTGGCCGAGTTGACATCGGCGCTGCTGGATCGTGTGGTGGCGCCCGTGCGCCAGGCGATCGACGACGCCAAGGACAAGGGCGTCAAGGAGATCGACCACATCGTGCTGGTCGGCGGCATGACGCGTATGCCCGCCGTGCAGGAGAAGGTCAAGGAGTTGACCGGCAAGGATCCGCACCGCGGTGTGAATCCGGACGAGGTGGTTGCCGTCGGCGCCGCGATCCAGGCGGGCGTGCTCGCCGGCGACGTCAAGGACGTGCTGCTGCTCGACGTGACACCCCTGACGCTCGGCATCGAGACCAAGGGCGGCGTGATGACCAAGCTGATCGAGCGCAACACCACGATCCCCACGCGCAAGGGTGAGGTGTTCTCGACCGCCGAGGACAACCAGCCCTCGGTCGAGATCCACGTGCTGCAAGGCGAGCGCGAGATGGCCCAGTACAACAAGTCGCTTGGCAAGTTCCAGCTCACCGGCATCCCACCGGCGCCGCGCGGGATCCCGCAGATCGAAGTCGCCTTCGACATCGACGCCAACGGCATCCTCAACGTGTCCGCCAAGGACCTTGGCACCGGCAAGGAGCAGAAGATCGAGATCAAGGCCGGCTCTGGGCTCTCAGAGGATGAGATCAAGCGGATGGTCACCGACGCCGAGTCCCACGCCGAGGAGGATCGCAAGGCGCGCGAGCTTGCCGAGGCTCGCAACAACGGCGAGAACGCCGCCTACCAGGCCGAGCGCCAGCTCGCCGACCTCGGCGACCAGGTCGATGCCGACTCCAAGGGTCGCATCGAAGAGGCGATCAAGGAGGTGCGCGAGTCGCTGGAGGCGGAGGACCCGGCGGCGATCAACGCTCGTACGGAGACTCTGCAGACAGCGTTCCACGCGGTCTCCGAGGCGATGTACCAGAAGGCTCAGGCCGACGCGGCCGCTTCAGCTGACGGTGCCTCAGGCGAGGCGACGGACAACGGTGCCTCCGCCGAGGAGGATGTCGTCGACGCCGAGGTGGTCGACGAGGGCAAGAGCTGATGGAGGAGGTAGAGCAGGAGGTCGAGGAGGTCTCGCCGGACGTCGAGCAGCACGACGACGGCGAGGCCACCGTCCCCTCTCCATCCCAACAGTCCATCCCCGATCAGGGGATCGACCCCGCGGGAGCCCTCTCAGAGGAGCTCGACGAGCTCGTGAAGACCGCCGCCGAGCGCGACCAGTACCTGGCGCTTGCCCAGCGCACGCAGGCCGATTTCGAGAACTACCGCAAGCGTGTTGCGCGCGACGCGGGCGCCGCGCAGGAGCGTGGTGTGGTGAAACTCGCCAAGGAGTTGCTGCCGGCGCTTGACAACCTCGACCGTGCGATCGAGGCGGCTGAGGACGAGGACCCGCTGCTGGCGGGGGTGCGGCTCGTGCGCTCGGAGCTGAGCGCGGCGCTCGCGCGTCTCGGCATCGAGGCGTTCGCGCCGCTCGGCGAGGCATTCGACCCGAATCTCCACGAGGCGGTCGCCCAGCAGCCGGTGGAGGGGGCCGTGAGTGGCGCCGTCGCCGAGGTCTTCCAAAACGGCTATCGCATGGGCGAGGCGATCATCCGACCGGCGCGCGTGCTCGTGGCCGCCTAGCGGATCGCGAGTCAGATCGGAGCATGAATGGCAACCCGTCCCGACTACTACAAGACGCTCGGAGTGGACAAGAAGGCGAGCGCCGAGGACATCAAGAAGGCCTATCGCAAGCTTGCCCGCAAGTACCACCCGGATCGCAACCCCGACGACAAGCAGGCCGAGGAGCGCTTCAAGGAGATCTCCCAGGCGCACGACGTGCTTGGCGACCCGGAGAAGCGCAAGCAGTACGACAACGGTACCGGTCCGTTCGCGGGCGGAGCGTCCGGCGGGCCCGGCTTCGGCGGCTTTGGCAACTTCGACTTCGACGCCTCCTCGATGGGCGACATCCTCTCCAACCTGTTCAGTGGAGGTGGGTCCTCGGCGCCCGGTGGGGGCGCTGCGGGTGGCCGGCGCGCGCGCAACCGCCCGCAGCGCGGGCGCGATCTGGAGACCGAGGTGCGCATCTCTTTCGACCAGTCGATCGCCGGTGCGCAGGTGCCGCTTTCGGTGCCCACCAGCAACATCTGCGGCACCTGTCACGGCACCGGCGCCAAGCCTGGCACGACCCCGAAGGTCTGTCCGCGTTGCGAAGGGCGCGGCATCGAGAGTCAGGGTCAGGGCATGTTCTCGATCACCCAGCCCTGCTCGCTCTGCGGCGGCTCTGGCACGGTGATCGAGGATCCGTGCCCCACCTGTCACGGCTCTGGCGCGGTGCGCACCGTCAAGAAGTTCCGCGTCAACATCCCCGCCGGCGTCAAGGAGGGGTCGCGTATCCGCGTGCCCGGCAAGGGCGAGGCGGGTGCGCATGGCGGGCCGGCCGGCGACCTGTACGTGGTCACGCACGTCGATCCATCCCCAGCCTTCAAGCGCAAGGGCGACAATCTCGAGGTCGAGGTGCCGCTGAGCATCCCCGAGGCGCTGCTCGGTGCCGAGGTGCGTGTGCCGACGCTCGACGGGTCCAAGACGCTGCGCGTGAAGCCCGGCACCCACCACGGCGAGCTCCAGCGCCTGCGCGGTGAGGGGGCCCCCAAGCTGGGTAGCAAGAACCGCGGTGACATCCACTACCGCTTCACGCTCGACGTGCCCTCCGAGCTGAGCGACGAGCAGCGTGCCGCCGTGGACGAGCTGTCGAAGGTGATGAACGGCAACCCACGTGCCAAGTTGTTCTCGGAGTCCTCTTCGTGACCGGCAAGCGCGTAACACGTGTCGAGGTGGAGACCGATCGCGGCGTGTTCATGATCTCGGTTGCCGCCGAGTTGGCGAACATGCACCCGCAAACCTTGCGTATGTACGAGTCGCGCGGATTGGTGGAGCCCAAGCGCTCGCCGAAGGGCACGCGCCTTTACTCCCAGCGCGACGTCGAGAGGCTGCGTCGCATCCACGAGATGACGGGCGAGCTCGGACTCAACCTCGCCGGTGTGCAGCGTGTGCTCGACCTGGAGTCCGAGGTGCAGCAGATGCACGCTCGCATCGAGGAGCTGGAGTTGCAAGCGCTGCGCGCCCAGGTCGAACTGGCCGAGGAGCTCGAGCAAGTGCGCCGCTCCTTCCGCGCCGAGCTTGTGCCGCTCCAGGGTCCACGCCCTGGCACCGATCTCGTACGCGCAGCGGACGCCCGCTCGCCGTTTCGCAGGCAGCAGCGATGACACCACCCAACGGACAGACGCCAAGTGGACCTGCGATGCAGGCTCCTCCCGAGGATGAGCAGAAGCCGCTGGAGCGCTTCGGCAAGGACCTCACCGAGCTGGCCGAGCAGGGCAAGCTCGACCCTGTGATCGGGCGCGACGAGGAGATCCGTCGCGTGATCCAGGTGCTCTCGCGGCGCACCAAGAACAACCCCGTGTTGATCGGCGAGCCCGGCGTCGGCAAGACCGCGATCGTCGAGGGACTGGCCCAGCGCGTCGTCTCGGGCGACGTGCCAGAGTCGCTGCGTGAGCGGCGCGTGATCGCCCTGGATATGGGGGCGCTGATCGCGGGTGCCGTCTACCGCGGCGAGTTCGAGGAGCGCTTGAAGGGTGTGCTGAAGGAAGTCTCAGAGGCGCAGGGCAGCGTGATCCTGTTCCTCGACGAGCTGCACACGATCGTCGGTGCGGGTGCCGCCCAGGGAGCCGTCGACGCCGCCAACCTGCTCAAGCCGATGCTCGCCCGCGGAGAGCTGCGCTGCGTCGGCGCCACCACGCTCGACGAGTACCGCAAGTACATCGAGAAGGACGCGGCTCTGGAGCGCCGTTTCCAGCCGGTGATGGTCGGCGAGCCGAGCGTGCAGGACACGATCGCGATCCTGCGCGGGCTCAAGGAGCGCTATGAGACCCACCACGGTGTGCGTATCCAGGACAGTGCGCTGATCGCAGCCGCCACGCTGTCGCACCGCTACATCGCCGATCGCTTCCTGCCTGACAAGGCGATTGACCTGATCGACGAGGCCGCCTCGCGGCTGCGCATCGAGATCGACTCGGTGCCGACCGAGATCGACGAGGTCGACCGGCGCGTGATGCAGTTGGAGATCGAGCTTACGTCTCTTCGCAAGGAGAAGGACGAGGCCTCGGGGGAGCGCCGGGAGGCGATCGAGTCCGAGCTGGCGGAGTTGCGCGAGCGCTCAGGTGAGATGCGCGCCCAGTGGGAGAAGGAGAAGCAGGCGATCCAGGGTGTGCGCGAGACCAAGGAACGACTCGAGCAGGCGCGCGTGGAGGCCGAGCGCGCCGAGCGCGAAGCAAACCTGCAGCGCGCCGCGGAGCTGCGCTACGGCGAGATCCCCGAGCTTGAGAAGCAGCTGAGCGAACACGAAGCCGCCGAGCGGGCACGTGCGAGCGATGTGCTTGAGACTGATGGGCTCGGCGGCGATGGTGAGTCCGCAAGCGACGGTGGAGCGTATGACGGTCAGACTGGGGAAGGCGGGCCGATTTTCCTCAAGGAGGAGGTCGACGCCGAGGACATAGCCGAGGTTGTCGCGCGCTGGACCGGTATTCCCGTATCGCGCCTGCTGGAGGGCGAGGTGCAGAAGCTCCTCCACATGGAGGAGCGCCTGCACGAACGCGTCATCGGCCAGGACGAGGCTGTCGAGGCGGTGGCCACCGCACTGCGCCGCTCGCGCGCGGGTCTACAAGACCCAAATCGCCCGATCGGCACCTTCCTGTTCCTCGGTCCCACGGGCGTGGGCAAGACCGAGCTGGCGCGCGCGCTTGCCGAGTTCATGTTCGACTCCCAGGACGCGATGGTGCGCATCGACATGAGCGAGTACATGGAGAAGCATTCCGTCTCCCGGCTCGTGGGCGCGCCCCCGGGATATGTGGGCTACGAAGAGGGCGGCCAGTTGACCGAGGCTGTACGCCGCCGTCCCTACAGTGTGGTGCTGCTAGACGAGATCGAGAAGGCGCACCCTGATGTGTTCAACACCTTGCTTCAGGTAATGGACGACGGGCGTCTCACGGACGGTCAGGGACGCACGGTGGATTTCAAGAACACCGTCCTGATCATGACCTCCAATATTCCCGTGTCGGCAACCGGCGACGACATGCGCTCCGAGCTGACGCAGTACTTCAAGCCCGAGTTCATCAACCGTCTCGACGACATCGTGCGCTTCGACCCGCTCTCGCGCGAGCAGATCGGCGAGATCGTGGACCTGCAGCTGCAACATGTGGTCGAGCGGGTGGCGGAGCGCGGCGTGCAACTGGAGATCGACCAAGCCGCGCGCGAGCTGTTGGGGAATATGGGCTATGACCCGACTTACGGGGCACGGCCGTTGCGGCGTGTCATCCAGAAGCAGCTGGTCGATCGCCTGGCGTTGGCCCTGCTGGAGGGGCGCTTTCACGCGGGGGACACGGTGCTTGCCCAGGCCGCCGACGGGCAAATTACGCTTGAGCGTGCTTCAACGGCGCTCGCGGACGCCTGACCGGGACAGTCCACTCTGCGTATTCTCGGCTATCGACAGGGTACGATTGATTGGGATCTGCGCTTGACAAGCGCACAAGTCTCCGCATACGATCCGCCGCACCTATGAGGCGTGTCACGGGTTGGGAAGCTGCAATGGCTCGCGTAGTTCGCCCGACAGCACAGCACAGGACTGGCTGGGCGCTGAGCGCGCGCAGGCACATCTAACAAAGAGGGAGAACTCTATGAGAAGGACTTTGCCAGAGGCGTGTCGCAACGCCGAGAACAGTGCGGCTGGCCGTGCTTTGCGCGGTGGTAGATGGCCAAAGGGGGTCGGTCATTGGGCATTGGCCGCGGTGGTCGGCGTAGTGGTCTCGCTCGCGCTCGCCCCCGCCGCGCTTGCGGCGTCGGGCAGTATCGAAGGTACCGTCACCGAATCGGCCCATAACGGCCTCGCGAAAGTCTCTGTCACCGTCTATAGCGAGACTGAAGAAGTCAAGGGCAGCTCGACCACGAATGCTAAAGGTGAATACGCCGTGGCGGGACTCCCGGGAGGCGAATACAAGGTTGGCTTTTCAGACCAGTCCGAATACGCCAACCAGTATTACAAGAAACAGTCGTCGTTTGAAAACGCGAATTTTGTGTCGGTCACTGAAGGAAGCCCTACTACTGGGATCAACGCCGAAATGCTTCAGCCAGGTAAGATCACTGGAAGGGTGACAAATGCAGCGGGCGTACCTATCGAAGGCGTCAACGTGGAAGTAAACGACGGCGAATTCGAATTCATCGCGGGGGACTCCGCCGTTACCAACGCAAACGGCGAATACACCATCGAAAATCTGCCGGAAGGCGTCTATAGGGTCAGCTTCTCACCGCCCGGCTCAACCTACCTTCTCCAGTATTATAATGGGCAGGAATCGTTTGCGCACGCCAATCCGGTGCTTGTCTCGGCGGGGAAGACAACGGCCGCGATCAATGCCGTGCTGGTCGAAGGGGGCAAGATCTCGGGGACCGTCACCGACGCCTACACCCACGTTGGGCTGTCCAAAATTGAGGTTTCGGCAGCCACGTCAAATGGTGAATTCGGGTCTGCTGCCACCAATGCGAACGGGGAATACACGATCACAGGCCTGCACACCGGTTCTTATAAGATCGGCTTCTTTTGGAGCTACACAAGTGCCGAAATCAAGGCATGCGAACATCTTCCCAGGTGTCCACCCAAGTACGTAACGCAGTATTTCAGCAATCAGCTCTCGGAAGCGACCGCTAACCCGGTGCAGGCCGCCGTGGCCGCGATCACGCCGGGAGTCAACGCCGCGATGGTGCCCTCGCTGCCATACAACACGGCGGGCCCGGGAGTGTCGGGCACACCCACCGTAGGGAGCTTGCTGACGTGCTCGAGCGGTTCTTGGACCGGTGAACCCGAACTCGCGCTTGCCGTGGGTTGGCCTCTAACCTCGCCGTTCTCCTACCAGTGGTTGCGCAATGGCGCTCCGATCGCGGGGGCCACATCGCCGGCATACACCGTGCAGGCGGCCGACGTGGGGAATGCCCTGGTGTGTGAAGTGACGGCGACCAACGTCGCCGGGCGTACGAGCGCAAGGAGCGCTGCGCTCTCGGTGCTGCTGCCCGCGGTGACGCTGTCGAGCTCGAAAATCAGCGTGTCTGGCGGATCGGCGCGAGTGCCGCTCGCCTGCGCGAACGCGACCTGCACGGGGACGATCGAGCTCACCGCTCAGGTCAAGGGCAAGGGCAAGAAAGCCAAAAAGAAGACGGTGATCATCGCAAAGGGCTCGTATTCGCTCGCCGCGGGTAAGAAAGCGACGATCTCCGTTCGCGTGACAGCGGCCGGTAAAAGCGCGCTCGGCGCGGCCAAAGGGCGGCTGTCCGGTAAGGCCACGGTGACCGTTACAGGCGGGACGGGAACGAAGAGGTCCGTCCTGGTAGCCGAGCCGGCGAAACGCAAACGCAGGTAGGCCCCGCGCCTCGACGGGCTGGGAGGCCAGCTCCGTATCACCTGGTGTCACGCCGTGGCACCAGGTGATACACTGGCTTCGTGAGCGACCATTTCACGCTACGGCTCAAGCCGGGAGTCAGCGAGCGCCTAGCCGTGCAGGCACAGCGAGCTGGTCTTGCCCCCCGGACTCTCGCCCAACGCTACGTCGATGAGAGCCTGCGCCGGGAGGATCACCCGCTCGTGCGCTTTGCCGATGGACCAAGCGGTCGGCGCGCTGCGCTGGCCGGTCGTGGGCTCGATGTCTGGCAGGTGATCGAGGTCGTCAGCGATAACGACAACGATCCCGAGGAGGCAGCCGCCTACCTGGAGATTCCTGTGGGCCTCGTTCAGGCGGCTGTTGCCTACTACGGCGACTATCGTGACGAGATCGACGCTGAGATCGCGCTCAATCGGGCCGAGTGGGAGCGCGGGTACGCAGCCTGGGAGGCGGGCAAGCAGGCGCTTGCTTCGTGAAGGCGCTGCTCGATGAGCAGTTCTCGCCCCAGATAGCGCGCATCTTGCGTGAGCGTGGGTTCGACGTCGAAGCGGTGTGCGAGCGTTCGGACCTAGCGGAGGCTTCCGACGGCGACGTACTCGACTCAGCGACACGCGAGCAACGAGCGGTCGTGACCAACGACGTCAAGGACTTCCGTCCGCTGGCAGCCGAGCGCCTGGCAAGCGGGCAATGCCATGCCGGCCTGATCCTCGTGCCGGCGAACCGGGATCGCAGCCGCGCCGCGACCGGCGCGCTTGCCGACGCGATCGAGGCGCTGGTGCGCCTACACCCCAATGGGATCGCCGACTCGGAGTACTGGATAGCGCCGACTGCTTCGTAGGCGTTCGGCCAAGCTTCTCAGGCCGCGATGATCTGCGCGGCCAGGATCGCCGCGTTGCGCGCGTTGTCCAAGCCCACGCATGCGACCGGCACCCCCGGCGGCATCTGCACGATCGAGAGGATCGCGTCGAGGCCGCCGGCGGCTGTCAGACGCCCTGACAGCGGCACGCCGATCACAGGCAGGTCGGTGTGCGCGGCGACCGCTCCCGGCAGCGCCGCCGAGATTCCGGCGCCGGCGATCACGACGCGCAGTCCTCGCGACTTGGCGCTCTTGGCGTACTCGGCCACGGTGTCCGCTTCGCGATGGGCGGACATCACCTGTATCTCGTGCGGGATGCCGCGTGTGTGCAGCTCCTTAGCTGCCTTCTCCATCGTTTCCATGTCGCTTTCTGAGCCCATCACGATGCCGACCAGCGGTCCCTCGACGTCGAACTCCTCCAGCTGGGCTTGCACCTCGGCTTGGGCGAGGTCGGTTCGTATCGGTGTGGGGGCGGTGTCGCTCATGTGATTGTCGTAGCCTCGCGTTCGGCGTTGGCGGCGATGTCGCGCCGCAGTTGCATTCCCTCGAAGGAGATCTTCTGGGCGGCAGCATACGCGGCCGTTCGGGCCGATTCCGCGCTCGGCCCGAGCGCGGTGACGTTCAGCACGCGGCCGCCGGCCGTAACGACAGCGCCAGCTTGGGAAGCCGTACCAGCATGCGTGATCTCGATATCACCCGGCACCTGCTCCAGGCCGTGGATCACATCGCCGCTGGACGACGAAGCCGGATAACCGGCGCTCGCCAGGACCAGCGTCACTGCCCACTCGTCCGTCCACTCCAGCGACATTCCCTGCAAGCCGCCGAGCCGCGTGGTGGCTTGCAGCAGCTCCAGCAGGTCTGAGCGTAGGCGCGGCAGCACCGCCTGCGTCTCGGGGTCGCCGAAGCGCACGTTGAACTCGAGCACGCGCGGGCCGTCGGCGGTGAGCATCAAGCCCGCATAGAGCACGCCGTGGAAGTGCGTGCCGCGCTTGCGCATAAGGTCCACGACCGGCTGGTGCACCACGGCGGCAAGTTCGGCTGCCTTGCGTGCGTCGATCCCTGTCACCGGCGAGAAGGAGCCCATCCCCCCGGTGTTCGGTCCTGCGTCGTCGTCAAAGATGCGCTTGAAGTCACGCGCCGGCGCCATGGGGACCGCATGCACGCCGTCGCATAGCGCGAGCAAAGACAGCTCCTCTCCCACCAAGAACTCTTCCACTACCACCATGCGGGTATCGAAGCGATGGCCGACGAGGAACTCTTCCAATGTTTCGCGGGCGGTTTGCTCATCTTCGGCGATGACGACGCCCTTTCCCGCCGCCAAACCGTCTGCCTTCAGGACAACCGGGTAGCGATCTATAGCGGCCATTCCATCCTCGACGTTGCCCACGAGCTCGAAGCCGGCGGTCGGAATACTCGCTGCGAGCATGACCTCCTTGGCATATGCCTTGGAGCCCTCCAGCTTGGCTGCGGCGGCCGTGGGGCCAAATGCGGCGACATTCACCGAGGCGAGAGCGTCCACCAGCCCCCCGACGAGCGGCACCTCTGGGCCGACGACGACGAGATCGACTTGCTCGGTTTCCACTGCGTGGACCAGTCCGCGTGTGTCGTCAACAGCGACGTCCAATAGGCGTGCGTCCCGCGCGATCCCAGCGTTTCCCGGTGCGCACAGCAAATCCGGTTTCTGCGGTGAACGGGCGAGCGCCCGCACCAACGCGTGCTCGCGACCACCTTCTCCTATGAGGAGAACTCTCACAGCGAAGCTATGAACTCATCCACGCCGATTGCCGTCAGCGTCTCGTAACGTCCGGTGCCGCGCGAGCCCAGCTCCAGGGAGACGCGCGCCATCGTCTTCTCGTCGGGGGCCTCCACCACCGAGATGAAGTCGAACGCGCCGAGCGTGGCCCACTGCGCCTTGACGGTCGCGCCGAGCTGCTCGACCTCCTTGTTGACCTCGCGGATCCGCTCCGGGTTGTTCTTGACGGTCTGCACACCCTCCGGCGTCAAGGTCGAGAGCATGATGTACGTGGGCATGGATTCTCCTCTCCTCGCGGCTCTCGCGCCGAGCGGCGCGCTCACTCCGTTGTACAGGATCGGCGGGCGGCGGGCCTGCCGGCCCACGTTATCCAAATCCACGATGCCCCCCGCGCGCGCGGGGGGCATCGCCGTCTGCGCAAAGTACCGTCCCAAGCGACCGCGATAATCCCAGAGGTGATCCCCCGCTACACACGCCCCGAGTTGGGCGCCCTCTGGACCGACGAGGCTCGCATGGAGACATGGCGGCGCGTCGAGGTGGCTGCTTGCGAGGAGCTGCCGGGTCTGCTTGGTGGCGGCCAGGGGCCCACGCCGGCTGAGCTGGAGGCGATTCGCGCCGCCACGTTCAGTGTCGAGGCGGTGAACGAGCGCGAGCGCACAACCGACCACGACGTGGCCGCGTTTGTGGACGTGCTGTCCGCCTCGGCAGGCGAGGCGGGCCGCTGGATCCACTTCGGCCTGACCTCCTCAGACGTGCTGGACACGGCGCTCGCGCTGCAGCTGCGCGCGGCCGGCGAGCTGATCGTGCCGGGAGCCCGGGCGCTGGTGCAGGCGTTGGCCAACCGCGCGCGCGAGCACGTGGACACGCTCTGCGTGGGGCGCACGCATGGGGTGCACGCCGAGCCGACGACGTTCGGCGTCAAGCTCGCCGGCTTTGCTTTCGAGGCGCACCGCAATGCCCTGCGTCTGCAGCGCGCGTTCGAGCAGGTGGCCGTCGGTGCGATCTCGGGTGCGGTCGGCACGTACGCTGCGACCAGCCCCGAGTTCGAGCGGCGCGTGCTGGAGCGGCTGGGGCTAAGACGCGAGGACGTCTCCACACAGGTCGTGGCGCGCGACCGCCATGCCGAGCTGTTGGCGGCGATCGCGCTTGCCGGCGCCGGCCTGGAGCGCCTGGCGACCGAGATCCGCCACCTGCAGCGCACGGAGGTGCGCGAGGCGCAGGAGCCTTTCAGGGCGGGCCAGAAGGGCAGCTCGGCGATGCCGCACAAGCGCAACCCGATCAAGAGCGAGCAGCTCTCCGGCTTGGCGCGCGTGCTGCGCGGCAATGCGCAGGCGGCGCTTGAGAACGTGGCGCTGTGGCACGAGCGCGACATCTCACACTCCTCGGTCGAGCGCGTGATCCTGCCCGACTCGACGATCCTGATCGATCACATGCAGCACAGCGCGACCCGGCTCGTGAATGGGCTGGTGGTGGATGAGCAGCGGATGCTCGCCAATCTCGAGTTGACGCACGGCGCACTCTTTTCCCAGCGCGTGCTGCTCGCGCTCGTGGAAGGGGACGTCGCGCCCGCGGGCTCCTCTCATGACGGGGGACACCCTGAAGGGCGCAGGCAGGCGCGCGAGCGCGGTCGTGCGCCGATGGTGCGCGACGACGCCTACCGCATCGCCCAGGAGCTGGCCCAGCGCGCCTGGGACGAGGGCACGCCGCTGCGCGAGCTGCTCGCGGCGGACGAGCGTGCCGCCGGGCTGGACCTCGACGCGATCTTCGACTATGGCCACTACACGCGCTATTCACATGAGATCGTCGCGCGTCTGGACGAGATCGCCTGAGCCGTTGGTAGCATCGCGAAAAGTGACCGCGCTCGCCGACCTGCCCCTCCTCGCAAGCGGCAAGGTCCGCGAGCTTTATGGATTGGGTCCCGCACGCCCCGACAGCTTGCTGATGGTCGCGAGCGATCGCATCTCCACTTACGACGCGGTTCATCCCACGCCGATTCCCGACAAGGGCAAGGTGTTGACCGGCCTGTCGGACTTCTGGTTCGAGCAGACGAAGGGGATCGTCGCCAACCACCTGATCTCCGCTACCGAGGACGTCCCGCCAGAGGCTCGCGGGCGGGCGCTGGTCGTGCGCAAGCTGCGGATGTTGCCGGTGGAGTGCGTCGTGCGCGGCTACATCACCGGCTCTGGCTGGAAGGACTACCAGGCGACAGGGGCCGTCTCCGGCATCGAGTTGCCGCAAGGTCTGCGCGAGTCCGAGCAGTTGCCCGAGCCGATCTTCACACCCAGCACCAAGGCCGAGGTTGGCCACGACGAGGCGATCGACTTCGAGCGGGCTGCCGAGCTTGTGGGGGACAGAGGGCTGATGGAACGAGTCAGGGACATCTCGATCGACCTGTACTCCTTCGCTGCCTCCCACGCGCGCGAGCGTGGCGTGATCCTGGCGGATACGAAGTTCGAGCTGGGTCTCGACGAGGACGGCGAGCTGGTCGTGGGCGACGAGGTGCTGACGCCCGACTCCTCGCGCTACTGGCCGGTCGATGGCTACGAAGTCGGCAAGGGGCAACCGAGCTTCGACAAGCAGTACGTGCGCGACTGGGCGGCCGCAAGCGGCTGGGACAAGAAGCCGCCGGCGCCAGAGATTCCTGAGGACGTCGTTGCGGGGACTCGCGCGCGCTACGTCGAGGCGTACGAGCTGATCGCGGGCGAGCCGTTCCACGCGTGGCTGGCGCGCACTGCATGAGAGCGCGCGTGCTGATCCGCCCGAAGGCCGGCATCCTCGACCCGCAAGGCGAGGCGGTGCAGCGGGCACTGCCCGCGCTCGGCTTCGAGGGTGTCGCGAATGTCCACATCGGCCGGCTCGTGGAACTAGACGTGGAGGACGCCAGCCAGCTCGAGCCGATGTGCGAGAAGCTGCTGGCGAATCCGCTCGTCGAGGATTACGAGATCTCTCTCGACGAGCGATGAGAGTGGTGGGTCGAGGATTGCGAGGTCGTCCTCCTCGAATAAAGCATGCGCATACACATGCGCATGCTACCGTGTGTATATGCCCTCTCTGACGCGCCGCACCCAACTGCTGCTGGATGACGACCTGCACCGGCGCCTGCGCGAGATCGCCGCCCAGCGTGGCATCTCGCTCGGGGCTTTGATCCGAGAGGCAATCGACGAGAAGCTGGCGAGTATGCACGATTCTCGCTCGAGGGCGTTCGCGAAACTGCTCGAAGCGGAGCCTATGCCGGTCGATGACTGGCCGGTGATGAAGCAGGAGGTCATAGAGGGCAGGTACGGCAAGCTGCTGAAGCGTCACGACGAGGAGGAGTAGCGCCTCTGTGCGTCGTTTCCTCTTCGATACGAGCGTGTTCCTCTATGCGCTCGGCAGCGAGCACCGCTATCGCGAGCCTTGCCGAGCCATCATGGACGATGGTGTGCAGGGCCTGCTCTCCCCCGAGGCAAGCGTGGAGCTGATTCACGAGTTCGCGTACGTGCGGTGCAGGCGCGGCATTTCACGCACGGTGGCCTCCAAAGATGCGCTGGAGATCGCGGGCACCTCCCGGTTGCACATGGTCACGCCGAGCGACATCGAACGCGCACTGGAGCTTTGGCGCGAGCACGAGCGCTTGGACATGCGGGACGCGATCTTCGCCGCTCAGGCGCTCAACCGCGGCATCGACGCGATTCTCAGCCCCGATCGCGGCTTTGATGGTATTCCTGGCTTGGAGCGGATCGATCCGGCAGACGCCGAGGCCGTGGCGACCTTGAAGTGAAGTTCGGCGTCCTTCAGTTTCCCGGCTCCTGCGACGAGGTAGACGCGCTGAATGCCGCTCGGCGGGTGGGTGACGCCGAGCTGCTGTGGCATGGCGAGCGCGATCTAAAAGGCGCTGATGCGATCGTCGTGCCCGGCGGCTTCTCCTACGGCGACTATCTGCGGGCTGGTGCGATTGCGCGCTTCTCGCCGGCAATGGAGTCCGTCATCGCCTTCGCAAACGATGGCGGCTTGGTGCTCGGCATCTGCAACGGCTTCCAAGTCTTGTGCGAGGCGCGACTGTTGCCGGGGGCTCTCCTGCCAAACGCAAATCTGCGCTTCACCTTCAGGCAGGTCGATCTCGAAGTGATCGAGCCCGACACCGCGTTCACTTGCGCTTGCCGGACGGCTGACGACGGTCCTTCAACCTTGAGCATCCCCGCCAAGCACTCTTGGGGCCGCTACTACGCCGATGAGCCGACGCTGGCGGCGATGCGCGAGCACGGACAGGTGGTGCTGCGCTACGCAAAAGGGGAGAACTTCAACGGCTCGCTCGATGACATCGCCGGCGTGTGCAACGAACAGGGGAACGTCTTTGGGTTGATGCCCCACCCCGAGCACGCCGTGGATCGGCTGACGGGCTCGACCGACGGCCTTTGCGTCTTTGCCTCGATGCGCGTGGCGGTGGAGGGAGCGCGTGTCTGAGGTTGCAAAGCCGCTGCGTCCCCCGCGCGCGTGGGACGCAGCCGAGAACAAGGACACCCTACCCCGAGCGGCAAGCCATGTCTGAGGCCGCGACGCTGCCCGGTTTGAACGATGCGCTTGCGCTTGGGCTGACAGAGGCCGAGTACGAGCTGATCTGCGAAAAGCAGGGCGGGCCGCCAAACCAGGTGGAGCTGGCGATGTACTCGCTGCTTTGGAGCGAGCACTGTGCTTACAAGCATTCGAAGAAGCTGTTGCGTACGCTGCCGACGGAAGGGCCGAGCGTGGTGATGGGGCCCGGCGAGAACGCCGGCGCCGTGGATATTGGCAGTGGGCTGGTTTGCGCATTTAAGGTCGAGTCGCACAACCACCCGAGCGCGGTCGAGCCTTTCCAAGGCGCCGCTACTGGCGTGGGCGGCATTCTGCGCGACATCTTTGCGATCGGCGCGCGTCCGATCGCGGTGCTCGACTCGCTCAGGTTCGGCGAGCCCTGCCTGAAAGCCCTTCATCCCCCCGATGAAATTGGGGGGGATGAGAGAGGGAAAGGGGAGGATGCACTCCCATTCGCCGAGAGCGGGGAAGGGAAAGGTCAGGAGGGAAATTGGGGTGGGACTGCTGGAGCTGGGGCGCGCTCTCGCTACCTGCTCGACCGCGCGGTCGCCGGCATCGGCCACTACGGCAACTCGATCGGCGTGCCGACGATTGGCGGCGAGGTCTACTTCGAGGGGCCCTACGAGCAGAACTGCCTTGTCAACGCGATGGCCTTGGGCATCGCAAAGCGCGAGCAGCTCGTGACCAGTGCCGCCGTCGGGGTCGGCAACGTCGTGCTGCTGTTCGGCGCCTCGACCGGCCGCGACGGGATCGGTGGGGCGTCGGTCCTCGCCTCGGCTGAGTTGGAGGATGAGGACGACAAGCGGCCCACCGTCCAAGTGGGCGATCCTTTCGAGGAGAAGAAGCTGATGGAGTGCTCGCTGGAGCTGCTGGAGCGCGGGCTGCTCGTCTCCCTCCAGGACCTGGGTGCGGCCGGCCTGACCTCTTCGGCCTCGGAGATGGCCTCCAAGGGCGAGGTCGGGATCGACGTCGACGTGGCCAGCGTGCCCTTGCGCGAGGCCGACATGGAGCCGTTCGAGATCATGGTGAGCGAGTCTCAGGAGCGGATGCTGTGCGTGGTCGAGCCCCAAAACGTCGGGGCGGTGCTCGGGCTGTGCGAGAAGTGGGAGGTTGGCGGCGCGCCAATCGGCACGGTCACGGATACGGGGCAGATGCGCGTGTTCAAGGCGGGCGAGCTGGTCGGGGCGATGCCGGTGCGGGCGCTCGTGGACGACTGTCCGCTCTATGACCTCGAGCCGGTCAAGCCCGAAAGGAATCTATATCCAGCGCCGAAGGCGTTCCTCTCCCAAGAAGCCACCCCGGCGGAGACGTTGCTCGCCCTGCTCTCCTCGGCGAACATCGCTTCGCGCAGGGGGCTATTCGAGCAGTACGACGCGGTGGTGCAATCGCGCACGGTCCGCCGCCCCGAGCAGGCCGATGCGGCGGTGCTCGCGATCGCATCGCATGGATCCACGATGCCAGCCGCCGATGCTCACGACACGGATGCCCCATCTCTGGGGGGGCCCCAAACGGCGCAAGCAGCTGGACCGGTGCCGGGGATCGGGGTGTCGATCGACTGCAACGGCCGGCGCGTCGCGGCCGACCCGTACACGGGAACGGTGGCCGCGGTGCTCGAGTGCGCGTCGAATCTCGCCTGCGTCGGCGCGGCCCCGCTCGGCACGACCAACAACCTCAACTTTGGCAATCCCGAGAAGCCGCACATCGCCTGGCAGCTGTGCGAGGCGGTGCGCGGGCTCGGCGACGCCTGCCGCGCGCTTGCGGCCCCGATCGTAGGCGGCAACGTGTCGCTCTATAACGAGGGCGCGAGCATGGGCCCGATCTACCCGACGCCGGTGATCGGCATGGTCGGCGAGCTGCCGGACGCGCGCCGCGCCGGAGGTCTGGGCTTCGCGCGCGCGGGCGACGCGATCGCGCTGGTCGGCCCGTTCGTGCCGTCGCTGGAGGCGAGCGAGCTGGCGAAGCTGTGGGGTCGGGAGCTGCCCGACGGCCTCCCTGCGATCGACATCGACGCGGTGGCTAAAGCCCAGCAGGCCGTGCGCGACGCGGTGCGCGCGGGCGAGCTGTCGAGCGCTCACGACATCGCCGAGGGCGGCCTGGCGGTGGCATTGGCGGAGTGCTGCCTGGCAGGCAAACTCGGGGCGCTGGTGTCGCTCGGGGAGGAGCTCTTTGGGGCTGAGCGAGCCGACGCGATCGGCCGCGAGCCCGTGGAGGGCGGAATTTCGCCTGACACCGCGACTGTGCTGTTTGGCGAGGGCTCGGGCGGTTTCGTCGTGAGCGGCGCCGAGCAGGCGCTGCAAGCGCTTGGTGCTTCGACGCCGGTGCGGATGCTCGGCAGCGTGGTTGGCGATGTGTTGCAAATCGAAGGCCCCCCCCGCGCGCGCGGGGCCATGCCGATTTCGTCGACGCTCGCCGAGCTGGCCGAAGCCCACGGCGCACTCGCGGAGCTGTTTGCGTGACTGCTACCGTGAGCGGAGCAATGCCTTTTGGAAGGGCCGCTGGCCCTCGCTCCGAGGATCGCGACGGACCGCGCGACGAGTGCGGTGTGTTTGGCATATACGCGCCCGGCCACGAGGTCTCGCGCCTGTCCTACTTCGCGCTGTACGCATTGCAGCATCGCGGCCAGGAGTCGGCGGGCATCGCCGCGGCCGACCGCGGCGGCAACATCATGACCCGCCGCGAGCTCGGCCTCGTCAGCCAGGTGTTCTCAGAGAACGACCTGCGCACGCTGCGTGGCGAGCTTGCGATCGGCCACGTGCGCTATTCGACCACCGGCTCCAACGCCTGGGAGAACTCCCAGCCGGTGCAGCGCTCGGAGGGCACCAACGGCTCGCATCGCGAGCTGGCCTTGGCGCACAACGGCAACCTGATCAACGCCTTGGAGCTGCACGCCGAGCTGTCCGAGCGCGGCGTCACGTTCAGCTCGACGTCCGACTCTGAGATCGTCGCGGCCTTGCTGGCCACGCACGAGGCCGAGCGGATCGAGGACGCGATCGCCGACGTCTTGCCGCGCCTGAACGGCGCTTTCTCGATCGTCGTCATGACTAAGGATCGCGTCGTAGCATTCCGCGACCCGCACGGCCTGCGCCCGCTTGCACTGGGCGTTCTCCCCGGCGGGGCCGATTGCGTGGGAACCGGCGGTAAGGGTGCCGGGTCTGCCGAGGGGGTGTCTGCCGAAGGGGTGTCTGGCAAAGGGGTGTCTGGCAAAGGGGTGTCTGGCAAAGGGGTGTCTGGCAAAGGGGTGTCTGGCAAAGGGGGGCCTTTCGGTGCACGGGCGAACGGCGACTCCCCGCGCTACTGCGTTGCGAGCGAGTCGTGCGCGTTCGACATCATCGGCGCCAAGCTGCTGCGCGACGTCGAGCCAGGCGAGATCGTCACGCTCGGCGAGCAGGGCCTGGAGAGCCGGCGCGTCATGCCCGACGCGCGCAAGTCCTTCTGCGTGTTCGAGTACATCTACTTCGCGCGCCCGGACTCGCGCATGAACGGCCAGGTGCTGCAGGTCGCGCGCGGGCGCATGGGCGAGATCCTTGCGCGGGAGTCGCCGGTCGAGGCGGACCTGGTGATCCCGGTGCCCGACTCCGGCAACGCCGCCGCGCGCGGCTTCGCACGTGCCAGCGGCCTGCCCCAGGACGACGGCTTCGTCAAGAACCGCTACGTCGCGCGCACGTTCATCCAGCCGGGCCAGGAGCTGCGCAAGCACGGCCTGCGCCTGAAGTTCAACCCGCTGCCGGAGATCGTCGGCGGCAAGCGCGTGGTCGTCGTCGACGACTCGATCGTGCGCGGCAACACGACGCGCCAGATCGTGCAGATGCTCCGCGACGCGGGCGCCATCGAGGTGCACATGCGCATCTCAGCCCCGCCGATCAAGCACCCGTGCCACTACGGCATCGACATGTCCACGCGCGAGGAGATGATCGCCCACGAACGCACGGTGCAGGAGATCGCGACCGAGCTGGGCTGCGACTCGCTTGCCTACCTGTCGCTCGACGGCGTGTACGAGGCGGTCGGCGCCACGCGCGCCACGCACTGCGACGCCTGCTTCACGGGCGAGTACCCGGTCAAGGGCTCGGACGATGCGCAGGGCAAGTATGCGCTCGAGGTCGTCTGACGCCGTCATGTTGGATATCGTCCTGTAATAGCCATGGCATCTCGGATCGACTTCGCCGCCACCCCGCTTCCGATCTCTGTGCTTGTCTCAGGCAAGGGCACGAATCTGAAGGCTCTGTTCGAGAAGGTGCATGGCCGTGAGGCGGAGATCGTCGCCGTCGCTTCGAACGTTCCCGATGCTCCCGCACTGCAATATGCACGTGAGCGGAATCTGCCGACGGAGGTCTTTCAGCGCGGTGAATACGCCAATCGCCAGGAACGCGACCGAGATATGGTGGAGTGGTTGATCGAACGCGGCGCTGGGCTGAAAGTGCTCGCTGGGTTTATGGAGTTGTTGAGCGAAGATTTCCTCGCTCGCTTTCCGGGACCCATCATCAATGTGCATCCGTCGTTGCTTCCGGAATACCCGGGGGCGCACCCGATCGAGGATGCGCTGGCGGCTGGTGCTGAAGAGTTCGGTGTCACTGTGCACTACGTCGATGCTGGCGTCGATACTGGAGAGATCATCCGACAGGAGTCGTGTCGGATCCCACACGCGAGCGACCCGGCGGAGGTTCTCGAGAAGCTACGCCCGCTCGAGCACACGCTCCTACCCGAAGTCGTCAAGCAGATGGCTGGAAGGCAGCCGATTGCCGCTTGAACGCGCGCAGCCGGGCGAGGTTCGCGTCCGCCGCGCGCTGCTGTCAGTGTCGGAGAAGACCGGCATCGTCGAGTTCGCCCAGGGCTTGGTCGAGCTGGGGGTGGAGATCGTCTCGACGGGCGGCACCGCGCGCGCCCTGAGCGAGGCGGCTGTGCCGGTGCGCGCGGTCGAGGACTTCACCGGCTTCCCGGAGATGATGGACGGCCGCGTCAAGACGCTGCACCCGCGTCTGTACGCGGGCCTGCTGGCGGTGCGCGACAACGACGAGCACCTGCAAGCGGCGGCCGAGCACTCGATCGAGCCGGTCGACCTGGTGTGCGTCAACCTGTACCCGTTCGAGCAGACGCTCGCGCGCGGCGACGCGAGCGCGGAGGAGATCGTCGAGAACATCGACATCGGCGGTCCGACGATGATCCGCGCCGCGGCCAAGAACAGCGCGTTCGCGGCGGTGGTGGTCGACCCCGCCGACTACGCGCCGGTGTTGGCCGAGCTGCGCGAGTCGGATGGCCGCCTGTCGCTGCCGACACGCGTGCGCCTGGTCGGCGCTGCGTTCGCGTGCACGGCCCGCTACGACGTCGCGATCTCGGCTTGGTTTGCCCAGCGCGAGGGCGAGGACTTCCCCCAGCAGCGCACGCTCGCCTACGAGAAGGCGGCCGAGCTGCGCTATGGCGAGAACCCGCACCAGCGCGCCGCCTACTACGCGCAGGTGGGCGCCCCGACGCACCTGCTGGCGGGTGTCGAGCAGCTGCACGGCAAGGAGCTGTCGTTCAACAACTTGCTCGACCTATCTTCGGCGCGCGAGCTGGTCGAGGACTTCGAGGAGCCGGCGTGCGCGATCGTCAAGCACAACAACCCATGCGGCTGCGCCCTGGGCAAGACCGCGCAGGACGCCTACGAGCGCGCTTTCGCCAGCGACCCTGTCAGCGCGTACGGGGGTGTGATCGCGCTCAACCGCCCGGTGGACGCCGAGTGCGCGCAGGCGCTCTCGAAACAGTTCATCGAGGTGCTGCTGGCGCCGCTGTTCGAGCCTGAGGCATTGGAGGTGTTGACGCAGAAGAAGAATGTGCGCCTCTTGGAGCTGCGCGACTGGCCGGAGCCCACGGGTGGCCTGGAGGCCAAGCCGGTGATAGGGGGCCTGTTGGTGCAGGACCGCGACGAGGTCTCCGAGACCGCCGATCGGATGCAGGTGATGAGTGCCAAGCAGCCCACCGAGGCCGAGTGGCAGGACATGCGCTTCGCCTGGCAGGTGTGCCGCCACGTGCGCTCCAACGCGATCGTGATCGCCCGCGACGGCGCCACGATTGGGATTGGGGCAGGGCAGATGAGCAGAGTGGACGCGGTGCGCATCGCGATCGAGAAGGCCCAGGCGGGTGAGGCCGATCAGGGCGGAGCCGAGGCGGCGGCCGATGGCGGCGGCGGTGCGAGCCGACTGGCCGGTGCCTCGTTGGCCTCAGACGCCTTCTTCCCCTTTGCCGACGGCCCCCAGCTCGCGATCGACGCGGGCGTCACAGCGATCATCCAGCCAGGCGGTTCGGTGCGCGACGAGGAGGTCGTCGCGGCCGCCGACGGCGCGGGCGTCGCGATGGTCGCAACTGGCATCCGTCACTTCAGGCACTGACGGCCGCCAGGCGCCGCCATTCGGCCGTCAGACGCCTCGTTGCCCTCAGCGGCGCTTTTTCTTGCGCGGGTCGGGGCAGACGATCCTCGTCTGTGTGTTGGCGAAGCTGCCGTCGGCGAAGCCGAAGCGCGCGGCGAACGGGAAGCCGCCGCGTGGGCAGCCGTTCGGGAGCAGGATGCCGCGCGGTTTGTAGGCGAGCGTCTCCCCGCCGACCTGTTCGAAGTAGGTGACGCGCAGCGGCCCGATCGTCGCGCGCAGGTGGATCACGGAGATGTAGGGCGCACCGGGGAGCGTCGGCACCAGCGGGATGCCGATGCTGACGAGCCCGCCGAAGGGCGAGGGCGCCGGCAGCAGCAGGCCGGGGAAGACGATCTTCGTCTGCACGGGAGCGGTGCCTTCGGCGTTGAACAGCAGCGCCAGGCGCCCTTCCTGGTCGGGCGCGCGGAAGATCGTGATCGGGGCGTCCTCGGCGACGGTGGTGGTGCCGAGCACGATGCCGGTGTAGGCGACGCCGTAGCCCATCACCGAGTCCGGCGGGCAGCCGGTGGGCCCGCTCGCTTCGAGCGTCGGCGGCGAGCACTGGGCGAGCCCCAGTCCGCTCAGGCCGATGCCGAGGTTGCCCGGGTAGCGCAGCTGCACTTCGGTCAAGGGCGGTGGCACCTCGCCCGCCGGCGCGGAGAAGGCGAAGCCGAAGTCGAGTGTCGTACGCCCGCCCAGTTGCAGCGGCGTGAAGTGGGCGCTCAGCGTCGCAGTCGTCTGGGCGCCCGCGCTCGCTGGCCCGGCTAGCGCCGCCACGGCCAGCGTGGCCAGCGCCAGCACGGCCAGCACCAGCGCGCTCGCCGCCGCCACAGCAGCCACCGCGGCCAACACCGGCGCGAGCGCCGTCAGGGCGGCCCGACGTGCTGTCGTCGCGATCGTGGCCGGCCCCCCGCCTAGTAGTAGAGCGTGCCGACGGTCTGGACGACGAGCGCGTAGTTGGCGCGGTCGAAGGTCCCGTATAGCTGCGCCCGCCCGTGCGCGCGGCGGTAGCGTCCGCTGCCGCCGGTGACGTTCAGCGAGCCGGAGAAGCTTTCGTAGGCCCCGGCGCCTTTCGGCACGGCCGCGCCGCGCCCGCTGATCGAGCCGCCGGCGGCGTAGATCGTGAAGCTGCCTGAGAAGGTGGCGCCGATCGAGAAGCGCGCGTGCATCGTCCCCGGCAGCGTGCCGCTCGCGCGCCCCTGCTCGATCAGCACCGAGCCCGAGGCGGCGGTGTAGCGCAGGTGCGCGGTGTCGCTGGCTTTCAGCGCCTGGGCGGCCAGCGCCGCTGGGCAGAGCGCCGCGGTCAGCGCCGCGGCGGCGAGTGCGAGCGGGGTCTTCGATCTCCACGTCACCGTGCTGCATCCTCCTTCCTCTGACTTGTACAAACACTATATGGCGCCCGATGTCGCGGTCGGCCGCGGTTTGCGCGCTCGCGCCCATCGGCTACTCGTCGAACACCAGCGTCGGCGGCACGCGCGAGGCCACCCAGCCGGGGAGCAGCACGATCGCCGCGACGGCCGCGGCCAGCAGCGCCAGCAGCTCGAACGGCCGCGGCGTGGCGGCCAGGCCGGAGACCGGGAAGCCGGTGACGTGCCTCAGATAGCCGTCGATCGCCAGCTGCCCGAGCACCCCGGCGATCAGCCCTGTCAGGCAGCCGGCGCCGAGGATCAGCGCCGATTCGATCGCCAGGATCAGCCGCAGCCGCCGCGGCCGCACACCCGACAGGCGCAGCGCCGCCAGCGAGCGCCGCCGCTGCCAGATCGCAGAACTGAGCGCCGCCGCCATCGCCAGCACAGCGGCGATCAAAAGCAGCGTGGCGATCTCGCCGAGCTGGCCGAGCCCTTCGCCGGTGAGCGCGTCGATCCGCGCCTGGCGCGCCGCGGCGGTGGTAGCCACCAGGCCGCTGGAGGGCCCGAGCAGACGCTGGACGGCGGTGCGCACCGCTTCGGGGTTGGCGCCGGCGGTGGGCCGGACGGCCAGCGCGGTCGGCTCGCTCGTGCGCCACAGGCGGCGGTAGTCGGCGCTGCTCACGAACACGGCGCCCGGGCTCCAGGCGAGGTTGGTGGTGGTCGCGGCCAGCCGCAGCCGCGCTGGCCCGCTCGGCGTCGGCAGCGTTATGTAGCCGCCGAGGCGGACGTGCTGGGCGGCGGCGATCTGGGCCGAGGCGATCGTCCAGCCGCCGGCCGACAGCCGTGCTTGGGCGAGTGTCGCGGAGCCTTCGCGCAGCTCGCCGGCGAGCACCTGGCGTGCGCCGCCGGGCGGGCGCGCGAGCAGCCACACGCGGCGGTTATCGAGCGCCACGAAGCCGCCCTGGAAGCTCTGCACGCCGGCGACGCCCGGCAGCCGCGCGATCCGCCCCTGGAGGCCCGCGGCGGGGAAGGCGACGGTTGCCTGGTTGTCGCCGGGCGTGCCGACCCACACCGGCGCGTCGGCGGAGTAGTCGTGGGCGAAGCGTTCGATCCCGCGCAGCAGGTCGGCGCGACCGCCGCCGAGCGCGACGGCGCCGAACAGGGCCACGGCGCCGGTGGCGGCGAGCGCCAGCGAGCGCGGCGAGGTCGCGCGCAGCGCGCTGAGCGCGACCGGTAGCGCGGTCAGCCGCTGGAAGCGCTCGGCCAGCGCCCGCGCGCACGCTAGCACGGCGGCGAACGCCAGCGGCACGGCCAGCACGGCCGCCAGCGCGAGCAGCACGCAGGTCGCCAGCGCCAGCGTCGGGTCGGCCGCGAACAGCGCGACGGCCGCGGCGCCGAACGCCAGCGAACCCGCCGCCAGCGCGCGCCGGGCCGAGCGCGGCAGGCTGCCGCCGGCGCTCAGCTCCTCGTGGTGGACGGCGTCGAGCGCGCGTCCGCGGCGCAGGTCGAGCAGCGGCACCGCCGACGCCAGGCAGGCGGCGCCGACGCCGACCAGCAGCGCCAGCGCGGGCGCCCCGGCGCCGAGCACGGTCTGGTTGCCGATCGTGAACGCCTCGGCCAGGTAGCCGGTGTCGGGTCGCAGCGCATGCAGCGACAGCAGCCAGCCGCCGGCCAGCCCGACCAGCGAGGCGGCCAGGCCGAGCGCCAGCGCCTGGAAGAGGACCATCTGCACGATTGCCCCGCGCCTGATCCCGATCAAGCGCAGGTCGGCGATCGCGCGGCGGCGCTCGGGCGCCGTCAGCAGCAGCGCGGTGAAGGCGAACAGCGCGCCGAGCAGCCCGCTGACGGTGGCAAACAGCGCGCTCGCCTGCTCGCTGGGGTGCAGTGCCTCATCGAGCAGCGCGACGTCCTGGTCGGCAGCGGCGACGTCGATGCGCCCGCCGGCGAGCCCCAGCAGCTCGCCGCGCACGCGCGCTTCGCGGCCGGGCGTGGCGGCGACGAGGATGCGCGAGACGTGGCCTTGCAGCCCGGACAGCCGTTGCAGCTCGGCCAGCGGCATCACCGCGACGAGCGCCTGCGACAGCGCTCCGAACGCTTCGGGCCCGAGCACGGCCGAGACCGGCAGGCGCCGCGCGGACCCGTCCAGGCGCAGCATCACCCCGTGCGCCGATCCGCTCGTCGCGCCGGCGCCGACCCGCGCGGCGCTCGCCCGGCTGAGGCCGATTCCCCCTGCCTGCAGCGTGGCGCGCGGCAGCGTGTGCGCGAGCCCGTCGAGCACGACCAGGCTGGTGTCGGCGCCCGCCAGGTTGACGGTGGCCGCGCGCCCGCCCGGGCCGGACACGGTCGCCGTCTGTTCGAGCAAGGGGGCGGCCTGCGCCACCCCCGCCAGGCGCTGCACGCGCGCCAGCAGCGCTTCGGGGAAGCCCTGCGGCGAGCGGGCGTGCAGCTGCAGCGTCGCCGGCCCGGTGACGGCGCGCACGACCCGCGCCGCCGAGCCGGCGATCGAGCCGGCCGCGACCAGGCTGGCGAACACGAGCGCGACGGCTACCGCCACGCCGAGTCCGGCGAGCAACTCCTGCACGGCGTGCACGCGCAGGCGGCGGCGGTAGAAGTACAGCAGCGTGTAGGGGCGCAGCAGCCGCTGCCCGCGCGGAGCCTCAGCGGACATGGCCGTCCCGCTCGATCCGCCCGTCGCGCAGCGCCAGCCGCCGGTCGGCAAGCGCGGCCGCCTCCAGGTCGTGCGTGACCAGCACGACCGCCGCCCCGCGCTCGTGCGCGACCTCACCCAGCAGCGCGACGACCTCGTGGCTGCGCGCGCTGTCGAGGTTGCCGGTCGGCTCGTCGGCGAGCACCAGCCGCGGCTCGCCGGCCAGCGCCCGCGCGATCGCCACGCGCTGGCGCTCGCCGGCCGAGAGCCGCTCGGGCGGCGAGCCGAGCCGCTCGGCCAAGCCGACGCGCTCAAGCCACGGCTGCGCCCGGCGCTTAGCCTCGCGCATTGGCGTGCCGCCGACTAGCAGCTTCATCGCAGCGTTCTCAAGCGCCGAGACGCGCGCCATCAGCGCCGGGGACTGGTAGACGAAGCCGACGTCGCGGTGCAGGTAGTCGCAGGCCTGCGCCGCGCTGAGCGCCCCCAGCGAGCGTCCGAGGAAGCTGATCGTCCCGGCGTCGGGGCTCAGCAGCGCCGCCATCAACAGCAGCAGCGTCGTCTTGCCCGACCCGCTCGGCCCGTGCAGCGCCACCAGTTCGCCGGCATGCACGTCGAGATCGACCCCGGCGATCGCGCACACCCGCGGAGCCAGCGAGCGCGCACCTGCGCCCGGATAGCTCTTGAGCACTCCCCGCAGCGCGAGCATGGCAACACACGCTAGCGCGTGTGCTCGGACTGTCTATTCACGAACTAGAAATTTATAGACGGCGCTTGTGTCGGTGCACATGGGCCGAGCAATATGGCTCATGTAATGGAGCAGCAAAGGGGTCTGCCCGGATCGGGCACGCCTGCCGAACCGCAGGAGGGGAATTGTCGTTGCCGAGCAATGGGCTGAGGTCGTGGCCGCTGGCCGTCGTCTCGCTGGTTAAGGAGGGGTTTTGGTGTTGAGTGAGATGATCGTCTCAGCCAGTATTCGCCGGGTGGCGCTGGGGTTGGCCTTGTGCCTGTGTGCGCTTGGGGTGTCGTTGGTTGGCGGGGCCGGGTCGGCTTTGGCGGATGGGTCTTGGTTGTTTGGGGAAATTGGGTCGGAAGCGGGGCAGGTCGGCGGAACGGCCGGCGGTTCGCACGCCAGAGCACTTCCGCGTTCCATGGCTATCGACGAGCAAGGCGGCGACGTGTACGTCTCAGACGCCGGCAACGATCGGATCGATCTCTTCAACCGGTCCGGTGAATTCGTACTTGCTTGGGGAGGGGGTGTCGCAGACGGCGCGCCCGAATTGCAGACCTGCACCATCACGTGCAGAGAAGCAACCCCCAAAGAATCAGTCAACAAACAGGCCGCTTTGGGAGAATTCTGCCTGCCTCTCGGGATCGCTGTCGACAATGAAGTGACAAGCGCGTCTCGAGGAGATGTCTATGTCGACGACACATTCTGCAACGGGCGCGTGCAAAAGTTCGGTCCCGACGGCGAATTCCTGCTGATGTTTGGAGGGCAGGTGAACAAGAGCGGAACCGACGTATGCGTCGCGGGTGAAGAATGCCAGCAGGGAACACAGGGAACAGGCGATGGTGAATTCAGCGGATCGCCGTACTTCTCGTCGGATGTTGCCGTGGGCCCAAATGGGGATGTCTACGTGGGCGATCAAGCAAGAGTGGAGATCTTTCAGCCCGACGGAGTGTGGAAGAACAACATCTCACTGTCAGGGCTTACCACCGAAGGAAAGGTCTCGTCCCTGGCCGTCAATCAAGCGGGCGACGTATTCGTAAGCGTTTCGGGGGTGCCCTCGGTGCACGAGTTCACGTCATCGGGGGTAGAAGTCGCCGTCAAAATCGACGAAGGCAGCGAAACGGTGCGCGGACTTGCGATCGCCGAAACGGGCAATCTGCTGATTGAGGATTCCCAAGGCAATTTCCTAAACCACACATTTGGTCGCCCGGCGATCTTGGAATACACTCCGTCGGGAGAAGAGCGTGAGAGTCTCGACGCAAGTCCGCTCGTGATAAGCGGTCCCGCAATGGCCGTTGATCAATCGCACGGCGAACTGTTGATATATGGGGGAGACTCAATAATAGGAGACGATGAAGTCAACGAAGAATTGGAACACATCGGCGTGTTCCAATTTCAGTGGCCGCCGGCGCCCGGTCCCGTGGTGGAGCCACAGTCCTCCCTGACCGTCGCCGCCGAACCAAAAGGAAATGCGACGTTCGCTGCGTCGCTCAACCCAGAGGGCGGCGAAACCAAATACCATATTGAATATGTCACTCAGGCCAAGTTCGAAGCTGGTGGCTATGCCGAAGCAACCAGCACCTCACCACTGACGCTGGCCGCAGCGTTTACCGACGAAGAGGAGAGCATAAAAGTCAGCGGCCTGACACCGAGTGCCGCATATCACTGGCGGGTCGTCGCCAGCAACGCAAACGGGACGATCACAGGCCCGGACAAGACGTTTCAGGAGACCCCGCCGGCGCGGATCGAAGCGACGTGGGTCACCGAAGTCACGGCGACGAGCGCGGATCTCCACGCGCAGATCGATCCACTCGGGGCCCCAACCACCTATCGACTCGAATACGGGACCAGCACAGAGTACGGCCATGTGGCGACCGGCAGCGTCGGAGAAGGAACTGCCAGCGTTGCGATCGTCCACGCGGCCCAGGAACTGCAACCTGAACAGATCTACCACTACCGCCTCGTCACCACCAACGAAGTGGGTACAGTCGAAAGCGTCGATCACACCTTTACGACGCAGTCCGCGGTGGGCGGCGCCGCTCAACTCCCCGACGGCCGCGGCTGGGAACTGGTTTCTCCGCCGAACAAGGACGGCGCATTGATCGAAAGCGACGAGTTGGTCCAAGCGGCCAGCGACGGCAGCGGGATCTACTACGCCGCAAGCCAGCCGATCGGCGAAGGCATAGTCTCGCACGTGGGAGACAACATCAATGTTGCGACGTCAGCGTCGATCCTGTCGCGGCGCACCGGCCCGGGAAGTTGGACGACCCGCGACATCTCCCCCAAGCAGACGATCCCGCCGGAAGGCACGAGCGGCGGTGAAATGGTCGGGAGTGTAGAAGCCTTCTATCAGTTCTCGCCAGACCTCTCTGTCGGTATGTTCGAACCGCGAGGACCGCTGGCTCCCCAAGCGGAAGGAATAACTGAAAAAACACTGTATTTGCGAGATAATCGGCACGAAACTTATCTACCCTTGGTCAACCCCGGAAATGTACCTCCCGGCACACACTTTGGGCCCTTCACTGGGGAAAATAAGGAAAGCGAACAGATGTCATTTATTGCTGCGACTCCCGATCTCAGCCATGTCCTCTTTGGTAGCGGTTTGGCATTGACCTCCGACGCCGTAAGCGGACAAGGCCAAGCAGGCGCCCACCCCGGTGTGCTGGCTCAGAACATCTATGAGTGGCATGAAGGACAGCTCCAGCTGGTAAACGTGCCCGGCCCTGGAGCTCATTTTGGTGAGTCCCAAGAGGGGTTCGCCGGCGGGGACGAAGTCGAGGGAGGACCCAATCCGAGTGCGCTTTCCCAAGACGGCCGTTGGGTGGTTTTCCACTATGGTTTTGATTCAGGGGCCTCGTATTACGTACGCGACACGGTCGAAAAAAAGACGTATCAGTTCGGAAAGGACGGGGACGTTCGGTTCGAGGCGATGAGCAAGGATGGTTCGAAGATCTTCTACCTCGAAGGGCAAGGATTTGAATCCGAACATGACGTCGATGGGATAGAACAAAAGGGCGAACTCTATGTGTTTGAACCTACGGCCGGAAAAACAGTGGACCTGACTGCGGATCATCTGGCGGGTGAAAAGGAGGCCGGTGTCGAGAACGCGTTGGCGGGCATCAGCGAAGACGGGTCGACCGTGTACTTCGTCGCCACGGGCGTGCTTGCCGACGGTGCTACGCAAGGTGAAAACAACCTCTACGTGGCGCACGAAGAAAGAGGCAGCTGGACAACGAGCTTCATAGACACGCTGTCCAGCGGCGACGAAAAAGACTGGCGGCCGGAAGATGGCTTTCGTGAGCTTGGATCGGTCGTGACCCGCGTATCGCCAAACGGCCGGTACCTGTCGTTCATGTCGGACAACTCTCTTACCGGCTATGACAATCTCGATGCCGTCAGCGGAGAACCAGACGAGGAGGCGTATATCTACGACCTCGACAAAAAGAGCGTGGCATGTGTTTCTTGCGATCCCAGTGGAGCACGGCCTCGCGGCATTTTCGATCAGTTGACATCGCAGCACCTGATCGATTTTCGTGAAATTTGGAGTGGTGAGTCTGACCACAGACATGGCCCGGCCCATGGTCATTGGCTGGCCGGAGTATTGGCGCCGGCGTGGCATGAAAGTCACAATGTCGCCTTCTATCAGCCTCGTTCGTTGCTCAACAGCGGCCGCCTGTTTTTCGAGAGCACCGACCCGTTGGTGCCTCAGGACACCAACGGTCTTGCGGACGTGTACGAGTTCGAGCCCGCCGGCGTCGGCGGTTGCACCGCCGCCAGCTCACTGTTCGACGCCCACATAGGCGGTTGCGTGGGCCTGATCTCCTCGGGCCAGTCCTCGCACGAATCGGAGTTCCTCGACGCCAGCGAAACCGGGGACGATGCGTTCTTCATAACCGCCAGCCGGCTGGCACCCGAAGACTACGACAACTCCAATGACGTGTATGACGCCCACGTCTGCTCGGCGGCCGCGCCGTGCGCTACAGCGCCGGTCTCATCGCCGCCGTGTGACTCCGGCGACTCGTGCAAGGCCGCACCGTCGCCGCAGCCCGCGATATTCGGCCCTGCCCCCAGCGCCACCTTCTCAGGGGTCGGAAACGTGAGCGCTGAAGTCAAGAACAGCGTCGTCAAACACAAGGCCAAGCCAAAGAAGAAAAAGCGCAAAAAGGTGAAGCCCAGGTCAAGACGAGTGAAAAAGGGGCGTAAGTCCGGGGTGGGCCACGTGGGGATAAATGGGAGGGGCAAGTGATGTCGATCACGAGAGCGACCAAGCGAGCGCTGGTTGTGGCGGTGCTCGTCGGCGTGGCGCTGCTGGCGAGCAGCGGCGTCGCGCTGGCGGCGACGCCGTGGTGGCACATCGCCACGTTGTCGGCGCCCAAGAGCCCCAACGGCACGACGTCGAGGGTCCTGCTCGACATCGAGAACGTGGGCGACACAGGGACCCCGGGGAGTCTTGGTGAAAACGTCGGCGAAGCGGTCGCCGGCGAAAGTAAGCGTCTGGTTACGATCGTCGACAGGCTGCCGGCAGGGGTGACGCCGACCGCGGTGTCTGCGGAAGACGCCACCGGCGACCACGACCAGCGGGAAATCGAAGGCCTGTTGCAGCGGGCGTTCGGCAAGTCGCTCTGCTCGATCGAAGCTCAGACGGTGAGGTGCACCTACGTCGTCCCGGTTCGCCCGTACGAATCGATCATGTTCGGCATCGACGTCAACGTGGCGGCGGGCGCCGGAAAAGGTGAAAACGAAGCCAGCGTGTCCGGTGCGGGGGCGTCCTCGGCGCAATCGAAAAGCAGGCTAGCGCTCGAAGCCTCCGAACAGAGCTATGGGGTCCAGAGCTACGAAGTCGCCCCCGAAGAAGAGGGTGGGGTACCCGACACCCAGGCCGGCTCTCATCCCTTTCAGTTGACCACCACGCTGATGTTGGACAGTCAAACAACGCCCGTAACCCCGTTTTCCACACCGCTAGCCCACGAAGCAACGTCGGAAATACGGCCGATCGCGCTGACAAAGGACCTGCGCTTCGACCTGCCGCCGGGTCTCACTGGCAATCCGACCCCGCTTCCGGAGTGCAATAGCAACGAATTCCTGGCGGAGGCCTCCAACAAAGGAAACTGTCCGAACAATACCGTGGTGGGAGTCGCTTCCCCGATCGTCTCCAACCCCGACAGGATGGCAAACGTCCCGTTTACGTTCTCGGACCCGTTGTACAGTCTCGAACCGTCCGTCGGCGAGCCGGCGAAGTTCGGCTTCATGTCGCCGTTCGGTCCGGTGATTCTCGATACTTCGGTGCGTACGGGGGGCGATTACGGTGTTGTGGTGACCGTGCCCGATATCACGCAGGGAGCCGCGTTTATCGGCAACGTCGTGACCATCTGGGGAGTCCCCGACGACGCGCGCCACAACGACGCGCGTAATGGGTGTCTGGGGGTCCGCAGCGTGTGGGAAGCGGAAGTCCGCGAACCCGAACCGTCGTGCGCGGTCGAAGAAAAGCCCCAACCGCTGGTGATCATGCCGACGGCGTGCGAAGGCGCGCCGAAAACGAGCGTCGAAGCCGACCCGTGGAACGAAATCGGTCATTTCACGAGCGCCGAATACACGTTCGCGAACAGCGCGGGCGAACCGTCGCCGATGAGTGGCTGCAATAAGCTGAACTTCGAACCGTCGATCAAGGTAGCCCCCGACGGTCAGGAAGGCAGCACCCCAACCGGGCTGTCGGTCAACGTCCACGTCCCCCAGGAAGCTAGCCTGAACCCGGAAGGCCTGGCAGAGGCCTCGGTCAGGAACACGACGGTCACACTCCCCGCGGGAATCTCGCTAAATCCCGCCGGTGCCGACGGCCTGTCGGCGTGCAGCATCCAACAGGTCGGCCTGGAAAGCGCCTCCGAACAGGAATGTCCCGAATCGGCGAAGGTCGCAACGCTTGAAATCCGCACACCGCTGCTACCCCACCCGCTCGTTGGCGCCGCCTATCTGGCACAGCAGAACGCAAACCCGTTCGGCAGCCTGGTGGCGCTGTATCTGGTAGCCAAAGACCCATATTCGGGAGTGATCGTCAAGCTTGCCGGCGAAGTCAAACCCGACCCCGTTACCGGACAGCTCGTCACCACCTTCAAGAACACCCCCCAGCTGCCCTTCGAAGACCTCGTCGTGCACTTCTTCGGCGGCTCCAGAGCGCCACTGGGAACCCCCGCGCAATGCGGTAGCTACACGACGACCGCCTCGATCTCCCCGTGGTCGGGCAACGCGACGGCAAACTCCTCCTCGGAATTCCTGATCACAAGCGGCCCCAACCACACACCCTGCAGCGCGCCGCTGCCGTTCGCCCCCGAACTGACGACCGGCAGCCAGAACATCCAGGCCGGGGCGTTCACGCCGTTCGACATGACGATGAGCCGCGAAGACGGCAACCAGAACCTCGACTCGATCCAGCTGAAAATGCCGCCGGGCCTGTCCGGCCTCTTGGCGGGCGTGAAGCTGTGCGGCGAAGCGGAAGGCAACGCGGGGACCTGCGGCCCGGAAAGCCTGATCGGCGAAACCACCGTCAGCGTCGGTCTCGGCGGCAACCCGTACTCCGTCAAGGGCGGCAGGGTCTATATCACCGGCCCCTACGACGGTGCGCCGTTCGGCCTGTCGATCGTCAACCCCGCCAAGGCGGGACCGTTCGACCTCGGCTATGTCGTGGTGCGCGCGAAGATCGAAGTCAACCCGGTGACGGCCGCGCTGACGATCACCAGCGACACGAGCGGCCCGTACAGGATCCCGCAGATCATCGACGGGATCCCGCTGCAGATCAAGCACGTCAACGTCACGATTACGCGGCCGGACTTCACGTTCAACCCGACCAACTGCGAACCGATGCAGATCACCGGCGCGCTGACCAGCTCCGAAGGCGCGACTTCGGCTCTGCACGTGCCCTTCCAGGTGACCAACTGCGCAACGCTGAAGTTCAAACCGGGCTTCAGCGTCTCCACCGCCGGTCACACCTCGAGGGCGGACGGGGCGAGCCTGCACGTCAAGCTGACATACCCCAAAGCGGCGTTCGGCACGCAGGTGAACATCGCTCAGGTCAAGGTCGACCTGCCGCGCGAGCTGCCCTCCAGGCTGCCGACGCTGCAGAAGGCCTGCCCGCACGAAACCTTCGAAGCCAACCCTGCCGCCTGCCAGTCCGCGTCGAAGGTCGGATACGCCAGGGCGACCACGCCGCTGATCCCGGTGGCGCTCGAAGGCCCGGCGTACTTCGTCAGCTACGGCGGCGCGAAGTTCCCCGAACTGGTGGTCGTGCTGCAGGGCTACGGCGTGACGCTCGATTTGCACGGCGAAACGTTCATCAGCGAAAAGACCAGCGTCACCAGCTCGACGTTCAAGACCGTCCCCGACGCACCGGTCGGCACGTTCGAACTGACGCTGCCAGAGGGCAAATACAGCGCGCTGGCGGCCAACGCCAACCTGTGCACGCACACGTTGACGATGCCGACGCTGTTCGTCGCCCAGAACGGGGCGCGGATCAAACAGTCCGCGCCGATCTCCGTCACGGGCTGCAAGCCGGCGATCCACGTGCTGGCCCACAGCGCACGCGGCGGCACGGCGACGCTCAGCGTCAACGTGCCGACGGCCGGCCGTCTGCGCGCGAGCGGCCCCGGTCTGAAACCCGCCTCCAAGCGCATCGGCAAAGCCGGCACGGCGACGATCTCGCTGGCGCTGTCGGCGAGCGAGCGGCGGCTGCTGGCCGCGCACCCGGGCCGGCGCCTGACCGTGCACGTCGCGCTGGTGTTCAAGACCGCGAAGGGCGCGACGCTGCGCACGACGGCGACGGTGCTGGTCGGCTAAAGCGCGTCCGGCGGGGCTGCCGGTTGGGGATTGAGCGCGCCCGGCGGCACTGCCAGCGAGGGTCACTCACCTCGCGCCGTCGTGCGGGCGCTGTGGCCCTCAGGCGCTGGTCCGGCGGCGCAGTGGCAGCACCGCCGCCAGCTCGCCCGCCGGTGGCGGCTCGGTCCCGCGCAGGACGCCGTCGCTCAGCGACAGCACACGGTCGGCCCCCGACAGCGCGGTAGCCTCGCCGGCCCCGAATAGTACCGCGAGGCCCTCGTCGGCGAGCGAGCGCAGCAGCGCCAGCAGCGCGTCGCGCGCCAGCAGGTCGACGCCCTTGACCGGGTCCTCGACGACCAGCAGCGAAGGCTCGAGCACGAGCGCCTGGGCCAGCGCGACGCGCACGGCCTCGGCGCCGTCGAGCTCTGTCAGCTCGCGCGCCCCGCAGGCGGCGGCGTCGGTGCGCTGCAGGGCGGCCAGCGCCCGCTGGCGGGCGCTCCGGCGCGGGATGCCGTGGGCAAGCTGGGCGAGCGTCAGCTCCTCGAGCACCGCGTGCGCTTCGCCGCCGCGCACGCTAGCCGGGCTGTAGCCGATGCCGCGCCCAAGCAGCTCGCCGGGGCGCCCGCATAGCGGCTCGCCGGCGAAGCGCACGACGCCGCTGTCGGGCCGTTCGATGCCCGCGGCGATTCGCAGCAGCGTGCGGCGGCCGCCCTCGCGCGGACCCCACACGGCGACCAGCTCGCCGGCGTCGAGCACGAGCGTGGCCTCGCGCAGCAGCACCTGCTCGTGGCCCGCGCCGCGCGCGCGCCGCACGACGCGCTCGAGCTGCAGCAGGCTCACGGCTGTGGCCGGCGCTCGGTGAGTGCGCTCAGCTCGCGGCGGGCGTATTCGATCCAGGAGAGCCGCGCGCCGATGCCGAGCCTCTCCTCCTCGGCCAGCAGGCGCGCGCTCAGCCCGCCGCGGGCGTCGGCGGCGTCCTCGACGCCGCTCGGGGCGGCGGTGCGCGCCCGGTCGAGCAGTCCCTGCTCGCAGCGCTCCAGCACGCGCAGCGCCGTCGCCGGCTCGAGCGCGGCGAGCTGCTGTGCGAGCATCCGCGAGCGGCGGCGCTCGCGCTCTGTCTGGCAGACTAGCCACTGCTCGTATTCGCGCTCGCCGACGGGCGTGGTGCGGTAGTGCGGCTTGGGCTGGCGTCCGCCGTGCGGCTCCAGCTCTGCCACCGGCACCGGCTCGATTAGCTCGCGGTCGGCGAGCGCGTCGAGCGCCGTGTAGATCTGTGACGGCGAGGACAGTTCGATCGCCTCGCCGTGGACCCGTTCGAAGCGCTGCACCAGCTCGTAGCCGTAGCTCGGTCGCTGTAGCACCAGGCCCAAGAGCGCCCAGTTGATCTGTGAGCGCATCGGCGGTTGCTCGCCGGCGACACCCGCGGCTCCTCCAGTCAGCATGACCATTGGAGACTACCAGAGCACAATGCGTCTGAGGGGGTTCGAAATCTAGAAAGATCTAGAACTAGAGCCGGCCTGGATTCACTATCTAGAACGTTCCAAACCGAGCTTGTCGGGTGCCGGGTGGCTGGGGATGATCGCCACATGACGAGTTGGTACCTTCCGCTCCACACGTTCGCCCGGTGGACGACGAGCCGATGAGAACTCGCTCGGCGGCTGAGGGGGTCGCCGGGGGCTCCGCCCGTATGCGCGTCGCCGGCTTCCAGCGCGCGCGAATCCAGGCGGCGCTGGCCGAGGCGTGCGTCGAGCTGGGCGCGGCGAGCGTGACCGTGGCCGAGATCGTCTCGCGCGCCTCGGTCTCGCGCCGCACCTTCTACGAGATGTTCGAAGGGGTCGAGGACTGCCTGCTCGCGACGCTGGCCGACGCGCTCATCGAGGCCGAAGCGCGCGCCTCGGCCGCCTGGGCGCAGGAGGCGGATTGGCGCGTGCGCGTGCGTGCGGCGCTGGTGGCGCTGCTGTGCTTCGCAGACGAACAGCCGGCGATCGCTGGCTTGCTGGTGGTCGAGTCGCTCGCCGCGGGGCGGGGCGCGCTCGAGTTGCGCGCCGGCGCGCTGGCGCGGATGGAGGCGGCGCTGGCCGAGGGTCGCTCGGCTGGCACGGACGGGAGCGCGCCGTTGCCCGAGCTGCTCGAGCAAGGGGTGCTCGGTGGCGTGCTGGGGGTGCTGCACGGGAAGCTGACCGATCCGGCTAGGCCGCGGCTGCTGGGGCTGGTCAACCAGCTGATGGCCATCATCGTGCTGCCCTACCTCGGCGCCGAGGCCGCGGCGGCCGAGCTGGCGGCGCCCCGGCCGGCGCCCCGGCGCCCGCGCACGAGCGCTGGCAACCCGCTGGCGGGGGTGACGATGCGCCTGACATACCGGACGATGCGCGTGCTGCTCGCGGTCGGCGAGCAGCCGGGCGCCTCCAACCGCTCGATCGCCCGCAGCGCTGGGATCGACGACCTGGGACAGATGTCAAAGCTGCTGCACCGCCTGCGCGAGCTGGGTCTGATCGAAACCCGAACGCAACGCGTCAGCGGGAGCGCGAACGCCTGGCTGCTGACGGCGCGCGGGGAGGACCTGCGCCGCACGATCGCGGCTTCGAGCGTCGAGTAGCCGGTTCGCGATCGGATCTCAGACGTTGGCAAACAGCGCGGAGACATCGAGGTCGTCCACGCCCTCGAGCGCCGAGGGCACGACGCTGCCCCCTCGGTATGTCTCACAATGCTCGTAGCCAAGCGGGCCTGGTTGTGTGCGCGCCTCGACGGCGCGACCTGGCACGTCCACCAGCCAGTAGCTGGGGATGCCGGCTTCGGAGAACAGGGTGGCCTTGCGACCACGGTCTGCGTGGTGCGAGCTGACGGCCACCTCTATCGCAAGCAGTGCGCTGCGCAGGTGCTCTCCGGGCGGCGGCCTGTGCGCCGCGACCAGCAGGTCGGGCTCGGGCTCCGAGCGCGGGCGGACCTCGACCGGCGACTGAACCTGCGTCCACCATTGCGGGGCCGTCGCGAAATGGCGCATCAACAGTGTCACGACGACCGTATGTGCGGGCGAGATCGGGCTCATCTCGACGAGTAGCCCGTCCAGCAGCTCGATGTGCAGGCCCTCCAGAGCGCCGCTGAGCACCATGCGGTTGTACGTGTCGACGTCGATGCGGTGGATCGGCTCAGTCCTGTCTTTGTCGACGAGCAGTCCGTCGAGCAGCTCGACGTCGATGCCGTCGAGCGCGCCTGCTTCTGCCAACTGGTGGTAGGTGTCCACGTCGAGCCGGTGGAGCGGCAGCTCCGCGCTTGTGATCGTAGGCATGAACACACCGTACCCCGCCTGTGGCGAAAAAACAAATGAGGGGGTCATGCCCACTGATCCGACCGGGGTTGCCGAACGGGACACGAAACGGCCGAAGTTCCGCTCCTACGGGCCGGTGTCCCGTGGCGCGAGCCGGCTCAGCCAAAGCAAAGCCCTTGACAACCCCGGCATAACGATATATCGTGATCTTACTTAGATACATCACGATAGGAGTTAGATATGTTTGGCTATGAACACCAACACAGGCATCGCCACCACCACCGCGGGCCCGGCCCGCGCGATTTCGGGGCCGGCGGGCCCGGCGGGCGCGGCGGCTTCGAGGGGTTTGGCTTCGGCGGCGGCTTTGGCCCCGGCGGCGGCGGGCGCTTCGGACGCGGACGCAAGGCGCGGCGCGGTGACATCCGCACCGCCGCTCTGCTGCTGCTCGCCGAGGAGCCGCGCAACGGCTACCAGATCATGCAGGAGGTGCAGGAGCGCAGCGACGGCGTCTGGCGTCCCTCACCCGGCTCGGTCTACCCGGCGTTGCAGCAGCTCGAGGACGAGGGGCTGATCCGCTCAGACGTTGGCGGCGGCGGCACCGGCAAGGTCTTCGCGCTGACCGACGCCGGGCGTGAGCACGTGGCACAGCGCGACGCCGACGCTCCTGCCCCTTGGGAGCAGATGAGCGGCAACGTCTCGGACATCGCCCACGAGCTGGCGGGAACGATGCGCGAGGTCGCCTCCGCCTTTACGCAGGTGATCCGCAGCGGCAGCGAGACTCAGATCGCGCAGGCGGGCAAGGTGCTCGCGGCGACGCGACGCGACCTCTACCGTATCCTCGCTGATGGAGATCCCGAGACCCCTGAAAAGGACTAGCGAGTGAGTCAGGCCGATTCAGCGAGCAACGGTGCCGCGACCCCGGGCAGCGCGACGCCGACAACGGCATCAAACGGCGGCGGGCCGAACGCCGCCGCTTCCGACGGCAACGGTCCCGCGATCTCGGTGCAGGGTCTGACCAAGACCTACGGCGAGATCGAAGCTGTGCGAGGGATCGACTTCGAGGTCGCGCGCGGCGAAACGTTTGGCTTCCTTGGGCCCAACGGGGCGGGCAAGTCGACGACGATCTCGATGCTGTGCACTCTGGCCCGCCCGACAGGGGGCAGCGCGCACGTGGCCGGCATGGACGTCGTCTCAGAGCGCGACAGCGTCAGGCGCAGCATCGGGCTGGTCTTCCAGGACACGACGCTCGACAACTACCTGAGCGCCGAGCAGAACCTGCGTTTGCACGCCGAGCTGTACGGGATGCCGCGCGAGGCGATCGCCCCGCGCATGCAGAGCGTGCTTGAGATGCTGCAGCTATGGGAGCGGCGCGAGAGCCTCGTCGGCACGTTCTCCGGGGGGATGAAGCGGCGCCTGGAGATCGCGCGCGGGCTGCTTCACTCGCCGCGCGTGCTGTTCCTCGACGAGCCGACGATCGGGCTCGACCCGCAGACGCGCAGCTCGATCTGGTCGTACATAACCAAACTCGAAGACGAGCAGGACGTCACGATCTTCCTGACGACGCACTACATGGACGAGGCCGAGTACTGCGACCGCATCGCGATCATCGACCGCGGCAAGATCGTCGCGCTCGACACGCCCGAGGCGCTGAAGGCGAGCGTCGGCAAGGACCGCGTGCAGATCACGACCGACGACGACGAGGCGACGATCGCCGCGCTGGCCGAGCGTTTTGGCATCGAGGCGCAGATCGCCGAAGGTGAGGTCACGTTTGGGGTTGAGTCGGGAGAGCAGTTCGTTCCCCGACTGTTCAGTGAGCTCGGTCTCGCGATCTCCTCCGTCAGCGTCGCGCGCCCGTCGCTAGACGACGTCTTCATGTCCTACACGGGCTCGACGATCCGCGACGCCGAGGCCGGCTCCAACGACATGATGCGCAACATGGCAAGGATGATGAGCCGCTGATGTCCGCGCGCCGCTGCCAATCTTGCGTACCGCTGGTGTCGCCTGGCAAGGGGGCGTGCTGAATATGGCGATCGAGACCCGTACCACAGCCCCCGCGCCGCGGTCCACAGCGCCTGAACTGGCGCGCCAGCACGTGCCAGCGCGCAGCGTCCGCTCAGAGTTGCGTGCGATCAGGGCGGTGTGGCGGCGCGAGCTGATCCGCTTCAGTCGCGACCGGCTGCGGATCCTCACCTCGCTGATCCAGCCGTTCCTGTTCCTGTTCGTGCTCGGCACCGGGCTCTCCTCGCTCGTCTCCAGCAGCACGCACGGCGTCAACTTCCGCACGTTCATCTACCCGGGCGTGCTGTGCATGGCGGTCATGTTCACGGCGATGTTCTCGGCTGCCTCGATCGTGTGGGACCGCGAGTTCGGCTTCCTGCGCGAGATGATGGTCGCGCCCGTGCGCCGCTCCTCGATCGTGCTCGGCAAGTGCTTTGGCGGCGCGACCGTCGCCGCTTTCCAGGGCGTGATCGTGATGGCGATCGGGCCGCTCGTGGGCGTGCACTACACGCTCGGCCTGGCGCTCGAGGTGTTCGCGCTACAGCTGCTTTTGGCCTTCTCGATCACGGCCTTCGGCATGATGGCCGCCGCGCGCGTGACGCAGATGCAGTCGTTCATGGCGCTGATGCAGATGGCGATCATGCCGATGTTCTTCCTCTCCGGCGCGATGTTCCCGGTCAACAACTTGCCTACGTGGCTGGCGATCCTCAACCGCCTCGACCCGCTCACCTACGCTGTGGACCCGATGCGCCGCGCCGTGTTCGCCCACCTGAACATCTCCCCGCTCGTGCGCCACGCGCTTGCCCCGGGCGTGACCTGGTGGGGCTGGCACGTGCCGGGCCTGCTTGAGGCGGCGATGGTCGGGATTATCGGCCTGGTGATGCTGGCGATTGCCATCGCCGAGTTCTCAGCGGTGGAGTGAGGCGCCCGGGGAAAGCGCCTGAATACGGCGTGTCGCGTAACACCCCCCTTTGTGTGACATCCGGAAGTGCTCTTTGGCTGGGTCTGGCCGCACACATCAAAACGGCGTGTTCGTACACACCCCCTTTTCGTGACACGCCGGATGCGGTTAGGACTCTGTCCGCTCTGCCACCGCTTGCATGGCCACGCCGAGCAGCGGGTCCTGCTTGCTCGTCTCCTGTGAGGCCTCGGCCGCGCGCATGCTCTCGCGCAGGCTGTCCGGGTCACTGAGCATGCGCCGTTCGGTCAGCGGCTGGATCAGCCCGCGCAACGCGAGCATCGCGCCGATCCAGCCCGGCGACCACAGGCGTGCCGCGCGCCGTTCGATGCCGCGTTCGATCGCGTCGACCGCCTTGGAGACGGGGGCCGGTTTGACCAGGAACGAGGGCGAGTTGTCGCGCACCCGTTCGGTCGATGGCTGGGCGAAGCTGGCACGTACGAGATCGGTATCGATGAAACCAAAGTAGGCGCAGCCGACCTTCGCTCCACTCGGCGCCGTCTCCATACGAAGCGCGTCGCTCAAAGCCTCCACACCCGCCTTGGCGGTGGTGTATGGCCCCATCATCGGTGCGTGCGCGACGGCCG
Organism: uncultured Solirubrobacterales bacterium; assembly: GCA_963725265.1. GTDB lineage: Bacteria > Actinomycetota > Thermoleophilia > Solirubrobacterales > Solirubrobacteraceae > Palsa-744. The sequence goes on from CAVRXP010000001.1 coordinate 148,960, forward strand.
ACAATGAGGAGATGTTGAGGAGGTAGCCACGGCGCTCGGTGATCTGTCCGATCAGCGCGCGATCGGTGCGCCACACGCCGAGCAGGTTGACCGCGAGCGTGCGCTCGACCTGCTCGATCGGGGCGGTGGCAAGCGCCCCTGTATAGGAGATGCCCGCGTTGGCGATGCCGACGTCGATGCCGCCGAAGCGCTCGACAGTGGCAGCCACGGCGCGCTGCAGCGCAGCGAAGTCGGTGACGTCGGCATCGAACGCGGCCGCGCGGTCGCCGAGCTCGGCGGCCAGCGCCTGCAGGCGCTCGGGCTCAAGGCCGACGAGCGCGACGTTCGCCCCCTTGCGGTGCAGCCGCCGGGCCGTCTCGGCGCCGATGCCGCGCGCGGCTCCGGTTATGAACACGGTGCGGCCGTTTACGTCATAGGGAGGGTGGTTAGGAGCCATGCGCACCGCAAAGGTTATGCCTTCCTGCGAACAAAGGCCGCGCCGGCGCACATCCGTGCACGCCGGCGCGGCCCCTCGCTCAGGCGGTGCCCAGCGCGTTCGCCTTGAGGCGGTCGAACTCGGCCTGCGTGATCGAGCCGCTGTCGAGCAGGTCCTTGGCCTTGTGGATCTGCTCGGTCGGGTCGCTCTTGGCGGCGACCGACTGCACGTAGTCGTCGAACTGCGATTGCGCCGCCTTCTGCGAGGCGATCGAGCGCTCGGTCATCCCCGTGTGCTCGGCGATCAGGTAGACGAATACGCCAAGGTAGGGCAGCACGATGATGAAGATGATCCACAGCACCTTCATGAAGCCGGAGGTGTCGTGGCGGCGGAACAGGTCGGCGATCACAGTGAACAGGATCCACAGCCAAACCACGAAGGCAAAGAAGATCAACATCGTCCAGAAAACTTCGAGGAATGGGTAGCTAGCTGCAACAACCATCCGGGACCGTCCTTATCGATCGGGGGCCAGTCGCCGCCCCCGCCGGTGGGCCAGGAGCGGAGTTTGCCCGTTGTCGTCAAAGAGCTTGACGGCGCCGGGGTGTGCTGTCAACGCGAGAGCGCCGCACCCCGCGTCAGTAGTTTATACGGGGTCGGCCCGGCTTCCCAGGCGGCCCCGCCGGAGATTTCTTGCTTGCACGCCGGTGCTGTCCATCCCCATCTACGCGGAATGGCACTAGAGCGGACGACCCGGCGTGCATTGACATTGACAATAAGAGCCGTGCGTGCTAAGAATTGGTTCTTATGCAGAGTCCGGTCCTCAGGGACTCGCCGGGCTCGTTGAGCGGGCTGCTCGAGCGCGAGCGGCTGTTCGCGGCGATCCTCGCCGAGGCCCGCGCGCATGGCTATCTCGACACGAGCGTCGAGGCCGTTGCGGCGCGCGCCGGCCTGTCTGAGGCGTGCTTTCACGAACACTTCGCCACGGCCGAGGAGTGTCTGCTGGCGGCGTTGCATACGCTTGCGATCCGCGCGCACGCGCAGGTCTTCTCCTGCGCCGCCGGCCCCCCCGATCCGCTCGCCGAGTGGCGCGCCCGGGCACGAGCCGACTCCCGCTCTGCTAGCATCGTGAATCATGCATCAGGCGTTGGATAGGCGGGATATCCGCCGTACGACGGTTGCCGCCAGCCGGTCCTCGCTCGAGACGCTCGAGGCGGAGGCGCGCCGGCGCGGCGTGTCGCTCTCGGCGCTGATGGCAGAGGCGATCGAGGAGAAGGCAAGCAAGTTGCACGCGTCGCGTCGCCCACGCTTCGGTGTGGCGAGATCGACCGACGGGCGCTCGGCGGCCGACGTGACAAGCGAGCCGGTCGCGCATCCACCGTCCTGATGGCGCTGGTGATCGACACGGGACCGCTGCTCGCGGCCCTGGATGGCGCCGACCCAGACCACGAGCGCTGTGTGAGGTTGCTCGGTGAGGCGAGAGAGGACCTGGTCGTTCCGATTCTCGTGCTGGCCGAGCTCGACTACTGGTGTCACACCCGTCTGAGCGCAGGCGCGTGGATCTCGTTCCTGGAGGACGTGCTGGCGGGTGCCTACCGCCTGGAGGCATGCACGAGCGTGGACCTGGAGCGCTGTCGCGAGCTGCAAGCCAAGTACGAAGACCAGTCGCTCGGCGTTGTCGACGCAAGCGTGATGGCCCTGGTCGAGCGCCTACGCGAGCCCAGGCTGGCCACGCTCGATCATCGCCACTTCTCGATCGTGCGCCCTGCTCACACCGACGCGCTCGAACTGCTCCCTTGATGGGGGCAGGCCCGATCACACCACAAGGCACGCCCTTTAAATCCCAATAAACCCCGCCCGCAGAACGCCTCTAGCGTGTGACACGGAGGAGCACATACCTGGCTGCCTAACGCGTTGCGCCGGCGGCCGCGTCCTCCCAGAAGGCGATCGTCTCGCGCTCGTGCCTGATGCCGAGGTCGAGCGCCTGCCAGGGGCCGCGACGCCCGTCGCCGGGGTCGTGGGCGGCCAGCGCTTCGTATTCGACGAGCTTCTGGCGGTGGGTGGCAAGCTGCCCCTCGGCGAGATGGCTGGCGTCGGCGCCGAAGAACAGCTTCAACAGCGCGGGATCGCGCAGCATGTAGGGCTCGGGCGTGAAGACGTGCAGCCAGCCGTCGAGCGCCTCGCGCCCAGTACCGGTGAGGCTGTAGAGCTTGCGCCGGCGCCCGCCCTGCTCCTGATCCTCGGTCACGTAGCCGGCGCGCGCGAGGCGCGCGGGCTCGGAGTAGAGCTGGGAGTGGGGCAGCGTCCAGAACTGCCCGACCGAGACGGCGGCCATGCGCTTGAGGTCGTAGGGAGTGGCCTCTCCGTTGAACATCGAGAGCAGTCCAAGGACGATGTAGGAGGTGGGTGTGAGCTCGATCTGATCGGTCATATGGGAAGTCTTGACAAAGGTCTGTTACAGATGGTATGTTTCAGACTATGGGGTCGGAGAGGATAGAGCGCACAGCGGGGCCGTCGCGGAGTCGCCCCAGAGTCTCGCCGATGCGCGGAGGTTTCGCCCTGCCGCTCGCGCTCGTGCTGTTGGCTCTGACGCTCGCAAGCAGCGCCGCGGCGGCTCCAACTGTCACGCTGAAGGTCAAAGCGCTGCCGATCCCAGGCTTCCCCGGGACGGGCAACGTGCTGGGCGCCGGCGCCCAGGTCGAAGTGCAGTCGACGATCAGCGGCACCGAATACGGCGGCTACCCATCGCCGCTGACGGAGATCAACCTGTACTCGCCGGCCGGGTCGAAGATCACGCCGGCGGGATTCGTGACATGCGCCAACTCGGTGCTTGAAAATGCCGGGGGCAAAGGCTGCCCACAGCGCTCGCGCGCCGGCCCGGTCGGCGTCGGCCTCGGTGTTGTCGCCTTCGGCGGTCAGCCCGTCCCCGAGAAAGTCACGATCGAATCGTTCTTCGCCCCCGGCGGCGGCCTGACGTTCCTCGTGGAAGGCACCACGCCCTCCTATTTCCAGGTACTCGAAAAAGCGCACTGGATAAACGCGCTCCCGCCCTACGGGCAGGAGGTGCTCGTCGAAGTCCCCCTGGTCGAAACCGACCCCGGAGGCAACGACGCGTCGGTGACATCCTTCACGGTCAAGGTCGGCGCCGCGTACAGGCACGGCAAGAGAACGGTGTCGTATTTCACGCAACCGAAGAGATGCCCGAAGGGCGGCTTCCCGGTCAAGATGGAAATGAAATTCCTCAGCGGCGAAACGGTCGTCGTCGACGACAGCGTGCCCTGTCCGCTGGGGAAGTGAAGGGACGACGATTCCGCTGGAGTCAAAGCCACCGTCGTACATGTTGCGCGCCCGTCGGGGTGAGTTTGCGCTGGCAAGGCCGCCAAAACGTCAGCCGAGGAGATCGACCCGCCGTATGCCGGTCACGCTCTCATTGGGCGACTTGTAGTACCGCGGCTCCCACGCCAATACAGTCTTCGGTGTGGACGGTGTTGAACGTAAAGGTCTGTTGTCCTGTGGGCAGTAGCGGCGTCACGTCGAATTCTTCGTTGTCCCACAGATTCCCGATGGGGAAGCTCGGGCCTTCCTGCAGGGCTCTGCCCTCGAACGGGTCGATCAACGTTTCTTCACTGGCGCCCGTAAACGTAAAGATCTTGCCCGCGTTGTTCTGGCCGTCGGGCCCCGCGAGCGTCAGCGACGCAGGTCCGCCCACGCTGTTGATGCCGCTGAAGGACCGGGTGATAGATTCATCGGTAGCGGGGTCGGTATTGGTGTTATACGAGAAATCGCTCAGCACCTGGTTGTTGGCGCCGCCTCCGTCGTAGAAGACGACCAGTGACGCGCCGTCCGTGTAAGGAAGGGGACCGTACGGGCTTTCATCGACACGGGTTTCGCCATTCGGCGGTTCGGTGACTTCGAAAGTGCCGTTTCCCGTTACGTACGGCGTGACGTCGGCGGCGTACCCGACCGTCGCGGTGTCGCCCCAGCACAGCGTTCCCGACACGTTGGATGTGAGGTTTGCGGTAATCGGATGACTGTCGAATGTGATCGCGTTCGACGGCTGTTCGCCAGCGTAGAGGATGCCCCAAACGAGAACCGCTTGCGTGACCGTAGCTCCTGGCGGGATGCCCGATATTGTGATCGCGCCGCGATTGCGATTGCGCAGCCCCGTACCGCCCGAAGCGGCTCCACAGGGATTGCAGTTGCCGGTCGTGCCGACGGACACCTCGGCGATCGCCGGCCCGGCCTGTCCAGCGTTGGAGGCCGTTGCGAGGGCGCTGTTGGTGAGGCTCGTCGACGACGAGGGCGCACTCCAGCGTACTTTCGCCGTATCGGTCTGACCCGGCATGAGCGTGCCCAGCGAGATGGTGGAGGTGCTCCCAGGGGCGGGCGTGGAAGGACTCCCGCTCGGAGTGGTGGATACGAACGATCCTTCGCTCGGAAGCGTGTCCGCGACATTGACATCGTTGGCGGCCGTGCCGCCGCTGTTGGTGACGTGCACGGTGTATTCGAACTGCTGGTCGGGGAATGCTCCCGGCGGGCTTGTCTGGGTGATCTGGAGCTGGGCTGGAGAGGCCGGCGGTGGGCAACGGTAGATGGGAACTTCCGGTTCGAACGGGGTGTAGGAAGCGTGAAGTGAATAGAGGTCGAGCCCGACCCCAGCGGAGGCGCCGAGATCGACTTCACACCCAGACGAGGAAGTCTTGGCGGCCGCGAAGACCGATCCGTCGACGTGAGCATTGACGTCGCTGACGCCGATCCCCGCCTGTACTTCAGGGCCAACGGTGAGCTTCACCCCGTCGCCGGAAACCGAGCCGGAGGCGTGACGATTGCTCGTGTGCACGAATGGAGTGGCATAGGCGCCGTGGAGCTCCGCACCGGCGGTGACGGTCGCTTCCGCGGATGCCTGGGCGTGTGCAGCGCCGTTGAGCGCCAGCGTAACGTTCAGATTGAAGGCTCCCTCGACAGGCACGGGGACATCTCCGATGAAGATCAGGGCCTCTCCACTGGGTCCGTCAACCGTGAAGCCACAATGCGCTCCGGATGGGAGCGTCGCGTTGAAGCCGAGACGCGCGGCGAGCGTCACGCTGAGTTCGCCGTAGACGAGCTCGAGGAAGCCCCGGTGCAGGTTGGCGTTGAGCGTGGGATAAACCGTGCCGAACGGCGCGAAGGACCAGCCGACGGGCGGCGCGCCGCACGACGCCTCCAGGTGGTCGGAGATGAGAGGAACGCTATAGGAGAGGTCGATGTCGCTGAGGAAGTTGGCCGCTGTGGCAGCCTGGGCCGAAGGTGGCGGGCCGAAGCCGAAGGGAACCGTAGTGTCGACGTCGATCGCCGGGAAAGCTTCAGCGAGCAGGGCTGGCGTCAGCGACAGTAGTACGCCCCGCCGTGTACGACGAACCCCGACGACCCGGTCGAACAACCCGCCTGGGAGCTTGGCGGTGGGGGCCTGGGCGAGAATCGCACCCCGTCGAAGGCCGGCGGCGGCGCGTGAGGACAGCAGGATCGCCTGTGGAGCCGCTGGTGAGCCAGTAACCGCCAGCGGTGTGAGGTGAAGTACGGCGACTCGCGCGGATCGGATGGTGCCATACATCACGCGCACCACCGTGGTGTGTCCGCTAGTCACCCTTACGCTCAGGTGTGGCTGTGATGGGAACGCTTCGCTGCCAGCCGGAACGGAACGATAGGCGCGGGGCATGCGAACGCGCATGACCTGTACCTGATACCTGCCAGCGGGCACCGCCGAGAACTGCCTAGATCGATGCAGCTGCTCCGCAAAGGCGCGGGGACCGCGAACGTGAACGTCGGCGGCCGTTCCAGGCGGTAGGCCGGAGATCACAACACGCAAACGTGTGGAGCTCGCGATCGCAGACGCCGGGACCGCGGCCAAAAGCGATACGCCGACCAACATCGCCAAGCCCCACCGGAGTCGCCATGGTCGTGGATGCTCGCGTGTGGTGAGAGAGCGGTGCGGACAAAGCTCACCGTCGGACGCGGGCAATTCAGACGCTATTGCGACACCCTCGCGGCGATCGCACCCACGCAAAACTCCATGTATATGGCTCGGTGTACGAATACTCCACCCCTGTCATCGTCAGTGCCTGCACTGAAATCTTTGTCTCGGTCAAGGCCCTGTCTATCTGATCGATCGAGACATTGGAATTTCTATCAGATGTACGACAAGCTTGCTCAGCCGTGCGGTGGACGCTATCCAGCCGGTCAGGTCGAGAAGGGTCTGGTGGAGATGCCGCGGGAGCGTCGGAGTGTCTTGTGGGCTCGCTTCGCGGCTCGCCAGGCGTGCATGATCCCAAGGGTGGGGGTGATGAGCGGCTCGAGCTCCCGGCGGACCTGGCGGGTCACGGGTCGCGCGAAGTCGCTGTCTGCTGTGGGTGCGGAGATGTAGTAGGCGGCGACGCCGACCAGGGTCATGACGTGGTGTGTGCCGTTGGGCAATGAGGAGGCGTATTCGACGCCGCGCCGTGCCGCTTTGACGAGGTCTCCGGCGAGGAGGTCGCGGTCGGGGTAGTAGCGGATGTATCTGACCTGGCCTGTCCGTATGTCGCGCTCATAGTCGACGAGGCTGTCGAGCATCGTGCTCAGTACGGCGACTGAGAGGTAGACGCTGTCGATCGCCGCGGCCTGCTCGGGCGTGGTGCGCCCGTCGGCGGCGGCGGCGATCAGCGCGTGGATACTGAGTACCGAGGAGGCTGCGCCCGCGAGGAATTCCTGCCATCCGAGCGGTGTGCCCTGGGCCTCTGTTCTGGCCCACTGTTCGAGTTGGCCCGTCCCGAGTCCTGCGACAGCGTGGGCTCGTATCTGCGCCTCGGTACATCTGTCGGCAGCGTGTCGAGCCGCGTCGGCGACCGTGGCTGCGCAGGGCAACCCTGCCAGCGCTCCCCGTACCACCTCGACCAACTCTTCCAGGTAGCCGTCGTCGTGCGCCGGTCGGGAGGCGTAGTAGTCGCGGGTGGGCTCGCTGTGGAGCGTGATCGCGTCGGTGAAGGCTCGGTACAGATTGTGCCCGTCGCGAAGCGGATCGGCCACGGGCTGCTCGATCAGCCCGTCGAGATAGTCGTACATGACCTCGTAGGCCACGATCGCTTCGACGACGGACTGGCGGTGCTCTCGCGGCGCGAGCGTCGCCAGCGTGGCGGCGACCTCGGCGTTGAACCACTCCTCCTGCAGCTTCTCGAGCGCCAGCGTCCGCAGGGCTGTGTCCTCGATGGCGCGGGCGCGCGTCTCCCATCGTCCCCGCTGCCTGCCAACCACTGGGGCGACGGAGGGCCAGAAGCGGGCATTGGCGATCGCCAGGGCTAGGCTGGCTCGGGTCAGTAGTCGGCGATCACCAAATGCAGACATTTGGCCCTTGACCCAAGAGCTCATCGCTGCCCGCGCTCGCGTGGCGCTCTGGCGAGAACATGCGTGCGCCCCTACTCATTGAGGGCGAGCGTCGCGGGTACGCCCGAGGCGAACCAGCCAGGTAGAGACACGATCAAGAGCACAGCAGCGATGACAAGTGCAAATATTTCGAACGGGCGCTGACCTGTGGTCACGCCTGCGACCGGAAAACCGGTCACGTGCTTGAGGTAGCCGTCGATCACCACCTGACCATAGATGCCGGCCAGCGCACCGCTCAAACACCCTGCGCTGAGCATCAGTGCCGATTCGACGAGAAGCACGAGCTGGAGTTGACGGCGCGGGGCGCCTTCGAGCCGCAGTTCGGCGAGCGACTTCCGTGTCTGCCAGATGCTCGATCCGAGCGCGGCAGCCATTGCGAGGATCGCCGTGGCCACCAGCAGAGTCGATATCTCGTCAAGCTGCTGGAGTCCTTCGCCGGCGATCGCATCGAATCGGTCTGCCCGAGTCTGCGCAGTGACGGTTTCCAAGCCGCTCTTCGGGCCGAGTGCAGCTCTGATCTCTCGCAGCGCGGGTCCGATTGGCGTGCCCTGAGTCAGGTCGATCCCAAGGGCCGAAGGTTCCGAAGTCGCCCAGAACCGGCTGTAATCGTCGACGTTCATCAGCACCACCCCAGAAGTCCAACCAAAGTTAGTCGTCTTGGCGGCCAGCCTGAAGCCGACGGTGCCCGTCGGAGTCGGGAGGTACAACACCCCACCGAGCCCGACATGACGTTCTTCTGCGATCTGCTTGGACACAGCGATCCAGCCTCCTTGACGCAGACGCTGGGCAGCAACGCCAGCATCGCCTTCGACAATCTGGCTGTTCAGCAATCCGCTGCTCGCGCTGGTGGGTCTCGCGATGATCCACACACGCCGATCGCCAATCGTCATGAACTGGCTTTGGAAGACATGAATGCTTGCGACTCCCCTGATCCTGCCGATGCGCGATGCGTAGTCGTCGGGCCGAAAATTATCGGCTGCCGCCGTGTCCCTTGGATTCGTCACCCAGATGGCGGCGTCGGCTGCGTCGGCGCTGGCAAAGCTGTGCAGTCCACGGAGCAGATCGTCGCGCGCGCCGCCGAGCGCGATGCTGCCAAAAAGTGCGACTGCTCCCGTTGCGGCAAGAGCCAAAGACCGCAGCGTTGTGCTTTTCAGCGACGAGAGCGCCAGCGGCAGAACTGTAAATTTCGGATTGCCCGACGCAATGGCACCACACACCCGCAGGACGAGCCCAAACACCAGAGGAACCGCGAACGTGGTCGCCAACGCGAGTAGGACACACGCCATCAACGCCGCGCCGGGCACCAGGACGAACAGGCCGCTGGCGAGCACTGCAAGACCCGCTGTAGCCATCGTCAGCCAACGTCTCGCATTTGCCGGCAGCCCGCCGCCATCGTCGTCTTCGGCGAAGACGGCGTCCAGGGGATGTCCGCGGCGCAGATCCTGCAGCAATACAAGCGAAGCAAGGCACGTCGCCAATACTCCTCCGGCGACGGAGAGCACGATAGGTTGAGTCCCTATCTCCGTGCTCGTTCCGAGCGTGAAGGTCTGTGCGAGATATCCCACCGACGGGTGAAAGAGGCCCGTCGACAGCGCGTATCCCGCGAACAACCCGATCAGGCAGGCGGCGAGTCCCAGGCATAGCGCCTCGAAGAGGACCATCTGCACGATCGCGCTGCGCGGGGTGCCGTCGAGGCGCAGGTCGGCGATCGCTTCGCGTCGCTCGGGGACCGTGAGCAGCATCGCGTTGAACGCGAACAGGAAGCCAAGCAGGGCACTTAGACCGGCGAACAGCTCGCTTGCCTGGTTGCTTGGGCGCAGCGCCTCGCGCAGCAGCGAGACATCCTGGTTGGCTGCAGCGACGGTCAGGTGCCCGCCGGCGAGTCTGTCCAACTCGGCGCGCACCGCGGCTTCGCGTCCAGGCTCGCTCTGGACGAGGATGCGGCTGATGCGGTTAGGCAGACCAGCCAGCGCTTGTAGGCGGTAGAGCGGCGTGATCGCGACCTTGGCGGTGGACAGGGCTCCTGCGGTTTCGTGTCCCAGAATCGCAGATACGTACAGCCGGATTGCTCTCCCGCGGAGATCCATCGTCACCACGGACGGACCGGCGATCCCCAGTGCTTCAGCGCTCGCCTGACTGAGGCTGATGCCTTCCGAGAACACGCCGCCCGGCAGGGTGTGGGCGAGACCGTCCATCAATGCGAGGTGGACGCTGGCACTGGCGATGGTGAGCGCTACCCGACGGCCGTCAGGGCCGACGACGGTAGCTGCCTGTTCGAGGAATACTCCGGCGTGCTCGACGCCAGGAAGATGTTCCACTCCGAGGATCAGATGTTCGTCAAAGCCGCCTGAGTCACGTGCATGCAGCTGTAGATCCGCCGGGCCGATCACCGCATGCACCACGCTGCTTGCAGAGCTCGTGATGCTGCTGTTGGCGACCGTGACCGCGAAGACGAGTGCCACCGCAATCGCCACCCCTACGCCGGCAAGCAGCTCCTGCGTGGCATGTACCCGCAGTCGTCGACCGTAGAAGTAGACGAGCGTACGGGTCCGCATCAATCCGCGCAATTTCGAATATTCAACGTCGCCCAAGCTTGCTCACCCTTGCGCGGACACGGATCGTGTCCGCGCGTCCGGGGACGCGTCGGCGTTGCCGCCGCGCTCGCTTTCGGTGAGCTTGCCGTCATGCAGCGTGCAGCAACGGTCTGCGATGTCGGCAATTTCGATGTCGTGGGTGACGAGCAGCACGCACGCGTCGCGCTCGCGCGCGACCGATCTCAACAGCTCCACTATCTCTCGGCTCCGCACGCTGTCGAGATTCCCGGTGGGCTCATCGGCGAGGATGAGCCCAGGTTCCGGTGCCAGCGCACGCGCGATCGCGACGCGCTGGCGCTCGCCGCCAGAGAGCTTCTCCGGGATGTGCTGCAAGCGGCCGGCGAGCCCGACTCGCTCGAGCCAGGGAATTACGCGCGCCTGTGCCTGCTGCATCTCCATGCCACCGATGAGCAGCTTGCGGGCCGCGTTCTCCAAGGCCGGAACACGAGGCATGAGACGGAAGTTCTGGAAAATGAACCCGACATCTCGCAACAGGTATTCGCTTGCCTGACGCTCGGAGAGCGAGGCAATGTCGCGGCCCTTATAGCGGACCGCGCCCTCGTCGGGATTCAGCAGCGCCGCGATCAGCAACAAGAGTGTCGTCTTGCCCGAGCCGCTGGGGCCAAGCAGGGCAAGCATTTCCCCGGGAGCGATCGTGAAGCTCACGCCATCGACGGCGCGGACCTCCTCATCCCCGCTCGGGTAATGCTTGACTACGCCTTCGAGCTCCAGCATTTCCTGCCGTGCCAGGCTCGGGCTATCCGCGCGCCTGCCGGTGCCGGTTGAGGTCCGTCACGGGAGCGAGGTCCGGGGTCAGATCGCCGTCCAGCTTGCCTTTGTCGAGGGCCAGCACACGGTCAGCGCCCAAGAAGCCGGTGCCCTCACCTGTGCTGGAGAGGATCGCCACGCCTTCGTCGGCGAGCGAGCGCAATAGCTTCGAGGATGCCGTCTCGATCGAGTGGCTCCACGCCGAGCGTGGGCTCGTCGATAACGAGCAGACGCGGGTTGCAGGTGAGCGCGCGAGCGATCGCAACGCGAACGGTCTCATCGGTCTTCAGTTCAGTAGCCGTAAGCTCGGCACACGGTCTGGCCTGTACGCGCTCCAGAGCTCTCCACGCGCGAGTCAGCGCCGCGGACTGCGGAACTCTGCGTCCGAGCTGCCCCGCGATCAGACTGGTCAAGGACGGTCGGTCCTCGCCGGCGGCGAAACTCCCGCCGGCAGTAGCCGACGCCCTGGCCGAGCTTCTTTCGATCCCGTGTGGTGATTTCGTCACCCTCGAAACGCACCGTGCCCGTGTCTGGCGTTTCGATCCCGGCGGCGATTCGCAGCAATGTGGAGCGCCCGGATTGGCGCTCGCCCCAGACGACGACCATTTCGCTCGCGTGGATCTCCATCGACACGTCGTCGAGCGCGACACGAGAGCCGCGCTTGTAGCGCTTACCTACGTGTTCGAGCTCAAGGAGAGCCATCGCTGGCGACGCTCCTTGCGCGCTCCTCGAATCTGGCGTTGGCGAACCGCAGCCAGGAAAGCATCCCTCCAGCAGCGATACGTTGCTGCTCAGCGACGAGCTCGTCGATCAATGCACCGCGAGAGCCGTCTACAGAGCCCTCGGGTTCGCGTCCGATCTGGCCCGCCTTCTCCAAGTACTCGCGCCGAAAACGACCGATTAGACCGACGGCAGTCGCCGGGTCGTGAGCAAAGATCGCCAGCTGTCTTGCCCATAGCTCCAGGCCGCGGCGCTGTGCGTCCATCTGCTCCACATACCAGTCCTCGAAGTTGCTCATCCCAAGCGAGGTGACCCGGTAGTGCGGCTTGGGCTGACGACCGGTCCCGACTTCGGGCGCGGTCTCGATGAACCCTCGGCCCTCCAATTCGTCGAGCGCCGTGTAGATATGCGAGCTACCGCTGACCGGGAGCAGGTCCGCATACAGCCGCTGGTAGCGGTTGTAGAACTCCAACCCATAGCTGGGACGTTCGATGACCAGGCCGAGGACCGCCCAATAGACGACCGAAGTCATGGCCCGACCGGGGCTCCTACCAGGACTCCTTCTCGGAGATGTCTTAGACATTGAACTGTGCAGCGTACTCGAAATTCGTGCCCGCAGAAAAGCCCTATTTCCCAGTCTGTTTTGGTGTTCCAAACTTTGGACCCTAAAACGATGCCTAGCAAAGCTGCGCAAACAGTTCCATCATGCGGCTGTGGCGTCTATGGACACGCAAGGGGGAGCGGCGATCGAGAGCTCAGAAGGCCTGCGTCGCCTGGGCCTGCGTCGCCTGGGCTCTGCGAGCGCGAGCGATGAGCGGGGGCCGCTCGCCTTCGCCCGAATCCCCAGTGGGTGCGATCAGCCCACGCACTCACGGAGAGGCGACACGGTTCGGGTCCGCGGCGGGTTGGCGCCGTGCTCTTATCGCTTGTTGTTCGTGTCCTGTGGCGGGTCGAGCGTCAGGGAGGTTTCCGTCCCTCCTGACGTTCGACCCGCCGAGACGCCGTCGACTCCCGGCTGGGAGTCAGGAGCGGCGGCGGTCACAGACGAGCCAGGGCGGGAGCGGTGAGCCCAGGGCGCAGGGAGACGTTGCCTGGGCGTGGGGAGATGTTGCCTGGGCGTGGGCGTACGTCGCCAGAGGTGGGTTCGACGGGCGAGCCGCGCGAGATAGAGCAGGCTCTGGCTCTGGGGGGGCCACGCTACTGCCAGTCTCTCGAGCGGGGGCTGGCGATTCTTGGCTGCTTTACACCGCGACGATCTGTGCTTGGGATCGCCGAGATCGCCGAGGAGCTGACGATGAGTCGCTCGACGACTCACAGGTATGTGATTACGCTCGCAGCGCTCGGCTTCCTCGAGCAGGATGCCTCACGCAAGTACAGGTTGGGGTTGCGTGTCACCGATCTGGGTATGTCCGCACTGAACTCGACGGGTCTGCGTGAGCCTGCGCGCCTGTGCTTGGTCGAGTTGCGCGAACGCACCTCCTACACCGCGAGCCTGGCAATGCTCGACGGGCCGGAGATCGTGTACGTGGAGCGTGCGCGGAGCTTCCGGCCTGGTCAGCACGAGATGGGCCTGAATCTGCGTCTCGGTTCGCGGTTGCCGGCCTACTGCACCTCGATGGGCAAGGTCTTGCTCGCCAACCTGCCCAGGGCGGAGCTTGAGGAGTTGATCGCGAGCATGACGCTCACGCCTCATGCTCCCAACACGATCACGACCAAGAAGGCATTGCGCACCGAGCTGGAGCTCGTACTCGACGAGGGCATCGCGGTCAACGACGAAGAGCTGGTAGGAGGCTGGGTGTCGATCGCCTGCCCGGTGCGGGGAGAAAACCAAGAGGTCCTGGCAGCGATCAACCTGGCCGCTCAGACGTCCACGATCTCCGCGGAGGAGATGGTCGACCGGCTCCTACCCGACCTGCTCGCCGCCGCCGATGGCATCTCTACACGCCTCGGATACCGGTTCGAGGACGCCCGCCGCTCCTAGCTGAGCGCTCCGCAGGGAAAGCACTGGCGCACCGCAGATGGCGGGCAGCTAGCGTCGATTTGTGATGGGTTGCCTGTGGCCATCGTAGTTAGGGTGATGAGCACTCCCGTGTCCTCTCGCAAGCAGCCATTGTCACGGACTGGAGCGACATCTCGCCGCGGTGTCCTTGACTCGGCCGCGTTTGATGTGCTCTTCAGAGAGTGCGCTGCCGACGTGCACGCATACTTGATCTCTCTGCTGGGCGATCGCTCGACGGCTGAGGATCTCACCGCGCTCGCGTTCGAGCGGCTCTACCGTTCGCGTTCGCGCCTGGATCCTCGGCGTGGGAGCCCGCGCGCCTGGTTGTTCTCGATTGCTCGTAATGCCGCTTTGGACGAGCTGCGTCAAAGAAGGCGCATGAGCAGCTACGGCCTGGGAGAGGATCTCGTAGACGATCGGGCCTCTGGTGACGCGCTTGAGGATGTGGAGCGTCGCTCGATGGTGCTCGATGCGCTTGCGTCGTTGCCCTTGCGCGAGCGTGAGCTCGTGCTGTTGAAGTTTCACGGTCAGCTCTCAAACAGTGAGCTTGCACGTGCCCTGGGCATTAGCGAGTCAAACGCCGGCACGCGGCTTCACCGTGCGCTCACGCGGCTGCGCGAACACTGCGCCGAAGTCGGCCGCGAGGAGGTCGCATGAGGATCGTTCCATTCCCAGCTGACGAGCCGTTGCCTGACCAAGAGGCTTGGACTGCAGAGCTTGAAGCCGCGCTTCGCGGGGAGTCGCAGCACCCAGACGCGCACGTGTGGCGAGAGTTGCGCGATGACGTGCGTGCGCTAGCTCCCGCAATGACTCCCGCGTTTGAAGTGCGCCTCGCGCAGGAGCTTGAGCGCCGAGGTGCACTCGAAGGTAGGAGCCAGGACGCTGAGGCCCAGATGCGCAGCCAGGATGCCGGCGGCTCACCTCGACGAATCTCGGCGGACGCCATGTTGGCTTCGCTAATGGGCGTGTTCGCCGGCGGTCGGCGCCGTTCGTGGTCACTGGCATCTCATCGGCGCTCCGCTGTTGGGGCAGCCGCGGCTGTGAGCATTGCGCTCGTCGTGGCGCTGCTCATCGCGGGATCGCACGGATCCGCGCCTGTCACCGAGGCGCCGGCTCCCATACAGAGAACACCAGGTGCAGCTCCCAGCCTTAGCGCTCATGGTCCAAGGGCCGCGGCGTCCTCATCCCCGTCTTCCACGTCGGCATCCTCGGCAACGTCGGGAGGTTCGGCAACGCCGGGAGGCTCGGCAACGTCGGGAGGCTCGTCTGCGCCGACCACGGCGCAGGCATCTCCGTCGACCGCCTCGCCAAGCGCTAACGGTGCGTTCTCCGCGCCCGGGCGCGTGCAGCAGCTTGCGGCTTCCGTCACGCTGGACGCCACCCCCCAGGACTTGCAGGAAACATCCGACCAGGTTGCGCGGCTCACGGTGCGTAACGGTGGCTACGTGCAGTCGTCCAATGTGCAGGTTCAGCAGCACGGCGCTAGCGAAGCCACGCTTGCGCTCAGACTGCCCAGCGCGCGACTCGCCGCCGCCCTGGCAGCGATCGCGCGTCTAGCTCCAGTACGCGCAGAGAACCAATCCCTGCAGGACATCACCGGCGCCTACAACACCGCGCATCAACAGTTGAGCGACGCCGAAGCTGAACAGCGAGCGCTGCTGCGTGCACTCGCGGCAGCGAGCACCGAAGCACAGATCGACAGCCTGCACACCCGCCTGGCAGCATCCCGCACAGCAATCGCCCGAGCACGATCCTCTGTGAACTCGATCTCGGCACGCGCAAGCACCTCCGAAGTCGAAGTGAGCATCCTCGGCGACACACGCACCGAGAGTGAAGGACTCACCCTCCACAAAGGTCTTCACGACGCAGGCCAGGTACTGCTCGTCGTTCTAATCGCGATCCTGATCCTCGCCGCAATACTCGTGCCGCTCTCGCTCGTCCTCGCCGGAGTTGGCGGTGCGCGACGCGCCTGGCGGCGATACCAGCGCGAACGAGCTCTCAACGCACCTTGAGCGACGCCGGTTTTGACGGAGGCTTTGATCTCATAGTTTCCTCCGCGGGAGAAGGAAGTGCTCTCTTTGGTCGAGGCGCGCAAGCGCAGTGGCGACTTCGACAGCCATAGGAATAGAGCGTCCCTTGCCCGACTTCGGGTTGCTCTCGCCGCCAAGTGTGAAACTACGCACCACCCGGATCGTCTATGCGGCGAAGTCCACCTCACCGGCATCAAACCTCACACGCGAGCGGATCGTCTCCTCGTCCATGACGCTGGGAAGAGTTGCAGCGATCGCCGTCGACTCCCGACAAAAGCCACAATGTCCGGGTCGGCCCCTTGGTCTAGTGCTCTGCAGACGCGCTCCCGCAACCTGCGCTGGCTCGGCTACGATCGCACGTCCAAGCTGTCGCTCACGTATGCGGCGATGGGCATCTTGCTCCTGGCCTACCTCGGGTGGCTGATCTCCGGTAATAGCTCGACGCTGATCAATGGTTGGGGCGTCAGCGCATTCGAGATCCTCGGCGGTGCCCTCTGTATCGCAAGTGGCCTCGTGCAGCGAAGGGCGCGGTGGGTGCCGATCGTCCTCGGTGCGGCTCTGATGACATGGGCCGTCGGGCACCTCACTGAAACGATCGAAACTCTGGGAGGCGCGACGCCCCCCGAAGCCGCTCTCTACGACGCCTTCCAACTGTTTTTCTACCCGCTCGCGTATGTCGCCTTGGCGCTCTATCTGCGAGGGGAGGTCCGGCGACTGGCGAGCATGAGCTGGCTGGACGGGGTCATCGCCGGACTAGGCGCGGCGGCGCTATGCGCAGCGACCACATTCCATGAGGTCGCGAGTTTGACCGGCAAATACGGCCTGGCGACCGCTGTCAATCTCGCCTACCCGGTCGGCGATCTCCTGCTCCTTCTGCTCGTCGTCGGCGGCATCACCGTCCTCTCGGGAAGAGACAGGCGGCCGTGGTTGGTGGTGGCGAGCGCAATCGCACTAATCATGGTCGGGGATACATTCAACCTGTTCCAGTCCTCGACTAGTCACTCACGTGTCGGAGTGGTGCTCGGTGGGATCGCATGGCCGGCTGCGATCTATCTCATGTCAAGGGCGATGTGGCTGCCACGCGTGCAGTCTGATCCGCGTGCGTTCCGCAAGCCGACAGACTTTCTGCTTCCGGGCCTCGCCGCGGCGAGTGGCCTCGTGATCCTGTTCGTGGGCACGTTCAACGGCGTCAACGGCGTCGCGATCGGACTGGCCACAGCCACGCTGGTGCTAGTCGGCGCACGCGTGGCCTCCTCAGTCCGCGCCATGCGGGTGCTGACGCAAGAGCGCCAGCACCTCTCCGTGACCGATCATCTGACCGGGCTCGGGAACCGACGGTATCTGTACGGCGTTCTCGACGGCTTCTTTGCCGACGAGGCGGCCGCGCAGCCGCAAAGGAGCCTGGCATTCCTGTTCATCGATCTCGAGCATTTCAAGAAGGTCAACGACTCCTTCGGCCATCCCGCGGGCGATGAGATCCTCAGACAGCTCGGTGAGCGCCTCGCCCGATCACTCACGCCTAGTGACGTTGTGGCCCGAATCGGGGGCGACGAGTTCGGCGTTGTGGTGATGGACGCGGATGCCGCCCAAGCGGTGAGCGTCGCAGAGCGGATCGGCGCGAGCCTCGAGCAGCCATTTGCGCTGGAGGCGGTGCGTGCCCAGCTCAGCGCAAACATAGGCATCGCGCTGGCGCCCGCCGACGCGTCGGACAGCGCCGGTCTGATCGAGTGCGCCGACGTCGCGATGTACCGGGCCAAGCTCGCAGCCAGACCATATGCGCTCTACGAGCAGGGATTCAGCGAGGGTGGCAGCCGACTGCACCTCGCCGAAGAGCTGCGCGCGGCGCTCGACGCCGGCGAGCTCGTCTTGCATTACCAGCCACAGCTCGATCTACGCACCGGGGAAATCACGACCGTCGAGGCGCTCGTGCGCTGGCCGCACCCGACGCTCGGGCTGATACCCCCGATCAAGTTCCTTCCGCTGGCGGAGGAGGCTGGGCTGATGGGAAGCGTAACGCGGCTGGTGCTCGCGCAGGCCATCGAACAACGCGCGGCATGGCGGGCTCAAGGACGGAACATCAGAGTCTCGGTCAACGTGTCGGCGACGGATCTGCTCGACGCCGGTCTCACCGACCTGATCGCCGGGCTCCTGAAGCAGCACGGTCAGCCTCCGTGCTCTCTGGTCGTCGAGATCACCGAGACAAGCATCATCACCGAGTTCGAGCGCTCCAGGGGCGTGATCCAGGATCTGCGCGACCTCGGAGTGTCTGTGTCGATCGACGATTTCGGCGCCGGGTTCACGTCGCTGGCATATCTGAGCAGCCTCGCGATTGAGGAGCTAAAGGTCGACCGCGCGCTCATTACTCGACTGGCGAGCGGGAATAGGCAACCCGACGTGGAGCTCGTCAGGGCGACGATCGCGCTTGGCCACGCACTTCGGCTGAGAGTGGTCACCGAGGGCATCGAGGACAGAGCCACCCTCGACCTGGTGTCCGAGCTCGGCTGCGACCTAGGTCAGGGCTACTTCATCGGTAAGCCGAAGCCCGCACACGAGCTAGCGTTTGGGCCATCGCCGGCCGGTACCCCCGGCACTCCTGTTGCGCTCATTGCCAGCTCCAATGGAGACCGCAGAGATCGCCAGCTGGCGCAAACCGCGTAATACGGTATCTGGACACAGAAAGCGAGGCTCTATTTCGGTTCGGGCGCGCTTTGCAATTCGCCAAGTGCGCATAATGGTGAGCGTTGGTGTGATGAGTGGCTTGAGATCGCGGTGGATCTGTCCGGTGATGTCTCGCGCGAAGTCGCTCGAGGCGCTCGGAGCCGAGATGTAGTAGGAAACGACACCGACGAGTGTCATCAGGTGGTAGGTGCTGTTGGGAATGCGGAGTGCTCCGCGCCGGGCGCGGTGGATTACGCTCCTGAGGGCCTCGACGAGGGTGGGGTGGTCTTCGTAGTAGCGGATGTACCCGGGTTGCCCCGTGCTGCGCATGTCTTGCTCGTAGTCGACGAGCCCGTCGAGCAGTGTGGTCAGGGCACAGACGGACAGGTAGGTCTCATCGATGGCAAGGGCTTGCCGGTGGGTGGTGTGAGAGTCCGCGGCGGCGGCGATCAGGGCGTGCAGGCTGAGTCCTGAGGACACCGCGCCGGCCAGAAACTCTCGCCACTGAAGGCCTGTGCCGGCGGCGTTGGCGATCGCCCACCGTTCGAGTTGGGCGTCGCCGTGGAGCGCTGTTGCGTGGGCGTGGATCTGCGCCTCGACGCATCGCTCTGCGGCGCGAGCCGCGATCTCTGCGATCGCGGTTTGCGAGGGCAGTTGTGTCAGCGCGTCTCGGACAACCTGGACCAGCTCTGCCAGGTACCCGCCGTCGTGGGACTCGTGAGTTGGGGGATAGTAGTCGTCTCGGGTCGTCCTGCCCAGGACGATCGCGTCTAGAAACGCTTTGTAGAGCTGACGGCCTTCGCCCAGGGGATCTGTCAGGGGCCGCTCTATGAGACTGTCAAGATAGTCATAGAGGATCTGTAGTCCGACGATTGCTTGCACGACAGGTTTGCGGTGCTCGCGAGGCGCGAGTGTCGCGAGTGTCGCCGTTGCCTGTGCGTTGAAGCCCTCCTCGCGCAGGTTGGTAAGCGCGACCTCTTTTAGGGTCGGATCGGGAATGGCTTCGGCACGCAGCGTCCAATGGTCGAGTTGTGTACGCAGGAGCGGCGCGACGGTGCTCCAATAACGCGCGTTGGCGATGAGGAGCGCCACGTTCACCCGCACCGTGAGCAGATGATCGCCAAATCGGGGCATCGCCATCAAGTCGATGTGCCTTCAAGCGTTGTGGCGCCCGCAATGGGGCATCGTTCGCTAGGACTCGCTCAGTCCGAGTGCCGGGCGGACACGCGAGGCACGCCATCCGGGGAGGGATACAAGCACGAGGACAACAGTGACCACAAACGCGAATATCTCGATTGGCCGAGTAACGGTCGCGATGCTTGCGACGGGAAAGCCCGTCACGTGCTTGAGATAGCTGTCGATCACGAACTGTCCGCATACGCCGACCACTGCGCCGGCCAAGCACCCTGCGCTCAGAATCAGCAGGGATTCCGCGAGTAGGATTCGCCGTAGTCGAGATCGTGAGGCGCCATCCAGGAGTAGTTCGGCCAGCGACCCTCGGCGCTGCCAGATGCTCGACCCGAGTGCCGCAGCCATCGCAAGGATCGCGGCGAGCACCAGTAGATCGGATATGTCACCGAGCTGGCTGAGTCCCTCGCCGGCGAGGGTATCGAACCGTTCACTCCAGGTAGTGGCCGTTATCGCTTCCAGCCCATCGTTTGCTCCCAGGGCTGCGGCGACTGCGTGTCGTGCTTGCTCGATGTTGGCGCTCGGAGTGAAATCGACGGTGAGCGCGCTCGGGGCGTGCGTAGCCCACAGGCGGGTGTAATCGGTCGTGCTCATAAGGACAGCGCCGCCCGGCCAGCCAAAGTTCGTGGTCAACGCCGCGATCCTGAAGAAAGCCGTGCCGGTTGGTGTCGGCAGCTTGAGGATTTGTCCTACGCCGGCATGTTGTTCTTCGGCGAGCTGCTTGGAGACAGCGACCCAGCCGCCTTCGCGCAAGCGTTCGCGCGCGGTCGAGAAATCACCCGCGAGGATCTGCGTGCGCAGCACTTCCTGACCGCTGCTAGGCGGACGTGCGACAATCACAACACGCCGGCTTGCCATATTCATAAACTCGCTTTGGAGTGCGTGAACGCTGCTCACACCCGGTAGGCGAGCGATCCGCGAGGCATCCCCGTCCGCCAGGAAGCTGGTCGTCTCGGGAATGTATCCGGGATTCAAGACCCAAACTTGCCCGTCGGTGGCGTAGGCGTCGGCGAAATTGTGGAGTCCTCGCAATAGGTCGTGTTGGGCGCCGCTGAGCGCGACACTCCCGAACAAGGCGACCGCGCCCGTGGCAGCGAGCGCGAGCGATCTCAGCGTTCGCGCGCGCAACGATTCGATCGCCAACGGGAGGGTCGTGAGTTTGTCATTGCTCATAGCTAGCATCTCGGCGCCCCGGAGGATGGCCGAGAGGACCAGCGGAACCGCGAGGATCGTCGCCAGCGCGAGCAGGACACACGAGGCGATCGCCGCGGAGGGAACGAACACAAACAGCACGCTCGCTCCAGCGAGTAGGCTCACCGCCATGACGAACAGCCGTCGTCGGGTGTCGCCTCTTGGCGCCTGGTCTCGTTCGCCGGCCTCGGCCAACACCGCGTCCAGGCGTCGCCCACGACGCAAATCCTGCAGTGGGACGGCGGATGCAAGACATGTCGCGAGGATCCCACCGGCAAGCGAGAGTACGACCGGTCTCGCTCCGATCACGGTGTTACCGCCGAGTGTGAATGCCTGGGCGAGATAGCCGGGACTCCTCTGAAAGAGCCCGAGCGCAAGCACATATCCGCCGAGCAGTCCGAGCAGGGAGGAGACGACTCCAAGGCACAGCGCCTGGAACATGACCATCTGAACGATCGCTCTGCGCTTAGTGCCATCGAGGCGCAGATCGGCGATCGCGGCGCGTCGCTCCGGGGTCGTCAGCAGGATCGCGTTGAACGCGAACAGAAACCCAAGCAGCGCCGCGAGCCCGGCAAACAATGCGCTTGCCTGGTTGCTTGGCCGCAGGGCCTGGCTCAGAAGCGAGACTTCTTGATTGGCGGGCGCGACCGCGAGACCCCCGCCCACCAGCGCTTCCAGCTCGGCACGTACCGCGGCTTCATGTCCGGGCTTGCTTTGGATGAGGACGCGGCTGATTCGATGTGGCAGACCGGCCAGCCGCTGCAGGCTTGCAAGCGGCATGACGGCCACCTGCGCAAGGGCCAGGGCACCAGAGGCTTCGTGACCCAGGACGGCGGATACCTTCATGCGGATCGCTCGCCCGCGGAGATCCACCGTCACTTCCGGTGGGGTCCGCGAGTCAAAGCCTGTGATCCCGAGTTGGCCGGCGCTTGCCTTGCTGAGGCCGATACCTTCGGCAGAGAGGATCCCGGCGGGCAGGGTGTGGGAGAGACCGTCCATCACTGTCAGCCCGGCACCGGCACCAGCGATCGTGACAATCACACGGTGCCCATGAGTGCCGATGATCGTCGCGGACTGTTCGAGTAGTTGCGCGGCCTGGCGCACACCCGCGAGGCGTTTTATACGAACGAGCAGGCGATCGTCAAAGCCTTCCGCTCCGCGCGCGTAGACCTGAAGGTTTGCTGGGCCGCCGACAGTACGAACCACACTCGCGGCAGAGTTGGTGAGACTGCTCGCGGCGACGGTCACGGCGAACACCAACGCCACGGCCACGGCAACCCCCAACCCAGCGAACAGCTCCTGCATGCCGTGGACGCGTAGTCGCCGACCGTAGAAGTACACAAGCCCGTAGAGACGCATGAAACCGTCGCTCACCGTTGCGTAATCGCGGGATGCACGGGTGCGGGTAGAGGGTCGTGCGTATCAACCTGCTCGTCCTCGTGGAGCTTGCCATCGTGGAGGGTGTAGCGTCGGTCCGCCACGGCCGCGGCCGCTTGGTCGTGTGTGACGAGCAGGACGATCGCCTCACGTTCGTGGGCGATCGCAGCGAGCAGCTCGACGATCTCCCGGCTGCGGGCGCTGTCGAGGTTGCCGGTTGGCTCGTCGGCAAGGATCAAACCAGGTTCGCAGGTCAGCGCTCGCGCGATGGCGACTCGCTGACGCTCGCCACCAGAGAGCTTCTCCGGTGTGTGGTGCAGGCGCTCGCCGAGACCGACCCGCTCGAGCCACGGTATCGCGCGGGCACGGGCTGTGCTCATCCCGATGTTTTGCAGCAATAGCTTGCGCGCGGCGTTCTCGATCGCCGACACGCGGGGCATCAGATGAAACCCCTGGAAGATGAAGCCGACATCATGCAGGAGATGCTCACTGACTTCGTCGTCGCCCAGCTTGGCCAGGTCGCGGCCGGCGTAGCGGATCACGCCGGCCTCTGGCTTCAGCAGCCCGGCGATCAGCAACAGCAGCGTCGTCTTGCCAGAGCCGCTGGGCCCGTAAAGGGCGACCATCTCCCCCGAGGAGACTGTGAGGCTCACGCCATCGACGGCCCGCACCTGCTCACTGGTGCCGCGATAGTGCTTGACCACTCCTTCGAGCTCAAGCAACGCTGCTCTCCATGCGCTAGCCCCGTGCCTGCCGGTGGCGCTCCAGCTCGGTCACAGGTGCAAGCTCCGGTGTTATCTCGCCACGCAGTTTGCCCTTGTGCAGCGCCAAAACACGGTCAGCGCCAAGGAATCCCGTGCCCTCGCCGGTGCTGGCCAAAATCGCTACGCCATCATCGGCAATCGAACGCAGCAGCGCGAGGATCCCATCCCGAGCGATCAGCTCCACACCGATCGTGGGCTCGTCGATCACCAACAGTCGCGGCTCACAGGCAAGAGCACGCGCGATCGCGACGCGCACGATCTCCTCGCCGTTCAGCTCCTCAGCAGTTCGCTTCGCACATTCCTTGGCGCCGACGCGCTCCAAAACCTCCCAGGCGCGCGATCGGGCGGCCGCGCGCGGGATGCCGCGCGCGAGTTGCGTTGCCGCCAACGTGTCCAGGACATGTTGGCCCGCGGATGCGCGAAACGCGGTGCGGCAGTAGCCAATGCCGTCGCCCAGCTCCTGCTCCACCAGGCCGGCCAAGTCTCGCCGGGCGAACCTGACGACTCCGCTATCGGGCGCCTCGATCCCGCCAGCCACCCGCAGCAACGTCGAGCGTCCCGAGCGGCGTGCGCCCCAAACAGTGACCAGCTCGCCCTGATCGATCGTCAGCGAGACGTCATCGAGCGCGTCGCGCACGCCACGGCGAGAGCGCTTGCTTACATGCTCAAGTTCGAGGAGGGTCATTGATGTAGGACCTTCCCGCGCGGGCCTCGACACGTTCCTCAGCGTAATGAAGCCAGGAGAGCATCTCTCCACCTGCCAGACGATGGCGCTCTGCAACAAGATCCTCGATCAGCTCTGCCCGCGAATTGCTCGGCGCAGCCGGTAAGCCGCCAATCTCCGCGATGCCCTTCAGATGCTGCTTCTCAAAGCGGGCGACTAGATCGAGCATCGTGGCGGGATCCTCCGCAAAGATGTCGAACTGGCGCACCCAAAGCTCCTGACGGCGCCACTCGTCGTCCACCTGGGCCACGAGCCAATCTTGATAGCTGCTGACCCCGAGCTGGGTCGCCTTGTAGTGGGGCTTGGGCTGGCGCGCGACCCCTACACCAGGCATCCTCTCGATCAGCTCACGCGCCTCCAGGGAGTCCAGCGCGCCATATACGCGCGATTCGCCGCTCATGGGCAGAACATCTTCATAAAGGCGCTGACAACGGTGATACAGCTCCAGTCCGTAGCTCGGCCGCTGGATCACGAGACCTAGGATCACCCAGTAGAACACCGAGGTCAGCTCTCGGCTCGAAGTTTGCTTTGCCAGCGTCCCAGCCATCGAACCACACAGCTTACCGGAAATTCCGTACCGACGAAAAGTCCCATTTCTGGCTTCGTCCGCTCATCTCAAACTTTGAACCCTCAAACGAGCGCTAGCCAAACACCCCAAAGAGCCGCATCATGCCGGCTATGGCGTCTACGGATACGCAACAGGGGCGGATAGTGGAGAGCCCAGCGAGCCGGTGTCGGGTGGCCACGATGAGTCCAAGCCCCAAAGACGAGTCGGCCGAGAGCTCAACAGGGAACCCGCATGACCTAGAGCATGTTCGGACCCTGTCTGAGCCGCGCTACTCCCAGTCCGTCGAGCGGGGGCTGGCGATCCTTGGCTGCTTCGCACCGCAGCGACCTGTGCTTGGGATCGCCGAGATCGCCGAGGAGCTGACGATGAGTCGCTCGACGACTCACAGGTATGTGATTACGCTCGCCGCGCTCGGCTTCCTCGAGCAGGATGCCTCACGCAAGTACAGGTTGGGGTTGCGTGTCACCGATCTGGGTATGTCCGCACTGAACTCGACAGGTCTGCGAGAGCCATCGCGCCCTCACTTGGCGAACCTGCGCCAACAGACCTCCTACACCGCGAGCCTGGCAGTGCTCGACGGGCCGGAGATCCTTTATGTCGAACGCGCCAGAAGCTTCCGGCGTGGCCAATACACGATCGATCTGAACCTACGCCCCGGTTCGCGTCTGCCCGCCTACTGCACCTCGATGGGCAAGGTCCTGCTCGCCAACCTGTCGGAGTCAGAGGTGGAGGAGTTGATGGCCAGCATGACGCTCACGCCTCATGCCCCCAACACGATCACGACCAAGAAGGCATTGCGCACCGAGCTGGAGCTCGTACTCGACGAGGGCATCGCGGTCAACGACGAAGAGCTGGTAGGAGGCCTGGTCTCGATCGCATGTCCGGTACGAGGCGAAAGCGGGAAAGTGCTCGCGGCGATCAACCTCGCGGCGCACGCCACCATGATCTCCGCAGAGGGCATGATCGACCAGTTCCTACCCGACCTGCTCGCCGCCGCCGATGGCATCTCCACACGCCTCGGATATCGGTTCGAGGACGCCCGCCGATCCTAGCTGCGTCGCCTGGATCCCAGGTGCTTGGGCGAGCGGGCATGAGGCCTGCATGCGCAGACGTTGTGCTACGTTGCATACATGTCGGTCAACGTGTCGGTGCGCCTTGACGATGATCTGGCCGAACGTCTTCGTCTACGGGCGCGTGCTGCCGGTGAGACGCTCTCAGATCGCCTGCGTCGCTATGCCGAGGAGGGCGCTCGTCGTGAGGAGCATCCGCTGATCGTGTTTCGCGATGGGCCGACCGGCCGGCGCGCCGGTTTGCTCGGTGGTCCCGACGTGTGGGAGGTCGCGATGTGGGTCGATGATCTTGCCGAGGAGTCCGATCCTTTGGCGGCGCTCGTCGAGGATTCGGCGCTCACACGCTCTCTGGTGGATGCTGCGCTGCGCTACCGCGCCGCGTACCCCGACGAGGTTGCGGCTCGCATCGAGCTTCACCAGCGCGAAAGCTTGGTCGTCGAGAAGCATTGAGGCTGCTACTCGACGAGATGTACTCGGCCGTACACGCCGAGGCGCTGCAGGCCGCTGGCATGCACGCTAAGACAGTCCTCGAGCTCGGATTGGCAGGCAGCTCAGATCCAGAGGTCTTTGCGGTGGCGATCGTGGAGGGGTCTGTGCTGCTTACAGAGAACGTCGCTGACTTCACACGAATATCCGCCGAGCACTTGCTCGCAGGCCTTCACCATCCGGGCGTCCTGATCGCGCTTTCCTCTAGGTTTTCGCGTCGTCCGGCGGGCATACCGGCACTCGTGGAGGCCATCGCTGGCCTTGCTCGGCGGTCAGTTGCGGAGTGTGTCCTCTACCTCCAAGTTCCAAGCAAGGGTTGACGTCGCAGACGGATATCGCTGGCCGGTCAGGTATGCGGCAGGTGGGGTCTCAAAGAAACGGTCAAGAACAGGCCGAGGCTTTGGTGCAGCTACTGCTGGAGCCTGTGGGGCGGAGGCAGCGGCAGAAGATGCTCGCACTATTGGATACATGAAGCTAGGTCGGCATCCACCAGTAACCGTGGAATATGGTGTCTCCGAGGTGGAGGACGCGGCGACCCTCGGCCTCAGAGAAGGCGCGGAACAACGGCGAACTGCGCGGCCTCGATCGCCCGGGCTGGCGAGGCCCACGGCTAGCGAAATACCGGTTCGGCCCAGTCGGCCGTCGTCGAGTTCAAACCACTGACGACAGTGACCCTCAGCGTGAGCCTGGCCTTCCCTGAAACGTCGGCATGTATGGGGCCATCGTGTGAGTATCCCTTTGCATGCCCAGAGCCGACCAGGCGACCATCGGCGAGCACCTCGTAAAGGAGGGACATGGTCTCCCATGACGATTCAGGCTCTTGTTCGTCGTCGTTGCCGATGATGGCGGAGAACGTGTGAGCGCCCTGTGGGATCGTATAGTTGGCTTCCCATTTGGTGTAGATCCAGCTGACTCCGAATTGAATGCCGTGCTGGTACGTGTGCCCACCGATCGACACTGGCCCCAGTATGAATTTCGAGCCGTTCTCCTCTGGTAGATCGTCCAGGTACACCGGTTCGAATCGTGCGAGATCCTTTTCCTGCGATCTGTTGCCTTCCGTCGATTCGAGTGGGGTAGTACGAGAATGATTTTCGCTCGACTTCCCGTAGCTTTCCGTTGCATCGCTGATGATCGTAAGGATCCCTACGACGAGAAGCGGCGCTAGCACCGCAATGACGATGTAGTCGATGATGCGCGGCTCTCGCCCAGCAGCCAGCGCAACGCTCGATGGCGTTGCGCGTCTACCTTCTGCGCATCTGCTGGCGACGGATCTTTCATGTAGCGAAATGCTAGCGGCGACGGCGTCGGGAGTTGACCCGGAGACATTGTCCCGCATATCGTGGAGATTCGAACAACACCGACGAGTTCTGCCAAAACGGGGAGATCGGGCGGTTTGCAAGGGCGTAAAGCCGAGCTCAAGGCTTTTGCTAGAGCTTCTGATGGAGCCTACTGGTCTACGAGCGCCGCGACTAGCTGCCGATGCTATCCGGCCGTCTACGGGTTCGAGTATTCACTAGCGCGCCGTGCGGGACTCGAACCCGCCCCGCCGGATTAAAAATGGCTCCCTGGGGCGTTTTCTGAGGTCTAGGAGCCCTAGATACGGGGCTTAAGTGTGCTCAGGTGGGGTCAGAAATGCTCGTTTCGCGACCAATTTCGCGACCAATTTCGTGGAGGTCTCGGGATCGTTG
The DNA here is from genome assembly GCA_963725265.1 of uncultured Solirubrobacterales bacterium. Classification (GTDB taxonomy): domain Bacteria; phylum Actinomycetota; class Thermoleophilia; order Solirubrobacterales; family Solirubrobacteraceae; genus Palsa-744. The sequence goes on from CAVRXP010000001.1 coordinate 176,592, forward strand.
GCAGCCTCAAACTGGAGCTTTCGCGGCTGACGGAGCATGCCTGTCGTCGCGCTCCGCTCGGTCGGCGAGCGGGTCGTCGTAGCCGGATAGGTGGCCGAGTATCGAATGGCGCGTCGGCGAGCTACTTGGCAAGCGCGTGCTTGTTGCGACTGCGGGCGAGCTCTTGATACTTGGCGGCCTTCTCGGAGTAGCCGAGCCCGGTCAGTAGGGCTGAGTCAACGAGTACCACCATCGCGTCGGGGTCGCTTAGCGGCAGCGTGCGATTGCCGGCGACTACGTATGCGCCGCTTGGTCCGTCGTAGCCGATGATCTTTGGGTGTTTGGGCTTTGGCATCTTCAGTCGTCCTGAGGCGATTGTGCTCTCTGAAGCTTAGCGACCAATAGTGCTTGCAACGGGTCGTAGGATTGTCGGCTGTCGATACGCAGAGCTGCGCCTAGAGCCCACTGGTGCTCGGCATAATCGTTGAGGGCAACGCATGCCAGGCCGGATCTCACCAGCGCGTATTGGAGGATCGTAAACGCAGTTCGCCCGTTGCCGTCCACGAATGGATGGATCGAAAGCACTTTGGCGTAGAGCCGCACAGCCACGAGCACCAGCTCCTCCAGCAGAATCGTTTGTCGGCCTTCGGTCGCCTCAATGTCGTCGTTGAACTCACGACATGACTTCTCCAGGCGTGTCGATACGCGCGCGCCGGCGCTTGCGCGTGCATGACTTGGCACTGGTCGCTCGCGTGTGCCGATCACGATTCCGTACTGTGCCTCCTCCCCGCGCCTTCTCAGGCGGCCGGCATCCTTGGGGAAGGTGGTTGAGAAGATGATCTCGTGCAAGCGGCTGACGTTCTCAACTGAGATGGGCTGGCCAGTTGCGCCATGTGTGACGGCGGCGGCCGTCGCCAGCGACACACGCTCGGCGATTCGCTCCCAGGTCTGTTGCGGCGTGGCGTCATCGGCTGCGTAGAAAGGGGACTCCGGCTCATCGTTGAAGGGTCCAAACGTCTGCGAGGCCGCTATCTGCGCCGATCCTCGCAGCCGATCGACTGCACCCTCGTCTGCCGCGTCGAGTGTCGGCAGAGATTCGCCGTCGTTCAGTTCCTGTCTATCCACGGGCTCACTCTAGGGTCGGCGCTTGACGAGGCATGGCCGCGGCCGCCAGTCTGGGTTTGCAAGTTGGCGTCGGGCGGGGTCTCCTCTGTGAAGGCTTCGGAGAGGCGTCGGGCGGCGTCGGCCTTGGACTTGTAGTGGAGGTAGCGCATAGTGGTCTGTACGTTTGCGTGGCCCATCCACTCCTTGAGCTCGAGGATCGAGTCGGCCTTTTCGACGGCTCGTGTGCCGAAGGTGTGGCGTAGGTCGTGGAAGCGCAGGCGGCGCAGCCTGGCGTGCTCCAGGGCCTTGCGGTAGACGGTGCGCACCCGGTTTGAGTCCAGGTGTCCGCCGACGACACCCGCGAACACGAGGTCGCTATCGCCCGTGAAGTGCTCGCGCTGGCCGAGGCGTGCGAGCGCGACAGCGACGTCGGCGACCATCGGCACCGAACGTCCCTTGCCCGACTTGGGCTGCTCTCGCCACCGAGCGTGAAGCTACGCACGACACGGATCGTCTCGGCCGCGAAATCCACCTCGCCCCAGCGCAGTGCCAGCAGCTCGCCCATGCGCAGCCCGGTGAACGCCGCAGTCAAGAACAGCGTCGCGTACAGCTCATCTGGCGCTGCCCTCACAAGCGCACGCACCTCGGTCGCGGAAAGTACGTCGATCTCGCTCGCATGCCGCACGCGTGGACGCTCGACCAAGCTCATCGGGTTGGAGGGCAGCTTGTAGACCTTCATCGCCCGCTTGAAAATCCCGTTGAGGACGATCAGGTACTTCTGGCTGGTGCGGTTGCAGCACGACAGGCCCGCGCGCCAGTGTTCGATCGCGTCGGGTCCGACACGCTCGAGCGGCATCTCACCGAATGTCCTGTCCAGGCGCTTGACCATGTGCTTGTAGTCGGAGAGGGTGCTTGGCTTTACGTCGCGGTCGTGCTCGACGTAGCGCAGCCACTCTGCGGAGGCGTCGGCGAACTTGGCGCCTGTGGTTCGCATGCCGGCGAGCGTCCCGCGCCGCGCGTCGGTGAGGATTGCCTGTAGCCGCTCCTCGGCCATGCGTTTTGTGAAGTACCCGGCGGGCGCACGTCCGCGCTCGGTCCAAGCGAAGCCGAGGCGGCGCTTTACGTGGCGGCCGTCGGGCAGCCTGTAGCGCAGGTAGTACACGGCGTTGCGCTTCCCCTCGCGCAGGTACACATGCCCGCTGACACGCTCGTCTGTAAGGTTGAACTGCATCAGGACTTCCTTCCTGTTGCCGGGCGGCGGCCGGTTCCAGCGGCGCGCCGCCAATTTATTGGTCTGTAGATTTTAGGCCACATTGCGGACGGAACGCTCGCGCCAATCAGCGTCTCTGGCTATCGCTCTCCGAGGCTCCCGACCTTTCCTCGCGTAGCCACTGTGCGAGGTCGTCGGGGTCGAATCTGACGTAGTGACCGAGGCGGTGGTGGGGGATCTTGCCGGCGCGGGCTTGGGCGAGTAGCCAGGTGTAGGGGACGCCGAGGAGGAGGCTTGCGGCCTTGGCGTCGATCAGGGGTGTGAAGGCTCGACGGATGTGTTTGCCGATGCGCCCGGTGAAGTTTTGGTGGGTGTGAGGTCTGGGATGCCTTTGCAGGCTGATCGGCGATGGTGTTTTGCCGGTGACGTTGTTGACCTTGCCCACCCTGGTCATGCCCGAGCGTTTGTCTTTGAGGCGTTTGCGCTGCCCTCCGGGTTGGGGGATCACAGTCAGGGTTCGCATCTTGTCCATCCTTTCTCTTTTGGTCGAATTTCAATTCGGCAAAGGTCGGCTTGCCGACCTGGGTGCCCATCAGCGGGCCGGTCATGGTTCTGTCAAGGGAAGTCCGTCAGGACCCGCCGTCGGGCGGCCCCGAAGGGGTTCCCTTGACAGGTTCTGAGCGGTCCGCTATTCGAGGGTTGTGCGGTCGTGTGTGCATCGCGCTGGTAGGCCGTCGGTAAGGTGACTGCACCTGGTTTCGGCACCAGCGTGTCGTGGCGTGGTTGAGGGTGTTCGCATTGAGTCTCTCCAGGGCGCGGGCTCAGCAGGCTTGCAGGAATGGCGAAGGGGTCGAGGCCGTCGACCCCGGGTTCGAGGGACGGGCAAGCGATGGCTGGCGGCGTGGACCACGCGAACTTTGGTCGCGGCTCACTGGGACCGATGGGAACGCCCCTATCCAATCCCAATCCGAGCGGACCGCCGTCGAGCGAGCGCTCGATCCCCGTGTGGGCGAGGCGCCGAGGACCGTGTCATCGCCGAAATGATTTTCCGCTTCGACCTCAAGCAGGTTCAGCTCGTCCGCTAGAGCTTGTTTTCCTCGGCGTGGCTGTAGAGCACGGAGAGCGCTTGGGATTCATATGCGGGCGGGAAGGGCTTCTTGCCGATCCTGAGTAGCACGATCTCTGCCGGACCGACACGGAAGAAGGCGGCGTCGATACGTGTGAAGGTCGCTTTTGGCTTCGGCAGTGGCTTTTTCAGCTCGTGGTGCAGACCGCGCGGTAGCTTGATCGGGGGCAGCACCGCGAGGATGTGGACCGCGAAGGCTCCGGGGCCGAGTGTGTGTGCGAGCGATACCAACTTGACCTGCACCGCGTGTGAGCGCACAGTCGTTTCGCCTTCGATGCGCAGACTGCCGCCGAGGGAGCGCACGAGACACGTGCTGGCACGTCGTGAGGCCAGCGCCGTGCTCAGGTCTTCGGCCAGGGCTTCACTTTGCATCACGACGACGGCGGACGCGAGTAGCCCGTAAGGGATGTACAGGGCGGATGCTTCGTCAAGCAGTGGACGGTCGAATGGCTTGCCGTGACTGCCACACCGAAGTTCTCGCCCAGCGGGTTCTTCGCGGGTGTGTTCTACGCTTGTCGGCAGCGCCTCGGCTTCCGGCAACTCGCTGGCCTTCAGGTTGACCGCCTGCGCAAACGCGACAGCCTGCACCTTTGTGATAGGTGTGTTTGCGCCGGTAGGCACGGCCAACGCGGTGCTGGGGAAGCTGGCAGCGAGCGAGAAGAACGCGACCGTGGTCGTGAGAAGTCCTTGGAGCGACAAGGTCGTGCGATTCTAGCCAGCTAAACCCGTCTGCGGAGCGCGGCCGTCGAGATGCGCGCACTCATTCGCGAGACCCGCAGAGGAGCTTTTTAGCGCTCGATGGCCTCGATTGCGTCGTCTTCGATGGGGAGTTGGGCGTCGATGCCGTGGTCTTGCAGGAGGCTTTGGAATTGGTGTAGGTGGTCGTAGAGGCAGGTTCGTCGTGCGTGCATGACGGGTATCTGGTCGTGGTCGTGCTCGACGGTCGTGGCTTCGCGCAGTTCGGGGGTCAGGATCAGGTGGGTGGCCTGTGTTTTGACGTGGGCGTGCCCGGTGTAGATGGAGTGCAAGTCGATGGCGTGGTCGGGCAGGACGGTCTCGATGACGAGGATGTACGCGCCGACGCTGGTCGCGAGTGTCTCCGAGGGGACGGCTTGCCCGTCGATCGCGATCATCATGGGGATCTTCTCGCGGTACGCCATCGCCTGCAAGCTAGCGCTCGCGGCGGGCGAGTTAGAGGTTGCTAGGTCTGCAGCACAGTGCTCGGGTGGTTGTGCGCACTCCGTGGCGGATCGATCATTGCAAGCTGCTTGGGTCCGCCGGAACGGTTAGCCTCCTTGCTGTGGCTGGACGTGAGCTAAAGCAGTTGTTCCGCGCCTATCGCGAGGGCGACGAGCTTGCGTTTCGCAGGGCAGCGCAGGAGATAGTGGAGGAGGAGGAGTCAAAGCACCACACAGCCCTGGCGCGCGACTTGCGCGCGATTCTCGTGGCGGGCGGCACTCGTGCGGTGGCCTCCGATGTCGTGCTGCCAGAGCCGCCGCGTGACCGCGAGGGCGAGTGGCCCTTGGCGGAGGTGCGCCATCCTGAGCACGCCTTCGAGGACCTTGTGCTTGCCGGAGATCTCGTGGGTCGCTTCAAGTCGTTGGCCGAGGAGTACCGGCGCTGGGAGGACTTGGACCGGCGCGGCATCCCGCGCCGCCAGCGCCTGCTCTTGTACGGCCCGCCGGGCTGCGGCAAGACGAGCGTCGCGGAGGCTTTGGCCTGTGAGATGGGCCTGCCGCTCGTCGTTGTGCGCATCGACGCTGTGGTGTCGAGCTATCTGGGTGAGACGGCGTCGAACCTGCATCGCATCTTCGACTTCGTGCGTAATGGCTCGTGGGTGCTGCTGTTCGATGAGTTTGACGCGCTCGGTAAGGCGAGAGACGATCCGACCGAGCACGGTGAGATCAAGCGCGTGATCACCGCGTTCCTGCAGATGCTCGACGCTTTCCACGGCCCGAGTCTGTTGATCGCCGCGACCAATCACGAGCAGCTGCTGGACCCGGCGTTGTGGCGGCGCTTTGACGAGATATTGGAGTTGCCGCGCCCCAGCGTTCACCAGTCTCGTCAGCTGTTGCGCAGGCGCTTGCGCAACGTCAAGCACGAGCGCCTGGACATCGACGCGAGCGCCTCCAAGCTCAAAGGCAAGCCCCATTCGGCAGTGGAGAAGGTGGCGTGGGATGCCGTGCGCTACGCGGTGCTCGATGACCGCGAGACGGTCGGGCCGAACGATCTGAAACGTGCGGTAGCGGACGCGCTCACCCGACCCTGGTAGCCGATGGCCGACCACCTCTTGCTGCCAGTTCCGGTCAGGCTCGACAGTCGTCGCGCCGGCGGTGGCGGCGGTAAGACCCACCAGCGCTCGCCTGGCGCGCACGGCGAGAAGCTCAAGCAAGAGCTCGACGCGGCGATCGCAGCGCAGCGCCCGGCGCGCACGATCGAGGGCGTCGATCCAGCTTGCGTGTTCAAGCTGCGCGCGACGGGCGAACTCAAGGAGACGGCTCTCGCGACCAACCAGTTGCAGTTCCTCGGGGACACGGCCGAGTGGACCTACTTCGTGCTCGCCTCGGGCGAGGATCCCACCGAGCTGCGTGAGCGTCTAGGAAGTTACACGGCGGCTGGCGAGGACAGGAGCAAGGCCAAGGGTCGCGGCCTGTTCGAGCAGATCGAGGAGATGCTTCCCTACGACCGCGATGATCGCCGCGGTTGGGGCCTACCGTCCACGGGTGAGCGGGTGAGCGAGCCGCTGCTCGTGGACGTGATCGTGTGGCCGTCGCCCGACGCCGCGACTGCCCGCGCCCGCGTGCAGGATGTGCGCACAGTCCTTGCCTACCATAAGGCGCGCATCTTGGCCGCCGACGAGCGAGCCCGCTTCACGGTTGTGCGAGCGCGGGTGCAGAGCGACTGCCTCGACGACCTCCTCGACCTATCCGTCGTCGAGACGATCAGAACTCCGCCCATGCCGCGCCTTGAGCCCTCGACCTGGCGCGACGCCCAGCTGGAGGATCTGCCAATCCCCGTGCTTGAGCGCTTCGCTCCGGTGGGCTTGATCGATGACGAGGTGATGAGCCACCCACTGCTCGACGGTGTGATCGCATCGCGCCGCGGGATTCCCGAGGCGCATGCGTGGGAGCCGCCAAGCGACCACGGCACGCTGGTTGCGGGCCTGCTTGCATATGGCAGCGTCGAGGATGCCTTGGCCGGGGGCAAACCGTGGGTGGCGAGCGGCCCGATTCACTCCGTGCGTGTTCTGGAGCCGGTTCCCGGCGAGCGAGAAGTGACCCGCCTGCCCACCGACCAGCCTGCCCATCTCGTGATCGAGGATGCGATCCGCCGCTTGCACGAGGAACACGGCGTTCGCGTCTTCAACCTGTCGATCACCGACCCCGAGCCCTACAGCGGCCCCCACGTGAGCGTCTGGAGCGAGCGCATGGACGAACTCGTGCGCGAGCTGGACATCGTTATCGTGATCGCGGCGGGGAACCAATTTCCAACCGAGCTGCCGGACAACACCGATCTGTTGGGTGCCTATCCGCGCTATCTGCTGAGCGACGCTGCGCGTGTTGCAGAGCCCGCGATCGCCGTCAACGTGCTGAGCGTTGGCAGCGTCGCGCACGCCGACGCCCCGCAACGCTTGGATGGTCAATCGCGTCCCGGTGAACGCGCGATCGCGGGTGTGCGCGAACCGTCGCCCTTCACCCGCAGCGGCCCGGGGACGGCGGACGCCACCAAGCCCGACCTCGTCCACCACGGCGGCAACTGGAGCCTCAATGACGTGGACGTGCTGCAGGTCCGTGACCACGGCGTGAGCGTCATCTCGCTCGTTGTGAGCGACCAGCGCTTGTTCGGTGTGGCCAACGGCACGAGCTTCGCTGCACCGCGCATAACGCGTCTGGCGGCGCAGGTTCTGCATCGCTACCCGGGCGCGAGTGCAAACCTGATCCGCGCTCTGATAGGGAGCGCCTGCGCGCCGATTACATTGCCGGCAGGGCTCAGTCGCAAGGAGCGGCGCCGGATCACCGGCAACGGCCTGCCTGTCGAAGCCAACGCGCTCGACAGCGGCGTCCAGCGCGTGGCGATGACTTTCGACGGGAGCATCGACCCCGACACGGTGATGATCCATCCCGTCCCGATCCCTGAGGTGTTCGCGCGGGAGCGCTCGTGGCGTCGGATCACTCTGGCCCTCGCCTTCGACCCGCCTGTGCGGCGCACACGCCGCGAGTATCGCGCTACGTCGATGAGCGTCGAGCTCGTCCGCGCGATGAGTCTTGAGGAGGTGGAAGTGACCTGGCGGCGTCAACCCACCGACTCCGGACAGCGTCTGCGCCTGCCGGAGGAGGGCCGCCGGCCAAAACTCGAGCCCGGCATCCAGGAATGCGGTGACAGCACGCTGCAAGTCCGCTCCTGGCGTACCGACCGACTCGACGTGGACGACGGCGATATCTACTACGCCGTGGTCGCGCACGCACCCTCGCGGTGGCTCAAAGAGGCACAGCGATACGCGCTCGTGGTCACGCTGGAAGACGAGGAGCGCGAGGAGATCGACCTCTACGCGGCGGTCCAGCCGCGGGCTCGCGTGCGCAGCAGGGTTCGCCTACGGGGGTAGATTGGTCTTAACGTGATCGTTGCTCGATCGCCCAGCTAGCAAGCCAGTGCTTTGGAGCGCTTGGAGTTTGGTGAGTCAGGCTAGGGCGGCACGCGTCCGTGCGTGCCGCCCGGTTTGGGTGGTGTTGCTTACTTGTGCTCGGGTGCCTCTGCCACCTCTGGTGTATAGGCGGCGATGAACTCGTACTCGCCGTTTATTAGTGGGACCTCGTGGCGTGCCTTGATGGCCCACTCGCATAGTTGGCCCCAGGTCAGCTCGCCGCGACGCATCGCGGAGACGCGTTCCTTTGCAGTCATTTTCCAGAGGGTTTGTGAGCGCTCTTGCTTGGTTGCGCGTTGCTTGGCGAGGCTTTGCAGCATGTCTTCTCTCATGTCGCTCATGGTTGGCTCCTTTGCGAGGGTTTGGGGGGTGTGCATGCCGCAGCCCAGCCGCGCTTGCGCGGCATAATCGGCAAGGCGTGCGCGCCCCCCAAACCCGTAGTGAGCCCATGCGCACGCATGACTGAGATGCCAGGAGGCCGGGGGAGGATTGACCCCGAGGGCCAGACCGGCCGCCACGTCCCGTCGCTGCGCCGCATGAACCGCCTGCGCTTACTGCGCAGCTTGTGTGCATGTACCGGCGTCTACCGCCGTGCTCGGCTATAGCTCGAGGTCGTCCATCCGCTGGGCCGCTCTAGTGGCCGCGACGAAGTCGAAACCCAGCTCGTGGATCAGTCCCGCTCCCGCGAGCCCTGCAAGTGCATTGGTCGCCTCAAGGTGCGATGCGCTCAGTTCGCGTATCAGCTCCTCGCGCGACCACAGCCCGTGATGGTCGGTGCTCAACAGCAACGCGATAATCGCGGCTTCCGTCCGACCTTGATCGTCGTCGTAGTTCGGCTCGTCTTTGCACGGGCGCCGGCTTGAATCGATATTTTGGGTTTGCATGGGAAGGTGTATCTCCTTTCCAGGCCACGGCCCCGGCGTTAGCGCGCGCGGGGCCAATAGCGTTTTGATGGTTGTATTGAAGTTATCGACCGATGGGTCGGGGGATCAAGGATTGAGGCGCGGATCTGGCTTGTTTTCGTGAAAGTTGGCCGGGAAACGCTCTTTTGTCATCGCGACGAGCGCTGATGCGATGCGGACGGTCGTTGCTCCCCGGCTCGGCTTGACCGCAGGTTGTGTTGCGGTGGCTCCTTGGAGCAGTGCGGACGGCCGCTCGGATCGGCTGCTATGCGCTTTCGTCCCGATTTCGCGACCAATTGGCGACCAATTTGGCTGGCGCGCCTTGCATGCCAAGCACAAATGGCTTGGTTGAGCTGGATTGGCAGTGCATCTTCTAGGACGGTATACAAACCCGTCCAGCGCCTTGCAAGCAATCTTCGATGCTCTGCCTGACGAACCGATCGAGCCGAGAGTCTATCCGGCGCTCCCGCTGGTGCCGACTGGCCGACTCCGCAATGGCGAGATCAAGCGAGCCGCCGTCAAGGTGCTCGGGGCGACGAGGGAGCCGCTGTCTATCACGGCCGTCCATCAGGGCGTCGAACATCTGCTCGGGCATCCCGTCTCGAAAGACTCCGTGGGCTGGTGCCTGGCCGCAGGTGCTCGGAGTCGGGAGTCGCAGTTTGAGCGCGTGTCTACTGGCGTGTATCGGCTCAGTCCTCGGTGAACAGGCCGAATAGCTCCCGCCGCTCCGATGCGACCTCGGGCAGCTCCCAATAGGGCGGGACGGATTTAGCCAAGTAGGCGATCTCATCCATTGACTCCTGTGTGTTGGGGCTCCGCAGGGCCTTGAAGGCGACCGTTGCGCCGTTCACGGCGGCGGTCTCCAACTTGTCGGCCTTGGTCTTCGGCAGGCGCTCGGCTTTGGCGAAGTCGCGCACCGCTCCCCTGATGGCACCACACATCGCGGTCAATGGCTCGATCGTCTCGCCGCCCGTTTGGCCGTCACGCGCTGCCTGGTCGTCCAAGAACTCGACCAAGCGGTCGTCATAGCCGGTCTCGGCGAGGGCTTGGAGCGCCAGCAGGATCTCATACGCCCGATTCCGAATCCCCCGGTTGAATGCTGGGGCTTGCCGATCCGAGAAAGCGCCGGCGGCGTGCTGGTCCTCGACGGCGTTTCGCGTAGACATGCCGATGAGCAGGGCTGCTCCGGCGGCGAAGTCGTCTCCGCTCAGCTCTGGAGGGCGATTGCTGTCCCAAAAGCGCGGCCAGAGGTCGGACGGCAAGATTGGTGGAGGCGGCGTCATGCCTTTCACTGTGCAGGTTCCGTCAGCGATTTGTCAAGGCTGAGGCACCGGACGAGCTATAGACTGCCGCACCATGAATCGGCGTCCCAGTATATGGCATCTGTCGGTCACGCGGCGGCTGTTGCTACCCGTGGGGCTGGTGATCGGCCTTTTGGCGACCGTCCCCTCTTGGGCAGCCGCGTCGAACTGGAGTGTCCCGCTCCCCACAGAAGCCAATGGCAGCCTGACTGTCGCACCGGATACCACCGTCTTTGTGGGCAGCTGCACCGATCTCACGAGCGGGGGCAGCACCCTGTGGCAGTTGCCGGAAGTGCTCAACCGGACACCGGACTGCATGGATGCGGCAACTGATGGCGAAGGTAATACCTACACCTTGACCGAAGAAAGCGCCGGCCAGCCCGTCGTAGAGTCGTTGAGTCCAACGGGCACGATCCGCTGGTCAGTGTCCACCGATGGCTTTACTTCCTTTCGCACGCAGCCGGTGCTCGGTGCGAACGGCAGCGTGTTCTTCTCAATGTGGAATGGTGCCTACGCCAAGGTCGTCGGCTATGACGAGCAGACCGGGGCGGTCACGCTGGAACATCAGTTTTACGATGTCACGGGGCTGCACGCCTACAGCGGCGGTCTTATCGTGGTCAATACAGATAGCCAAGTTATCTACCTTGGCTACGAAGGGACAGTGCTGGCGGAATACTCGACTGGCTCGCCCATTTCTGCATACGTGGCGTACAGCAATGCTTCGGGAGCAGACGGGACGTTGTTTGTCGCCGGCTACGACCAAGGTTGTGGCAGTGAAGGTCATGCCAGCGTTGAGAAGTTTACCCCGACTGGACTGGCGTGGACCTGGACTGATCCCGCTATCTACTGTACCCAAACAAGCCTTGCGGCGACGCCCGAAGGCGGCGTTATCTTCGCACGAAGCAAGGCCAATCCATCGGCCTACTTCACGTCGATCAGTGCCAGCGGTAGCGAACTGTGGACCGACGACATGCCCGGCCCAATCGGCCCAGCGGACAATGCCGGTTATTTTCCGGTGCGTGTCGATGTGAACGGTGTTGTCGCCTTGCCGGCAACCAACATCTACCGCTGTCCGGTACAGCCCGAAGAAGGCTGCTTGGGGGCTCAGGTAGAACTTCGGTCGGCACAAACAGGTGCGACAGTGGACGAACCCGTGCAGCTCCAAGGCGAGGGGGAATATGGCTTTGAGCTACGCGGCGATGCCATCGGCCCGGAACGCCTCTACATCACTGGAGAAGTGCTGGAACCGTCTGCAACCCAGACGCTCCAGGCTTTCTCGATCCCTGGCCTTACCGAGGATTACCAAGTGGCATTGCAAGAACAACTTACGGGACAGCCAAGTTCGCCGCCACCGGCCGGCGGTACGGTCGGGAATAGCGGGGGCGGATCAGGGGCAGCCACAAATGGCGGTGGTGGTGGCGGGGGCAGCGGCCCTCCACCACCTTTGGTTAATCCCTGCGTACCGTCGCACGGCAGCCTTATACATGAGATGTTGGCAAGTCTCAAGTGTACGGCTCATGAGTTGAAGCTAGAGGTAGAGTGTGGCGTTGAGATAGCGAAACTTCTGTACCTACCATTTACAAAGCTCAAGCTCATTGAGACGGCTACGAGTGCAAATGTTATCGCAACACTTCCTGCTAGGCTGAGGCCAGCGGCTAAACTGCTCTATCACCTAGCTCATTATCATTATGTCAAGCACGCCCTGCCGGGTTTCAGGAGTGCCGCAGAAGCCGTCAAAACTATACTCGGATTGAAACAGGCTTACAAGCTAATCGAGAAGCTGCCTGATATAGCCAAAGCACTCTCGAAATCTGAGCGTAGTCAGTTCGCACTTGATTTGGACGAAGTGCTTGGCCTCAAGTCTTGTGTGCAAGCGGTGGCTGACGGCTTGGCAGGATAAACCCAGCGCTACTTCCTACGGAACAGGCGAAGCACTCGTTGGATAGAAGTAGAGATAACCGAAACGGCAAGCACCACCAAAACACCTATTATAAAGAGTAGGTCCTGTGGGATTACTATATCCGGCGTCCAGATGATATAGGCGACTACTACCACAAACGCCAACAAACCGACAGGAAGATAAAAACGCGGGCTGATACCAGGAACATGGTAATCGGTGGAGAAGGGATTTTTAGGCGATCTGGCTTTCTTATTGGACATCAGTTTTATTCTGTGGCAAAGCGTGAGAGCTGTCAAGATGGCCTCTCAGGAGCACTTCTAGCCGACAGGGTTGTCGCCTAATGCAGACGGTAGTAGTATGAGAAGGTGCAAGCCCTACTTTGGCTCGTTGTTCGTGTCTTATTGCCGCTGGCGTCCATCCCGGCCGCCACTCTAATGACTCAAATGATTTTTCACCCCCAAGGGGATGATGCCCTTGGCACGGCGCCATTTCTGCTGTTAGCCTTTGGTGCATTTTTGCTACTTGCAATAGTGGCAAATAGGTATGTAATTCCAAGGCCGAAAGAACCCGTATGGCTAAAATCGCGGCTAATACGCGTCAGTATTAGACTAGTCATCGTGTTTGCCGTACTAATGTGGGCTTTCGCGGCGAATCCTTCGTTTTGACGGAGCACGGCGCAGTACAAAGTGCCATTGAGCGCCATGACTTATCCGTAGCGTAAAGCAGCTCAGATGCTCTCGTTCGTAGGCATACTGGTCTCCTATATGCAGATCATGTGCAGGGCGTCAATGCGTCGAGCGGAGGACGACGCTTGGACGGTCTCTCCGGCGACGATCACAACGCCAACAGCCTCCAACTCCGTTAGGGCGTCCGTGATCGCGTCGGGAGCTATGTCGTATAGGTCACGCTTCAATTCGGTGCGGGACCATTGCGGTGGATGATTGCGTCGGAGCAGTGACAGCAGGATGAGACGTTCAGTACCGCGTCGGTGGTGCTTTGCGGTATCTATGACGTCCATATCCGCTCGATCGTTTCGCGCCGTCGCCGTGCGCCAACGGCCGGCGGCTGGATGCGCAGGCCGTAGTGTGCTCGTAGTACCTGGCGCACGCGCTCTTTGCTGAGGCCGACCTTCTGCCCGATTTGATCGAAGGTCAGGCCGTCGATCATCCGCAGGCGGACGAGTTCGTGTCTCGGTGTCGAGGGGAGCCACATCCTGCCGCCTGGGAAAGTCGGCAGCGTCAGGTCGTGCTTATTGAGTTGGTGGATGATTTCGTAGAGTTCCAGCGCCCCGAACTGGGGGCTACTCAGCAGCTCGTCGCAGGGATATTGGCCGAACTGCTCGATGCTTGTGATGCCGACCGCTTGCAAGCAGGCGTAAGCGGCGGCGCTGATGTCCAGCTCCGTAAGGCGCATGATGCCCACGCCTCAGACGCCGAGCCCGGACAAATCCGGGCCGTGGATTGGACGGACGATGGCTCGCTGGGCCACCTGCGGGTCGTCGCTCTGACTACGATAGGGCTGCATGGGAGCGCATACCTCCTGTGCCACGGCCCCGGCAGCTACCAACTGCGCGGGGCCACTTTTTCGTATTGTGGTGTTTGCGCTTGCCCGGCAGATAGCCCGGCGAGCGGGAATCAGGCTATCAGGTCTTGCGGCTGCTCGTGAGCGCTTTCTTGACCTCGCGCACGTCGCGGCCGATGGCGTCGAGACGAGCCAAGACCGTCTCCTCGAAGGTCTTGCCGGTGGCGTAGCGACCAGCAGCGCGCAGCAGCTCGGCCGGGTCGGTATCGAGGGCCTGGCCGATGCGCTCGATGATCTCGTCGGCTGGCGGCCCTTGGGAGCCAAGCTCGATACGCGACTGAGGTTGGAGGCCGACATCGGCACCCGCTCGGCGAGCTGATTGAGCGTCAGGTGGCGATCGCGGCGGAGCTTGCGAACGAGGGCACCGAGCGCCAGAGCGCGGTCGGCCTCGGTATTGCCTCGCGGACTGGTCATGCACCGAAGCTACAAGCCGACTGTCCGGGCTCCTTGCCGTTTCCCGTAAGATAGTATATGGCCCGCAAGTCTGGGACAAGCAGCTCGCGTACTACGTCCATACCCTCGGCCGACAAGGAGACCACAGCAGCCATGCCGACACTCGCCTCCCCGTTCTCGCCCGGCCGGTCTCGGAGTTGGGCCGGCAGCACACTCCTTGCCCTGTTGGTCCTTCTGCTCGGTAGCTCCCTGCTGCCGGCGGTGGCCAGCGCCCGCACCGTCAGCTTCGCCTCTACCTTCTCGCCTATCAGTCGGCTGGGCGAAGGCACCAGTTACAGCAGCGAACTGACGTTCAGTGGCAACGAATACTATGGGCTGGTGGCACCGCTCACCGGACTGACCGTGCGTCTGCCGGCGGAGACCGGGGTGTCGGACGCCGGTTTCCCGACGTGCAGCAAGGCGATCATCGAGCAACTTGGACCCTATGGCTGTCCGGCCGGGTCGCTGGCCGGGGCGGTCGGCACCATGAACCTGATCGTGAGCTTCGGGCAGAACAGGTGCCGGAGGAAGCCACTGTGCAGGCGGTGTTTGGACCAAGCGGCGTGCTGTATTTTGCTGTGGAAGGACGAGCGCCCGTCGCGATAGAAATAATCATGGAAGGTCACTACGTCAGCGATACTGCTCCCTACGGTCAAGACTTGGTGCTGACGGTGCCGACCATAGAGACGGTGCCAGGTGCGCCGGATGCCAGCATTACGGCCTTGACGCTCAATGTCGGGGCAACTCGTGAAGAAAGCGGCGTGGTATTCAACAGCGTCAGCGTGCCAAGCACCTGCCCCTCGGGGAAATTTGCCTGGGCGGGCGATGCCGCCTTCAATGGCGGAGCCAGTGAACCTATCGGGGCGACGGAAACAGCCTGTCCCACGTCAGGCAGTCGGCAAGCGACCACCACTACGCTCGCCGTTTCCAACGCCACGCCGCTGCGGGGTGAAACCGTGACCTATACCGCCACGGTGACACTAAGCAGTGCCGGTGGTCCCGCATTGAGTGGCGGGGTGACGTTCTTTGATGGCAGCACCGCAATCGCCGGTTGCTCAGCTCGACCGCTGACCCAAGCTGGCATCTCGGCCACGGCCACCTGTCAGACCAGCTATGCAGCCTATGGGGCGCACACGATCAGTGCCACCTACGGCGGCGATGCCAACTATCTTGGTTCGGACTCGGGCACGGAAAATGTGGTGCTCAGTGCCGGCACCGAAGAAGCCCACAAAGCCCATGAAGAAGAAGTGGCGAACAAACCGCCAGCTACCAGCGGCACGACTGGCAGTTCGACTCCGCCATCAGGTTCAGGCAGCAGTACGCCAGTGGCGACGATAAGCAGTGCTCAGATCGCTGCGTTGCTTGGGAAACAGCTTGTGCCCACGGGCAAGCTGGCGAAGATTGATGCTCTGCACAAGAATGGCGGAATCACGATGCCGTTCACCGCACTGGAGACCGGGAGGCTCAGTGTGCAGTGGTATGCGGTGCCGAGTGGAGCAAAGGTCGCCAAGAAGGGCAAGGCCAAGCCGGTGCTTGTGGCGAGTGGTCAGGCATCTTTCTCAGGAGCGGGAACGGAGAAAGTCAGGGTTAGGTTGACGGCGGCAGGAAAGAAACTGCTCAAGAGTGCCAAGCGGGTGAAGTGGGAGGCGAAGGGAGTGTTTACGTCCGCCGGTGGAGTAATGGTCAGCGTTACAAAACAGATTACGCTCCGTAGTTAGGTACTGGAAATCGCCACGGCTCACGCTCGACCGGCGCGACTAGCCTCATATAGTCCGGGTCATCACCAGGGCTACCGCTTGGGTGGAGGGCGTGCATGATCCGATAGCTCGCAGCCGCTAAGAGTGACGCCTCGCCATGCAGTTCGTTGTCTCCCGGCACCCGCTTTAGACCATCGCTACGAACCCACTCCCGCCAGTCAGCGATCAATTCGGCGTGATGCTCTGATGGCTCGACCAGCCATTTTTCTTGTCCTGGGTCGTAATGCCTCATGGTTTCACCAAGAGCCGGGCGTTCCTCTTCCTGTATCGGAATAAGCGATCGAACGGCCGCAGCACCCGCAAACAACTCATAGCGCACATAGTTGGTGTTGGCGTGTAGGAAGATCGTCGGATCTTCCAGGGCGTCGGTACTCAGCTTGTCGAGTTCAAGCGCACCTTGTAGGCCCAGCAGGTCAAGCCAGTAGTTCGGTCGGCGCCGGCGTTCCCAACCTTGCACCAAACCGTCCCACGTCCAACCAGCCGCCCAGCTCAGACGATCAAAAAAATCATCCGCCTCTGGCGGTATCGTGCCCAAAGCCGAGTTATATCCGTACTCCTTGCGTCCAGAGAGCACGTAGGGCGGCCCTTCATACTGCGCCATAAACTTTCCTCGATTACCTGAATCATATTATACCACCGCACAATGATTAAGGCAATGCTATTCACCCGACCCTACGGCATCCTTTAGTGCCTTATCTGCCAAGTGTCCACTCTCGGCATCAAAAAAGGCATCGGCACGATGTCTTAGTGAGAGTCGGCCCATCAAGGGCACCCACTCATCGAACTCGTAGTAACTCGCTAGTGCCTTGTGCGCTTGCCGCCGAGCGTGACTCTGGATCGGGATGGTGAACTTGACATGCCGACTCGTCACCAACAGGAAGGCTCCGCTCCTTGAGGCGAGATGTGTCGCCATGTCGGGGAAAAGTGGCTTCGGGGCCTTATCGTCGATCCCACGACCCCGCAGCTCATACCAGCGTTCACGGTAGAGCTGTCTAGCCTCTAGTTCCATCTCATTGTTATGGGCGTAGCGTCCGAGAATGTCGCGGTCCTCGGCAGTGGTACGGGTCAAGGCCAGCGGACCATACGTAGCCATCTGCTCCCAGAGCGTATGAAGTATTTGCGTATCAGGGTGAGGAGGGTCTTGCAGGTCTGGTATCCACAGAAATGCGCTAGATGTAAGGCGGTAGCCATACACTAGGGCCGTGTACGCACGAAACAGATAATCAATGAGAGGTACCTGTTCGTAATTGCCGGGAACGCCGTGTGCCTGTAGCTCAGTGTCGAGACGGAAGGCAAACATCATCCCCAGCGCAGCAAAATGCAGCTTTGCCATATCCGAACAAAACCGTGCGAAATCACGGAGTGGATAGTTTTCGTTGTCGGGGTGTGGTACTAGATAAATAGTGTCAGCCGGAGAAGGTTGCGACGCGCTGGTTGTCACCGGCCTTTCAAGATATTTGATAATCCTGTGAAATGCCTTACGGCGATGATACTTGAACACCTTATCGGTGATGCCGGGCAGCTTGTGAATACGCTCCGAGATGGACAGGCCCTCAAAATCCATATTGAGGCATAGCGCCGCTTCGGTAATTGGCCGGATGGGCCACCCAGCAATATCTTCGATGGCGTTTCGTAGTGCATTGTGAGCACATTGAGCTGGAGAGTCTGTGCTCGCTTCCACGCGGCGACGTACCTCGGCGGACGCTAGAAGATGCTCGTACTTAGAGCGCCTAACAGAATGAGTTTTGGAGTTGTTGGTGGCAGATGAGTGCGCAGCCGATTGTGAGGAAGGCTTCGTGGATGTCGGCGCGGCGGTCGTAGCGACGCTCGAGGCGGCGGTGTTGGTGTAGCCAGGAGATCGTGCGCTCGATCACCCATCGTTCTTTGCCGAGCCCCGACCCGTTAGCGGTGTTGCGTTTGGCGATCCGTGGTGTGATGCCCCTTTCGCGGAGCGCGTTGCGGTGCCTTTGGCTGTCATACGCCCGGTCTGCGAGCAGCGCCTTTGGCCTGAACTTGCCGTGAGCGCCGGTCGGGGGGACCCGATCGACGAGTGGGATGAGCTGGGTGATGTCGTGGCGGTTGCCGGCGGTGAGAGTGGCGGCCAGCGGGGTTCCCTGACCGTCGCAGATCACATGGTGCTTGGAGCCCGGCCGGCGGCGATCGACTGGCGAGGGGCCTGTCTTTTCGCCCCCCCTTTTGCTCGCACGTGCGAGCTGTCCACGACCGCCCTTGACCAGTCCAACGCTCCCGCGTCTTGCAGTTCGTCCAAGAGCACTCGGTGCAGGCGCTCCCAGACCCCAGCCTCGTTCCAATCCCGTAAGCGACGCCAACACGTCATTCCCGACCCACAGCCCATCTCTTGCGGCAGATCCTCCCACGGGATGCCCGTCTTGAGGACAAAGAGGATTCCCGTCAGGGCCTGCCGATCAGGCACCCGCTTGCGCCCCGGATACCGATACCGACGCTCGACACGCGGCAACAACGGCTCGATACGAGCCCACAACCCATCACTGACCAAAGGTTTCGCCATAGACACCGTCTACGACAACAGCATCCCAAAACCTCTTTTTGTTAGGCGCTCTTAGCCAAGGCGTCCGCGCGCATGCTCTTGTCCGTGCTTCCAATCGCTAGCAGCTCGGAGTAAATCGGGTTCTCTATTTGCTTGGCAGCGCCTGGCATCGTGGTCCCATGATTGTCCTTGGTTGGGACCATTTTGGGCCTGCGGATGTGTCCGGGTGCGAGGAAGCTGGACCGATGACGACCACCGAGACGACTCCCCCGGCCGTTGCCGACCTAGAGCGAGACGGCGCGCTCAGCGCCCACCAAGCCACCCGTCTGCTAA
The DNA here is from genome assembly GCA_963725265.1 of uncultured Solirubrobacterales bacterium. Lineage (GTDB taxonomy): Bacteria > Actinomycetota > Thermoleophilia > Solirubrobacterales > Solirubrobacteraceae > Palsa-744. Next base: position 195,368 of record CAVRXP010000001.1, read on the forward strand.
AGGCGTGGCCGCACCTGGGAGACGACTGGGCAGCCAGCCCGTACTTCGGGACTGTCCGTGAGCATACGCGCGCCTACATAGATCGGCTTCGTCCCCGTTCGACGGATGCGGACGGACAGATAGCCGTGGTGCTGGTGGCGGAGGTCGTCCGATGACCCCGCCTCCCAACCACCCCTGCGAGCGTTGCGCCCTCCAAGAAGCACGCGGCGGTCGCGTCTGTCCGGCCGCTCGTGAGGTCCACGGCCTGCCGGACGTCGAGACCAAGCGCCACGCGGCGGCCCTGCACGCCGCCATCCTCGCTGACGCCGGGCGCATCCCTGGCTTCGCCGAGCTGGTGAGGGGAGATGCCGTCAGGCGTCGCGCCGGAGTCCTGTCGGTCCCTAACCCGTCTCAGCCTGCTCTGTGTCCCTCGTCCAGTCCTGCGACCCACGACTCTGCCAAGGAGGTTGTCCATGTCTTTTCTGCCCGTACCGACTGATGACGACAGTGGTCTGAATCGCCGTCAAGTCGTCCAAGCTCGGAAGGCCGAAGCCTCGACGGCATTGGAGCTGCATCGCTATGGCCTCGGTGCTCGCTTCCGCGCCCAGGTGGATGTCTACGACAGCCAGGCACTCGCCGACGCCAACCGCGCAGCCGTCTCCGAGGAAATGGATTTGGTCGAGTACGGGCTGAGCCGGGCTGGCACGTCGGCCGCCAAGATCGAGATGACGGCACGGGCCGCACAGCGCATGGCCACCATCAATGACCGGCGCATCATGCGCCGCTTCGGAGGCTAAGCGATGCGGCGTAATCGCTCGACGGTCCAGCGGGACGAACTGCCCTGCAACGTGCTTATGGAGCTGCACCGGCTCCGTTGCCAGATGCAGCTTACCGCGTTCAAGGAAGAACTACGCCGAGATGCAGCCACCATGCGGCGAGAACTGGATGAGGGATTTTGGAAGACCGAGCGACGAGAAGGTGGGCGACCGTGACTACACCACCCTCTCGCTGGCGGGACTCGGCCATGAGTATGGCGTGGACCGTTTTTGTCATCGCCGTATTGCTCTACGTCGCGGCTCGCCTCATTCTGGCCGTATTGCCGGTGCTACTCATTGTTGGCGGCCTAGTGCTCGTGGGCTTTGTTGGTTGGTCTGTTTATCAATTTCGCCGGTCGCGTTGGTGACATATCTACCGCTGATACGGGATGTCGTATCGGTGTCGTCAAATAGACAAAGGGTATTGACACATTCACCGATTGTGTCGTTAACTAGAAGGTTCCCGTTACTCCCGTAAGTAGTACACGGCCCGGTTATCAGAGACCTTTGGACGCACCTATGAAGTAATACAACTCCTTGCGAGCAAGGAGGTGGTGCTCGCTATGTCTTTTTCCGGCCCGGAGTGGAACGGAAAGGAGGCATATTTATGTCAAGAACTTATCATCATGGGAAGGATCGACGCATCCGTGTTCGGGGTGAACGCCGCCCGACTGACGTGCGTCGCTTGGCCCGCGCGCTTATCGAGCTGGAGTATCAAGCCGCACAGGACGAGGCGGCAGCGCAAGCCGAGGATCGGGCGAAACGAGAAGCGAAACGTAAAAAAGGCAAGCCGAAAGGCAATCAGGAGGCCGGCGCGTGAGGTTGGCAGTGCTGATTTGGTATCTGCTGCGCTGGCCGCGCGAAGTCTCGCCCGAACAGCTTGTGCAGGTCTTTCGGCTGCTGGCTTCGGCCGGCGGACAGCCAATTATTATTGAGACGGTCGGCTCGATCGGCGCAGTCGAGCATCGGCTGGCACTGCCTGAGAGCCGGGCCGGGAGCATTGTCGATCAACTCAGGGCGGCGATCCCCGGCTTGGCGATCGAGGAAGTCCCGACCCGCCCACCATTGGGCGCGAGCCATGCTGTCGGGCTGCGGCTGACGACGAGGCGACGAGCGCTCCGAACCGACGACATGGCCGGGCTCAGTCGTGCCCTGCTGACGGCGCTAGCACATCTGCATAAGGGCGAGCACCTGAGCGTGCAGTGGGTACTCGGCCGCACGCTCGCGGCGACGACCGTCCTGCATGATCCCCAAGCCATTGGTCGTGAGTCATGGGTTGGCGCGCTACTGCTCGCACCGTTCGGTCCACCAACAGCGGCAGACGCCGAGCTGCGTACTGCCCTGCGCACCAAGCAGGGTGAACCGGGCTGGCGGGCGGTTGGTCGAGTAGCGGTCATAGCCAAGACGCCGAGCCGCGAACGTCAGTTGATTCGACAGGTGCTCGGAGCCATCAGAGCCGCCGAAGCGCCGGGCGTTCGCTTTTGGGTGCGCTCGTGCAGGGTCAAGCCGGTCATCACCGCTACGGCTGGCTGGCGACTGCCGCTGCGACTCAACGTCAGTGAACTGGCGACGATCTCAGGCTGGCCGGTCGGGCCAGTCAACGAGTTGCCGGTGAACATGATCGGCAGTCGATTGGTACCCCCGTCCGAGGCCATCAGACGAACGGGCCGCGTCATAGGGCGCGCGAGCTTCCCTGGCCGGGAGCGTCCGTTGGCACTCTCACCTGCCGATTCTCTGCGCCATCTACATCTCGTCGGGCCGACCGGCGTCGGTAAGTCCACGCTGCTCCTCAACCTTATTAATCAGGATATGGCGGCGGGGCGAGCCGTTGTCGTCATCGAGCCAAAGTCCGATCTCATTGCTGATGTCCTTGAGCGCGTCCCAGCCAATCGGGTGGATGACGTGGTGCTGCTCGATCCGACCGACACCGAGCGCCCGGTTGGTCTGAATCCGCTGGCGCTCGGTGGTCGTTCCCCGGAGCTGGTGGCCGATCAGTTGCTCGGTTTGTTTCACTCGATGCACGCCGCCAATTGGGGACCACGGACCCATGACATTCTCGGTGCCTCGCTGCTGACGTTGGCGCGCACGCCGGGCATGAGCTTGGCGGCGCTGCCGCTGCTGCTGACCGATGCCGGGTTTCGACGCCGAGTCGTGCCAAAGGTCGCTGACCCGATCGGGTTGGGGCCGTTCTGGAGCGGTTATGAAGCCTGGAGTGAACAGGAGCGTGCAGCGGCCATCGGGCCGGTTATGAACAAGCTGCGTCCACTGCTGCTGCGGCCCGAGATGCGGGCCATCATCGGACAGACGCGCGGTAGCTTCGATCTGCGCCGGGTACTTACGGAGCGAAAGATTTTGCTCGTCAATCTCAGTCGTGGACTGCTCGGCCCGGAGACCTCGGCGCTACTCGGCAGCCTGGTTGTCTCGCAGCTCTGGCAGGCCGTTCTCGGCCGGGTCGCCATCGCCCCGGAGCGTCGCCATCCGGTCTTTGTGTACGTCGATGAGTTCCAGACGTACTTGCACCTGCCAGTCGATCTGGCGGACGCCTTGGCGCAGGCGCGCGGCTTGGGGGTCGGTTTCGCGCTCGCTCATCAGTACATGCACCAGCTTGGGTCCGACATGCGTTCGGCGGTGCTGGCGAACGCCCAGTCGCGGATCGCCTTCCGACTGCCGGCGGAGGACGCCCGGCTGATCGCCAGTGGCAGCACATTGGCACCGGACGACTTCCAAAGTCTTGGGGCCTTTCAGTGCTATGCCCAACTGGTGGCGGGCGCGGCAGTCCAGCCGTGGTGCAGTGCAAGCACGTTCCCGCCCGGCAAGCCGCTCAGTGATGCCGCAGTGGTACGGGCCGCCTCCCGCGAGCGCTACGGCGTCGATAGAGCCGAGGTTGAAAGCGAGCTGCACGGGCTGTTGTTCGGTCGCCAAGTGGCCAGCGGCGACGACTTGGCCCCACTGCGGCGCGACATCGGAGGCACCGATGTTTAGGTGTCGTGTCGCCTGTCGCATCGCGTTGCGGTTGCCGCGCCAAAACGCCTGCCCTGACGCTGTAAATGCGCCATGTGTGGAGACGAAAGTCTTGCACTTCCCTGTGCATACCTTTTCGGCTTGTTGCCGGGTCCAATGGGCGGATAGAAGTAGTTGGCTGGCCGTTGTTGACGTGCAGCGGTCAGTGGCAGGACCGTTGAGACGCGGCCCGCGTCAAGTGGGGGGTGAAACTAGTGCTTACACCAGCGGACGCCCGTCGCGTCGCGTGGCCGCCAGCGCCCCGTGTAACACCTTTCCTTACTCCATCTCTGGCTACGAAAGAGAAAAAGACATGGTGCCAGAGTGATGGGCGTTTCAGCGCAGATAAATGTTCGCAGGAGGGGGGTAGCCGAACTCCGCGCCCGGCTCAGCGAGCGGGATATGAGCGTCATCCGGCAGGTGGCAGACCTGCGGCTGATGAGCGCCCGCCAGATTCAAGCGATCCATTTTCCGAGTAGCGACCATCGCAGCGAATCGGCGGCCACGCGAGCACGGCAGCGCGTGGTCGCGCGCCTCTGCCGCGACCGGCTGTTGACTCCCCTTGAGCGGCGGGTTGGTGGTGTGCGGGCCGGGTCGGCTGGGCTGGTGCTGGCGCTCGGTCCTGCGGGACAACGTGTCCTCACGAGCGGCGGTCCCCGACGCCGCGCTTATGAGCCGACCATGCGCTTCTTCGACCATACGCTCGCTATTGCACAGCTCGCCGTAGACCTGACCCTGGCAGCTCGCCACGGCTTGGTTGAGCTGCTGGCCTTGCAAGCTGAGCCGCAGAGCTGGCGAGAGTTTGCGGACGTGAGCGGGCGGCGCTGGCTACGTCCTGATGCGTCCGTGGTACTCGGCAGCGGCGAGTACGAGTTGCGCTGGTTCATTGAGGTAGACCGCGCCAGCGAGAGCCTGCCGGTGGTTATCCGCAAGTGTCGGCTCTACGCCACCTATTACCAATCTGGCACAGAGCAGGCCGCGCACGGCGTCTTTCCGCGTGTCTGCTGGCTGGTGCCCGATGAGTCGCGAGCTGATCGGTTGCGCCAAGCGATTGCACGGGACCGACAGTTGCCCGACCGGCTGTTCGTGGTGACGACGAGCAAACGAGCAACAGTGACACTAACTAGCACAGAAACTTAACCATTAGTCAATTAACTAAGCGCAAGCAGCGTGGTACACTTAACAACATTATGCGCTCAGGGATTGAGCAGAAAGGAGGGGAGCCTATGACGGATCAGTGTGAAGATAAAAAGATGGAGGGAGAACCGGCCGTCGTGTACGTGCGGGTCTCTCCCGGCAAGGGACAGGCAGCCAAGGCCGACGAGCCGGACGGCTACTCCCTCCCCGCGCAGCTCGCCGCTTGCAAGCGTAAGGCTGCCAGCCTGAAAGCGGTTGTCATTGAGGAGTTCGTGGAGCGCAGCGAGTCCGCCAAGACTGCTCAACGGCCCGAGTTGCAGCGGATGCTCCAGTTCGTGTGCGAGAATCGCGTCAAGTACGTCATCGTCCACAAGGTAGATCGTCTGGCGCGCAATCGCCGCGATGACGCCAACATGCTGTTCGATATCGAGCTGACCGGCGCGAGGCTCGTGAGCGCGACAGAGAACATCGATCAAACACCATCGGGTCGGCTGATGCACGGCATCATGTCCACGATCGCGGAGTTCTACTCGCGCAACCTGGCGACGGAGGTCATCAAGGGCAGCGTGCAGAAGGCCAAGAACGGCGGCACGCCCGGTAAGGCTCCGGTCGGCTACATCAATGTGCGTCAGATCGTCAACGGACTAGAAGGCCGCACCGTCGAGGTTGATCCGGTGCGTGGCCCGCTGATGACCTGGGCCTTCGACGCCTACGCAACGGGCGACTGGACTATCCGCCGCTTGCTTGCCGAGCTGACGGCCAAAGGACTAACGACCGTGCCCGGTCCCAAAACACCGAGCCGGCCGTTGACCACCTCGCATCTGCACCGGCTGCTGCGCCATCCCTACTACACCGGCGTTGTCCGCTATCGCGGCGTGCTCTATGAGGGCAGGCATCCGCGCCTCGTGGAGCCCGAGACCTGGCAGCGCGTCCAAGAGCTGCTGACCGCCAAGTACCTGACCGGCGAGCGTCACCGCGAGCACCCGCACTACCTCAAGGGCTCGATCTTCTGCGGCCAGTGCGGCTCGCGGCTCATCGTCTGCCACGCCAAAGGCAGGGGCGGCACCTATCCCTACTTCATCTGCTCGGGACGCCAACACAAGCGCACCGACTGCACGCTGCGGGCGCTGCGCATCGAGAAGGTCGAGGACGCCATCGCCAGGCACTACGGCAGCATCCAGCTATCCGAGCAGGAACTGACCAACGTCCGGGCGTTCCTGGGCGAAGAACTGACCAACCTACGCTTGGACACCGAGCGCGAGCGGCGAATCCAAGAGCGCCGGCTCATCGGGATCGAAGCCGAACGCAAGAAGCTGTTCGACGCCCACTACGCCGACGCCATCCCGCTCGACCTGCTCCGCACCGAGCAAGAGCGCCTGACGCGGGAGCTGGATACCGCCGAGCGCCGTCTAGCGGAGGTCGAGGGCGACTTCAAGAAGGCCGAAACGAACCTCAAGCGGGCGCTGACACGGGCCGGCGACTGTATGGCGGCCTACCGCGAAGCCGGCGGTCCCTTGCGCCGGCAGTTCAATCTCGCGTTCTTCAAGCGGCTGCTGATCGACGACGACTACGCCGTCATTGGCGAGCTGGCCGAGCCCTTTGACGCGCTGCTCGGCACTGAGCTACGGCGTGCCGTGGCCATCAGGACCAGCGAGACGCTGCAAGACGCCATCGCCCAACGGCAGCGCCAGAGCGCTGCCGAGGGCGTCGTGATCGAGGACGAGCAGCGCCCACGGAAGCCAGAAAGGCTCCTCGTGGGCGCTGCTACAACCCCAGCCCCTTCTTTGGAGCTGGGTTTTACTACGGAACATTTGGTGCGGCGTTGGGGACAACACCGGAACCCGAACAGCCTACTAGAGGACCTTATGGACCCAGTGGGCCGGCGGGCTCGGCGAAGCGCTCTACGAGCGATCCGCAAGGCGACTTAAGCGGGGCGCGCATCCCAATCAACGGGGACGTCGGGACGACCTGCGAACCCGGCCGCGACCCTGGACCGGCTGGTTGAGGAGCTTATGGAGCCGGTAGGACGAGATGCGCGGCGGCGAGCAGCCGAAGCCATCCGCAATGCGGCGTAGCAGTTGAGCCCGCTTGGCTGGACGGTGGCAGACGAAGACTAACCGCGTTGAGGCGTTGCGATTGGCGCTGCTTGAGCCGTTGGCGCGCATGCAGCGCCAGGAGTTGCTTGGGCCTGGCCCTTAGTCGACAAGCAGCAGGAGTTGGCGCTGGATGCCGCGAGGCATTCTCTGCGCCCCACCGGTAGAGCTGATCAGTCGCTTGAAGTTGCGCCATACCTGCTCTCGAGTGCCACTAGCATCCAGCTTCCAGGCGTCAGCTAGAGCTGCCTCAATCGTTGTCGTGATTCCGGGTCGGACTGCACCCCGATCCGAACGCCGCGAAAACGGGAAGTCAGTCTCGGTGAGGATACGGTCGCGCGGGATCAGATCAAGTACCTTGGGCCGAATCGCCTCAGCTCCGTTCAGCGAGAAATAGCATCCAAGCCTGACGGCATCTTCGGTCTCGGACGGCGTTCCGCGCCACCAGTGCAGAACCGCGCCCGTAACCGGGTATCTATTCAACAAGGCAATGACACGCCGAGTGGCCGAGACGCTGTGAATGGACATAATGATGGGGTTGCTACCAGCTACCGCCAAGATCGCGCTAAAGACACGTTCTTGCTCGGCCATCGGCACTTTCGAGCGCCCATCCAGTCCAACCTCTCCTATAAAGGTCGCCTCGGCTACGTCCCGTGCAAACGTTGCCTCGTCAAATGACTCGATCGACTCGGGCACGCTGGGGTGGCAGCCGAGGCCCCATGCTGTCGCCAAGTCTCTTCGCGTATGGGTCTGTCGCCACTCCGCGGAAGAACGCGACACCGCGAAGATCACAGCTCCAAGATTGACCAGGTCTTTCGGTGAAATGTCGGGCTCTATGTGAGCGTGGGCGTCGAGTGGTGGAAGCTGCGCAGTCACGGGACTACCACGAGAGCGAGCTCGTCGAGGCCACGTCGTACCAGACTAAGCGCATCATCTATATCTATTCGCGCTGGCAAGCCGAGCGTGATGATGTCGGCCTCACCGACACCCCGTGAAACCCGATAGCGGAGAGTCTCATACGTCTTACGGCGATGCTGGGTCAGATATTTGCTACGCATTGGATCACCTCTCAGGACTTCCTCAATGTACTCAGTGTTATCGGGAAGGTCAGACGCGAGGAAGGCGGAACGGCGCACCAAGCACCCAAAGCAGACGCCGCAATGCGTAGAGGGAGAAAACCCGTGATAGTTCGCATCCGTGGTAGCGCAGGAGTGGGACCGAGAAAGCAGTTTTGCAGCAGCGGACGTACCATGAATAGCCGCGACTTGCTTAAACATCTCTCCCTTGGTTGCCATCTCGAATGGATTATGCAATCGCACGTTCAGACCCACGCGGTTGAGTGTTGCGGTGAGATCGTCGAGAAACGCGGGGTGCGTTGTGCGTGTTGAGAGAGAACTGCGGCGCTCGCCGGCGAGAGGTACGTTCAGCGACGCAAAACCATTCTCTGGCATCAGTAGTTCGGTGTCGCGCACGGCGGCAGCGGCGATGCCGATCGAAATAAACAGGAGTGAACGGCTGCGGCTGGAAGGCTCACGCGGAAACGACTCGCCCGATCCGACCTGCTTCGCTTGCCTACCGATATGAACGCGCACGTGTGCAGGCATCTCACCCCAAAGGACCCCGAGGGCACCGCGCAGCTGTTTTTTGAGCGCTGCTCACAGCAGAGTTATCCCAGTGAGACACAAGGGTCGGAGTGGACTGCCGTTCATGCGCGGCTACGATCGCACCTGCGAGTGAATCGGCGCCGCCGCTAAAGAGGCAAGCGGGCGTCATGGCACGCACGCCTGCGGTCTGACGTGGCAGGGGAAGGCTGAGGGTCTCGAAGTCTAGTCGCCATGTGTCACCAGAAAGAAACCCGAGCAGCTCCTCAAGCGCTGCGCTCTCGGCGACCCACAGTTGTGGGTCGGATACCGGGATCGCGAGGTGTAGCTCACGTTCCCAGCGGTTGCCCTGGCCAGTGAGTGGGCGTGGAGATGTGCGATCGGTGAGATACACAAGCGTTGCGAGACGAACAAAGTCCGCATGCAGCTCAGGAACTGGCCCTAGTTGCTCTAGGCGCGGAGTGAGCGACGTGTGAAATGAGGAGTTGTCCGCACGCCGCCAAAGAAAGTCAGAGGTCGACAGTTGGTCGCCCCCAGTAGGCATGACGAACCTCATGCGATAGATGTTCATTCGCTACTCCCACAGATTCGACGGACCTGCCCGAGCGTTCGCACGATTGTGTCCTCAAACTCACTAGGACGTAGATTGCCCTGCTCAGGAATATCCGCGCGGTCCACGGTGGCATTGATGAAGTCGCGAAGCGCTTCCTCGTCGAACTTTGACGTGTCACCAGACCGAGTACCGTCGCGAAGCTGCGGACCAAACTCAGTAATAGCTACCTCGAAAACGTACTCGCATACAAATACGCGTACGATCGCATCTGGGGCAAGATCACCGTCGTATTCCGCGATGGCGATTAGTGCATTTGCTCCAGCGCGGCGAACCTCATCGTTTTCAAAGCTTCCGTCAGGACGTACTAGCTCATCGAGAATCAATTGCCGCTGTCGACGTGGAGACAGCCCTTGAAGCTGCGTGATGTCGAGCCCTAGCTCGGCAAGCGTTGCGCGATCGCCAGCACGAAGAGCCGCCCCGGCCGCAGCAATTCGCCCTCCTGATCTCGCTACATAAGCCGTAGACCGGCCGCCCCGGCGAGTTCCTCGACTTGAGCCTCCTGGCGAGCCTCCTGCGGGGCCGCCACCCCCTCCGCCACCACTCTGGCCACTTGAAGCACCGCGAATCCGGACGGGGGCTCTCAGCACAGGGGGCTGCGCGTCAGGAGGCGCGGGCGACGTAACTTCGCTAGGCACGGAGTCTGATGGTGCTTCACTGCCAGGGGAATCCTCGTCCCCCCAGCCCATCGCGTCACCGAGATGCGCAAGGGCGTTGGCGGCAGAATTATCCTCGTGACCATCGAGAAAGTCCGAGAAGTCGTGCCGGGCTCGATTGAAATCCTTTCCACCACTTCCACCATAGGCTCCCGATGTTCCCATCAGACCTCCAAGTATTCCTTGGCGAGCTTCGCAGAAGCCGGATTGAGGGCGCCAGACTCTGACCATCCCCGCACCGTCTCGCGAATGCCATCTTGACCATCTCGCCAGATTCGCGTTATCAGCGCGGGCTGAACCTCGCCGGGATTCAGTGCACGCAGACGCTCGGCGATATCTTGGGCAACGTCGCCCTCGGCATCCTTGACGATCAACTCTTGAAGGGACTCGCCAATCGCGGCCTGATCCCTTGGTCGCGCCAAGATCGCCTCGACCAGTGCGCGGCCGAGCGTGAGACGATCCTCCCGCTGGAGGCTAACTGCTGCGCTTTGCGCCGCCTTACGCTTGCCAGCCGCACTATCGGTTAGGGCATCCAGAAGAGCTTGCAGGTCTGAGCGCAATGCTGTACCGGGTGCAGGCAGCGCACGTAGTGACGCTGCGAGTCGTAGATACGGGCCAAGATCAATCCCAGATATATGGGGCTTCTCATGCGCCCATGACTGTAGCTTCGCATCTGGGCCACTGGGGACATGAGCGTCCTGCTCCCACTCGGAAAGCTTGGTCTCAAGTTCCCCGGCGCTAAGTAGATCAAGCAATCTCCCGAACTGCTCCCTCTCAAGTTCCTCAAGAACCATCAGCTTTGCCAAGGCAGGCGGATCGTTCAGGGATGCACTTCGGCGCTCAGCAATCGCGCCTCGGACCCAATAGGCGTTGAGAAAGCGCTTGAGGCGGCGTGGGTTGCCGCTCATACGGCTGCTGAGTACAGGCGCAAGCATCTGCGCCAAGGCTAGATCGTCAGTGGCGGCGGCAGGGATCAAGCTATCTGGGATGTCCTCGAAAATCGGCTCCTGTGCGGCAGTACGACGAGCAGCGCAATGTGAAACTAGCTGCTCAAAATCGGCGTGGTCAATAGGCAAGTGGCTCTGCAACAACAGGAGTGCGAGGTATGCCTGGATGTCACCCGGGCCAAGAGCTGGAACCCGAATCGGGATCTGTACGATCTTCTCTAGGTACTCTCTTGCCATTGTCTCGGCATTTGGTGCTGGCGCGTACTGGGTTGCGATTGCGTGCCGAACAAGTCTCTCGTCGGCAGCAATCACAAAGCCCATCTTGGGCACAGATAGGAATAGCTTAATCGCCTCAAGCGTCGCAACCACGGTGCCTGGTAGGCAACGATCAAGATCGTCAACCAGTACCACGACGCGGTCAATCCCGTCCACTGTGGCCATCAACGCAGCGAACTCCTCACGGAAGCCTTGGAGTGTCTGCTCCGGCTGCTCGGCCGTACCACCGAATACATCGACAATCTTATCTATAGACGGAATGCTCAGCGTCACGGCTGTATTTGCCACTAGGCTGACGGCCTTTGACCACTGCACCCTATCCTTGAGGGCCTTGAAGCCAGCAAGAACCTGGCCGGTGAGGCCACCTTGCTTCTTAACCTCAGCCTCGATAAGGCTGAGGATCTCCGCAATCAGAGTGGCCTTTGCGTCAGTGCGGGGGTCATACTCCCAGGGGTGCGTGAAAATCACTGCAATATTCGCGTCCGCGGCAAGCGCGGCCTCGGTTATCTCAAGAATCGAGGTCTTACCGGAACCCCAGTCACCAAAGACACCTAGCGTGACCGGATCAAGCTTCTCCCGCTTCAGTGCGTCTATAAGAGAAGCTGCGATATCGCTGAACCCCAAAAGATCACGGGCGGTGGGATTATCGGACCAGAGTGGGGTATCGCGCGATGTCATAAAATGCTCACAATTACTGCTCTAATGATAAGGGGACTATCGATCGAATCACAAGCAAAAGCGGATTAAGTATATGATTGCCAACGTTAGGCAAGGAACGGGCTCGTGGAATTATATCGGAATTGACCAGCGGTGCACCGAGTCTTTCTGCGGAGAATGCGGAGTTTATGCTGCACTCGACGGTCGTCGCGCAGGCCAGTCGCGAGGTTCGTCGCACAAGCGGCATTGGAGGACTCGGTGTGGCGGCCACCGCCGCACACACCTCACAGAGGTCGTGTTACTTAGATGGCGAGTTCAGTGCCGGGCCTGGCAGCGAGAGAGGCTGCAAGCTCGATCATAGCTTCCTTGACACCCCGAACTTGTCTGTCGAGCGGCCCAAGAACGATGGGATGGGTTCGCATTGTGGCGGCATAGAGCGCCGCATCCGTTCCATCAAACCCGATTTCGGTCAAGGTCTCCCGAACGGGGGAAGGCAATGCCGAAAGTCTCGCCGGTACCCGCGCCACCACAGATGGGCCTCTCAAGAAGGGAGGCCTGCCGATGAGAAGTTCATCAATGGCTACAGCGCCACTCTTTAGCGCATCCGCACAGTCTCGAAATGCTTGCCGAGCCTCCGCCTGCCGCGCAGTAGCCGCCCATTGCTCTCCGGCGAGTTCTGCGCCCTGAGCGCGCTCGATGGCGAGAACGCCACCAGCCATGTACGCATCTACCTTCAAGAGTTCCAGTACTAGCTTCTCAAGAGAAGCTCCAACGTGGCTCTCGCGCGCTTGGGAGGGAATGCGCTCGAGATCCAACTCCCGCAGACGAATCTCAACCGACTTCTCCCAGTCAGTTCGCGGTGGGTCCTCGGCGAGAGTTTCGGCTGTCCAAGACGCCGCAACCATGACCGCCGTGGTTACCCCGAGCGGCACCGATAGAGGGTTCGGAATAGCCGCACCGACACCAAATACCGCCGCTCCACCCGTGAGGGCTTTCTTGAACTTCTTAGCGAGACGCTTGGTCTTGGGCGCAACCTTCACGATTTTATAGTACCGAATCTTTGGGTATCAATGGGCAGACCGATTGTAGTCTTCGGTGCGGCGAACGAATAGCCACGCCGCACAATCGGCGTTGTCAGATGCCTGAGCTAAGCGCCCAGCAGACGAGCGTCTTGACGAAAGCCCTGTGATCGGCGAGTATCTGGCGACTCTGGCACGGCTGCGTCTACATCACCGGAATCGTCTGCACGTCATCTTCATTCCTGGCCTTGGCGAAAAGCACTTGCGTCTTCAGAAATGGGTGTTGACCGCGTGGAAGATGCTCGGCGTGAAGACCGACATTTGCCCGATGTACTGGGGGGCGGACGAGCCGTGGGCGCACAAGTTCGATCGGCTCCTTCTCGCGGTAGACAGGCAACTCGACTGCGGGGGTCGGGTTGGGCTCATTGGGGCAAGCGCTGGCGCGGCCCCAGCTATTTGCGTCCTCGCTTCTCGGCAGACGAAGCCGGTGCGGGTCGTGATAGTGGCTGGCAAGGTGCGTTCGCCGCATACCCTTGACGCATCCATTGCCGACTCTAGCCCGGCGGTGAAGGAAGCGGTGGTTGCGTGTGAAGAGGCGCTAACCAGTCTTCGTCCTGAGACGAGGCGGCAACTAATGTCGCAGTACGCGCTTAGAGACCGCGTTGTGCCTGCTGAGGAGAGCATGGTTCCGGGAGCAGATGGACACGTGCTCCCTGTGTTCGGACACGCCGCCGCAATAGCGTGGACGCTGACGTGTGGAGCGCCTTCCTCCGCTAGCTTCCTCAAGGGCGATGCGGAGGCTGCTGGACGATTCCATCGGAACGTGGTGCGAAAGGGATGAGTCCGCGGTAGAGAGAGCCGCAGGCACGCCCGATGCTCTCTCTTGAATGGGCGACCTCGGCGGGCGTCCCTGCACCCGTCATCACGGCTCGCGCATGCGCGCCGTCGGTGGCGAGTGCGCGACGGACACGCTTTAGGTCGCAGGGAATATTTGCTACCAAGAGCGTGTCCGGATCATCACGGATCATCGGGTCATAAGTACCGGTTCCCTGAGCAAGGTCCGATGCCAAGGCGGCGGATGCCTGATCGAGCAGTTGTCGCAGATCCGGACCCTCAAGTCCTTCAGAATCCACCGGCTCCGAAGCCCGCAACCATACGAATGGTCTTGCTCTCTCAAAGAACTCGAGTGCGATAGCGACGGGCACCAATGTCGACCCTGACGAAGCATTGGCCATCACGAGCGCACCTCGGTGCGTCGGCACTTGGAATCCGGTGCGGACTATGCAGCCCTCCGGAAAGAACCACACTGCCCGGTGTCGTTCACGGGCAGCTCGACATCCGAGATATGTGAGCTGCTGTTCGCTGCGGCGCGGCGCTCCAGGGGTGACCGCAAACCAGCCCAGCGGCCGTAGGTAGGGCTGAATCCGCATTACGGAGGGCGCGGCAGGCACCCAGAGTCGCTTGCTCGTATGCGCACACGCGACCATCGCGACAAGGCCATCGTAGGGGCTCGTGTGATTGGAGACGATGATCGCGGGAGTGGCGCCAGCGGCCCTCAGTCCACTTAGGTCGCTATAAACCTCCGAAAACACACTCCTCAGGCCGCTTCGCAGCATTGCCATGCTCCATTGGCGGGCACGCGGTCGCAAGTTACCTGGTGTGTCGAAATCCATTCGCACGGGCATCGTCTGGGTCTGTCGCTGCCATCCGGTCGGGAGCGCCACAGAGTAGTAGATCCCGCCGCATCGCCGTATGCCTCATCATGTTGGCGCCCAACGTCTAGAGTTTGCCCCAAGCCCAATGCCCACAGCAGATCACTACGAGCATCTGGCTGCTTTCGAACTGGCGCGTCGAAGGCTAGTAGCGCGCGGCCCTATTGACTTCGCGATTCATCGTCGTATTCACGTCCCGGCAGATTGGGTCGTTCGAAACCCAACAGAGCCAAAGTCGTCATACCTTTACGACCTAGTAGCTACCGCGGTCGGGCTGTCTGCCGGGTCGCACGTACTCGACCTCGGATGCGGCTTCGGCGCTGCACTGCGCAGGTTCCATTGTGCCTTCGGCGCCACTGGGCGCGGGATCACGACCAGCCCTTCTCAGGTCCGAGAAGGAAATCGAATGCTGGCGGACGCTGGAGCAGACGAAGGCTGCATGCTTGAGATAGCATCGTTTGACTCCCCCCTCGATGGCACCTTCGACGTTGTTGTAGCGCTGGAGTCGCTAGTGCACGCTCGCGACCTGGCCGCCACGATCGCACAGATCGCGGGGGTCTTGCGTCCGGGGGGATTACTCGTAATCATCGAGGATCTCTGGAAGGACCAGAGTCACTTGCTGCCCCGGTATTTTTATGAAGGCTGGGGTGTTTCGCGCCTGATGACCCGTAGCGACGTAACATGCGTCGCCGAGCGTGCTGGTCTGGAAACAACCGTAGCTACAAATCTGAGCGACCACGTCATAACAATCGGGCGAGCAGTCCATAGCTCAGTGTCGTTGATATTGAGCCTCGGGGCAGTCGTTCCGGGGCTAAGAAGCAGCCGGCTCATCGGCTTTTACCGCGCGCAACTGTATCTGCACACGGCGCTTCAGCGAGGCCAGCTCGAATATGCGATGCTCGTCGCGAGACGGCCGACTGACTGAAGGAGCCATGTGGACATGTCAGAATATCTTGGTGATCTCTGAGGCATGCATCTCTAGGATCCGGTCTGCGCGGTCCATGGCGTCGCGGGAGCACTGCTCGAACTCCGAAATTTCGGAGGCGCCGGTAGGCACCCGAGCAAATGCCACTGCACAGGCCGGGCGATCACGCCTGTACATAGCGTACCTGATGCCCACGCTATACGTAGGGATGTCGGAAATACGACGCCGCAAACGCTCAACGCCTGGCTGAAATACGAGTGGGGCATTCGGCAGGAAGTGGTCGCCTTGGGGATAGACCCAAAGCAGGAGGTTCGGAGTCGTCGAAACGACGTCGGTCGCCGCGAGCATTCCCTGTGCCACATCGATCGGTGAATGCCCCACATCGATGTACAGCCCGCCATACAGCCGGCCGTAGCGAGCCATAATACGGTGACTAGCCATGATTCGCCAGTCATGATTAAGGGTGCGAGAGACCGTGATCGCGACGGCCGAGTCGAGTATGCAGCTGTGGTTGGCGAGCAAGAGAGCGGAACTCGTTGGCGCATCATCGCGTGAGACCACGAGGCGTGATGTTCGCCGAGCAACAATCGCCGCCGCTGCTATCTCTAGTGCTCGTCGACGTGGTGCTCCGGATGTCCACCAAGTACGGTGAGATGCGCACTTAGAGCGGGTCCAACGCCGTGTCATCGCGTCCAGGACGTACTCCCTGAGTTCTATTCCACTGTGTCGAGTTGTGTCGCCGCTCAAGATTATGCAGAGCGTAGTCAACGTCGCTAGCGGGCCAACCAAGAGTAGATACGGCGCTTGAGTGCGATCGTCGACCCACGAGCACCTCAAGCAAGATATCGAGACTCTCGAACGGAAGCGAGTAGAACATGTCCTCTTGAGACTGCTCGGCAACTGGGAACGTGTCTGTTGTAGTTGGACGGAGCGTGATCGCGTCCGGGATGTCAAGGACCTCCGCGAGTTCGCGTACGCTCGTCTTTGTCAATTCGTCGAGCGGCCCGATATCCCAGCTACCATCGCCGAGCTTTACGAAGAAACCGAGATACTCCTCATCGAGATTCGATGTGCCCACGACGCATGCGTCACGCATTTCGGCG
Source organism: uncultured Solirubrobacterales bacterium (assembly GCA_963725265.1). Classification (GTDB taxonomy): domain Bacteria; phylum Actinomycetota; class Thermoleophilia; order Solirubrobacterales; family Solirubrobacteraceae; genus Palsa-744. Next base: position 211,898 of record CAVRXP010000001.1, read on the forward strand.
TGGTGGAAGAGCTTTACTGTGCGTATCCTCTGCTTATAGTTTGATGCCGCGAAAAGCGTTCGGTAGGAGTGGCTCGTCGGGCGCCGCGTCAGCACCTCACCAGACGGCTTGCTCACAATCACCTCGTACATTGCTGGCATCTTAGACATTCTCAGATCCTGCACGAGCCGGACAGCCACGACGTCGCGCTGGGGATCGTACCCAGGAACAAGCTCAGCCACAGCCGCATCGCGCAGTGCGTAACAACCAAGCGCATCCAGCGCAGCGGTAATGTTTTCTTGCACAAACTTTATGCCTAGCCGCTCACACAGCTCTCTTGCAAGGTCACCGGTGATTGCCGAGTTGTCGCGCTCGAGAAGCGAAACACCGGTCACGTTCTCGGACCCCAACGCTCTCGCCGAGAGGGCTGCAGTGACGGCAGAGTCAATCCCTCCGCTCACACCCACGACTGCACAGCGACGTCGGAAGGTCTCTAAAGCGGTTTCTGCGACAAACTTGGTTAGTTGCGCGCACAGCTGCTCGGCATCTTTCATTGCCGGGCCTGTTCGTCGACGAGTTGCTCGAGCGTCGCAAGCAGCGTACGAACTGTGCCGACCTTCTCGGGTACAAATACGCGCGCGGGTATCTTGATCGACAGCGCCTCTTCGAGATTCGATGCAACGTCGATCAGAATGAGCGAGTCGAAATCGCCGCTCGCGAGCCAATCGTAATCGGGGTCGGGTAGCGGCTTGTCATCTCCGACCGCACGCTGCCAAGCGGCCGCCAGTGCGGCTGAAACCGTATCGGTGCCCCCTGCATCCATCTGGCCCGCAACCTTACCATGATCCGACAAATGAATCAAAGGTACCTTTCGGAACGTAAGGGCCGAGGCCGCCGCCGCCCCGACAGCGGCGCGTACGGCGCGGCGCACTGCGTCGAAGTCGCATTGGCCACCACCAGAAAGCTGTACGGCAGCATCAAGCCGATCGATAAGGCCGTACTCATCGACGTGGGGAGTGACTACCACCTCCGTGATTCCGTCGAACGCTCGCAGCGTCTCCTCGACAAACACGAGGCTGATACGCTCGTCTCGTACCTTGATGAGGTCGCGCGTAATGCGCCCGTGGTGGAACAGGGCGCCGCTGGCGTCCCGCGAGACTAGGTCGCCGGTATGGAGTCGCCAGCTTCCGTCCGCGGCTTTCCGGAGAGTGTCATCCTCTGCTGTGCGGTCGTAGTAACCAGAGGCGACGTGAAAGCCGCTCACGACGGCTTCTCCGGGCTCTTCTGCGTCAGCCACCCTGCCCGTAGCAGTTACGATCTCGACGGTGGTACCTGGTAGCGGCAAACCAACCGAATTCGGCGCACGACGCACGAGGGCATCGGTCGAGATGCTCACGCGCTTGCACTCGGTGAGGCCATACATTGGGACGACTGTCGCGCGCGGGAACAGTTGCCTCAATCCGTTCTGCAGCGGCGCAAGCATCGGCGCACCGGTGCTGGTGATCAACCTAACGCTTTCGAGGCGTCGTGAGTCCGGCGCGACCGATATCAGAGATCGCGCAATGCCTGGAGTTAGTGGAACAATTGTATAGTCTGATGTTGCTAGGGCAGCTAGAGTCACGAGCGGCAGGGTTACGCTCCCTCCAGCTGTGACATGGCATCCTGCTGCGAGTGCGAGGAGCAGTTGATAGAAACCGTAATCAAAGGACACAGGCAACGGCGACAGAACGCGATCGCATGACCTATAACTGAGGGCCTTCTGAATCGTTTGCGCAATCTGCATCACCTGTGACGCTGAGAATGGTACGAGCTTAGGACGGCCCGTCGATCCGGACGTCGTGAATACCAGCCGACCAGACCCTCCTCCCTGCTCTCGCCCTACGGCTGACAGTGGATAGATCGTAACCGAACCATCGTGCGTATCGGGGACAGGTATCGTAATGGTGTGAAGCGTTGATGACTGAACAAGGTCGGAGGCGGAAAGGATGTCAAGCCGCCGTGCGTTCAGGACTATGGCGTCGTATCCTCGCTCGACCAACGTCAGAGATGTAGCCATGGTGACGATCGGATCGTTTGATACGAGTCCGACCGCTGGCGCCACGTTGAGAGGCGGCACGACGTCGACGAGGTTGTTTGCAATGACGGCGAGTTCGGGCGCGTCCACTTCTAGTCGCGGCGATGCGAAGGTTGCCGAAGTCCATTGCTCGGAGAAGCGGGCAAGCACAGACGCTTAGACTGTCGGGCGAGCTCTTTTGGACAACACCGAACGTATGGAGGCCGCGAGATGATTGCCAGCCTCCAACGCGCCTTCGGCATTCGGATGTTGGTCGATGGGAAGCGCACGACGAAACCGGCGGCTGAGGTGGTTACGATCGTCCGCGAGGAGATCAAAAAGGTCGAAGTAGCTACAGTTTGACCGCTCAGACGCGAAGTCGCGAAGCCAGCGACTAAACGACCGCGCCCGCGCCGCCGCCGCGGCGCCAGTAAGCAATGGACGACGCGGCGGCGGAGACAGGATAACGAACTGCTGGTCCCGGTGACTGCTGATGTATTCGGAGATCAGGCCCTCGTAGTAATCTTGGTAAGAGCTCAACTGGGCATCTGAGGTGATGCTGGAGGCCGAATAGCAGGACTTTAGCGCGACGAGGTCGAACGCCTCCAGTGCCTTCCGCTTCTCTGGCGATCCGCTCACCTCACGGAAGAACGCTGCTAGACCATCTGGGTTTGTGTTGCCAGACGACATGTCAAGAGGAGTCGCCGCAGGGCGACCGTCGGGCCCTGACATTATGTTGTCGTTGGCGTATAGATCACTGAAGTCGATGTCTGGCAATTGGGCTCGTACTTCCGCAGCGGCGAGCATCTGGAGGCCGACGGATCGATGAATGAAGAGTGCGCTGGGCATGCTATAAGAATAGTCTAGGAGTTCCGCTTGCGCAAGCAACTGCGATTAGTCGAACCGGCGAGCAGGATCTGATAGCGTCAGTGCTGTGGCTCTCTTGCGATGGCGCCCCGAAGTCGCGCGGGCGTCGTCGCGCAGCCTGAGTCTCGCGCACATCGCGGCCGGTGCCATCGCCCTGGCCGGCTTTGTAATCGGCATCAGCAAGCTGGGTGCTCTGGTCAATGTTCACGTCCTGGCGACCCAGCTTCGAGGAGCGGTTGGCGGATCCTCGCTGATGCGCGCGTGTATCGCGTTTTGCTGTGGCCTAGTTCTCAGTTGCACCCTTTTCCCCATGTCGATCTTCGCGGTCGTGTGCGGCTTGTTGATGGGAGCTACCGAAGCAGTGGTGATCGTGGTATTGGCAGCTAGCGTCTCGGCGGGCATCGAGCGAGAGATCGGGGCCTTCGTGATGTATCGCTGGAGGTGGGGGCGCTTGTTGGAAGCAAGTCGGCGGCTGAGACCAGCGTACCAAGGGCATGCGTTGTCGAGTGTTCTTGCTATTCGATTGTCACCTTTTCTGCCGTTTGCCCTGACGAACTACGCTATGGGAGCACTCGATGTCCGCTTTCGTGATGTATTTTTGGGGACATTTATCGCGGTGCTCCCACGCACATTGCTTCTCGTGGGGGTCATCGGAACGGCGCAGTCGGGGCATATCGTTCTTCTGTCAGGGTCCGGGATAGTGTTCGCAATAATCCCGTCGGTCGTCGGGCTAGGTTTGCTCGCACGAATGGTGAAGCGCTTTGGTAGTCGAGCAGCGGGCGAGCAAGAGATCGCCCCGTCTTTGAGTTCGGGGACGGAGGAGCGACGGGATAGCATTGGACTCTGGATGGGTAAGTAAGAGAGGCCTGGGATGGGCGCGAGTGAGAATGACGAGGCCACGCCGGACCGCGACAGCCTGAGTCGCGGAGCCGACGGGATTGTTGCCACGTCGCACAAGTGCCATGAGACGACTTCGGGCTGGCTCACCCACACGCCGGCCCGAAGTCGTTTGTGTCGATGGGCTACATGTCGAGTCGGTCGAGGTGGGTTGCGGCGCGGGCGGCGAATACGAAGCCGTCGCTGGTGCGGTGGATGAGGCCGACGCCGTGGAGGTTGGCGATGGCGTTGTGAACGTCGTTTGGTCTGCCGATTTCGCGGATCAGTTCGTCGGTTGACCAGGGGCGTTGGTCGTCTTGGATGAGTAGCAGGGTCATGATGGTGGACTCGGTGCGGACCTGGCTCTCGGCGGGCATCAGGGTAGGCTCAGAATCGGACATGGGGAGCTTCGTTCTCCTTGTGTCTGGGCCTCGGCGCGGGCTTCCTCCCGCGTCGGGGCCGCTCTTTATAGGCTCGCCTCAAGCTAGGCGCGAGCACTCTGAGCGGTCAAGCTGTGCCCGCTCAGCTTCAGAGCTTCAGCGGTGAGTTCTGGGCTACTCGAACAGCCAGAAGAAGTGCATGGCCGCTCGTGTCGGGATGACGTAGTGACCCCATCGGTGGACGAGCCCGGCGTCGGAGAGTGCCACTAGGGCATCCAGAGCGGTGATCGGGTCGCCGACGCGACGGACGATCAGCTCGAGCGGCCAGAGCCGCTCGCTCTCGCCCGCGAGCAGGAGCCGCAGTATGAGGCGCTGCACGCCCGCGGGCGCTTGCGGAAGGTGGTCGGGGCGACTGGACATGGGCACGTTTCCCGCCACAGGGCGACGGGCGGGGGTGCCGGGGAAGCTACGGCCGAGGCGCGCGAGCGGGCAACCTGTGGTTTGGCGCGTCTCGACTGGGTGCTCAAGCTCCTGATCATGCTTGAGGCCATCAAACGTTTCCGACGCTGGCTAACGCGGCCTCTATTCGCTCGATACCGCTGCGGATGGCTGCCAGTTCAGCCAAGACCCGCTGCTCAAAGGCTTCGCTACCGGCCTCCCGACCCGCTACGCGCAGCAGCTCCAGGGGGTCGGCCTCCAATACCTCGGCCAGCCGTTCGATGACCTCATCGCTGGGCGGCCCATAGTCGCCGGTCTCGATGCGGGAGAGGTTGCCGGGACTCATAGGGATTGCCTCAGCTACCTCGCGCTGCTTGAGCTTCTTCGCGCGTCGGAGCGAGCGGACCCGTTCGCCGAAGGCATGAGCGCGCTGGGCTTGGGATTCGGGGCGTCGAGCAGACATCCCACCGGTGTACCGCTTGGTCGCGTGTCCTCCTTGCTTGCTTGAGCAAGAGACGGTATACCGTGCTATGGCACAATTCTATGGTTTGACGGGCACGGCGGCCGACCCCTTTCTGTCGTCGTGCCTGCCTGACCAACCACAATCAAGGAGCACTGCATGGGAGCAAACCGGAGTCGGTCGAGCACAAGAGGGCTTCTGGCGCTCGTTGCCTGCCTGACGTTCAGTGCCGGGGTTCTCGTCCCGGCGGTCGCCGTGGCGAAGCCGACCGCCACGCTGGACGCGCGAGCCGTTCCCATCCCCAGGAACCTGGTCGAGCCGCATAGCCGGACGTGGCCACACACCGGGGATATGGCGGGGGCGGGAGCCGAGCTAGAGGCCAGCTTCACGATTCACGGCACGGAAGATGTTGGCCTGCCCAGCCCGCTGAGGCGAGTCGTGGTCGCTCTGCCCAAGGGCATCAAGGTCACTACGCGCGGCTTCGCAAGCTGCCGACTGCCGCATGGCAACTGGCGCAAGACCGGCGAGGCTCCGCTCTGCCCGCAGAAGGCATATGCCGGTGCGGTGTCCGAAGTGCTAGGTGCGGCCAATATCGTGGGCAGCAACCTACCTGTTCAGTTCAGGCAAGGAGCGTTCTTTACCTCCAGTGGTGGTCTGGGGTTCTGGTCGCTCAACGTAAGCAACTGGCTCAGCGGTGAGGGGCAGCTCCCCGCGACGCTCAAGCCTGCTGATGGCGGCTACAAGCTCACAGAGAATCTGCCCCCGTTCACGGCCGCTGGTGTCACCGATATATCCACCGAGTCAATCACCGTGGCGCTCGGTGCCGCCTATATGAATGGCGGAAAGCTGACCTCCATCGTAACCATGCCGAAGGTATGCCCGACTGGCGGCCTGCCCGTCAAGGCTGAACTGTCATTCGGAGCCGGGGCGGAATCGACATGGGAAACGGTCGTCGTTACCCCAAAGATGCCTTGCGCAAAAAGGTAGATGACAAATAACCCAAAGGAGCCATACGCATGGGAGCAGACCGGAGCAGGAGCAGGACGAGGCTAGGACAAGCCGCAGCCGTACTCGTGGCGCTCTGTGCCCTCATAGCTGGAGCCGGTGCCACGGCTGCCGCGTCCGGCACATGGGGTCAGGCGGTCGGTTTCCCTCTGCCGCCGAACGCGTCAACTACCGGCTTCATTGCCAAGTCTCCGGCGGTGGGCTGCCCGGCGAGCGGAACCTGTGTCGCTGTCAGCCAGTATGAGGACAGCTCCGGTGACGGGCAGGCGATGGCAGTAAATGAGTCGGGCGGGGTATGGAGCGAAGCTACCCAAATCACGACACTTCCGCCGAACGCGGCGACCACCGGCCTCTTCTCATCTCTCGAATCGGTCTCCTGTCCCGCCTCCGGCTCTTGTACTGCGGTCGGCTGGTACAGCGACAGCTCGGCCAAAGAACAGATAATGGCCGTCACCGAGACAGGCGGAGCCTGGAATCAGGCGACTGAGATTGCGCTGCCCGCGAACGCCGCCGCCAACCCGGATGCCCACTTGGTATCGGTCTCCTGTCCGGCCGTGGGGTGGTGCGCTGCCATTGGCTCCTACGCCGACAGCTCGGAGAAATTGCAGATGATGGCGGCGACCGAGAGCGGCGGGGTGTGGGGGCAGGCCAGCGAGATACCCTTGCCCGCCAGTGCCACCGGCTGGGAACTGAGTTCGATCTCTTGCTCCGCGCCGGAATCATGTGTCGCGGTCGGCTTGTATTACGACGGCGCGAGCATCTCGCGGACAATGGCTATCGCCGACACCGGCGGGTCGTGGGGGCAAGCCGCCGAAGTCACATTGCCCGCGAACGCGGCCACAGGCGTGTCTACCCGCGCGCGCCTTAGCTCAGTCTCTTGCCCCGCGACCGGCGCATGTGTCGCGGTCGGCAATTACACCACCACCTCCGGCATCGTGGAAGCAATAACCGCGACCGAGGCCAGCGGTTCGTGGCAACAGGCCACCGAGATAGCCCCGCCGACAAACAGCTTCGGTACGCCGGAGGCTGTTTTTGCATCGGTGTCCTGTCGGTCGGGGGGGTCGTGTGTGACGGTCGGCTCATATGGTGAAGTTGGCTCGTACTGGGATGGGATGGTCGCCACCGAGTCGAGCGATGTGTGGGGGGCGGCTAGCCAGATCACCGCGCTACCACCGGGTACGTCAACCGAAGAACCGGCCTCTACGCTGCTGAGTTCGGTGGCCTGCCCGGCAACCGAATCATGTGTCGCGGTCGGTCTGTACCACCAAGAGAATCCATTCATTACCAGAGCGATGGCTGTCAATGAAGTAAGCAGTTCAAGCGGTGAAAAAGGCGAAGGTCAGAAAGGTGGCTCGTCCTCTGGCGGCGGAGCGACTACCACGACACCCGGCCCGACACCGCCACCAGCCAAAGCGGCAGCGGGCGGCATAGCGGCGCTTGCCAGCTCTACCGCCACCGTCAAGGGTGGCAACACGGCAACGCTCAAGCTCACCTGCACCGGCACAACACCCTGTCGTGGCAAGCTGACGCTGACGGTCAAGCGGGCGAACAGAAAGGCCAGGAAGGCCGCGAACACCGAGACCATCGGGAGCGGCAGCTTCTCGATTCCGCCGGGCAAGACCAGAACCATCAAGGTGAAGCTCAACGCTACCGGCCGCGCCCTTCTGAATGCCGCTCACGGACGGCTCAGCGCTACATTGACGATCCTCACGTCATCCGTGACCCCGGCTTCAAAGCAAACCAAGAGTATTCGGCTCATACAAGCTGAGGCAGCGAAAGGGAAGAAGAAGTGAGGAACCGTGCGGCAAGGCCAGGCGTGGTAGCTCGGCAGATGTCTATTATTGTAATTGTGATTAGTTAATGGTAAAATAATATTACCTCTCCGGTTAGGATATTTAGTCCGACCTGGGCACCGCGCGTGTGATTTGTGAACGCGCGTTGCCCGGGTCGGATCAGCCGCTCCGACTACGTTTAGCAACCAAAAGGAGCGCTCGTGACCGAATATGAGGAGATAGTCGAGAAGACCTTCGACCTCGAGGCTGGCACCTATACGTCTTTTTATAGCTCCCGTACATTTACCGAGGAGCGCAAGCGTTGGGACCGTCTCATTATTGAGGGGATCATGGTGGTCGACACGGTAAAACCTGGCACACCGATACCGTCGTTTATCCCGGCCGGCGAGCCTGAGCGAATCTGGCGACAGACGACCGGCAAAGATCCCCGTTGGAAGGTTTTAGCGAGGTGCTTCATCTGGGAAAAGGGTGGTGGCCCCGAGGGGGCAAATTCCACTCCCGACCCGGCATGAGCGCTTCCTGGGGCAACAAACACCTAGTGGTAGGGGAGCTGTGCTCCCCTACCACTCAAACGCACTTATTTGCCGAGATACGCTATGCCGACCGTGAAGGGATAGTCAGTGCTGGCGGTAGATAGGCTTCCATGCTGGCAACTTCCTCGCTTGCCCGTAGATCGAGACGGTCTGTCTCCTGCTTTGTAAGGTGGCTGGCTGCTTGGATACGGAATACTCTGGCCTTGGCCCTGTGGCGTCCGATACGGCGTTCGGCCAAAAGCTCCACGGTTGTCGCGAGTGCCCGCAGTTGCTTTGGACGGTTGAGGTGGGCGGCAATGGAGGCTTGTCCTAGCAGAGCTGTGCATGTGCGCGGTATGTCGCGGGTTTGCTCTCCTTTAGCGACCGCTTCGTAGATAGCCCCGGCTTCTTCTAGATGTGCGCGATGTTGTGGAGAGTCTTGGCCGGTCGTAGTTGCATCCCTCACAATTTCCTCGGCTCGCAGGATCAGACGGGCGTAGAAAAGTGGGGTGGCCTTCTGTGTTTGGAGCATCTCTTCGACGGTAACAAGATGCTGCTTGGCGAGATCGGGTTTACCGGTACGTCGCGCAGCCCGAACCAGATTCAGATGGTAATGGGGGTTCTCTGTGAGGTGGTCGGTCTCTAGCGCCTTTTGATATAGGTGGAGGGCATCCATAGGGCGGGTGGAGGATCTCGCCTGGTTGCAGTACACACTCGCTCGTGCTTGTGGTGACAGCGCATCAAATGCCGGCTCAAGTCGAAGAGAGCGGGCTACGTCGCTAACGTCGCGTCCTTGGCCCCAAGCGAGGGCTATATCCCGCTTCTCGCGCAGAATCATCGCAGCGCCCTCAGAGGCGCTTAGCTCAAGTGCGGCCGTGAGTACCGTGTGCGCGTCGTGATGCCAGCCCATGCGCGTATTCAGCAGACCGGCAAGGTATAGCGTGCCGGACGATACGCTTGGATCAGCTATCAAGGGGCGCAACTGCGTAAATGCTCCGTGAGTATCTCCTGCATACATATAGCTATTGGCGAGGGTGTAAATTATTGACTCTGCGTCGAAGCCGAACCGGCGATGGTAGACCTGTATCAGCGCACTTGTGCGGTCGAGTAGCTCTTTGCGGACCGGCTGCCATCGAATAGCTTGCTGGTCGATGCGCGTCACCAACTGCCGCAGCGTCGAAACAACTACTTGCTCATTTGCTGGTTCTCCAATCTGAGCCTCCAAGGCTCTGATGGTCGCGTCGATATCGTCGCTCTCGCGTTCGGCCACACTTATTGGAAGAGTGCCGGCTTGACGGATGCGCTCGATCTCGGCCAATGTCAATACACGGGTTGCCCGGTGGAGCATGGCGTCAATCTCACCTGGGACGGCGTCCTTGCACAGCCGGGTGACAATCCCGGCGAGCCGCTCGTGGTGTGCAGCTCTCATTTCAGTGATCCAGTCAACTGCGTCATAGTCCAAACCAGGGAGCAGATCACCCCGCTCCATGTAGTAAGTAAACGCCTCCGCGTCCTCTTCAGGTACGGCGTCGAGATCGATGAGCGGCGGATGCGCAAACTCATAAACGCCATCCGACGGGTTGATCCAGTAGCTGCCAAGCACCCGCTTGAGGTCGCTCTTCGCTCGGCGGAGATCGAAGTTCAGATCAGACCAGCGAGAGCGTTCGTGTGGCAGGAGCGCCATACAGACAAGCAACTTGCAGGATCGCTTATGCAGTCCCTTGGGTTCCTCGCCGCCTACGAGTGCCCGAGGACCACCCAATAGTCGGATTTCAAGCCCCGGGACCACAAACCAAGGGTGGCATACCCTCGGGACATTTCGGGACACCCCTCTCGCTCAAGCTAGGACGACAACCCGATCCGAAAGGAGCAGCATGCCCAATGCACCCCTGACAAGACTTGAGGTCGTCGCAGTGTTCCGGGCCGAGGTCTACCGACTCGTAGCCCGTGGCATGGACCGAGCCACTGCTATCAAGGCGGTTGCCGAGCAGCATGGAATCGACCCTGAGTGGGTTGCCGAACTCGTGGACTTTGGCGACGAGTTGGCGGGAGGCGAGGCGTGATGGCCGGTCTTCCCGTACTGGCCTCGTCCCGTGGCCTCTCAAAACTCGAACGCCGCGCCGCTAACGAGATCACTCTGACCCGTGCCGCCAGCTCCGTGCTGGCGGCACGGGAATCAGCTCGGTTGGACGTCATCGCCGATGTTGCCGAGACCGCGTTGCTGAACGCTTCGGCTTTGAGCGGTTTGGAGGCGGCGCTGGTTATGCGTACGCCCCACGCCGCTGGTCGTCTCGGCCTCATTACAGACTCGGCTTGCTTGGCGATGGGCAGCGTGGTCGCTCGAACCGGCCGGGGCCTGTCATGACACTCCACAGCCTGATCTACTGGGTCGCTCTGTTTTTGGTGTGCGGCGGGGGCGGCCTCGCCGTGGTCGCGGTCATATGGGTAGCCAAATCTGCCGAAACGATCCGGTCTCGGCGGCGTCAACACAAGAACCTGTGGGTTGCGCGGTACCGAGCCGAACAGGCCCTTCATGGCATCAGACGGCAGGCGATCCGCGACTTGCTCGTAGCCGAGCGAGCCCAACACGTCGCTTGTCACGACCACGATGTAATCGAGAGCACCGCCGTCGAGGTCAGACCATGAACAAACCCATGCAGACGGTGCTACTGGTTCTTGTGGGTCTGGCGGTCCTTGCCGCTGCCAGCCCGAAACTTATCGAGTTGACGGCAGCGCTTGTGCCCCTCGCGCTTGTCCTCGGCGTGCTTGCTGCTGTTCTGCGAATTGTGTGGGCTGCCACCAGGCGCTGGTGAGCACCAGTGAAAAACGGGAACTGTCCCTCAAAGAAGGTTCGGTGAAAAAAGTCTGGAAAGTTAATCTTTTTTTAATGACTGTTGCGTATCGTGGTTCTCGTGTCTCGCGTCACTGGCGTCCCTAACAGATGGGCGCCAGTCATGAACACTCGACCGCGATAACCAATAAAGGAGAACACATATGAACTAAACCGAAAGGAGGTAGCTACATGGCCACACGGCGTATTAAGGTGTCCGGTGTAAAGCGACAAGAACTTTCTACCGAAGATCTAGCATATATCATTTATTTGATGGGAAAGGCGACGCTGCGTAAGAAGCGTGAACGCGAAGCCCAGGAGAAAGCTAAGGGTCGGGGGCGCAAGCGGTGAATGGCGATCTCACTCCCGCGCTAGTCGCCGCTGGTAGCGGCTCAGCCATGATCGCGGGGATCTGGCTTCACGAGCATCGCCAAGCCGAGGTGATGCGGCATAGCCGGGTTCGACTCGGGTTGCGCTTCCCTATCGGCCTGGAGCCCTCCCAGGCGCTCGCCGCTCTGGACGGGCTTGGGTTGCCGGGCACTTGCGAGCTAATAGCCGAGGTGGTCGCCGGTGAGGACTCCATCGCGCATTTTCTATGGGTGCCCGAGTCTGTTCGGGTGTCGGTGCAATCAACGCTGGCCGGGGTGATCCCAAGCCTGCGCATAGCAGGCGCTGGCGAGTCGCCCGATGACGCGGCTACGCTCGCGCTGCGCCTGTCCATCCCGGCGTCGCTGTGCGTGCTTTCGGCTGAGAATACGGTCGCGGCTTCCAGGGCGCTGCTGTCAGGAATGGTGGGGTTGCGCTCCGGGGAGCAGGTCATAGTCCGCCTTGCGCTCAGACCGGGGAGCGCTCGCGCCTGGCAGGAGCTTGAGCATCCCAGCGACCGGGACCGGGAGATCACGAAACAGTGGCGGCATAAGACGAGTCTCCCAGGGTTCACCACCGACGGCATTGTCCTCATCCATGCCCGGCAGAAGAGTCGTGCGCGGGAGTTGGCCGCCCATATCGAGAACACGATTCGGAGCCGCCGGCAGATTGGGGGCGTGCGGGTTACCCGTGAGCGGGGCAACCGGACACTCGCCTCGATGCCGCGCGTCACCCGCGCGTCGGGGTGGCTATCGACACCGGAGCTTCTTGCGCTCACCGGCTGGCCGCTGGGTAGCGAGGTCGCGGTAGCTGGAGTCGAGGTTGGCTCAACCCGCGCGTTGCCGGTCCCTTCCAGCGTGCCGCGCGTAGGGCGGCGGCTGTTCATTGGCCGGGATGGGAGCGGCGCCGAGCGGCAGGTTGCCCTTTCGGCAGAGGGAGCGCGACACCACATGATCGCTGCCGGGATTTCCGGTGCGGGCAAGAGCACGATGTTCGGCGGTGCGGGCTTGTCGGATATCGAGCATGGTTACGGCGGGGTGGTGATCGACCCCAAGGCCGACCTTGTCGAGACGATCCTAGAGCGCGTCAAGCCGGAGCACGCGGAGCGGGTCGTGGTCCTTGATGCCGGCGATGACTCCCGACCTATGGCCGGTATCGATGTCCTGCACGGCGGCGACCCTGACGCCCGCGCCGACGTGCTGACGCGGACGCTGAAGTCGATGTTCGATTGGACTATCCGCTCAGAGATTTGGGGGCGTTTGGCGATCCGCACCTTGAGCGAGGTACCCGGCTCGACGCTGCTCGATATTGGGCGCCTGTTCGCCGATGAGCCCTACCGCCGCGCTGCGGTGGCGCGTCTCAGCGACGACTTCCTGAAGAGCTCGTGGCAGAACTACGAGGCGCTTTCCCCGGCCGCCAAGGTCGACGTTGTCCAAGCCCCAATGGCCCGCCTGATGGCGCTCCTGAGCCGCCCGCGTGTGCGCGCTGTACTCGCAAGCCCCGACCCAAAGCTGGACGTCGCGCGGCTGCTTGCCGAACGTAAGTGGCTACTCGTGTCGCTCGCGCCTGGTGCGCTCGGTGAGGCTGCCCCGCTGATCGGCAGCGCTGTCATGTTCGCGGTCTGGAGCGCGATCGAGGCCAGGGTGACGCTTCCGCCCGAGGAGCGCCATCTCATCAACATCTATGTGGACGAGCTGGCGACGCTGACTAACGGGCTTCCCAACAGTTTTGACCTCATCGCGGAGCGCGCCAGAGGGCTTGGGGCAAGCCTATCGGTCGCTTTGCAGACGTTGGGGCGTATCCCCGAGCCGACCAGATCGGCGCTGCTCGGGAACTCAGCGACGTTCATAACCTGGCGCGCACCGGCAGAGGAAGCCGCCGCCATCGCCCGACAACTTCCCGGCCTCACAGCCCAGGACGTGCAGTCGCTCGGGCGTTTCGAGATTGCCGCGCGAGTCGGAGTCGGCACCGGCAGCGCCGTCTCGGTAGTGACCGGCCGCACCGAGCCGCTGCCAGCCAAGACCGGCCAGGCGAAAGCTATCCGTGACCGCTCGGCGCTGGCTTACGGCAGCACCCAACAACCCGAAGCTCGCCATGAGGAGACCGCCCGCACGGTGGGCGACGGAGACGATCCGGTTGGCGTTCAGAGGAGGCGCACGTGAGTCCGGTCGCTGGTCCGGTCGCGTCGAGTACCAAGACGAAGAACGTCCCTAACGGTGCGGTGTCCGGGGCGCTTACGCCAACGAAAGACCTGCGACCCCCCAGGCGCTTGTCTCCCCGGCAGCTTGCCGCCATCTCCCTTCAACTCACCGACCGTGACCTCCAAGTACTACGCACCCTCAGTCGCTTTCGTGTGATGAGCGGCGCGCAACTCGGACGGCTGTTCTGGCCCGAAGGCTCACCACGCACGAGTGGACGCCTGGCACGACGAGGCTTGAACCGCCTCACCCAACTGGACATTCTTGAGTCGCTCGCGCGTCGGGTCGGCGGGGAGCGCTCCGGTAGCGCCAGCACAACCTTCGCGGTGGGTCGTGCAGGCCAGTACATCTTGCAATCCGAGCGGGTCTCCGGGCGTCGGGTGCGGCGCGCATACACGCCGGGCGCGCGCTATCTCGCACATACCCTCGCGGTCGCGCAACTCTTCGTCGACCTCGTGGACGCCGAACGTCACGGCCGGTTGGAGATCGCCGCGTTCTCACCAGAGCCGGAGTGCTGGCGACCCTACCCCGGAGCGTGGGGCGCTGGCCTGACGCTCAAGCCCGACGCCTACCTCAAGCTCGCGGTCGGTGACTTCGAGTACTCGTGGTTCATCGAGCAGGACATGGCGACTGAGGCACAGACCACGATTGAGAGCAAGGCCCGCAGATACCACGACTACTACCGCACCGGCACCGAGCAGGCAGCGCGCGGCGTGTTCCCCCGCGTGCTGTGGATCGTGCCGAACACCGCGCACGCCGAACGGGTACGCGAAACACTCGAGCGGCTTCCCGCCAACGCCCAACGTCTATTCGCGGTCACGACAACGGCCGAAGCCCTAGCACTGCTGAGCAGCGAGGCACGACCATGAGCACAACCAAGCTCGCCCTCTACGAAGATGGCACGCAAACCTGGGGCTTGATCGAGGCCGACGCGCTGCTGACGCTCGCCAAGCTTCCGGACGCCTGTGTTGACGCGATCGTCACAGACCCGCCGTATGGCATCGATTTCGCTGGTGAAGCGTGGGACGGGGCGGATATTCGCCGAACGGCACGCGCAGCGCACAAGGAGCTCAGTGACGGTGAGGCGTTCCAGCGTTGGACGATAGTGTGGGCGCGCGAAGCTCGGCGGGTACTAAAGCCGGGCGGACATCTGATCGCGTTCGGCGCTAGCCGCACGTTTTCCCGTCTCGTCTGTGGGGTCGAGGACGCGGGGTTTGAGGTACGCGACCAGCTCATGTGGCTGTACGCCCAAGGAATGCCGAAATCCCGAAAGCTGCCAAACGGCGTGGCAACGGCGCTGAAGCCGGCCTACGAGCCGATCCTCTTGGCACGCGCGCCTCTCGTCGGCACCACCCAGCGCAACCTCCAGAAGTGGGGCACGGGGGCGCTGAACACCGATGCCACCCGTGTGAATGGTTACTGGCCCGCGCACGTCGCTCTATCCCACTCAAGTGACTGTACGCGCGCCATGTGTACGCAGGACTGCGCGACGGGGCTGCTTGAGCGCCAGCGCGAGGGGCTGAGCCGCCTGTTCTATTGCGCCAAGGCTTCTAAACACGAGCGGGAAGCCGGATGCGAGCAGCTACCGGCCCAACTGGTGAAACTATATAACGGCCACCACCACCCGCCGCGAATACGCCGCAACACCCATCGCACCGTCAAGCCCATCGACCTGATGCGCTGGCTCGTGCGATTGGTGACACCGCCTGGCGGCCTGGTGCTCGACGCGTTCACTGGCAGCGGCACGACCGGGATCGCGGCTGTGATGGAGGGCCGGACGTTCTTGGGGTTTGAGCGCGAAGCGGCGTATGTGGATATCGCCTGCGCGCGCCTCACACACTGGGCCGCTATCGCGGCGCAGGAGGAGGTACTGCCATGAAGGGCCAGGCAGTCCCCTTGAGAGAACAACAACAACGAAAGGAGGCCCGAAGAAAGGAGGCAGTTATGCCAAAAACCAATTACCAAGAGGAGCGCGATCAGGAAGGGCCGCGGAGAGTAAAAGCGATTATCTACATGCGCGAAACTTCCCGCCCAGGCTCACGGGAGTCGCAGTTTGAACTGTCGATTGATCGTCAATACGCGAGCTGTCGCAGAAAAGCGATAGCGCTACAGGCGGATATCATCGGCCAGTTCGTTGACCGCGAATGGCTCGATGAGCCAGGGTGCAGGTTACGCGAAATGCTGGACCTCGCCGAGAAGAAGCGGCCGGATTACCTGATCGCTACCGAATTAGCTCGGCTAACGTACGACTGTGACGAAGTCTTCGACATTATGTTGAGGCTTGGCTCCACAGGCACGGCCGTCGCGATCACCGACCAGGATGACTCGCTCTCCAGGTGAAAATGACTGCCCAGTCGAACTAACCGCCGGGGCGCCACCGTGGGCACGGCTCACCGTGGCGCCCCGGGCGGGTGTGGATTGCCTCATGGCGAACGGAAGGACCCCGGTCTTTCTGCCCGCCATCAAGGCCATTCAACCAAGGAGGTAACACCGTGACGAAAGCTCAGGAGATCTATGAGGAGATCGAGACGCGTATAGCTAAAGGTGTTGAGAAGGCGGACGCCTTCAAGCAGCTCGCCGAAGAGACAAATCGCCCCTTCGACAGTCTGAGGGGCTCCTATTACACCTGGAAGCGCAAGCTCGAGGGCGGTGACAGTGCAAGACCCTCGCGGACTCGCCGTCGTGAGACGACAGTCGACGCGGCGCTGGCGGACGGTCGCGCGGCGCTCGAACGAGCCCTCGCGGCGATCGATAAGGAGATCGAGGCCGCAAAGACACGGGCCGAGGAGGCCAAGGCCGAGCACGAAGCGCTCAAGGCCAGCGCGGCCGATAGGAAGAAGGCCATCACCGAGCGCCTAGAGGCGCTGAAGTGAGACAACGCGAGCCGGTCGGGGTTACACACCTTGACCGGCTCGCATTACCAATTAACAAGTTGCTTAAATCACGACTTAACGGGAAAATCGTTAAGCCATATTAACCGAGAAAGGAGGGATATGAATAATATTAGGACGGTCGCCTATCTGCGTTCGGCGACCGCTGACCGAGTGAACCTGAGAAAGCAACGCCGAATATGTGAAGACCACGCTCATCGCCTTGGACGGCGTTTGGACGCCGTCTATGCTGACCTGGGTGTATCCGGTTTAGCCGAAAGTCGAGCAGAACTCGACCGGCTCATGGAGGATTTGATCGGTGGCCGTATCGGTTGTGTCGTTATCTCGGCGCCGCACGTTTTGGCACGGGATGTCGACCTAGCGCGACAACTCGACCAGAACATTCGCCGTGGGGGTGCGACTATCACCACTCCGTGTGACTATCAAGCCATAGACAACATGAAAGGAAGCGCGTATGCCTCTAGCAACCCCGACGATTGATACTGGTGCCATCGGCACCTCTGAGCGCGCTACAGCCGTTATCTATCTACGGGTGTCGAGCACGGGGCAGCTAACCGGCCACAGCCAGGAGGGCTACTCGATAGAGGGCCAACGCGAGGCGTGTGAGCGTCATGCAGTGGGGCTTGGCGCGCAAGTTATCCGTGAGTATGTAGAGGCGGGCCGGTCCGCTACGAATCTTCGCCGTCCAGCCTTGCAACAAATGCTTGCCGAGATGGCAGAGCTACAGCCAGCATATGTGATCTTCTACGACCTCTCGCGGGTCGCGCGCGATGAGTTCGACGCCTTTTGGCTGCTCCGAGAGATCGAGGCGGCTGGTGCCAAGCTGGAGTCAACGCTTGAGCGGATCGACAACGATGACACCGGCATGCTGCTCTATACGGTGATGGCGGGCGTCAATGCTCACCGTTCTCGTCGGGATGGCAAGAAGGTCAAGATGGGCCTGGAGCGCAAGTTCGCTGACGGCGGGACCGTTGGCCCGGCGCTCATCGGCTACCTGAACGTGCGCGAGCACGTCAACGACAAGGAAGTCCGCTCAATCGGACTCGATGAGGATCGCTACCGGCTCGTCCAGGTCGCATTCGAGGCGTTCGCCACGGGCGAGCACTCAATCTCTACTTTGCGCAACCTGCTCGAGGACGTCGGTTTGCGTACCCGACCGACCCCAAAGCGCCCGGCTAAGCCACTTAGCCGGAACGGTGTTTATCGGATGCTCAGGAACGACTACTACACCGGCGTCGTTACGTTCAAGGGGGTCAAGGGCGACGGACGCCATCCCGCAATCATCGATCGCGCGACCTTTGAGAAGGTCCAGCAGGTTCTGGACAGCCACCGCCTCTCCGGTGATCGCAGCAAGAAGCACAACCACTACCTCAAGGGTTCGCTGTTCTGCGGGAACTGTGGGCGGCGGCTACTCTACGGACGTCACCGTGGCAACGGCGGCGTCTACGAATACTTCAGTTGCATCACCCACCAGGGGCTCAAAGTGAGCTGCGGCGCCCACTACATGCCCGTCGATGCCGTCGAACGGAAGATCGAGAACCTCTACCGCTCCGTCCAGTTGACAGCCCGACAAATTGAGGCGGTGCGCCGGGATATCGAGGGTCAGGTCGGCGCGCGGCTTGAGGTGGCGCGAAAGCAGTCCGATCACCACAAGCGTCGGCTGCGAACCCTCCAAGATGAGCAGCAGAAGCTCATCCAGCTCCACTACCGCAACTTGGTCTCAGAAGAGGTCTTGCAGGCAGAGCAGCAGCGCATCGAAACGGAGCGTGGTCAAGCGCGACGCTGGGTCGAGTCGGCCACCCACGAAGCCAGCGAGGTTATGGAGGCTCTCAAAGAGGCCCTTGCCTTGGTCTTGTGCTGTCACGAGATCTATCTTGCGGCCGAGCCGATGGTCCGGCGGCTCATGAACCAGGCGATCTTCGAGCGGTTTCTCGTCCACACAGACGATCTAAAAGGCGAGCAGCAGCAGGTCTTGGCCCACATCGGCCGTATTGGCCAAACCCACCGCCAGCTGGCCGCTGCGGGGGCCGGGAGGTCCCAGGAAAGCCAAAGCCCCCAGTTTTCTGGGGGCTTTGGTTCCGACGTCGTCCAAATGGTGCGCCGTGCGGGACTCGAACCCGCCCCGCCGGATTAAAAGTCCGGAGCTCTACCCGATGAGCTAACGGCGCGCGAGCTAGTCAGTGTGCCAGATGGGCGGGCGGTCGGTGTTGCCGCGTCGACGCTGGTTTGTCGGTTGCGAGCGCGCGAGGTTCTAGTGCAGGCCGAGCGTGTCCAGGGCCTCGGCGTCGGGTGTCTCGCCGGCGGCGACAGCCAGCAGCTCCTCGATGCGCGTCAGCTTCACGCGGGGCCGCCCGTGCGGCACGCCCAGGCTCTGCTCGTGACGGTCGATCTCAGACCACCCTTCGTAGGTGACGAGCGCAGCAACACGCTCGGCCAGCAGTGCCTCGATCGCGTCGGGTTTGGGGTCGGAGGGCTGCAAGTGCGTCCCTGCTGCCAGGTCCTCCAGCAGCGCATCGACAGTCTCCTGCGCGTCCTTCTTGTTGGTGCCGATCACGCCGGAGGGCCCGCGCTTGATCCAGCCGACGGCGTACTCGCCGGGAAGCACGTGAGAGGGAAGGCTCTCCGAAGCGTGCCCAGGCACGCCCGGAGGGCCGCTGAGCACTCGCCCGCCCTCGTTCGGGATTGTGGCCGAACGTTCATCGAAAGGCACGCCAGGCAGCGCAACCCCGCGGTAGCCGATCGCGCGCATCACAAGCGCGGCATCGATGCTCTCCGTCTCACCGGTGGCTTGGGCTCGCAGGCGCCCGTCCTCGCCGGCCGTAAGTGCGTTGCGCGCCATTACAACGGTACGCACGCCCCTCCCATCCCCAATAATTTCCGTCGGGGAGAGTAGAAAGCGCAGGATCACACGCTTGCTCTTCCCCTGTGGGTTACGCCCAGCGTAGTCGCGCAAGACAGAGACGTTGCGAGCGGACGTGGGATCCATGTTCGGGTCCTCGACTGCCAAAGCGCGCTCCAGCTCGTCGGCGTCGACGATCACGTCGGCATCCTGCAGCTCCCCAAGCTCGAGCAGCTCAGGGTTCGTGAACGCAGCCTGCGCGGGCCCGCGGCGGCCAACGACCACGATCTCGCGCACCCTGCTCGCGTCGAGCGCCTCGAGCGCATGGTCGGCGATGTCGGTCTGGGCCAGCTCGTCGTGGCTCAACGTCAGCATGCGCGCGACGTCGAGCGCCACGTTGCCGTTGCCGATCACCACGCTCCGTTCGGCCGACAGGTCGAAGTCGTGGTCGCAGTAGTCCGGATGCCCGTTGTACCAGCCGACAAAGTCCGTGGCAGGATGGCTGCCGGGCAGTTCCTCGCCAGGAATGCCAAGCGGACGGTCGCCCGGCGACCCGGTCGCGTAGACGATCGCGTGGTAGTGCTCGACCAGCTCGTCGTGCGAGACGTCGCGCCCCAGCTCGACGTTGCCGAAGAAGCGAAAGCGAAGATGGGCGGCGGTCTTCTCATAGACGCGCGTGACCGACTTGATCTTGGGATGGTCGGGCGCGACGCCGGAGCGCACGAGCCCCCAGGGCGTGGGCAGCCGCTCGATCATGTCGACCTCGAGGTTCTCGGGTCCGTCCTTGAGCAGATGCCCAGCTGTGTAGAAACCGGCGGGCCCTGAACCGATGACTGCGATACGGATGGAGTTCATGGAGATGTTCTAGCGGCTGCGAGCAGATGCGCCGGAGTCAGCTTGCGCCGTGCTCGTATCGATTTCATGGTCAGTCCAGGTGCGGCTCCGCGGTAATACCCGCGGAGCACAAGTGGCACAAGTGGGCACGGCCCGACTCGAACGGGCGACCCCCTCGGTGTAAACGAGGTGCTCTAGCCAGCTGAGCTACGCGCCCGGGGTCCTTGCATAGGCTAGCCTGCGAGCGTATGGGGCTGTCTGCTGGTTGGGGTTGGTCGCGAGATCGGTGGCTTCGCCTCGGGTTGGCTCTGACCGGCGTGTCGATCGTGCTGCTGGTCCTATCCCAGCTGATCCTGCCGGTGATCGCGGCAAGGGTGGTGCGAGACCGCGCAGCTCGCTACGGCACGATCAAGAGTGTCCACATAAGCGCTTGGCCGGCGCTGGCTCTCCTCTGGGGCAAAGCGCAATCGGCGACGATAGTCGCCGCACAGCTAACGCTAACGTCCGCGCAGCTGGCCGAATTGAGCAAGCAGCTGTGGGAAGCGCGCGGCGTCGAAAAATCGACGATCACCGCTGAGGGGATCACGCTGAGCCTAAGCGGCCTAGCACATGGCCTGATCGCAACGAACGTGCGCACGGTCAAGCGGGGTTCTCAGCTCAGCGGCAGCGCCACCGTCACCCAGCAGGCGCTCGACGACGCGTCGCCGAGCGGCCTGCACGTTCAGCCGGTGGCAAGCGGCGAGGGCCAGGTCGAGCTGCGGGCGACGGGCGAACTGTTCGGCGCCAGCCTGTCCGTCGACGCATTCGTAAAGCCGGTGGAAGGAAGGTTGGTGGTCGAACCGCGCGGCATCCCGTTCGCGGCCCTGGGCACGGTGACGTTGCTGGACGACCCGCACGTGCAGGTCGAATCGGTGGCGCTGGAAGAGGCGCCAGGCCAGCCGTCCGCGTACAGGCTGTCCTACCGGGCCAGCCTGCACTGAGGCAGATTTAGCGCGGGCTAGCCCGAGGAGGGCGACGCGGCCGAGCCGGCTTGTCCGGTGGCGGCGGGGTGGGGTGAGCGCGCCTCTTCCGAGGTTCGCGCGCGCACGATCATCGGCAGCCCCGCCCGCGGGCTGATAGTAGGCATCTGACGGTAGGACAGCTTGAAGTCGGGAAGCAGCTCGAGCGTGAAGCGATTAGCAATCAGAGTGGCGATCGTACGCACCTCCAACTGCCCGAAGCGCATCCCGATACAGGTGCGCGAGCCGCCGCCGAAGGGTATGTAGGCCCCCTTGGGCATCTTCGCCTTGGCCTCGGGCGCGAAGCGCTCGGGACGGAATGCGTCCGGTTCGGGAAAGACGTCGGGCAGGTGGTGCGAGGCCCACGAGCTGTAGTTGACGTAAGCGTTGGCAGGCACGGCGTATCCTTCGAACTCGAAGGCGTCGATCGACTTGCGCGGCCCGACCCAAGCGGGTGGATACTTGCGCAGGGTCTCCTCCAAGACCATCTCGAGCTCGCTCAGCTCGCCGCTCATCAGCTGCCCTGCGTTGGGCGCCCCGTCCCGCAACAGCGCTGCCTGCTCGTCTCTGAGCCGCTCGGCCAAGTGCGGCGCCTTGGCAAGCTCGTAGAACATGAAGGCGACGGTCGAGGTGGTCGTGTCGTGCCCGGCGAACAGGAGCGTCATCATCTCGTCGCGGATCTGGGAGTCCGAGAGCTGCTGTCCGTCCTCGCTCTGCGCGTCGAGCAGCAGGCTGAGCACGTCCTCGCCGCGAGCTCCGCTAGCACGCCTACTTTTGATCTCGGCATAGAGCATTTTATTGAGCTTGCGCGTCGCATCCTGAAGCCGAGCCCAGGGCGTGCCGGGCGTGCGAATGAAACGAAACTCGTAGCTGGAGGAGAAGAAGCTGAGCGCCTGCTCGAACATGGCGGCCGCGTCGATCTCGCGCGCCACGGCCCCGTCCGGCTCGATACCGAACAGCGCGCGCATCGCGACGCGAGTAGCCAACCTGCGAGTCCAGGCATACAGGTCGATCGTGTCGCCGTCGTGCCACGAGCGCAGCGCATTATCGGTCTCTGTGACCATGATGTCGATCGAGCCGGCGATCCGCTCGCGATGGAACGCCGGCAGCATGATCTGCCGCGAGCGCTTGTGGTAGGGATCGTCGGTCGTCAGCAGCCCGTCGCCAAGCACGCTGATCAGGTCGCGAAAGTGCGATTCGCGCCAGAGAAAGTTGTTGGCGTGCGAGACGGTGATGTAGTGGTTGGCCGCGGGCCCAAGCATGAACACGACATTGCTATGCAGCACGCGCATGGTGAAGATCGGCCCATAGCGCTCATACCCTTCGAGCAAAAGCGGCAGCGGCTCCTCGATGAAGCGCTTGGTGCGGGCGATCGAGAAGCGAGTCTCCCCGGGCGGGTAGGACACCGATGCCCCGCGCTCGTCGGCAAGGTCTTGCAAGAGGATGCGAAACGGGTTTTCGTGGCGCAGCCCCGGTGGAGTGAGGGTAGGCATGGCGTAAGCGTAGAGGACCGACCGGTTGTTTGGCTGGCCGGCCAGCTTGGGGCTTGGATGGATGACTGGTTGGTGTTTTGGGTTAGGTGCCCAGAGCCCCCTCTCGCTCGCGCAACGGTACGCGATGTCCTTCGGGCGGTTGAGCTGTGCGAGGGGCTGGCGGAGGTTCTTCAAATCGGCATGCCCCGCGCGTGCGCGCGCGGACCTCCTAACTACACTCAGCCGTGTTACCCCGCCGCGCACGCACGCGCGGGGGCATCGCGGTCGCGGGGGCATCGCGCTATGGGAGGAGATCCAGGAGCGCGCCGAGCGGCGGTTCGCGGCGCCAGGTGCCGGTGGGCCGGCCTGCGATACTCTGCGCTACGCACGCAGTGGAGTCCCGTGCGCTTGCACGGGGGCGTAGCTCAGTTGGTTAGAGCGCTGCCCTGTCACGGCAGAGGTCGCGGGTTCGAGTCCCGTCGCTCCCGCTCCTGACAACGATCAATCCCGGTCGGCTTTTGGGGGTTTTCGCAGATGGCCTGGAAGTAGGCGGCGAAGGCGGGTTGTGGTTTGATCGCCACGACCTGCCCGTCGTTTAGCCAGACCTGCTCAAAGAGGGTCGCGAGCAGGCGGTGGCGCTCGGCTGGGGACTGCTCCCGATCCCAAAAGCTCGCGAAGTCGGCCAGCACCTTCTCGGCTTCCGCGAGCTGAGGGTCGTCGGGGGGCGCTAGGCGCTCTATCTCGTCCTGCACGGCCTGACGGCGCATGACGTACTGCGCTTTCGTGAGGTCGCCGAGGACGAACAGCTCTTGAAGGCGGCGGAGCTGGTCGGCAAGCTCGGCCTTCCGGTTAGGTCCGCTGTCGTCCTGCCGCGCCTGCTCGGTGACCCTGCCGAGTACGAGCGCCCGTAGCTCGGCGTCGGGCTGGAAGGCGCGCAGCCAGTCGGCTAGTTGGCTCTCCAGTGGCTCGGCCTTTGTGATCGGTTGCTCGCATCCGTGGCCGTATCGCCGGCCCGAGCACCGATAGAGTCGCGTTACCGGGCGCGATCCGCGGTGGCCATGCATCCGGGCTCCACAACGATCACAGTGGAGCAGTTTGCGCAGCACATACTCGTTGGATGGTGGGCTCGGCTGTCTGGTCGCCGTACGGTAGGCGCGGCGTTCCTGCACGCTGTCAAACAAGTCCTCGGGCACAATCGGCTCGTGCAGTCCCTTGATTGCCTTCGAGATATCCCGCATCCCCGAGACGTAACCGCAATAAGCGGCGTTTCGGAGCATGTCCCTAACGGTGTCGGCGCTGAACTCTCGATCCTTGGCGGTGCGTGCTCCCTTGGCGTTGAGCCATGCCGCGAGCGAGCGGTCTGACTCTTGCCCGGTGTCATAGCGCTCGAACATTCCGAGGACAAGCGGCGCGCGCCACGGGTGAGGTACGGCCAGCTTCGTTTCGGGGTCACGCACATATCCCCACGGAAGTAGCCCGACTAGGTGTCCCTCCCTGGCCTTCTGCGCAAGACCGTGGCGGACCCAAAACGATAGGGATACAGAATAATACTCGTCAAACATCTCGTTGATTGACTCAGCGAGGAACGATGATGGCTCGGATGGGTCGTCGCCGAGCGGCTGTGATACCGAGATAACCTGGATATTCAGACGCTCCCGTAGGAGCTGCTTGTAATGGCGTGCATCGGATTGATTGCGCGCGAATCGTGATGTGTGAAAGACGAGCACAACGTCGAAGTTTCCCTTGGCGGCGTCTGCCATGAGGCGCTGGAACTCGGGCCGTGCGTCGGACTTACGCCACGCTGAGTGAAGATCGCAATACTCTTCGATAATCTCGATCCCGTTCTCTTGAGCCCACTCGTAAATCTTCTTACGCTGCGCTCCGAGGGAGAATCCCTCGCCTTGCTCCTCGCTTGACTCTCGGATGTAGGCGGCGCCGCGCTTAGCCACGATTGCCTCCAGTTGGGCTGCTGTATCTTCCGCGACGCAGCCACCAGTCAGCGAACCAGTTGGCGAAGGCGTCCAAGTCGCGGACGCCATCGCGGTATGTTGATCCTGCATGGGAGTCACTACCTCCTGTGTCGGGCCGGGGGCGTTCCAGCGCCGCCCGGCCACTTTGCTTGGATGCGGACATTGTATCTCCAACGGGCGTGGGATGCGCCCGACGTCGGGCGGGCCGGGCTCCTGTCCGAGCTGAATCGTCCGTTTCTCGCGTGGTTGCTTGCTTTCTGCTCATTTGCGTCGCTTTCCGGGCGGCTTCGCGCCCTTGCCGGCAGGTCGCGCGGCCCTGAACATGAGCACGTCCTCGTGGCATACGAGGTGCGTGCGCTCGGCTCGCGCGAGCGCGTGGCGGACTTGCGTCAACTGGAAGTAGGAAGGGCGCGGGAATATCTCGTCGTCGCGGATCGCCGCGAGCAAGGCGACGATGTGTTGGTAAAACACTAGGCCGACGCCCTGGCAGAGGGTGATCGTGTCCCCGGCGATGTTTCGCATCGCGCCGTTAGCACGCATGTTCTTGGTGACGAGCACGAGGTATCCGCCGGGGGTGAGCATCCGTGCGCAAGCGGTGTAGATCAAGGCCATAGCTGACAGGTAGGTTTCTCCTGCCTGGGGTGGAAGTGATTCGGTTGTGGTGCCGTAACGCAAGCGTGCGACGCTGCCGTGGCTGTCGCCATAGTGGCGTGTGCGCTTGAGCTTGAAGGCCAGCGCTCGGTCGTCCGCTTAGGGCCTATCCCGGTAGGGCCGCTGTCGTCCGCGCTGCGTGCGGGCGCTTGAAGGCGATCTGGCCGCTGGCGAGTTGTGGGAAGGCGAGGTGGTTTCTCGTCCTTCTTGGACCAGCGAATGAGGACGCCCCGGTTGCGGTTGAGCCATGAGTGACAGGCCTCGAGGACCCAGCGGCGTGCTCGCCAGTCGGGATTGCGCTGCTTGAGGTCGATCTCCTCGCCACGAGCGCGGATGTGTGGTGTGAACTCGCGCTCGCCGAGCAGTTCGCGGATGACCGGGAAGTCGTATGCCTTGTCAGGGCAGAGACCCTGAGGGTCCCCCTCGGTCGGTTCGGGGCGCTCGATCGGGATCGAGTCGAGCGTTCCCTTCAGCAACTTGTGGTCGTTGCGGTTCGCGCCGTCGTGAGAGAGCCCGATCGGGATTCCCGCAGCCTCGACCAGGAGCGAGCGCTTCGCCCCCCCTTGGCTCTATCAGTGGGATTGGGACCGGTCTTCGGCCCGCCGAGCGGTGCCTTGGTCATTGCCCCGTCGGCCGCCAACCAGGACCAGTCGATACCGACCTGCTCGTCGTAGCCAAGCAGACCCTGGCACCAGATCTCGTGGAAAACCCCCGCCTGCTCCCACTCCTGGAAACGCCGGTGTGCCGTAGAGGAATTGCACACCCCGGTCGCGCGTCGAGCGCGTTCCACTGCATGCCGGTGCGCAGCACGAGCAAGATCGCGTCCATCACCTCGCGCTTCGCCACGCCCCGGCGGTGAATTCCCAACGGATGCTCGGGCGGAGGCGGCAACAGGGGCTCGACCCGCTCCCACAGCCAGTCCGGCATACGCCAACCATCATCGCGGTCGACCAACCCATATCGAACCTCCTATGTCCGATCAACAGATCGGCTCAAGAGTTCGCCGGGGACGACTGGGAATCCTCCCTACCGGGATAGGTTCTAAGCTCATGCCGTCGAGTCCGGCTATACTGGCCAGCTCCTCGACGTAACCGGTGACACTCGCGGTTGCCTGCTCGATCAAGCGGCACGCCGAATAGTCAGCGAGCGAATACCAAATCTTGTTACCGTCTCTGCGGCGCGTGACGATCCCCGACTGATAGAGCACGCCCAGGTGCTTGCTCATGTTCTGGTGGGTGGTCGCAAGCTCGTCGGTCAACTCCTGCACCGTGGCCTCGCGCAGCTCAAGGATTGCCAGGAGGCGAATCCGCGTGGGCTCGGAGATCACTTGCAGGCGGTGGGCCACAAGGTCCAAAAACGGATCGGATAGGTTAAAGCTCATTATTCGTCACTTCTCTGGAGTTATCGTCCGAGGTAGCTAAACGCTCGGCTCCCGCTGGTCGTGCTTTCTCCAGCGGGTGGATCTGAGTGCGAACGAGTATCCTGCGGCGCAGGCATCGGCTCCGCGTGTGCCTCAGCTCTGACGGTCGAGGTCGCGTGCTCGCTGGTTGCGTCTGCCCGGTGGCGAGTGGTATGAAGACTCAGACGGTATCTGTATCGAGCTGGTCGCCTCGTGGTGCGGACGTGCGTCGCTAGCAGCTGGTGCTTTCGATGGCGTGGGAATCGAGAAAGGGCGTGTTGTTGAGATATGCGCTTTCGATCGGTGGATGCTGTGTCTACCAAAAGGGAATGCAGCAGCGTAGCCGCCAACCCAAGGATTGCCGCCAGTCCGAGGAGCCATCGCACCCGGCCGGTGGACGGAATGGCGTCGAATCGCACCGTTCGCGGAGCGAGCGCAGAGCGATAGGCTGCTGGCCTAACGAGTCAGCAAACTGTACCTCGCGCTGCTCGGCAGCGGGTCCTTGCTCCACTGTGTCAAAGAAGGACGACTGTTCAAAGTAATCCATACACCTTAATGCGAGCAAGACCCCGAAAGTGACAGCGGATTTGTCGGCGCGCTGAAACGGCGGGCGAGAAGCAGAACGCTCAAATGCGCTAATCTTTCGCTGCGTGTCCAGAGGTCGATCCATCCGCGCCTGCCTCGCTCGCCTGCTGCCACGCGCCCGGGTGGTACGGATCGACTCGCTTGGTGTCCGCCGCCAGTCGAACAGCCTGCTGAGCGGTCCCTCCGCTGTTCCCGTCTACGGCAGGTCCTACAAGATGGAGCCGCTGCCGGCTGATCTGACACCCGAGCAGCTACGCGAGTACGTGGGCCGCATGGGGTGGTATCACCAGATAGACCTCGGCGAGGATGTCCTCACACCAGGGATGAAGTCTCAAGGCGACATCGTGCGCGAGTGGGATCTGTTCGCGCTCGGCAACCTGGCCGGGAAGAGCGTGCTGGACATCGGTGGCATTGACGGCGCCTACGCCTTCCTCGCGGAGCGGGACGGGGGGAGTCGCGTTGCGGTGCTCGACCACTATTTGTGGGCAACCGACGCAGACCATTACACGAGGATTTACCACGAACATATTGACGCGGACAAGGCTCCACCACCGCCGCACGAGAGCGAGGCGTGGCACCCGGACACGATGCCGTCCCGCTGGCGCTTTGACACTGCCAGACAAGCGCTCGACAGCCGTGTGGAGGCGATGCCCGTGGACTTCGCCGAGTGCGATCTGGCCGTGGTCGGGCTATGGGATGTCGTGCTTTATCTGGGAGTGCTCTACCATATGCCCGACCCGGTGGGAGCGTTGCGTCGCGTGGCAGCTGTAACCCGTCAGCAAGCGATCATCGAGACCGAGGCGATGTTCATCCGTGGCCACCCCGAGGCACTATGGCGCTTTTTCCCGGCCGACGAACTAAACCATGATCGCTCAAACTGGTGGGTGCCGAACATCAACGCCCTTATGGGACTGGTCGGTGCCGCCGGCTTCAGTAACGCTGAAATCCTTGCCGGCGAGCCCACCGACGATAAACGTCCCGGCGATGGCCCGCATCACTATCGTGCAATCGTGCGGGCGATCAAGTAACCCGGTTCCTCATCATCCGACCCGCACCGATACGGGACGCGAACATCCGAAGGTAAAGGGATAGTCGTTTTCATTGCGTACGCACGCTCGGAAAGCAAAAGTGCCTTGACCTCCAACGAAGCTGTAGAACGACGTAAACCCTCCGCTGGGGTTGCTGCGAAGCGTGCGGAAGACGCGCCAGCTTCCCAGATAGTACACCTGTAGTTCTGTGACCTTGCCTACCGAAGAAATAAATCCGCCTAGCACCTTTCCGCTAAGGATGATCGTGCCGTTCGATTCGATGTTGTGTGGATGCACGGCCAGGCTCACGCCGGCCCTGACTTGTTGGGTGACGGCGAGCACGGCGGCATAGTTGCCTCCTGGAAGCGGACGGTATCGTAGGCAGATGGTCCGCGAAACACCGGCTGGAAGGGTCGTGCTAAAGCGCCCGTTTGCGCGGGTTGTGACATGGCCGAGCGGAAAGAACTTGTCGTTGCCCACAGCCTGCCGTGCGAGCACTTCCACCGAAGCGTTGGCTATAGGTTTACCGCCCGATTCGAGGAGCTGACCGTTCAGGCGTGCGCGCTGGTGGTAGTTGCTGACGAGGAGATGGTGTCTGGTGGTAACGGTGATCGTCGTATGGGTACCGACCACAGCCGCACATGGTGGAGGCGGAGGCCCTTCCGCCGGTGCTTCGTTTGCGATCAGCACGAGATGGTTATCAACCGTCTGAGTGTTACCTGCGGCGTCGGTCACACGCAGCGCGACCTGATGCTCTCCGTTTGCGATCTTGCTCGTGTCCAAAGCTATCGAGGCAGTCTGTGACTGTGGGCATGCAGCAAAGTTGGTGTAGGTACACTGGCTGCTGTAATCATCCGTGATGACTGGACTGCCATCGAGCAGCAGCTGGGATTCTCGCACACCACTCTCACCATCGGTCGCGGTGAATTGCAACGTTGCATTGCCGGACATCGGACCACCGCCGGCAAGCGACCCACCGTTTATCGTTGCCGTTGGCGGAGTAGCGTCTTCGAGGGTCGTGTCCATCCCTTCGATTCTGATGACCGGGGAGACGCCTGAAGGGAAGTAACAGTTTGTGGAAGCGTCGTACGAACAGTAGCTGTAGACGTAGACAGTCTGTGTTCCGGTCGGAAAAGACACTACCGTAGGATTGCTTGTGCCTACCACGTACGGTGTGGATTCTATAAGCTCAGAGTCTGTGGGCGATATGACCTGAGCAAACGTATCTGAACCGCTGCTTTGGTGTGAGACGGACCACACGAGGCGTACTTCGCGGATTGTGATCCCCGGAGATGGGCTCTGGAGCACTGCGCCCAGGCCGGTATTCAGGTTCTGCTCGTTCGTGTACCAGCCGATCGCGGTTCCCAGCGTACTCCCAGGGGTACAGGAACTTTGGAAACCTCCCACGCTCGGGAGTGCTCCGACGCTCCACGACTGCCAGGGACCGGCATCGAAGTTTGGTTGTAGCGAGGCTGGGCAGTTATGGATCGTGTACTCCCCGGCGTCTGCTCTATTGGCTAGTACCAAGGCGAGGGTGAGCGTCAACAGGATGGCTGCTGTGCTTCGCGCTATCAGGAGCGGATAAGTGCCGGTTCTTATATCGAGGTTGATGGTCATAATTCTGTGATTTGTCACGGGCTGAACTGCCCGCCTCCAGCAGGCGTTTTGTGGCGCTGCTCGGTGGCGGTAGGACTGCTCGCAGTGCTTGTGGGAGACGATGAGGAATTGCCGCCTAGGTAGCGCAAGCTCGCTGCCTCGGCGGTCCTCGCGCCGCTGGTGGGGGCGGATGCGCTGTGCCGATGCGGGGCCTCTGGGACTGCGCCTCCGAGATAGGAGAACCCGCCGCTGCCGAGACGGGCCTGCTCGGATCGCGCAGGTCGCTCGCTTGATGAGACTGCCTTCGCAGACGCCGCCGCTACTCTCAACCTTTGTTCAGTGGTGTTGGATGGCTGATGGCGCGCGACGCGGGAGCGAAGAACACGAGCATGGTGGGGATGGTGCGGTCCGAAGTTGCGCACGCTTGAAGTGAGGCCCACGACTGCGGTGCCGGCGATCACGGCCGCAGTGCCGGCGACGGCCGCCTTCGCGGCGAAACCTCCGCCACCCACAAGACCAGCAGTGCGCTCCCCCGAGCCCCCAGTGCTTGGCAGTCGATAGTTACTGGCGAACGTGGTGAGACGGTCGAGCAAGCTGCAGTGCGTGCTCTTAGCCAATGCAGGGAGCGGCACGAACGCAGCGCTCGCACGGCGCTGGAAGTCCCGTCCGCGCATCTCGCGGACCGTCTGCACGTACGCACTATTGCATCTGGCACATGCCGCCAGATGCGCTTTGGCCGCACGCTCCTCCTGAGCGTGCGCCGTGCCCTGAGCATGGGCGGCGATAGCTGGATGCCGGTACTCGCACATACGGCCAGCCGCCGCGATCGCCGCTATCTGATCGAGCTTCCAGTCGGCGCTGCGAGCAGCTGCCACGACGGTGTTGGTTGGGACTCCCAGGCTGCGGGCGGCGAGCTTGACCCCGATCCCTCTTGTGGCCATGAGCGTCACGACCTGCTGCTCGAAAGCGTCGAGCTGCGCCATGTAGTCCGCCGCCCTGGCGATCCGCTCCCGCGCCTCGACCATCTCAGACGGCTCGCTCCCGTCAGGCAGCTGCGCTGCCGCAAGCTCGAAGTCCACCCGACGACGGGAGCCAACCCGAACGGAATGACGCCCGCTTCGATGCTCGACCAGTAGAAGCCGCACAGTCGCCCAGAAGGAGCCCTCCAAGTGCTGCTCGTTGCGGATCGGATCGCGCGACATCACGACCAAGCTGATTGCCTCGTCGACGATCTCTTGACGTACGCCAGCAGGCACGTCGGCTCCGTCCCGACGTCGGCTCAAGACGCCGAAGAACTCGGCGCGGCGGCCATTCAGAACGTGCGCGACCTCCTCTGGCGACCAAGCCCCCCGTCGTCCCGGCGCGCGCACCAACCGCAGCACGCCGCCGCGCACCTGGACCAGCGGAAGACCCGAATGCCGAACGTCGGCGAGGGGATGAGCACGAGAGGCCATACCCTTAATGCGAGCTGGACTCTCGAAGTTCCAACGGATTCTTTGAGCTATGGAACTGTCGCGCCGTCCCCTGGGGAGAGGCGGTTCTGACTGACGGTCTGCTCAAACCACGAAACCTCCAATCCTGCGCACGTTCCTAAACTCCGCGTAGTAGCTCGCAGGCGGGTATGTCGAGACCGCGGGCGAGCTTCGCGATGGTGGAGACACGCAGGTCGCGCATACCGCGCTCTGCGCGGCCGACCTCGACAGGGTGCATGTCGCAGCGGTCCGCGAGGGCTTCTTGGGTCAGGTTCAACCGGCGTCGGTTCGCGCGGATGTTCTGGCCGACCTTTAGCTTGGGCTCCACAGAGATGATCCTCCGCTTGAAAGCCAATAGCGTCCAGAACCAATAGCGTTCTATTTCATGTATGGTCCCGCTCGTCAACGACCCTGGAGGGCAGGCGAATGAATCAGGGGGGGAAGGTGGTGGTCTATAGCCCGGCGAGCAGGTCGCCGGCCGGAATGTCGAGTGCTTTGGCGAGTTTGATGATCGTGAGTAGGCCGGGGTTGCGTCGGCCGCGCTCGATACGGTTGACCTCGGTGGGATGGAAGTCTGCGCGGTGGCCGAGGGCTTCCTGGGTGAGACCGGCGCGCTTTCGTGCTGATCGGAGGTTGGCGCCGAAGGTCGAGCGCGGGTCGTCTGAGTTGGGCTCGGGCATAGCCAAGCACCCTCGACGGACCTGACCGATACCTCAATAGGGAATCTGTCATGCTCTGGGAGAGTCGGTTCATAGCTGAGTCCACGGAAGGAGGCAAAGACGGTGTTGATGCGTACGAGCCCCGAGCATGACGCGCGTCCCGCGCGACAGTGCCGCGCGGGTGGCTATCTGAGGCAGGACTCGGCGCGGTGCTACCGACTCGCCTCCTGCATCGTGGAGGAACGAAACGCCCCGGGGTCAGCCCCGCGCCTGATCGGCCATGTCATCTAGCGACGACAACAAGTACGTAGCCGTTGCACTTGGTCGCTTCGATGCCCTGTTGGGCCAGGGCTTGAGGCAGATTCTGTACGAAGACCCCCGTCTTCAGATCGTTGACACCGACCTCGACAACGCGGCGCTCGAGCGGATCGTCGCGCAGCAGCAGGCTCCTCTGATAGCGCTACTCGATGAGGAGAGTGTGGCCAAGCCCTCCGTACTGGCACGGCTGAGGGCATCTCAGCCGACAATCGGGATCGTCGTGCTAGCACACCGCCCAGCCCGTGCGTGCGGTATGCGACTGCTTGCCGCTGGAGCTAGCTGTCTGCCCAAGGATGCCTCTGCCGCTGAGATTCGCGCCGCCGTTTATATCGCGGCGGAGGGCAGGCGCGTGTTTGCGCCCGGCGACGGTTGCCTGGTTGAGCGAAGCTACCCTGCCAAAGCCGCCTCCCTCACGCCACGCGAGACGGACGTGTTTGAGTGCCTTAGCAGAGGCGAATCCCACGCCGAAGTCGCACTCACCCTGCAAATCGGCGTTGAGACCGCCCGAAAGCACGCTGCACGCATCTACCGTAAGCTTGGAGTGCGAAGCAAGCGAGAGCTCGTCGGTGTGCCGGTTCCGACACGGACCGAGGTCGGGGTCGCTCCGCTGGACTACCTGGGCTGATGATACGAACCTGGCGATCAATGTTTGGTAGGCAAGAGGATGAGTCTCGGGAGGGTGCGCTTCCGTTGCCGCCGGTGGAGATGCGCGCGCTCGTCGGTCCGACCGACGACGCCTCGTTCGACAATCCCGAGGGTACTCCTGTGTTCAGTGGACTTGAGCCGGCTCAATTTCGCAGCGTGCTCGACTTCGGCTGCGGTTGCGGGCGTATTGCCCGCCAATTGATCCAGCAGCGTCCACGGCCCCAGCGCTACGCGGGAATTGACCTCCACGCCGGGATGATTAGGTGGTGCGATGAGAATCTTGCACCGCACGCACCGGGCTTTACATTCCATCACCACGATGTCCTCTATGACGGGTTTAACCCGGGAGAGGGCAAGCCGCTGTCTGCCCCACTTCCGTTCGCGAATAACGAGTTTTCGCTGATCGTTGCGTGGTCCGTGTTCACACACCTCACCCAGACACAGAGCGAGGCCTACTTTGCTGAGCTCTCGCGCGTGCTGGAGCCGGGCGGCGTCTTGGTAGCGACGTGGTTCCTGTTCGACAAGCGCGACTACCCGATGATGCAGGATGAGCAGAATACGCTGTTCATCAATGAGTACGATGTTCGCAATGCTGTGATCTACGACCGAGCATGGGTGCGCGACGCGGCGGCGAGCGTTGGGCTAGTTGTCTACGAGGCAAAGCCACCTGGCATCCGAGGTCACGCGTGTGAACTGCGGATGACTCAGCCGGGTTCCGGGATAGCCGAGATCGAACTGCCCGAGGATCGGGCGCAGCGCGGCCGACAGCCGGCACCGCAGATGCCTCCAGATGCGTTCTTGATCGGGCAGGCCGATCGACCGATCGAGCCAGACCCCCCGGCGACTCGCCCAAACGCGCCCTAATCGCCCCGTCAATGGCGCAGGGGCTGGGCTGCGGTCAGGCGGTCGAAGGCAGAGCGGCAAGGCCCTGTCCTCCAAGAGCAGGATAGGCCCTGGCATACGATTCGTGTGGCGAGTCCGCCCGCTTGGGAGCGGACTCTGGCGGGTGTCTGCCCGTAAGGCATGGACTGGATGCTGGTGCTCGTCCGCTTAGGGCCTATCCCTATAGGGCCGCTGTCGTCCGCGCTGCGTGCGGGCGCTTGAAGGCGATCTGGCCGCTGGCGAGTTGTGGGAAGGCGAGGTGGTTTCTCGTCCTTCTTGGACCAGCGAATGAGGACGCCCCGGTTGCGGTTGAGCCATGAGTGACAGGCCTCGAGGACCCAGCGGCGTGCTCGCCAGTCGGGATTGCGCTGCTTGAGGTCGATCTCCTCGCCACGAGCGCGGATGTGTGGTGTGAACTCGCGCTCGCCGAGCAGTTCGCGGATGACCGGGAAGTCGTATGCCTTGTCAGGGCAGAGACCCTGAGGGTCCCCCTCGGTCGGTTCGGGGCGCTCGATCGGGATCGAGTCGAGCGTTCCCTTCAGCAACTTGTGGTCGTTGCGGTTCGCGCCGTCGTGAGAGAGCCCGATCGGGATTCCCGCAGCCTCGACCAGGAGCGAGCGCTTCGCCCCCCCTTGGCTCTATCAGTGGGATTGGGACCGGTCTTCGGCCCGCCGAGCGGTGCCTTGGTCATTGCCCCGTCGGCCGCCAACCAGGACCAGTCGATACCGACCTGCTCGTCGTAGCCAAGCAGACCCTGGCACCAGATCTCGTGGAAAACCCCCGCCTGCTCCCACTCCTGGAAACGCCGGTGTGCCGTAGAGGAATTGCACACCCCGGTCGCGCGTCGAGCGCGTTCCACTGCATGCCGGTGCGCAGCACGAGCAAGATCGCGTCCATCACCTCGCGCTTCGCCACGCCCCGGCGGTGAATTCCCAACGGACGCTCGGGCGGAGGCGGCAACAGGGGCTCGACCCGCTCCCACAGCCAGTCCGGCATACGCCAACCATCATCGCGGTCGACCAACCCCATATCGAGCCTCCTATGTCCGATCAACAGATCGGCTCAAGAGTTCGCCGGGGACGACTGGGAATCCTCCCTACCGGGATAGGTTCTAAGCTACTTCTCGCCGAAACCTCTCTTTGAGATGACGAACGGCCGCGCTCGTTGATGGCGCGGCCGTCGTGAATGAGTGATGTTCTGGTCAGGGGCGTTTGGAGTGTTTTACTTGGCTCGGACGGCGAGCGTGTCGGCGTCATTATAGATCACTAGACAGTAACTCTCTTTATATTAACCCCTGTCGTCATACCCCGATGTTACCCAAAGATCACCCGGTTTGAGGTATAGACAGGTTTCTTCGTGTTGATTAGGTTGCATAACCGACGAGTTCGATACACAAGAACGAGGAGACAGGATGTCAGTGTCAGCTGGGAAGCAAGGCGGTATGGCGACCGGAGCTTGGGTGTGGACGGATAGGAAACTCGCGTGGTCGGCTCCGTCCAAGCGCAGGAGTGGCTTCGCAGTGCGGTGCATGGTCGTGGGGTCGATGGCGCTCATATTCGTTCTAAGTGCAGCGAGCCTTGCCATAGCCGATGTGGATACGGCCGGCAATCTCCGACAGATCCCTTCCACCCACAGGTCCCCGCTCGGCGAAGTAGAACCGCTTTTCGAAAAAGCGAGCGGTGACTACGAATGCTATTCATACTCTGACGTGCAGAATGCGGCCGACTCGTTCGTTATAGGAAACTGTGATGCTCCATGGCAAATACAAGTCGTATCGTATTCCGGGCCGAATGGGGAAGGATTCCATTCTTATGGCGGGTTCATCACAGGAGCTTTTTCGGGGTGCGGGTGGATCGAAACCCGTTTCGAACCGCAAAAACTCAACAGCAATAAAAATAGCGTATGTGGCGAAGGATCAACCGGCGATTTCGTAGTGTCGGAATCCTCCTTTATGTATATGGACCACCACAACAGTGCAGCGGGTGATGGGTGGCCGGTGGTCACCACGAAAGCATGCCCTGAGTACGCGAACTACAGACCATGGAGTTCGAATAACATAGAGCAGGAACTCATCCGCACTGCGCCCGCATACGCCTCCAGCGGCCCAAAATCGGATTACCCAGCTCTGAAGTGGCGCTACATAACCAAGTATGAAAGTACCGATGGCACGGGCCGGTATGTGATGGTGCGTGATGACCGCTATAACGCAGGCGAAGGTAACTGGGTATTCGTTCCCCGTTCGTGCCTGCCATCGACCCTGCCTGAAAACGAAAACGAACGATTGCCTCCTCCACCGACGGTGACCACGGATGGAGCATCGGGAGTGGCAACGCCAAATGCAACGTTGAATGCGACGATAAACCCAAACGGCGTTGACACTAAAGATTTCTTTGAGTATGGCACGACAAAGAACTACGGCTTTTATACAAACGCAGAGGATGCAGGTGCGGGCACGAACTCTGTCCCAGTAAGTGCCGAAATCAGTGGCTTGGCAGCAGGTACAACCTACTATTTCCGCATTGTCGCCAGCAGCGCTATTGAAGAGGTTTTCGGTGGTCCCGTAGCCTTTACCACCCAGCCTCCACCTACGGTGAGCACAACCGCAGCCTCGAACTTGCAGCCCTTCCAGGCAACGTTGGAAGGTAACGTGAACCCTAATGGACTAGATACGCACTACTACTTCCAGTACGGGACGACGATATCGTATGGAAGCGAAGTCCCTGCGCCCCCCGGCATTGACGCCGGATCGGGGACGGGTTCGGTGTCAGCAACTACCACCTTGACAGGCCTACAGCCCGGCACGACTTACCACTATCGTCTAGTCGCAAGCAACGGAGGTGGCACTAGTTACAGTAACGATCAGG
This sequence comes from uncultured Solirubrobacterales bacterium, assembly GCA_963725265.1. Lineage (GTDB taxonomy): Bacteria > Actinomycetota > Thermoleophilia > Solirubrobacterales > Solirubrobacteraceae > Palsa-744. The sequence continues at coordinate 248,758 of CAVRXP010000001.1, forward strand.
AATTCACTACTCTTCCTGTTCCCCGGGCGGCAGCGATTGTGGAATCCAACGGGAATCAGGCTGTTTATTTTCGCGGGACTAACGGACAGATCAATGAGCTGTACTACAACGGCACTTGGACTGCATATGGTTTGGGGGGGTCGCCTGCTGTTGGTGCCGTGCCGGCCGTGGCGACGCAGAGCAATGGGGATCAGGAGGTTTATTTCCGTAGCACGTACGGCGATATCGAAGAGTTGGTCTATAACGGTACGTGGTACGCCTACGGTATCGGTGGGTCGCCGAGGGCGGTTGGTGGAGACCCTACGGTCGCGACGCAGAGCAATGGGAATGAGGAGGTTTATTTCCGTAGCACGTACGGCGATATCGAAGAGTTGGCATACAACGGTACGTGGCATACCTATGGTATTGGAGGGTCACCGACTGGCGACCCGATCGTAGCGTCGCCGAGTGAAGGCAACATTATTTTCTTCCCGAGTACATATGGTGATATCGAAGAGCTGTACTACAACGGCACTTGGACTGCATATGGTTTGGGGGGGTCGCCTGCTGTTGGTGCCGTGCCGGCCGTGGCGACGCAGAGCAATGGGGATCAGGAGGTTTATTTCCGTAGCACGTACGGCGATATCGAAGAGTTGGTCTATAACGGTACGTGGCACGCCTACGGTATCGGTGGGTCGCCGAGGGCGGTTGGTGGAGACCCTACGGTCGCGACGCAGAGCAATGGGAATGAGGAGGTTTATTTCCGTAGCACGTACGGCGATATCGAAGAGTTGGCATACAACGGTACGTGGCATACCTATGGTATTGGAGGGTCACCGACTGGCGACCCGATCGTAGCGTCGCCGAGTGAAGGCAACACTATTTTCTTCCCGAGTACAAATGGCGATATGGAAGAGCTGTTTTACAACGGCACTTGGACTGCATACGGTTTGGGAGGATCGCCGGGGTAATCCCGCAGACTGCTTTGATGTAAAGCATGGCAGAGCAACGACCGTCGCCAGGTCCTAGCGACTCTACGGTGCCCCAGGAGGACCAGGCGGCGCAGACCGGCTTAGGGCCTATCCCGGAAGGGTTATGTAGTGCTGCGTTGAACTTCTGATCGGCCGGTCTCGTGCCACTTGATCAGGAGGTTTGTGATGGGCTACATGGTCAGTAAGGATGATGGTTGGCGGATGCCGGACTGGTTGTGGGAGTGGATCGAGCCGTTGCTGCCGTCACCGCCGTTTCACCCGTTGGGTACGCATCGCTCAAGGGTGTCCAATCGTGACGCGATGGACGCGATCCTGTTGGTGCTCAGGACGGGGATGCAGTGGAACGCCTTGAACGCAATAGGGGTGTGCTCCTCGAGTTCTGCGCACCGGCGTTTTCAGGAATGGGAGCAGGCCGGTGTGTTTGCTGAGATCTGGCGTCAGGGACTGTTGGAGTACGACAAGGTCATCGGGATCGATTGGGCATGGCTGGCCGCTGACGGCGCGATGACCAAGGCCCCGCTGGGCGCGGAGGAAAGACGGGGCCGAATCCCACTGACCGGGCAAAGGGGGCACGAAGCGTGAGGTTCTCAGCGAGGGAGCGGGGGTCCCGGTCGGGTTGGCGCATGACGGTGCCAACCGCAACGATCAGCGGCTGCTAGAGCCGACCCTGCAATGCATTCCGATCGAGCGTCCTGAGCCGACTGCGGAGCGTCCACAAGGACTGTGCCTCGATCGCGGCTTTTTGACTCCCCGCCGATGCGCGATCTGGCTGTCAGGCACGGTTACACGCCGCACATTCGCACGCGCGGTGAGGAGATCGAACTCAAGGCACGCACGCCCGGCTGGCGAGCAAGGCGCTGGGTCCTCGAGGCCTGCCACTCCTGGATGAACCGCAACCGCGGGATCCTCATCCGCTGGTCCAAGAAGGAGGAGAACCATCTCGCTCTCCTATAACTCGCCAGCGGCCTAATCGCGTTCAAGAAGGCGCACCTCGCGACCCTCCAACCGGGATAGGCCCTAAGAGTCAGTTCGCGCCGACCGCATGAGCCAAAGTCGCCCGCCGCCCCGACCTTAAAGATTCGGGCCAGTGCCCCTCGAAGCCTCCGAGCGGCCGTGCTGTGCGCCCCTGAGCCGGCACGCGAACGGCCTTGACTCCCGGCCGCCAGTCAGGCCAAAGGCAGGAGCGGTGCCGAGGATCGTGACCTACAAAATGCCTGCTAGAGTCGGCATTCAATGTGCGGTGTCAGGACAGGGTTCGACCCCCGTCGCTCCCGTCATTTACCCCCGCCGATCCGTATATTCGCGGGCGCTGTTGCTCGAAGAACGCCAGGAACGAGGGCTTGGGTTGGACCGCCACCACGCGGGTCTCGGTCGAGCCACACGCCGCCAAAGATGAGGCTGAGGACTGGCGCTTGGCGGCCGGGTCGGTCTCGGGACCAGTCCCGACCCTGATCCTCAGTTGTGGAGTCTGGACCCGAACGGCGGAACAGAGGCCGCGCGCTATATAAGCCAGACTACGGCTATCCGTGTATATACTATGTCCATGAAGGTCGTGAAGGTGCGTCGTGTCGGCAACAGCAACGTGATCTCGATCCCGAAGGAGTTCGAGGCTAGAGGCTATGTGCCGGGCTCCTCAGTATTGGTCGAGGAGCTATCCGGTGGTGAGTTGCGGATCATGTCCACGGAGAGGGTTCGTGAGCGCATCGGCGGCATTGGGGAGCGTGTGGTCGCCGAGCACGGCGAGGCACTCCAGATCCTTGCTGACTATGACCCTGAGTCCGCTCAGCATTAGCGCATGGCTGGGGATCAGCCCGGCGGTATCGAGCCGGTCTACCTAACTCTTGGCGATGTTCTCCGGCTGCATGGTCTGATCATCGGTGCAAGCTCTGCCGAGGCGGCCGACCAGCTACGCAACCGTGAGGGGCTGGAGAGTACGCTCGCGCGTCCTGGCGCCTATGCGCACTACGAGAACGCTGATCTTGCGCTCCAAGCGGCAGCGCTCGCGCACGGTATCGCTAAGGGTCAACAGTTCATCGATGGCAACAAGCGAACCGCGCTTGTTGCCATGCTGACGTTCCTGGAGATCAATGGCCTGTCGGTTAACGCATCGGACCCCGAGTTGGCGGACTGGATAATCAGCTTCAGTGCTGGCGCAACGCCCGAGGACGTAGCCAAGCTCATACGCTCAGCCTCCATTCACTGATCGGTGCAGATCGGGAGAATGGGCTCAAGCTCGCGACGATGCGCGCGATCGCAGGACAACGCGCGCCCCGCGTGCCGGGATCATGGTGACATTACGATGGTGCGCGTGCTCGGGCTCGGGCCGGTCGGCCTCCAGGTCCAGGCGGCGGACCATGGCCTCGAGCACCACGCGCTGCTCGGCCATCGCCAGCGCCGCACCGAGGCAGCGACGGGTGCCGCCACCGAAGGGCAGCCATTCATATGTGCCCGGACTGTTACCCAGCCAGCGCTCGAGACGATAGGAGAACGGGTCGGGGTAGAGGTCCTCGCGATGATGAACGAGCAGGATGCTGATGCTCACACCCTGTCCCGCCGGTACCACGTACTCTCCGAGTCGCCAGGGCACGGCGACTCGGCGTCCGATGATGGGGATCACGGGACGTGAGCGCATACCCTCGATGATGGCCGCCTCGACATGCTCCGCGGCCCCAGTGTCTGAGCGCACCGCGTCGCGCAAGCGCTCATACGCTGCCGGGTTGCGGACCAGACGCTCCCAGGTCCAGGCCAACGAGTTGGCAGTCGTCTCAAAGCCGGCGAGTACGAGCGTGAGCAGCTCGTCTCGCAACTCGTGGTCGGTCATCCGCTCGCCGTCCTCGCCCGTGGCGCGCAACAGCAGCGAGAGGATGTCTCCCCGCTCATCAAGGTCGGCAGCGCGACGACGCTCTTTGATCACCGGATAAGTGGCGCGATCCAACAGGGCCACTGCGCCCCGCGTGAGACCGACGGGCTTCTCGCGTCCCAGGTTCGAGAGTTCGCCAAGCAGCGCCAGCGGAGAGGTTGAGGCCGCCGCGAGCTGCTTGATCGTTCCCCTCAACCGATGCTCGGAGGTGCCCGATGCGGGTGCGCCCTCGATGCCGAAGATGCCCGACATGATCACGTCCAGGGTGATTGCCTGCATCTTCGGGGCCAGAGCGAACGGGCGGCCAACGGGCCAGCGGTCCAGTTCTCGTTCGGTGACGTCGCGAATCATTTGCGTGTAGCTCTCGATTGCCTCGCCATGGAATGCAGGCAGCAGCAGCTTGCGCTGGCGTAGATGAGCTGGCCCGTTCGCGGTCAATACCGAGTTTGGTCCCACGATCGGGCGCAGCGGCGACTCGGCGGTCAGCGAGGGCACCAGCTCGGGCTTGGCGGTAAACAGGGAGCGAACGTGGTCGGGGTGACTGGTCACGACGACCCCGCCCGGGATCACCACGAAGCGAACTTCGAATACCTCACCGAGCTCGCGTCGCGCAGCGAATACGAACTGGATCTGTCGCTTGGTGAAGCGCAGGGTCTGCAGGACCCGAGGCAGCCGTATGCTCGGCGGTGCGCGCAGCGGCTCCGTGTTCTCCACGGGGCCGGCCGGCGAGGCCGGCGCCTGCCCAATGTAGGAGGAGCGGCCGGGCAGCGCGCCGACTGGACGATCCACAACTGAGGGCTCCATCACGAGACACGCTATCGCACTGATGCCGCGCGGCTCTCCGACGAGCATCCCGGCCCCGCTCTCCGCCCAGCGGCTACTCGAACTCCGGCGCGCTCCAGCCGGGCATGATGTCGGGCAGCCCATCGCCGATGCGGTCGGGGAAGCTCGCGGGCCGCTTCTCCAGGAACGCGGTGACGCCCTCGACAGCGTCCGCGGATTGGCCTCGTGCGACCATGCCGCGCGAGTCGGCGCGGTGGGCGATCATGGGATGCTCGGCGCCGAGCATCCTCCACATGAGCTGGCGGGCGAGCGCAACGGAGACCGGCGCGGTGTTCTCGGCGATCTCGCGCGCAAGCGCGCGGGCGGCGTCGAGCAGCTCGTCTTTGGGGTGCAGGCTGCGCACGAGCCCGCCGTCGAGCGCCTCCTGTGCGGAGAACACACGACCAGTCGCGACCCACTCCATCGCGCGACTGATGCCGACGACGCGTGGCAGGAACCAGCTCGAACACGCCTCCGGGATGATGCCGCGCCGCGCGAACACGAAGCCGATGCGAGCGTCCTCGGCGGCGAGGCGCACATCCATCGGCAGCGTCATCGTCGCCCCAACGCCGACGGCGGGCCCGTTGATCACGGCGATTACCGGCTTGGTCGATTCGAAGACTCGCAGCGTGAACTCGCCGCCGTTGTCGCGCGCTGGGCCGGTGCTCTCGTGCTTGCGGTAGTCGAAGGTGTCACCGCCGCTCGCGAGGTCGGCCCCCGCGCAGAAGCCACGGCCTGCGCCGGTGACGACGATCGCGCGCACCTCGTCATCGGCATCGGCACAGTCGAAGGCGCTGCGCAGCTCCCGCCCCATCTGCGCCGTCCACGCGTTCAACCGCTCGGGCCGGTTGAGCGTGATCGTGAGCACACCGTCGCTCGTCTCGGTGGTGATCTGTTCGTAGTCCATCGCCATAGGCGACCATTCTAGGTCTCACGGCCGTTTCGACTGTGCCTCCTACAGGGTTGTGAAGTCGCCCCCCCGAGCCTCAGCCGATCGTGACCTGCACACGGGTCGTAACCCAGCGCCCCCGCCGATGGCGGACGAGGATGAGCGTGTAGCTCCCTGGCTTCACTGTGCGACTGTCGCTAAGCATCAGCTTGAGGCGTCCAAGCGCGTCGAGGATGCCCGTTCCGACGGCGTACACCTGGTGTCCGCGCTCCAGCTCGGCGCGAGTCGCCCCGGCGCTTCCGGCAAGCGTGCTCGTCGCGGACGCCGTAACTGTGCTGCACACGCGGTGGTTTGCATCGGTCTTGTGCCCGCCCACGCGCAGCGAGGTCGTGACGGTGTAACAGGTGACGATCTGCACCGCCCCCTTGGGACCCGTCGCGCCGCGTGGGCCTCTCGGCCCCTTGGTGCCGGCAGCGCCTGTCGCTCCTTGTGTCCCGGTCGCGCCGGCGATGCCCGCCGGTCCGATCGCACCGGTAACGCCTGCGGATCCCTGTGGCCCGGTGGCGCCGGCGACGCCTGCCGATCCCTGTGGCCCGGTGGCGCCGGTCGGTCCCGTGGGCCCACTGTCTACCGGCACGCCCGTGCCGGCGATGCCGATGACGGAGGGGGTGCTCTCGCTGTCTTCGAGAGTCAGCGTCGCCGAGAACGTGCCGACGCTCGGGGGTGTGAAACTGACCATGAGCGCGCAGCTCTGGCGAAACGTGAGCTGTGCCCCGACGCAGGTGTCTTGTTCGACTTTGAAGGCGCCCGCGCCGGCACCGGTCACGGCGACGCCGGACAGGAGCAGTGGCAGGCTGCCTGTGCTCTCGACGCTCACCAGTTGGGTTGCGGACGGTTCGCCGACGGGCTGATGTCCGAAGCCGCCTCCCAGGATCTGCGCCTGGACAACGGGCTGTGCGATTTCGGCGCTCGCGGCGTCGTTGCCGCCGCCCGCGATCAGGACCCTGTCTCCGGGAAGCGTGGCGGCGACCTGGCCGTACCGGGCTTCGGCGAGCTGTTCGCCCGCGAGATCTTCGAATTCGAGGGTGACCGGGTTAAACAGTTCGGCGCCGAGCGGATCGTCGCTGTCGTTGCCGTCCGCGATCAAGACCTTGCCGCCGGACAGCGGCAAGGCGACCGCCTGACCGTTGCGGGAGCCGGTCATCTTGTGCGCGAGCGCCACGAATTCGTCCGTCACCGGGTTGAACAGTTCGGCGCTCTCCGAGGAGGCGCCGCCGAGGATCAGAATTTCGCCGTCGGGCAGCGCGGCGGCCGCGGCGCCGTTGCGCACATTGGTCATCGTGTGCGCGAGCGCTTTGAATTCGCCAGTCGCGGGGTCGAACAGTTCGGCGCTGTTGGTGGTGCTCGAGCCGTTGTAGCCGCCGGCGATCAGAATTTCGCCGTCGGGCAGTGTGGCGGCGATCGGCTGCTCGCGGGGCTGGGTCATGGTGTGCGCAAGCGCTTCGAATTCTCCGGTTTTGACGTTGAAGACTTCCGCGCTGTTCGAGTAGCTGCCGGTGTAGCCGCCCAGCAAGAGCACGTCGCCGCCGGGAAGCGTCGCCGTGGCCCCATCCTCGCGTGTATTGACCATGCTGTGGGTCAGGGCCGCGAATTCTTCGGTCGTCGGGTCGAAGACTTCGGCACTCTGCAAAATGCTCGTGTTGCCGCCGCCCGCGATCAGAACCCTGCCGTCGGGCAGCTCGGCGGCGAAGGCTCCGTAGCGCGTTTCGGTCAATTCGTGTGGAAGTCGCGAGAAGAGCGACCCGGCCCATGCCCCGGAAGCCGCGGGACCCAGCATGAGTACGGCGCTCAGCGCGCAGACGAGCGCCAACGTCGAGCGCCGCACACGCGCGACATGGCCATGACGTTCCACTCTGCGGGGATGGCCAGGTTTCCTGTGCACAGGTGTCAGCTCCTTGGGCTGGTGCAAGCGCGACATTGCGCAAGCGTTGGGCAGTCATTGGCCTCTCGTCGGCGGACTCCGCGTGCCTGAGGGGTGCAACGGGGACTGCATCGCGATACCGAGGCACGCAACCTGATGAGCGTGCGTGGGGCTTGCACGTGGCTCGGCGGCGGGGCACGGATGCCCCGCCCCCACGGGCGCCAGTCCCAATCGTGGGCTGCGCGGATGCGCACCAAAAAACACGCTCACCTATACACGGAATGAGTAAGGTGATAAGGCCGACGATGGACAGGATGGTCGATCCGCACTCGGCCCGGTCCCGCCCGCGCGGCTCCAAGCACGAGGAAGGCAAGCCATGACCGAGAAGCCAATCAAGCAACCGGGGCCGGACCACCCGATCACGATCGAGCCGAACCCGGCGCGGATCGTCGTTTCGATCGCGGGCCGAGTCCTCGCCGACACGCACAACGCGCTCACGCTACGCGAGGCCGACTATCCGCCGGTCCAGTACATCCCACTCGACGACGTCGATCGGGCGCAGATCGAAGAGACCGAGCACGCAAGCTATTGCCCGTTCAAGGGGGACGCCAGCTACTACAGCATCCCCGCCGGAGGCGAGCGCTCGGTCAACGCCATCTGGACATATCGAGATCCCCATGCGCCAGTCGCACAGATCAAGGACCACGTCGCCTTCTACCCCGATCGCGTCGACACGATCAGCGAACAACCGTAGACTGACCCCGCGGCAAACACCGCAGCGAACAACGGCCACTGGATGAAGCTGGGCCGCCCATAACCTTCGGACTCGTCAGCTAGCCCTTGTCAAGCCCACCTTCCGACAGCACGGGCGACCGCGACAGGCCACTTGGTAGCTCAAGCGACGGCCCAGCGGAGAACGGGATCCCAGGGGAGGACGGGGTCCCAGGGGAGAACGGGATGGGTGGGTCCGATTCGACGGTCACGGCAAACGCACAGCTGCCCGAGCTCGACCAACGTGCTCTGACCGCACTGAGCGAGGTCGGACGCGACTGGACGGGGTGCATGCCGCCCCGGCAGGTCTGGGAGCGTGCGCTGCCCGTCGATCGCCATCTCGATTTCGCCGATCCGCAGCAATCGCGCAGCGGACGTTTCGTGCACATCCGCAGCACGCTGCGCGAGGCGGATGACGACGAGCTCGAAGCGACGGTCGAGGCGGGAGAGACCGACTCGCGCTCGAGCCGTGTCGCCCACACGCTGCGGCGAACCTTGATCGGCCCGGCGCTGCGCAGCACGGCGATCGCGGAGGAGCGCATGGGCCGCCTGCTCGCCCTCGCCGTGCTCTCGCCCGACGCGCTCTCCTCGGTGGCCTACGGACCGGAAGCGATGATGGCGATCCTTGTGCTCGCCGGCTCGGCCGAGCTGAAGCTCTCGCTGCCGATCGGAGCCGCCCTCGCGGTACTGATGCTGTCTGTCGGCCTCGGCTACCGCCAGGTGATCCGCGCCTATCCGCACGGTGGAGGCTCCTACATCGTCGCGAGCGACAGCCTCGGCCGCAGGTGGGGCCTGCTAGCGGGCGCCGGGCTGATCCTCGATTACATCCTCACGGTCGCCGTGTCGGTCGCCTCCGGTGTGGAAGCCGTGACCTCGGCGATACCGTCGCTTGCCTCGGCACGAGTGGAGATCGGCCTGGTGGTGATCGTGCTGTTGGTGGCCGGCAACCTGCGCGGCGTACGCGACGCCGGCGCGGCCTTCGCCGCTCCCACCTACCTATTTGTGGTCGCGATCGCACTGGTCGTGATCGCCGGTCTCCTAAAGGCGGGCTCCCACGGCTTTCACCCCACCGCTGCGGCACCGCACCGGGCCACCGAGGCGCTCGGCGTGCTGCTTGTGCTGCGCGCGTTTGCCTCCGGGGCGACGGCGATGACCGGGATCGAGGTGATCTCAAACGCGGTCCCCGTCTTCCGTCCTCCACAAGCCAGACATGCCCGCCAAACGCTCACGGTGATGATGGGACTTTTGATCTCGATGTTCATCGGCGTCGTGCTCGTCGCCCATTTCGACGGCGCCGCCCCGAGTGACAGTCAGACGGTGCTCTCCCAGATCGCGCACGACAGCGTCGGTGGTGGCATTCCCTACGGCTTCGTGCAGTTGGCAACGACGCTCGTGCTGCTCGTAGCCGCCAACTCGGCGTTCAACGGCTTCCCGCGGCTCTTGTACTTCATGGCCCGCGACGGCTACGTCCCACGACTGTTCCTGCGCATGGGCGATCGCCTCGCGTTCAGCAACGGCATCCTCGTGCTCGCCGTTCCCGCGGCGTTGATCTACGCGGCCTTCGGCGGGCGCACCGCTCCGCTGATCCCACTTTTCGCGATCGGTGTATTCCTTGCCTTCACGCTCGCCCAGAGCGGGATGGTCGCGTACTGGTGGCGCCACCGCGAGGCGAAGTGGCGCTCGGCGCTGGCCACCAATCTGCTCGGTGCGGTTCTCTCTGCACTAGTCGTGCTGATCGCCACGGCAACCAAGCTAACCGAGGGCGCCTGGGTCGTGGTGGTGCTGGTTCCGCTAATCGTGTTGGCGTGCGGGCGCGTGCACGCGCACTATGTGAGCGCGCGCGAAGCGCTCACGCCACGACCCGATGCGCCACGACCCGAGCTGGACGGGCACAAGCGAACGACGCGCGTAACGCCGCCGCGGCTGCGCCCGGAGGTCTCCGCACACCTGGCCGAGACGCAGGACGACCCGTCCGAGGTGCACAGCTTCGCCGTCGTCCCCGTCGCCGTGCTCGACCTCGCGGCGCTGCACGCGCTTGCCTATGCCGTCTCGCTCGCCCAGCCGGTGCTCGCGCTGCACGTAAGTCCCACCGAGGAAGAGGCCAAGCGCTTCCACCGCGCGTGGCATGCCTGGGGCGAGCATCTGCCGCTCGAGGTCGTGGTGTCTCCATACCGCTCCACCGTCGCGCCGCTAGCCAACTACATCGCCGCCCTGCACCGCCAACGCCCCGACGTGACCCTCACGCTCGTCGTGCCCGAGATCGTCGTCGCCAAGCGCTGGCAGCGGATCCTGCACAACCGCACCGCCGCACGCCTGCGCACTTCGCTCATCGCTTATGAGGGCATCGTCATTACCACGGTCCCATTTCACCTGCCCCGGTAAGCCGGATCGCCTGCTAGCGCTCGCGTGGGTCGGTGCTTTCAAGTGGCCAGTGGCGGACGACGCCGGGGCGCCACTGGTCGTTCTCCTCGCGCGCGAAGTAGTAGTTCTCGTCCTCGTACTCGACCGCGGCCATACCGCCATCGACGGTCACCATCCGTCCCTCGCCGAAGCGGACCGTCTCGGGCGGATCGGTCACACGCGAGGGAGCGATAACCGGCCGCAGCCCGAGCAACAGCGCTCGCTCGGCAATCGCCGTCGAACGCTCCGCGATACGTGTCGAGCGCTGTCCAAAGCGCACAGAGGAGAATGTCGCGACGGCCAACACGAGCGTCCCACCCGCGGTTGCCAACGAGGCGATCGTCGGCCAGTCGACGGCGAAGGGCAGCGTCATCCACCGGATACTCTCGCCGGGAGCGGACGGTGGAGGCGATACAGACGACCACAGCTCGAGCCGTGCCGCTCTCCACTGGTACGGTGGAGATGTCCATCGCGCCCAGAACAGGCTGCGATCGTGCGCTCGCCGGGTCCTTCCTGACCTCTCTGCCTCGCGACCGCGGCCCTTGAGAGGCTCGTGAGGAGCGTCTGTGAATGCCGTGGCTGCAGGGTCTGGCCGTACGTCCCCCCGTTGGTCCTCGGGGAGCACGCCGAAATATTCCGTTGCCACGAGGTCGTCCCGACCAGCCGGGGCGCCACTGCACGTCGCGATGCTCGCTCCACCTTGGATCTCAGTTCCTCCGCCTGGGTACGGGGGTGTGGAGTCGGTGGTCGACGCACTGACCGAGGCGCTTGTCCGGCGAGGGAACTCGGTCACGCTGTTCTGCGCCCCGGGCTCTGTGTCGAGCGCGCATGTTGTGACTCTGCTCGAGGAGTCTCACCCCGATGAGATCGAGCGTTCGCTCTACGAGGTCGATCACGTCGCGCGGGCGTTCGAGGAGATCGACCTTGCCTCCTACGATCGCCGCTTCGATGTGGTTCACGATCACTGCGGCTTCACGGCTTTGGCGATGGCCGATCGCATCGACACGCCGATCGTGCACACCCTGCACGGGCAGTTCACCGCCAGTACCGCGGCCTTCTATGCCCGCCACGGACACAAGGCGGCGCTCGTGGGCATCAGCCGTGCGCAACTCGAATCGGCGCCGACGGGGCTTCACTCGATCGGCGCGATTCCAAATCCCATCGACGTGCGGGCGTGGCCGTTGTGCGAACACAAGGATGACTATCTCTTGTGGATCGGGCGCATGACTGTCGAGAAGGGCCCTCACCGCGCGATCGCCGCCGCGCGCATCGCCGGTGTGCCACTTGTCCTGGCGGGGGTCATCCAGCCTGGTCAGCAGGCGTTCTTCGACCGCGAGATAGCGCCACACATCGATGGCGAGCGCGTTCGCTTCGTGGGGGAGGTTGGTGGCTCGGTCAAGCGCTCGCTGTTCGCCGGCGCCCGCGCGCTGCTCATGCCGATCCGCTGGGAGGAGCCCTTCGGGATGGTGATGGTGGAGGCGCTGGCTTGCGGAACCCCGGTGATCGCCTTCCCCGAGGGCGCCGCCCGCGAGCTCGTCCTCGACGGAAAGACCGGGTTTCTTGTCGAGGACGAGCAGGCGATGGGCGCGGCGGTCGCCCAGCTCCCCACTATCGCCGCGCGGGACTGTCGTGCCTGGGTCGCCGCACACTGCGATGTCGATGTGGTGGCCGCCGCCTATGAGTCTGCCTACCGATCGGTGATGCGTCAGCCATCAGGGACGCGCCAGCCGTCAGAGACCCTCGAGCTTGTCTGAGCGCACTCTGAGCGTGCTGGACGGCAGCACCTTCGTCGTCGGCGACCGCCTCGGCGACGTGCGTGAGGAGGCTGGTCGCGAGCATGGCTTCTACAGCGAGGACACTCGCTTCCTCTCGCGCTGGGTCTTGCGTATGGGCGAGGTGCCGACCTTGCGCACGGGCGAGGCCCCGCTGGAGCTCCTGGGCCTTGACCAGAGTGCGCACTTCTCCGCTCAGTTCTTCCTGACTCCGCGCGTGGGGCCGGATCAGGAGGCGCCATGCTCGATCATGCGCCGGCGACTCATCGACCACGTGTGGATGGAGGAGATCTCAGTGACCAACCACCGTCATGAGAGCAGTGAGATGCGGGTGATGCTCGAGGTTGACACCGATTTCGCCGATCTGTTCGAGGTCAAGGACGGCACGGTTTCAAAGCGCGAGGTGAGTTGCCACCACGACGATCGCACTCTCACGCTTGCCTATGAGTGTGCCGGCTTCCGGCGCTCGATCGCGATCTCTGCCAGCAGTCCCGCGGCGGTGACCCGTGAGGGCTTTGCTTACTCGTTGCTGCTCGCCCCCGGCGAGCTGTGGTCGACCACTTTCACCATTACCCCCTTTGCCGCACAATCGGGTGTCTCGTTCGCACAGCGTGAGCCGCGGGGAGCCCTGTCGCAGTTGGGCGCAGCCAAGTCGGCCGAGCTCGAGGAGTGGCTGGCCCGGGCGCCGATGTTGCAGACACAGGACACGGCACTGGCGCACACATACCGCGCGAGCCTCAGCGATCTCGGCGCGCTGCGACTGCATCCCGATCTCTTGGAGGGCGCCACCCTCCCGGCGGCCGGGCTGCCGTGGTTCATGGCGCTCTTCGGCCGCGACAGCCTGATCACGAGCTTCCAGGCGCTGCCTTACCTGCCCGAGCTGGCCGCCACCACCCTGCACGTGCTCGCGGCTCGCCAGGCGCAGGTGCGCGACGACTTCCACGAACAGGAGCCGGGCAAGATCCTGCACGAGCTGCGCTTCGGCGAGCTCACCGCGCGCGGGGAGCGTCCGCACTCCCCGTACTACGGGAGCGCCGACGCAACGCCGCTGTTCCTGATCCTCCTCGAGGAGTACCACCGCTGGTCGGGCGACGACGAGCTCGTCCGCGCGCTCGAGCCCCATGCTCGTGCGGCGCTTGACTGGATCGATGACAGCGGGGACGCCGACGGCGACGGATACATCGAGTACGCGCGCCGCAACCCGGCCACCGGGCTGGCCAACCAGTGCTGGAAGGACAGTTGGGACGCGATCCAGTTCGCCGACGGCACATTGGCTCAGGGGCCGATCGCGACCTGCGAGATCCAGGGCTACGTGTACGACGCGCGTCGTCGCTGCGCCCGCCTGGCCCGTGAGGTGTGGGGCGACGAGGCGCTTGCACTGCGCCTGGAGCATCAAGCCGCCGACCTACGCGAGTGCTTCCGCCGCGATTTCTGGATGCCGGAGCGTGGCTGTCATGCACTGGCGCTGGACGGCGAGAAGCGTCAGGTGGACAGCCTGACCTCCAACATCGGACATCTGCTGTGGTCGGGAATGCTGGACGACAGCGAGGCAGCCACGACCGCCGAGCGGCTGCTCGACGAGCAGCTCTACTCCGGCTGGGGAGTGCGAACCCTCGGTATCAGCGAGGCGGGCTACAACCCGCTCGGCTATCACACAGGGACCGTCTGGCCCCACGAGAACTCGCTGATCGCCGCCGGTCTCGCGCGCTATGGCCACAACGATGCGGCGAGCACCATCGCCGTCGCGATGCTGCGCGCGGCACCGTACTTCGAGCATCGCCTGCCCGAGGTCTTTGCCGGCTACCCCGCTTCGGTGACGTCGGTTCCCGTGGCGTTCCTGACGGCCTCGCGTCCTCAAGCATGGGCCGCGGGGACCCCATTGCTGCTGTTGAGCACGCTGCTTGACCTTCATCCCGGGCGCACCGATGCGGAGGTCGAGGTCCCGTTCGGCATTGGGCGCGTCGCACTGCGCGTGCAGGACAACTAGTGCCTGAAAGTAGGGGCGAGGTGCCGCCGGGATGCCGTCATGCGTGGCGAAACAGGTGACCAAACCGATCAGGAATCGAGAAGCGCCGGTCACGAGTCGCAGCTAGGGTGAGCTCAGTGAGCAAGGCCAAGACAACGAACACGCGCTCGCCCGAGCCACATTCCGCCGACAGTCACGAGGCGATCCGTGTGCACGGCGCTCGCGTCAACAATCTCAAGGACATCAGTGTCGAGATCCCCAAGCGCCGGCTGACGGCGTTCACCGGTGTGTCCGGCTCGGGCAAGAGCTCGCTGGTGTTCGGGACGATCGCCGCGGAGTCCCAGCGGCTGATTAACGAGACCTATAGCGCCTTCGTGCAAGGGTTCATGCCGACGCTGGCGCGGCCCGAGGTCGACGTGCTCGAAGGGCTGACGACCGCGATCATCGTCGACCAGGAGCGGATGGGCGCCGACGCTCGCTCCACCGTCGGCACCGCTACCGACGCAGGGGCGATGCTGCGCATTCTCTTCAGCCGGCTCGGCAAGCCGCACATCGGCTCGCCCCAGGCGTTTTCCTTCAACGTCGCTTCGATCTCGGGCGCTGGGGCGGTCACGTTCGAGCGCGCTGGGCGCACGACGAAAGAGAAGCGCAGCTTCAGCGTCCTCGGCGGCATGTGCCCGCGCTGTGAGGGTCGCGGCTCGGTAAACGACATCGACCTCACTCAGCTCTACGACGACAGCAAGTCCCTTAGAGACGGCGCGCTCACGATCCCCGGCTACAGCATGGACGGCTGGTACGGGCGGATCTTCCTGGGTTGCGGCTTCTTCGATCCCGACAAGCCGATCAAGAAGTTCACCAAGAAGGAACTGGGCGATCTGCTCCACAAGGAGCCGACCAAGATCAAGGTCGACGGCGTCAACCTGACCTACGAGGGGGTGATCCCGCGAATCCAAAAGTCGATGCTCTCTAAGGATGTCGACTCGCTGCAGCCCCACATCCGCGCCTTTGTGGAACGGGCGGTTACTTTCAGCGTCTGTCCCGAGTGCGAAGGCGCCCGGCTCGGCGCGCAGGCCCGCTCGTCGAAGATCAAGGGGATCAACATCGCTGAGGCATGCGCTATGCAGATCAGCGATCTCGCCGCATGGGTGGGCAAGCTGGAGAACAAGTCGGTCGCGCCGCTGCTCGAGGCATTGGGAGCGACGCTCGACTCGTTTGTGGACATTGGGCTCGGCTACCTCTCGCTCGAGCGCGCGTCGGGCACGCTCTCGGGCGGAGAGGCTCAACGCGTCAAGATGATCCGCCAGCTTGGCTCCTCGCTCACCGACGTCACCTACGTCTTTGACGAGCCCACGATCGGGCTGCATCCCCACGACATCGAGCGGATGAACGAGCTGCTACTGCAGTTGCGCGACAAGGGCAACACCGTGCTCGTCGTGGAGCACAAGCCGGAGACGATCGCGATCGCCGACCATGTCGTCGACCTTGGGCCGAAGGCCGGGGCAGACGGCGGCGAGGTGATGTTCGAGGGGACCGTCGAGGGACTCAGGGGGAGCGACACGATCACCGGCCACCACCTCGACGACCGCGCCACCGTCAAGCAGCAGGTGCGGACACCGGACGGCGCGCTCGAGGTTCGCGCTGCCAGCACCCACAACCTGCAGGACGTCGACGTCGACATTCCACTTGGCGTGCTGGTCGTCGTCACCGGCGTTGCCGGCTCGGGCAAGAGCTCGCTGATCGACGGCTCGATTGTCAAATCCCACCCGCCTCGCGATGGGGTCGTCTCGATCGACCAGGTGGCGATTAAGGGGTCGCGGCGCAGCAACCCGGCGACGTACACCGGGCTGCTCGATCCGATCCGCAAGACATTCGCGAAGGAGAACGGCGTGAAGCCGGCGCTGTTCAGCGCCAACTCCGAGGGCGCCTGCCCTAACTGCAACGGGGCCGGCGTGATCTACACCGACCTGGCGATGATGGCCGGTGTTGCTGCTCCCTGCGAGGTGTGCGAGGGCAAGCGCTTCCAGGCCGAGGTGCTTGAGTACAAGCTCGGCGGCAAGGACATCAGCGAGGTGCTTGCGATGTCGGTGGTCGAGGCCGAGAAGTTCTTCGGCGCCGGCAAGGCGCAGACGCCGGCGGCGCACAAGGTCCTGGAGCGGCTCGCCGACGTCGGGCTCGGCTACCTCAAGCTCGGCCAGCCGCTACCTACGCTGTCCGGCGGCGAGCGCCAGCGGCTGAAGCTGGCTACGCAGATGGCAGAGATTGGCAATGTCTACATCCTCGACGAGCCGACGACCGGCCTGCACCTCGCCGACGTCGAGCAGCTGCTCGAGCTGCTCGACCGGCTTGTGGACTCCGGCAAGTCGGTGATCGTGATCGAGCACCACCAGGCGGTGATGGCGCACGCCGACTGGATCGTCGATCTCGGGCCTGGCGCCGGGCACGACGGCGGGAGGATCGTCTTCGAGGGCACGCCCGCAGAGCTCGTCGCCGCTCGCTCCACGCTCACCGGCGAGTACCTCGCAGCCTACGTCGGCGCCTAAGCGACAGCCTCGGATGTGCGACCACGCCTAGTGGTTGACATGTTTGACTCTCAAGCATACACTCGGAATGGGTCAGGTTTGGCGGGTTGAACAGGAGGTGGGGGGCATGTTCGATTTAAAGCTTCGGGATACACCCGACGTGCGTGGCGACGGGATCGGCCGGGGTCGCTTGCGCCGTGCAGCTCCGCTTGTGGGGCTCGCGGCTCGCGGCGCCGGCGAGGCGCTGGTGGCCAGGCTGCGCGGTCGCACGACGGCTGCCGACCGAGTCAAGTTCCACGAGCGCTCGGCCGAGCGCTACACCGAGCTGCTCGGCCACTCCAAGGGGGCGCTTATGAAGGCTGGGCAGATGCTTTCGTTCGTAGCGTTGAGTCCCGCGGTGCCGGCCGAGCTTCAGTCGATCTACCAGGCGTCGCTGGCGGGTCTTTGCGACGACGCGCCGCCGATGGCGCCCCAGCTCGCGCGCCAGGTGCTCGAGCGCGAGCTTGGGCAGCCGACTGAGAACGCTTTCGCCTGCTTTGACTGGGAGCCGCTTGCCGCCGCTTCGATCGGCCAGGTCCACGCGGCACAACTGCACGACGGTCGCGAAGTCGCGGTCAAGATCCAGTATCCGGGGGCGGCGGAGGCGATCTGTGCCGACCTGAGGAACACAGAATTGCTGGCGACCTTTCTGAGCCTGACTGTCGGTGGGATCTCCCCGCGCAGGCTTAGCTTCGACCTGCGCGGCGCGGCGCGTGAGATGAGTGAGTGCATCGTCGAGGAGCTCGACTATCGGCTGGAGGCAGCCAATCAGGCCAAGTTTGCCGATTACTATCGTGGACATCCGTTCATCCACGTGCCCGAGGTGGTAGGTGAGCTGTGCACCGGTCGCGTGCTGACACAGGAGTTGATGCGAGGATGGTCTTGGAGTGAGGCCCTCCTGGCCGGGCAAGAGCTGCGCGACCAGTGGGGTGAGGCGATCTACCGCTTCGCCTACGGCACCTATCGCAACCTCCACCTTTTCAACGCCGATCCCCATCCTGGCAACTACATCTTCCACGAGGACGGGAGCGTGAGCTTCCTAGATTTCGGCTGCGTCAAGCGCTTCGGCCCCGAGCAGATCCAGATGATGGATGAGGTGGTGCACAAGTGCTGGCGTAACGACATGCTGGGAACGTGGCGGGCGTGCGTGGAGGCTGGGTTCTTCAAGTCCACAGATCCCGTCAGCCCCGAGGAAGTGTTCGCCTTTTGGCGGGAAGACTGGGGGTTGCTGTGTGCGGATCGGCATTTCACCATCACTCCGGAGTACGCGGCAAGGAGGATCGAACGCAGATGCTCGCTTAACGGGCCGTCGGCCAACGCCCTGCGCTACACCACCATGTCGCCCGAGTACACCGCGATGGGCCGCATCGAGATAGGGGTGGTGTCGGTAATCGGACAGCTGCGTGCCGGCACGCAGTGGGGGTCTATATCGGCAGAGCATTTCGAGAGTGCTCCGCCCCTGACCGAGCTGGGCAAGCGCGAACACGCATTTTTCGACGAACGCCAGATGGCAGGCCACGCTTGAGCTGAGACGAGATACGTTCTCAGCGCGGTGCTCTTGCAGTGCTTGGTTGGGTCCGCTCGACCCGCTAACGTGGAGGGATGCTCACGCAGGCAGATCGTGCGGCTGCGCGTCGCCGCGAGAAGCTGGAGGAGATCCGCTCGCAGGTCAAGGATGGATCGCTTACGATCCGCAAGATGACGGCTGCCGAGCGCGAGCGCTATCCGCAGCGGCCGCCGCGACCGTCTCGCGGCCGCGGTAAATGATCGCCGTACCGGTGGGTCGCCGCGGGGGTTTGTCGGTCTCCGTCGTAGGGTGTCTTGCGGTTCTCTGCCTGGCAATGGCGCCGGGTGTGTCGGCTTCGGACACGCACTCCTCGAGCCGCTGCGCGACGTTTTACGCCAAAGACACCAAGTACGGCGTCTATATCGCCAGCGGGAGTGTCAGGTGCGCCGTCGCTAAGGGGATCCTCAAGGCGATTGCCGAGGGTAAGGGGAAGTATGTGAACAACGGCTTTTCGGCTAATTCATACACGCTCTACGGTGGCTGGCTGTGTCCGTCTGGCAACATGGGCGAGCAGACCTGCGAGCACTCCAAGCGTCCCGTGAGCAATCCGCGTCAGGACATCGTGAGCCTTTCGTGCTCGTTCGATACCGGGTGTCCGCTGCAGACGACCGCCGCCGACCAGTAGTCGGGGTGCGTTGCGGGAGGGTTGGATGGGCTACCGCGGCCCTTCACGCGCGGGAGCTATGGTGGAGCTGAAGCTCGCGATCCCACCCGACCAAGGAGAGAAAATGTCTCGTTACGCCACCGTGAACCTGTTTGAGATCGAGGACTCTGTCGGCGAGCGGGCTCCCGGCATCGAGGGGCGCTTCGGGCGCAAACACCTCGACTCGCGCGATCTCGGCGTGAGCCTCTTCCGCTACAGCGCGAACCTGCGCAGCCCGATGGCTCACAGTCATCGTGAGCAGGAGGAGGCCTATGTCGTCGTGGCCGGCTCCGGACGCGTGCTGCTCGACGACGAGGTCCTGGAGCTGAGTCAGTGGGATGTGGTGCGCGTGGCACCGGAGGTAGTGCGCGCGTTCGAGGCCGGCCCGGATGGATTGGACGTCGTCGCGATCGGCGGACCCAAGCCTGAGGACGGCGACGGCGTGATGGGCAGCGCGAACTGGCCCGACGCCGAGTAGCGCGCTGGATCAGCCGGTGGCGCCCTCCGCCGCGGGGGCGCCGGCGGTGACCTCTTCGTGGGTGAAGTCCGCTCCCGTCCGTTCGCCCAGTTGCTTGGGCACGAGAAAGCCCGCCAACAGGCAGATGAGTAGGAAACCGGTTGCCATCAGAAAAGTGTCGGTGAAGCCGGTGACCGTCGGCAGGCCTTTGGCCGTGTTGGCGGCGATGAAGGTTGCCGAGAGTTGACCCCCGAGAGCACCCCCGAGCGTGCGCATGACGGTATTCATGCCGCTTGCCACGCCGGTCTGCTCCGGGGAGACCGCCTGCACGATCAGGTTGCCGAGTGCCGCGAAGGCAAGGCCGACCCCCACACCGAGCAGGCCGGCGGCGATCAGCAGGTCGTAGGGATGGCTGTGAGCGAGCGCGAGCAACGCGAAGGACGCGGTCGTGAAGGCAGTTCCCACCAGAAGCGCGCTGCGCGAGCCATAGCGACCCGAGATCCGTCCGGCCGACAGGCCCAGGATCGTCATCCCGATCGTCAGCGGCAGCAGGTAGAGGCCCGAGACGACGACGGAGGCGCCGAAGCCAAAGCCGGTGCTCTTCGACAGCTGCGCGATCTGGGGGATCACGATGAACGACGCGTACATGCCCGCGCCCAGCAGGAAGGCGGACGCGTTGGTCGTCCACACGCCCCTGATGCGCATCATCGTCATGTCGATCAAGGGGTTCTTGCTGCGCACCTCTACAGCTATCCAGGCAGCGGTGACGGCGATACCGGCGGCGAGCAGGCCGAGCGTCTTGGGGGATCCCCAGCCCCACGTCGTGGTCTGACTGATCGAGATCAGCACGATCGACATGCCAATCGTCATCAAGGTCGCGGCAAGCCAGTTGACGCGTCCGGGGACCCGCACCGGGGACTCGGGGATGAAGCGCCATGTGGCCAGCGCCGCGAGCACCGTGGGAATCAAGGGGAGCCAGAACAGCCAGTGGTAGTCGAGGTGCTCGATGATCACGCCCGCCAGCACGATCCCGGCGCCACCGCCGACGCCGAGGATCGCCGACAGCAGGCCGATGCTGCCCGCCACCTTCTCGCGCGGGAACTCGTCGCGCACGATCCCGAACGCAAGCGGAAAGATGCCGCCGGCGGCGCCTTGGATGAAGCGTCCGATGACGACCACGGCCAGCGAGCTCGACACAGCCGACAGAAGCGTCCCGGCCGCGAGGATCACGAGCGTCCACAGGAGCATCTTCTCCTTGCCGTACATGTCGCCAAGCCGGCCAAGGATCGCCGTGCCGACAGACGCGGCCAGCAGATAGGCCGTCAGCAGCCAGGTGACTCCCGTCTCGCTCGTGTGCAGCGCGTGCTGGAAGGTCGGCAGCGCCGGCAGCACCGCCGAGCTGAGCATCGCGTAGGCAAGGCCGCCGAGCGCGAGCACGGCGAGGATCAGGTTGGGGTGCGTGCGCTCCCTGGCGGTCTCATCCCAGCCGGCGGCCATGCGCCTCACCTTAGAACCTATCCCGGTAGGCCCTTAGCCTTCGTCTGGGCGCGGGCACGGATCGGCGTTCCCGGGGTGCTATGCGACTAGAGGTGACCCGGCGCCCGAGCCGGGCGTGGGTAGCGCCTGCGGCAGCTCCTTGACGAAGCCCTTGCTGAGCATGCTGAGGACTAGGAGCGAGCCGAACAAGGCCACCGCGTCGATGCTCTCACGGCCCTGCTTTGCCCAGTAGAGGTCTTCGAGGTTGAGCCACAGGGCGAACTCGTCGAGCGTGAGCGCCGCGCCGGCGCCGTATGCGGCTGCGGTGATGCGCGAAGAACGGCGTTCTTCGGAGACGCCGATCTCCAGCATCCACAGGTAGCCGACCGTCAGCAAGCCGGCGATGCCGAAGGTCATGTGGTGGATATGGCGGCCGCCGGGAGTGATGTTCTTGAAGGGGCCACGTTCGGCGCGGATCGCGTGCGTGATGCCGCGCACGCTGGCGAACGTCAAGAAGAAGGCGCCGGTGGCAAACAGCTGGCGCTCCTTGCGACGGTCGCCGAAGTGCTTGTAGTAGAGAGCGCGCACGTCGCGTGCCGGCGCCGGCCACGACCTCGATCGTGAGTGCTGGGTCTGGAGTGGTGGCGGTGAGTCTTGTTGGGGCATCGCTCGACCAACCCTAACGGGACCGCTGCTCCGGTGAGGTGGCGTGCTGGCAGAAAGGTGGGGCGATCGAGCGAAATCACGCGACAGGGGTCCTCGGCGATTGCCCTCTGTGCGCAATGATGGCGCGGTGCCTACCCCCGTCGAGCTAGAGGTCAGCGCTCCGTTTGCCGGCGTGGTCGTGGCGATCGAACACACTCCCGGCGCTTCGGTGCAAGCCGGCGAAGTGCTTGTCGTGCTGGAGGCGATGAAGATGGAGCACGAGGTCCTTGCCGAGAGCGACGGGATCGTGCAGCGGGTCCAGGTCGCCGCGGGAGATGCGATCGAGGCGGGAGACCTGCTTGTGGTGCTGGCGGCCCACGATCACCCCGTCAACGGGGCGCACAAAGGGGGGCCTGATGTGGATGTTGAGTTTGGGGGTGCCGGTAAAGGGGGGCCTGAAGTGGATGATGACTTTGGGGGTGCACGCAAAGGGGGGCCTTCGGTGGACACGCGGTTTGAGGATGCACCCGATGGTGCGCCTCGCGTCCAGGGCAAGCTCGATGCGGCGCCCGGAGGGAGCGATACGGTGCGTGCCGACCTGGCGGCGGTGCGCGCACGGCATGAGCTTGGTTTGGACGCGGCACGGCCCGAGGTCGTCGAGCGTCGTCGCGCGCGCCGGCGGCGCACGGCACGTGAGAACCTGGCGGAACTCGTCGACGAGGGCAGCTATGTCGAGTACGGGCCGCTGCTGTTTGCCGCCCAGGAGCGGCGTCGTGCCAAGCAGGAGCTGATCGAGAAGACGCCCGCGGACGGGTTGGTCGCGGGCGTCGCGGAGATCGACGGCAGGCCCTGCGTGGCCATGTCCTACGACTACACCGTGCTCGCCGGCACCCAGGGGATGCGCGGGCACCTCAAGAAGGACCGCCTGTTCGAGATAGCCGAGCGGCGCCGGCTGCCGGTCGTGCTGTTCGCCGAGGGTGGGGGAGGACGTCCCGGCGATGTCGATTTCCCGATCGTCGCCGGGCTGGATTGTCGCGCCTTCCATCTGTTTGGCCGTCTCAGTGGCCTGGTGCCGCTCGTGGGGATCGCGTCGGGCTACTGCTTCGCCGGGAATGCCGCGCTGCTCGGCTGCTGCGACGTGGTGATCGCCACCGAGGACTCGAGCATCGGCATGGGCGGCCCCGCGATGATCGAGGGCGGCGGCCTCGGCGTATTCGAGCCGGGCGAAGTCGGGCCGATCGACGTGCAGCACACAAACGGTGTGGTCGATCTGCGCGTCGCCGACGACCGAGCCGCGGTGGCCGCAGCCAAGCGCTACCTCTCCTACTTCCATGGACCCATTGCCGATTTCACAGTGCCCGACCAGGGTTCGCTTCGCGAGATCGTGCCCGAGCAGCGCAAGCGCGCCTATGAGGTGCGCAAGGTCCTGGACGGTCTCTGCGACGAGCACTCGGTGCTCGAGCTGCGCGACGGCTTCGGGGCCGGGATGGTTACCGCGCTCGCGCGCATCGACGGCAAGCCGCTCGGTATCGTTGCCAACGATCCCTCACATCTCGGCGGCGCGATCGACGCCGACGCGGCCGACAAGGCGGCGCGCTTCCTGCAGCTGTGTGACGCGTTTGGGCTGCCTGTCCTGTTCCTGTGCGACACGCCCGGCTTCATGGTCGGCCCGGACGCCGAGCGCACAGCGACCGTGCGCCATTTCTCGCGCCTGTTCACGATCGGCGCCAACCTGGAGATTCCCTTCGGCACGATCGTGCTGCGCAAGGGCTACGGGCTCGGCGCGCAGGCGATGGCGGGCGGCTCGTTCAAGGCGCCACTGTTCACCGTCGGTTGGCCCACGTCTGAGTTCGGGGGCATGGGGCTGGAGGGGGCCGTGCGCCTCGGCATGCGCCGCGAGCTCGACGCGATCGAGGATTCCAAGGAGCGCGAGCGCATCTTCCAGGCCACGGTCGCCGCGGCCTACGCGCACGGCGAGGGGCTCAACATGGCCGCCTACGGCGAGATCGACGACGTGATCGATCCCGCCGACTCGAGGCGCTGGATCGCGACGCTGTTCGATCCGCCGCCGGTCGACTGGCGTGAGCGCGCAGGTAAGCGGCGTCCCAACATCGACGCCTGGTAGCTATCCCTTCGGCTCCGCCGGTGCCTGCACGCGTGCGCGGAACACGTGAAACGACCAGCCCTGGTAGAGCAGCACCATCGGGAAGAAGATCACCGCCACCACTGTCATAACGACAAGCGCGTAGTGACCGGAGGCCGAGTTGTTGACGGTCAGGTCGTAGGCGGCGTTGGTGCTCGAGACCATCACGTTGGGATACAGGTCGATGAAGATCGAGCCTACGGTTGCGGCCATCGCGACCGCCGAGGAGGCGAACGAGAGGCCGTCGTGGTCGGTCATCGCCAGTCGCGCGGCGAAGCAGGCCGCGATCAGCGCGAGGATCTCCACCGGCTGGGGCACGTCGGGGCCGCCCGCGACGCTGCGCGTCCAGATCACCCAGCCGATCACCAGCGCGATCGTCGCCCAGCCCAGCGGCCGGGCGAGCGCGCGGGCACGCTCGCGTAGCTCATCCGTGGTCCTGAGCTTGAGGAATGTCGCTCCGTGCAAAAGGCATAGGGCGACCAGCGTCACGCCCGTCCACAGGCCATAGGGCGTGAGCAGGCCGAAGAAGTTGCCCGTGTAGTCGTGGCTGGAGTCGATCGGCAGGCCGTTCAGCAGGTCGCCGAGGCCCACGCCGAGCAGCAGGGGAATCAGCAGGCAGCCGATCGTCATCGCCCAGCGCCATGTGCTCCGCCAGCGGGGGCTCTCGCTCTTGTCCTTGAACTCGAAAGACACGCCGCGCGCCATCAGGGCGATCAGCACGAGCAGCAGAGCCAGATAGAGCGCGGAGAACATCGTCGCGTACCAGCCGGGGAATGCGGCGAACGTGCCGGCGCCGGCGACGATCAGCCATACCTCGTTTCCATCCCACCAAGGGCCGATCGTGCTCAGGGCGCGTTTGCGCTGCTCGTCTGTGCGCCCGACGATCGTGTGCAGCATGCCGACGCCGAAATCGAAGCCCTCGAGCACGAAAAAACCGACCCAGAAGATCGCAAGGATGACGAACCAGATCGTGTGCAGCCGCATCAGTAGCTCATGACCGGGGTGGGGGCCTGCGTGGCCGAGCCTGTTCCCTCGGGGCCGTCGTCAGGGTCGAGGCCCTTGCGCGAATAGCGCAGCATCAGGATCAGGTCGGCCGCGCCAAGCCCGATGTAGACCAGCACGAACGCGATCAGGCTGATCCAGATGTCGAGTGAGCTGACCGAGGGAGAGTTGGCGTTCACTGTCTTCATCAATCCCTGCACGATCCAGGGCTGACGTCCGCTCTCGGTCAACAGCCAGCCGGCGGTGTTCATCACAAATGGTGTCACGACCGCGAACAGGCCCGCGCGCAAAAACCACTTGGAGCGGTCGAGCCTGCCCCTGTGGATCAGCCACGTACCCCACAGTGCCAGCAGCGCGATCGCCGAGCCGAGATAGGCCATCACGCGCATCGACCAATACTGGATGAACACGTCCGGGATGTAGTTGCCGGGGCCGTACTTCTTTTCGTCTTCCTTCTGCAGCTGGCTGAGTCCCACGACCGCGCCATCCCAGGTTCCGGTCGCGAGGATCGAGAGCAGGTGTGGGATCGAGATGACCTGGGTCGGAGTCTGGTCGTTGTTGCCGCCGCCGATCTGAAATGCCGAGAACGAGCACGGCTGACAGTTGCTCCACTGCGCCTCGGCCGCGGCGATCTTGGCCGGCTGGTAGGTGGCCTCGATCTCTCCGAGCTTGTTGCCCACGAACATCTGCAAGAGGATCGCCGGTAGTAGCACGAGTACCGACAGTCGTGCGGTGTGGTGGAAAGCCTCGACTTCGCGGCCCTTGCGCAGATACCAGGCTGAGATCGCGAGCATCACCAGCGAGCCCGTAACGAGCGAGGCCAGGATTACGTGGACGTACCCCCACAGAAAAGTTGGATTGGTGAACAGCGCCCATACGTTGTTCAGCACCGGCTGGCCGTGGCTGTTCAAGACGTAGCCCACTGGGTGTTGCATCCACGAGTTGGCGACCAAGATGAACATCGCCGAGAGCATCGAGCCCGCGACGACGAGCCAGATGCAGGCGAGGTGAACGCGCTTGGGCAGCCGGTCCCAGCCGAAGATCCACAGGCCCAGGAAGGTGGACTCCAGGAAGAACGCCGCCAGGCCCTCCATCGCCAGCGGACCGCCGAACACGTCGCCCACGAAGCGCGAGTAGCTTGACCAGTTCATCCCGAACTCGAACTCCTGCACCAGGCCGGTGACGACGCCGACGGCGACGTTGATCAGGAGCAAAGTGCCGAAGAAGCGCGTTATGCGCTTGTACTCTGGCTTCTCGTTGCGGTGCCACGCCGTTTGCAGAAGCGCCACCAGAAAGGCGAGTCCGATCGTGACCGGCACGAACAGGAAGTGGTAGATGCTCGTCGTGGCGAACTGCCAGCGCGCCAGGTCGTTGGTCATCCTCCATCACCATTACCCATGGCGCGGCGGAACCATGCTGAGTGGCTGCGGGCCGTCAGCTGCGCGTGTGTGCCGCGTTCGACGATCTTGCCCTGCTCGATCGCCAGTATCTCGTCGACCTGCTCCAAGCCAACCAGGCGATGTGTGATCAGCAGTGTCGTTCGCGCCCGCGTCACATCGAGCAGGTCGGCCACGAGCGCGTCGGCGGTGGCCGTGTCGAGGTGCTCGCCCGGCTCGTCGAGGATCAGGATCGGGAAATCGGCGAGCAGCGCGCGAGCCAACGCGAGCCGTTGGCGCTGGCCACCGGACATGCGCGCACCACGCTCGCCGACCTCGGTCGCAAGTCCCCGGGGCAGCGAGTTCACCCAGTCGAGCAGTCGCGCCTGCGCCAGCGCGTCGCGCAACTCGTCCTCACTCGCGTCGCGCTTGGCCAGGCGCAGGTTCTGCTCGAGCGTGCTGTCGAAAATGTGCACGTCCTGGCTGACCAGTCCCACAACTCGTCGGACGTCGTCACCGTCGAGCGCGTCGATCTCCATGCCGTCCAGCGTCACCGAGCCTCGATAGGCGAGGAATCTCAGGAGCACGGCTGCAAGCGTGGACTTGCCCGCGCCGCTGGGGCCGACGAGCGCGACGCGTCTGCCCGGGCTCAGGTCGAGGTCGATCCCGTCGAGGACCGGGCCACTGTTGGGATAGGAGCAGCTGAGGTTACGTGCCGTGAGGCCGCCCCCAGCGGGGAGTGCCTGTGGACGTTCGGGCTCCACTACGGGCGGCGGCGTTTCGCGCAGTTCCTGTATCCGCGCTGCGGCCCGGCGCACGCGCTGCAGGGTTTGCGTCGCCGCCGGAAGCCCGCTCACCAGCTCGAACGCCACGAGTGGGATCAGGGCGATGCCGGCCAGCAGCACACCGTCCATGTGGCCCGTGCGCACAGCATTGACGCCGACGAGCAGTGCGCCCCACATCGCCAGTCCCGAACACAGTGTGGTCAACCCCTGGCCGATGCCAGCCGTGCGCGCGCCGGCGCGGGCGATGCGCGTCAGCTCTGCGTCGGCCGTCAAGGTGCGTTGCAGTTGCTCTTGAGCGGCGCCGTATGCCACTAGCTCCGGCGCGCCCTCGATCAGGTCGACGACCGCGGCGCTCAGCTCGCCGCGCGCCTGCGCTTGCAGCGCCTCGCCGCGTGCGGCAAGTGCTCCGGTGAGCCACGGCACGAGCACCCCGGCGAGCAGCAGTGCGACCAGCAGGATCAGGGCGGCGGCGGGCAGCATCAGCCACACGAGCGCCACCGTGCCCGCGCCGACGAGCAGTGCGATCGCAAACGGCGGCACCACACGCAGCAGCAGGTCCTGCAGCGAATCGATGTCCTGTACGAGCCGTGAGAGCAGCTCGCCCGAGCGGAAAGCCGGCAGGCCGAGTGGCGCCAGGCGCTCCAGGCGTTCGTAGACGCCCACCCGCAGACTGGACAGCACGCGGAAGGCGGCGTCGTGGCCGAGGAGGCGCTCGAAGTAGCGACACAGCCCGCGTGACAGCGCAAAGAACTGAACCCCGACGATCGCCACCGCGACGACCGACTCAGGCGGTCGCTGCGAGGAGCGCGAGATCAGCCAGGCCGAGGTGGCGATCAGCCCGATCGCGGCCGCCACCGAGCCGGCGCCAAGCAGCGTCGCGAGCACCAGGCGCGCGGCGGCGGGACGCGCGATCGCAAATGTCTGGCGCAGCGACGCCTCGGGTGGACGCTTGGCGGCGTGCGGCGCGGGAGTGCCTGAAGGTGAGACGAGCGGGGTTGCCCGAGCGTTCATGCGGGCACCTCTACCGTGTCGAGTGCGCCGGCTCGATCGGCTGCGGCAGGACTCGCCGGCGCTCTGCCGAGGTCCACCACACGGTCGGCCATGCCAAGCAGTGCTGGCCGGTGCGCGACGAGGATCACAGTGCGGCCGGTCGAGAGGCGTTGTATCGCTTCGAGCACCTGCTGCTCGGTCTGTCCGTCGAGGTTGGCGGTCGGCTCGTCGAGCAGCAGCAGCGGCGCGTCGCGCAGAAACGCGCGCGCCAGGGCAACACGCTGGCGCTCGCCCGCCGACAGTCCGGCTCCGCGCTCACCGAGGACCGTGTCCAGGCCGTCGGGCAGGCCGGCCACGACGTCGCTCAGGCCGGCGGCGGCCAGGGCGGCTGCCAGCTCTTCCTCAGAGGCGTCTTGGCGGCCGAGCCGAACGTTCTCGGCGATCGAGCAAGCGAGGAGGTGTGGTCGTTGCGGCATCCAAGCAAGCCGCGCGCGCCACGCGTCGGCATCGAGCTCGGCGAGGTCGCGCGCGCCAATGCGCACCAGTCCCGACTGGGCCGCGACAAAACCAAGCAGCACCGCCAGCAGCGTCGACTTGCCGCAGCCGCTGGGACCCGCGAGCGCCACGACTTCGCCTGCCTTGACCCGCAGCGACACGTCGTCGAGCGCAGGCTCAGAGCGTCCGGGATAGGAGACGGTCAGGGCTTCTACAGCGATGTCAGCGGTAGCCATGTCCGGGATGGCCGGCCGGGTAGCGCGAAGGGTAGAAGCCGCTCCGTCGCCGGTGGGATCGGGCGTGAAATGGGTGGAGTCGGCGCGGTTGCGGGCGGGATCGGGGGTGGAGGGTGTTTCAAAAACCTTGTGCCCGAATCCCCCAGTGTTTTCGTGCACCCCGTTTTGGGAAAGCCCCACGCCCGGGTGCTTGATCAGCGCCGTCTCGAGGCGGACCGTGTCGGCACGGGCGGCCCCGACAGGGACTGGCTCGAGCTGACCTGTCTCGGTGCTCGGAGCTGGCGGCTGAGCACCGGCAAGCACGGCGAACACCTGCTCGGCGGCGGCCATGCCCTCGGCGCTGGCGTGGTAGTTGGCGCCCAGCTGGCGCAACGGCATGTATGCCTCGGGTGCCAGCACCAAAGCGAACAGCCCCGCGCGCAGCGACATGTCGCCGCCCATCAGGCGCAGCCCGATTGCCACTGCCACAAGCGCCACCGAGATCGTCGCAACCAACTCGAGGATCAACGAGGACAAAAACGTCACACGCAGATTGGAGAGCGCGGTCTCGCGGTAGCGTTCGGAGATCGAGCGAATGCTTGCGGCCTGGGCCTTGGCGCGGCCGAACACCTTCAGGGTCGGCAGTCCGGCGACCACGTCGAGGAAGTGCCCGGCTAGCCCTTGCAGAGTGCGCACTTGGCGATCCATCTTCTCGCGTGTCGCCGCGCCGACGAGCGCCATGAACAGGGGAATCAAGGGAAGCGTGATGGCGATGATCGCCGCTGAGATCCAGTCCTGTGAGACGACGGCCACGAGCACGACCAGCGGCACGATCGCGGCCAGCAGAAGCTGCGGCAGGTAGAGCGAGAAGTAGCCGTCGAGCGCGTCAAGCCCGCGCGTGGCGAGCACCGTCAGCTCGCCTGTGCTTTGCGTGCGCGAGCTGCTCAGACCGAGCACGGAGGCACGTTCCAATAGTGCGCGCCGCAGTTGCGACTTGGCCTGAGCGGAGCTGCGCCCGGCCGCCAACTCGGCCGCCCAGGCGATCAGTGCACGGGCGATGACCACGAACAGCAGCGCGACCAGTGGTCCTTGCGCCTGCGAGAGATCCTTCCCGTGTGAGAAGGCTCCGACGACAACCTCCACGAGCAGCCAAGCCTGTACGACGATCAGCAGCGCGCGCAGGCTGCCCAACGCGACCGACAGAAAAAGGAATGTGCGTGTAGCGCGCGCGTACTGCAGCAAGCGAGGATCGAGCGCTCTCACCGCTCGATCATGACCGGCCGCCCGGCCGCCCCACGAGCATTCGCTGCTTGCTCTTCGCACGTAGCGCCGGAACGCCGCGGGCTTTGGCCGAGCTTCGAGCCAACCCGCCGTCATCCGCTCCAACGTGAGCTCGCTCGCGGCCGGCCGCTGAGCCATCAAAACCATGATTTTGGGAATTGCCGTGGCGCGCCAAGAGCACCATGCCTACAGTCGAGCGCCGCGGGGCAGTCGCTCGATGGAGTCCAGATCGCTATTGATCACAGGGTTCTGCGGCTTGCCCATGCGCGCGCTGGCCCAATCGAGCAACACCTTCAGGCGCCGCCCCTGCCCGCCCCCGCTGAGGTAATACATGTGCACCGTCAGATACAGGAAGAAAGCGGCGCGTCCGGAGAATTCAAGGCCACGGATCTCGCACACGGCCTTACCGCGGCCCACGACCGCCAGCGCCCCCTTGTCGAGGTAGCGAAACGGTGTGTTGGCGGCCGGCCCCCCCTCGCTGATTCCCTTTGCCACGTGGTGCGCCTGCTGGATCGCGACTGTCGCGAGGCCGGGAAGCGGCCGATCGCCTGGACCGCCTAGCGAGGTGATGTCGCCGATCGCCGAGATCTCGGGATGCCCGGGCACGGTCAGGTCGGCTTCGATTTCGATGCGACCGCTCCGGTCGGTGGCCGCGCTGGTCGCCTCGGCCAGCGCTTTGACGAATGGCACAGGCTGAACGCCGGCGGCCCAGATCACGGTGCGTGATTCGAAGCGAGTGTCGGTCCCTGCGATCGAGGCCGTCACCCCGCGCGCGTCGATGTCGCTGACGCGCGCACCGACGTGCACGCTCACCCCAAGCGAGGCCAGCTGCTTGGCGACCTTGCCCGACAGTTTCTTGCTAAACGACGCCGCCACACGTTCGCCCGCGTCGAGCAGGATCACTTTTGTGTCGCTCGGTTGGATGCGAGTGAACTGCCGCTTCATCGTATGCGCCGCGATGATCGACAGCTCGCCGGCGATCTCCACCCCTGTCGGCCCGCCCCCAATCACCACGAACGTCATCCACTTCCCCCGCTCGTCCGGATCCTCGCAACGCTCGGCCTCCTCGAAGGCGCCATAGATGCGGTTACGCAGCTCGACCGCGTCCGACAAGTTCTTCATACCGTAGGAGCAGTCGCGCCAGTCGTCTTTGCCGAAATAGGAGGTCTCCGCGCCACAGGAGACGATCAGGCTGTCGTAGTCGAGCCGCTCGCCACGGTCGAGCAGAAGTCGACGTTGCTCGACGTCGATGCCGGTGGCTTCCGCCATCAGCACGGTCGTGTTGGAGCTGTGTCTGAGCCGGGCCCTGATCGGCGACGCGCACTCGCCGGTTGAGAGGCTGCCGCACGCCACCTGATAAAGCAGCGGCTGAAACAGGTGATGGTGCATCCTGTCGACGAGCGTCACGTCGACGTCGGCGCCGCGCAGCTTGCGTGCCGCGGTCAACCCACCGAAGCCGCCGCCGACGATCACCACGCGGCGGCGGTTGCTCGTGGGCCGATGCCCCCCGTGCGTGCGTGGGCCATCGTCGCTTTGGGATGTGTACGCGTCCGTCTCGATGCCCGCACGGCCGTCCCCCCCGCGCGCGCGTGGGCCATCGTCGCTTTTGGGTTGATCAGTTGCCATCGGCGCCGAGGCGCTCGAGCAGGTGGTCGCCGACGCGCAACGCATTGGCCATCGCCGTGAGCGCGGGGTTGACCGCGGAGATGCTCGGGAAGAAGCTCGTGTCGACCACGTACAAATTGTCCAGCTCGTGCGCCTTGCAGTGGATGTCCAGAGCCGAGAGTTTGGGATCGGAGCCGAAGCGGCAGGTGCCGGCCTGGTGGGCGACGCCGGCGAGCGGAATCCTGTTCTCCAGGTAGGCCCAGCGGGGAATCAGATGGTGCTCGTGCATCCCCAGGTGCCCGAGCAGCGAGCGCAGTTGCTCGAACAGCCGGTCGCGGGCTGTGTCGTTGCTGGGCTGGTAGGCCAGCGTCAGGTTGCCGTCGCGGTCGACCGTCACCCGGTTCTCCGCTTGTGGAATGTCCTCGGTCGAAAGCCAGAAGTCGACGGCGTGCTCGGCCACGTCCGCCAGTGAGAAGGTGGGCGCGAGCTTGGTCATCAGCGGCTTCTCGCCACGGTACATGTCGGCTACGGACTTGCCCACCATCTGGATGTTGCCCATCGGGTACTCCCAAGCGTCGCCGGCGAAGTAGTAGTCGTTGACGCCAAGCGTCTTTTGGAAGACGGTTGGGTTGGGCTCCTTGGAGATCGCGAGCACCGCTTGGCTGTTGTGGAACATGTAGTTGCGCCCCACCTGGTCGGAGCCGTTGGCGAGCCCGTTCGGGTGCTTGTCGTTGGCCGAGCGCAGCAGCAACTTGGCGGTGTTGGCCGCGCCGGCGGATATGACTACGATGTCGGCGGTATAGCTGGCGGTATAGCTCTTTCGCTCGCCCATACCATCGCCCCCGCCCGGGCCCGCTACAGCGCTCCCGCCTGTGCCTGTGCCTGTGCCTGTGCCCCCGCTCCCGCTCCCGCTCCCGCTCCTGCCTGTGCCCGCGATGGCGCTCCCGCCTGTGTCACCGCCCTCACCCGCACGCTCCACCACAACTTCTGTGACGGCGGTGCCGGCGGGGTTGGTCTTTAGCGCCACGACCTTGGCCCCCGTCAGCAGCGTGACGTTGTCGTGCTCGAGCGCCGGTCGCACACCAAGCACCTCGGCGTCCGACTTGGCGTGCACCAAGCAGGGAAAGCCGTCGCAGGTGGAGCAGCGCACACAGTTGCTGTAGGGCATGTTGCCCTCGTTAAGCATCACGCCGCAGGGTGCATGGAAGGGGTGCAACCCAGCCGCCGCGAACGCCTCTGAAAGCTGGGCGATGCGCGGCTCGTGAGAGACCGCCGGATGGTCATAGGGAGCGGAGGCGAACGGTTCGGTGGGATCCTCGCCACGCGCACCGTGCACCTGGTAGAGCTTCTCGGCCTTCGTGTAGTAGGGCTCCATCGCCTCGTAGGAGATCGGCCAGGCGGGCGAGATGCCGCCGTGATGGCGCAGCTCGCCGAAGTCCTCTGCGCGCATGCGATAGAGCGCTGCGCCGTACATCTTGGTGGCGCCGCCCACGCAGTAGTGCACCTGCGGCTGGAAGGCTCTGCCCTCGGCGTCGTACCACGTGTCGGGGGAGACGTAGCGATTGTCGACGAACACGTCCGCGGCCGACCAGTTCTGTGACTCGCGCGGCAGCCAGTCGCCGCGCTCGAGCAGCAGGATGCGCTTGCCCGAGGGAGCCAGATGACGCACAAGTGTCCCCCCGCCCGCGCCGCTGCCGACGATGATCACGTCGTAGTGGTCCATCACGAGATCTCCGCCAAGCGTTCGACAAGGATGATGCGCGCCGCGGCCTCGATCAGCGCGAGGTGCGAGAAGGCCTGTGGGAAGTTGCCCAGATGGCGCCCCGTGGCAGTGTCGAACTCCTCGGCGTACAGCCCGAGTGGCGAAGCGACTCTCAACAGCTTTTCCATCAGGTCGCAGGCACGCTGCTGCTTGCCGACGATCGCGAGTCCCGACACCAGCCAGAACGAGCAGATCAAAAAGCTCCCCTCCTTGCCCGACATGCCGTCGTCGGTCTCGTCGGTGCGGTAGCGCAGCACGAAGCCGTTCTCTGTGAGGTCTTCGGCGATCGCCAGCACGCTTGCACGCAGGCGCTCGTCGTCGCCGGGCAGGAAGCCGAAGATCGCGGCCAGCAGGTTGGAGGCGTCCAGGGCGTCGGTCTCGTAGTGCTGGCGCAGGACGCCGTCCTTGGTGAGCCCGTTGGCGAGAATGTCCGCCCTGATCTCCTCGGCGGTTTCGTGCCACGCACCCTGACGCTTGCTGTCGCCGCTCATCGCAGCGAGCTTGGCCGCGCGATCCATCGCCACCCAGCACATCAGCTTCGAGGACACATAGTGCTGGGGCTTGCCACGCGCCTCCCAGATCCCCTGGTCGGGCTGGCGCCAGACCTTGGTCGCGCACTCGGCCTGCGCCTGCACGATCGGCCACAGCCTGCGCGGCAGCCGTTCCGAGCGGCGCGTATGCAAGAGGATCGAGTCGAGCGCCGCGCCGTACACGTCGTTCTGGCGCTGGTCGAAAGCCCCGTTACCGATCCGTACGGGGGCCGCGCCGGCGTAGCCGGACAGGTCGTTGCGGGTCGTCTCGGTCAGGTCGCGCCGCCCGTCGATCCCGTACATGATCTGCAGCGCCCCGTCCCCGTTGCACTCCAGGTCGGCCACGAACTGCATGAACTCCTCTGCCTCCCAGTCGAGGTTGAGGTAGTGCAGGGCCTGCAAGGTAAAGGTGGAGTCGCGCAGCCAGGTGTAGCGGTAGTCCCAGTTGCGCTCGCCCCCGGGGGTCTCCGGCAGTGAGGTTGTCAGGGCCGCGACGGTAGCCCCGGTCGGCATGTAGGTGAGGCCCTTGATCGTGAGCGCCGAGCGCTGGATCGGATCGCGCCAGCGGTGGTCGGGCATGCGCGCGCGGCTCAGCCAGCCACGCCAGAAGCTCGCGGTCGAGGACAGCCGTGCGTTGGCGTCGTCGATGTCCTCGGGCACCGCCAGCTCCTCGGCCCAGGAGAGCGAGCAGTAGATCTGCTCGCCTTGTTTAAGCACGTGGCGGGCCCTCACCCAATCGCCCTCGACCCCCACGGCCATGTCCGTCTGCAGCCTGAGCGTCTGCTCGGCGCCGCTTGTGCCCTCTTGGGTGCTCGCGTCGGCCCTGTGCCCGTCGTCGCTGACGGTCCACTTTGCCGTTTCGCGCCCGTAGTCGAAGACGGGTTCGCACGTCAATTCCATCTCGACCTCGCCGTCCAGGCACATCGCGAGGCGCACGAGCACGTGGTCGGCGTCCTGGTCGGCGGGAGGGCGGGTGTGCGGTGTGACGAGATCCTCGCCGCGACGCGGCCCGAGGATCAACGCCTCGCGCACGATCGCCCAGCCGGAGGTGGTCTTCCAGGTCGTGAGCAGGATGTTGGTCCCGGGCTCGTAGCTGCGCGCCGTGGGCACGTTGATTCCGAACGGGCCGAAGCGGAAGCCCCCAGCCTGACGGTCGAGCAGCGAGCCGAACACGCTCGGTGCGTCGAAGCGCGGCACGCACAGCCAGTCGATCGTCCCGTCGGGGGCAACCAGTGCGCCGGTATGGCAGTCCGATAGGAAGGCGTAGTCGGCGATCGGAGGAAACGGCGAGGGCATCGCCGCGCTCTGGGGAGCGGCCTGGGGCTTGCTGTTGGTTGTCTCAGAAACGGCACCCCCCCCGCGCGCGCGGGGGGCATCGGCCTTTTTATTGGTCCCGGCCGACGTTGCGCGGGCCTTGGTCGGTGCGCGCGGGGTAGCCGTTTTCGCCTTACCCTTGGCCGGGCTCACGATGCCACCCACGGACCGCGCCAGCCGCCGTAACGGCCTACCAGCTGGTCGGCCTCGGGCGGCCCCCAGGTTCCCTGTGCGTATGGATGCACAGGCGGGGGCTGTTTGAGCAGCGGTTCGAAGATCCTCCAGGTTTGCTCGACGCTGTCCTGGCGCGTAAAGCGCACGCTGTCGCCGCGCATCGCGTCGAGCAGCAGCACCTCATACGGGGTCGGCGCCTCGCCGCCCTCCTGTGCGAACTCCATGTCGAGCGTGATCGCCTGCGGTCCGCCTTCGTCGGCACGGTGGGCGTCGAGGATCATCTGCACGCCGGTCGTGGGGTCGAGCTTGACCACGAGCTGGTTGGGCTCCGGCCGGCGACGCCCGTGTTCCATGAAGCCGAGGCGCGGAGGATTGCGGAAGACGATCCGCAACTCGGTCTGGGTGATGGGCAGGTCCTTGCCGGTGCGGATGAACCACGGCACCCCAGACCAGCGCCAGTTGTCGATGTCCAGGCGCAGGGCGGCATAGGTCTCGGTGGTCGATTCTTTGGCGACGCCGTCGATGCTGAGGTAGCCGTCGTACTGGCCGCGCACGTAGTGCTTAGGATCGGCGGCGGCGGTTGAGCGGAACACGGCGAACTTGGCGTCCTTCAGTGTTTCCGCGTCGTCGCCAGCGGGCACCTCCATCGCGGCGACGGCCACCAGCTGCATCAGGTGGTTGACGACCACGTCGCGCACCGCGCCGACGGGATCGTAGAAGTGCCCGCGGTCCTCGACGCCGAAGCTCTCGGCCATCGTGATCTGCACGCAGGCGATGTGGTTGCGGTTCCACACGGGCTCGAGCATCGTGTTGGCAAAGCGCAGGTAGAGAAACTCGTCGATCCCCATCTTGCCGAGGAAGTGGTCGATCCGGTAGAGCTGGGGCTCCTCGATGTACTGGTGGATTTCCGCGGCAAGCGCCTGCGCGGACTGGAGGTCGTGGCCGAACGGCTTCTCCACGACCACGCGTGCGTTCTTGGTGATGCCGCTGATGGCGAGCCCTTTGATCACGGTCCCGAACAGGAATGGCGGGATCTCCAGGTAGAAGACCGGAGCTTTGGCGTCGCCGAGCGCATCGGCCACGCGCGCATAGGTGCCTTCGTCGGCGAAGTCGCCGGAGACGTAGCTCAGTCTCTCAGCAAAGCGCTTGAACACGCGCTCGTCGATCTGCTCGCCGCACGCTTCGATCGAGCTGTGCGCCCGCTTGCGCAGATCCTCGACGGTCCAATCGTCAGCGGCGACGCCAAGGATCGGGCAGTCGAGCAGCCCGCGCAGCTCCAGGCGGTAGAGCGAGTGGAAGGTCATCACCTTGGCGAGGTCGCCGCTGATGCCAAACACGACGAGGATGTCGGCCGTCTGGGTGTAGTCGTTCGCGGCCGGTGTGCTCGCAGGCCGGGGCTGTGCAGCTGTGCTCATGGGCGCCTTTCGAATGGTGGGATACCGGTCGATTCACGATCTTCCTAGAGATGCTCGCAATACACTCGCCGACATTGTGAAACTGTGGATACCCGATCGGGCCGATTGCGACGCGGTCGGCGAGCTGCCCGAGGGTGTCGAGCTGCATCTGATCCCCAAGCAGGGCCTCTCAGAGGAGCTGCTCGAGGCTGAGTTCCTGGTGCCAGGATCTGACGAACCTTGCGTGATCGAGGCACTCGCACGTATGCCAAACCTGCGTGTGATCCAGACGCTCTCAGCGGGGGTCGACTGGCTGCTTCCGGCTGTACCGTCCGGCGTGACGTTGTGCGATGCGCGCGGAACACGCGACGGCCCGGTGTCCGAATGGGTGATCGGCGCGATCCTGGCGTCGCTAAAGCACTTCAGCGAGGCGCGCGATTCACAGCGAGCGCACGAATGGCGCTGGCACGAGCCGGATGAACTGGCAGGCAAGACGGTGATGATCTTGGGCTACGGGTCGATCGGACTGGCAGTCGAGCGGCTTCTGACGGCGTCCGAAGCTGAGGTGATTCGCGTAGCGCGACACGCCCGCCCAGGCGTGCACGCTGTCGATGAGTTGGCAGCGCTGCTCGGCTTGGCCGACATCGTGGTCGTGTTGCTGCCGTTGACCTCGGCGACAGAGGGACTGCTCGACCGGGAGATGTTGGAACGCATGCGCCCGGGGGCGCTGCTCGTCAATGCCGCCCGCGGGCCGATTGTGGACACCGACGCCTTGCTCGAGTTGCTGCAGGGGAGGCATATCCGTGCGGCACTCGACGTGACAGAGCCCGAGCCGTTGCCGGCCGAGCACCAATTGTGGGATGCGCCGGGGCTGTTGATCACGCCACACTTCGCCGGCGACACGCAGGGTGCGGAACGTCGTGCGTTCGCGCTCGTCGGCGAGCAGGTGCGCCGCTACGTGCGCGGCGAGCCGCTGGTGAATGTGGTCGAAGGCGACTACTGATCCAGATCGCGCGCGGTCAGCTGGCGCTCGTAGGGGCCGCGGCCGGTGAGGCAAACAGCACCGCAGCGGGCCGCCAGCGCGAGCGCGTCGTGGACCGCGAGACCCATGCCTAGACCGTAAGTAAGCCCGGCGGCAAAGGAGTCCCCGCAGCCATAGGAGTCACGCGGCTCGCCTGGGAGCGCGGCCGCCGGCCACGTGCCCGACTCGCCGTCGCGTCCACGGTAGGAGCCGCCGTGCCCCCCATCGGTAAAGACGACGAGCTTGGCATCCCGCTCGGCGCGGGCCGCCTCTTGGCGCTCCTCGGCGTCGTCGGCACTCAGCACGAGTGCATCCAACTCGATGCCGTGGCCGAGCGCGTGCAAGGCGCGCGGGCTGCTTACGAGCACGCGGGCGGTGCGTGCAGCTTGCATCGCGGCGGTATCTCCGGCGGTGAAGTAGACGGCGTCCATCTGTGCCAGCTCGCCCCAGGGGATGTCGGCATCGGCGAGCATCGGCTCCAGTCGCTCCCCGAACGTGGTGATCGTGCGCTCGCGGTTCCTGTCCACGAGAGTCGTCGCGGTGCGTGTCGGCTCTGGGCGCTGTGCAGCCCATACCTCGACACCCAGCTCTTTCAGGCGCTCGACCGAGCGGCGCCCGTGCTCGTCCTCGCCAAGCGCCGTGATGAGCACGGCCTTGCCGGCCAGCCGGGCAAGCTGTACCGCCGCGACGCCGCCACCACCGGCCGGCTCTTCGAAGGGTTCCTCTGCGTGCACGATCTCGCCGGGCGTGGGGCTGTGGTCCACGCGCGCAAACGTGACCCACTCGACGTGGCCTACGACCGCGACCTTGGGTCCGCTCCGTTGCACGGCGGCAGTGTCACACACTTGCACGCGAAGCTCGCTTCGAGGGCGCTAGGCTCGTGCCCTCATGGCCAGTCAGATCGCTCTGCTGCGCGGCATCAACGTCGGCTCGCACAACCGCATCCCGATGGCGGATCTACGTGCGTTGCTCGCCGATATCGGCTATCCAGACGCGCGCACGCTTGTGCAGAGCGGCAACATCGTACTCAGCGCCGAGCTGCAACCGGATGAGCTCGCGACTGAGCTCGAACGAGCGATCGCCGGCAAGTTCGGGGTACAAACGCCGGTCGTCGTGCGCACACGCGATGAGCTGGCGGCGGTTGTCGCGCTCGATCCGCTCGGCGATGCGGCAGAGGAGCACAAGCTCTACCAGGTGAGCTTCCTGTCGGCCGAACCCGATCCGCAGGCGGTGGCGAAGATCGCGCAGGAGGATTTTGCGCCGGAGCGCTTCGTGCATGTGGGCCGCGAGATCTACGCATGGCATCCGGGGGGCGTCCACAACTCGCGGCTCGCCCGGATGCTGTCCGACAAGCGCTTGGGTGTCGTGGCGACGGCGAGGAACTGGAAGACGACGACGAAGCTGCTGGAGATGGCCGACGAGTTGGAGGGGTGAGTCGGCTCAGTCGCCGCGCCCGCGTGCGCTACGAATCTCGGCCAGCCGCGCCGCGAGCTCGGCCTCGGCGTCATCGGGTCTGTAGAAGCGCTCGCCGATCGCCGCCTCAGGCGCGAGCTCTTGGTCTGAGATGTGGCCTGGGTGTGAGTGCGGGTAGTCATAGCCCTGTCCGCGTCCGCCCGAGCGCAACTGAACCGGGGGTGGGGCGGCGCCGTGCTCGCGCACGAAATCGCGCGCAGCGCCGATCGCGCGCTTGGCTGCGTCGGACTTCGGCGCCAGCGATAGGTAGATCGCGGCTTGGGCGAGCGCGAATTGGCACTCGGGCAGGCCCGCGTGCTCGACGGCGGCCGCGGCCCCGGTGGCTACGCTGAGCGCGTTCGGGTCGGCGTTGCCGATGTCCTCGCTGGCGAGAATCACCATGCGCCGCGCGACGAAGCGGGGATCCTCGCCGCCCTCGAGCATCACCGCCAGGTAGTAGAGCGAAGCGTCGGGGTCAGATCCGCGTGTGGCCTTGATCCAGGCGGAGATCGTGTCGTAGTGGCTGTCGGCCTTCTTGTCGTAGTGGACGATCCGCCTCTGCAGCGCGTCTTCGGCGTGCCCGACGCTGACACGCTCGGCCGCTGTCTCGCAGGCGAGCTCGAGCGCACTGAGCGCCGTGCGTGCATCGCCGCCTGCGCGCGCCGCCAGCATCTCGATCGCCTCGTCGTCGACGTCCACCTCGCCGCACTCGCCGTGCTCGAGCGCCCTGCGCAGCAGCGTGAGCACGTCCCGCTCCGTCAGTTCTGCCAACTCGTAGAGACGCGTGCGCGACAGCAGCGCGCGGTTGACCTCGAAGGACGGGTTCTCCGTCGTCGCCCCGATCAGGGTGACGAGCCCTTCCTCGACGGCCGGCAGCAGCGCGTCCTGCTGTCCCTTGTTGAAGCGGTGGATCTCGTCGAGGAAGAAGATCGTGTCGCGTCCACCCAGCTTGCGTTCCCGCGCTCTGGCGAGCACCGCCCGGACCTCGGGACGGCCTGCCTCCACGGCGCTCAGCTCCTCGAAAGCCGCACTCGCGCTTGCCGCGACGATCCGTGCCAGTGTCGTCTTACCGCTGCCCGGTGGGCCGTGCAGGATCATCGAGTGAGGGGTGCCCTGCTCGATGGCTGTGCGCAACGCCGAGCCGGGATGCAGAAGATGTTCCTGGCCGACAAACTCCTCCAGCGTCGCCGGTCGCATTCGCGCGGCAAGCGGAGCGTCGGCAGGCGGGGCAATGCTCGTGGCGGTCTCGGCGGGGTCGAACAACGAATCCACGCCCACAGTGTGGCGCAGCCTGGAAGCATTCGAGGTCAGCTGCCCCCAGCTTGGACGCACTCGAGACCAGGCTTTGCTCAGCCAGCGGTCCGACTAGCGACTATGGTGTGCGCGATGCCGTCCACTGGTGCCGATCTCGTGGTCTCGCTCGCAGATGGTGGCACGCTCGAGGCCGAGCTGTTCTTGCCACCGGCGAGCTCCGACGTGGACGCCGATCGGGAGCAGGCTGGTCTCTATCCCGGCGTGCTCGTCCTGCATGAGTCGTTTGGGCTCAACGACGATATGCGCCGTATCGCCGCTCGCTTTGCCGAGGAGGGCTATGCGGCGCTTCTCCCCAACCTCTTTTCGCACGGCAACCGGATTGTGTGCTTGAGCAGGGTCATGACCGACATGGTCAGGGGCGCGATCGACCGCGAGATCGCCGACATCCTCGCGGCGCGCGCGGCCTTGGCCGAACGCGAGGACGTCGACGACGAGCGGATCGCTGTAGCCGGCTTCTGCCTTGGGGGCGGCTTCGCCCTGATCGCCGCCACCAAGCCGGGTTTCAAGGCGGCGGCCGTCAACTACGGCGACGTGCCCAAGAACCGTGCCAAGCTCGACGGGGTCTGCCCGGTGGTGGCGAGCTTTGGCTCGAGGGACCGCATGTTCGGGCGCAACATGGCCGAGCGCTTGGAGGCCCACTTGGGCGGGCTCGGTGTGGAGCACGACATCCAGACCTACGACGGTGTGGGCCACTCGTTCTTCTCACAGCACGAAGGCTGGCAGGGTTGGCTAGCGCGAATGCCCACGCCGATGATGGTCGGCCCTGACGCGGACGCGGCAAGCGATGGCTGGCGGCGGATGCTCGGCTTCTTCGAGCAGCACGTGCGTAGCGCCGCCGGCTAGCCGGGCCGATTGCCGCGAGCCGGTCGCGCTTTGCCGGTTGACCCTTGCGGATCTACCCTTGCCGGTCCTCTGAGCCGATCGACCTTGCCGATCCTCTGAGCCGGCCGCCCCTTGCTGGTCGACCCTTGCGGGTCGACCTTTGCTGGCTCAGACCAGCGGCTCTACATCCTCTGGTGAGGAATCCTCGGCGCCCGTGCCCGGGCGTGCCCACATCGCCCGGCCGATTCGACCCCCGAGCGCGCCCAGCAACATCCCTGCGATTGCGTCGATCACGATGAGCAGTGGCGGGAAGCTCCCGAGCGAGACCTTCGCGTGCGTCCCCGCGATCGCGTGGGCGATCAGTATGCCCGCGCCGAAGATGGCTCCCCCGACCAGGCCGCGGTCAGCTCCGCCCCAGCCGTCCTGGTGCTCGAAGCCGGCCACGATCGCGCCAAGCGCGGCCAGCGCCGACAGTCCCCAGTAGGCGCCGGCGGAGATGCCAAGGACGATTCCCACGACCGCTCCGAAAGCAAACGGCACGACGCCGCCGAGGACTATTTGGATTGGCCGTGGCCGATCTCGAAACAGCGGTGGCGCGTGCATCTGATCTCTTCCCTTGTGCTCGTGGCTTTCCCACCTCAAGACGGTAGTGGGTCACGAACGACGGGGGTGGAACTGTTAGCTGCTTGTGCGCTTCGGCCAGCCCGGTGAGATGTCCGAAGCGCGTGGGCACGGGGCAGCGCGCTACGCTCGGCCGGTGCGTCCGATTCCCACAGCCCTGGTCGCCGCGGCCTCTTTGATCGCAGGCTTCGCTGTCGCCGTGGGCACCGGCTCGCGGCCGCTCGGCGGCTTGGTGTTGGCGATCGGTGGTCTGTGGTGCATCCAGGCCTGGGCCCGCCGCCACGGCAGGCGCACGGCGGTGACCCTCGGTTGCGTCGGGTTCGGCGCGTTTGTGCTCTCGCACCTGCTGGGGCTCGTGATCGGCGCGTGGCCGTCGGTGCTGCTCGTCTCGGCTGTCGTGGCCGCGGTCGCCTGGGTCAAGGCCGACGCGCACCTGGCCCGGGCAAAGTCGCTACCGCAGATGCGCGCCTGACCAGATCACCGTCTGGCCGTTTGGCAGTTCGAGCTTGCCCGAGGTCAGGGTCGAGAGGATCGAGCCAGAGACGTTGGGCGCCATCGAGAATGGTGTGCACCAAAGCGCCCACAGGGCCGAGCGCGAGGGTTTGATCGCGCGCGTCAGGCGAGACTTGGGCCCCGTGCCGAGCAGGTTGTGGGCGACGACGCGGAAGCGGTAGCTATGCCCGTTCTTCAACCCGCCGATCGCGGCGCTCGTGCCCGATACGGTCGTGGAAGGCAGTTTGCGTTGCCCTTCATACGGCGTGACCGTGTAGGTAGTGATCGGGCTGCCCCCATTGCGCGGCGCCGTCCAAGTGACGATTGCACCGCCGTTGGCCGGGGTCGCGACCAGACGCGCAGGCGCGGCCAACGGCGCCGCCTGCGGTTCGCTGACGGCCGCGGACTTGAACACGATCGCGCCCATCAACCAGACGGTCGAGGCCCCGGTCTGCACGCTTGCGCTAGGCGTCGCTCCGGTGGGCCCGGTCAGCGCATCCTCGGCGACGAACTCCATTTCTTCGTCCGGGGAGACGTTCACGCGGCCGTTGAAGCCCATGCGCGCCATCAGGTTGTCGCCGAAGCCCGAATCGGCGTAGAAGCCGACGACTAGCTCGTTGGGCGCCGTCGTTGGCGCAGTCGCGGGCGTGGAGACCACGCCCGCCGCTTTGGTCGTGCCGGTCGCATCGGCGCTCTGGTCAACCACCGCGGCCCCTGCTTCGCTGGAGAGCCCCGCGTATTCGAGTACGGCTACGCCAACGTCGGCCTTGCCGGTGGGCGTGGCTGTGATCGTAGGAATCTTTCCGCCTCCAGCGCTCACGGGCGCACTCCAAATGCTCATCTCCGTGCCGTCGGAGGCCTTGAAGTGCAGCAGCTCGGTGAACGTATCGCCGGCCGAATCCTTCACGCTGGAGGTCGTCGCGTCGGCGCTGCTCCAGACGCCGACCTCGACGACCAGACGATTGCGGCTCACAAGGCTCGCCCCCGGAGTCACGACGAGGCTCGTGACGTTATGCGCATGTCCTGAAGCCTGTTGCACGAACTGCGGTGAGGCGGTGCCCGATGGCGTGACGGCGTTCGACGCGGGCGAGGGACTGCTATTGCCGACGGTGTTGGTGGCAGTCACAGTGAAGGTGTAGGTGTCGCCGTTGGTGAGCCCGCCGATCGTGGTGCTGGTCGAAGGCGGTGTCCCATAGACGATGGTGGCGGGCTCGGCCGTGGTCCCCAGGTAGGGCGTCACCGTGTAGCTGGTTATCGGGCTGCCGTTGCTTGCGGGCGCATTCCAGCTAACGGTCGCGCTGCCGTTGCCGGGGGTGGCTGTAGGTGCTGCCGGCGAGGCCGGCGCGGTGGGAGCCGAAGGTGTGACGGCGTTGGATGCTTCCGAGGCTGGCCCGTTGCCGACGGCATTGGTTGCCGTCACGGTGAACGTGTAGGTCGTCCCGTCTTTCAGCCCGGTGATCGTGGCGTTGTTTGGCGGCGGCGAGCCGCCGATCGTAGTGGCGGTCTGGGCCGTACTGCCGATGTAGGGCGTGATCGTGTAGCTGGTGATCGGGCTCGTCCCAGGCGAGGGAGCGGTCCAGGTGACGGTAGCGCTGCCTTCTCCTCCGGTTGCGCTTACCCCTGTCGGAGCAGCCGGCGCCGTGGGTGTGGGACTCAGGTTGAGCGGAGTCGATACCGAGGGCACGCCCTTTTTGTTCACGATGAAGAGCATGTAGTTGCCGTACGGAGCGAGCGCCGAGTTGGCCGGTGTCTGCACTGTCAGCGAGCCCGAGTTGACAGTGAACGACAGCGGCACGAAATGCTGGGCCATATCGCCCTGGTGGGTATCTGTACCGAGCGAGACGAGGTTGACCGAACCGATCGACGCGGCTTCGGGCGTTGTGACGGTGATGTTCGTGTCGTAGGTAGCGGTGGCGGGTGCTGAGGCGATCGTCGGTTGCGGACCGTCGAACAGGTAGGGAGGCGAGTAGGTCTGCGCCGAGAACTCACCCGGATCGCCAAGTCCGTTGGGGTGCCCGCCGCCGGCGATGAGCACCTTGGCGTTGGGCATCAGCATTGCCGTGGAGTGGTAGTTGCGCGCGGCCGCGATCGGCGCCGCCGGCGACCACTTCTCGGTCGCCGGGTTCCAGATTTCGGTCGGCAGAACACCGCTGGTGACGATTTCCTGGTCGCTGGTCGCCTCGCCGCCGACCGCCAGCACTTCGCCGTTGGCGAGCATCGTCAGCGTGTGGTAAACGCG
Source organism: uncultured Solirubrobacterales bacterium (assembly GCA_963725265.1). Taxonomy (GTDB): domain Bacteria; phylum Actinomycetota; class Thermoleophilia; order Solirubrobacterales; family Solirubrobacteraceae; genus Palsa-744. The sequence continues at coordinate 293,503 of CAVRXP010000001.1, forward strand.
GTCATAGTGCATCGGGGCGATCTGCTGCCACTTGGGCGTGGCGGCCGTCAGGTCGACGATCGCCGTGTTGGCGACCGAGTTGGTCGTGCTGGTGACGCTCGGAGCGCCGCCGCTGTAGAGAATCTTGCCGGGCCGGTACATGACTGAGGAGCCGTTTGTGATGCCGCTAGTCCCGCCAACCTGCGTCCAGGTTTGGTTGGCGACGTTGAGCTCGAAGGACAGGTCCTCTGAGGGGCCGATCGTGAAGACTTCTCCACTGGGCAGCAGATAGGAGAAGGGATACTCCTCCTCGTGGATCTGCGAAGTGGAGACTTTGGTCAATTCGGTCCAGGTGTTGGTGGTCGGGTCATACACTTCCGGCGTGTTGGCCCAGGTGTTGGCGTTGGTCGAGTTACCGCTGATCACGACGTAATCGCCGTTGGCGAGCTCGGTGACGTCGGGATACCAGCGCGGCGTGTGCATGTTGGCCACGCGCGACCAGGTGCCGGTGGCGGGATTGAAGACCGTGGTGTCGACGATGCCGATGTTGCCGGTCGTAAGCGCGCCATAGCCGCCGACGGTCATCACCTCCCCGTTGGGAAGCTGGGCCATACCAGAGCAGAAGATGCTGTCCGGTGCGTTGGTCGAGGTGAACGCCTGTGTCGTCGGATTCCAGACGTAGGTGGGCTCAGGCTGCTGCCAGCCGTCGAAGGCAAGCACGTTGCCGTCGGCGAGCTGGAAGAGATGGATCGCCACGAACGGCCAGCTGGCCAGCGGGGTGAATTCGCCTTCGGGCTTGGTGTCCGGCGTCACGGCATTGGATTCGCCGGAGGGGCTGCCGTTGCCGACGGCGTTCGTGGCAGTCACAGTGAAGGTGTAGGTGTCGCCGTTGGTGAGCCCAGTGACGGTGGCGCTGGTTGCCGGCGGTGAGCCGCTCACAATCGTCGGCGTCTGCGCGACCGAGCCGAGGTAGGGCGTGATCGTGTAAGAGGTGATCGTGCTGTTGCCGGCCGAGGGTTCTTTCCAGCTGACGCTCGCGCTGTCGTTGCCTGCGGTGGCATCGACTTCGCTTGGCGCCCCGGGCAAGGTCGCCGCCCCGGTTTCGCCGCCCTGCAGGGCGATGGTCGAGGTGAGCCAGATCGTGGCGGCCCCGGTGCTGAATGTCGGGTTGGGTGTCGAGCCAGCTCCGACGACGGCATCTTGGGCCAGCAGCTCGATATTTTCCTCAGGTGAGACGTTGGCGCGAGTGGTATAGCCCGAGCCACCGGCGAGTTTGTCTTCGAAGCCCGAGTCGAGGTAGAAGCCGATCGCCAGGTCCTCGGCGCCGCTGGTGGGCAGCGTTGCGCCAGAGGAGACGGTCCCGGCGCTCGTGGTCGTGCCGGTGTTGAAGGCCGAGCGGTCGACGACGGTTGCCCCTTTCGAGGTCGCGACCCCGGAGTATTCGAGTGCGACGACGCCGGTATCGGCCTTGCTCGAGGGCTTCACCGTGATCGTGGGTTTGGTCCCCCCGCCAGCGCTTATCGGCGCCGCCCAGATGCTCATCTCGGTTTTGTCCGAAGCAGTGAAGTGCAGCAGCTCGACATAGCTGTTGCCGGCGGAGTCGGTGACGCTGCTCGTGGTGGCCGATTTTTCGCTCCAAACGCCGACCTCGACGACCATCGTGTTGCCGCTGGTCACGTTCGACGTCGGCGTGAGGGCGAGGCTGGTGACGGAGCTGGAGTGCGCGCTCGTGCTCTGCACGAATGCGGGCACGACGATCCCCGCCCGAGCGATTCCGAGCGTGTCGCGCCCGATCCACAGCGCGGCGAGCAGACACAGCGCCAGCAGCACCATCGACCAGGCGCCGCGAGCGCCGCGCAGGTATACATGCCCAGACGAGCCCCGAGATTGGCCGGCCATGTCCAACGAACGTTTGGCCGCAGCGAAACTTTCCCAAGCGCCGTGTCTGAGAACGTGTTCCACCGTGTCTAAGAACGTGTTCCACCGTGTCTAAGAACGTGTTCCACCGTGTCTAAGAACGTGTTCCAAAATAGGCGAGCCTATCCTTCCGAAACATGTTCTAAGAGCGCCTAACAGAATGAGTTTTGGAGTTGTTGGTGGCAGATGAGTGCGCAGCCGATTGTGAGGAAGGCTTCGTGGATGTCGGCGCGGCGGTCGTAGCGACGCTCGAGGCGGCGGTGTTGGTGTAGCCAGGAGATCGTGCGCTCGATCACCCATCGTTCTTTGCCGAGCCCCGACCCGTTAGCGGTGTTGCGTTTGGCGATCCGTGGTGTGATGCCCCTTTCGCGGAGCGCGTTGCGGTGCCTTTGGCTGTCATACGCCCGGTCTGCGAGCAGCGCCTTTGGCCTGAACTTGCCGTGAGCGCCGGTCGGGGGGACCCGATCGACGAGTGGGATGAGCTGGGTGATGTCGTGGCGGTTGCCGGCGGTGAGAGTGGCGGCCAGCGGGGTTCCCTGACCGTCGCAGATCACATGGTGCTTGGAGCCCGGCCGGCGGCGATCGACTGGCGAGGGGCCTGTCTTTTCGCCCCCCCTTTTGCTCGCACGTGCGAGCTGTCCACGACCGCCCTTGACCAGTCCAACGCTCCCGCGTCTTGCAGTTCGTCCAAGAGCACTCGGTGCAGGCGCTCCCAGACCCCAGCCTCGTTCCAATCCCGTAAGCGACGCCAACACGTCATTCCCGACCCACAGCCCATCTCTTGCGGCAGATCCTCCCACGGGATGCCCGTCTTGAGGACAAAGAGGATTCCCGTCAGGGCCTGCCGATCAGGCACCCGCTTGCGCCCCGGATACCGATACCGACGCTCGACACGCGGCAACAACGGCTCGATACGAGCCCACAACCCATCACTGACCAAAGGTTTCGCCATAGACACCGTCTACGACAACAGCATCCCAAAACCTCTTTTTGTTAGGCGCTCTAAGTGCTGGTGCCGGCGGTGTCCAATGTGTGGTACTCGGCAAGCAACTCGTCCTCGCGCTGCTTGTGCGGGAACATGAAGAACACGAGCATCGCCCCGAGCGCGATCGCGATTATGCCGGCCGTATAGGCCCACTGGTCGCCTTTGACGAACGACTCCTTGGCGCCGGCAGCAATCGCTTTGGCGTACTGCGGGTAGCGCGAGGCTGTGTCGGCGGCGCTTGAGAACGACTTCTCGAGTTCCGCTTCGACACTGCTGGTCACGCGCGCGCGGTCGGGCGAGCTCGCGATCGCGGTGGCGACGGCCGCGGCATAGCCGGCTGTGAGCAGGGCGCCAAAGATCGATTGCATGATCGCCCCGCCCAGGTCACGCTGCAGGTCGGCTGTGCCCGAGGCCATGCCGGCCCGCGAAACCGGCACAGAGCCGGTCAGCGAGTGCGAGGCGGGTGTGCCGGCAAAGCCGACGCCGGCGCCGATGAACGCGTAGCCGAGCCCGACCTTCCAGTAGGCGATGCCCTGTTTCCAAAGCAGCAGCATCGTCAGGAAGCCAAGCATGCAGCAGCCATACCCCACCAGCAGCGTAAAGCGGGCTCCGCGCCTGTCCACGAGCTTGGCCGAGCGTGGCGCGATCAAGACCATGAACACCGCCGCCGGCAGGATCGACAGTCCGGAGTCGAGCGTTGAGTAGCCGAGCACGTTCTGCAGGAACTGCTGCCCCACGAACATGGCCCCCATCAGCGAGCCGAACACGATGATCCCGGCAAGGGCCGCGACCCAGAAGATCCGGCGGCTGGCCACTTTCAGGTCGTACAAGGGCGCCGGTGCACGGCGCTGGCGCCACACGAAGGCGACACCGGCACATACCGCGACGAGCGCAGTGACGATCACGATCGTGTCCTCTTTGGGGACCGGCGCGAAGTTGATCGCAAGAATCAGCGACGCCACCGCGATCACCGAAAGCACGCCGCCGAAGTTGTCCACTACGCCACTCGTCTCGTTGATGTGGGCCGGCACATAGCGCCACGCCATGTACAGAGCCACGAACGCGAGCGGCAGCGTGATGAAGAACACCGAGCCCCAATGGAAGTGTGTGAGCAAGGCCCCAGAGAGCAGTGGCCCAAGCGCCGAGATGGCGCCTCCGAGGCCCGACCACAGCGCGATCGAGCGCGTGCGCGCGGGGCCAGACCACAGCGCCGTGATCAGAGCGAGCGTCGTGGGGAAGGCCATGCCGGCCGCCAGGCCGCCAAGCAGGCGCGCGAAGAACAGGACTGTGATCGACGGCGCCAACGCCGCCAACAGCGCGGCGGGGATCGCAAGGGTCGTGCCGAGCATCAGCATCAGCTTGCGTCCATAGCGATCGCCGAGCGCGCCGAGGTAGAGCACCGAGGCGGCGAGCCCGAGCGAGAAGCCCACGGCGATCAGGTCGAGTCCGGTTTGCGAGGCGTCGAACGCCTTGCCTATGTCTGGCAGCGCGACGTTGGCAACTGACAGGTTGAGGTTGGCGACGGCCGCGACCGCGATCAGCGCCGCCAATACCGCACGCGGGTGCTCAGGAGATTCGCGTGTCATGGAGAAGGGGCTGTTTGTGGGTTATGGCGGAGCCGGAATTTGGTGGAGGTGAGTCGGCGGCGGAGGATTCGCGGATCATGGTGGTTGGGAGATTGGTGTGTCGCGGAGAAGGGGGTGTTGGTGTGTCATGGAGAAGGGGGTGTTGGTGTGTCATGGAGAAGGGGGTGTTCGCGGGGTCATGGCGAAGGGTGTTCGCAGGCGATGGCGCAGAGCGAGTTTGGTGTGACGGGAGTCACCGGAGGAGCATTCGCGGCTTATGGTGGTTAGAAAGATTGGTGTGTCATGGCAAAGGGGGGTGTTCGCGTGTCCTGGCAAAGGGTGTTGACGGGTCATGGTGGAGAGGCGAGTCGCCCGCTGCCGGCGGCCTCACCGCTGGGATCCCGTCCGCCCGGCCCGCGCAGGATGTAGGCGATGCCCACGGCGATCAGCGAACCGGCGAGCGGGCCGACGAGATAGACCCAATAGCTGGAGAAGTCGCCGAGGAGGAGGTCCGGTCCGAACGAGCGTGCAGGGTTCATCGAGGCGCCGCTGATCGGGCTCGACCACAGCCCGGCGAGCACGATGTAGCCGCCCACTCCCAAAGCCGAGAACGTCCCCACGTTCTGTGCGCTGGAGGCCGTCCCGAGGATCGTGCTGACGAGCCCGGCGGTGAGCACCAACTCGATCAGCATCGCCTGCCAGTTTTTGACGCCAGGCCCCGGCACGGTCGCGCCGAGCTGCCCCACCTTGCCGAATACCGCCCACAGGAACACGCACGCGAGCGTGGCACCGATCAGCTGCACGACGATGTACCCAAACGCCCGCTTCCAAGGGAAGTCACGGCGCAGCCCGAAGGCGATCGTCACGACGGGATTCAGGTGAGCGCCTGAGATCGCCCCCATGAACAGGATGATCGCCATCACGGTCAACCCCGGGGCGGTGACGGCGGCGGTGCGGCTGATCTGCCCGTGGCTGACGGCCGTGACCACGCCGGCGCCGGCGCCGGCCATCACCAGCAGGAACGTTCCGAGCAACTCGGAGAACAGCCGCCGCCACTCGAGGCTCGGGTCGTCCATATCGGCGCGTTCAGGGCTCTCGAGCGTCAACAGCGCGTTGCGCAGACGCGCAATCTCCGTACGTCTGAGCGGCTCTTCGGAGGGGGGTCGGGGGACCTCCCGCTGCACAGGCTCGTGCGTCTCCGCCCGGGCGCCCTGTGGGGGCGTCGGCGAGCCTGAAGCGAAGCTCTCCTGCTCGTCCATCGCTCACCGAGCCTAGCGCCGGCGCCAGCGGCATGGGCGTTGGCAGCGCGGGATGGACGGGCATCACCTGGTCCGGATGATGGCGATGCAATGAACCGAACGAAGCCTCGTCACGTAATTCCTAGCCGGAAGGGCTAGGAGCGAACTCAAATGTCCACAACTTTGGTAGTAGCGCTTGCGATAGCTGGCCTTGCGGTGCTCATCAACCTGCTGCTGCGTGTTACACGCTGGCTCGCGCGTCGCCCAAGCACGATCGGCTGGGCATGGCGCAACTCGCGCCCACACCCGCTCGGCTGCCGGCGCCGCGAGCTGTTCGGCGACCCTCCACGCAAGCCGCTGCAGTGGCTCGAGCGGTGCGCCGCCAAGGCGATCGCCTGGCACGCCGAACGCCCGCTTCGGGTGCAACCGTTCGAGGGTGCACCCAACACCGACCCGGCGGCTGTCTCCTCGGCCTTGAGCGCGGCGATGGCACGCATCGCCAGTTCGCGGCGCTCGGGTGTGGACACGGTGACCGCCCCGATTGCTGCGGAGGGTGCGGTCGAAGCGATCGCCGAAGGCGTCAAGGCGGCGCCTGCGGGCGGGGAACTGGCGGCGGCGCTGCTGCGTCTCGGCGCGTGGGCGCTTGCGCGCGGCACGCTTCAGCTCAGCGGCCACGTGCTGGCCCCGACAGCGGCAGGCCCCGGACTGGCGCTCGCGATCTCTACGGGCAGCGGACGCGTGCTCGAACGGCTCACGCTACGTGCAGGCGAATTCGAGTCGGGGGCCGCCGGCGGGACCTCCTTCCAGGGCAGCGAAGCGGACCGCTTCGCGCGTATCACGACCGCCGGTGCAGTGTGGACGCACTTCAAGATCCTCGAAGATGAGTGGCGCTTGCCCGAGCGCGACATCCGCAACAGCCTGCGCACCGGCGACTGGCGCAGCTACGCGCTGATGCGCGTCGGCGCCGAGGGCAACGACTGGCGTCCGCCGGAAGCCACGCGCGCCCTCTATGCGAGGGCGGTCGACGCCGACCCAGACAACCTGATTGCGCAGTTCAACCTGGCCTCGGCAGAGTTCGAAGACGCGCAGCTGGTGAAGATGCGCGGCGCCGCGGTGAGACGGCTCGAGCAGGTACACGACGAGCTGGACGGCGAGGGCCGCTGCGCTGAGGACTCGTCGGGGCGCACAGACGACGCCGTCAGCCAGGAATTACTGTTGAATCGCGACCCGCTGCACTACCAGGTGGCCTACAAGCAAATCTCAGCAAAGCTCAACTACGACGTGGCTCTAGAGAAGGAACTGGAAGCCATACACCCTGGACTGCGATATCCGCGTCTGTCGCCGCTGGCGCCGTGGCTGAAGGCGGATGTCGTAGAGGCGTGTACTGCCGCGCGGCCGGAGGTCTACGACGCAGTCGAGGTCTTATGGAATCTGCGTGACGCCGATCTGGAAAGGCTCAGGGACCATCTGCTCGATATCGAGCAGACGTTGATCGTTCTCGGAGAAGGCGATTCCAAGCGCTTTATCAACGCGCGATCAAAGCCGTGGGAGCAGTTGCACGCGCTGCTGCGCGAGATCGAGGGTCCGACGCTCGTGCTGTGGGCGATGGTCGCCCTACGAGTCGGACGCCCTGGGGGTGGCCCGTGGGCGGACGCCGAGCTGTACGTGTTAGGAGCTCGCTCGCCGAAGAGGCGCCGGGACCTGATAGAGCTGATCGACACGGACGAGCTGACGCCGGTCAAGGCGGTCGCCTTTGCCCGTAGTCCACGCGTCTCGACGACCAGTCGCACGTGCTTCAGCCTCGCCTGTTGGTACGCCGACGTCGGCCGGCTGTCCAATGCGTTGCGCGAACTCGCGCTGAGCCTGGAGTGCGGCGGGGAGACCGCCGGCCGGCGCGTATCAGACATCCAGCTGCGCGCGCTGCACACACGCAACGAATGGAACACGCTTCAGTTGCGTTACATGCCGTCGAAGGGTTATATGCCGTCGAAGGTGGCAGCGCCAGCGAACGGTGACGCCAAATTGCCGGGCTCTGCGGAGATCGACCTGGTCGAGGCGATTCGCTACCCGCCCCACTTTCCCTTCCCATAGCGCGCCAGCTCCAGGCGGGCGACCACGCCACGGTGCACCTCGTCGGGCCCGTCGGCCAAGCGCAGGGCGCGCGCGGCGGTCCACGCCCCGGCAAGCGGGAAGTCGTTGGAGAGCCCGCCGCCCCCGTGTAGCTGGATCGCCATGTCCACGACTTTTTGGGCCATGTTCGGGGTCGCGACCTTGATCTGCGAGACGGCCCCGATCGCCTCGGGCGCCTTTTGGTCCACCAGCCATGCTGCGTGCAATACGTGCATGCGCGCCTGGTCGATCGCGATCCGCGCGTCGGCGATCCGCTCGCGGTTGCCGCCGAGGTTGGCCAGCGGCTTGCCGAAGGCCGTGCGCTCGCTTGCGCGCGCGCAGGCCAGCTCGAGCGCCAGCTCGGCGAGCCCGATCAGGCGCATGCAGTGGTGGATGCGCCCTGGTCCGAGACGGGCTTGGGCGATCGCGAACGCCTGGCCGGCGCCGCCGATGATGGCGGTCGCGGGCAGGCGCACGTCGGTAAAGGACACTTCGCCGTGGCCGCCAGGAGCGTCGAGAAACCCCATTGCCTGCAGCATCCGCTCCACCTTCACCCCAGGTGTCTTCATCGGCACGAGCACCATCGAATGCTGGTGGTAGCGGTCGGCCGCAGGGTCGGTGAGCCCCATGAAGATGATCGCCTCGCAGTTGGGGTGCCCCACGCCGGTGCTCCACCACTTGCGCCCGTTGACCACGACCTCGTCGCCTTCGAGCGTGGCGGTCGCCTGCATGTTGGTGGCATCCGAGGAGGCGACCTCGGGCTCGGTCATGCAGAACGCCGAGCGGATGCGCCCCTCCAGCAGCCGGTCGAGCCAGCGCCGCTTCTGCTCCTCGGAGCCGAAGTGCCACAGCACCTCCATGTTGCCGGTGTCGGGAGCGTTGCAGTTGCAAACCTCCGCGGTGATCAGCGAGCGTCCCATGCGCTCGGCCAGGGGCGCATACTCGACGTTGGAGAGTCCGGCACCGCGCTCCGCGTCCGGCAGGAACAGGTTCCACAACCCCTCCTGCTTAGCGAGCGTCTTCAGTTCCTCAATCGCAGGCAGCACGACCCAGGGATCCTCGCGCGAGAGCAGCTCGCGCATGTAGGGCTCCTCGCGCGGCGAGACCTCGCGCTCCTGAAAGGCGGTCAGGCGTTCCAGCAGCTCCTGTGTGCGGGGTGAGTGTGCGAAGTCCATCGGCGCGAGCGTACAGTAACCAGCGAGTCCCCAACCGAGGAGATGCAAATGGACGCCGTCAACCACCAGTTTCGTCTGGCCGCCCGCCCGCAGGGAATGGTTAAGCGTGAGGACTTCGACTACGTCGAGGAGCCACTCCCCGAGTTGGCCGACGGTCAGGTGCTCGTCAAGGTCAAGTACATCTCGCTCGATCCGGCGATGCGCGGTTGGATGAACGAGGGCCGCTCCTACGTCCCGCCGGTGCAGATCGGCGAAGTGATGCGCGCCGCGACCGCCGGCGAGGTGGTCGAGTCCAGGAGCGAGAAGCTGGCGGTCGGCGACACGGTCTCGGGCTGGCTCGGGGTGCAGGAGTACGCGGTGTGCGAGCAGAGCGCGGTCTTCAAGGTCGATGCCGAGACGGTCCCGCTGTCCAAGTACGTCGGCGCGCTTGGGATGCCGGGCATGACCGCCTACTTCGGACTGCTGGAGGTGGGCGCCCCCAAAGAGGGTGAGACGGTCGTCGTCTCCGGCGCTGCCGGAGCGGTCGGCAGCCTCGTCGGGCAGATCGCCAAAATCAAGGGCTGCCGCGTGGTCGGCATCGCGGGGGGCCAGGAGAAGTGCAAATGGATCGTGGAGGAACTCGGCTTCGACGCGGCGATCGACTACAAGGCCGAGGATGTCGGCGAGGCGCTGCGCAAGCACTGCCCGGAGGGCATCGATGTGTACTTCGACAACGTCGGGGGCGAGATCCTGGATGCCGCGTTGGCGCGCTTGGCGCGCGGCGCGCGTGTGGTGATCTGCGGGGCGATCTCCCAGTACAACAACCTCGACGCGGTCAGGGGCCCCTCCAACTACATGTCGCTGCTGGTCAATCGAGCACGCATGGAGGGCTTCGTCGTCGTCGACTACATGGGCCGTATGGGTGAGGGAATGCAGGAGATGGGCGCCTGGATCGCCGATGGCCGCATGGTCGCGCGCGAGGACGTGGTCGATGGCTTCGAGAGCTTCCCCGAGGCGCTGCAGCGGTTGTTCCGGGGAGAGAACGTGGGGAAGCTGGTGTTGAAGGTCTCCTAGATGGCACGTTCAACTGGTCTAGATGGGCACATTCAAGGGCGGATGGACGCCGCGATAGACGCCACGACGGGCGCCGAGCTATGGGGATCGACTCGCCTATGTCTCGCTAACACCCCACTTTCATGGATAGGCCAGGTGACGATTAGGTGCCCGATAGGAAATCACGGGTCATCGATTTCACCGCCCGCGTGCGCTCGCCACAAGGCGAGCAACAACAACTAAATAAAGATCCCATGTTCAGGAAAGGGGGGTGTTAGCGAACAGTCCATTTTCGAAGGTGCCAGCCGGAGGTCGAAGATTCTGCGCAAAAGCCCAACGACGGTTTACAGATGTGCTACGCTTGTAAAGCGTTTGTCCATAGGGCCTTTGAATGTCAAGGAGGTGGCGTTGAAATGAGCACCGCTGAGGTATCTCACTCGTCTACGGGAGTGTCGTCGCCGGTCGCTGGGACGTCGCCGGTCGCGGGGACGTTGCCGGGTGTTGGCACGTCGCCGGACGCTGGCACATCGCCGGACGCGCAAACAAGCACAAGGTGGCGCGACCGCAAGCGGTACGCCTGGCTGCTCGGGCTGATCGTGCCGCTGCTGCCGTTCATCTCCTGGGGGCTGGTCGAAGCGACCGGCCTTGGTGTCTTCTGGTTCTACGGGCCGGTGCTGATCTTCGGCGTGTTTCCGCTCTTGGACCTACTCGTCGGGCTCGACGCCTCCAATCCGCCAGACAGCGTGATCAAGTGGCTGGAGCAGGATCGCTACTACCGCTGGTGCACGTACGCCTTCCTGCCGCTGCAGTACGCGGGTTTGATCTTTGCCTGTTGGATGTGGTCGCGCGGGGGACTCTCGACGCTCGAATCGGTTGGGCTCGCACTCACGACCGCGATGGTGGCCGGCGTCGCGATCAACACCGCGCACGAGCTCGGCCACAAGCGCGCGAGCTCCGAGCGCTGGCTCTCCAAGGTGGCGCTTGCGCAGACCGGCTACGGGCACTTCTTCGTCGAGCATAATCGCGGCCACCACGTGCGCGTCGCCACCCCCGAGGATCCGGCCAGCTCGCGCCTGGGCGAGAGCTTCTACGAGTTCTTGCCCCGGACCGTGATCGGCAGCCTCCGCTCTGCGTTTGAGATCGAACGCGAGCACCTGCAGCGCGACGGCCACCGCTTCTGGAGCATCCGCAACGACATCCTCAACGCGTGGTTGATGTCGATCGTGCTGTTCGGCGGCTTGGCGATCGTCTTCGGTGCCGTTGTGCTGCCCTATCTGCTGATCCAGGCGGTGATCGGCTTCTCGATGCTGGAGGTCGTCAACTACCTCGAGCACTACGGGCTGTTGCGCCAACGGCGCGAGGATGGCCGCTACGAGCGCACCCAGCCCGAGCACAGCTGGAACAGCAACAACGTCGCCTCCAACGTCCTGCTCTACCACCTGCAGCGCCACTCCGACCACCACGCCAACCCGCTGCGTCGCTACCAGTCGCTGCGCCACTTCGACGAGGCGCCGCAGCTGCCGACGGGTTATGCGGGAATGATCGTCGTCGCCGCGATCCCGCCGCTGTGGCGGCGGATCATGGACCGCCGTCTGATCGAACACTACAAAGGCGACTTCTCACAGATGAACATCCATCCGCGCACACGCGGGAGGGTGATGGCGCGCTACGGCACGCTACTGTCGAGTTTGTGAGCACGGCTGCGAGTCCCTATCGTCTTGCCGCGCGCCAGCTGTTGCGCGACACGCTGCTCGACGCCGCGCGAGAGCTCTTGGGGGACCGGCCATGGGCGCAGATCTCGATGGCGGAGGTGGCGCGTGCCGGGGGTGTGAGCCGCCAGACGCTCTACAAGGAGTTCGGCTCGCGCGACGAGTTTGCGCAGGCGTTCGTGATTCGCGAGGGCGCGCGTTTCCTGGATGCCGTCGAGGAGGCGATCGAGCTGCATCTGGACGATCCACGCGCCGCGGTGAAGGCCGGTCTCGAGCTGTTCCTGAGCGCGGCCGCCGAAGACCCGCTGGTCGCACTGCTGCTCGACGACGACGGCACCGGCGGCATGCTGCCGCTGATAACCACGCAGAGCCGTCCAGTGCTGGTGTGGGCCTCGGCGCGCCTTGGCGCGGCGATGCGTGCCGGCTGGCCGCACGCGCGCGACGAGGACGTCGAGCTGCTCGCCGACTCGTTCGTGCGACTCGCGATCAGCTACGTCACGATGCCGCGCGACTCACCGGCGGAGACGGCCGCCGCCGCGGCCGCGTTGCTCGCTCCTTACCTGGAGCGGGCAATGGCAAACACGTAGGGCTCACGGACCTACCCCTTGATCGCGCCGGAGGTCCCGAGCACGGTGCCTCCGGCGCCGAGCGCCTGCACCGCCACATAGGCTGGCGCGCCTGGGGTTGAGATCGAGGTCTCAAAGCCGCTCTTCGGCGCGCTTGCTGCGACCGTCAGCTTGCTGGGGCTGGATCCGGCGAGCACCTGCCAGCTGGCGATCTGGGTGGCGCCGTTCCAGCTTGCGTACACAGTCGTCGTGGCGCCCGCCCCCGCGGCGGCCGCGATCGCGGGGGCGCCGGTCGGGTAGCCGGTCCACTGGAAGCGGTAGCCGCGGTAGGACTCGGCGCCTTTGGGGAGGTGGGCGTCGAACAGGAGCGTGCCGGCGGAGGTGTATTCCGAGAAGTACGGTTCGGCTCCCCAGCCGATGAACATGTTGCCGTTTTCAAGCGCCTGCACGCTGCCCTGGCTGCCGGCCGAGAGCGGCGTCGAGTGCTCGAACTCGCCGACGAGCGTGTCGGTTTTGGCGGTCGGGTTGAGCGCCAGGATCACGCCGCGCGATTGCGGGTGGACCTTGGGCACGCCGCCGTTGTCGAACACGCTGACCTCGCCGTCGGGCAGTTCCTGGGCGTCGTGTTGGTAGGCGGTGGCGGCGCCCGTGCCGAGCGTCATGGTGGGGTGCTTGCCGCCGATCTGGGTAGTCACCTGGCCGGTGCTTGTGTTCAGCTCGTACAGCGCCGAGGTGTTGCGCGAGGAGATCAAAGTCGAGCCGTCGGAGCTGGGGTCGATCGAGTTGATATGGAAGTAGTCGAACGGCCATTCCGTGGTGGAGCCGGTCGGGCTCGCATAGGACTGCGAGAGGGCGACGTGGTCCAGCGGATGCCACTCGCGCCTGACGAGGTGGGTCCTCAGGTCGATTTCCTGGAAGAGGCTGTCGGTCACGGCCGCGTCGCTGGAGCCGCCGACGCTGGAGAGATTGCAGCGGATCGGGTCGAAGGAGGTCAACAGCGCCGTGTCTTGTGCGGTGATGCGGAATTCGTGCAGATCGGCCGGCAGCCCGTTGCCGGCTGGGAATTTCTTGATGATCTTGTAGTTGGTGTTGGCGATCACCTCTTCGCCCTGGCCGAAGCCCTGCGGCGGGATGTAGCCCTGCCACCAGGTGAGCACCGGATTGCCTTCGTAGGACTGCACCTGCAAGTTGGTCGACTCGGTACCGGGCGGCAGCGGGTAAAACCACACGAGGTTGCCGGCGCTGTCGTAGATCGCCGGTCCATCCTGGCCGGCGCCGGAGTACGGAGCGGCGAAGATGTAGCCGGGCTGCTGTCCAGCCGCCGAGGAGGTGACGGTCATCACTGGAGCCTTCAGTTCCGGGCGCGTGTGGAGCACGTACAGTTCGCCAGTCTTGGCGGGCGGGTTGGGGGTCGACGCCGGGTGCCCGAGCGGGTCTGGCACGGATGTCGTGAAGTGGAACTGGAAGGGGTAGCGCTTGCCGGCGCTCGCGAGCTTGCCGTGTACGGTCACGAGCTCGCCGGGATCGAAACCTTTGCTGGGCACGAAGCTTGCGCCGTCGCCCTGGGAGTAGGCCTCCAGCCGCCCTGGGTGGTTGCCGCTGCGCGAGCCGCTGACCGAGACAGACGAGAGCGCGCTCGCCGGGTAGCCGAGCAGGCTGATCTGGGTGTCGTCGGAGGCGTCGAGCGAGTCCGGCAGCGGCGAGACCGCCAGTTGTGTCCCAGGCAGCAGGTCTGTGCGGTTCAGTTGCGCGGGCGCGCATTGGGGCGCCGACGGACCTTTATACGCGGCGTTCTCGGCGGCGATTCGCTTCGCCCCGAAGGCAAGGGCCGCGACCGAGCCGGTGGCGATCGCGACTCCGAGCAGCACCAGCGCCCTGCCTAGCAGGTGCGTTTTGATCGTGTTGTGGGCGAATGGGCGGCGCGGCATGCGATTGCAGGCGTCTCCGGCGGGGTGCGGGTTTGTCTCTCTCTGGACTTTTACGACCCTATCGCGGCAAACCCTGGCCGAACCTAAGAAGTTGCGAGGAAAGGGCGTAAGAACTTATGAAATCGAGCGGTCGGAACGGGGTTGGCGGATCTAGATGTCGGCAAAAGGGCGTGTCGGCAAAAGGGGGGTGTTTGCGAACACTGCATTTGAGAAGGGTTGCGGCCGGAGGTTGCGAGCGCGGGCGTTCGCGAAAGGGGCGTGTCGGCAAAGGGGGGTGTTTGCGAGCAGGGCGTATGAGAAGGCTATGGGCCGGAGGTTACGAGCGCGGGTGTTTGCGAAAGGGCGTGTCGGCAAAAGGGGGTGTTTGCGACACGGTGTTTAGAAAGGGTTGGCCCGACGCAGGGTTGGCCTGACACAGATGGGGTTGGCCAGGCATAGGGTTGGCCTGACACAGATGGGGTTGGCCAGGCATAGGGTTGGCCTGACACAGATGGGGTTGGCCAGGCATAGGGTTGGCCTGACACAGATGGGGTTGGCCAGGCATAGGGTTGGCCTGACACAGATGGGGTTGGCCAGGCATAGGGTTGGCCTGACACAGATGGGTTAGCCCGGCGCGAGGTTGGTCCGAGGCAGGGTTGGCCCGACATAGATTGGCGCTGCACAGGATTGGCGGCCGCAAGGGATGGCGCGGTACAGCTCAGAAGACCGGCGACTCGGTGTAGCGGCCGAAGACCTGCTGCAGCGACTCGACGATCTCGCCCTCCGAGGCGCAGGCGCGGGCGCACTCGATCAGGGGGTCCATCAGGTTGGACTCGCCGGCCGCGGCGCCGCGCAGCTGCGCGAGCGTGCGCTCGACCGCGGCGCCGTCGCGTCGCGCGCGCGCGGACTGCAGGCGGTCGATCTGCTTGCGTTCCAGCGCTGGGTCGATGCGCAGGATCTCAGGCTCGCCCTCGTCGCCCTCGCAGAAGCGGTTGACGCCGACCACCACGCGCTCGCCTGAGTCGATGTCCTGCTGCAGCGTGAACGCGGCGTCGGCGATCTCGCGCTGGGGGTAGTTGCGCTTGACGGCCTGCACCATCCCGCCAAGCTCGTCGATCTTGGCGAAGTACTCGTAGCAGCGCGCCTCCATCTCGTCGGTCAGCGCCTCGACGAAGTAGGAGCCGCCCAGCGGATCGGCGGTGTTGGCGACGCCCGACTCGTGCGCGATCACCTGCTGGGTACGCAGCGCGATCCGCACCGCCTCCTCGGTCGGCAGCGCCAAGGCCTCGTCGTAGGAGTTCGTGTGCAGCGACTGCGTACCGCCGAGCACGCCTGCCAGCGCCTCGATCGTTGTGCGCACGATGTTGTTGAGCGGCTGCTGGGCTGTCAAGGACACGCCGGCAGTCTGCGTGTGGAAGCGCATCAGCCACGAGCGTTCGTTCTTGGCGCCGTAGGTCTCGCGCAGCTCCCGCGCCCAGATGCGCCGTGCGGCACGGTACTTGGCGATCTCCTCGAAGAAGTCGATCTGGGCGTTGAAGAAGAAGGAGAGGCGCGGGGCGAAGTCGTCGACGTCGAGGCCGCGCTCGAGCGCCTGCTCGACGTATGTGAGACCGTCCTTGAGCGTGAACGCCAGCTCCTGCTGGGCGGTGGAGCCGGCCTCGCGGATGTGGTAGCCGGAGATCGAGATCGGGTGCCAGCGCGGCATGTGGCGCGTGCACCACTCGATCATGTCGCCGCATAGGCGCATCGCGGGGTCGATCGGAAAGCACCACTCCTTCTGGGCGATGTACTCCTTGAGGATGTCCGCCTGGATCGTGCCGGACAACCGATCTGGACCCATCCCCCGGTCTGCGCCTCCGTGTGCGCGGTCTGCGCCTCCATGTGCGCCGTTCACGCCTGCCTGCGCGCCATCGACCGCGGGGTCGGCGGGGGCCGGGTCTTCGGCGGCGACGACGAAGAAAGCAAGCATGATCGCCGCCGGCGCGTTGATCGTCATCGACACCGAGACCTCGCCCAGGTCGATGCCGGCGAACAGCGTCTTCATGTCCTCCGTCGTGTCGATCGCTACGCCCTCGCGGCCGACCTCGCCCAGCGAGCGTATGTTGTCGGAGTCGTGGCCCATCAGGCTCGGCATGTCAAACGCGGTCGAGAGACCTGTCTGGCCGTGGGCGAGCAGGTAGTGGAAGCGTTCGTTGGTCTCCTCGCTGGTGCCGAAGCCGGCGAACTGGCGCATCGTCCACAGGCGGCCGCGGTACATCGACTCGTAGATGCCGCGCGTAAACGGGTAGGAGCCGGGGGCGCCGATCGGGTCGCGCTCGGGATCGCCGATGCCGGGCGGGAGGTCCGCGGGCGTGTAAAGCTCGCGGACGGGCTCGCCCGATAGCGTGCGGGGGTCTTGACCTGCGACATGCGTCTGAGAGGATCCCGTCACGTGAATGGAAGATACCGCCTCATGGGGAGGCGTCCGCTGCGCCTGGCTGGGTGCAGAGACTTGATTTTCGCCTGCTCCCCCGCGTGCGCGCGCGGCCTTTTAAAAGACAAGGCCTGGTTCCACGCCGCGCGCGCACGCGGGGGGCGTCCCGTTTTGGACAACATCCGCCCACACCGACGGCCCGCCGTTCTGGCGATCCTGATTCTCGCCATTGCCGCCATCTCAGGGTGCGGGTCGTCCTCGACCAGCCCGTCGATCACCGTCATCAGAAGCGGGCCCGGGCCGCTCGAGCCCGCGCCGCTGGTGCACCCGACAAGCGCGACCTTGATCCTCGACTTCACGCCGAATGCCGTCCATGCCGGCATCTACCGGGCGCTGGCCGCCGGCTACTACTCGCGCGAGAACATCGACCTGCACGTGGTCGAACCGACCTCCACACAGGAAACGCTCAAGCTGATCGACGCCGGCAAGGCGCAGTTCGGGCTCGCCGACGGTAGCGACGTGGCGTCGCTGATCGCCGCCGGCGGCGATGCGCAGGCAGTGATGGCGCTTGTGCAGCAGCCGCTCGGCGGGCTGATCGCGCTCGCCTCCGAGCACCTGCGCTCACCCGCCGATCTCGCGGGCAAGACGGTCGGGATCACCGGGGTGCCCTCCGATCTGGCGGTGCTCGACACCGAGCTGCGCGCCTCCGGCGTCGCGCCCAGCCGCGTGCACGTCGTGACGGTCGGCTTCAACGGGCCGCAGGCGCTGCTTGCCGGGCGGATCGCGGCCTTCACCGGCTTCATCCCCGACGAAGGCGTGACGCTCGACGCGAGCGGGCATCCGGTTAGCGCCTTTGGCCTGGCCCAGTACGGCGGTCCCGCCTACCCCGGGCTGGTCGCGTTCACGACGCGCCGGCTGATCGCCTCCGAACCACAGCTGGTGCGCGACTTCGTCGCGGCGACCGTGCACGGCTACGAGGACACGCTGAAGCAACCGGCGCGCAGCCTGAAGGAGCTGCTGGCGGCCAACCCGACGCTGTCCGCCAAGCTGACGAAAGCGTCGCTTGCGGAGTACCTGCCGCTGTTTTCAGGTCGCGAGCAGGTTCCGTTCGGCACGCTGCAGGCCGCCAACGTGGGCGCGATGTCGAAGTGGATGCTGGGCGCCGGGCTGATCGGTGCGCCGATTTCCCCGGCACGCTACGGCACGAACGCGTTCCTTCCATAAACAGCGCTGTAGGATCTAACGCGGTGGCTTTCGAGCCGGCATGCGGGCGGGCGCGTGGGTGGCTGTGCCGCATGCTCAAGCCAATTCGCTTGCGGGCACGCTAGTCTGCGCCACTGCCAGTTACACCAATCGAAAGGAAGCACTCCATGAACAAGAGCCAGCTTGTCGAGGCGATCGCCGGCGACAGCGGTCTCTCCAAGGCGGATGCCGGGCGTGCGGTCGAGTCGTTCTTGACCACAGTCGGCAAGACGCTGAAGAAAGGCGACGAGGTCGTTATCACGGGCTTCGGCAAGTTCTCCGTGGTCAAGCGCGCGGCCCGTCAAGGGGTCAACCCGCGTACGGGCGAGAAGGTCAAGATCAAAGCGTCCAAGGCCCCGAAGTTCACACCCGGAGCAAGCCTCAAGCAGACGGTGCATCCCAAGAAATAGCTCAGTCAGATGGCGCTCGTCGGGGAGCTGGAGCTGGGTAGCTTCGATTACACAGACCCCGGGCTTACGGGGGAGCGCTTTCACACGGCCATGCGTGAGCTGGCAGCCGCGGGGTGGCTGGCGGCCGGGCCGTACGGGTACGTGGTGCTCGACCGCGAGGCGGGCGAGTTCTTCCTGCGGACACGCTCGGCGATCTTCCCGGGTATGAAGATCGCCGAGCTGTTCGACGTCAAAAGCGGTCCGCTGTGGGAGGAGATGAAGCGCAACATCCTGCACGTCAACGGGGGGGATCACACGCGTCTGCGCAGCCTCGTGAACCCGGCGCTGACGGCGCGTGCCGTGGAGCGTTGGCGTGGCGCGATGCGGGGGTTTTTGGAGGAATTGTTCGTTGCGGTCGCCGACGCCGGCCGGTGTGAGTTCGTCGGCGCGTTCGCCAAGCCCTATCCCTCGCAGACGATCGCCACCGTGATGGGGGCGCCGCTGGCCGACGCTCCGCGTCTGCACCACTGGTCCAATTGGATCCAGCGCCAGTTCGACGCCGCCTCGATGATGAACGAGCGAGACGGGATCGAAGCGGCGGTGCAGGAGTTCTACGAGTACGCGCGCGCGCTGCTCGCCGTGCGCCGCGAGAATCAGGCCCACCCACCCGACGATTTGATCTCGACGCTGCTGGTCGCCGAACATGAGGGCGATCGGCTGAGCGAGGAAGAGTGCGTCAATCTCGTGCTGAATGTGCTGATCGGCGGCGTGGACACGACACAGAGTCAGCTCGCTCATGCCGTGCGGCTGCTGGCCGAACATCCGGCGCAGTGGGAGGCGCTCGTCGCCGATCCCTCGCTTGCCGGTGCCGCTGTGGAGGAGGCGCTGCGCTACGAGCCGATCACACCCTTCACTGCGCGGATCACCACCGAGGAGCTGACCTATCGCGACGTCACGTTTCCCAAGGACACGATCGTGATGGTGTGCGCGTTCACGGGCAACCGCGACCTGCCCGACGACGATGCTCCGCACGGCGCGGGGCCCGAGGTGTTCGACATCACCGTCGAGCGGCCCAAGGCACGCGCGCTGACGTTTGGCGCGGGCGTGCATTACTGCCTCGGTGCGAACCTTGCGCGGCTGGAGCTGGAGGAGGCGCTGGCGTTTCTGGCGCGCAAGATGCCTCGTCTGGAGCTCGACGGCGAGCCCGTGTTCGAGAGCATCCTCGGCATCTACGGGCTGGCCGAGCTGCCGATCCGCTTCAGCTGAACCTGACCGAACATCCGTCGATTTGGATGGGCCGAAGACTATCGGCCCCCGGCATGATGGGCCGATACAGACGCGACGGTCGTCAATTGACAGGGGGGTGAAGTGCGGCCGCCCGGCGACATACGGCTGACGGCTGCACAAACGGCCGTGTTCGCAACCTTGATCGGAAAGGAATCTGAGGATGTCTTGGATAAAGAGCAGTGGACGGCGCGGGATGCGTTCGGCGGGCGGGTCGGCCGGCGCGGCGAAGATAGGGTGGGCGGCGACGTTGGCCGTGCTTTGCTTGCTGGTCGCGGCTGGAGGGGCCTGGGCCGGGGAGTACCACGTTTACAGCTGCCGCATGCCAAACGGGGAGGCGGCGCCTACGGATGGGTGGAGCGCGAGCGCGACGGGCGTGGCTGTCTCGGCTGAAGACAAGTGCGCGAAAGGTGGAGCGCTTCTAGCCGGGCTTGGTGCGGGCGTTGCCCATCCGGTCGGCACCGATACGGCAACGTGGACGTTCAGCGCTCCCGCCGGCGAGATTCTGCGGGAGGCAAGTTTGTGGCGTGCCGGCGACGCTGAAGGTGGCGCAGTGGCGAATGCAACATACGAGTACTGGTTGTCCGGTCCGGTTGAGCAGGAAGCTTTTGATTCATGTGTATACGTGTCTGGTTGTATGAAAACGGTCGGTGAAACCGAAGAACCGCTGGGTGCAGCAAACCTCGTCTCGGTACCGAAAGAAAACCTAGGCGAACATCTATACGTCAACGCCTCGTGTGGAGGGCTACAGAGCTACAAGTGCCCAAGCGGCAAAGGCGACGCCAACGGCTACGCCGCCGTCGTCTACCTCTACGCAGCCGACCTAACGCTGGAACAGACAACGCAACCAAGGTTGAGCGAAGTGGAGGGCGAACTGGCGACGGCGACAACGCTGTCGGGCACCGAGGACCTGTCCTTCCATGCCGAAGACACGGGCTCGGGCGTCTATCAGGCGATCTTCGATGTGGACGGCAGGTATGTGGCCTCGACGCTGCTGTCCAGCAACGCCCCTCATTGCCAGAACGTGGCCCAAACAGATGACGGCCTGCCGGCTTTCCTCTACCTGCAGCCCTGCCCGCAGTCCCTAACAGCCGACGTCCCTTTGAACACGACGACTCTCACCGATGGCACGCACCACCTAGTCGTCTCGATCGCAAACGCGGCCGGCAACGAAACGGTCGCCTTGGACCGCACAGTCACGATAAAAAACCAACCGGCGGCGGATCCGCCAACTGCCGGTTCGCCCGAAGGCCAAGGCCCGCCGAACACCGAACAGCACGCCCAACCCATCCAAATAACTCCAGTACTGACAAGCAACACCCAGCTCCCCCTGTCACAGCCGACCGACAACGGCACGAACGCCACGGCGGCGGCAGCGCTGCGGGTACGCTGGACGCCCACGGCCAAAACCAGCCTGGCGGCAGCTTACGGGCACGCCCAAAGCGTCTCCGGCAGGCTCACGACGGCCGCGGCCGCCCCGATCGCGGGCGCGGAGATCGAAGTGCTGGAGACGCCGACCTACGAGCGAGCTCCGACGCGCAGTTTGGGCGAGGCGAGAACGCGGCCGGACGGCAGCTTCACTTTCCGGTTGCCGCCAAGCACCCCATCGGCAAGGCTCACATTCGCTTACACCCCGCAGCTGCACGCCCCAGCCCCGGCGGTCACGGCCTCGCTGCAGCTAACGGTGCCGGCCAGCCTATCCTTGACCATAACCCCGCGCACGACCCGCCAACACGGCACGATCGTCTTCGCGGGCAGGCTCAGAGGCTCTCCGCTGCCGCCGGGAGGCAAGCAGCTGGTGCTGGAGGCGCGAACCCAGGGCACACCGTGGCGCCAATTCCAGGTGCTCACGACCGGCGGCAGCGGCGCCTACCGAGCGAGCTACCGTTTCCGTCTAGCGGGCCCGATCGACTACCAGTTCCGAGCTGTCAGCCAGCGGGAGGCCGATTTCCCCTACGGCGAGGGCGCCTCGAATGTGGTGCTGGTGGACGAGCGCTAGCCCGCTCATGCGCTTGCTCGACGAGTGGAAGATGCTTTACGCCGACTCCCACGGTCCAGTAGAATCACGTTCGATGGTGCCCAGTTGGGTTACGACATGAGTGCCGCGGAAGGATCTCCATTTTGGCAGCGAATGAAAGCCAAAGGGCTCTTCGCGTCGGTCTTCCGTTTGCAACAAACGAAAGTGCTGCCAGACGTCGATGAGGTCCTCAACCATGTCGTCAACCGCATCCCCCTGACATCGGTGAGAATGCGCGCGTACGCGCTGCTGGGAGTTCACTTCGACGACGTCGACGACGCGATGATCTCGATGGGCGTCGAGATGTGGAGGGCGGGCGCGCTCTCGATGGCCCCTAGAAGCGTGATCGGCCAGCGCTGCTATGTCGATGCCCGCGCCGGCATCCGCGTGGAGTCCGACGTCAGCATCTCCAGGGAAGTGTGCATCATCACGGCAACCCACAAGGTCGACTGCCCCGACTTCAGTGTCACCTTCGGCCCGGTCCACTTCGGCCCGCGCTCCTGGGTAGGCACGCGCGCCGTTATCCTCCCCGGTATCCATATCGGGGAGGGTGCCGTCGTCGGAGCCGGCGCAGTCCTCACCAAAGATGTCGATCCCTACACGATCGTCGGGGGCGTACCAGCGAAGGTCATCGGTAAGCGCGCCGAGCCGATGTCCTACAGGCTCAGCTGGCGTCCGAACTGGTTCTGAGCGCGGCGGAGATCGTCTCCCCCTCATGCCCCCGGTCCGCCGCGACGCCAGTTGGTGCACCGCGGTCGCGTGCCTGCGTGCGAGCCCCCTCGACCGATGCCCCGGTGGACGCTGCGAGGGCGATGCGCTCCCGTGGCGTGTACTCTTTCGCGACCCCGCTGGCCTGAAAGTTGGACCGAAAGCCCATCGCAAGGCGCCGTTGAAAGTCGTGAGGAAGGACCGAGTGACCACAGCCAAACCCGCACCCCGCACAAGCCTAACCACGCGCACGACGTGCCGCATCTGCGGCAGCAGCCACCTGACTCCGGTGCTGTCGCTGGGCGACCAGCGTATCGCGGGTGCTTTCGCCGATCCCGGCGGCTCCCAGCCCGTCGAGCGCCCGATCCCGCTCGAGCTAGTGCGTTGCGACATGACACAAGACCAGGAGGCGTGCGGCCTAATCCAGACAAAGCACACGGTCCCCGGCTCGATCCTCTACAGCTCCTATTGGTATCGCAGCGGCGTCAACCGCACAATGACCGACAACCTGCACGGTATCGCCCGCGCCGTCGAAACGATCGTGCCGCTTGAGTCAGGAGACCTCGTCGTCGACATCGGCTGCAACGACGGCACGCTGCTGGACGGCTATCAGACACAGTCCCTGCGCCACCTCGGCTTCGACCCCTCAGACGTAGCGCGCTACGCGATCGCCAAGGGCTATGACGTCGTCAACGACTTCTTCTCCGGGGAGGCGCTCGCCGCTCGCCGCCCCGACCAAAAGGCCAAGGCGATTACGAGCATCGCTATGTTCTACGACCTCGAGTACCCGCGCACGTTCGTCGCCGACATCGCCTCCACGCTGGCAGAGCGCGGCATCTGGGTGATGGAGCTGCACTATCTGCCAATGATGCTCGAAGCCAACGCCTTCGACGCGATTGTGCACGAGCACCTCGAGTACTACTCGCTAGCAGTGATCGAGCGCCTGGTCGGCGAAGAGGGCCTAGAGGTCGTCTCCGCCGAGACCAACGACATGAACGGCGGCTCGATCCGCCTGTTCATCGGACATCAGGGCAAGCACCAGCGCACCCCTGAGCAACTGGAGGCGCTGACCGCGCTGCGCGTCAAAGAGTTCGAGCTGGCGCTCGACGCGCCCGAGCCCTACGAGGCGTTCCGGCTCGGCGCCGAGCGGGTCCGCGACGATCTGGTCGCGATGTGCAGCCAGTTCCACGGCGAAGGCAAGAGAATCCACGTCTACGGCGCCTCGACGAAGGGCAACACGATCCTCCAGTACGCGGGTCTCGACGCCACTTACATCGAGGCGGCCGCCGATCGCAACCCCGACAAGTGGGGATCGGAGACGATCGCGACCAAGATCCCGATCATCAGCGAGGAGGATTCGCGCGCGATGACCCCGGACTACTACCTCGCGCTGCCATGGCATTTCCTCGAGGAGTTCATCGAGCGCGAGCAGGAGTTCCTCGCGCGCGGTGGCAAGTTCATCGTGCCGTTGCCGGAGGTCCGGGTGGTGGGCGCTCCGTGATCGAGGCGGCCGCCCCTGCGCGAGTCCGCTGTGCCGGAGCGGTCACTGCCTCGACGATCACGTCCCAGCCAAACTCCAGTTCGCGCGCTCCGGCGCGCACGCGCGAGGCGAGTCGCTCGTCGCTCAACACGCGTTCGATCGCGTTCGCGAGCGTTGCGGGATCGGCAGAGTCGACCAGCACCGCGGTCTCGCCGTCTCGCAGCCAGATTGGGTTGTGCGCTCCGCGAGTGGTGATCACGGCCGCGCCGTTTACGAGCGCCGCCAGCAGGCTCGTGTAGCCACTCTCGGCACCCCCACGGTAGGGAAGCACCACAGCATCGACCGCACGCAGCATGCGCCCGACGTCCTCGTGCGCGAGATACCCGAGCCAGCGCACGCGCTCTGTGAGGCCAAGCCGCTCGATCTCGGCTGCGATGTGCGCCTGGTAGGCATCGCTCGGATCGAGCGAGCCGGTCACCACCAGCAGGGCGTCGATTCGCACAAGCGCCTCGAGCAAGTCCTCGAACCCCTTCCTCGGCCCCAAGATCAACCCGAAGCAAGCGATCACGGGACGCTTGCGCGGAGCAAACGTTGCTCGCATGCGCGCGTCTGCCGCCGGATCCTCGGCGACCACCGGGATGGTGGGAGCGTTGTCTTGAACCACCGTCCGAGCGGCCGCCCACGGGTAGTGCGCGACGAGCGCAGCGCGCTCTGCCTCGGTTACGGCCACCACCCTGTCAGCCGCGCGCAGAGCAATTCTCAACCAGCGGCGGTTGGTCTCATCCGTGCGCATGAACTCGTGCACGATAAACGTCGTCCGCGGCCATCCGAGCAGCGCCTTGGACAGACCCGGGCATAGGTACAGCATGCGCGCATAGCTGCCCTCGACCAATGCGGGAAAATTCGACACGACCAGATCCGGACGTGGCCTTGCAAAGCGTATCCAGGAGCGTAGAAACGCCCGCACGCCCCAATTGCGCATCACCGGTAGAACGCGCGGAGGCCCGTCTGTGGCGCCTGTCGATGTCGCGCTTGTAACGACTGTCACGTCATGGCCGGCGCGGTCAAGCGCCACCGCCAGACCGCGCGAGTACTCACCGACTCCACAGCTGACGGGCGGGTAGGAGGGGTTAAGAGAAGAATCCTCATATATGGCATATGATGGACTATAAGGACTAAAGTTGCCGACGCATGAAGGATGCGATCCTCTTCGAACTGACGATATGACCGCGGTTCGGCGTTTACGAACAAACACGCGTTTGATCGACAGACCCGGCGCGGCTCTGCCGCGCCGGGTCTGTCACTGCCTCGACGATCACGTCCCAGCCAAACTCCAGTTCGCGCGCTCCGGCGCGCACGCGCGAGGCGAGACGCTCGTCGCTCAACACGCGTTCGATCGCACCCGCCAGCGTTGCGGGATCGGGCGAGTCCACGAGCACCGCGGTCTCGCCGTCTCGCAGCCAGGAGGGGGTCTCCGGCCCGCGAGTGGTGATCACGGCCGCGCCGTTGACGATCGCCGCCAGCAGGCTCGTGTAGCCGCTCTTGGCGCCGCCGTGGTAGGGAAGCACCACTGCGTCGGCCACGCGCAGCACGCGGCCGACGTCCTCGTGCGCCAGATACCCGAGCCAGCGCACGCGCTCGGTCAGCCCAAGCCGCTCGATCTGGCCCGCGAGGTGTGCCATGTAGGCATCGCTCGGATCGAGTGAGCCGGTCGCCACGAGCAGGGCGTCGGTTCGCGCGAGGCCCTGTAGCAGCTCGTCGAATCCCTTGTTAGCCCCCATGATGTGACCGAAGAAGGCCACCACCGGACGCTCGCGCGGCCCAAGCGTCGCGCGTACGCGTGCGTCCGCCTGCGGGTCGACACCGGCCACGGGTATGTTCGGCGCGTTGTGCTGCACCACCAGTCGCGCGGCCACCCATGGGTAGCGCGCGAGCAGCGCATGGCGCTCGGTCTCGTGCACGGCGATGACCTTGTCGGCCGCGCGCAGCGCGAGCGCCAACCACCGCCGGTCGACCTCCTCGACGTCGATGAACTCGTGCACGACGAACGTCGCGCGCGGCCATCCGAGCAGCACCTTGGCCAAACCGGGGAACAGGTACAGCATGCGCGAATAGTTGCCTTGAACGATCGTGGGAAAGCCAGACACGACGAGATCTGGACGTGGCCTTGCGAAGTGCGGCAGGGCGCGCAGAAACGCCCAAACGCTGCCATCGCGCAGCAGCGGCAGCACGCGCGCCCCCCCGTCTGCGGCGCTCGTCGATGCCGCGCCTGTGAGGACGGTTACATCGTGGCCGGCTTGGACGAGTGCCGTACCCAGCTCGCGTGTGTACTCGCCGACACCGCAGGCAACGGGCGGATAGGAGAGATTGAAGATGAGGATTCTCATGCTGGTGCGCGCGGCCCCCAAGCGGTCCGATCGTCCTCTAGGACGCTCGTGCCACGGTTGGCCTCCACAGAGGCTGGACTATAGACTCGGCGTGTGACGGTGGTAATCGCCCTGGCGCGTATGGGAGTGGCGACCCGGTGAGCGCGCGCGTGGACCTTGCCCCCCAAACGCCGCGCGGCGTGGTCGACCCCGCCTTTTGGGCGGGGCGCCGGGTGTTGCTCACGGGTCATACGGGCTTCAAGGGAGCGTGGCTCGCCCTGTGGCTGCAGTCCCTCGGCGCGCAGGTCACGGGCTTCTCCGACGGCATCCCCACCGAGCCCTCGCTGTACGAACTCGCGCGCGTGGGAGAGGAAATGCAAAGCGTCACCGGCGACGTGCGCGATCCGGTGGCACTCGAACGAACGGTGGGCGAGTGCAAGCCGGAGGTCGTGATCCACATGGCGGCCCAGTCGCTGGTCCGCCGCTCGTTCAGCGAGCCGCGCGAGACCTACGAGACGAACGTAATGGGCACCGTCGGCCTGCTCGACGCCGTGCGCCGCGACGGGCGCGCGCGAGCGGTGGTGAACGTCACCTCCGACAAGTGCTATGAGAACCGCGAGTGGGAGTGGCCCTATCGCGAGCATGAGCCGATGGGCGGCCACGATCCTTACTCCAACTCCAAGGGCTGCGCGGAGCTGGTCACCGAAGCGTTCCGGCGTTCGTTCTTCTCAGATCCCGACGGCACCCGCGTCGCATCCGCACGCGCAGGCAACGCGATCGGCGGCGGCGACTGGGCTGTCGACAGACTCATTCCCGACATCATGCGCGCCGTGCTGGCGGGCGAGAAGCTGTACGTGCGCAACCCCGAGGCCGTGCGCCCGTGGCAACATGTGCTCAACCCGCTCAGCGGCTACCTCGTGCTGGCTCAAGCGTTGTGGGAGTCCCCCAAGCACGCGTGCGGCTGGAATTTCGGTCCCTGCGAGGAGGACGCGCGACCTGTCGATTGGATCGTGCGGCGCATGTCCGAGCTGTGGCCGCAGGAACTGCACGTGAGATACGACAACGGTCCCCACCCGCACGAGGCTCGCTACCTGAAGCTCGACTCCTCGAGGGCCAGGGCGCATCTCGGCTGGCGACCCGGTTGGGGCCTGGAAGAGGGCTTGGACGCAGTCGCGGAGTGGTACCTGTGCCTGCGCGACGGCGAGGACATGCACACGAGGACGGTCAGGCAGATCGGCGCTTTCGAATACGCTCTGACTGCCCATGAGTGACCTTTCCTGTCGATTCTGGGGTTGCTTCCCGCCAGCGCCGCTCTTGTGGTGAGCAGGCTTGTGACTCAGCCTCAGCCGGTCACGGGCACCGACGGGACAGAGACGATCGACAACGCCGAGGGAGATTTCCTGGAGAGCTCCGCGGCAGGTGGCGCGGCGGTGCGCGGCGGCACCCTGCGCATCGCCGGATTCCTGGTGAGCGCACTCGCCGGAGCGGGCTCCGCGGCGGTCCTGTTCAGGCATTTCCAGAGCCAGCTCACGGGCCTGTACGTGCTCGCAAGCGCGATCGTAGCGATCGTCGGCAGCATGTCCGATCTCGGCATGACCACGCTCGGCCTGCGCGAGCTTGCGATTCGCGACGCCGCCGGGCGGCACACCATGATGCGCACCCTGCTCGGCCTCAGGCTGTTCGTGACGGTGCTCGGCGTGGTGGCAGCGGTCGCCTTCACGGCCGTCGCGGGCTATGGCTCGCCGGTCGTCGCCGGCGTGGCGGTAGCGGGAGTGGGCCTACTGTTCCAGAACCTCCAGGCGACGCTCTCGATCGACCTGATGCGCAACCTGCGTTTCGGCTGGGTGACGACCTTCGAAGTCGGCCGCCAGCTCGCGCTGGCGGCGCTGGTGATCGCGCTCGCCGTGAGCGGCGCCGGCCTCGTGCTCATCCTGGGCGCGTCGATCCCGGTCGGGGTCATAGCGCTGCTGGCGACCGTCGTGCTGCTGCGTGGCCACGTCCCGCTAATGCCGGCTTTCGACCGCGCGCGCTGGACGGCGTTGCTGCGCGACCTGCTGCCGCTGTCGGTCGCGATCGCGACAGGGGTCCTCTACTACCGCCTGTCGGTCGTGATCGTCTCGCTGGTCGCCGATGCTCACGAACTCAGCTACTTCGGCGCGTCGTATCGGATCATCGAAGTCCTCACCCAGGTGCCGGTGCTGATGGTGAGCGCCGCCTTCCCGATCTTCGCGCGGGCCGCACAGTCCGATCACGTGCGCTTCGCCTATGGAATCGAGCGCGTGTTCGAGGTGGCGGCGATCGTAGGCGTGCTGTTCGTGCTGTTGCTAACCCTCGGCGCGCCGATCGCGATCGCCGTGGTCGGCGGCCAGGAATTCGACCCGGCGATCGAGGTCCTGCGCATCCAGGCGTTCGCGCTCGGCTCCACTTTCGTCGGAGCCGTATGGAGCTTCGCGCTGCTGAGCCTGCACCTGCAGCGCAGTCTAATGCTGCTGAACATCGGCGCGCTGACGGTGGGCAGTGTGCTGGTGGCGACGTTGACGGTGCTCGCGGGCCCAAACGGCGCGGCCGTGGCCACGGCGGTCATGGAGATCGGCTTGACGACCGCGGGCCTGCTGGTGCTGACCCACAGCCATGCCCATCTGAGACCGTCGCTGCGCCGACTGCCGCGCATCCTGCTTGCGGGTCTGCTGGCGGCGGCCCCAGCTCTGATTCCGGGTATTCCGACTTTTGTCCTGGTGGTGGTGGCGGTGGCGCTGTACGCGGTTTTGTTGTTTGTGTTTGGAGCGATCCCCGACGAGCTAATCGAGGGTCTGCGGGAGTGGCGCGCAACCCCCCAGGCGCGCTGAGCGGGCGATCGGAGAGCTGTGCAGAGGATGCGCTACGCGGATGCGCCGCCAACCCCCCTTGAGATCGCGCTCGTGCATCTCGTGTGGGCGCCCCTCGGCACGGCTATGCTCGCTGGGTTCCTGGCGGCATACCGCGAGCACCCGCCGGGTGTGGAGCATCGTCTGGTCGTGATCCTCAACGGCTTCGAGGGCGAGGGCGATGGCGACCTGCAGCGCGCGGAGGTCGAGCAGCTCCTGGCGGGAGTCGACCACGAGCCGCTCGCGATGGCCCCCCCTGTGCACGACCTGACGGCCTATCGCGACGCGGCGGCACGGATCGACGCACGGACGCTGTGCTTCCTGAACTCCTACAGCCGCCCGCGGGTCGCCGGCTGGCTCGCGATGCTGCTCGAGCCGTTGCGCGACCCAAGCGTCGGTCTAACCGGCAGCGGAGGCTCGCACGAGAGCCTCTACAGCGCGGCCCCATTCTGGCTACGCGCCCGACGTAAGCCGGACTTCCCGCCGTTCCCCAACGCTCACCTGCGCACAAACGGCTTTGCGCTCTCGCGCGAGCTAGCGTTGTCGCTCGACTGGCCGCCGACCCGGCGCAAGCTCGACGCGTGGCGCTTGGAGAGCGGCAACGCCAGCATCACGCGCCAGGTGCTCGAGCGCGGCTTGCAGGCGCTCGTCGTCGGCTGCGACGGCGTCGCCTACCCACCCGAGCGCTGGCCCGAGAGCGCGACCTACCGCAGCGGCGATCAGAGCAACCTGCTGATCTCCGACAACCGTACGCAGGAATACGACCGGGCACGCCCAGCTCGGCGGCGCCATCTCAGCGCGATGACGTGGGGCGAGCCGAAATAGGCCGAGCTTTGACTCCTTGCCGTACTGTCTCTCAGCAAGATGAACGCCAGCCCCCCACGGATCACGATTGCGGTGCTCAACTACAACGGGCGCGAGCTGCTCGACGTGGTGCTCCCCTCGGTGCTGGCCTTGCGCGGCGTGCAGGCGGCCCGGCTGATAGTCGTCGACGACGGCTCCAGCGACGGCTCGCCGGAGTATGTACGCACGCACTGGCCGGCGTTCGAGGTGCTAGAGATCCCGCAGAACGTAGGCGTCGCGGCGGCGCTCAACCACGCGGTCGCAGCTACCGAGACGGAGCTATTGGCGCTGCTCAACAACGACATCGAGCTCGAGCCAGACTGGCTGGAGGAGCTGGTCGATGCGCTTGGTGCCCACCCTCGTGCGGCCTCCGCGTCGGGCAAGCTGCTGCGCTTCCACGACCGCACGAGGATCGATGCCGCCGGCGATCTGATGCTGTGGTCCGGTGCGGTCGTCAACCGCGGCCATGGAATGCGCGACAAGGGCCAGTTCGACAGCCCGCAGGCGGTGTTCGCCGCGTGCGCGGGCGCCGCGCTGTATCGCCGCGAGGCGTTCGACGCAGTGGGCCGCTTCGACGAGTCCTTCTTCGCCTATCTAGAGGATGTCGACTGGGGTGTGAGGGCCCAGCTTGCCGGCTTTGAGTCGCGCTACGTCCCGTCCGCCGTCGGCTACCACATGGGTGGCGCGACCACCAGCGCCCGCAAGGGCTTCTTCGGGCAGCTGCAGCGACGCAACACGCTGCTGTTGATTACCAAGGACTTCCCGGCAGGAGCCTTGTTGCGCCATGGCTGGAAGATCGCTCTAAATCAGCTGCTGTGGCTTGTCGCGAGCGTGCGCGACGACATGCTCCCCGAGCAGTTGCGAGCCTGGGCAGAATTTCTCGGAAGGCTGCCAACGGCGCTGCGCGCGCGGCGCGTCGTGCAGGCCTCGCGCGTGGCTGGCACGCGCGAGCTCAGCGCCGCAATCGAGGCGTCGCTGCCGTGGCGCGGCTCGCGCATCGAACACTTGCTGTTCGAACTGGCGCCGTTGACGGCAAGCCGCCGTCGCACAGACGCCTAGCGTCCCTATCTACACACGCTCAGTCCTTCGCATACACCCGCCGGCGCAAGGCAAACGCCTCGAGCATCCCGATCTCAGGATCGGCCGCGCCGGGCGCCGCTGAGCGCCGCGGCAGGCCGTGCGCTGCGCGCCAGCCGCCCAGCCGTCCGGACAGCGCGGCGAGATCGCGCGAGAGGAGTGCGTCGCCGAGGACGACGGCGAGCTCTGTGCCCAGCGCACGCGCGGCCGCACGTCCGCGCAGGACGCCGTAGCGGCGCAATAGGTAGCCGCGTGCGAACCCCGCGTGGCGCCGCTGCCACGCCGTGCGATGTCCGTGCGTCGCCGAGCCGAGGTGGATGCCGATCGCCTCAGGCGCCACGCGCGCCCCCCAGCCCGCCGCGTGTAGACGCAGCGCCAGGTCGAGATCCTCCGAGTAGGCGAAGATCGCTTCGTCCAGCCCGCCAACCTGCCGCCACGCCTCCCTCCTATAGGCGCCGGCGCCGCCCGCAGGCCCGACGAGCATGGGCCGCGGATCGTGGGCCCGCGCGACGGGCAGCCCGGCCTGGCGCGGAAACCCCGCGAGCGTGCGGTCGGCGCACAGCCCGACGCTGTCGATCAGAAGCTCGCCGGGCTGGGTCAAGAGGCAGGCGACCGAGCCTGCGTCGGGCTCGGCCTCCAGCGGCGCCAGCAGGCGCTCGAGCCAGTCGGCACGGCAGAAGACGTCGTTGTTGAGCAGCACGACGACATCGCCCTCACCGCCCTCCACGCCACGGTTGCAGGCGGCGGCGAAGCTCAGGCTGCGCTCGGAGCGCACGAGCCGCACGGCGGGCCAGTCGCGGCGAACCTGCTTGGCGCTCTCGTCGCTGCCGCCGTTGTCGGAGACGATCACCGTGTGTGGACGGGTCTGTCTGGCCAGGTGCGCCAGGCACTGCTCGGTCAGGTCATACCTCCCCGCTGTCGGGATCACGATGTCAACAGAGAGAGCCAGAGCCCGGCCATCCTAGTCCCTGCTGCGGGCCCTAATCTTGGCCGTCTGTGATCGCCCCCGGCCGCCACACACACGTAGGTCTCAACCTGATCTTCCTCGTTCCCGGTGAGACGGGCGGGATGGAGGTCGTCGCGCGCGAGCTGATCCCGGCGCTAGTGAAGGCGGCGCCGGACACGCGCTTCACAGCGTTCGTCAACCGCGAGGCGGCGATGGCCAAAGACGGCCCTTGGGGCGATCTGCTGCCGGCGGTGACGGTGCCAGTGAACGCGCGCAACCGCGTGCAGTGGGTGCGCGGCGAGCAGCTGCTGCTGCCGCGCCTGGCCGCACGTGCGGGCGTCGATCTCGTGCACAGCCTCGCGAGCACCGCCCCAGCGTGGGGACGCTTTCGCCGCGTGGTGACGGTCCACGACCTGATCTACGCGCGCTTCCCTGAGGCGCACGCCGGCGTCCGCGACCTGGGGATGCGAGCGCTTGTGCCGCTGGCGGTGCGCCGCTCGCACCGGGTGATGGTCGACTCCCACAGTACGCAGCGTGACTTGGTCGAGCTGCTCGGCACAGACGCCAAGCGCATCGACGTGGTCCCGCTGGGCATCGGCACGGTGGCGCGCAGCAGCCCGCTGCCCGAGCGCGAGCTGCGTGAGCGCCTGCGCCTCGGCGAGCGCCCCGTCGCGCTCAGCCTGTCGGCCAAGCGCCCGCACAAGAATCTGCTCGCGCTGATCGGCGCGCTCGCGCGGATACCGGCCGAGCGCCGCCCGTTGCTGGTGCTGCCCGGCTACCCGACCGAGCATGAGGCGTCGCTGCGCGAGCGCGCCCGCGCCGTCGGCGTGGAGGGCGACGTGCGCTTCCTGGATTGGCTGAGCGGCGAGGAGTTCGAGGGCCTGTGGCGGGTGGCCCGAGCGTTCGTCTACCCGTCGCTGTACGAGGGTTTCGGCCTGCCAGTGCTGGAGGCGATGGCGCGCGGCGTGCCGGTCGCCTGCTCGAACGCGTCCTCGCTGCCTGAGGTTGTGGGCGACGCGGCGTTGCTGTTCGACCCGCACGACGAGCGCGCGATCGCGGTAGCGCTCGAGCGCCTGCTCTCAGACAGCGAGGAGGACAGCGTGGAGGTCGAGCGCTTGCTTGCGCGTGGGTCCGAACGTGCGCGCGAGTTCACCTGGGAGCGCACGGCGGCTCTGGCGCTTAAGAGCTACGGGCGGGCGCTTGCGTGAAGGACGGGCGGGCGCTTGCGTGAAGGACGGGCGGGCGCTTGCGTGAAGGACGGGCGGGCGCTTGCGTGAAGGACGGGCCGGCGCTTGCGTGAAGGCCCAAGTCACTTGTCGCTGTTGCACACCGTTAGACATTTCAGCACGAATAGCTGTCGAGCACGACAGCCAGGGAGGACTCGAGCGACAGCCGCTCGGCGTTCTCCGCAAACCAGCGAGCGGTGCTCTCGCGCATGCTCGCCCCAGCCTCGTGGACGCGCACGATCGCCTCGGCGATCGCCTCGGGGTCGGCGCTCGCGGCGATCACGCCGTTGAGGCCTTCCTCGACCAGCTCGACGGCCGCGTTGTCGGGCGCGGCGACCACCACTGCCGGGGTCGCGTGGGCGGATGCCTCGACCACGACCATGCCGTAGCCCTCGCGCTCGGAGGGCAAGAGCACGCACAGCGCACGGCTCATGTCGGCGTCCACCTGCTCGCCCTCGGCGAAGCCGGGGGCGGAGATGAAGCCGGCGGCGTCGTGCGCGGCGATGGCGGCGTCCAGCGCCTCCCGTTCGGGCCCGTCGCCGTAGAAGATGCCGTGCAGCCCTTCGATCCGCTGCGCAGCACGAGCTACGGCGGCCACGCCGATGGTGACGCGCTTCTCGGGGATCAGCCGCCCGGCGAACAGCACAAGGGGATGTTCGTCAAGGGGGGGTGTGTTGTGCATGGAGTGTTCGGCAGGCGGGGGTGTGTTGTGTGTGGAGTGTTTGGGCTGTTCGGCAAGGGGGGTGTGTTGTGCACGGGGTGTTTGGGCTGTTCGGCAAAGGGGGGTGTGTTGTGCACGGGGTGTTTGGGCTGTTCGGCAAAGGGGGGTGTGTTGTGCACGGGGTGTTTGGGCTGTTCGGCAAAGGGGGGTGTTTTGCGCACGGCGCGTTTGGGGTGCTCGTCAACAGGGGGTGTTTTGCGCACGGCGCGTTTGGGGTGCTCGTCAACAGGGGGTGTTCTGTGCACGGCGCGTTTGGGGTGCTCGTCAACAGGGGGTGTTCTGTGCACGACGCGTTTGGAGGTCTCCACGAGGGGGTCCGTCTCCACGAAGGGGAGGGGGTCCTCCCCTTGCGCACGCGCGGGCTCCGAGTTCTTCGCGCCCGCGTAGAGCCCCCGCAGCACCGTGATCGACCCACGCAAACCCAGCTCGCGCAAGCGCTCTGCGTGCAGCAGTGAGAAACAAAAGGCGCGCTGGGGCACACGTGCGCAAGCACGTTGCACGAGCTCGCCCACACGCCCGCCGAGACCGCCCAGATAGCCTCGCCAGTACTCGCTGCTCCACACCTCGAACCAGTCGACGACGAGCCTGTAGCGCCCGAACGGGCGCGCCAGCGCCGCGGCCAGCAGCGAGAAATACGGGAAGGCGCAGGTGTGCACGACGTCGTAGGAACGGCCGTGGCGCAGCAGGTGCCAGAGCACGCCGGCGCCGAATACGAGCGGGGGCAGGATGCGCCGACGCGGTCCCGTGTAGAGGGCCATGCGCGGGCCGGCGACGACGACGCGGATGCTCGGGTCGAGGTCCAGGCACTCGCCACGCGGCCATTGGCGCAGTGTGAGGTACGTTACGTCGTGACCCTCCGCGACGAGGCGCTCAGCCAGGTTGCGATACCAGCGCTCGGCGCCGCCGACGGTATACGGGTACAGGCAGTCGTAGTCAGCTGAGGCAGACTCGCATCCCGGGAGAGACTGGCCGAGGAGATGAGTCCGAGAGAGCGCTGCTTTTCGGCGGCGGAGGGTTATCTCCGCTACAGCCGAACCTGCAAAGAGTGGGCGCCGGACGAATCAGACCATGAGCATCGCACAGAGGAGCCGGCCTGCAGCGGCCGGAGGAGACATCGACGCTCGTGTCGGTTGTGATCCCGTGCCTGAACGAGGCGGAGAACATCGAGGAGTGCGTGCGCACGGCGCTCGGGGTGCTCGAACAGAAGGGGATCGACGGTGAAGTGCTGGTCGTCGACAACGCCTCCGAAGACGATTCGGCCGCGCTTGCCACCGCCGCCGGGGCGCGCGTCATCTCTGAACCGAGTCGCGGCTATGGCAGCGCCTACCTGGCCGGCTTTGCCGCCGCGCGCGGGCGCTACATCGTGATGGCCGACGCCGACTTGACCTACGACTTCAACGAGATCCCACGCTTCGTGGCCGAGCTCGACGCCGGCGCGGAGCTGGTGATGGGCGACCGCATGGACAACATCCAGCCCGGAGCGATGCCGTGGCTGCACCGCTACATCGGCAATCCGATCCTCACGGGGCTGCTCAACCTGTTCTTCAGGACCGGCGTCAACGACGCGCACTGCGGCATGCGGGCGCTGCGCACAGACGTGCTCGAGCGGCTCGATCTGCGTACGACCGGCATGGAGTTCGCCTCGGAGATGGTGATCAGGGCCTCCAGGGAGAAACTGAAGATCGCCGAGTTCCCGATCGAATACCACCCGCGCGGCGGCGAGTCGAAGCTGTCGAGCTTCCGCGACGGCTGGCGTCATCTGCGTTTCCTGCTCGTGCACTCGCCCACGCACCTGTTCATCGTGCCCGGCATTGGGCTGGCGAGCGTCGGCACCTTGATCGTGGCGCTTGTCGGGGGAGGTTTGGAATTCTTCGGGCGTTCCTGGGGTATTCACGCGCTGATCGGCGGTGCCCTGCTGATGGTGATCGGCACGCAGGTGCTCGCGCTCGGTCTGTGCGCGCACGCCTATGGCACCTACTACCTGGGTGAGCCCGACCCCTGGTTCGACCGCATGCGTGCGCGTTTCCGGCTAGAGCACGGGCTGGCGCTGGGCGGGCTGTTCGTGCTGGTGGGGCTGATCCTCGGCGGGATCATCGTCGGCACCTGGATTTCGCACGGCCTTGGCTCACTGGCCGACGAACACATGGCTGTGGTGGCGGCGACGCTGATCATCGTTGGCATTCAGATCTTCTTCTCCTCGTTTCTCCTGTCGATTCTCTGCCTGCGCAGACGCTGAGACACGTTCTGAACGTGGGCGATCGTAGGGTCTGGAGGGCGGCGGCCGTCGTCGGCGCTCCCCTGCTGGTCCTGCTGCTCTTCTGGGGATTGCAGCCCCGCTCATATCTCACGGGCACAGACAGCGTCGAAGCGTTGACATATGTAGCCCCGGCGCCGGCCGGCGTGCCGGTGTGCGTGCCCGACCTGAGCCTGCCCGCAGGGACCGCCGAGGTGCGTCTGAACGTCGTCTCGGCGACGGCGCTGCGTCCCACCCTGCGCATGACGCTGCGCGTCGGCGCCAGCACCACCTTCGCAAAGCTTGCGCCGGTCGCGGTGGGGGTGGGGCAGCCCAGCAACGCCGACTTCCCGATCGCCCAGACGCCCAGCCGCCCAGCCGCAAGCGCGGCGTCGCTGTGCGTGAGCGCAAGCGGGATGGTCAACTGGGGCGGGACGCCACTGCCGGCGGTGGGCACCGACCCCCCGACCACGAGCGGCAAGCCGATGCCGGCGCGGATCGCGATCTGGTATCTGCCGCGCCCGGGGGCCAAGCGCAGCTACATCGCCCAGGCGGGAGCGATCTTCGCCCGCGCCGCCCTGTTTCGCCCGGGCATAGTGGGCGCCTGGGCCTACGTGTTGCTGCTGTTCGTCGTGCTGCCGGCGATCGGGCTGTTGGGTGTGCTCGCGCTGGCTCGCGCCGTAGCTGGTCGCACGCGCCGCCTGGCACTGTGCCTGTTTCTCATCGCCGCCGTGAACGGTTGCTGCTGGGCGTTGATCACCCCGGCTTTCCAGGCGCCGGACGAGGTCGATCACTTCGCCTACACGCAGTCGCTGGTGGAACGCGGCCATACGCCCAGCGACAATCCGGGCTCGCCGCTACCGCGCTGGTCCAGCGCCGAGACCGTGGCGCTGGAAGGCGTGGGCTTCCCGACGGATCATCAGACCGACGGCAGCCGCATGCCGTGGCTTGCCTCAGATGAGCACGCATATGAAACGCGCCGCGCGGCACTGCGCCCGCCCGCCGACAACGGCGGCGGATATACGACCTCCGCGGTGCACGGGCCGCTCTACTATTTGGCGCTCGCCCCCGCGTATCTGGCGACGCGGCATTCCTCGGTGTTCTCCCAGCTGACGCTGATGCGCATCGCCTCGGCGCTGATCGGCGCGCTCGTCGCGCTGTTCGCCTACCTGCTCGCGCGCGAGCTGGCTCCTGCTCGCGCGTGGCTTGGAGTGCTGGCGGCGCTGTTGGTCGCCTACGAGCCGATGTACGGGTTCATCAGCGGAATCGTCAACAACGACGTCGGCGTGAACGCTTGCGCGGCGGCGCTCGAGCTGCTGCTGATACGCCTGCTCAGACGCGGCATCACGATCCCCTGGGGGGCGCTCACCGGTGTTGTGCTCGTGGCGCTGCCGAACATCAAGGGCACGGGCCTGTCCCTGTATCCAGTCGCTGCGCTGGTGTTCGCCGGGGCCCTGTGGCGCTATCACGGCCGGCGCGATATGTACGGCTGGGCGGCGCTTGCGCTCGCCGCGATCGCGATGGACGAGCTGGCCGTACACCTGCTCGGGGGATTGCGCCTCTCCGAAGGCGGCACGGGCTCCTCCTCGGCGATCGGCACCAATGCAGGCGCCGCCAGCGAAGCGCTACACAACATCCCCGGCTATCTCTCCTACCTGTGGCAGGCGATGCTGCCGAGGCTGCCGTTCATGACGCCGCATTTCCCGGCGGGTGTGCAGCCTGGCTTCGTCATCTTCATCGAACGCGGCTGGGCCGCGTTCGGCTGGTATGACGTGTTCTTTGCGCACTGGGTGTACCTGGTGATCCTGGCGGCCGTGCTCGCGCTGGTCCCGCTCTCGGCATGGGCGCTTGGGCGCGAGTGGAAGTGGGTGCGAGCGCACTGGATGGAAACGCTCGCCGTGCTGATCATGCCGGCGGCGGTGATCGCCGGCTTCGAGGCCGCCTATTACACGCCGGGCGTGCGCCCGCAGATCGCAGAATTCGGCCGCTATGCGTTTCCCGCGATCGCGCCGCTGGCGCTGATCGCGGTCGGGGCGCTGCACGCTTTTGGACGGCGCAGGATGCTGTGGGTGGGCGTCGGGGCGCTGGTCGCGCTGATGTTCCTCAGCTACGCATCGCAGCTGCTGACGCTGAGTGCCTTCTATGCCTAAACGCGTCCTGCTGTTGCTTTGCGAAACGATGATCCTGCAAAGGGGGGTGCGGATGCGCAACGGGGCGGGGGATGAGGCGATGAGCGTCGCCGCCGTCAGCGTGGCCCTTGCAAAGGGGGGTGCGGATGCGCGACGGGGCGGGGGATGAGGCGATGAGTGTCGCCGTCAGCGTGGCGATCCCAGTGCGCGACGGCGGAGAGCCGCTTGCGGGGACCCTGCGAGCGCTCGCCTGCCAGAGCGTCGAGCATGAGCTGCTGATCTGCGACTCGGGCTCGCGCGACGGGTCAGTCGCCGTGGCGCGCGCACACGGCGCGCGCGTGCTGGAGATCGCCCCGGGCCAGTTCAACCACGGGGCCACGCGCAACCTGCTCGTGCGCGAAGCGCGCGGCGCGCGCGTGGCGCTGCTGACACAGGACGCCGAGCCGGCCGACGAGCGCTGGCTGGAGGGTTTGCTAGGCGGCTTCGAGCTGACGCCGGAGGTGGGCATCGTCTACGGCCCTTACCGTCCGCGCCCGCAGGCCTCGGCGGCGGTGCGGCTGGAGCTGGAGCGCTGGTTTCGCTCGCTCTCGCCCGAGGGCAAGCCCCAGCTGGAGCGTCTGGCGGAGGGCGAGGCAGGACTGCCCCTCACCGGCTTGCTCGGCAGGCGCGGCTTCTTCACCGACGCGAACGCCTGTATCGCACGCGCGGCCTGGGAGCGCGTGCCGTTCCGCGAGGTCGCCTACGCCGAGGACCGGGTGCTGGCGATCGACATGCTGCGCGCGGGCTACGCCAAGGCGTTCGTGCCGCAGGCCGCAGTGCTGCACTCCCACGACTACTCCGCGCCCGAGCAGCTGCGCCGCGCGTTTGACGAGTGGCGCGGGCTGCGCGAGGTGTACGGCTGGCGCGAGCCTGCCTCGCCGGTGCGCGTGGCGCGCGGGTTGCGCGGCGAGCTGGGCGCCACAAGACGCGAGCTGCTCGCGGCGGGTGTCGCGCCGGCGCGCAGGCGCACGACGCTGGCCGCGGTGGCTGCCCACCAGCTGCCGCGCACGGTGGGCGCCCTGTTGGGTTCGCGCGCCGACGTGCTCCCACCGTGGGCGCGACGCCGGCTCTCGTTGGAGCGACGCTCCAGCTTCTCGCCTGTGGATTTCGACTAGTCAGGGCGCGGCAAGGCTTCCCTGAGATGCAGCCCCGGTGGGGGTGGCGCGTTCGCGTCGTAGCCGTAGATTTCGGGTTTGTGGCCGGGGCAAATCAGCTTGTACTGGGCGAACGGCGTGCCGATCGGGTCGCCGAGCACCGGGTAGATGCCGATGCCGTCGCTCAACGTCTGGCAGGGCTTGGCAATCCCAGCTTCAGGCCCGTGTACGGCCAGGAACACGTCCTGGGGGCGCAGTGCCTCCGGGTTGACCGGGTTTGCCAGGCCGGCTTCCCTGGTCATCACAGACAGCCCGATGACGTTGAAGTCGATCGGGTTGGCACAGCAGAACGTGACCGCGGTGACGCCGTCGCGCCGCAGTCCGCTCAACAGGGCGGGCACGTTGCCGTCGTTGCTTTCCGGTTTGCCGCGCAGCCAGCCGCTGGTCGAGTACAGCGTGACGAAGCGCTCGCCCAGCGGGTTGTCCTGCGCGTCGGCGCCCGGCAGCGCGAGGCGCAGCTCGTAGCCGTTGCCGCCGAGGCCAAACGCCACGCCGACGAAGCTCCCAGCGACGGCGATCAGCAGTGCCGCGACGAGCCAGCGCCGCAGACTCACGCGCACGCTCACGATCCAGGCGGTGCCCAGCACCGCCAGATAGACGAGCGCCGGCAGGCTGTAGCGGGGGTCCTTGTGCGTGAGCCATGTCATCCCGGCCCACGCGACCAGCACGCCGCCGAGCAACTCGGGGTAGACGTTCTCAGCACCCCAGGGACGTTTGGCGCAGCGGCGCACCGCCGCGACCACGCCGGCGAGGAACATCAACAGCAGCACGCCAAACAGCTGGATGTTGGCGGCGTCCCAGAAGTACCAGCTGAGGTTCTTCAGCGAGAAGAGTGTCGGGTAGGTCCCACCGAGCGGGTTCGGCTCGGCTTCGTTTGCGGCCGAGGTGTGCGCGATCACGAGCTGGCTGAGCTGTGAGTGGTGATAGACGTACCATGGCGCCCCGATCGCGCCGAGCATCAGCGCGTAGGCGATCAGCCCGCGCCAGTTGCGCCAGCCGCCGCGTGCGACGACGACGATCAAAAGGCCGGCGAGAAAGATCGGGGTGGTCTCCTTGGTCAGCATCGCAAGGCCGCTGGCGACGCCGGCTAGCGCCGCGATGCCCCAGCGCTCGAAGCGTCGCGAAGCGAGGATCGCCCACACGCTGAGCGCCACCATCGCCGCCTGCAAGGGGTCGACGTAGGCCTCGTGGGACTCGGCCACGATCATCGGCGTGCCCAGCGCGAACAGCGCAGCCAGAAGCCCGGCGCGCGTGCCCGAGACGAGCTTGCCGACGCCGTAGCAGGAGACCGCGAGCACGGGCACGAACACCAGGTTCAGAGCGAAGATCACCGCGGCGCGGCGGTAGCCGTCGACGAACACGCCGAGCGCGCCGACGATGTGCGCCAGCGGCGGGTAGGTGTTGAATTCCGTGAAGGGGGTGCTCCACGAGCCGCTGGAGATCGAATCGTGCACGATGAACGAGTCGAGCATGTGCTGGGCGCTGTCCCAATCGGGCACGCGCGTGTCCTGTGTCAGCCACCAGATCGTGACGCCGAGGAAGGCGAGCACGGCCAGCGCTGTCAGGCGCGCGTCGAGGGAGATGCGGGTCAGGCGCGCGCGTAGCTTTGCGGCGGCGGAGCTCGCGCTGCCGGCCGGGCGCGCTTGGCCTGAGGAGAGCGTTTCGGTCGCCATAGATTCAGGTGGTGCGGACCCTACCAGTCACTCGCGACGAGGTGGCGTGGGCCCTACCGGCCACCCGCGACGAGGTGGCGTGGGCCTTACCGGCCACCCGCCCCGTGACGCGTCGGCCGGCCGGCCGATCTACTAGGCTGCGGTGCATGCCCAAAGGCCCGCTGGCGGGCCTTCGCCGGCGTATCTACCTGACCTACCGCTATCTCGGCTGGCGCACGTTGCTGTTCCGCGTGCTCACCTTTCCGCTGCGCTTCACGCCGCTGCGCCATCGCCTGCAGCTGCGCTCGCGCACCGGCGAGGACAGCTACCGGCGCGCGCTGGCCTGGTATCGCGAGCACGGGCGACCGGTCTGCATTGTGATCCCGAGCTATCGCGACGCCGAGCACGTGGCGAGGCTGGTGGCGAGCATCCATAGGACGGTGCCGGCAGGCTTGGCCCGGGTGATCGTGGCCGACGACTCGAGCGGCGCTGAGCACGTGGCGGCTTTGCACGCGATCGAGGGTGTGGAGGTCGTTGCGGGGGAGGCTAACGAGGGCTTTGCGGCGAACGTCAACCGTGGTCTACGCGCGGCCGATCAAGCGCTGGACGTGGTAGTGCTCAACTCAGACATGGAGGCACGCCCCGGGTGGCTTGCCTGCCTGCAGTTCGCCGCCTCCCAAGAGGACGACGTGGGGATCGTCGGGGCATGCCTGCTCTACCCTGACGATCGCATCCAGTTCGCGGGCACCGCCCGCAACCTCGGTGCGCCGGAGTGGTTCGACCACCGCTACCGCTTCAAGCCGGCCGACTGGGGCCCGGCGGCGATCCCTGGAGCCGTGCTGGCTGTGACGGGGGCCTGCATGTACGTGCGCCGTGCGGCGATCGAGCGCATCGGCCTGCTCGACGAGCGCTACCCGATGGCCTACGAGGACGTCGACTGGTGTCTGCGCGCGTGGCAGGCTGGGATGCGCGTCATGTACTTCCCCGGCGCCAGTCTCTACCACTACGAGTCCCAGACGCGCGGCACCGACGTGGGCGAGCGCGAGCGCGAGTCACAGCGCGTCTTCTGGGAGCGCTGGGGCGAGTTCTTCGACGCGCGCGAGGTGCGCGCCGAGAACGGCAAGCTGCGTGTCGTGTACGTAACCGAGGGGACGGGCGTCGGCGGCGGCCATCGCGACATCTTCGAGCACCTCAACCGGCTGGCCGAGCGCGGGCACGAGGTGGCGCTGTACACGCTCGGCGAGCAGCCCGACTGGTTCGAGCTGCGCGTGCCGG
The DNA here is from genome assembly GCA_963725265.1 of uncultured Solirubrobacterales bacterium. Lineage (GTDB taxonomy): Bacteria > Actinomycetota > Thermoleophilia > Solirubrobacterales > Solirubrobacteraceae > Palsa-744. The sequence goes on from CAVRXP010000001.1 coordinate 335,743, forward strand.
TGCACAGCTTCGAGCTCTACGACGAGCTCGTCGAGGAGCTGGCGCAGGTGGATGCGATCAAGGTCGCCACCTGGTGGAACACGGCGATGCCGGTTTGGTATGCGAGCGTGCTGCATGGGATCCCGGTGTACTTCGTGCAGGACATCGAGACCAGCTACTACCCCGACGACGAGTATGTGCGCCACGCCGTACTCGACTCCTACCGCCCCGAGTTCCGCTACATGACGATCTCCGGCTGGAACCGCGAGCGACTGCGCGAGTTGGGCTTGGATGCCGAGCTGATCCCGCCGGGGATCGACCTCGACACTTTCCGTGCGCGCCCAGAGGTGCAGCGCCGCGAGGACATGGTGCTTGCGCTGGGCCGCACCAACCCTTTGAAGAACCTGCCGCTGACGGTCGACGCATGGCGGGCGCTGCCCGAGCCGCGCCCGCAGCTGTGCATGTTCGGGATCGAGCCGGAGCTGGCCACCGATCCGGGGATGCGCTACGTCGAGTCGCCCAGCGACGAGGAGGTCGGCGAGCTGTTCAGCCAGGCGACCGTGTTCATCCAGACTTCCACGCACGAGGGCTTCTGCCTGCCGGCGCTTGAGTCGATGGCCACAGGCGGCGCGGTCCTCTGCACCGACGCGCACGGCAACCGCGACTTCTGTGAGGACGGGGAGAACTGTCTGATGCCGCAGGCGAGCCGCGAGGCGGTCAGTGCGGCGCTCGAGCGGATGCTCGGCGACGGCGAGTTGCGCGCGCGCATGGGGAAGGCGGGGATCGAGACGGCAGCCGAGTACGCGTGGGAGCGGCGCATCGACGCACTGGAGGCGTTTTTGACGGAGGTCGCGAGGCCGCGCGAGACGGTGGTCTCGAGCGAGGTCGTGCCGGGGCAGTCCTGAGTTCCCCGGCACGCTGACAATCTCGGTTGGAGGTTCTATATATCTCCCGTCGGAAGTTCTATAATCTTCCCCCTGGAAATTCTATATATTCCCCCCTGAAAGGTCTATAATCCTCCCCCTGGAAGGTCTATAATCTTCCTTCTGTAAATTGCATATATACCGCCAAGATGTCTGCATATCAATCTAGAATCGCTGACGGGGAGCTGGCAGACAGGCTGTTGGCCACCGGTGCGGTGGCGATCGAGGGCCCAAAGGCTTGCGGCAAGACCGCTACGGCAAGACAGATTGCGGCAAGCGAGGTGCTGCTCGATACCGATACCAACGCTCGCGAAGCTGTCAGCGTGGATCCGGCGCTCGTACTCGACGGCGCCACCCCGCGCCTGATCGACGAGTGGCAGCTGGAGCCCGAGATCTGGAATCACGTTCGCCGCGCGATCGACTCTCGCCAGAGGCCCGGTCAGTTCATCTTGGCCGGCTCGGCGGTTCCGCCCGACGACATAACGCGCCATACGGGGGCGGGTCGAATCACCCGCCTGCGGATGCGCCCGATGTCACTGTTCGAGATGAGCACGAGCAGCGGTGAGATCTCACTCGCAGGTCTCCTGGCTGGCGAGGCGGCGCGCAGCTCGGACCCCGGTTTGACTGTTGGCGACCTGGCGCGCGAGGTTGCTGTTGGCGGCTGGCCCGGCTTTCGCGGTCTCAGCGTCGCCCAGGCTCTGCGCGGCGTGCGAGATTATTTGGAGGAGATCCGACGTGTCGATGTCGGTCGTGTCGAAGGCAGTCGCCGTGACCCTGGCAAGGTGGGCCAGTTGCTGCGCAGCTTTGCGCGTAACGTCGGCACGCATGCCGCGACGGCCACGCTTGCTCGCGACACTGGAGGTGTCGATGGTCCTCTCAAGGACGAGACGGTGCATACCTATCTAGGTGCGCTTGAGCGGTTGATGATCGTCGAGGACCAGCCGGCTTGGGCGCCACATCTGAGATCCCGCTACGTCCTGCGCAGTGCAGCCAAGCGCCATTTCGTCGATCCCTCGCTGGCGGTAGCCGCTTTGCGAGCAACGCCCGAGCGGCTACTCGGAGACTTGAAGCTACTCGGCTTTCTCTTCGAGTCGCTTGTCGTACGCGACCTTCGCGTCTACGCCCAGGCGAGCGACGCGCGCGTACTCCAGTACCGCGACAGTCATGGCCTGGAGGTCGACGCGATCGTCGAAGTCGCCGACGGGCGCTGGGCGGCGTTTGAGATCAAGCTCGGGGGCGGGCAGGTCGATGAAGCGGCCGCCAATCTGCGAAGGTTCTCCGCGCAAATCGATAGCCAAAGGTGCGGTGAGCCGGCGGCGCTTGGCGTAATCGTCGCGACGGGCTACGGCTACCTTCGCGAGGACGGGATCATGGTCATCCCGATTGGAGCGCTTGGACCATGACCGACCCCGACAGAAAGGCATGCCCGTGAAGCCCCAGTTTGCCGGTGAGCTACGCTGTCCCGCCTGCCTGCTCGACCATGCGCTCGAGCTGCAAGCGCGCGAGAGCGACAGCCAGGAGGTGCGCGAGGGGACGCTGCACTGCAAAGCCTGTGGCGCCGAGTTCCCTTTGCACAGGGGCGTCGGCGAGCTCTTGCACGAGCCGGCCGAGCACATCCTCGCCGAGGCCGCCGGGCTCGGGCGCTTTGCCGAGCAGATGCGCGCCGAGGGCTGGGACCGCGAGATGGTGCGCACGCTGCCCGACGTCGAGCACGGTTACTGGTATGTGCAGGCGCGCTCGATGCACCAACTGCTCACGACGATCCCCTTCGCGCCCGGCCAGAGCATCCTCGACGTCGGCTCGAACACCTGCTGGGCGGCCAACCGCTTCGCCGAGCGCGGCTTGCGCCCGATTGCGCTCGACATCGCGACCGCCGAGCTGCAGGGTCTCTACACCGCCGAGTACTTCATCGAGGACGGGAGTGTCTTCTTCGAGCGGCTGCTCGGCTCGATGGACGCGATCCCGTTGTCCTCCAGCAGCGTCGATTACGTGTACTGCTGTGAGGTGTTGCACCACAACGACCTGCAGAGTCTGCGCCGAACGTTTCAGGAGATCTTCCGCGTGCTTCGCCCAGGCGGGAGGTTGCTAATGATCAACGAGACGCTCAAGACCGTGAGTGACCCAAACGGCGTACACGTCGAGGGGGTCGAGCAGTACGACGGCTACGAGCACGCGCACTGGGCCTGGCGCTACTGCTGGGAGGCGATCCGCGCGGGTTTCTTCACGGAGGTGACAGAGCCTCACTACCGGCCCTTCTTCGGCGACGTGGGCACGGACGTGAGCGTGAACGTCACCGGTCCGCTGCTCGGTCCGCTCGCGCGCAGGGCGGTTCGCAAGCTGCGCAAAGTCCGGTTTGCGCGCAGGATCTATCTGGCATGGCTGAACCACGTCCAGGGCAAAGTGCAGATGAACATGATCGCGACCAAGCCCGGGCGCTATGTCGGCACGCACGAGCCGATCGGGCCGGCGCGGCGCCTGCCGCGCACGCTCGCGGCCGTCGTGCGTCTGCCACACGACCGGCATGAAGGACGGCTGGCGGCCAAACCGCCGCGCACGCCCGAGCAGGCCGCCGCGATCTTGCGTGCCGGATCGGCTGCGGCCGATGCGCCGGGGACCGGGGAGTCGGACGACGCCTCGTCAGCGCCGACCGCTGCGTCCTAGAGATTCTCGGCGACGAACGGCGCCGAGCGGTTGAAGACCCAGAAGCCGAGTGCAAAGGTCGCCGCGGCGACGCCCAGGGGCTCGAGCAGGGCCGCCCAGCTGCCGAGCGCTTCGCCGGCGCTGATCGTCGCGTGCGTGACGATCGCGTGGCGGAATTGCTGGAAGACCGTCACCAGTGGGTTGAGCATGTAGATGTGGTACAGGAGGTGGCCGTGGTCGTGCAGGAAGCGGTCAAGGCTCGTGGAGTGTTTGGGCAGTTTCGGGTAAAGCAGCGATTCGCGCACCTTCGTAAGCGGGATGATCACCGGCGAGCCGTAGAAGACGATCTGGCTGACGACTTCCCAGATCGGCGAGATATCGCGGAAGCGAACGAACAAAGCGGCGAGCAGCATCGCCAAGCCCGTGGAGAAGATGACCAGGAGCGTAAGGATCAGCGGCAGCTCCAGCCAGCTGAGCATCGGGCGCACACCGGAGATCAGCGCGAAGAGGAACACTACGACCAGGTTGAGCAGCAGGTTGAAGAACGACAGCAGCACGATCGCCAGCGGTATCACCATGCGCGGGAATTGGATCTTGCGCACGAGATTCTCGCGATCGAAGACGCTGCGCACGGCGCCGCCCGTCGCTTCGCCGAAGAAGGTGAACAAGATGATCGAGCCGAGCAGCTGCACGCCGTAGAACTGTTCGCTTGGCTTGCCGCCTCCACCGACTTTTGCGATCAGCACGAAGAACACGTACAGCACTCCGAACAGCAGGAGCGGGCGCATCACCTGCCACACGTAGCCCAAGACCGAGCCGAAGAACTTCAGCTTGAATTCGTTGCGCGCGATGTTGTACGTGAGGTGCCAGAAGCGGCGCGGGTCGTCGTTTAGCGCGCGCGGGCCCTTGATCGGACGGCCCAGGCCCTCGTAGGGGGGCGGCTCGACGCTGGCGGGTTGCTCGGGTATGAGGGTCTCGGTGCTCATCGCAGGGGGGCAGCTTGTCGAGTTGTCTCAGCGGCGCTCAGGCGGGTGTGCTCATAGCACGATCCTCTTGGTCGAGCAAAGGGGGGGTGTTCGTGACACGAGCTTTTTGGTCGACAACTGGCTGTTCTCACAGCACGATCTCCCGCTTCGCGCTCGCCTCGCTGCGGCTCATCTCTACTTGCACCGGCAAATCGACGGCGCCGCCCATTGCTTCAGGGCCGGTGACGACGAATGAGAAGGCGCCCTCGTAGCGATCGATTAGGTCCATGCCGGTGCCGCGGTGGGCGAGCGTGAACAGAGGGTTGTAGCGTCCCGGGGCCAGCACGTTCTGAAAGGCAAACGAGCACAGCAGCTCCTCGCCGGCGGCGAAACGGCCGCTGCGTTCCTCCGCGCGCGAGCTGCTGGCCACGACGATCGCGAGGTGGTCTTCGTTGAGCACGTACAGGCTTGCGATCGGATCTTCGACCTCCACCTCGAAGCGCACGAGCGCCTTGAGTACGATGCGTTGGCCCTGCGGCAGCGAGGCTGGGCGCTCGCCGTGCTCGTCTTCGATCCACGCCTCCAACACGCGTGCGTCGCCGTCACCGCCGCGGCCGTCGGCCACGCCACCGCCGGCGTCAGGCTCGCGGCCGAAGTTGATCTCCAGGTAGCGGTCGGCTACCTCGTGCGGCTCACCGAGGTGCACTGTCTCGCCGCGCTCAAGGAGCAGCGCGCGGTGGCAGAAGCGGTTGAGCGAGCCCATGTCGTGGGTCACGAACACGATCGTGCGCTTCTCCTCGCGCATGCGGTAGAAGACGTCGAAGCACTTCTGCTGGAAGGCGGCGTCGCCGACGGCCAGCACCTCGTCGACGAGCAGGATGTCGGCGTCGACCTGGATCGCGACCGAGAAAGCCAGGCGGACGTGCATTCCCGAGGAGTAGTTCTTGAGCTTGAGCTCCTCGAACTCGCGCAGTTCGGCGAAGTCGATCACCTCGTCCACGCGCCGGCGCGCCTCGCGCGGGGTGAGACCCATCATGATGCCGTTGAGCACGACGTTGTCGCGCGCGGCGAGGTCCTGGTTGAAGCCGACGCCCAGCTCGATGAAGGTCGAGAGGCGTCCGTCCATCCAGATCTGGCCCCGGTCGACGCCGTAGATGCCTGCCAGACACTTCAGCAGCGTGCTCTTGCCGCTGCCGTTGCGACCCGCGATGCCGAAGAATTCCCCGCGGCCCACCTCGAAGGAGATGTCGCTCAATGCTGAGAAGGTCTCGTGGCGGGTGCGGCGCAGCGGGTGCAGCGCGGTCTCCTTGAGCGTGTGCGTGCGCTCCTCGGGCACGCGGAAGCTCTTGCTGAGCGAGCGCACGACTATCGGTGGGGTGCTGTGGCTGGCCAGCTGCGGCATTGGGGGAAGGGTATCCGCTGGTGCAGGCGGGTCGGGTCGGTGCTCCCCAGAGGGCCGGTGCTCTCCAGAAGCTCAGGGGATCAATTCAGTCGCACGACCTCGTTGTCAAACGCGGCGCATCTCCAGCCGGCCAGCGCTCGACCTGGCGGTGGGGCTAGCTCTGTGACCTGGAGGGGGCTTGCAGTGGGTCTTTCCAGCGTAGGCCCGCAAAGCGGGCGAAGTCGGTGTCGGAAGAGCAGAGCTCGGCGCCGTGCTCGATCGCTAGGGCGGCGAGGTGGGCGTCGGTTGTGAGGTTGCCGGCCGTGCCGAGTGGGGTCAGCAGCTCGCGTAGGACAGCAGCGTGGCGCTCGGTGGGGTTGACGACGGTGACGCACGGCTGGTCGAGCCAGCTCTGGACGAGCTCGATCGCCTCGCTTGCGCTCAGTGGGGTCTCGACTATGGCTGGGCGTGTGCCGAGGCGGATGAACGCGAGCAGCACCGTCCACGACAGGGCGACGGTCTCTGTGCCGGAGAGCGTCCGCTCGAGCCACTCGCGTGCTGGGGGGTGGCGTGGGGAGCGCGAGTCGTAGGCGTGGAGGAATAGGTTGACGTCGGGCAGCTTCACTTGCGCAGCTCTAGCTTGCGCAGAATCTCCGCGTCTTCGATCTCGTCGGCCAGGCCGAGGGCCTTGTCGATGTTCACGTGAGGGCGGATGCCGAGCGGGTGCGCGCGCACGCGGAAGGCTCTGCTGGGTGGGGCGTCGGCGGCGAGGCCCGCGCGAACGGCGTCGTTGAGGGCGCCCTTGAACGAGACGCCGCGCTCGCGGGAGACCTGGTGCAGCTTCGCGGCCACATCCTCGTCCAGTGTGACGGTGGTGCGCATACAGGCATCATAGCAGCAGATAGGTTGCTGTCATGATTGCAAAATACTTTCGACGATGAATACCAGTAGTGCTGTAGCCACCCGCCGACCTCGACCTGATCGAGGTCGCCGAACGTGTCTCGCGCGCAAACGCTTTGCCCGGAGACGGCGCTAGCAGGTGCCAGAGGCGTGACGGGTGGACCGTAACAAGCTAACTGTGTTCGCCGACGCAGCAAACGTCGAAGTCAAACATGAGATGGGATCGGCGCTTCCAGAAATCCTCGTTGTATTCGGGGCTGATAACACGACCGATCGGCACGATGGCGGCAACAGTCGCGCCCGCATTGTTGAGCGCGGACGCCGCACTCTGAGCGCGCGCGCCGGATGTAAAGGTGTCGTCAACGAGCAGCACTCGCTTACCTCCGAGCGGGCGCAGTGGCTCGTAGCCTTCGTCGCTCGCGGCGTTGTGCTGCGGAGGCTTGTCGCCGCGACGAAGCAGGGGCTCGTATTCCTCCCGCAATGAAGGCACGAGCTTGATCGCAGTTTTGCAAGCGGGTGCTCGCCAGGACGGTCCGTCGAAGATGGCACTGAGGTGATGATGTCCCAAGCGCCACCGGCCGCAGTTGAGATGCAGCCGCCGTGCTGCTTTAGGAAATAGCCGAGTAGCGCAGCAGTCTTGACGAGGAACTCCGACGCCATCTTGCTGCCATCATTGTCCTTGTAGTGCTTGAGTTGGTAGTGGAGCTGGAGGCCGACCTCGTACAGGCTGATCGGCACGATCAACGAGCAAGGTCGCGACACTTGTCCCTCGACTTGCTCGCAGCTCCAACACCGCGTATACGGGGGGTTCGGCGGCCGGTGGCAGTGATCGCATATGCCGTCGCCGACGCGCGGCACTGGTGCGCAGATGGTTGCGAGTGGCAGGGCAACCTCGCGAACCGTCGTCATTACTGCTCCCGCGCCTAGAAAAGCTGCAATTCAGTGACGGGCTCTCGGTCTGATTCGAGCGCTGCAACCACGTCTTCAACGCCGTGCACAACCTGGGCTCCGCGTCTACTCCGATATCGCTGCGCCCATTCCTCTTGTAGTACAAGGCTCTCGACAAGAAAGAGGCGCTTGCCATGCTCCAAAGCGAGACGTGCCTGCATCTTGGCGCCGCTTGTAGCGCTGGCCTCGATCACGATGGTGCCAACGGCGACGCCGCTTGTGACGACGTTGCGCAGCGGAAAGTTGGAGCCGCGAGGCGGGGCGCCTGGCCAAAACTGAGAGAGCAGAGCGCCACTCTCGGCGATGCGCTCGGCGAGGGCAGCGTTTTCCTTTGGGTAGACACGATCGATCCCCGTGCCCATGACCGCGATGGTGCGCCCGCCTGCGTCGAGCGCAGCGGTATGGGCCTCGGTGTCGATCCCGGTCGCCATGCCCGAGATCACCGTGACGCCGCGCTCCACGAGAGCTGCGGCCATGTCGCGCGCTACGGCACGTCCTGCATCCGAGGCACGGCGAGTGCCGACGATCGCGACCGATCGCGAATCGTCATCTTGGAGCGTGCCACGGACAAACAGGAATGGCGGACGGTCATACACGCGACGTAGGTTTTGTGGGTAGTCATCGTCGAGCACGCTCAGCAGACGAGTGTTGGGGCGCTCTGCGAGCGTTTGCTCGATGACGTTTACCCAGTGCTCGATCATCGCTTCGCCGACCCGATCGGCTAGTAGGCGCGCAATCACAGCCTGACCCTCGTCATAGAAGACGTGGCTTCTGTTAGCGACCGCGACCGCACTGCCGGCTTCCTCCACAACATCGGCGACCTGATACCAAGGGCCAGGAGCAACCTCTGTCAGTGCAATGAGTGTTGCCTGCTCGCGAAGCTCGGGAGCTGTCATGGCGAACATACGTTCGACTGTATCACGGGCAGGGGACGCTCGCGCAGACCGGCGGGGCGAGCAGGAAACCAAGCCACAGGGTGATCGTACCCGCCACGTAGGCCGTCAGTCACGTTTCGACAAGCATCCGGCTTTCGTTCCGTGTGCTCGAACGCCGCGCCGAAACGCTTCCGCTTGTGAGCCTCGCGCCTCGATGCACCGACGGGCGCTCCTTGCGCATCGACCGGTTCAGGGCGAGTCGCGGTGGTGGCCATCGCGGTGCAGCATCAGTCCTTGCTCAGACGTCGCCAGCGAGCGCTCCTGCCGGTGCCGGGCGACTTGATCCGGCCCTGGTTCTTCAGCTGACTGAGCACCCTGTTGACATAGCCGTCGCTCACGCCTGGGGCGGCTTGGCGGACATCGGCGATCGTGAACTCGTGAACCATGAGGGAGTCAATGAAGCTCGTGATGAGAGCCCGCTTGGAGCCTCGACCCGCGAGTGCTCCGGTGCGGTTCTCGAACTCCTTGTAGGCGGCTAGCAGGATGCCGAGGAAGTGGCTGGTCCAAGGCTCCAGGTTGTGCTCGCTCTCATGCCATCCACGAGTCGAGCTACCAAGCGCCTCGTAGACGTCTCCGGTAGAGCTCCGCCCGCCCTCTGGCCTCGGCGATATCCGTTAGCGCTGTAACGGCATTTGGGAGCAAGCGCGCCGTAGTGGCGCGCCAAGTCACGAAAGCTGCTCATACAGCTAAACGTACTACTAAGCCCGGATAAGGTATACGTTTAGTGCTCGGAGGTAAATGTTTCTGAGGACAATGCACACCTCGCTGGCCGTGGCCTCGGCTTTGTTGTGCAGTATCACTTGATCCCGGCGTTGTCAATCAAGGAACCTCACGCAGAAGCGGCAAGCGGCAGCTCGCGCTCACGGACAGCCTCGGCCGCATAGCGCATCGCCTCGCGAACGTCTTCAACCTCGAGGTCCGGGTAGGCCGCCAGAATCTTGGGGTCGCTCATCTCTTCCGCGAGCATCCCAACCACCGTCGCGACCGACCTGCCTGGCGCCGGTGATCAGCACGACGTGCGCGTCCTGCAGGGCCTCCAGCACGATCGGTCGTATACGGCGTTCAAAAAGTGGGGCGGTCATCTCTCGGCATGCGCAAATGGCTGATTGCTGGTGTGTAAATGGCTGATAGTCAAAGCGTAGATAGCTGAACTAGATTGTGCAAGTGGCTGATGGGCTCTGGGGTTTGGGCCAAAAGGGGGCTCTTGGGTTTGGGCTCGGGCGGCCGTGCCCGCGTGCGTGCCCTGGTGGAGCGAAGCTCGGCTTCTCTGCCGCAGGGGGCTTGGCTGGGCGAGCTCTCTGCGAGCGTAGGGTGCTCTGTGAGGCTCAACATCGGCAGCAGCGATGCGTAGGACCTATGTGTCCTCGGCGAGCCGTCGGTGGCGGCGGCGCATGAAGTCTCCGAACATAGGGGCCGTGTAGGCGTAGACGCCGTGGTCGTCGCGGTAGATGAGGTTGCCGGCGATGAGTCGTGTCAGGCTCTGGGCGAGCGCGCCGCTGGAGCGGACCGTCGAGGCGTCGAGGTCGGCCTTGGTGAAGCGCTCGCCGCCGAGTGAGGCGGCGATTCGTAGTGTTCCCTGGTCGGCCTGGCGTGCGTCGCGATAGCGGGGCTCGAAGAACTCCTCGTCCAGGTTTTGCTGGATCGTTTGGCGCTCCTGTTCGTAGAGGCGCGCGGTGATCGTCGACTCGTCCTTCAGATCGGCCGCCTCCCAGAGTGCCTCACCGAACCACTGGATGAAGTACGGGTATCCATCCACGTCGCGTGCGATCCGCTCGGCCACGCCCGGTGCGTAGAGGATGTCATCGGCCGGACGTACCAACGCCTGTGCGGCGGCGCTCGCGCGCTCGGGCGGCTGGGGTGTGAGCGAGAGGTTGCCGAGCTCCTCGCCCCGAAACAAGCGCTCGGCGTTGCTCCGTACGGCGTGGATATTGCCGGTGAGCGGCGGCAGGCCGCAGAGCACCAACATCAGCGGCAGCGGTCGATCGTCATCGTCTTGGACTGCCACCAGCGCCGACAGCAGTGCGCCGAGTGGATATTGACGCTTGGCGCTTCGGTCGTAGACGGTGTGGGCCTCGTCGAACAAGAGCGCCACCCCGCGGCCTTGCATGTCAGCGACTTCGCCCAGATGCATGAGTGCCAGCCGCAGGCGGTCCTCCAGTACGGAGCGGACCGGCGCTCGTTGCCTGGGCGTCATAGACACCGTGACGCCCTCGGCGAGCTGCATCTCGACCTGCCCGATCGCGTCCATCGCGGCTGCGACACGGGTTTTGATCTTCGCCTTGATACTGAGCGTTTCAAGGGCCTCTCGCAGGTAGTCGGCGATCGCCAGTGCGAAGTCGTTCTCCTCGCAGAGCCTTGTGCTCCAATCGCGGCGAATCACGACCCAGTCTTGGCGCTTTGCGATCCGCTCGTACTCCTTGAGCAGGACCGTCTTGCCGACGCCGCGAAGGCCAGTGATGCGGAGGTTGCGTCGCTTCTCGGGATAGTCCTCGAGGAGTCGTCGAAAGCGGTGGATCTGTTGCTCGCGACCCGCCAGGTACGGCGGCCGTGTGCCAACGCCAGGCCTGTAGGGGTTCTTGGAGATTACCGAAAGTTACCAGACCTCACAGATTCTTGTGATGTCTGGTAACTTTCCTTGAGCAGTGCGGCAACCATCGGCGAGAGCGCGTTGTCAATCAGGAACCTCACGCAGGAGCGGCAAGCGGCAGCTCGCGCTCACGGACAGCCTCGGCCGCATAGCGCATCGCCTCGCGAACGTCTTCAACCTCGAGGTCTGGGTAGGAGCCGTTCGCGCCAGCCGCCGTTTCGCTGGCCGGCAACGACTCCTAGTCGGCGAGCCAACCGTGGTCGCGTAGCCGGTCTGCGGCGATCGCGATTTGCTCGGGCTTGAACTGGTGCTTGTGCGGGCCCCAGCTGTAGAAGACTGTGGTGATCTGCTCGTTGGTTCGTGCGTTTTCGCGTGAGGCGACCCAGTGCGTGGTTGCGAGCAGCTCGAGGCCAAATGCGGTCTCGAAGCCTTCGACGAGCTTGCCGACGCGATCGAATCTCTGGTTGGTGGCGGGATGGTCGGCAAGGAATGCGTCCGCCTTCTCGATCGCGCCGGGCATGAGCTCTACTTGCTCGGTAGGTGCGTCGCCTTCGGCGGTGTAGCCGCTGATGAGGTGTCCGTTGACCCGCATGAGGACGTGCCTGAGGTTCTCTGCGTAAGGGCCGTGGGGCGCCTTGACGTATTCGAGGCCGAGGGGCTCGCCCGAATCTTGCAAGAAGTACATGAGCTTGTGGATCTCGAGCAGACTGATCGAGGTGTCCATCATCGCGGCGAGATAGCGTCGGATGAGTCCCACAAGGGCCGCGCGTCCCGGCGTCATTTTGGGGGGTGGGGTTGCGAACGTCGTCTCTGGGCGCCCTCCGGGCTCGTAGAGGATCGCGCGAACGTCGGGTACGTCGCCCAGCGCGCGCTCGATGATGGGGCGGACCTGGCGCCAGTCAAGACCGCCAAGGCCGCTGCCGAGCGGTGGGATTGCTATCGAACGGATGCCTCGCGCCTGGATCTCGGCGACCAGGGCGTCCATCCCAGCCTCGATATCTGAGAGCCGGCTCTTGGCTCGCCAATGGCGCTTGGTCGGGAAGTTGATGATCCAGCGCGGCGCATCGAGGCCGGTCTCGTGGACGAGCATGCGTCCCGGCTGGACTTCGCCACGATTGCAAGCTGCAGCGTAAACCTTGTAGTTGTCGGGGTATGCACGCTTGAAGTGCAGCGCGATTCCGCGGCCCATGACCCCGACGCAGTTGACGGTGTTGACGAGCGCTTCGGCGTCAGCCGTGAGCACGTCTCCCTGCGTGTAGTCGATCATGATCTACTCAAAAGTACCAGTCGCCTACGACGTCAACCTGGGGTTCGTGGGGCGCCTGGGCTAGCAGCTCGAGGACTTGATCGCGGCGCTTGGAGGAGTGCACACCGACGTGCTCGACCAGGCTCCATGGGAACGATTCGCGGACCAGGAACTCGGCCTGCTTGCCCTCTTTGATCTCCGGTGGCTGAAAGTCGTTCGCCGCAATAGCCGCCCAGTTGATCTCGTCGAGTTGCGCTAGATCGTCTCGGAACGGCGCATAGCGTGCTCCGGCATTCGTAAGGCTGAAGGCCCAGCGGACACCAGCGCCGTTGGCCCACGCGACCGTGCGCGCGAGGTCAGCCTGAAGGTGGATGATCGGACCTTGTCCCTCGTGGTAGGTCAGCCCCGGGTGGTTGCCTCGATAGAGCAGGTAGAGCATGATCGAGCGCGGGCAGAAGTAGAAAGGAACATACTCGCCGACGGTGTCGCCGTCATGGCAGGTGACCGGGTAGCCCATGCGTTTCTGCTTGATCTCGTTCATGCCCACGGCCCGCGCCGGGCCCCCGCGAGAGATCATCACGGCGTCGGAGTACAGGCATCCGCTTTCAAGGATCGAAGGCAGATTCTTGACGTGGGTGATGTGATAGATCCGCATCGGATCTGGTGGCTTGGTCATTCAGGCGAGCTCGTAAGCTGGCTTGAGTCGGAGGTTCGGAAGGTGTCTCCGAAGTACATCGACGGCATCTCGCCAGTCTAGGTGTCGGCTCGGCACTGGAGTCGCTTATCGGGCCCGTACGGCTATCTGTCTACTGGTCCTGCGCGGGGGTTGCCGACATCTCGGTGTCTCGGTCGATGCGGCGTAGTTTCGAGAGGGGGGCGAAGACGATTCTGTCGAGGATCGGTTCGAGATGGGTATTCGTGATCTCGATCATCGCGACGTCTTCGTCGCGTAGCTCGAGCACTCCGCCGCGGGCACCGGCGGGCGCTCCTTCGACCGGCTCGGGTGGGGCGAAGCTCGGCTCCTCTGCCGCAGGGGCTTGACGAGGGTTCTTCGGGATGATTGGTGTTTGGCTTGGGCGCTGGCGATTCTCGGAGCCGTGGGCGGTTTCGTGAGCGGGTTGCCGGTCAGGCTGCGCGATCCACGTACTCGCGTAGCGCTGTGCGCGCAACCTCACTGACCGAGCGGTCCTCCTTGCGAGCACACGCTCGCAAGGCCTGGTCGAGGTCTGGATCGACACGCAGCTGCACGCGTGGAGAGCTACCGCCATCGCCGAGGACGGGGCGCCCCATGCGGACCCGCTTGGCTTTAGTCAGGTCGTAGCCGCGCTCCGCCTCCTCGGCCAGGGCGTCAATGACCTTCTTGGTCAGCTTGGTTCCACTGCGGGTGCTCATAGTCGCCATCTCTTGGCCTCCTCGTACAGGTCTGTGTACTTCGTGCGTAGCGCCATCGCGTGAATCACGATCGGTTCGTCTTTTGAGCCTTCCACGACTATGACCTCAATGGGCTGGCCGTCGGGGTCGTCGCCGAGACAGACGAGCCTAGGGTCGAGTACACCGGCGTCCGATGTGGAGGGTTGCTCCTCAAAAGCGAGGTCGCAGCGAGCAATGACATACCGGATGTGCTCCTCCGTTTGACCATCTACCAGCCTGCGAAGTGGCGGGTGGCGAGATGGAGGCTTCTGTCCCTTAGTAATTTCCTGAGTCCAACAGTAATTCAATCGGGGAGACAGATTCTGGACCGCGCGGTTGAGCGGGATTCGTAGGGGCGTGGGCGGTTTTGTGGGCGGTCGGACATCCACACCCACGCCGCAGTCCTAAGCCACCCAATCGAACAGGCTGCCTCGCGCGTCAGCGACGCGACGAGGCTGGTACGTCAGCGCCGCTGATCTGCCAGCGCAATCCCGGACCGAACTCGAGGACGACTCCAGCGGGGCTGACCAGCTCCCAATTGGGTGGATCGTCCTCGGCTTCGATAGCGGCAGGCCTCACGTCGAGCACTGAACCATCGGAAAGAGTGCAACGCAGCTCCCCTGTCTCACCGTCTATGGCGACGTCATCGATAGAGCGTCCGACTAGCCGACCCGGGTCAGACGGCGACCACTCGGCATCTTGCGTGGCCAAACGCCAGAGGTCTCCGCGCGAGTCGCGAACCTCAACGTGGAGCACATCCGGATAGGCGATACGCGCGTCGGTGATCGACCCGCGCAATGAGCGCAGCACGTTCGCGGGTGAGGCATCTAGGGCTACGACGGTTGCCATCGGTCCTTCCATTGTCGCAGCCAAACCAGCAATTCGCCATAGGTCATGTCAGCTTGGATGTCACCAGACGCCTTCTCGCCATGCAGGGCGTCGCTCGCTTCGTAGCGCTCGCTTGCGGTCAAGCCGACCTCGCGGCAGGCCTGTCTGAATTGCTTGATGTCACGCTTGTTGGACACGAATGCGGCGAGTCTAGTCCTGCTGGCTGTCGGCGTATCCTGAGTGCACTATGACTACAAAAACACTCGATATTGAGCGGTGGCGGCGCGAAGCCCCCGAGCGATGCGCCAAAGATCGATAAGGCCCTTGCAGGCTTCAAGCCGCCTCGACGCCAAAAGCCACGCAACGCCTTTGAGGCTGAATTCCTGCGCCGTATCGGCACGCCCGAGCGTCTCATCGGACCTACCGCAGCCGAGTAGCCGAGCGATAATAGGCTGGACACGCAATGACTACAGAAAAACTCAATATCGAGCAGTGGCGTCGAGAAGCGCCCGAACTGCGCGCCAAGAGCGAGAAGGCGCTGGAGCGATTCAAGCCTGCCCGCAGACAGAAGCCCCGCTATCTGGCCGAGGCGGAGTTTCTGCGCCGTATCGGTACCCCCGAGCGTCTTATCGGGCCTACCACAAGCTCACCTGAGTGAAGCTCGCTGTCCGCTCGTAGGCAGCCGTAACGCGATCCAGTGCGCGCTCGTGATCTCGGTGACTGTAGAGAGGGCGGCGGACCAGCTCGCCGCCGTCGGTGCGGCTGAGATCAACCGGCAGCAACCAGCAGCGACGCGCCGGCGTATATGTGTGCCGGGGTGTCCTTGACCGCCTTGCCGACGAGTTTCGGCTCCTGACCGACCGGCACTATGTCGATCGCAAACTCAAGGCCGGTGGCCGCCGCGATCTTCACGAGGGTCTCGATCTGCGGGTTCTTCTCGCCCGACTCAAGCTCGACGACCCTTGGCTGGCTTACGCCGAGGAGCTTGGCGAGCGCGCGCTGTGAGAGGCCGTGATCAGAGCGGTAGCCGATCAGCCGGGCGGCGACCATACGTGCCAGCGCCAGACGTTCCCATTCTACGGCGAACTCTGGGTCGTCCTCCAACGCGGCGACCAGCATTTCGTCAGCCGTCTTGATGCCCTTCGGCCAGTGGCTCGGTATCTCGATCATAGCTGCATGATAGGTCATAACTTATCGGACTTCAACGGTCTGTCGTATCGCTCGATGCGAGTTTGCGCACGTTCGATCAGCGCGGCGAAGTTCTTGTGCCGATCGATGGCGAGGATCACGTAGAAGTCGCCGGCTCGACGGTAGATCGCACGCCAATCGCTTTGTCCCTGCCTCGGACGCAGCTCGCGCAGGGCCGCCGCACGATCCCCCTTCAGCGGCTTCATGTGCGGCGGCCCGAGCTGCTCGCCGAGTTCGCCCAGCTTCCAGCAGCGCGCGGTGCGCCTCCTTGGACTTCACCGCCAGCAACTCGACGACCGCCTCGGGGTCGTAGATGACCGTTTGGGGCCACGGCTTCGCTGCTGAAGTCATCGACGAAATCTACCCACGGGTTGGGATGGCATTGGTCGTCTACACCAACCTCATCTGTGTGAAGCTCGCCGTCCGCTCGTAGGCAGCCGTCACGCGATCCAGGGCGCTCGTGGTCGCGATTGCCGTTGAGGCGGCGGACGAGGTTCCCTCCGTCTTGGTGCCCGCGCGATTACGAGGTCCTCGGAGGACATCTCAAGCTCGTTTGACCATCTACCAGCCTGCGAAGTGGCGGGTGGCGAGATAGAGGCTTCCGCGCTGTGGGCACCTCGTGCTCGACGCCAAAAAGGGGGCTCTTGGATTGGGCTCGGGCGGCCGCGCCCGCGTGGTGGCTCGGGTGGAGCGAAGCTCGGCTTGTTTGTCCGTAGAAGGCTTGGCTGGCGAGAACTCTCTGCGAGCGTAAAGGGGGGTGTGGGGTGTGGGGTGTGGGGTGTGGGTGTTCGGTTGTCGTTTAGTGAGCAGGTTCAGTCGTACTCGAGGTGTTGTCGATGCGAATCTTCGCGTAGCGGCCCGCGGCCCGCGGCTATCTGTCTACTGGTCCTGCGCGGGGGTTGCCGACATCTCGGTGTCTCGGTCGATGCGGCGTAGCTTCGAGAGGGGGGCGAAGACGATTCTGTCGAGGATCGGTTCGGGATGGGTATTCGTGATCTCGATCATCGCGACGTCTTCGTCGCGTAGCTCGAGCACTCCGCCGCGGGCACCGGCGGGCGCTCCTTCGACCGGCTCGGTCAGTTCGATGAGGTCGAGGATCGCGATCTCACGGACTGCTGGCATGAGGCTTATCTTAGGGTCTACGGGAAGGCGGTCACGAGCCGAGGAGGGGCGACATGCTGTGTGTAGTGCCAAGCGCTTGGCACTGGCGCTGTGCGCGTACCGAAGGTGAGCACGATGCGCACCTCGCAGCTGACACCCTATGGAGCTGCATCCCGAATCGACGAGACGGGTACACCGATGATGGCTTGTGAGATAGCGGTCCAGGCACGCACGGCGTCGTCGGGTGTGATTTGGAATACGCGCGCCCATTCCGCGCCGTGACCGTGTGCGGCTAGCATCCAGTCGAGCTTCCTAGGGGGCGCGTATGCATCGGTGGCGCGTGGAAGCGGTTCTCCGACAGTGGCGATAGGCTCGGCGGGCAGCATGGGGCGGAGAGGCTACAGACCGACCCCGAGAGAAAATAAGGAGCGCTCCCAGCGTGCTACTGGGTGTGCCGTCTTCTCTCGGGTTTGGGCTCGGGCGGCTGTTCCCGCGTGGGGGCTCGGGTGGAGCGAAGCTCGGCTGTTGGTCCGTAGGGGGGCTTGCGGGAGCTATCAGCGACCTCGGCGACCGGTGTAGGTCATGCGGCCGGCTGGTCAAGCCAGCTCAGGACGATCTTGGTCGTTTCGCTGGTGTTCCGGACGCTCAATCACGGTTGGGCAGATGCTCAGGGGCCAGGCGTCCACGCTGAGGCGTCTGCTGGCTGCGGGTCGCGGAGAGGACGAAACGGAGCGTGCCGTCAAGGGCCTCGTTTGAAAGGGGACTCGCTCTCGTGTCATGCTTCGGTCTCGGGCTGGCTACAGTGCTGATGCTTAATGACATCGATGATCGCCTCCGAGCTTGACTTTGTTCCTGAGCGTGGTTCGACCCTGATCTGCATACCTGTGTCGGCGGCCAGCGAGCGGACGCATGCCACCGTCCGTAGTGTTGTCGAGCACTCAGACCGCGAGGTTCCGATCCTGCTCGTGGGACCGGCGAAGATTCTCGAAGGGCTATCCGGCAGCCCGCGGCACGGCGAGCGTCCTCTGAGGTTGGTGGCCTGGGATGGGGATCAGACCGCGGCCGTCAACCGGGCCATGCAAGTAGCCTGGCCCGCCGATCTTGCCCTCGTAGTGCCGGGCTGCTTGGTCGTGGCAGAGTGGTTGGTGCGCTTGCACGATGCCGCGACTGGCGACTCGGTTGTGGCAAGCGCCACTCCGCTGTCGATCGGTGGTAGCGGTGTGGAGCTGTTCACCGTTGCGTCGGACGAGCCTGCCGTCTCACCGGCAGCCATCCGCGCGTGCCTTTCATCGGCGCAACTGGGTCAGGGAGAAGGTGTCACCGAGCAGGTTGCGTTGCAGGTACGCGCAAGCAGCCTGAGACTGCGGCCAAGGATCGCGACGGCGGGACCAGGGTGCGTCTACATCCGGCGCTCGATGTGGGATTTGGCCGGACCGCTTGAGAGCGCTCTCAAGCTCGACGACGCTCTTGAGGGGATGGCTAGGCGCGCAACGGGCCTCGGCCTGATCCATGTCGCCGCGGACGATGTGCTGGTCTTCGGATCGCCAAGCGAGGGGCAATCAAGCGAGATGGCGGAGCGAGACGCGCAAGATACGCTCGCCTGCGACGAGTCGCTGCCGCTGCGTCGCTCCCTCGATCGCGCGCGTACATTGCTTCGAGGGTTGTCGGTGACGATAGATGGCCGGTCGCTGACCGCCGCCGTTGGCGGGACGCAGACTTACGTGATCGAGTTGATCTTGGCTTTGGCGCGCGAGCCAGAGATGAGGGTGCGTGTGCTGACTGCGCCCGATCTCTCCGAGCGCGCGAGCAAAGCCCTGGAGAGCGCGCCCGGCATCGAGCTGCTGAGCTACGACGAGGCGATTCGCGGCGCACCTCTGACCGACGTGGTGCATCGGCCACAGCAGGTCTTCACGCCCGACGATCTTGCGCTCCTGCGGCTGGTGGGGAGGCGGATCGTGGTAGGCCAACAAGATCTGATCGCCTACCACAACAACACTTACCATGCGAACCTCGATGCATGGCAAGCCTACCGTCGCACCACGCGTCTGGCCCTGGCCAGCGCCGACCAGGTGGTCTTCTTCTCCCAGCACGCCCGCCGTGACGCGCTCGCCGAGGATCTGCTCTCCGAGCCCCGCGCGCATGTCGTTGGAATCGGCGCCGATGCGCTCGAGCCGGCGTGGCAGATGGGGGACCCGCCGGACGGCGTTAGATCGGACGAGTCATTCTTGCTGTGCCTGGGAGCCGACTACACACACAAGAATCGCCCCTTTGCAATTGAGCTGCTTGGCGCCCTGAAGGCGTTGGGCTGGGAGGGCAGGCTGGTGCTGTGCGGAGCGCGGGTCCAGCACGGATCCTCGCGCGAGCACGAGCGCGAGATACTCGCAAATGCTCCCAAGCTCGCGAGCTTCGTCACCGACCTAGGGCCTGTGCGGGAGACGAGTAAGCAGTGGCTGTACGCGCACGCTCGCGCCCTGCTGTACCCGACGCTGTACGAGGGCTTCGGCCTGATTCCACTTGAGGCTGCGCGCGCCGGTGTACCTTGTTTGTTTGCAGCGCAGGCATCGCTGGCGGACATCGCCCGCGATGCTGCGACGCTCGTACCCTGGGATGCTCAGGCCAGCGCCCAAATCGTGCTACCGCTATTGAGCGAGGGGCCGGCTCGTGATCAGCATCTAGCCAAGCTGCGCGGCCACTCGATCCCCACATGGGGCGAGGTCGCCGGGGCTCTGCACTCGGTATACGAGTTGGCCCTAACCGCTTCGCCCTCGAAGGCAGCACCGCGGGCCTGGCAGGATCTTGAGCGCGAGGATTACATCGTGAGGCTGGACAAAGACATTGCAAAGCTCAAGCTAATGGCGCGAGAGTACCAGAACGCCTATCATTCGCTCGCCGAGCGGGTTAGCTTTGGGCTGCCGTTGGTCGATGAGGGTGGACTGCTGAGTAAGGCTCAGCAACGTGGGCTCATGCGGATCGCCGGGCGAGGCCCGATAGGGGCGATGGCGCTAGCTCCGTTGGGTCTGCTGGGACGCTATGGGGCAGTCGAGGCACCGGACGATAACATTGCCGATCCGTGAGGCAGATACTACGGCGCTATCAATGAGCGGGCCGAGCGCGCAGGCCAAGGATAGCGTAGCGCCTTGCTCGCCAATGGACCGCGAATTGCCTCGTTACGTTAAAGTAAACCCACACGCATTCAAGGCTAGAACGACCACGATGATAAGTCATGATAAATGCGTATTCGTGCTGTTCGATTATCCGTGTCGTGTTACCCAATTGGTGCGAACGGCGGACTATCTTTCGGTTCGATCGGCGTAACAGAACTGGCCAGCACCTATTGATAGTTTATCGCCATGGACATCTGCACAATCATCGCTAAGAATTACGTTGCCCATGCTCGGGTCCTGGCTCGTAGCTTTGCAGATCATCATCCGGGCTCCACTTGCTCCGTCCTGGTCATCGATGACTATGAAGACTATTTGGATCCTGGCGAGGAGCCCTTTAGGATCATCACGCCGGAGCAGATCGGCTGTGATGAGTTTCAGGAGATGGCGCTGCGATATGACGTCCTGGAGCTCTCTACAGCGGTGAAGCCATGGCTTCTAGCTTACCTCTTGAGGGAGGGCGCTCCGACTATCACTTATCTGGATCCAGACATCCGAATCTATTCGTCGCTGACGAAGCTTGAGGAGCTTGCTTGTTCTCACGGTGTAGTGCTTACCCCGCACAACACCGAGCCGCTGCCAGATGACGGTATGCGACCAAACCAGATAGACATCCTCCTCGCCGGCGTCTACAACTTGGGCTACGTATCTTTGCGGTCCAGTGAGGAGAACCAAACACTATTGCATTGGTGGCGTGATCGTTTGCTTACCGATTGCCGGGTGGATCCCTTTAATGGATACTTCGTGGATCAGCGCTGGTTTGACCTTGCGCCGGCACTCGCCTCTGACCATGTGATTCTCCGTGAACCGCAATACAATGTTGCCTATTGGAATATTCATAGCCGCGACCTACAGCATAGTGAAAACGGCTACGAGATCGACGGAATGCCGCTCGCATTCTTTCACTTCAGCGGCTTTGATCCGGAGCAGCCGGGATCACTCAGTCGCCATCAGTCGCGCGTATCGGTGGGGGACCATGCCCCTCTGGAACAGATATGTGGCGAGTATGCAGAGGAAGTGATCGCGGCTGGCTACGGTAAGGTCAAGGATTGGCCTTATACGTTCGATACGCTCGCCACGGGAGTTGTTTTCAATCGTCGCTTGCGTAAGCTTTACAAGGTTGCCACTGAGAATGGCGATATAGTCGAGTCGCCTTTTACAACGACAGGGTATACCGCTTTCATGGACTGGCTAGCCGAGCCAGCCCCGGGCGCACCTCCGGAGGTCAACCGATTGTTGGCTGATCTTTATGGTACTCGCGCCGATTTGCAGGAGGCATTTCCAGACGTTTTTGGCGAGGACCATGGCCTGTTTTTGCGTTGGGCCATGGACTCTGGAGCCTTAGAGGAGCCCGCCTTGGGTGTGGTTGCTGGTCAAGCTTCTAACCTTCAGCAGTTTCCAGAGGGGCCCCCTGGCACAGATCGGCTAGACGGCTCAGGGCAAGTTGGAAATGAGGTAGCAGGTAGCGAGACTCAGGACGAAGACGTATCGCGACCGTGGGGTGTAAATGTCGTCGGATATTTTCGGTCTGAGCTGGGTACAGGCGAGGCTGCACGCCAGGTCGTCAGAGCGCTCGACGCACGAGGAGTCCCCGTCCTCCCAGTGCACGGACGTACAATCCCTCCCAATCGACAGGGCCATTCCTTTAACTACCTTGACTATACCGAGGCGCGATATCCGGTCAATCTAATCTGCATGAATGCTGATGTTCTAAGCGAATTCGCGGCTCAAGCCGGCCCTGGTTTCTTCAACGGGCGCTATACGATTGGGATGTGGTTTTGGGAGGTTGAGCAGTTCCCTGATATCTGGACGTCGGCGTTTGGGCATGTTGACGAGCTGTGGCTTCCGACAGAGCATGTTATGAAGGCAGTCGCCCCCATAGCATCAATACCAATCACAAAGATTAGGCTGCCTGTCGAGATGCCTCCTGTGCGTCGGGTGTCGCGCGCCGAACTCGATCTCCCCGAGGGGTTCATGTTTCTTTTCACCTTCGATCATAACAGTGTGTTTGAGCGGAAGAATCCGATAGCGGTAATCGAAGCCTACGCGCGGTACTTCGAACCCGACGAGGGCGCAGTGCTTGTGATTAAGTCGATCAACGCTGACAGCGCACCGGAGCATCACGCACGTCTCCTCGCCGCGGCTGACGGACGTGCCGATATCCATGTTATGGACGGCTATTTGACGCCTGAACTAAAGAACATGATGGTGGCCGCGTGCGACTGCTACGTGT
Organism: uncultured Solirubrobacterales bacterium; assembly: GCA_963725265.1. Taxonomy (GTDB): domain Bacteria; phylum Actinomycetota; class Thermoleophilia; order Solirubrobacterales; family Solirubrobacteraceae; genus Palsa-744. The sequence continues at coordinate 358,168 of CAVRXP010000001.1, forward strand.
CACTGCATCGTGCTGAGGGTTTCGGTCTAACGATGGCGGAGGCTATGTATCTTGGCAAGCCTGTCGTGGCTACCGCGTATTCGGGCAACCTCGATTTCATGGACCGCCAGAACAGCTATCTGGTGGATTATAGCCTCGTCTCGATTGGGCCCAATGCAGGACCGTATTTGCCCGGCGGAAGGTGGGCCGAGCCAGATTTGGATTGCGCATCACGACTGATGCGAGAAATATTTGACGACCCGGCGGCCGCTGCGGCGCGCGGTCGACGTGGGTCTCACGATATCCGTCATTCACATTCAGCTGAGGCCGCCGGAGAGATCATGGGCCAGCGGCTAGATCTGCTGCGAGAGCGTCATGGGGATCGATTGGGTCAGTCACGAACGGGAATCTCGGTAGCGCTTGACCTGCGAATGCAAGCGGGTCTGCCGGTGGAGGCTGCATCAAGATTTGGACGTCCCGGGCTATGGGCGCGGCGCCTCTTGCTTCGAGTCCTAAAGCCGTTTAGTACCTATCAGCGAGGGATCGATACAGAGGTGGCACATTCGATCAGTGAGCTTGAGACAAGAATCGATAGACTTGACCTTGTAGAGACTCAACACCATGCTTTGGTGCTTGCGCAGCTGCGCAACGAGGACTCAAGTCGCCGTATTTGGGATAATATCGATGGTCAAACGCGCTCAATCACCGATCTAGAGTCGGCCACAGCGGAGCTACAGAGGGCAGTCGGTGAGTTGCCAGATGTGCCCCGGCGGCTTGAGAAGGTTACTCGCTCACTCGATGAATTGACCTGGGAAAGTCGCGCAATCCCCTTTATGGAGGGTGCTCCGTTTGGCGATATTGAGCATCCAAAGGTCGGACTAGTGCAGGGCTATCGCGCAGAGCATAACACCGGCGATGTGAACACGTATCGAACGTTTGAGGATATCTTTCGCGGTTCAGAAGAGTTCATCCGTAGTCGTCAAGAGGTCTATCTCAAGCTTCTCGATGATCGCGCACCGGTGCTTGACTTTGGCTGTGGGCGTGGTGAGTTCCTTGACCTTTTGACAGAGCATGGTATTCGGTGTGTGGGAGTCGATACGGATGCCGGTATGGTTACGAGGTGTCGCGAGAAGGGCCACGCCACGGTGGTCCTAGATGATGGCTTGCATTATTTGGAAACGCTTGAGGACGGGGCGCTAGGGGCGATATTCTGTGCGCAAGTTATCGAGCATTTGCCCTATCGCGAGCTACTGCGGTTCCTGGTGCTAGCTCGCCTAAAGCTCAGCGTTGGCGGGATACTCATTGCGGAGACAGTTAACCCTCATTCATTGGCGGCACTCAAGACCTTCTGGGTAGACCCCACTCATCAACACCCAATCTTTCCCGAGGTTGCTTTGGCTCTATGCCGATCGTCGGGATTCCCAACTGCATTTGTATTCCATCCAAACGGGACGGGCGACGTTGAGCGAGATCGCTTTACGCAAGGTGAGTACGCTGTCGTTGCCGGGTCCGAGACGCTTCTGTTGCCGTAAGCTGACTGCGCACCGAGCGGTCGTACGAGCACAAAGAAGCCCTATCGAGATCTCACGGCTCAGTGTGAACCTCTAGACCATCCAGTTCATCGCTAGCGAGCAAACAGTGCAATGGTTGCTCGTAAGACACGGTTTGATACTCGGGAGGACCGGCGACCACGGCTGTCCTGACCATCGCCCGGGTCGGCGCTTCCTGGGGCCAAGAGCTCACTGCGGTGGGTTCCAAGCCACAAGACCGACACCAGTCGAGTAGGGCACAGACATTGGGGGCGAACCAGTTACTGCTGTCACCACCCAGCTCGCCGAGACGGTAAACCGACTGATAGCGGTATCTGTCTGTTGTGGTAGTTCTGCCTCACATACTGCTGTCTCTACGTACGCCGCTTTTCGTGCCATCGCACGGACGTTGTCCAGCGCTAGCAGGGGATGACGCAAGTGGTATAGGACACCCCAGAACACTACGTAGTCGAACTGCTCCTGGATCGAGCGCGACAGCTCGTATACACTCAAGCGCCGGAATTCGACTTTTGAGCCGACGGTGGAGCGGATAGCGTCAAATCCGAAGTGCAGCGAGTCGACGATGTCTGTGGCGAGAACCCGAGAGGCACCTCGCCGCTCAAGCGTGAATGCAGCACCTCCGTTGGTCGTGCCTATGTCTAGTACGCTGGCCCCGCTTAGGGCCTATCCCTATAGGGCCGCTGTCGTCCGCGCTGCGTGCGGGCGCTTGAAGGCGATCTGGCCGCTGGCGAGTTGTGGGAAGGCGAGGTGGTTTCTCGTCCTTCTTGGACCAGCGAATGAGGACGCCCCGGTTGCGGTTGAGCCATGAGTGACAGGCCTCGAGGACCCAGCGGCGTGCTCGCCAGTCGGGATTGCGCTGCTTGAGGTCGATCTCCTCGCCACGAGCGCGGATGTGTGGTGTGAACTCGCGCTCGCCGAGCAGTTCGCGGATGACCGGGAAGTCGTATGCCTTGTCAAGGCAGAGACCCTGAGGGTCCCCCTCGGTCGGTTCGGGGCGCTCGATCGGGATCGAGTCGAGCGTTCCCTTCAGCAACTTGTGGTCGTTGCGGTTCGCGCCGTCGTGAGAGAGCCCGATCGGGATTCCCGCAGCCTCGACCAGGAGCGAGCGCTTCGCCCCCCCTTGGCTCTATCAGTGGGATCGGGACCGGTCTTCGGCCCGCCGAGCGGTGCCTTGGTCATTGCCCCGTCGGCCGCCAACCAGGACCAGTCGATACCGACCTGCTCGTCGTAGCCAAGCAGACCCTGGCGCCAGATCTCGTGGAAAACCCCCGCCTGCTCCCACTCCTGGAAACGCCGGTGTGCCGTAGAGGAATTGCACACCCCGGTCGCGCGTCGAGCGCGTTCCACTGCATGCCGGTGCGCAGCACGAGCAAGATCGCGTCCATCACCTCGCGCTTCGCCACGCCCCGGCGGTGAGTTCCCAACGGACGCTCGGGCGGAGGCGGCAACAGGGGCTCGACCCGCTCCCACAGCCAGTCCGGCATACGCCAACCATCATCGCGGTCGACCAACCCCATATCGAACCTCCTATGTCCGATCAACAGATCGGCTCAAGAGTTCGCCGGGGACGACTGGGAATCCTCCCTACCGGGATAGGTTCTTAGATCAGCTGGGACGCCTGTGGTATGCAACAGCCAATCGACGTCGTTCGTGCCTGGGGAGAAGATGCCCGGCGCAAGTTCGAATCGCTGATGCCAAAGGAAGTCCGTCCGGGCGGCGAGCAGCTCGAACTCTTGGAGGGTACGTGGGCTCAAGGGCACCCGCGTTAGTCTAATGCGTGAGCACGACAGATGCTGCGCTCACGAAAGTCTGTAGGCTAAACGCCGCGCGTTTGTACGGAGTCCGTAGTTGCCAGAGGCTTGTCGCAAGCATAGCCCATCGGATGGATTGGGCTCGCTGCGAGCATTCTTGACGGTGTTCGCAGCCGAGGGGCGGGCGTGTGTCACGAGGCACTCTAGTGAATAGCGGCTCTCTATCGTGTCAGCGACCCGATCTGAATTGGAATACTCGTGTTAAAGTGTGTGAGTTGGTGCAGGCAACGATGAAGTCGCCGGCCGCAAATGTATATCGCTACAAAATTCTCCGCGTTATTAACGGTAACTTACACCCGCAAATTCGTCATTTAGGCACCGAGTAATTACTTCGTTAACTGTTGTCCTGCGCTTTCGTTGCAGCTCGGGAATGCTTCCTTATCTGGCTAACAAATTGTGCCGGATTACCCGCAACGACCGCGCCGGGCGGAACATCAGCATTAACGATAGCGCCCGCCGCAACGACCGCATTAGCGCCGATCCGGCAAGGCCCCAACACTATCGCGCGGGACGCGATCCAGGCACCTTCCTCAACCACGATGTCGCGACCTTGGCTAGGTATCGCAGTTTGACGCTCTAGTCCTAGGTGGTGGATATCATGTGTTCCAGTCAGAAGTGCAACGTCGTGACCAAGAAACGCGTAATGCCCAATCGAAACCCTACCTGAGAGGGTGTTGATCAACGCATCATTGATTGGCGGTCTCCGCCACATGCAAACGGTCTGTCGGACCCCATAGGCGAGGCACCGTGAGCCGAGTGGCGCGCTCGATGGCAAGCTCCTTCCGGATCCGCTCACGTACTATTGCGTCAATTCTATTGTGTAGCCAACGATCTATGGGGTCGCGCAAGAGTCGTACGAGGAATGAATGTCCTGGACTAGGCATCGTTAGTCGATTCGAGGTTAATCTGTGGTTACTCTAGATGGGGCCGTCGATAGGTCGACGAGGCTAGGTAGGCACAATACCGTCTCGGGGGATGTTGGGCGGCAGCTCTAATCATGCGTTGTGCGGACAGGAGTACGCAACGCCCAGTGGGTACGCAGGCGAGCATCCAGTCAAGTGCGCCAGCAGGTCGTCCGGCTCGTGCGGTCGGGCACGAAAGGTTTGCTCGTCTTTCCGAGTGTCCGGGATGATGTAGGCGACTATCTATAACTGGCCCAAGCAGGAGAAAGCCGATCCTAGCGTGGTTCCTAGGCTCAGCATGAAGGCACAGGTGGAGCTGGCGGCTCACCGGCGACCGATCTGGCTGTTTCGTTGAAGTAACGATGTCTTTCTCGATGAGGACTCGTCCCAAAGGCCTCTGCCGGCGATCGGGTCTCTGGGGCAGGTGATCGACGTGTAGCGCGCTCATCTGACGCTCGGCGTGTCCGTTCAGGCTGGAGGGCGGCACTGCGACACCCGTCGAGGAGCGAATCGCTGCCCGCTATCGCCGGCTCAAACGGCCTCGCTCCCTGGCGGATGATCACGTACAGCTGGAATCGCAATGGCCGCGACAGCAAAGGCAGACGGGCAAGCGCTCAAGGGAGGGCAAGACAATTACCGAGCTGAGCTATGGCTTCTGGCGTTTTCCAGGTTCCCTGTAAATCAGTAAGCGCGGAATTGAGTGGTGATTGTGTGGTTGACTCGCGGCGAGTGGTGGTGTCCGTGTGTGACGCGGGTCCGGTAGTAGAGCGTGATTGTGAGACGATGCACGCCCGCTGTCAGTCCGTAGACAGGTGGTTGGACTGTTGCTGAAATGCTGTCCGCGCCCGTATTCGGCTGGTGGCCGACTGAAAGCGCAGTCGCGTTGTATTCCTTGGCGGTGTCGGTGTCCTGTATGCGTGCTTACCTCTGCCGTCGAGGTAGAACGATGCAGATGAAAGCAACAGCTCGTGGCCATTTGCCTCGCGTTTGACCGGAACAGAGCCGAACGCGAAGCGGAGTCCTCCGCCGTTTGCGAGACAGTCGTGCTGGTAGGGAATAGTGACCGTGACTCGCTGCCCGGCGAACCGCAGTCGCAGCACAGAGCCGGCCACGATCTGACATTCCGTCGGGATTGGGTTCTGCCGGCTACTGTCGGTCGTGAGTGGAATTTCGCTCGGTGCATAGTTGCCTGGTTCATTCGGAGGGGGTGGTTCGATCGGGTTGAACGTGGCCTCTTCCGAGCCCCAGACAGCGGTGCACTGTTCCACGGATGCGCATGCAACAGCCTTGGGCGGGGTACTCTTGCCACCGATTGTGGTGACGGTCTGACTAGCGACCTCGGTCGGATCGAAGGTCACCTCACCCGATTCGCCCACTGCGGTGCACTGGCTCATAGACGGGCACGCCACACCCCACAACCAGTCGTCAGCTGAGATCACGGTTTGTGTCGCGCTACCGGGCGTGTTTGGATCGAAGGTCACCTGCTGTCCTTTGTCATCGACGGCCGTGCACTGGTTGGTAGAGGGGCAGGCGAGCCCCTGCAGCCAGCTATCGGTCTCAATCGCCAGGGGTGTCGTGTTCTCTGGGGCGGCGGGGTTGAACGTTACCTCCCCTCCAAGTAGATCGACGGCTGTGCACTGGGTCGAGGACGGGCACGCCACAGCGACCAGTCCGTTACTAGGGTCGAGCGGCGTAATAGCCGGACTTTCTGGGGCGAGTGGGTTGAACGTTACGATATTGTTCGTTGGGTTCCCCACTGCGGTGCACCTATTGTCAAGTGGGCAGGCAACGCTATTGAGGCTGTCGGAGCCGAGCTTGACCGCGGCCGGGTTGCCTGGGGCGGTTGGGTCGAACGTCACAAGCCGCCCCTCGTTATCCACCGCAGTGCACTGGCTAGTGGACGGGCAAGCGAGGCCCTCGGGCGCGTTGCCGGCGTCTATACTGGTCGGCGTTGGTTCTCCGGGAGCCATCGGATCGAACGTGACCTGCTGCCCTTGATTGTCGACTGCTGTGCATTGCGTCGTAGACGGGCAGGCCACGGCCAAGGCCTTTTCCCCCGAGCCGCCGGTGCTCGCCGGCAGGATCGGACCGAACCAGCCAAGCGGCGCCGCGCTGGTCGAGCTTGGAGCACACACGAGCGCGAGCACAACCACGCAAGCGACGAGCAGCCCCAGCCGTATGTGCGTGGTCGGGTGTGGTGCTTTCTGGGCGCTTTGGGCAACATCACGCATTTGCACACCGTAACGCGAGCCGCCCGGAAAGTTGCGCGGGAAGGTTCGTTATGTGGAGCGAGGCTGGCAGTCGGTATCGGCTGCATCGATCGCTGAGCGAGAATGCTGCTCTCTCGCTTGGCCCGGACACAGCTTGTCTTGCCATCGGCGGCAAGCGTTTTGATGTGGGTGAGCGCATCGCGCATATCCGCGAACGGTCCAAATCTCGCCGCTCGCTCAAAGTAGTGGCGCCTCCCGTTATATCCGCTGGCGAGTGTGTTCACGTGCGTAGGCCAATCCATCTCGTCGCGAGATGCACCGAGCAGTGCAGCAGATCTTCCAGGTCGGTTCGAGGCCGACCTGCTCGAAGAGCCCGTCGCTGCTCCATGTCGATGAGCAGATCGAGATCGCCTTCGGGCTCAGCCTCCTTTGGCAAGTGATCCGAGCACTCGTACCCCGTGTGCGCCGTGAAGGGAGGCCAGTCGTTCAATTCGTGAGTACGTCACGGCTTGGGTCATCGACGGGGGTGATCTGACCGACTCGGGCGACGGCTGGTAGCGAAACTTGGCTGTGGGCAAACCATGCGTTATCAACCAGGCAGGACATTCGAGGGCTTGCGACGAAGGACGGAAAGGATTCTGTGCTTCAGCACTCCGCATACGGCGAAACTCGGCATAACGACGACTAGGGGACCCATTTTCGCCATGGCGGAATTAACGTCATCAAACCAGAACACGTGCTCTTGCACTAGGGTTATGCGTAGACGATAAAGTCCCGCAATCGCGGGTGCGCGTACCAGCAGAACCGCGGTCATGTCATTCCCTGCCAGGAAGTCTTCGGGGAGGAGGGTTCGTAGCGGGTAATGATCTGGTGTGATACGTTTGCCAGATTCACTCGTCCACCTATAAGATAGGTGAATCGGATAATCGCCTCCCACTCCTACTGGGTAGGTACGGGCCGAAAGATTTGTAAGATTGACGCTAACCTCAGCGAGCGCTCCCACTGACATTCGTCGTCGAGGTTTGGTGCGTACTTTGACGCACCCGTCGCGTGCATGAAGCACAGCGGATGATCCCGAGGCGTCGCGCCTTTGAGTCGGATAACCGGGAACTGGTCGCACACCTCGCGTTCCGACCCCCGCTGTGGCGATGAGATGACGAACTCGGTTGGCGCCGCTCTTGAGCGTGTCAACGGCTTGCCTTGGTACGATTCTCACGTCGTATATCTCAGGTATAGGCACGGTTATGCGGTCAACGATTTGCCAAGAGTCGCGGTCCAATGTCACCACGGTTGCTACTGGATCGGTGCGATCGAACGCCTTTCGTCGAACGCTGACGCCAACAAAGATCCTATCGCCAAGTACGGCGAGCCCACGCGTAAATCCACCCAAGCTGATCGATCGGATGTGGCGTCCAGGTTCGCAAGGATCGATCGCTACTAGCTCATGGCCACCAGAGTTGCAGACGAGTAGCACACCGTCGATAAACAAAGGTGAATGCGGCATATCGAGTCCGGTAGCTACAACCTCGCCTGTCGCAAGCGAGAATACGATGCCGGAGCCAGCATGACAGTCAATCCATCCGCGATGTCGGCGGCCGTTGCAAAAAGCACTCGCGAAGATCTTATCTTCGTGGCCGGCAAGACAGTTCAGATGCCACGCGTCGGGCTCACCGGGCAATTGCTTGATCCTCACGGGCGCACCGAATTGTGGGATTGTAAATACGGCGTTCTCATGGCTTGCGACAACTAGAATCTCGTTGTTAATGATCTGCACATCGTGTAGATCACGGGCCATCGGCAGACTTCGGAGGCGCACGTCACCCAGTGGGTCATAGCTCACCATGGTACCATCGACAGCTGGTGAGAAAACCGGATGCGCAGCGCGGATCCAGTCGCCCGTATGTTCATTGAACGCTAGACCGGCGGTCGGTACATCATCGATTCGGCATGCAAAATCGTCGTCGATCGCAAAGACACCGCCGACGCCATGTACCTCGTCTAGTCCCGACACGACTATGGAATGGATGAGTGCCCCCTTTGCTGCGATTTTCGCTTGGTCCAGGCTAAGTAGTTTGCCATATAAGAAGGTGTGCCGTAGGCGTGCGGATGCAGTGGCCGGACGAAGACGGCCGCGGACATGGGTGGTGCGGGTGTACTGACAGCGCTCCAGGTGGTCGCGATCTTCGTGCTGGGCGCAGTCACGGTCGCGCGTTTCATCTTCGCCGAAGTGGACGAGCGCGCACATCTCGCCTATGTTTCAGGAAGTCGTCGAGAAGGCGATGGCCTGGTGTACGGTTGTCGTCCCGGGCCTACGGCTCGTCGTCTGGCGGGAGCATATGCGGCTTGTTCTCGCGCCAGAACGCCTCGGCCTGCTCGGGCATCGGATCGAATAGGCCGGCGTGCTCGCGGATCGCCTCGGCAGAGGTGTCGGCACGAGCGTTAGTTCGCCGCGGGGGCCGTCGGTCTGTCACGACCAAGCGATCGTTGATATCGCCCGCTGAGCTTGACGTACGTCTGCTCGATCATGCCCCACGATGGCCGCTCTGCACGTTCGGCCGCCGGGGCGGGTATGTTGAGCTCGGCAATGTCCTCAAACGAAGTCTTCTCAGGCGGCCGAAGTGCGCCGGCAACGTGTGACGGTTGGATGGTCTTGACACCATGAGCATCTCAGTCGAGAGCCCGGTTGCCCGAGCCGAAGTCGGGATCCCCGAGCAGATCCGGCCCGGCTCGACTCGCTCGTGGGCGACGAGCGCCGGCATGTGGATCGCGCTCCCCGTCTTTGCGGTGCTCCTGTCCTGGCATGCGGTCGCCTTGGAACCTCAGCCTGGCCTGGACAATAGTTGGCAGGCCGCGCTGCACATGGCTCTTCACAACGGTATTACGTTTGGCGATCACCTGGTTTTCACATATGGTCCTCTGGGCTTCTTGAGTGTGCCCACGTTGTGGTATACGGACACGGGAACCATCGCTTTTGCCTATACCGTTCTTATCCGGTTTGCGCTCGTGGTCGCGGTATTTGCTGGTGCCCGCCGCAGCTATGGACCAATCGCGGGCTTTGTATGCGTCCTGCTAGTCGCATGCGCAAGCGAGGTGGCACCCGAGACGGTGCCGTTCGTCGTCTTCTCGGTCTGGGTGATCGATCGCGTTGCCGGCGAGCGCAGGGTGATGGCCTTCATGGCTGTTGGAGGGGCAGTCGCTGGGTTGGAGTTGCTTAACAAGGAGTCAACCGGCATCGAGATCGCTGTGCTGGCGTTGATCGTCGCGCTTGCTGCGCGTGGCCATCGCTGGAGGAACGTAGCTATCACGCTTTGTAGCCTCGTCGTGGCACTGCTGGTTGGTTGGATCGCGACAGGCCAAAGACTGGGCGCACTCCCCGCCTATGCACATGGAGCCGCGCGGATTATCACGGGTTATGCCGCCGCGATGAGCATCAGCGAAGCAAGCCTGACCTGGGAGTATACGGCTGCATGTGTGGCCTTCGTATTCGGCTTGGCTGCAGCGTTCCAGATGACTTCTACTGCGACCACGCGAATACGGTGGGGGATCGTCGCGGTCTGGGTGGTCTTTTCATTCTTCGAGTTCAAGGAGGGCTTCGTACGCCACGATTCGGGGCACGCACTCATCTATTTTGTCGCGCTCATGGGCGGCTTCTTCGCGTTCAGATGGCGTCCTGGAACTCAACTGGTTGGGTTGGGTCTCGCCTCGGCACTGTTTGTTTTCACACTAGCGGCTGAGGGCAGCTTTGTCTCTACGCTGGTCGATCCTGGAGGAAATGCCAGTGAAGCGATATCTCAAATACGGGAAGTGGCGGGCAAATCCGAACGTAACGCCATCATGGCTCGAGGTCGCGCAGCAATCGAGGCAGCCCTGCCGCTTGACCCGCAGACATTGGCCCTCTTGCGCGGTCACACTGTGCATGTTGGGCCTTATGAGGCGGCGGTCGCCTGGGCTTACCATCTCGATTGGCGCCCGCTTCCAGTGTTCCAGTCATATACTGCCTATACAACGGGACTCGATCAGATGAACGCTGACGCTTTGAACTCGTCCAGCGCGCCCGAACGAATCTTGCGTAATCTCGATACGGGGATTGACGGTCGCGTGCTTGAGTTTGACGAGGGGGATACCAACCGAACGATTCTCTGTAGGTATCGGGAGTTGCGCACTACTGGAGCGTGGCAGGTGCTGGGTCTGGGTCCAAATCGCTGCTTGCCGCCGGTGGCGCTAGAGACCGTGCACGCGAACTGGGATCAAAAGGTCGATGTTCCGGCCCCGCCCAACGACCACAGTTTTGTCTTCGTACGCATCGGCGGAGTAGCGGTCGGAGGCCTGGAACGAGTGGAGGCGGCGCTGTATAAGCCCGCCATCCGCATGGTTCTACTTGACGGCGAATCTCATCGACTGGTATCCGGTACGGCGACGGATGGTCTGCTTCTACGCGCTCCTGGTGGGGTCGATTTCACCGCGCCCTTTAACTTTGCGCCAAATAGCTTGACAATTGCTGTCAGCAAGGAAGGCAGCTCTATGGAGAGCGGGACTCGACCGATCACCTTCTCGTTCTTCTCCCAATCGGTAAGCGTGGGACCGCGTTATTAGATGTGTAATTCGCGCGGTCAAGTCGATGGATCCTGTCGGGGTGCGTCTGCAGGAGTCTGGCGGCATGGCCCACACCAGCTGTATGATGTCGGTCAGAGCGGGTCGCTAGGCTCTCGCCGAACGATGGACCAGCAACACTTCTACAAAGACCGCCCAGGCGACGTTGATCGGCGCGCGCACCAGGAGGCTTGAGCTCACCGGTATGGGGCGTCGTGTCCTCGTTACCGGTGGTGCCGGCTTCATCGGGGCGAGTCTCGCGCTCGGTCTAGCCCGCAGCCACCCCGACTGGGAGATCGTGGCGCTCGATAACCTGCGCCGTCGCGGCTCGGAGCTGAACCTTCCGCGACTACGGGAGGCGGGGATCGACTTCCAGCATGGAGATGTTCGCGAGCTTGACGATCTGGTGGCCGTCGGAGAGCTCGATGCGCTCGTCGAGTGTTCGGCCGAGCCGTCGGCTCTCGCCGGTGTCGACGGTAGTCCCGACTACGTTGTGCAGAGCAACCTGGTCGGTGCGTATAACTGCCTGGAGCTTGCACGTCGCACCGGTGCCCAGTTCCTGTTTCTCTCCACAAGCCGCGTCTATCCGGTCGAGGCGCTGCAAGGACTCCGGTACCGCGAGGACGCGACGCGACTCGTGCTCAGCGACGAACAAGCGGTCGTGGGTGCGTCCTCGGCGGGTATCGCCGAGTCCTTCCCACTGGAGGGCGCGCGAACGCTGTACGGGGCCACCAAGCTCTCTGGCGAGCTGCTGGTCAGCGAGTACGCGGCCACCTATGGACTATCGACCGTTGTCAATCGCTGCGGCGTCGTTGCCGGGCCGTGGCAGATGGGCAAGGTCGATCAGGGGGTCTTCACGTACTGGATGCTGGCCCACCACTTCAAGCGCTCGCTTCAGTACATCGGCTTCGGCGGCGACGGCAAGCAGGTCCGCGATCTGCTGCATGTCGCGGACCTGCTGGAGCTGGTGGACGAGCAGCTGTGCGATCCGGTGAGCTGGGCGGGCGCCACGGTCAACGTGGGCGGAGGCGCCGAGTGCAGCCTCTCGCTTTGCGAGACGACCGAGCTCTGCCGCCAGATCACAGGGCAAAGCGTCGATATCCGAGCTTCGCTTGAGAATCGTCCCGGCGATGTCCCGATCTACATCTCAGACTGCAGTCGTCTACACGCCATGACCAACTGGCGTCCGCGCCGCGAGCCAGCCGAGATCCTGGGCGACATTCATGCCTGGATCATCGAACACGAGTCCGCGCTCGCGACTGCGCTGTAGGTCTTATCGCCCGAGTTGCGCAATGGTTTGTGTCGCATTTAGGGCCTATCCCTATAGGGCCGCTGTCGTCCGCGCTGCGTGCGTGCGCTTGAAGGCGATCTGGCCGCTGGCGAGTTGTGGGAAGGCGAGGTGGTTTCTCGTCCTTCTTGGACCAGCGAATGAGGACGCCCCGGTTGCGGTTGAGCCATGAGTGACAGGCCTCGAGGACCCAGCGGCGTGCTCGCCAGTCGGGATTGCGCTGCTTGAGGTCGATCTCCTCGCCACGAGCGCGGATGTGTGGTGTGAACTCGCGCTCGCCGAGCAGTTCGCGGATGACCGGGAAGTCGTATGCCTTGTCAAGGCAGAGACCCTGAGGGTCCCCCTCGGTCGGTTCGGGGCGCTCGATCGGGATCGAGTCGAGCGTTCCCTTCAGCAACTTGTGGTCGTTGCGGTTCGCGCCGTCGTGAGAGAGCCCGATCGGGATTCCCGCAGCCTCGACCAGGAGCGAGCGCTTCGCCCCCCCTTGGCTCTATCAGTGGGATCGGGACCGGTCTTCGGCCCGCCGAGCGGTGCCTTGGTCATTGCCCCGTCGGCCGCCAACCAGGACCAGTCGATACCGACCTGCTCGTCGTAGCCAAGCAGACCCTGGCGCCAGATCTCGTGGAAAACCCCCGCCTGCTCCCACTCCTGGAAACGCCGGTGTGCCATAGAGGAATTGCACACCCCGGTCGCGCGTCGAGCGCGTTCCACTGCATGCCGGTGCGCAGCACGAGCAAGATCGCGTCCATCACCTCGCGCTTCGCCACGCCCCGGCGGTGAGTTCCCAACGGACGCTCGGGCGGAGGCGGCAACAGGGGCTCGACCCGCTCCCACAGCCAGTCCGGCATACGCCAACCATCATCGCGGTCGACCAACCCATATCGAGCCTCCTATGTCCGATCAACAGATCGGCTCAAGAGTTCGCCGGGGACGACTGGGAATCCTCCCTACCGGGATAGGCCCTAAGCACGGACGCACGGAGGCGGGCGGACGCGAACGGCCGTAAGGCCGCCGCGCCCGCCTCCGCCGCGCGCTCGCGCGCGGTCAGAACATCGCATGCGGGCTCGGTCGATGCCGGGCGTCACGATAAGTTTCATAGATGGCCAAGTCACGTAGTAATGGAAGGAGAGTCGGTACGCCTTTAACGTGCGGAACACCCTCGCGCGCAGGGGTACAGGTAGAACGCTTGCGTCCCGCGACACGGACGCTGAGTGACGTGCTCGCCGAACGCGGTCCCTTGACCGGGCCGATCACCGACGCGGGTACAAAGGCGCTCCTAGCCGTGCGTGGTGAGGACTCCAACGGCGTGCATGGCGGGCTCTGAGCAGCCCAAGCGGCGCTCAAGGCAAGCGGTGGTCAAGCGCTTTCGGCGTTGTGTCGTTGATCGGCGATTTCGTAGACGCTCGGCTTGCTCGCCGCGGGATGGCGGACACCGTAGGCGAAGGCGCGCAAGGCGAGGGGCCTCGTGGGATGGGCAACTGGAAGCAGGATCAAGCCGAAGCGTCCGGTTGGCCACGGAACATAGGTCTTCACGCAGCCCGCGAGGCGGGTGCCGTCGCGGCCTTCCTCATCACAGCGCTTGAGGCGTGAGAAGGACAGTCCGCCGTCGCGATCGACTTCGCGCCGGAACAAGTCGAGGGCCTTACGAGCGACGGGCGGGTGGTGCGTCAGGCCCTCGGCGATTGCGTCCTCGTTGAACTGCACCGGCACGATCGGTGCGGCCGGGGGTGTTGGCCACAGATTTAGCCCTCGCCGTCTGTGGGGAGCTGCCCGAAGTGCTGCTCGAACTCCTCGGGGTTCAGCTTGCGCTCCCCGTGGCGAGCGAGCATCGCTTTCTCGCTCAGGTCAGGTCGCAAGAGGACACGGCCGTCGGCACGGCGATCCTCGACCACATAGTCCCCAGACAGATCGCCGGTGAGCGTAACGTGAGCAGGCTCCATCCTTTGTAGTGTCGCACGCGCAGGGGACTGATCCAAGTCACGCTGTCCCCGAGTGGCGGGGAAGGCACGTGCCTGGTTCTTTGGCAAAGCCCATTAACGATAGGGTTGGGCTTGGACGAAACAGATTCGGCTTTGGGCCTTCCTGAAGAGATTGTCAGTGGCTCGCTAAGATCGCCGTCGAGCAAGTGGACGTAGGTTGCGAGCGTGAACGCTGCTGAGTGGTGGCCGAGCCAGCGCTGGACCTGAACGGCGTTGCGGCCTTCCGCGAACAGGATGGATGCGCAGGTGTGATGGAAGGCGTGGAAGCCGACCCAAGGAAGGTCTGGGGCCTCCCGAGCGGGTTGGAGCACTCGTCGGAAGACGCAATGCGGTGGGAATACGGTGCTACCATGGCGGAATGTCTGCTCAGAAGCTCTCAGTCGCCTTGGAAGAGCCGATCGCCGCTGCTGCAAAGCGTGCGGCTCAGCGTCGCGGCATCAGCCTGTCGGCCTGGCTGAACGAGGCGTCTCGCAGCGCTTTGACGGTCGAGGATGGACTGGTCGCGGTAGCCGAATGGGAAGCCGAGCACGGAGCGCTCTCTGCTGAGACGCTTGCCGCCGCCGATGCTGTGTTGGACACCTCGCGCCCCGCCCGCGCCGCGTGAGCGGCGTCACCTACGACTCCGGCGCGCTGATTGCGGCCGAACGCAACTCTGTATCGATCTGGGCATTGCACCGCCGACTTCTGGAGCGCGGCGTTTGTCCCACCGTCTCCACGCCCGTGCTCGGCCAGGCGTGGCGTGGAGGTCCTCAAGCCCAGCTCTCCCGCCTCTTGCGGGGATGTCGCATCGAGCCGCTGAGTGAGCCACAAGCCCGCACCGCTGGAGCGGCGTTGGCGACCAGCAACGACGAGGACATCGTTGACGCCGTCGTTGTGGTGAGGGCGCTCGCACGTGGAGACCTCGTTGTCACGAGCGACCCCGACGATCTGCGGCGTATCGCCTCGGCGATTGGCGAAGACTTGGCTTTGCATATAGTTTGAGCAATTGGTAAATAGGTGGTGAAAGTTTTCGGTACATTTGACGGGTGCCTCAACCGAGCAAAATAAAGGGGGAACCTGACAGGAAAGGACGATATGCCTACAGCGATAGTCACGGGATCGGGGGGTCTGATCGGCTCGGAGTCGGTGTCCCATTTCGTGAAGGCCGGCTACGAGGTGATCGGCTTGGAGAACGACATGCGCGCACGCTTCTTCGGGCCTAACGCCTCGACCGCTCACACCACGCGGACACTGGCAGAGCGCTATGCCGAGGGGTTTCGCTCGCTTGAGATCGACATACGTGACGCCGATGCCCTGCTGCAATTGTTTGGCGAGCGAGCCGGCGAGATCGAGTTGGTGATCCATACAGCTGCACAGCCCTCCCACGACTGGGCGGCATCGGACCCCCAGACCGACTTCGGCGTCAACGCCAACGGCACACTTAACCTGCTGGAGGCTACGCGCCGCCATGCTCCCAGCGCCACCTTCGTGTTCTGCTCGACGAACAAGGTGTATGGGGATCTCCCCAACGGACTGCCGCTCATCGAGCAGGAGAAGCGCCTGGAGCTGCCCGAAGACCACCGCTACTACGGTGGGATCGATACGAGCATGTCGATCGACGCCTCGACCCACTCCCTGTTTGGTGTCTCCAAGGCGGCGGCCGACCTGCTCGCGCAGGAGTACGGCCGCTACTTCGACATGCCGACGGTCTGCTTTCGTGGCGGGTGCTTGACTGGGCCCAACCATGCCGGTACGCAGCTGCACGGCTTCCTCTCCTATTTGATGCGCTGCACGATGACCGGCGAGCCCCACACGGTCTTCGGGTATGGCGGTAAGCAGGTCCGCGACAACATCCACGCGGCCGACATGGTGGCCGCATTCGACGCTTTCCACAGAGCTCCGCGCGCGGCTGCCGTCTACAACATCGGTGGTGGTCGCCAGAGCAACTGCTCGATGATCGAGGCGATCGACATGTGCCAGGAGATCGCTGGCAAGGAGCTGCGTTGGCGCTTGGGTGAGGACAACCGCATCGGCGATCACCGCTGGTGGATAAGCGACCTGAAGCCCTTCCGGCGCGACTACCCCGGCTGGGATATAACCCACGATGTGCGCTACATCCTTGGCCAGATTCACGATCGCAACGCAGAGCGCTGGACTGCGGTCGCATGAAGCTATCGGTTGTCGTTCCCGCTCACAACGAGCGCGAGTCGATCGGCGCGACGGTTGAAGCGCTGCGTGTCGAGTTGGCGGCCGAAGAGATCCCATACGAGATTCTTGTGGTGGACGACGCCAGCACCGACGGCACTGGCGAGGTCGTGGGCGCGATAGCCGAGGGTGACGCGGACGTACGCTGTGTCCGCTCGCCCCGTCCGCCCGGGTTTGGCCATGCGATCCGCGCCGGCTTGGACGAGTACACGGGGGACGCTGTCGCGATCGTGATGGGCGATCTCTCTGATTCTCCGAAGGATCTAGTCCGCTACTACCGCCTCCTACAGGAGGGATTTGACTGCGCGTTTGGCTCGCGCTTCATGCGCGGCGGCCACGTATATCAATACCCCAAGTTGAAGCTGGTCCTCAACCGGCTGGTGAACCTTGGGATTCGCATGCTGTTCCGCCACGGCTACAACGACACCACAAACGCCTTCAAGGCATACCGGCGCGAGGTCATCGATCACGTCCAGCCGCTGCTTTCCAATCATTTCAATCTTACCGTTGAGATACCGCTGAAGGCGGTCGTGCGGGGTCATTCCTATGCGGTCGTGCCGATCTCTTGGACGAACCGCGCGCATGGGGTCTCGAAGCTGAAGCTTCAGGAGATGGGCAGCCGCTACCTTTTCATCGTGTTGTACGTGTTCCTCGAGCATACTCTTAGTCGTGGTGATTACCGTCGGCCGGATCTCCTTGGCGGTGAGCGAATACGTCCGCGCCCGGGCTTGATCGGCATGGGTGGTGGACGTACATCCTCGCTGCCGGGACAGTCTGACACCGACCCTAAATGAGGAGTCTGGCTGCCGAGACTGCTCCACACGCTGCAAACCCACGACAAGATCACCCGTTTCGCAGCACACTATCGCTCCAGATCCATTTCGCCTAGCTGGTAGTAGCTCAGAGAGATCACGGTGCCCGCGGTTCAGGGTGTGTATTTATCAGCCGTCCCTCAGGTACACACTAATTGGCTTTCCCAGGTTTTTGTATGAGTCACTGACAAGTCCAGTTAAACCTTTTGGACGACATCTTGTATTCGCCATAACGCTTCTTATAGGGTCGATTTGCTGCTGCGTACCCCCGCACAAACAGGGGTTCAGTGGGCGGGTGGATTCTCGCTATTTCGATTCATGGCAAAGAGGGGATTATTGTGGGCACAATAAGCAGCGGTACGCAGCGGAGCGGTTGGTGTGAGGGAGACGGGTCATTGTGGTCTCAAGCCTCAAACGGCTGGTTGCTCGCGGGAGTCTGCTTGCTCGTCCTGGCATTTGCCGTCTGCCTCCCAAACGTCGCAGATGCCGACGTGAATACTATGGGCCAACTGCGCGAAATCTCCTCGTCGCTTGGATCGAAGCCCGGCGAAGTTATGCCGCTCACAACGACAGAAAATGAAGATTACGAATGTACCGCCAAATATTCAGACATGCAGTCTGGCTCCTTCGATTGGGTTATCGGTAACTGCCCCAAAGGGGGGACGCTAGAAGCGGTGATTAGGGAGCTGTATAAAGATTCGGAACCAGAAGGTAACTATTCGCTTGGAGGTTGGGTTGGCGGAGGATTCTCGGGGTGTGGCTGGATCGAAGAGGACCGGTTCAAACCAAAAGCTAAGAAAAGCAAACCCACAACAGCTTGTTCGGAAATCACGGGTGGCGAACATAAGATAGCCGAATCGGTATTTATGGAAAGACATAATAACAGTGCCGGAGACGGTTTTTACGTCGTAAATACAGCTCCGTGTCCAGAGTACGCAAACTACAGGCCGTGGAGCAGCAAAAATGTCGAGCAAGAAGAGATTCGTACAGTACCAGCATATACTGCACAAGAAGCTGGAAGTAATTACCCGGCATTGAAGTGGCGTTACATAACGAAGTACGAAAGTACCGATGGCACGGGTAAGTATGTGATGGTGCGTGATGCGCGTGTTGGGGACGGCGAAGGCAACTGGGTCTTTGTCCCGCGCTCGTGTCTTTCGGCAACGCTACCGGAAAATGAAAACGAAAGACTACCCAGTCCACCGACAGTAACAACCACCGAAGCGTCTAGCATGACGCCGACCGGCGCGACTCTCAAAGGGGAAGTAAATCCAAACGGAATCGAAGCGACATATTATTTTGAATATGTACAGGTACAGAGTATAAATCGTCCACGTATCCTGGCGATGCGGGCACGGGTAAAATTTCAGAGCCGGAGAGCTACGCAATTACAGGGCTGCAACCCGGCGTGGCCTATCACTTCAGGATCGTGGCCTACAGCGATACGGGATTAAGCGTAGGTAGTGACAAAACATTTATGACGCCGGGACCGGTAGACGCGACCACTGGGGAAAGTTCTGAAATACAGCAGTTCCAGGTGCGTCTAAATGGTAGCGTAAATCCACGAGGTTACAACGCTAAATATTACTTCAAGTACGGACTCACTACTTCCTACGGATTGCTCACGCCCGAAAGCGACGCAGGATCGGGGTTGGGTTCTGTGCTGGTGAATGCAACTGTGGCTGGGCTCCAACCTGCGACGACTTACCATTATCGTCTTGTTGCGACTAGTGGAGGGATAACGAGCGAAGGCTCTGATGAAACAGTGATGACCCCGCCAGACCCTAAGGCTAATGCTGTTTTAATGTCTGACGGAGAATCGGCTGTGTTCTTTCGCGGTATTAATGGGCTGATCGATGAGTTGGTCTATAATGGAACCTGGCACAGCTATGGTATCGGTGGATCGCCGGCACCTAATGCCGTGCCGGCGGTAGAGATTCAGAGCAACGGCGATATCGAAGTATATTTCCGTAGTACGAATGGTGATATTGAAGAGCTGTTGTATAACGGTACCTTGCATACCTACGGCATCGGCGGGACTCCTTCTGGCGACCCGACCGTAGCTTCGCCTACAGAAGGAAACATCGTTTACTTCCGTAGCACGAATGGTGATATTGAAGAGCTGCTCTATAATGGCACTTGGCATGCCTACGGTCTAGGCGGGTCACCCTCACCAGGTGCAGTGCCAGCGGCAATCATGCAGAGCGACAATAACCAGCAGGTTTATTTCCGTAGTACGAATGGTGATATCGAAGAGTTGTTCTATAATGGCACTTGGCATGCCTACGGTCTAGGCGGGTCGCCTGAGACAGTTGCGGGGGATCCGGCGGTGGCGACTCAGAGCAACGGTGATATCGAAGTATATTTCCGTAGTACGAATGGTGATATTGAAGAGCTGTTGTATAACGGTACCTGGCACACCTACGGTATAGGGGGATCGCCGGTCGGTGACCCAGTCGTGGCATCCCCGAGCGAAGGGAATACACTTTATTTTCCAAGCATATATAGTGATATTGAACAGCTCGTCTATAGTGGTGGTAGCTGGCATGTCTATGGACTCGGTGGTGAACCTGGATGAGGCAGCATATGGATTTACGACGAAGGATCAGGCAACGTTAGCCCGGACGAGCGTTTCGCCGAAGCAGGATCGAGGAGGCCTTAGCCAGGGGTTCTGAGGGTCTGGTTGGGTCCGTGAATTTCAATTAGCGGCGCTCGGAAGACCGGATAGTCTCTGCAAGTTGTGTGCTGGCGCTCCAGATAATGTTGGCACACAACTCCAAATGTTCTGGATCTAAGCTTCCGTGCTGAACTGGGATCGGTGGAGAGGTGATTCAGCCAGGGCCCTGATGCTGCTCCAGATAGCCGGGATCTTCGTCCTGGGTGCAGTCACAGTCGCGCGCTTCCACATCTTCGCCGAAGTGGACGAGCGGGCCCATCTCGCCTACGTTCAAGAAGTGGCTGAACATGGCCGCATCCCCTGGGTGGGGCGTGACCACGTCTCCTGGCAGGAGCTAGCGATCGAACAGGGCACGTATCCACGCCCGAGTGGGTTGGACCCCGGTGCAATTGGCTTGCGTGGCAGCAGCTACGAGGGATGGCAGCCGCCGCTGTACTACGCGCTCGCGACACCCGTCTATCTGATACCTAGCAACTACCGCGACAAGGTGCTTGCGGTGCGCGCGTTCGATCTTCTCCTGCTTTTGTTGGCTGTTGCGGCACTGGCCGTGCTCGCCCGGGCGGTGCTCAGGGAGCACTGGCAAATTCCATATTGCTTGGCGCTTTCGACGCTACTCTGGCCAGGTGTGATCGTCCGAGCGATCACAGTGTCGAACGCGGCCTTGGAGCTACCGCTGGTGGTGCTCTATGTGCTCGTACTATGGAATGCGACATCGAGACCCAGCGCGAGGTCGCTGGTTGTGGCTGGCGTCCTCTTGGGACTGTGTGTGCTGACCCAGCTTACCCTCGTGTGCCTAGCCATCTTGTTGGTAGTCCCGACCCTTGCGCTGCTGCGTGAGCGTCGTGACGCACGGGCGCTAGGAGCAACAGCGCTAGCGTTCGCCTTGCCCGCGGCTCTGCTGGCCCCATGGTTGGCGATGAACGAGAGTCGCTACGGAGCGTTGACCGCAAGCTCTCTTGTAGAGCGCCTTACGGCCCAATACTCGCCCAGGGCCTCTGGTCTGGGCGCTGTCGTCTCGGCCCTGGAACGCTTCAGAGACGCTGCCCTGCCGCAAGAGTGGTGGCAGGAGTATCACGGAATGCTGGGAGCGATCGCGATCGCCGTGCCCACCGTGCTGCTGTTGACCGCTGTGCTTCCGAGCATAGGACGTCGCAGGGTATTGCTCTCGCGCCAAGCAGCACTGCTGGGTGCTCCACTGCCGCTAGGTTTGGCCACCCTCGTGGGGATCGCTCTGCTTGCCAATTGGCCAGCCTCGTTGTTCCCGCGATATATCAATCCGATGCTCCCACTCTTTGCCCTATTCGCCGGCTGGGCATGGACGCGAGCTGGTATGACCTCAAGATCGCTATTGCGGATAGTCGCAGTGTCCAGTGTGACGGTCTGCCTGATCTGGTTCTACATGGCGGCTGCCTATTATTTCACCAATGTCGGGGCAAAGTTCGGGATTCATGCAACGCGGACCGTTGCTACTGCGTCGGTAAGCCGCTCCGCGATGAACGTGGCCAATAGCCAGACGGGAATCGTGCGGGTGGCTCGCTCGCTACGAAAATATATCCCTCGATCGTGATCTTCTGGGCCCATGGGTGGTGGTGCGTTCTCCAACGGATGGGCACGCCAGGGCCGTGGGTGCGGCACGCCGTCACCGATTGTGGTGAGGGTCTGCTTGGTGGCTTTGGTCGGATCGACGCTCGCCTTTACCCGATTCGCCGACGGTAGTGCACAGGCTCACGGATGGGCACGCCATAACCCCCGCACCCAGACGCCAGCTGAAACTACGGCTGGTGTTGCACGCCATCCGGCATGTTTGTTCGGCCAAATCCGCCCACTGTCCCGTTCCTCTATGCCGTTCATCACCGCCCCATTCCGGCAGCTCGAGGCTTGCCCGACTGGCGCTCGAGCGGAGGCAATCGACGCCGGGAATACTGGCGCCATGGAGCACGGCGACAGGGGCTGGTTTGTTGGGCGTCGTCGATATCTCGGGCCCGCTGCGCCGAGTACCGTCCCAAGCGCGGCCTACGGTATTTGGCGATGCAGATTCATGCCGCCAAAGCTCACGATCCAGCAAGCCCGCCCGGGCCGCTATTGGACGCCGCGCTGTCGCTTGCCCAAACACAGCTAGTCGGACAGCTGGCGGACGAGACGAGTGTCGACGGCCGGACGATGGGCACACTTGGATTCAGCGGTGCGCTGCTAGCCGCCGACCTCGTGGCAGGGAGCGTGCTTGGCCCGCTCTGGTGGATGCCACTGGTCGTTCTCGGCGCTGCAACACTGCTTTGTTTGGGCCCAATGCTTGGGCTCGCCGCGGACTTGGTGTGCAGGACGGATCTCGGTCCCAGCGCAAACGTCTTCTATCGACTCTATCGCGAGGAATCACCCCAGCGGAGCCGCGAGCAGCTACTAGCTGATCTTGATCGAGCGTTCTCCAGCAACACAAGGCGCTTGCGGGCAAAGGAACGCGTTTTGCGTCTTGCCGTTGTGACTCTTGCCGTTGGACTCCCGCTATCATTCGCATCGACAGTCCTGCTCTGAGCTACGATGAGTAAAGACATGAGCGATTCAAATATCACGATGCCACCCGAGCGTGAGGCTTTGAAGCCGTCCTCTAATCCTGCACCTTCGTACGGTCCGTCCCCGGTGCCACATGTCAGCACCACCGGAATCATCAAGGAGCGCGACAGACGTGGGTGGGCTTGGTTCAGGCGTAAACCCAAGCCACGCGACTAACGCACGCTGAGGCGCGCCGGGAGTGGGGTTGCGCTGTCCAACGGATGGGCACGCCAGGGCCGTGGGTGCGGCACGCCGTCACCGGCTGTGGTGAGGGTCTGGTAGGTGGCTTTGGCCGGATCGACGGTGGCCTTTACCCGATTCGCCGGCGGTGGTGCACGGGTTCATGGTTGGGCACGCCATAACCCCATACTCAGACGCCAGCTGAAACTACGGCTGGTGTTGCGCGCCATCCGGCGTGTTTGTTCGACCAGATCCACCACTGTCCCGTTCCTCTATGCCGTTTATTACGCCCCATTCCGGCAGCTCGAGGTTTGCCCGAGTGGCGCTCGAGCGGAAGGCAATCGACGCCGGGAATACTGGCGCCATGGAGCACGGCGACAGGGCTGGTTTCTTGGGCGTCGTCGATATCTCGGGCCCGCTGCGCCGAGTACCGTCCCAAGCGCGGCCTACGGTATTTGGGCGATGTCGATTCCAACCCGCGACGACCGTTCTGTCGATGATGTGAGCCCATGGTAGTGAAGGGGGCATGGGTGGCGCGAGCCCCGGCAGCCGAGGTCGGCTGATCGTCAGCACGGCGGACAGGCTTGTGATCGCCTACCGCATAGTCAAGAGCGTCCATCGCAGCGACCCGGTGATGCTCGACGTATTCCGCTCCAACTATGAGCGCGATGCGCGCCCGCGGGGTTTGGCGTTTGGCTGTGCGGGGCCAAGATACCGGTTGTGAAACTACGCGCAGAGATTGTGAAAGAATGTCTTGTGATCGCGGTTCGCATCGTCGGGATATGTGCCCTCGATTTGCCGGCCGTCCTCCTCGACTTGGTTCGCCCAGGCGGCGATGGAGCCTCAGCATGAATCCGTAGTCGAGTACGCCTTCTGCCCCAAGGGAGCGTGCCTTCTGTTGGCCCCAAGGAATCGCCTTCGTGATGTTCTCGAACTCCACCTGGTTGAGGTCTGCACGCGTGGCCACGAAGTCTGGGATGAGCCCCTCCAGATCCTCCGGTTCGATAGGAGTTGCTCCGGAGGGTTCCGGCCCGATGGTTTGGACGCTGAAGCGGGGAAGGTTCTGGCCGTCGGGTGGTGCTCTCACTTTTCGCGTCTTGCTTGGGTTGGGACTGTGCGCCAGAGCTTGTTGCTGGCAACAAGCTGCTGTGCGTAGCGCTCGATAGCTTCGTCCTGTCGAGCGTCGTCGACCTCCTGTGCCTCCAGGGCCATGGTGCGCGCTGCATACCCAAGGATCCGTGAGGCCTCGGTTCTGGCCTGGTGCATGACTGTCTGCTCCAGTGTGGTGTTCGGCACCAGGGCGTAAACGAGCGTGCAATCGAGTGCGGCGGCTACTTCGGCAAGCTTTCTGGTGGTGATGCCACCATGGAGCTCGGCACGCTCCAGCTTGTTGATCGCGGCGTTCGACACCCCGAGGCGCTCGGCCAGCACAGCTTGACTCATCCCCAGCGCTCCCCGGATAGCACGTATCCAGCCGGAACGAGGACGTGTTTCGACGGATACGAGGTCGGCGGTTCCGAGCTTGCGATCGAGCTCGCGCCGAGCTTGTGCAGCCTTCTCGGATCTATGCATACCTATAGGTTAGCATACTTAGGATTCTAGGCAACCTATAGGATAATGAAATTCCATTTTCATAAACTTATAGGTTGTAGTTATAGCTGCCCTTATCCCCGCCGGGTTATCCCGGTGACCTCCCATGCCCGGCCAAGGCCGCTGCCATAAAAGGCCACGATGACAAGGACCAAAGCGCGTTGCAGTGCGGCACTCCCGGTGTTCGCGAGGAGCGCTACGGCAAGGCCCAGCTGCACTGAGTAGCCCACAACCGAAATTGACGCGAAGGCAAGATTCAGCCTTCTGTTTCGAGAGCTGAAGGAGAAGTTTCCAGCCCGCTTTGCCCTCGGTATCAGCCGTCTGGTGGCCAGCAGGCCGACGGTCGCCATTGCGATGCTCGATAGCCCGAAGACGACTGCCCCGCCGGTCAGCGCCACGATCGAGACGAAGAAGATATCTACCAGGACGACAAACGCGCTCCCGGCAAGCACGGTTCGCAACTCTCGAGTTGTGGGGTCCGCGTCGTCCGCGTTGACGACCGATACGGCAACGACGAGCAACCCCAAGATGGCCGCGGACGCGCCCGCGCTTGCGCTGAAGAAGCTCTCGTAGTGGCCAACCACGACCCCACCTTATTGGGCGTCGACGTCGTCAGAGCGCCGCCGGCGACCACCTGCGGGCCCTGCGCTCAAAACCGCTCACACAGGCACCCCCAAGACTTGACGCTCGCACGTAATGTACGTATACTTGTCGGACATCTCCTGGGAAGGCCGAGGGCACACGATGGGCACTGTCAGCATCCGTGATCTACAGCGCAACACAAGTGGCGTCGTCGCTGACGTCGCCGATTCCAAGCACACCGCCCTCGTCACTCGACACGGCGAGCCAATCGCTGCGCTGGTGCCGATCGACGCGCAGGATCTTGAGGACTACCTGCTCTCGAAGGTCCCGAGCTTCGCCGAGGACATGGCAGCCGCCGATCAGGCTCATGCACATGGTGAAGCGCGTTCCGCTGCTGATGTGTTCGCGGAGCTTGATGGGCAAGACGCCAAGCAGTAGCGCCCCACGCGCAGGAAGCCCGGTCGTAAATGACTGGCTCTCTGAGCAAGATTAAGCTCGCTCCCCGCGCGATCCGCGACCTGAAGGGCTTGGACCGCCAGACTCGCAAGCGGGTGCAGAGCGCATTCCAGGCGCTGGAGGCCGATGCCGCGAACCTCGACGTCAAGCCGGTGGCAGGACGCGCTCCTTGGCGTCGCCTGCGCGTCGGTGAGCACCGCGTGCTCTATCGCGAGCTCGCCGACGACGAGCCGGACGCGCGCTACCTGGTGGCGCGAGTCATCGACCGTCGTGACCTGCACCGCGCCATCGACAAGCTCTGAGACCACCAACAGTGGGCGAAACTTCTCTGTGCGCAAACCATGTGCTGATGGCGGCCCCTGCCGTCTGGATCGGCTGACGCGCTCGCAATGGCCTGAGGATGTGCGGGATCCAACGCCACAAGAGGCCCGGCTGTGGCGAGCGATCCTCCGCTCTCAGCGGCTCACGCCGCGCGTGATCGCCGCGAACGCGCGGCCTGCGCCTTGAGCGTGGCGCCCGAGACGAAGTCGCCTACGCG
Organism: uncultured Solirubrobacterales bacterium; assembly: GCA_963725265.1. Taxonomy (GTDB): domain Bacteria; phylum Actinomycetota; class Thermoleophilia; order Solirubrobacterales; family Solirubrobacteraceae; genus Palsa-744. The sequence goes on from CAVRXP010000001.1 coordinate 384,043, forward strand.
ACGCCCGTGCTCGTCCAACTCGACCATCCCGAAGTCCTCGGCGACCTCGGGATGCTCCTCGACCACGGACAGCACGCTTGCGCGCGCGGTGTCGTGGTCGTCATGGAAGTCCAGGAGGTTGCCCTCGTCTATATACAGAGTCGCGAACGTCATCGCCCTCTAGGGTGCCACATGACACGTCTCCACACAAGCCGCCAGCACGTCTGGGTCGCCCCAGACGGTACGGTGCCCGTGCGATCCTGTCACCGCCATGTGGACGCCCCGACTGGCGGGCAGACGCAGCTCGGCGACCCACGCCAGCCGGCGCCGGGCGATCTGCAGCGCCCCCTCGCGCGTGTCGAACATCGACACGCCGACCAACAGCAGCCACGGTCTGCTCGCCGGGACCGGGCGCCTGCGCGGCTGTTCGCGATGGGAGCGGAAGTCCTCCACACGCGGCCGCTCCGCGCGCACTACACGGTAGAGCACCTCCTCCCGGGCGGGCTGCGTAACGATCTGAACATCGGACACCATGAGCGCGACGAGTGTAGAGATATGACCGGCTCGACCAGCGACCCGACCCGCTCAAACCAGGCGAGTGAGCGGAACTCGGCTGTGCCAAGCCGGGTGCCGGCGTCGAAGCGCACATTACGATGTTCCACGAACAGGCCGAAAGAAACAGGGATCGGTCGAGTTTTTAGAGTGAAGGGTCTTGACGTGTGCTGGCTGGTCGTGTTGACTTCCGGCGGATGGCGACTGCTGGTACGTTTCTGCTAACCGGGCCGGGTAGGGAAGCTTGCGTTTGAGGGCTCTACGGGGGCCTGAGGGTTGCTGAGCGATGATGGTGGAGGCCCGCTCGAGGCCCGCTCGAGGGCCGTGAGCTGGCGCGTGCGCAGGCGCGTGGGTTGCAGCGTCGTCGTGTGCTTGAGGCGATGGCGCTGGTTCTGGCTGAACGGGGCCTGCGTGGCACGCGGATCGGCCTCGTCTGTGCTCGTGCGGGAGTATCGCCGTCGGCGTTTCGCAAGTTGTTCGCGAGTCTCGACGACTGTTTTCTTGCGCTACTCGAGCAGGTGCGTGCGCGTTCTCGGGGGGTGATGGTCGAGGCGTTCGAGCGCGAGAGCTCTTGGGAGGATGGGGTGCTCGCCGGCATGGAGGCGTTGCTCCTGTTCTTGGACGCCGAGCCGGTGCTGGCACGCGTGTGCTTGGTTGAGGCGCTGGCGGGGCCGCCGGTGGCGCTCAGACAGCGTGTGGAGTCCTTGCAGCAGCTGACGCCGTTGCTTGATAGCGCACGCGAGCGCGCGACGCTCGAGCAGCAGCCACCTGAAATGGCCGCCGACGCAGTGATCGCCGCGGTTTGCGGAATCCTGCACACGAAGCTCGTCGAGGAGCAGGCTCCGCCATTTATCGTTTTGCTGGGGGAGTTGGTCGGAGTCGCGGTCGCTCCCTATCTGGGTGTCTCTGCCGCCGTTGAACAGATCGAGCGGGGCGAGGCTCGCGCTCGCCTACTCGTGCAGGAGATGGGCACGCCTTCGACAGAGCCGGCTGTCGTGATCCCGAAGGCGGTCCGTCACGCAAGCGCGCATCGCCGGCGCTTATGTCTGGCTTTCGTGGCCGAGAATCCGGGCGTGAGCAACCAGGCGATCGCGGTCGGGATCGACCTGTCCCACCTCGGCCAGGTCTCTCAAGCGCTCTCGCGCTTGAAGAGTGTCGGGCTGCTGACGTTGCACGCCGGAGGCGCAGGATTACCTAATGCTTGGTGGATCTCCCCCCAGGGCGAACAGGTCGCACGGGCGCTTGCTGTCGAGTTGCGCTAGCGGCCGATTGGACGGAGACATCCTGTCCCACGGATGGGCACGCCAGGGCCGGCTGCGTCCCCTACAGCCAGTCCTCTCCGTTCGCCAAGTCGGCCTCTGGCGGATGCGTCGGGCTCTGCGGCCGAGTCAACTGTGAACCGCGACCTCTGTGGGGCGAGCGTCGCGGGCGCTGGGGTGGCGGACTGGGTGGCGGGAGTTGTAGTGCAGCAGTGCCGCTCCCACGACCACAAACGGCACGAAGTTCACCAGATGCAGGACCAGCGCGTACGGCAGCGCGATCGAGCGGGGAATCGAGAATGCTCGTAGCGCGATCAGCGTGGCTCCCTCGAACACACCCACCGCGGCCGGTGGTGAGGGCAGGATCATCCCGAGCCCGATCGCGACCTGGACGAGGACCGCGGCCGCGAACGGTAGGTGCATGTGGAAGGCGAGCATCACGAGGTAGGCACAGAGCACCGAGGACATCCAGGCGAGCACCGTCCAGAAGAGCGCCTCCAGCGCGATGCGCCAGTTGTGCAGGCCGCTGAGCCCGTGGGCGAGCTCGGTCGCGGCCCCCTCCAGGCGCTCCTCTGAGATGCGCGAGAAACGGCCAAGGGGACGCAACAGCCAGCGCAGGGGACGGTCGCCGTAGACCGCTAGCACGATTGCGGTGGCGGCGATCGCGAGCGCCAGCGCGCCGGCGACGAGCGCGGCCGCGCCGAACCAGCTGACGTGAGGTAGCCATGGCTCGGCGGCGAAGAAGATCAGCAGGATCGCGACCACGTCGTAGATGCGCTCCAGTACGACGGTGCCGGTGATCTCGACCGGTGGCGAGCAGCTGCGTTGCGTCAGCACCAGGATGCGGGCGGCCTCGCCTGCCCTTGCCGGCAGGATGTTGTTGTAGAAGTAGCCGATCATCATCGCGTTGAGCGTGGTTGTGCGCGGGGGGCGTCTGTCCGGGATAAAGAGCGAGCGCCAGCGCAGCGCGCGCGCGATGTTGCCCAGCGCGAAGGCGACGAGCGCCGGTATCAGCCACCAGTAGTCGCAGCTTTGAAGCGCCTGCCATGCGGCTTTCAGGTTGATGCCGTTCAGCGCGATGTAGGTGAAGAGGACGGTGATCACGATCGCCGCGAGCTTGCCGGCCACGCGCAGGCGGCGCCTTGCCGGAGCGGCGGGGGCGGGGGCAGGCGCGGGGGCAGGCGCAGGCGCGGAGGCAGGAGCCTGGGCCTTGGGCGCGTATGCGTTGTGCGTCATCGCTCACCTACGTTATTGGACGTGGGGGCTTGGAGAGATCGATCGAGCTCGAACTTTGGGACATGTTCCTAAACCCACCGCCCGCACAGAACCAACTACCTGACTTTCCTCTATTCGTCGCCTTGCCTGCAGAGCACAATGGTCTAGTCACGAGCCGATGCCCATTCGGTCCCGTGCCCCTAAAGGGGGGCTTGGCAGGTCCGTCCACATACGCTGAACACGCGCGGATGCGGGCGGGCCTGTCGTTCTTTCGCGACCTTCGCGCCCACGCTGGTGCTCGTGTCGTGGCCTTTGCGCCGGCCTTCGCGCCCACGCTGGTGCTCGTGTCGTGGCCTTTGCGCCGGCCTTCGCGCCCACGCTCGTGCTCGTGTCGCGGCCTTTGCGCTGGCCTTCGCGCCCATGCTCGTGCTCGTGTCGCGTGGCCCGAGGCGCGCCCAATGCGCCGCCGCTCGATAGGGTGCTCGGCCTCACGACGCTATGGAGATATTCCCAACCCGCATACCCGGTCCTGTGCTGATCGCGCCATCGGTCTTCGGCGACGAGCGCGGGTTCTTCGTCGAGACCTATCGCGAGCAGTGGCATGCTGCTGCCGGCATACATCCCGACGAGCGGTTCATCCAGGACAACCATTCTCGCTCCAGCCGAGGGGTGGTGCGCGGCATGCACTTCCACGTCGGCCAAGGCGTGAGCAAGCTCGTGCGCTGCGCTCGCGGGCAGATCCTCGACGTGATCGTCGACCTGCGCCGCGGCTCGCCCACCTATGGCGAGTGGGAGGGGTTCGAGCTCGACGACGAGGCGATGCGCATCCTCTATGTGCCCGTCGGCTTTGCCCATGGCTTTTGCGTGCTTAGCCAAGTCGCCGACGTTATCTACAAGCAGAGCGCCTACTACGATCCCGAGATCGAGCGCGGCATCGCCTGGAACGATCCCGACGTGGCGATCCGCTGGCCGCTGCCCGAGGGCGAGCTCGTCGTCTCCGAGCGCGACAGCGCCGCCCCGCTCCTGCGCGAGCTCGCCCAGGATCTGCCGTTCGAGTACTCCGGTTGAGTCCTGCGCTGGGCCACTCCGGTTCACGCGCTGGGCCACTCCGGTTGACGCCGCGCTGGGCCACTCCGGTCACGCTGCGCTGGGCCACTCCGGTCGCGCTGCGCTGGGCCACTCCGGCTGAGTACCTGCCGGCCTACAGCTCGGTCACGAGCAGGCGATAGCCCAGATCCAACTGCTTGCTCTCCAGGATGTCCTGGTTGCGCTGCTCCCAACGGCCACTCTCGATGTCCTGCGCCAGCTCGCCGAGGCCGTCCAGCAGGTCGCGGCGCCCGGTAGGGCGAACGTCGGGATGCCCGCGCGCACGCGCTCCTGCAGGTATGCCTGCGGGCGCCGCCAGTAGGCTGCCAGCAGGCCGTTCTCGCAATCGTGGGGGATCGGCACCGCCTGGAAGCGCACCTCGTCGCCCGTGGCCACGCACTGCTCCGCGATGGGTGGGAAGCGGTTGCTGTGCAGTCGCCCAAGCTCTGGGAGGTAGTCGCGCAGCAGCCAGAAGTCGGCGGCATAGGTCGGGTCGTAGGTGAAGATCACCACGCGCTGGCGCGCGACGCGTCGCAACTCCTGCACGCCGACCCGCCAGTCGGCCCACTGGTGCAGCGTCAGGCACGCCATCGCCGCATCGACGCTGTTGGGCGGGATCGGCAGGCCTTCGGCCGGTCCCACGATCGGCGTCGTCAGCCGCGTGTCCTGCCGCGCGACGATGCCCCTGGACGGCTCGATACCCAGCACCCAGCGGTCGTCCGGCTCGTACTCGGCCGCGCCCGCACCGACGTTCGCGACCGACTTCGCATCGCCGAGCGCTTGGTGGATCTGCTTGGCGATCCGAGGGTCCGCTCGGCGCACGGCGGCGGCCTTCCCCGCGGTCGGCTCCCAGGCCGCTCCATCCTCTCGATCATTAGTGTCCATGGGAGTCAACGAACGTTTCCGCGTGGTGAGCGGATCTCCTGCAATTATCGTTATCTGGAAACATTTGATTCGACGTGATTCTCGGTGCGCTGCTGGCGTGTCGTCTGTTTGACTTTGGGCTCGACGGCTCGGGTTGGGACGCGCGGCGGCTGGAGCGAAGCTCGTTTGGCGAGTGGGAAGGATGGCATGCGCCGCGGGTTGCTGGTCGCGCGCGCGGTGTCTGGCTGGTGGGCTGTCGGGCACTTTCGCGCCTGGCTCGCCTGGATGCAATGCTTAAGCCCGATGCCAGGACGCATCCGCTCTCTGCGCCGTCGTCTCGCCGAACTCACCCTCACGCCCGCGCAATATGCGCGCACTGCGTACGTCGCGCTGGCGGCGCTCACCCTGATCGTGATGAGCGGCGCCGCTGTGAGGTTGACTGGCTCCGGGCTTGGCTGTCCGACCTGGCCGCGCTGCTACGGCAAGATCTATCCGCCCTTGGAAACGCATGCGGTGATCGAGTTCTCTAACCGCATGATCACCGTCCCGGTCTCGATCGCCGCGATCGCCGCCTTCGTGCTGGCCTTCCGCCGCCGGCCCTACAGGCGCGACTTGATGCGCTTGAGCGCGCTGTTGCCGCTCGGCGTGCTCGCCCAGGCGGTGCTGGGCGGTCTGACGGTGCGCGGGGCGCTCGACTATGGCTGGGTGATGGGCCACTTCGCCCTCTCGATGCTCGTGCTCGTCGCAGCTGTCGCGCTCGCCTGGCGTGCCACATATGAGCCCGGCGAGCGTTCGCTTCGCACCGACAGGACGCTCACCCTCTGGGCTCGCGCTGCCGTGGCGCTGGGTGCCTTGACGATCTTCGCCGGCACCGCCGCCACGGCCGCAGGGCCGCACGCCGGTGGCTCTCCGGGGCAGAAGATCAATCGCCTGGACTTCGACGGCAAGGGGCACGATGGACTTCGTGATCCACCGCCATGGCGAGATCGCGCTTGTGTTCGGGCTGGTGGCGTTGTTCGTCTGGTGGCTGGCGCACCGATCCGGCAGAACCGGCGCGGGCGATCCTGCCGATCCGCTTGTGCGTCGCTTCTCGACCCTCACCTGCGTGCTGATCGCCTTGCAAGGGGCCGTGGGGCTCGACCAGTATGAGACGCATCTGCCGACCGAGCTCGTCTGGGTTCATGTCAGCCTTGCTTCGCTCACCTGGCTTTCGGTCCTTTGGACGGCCTGCGCCGCTGGGCGCCTGCAGCCGCGGCAAGCGCCGGTATTCCCCGGAAAGTCGGGCCTGAAGTGGGGCCGGAGAAGGCCCCGGAGCGTGCGGACGTCCTTGCCACCCGTTAGCCTGGGCCGCAGTAACGAAACTCGAGAAGGGACTGCCATGACAAAGAACGAGCTGGCTGATGGGGTCGCGCAGCGGACGGGCTTGGCGGGAACGCAGGCACGACAGGCGCTGGAGGCGGCGATCGAGTTGATCTCCGACGAGCTGGCTGGCGGCGGCGAGGTCGCTCTTGCCGGGTTCGGCAAGTTCAGCGTCAGCAACCGCGCGGCCCGGCAGGGGCGCAATCCCTCGACTGGGGAGACGATCGACATCGCGGCGAGCAAGGCCGCGAAATTCTCCGCGGCGAGCGCTTTGAAGAAGCGTTTGAACTGATACCCATCCAGCCGTCCACCCGCGGAGTAGATGGACGTTGAGCAGCGGCGAGCCCGTCGTGAGGCGCGGCGGCGCGAGGCCACGCGCCGCCGTACACGGGGGCTCGCCGCCGTAGCGCTGCTTGTCGTCATTGCGATCGTGGGCGTCGTCGCGCTCGGCTCGGGCGGCGGCTCCTCCAAAAGCGGCTCTGCGAGCTCCACCGGCGCGGGCGCGGGCGCCGGCTCCAGCGGTTCCGGCAAGCGCTCCGGCTCCGGCTCCTCCGCCGCACGCGCCGGCACCGGCTCGGACATGGGCTCCTCCGCGGCACGTGCCGGCACCGGCTCTGATACGAGCTCCTCCGTGGCACGCGCCGGCACCAGCGCCGGCTCCGGCGTGATCCTTGCCTCCACCGGCCGACCCTCCGGCGCCGGCACCGCCGGCACCGCTACCGGGCCGCCCGGCCACGAGTCCGTGCCGATCCTGATGTACCACGTCATAAATCCCCCGCCCGCGGGCGCGAAATTCCCTGGGCTGTACGTATCCCCCGAAGAATTCTTGGCGCAGATGCAGGCGCTCGACCGCGCTGGCTTTCACGCGGTGACGATGGATCAGATGCGCGCCAACTGGACGCGCGGCACGCCGCTGCCCGCCGGCAAGCCGATCGTGGTCAGCTTCGACAACGGCTACCAGTCGCAGTACACAAACGCGTTGCCGGTGCTGCGCAAGCTCGGCTGGGTCGGGGTCGAGAACATGCAGCTCACGGGGCTGCCGCCCTCGCAGGGGGGGTTGAGCAAAGCGCAGATCGAAGGGCTCGTGGCGGCCGGTTGGGAGCTCGACACGCAGGGGATCAGCCACGCCGACCTGATCACGCTGGGGGCGAGCGGCCTGCACGAACAGGTCGCCGTCGCGCGTGAAGAGGTGCAGCGTCGCTATCACGTGCCGGTCAACTGGTTTTGCTACCCATCCGGGCACTATGACGCGACCGTCGAAGCCGCCGTCAAGGACGCGGGGTATGTCGGCTCGACGACGGTCGTGCCCGGCTGGGCCTCGCCCGAAGGCGACCCCTACCGGCTGCCGCGGCTGCGCGTCCTGGGTGGCACAAGCCCCGAATCGCTGCTTGCCGAGCTGGCCGCGATTCGCTCGAACGCGTCGCCTCCGGCCTCCTATGGGGGTGGCGAATGATTCTGTCGGGGGACACTCGATCTGCGAGACCGGGATGGGACGGAAGAGGGGAGCCGGCGCCCGCGGAGATGTTTATCCATTTTTTTGAGAAGTTTCCACAATGTAATCATTTATAAAAAGAAGGAGTCCATAATTTTGTATACACCCCACAGCCCTCCCGGCGTCGTCCCCGTGGCCGATTTCTTGGCAGGCGTGGCGTACGCGGTCGGGTCTGTTGCCGCCACGCCCCGCTTCCGCGCGGATCGATAGGATGCCGCCGATGACTTCCGTGCCCGGCTGGGGCTCCTGGAGCCTCGATCCCCTCGCGATCGTTGCGCTGCTTGCAGCGGCGGTCGTTTATGCGCGCATGTACAGGCGGGCGGCCTCACGCTCGCAGGCAGTCGGCGCCGGGCATTGGATCCCCTATGCAGGGGGTCTGATCGCGCTTGCGATCGCGCTGCTCTCGCCGCTGGATGCGATCGGGGACAAATGGCTGCTCTCGGCGCACATGGCCCAACACGTGCTGCTGTCGGACATCGCTCCGGCGCTGCTTATCTTGGGGTTGCGCTCGCCGATCCTTTCGCTCGGCCTCGCCCGGCCCACTCTGCGCGCCGTCGCACCCGGTGGGCGCTGGGGTAAAGCACTGGCGGTGGCGACCTCGCCGTGGGTGGCGATCCCGCTGTGGGCGACCGCCACCTGGGTGTGGGCGATTCCGCCGGTCTTCGACTTCGCCGCCCAACACACCGTCGTACACGCCTTCGAGCATGCCACCCTCTTCTACACCGGGCTCGCCCTTTGGTGGCTGATCATCGATCCGATGCCGCGTGTGCGGCCCCGTCCGGACGGCCAGCGCCTGGCCCTGCTCGGCTTCTCGCGCATCGCCTCCGCGGCGGTCTGCCTGCCCCTGACGTGGATCACCACCACGCAGTACCCGCTCTACGCCGACGCGCCGCGCGCCTTCGGCATCTCGGCGATCGCCGACCAGCAGCTCGCCGGCGCCGGCATGTGCTTCGTCGAGTTCCTCGTCTTCGGTATCGCTTTCGCCGCGGTCTTCATCAGCATGCTCAGCCGCGACGACTCACGTGTCGCGGTGGCCGAGCAAGCTGCTGCCGGGCACTAGACTCGGCACTCTCTCCGACGACACCTTCGTCGTATACCACGGTATACTCTAGGCATGGCAAAGGTCATGGTGTCGATGCCGGACGATCTCCTAAGTGAGGTCGATGCTGAGGCTACTCGTCTAGGCACGTCCCGTAGTGCCGTGCTGCGAGAGTTCGCTGACTCCGCGCTACGCAAGCGCCGTATAGATCGTGCAACCGCCATGGACAGACTGCTACGGCAGAGCGCTCATCATGGCGGCTCGGCTGCCGAGATGGTAAAGACCACGAGGCCATAGCTTGGGCCCCCTGTTGTTGGACGCCAGCGTGATCCTCGCGGCATTTGACTCCGATGATGAGCTGCACGGACCATCTCAGACGCTTCTAGCCGATCCTGATGTGACGCTCACTACGCTCGATCTTGTGCGTTACGAGGTAGCGAACGTGGCAGTTCGAGGTTGGCGGGAGTTCGGTCGTGTCGCTCCATTGTTGGAAGCGATCGATCGGATCTCTGGTGACGGTGGGGTCATACCGTCTACGACAACTTTGCTGAGCCGCGCCGCGAAGCTCGCTGATGAGCACACGATCTCCGTGTATGACGCGGCCTATGCGGCGGCGGCCGATCAGGTCGGTGCCACACTGGTCAGCTGCGACATCCGCGATCTCGTGAGCAAGGGACTTGCGAGCAGTCCGGCGAGCGTGCACGAGCACTAGGCACACGCTCCCCTTAAGCGGCTCGACCCACGCTAGGCGGGTCGAGGATGCTACAGCCGATTGACACTCGTCTCGATGCTAGCCGACGAGCGTATACCGACGGGTTGATCAACCACACCCGGTGTTGTTGCCGCAGCTAGAGCACGTGTAGCACGAGCCCGTGCGCTGCATCATCCCTCCGCACTGGCTGCAGGCCGGGCCGAGGTCAAGGCCCTGCATGCGCGCCGGGACGACTGGGGGGGAGTCGGTCAACGCGCTTGCCGCTGGGACGCTGTCGGCACCGCCGGTGCTTGCCTCCGGGCCGGCCGTGTCGGAGGAGACGACCGACTGGGCTGCCTCCTCGGCCATCTTGCGGGCTCGCACCGCCGGCGTGAGGATGCCAAGTTCCTCCTGGGCATCGGTGTCCAGGAAGCGGCTGGCCACCCAGCGCAGGATGTAGTCGGGCATCGACTTGGCGAATGGGATCTCCGGGTTGCCGGTGATTCCCTCCGGCTCGAAGCGCATGTAGCTGAACTTCTCCACGAGCGTCTCGAGCGGCACCCCGTACTGGAGCGCGATCGAGATCGCCGTCGCGAACGAGTTCATCATGCCTTTGATCGTCGAGCCCTCCTTGCCGATGTCGGTCAGGAAGATCTCGCCGACGCTGCCGTCCTCGTACTTGCCGGCGGTGATGTAGCCCTCGTGGCCGCCGATCGAGAACTTGTGCGTGATCGACTGGCGCTCGCGCGGCATGCGCTTGCGCCGCGGGCCGGCCTCGGCCAGCGCCTTGCCGACCTCGGCATCGACGATCGCATCGACGTCGACGACGGGCGCGGGCGCGTCCTTCTGGGCATCGGTGCGCAGCGCCTGCGCCGTCTTCGAGCCGTCGCGGTAGATCGCCAGAGCCTTGATGCCCAGGTGCCATGCCTGGGTGTAGGCGTCGGCGATGTCCTCGACGGTCGCCGTTTGCGGCAGGTTGACGGTCTTTGAGATCGCGCCCGGAGATGAACGGCTGCACGGCGCCCATCATCTTCAGGTGACCCATGTGGCTGATCGCGCGCTCGCCGACCGCCACGTCGAACACCGGCAGGTGCTCCGCGGCCAGGCCCGGTGCGCCGATGATCGTGCCGTGCTCGGCCAGGTGTGCCTCGATCTGCTCGACCTGCTGCTCTGAGTAGCCGAGCGTCTGCAGGGCCAGCGGCACGGTGCGGTTGACGATCGTCATCTGGCCGCCGCCGACCAGCTCCTTGAACTTGACGAGCGAGAAGTCGGGCTCTACGCCCGTCGTGTCGCAGTCCATCAGGAAGGAGATCGTGCCCGTCGGAGCCAGCACCGTCGCCTGGGCGTTGCGGTAGCCGAAACGCTCGCCCAGCTCCACCGCCTCGTCCCAGGAGCGCCGCGCGGCCTCCAGCAGCTCCGTGTCTTGGCAGATCGTGTCGGGGATCGCGTAGGAGGAGTCGCGGTGCATTTGCATCACGTTGTTGTGCTCCTCGCGGTTCTCCTCGTAGTGCTCGTACGGGCCGAGCGCGGCCGCGACACGCGCGGACTCGCGGTAGGCGCGGCCCGTCATCAGCGCAGTGATCGCCGCCGCCGTGCCCCGGCCAGCGTCGGAGTCATACGGCATGCCGTTGCTCATCAGATATGCGCCGAGGTTGGCGTAGCCGAGGCCGAGCTGGCGGAAGGCGCGCGCGTTGACGCCGATCTGCTCGGTGGGATAGCTGGAGGGGCCGACGACGATCTCCTGGGCCAGCAGCACGATGTCCACCGTGTGCTCGAAGGAGCGCACGTCGAGCGTGCCGTCGGGGCGGCGGAACTTCATCAGGTTCAGCGAGGCCAGGTTGCAGGCCGAGTCGTCGACGTGCATGTACTCAGAGCACGGGTTCGACGCGTTGATGCGGCCACTTTTCGGGCGTGTGTGCCACTGGTTGATGGTCGTGTCGTACTGCACGCCCGGGTCCGCGCAGCGCCAAGCCGCCTCGGCGATCTCGCGCATCAGCTCACGTGCGCGGAGCGGCTCGCCGACTGGCTTGCCGGTCGCACGCGCGGTCAGGTGCCAGTCCTCGTCTGCCTCGACGGCGCGCATGAACTCGTCGGTGATGCGCACCGAGTTGTTGGCGTTCTGGTACTGGATCGACTTGAAGCCGTCGCCGTCGATCGACATGTCAAAGCCGGCGTCGCGCAGCGCTTCGGCCTTGTCCTCCTCGTTGGCCTTGCACCAGATGAACTCTCTGATGTCGGGGTGGTCGACGTCGAGCACCACCATCTTGGCCGCGCGGCGTGTCTTGCCGCCGGACTTGATCGTGCCCGCCCACGAGTCGGCGCCGCGCATGAAGGAGACCGGGCCCGAGGCGGTGCCGCCCTTGGCCAGCGGCTCCATCGAGCCGCGGATGTTCGACAGGTTGATGCCCGAGCCGGAGCCGCCGCGGAAGATGTTGCCCTCCTTGGTGTTCCACTCGAGGATCGACTCCATCGTGTCCTCGACGGACAGGATGAAGCAGGCACTGCACTGCGGGGACTCCTCGAAGCCGACGTTGAACCACACAGGGGAGTTGAACGCCGCCAGCTGGTGCAAGAGGATGTGGGTCAGCTCGGCCTCGAAGGCCTCGGCGTCCTCATCGGTTGCGAAGTAGGCGCGCTCGCGGCCCCACGCGGCGATCGTGCCGGCGACGCGGCCGATCATCTGCTTGACAGAGCGCTCGCGCTCGGGGTGGCCGATCTGCCCGCGGAAGTACTTCTGGGCCACGATGTTCGTCGCGTTCTGGCTCCAGCTCTTGGGAAACTCGACATCCTTCTGCTCGAAGGCGACACGGTCGCCGTGGCCGATGCGCGCGTCGCGCAGCTCCCACTCGACCGTGTCGAAGGGGTGCGTCTCTGCGGAGGTGAACAGCCGCTTCGACAGACAGCGCCTCACCTGCGCGCGTGTCCTCTGCGATCGTGGGGTGCGGGGTGAAATCCATCGGCCTTACCTCCTCTGCGCCGACACTCGCGACGCCCACTCGACTCTGTTCACTTGGGCCGAGAATCGTCGCGCGCGCGCCGGACAGAAAGACATTCGCGCGTTAAAACCTGCTATCCATCATTTTAGAAGAGGGAATTCCTATTGACCGGCGCGTTCGCGAGCCCTCAGTGACCCAGTCGCGCCCAGTCTGAGAACTCCGCCCAGGTCTCCGAGGCGCGGTATGCGGCCTCGCGCAGCGAGTGCATCAGCGAGACACTCCAGCGCGGTTCGAGCGCGAGCCAGCGCCCCAGCGCCCACGCGATGCAGCCGAGTACCAGCAGCGCGCCGAGGATCGCCAGCGCCAGCGCCAACGCGGACAGCCCTTTGCGTGCGGCTTGGGCTTGCGCGCCACGACCACGGTCGTCGAGCCCGTCTGGGAGCGGTCGTGGTTGGCCGGTGCGCGAGGTCGTGGTGCTGCGGTCTGCGTGGCGGCGCCTGCGGGCGTGGTCGTGGGGGGCGCCACGGTGCCTGGTTGGACCGTGCCCGCTGGAGCGGAAGTGCTCGTCGTCGTGGCGGTCGGTGTCGTGCCGGGAATTCTCGCGCTCGCCGGGATCGACGTTGCCGGGATTGTCGCGGTGGCGACGGTGTGGACCCTGGCCGACGCCGGGATCGTGACGCCCAGGGCCTTGTAGGTGGTGGCGTTCGCCGCCTGTGCCCCCGCCGGGAGCAGCGCGGCGAGCGCGCACGCCGCCGCGAAGCTGGACGCGAGGCGTCCTGCGCAGGGCACTGCTGGGTTTGGCGGTCATCGCGAACGCCATGCTAACGGCAGTTCCCGGTCGTGGGGAGGGCCCGTATGCGACACGGGCACGCACGTCGCGCGCAGCGCGCCATCCCAACCCAACAGTGAAGCCCGAGTGCGGGGCTCGGCGCCGTTTCACGCGCCGGGCGGGGGCAGCAGATCCTCGATCTCCCCGAGCGCCTGCTCGAGCACGCGCGCGGCGCCTGTTCGCCGTCGAGCGCGCGGATGCGTCGCGGCTCGGCTCGCGCGCCAGCTCCTCGTAGGCGCTGGCGATCGCGGCGAAGAAGCCCTCGCCCTCGCGCTCGAGCCGGTCGGGCTCGGCGCCGCGGGTCTGCTGGCGGCCGCGCCCGGTCGCCGGGCTGATCCGCAGCAGCAGCGTGCGGTCGGGGACGAGCTCCGCCGGTCGCGAACAGGTTGATGGCGCGCACGTGCTCGACTCCGAGGCCGCGCGCCGGCGCCCTGGTAGGCAAGCGAGGAGTCCACGAAGCGGTCGAGCAGCACCCAGTCGCCATGTTCGAGCAACGGTCCGATCCGCTCGTGTACCAGCTCGGCGCGCGCCGCCGCGTACAGCAGCGCCTCGGCCCGCGCTCCCGATCGATCGAGCGACGGGTCCTTGACCAGCTCTCTGATCCGCTCCGACAGCGCCACCCCGCCCGGCTCGCGCAACAGCTCGACTCCCAGGCCCCGCGCGGCGATCGCCTGCACCAGCGCGGCCGCGAGCGTCGACTTGCCCGCCCCGTCCAGGCCCTCGATCGTGATCAGCCTGCCGCGAGCCACGAGCGCACGGTAGCGCGCGTCTACGATGACCCCGTGACGCCGACCGACATGACCCCGACCGACATGACCCCGTGACGCCGACCAGACATGACCCCGACCGACATGACCCCGTGACGCCGACCAGACATGACCCCGACCGACATGACCCCGTGACGCCGACCAGACATGATCCCGACCGACATGACCCCGTGACGCCGACCGACACCGCGTCCTCCCTTCCGGGCATCGAGCACCACCCGCACGCGCGCGCGGTGCTGCTGCCGGCGCTGCCGGCGGACGGCGCCCCTTCGCACGCCTACCTCTTCCACGGCCCGTCGGGCACCGGCAAGCGCACGGTCGCACGCGCGTTTGCGGCTGCCCTGCTTGCCGACGGTGCGCAGCAGCCGCAGACGCTGCTGGAGCGGGTGCGCCGCGACGCCCACCCCGACCTCACCTGGGTGACGCCAAGCGGGGCGAGCGAAGTGCTGGTCAGCGACATCGACGAGCCGGTGGTGGCGGCCGTGGCGCACACGCCGTTTGAGTCGAAGCGACGCGTGTTCGTGATCGAGGCGGCCGGCAGCATGAACGACCAGGCCGCCAACCGCCTGCTCAAGACGCTCGAGGAGCCGCCGCCGTTCGCGCACCTGATCCTGCTGGCCGAGCACCGCGAGGACGTGCTGGCGACGATCGCCTCGCGCTGCCAGCAGGTGCGTTTCGACCCGCTCTCCGCCGAGCTGCTGGCCGAGCGTCTGAGGGAGAGCGGGGCTGGGAGCATCGAGCCGGAGCGCGCCGTCGCGTGCGCGCGCCTGGCCGCGGGTGATGGCCAGCTCGCCGAGCTGTTGGCGGGCGAGCGCGGTGTCGCGTTGCGAGAGTGCGCCGAGCAGTTTGTGCGCTCGGCGCTGCGCGAGGAGCGTAAGCCAGCGACGCTGGATGGCGCTGCTGGAGGCGGCCAAGGGGGCGGGTGCCGTGGCCGGCGCGACAGTCAGCGAGCGTCTGCACGAGCAGGCTGGCCTTCTACCGCGCAAGGAGCAACGCAAGCACGAGCGCGACGGCGCCGAGGTGGTGCGCCGCGCCGAGCGCCGCGAGCGCACAGCGACACTCGACCTGGGGCTGCGTCTGGCCGAGCTGTGGCTGCGCGACATCTGGTGTCTGCTCGTCGGCGCCCCCGAGCTGGTTTTCGCCTGCGACCGCTCGGCCGAGCTGGCCGCCGACGCCGCCGGTCGTGAGCCGGCATCGGCGCTGCGCGGCGTCGAGCTGGTGCGCGACACACGCCTGCGCTTGGATCTGAACGTCTCCGAGGAGCTGGCCCTGGAAGCGCTCGCTTACCGTCTGGCGGCGCTGCTGGTTCTGTCTTAGGCCGAGGAGCTGGCCTTGGAAGCGTTCGTCTACCGTCTGGCGGCGCTGCTGGTTCTGTCTTAGGCTGAGGAGCTGGCCTTGGAAGCGTTCGCTTACCGTCTGGCGGCGCTGCTGGTTCTGTCTTAGAGCGCCTAACAGAATGAGTTTTGGAGTTGTTGGTGGCAGATGAGTGCGCAGCCGATTGTGAGGAAGGCTTCGTGGATGTCGGCGCGGCGGTCGTAGCGACGCTCGAGGCGGCGGTGTTGGTGTAGCCAGGAGATCGTGCGCTCGATCACCCATCGTTCTTTGCCGAGCCCCGACCCGTTAGCGGTGTTGCGTTTGGCGATCCGTGGTGTGATGCCCCTTTCGCGGAGCGCGTTGCGGTGCCTTTGGCTGTCATACGCCCGGTCTGCGAGCAGCGCCTTTGGCCTGAACTTGCCGTGAGCGCCGGTCGGGGGGACCCGATCGACGAGTGGGATGAGCTGGGTGATGTCGTGGCGGTTGCCGGCGGTGAGAGTGGCGGCCAGCGGGGTTCCCTGACCGTCGCAGATCACATGGTGCTTGGAGCCCGGCCGGCGGCGATCGACTGGCGAGGGGCCTGTCTTTTCGCCCCCCCTTTTGCTCGCACGTGCGAGCTGTCCACGACCGCCCTTGACCAGTCCAACGCTCCCGCGTCTTGCAGTTCGTCCAAGAGCACTCGGTGCAGGCGCTCCCAGACCCCAGCCTCGTTCCAATCCCGTAAGCGACGCCAACACGTCATTCCCGACCCACAGCCCATCTCTTGCGGCAGATCCTCCCACGGGATGCCCGTCTTGAGGACAAAGAGGATTCCCGTCAGGGCCTGCCGATCAGGCACCCGCTTGCGCCCCGGATACCGATACCGACGCTCGACACGCGGCAACAACGGCTCGATACGAGCCCACAACCCATCACTGACCAAAGGTTTCGCCATAGACACCGTCTACGACAACAGCATCCCAAAACCTCTTTTTGTTAGGCGCTCTTAGGCTGAGGAGCTGGCCTTGGAAGCGTTCGCTTACCGTCTGGCGGCGCTGCTGGTTCTGTCTTGTCCGATGAGCTGGGTGATTGGACGATGAGTGTGCGGCTGGTGCGTCCGTGAACGTCCCATGGTCAGGAACGTCGGGTTGGGCTCATTTGCCCCTGCTCCGCAACATCCCCCTTTTGCGAACACGCAGACAGCGATGGGTGCCTAACTAAATCCTGGTTGCACGCAAAGGGGGGTGTTTACGTGCAGCTCGTTTGAGAGACCTCCTGCTTCAGGCCTGCGCCCCGATCATTCCGAGGTTCGGCGTCAGCCCGTAAGTCTCAAACGCCGCAAAATGCGAGAACAGCCGGTTCTCGGGGCCGTGGAAGTCGGCGGAGCCGGTGCTGAGCAGGCCGTCCTGCTCGCAGCGCTCGGCCAGCAGCTCGGTCTGCGCTTGGGTGTGCGTCACGTAGAAGGCCTCGACGCCGTCGATGCCGAGCGCGCGGAAACGCTCGACCATCGCCAGCGCTTCGTCGGGTTCCTCGACGTCCCAGAAGGGATGTGCCCAGATCGCAAGCCCACCGGCCGCGTGGATCGCGTCGATCGCCTCTTGTACGGTCGGCGTGATGCGCAGAGCAAACGCGGGACGGCCCTCGATCAAATAGCCTTTGATGAAGGAGCCGATGTCGTCGATCTGCTCGGTGTGCAGACGCTCGGCGTTGGCGGGATGCCCGAGTGCCGCTTCGGCGAGATGGGGTCGTCCGATCGGCTCGCCGGCCTGCACGCGCGCGTCGATCGCGCGCTGGTCGAGCTCGATGCCGAGTCCGCGCAGGTTCTCGGCCATGCGCAGCGTGCGCTGCTCGCGGTCGGCGAGAAAGCGGCTGAGCGTGCTCGTCAGCTGGGCGTCGCGGTGGTCGATCAGGTAGCCGAGGATGTGCAGTTCGCGCGCCACCTCGTTCTCCCCGCCGCCGTCGCCGGCTTGTCCGTGCCCATCAGGGTGCCCCCCTTCATGGGGGGCCACCCGCTCGCCTGCTCCCCGCAATGGGGGGTGCTCTTCAGGGTGCGATGGGTGGTCGATCGCTGAGATCTCGATCGCCGGCACAACGGTGACGCCGTGCTCGGTGCCTGCCGCGAGCGCCTCGTCCACGCCGGCGACGGTGTCATGGTCGCTCAACGCGAGCAGTTGCACTCCGGCCTGGGCGGCCAGCGCCACCACTTCGGCGGGCTCGAGCACACCGTCGGACCGCGTGGAGTGCGACTGCAGGTCAAAACGCGGCTTCTCGGCGTTCGCCTCGGACATCGGCGAAGCGTACGCGATCTTCGTCGAAGCCCGGCTCCACGAACGGCGTGACGCGTTCGGCGACGATTGTCCGTAGCGTGCACACAGCCGTGTGGTAGCGGCCCGCGAGCCCCTCGAGCGCGGCGCTCCGCTGCTCGCGCGAGTGCAGATGTCTGTGCGCCGTGTCGGTCTCTCGCGCGCGCAGCATGGCCTCGTCCCACATCGCCTCCAGGTAGGCCAGCGCAGCGCCAACCTCCTCCTCGGGGCGCTGCTTCGGTCGGACTCGATGTCGCGCAGCACGGGGATCACCTCGCGGTGCAGCCAGTGCTGCTCGGCGTCGGCGCGTAGCAGCAGCCTTATATCTGATGGAAGAGACGATTCGAATGATGTGGACATTGACGGGGCGGCCGTTTCGGCGATCGAGGTCTACTCATGCCTTCGACCTCGGGCACATTCGGCTTTAGGCGCATGACCGCACGTTCCACGTTTTTCTCCACGATGCGCTCTTTCCCGGACTCGTGCTCGAACACTCGGCCAACTCCTGCACAAGTCGTAACGCGTGCCGTGAGCCCTCGGCCGGCGCTCGCAAGAGCAGCTCGAGCGCGACGACGCCACGCCGAACCCCGCCGGGTCAAACGGCGATCGGGTGAGCTCGCAGCGCGCGCGCCGAGCTCCATCCCCTCCTAAAGATGCGTCCGTCCGCGGGCCGATGTTTGAAGTAGATGCCGACCGTCCACGGCCACACCCTGCGTCTCCCCAAACGCTCCGATCCCGCGGCTCGCCTGCCAGGCCAACACGCGCGCGCGACGTTCCTGCGCCTGCGCCTGCGCACGCTCGTGACACTCGGCGTGCTGGCGGTGCTCACGACCGTCTTCGGTCGCTCCTTCGGCCTGCACAGTCCCCTGTTCATCGGCTCCGAGCTTGCCTTGCTCGTCACGATGTTCGTCGTCTCGCGCTACGTCCTGCCGCTGGTGGAGCGCCACGACCGCGGTGCCGCCGGCGAGGAGCACGTCGGTGGCCTGCTCGACCAGCTCTCCCAGGAGGCCTGGCACGTCATCCACGACGCCAGCTTCGACTACGGCAACGTCGATCACATCGTGATCGGCGTCCAGGGCGTGTTCACGGTCGAGACCAAGAGCCGCCAGGGAGACGTGCGCGTGCGCACGATCCACGGCGCGATCCTGCGCCAGGCCCAGGAGCAGCGCGAGACGCTCGAGCGCATAACCGGTGAGCAGGTGGAGCCGTTGGTGGTCTTCAGCCGCGCCTGGGTCGACAAACCGCTGGCCCGCCGTCGCGGCGTGCGCGTGATCCCCGCGCGCATGCTGCTCGCCTACCTGAGGCGCCACACGCAGACGCTGACGCTCGAGCAGGTCGAGCAGGCGCACACGCGTGTGGTGGCGGCGCTGGCAGAGAGTGAGTCCCAGCCCGATAGGCTACTCGGGTGGCCACCGCCGTCGCGCAGCCGCTCGTAGAGCCAGAGCCTCTCGCCGAACCCCCCGCCGAGGCGCTGCCGCGCGGGCCGCGCCTGTCCCCGTTGGCGCTGACGCTGATCTGGTCGCTGGCGCCGGGCTGGGTGATGGACCAGTGTGTGCGGCGCATCGGCGACAGCTTCACGCTCACGTTCTTCCCCAGCGGGCGCAAACTGGTGATCCTCAGCGACCCCGAGGCGGTCAAGGCACTCTTCACCGCGCCGCCGGACGTGGCGCCCTCGGCGGCCGGCGTCTCGCCGATCGCCCCGATCATGGGGCCGAGCTCGGTGATCACGCTGACGGGCCCCGAGCACATGCGCCAGCGCAAGCTGCTGCTGCCCCCTTTCCACGGCGAGCGCATGCGCGAGTACGCGGAGGTGATCGTGCAGGCCACGCGCCGCTCGATGGCCGAGTGGCCGCTGGGTGAGCCGATGAAGTTGAGCGAGCGCACGCGCGCGATCACGCTCGAGGTGATCCTGCGCGCCGTCTTCGGTGTGGAGGCTTCGCGCATGGAAGCTTTGCGCGAGGCGATCGCTGGCCTGATCGGGCCGACGCAGCTGCCGGCGTTGCTGCTCTTCGCGCTGCGCGGCCCGCGCCTGGAGCGCCCGAGCGGCTCGATCGGTCGCGCGCTCGACCATCTTGACGAGGTGATCTACGCGGAGATCGCCCGTCGCCGCGCACAGGAGGATCTCGAGGATCGCGCCGACATCCTCTCGTTGCTGTTGTTGGCGCGCGACGAGGACGGCCAGGCGATGACCGACCAGGAGCTGCGCGACGAGCTCGTGACGCTCTTGCTCGCCGGCCATGAGACGACAGCTACCTCGGTCGCCTGGGCGATCGAGCGGCTCGTGCGCCACCCCGAGAAGCTCGCGCGTCTCCTCGCGGAGATCGACGCCGGGGAGAACGACGATTACATGCAGGCGCTCATCTCAGAGACACTGCGGGTGCGCCCGGTCGTGCCGCTGGTGGTGCGCACATTGCAGGCGCCGCTGCGCGTCGGTGCGCGCGAGCTGCCGGCCGGCACGCGTGTGGCGCCCTCGATCTACCTCACCAACCGCAATCCGAGCGTCTATGACGAACCGGCGGAGTTTCGTCCGGAGCGCTTTTTGGAACGTCCACCTGAGACCTTCTCTTGGATTCCGTTCGGTGGTGGCATCCGCCGCTGCATCGGCGCCTCGTTTGCCACGCTCGAGATGAAGCTGATCTTGCAGACGATGTTGAGCGAGCTGGAGCCCAGCCTGCCCGCGCGCGGTGGGCGGCTGTGGCGCCGCGGCGAGTGGAGCCAGCGCCGCGCGATCACACTCGTGCCGGCAGGCGGCGCGCGCGTGGTCTGGCGCCGGCGCTAGCTCTATACCCAAATTTCGGGGTTGCCCCCCGCGCGCGCGGGGGGCCTTGGACTTGCGGGGGCCTGAGCGCGGGGGCCTTTAACTTGCGGGGACCTGAGCGCGGGGGGCCTTTGACTGCGGGGGCCTGAGCGTCGAGGTTCAAATTCGGTTGCTCGACGCACGGTGGGGCCTTGACCAGCGGGCCTGCGCGTGGGGCAAATTTGGACCTATGGCCCCCGCGCGCGCGGGGGGCACAGCCGATTTTGAAACTCGAACACCGCGTATCTGCGAGCGCTGGGGCCCTGCGCTGGGCGCCTGCGCAAAGTACCGCCCGCAGCTAGGGGTAGCTTTGTGGGATGTCCCAATCGAGCGTCATGGACGTCCCTGCATCCACGCTCCGCGAGCGGTTGCCCACCCCCGAGCAGCTGCTCGAGCGCTTCGGCTTGCGGTCCTTCAGGCCCGGGCAGCGCGAGGCGGTGCAGGCTGCGCTTCAGGGGCGCGACAGCCTGGTCGTGATGCCCACCGGAGGAGGCAAGTCGCTCTGCTACCAGCTGCCGGCGCTTGCGAGCGAGTCCGACCCCGCCCGCCCGCTCGTCGTGGTTGTGAGCCCGCTGATCGCGCTGATGGCCGATCAGCTGGGGCGTTTGCACGATGCGGGCGTCAACGCTGCGATGCTGGCCTCAGGCATGGCCGAGGGACACAACGCCCAGGCGCTGCGCTCGATCTCCTCGGGCGAGGCGCGGCTGGTGCTGGCCGCGCCGGAGCGCTTCGCCTCGCGCGCCTTCCGAGAGACGCTCGCCACGCGCGAGGTGGGACTGTTCGTCGTCGACGAGGCCCACTGTGTGGCCGAGTGGGGACACGACTTCCGCCCCGACTATCTGCGCTTGCACGAGGCGATCGAGGCGCTGGGCAGGCCGGCGGTGATGGCGACGACCGCGACCGCCACCCCGCGCGTGGCGGAGGAGATCGCGGCGCGCCTCGGTTTGCGCGACTGGCTGGCGGTGCGCTCCGGCTTCGATCGCCCCAACCTGACCTTCGACGTTGTCGCGCTGGAGGGAAAGGGGGCGGTTGCGCGCAAGCGAGCCACGCTCTTGTACGCGCTCCAACAGGCCGATGCCAGGCCGGCGATCGTCTACTGCGGCACGCGCAAGCACACCGACGAGGTGACTTCGCTGCTGCGCGACAACGGGATCGACGCTGTCTGCTACCACGCCGGCATGTCCGCGCAGGCGCGGCGTGTGAGCCAGGAGGCGTTCATGGGCGGGGACGCCGAGGTCGTGGTGGCGACCAACGCATTCGGGATGGGCGTCGACAAGGCGGACGTGCGCACCGTCGTGCACTGGGCGCTGCCCACGAGTCTCGAGGCCTACTACCAGGAGGCGGGCCGCGGCGGGCGCGATGGCCAGCCTGGCCGGGCGCTGCTGCTCGCATCGCGAATGGATCTCGGCCGGTTGATCAGATTCATCAACGAGCGTGAGACGACCGTGGAGGATGTCAAGCGCTATGTCGCGAGCCTGCGTGCCCGCTTGCCTGCCCCTCGCGATGGGGGGGCTCCTTCAGGGTACGCGGGGGAAGACGGTGTCGCAGCGGTCGGCCACGGCGAGCTGGGGGAGCGTGAACGCGTGCTTCTGTCGATCGCCGAGCGCGCTGGCGCGGTGGAGCTGCAGCCTGGCGGCCCGGAAGGGCTGCTCGTGCGACTCACCGGTGAGGGCAGTCCGCGCAAGGCCTACGCGGCGATCAAGGCCGCCAAAGACCGCGGCTGGGAGGCCTACCGCTCGATCGAGCGCTTCATCTCCAGCGCGGAGCGCTGCCGCCGCCGCCAGATCCTCGACCACTTCGGCGACACGCAGCCCTGTGCGGCCGAAGTGCGCTGCTGTGACGTTTGCGAACCCGATGCGGCTTTGGTGGAGGCTTCGCGTCGGACGACATCCGTGGCTCGCAAAGCTCCTCGCGTGCACGCAAAGGGGGGTGTTGGCGTGCACGCAAAAGGGGAGCACGCAAAAGGGGGTGTTAGCGAGACCGGCGTTCGCGAGAGTGGCGCTGACATCGTCCTGGACCCCGTACAAGAGAGCCAGTTCGAGAAGCTCAAGGCCTGGCGGCTCGGCCGCAGCGAAGGCAAGCCCGCTTACACGGTCGCCGCCAACGCCGCCCTGGCAGGAGCATTGCTGGCCAAACCCGCAACTCTCGACGAGCTGATCAGGGTGAAGGGTATAGGGCCGACCTTCTGCGAGCGCCACGGCGAGTCTCTCCTACAAGCACTCGCCGAGCTCTGAGCTCTCTGGTCGCCGATCGAGCTTTCACGGCCCTTCTCCATCGCACGTTTCGCAGAGAGAGCCGATCCCAGCCGACGTCGCTAGCATCCATAGCCGCGCCGACGTAGCTCAGCGGTAGCCCGATGTAGCTCAGCGGTAGCAGTCCGGCAAAGAAACAAGGAGAGCCGACGCGGGGACTCGAACCCCGGACCCCTTCATACGAGAGGGTCACGCGGAGCCTAGTTTGGCTTGGTTGAGCCAGATTTGGTTGCGTTACATGTCCCGAAACAGCCTCATATTTGCCTACTCGGGGACACGTTTCGGGACACGCTTTTGCGACGTGCCACCTCACGATCTCGACAGCGGGCCATTGAAGCTCAGCCAAGGCGACGATACGATCTAAGGGCCATGAACGCTCCTGCAACGACAACCGTCGAGTTCGACAGCGACCTATTGAAGAGGCTACGTGAGCGGACTCCGGGCAAGAGTGCCCGCGAGACGCTTGAACGCGTAGCGCGGATTCAGCTCGGCTTCGACACGATCCGTCGTGTGCAGGAGCGTAACGCTGCCGCTGGAGTCGATGACGATGAGGTCATGGCCGAGTCAGTTCGGTCAGTGCGCGAATCGCGTATAGAACGGGCTGCGCACCGAGCCGCCGGTTGAACCGCTTCGTCCTAGACGCCAACATCCTGCTCGCTGCACTCGCGGGTCGGCCGGATGCGCCGCCGGCACTCTTGCTCTCGGGCGTCCATAGCGGCGACCTAGAAGCCGTGGCTTGTCCGTTGCTGATCGAAGAGGTCCGTGACAATCTGAAGAAGCCCTACTTTCGCGCAAAATTGAGCGGGTTGGAGGCGCGCGAAGCAGTAGATGCCTTCACTGCTGTTGCTGTCACGCTCGCCAACCCCACCGATGTCGAGGCAATCCTGAGAGACGCAGAGGACGACTACCTCGTTGCACTGGCGCGCGAATCCAATGCAGAGGCGATCGTCACCGGCGACAACGACCTGCTTGACCACCCTGGATTGACTCCTAAAGCGATCAGTGCCCGGTCAGCTTGCGCCCGCGTTGGGCTGAGCGAGGCAAGATGATTCGGCCGGGTTTGCAACGTCCACCGCGATCGCTGTCCGAGAACGTCGATCTCTAAAGAGCTGGCCCCTATCCAACGAGCATCTGTTTATTGCTCGGTGAGCCAGGTTTCGAGCATGGTTTGGGTGAAGCGGATGTGTCGTCCGATGCGTAGGCATGGGAGGCGGCCTGTGCGGACTGCGTCGTAGATCCAGCTGGGCTTGACGGCGAGTAGTTCGGCTGCTTGCTCTGGTCGTAGTAGTGGTCCGTCGAGTCGTCGTGGCCCGACGTTGTGGTTTTGTGTTGTCGGGATCATTGGTAT
Organism: uncultured Solirubrobacterales bacterium; assembly: GCA_963725265.1. Classification (GTDB taxonomy): domain Bacteria; phylum Actinomycetota; class Thermoleophilia; order Solirubrobacterales; family Solirubrobacteraceae; genus Palsa-744. The sequence continues at coordinate 408,104 of CAVRXP010000001.1, forward strand.
GCCTCATTTGTGCTGGGGTCGACTTCCTCCTCGTCCTCGTCCTCGTTGTCCTCGTCGTCTGTGGGGTCTGGTGGTTGGTAGTGGTCCTCGGCGGTGTATTGCTCGGTGGCGAGCGCCGGGATGTCCTCGAGGTCGAGTACTCGTATCCGGTCGCCCGCATTGGTCGTGTGGATGGCGCGTGCGACTGCGCGTGCTGGTCCGGGGGTGGCGAGGTAGTAGACGGTGTTGATGTGGCGTGCTCTGGCCCAGCCGCGACAGATCGCTGTGAGCCTGGATGCCGACTTGGTCGATAGCTCGACCTCGATCGGTATGACGAGTCCTCTCTTGCAGGTCAGGACGAGGTCGGGGCGGTGAAGCTTCGCGCCTGCTGTGGCCTTACCGACTTGTATTGAGGCGAGGAGTTTGCCGAATTCGTTCTCGGCGGATCTGAGTTGGCGCTCGCTCATCACGTCCCAGTCGGGCATCGCCCTTCCGAGCTGGACAGCGGTGTGCGCGACCTGCCAGGCATGCTCAAAGCTACCGGGTCGCACGTTGAAGACACCGAGGTGACCGATGCCTTTCCAGCGCAGGCCGGCGAGCGTCGCGGTGTACATCCCGGGCCGTCCGTAGAGCACCGTGTGACGCGCGAGCAGCCCGTCGCGTGTCAGCGAGTTCAATCTTTGGTAGGCGATGCTGCGACTCATCCCGAATTCGCTCATCACGTGTTCGGCTCCGGCTGCGCTGAGTCCACCGATCCAAGACACGATCTCTGAATCTCTTTCTGTCTGCATAAAACGACCTCCATGCCGTTAGAAAACCCGTACATGTGCTTAATCCGTCCAACCACAGCGAACAGGACAAGCAACAAGGGACCCGAGACAGCGCCCAGCGCCACACGCACGTTTGCGCGACCCCGACACTTCATAACCCCTCGGTGCTGCAGTTCCGTCCCGACGAGAACGATCAGAGACTCCCGTCGACGCCGAAACGCCAGCGCGCCGACGCTGAAGACCTGACACCCCAACCACAACGATCACGTCGACCTGGACGGTGGCGGGCACTACCAACCCCGTCCCAAACCCTCCACTAGATCTCAGCTGGGTGGGTTAATCCGCTCCAGCGGATTCTTAATCCGGGACGCAGTCCCGGCACGAATCCCACACACCCCACAAAAACCACAAGGCAACTGCACCGACCTGAAGCCTCTATGCCGTATCGACGGCCGCGTTTACGACATCCGTCTGGAACGCTTAGGCAACAAGACGCGCATCCTCCTCATGTGGCGCATAGTGGAGATAGCGCATCGTTGTTTGGATGTCAGCGTGGCCCATCCACTCCTGCACCCGCCTGATGTCCGCCTTAGCGATCATGCGTGTGCCAAACGTGTGGCGCAGATCATGGAAGCGCAACGCACGCAGGTCGGCTCGCTTCAATGCGTCCTTGTAGCGACGCCGAAGTGCCGAACCATCGAGAAACCCACCGACCTCACCCGGGAAGACCAAGTCGTCCTCGCTGGTGAACCAGTCACGCTCAGCTAGCCGAGCAAGTGCCTTTGCTACATCCGGCGCAAGCGGCACAGATCGAACCTTTCCCGACTTCGGAGCCGTGAGCGCTCCAGCAGCGTAGCTCGCGCGAACGCGCAGGACCGAGCCCGCGAAATCCACATCGCGCCAATGCAGCGCGATCAGCTCGCCTAGTCGCAAGCCAGTAAACGCAGCTGTTAGGAAGATTGCGGCGTCCTGTTCGGATGCCGCGGCGCGTACAAGCGCCCAGATCTCCTCGGGGCTAAACACGTCGATATCACCGCTTTGCTGAAGCGGCGGCTTCTCGATGTCGGCTACCGGATTGATCGGAAGGCCGTAGACCTTACGTGCCCTCTGGAAGATCCCATGGAGAAGCACGAGCGCCTTGCGGCGGGTACTTGGCTTGCCTGGCATCATCGCAAGCCACTCCTCGATCTGCTCGGCCGTGACATCCTCCAAGCGGAGGCTCCCGAGCTCGGGGAGGACGCGCGCGTCCACGATCCAGCGATATCCCTGCACGGTAGAGGGCTTGCGCATACGGTCCTGCTCGATGTAGCGCAAGTACTCGGCCGCCGCATCGGCGACCGACGCGCCGGTTCGCACCAGCCCCGGCAGGGTGCCTTGGCGCGCCTGGTCGAACACATCCCGCAGCCAATCTTCCGCTGTACGCTTTGTGAAGTACCCGACGGCTGGCCTGCCTCGATCGGTCCACGCCGGGCCAATCTTGCGCTGTACTTGGCGACCGTCGGGAAGGCGGTACTTGGCGTACCACGTTGGCCCGCGCTGGCGCTCAACTCGAAAGACATGCCCACTGAGCGGCTGAGCGGGAGCACGACCGACCCGCTCTCGAGGTCGTCCCGGAGCGGCCTTCGGAGCGTCGGCGATCCGTGCCATACCTACACGCTAGCACCTTGTCGGGACATATTCGGGACATATTTGACGTCCACGTAAGATAGCCACAACGCAAAAGTGCTTATTTGCGGGGCTTTTTAGAGCCGACGCGGGGACTCGAACCCCGGACCCCTTCATTACGAGTGAAGTGCTCTACCAGCTGAGCTACGTCGGCCTGCCTGGGCATCCTACCGTTGAAGCGCAAGAGATTGACCCCCGAGCCGAGGACACGCTGAGGCACCCCATATTCCGGATCTGCCGCCCCCAAACTCCGGATTTGCCCTCGCTGCTCGGCGGCACGCACGTTTATTGCCACGACAGACGGTCATACCGTCTACGACGAACACGCTCGTTGCCGGCCATCTCGAGCACGAGGAAGCGACGCTCCAGGTCCGCAAAGGCTTGTCGCGGGACTTCCCCATCCCAGTTGCGATCCTCGCCGCCTTGCCATCGATACTGCCCGGGATTTCGTGGGGCGCGAAGCCAGGCGAGCACGGTCTCCTCGCGCCCGATGATGTGAGTGCAGCCGCTTAATATAGGAGTGGCCAACCGGCGGTACGTTGTGCTCCTGCATCCTGAAGATCCAGGCTTTCCCAACGGCCGAAGAATGCCAATAGTCAGAAACATTCGTCTTGTATCGAACCGCGCTACCTTGAGCATGCGACGTTAGGGGAGTAGCCTCGCCCGGAAACACGATGACTTAGATCAGTCGGCGGATATCGGATGGAGTTCATGTCAGGCGACCCTCGATTAAGGCAAGTAAAGAGCTCGTGGGCATCACGGGGCAGAACCGTGGCAGTCGAGGTGCTGGTCTTCCTGCTTGCGCTGGGTGGGATGGCGGTCTCGGCGACGGCGTGCGAAGGGGTTGGCGGTCCGGAATTGACCACGTTGTCGACCTCGCTATCGGGAGAAGGCAAAGAAGGTACAACGATCACGGTCCTGGAAGGCTCGAAGGTCAAGGACAAAGCGACACTCAAAGGGAAAAACGCCTCCTCGGCCACCGGCAAAGTTACGTACAAGGTTTACTCCGAAAGCGAATGCAAAACGCTCGTTAAAGAAGCGGGGGAAGTGACCGTAAGCGGCGAAAGTGTGCCGGTGTCAAGCGAAGTGGAACTAGAAGGGGGCGCCTCCTACTACTGGCAGGCACACTATTCCGGTGACTCAAAAAACGCTGAATCCACAAGCGAATGCACAGAGATCTCTACCGTCAAGGCGAAAACATCGCTTTCCACCGAGCTTACCTCGGAAGGCGAAGAAGCCGAAGAAGGCGAAGAACTGACGGAGCTGGAAGACTCGAAGACTACCGACAAGGCTGCTCTCTCAGGCACCAAATCCTCTACTGCGGGCGGAAAAGCCGTATACAAGCTCTACTCCGACAGCGAATGCAAAACGCTCGACAAAGAAGCCGGCGAAGTCACCGTCAGCTCAGGCAGCATCCCAGCTTCAAGCGAAGAGGAACTCAAAACCTCCGGAAGCTATAGCTGGCAAGCCACCTACACAGGCGACTCTCTGCACCAAGAATCCAAAAGCGCCTGCAAAATCGAGAACATCAATGTCAGGCGAGTGTGGTACATCGAAGAACCCGGTAATGTGAGGGTCAAGCTTTACACCCTGATGACCCCTACAAGGTCGCTTGCTGCCGCAGCTACCATTAGTGGTTTTCAACTCAATACCGTCACAGGCTCCGAACCGCAAATAACAATCAAATGCGGCTCTGTAACCACCAAAAACGGAACTATCAAAGAGCGGATTGAAATGAACACCGAATTTGTGCTCCAGACATGTACCGTTACATCTCCGGCGAACTGCGAAATCAAAGAAGGTGCCACGGTCGGGCAAATTACATTCAAATCGCTCGAAGGGCGCTTGGATGGCGAAGAAGTACGGTTCCGAGAAGGTGTACTGGGAACCCCGGTCGCGTCGTTCGAAGTAGTCAACCAAGGCGCAATGGTATGTTCAGAACGAGGGACATACAAATTGACCGGTGCCCGACTGAGAGCTTTCACCGCATTGATATCAAACTTTGAAACCCTGGAAGCAACGAAGAAAGTCCGGCTAACCAGCGAAAGCGCCCACAGCCCGATAGTGTTTACGTTGAGTCTTACAAACGAACGCACAAGCAAAGGAAAACAGGCAGAACTTGCGGGCGAAATAGGACTCCAGTTGACCACGGGCGAAAAGTGGGCGACGACTGCGGAATAACACGTTCGCGATTCCGACGATGCGCCAGCGCGGCTCGCTCACCGATCGTCGTCGAACTCTGCGATTACGCTCTCGAGTGACACGGGCTCGACTCCACGTTCGGTGTAGCTCGACTCGCGTTATGAGCTAGACGTAGCGTCGGAGCTTCTTGCCGATAAGAGGTCTGAGCCTTATCGCGCGGTGCCCTACCGCTTCGGGCAAGGCACGGTCGGATCGATGGTGACCTCTTCGCCGCTCAGGAACGTCATTTCGACCCGGCCGGTGAAGCCCCCTTTCGGACAGGTCTTTGGCACCGTGCCGTAGGAGATCAGCTTTTTGCCCTGCTTGTAGGCCGCGCCGATCTTGCCCTTGATCGACAGCACCGAGGCATAGGGCGCTCCGGGGACGGTCGACACGAGCGGCACCGGTACGGTGACCTTCGGCCCGAACGGGGGCAGCGCGGTCGAGAAACTGCCGGTGGCGAGGACTTCGAGCACAGCGGGTTCTCTACCTTCGGTAAAGAAGGCCAGCTTGTCTTCCGGGGCGAAGAACGCCTGGATGGTGGCTTTCTCCTGGACGCGCGTGCCGCCGAAGCTGACCACCCCGAGCGCTTCGCCGGTCGGCCCGGCATAGGATTTCTTCGGGCACTTCTGGACTTCGTGGCTTTCGAGGATCGCCATCGAACAGGTCACGAAGCCGGACTGGTGCAGCTTGACGCCGGCGGGCAGCTCGACCACTACCTGGGTGATGGGGGAGGGGTAGCCGCCGTATTCGGTGCCGCTGATCGTGAGCGTCGCTTCGAGCGCGGCGCCTGCGCCGAGGAAGTTGCCGGTACCCGGATAGTTGGCGCTTTTCGGGTTGCTCGGTTCGATCGGGATCGGCACGATCTTCGCTTTGACGGCCACCAGCGGCGCGGCGAGCGCGGCGCTCGGCATCGCCATCGCGGCAATCCCCAAGCAAAACGACAGCAGTGTGTTTCGGTATGCGCGCCTGCTTGCAGCCATCTCTCTCCCCACCTTCATCGTTGCGTTCATTCGCCCTGTCATCAAGAGCATAGCCCCCGGGCCTCAGTGCGCGCTAAAGGAACAGCGGTTTGGTGGGAACGCGGGTCGGCGGGCGTGACCGTCAGGCTGCGACCTGGAGGGGCCGCAGCTCCTCGCTGGCCGGGATCCGTCTGGCGTTGCAAGCGGCCGTTCTCGTCGACGACATAGGCGCCCATGCTCAGCAGCGGCGGCGAGTAGACGTGCAAGCGTCACCGCCGGGTCTCTGCCGGCGTGACGCACGCGGTGGATGTCCGACGCGCAGAAGTGAAAGCTTTCGCCTGCCCGCACGAGCTTGTCGCTGCCAACCCCGACGGCGTGAGGCGCTCCTCGCGCACGCAGCCGCTCACGACCGACACGGCTCCGCAGGAGACGTCGTGGTCGTGAAAGCCGGTGTCGTGGTCTTCCATCCAGCAGATCAGCCAAGCCGTGACGTGCTCGTCGCTGTAGATCTCCTCGTAGTGACGCTGGGTGCGGTCGTGCTTGACGAGGTCGATCCACAGCTCCGGCGAGTTGGCGAGCTCGCTCACGAACCGCTCCAGCTCGGGACCGCTCAGGTCGCGTCCTCGGGGTCGGTGGACGTCGGAGAGTCGGCCGCTCATCGGACTGCCCTCTCGAGCACGGCCACGCGCCTGGCCCTGCGCCCGGCGGATGTCGGCACGCGCTTCCTGCCTGCCGAGACGCGAAACTCCGGCTCGCGCCTGAGGAGTCGCTCGGCGTTGCTCGCCAAGCGCTCCCACATCGGGCCCTTGGCGGATGCCGTGGCAGTCGGGATCTACGACAGGCCGATCGGAGCCGTAGAGCAACTGGTCGCGTCCCACCAGGCGCTCCATCAGAGAGATGGCCTGGGGTCCGTTGGAGGAAGTGTCGTAGAAGATCAGAGGATCCTCGATGTCGATCTCCGGCCCGCCGCGCGCCAGCAGCCGCTCTGTGTGCAGGGCCGCCAGTCCGGCGAGCATCGCGAACACCACGCGCAGCTTTGGGTACTGGCGGCGGGCGGCCGTTACGAACACGAACCAGGCGCTGTGCACCTCGGCCACGTAGCGTGTCAGGGCGGGCCACCACAGCGGGTCGCCGAGCGTCGCTTCGCGGGTGCGCAGATGCCCGCCGGGTCCGGGGTGGACGAACAGCGGCACACCGCGCGCCTCGATGCGCCCGAGCACGGGGGACAGGCGCGTGAGCGCGTCGATGTTGCCGAGCGCCCCGGCCGGTAGCGAGATGCCGACGCAGCCTCGCTCGAGCGCCCGGTCCACGTCGTCGGGGTCGAGACGGTCGAGCGCGAGCGCGCCCCAGACGCCGAACGGCTCGCCCAGCGCCAGCGCACCGTCGTGATAGGCGTCGATCAGCTCTGTCGCGGCCTGGCGCGGCAAGCGACTCGATGCCGAGCGGGCTCGACAGGCACACGAGCGCGCGATCGATCCCGTCGCGCCGCGCAAGCTCGGCTCGGCGCGCGGGCTCTTCGCTGTCGAGGTCGATCACGTACGGCCGCTCTCCGGCGAGGAACAGGACGGTCAGCCCGTGTTCCTGGCGCACGAACGGGTGCTCGTCGCGGTTGGCGAGTGCCGCTAGGAGCGGCGCAGTCCAGAGGTGTTGGTGGATGTCGATCTTCATGGGAGGCCAATCTCTAGATTCTCGATCAGATTTATGAAGAATAGCAGATAGGGCGACGAGGACGCAACTGCTCCCCACAACGTCGGTCCGCGCAATACCGTTAGCGCGTTGGCTGCCACCCTCCCCACCCAGCTCACGACCGTGCTCGGCCTGCGCACGCGCTATCTGCTGCGCGGATCTGGTCCGCCCGTGCTCGTGCTGCATGGCTGGGGCGCCTCGATCGAGGCCGTCTACCCGATCGTCACGGGACTTGCGCCCGTGGCCAGCGTGTATGCGCTGGACCTGCCGGGCTTCGGGCAGAGCGAGCCGCCGCCGGCCCCCTGGGGTGTGGCGGAGTATCAGGCGTTTGTCGCCGCCTTCATGGATGAGCTGGCGATCGAGCGCCCCGCGATCGTGGCCCACTCCAACGGGGGCCGCATCGCGATCCGCATGGCCGCGACCGAGCCTGAGCGTGCCGCGCGGCTGGTGCTCGTCGACTCGGCTGGTATCCGTCCGAAACGCACGCTGCGCTACTACCGTCGCGTGGGTATGGCCAAGGTTGGCAAGTACGCCGCCCGCTATCTGGGCAAGTCGGGAGAGCGCTTGCGGGCGCGGATCGTCGGGCGCGTCGCCTCGGCCGACTACGCCGCCGCCGGCGAGACGATGCGCCCCACGCTCGTGCGGCTCGTCAACAGCGACCTGCGCGAGTATCTACCGCGCATCTCCGTGCCGACGTTGCTCGTATGGGGCGCCGATGACACCGACACGCCGCTCGCCGACGCTCGCCTGATGGAGCAGCTGATTCCCGATGCGGGTTTGGTGGTGCTGGAGGAGGCGGGCCACTACAGCTACATCGACCAGGCCGCCCGCTTTGTGCGCATCGTCTCGCACTTCATAGCCGCGCCCGGGGCCCGTGGGGGAGATGACGGCGCCCCCCCGCGCGCGCAGGGGGCAGGCGATTCGCAGGAGGCCGCGGACAGCGACGATGCTCCAACCGGTGCTCATCCGCGTGTGGGGGAGGGAAGCGATTCGCGGGATGCCGCCGCTTCCGGCGAGCCAGAAGGAGGCGGGTTGTGAGTCTCTACAAACACGATGCCCCCCGCGCGCGCGCGGGGGGCATCGATTTCGAACGCACCACACCCGGCAGGACGGGGCAATGATGAACACGTTCCTGGGCATCGCGACGATCCTGGCCGTGCTGGCGCTCGCCGTTCGTCTGGGGGGCCGCCAACACCGCCTGCTGCACCTGCTCCAGCTGGAGCACTACGAGTCGGCCAGGCTGATGCTGTGGCTACGCCGTCGCCACGAGCTGTTCGCGCCGCGCGAGCTCGTGCCGATCGCCGTGCTGTACGCCGCGGCGATCGCCCTCGCCGCGATCGGCGGCACGGGCACGGGCTGGGCCTCTGGCGGGCTGCTATTGCTCACGACGCCGATCGCGGCGCTCGGGCTCAGCGACTGGCGCCGGCCCGCCGTCAAGCCGCTCGTCTTCACCGACCGCGCCCAGCGCCTGCTCGTGGCGGCGTTGCTGCCGCTGCTCCTGCTGGTGCTCGTCGCGATCTCGCTTGCCGTGCCGGGCCTGACGCTCGCGGGCCTAATCGTGCTGCTCGCCGCTGCCTTCGCGCTGCTGGCGTTCGCCCCCTGGACGCTGATCGGGGCCAACTTCGCGCTGCGCCCTGTGCAAAACGCGATCAACCGCCACTACGAGCGCCAGGCCCGCCATCTGCTCTCAGACTGGGAGCCGCTGGTCGTCGGCATCACCGGCAGCTACGGCAAGACGACGACCAAGTTCTGCGTCGGCGCGGTGCTCGAGACCGACCGCCCCACGCTCGTGACCCCCGATAGCTACAACAGCTTCCTCGGTGTGATCCGCACGATCAACGAGCAGCTGGAATGGCGACATCGCACGTTCGTCGTGGAGATGGGCATGTTTCGCCGCGGCGACATCGCCGAGCTGTGCGAGTTGGTCCAGCCCAAGATCGGTGTGATCACCGCGATCGGCCCGATGCACCTGGAGCGGCTCGGCTCGATCGAGGCGATCGCGGCAGCCAAGGGAGAGCTGCTGGACGCGCTGCCTGCCGACGGCCATTTTGTCACCAACGCCGAGGACCCCCGCTGCCTGGAGCTTGCGGCCCGTGCGACGGTGCCGGTGACGCTGTTCGGGGTCCAGGGCTCATCGGACGCGGGCCACGGCGTGCTCACGCCGACAGGCACGCCCGACCGTTCAGCTGAGGGCTCTCTGAAAGCGGTAGCGGCCCCCGGTATGCGAGAGGGCACGCCCAACCCATCCCCAAAGAACACGCCAGAAGTGCAGGTCATCGCGAGTGACATCCGGCTGGCGGACGGTCGCACACAGTTCAACCTGCGGCTCGACGGCCCAGAGAGCGACCCGATCCTCGTCAGCGCCGGACTGCTTGGTCGCCACAACGTCTCGAACCTGCTCGCCGCGGCCGCCGTCGGGCACGTGCTCGGCGTCGAGCCGGCGCGCATCGCTGCGGGCTTGGCGAGTGTGCAGGCGCCGGCGCACCGCCTGCAGTCGATCCACAACCGCCAGGCGGGCGTCGTCGTGATCGACGACGCCTACAACTCCAACCCGGATGGAGCGGCGGCGGCGCTGGAGGTCCTGCACGAGCACCCGGCCAAGCGCCGCCTGCTCGTCACCCCAGGCATGGTCGAGCTGGGCGAGCTGGAGGTCGAGCTCAACCGCCGCTTCGGCGAGCAGGCGGGCGCGGTGTGCGACATTGCGATCCTCGTCGGCCATCTGCGCACCGAGCCGATCCGCGAAGGCCTGCTGGCGGCGGGCATGGACTCTGACAGCGTCCACGTCGTACGCGACATCGCCGAGGCCACGACGCTGTTGGGCACCATGACGCGCGCCGGCGACGTCGTCCTGTTCGAGAACGACCTGCCCGACACCTACGCCGAAGCGGAGGCTTCGGTTCTCGCGAGCGCTTGATTGTTTGGATTGAGGGCGTGCCTGTTGACGATCCTTCGCCCCGTCCATATTCCTGGCCGTTCCTGTTCCCGCGGGGCGTGCCGGTCGGTGTACCGTCGCCTCGGTCCATAAGCTACGCCTGATATGCCACCAAGCGGACTGAGGGTGGGCGTCGCCTTTGGCGGGCGCTCCGTGGAGCACGACGTCTCGATCATCACAGGCCTGCAGGCTCTGGGCGTGCTCGAGGAGCGCCATGCGCCCATCCCGATCTACATAGCTCGCAGCGGGCGCTGGTACACGGGCGAGGCATTGCGAGAACTGTCGGTGTATCAGCACGATGGCGGCGACCCGCAGGCCGAGGAGGTCAACTTCGACCTGCACAACGGCCGCCTGTTGCCCGTGGGCGGCGGCGGCGGATCGCTGCTGCGCGCCCGCCGTGCACCGGAGCCGATCGACCTGGACGTGGTGGTTCTCGCGACGCACGGCACCCAGGGCGAGGACGGCTGCCTGCAGGGCGCCTTGGAGCTGGCGCAGCTGCCCTACGTCGGCCCGCCGGTGGGTGCGGCCGCCGCCGCGATGGACAAGGTCACGACCAAGGCGGTCTTGGCGCAGGCAGGCTTGCCGGTGTTGGGTCATGTGGCGTTGCGGCGTGAGGAGTGGGATCTCGAAAAAGGGGCTGTCCCCCCGCGCGCGCGGGGGGCTTTCGACTTTCCGATGTACGCCAAGCCGGCGTCGCTCGGCTCCAGCGTGGGCGTGCGCCGCTGCACGAGCGAGGCGGAGCTGATCGACGCGCTGGAGCTGTGCTTCGAGCTCGATCGCACCTGCCTGCTCGAACCGGCGGTGGAGGCTGGCATCGAGGTCAACTGCGCGGTCATAGGCCGCCCGGGCGATCGAGCCGCGCGCGTCGCTGTGCGAGCAGCCGGTCGCGGCCGAGGATTTCCTGTCCTTCGAGGACAAGTACATGTCTGGGGCAAAGGCAGAGGGCATGAAGGGCGCCCAGCGCTTGATCCCAGCACCGCTGTCAGACGAGCTTACGATGCAGGTGCAGGACCTGGCAAAGCGCGCCTTTACGGCCTTCGGCTGTGCCGGCGTCACGCGTGTGGACTTCCTGATCGACGCGCAGCGGCAGGTTTACATCAACGAGCTGAACACGATCCCGGGCTCTTTCTCCTTCTACCTGTGGGAGCCGGCGGGCCTGCCGTTCGTAGATTTGATGGACGAGCTGATCGACTTCGCCGTGGCCGAGCAGCGGGAGAAGCTGCGCACGACGACGGTGTTCGCCACGAACCTGCTGGCCGAGCGCGCCTCCGGTGCGAAGGTGGGAGGAAAGGGGTGAGCGGCGTGAGTTTTTGTCCTCGGAAGTGGCATGCCCCCCGCGCGCGCGGGGGGCGTTGTCGTTTTGGAGGCGAAAAGTACCGTCCGGGGTCGCTCGATAGGCTCAGCCGCATATGAGCCACCCCTCCGCGATCGTCGCAATGGGCGGACGCTCGCTGGAGCGGGAGATCTCTCTGCGCAGCGGCCACCGCGTCGAGCGGGCTCTGCGCACGCTCGGATACTCGGTCCAAGCGCTCGACGTCGACGGCGACTTTGTCGACCGCCTGCTGGCAGAGCCCCCGCGCTTCGTGTTCGTAGCGATGCACGGCCGCGGCGGCGAGGACGGCACCTTGCAGGACCTGCTGGAGACGCTGGCTGTGCCCTACACGGGCTCTGATCCACTGGCCAGCGCTCTGTGTATGGACAAGATGCTGTTCAAGCGCATGCTGCGCCTGCATGACATCCCGACGCCGGCGTTTCACAGCTTCAACGAGACCGCCTTTCGCGAGCTGGGAGGCGCGCGCACTTTCCCCAAGCTGCTGCAAGAGCTGCGCCTGCCCGCTGTCGTCAAGCCGGTCGCGCAGGGCTCGGCTATCGGCATCAAGTTCGTCACGAGCGCCGAGCAGCTGCCGAGCGCGATTCTCGGTGCGTTCGGCTACGGCGACCGTGTGCTCGTCGAGGAGCGGGTGATCGGGCGCGAGCTGGCTGTCACTGTGCTCGATGCGCCCGACGGGGAGGCCGGTCCGCGGGCGCTCCCTGTCGTCGAGCTGTTCACGCCCGAGAGCTTCTACAGCTACGAAGCCCACTACACGATCGGTCAGTTGCGCATGGAGGTGCCAGCCCAGCTGCCAGACGACGTGCGCGCGCGGGTGGAGTCGGTCGCGCTCGAGAGCTACAGGTTGATGGGCTGTCGCGACTTCGCCCGCGTCGACATGATCCTCGACGAGCGCGAGGTCCCCCAGGTGCTGGAGATCAACACGATCCCCGGCCTGACCGAGACGGGCATAACCACGGCGGCCGCCGAGGCGGCCGGCCTGAGCTTCGCCAAGCTGGTCGAGGCGATCGTCGCGCGCGTCGTCTCCGCGTCCTCCTGAGTTCCCGAGATCCCGAGGCGCAGCGCTTCCCGCGCCCGGCGGTTCTGCCCGCCGCGACCCCTCGCCATCGCTCGAGCGGACCGCTGTCCGCGGCGCGAGACAGAGTTCCAACCGCTGGATGTTGTAGCGTTTACGCCACAGATGGAAAGCAGACGATCGTACTCATCCAATCCTGGGCTGGTCTTCGTTCCAACGTGCCTCGTACGGGTATGCAGGGACCGACTGCTCTGCGGCTCGACCTACGAGGTGAAATCGCGATGGACAAGGACGACGAGGACAAGCAGCGCGCTCGCAAGCCCAGCGGCGGCAAGGCCGGCGCGGGTGCCTCCACTGGAAAGGTTGCCCGTGGGGCTGGCTCAGGCGCAAAGACCCGTGCCGGCGCCTCTGCCGGCGAGCCCGCGAACGCTGACGCCCCTGTTGGCAGGCCCGGCGGGGCACGGATCAGCGGGCGCCCCGATCCGCGCCTGTCGCGCTCGCTGGAATACGGCGTGGCGATACTTGAGGCCTTCTCGGGTGTGCGCCAAACGCTGGGCATTGCCGATATCGCAGAGATCGTCGGCATTAGCCGCTCTACGACCCATCGCTATGCGATGACACTGGTCGCGCTGGGCCAGCTCGAACAGGACTCCAAACGCAAGTACCGGCTTGCGCGACGCGCGGCGGACGTGGGGGGTGCGGCGATCGGCTCGATCCGCCAAGAGCTGGAGGCTCGCGCTGTGCTGGAAGAGCTGCGCGAAGATACCGGTCACACGGTCAGCATGGGGGTGCTCAACGGAGCACGGGTGATTTACATCTACCGGTTGCACGCCCACGGCGTCGGCCAGTACCAAGCCGACCTCGATCTGGGCGTCGGCGCCGGCGTCCCCGTGTACTGCTCTGCGCTGGGCAAGGTATTGCTTGCGAGCATCTCCGACGCCGAGCGGCGCGAACTGCTCAAGGGCATCGAGCTCAAGCGGCTCGCTCCAAATACGATCGAGAAGCGCGCACAGCTAGTGGCCGAGCTGGAGCGCACCAGCACTCGTGGGGTGGTGGTCAGCGACGAAGAGCTGATTGCCGGCGCGCGTTCGATCGCCGTGCTCGTCCCGCGTCCGCGCAGCGAGCATCCGGCGGCGATCGACGTAACCGTCCCTTCCTCTGCTCACACGGTCGATCAGCTGCGCAGGCGGATCGGTCCGCGCCTCAAGCGGGCAGCCAAGCTGATCTCCGGCGATTAGATGCTCGCGTCTAGGGACGTCTCACAGCTCCAGCAGCTCGTGTTGCAGGGCGTAGCGAACGAGCTGTGCACGCGTGTCCAGGTTCAGCTTGCGGTGGATGCGGGCGCGGTGCGTCTCGATCGTGCGCGGCGAGAGCTCGAGCTTTCGGGCGATCTCCACGCTCGTGTGACCGAGGGCGATCAGGCGCAGCACCTCGCGCTCGCGCGGGGTCAGCCTGTTGCTGTCGTTTTGCTTGCCGCTGTTGAGCTTGGCCGCTAGCAGCGGGCTGACGTAGCGCTTGCCGAGCGAGGCCGCTCGCACCGCAGCCGGCAGGTCGGAGTCGGCCATCTCCTTGAGCACGAGCCCCAAAGCGCCGTTGTCCAGGGTGCGTCGTGCGAAAGCCGGGTCGTCGTTCATCGTGAGCACGACGATCTATGTCCGCATCTCTCGACTCAGCTTGTCGAGCGCCGCGATCCCCGAGCCGAGGCTCGACATTCCCAGGTCGAGTACGAGCACGTCCGGTCTGGCGTGCGTGCACGTGAGCCAAGACCGCGCTGAGGCTGTCCGTTTCGGCGACCACGTCGATGTCCGCTTCCCGTCGAGCAGCAGGCGCAGGCTCTGGCGCATCGCCGCATGGTCGTCGGCCAGGACGATCCTGATCGCCGCGTTGGTTTTGGCGTCCGGCTCTGAGTCGGGGACGGGCGCAAGCCGGAGAAACGGAAGCATGACAAGACGCTATATGCCCGTATGAGCATTGCCCAGCGGGCAAATTCCCCTATCTGGTCGTGGCAAAGCACTGACGTAGCCGCTTAGAACGTGTTTCAAAATAGGCGGCACGTTCGGTGCGTTGATGGACCAAGCTGGTCGTCGCGGGACGTCGCAGCGCGTACTGGTGGTAGGTGCAAGACGTCACGTGGCGATCCAGCGCCGCGTCCAGCGACGCATCCGGGCGGGTCGATCTTTTTGAAACACGTTCTTACTGCGAGACTTTCCCCATGTCGGCTGACGTGTACGAGGCTCAATGCGTGTAGGCATCCTCACGGGCGGCGGCGACTGTCCAGGTTTGAATGCCGTGATCCGTGGCATCGTGCGCCGCGGGGTGGGCCTCGGCCAGACCAGCTTCGTGGGCTTTCGCAACGGCTGGGCGGGAGTGCTGGAGTGCGCGACGATCGAGCTGACGCGCGAGAGTACGGCGGGGATCCTGCCGCGCGGGGGCACGATCCTCGGAACCTCGCGCACCAACCCGTTCGATGGGCGTACGGGCGCTCTGGAGCAAATCAGGGCCACCTTCGAGCGCGAGTGCCTGGATGCGCTGATCCCGATCGGCGGCGAGGACACGCTCGGCGTCGCGCTGCGTCTGGGCGAAGAGGGTTTGCAGCTCGTCGGGGTCCCCAAGACGATCGACAACGACATCGGCGCCACCGACTTCACGTTCGGCTTTCACACGGCCGTGCAGATCGCCACCGACGCGATCGACCGCCTGCACACGACCGCGGAGTCGCACAACCGCGTGATGGTCGTCGAGGTGATGGGCCGCCACGCCGGCTGGATCGCCACCTATGCGGGGATCGCCGGCGGCGCGGATGCGATCCTCGTGCCCGAGCGCCCATTCGACGTCGAGGAGGTGTGCGCGCGCCTGCGCGCCCGCCACGCGCGCGGCGTGACGTTCTCGATCGTCGTCGTCTCCGAGGGGGCATCCCCGCGCGAGGGAACGGCGATGACGCTCGCGACCGATCAGCGATCGACACCTCATTCGGGGCACACGGTGGGATCGCCGATCGGCCAGCAGGTGACCGATCAGTTCGGCCACGCGCGCCTGGGCGGTATCGGCGTCGAGCTGGCGCGCGAGATCGAGTCCGCCACGGGCTATGAGACGCGCGCGACGATCCTCGGCCACGTGCAGCGCGGGGGCACACCGACCGCCTATGACCGAGTGCTGGCAACGCGCTTCGGCGTGGCCGCGATGGACGCGGCTGCGGCGGGCCGTCGCGGCCAGATGGTCGCGCTGCACGGCCCCGACATAACCGAGGTCAGCCTGGCGCAGGCGCTGGCCGAGCCGAAGCTGCTCGACCCGCGCTTGTTCGAGACGGCCGAGGTGTTCTTCGGCTAAGTGTTTTGGGCCGGCTGAGTGTTTTGGGCCGGCTGAGTGTTTTGGGCCGGCTGAGTGTTTTGGGCCGGCTGAGTGTTTTGGGCCGGCTGAGTGTCTTCGGCCGAGGTGTTCTACGGCTTAGGGCCGCGCACGCGGTGGCGGGCGCAGCGTCGGTCACGCTTTCATGCGTGCGCTCAGAGGTTGAGCGCTCCTCGCCGTGGGTGATTCTCAAAAAAGAGATCCTTCTCGATCAAATAATTTCAGAGCAGAACAGTTTTTCCCCGAACGATCTCGGAAAAATGAAACCAACCATGCTGGACCCAATGACCGCCCGCGCTCAGCTTGGGGTTCTCGCCGACTGCAGCTGAACGGCACGGGCAGACACTCGCTCGATCGGGAAGCGAGCCTCGATCGTCGTGCCCTGGTCGGGCGTGG
The DNA here is from genome assembly GCA_963725265.1 of uncultured Solirubrobacterales bacterium. Classification (GTDB taxonomy): domain Bacteria; phylum Actinomycetota; class Thermoleophilia; order Solirubrobacterales; family Solirubrobacteraceae; genus Palsa-744. The sequence goes on from CAVRXP010000001.1 coordinate 424,365, forward strand.
AGTGGATCTTCAAGCTCCCGTCTAGCAGCTGCACGCGCTCCTGCATGCCGAGCAGACCAAAGCCATCGGTGTGCGCCGAGGGGTCGAACCCCTCGCCGTCGTCGCGCACGCGCAGGCGAATGTCGGCGTCGCGCTCGTAAACCTCCACGACCGCTCGCTTGGCTTTGCCGTGCTTGGAGGCATTGGTCAACGCCTCCTGCACGATCCGGTACATGGCGGTCTCGACCTCGGGGCTGTGACGAGTGTCGTCCTCGGCCAGTTCGATGCTCATATCCACGTCGATGCCGTAGCGCTCGGCGCGTTCGCCGAGCGCCTGGATCGCAGCCGCCGCACCGAGCTCGTCAAGCGAGGCGGGCCGCAGATCGGCGATCAGCGCACGCAGATTGGTGATCCCTTCCTCGAGGTGGTCGATCGCACTGCTAACGGCCCGCTCGAGCGTCTTTGGCTTGCCCGAGCGCCGCGCCGTGGAGAGACCGACGCGCAGCGCGCTCAAGCTCTGCAGCGTGTCGTCGTGCAGCTCGCGCGCCCAGCGCTGGCGTTCGGCCTCGGCCGCCGCGAGCCGCTGGCGCTGGCGCTCGGAGGCGACCGATTGAGCGGTGGCCACGGCGGTAGCGGCGCTGGCGGCGAACGCCTCCAGCAGGCGCTCGTCGTCGGTCGTGAACTCCGGCCCCCCGTGCAGGCGATCGATCGCGACGAGCACGCCGTAGGCGTGGTTTTGGAAGACGAGCGGTACCAACAGGCCGCCGCGGGCATCGACGCCGAGTGTGCCCAGGCCGTGCTCGTCGAAGCGAGCGCGTGTCAGCGGTTCCTGCAGGCGCTGGGCGTGGCGTGTGCGCAGCGCAGCGCTCGCGGCGGAGTCGCCGAGCGGTACCTGCCTGCCAAGCAGCCCGTCGGGCAGCTCACCGGCGCCGGCCGCCACATGCAAGCGCCCGCGTTGCACGAGCTCGATCACGAGCAGGCGTGCGTCCACGAGCGCCCGCCCGCGCTTGGCGACGAGCCCGAGGATCACGTCGAGGTCGGTCTCCGCGCCGACGGCCCGCGCGATCTGGGTGGTGGCGTTGAGCGCGGCCACCGTCCGCTGCAGCTCGTCGCGGTGCTCCCTGGTACCGGTGTAGCGTCGCGCGTGGTCGATCGCGAAGCCCGCCAGCTCGGAGAGCATCGCGACGGCCTCCTGGTCTGCCTCGGTGAACTGCTCGCCGTGGGCCTTCTCCGTCAGATAGAGGTTGCCGAAGGGGGTCCCGTCGATCATGATCGGCACGCCGAGGAAGCTCCGCATCGGCGGATGGCCGTGGGGGAAGCCGTATGAGCGCGGATGTTCACTGATGTCGGTGAGCCGCAGCGCCTCGGGGTGGTCGATCAGCTCGCCGAGCACCCCGCGTCCGCGCGGCAACGCGCCGATGCTCTGGCGCTCTGCCTCGTCGATGCCGAGTGTCAAAAAGCGCTCCAGTTCGGTGCGTGAGTCGCCAAGCACCCCCAGGGCGGCGTAGCGGGCATCGGTCAGCTCGCGGGCGGCGTCGAGCACGCGATTGAGCACCAACTCGAGGTCGAGCTCGACGAGCACGCTGCGGGCAATGTCAAGCACGCCCCGCGCAGTGCGATCCATCACGCGTTACCGGTTGCGTAAGGAGATCTGGATGGCTCGCCGTCGTATCGCCTCTTTGGCAGTCTGCGCAACGTCCTAGACCGGGCCACTGCTCACATCCCTATGTATCCTCGGGTACCCCTGCACCTGCTTTGGCCAGGGACATTAGCGCAGAATTGGCCGATTGTGCGTAAAATCATTTGTGCGATTAACACAAGAAGTCGGAAGGCTTAAGTACAAAATGTCCTATACCTGAACGTAGAAAGCCTGCCCTGACGTCGACGGTTTGTCCCCGAATGTCGGGGGCCTGTCTCTGAACGTCGGGGACCTGTCCCTGCACGTCGGGGGCCTGTCTCTGAACGTCGAGGGCCTGTCTCTGAATGTCGGGGGCCTGTCTCTGAACGTCGAGGAGCCCTTGTATGGCGGCGCCGCCGGTGGGGATGGGGCACACGGGTCGAATGTGCGACTCGGCGGCGCCCATTGCCATACCCGCAGGATGCCTGGTGCGATCACTTATGTATATGGGGTGCAAGACCCATATACATAACCTCAAGGTTCGACCAATCCGCGGCGGATCGGGCCTCAAGGCTCGACCAATCCGCGGCGGATCGCGTAGCGCGTCAGCTCCACGCGGTCGCTCATACCCAGCTTTTCGAGCATGTTGGCGCGGTGGCGCTCAACCGTCTTCTCGCTGATCGTAAGCGCCTCGGCGATCTGGCGATTGTTGTGCCCCTCGGCGATCAGCTTGATCACTTGGAGCTCGCGTGGGGTCAGTGGATCTGGGTGATCTTCTTCCGGTTTGGTGAGGTAGTGGCGGATGACGTCGTTGACGGCACCGGGGTAGAGGAACGGCTCGCCGCGCATGGCGGCGCGGCAGGCACGCACGACGTCGCGGTCGGCGAGTGACTTGAGCACGTAGCCGCTCGCGCCGGCCTTGAGCGCTTCGTAGAGGAACTGCTCGTTGTCGTGCATCGAGAGCATCAGGATCTTCAAAGACCCCCGTTGACGGTGAATCTCGCGGGCGGCGTCGAGCCCGGTCATGCGCGGCATCGAGATGTCGAGGATGACGAGGTCGAGCTCGTGGTGGCGGAGCGCCATCTGAACAGCCTCCAAGCCGTCGCCGGCTTCGGCGCAAACAACCAGGTCGGGTTCGTTCTCGAGCACCAATCGCAGCCCCTGGCGCACGACAGCGTGATCGTCGGCGAGCAGGATGTTGGTCTTCAGCGCAACCATTTGACCTCACCGTCGAGCGGGATCTCCAGTCGCACCTCAGTCCCGGCTAGCGGCGCGCTGTTGATGCTCAGGGCGCCGCCGACGAGGCTGGCGCGCTCACGCATGCCTCGGATGCCACCGCCCTCGCGGCTCCCCTTGCGCAGCCCACGTCCGTCGTCTCGCACGCTCAGAGTGATGCCTTTGCCGTCCGTTCGCAAGGTTATGTCTACGCCGGCGGCGTGAGCGTGGCGAAGGGCATTGGTGATCGCCTCCTGGGTAATGCGGTAGACGACGAGCTCTCGCTCGGGTGACTGCGACGCCAAATCGGTGGGAATGCGGCAGTCGATGCGCAGTCCCGAGCTCTCGCGCAACCGCCGTGTGAGGGCAAACAGCGCTCCGGGGAGCCCGAGCTCCTCGAGTGGCTCGGGTCGCAGGCGCTGGGCGATGCGGCGAATGTCCTCGATGCTTGCGCGCGTGGTCTCGAGCAACTGCTCCAGTTGCGGCGCAAGCTCGGACGGCGCCGTCTTGGACGCACGCGCCAACCCCAGCAGCAGCCCCGTCAATGTCTGGCCGACTTCGTCATGGAGCTCCTGTGCGACCCTGAGCCGCTCGCTCTCCTGGGCGGAGAGCGCACGTCGTGTGCTCTGCAGCCGCTCGCTCTCGAGTTGGTCGAGCATCTCGTTGTAGGCCTGCGCGAGCTCGGCGGCCTCCGACGGAGCGCTTGGTATCTGCAGACGCTCTCCTGACTGCAACGGATCGACGCGCCGTAGCAGTGCCGGGAGGTGGGTCAAGGGGGCGAGCGCGTTGCGCAGCAACAGCGCGTTGGCAATCAACGTAATCGCGAGTGTCACCGCGAGGATGGCTGCATCGTCAGAGGCGATATGCGCGAACGGCGCGGGCAGGACGATCGCGATGGCGACTGCCATCGTCGTCACGACAGCGGCGTTTAGCCCCAGTACACGCCAGAACAGCGGAACGTAAGGCCGAGTCGGACGTGGTCCAGGGGGCTCACTTGTGGCGCCACGGGAAAACTGGCGCGGCGCAGTAACTTCCGAGCTGGCCGCCGTCGCGCCGTCGTGAGATTCGGTGACGGGCTCTGTGGAGTCGACCTGCTCGGATGTTGTATGCACTCCTGGCCACGCTAGCGCGATTGACCATGTCGATCCAACGAAGATGGGGTCGCGACCTCATGGTGGCTTTGCCCGCCGGCACCGAACATGTGAGAGGTGACTGGGCGTGGGCCAAGACCGGGCGGCGGCAGACCCAAGCGCCGGCCGATAGCCCAGCGGCGACCACCTCTCTCCACCACTTGGTAGGTCGCCGCGAATACAAACGCGCCAGTCCTGCGGCGCAGGTGCAGGCATAGGGACGGATCCCAGGCCTGCGTCGCATATTCACCTTATGGTCGCCAGGAGTGTGCGCGCCAGGCTCGAGTCTGAGCTGGATCGATCGAATGCTCGCGCCAAGGCTGCTGACCCTGCTCCCCGCGGGCCTGGTGGCACTTGTGCCCTGGGCACTCGGTGGGACTATCTAATCTGAGCTGAGGACGGATGTCCCAGGCTAGTGGCAAACGGCCTCACGGAAGGGGGGGATTCGAACCCCGAGGCGGGGGTTGCCCGCCTGCCGGTTTTCAAGACTAACGCAACTCCGCATGGTTGAGCCAAAAACTGACTGCTCGCGCCACAACTCGCGCCAGTCCGGGCAAACACTACTTGAGAGTCAAGGCTGCTTTGGCTTGCTGTCCAGCGGCGCGATCTGTCCCGCGGCCCGCAACTTCTTACCCTGACGCCCGCGATCGGGGCAACAACTGCGATACCGGAAGTCGGGGTCCGGTCTTACACGCCGAGAGATCGATCTTGCGGCGTAGTGCACGCCGGTAGAGTGTGGCTGTGGCACGAACCGTGGCGACGCGCTTCTTTTGCAACGTGCGGGAATTTCGACGGCCAGGGGCTTGAAATCGACCTCGCGCGAACCTACTTTTGTCCTAGACGCGGAACCGAGTCGCAAAGAGCGAGGCCATCGAGGTGTGAGGCCGCGCCACCCAAACCGACACGCCGAAGGGCGAGCCGGGGAAGGTTCCTCAAGTGGCCCGGGACCGCGTCGCTTTACGTCCGTCATCAAGGCTTGGGCTTCTTCTGCCGTCACGACTGTGCTCAGGGAGGCTCATCCACATAGGATGAGCGATCGAGCCATGGCTGTGTGGTCGAGTGGAGCTACATGATTGACGGTCCCGCGCTCGATTCTGCGGGCGGGTCGTTGCTGGAGCGTGATGTCGCGCTCGGCGTGATGATGGATACTTTGGGGGCCGTTGAGCAGGGCGGGGGCGCGGTCCTGTTGTTGGCCGGGGCGGCAGGGATCGGCAAGACGTCGCTGATGCGAGCGGGCAGGCGCGCGGCGCTGCAGGCCGGCTTCAGGGTGGGCTCGGCGGTGGGGAGCCCGATGGAGTCGGGTCTGCCGTTTGGGCTGGTGGGTCAGGCGCTGGTGGAGCTCGGCGGCTCGGATGCGGATGATGTTCTTGAGTTGCAGCGCCTGGGGGATCCCTCGGCGCGTCTGTACCGGATGTTTCGGTGGCTGGCGAATGTGGCGGCCGATGCGCCGCTGCTGCTGGTGCTCGATGACCTGCACTGGGCCGATCCGGACTCGCTTGGGCTGCTTGGCTTCCTCGCTCGCCGCGTCAGCGACAGTCGCATCATGGTGCTCGGCTCGTTGCGAGCTGAGCCAAATGAGGCTTCTGCGCTTGCATATGAGCTGGCTGGTGCTGGCCAGGCGCGTGTGCTCGAGCTGCAGCCGCTCAGCCGCGAGGCGTCCGTGGCGCTGCTTCAGAGCGGCGTGCCGCGTGTGCTGGATGCGGCTGAGGGCGAGGGCGTGTGGCGCGCATGCGCTGGCACACCGCTGCTGTTGAAGGCTGCTGCGTGGACGCTGAGCAGCGGCGGCTTGCTGCCGAGGGCATCAGGTGAGAATGGGCTTGGGGCGCCGTTGCTGCTCGAGCGATTCGTTGGCGTGGGTGGCGCCGCGTTCGCCTATGTGCAGGCGGCGTCGATCCTCGGTGTGCGTTTCCGCTCAGAGCTCGCCGGTGCGCTCGCCGGGCTGGCGGAAGCGGGCGCTGAGGGGGCGCGTGCGCAGCTGGTGCGCGCGGGCTTGCTCGACGATCTCGGTGGGGGGTGGGCGGCGTTCATGCATCCGCTGTTCGCGCAGGCGCTGCTGGAGGCCCAGGCGCCCTCTGAGCGCGAGCGCGCTCACGCAGAGGCCTTCCGGCTGCTCCTCGACAGAGGCGAGCCGGACGCGGTGGCCGCCGAGCACGCGGTGCTCGCGCGGTTGGTCGGTGATCCGCTCGCGGTCGAGGTCGCGGCCCGCGCCGGTCGCTCAGCGCTTGCGCAGGGAGCGCTCGCGGCGGCGGTCGCGCATCTGCAGAACGCGCTTGGGCTCGCCGGCGAGGAGCCGGCGGATGAGCTGTTGTTCGACTACGCATCGGCGCTTGCGGCTCGGGGCCAGGTCGAGGCGGTGGAGGGTGTTTGCGGGCGGCTGCTTGCGCGGGGCGATCTGGATCCCGCGGTCCGGGTGCACACGCTCGCGCTGCTGGGACGCGTTGCGATGCTGACCGGTCGCCCGGCACAGGCCGAGCGACTGTACGAGCAGGCGGCGAGCGCCGCGGCGCTGCTGGACTGCGCGAGCGAGGTCGCAACGCTCATGGACGCCGCGATGACCTGTCACGTCACCTCGACGATTCCATGGGCGCTTCAGATCATCTCGCGGGCGCTCGCGGTTCTGCCCGAGGCTGCGCCGGCGCGCCGGCCGCTGGAGCTCCTCAAGGCGTCCGTGTCGCTGACCGGGGGTGACCCCGTCGGGGCTGAGCTGCTCGCGCGCGAGATCTCGGCCGATCGCGGCGACGGCGACCGCGGCGGGTGGGGATACACGATGGCGGTTCACGCGCTGAACGTGTTCAAGTTGCTCGAGAACCTCGCTGACGCGACCGAGGTGTTCGAGCGTGAGTTCGCGCGGGCGGTGCAGAGCGGCGCGCCGATGCTGATCGGTGCGCTTGCGATCGCCCACGCCGACACCGTGCACCGGCTGGGACACCCGCGCGAGGCGCTCGAGCTGATGCAGCGCGCGATGGCGCTCAGCGACCTGCCGGCGAACTTGCCGTGGGTGCATGTTGCGCTGGCGGTGTTGTTGAGCGAGCTCGGACGCGACGGCGAGGCCCTGCCTCACATCCAGGCACTCCGCACGATGCAAGCCGGGATACCGCCGCAGTACAACGCGGTGGTCTCGCTGTGGCTGGATTTGATTGACGCAAGGAGCCTGCTGGAGGCCGGCGAGCCTGAGCAGGCCTCACAGCGGATGCTGCACGCCGCTGAGATCGCACAGCTGACCGGCTGGCGCGAGCCATGCGTCGTTCCCTGGGCCTCAGTCGGGATCCAGGCGCATCTGGCCGCCGATCGGATCGACCGTGCCCGCGAGCTGGTCGAGGACCTCGAGGGGCTGACCAAACGGCTGTCCTGTCGCTGGCCGCGCGCTGTTATCGAGCTCGGCCACGCCCGACTGGCCGCGGCTGAGGATCGTACCGAGGAGGCCGATCAGAGGTTCCACGCGGCGCTTGAGATCTTCGCCGAGCTGGGAATGCCGATCTTCCACGCCGAAGCGCTGCTCGACCACGGCGCCTACCTGCGCCGCAGCGGTAGGCCGCGCTTGGCGCGCGAGCCGATCGCTCACTCGCTGGAGCTCGCCGAAGCAGCTGGTGCCGAGCGCGTCGCGCGTCTGGCGCGCGCGGAGCTCGCGGCGGCCGGCGGCAGACGCCGCCGCGCCTCTGGCTCCCGCGAGCTGACCGCCCAAGAGCAGCGCGTCGCCGCGTGTGCAGCGGACGGCATGACCAACGCGCAGATCGCCGCGGCGCTTCACCTCTCACCGAAGACGGTCGGCCATCACCTCCAGCACGTCTACTCAAAGCTCGACATCCACTCCCGCCGCGAGCTGATCCGTCGCGCCCACCCACCCGCCTAAAGATAGGGCGTTCGCCCGATGCTAACGGGCCGGTGGGGGTCTAGCGTTCCCGCGCACGACCCATCACAGGGCCGACCCGCCAGCTGCCCGCTCACTGGCGTGGTGCGCGGTGAGCGGATGTGGGGTCAGCGGATCAGGAGGCACGTGATGGACGACACCGCCAGCCATGGAAAGACGAGGTCCCTCGCTCGGCTGGCGTGCCTGCTGGCGGTGCTCGCTGTCGGCGCGTTGATGGCGGTCGGGCAGGCTCCGGCAGCGGCGTCGGGCACGCCGTCGTCGGCCAACTCGACGATCTCTGTGAAACCCAACCCGATGCTCATTTCCGAACCTGACGGCTCGCCCTCCTTCGAAGCGACGGTCACCGTCAAGGACGCAGACGGTGAACCGGTGTCGGGCGACCCGGTCACGCTCGCAGTCACCGACGGTGGCCTCAGCGGCGGCATGCTGGGGTCCATCTCCGAGAACCCGCAGGACACCGACAGCGCAGGCAAGGCAACCTTCAGCTTCACCTGCAACGCCGGTTACTGCTACGCCGGTGCCGCGCTCGAAGTCACCGCGAGCGACCCGAGCGGCCTGTCGCTGGGACCGGTCATCGAGTACGTGAGCGAGATCGCGTTCGCCGGCCGGAGCTACACCGGCCAGACGGACACGCTCAAGCTCCAGGATCTCGCTGGAGCGGAAACCAAGGAAAAGACCGTAACCCTGAGCCTGGACGGCTCCTTCGTCGCGCTCTCCGGCACCTGCGCCACCGACTCGACCGGGTCGCTTCCCCTCCCCGGCGACGTGGGCGCGTGCACCTTCACCGTGCCCGCGGTCCAACTGCCGAGCGGAGAGTCCCCTCCGGCGAACGTTCCCGCGGTGGTCACGGTCGGCGCCCAGGCCTTCGACGTGACCTTCCCGCTACAACCAGCGCCGGCGCTGCAGCTGAAACCCACAAGTGGGCCCGCGGGGTCCACCGTCCTCGTCGGTGGAACCGGCTTCCCCCAGGAAAAAGGTGTTCGGGTCCTCGTCCGCTTCACCCCTCACGGAAGTGGCGCGGCGAGCACGGGCACCAACTGCCAGACCGACGGCCTCGGGGGCATCGAAGATGAAGCCACGGGCGCCGGCTGCCAGCTCACCATCCCCGCTGACTCGCCCGAAGGCACGGGCGAAATATTGGCCGAAGAGTACGACAGCCTCACCGAATACGCCACCGCCACTGCCACGTTCACCGTCGAACCGCCCAAAATCACAGGGATCGAGATCTCCGATAATTATCCCGGCTGTCCCGGCGGCCCCCCCGCCGGACCCTCCTGCGCCACCGGCGTCCACGACGAGCTCTACCTCGGCGAAACCGCGGGTCTGGCGATCCTGAGCGTCTGGAGCACCGGGACGATCGAACTGCTCAAAGTGCCGGCCGGAGGACCAGAGCCAGAAGTGAGCTGGTCCAGCGAACCTCAGCCGTCCGGGGCGATCGCCCTCAATGGCGTCAACGCCGCCGGGAATGACATCGGCCTGACCGCCAACGCAAACAAAGTGACGACTTCCGCGGGGGTCGTGCAGGTCGAATACGACGGTTTCAAAGCCACCTCGCTGCCCCTCAGTGCCGTGATCGAACCGTGCGACGATTGCTTCGAGGTCAATGGCGCCCTGCTCAACATGCAGGCCCACGTTCCCGAAGGTCTCAGCTCGAAACCGGTCGCCGGTGCCATCGCCGACGTCACCCAGGGGGAGGAAGCGAATGGGGGGAGAACCGGTCCTCCACCGTGCATCCCGGAGACCGTCAACGGCGTCAAGGGCTGCTCGGACACCGGCTACGAACACCTACCCGCCTCGTCTGCTCATACCTGCACCACGGAAAGCGCCGGCGCCTGCGAGCTGATCGCCGAGGAGGGGACGCTCGGAGAGTCCACCGAAGTCGAAGACACGGTGACGCTCACCGCACCGACCGGCTACACCCTCACTGGCGTAAGCGGTTGTGAGTCGGTGACCGGCCCGTCTGAGGCGCCCGTGTGCCACGTCCTGCTCAAGGAACTCAGCAACCCCAGCACGATCACCTTCGATCTGCAGCCATGGCCGACCCTGGCCGTTGAAGTCGGCGGGCCCGAAGCTCCTGGCGAAGGGCCAACGGGCCGGTGGTACAACGAAGAAGTCGACGGCGCGTTGGCGACGATCACTCCGATAGACGGCACCCTGGGCTCACAGGTCACCTGCGAAGTGCAGGGAGGTGAAGAAACATTCATCCTGGGCGGCAAACAGGCCAGCTGCATGAAGCCGCTGCCGCCAGGCACCTACGAAGTATCGGTCAGCCCGGAAATCACGTTGACCACTGAACGCTACGGGAAGATCGCCGACGTCACCAGCACCGACCCGCAGTTGGTCACGCTCAAACCCGGCGACAAAGACTCGGTCAGCTTCAACACTGCCCATGAACCGCTCCTGACCGTGAATGTGGGCGGACCGGAACAGGATACCCAGCAAGCATCAAGCGAATGGCGCAATGAATTGGTGGACGGCGTGGTGGCTACCATCACACCGATCGACACCACCCCGGGCCCACAGGTCACCTGCGAAGTGCAGGGTGGTGAAGTGACGTACATCCTGGGTGGCAAACAGGCCAGCTGCACCAAGGCGCTGCCGCCAGGCACCTACGAAGTATCGGTCGGTCCGACCGTCGCCCTGACAGGGGGAGGACACGCCTACCTCACCAGCGCCTACGAGCAACAGATCACACTCAAACCCGGCGACAAAAGCTCGCTCACCTTCGACACCAACTACGAACCCGAACTGACCGTGCATGTAGGCGGACCGGAACGGGTCACCCGGGAAGCATCAAACGAATGGCTAAACGAATTGGTGGACGGCGTGGTGGTCACCATCACACCGATCGACACCACCCCGGGCTCACAGGTCACCTGCGAAGTGCAGGGAGGTGAAGAAACAGTCATCCTGGGTGGCAAACAGGCCAGCTGCACCAAGGCGCTGCCGCCAGGCACCTACGAAGTATCGGTCGGTCCGACCGTCGCCCTGACAGGGGGAGGACACGCCTACCTCACCAGCGCCTACGAGCAACAGATCACACTCAAACCCGGCGACAAAAGCTCGCTCACCTTCGACACCAACTACGAACCCGAACTGACCGTCAATGTGGGCGGGCCGGAATTCTCGTCCCTCAATTGGCTGAACGAGGCTGTCGACGGCGTGGTGGCGACGATCACGCCGATAGACACGACTCCGGGCTCGCCGGTCACATGCCAGGTGGAGGGCGGTGAAAAATCGAAAGAATTCGACGGCGGCACGCAGGCCCACTGCACAAAGAACTTGCCACCAGGCACCTATGCGGTATCTGTTGGTCCCGATATCACCACGGAATTCGGTAACGGCTACGTCACCAGCACCGACCCGCAGCGCGTGGAATTGGAGGTCGGCAAATTGGCTTCGGTCAGCTTCAATACCGCCCTCTTCGAAGCCACACTGACCAGCTCCTCCTCTGGTGCCTCGAGCGGGTCGTCAACCTCGGCCGAAGCAATCGACGGCCCGCTCAAAGCCACGGCCAGCGGCGGAGTCGGCGCCGTCAACGTGGGCCAGTATGGATCCGATCCCGAGGGTGCTTCGGCGTTCAACAGCAGCGGTAAGTACATCGATGTCCTGCTCTCTTTGGATAACACCTTCAAGGAACTCACCTTCACCGATTGCGAACTGAGCGGCGGGAACAGCTTGGAATGGTGGAGCCCTCAGGCCAACAGCAACCATGGTGGATGGGAAACCGTCTCTGACGAGACAGCGCCGTCGGGCAACCCGCCGTGCATCACTGTCACCATCAATGAAACAACGAACCCCACTCTGAAACAGATGACCGGAACAGTGTTCGGCGTCGCTCTCCTGCCGACGTCAACCACCGGCAGTGGCGGTTCGAGCACTCCGCCAGCGAGCAGTGCAACGGCGATCACAACGACACCACCCGCAACGACAGCGGCCACTGGTCGCGTCTCGCTTGACGGGTCTACGATCGCGGTCGAGAGCGGCGGTGCGGCTCGAGTCAAGCTGACCTGCACGGGCACGGCTACGTGCGCCGGCAACCTGACGCTCACAGCCAAGAGCACAACGAAGAAGGGCAAAAAGAAGCATTCAAAGACGCAGACAATCGGGACGGCGACCTTCTCGATCCCGGCGGGTAGCACCGCAACGGTCAAGCTCACGCTGGGCAGCGCGGGCAAGGCGCTCTTGAAGACCGCTCACGGACGCCTCAGCGCCTCCCTGATGATTCTCGAGTCCTCCCCGGCTCCCGCCGCGACACGGACCGAGAGCGTCCATCTGACCCAACAGCCGGCGACCAAAGCGAAACAGGGCAAGAAGCAGTAGCCCGCCGACCACCAGGAGAGAACCGTGAGAAGACCAAGCCATCGTCGCCCATACGCAGTGACTGTCTCCCTGGCCGCGGTCGCGGCGCTGCTGCTCATTCCGGCGATCGCGAGCGCGGTCACTCCGCCTTCCTTCATCTGGAGCGGCGCGGGCGGGATCGGCAATACAAGCTGGTCGGATGAAGCCAACTGGGACGCAGGCGTGCCTGCGGGCACAGTCGGCACGCTCGACTTTCCGAGTGCGTCATGTCCGGCTCAAACGATGTCTCCATTTTGCGACAGCAGCAACAACATCCCCGGCCTGACCGTCGAAAAGCTGGAAATCGAAGGCAAAAAGCTGGCGGCCGAAGGCGACTACTACCTTGCCGGTGAGGGTATCGCGCTCGGCGCGGGTGGCCTCTCGATGTCCACGTCGGCCGAACCGTCTCGGGCCGCAATTGGGCTCCCGATTACGCTCGACGCAGGACAGAGTTGGAGCATCACTGGGAACGGTGGCGCTGATTCCTCTGGCAGTGCCCAGCTCGACCTCGAAAAACCTTTGACAGGACCAGCGGGGGATCCGCTCGCGATCGAAGTCAAGAACGGTGGCATACTGAATCTGGATCGGGTCGACAACGAGGTCGGCCCCCTCACCATCGCCGGCGCCGGCGCCAAGACTGGCCAGTCGGCATCTGAAAATGGCGATGTTGAGCTCGTAGAGTCCCCCTTTGGGGCCGCTATTGACCCCGAGCTCAATGCGGTTGATGGCAAGCCGATCAACGTGATCGACGCCGGATTCGGTGGAGAAGGAAAGATCGGGCCGCTGACGAGCACGGGCGCAGACGTGGAGGTGGGGGATGTGAGGCGTGTCCCATACGAACCAGAGGGGAAGCTCGAAACTCCCGGCGCAACATTTGATTCAAGCAGCGAGATCGACCTCTACATGAACGAAGTGCCCGCGCCCGCGCCCGCCTACACGAGCATCTCGCAGTTGACCTCCACCGGGACGATCGAACTGGGTGGCTCGCGCCTCGGACTGGTTGATCTCCAGACGAGCTGTTCGTCGCTCCCACCACTCGGCGAGACCTTCACGCTGATCTCCACCGCGGGCAGCCTCTCCGGTGCTTTCGGCAACGCGCCCAAAGGCGCCGACGTCGCTCTTCTGTCCGGATGTGAAGAGGAACTAGACATCAACTACAAAGAGAGCGGTTCACCGCAGACCGTCACGGGGACCGTAGTCCCGGCATCGTTGACTGACAGCGCATCCGCAACGTCAACCAACCCGTCCATTCCAGCCGAAGCCAGCGATGGTCCGCTGACGGCTACCGCCAGCGGCGGCACCGGTACCGTTACGGCGGGGCAGTACGCATCCAACCCCGTAGGCGCCCCGCAGTTTGAAAGCAGCGGCAAGTTCATCGACGTCTTCCTCTCCACCGGGAACACCTTCGAACTCCTCAGCTTCAGCGACTGCGAACTGGGCGCAGGCACGATCTTGCATTGGTGGAACTCCCAGGCCAACAATGGAAAAGGGGAATGGGAAGCCGTCACCGACCAGAAATTCGAACCGGGCAGCCCACCGTGCATCACCGCCATCATCAAACGCAGCGGCACCACACCCACCCTGGAACAGCTGACCGGAACGGTGTTCGGAGTCGCCCTCCCGCCGGCGTCCACGTCGGAAACGCCCACCGGAGGCGGCGGGTCCACTACGGGTGGCGGCGGCGGCTCGAGCACTCCACCGGCGAGCAGCGCAACGCCGGCCACAACAACACCACCCGCAACGACAGCGGCCACCGGCAGCGTCTCGCTCGTCTCCTCGGCGATCTCAGTTCAGAGCGGCGGCGCGGCTCAGGTCAAGCTGACCTGCACGGGCACGGCTACGTGCGCCGGCAAGCTGACCCTGACGGCGAAGACGAAGGGCAAGGGCAAGCAGAAGGCCAAGACCGAGACGATCGCGACCGCCGGCTTCTCGGTTCTGTGGGGCACGACCGCGACCGTCAAGCTCACGCTGGGCGCGGCGGGCAAGGCGCTCTTGAAGACCGCTCACGGGCAGCTCAGCGCTACCCTGGCGATCCTTGAGTCCTCCCCCCGCCCGAGCAGCACGCAGACCAAGGGCGTCCATCTGTCTCAGCAGAAGGCGACGAAAACGAAAAAGGGCAAGAAATAGCCCGCCGCCCCAAGAGCGCCTCGGGGGTGGCTGATTTCCTGAAGTATCGCCACCCGATACAATTGTCATGTGACGAGCAATGGCAATGCTGAAGGGTGTCCCGCTGACGCGATAGCTCCGGCGGACGCGAGGCCGGCGGGTGCCCGTGAGCGTGAGCTTGGTGATTTCACAACGCCGCGGTCGGTGCTTGGGCTGGCTGCGGCGGCGGTACTGGTGGGAGCGGCTGTCGCCCTGCTCGCTTTGGTGCTCCTGGACCTGATCGGCTTGATCACCCATCTTGCCTACACGGGCACGGTCAGTACCAGTCTCAGTGCTCCGGATATCCATGTGCTGGGGGTGTGGAGTGTTTTGGTGCCCGTGGTTGGGGGGTTGATCGTGGGTGTGATGGCGCGGGTCGGCTCTGAGCGGATTCGTGGTCATGGGATCCCCGAGGCGATGGAAACGATCCTGTTGCGTGGTAGCCGTATGGAGCCGAGATTGGCGGTGCTGAAGCCGATCTCGAGCGCGGTGAGTATCGGTACGGGTGGCCCGTTTGGTGCGGAGGGGCCGATCATCGTGACCGGCGGCGCGCTCGGGAGCATCGTCGGGCAGCTCCTGCATCTCACCGCCGCGCAACGACGAACACTGCTCGTGGCCGGGGCGGCGGGCGGCATGACCGCGGTGTTCGCAACGCCGGTCGCGGCCGGGACTGTCTGATTAACGGTGGAAGTGCTTGGTCTGACCGAAAGGGATGACCATGACGGAGCTGGTGGAGTCGACCGATCCGGAGGAGATGATCGGGTCTATGACTACAGATATCGTTGATCAGAAGCAGCTTGCTGAGCAGCTCCTTGCACAGGCCGAGGAGCAGAACATCGAGCTGGTCGGTCCTGGTGGGCTTTTGAACCAGCTGACCAAGAACGTGCTCGAGACCGCGCTGGATGCGGAGATGGTCGAGCACCTTGGCTATGAGAAGCACGACCCTGATGGCCGCAACAGCGGGAACTCGCGTAACGGGACACGCGCCAAGACGGTTTTGACGGAGATCGGCCCGGTCGAGATCGAGGTGCCGCGGGACACCGAGTCGACGTTCGAGCCACAGATCGTCAAGAAGCGCCAGCGCCGGCTCACTGGGGTCGATGAGATCGTGCTGTCGCTCACCGCTCGCGGGTTGACGACAGGAGAGATCGCTGCGCACTTCGGAGAGGTCTACGGCGCCCGGGTCTCCAAGGACACGATCAGCCGGATCACGGAGAAGGTCGTTGCGGAGATGACGGAGTGGCTGGCCAGGCCACTGGATGAGGGGCGGTTTCTAGTCATGGTTGCGAATCCCGAACGAAAGGAATCGCAATGCCATATGTGGCGTGGAACAAGGCCCCGGCGGACACCAAGCGTCGCTATTTCGAGCTGATCCGCCAGGGTGCGAGTGGTGGTGTCGCGTCCCGGCGGGTGGGTGTGTCGCTCAGCTGCGGGTCGTTGTGGTTTATCGAGGCCGGCTCGGTGAGCTTCGTCGATGAGCCGATCGACAGCCGCTACTTGACCCAAGACGACCGGATCGAGATCGCGGACGGGCTAGCGGCCGGGGAGCGGGTGAAGTCGATCGCTGCCAGGATCGGAAAGAGCTATCAGGCCGTCTACCGGGAGATCGCACGCAACCGTAAACCCGATGGCCGCTACCAGCCTTGGTATGCCCATGGGCAGGCTCACCTGCGGCGGCGACGCCCGAGACCGCGACGGGTCAGCGTCGATGACCAGCTGCGTGGCCTGATTGCTGGCAAACTCGCCAAGCACTGGTCGCCGGCACAGATCAGCAGGTGGCTGCGACGACGGTGGCCAAAGCGCACGGACTGGCATCTGTGCCACGAGACGATCTACGAGGCCGTCTATCGAGGCCTGGTAGTGCACCCGGGCCAGCAGGCGTTGCGAACTGGCCGCTCCCACCGACGAAGGCGTGGTCGGGGCCGCACTCGCGAAGGCGCCCTGAAGCAGTGCACGAACCTGAAATCGATCCACACCCGCCCCGCGGTCGCGGAGACAAGAAACCAAGTTGGTCATTGGGAGGGCGACCTCCTGGTCGGCGCGTTCCAACGCTCCGCAGTCGCGACGCTAGTGGACCGCAAGACACGCCACACCCTGCTTGTCCCGATCCGTGGCGGGCACTCAGCCAAGAACGTCGCGGACGCCCTGGTCAAAATCTTTCACCAACTACCATCCCCACTACGCCGAACGCTGACCTGGGATCAGGGCAACGAGATGTTCGAGCACGAGCGGATCGAGACCCAGACCGGACTGCAGATCTATTTCGCCGACCCCCACTCGCCCTGGCAACGCGCCACCAACGAGAACACCAACGGCCTGCTACGCCAATATTTCCCGAAGGGCACCAACTTCCACCAGATCACCAACGAACACCTACAAGAAGTCGCTATCGAGCTCAACGACAGGCCACGAGCATGCCTCCAAGACCGCACACCAACACAATTGATGGCACGATGGAGACCACACCCCCTAACTACTTGCCGCGGAAAAAGTCTCTGTGATGACGAACGGCCGCGCTTGTTGAGGGCGCGGCCGTTCGTGAATGAGTGGTGCTCTGGTTAGGAGCGTTTGGAGTGTTTCATCGGGCTCGGACGGCGAGCGTGTCGGCGTTATAGGCGAGGATTCCCCACTCGGTCCAGATCTCTTGGCCTTCGGTGCCCTTCAGGCGGCTGCGGCCCATCCCGTAGCGGCGCTTGAGGTGGCTGATCCGGCCCTCCTCGCCTGTTCGGTAGCGCTGCAACCGTCGATTGGTGCGTCTGGAGCCTCGTTCCTGGCGGCCGGAGATGAACACTCGCTCTGGTGTGAGATCTTTGAGTGCGTCGTTCGTCGGGCCGGGCATGAACCCACCGTCGAGGGCCAGCTCCCGCGGGGAGATCTGAAGCCGTTTGAGCTCGGCGATCGTGCCTGGGAGCAGCGTATTCTCGGTCGGGTTGCCCGGCGCGGTCGACGCCGGCAGGATCAGTCCTCGCGCGCCGCGCTTGGTGTTCTCGGTCACCTCCGCGAGCTGGGTCACATACCCAAACTCGTTCGGCTTGCCCAGCTTGCCCTTGCGGATCGGGCGGGCATCCGGGTCTGTGAGCGACACTATCCGCTCGCGGATCGGTTCGCCCTGCACACGCTTCGTGATCTGGGAGGCGACCTTCTCGCAACGATCCACGAGCTGCTCGAGCTTGGTCGCCGCCCTGAGCTTCGCCTTCGCGCCACGGCCACGCGCCTTGGTCCGCGCGAGCGTCAGGAGCCGCCTGGCCTCGCGCACCGAACGCCGCAACAGCTCGCCGGTCTGCGCCGTGAGCTTGAGCACCTGCGCTTTCGCTTCCCCTGAGCGAGCCCGGATCGTGCGCGTGATCCCCCGCAACCGGCGGCCCATCGCTTGTGAGCGATCCCGCACCCGCCGTTTGCTCTCGCCGATCCGCTGCGCCAACTTGCGACTCTCCCTCGCCAGCGCACGCACCCCATGCGAGGCCAACCCCGCATCGGTCGGATACTTCACATCCGCCTCGACGACAGTCGAGTCGATCCGCACCGCACGCGGACGAAAACGCTTCTCGCGCATCGTCCTGGCGATCAGCGTGCGCGTCAGCTCTGAGACCGTCTCGGGCCCGATCCTGCGGGCAAGCTTGCGGACCGTTGACTCGTCCGGCACCCGCTCGCACAAAGAGATCCGGCAGAACCGCCGCAAGTGAATCGAATCGGAGACCTCCGCCACCAGCGACCGATACCCCCACCGATAGCGCGTCTTGAGCACCATCAATCGAATGAACGTCTCCATCGCGATCGTCGGGCGACCATCCGTCAACACCGCCCGCTTCTGCTCGATTACCTCCCGTCGAAAGCGCTCCACGACCGGCCCAAACAACCCAGGATCCGAGAGCAACAAATCCAACGCCGCCAGATCCTCCGGCAACTCCCTTACCTCGACCGGCAAAGCCTCGTCCCACAACGACTCCGCCTGCCCCGCCGACAACATCAACATACCGACCCCCTTCAACCAGAAACCCACTCATTTGCAGGACATTCTGACGATCACACCGGACGGAACAAGCCACCAACACCCCTACTTTTTCCGCGGCAAGTAACTAGCTGATTCGCAACGACAGTTAGAAACCGCCAGGTCTACCCCGTGATCTTCATCGACGCGCTCGTGGTCAAGGTTCGTGACGGGCAGGTGATGAACAAGCCGGTCTATGTCGTGATCGGTGTGACCGTCAACGGGGAGCGCGACATCCTCGGGCTCTGGGCCGGCGATGGCGGCGAGGGCGCGAAGTTCTGGCTCAGCGTGTTCACCGAGATCAAGAACCGTGGCGTCAAGGATGTCTGCATCGCTGTCTGTGACGGTCTGAAGGGTCTACCGGAGGCGATCACGACGACCTGGGAGCTCGCGACCGTCCAAGCGTGTGTGATTCATCTGATCCGCAACACGTTCCGGTTCGCGTCCCGCAAGTACTGGCAGGAGATGAGCCGAGACCTCAGGCCGGTCTATACGGCGCCTTCAGAGACTGCGGCCAGGGAGCGCTTCATGGAGTTCGACGCTAAGTGGGGCAAGCAGTACCCGGCGATCAGCAAGCTCTGGGAGAATGCCTGGAGCGAGTTCATACCGTTCTTGGACTACGACGTTGAGATCCGGCGCGTGATCTGCTCAACGAACGCGATCGAGTCGATCAACGCGCGCTACCGACGCGCCGTCAGGGCCCGCGGGCATTTCCCGAACGACACGGCCGCCCTGAAGTGCCTCTACCTCGTCACCAGGTCACTCGACCCGACAGGGCGAGGCAGAGCACGCTGGGCCACACGATGGAAGCCCGCCCTCAACGCATTCGCAATAACCTTCCAAGGAAGAATCAACTAACCCGACCAAGCCACATCCACCGTTAATCGGACACTCCCCGCGCACGCAGCGCGGACGGCAGCGGCCCTATAGGGATAGGCCCTTAGCCGCACCGTTAGCGTGGGACACTCGTGCCTATGCGGGTTACGGAAGTCTCGCGATATCGGCAGTCCGAGTCTCGAGCGTGTCGATGGCCTGGGTGTCTTCGTAGAAGTCTTCTTGGTGCACGATGCCTCCCCAGCTGGTGCGTGCGACCAGGATGGTCCGGTTGCGGTATATCTCCTGGCCGGTCGGTCATTGGCGTGGTCGTCAAAGCGCGCGAGCAGCGCAACGTGCGCTCCTGAGACGAGCAACTCTGTGATGTGGACCCTGGCGCCCGAACAGTCGATTCCCTGAACCACCGAGTTGGCGCAGCACGCAACAGGAACTGGATACCCAACCGGCGGGTTCGAGGCAGGAGTCTGATCTCGTCGAGTTGCGCGCCGGCGCACAACGTTTGTCGCGACCACGATCGGTGTTTGCATGCGATCGCGTAGGCCAGCCTTGAGAAGCGCATGGCGCCACTCTTCGGCGCGCGGAGCAATGACGATGCTCTCTCAACGCACAAGCACCATGCCGAGAGCGAAGAGCGCGAGGGTGAGAAGGACGATTGCGCCACGCAAAGCGTCGGCCAGCAGAGCTCCACGGGCTACTCGAGCATGGAGCTCGTCGCCGGCGGACGTCTGGAGCGCGCGATAGCGCAATCGCGTCATCGCCCTTGCCTGCAGGACACCCGCCACCGTCACGAGCACGAGTCCCGTTGCGACGGCCACCGTCGCGCTCAGCAGTCCGTCCCAGGGCCGTCGGTCCACCAGCAGGGCGCCACTGGCCAGCGCCACGATCAGGGCGATACCGCCGAGGGGGCCGTAGGTTCGCCCGAGTCCTCGAAAGAACGCGACCCGCGCCGCGGAATCCAGCGTGCGGGAGGCCACCCGTGCCACCACGAAGATCGCGACGAGCCCTCCGATCCAGACCGCGACCGCCAACACGTGCACCGCTACCAAAACGCGGTCGATCGCCGCGACCGGCCACAAGCCCGAAAGGGCGACCGCAAGCACTGGCACACCGATCGTCGCAGGCACGCAGATCACGACCGGGGATTCTGCGTCCCGGGAGGACCCTCTGCGAACTCCCCCGGCGTCGCGGCCACGAAGCCGATCGCGATGAAGGCGAGCAGCGCCACGACGCCGATCGCGTGCGCCCAGCCCGCTTCGGCGAACGTCAAGAAACCGACGCCCGAGATCAGGCACGCGACGGCGAGCCGGACGAGCAATCCTGGACCCGCCACGGGGGGCAACGTCACCCGCGCCGGGCTCACACGAGGTACAGGTCGCTCGTCATGATCGAGTCGGCCCGAGAGTGTCAGCTTGAACAGCAGGCCGAGGGAGGGGAACAGGATCGCGCCGCCCGCGAGGACGGCAATGACGATCGCGACGAGTGTTTCGTGGGGCGCCGCCGCCTGTCTGATCGTCAGGCCGGGCAGCAGGGACGGTTGCTGGGCCAGCGCCCAGCCGGCGATGATCGCGGTCACGGCCAGTGCGGCCGTGTAGCGCGCCGGCTCAAAGCGTCGCGCCCACACCAACCCGAGCGTGGCGAGCCCGGCGAGAACGGACACGATCAGTGCCGGCAGCCCGGCGCCGGTGAGCAACTGGTGGTAGAGCGGGTGGGCGTCGGAGCGCAACACCACGAGGCCGCCCACGGCGATCGCTCCGGCCGCGAGCTCTGCGCCGAGCGCGCGTGCGCGGAACTGCCGCGCGAGCTCGGGCTGCTCGAGTCGCACGGCGTCGGCCGCGAGATACACGGCGGCGAGGTAGGCGGAGGTCGCGACGGCGAGCACGCCGATCAGGATCGAGGTCGGGTTGAGCCAGCTGGTGATCAGGTTGCCGGCCGCATTGCCGACGGGCACACGCCGTGAGGCGATCCCGCCGACGGCGGCGCCGAGCGCGAAGGGGGTGAGGATCGAGGACAGCGCCGAGACCGTGTCGACCATCCGCACCTCGCGCGCGGTATTGGTTCCCGCGCGCAGCGCGTAGGCGGCGCCGCGAAAGATGATCCCCACCGCGGCGATGAACAGCGCGACGCACAGCGTCGAGGCGATCGAGCCGAACGCGACCGGGTAGGCCGTCCAGAAGACAGTCAAGACGAAGATCAGCCACACGTGGTTGGCCTCCCACACTGTCGCCATCGAGTGGTGCGCGTGGTCGCGGATGCGCTCGCCGCGCTCGCCGGAGCCCGCGGCCAGCTGCCAGAAGCCCGCGCCGAAATCAGCGCCCGCCAGGACCGTGTACAAGACCAGGCCGGCGAGCACGAAGATCAACGGAATCTCGTACAGATGCATTTTTCTCAGCCGCCTCCCGCGGCGCTCCCCGCGGCGCGAGAGTGGGGTGGTGGCGAATCCTCGGGCAGCTCGAGCGGGATCTTGGCCAGGCGCCGCAGGATCCACACGACCGCGACGCCCACACCCACGTAGATCAGTGCGAGCGCGCCGTAGCCGATCGGGATGCCCCCGGCGCCGGTGACGGCCTGGGAGGTGAGCATCACGCGGTAGACGACCCACGGTTGGCGGCCGACCTCGGTCGTGACCCAGCCGGCGATCAGCGCGACTACCGACAACGGCCCCGCGATCGCCAGCGCGCGGTAGAACCACACCGATTCGGGCAGCCGTTTTCGCCGGTACAAGACGAACAGATACACAACCGCGAGCAGCGCGAGCAGCGTGCCGATCCCAACCATCGTCTGGAACGCGACGCGCACCACGTTCACGTCCGGCGGACGTTCGGCGGCGGGCACGGAGTCCAGGCCGATAACGGTCGCGTTCGGGTTGTGGAACGCGAGCAGAGACAGCATTTTCGGGATCTCGATCCCGTACTTAACTTGGCCGCCCGAGTACCAGCCGAGCAGGTGCTCGGGCGCGCCCTTGGTCGTGTGCGCGAGCCCCTCGATCGCGGCGAGCTTGAGCGGCTGGGTCTTCGCCACTTCGCGCGCCGCCCAGTCGCCGACGAGGATCTGGACGGGGGAGACCAGCGCCGCGATCGTCAGCGGGATCGCCAGCGCGGTGCGCTCATAACGCGTCCATTTGCCGCGCAGCCGCCCGATCGCGTAAGCGCCGGCAAGGAGAAAGCCGGTGACGATGTAGCCGGCGAGGTACATGTGCACGAGCTCATGCCAGAAGTAGCTGTTCTCAAACAGCGCCTTGAACGGATGGACGTCGACCGCCTTGCCACCCGCCAGGCGAAAGCCCGTGGGGTGGTTCATCCAGCCGTTGACCGCGATCACCATCAGCGAGCCGGTGATCCCGGCCAGCGCCATCGGGATGCCGCTGGCGAAGTACGCGCGCGGGGAGAGGCGGTCCCAGCCGTAGACGTAGATCCCGATGAAGATCGCCTCGATGAAGAACGAGAACCCCTCGACGGCGAAGCCCAGGCCGAAGACCGAGCCGAACGTCGCCGTGAAGTTCGGCCACAGCAGGCCCATCTCGAAGCTGAGGATCGTGCCGGTGATCACACCGACGGCGAACAGCGCGGCCATGATCCGCGTCCAGCGCTTGGCCAGGACTCGATACAGCTCATCGCCCGTGCGCAGGTAGCGCCACTCGGCGTACAGGATGATCGCGGGCAGCGCGATCCCGAAGCACACGAGCGGAATGTGCACCGAGAACGACAGCGCCTGCATCTGGCGCGCCTGCAACAGATAGGCCTGCTTGACCGGCGCGAGCGCCAGCGCGGTCAGCATGACGCTCCGGTGGTTGGGTTCACTTCTCGCTCTGGCGAGCCGCGATCCCGGTGAGCTTGATCAGGCAGCCGGCGGCATCGGGGTCCCGCGGCTCAAAGCCGGCGAGCTTGGCGCCCGGCGCCTGTACGTCGAGCAACCCGCGTGTGATGCCTCTGTGCAGCGTGCAGATCACCGGCTGGTTCTCGCGAACAGCGTCCTGGTAGGGACAGTTGCGAAGACTGACCGTGATCTGCTTGTCCCCGCGGTCCTGTATCTGTGGCTGGAAACCGAGCGCGGTCAGAGCTGCCTGGAACGCATCGGCGCCAGTGTTGCCCTGGCGCGAGGCGAGCTCGCGTCCGATCTCCCGTCCGGTGGACTCCACGCCGCGCAGGCCGCGAGATCCCGAGCCCATCGCACGGGCGAGCCAGCGAACGAGGTCTGCGTTGGCGCGCGGCGCGCGCCCGCCGGGATGCGCGTCGGGCGCAATCCTCCAGCTATCACGCGGCCGTCCACGTGGCTGGGGCTCGCTCGCGCGCAACAGCAACCCGTCGCGCTCCAAGCGCTCCAAGTGCAGGCGCACACCGTTGGGGTGCAGGCCGAACCGCTCGGCGAGCTCGACTGTGCCGGCCGGCCGCCCAAGCTCTCCGAGCAGCGCGAACAGACGCGCTCGCGTGGGCTGGGAGAGCGCGTCCTCGGGGCCGATATCGAGCGGCAGGTCGATCACGGTCAACCACTTTACACAAGCATGGTAGGAAAATCTAACTTCCTACAGGGCCGCTGTAAAAATGCTTGGTGGCCTGCTAGATTCTTTTCCCCAATGTGGATGTAAGAATAACGGAAGGCGCAGACGATGACCTACGTGATCACCGAGCCCTGCATCGGCACCAAGGACAACTCCTGTGTCGAGGTCTGCCCAGTCGACTGCATCCACCCGACACCCGAGGAGCCCGGCTACGACGCCGCGGAGTTGCTCTACATCGATCCGGCGGAGTGCATCGACTGCGACGCCTGCGTCGAGGCGTGCCCGGTCGATGCGATATTCGCCCAGGACCAGGTGCCGGACGAGTGGCAGCACTACATCGAGATCAACGCCACCTACTACGAGCAGACCCGCACATGAGCTACCGCGCATCTGCGGCAGCTGGGTACCCGACGACGTCGACTAGTCAGCGTTCCCGAAGTGGCTTGTCGATTCGCGGCGTTGGTTTCCTGCTTGGCGGCGCCCGTTATTCGGCGGCGCTGTTGGTGATGTTGAAGACCCGTGTGGCGTTGGCGCTGAGGTACAGCTCGCGGGTCTCCTCGTCGAGGCCGAGCGTGTCGAGATCCTCGAGGGCCTTGTTGTGGGGGATCATCGGATAGTTGGTTCCGAACAGCACCTTGTGGCGACCGCCTTTGGTCTTCATGTATGAGACCAGCTCGGGTGGCAGTCGCCGGCTGGTGTAGGCGGAGGTGTCGATGTAGACGCGCTCGTGCTTGCGCGCGACCGCGATCATCTCCTCCGTCCACGGGTAGCCGGTGTGGCCGGCGACGATCGTCAGCTCGGGGAAATCCAGCGCGACCTGATCGATGTAGGGAATCGGGCGGCCGGTCTCGGACGGGCGCAGCGGCCCGGTATGCCCGACCTGAGTGCAGAACGGCACGCCCAGTTCGACGCAAGCGGCATACAGCGGGTAGTAGCGACGATCGGTGGGCGGTGCTTCCCACAGCCACGGCACGACGCGCAGCCCCCTGAAGTCATGCTCGATGACGCAGCGGCGCAGCTCGCGGACAGCATCCATCGGCTTGTCGAGATCGACGGCGGCGAGCCCGGCGAAGCGGTCGGGGTGTGCCGCCACCCACCCGGCGACCTCGTCGTTTGAGATCAGCGCGCCCTCCCGTGGCGCATGCCAGGCGCTGAGCAAGCCGAACCGCACATCAGCATGGTCGAGCGCCGCGACCGTGGCCTCGATCGGTGTCTCCCGCTCGGGGACGTCCTGGCCGGTCCAGCGGCGCAGCGAATCGAACATGTCATGCCGGAGAAACCGGAGCGTTGGATGCTGCGTCCAGACATCGATGACCATGCCCAGCAGTCTGACGGGTTGCCGGCCACACCCGCTTCACGGCGCAGCCCGTGCTACCCCTCAACTCCCGTTCACAGCCAACGCCACGAATCGACAAGCCACTTCGGGAACGCTGCACTAATGCCTACATCGACCATGATTCAAAGTAGGAATGGAATCAGCATCTTGCTTTTCGTTCTATAGCTCGGTACGTGGTCGGAAACGAAGTCGTCATCAATCTTTCCTCCACCCTTGCGCTGCAGATTACGGAAGGGGGGGGATTCGAACCCCCGAGACGGGGTTCGCCCGCCTGCCGGTTTTCAAGACCGGTGCATTCAACCGCTCTGCCACCCTTCCACGCGCGGAAGCAGGAAGGCTAGTCGATTCGCGGCTGGCTCAGTCGTCGTCGCTGGGGTCGCTGGCGAGGACGATCATCCAGCGGTCGGGCGCGGCGGCGGACTCCTTGATCAGGCCCTGGTCGGCTAACGCTCGGAGCCGGGCCGGAACTGTAGTTGCCTCCCGGACGGGGCGCGGTTATGGGCCGCTCGGCACGGAGCGCATACTTCCCGTCGCGGCGCTGTGGCCGCAACGGGGAGTGTCGGCTAGCGGCGCTGGCGTTTACTTAAGACCGGAGCCGGCTTCCGCTCATGGTGGAGGGTGTCGCATAATGGGGTGTCGTCCGGGCGGCTTAATTTAAGACACTTTGGGTATGTCCCAGAACTTCATCGAGTGTTCTCGTGAGCAGGTCGCGTAGACGCCGATGCTGCTCTCAGGCAGAGGGAGGCCACCCTCAAGGCGGCACGCTCCCACCTTTGTATGTGGGCGCGCTACAGCTGCGCCAGCACCGTCTTCACCTCCGTATACAGCTCCAGCCCCTCCGCGCCCAGCTCGCGGCCCCAGCCCGAGGCCTTATAGCCGCCGAACGGCAGCGCGGAGTCGAGGACGTTGTAGGTGTTGATCCACACCGTCCCCGCCCGCAGGCGCTTGGCCGTGCGGTGAGCCTTGGAGATGTCGCGTGTCCACACCCCCGCCGCAAGGCCGTATTCGGTCTCGTTCGCGTCTGCGATTAGTTCCTCCTCGCTCTTGAACGGCCTCACCGTCACGACCGGGCCGAAGATCTCCTCCGCCTCCACGCGCATCCTCGGGTTCGTGTTCGCCAGCACCGTCGGCTCCACGAAGTAGCCGCGCTCGCCGTGGCGGCGCCCGCCCGTCACGGTCTCCGCGCCCTCCGACTCGCCTGCCTGCAGATAGCCGCACACGCGCTCGAGCTGCGTCTGCGAGACCAGCGGGCCCATTTGCGTCTGCGGGTCAGAGCCCGGCCCGAGCTTGATCGAACGCGCCGCCTCCGCCACACCGCTCACCACATCGTCGTAGACCTTCTCCTGAGCGAACAGGCGCGAGCCTGCGCAGCACATCTGGCCCTGGTTGAAGAAGATGGCGTTCGCCGCGCCGGGGATCGCCGTCTCTAGGTCCGCATCCATGAACACCACGTTCGGCGACTTGCCGCCCAGCTCCAGTGAGACCTTCTTCAGGTTCTTCGCCGCCGCGCCCACGATCAGCCGCCCCACCTCCGTGGAGCCAGTGAACGCGATCTTGTCCACGTCGGGATGCGCCGCCAGCGGCGCGCCCGCCTCCTCGCCGAAGCCCGTCACCACGTTCAGCACGCCCGACGGGAGGCCCGCCTCGAGCATCAGCTCGGCCAGGCGCAGCGCCGATAGCGGCGTCTCCTCCGCGGGCTTCAGCACCACTGTGCAGCCGCACGCGAGCGCCGGCGCGAGCTTCCACGCCGCCATCAGCAGCGGGGCGTTCCAGGGGATGATCTGCCCCGCCACGCCCACGGGCTCGCGCAGGGTGTACGCGTGCCAATCCGTGCCCGGCATGAACTCCACCGACGGCGTGATCGTCGAGCCCATGATCTTCGTCGCCCAGCCCGACATGTAGTGGAAGCTGTCCGCTGACAGCGGCACGTCCGCAAAGCGCGCCACCGTCAACGGCTTGCCGTTGTCGAGCGTCTCGAGCGTCGCCAGCTCGTCGCCGTGCTCCAGGATGAGGTCGCCGATGCGGTGTAGAAGGCGCCCGCGCGCTGCCGGTGTCATCCGCGGCCAGTCGCCATCCTCGAACGCCGCACGCGCCGTTTTCACGGCCCTGTCGATGTCCTCGGAGTCGCCCCGCGGCACCGTCGCCAGCGGCTCTCCCGTCGCCGGGTCCACCGTCTCGAACGTGTGCCCCGAGTGCGACTGCACCCAGTCGCCCCCTATCAGCATCGAGTGGCCTTCTGTAGCGAAGGACTTCCCCGACGGGTCGATGCCCAGATCAGTAGCCATCCGCGCTCCCTTTCGCTCTGCCGGCCGCGTCGGACGTCGCGAGTGACGCCTCTGTGTAGCGCGAGCCAGCACCCTTGGACACTACGCCTGTCGTGCGGGCGCGGCAGCGCGCCTGCGCGAAAGAGCGAGCGATTCGGCCGACCAACGTCACCGTCGCTGGCGTCGTCCTCGGTATGCACGAGTCGGTCCACGAGGATCAGGTCGATGAGGTCGCGGTAGCGATCGTTCGGGCGCTCTGGGTCGGTGTGGTCGGTACAGGCGTGAAGCTTCTGCGCAATGAGGTACGCAATCGTGACGAGCGGCAGTTCGCCGGGGGAGCGCAGACCCAGACGCTCCGGGTTGATGAACGTGTTGTCTGTCCAGTGGATCTGGTGGCCGGCAGTCCCTTCGGCGGGCGAGACCTCGAGCTGCACGGTGCTCCACGGGTCGCCCTGATAGCTGACCTTGACATCGCCTCGGAGGGCCGTGGTGTCGCGAACCTGCTCAAGTCCGGTCAGCCTGAAGGTGAATCCCTCCCAGCCGTGAGCCAGCGCGGCACGCAGCCGCGGGCCGATCTCATCGCCGGTCAGGCGCGCTGTGGCGTCGAGATCCTTCGTGGCGCGCGCCCGGAGTCCGAGCAGCAGTTCGACCGCCACGCCTCCCTTGATCAGGAACACGGGCTCGTCGTGCTCATCGCGCACGTGGCGCATAAGCATGGCAGCGAGGGCGACGTTTCCGAGCTGCCGGCGTGCGCGCTGTTGAAGCTGCGTGTCCGCGATGACGTTACGCAGTCGCTGCTCAAGCGCGCGGCGGTTCCGGGGCGGAGTGTCATAGCGTCTATCGCTCACTGCTCGCTCCCGGATGACGCGCGGCGAGGGCGTCCCGTGCGCGAGTGGCGTCAGCGGGGGTGATGAGGCTCTGCTGCTCGGCGGTCTGGATGGCCTGTTCGATCAGCTCGCCCCGCACATAGGTCTCGATCCCATCGAGGATCGCTCTCAGTGGCGTCACGATCGGCAGTCCCTGCAGTCGCCCCATCTGCTCATCTGGCATGTCGCGAGAATGCAGCCGGTACAGCGGGGGTAACGGGCGGTGGGTGCGATAGCGGCGCGGCACGGTCACATCGATGACCGCGGGGTTCACGTCGCACAGCTCATACAGGTCGAGCGCCGTCTCGTGGGACAGAACCCCGGCGCCCATCGGCCAGAGCGCTGCGCGCATGTACTCCTCCAGCTCATCTGGCGGGATCGCCGTCATCCGGTAGACGCCGTAAGCCACGCGCTCGGCCACGCCGCGACGCTCATAGTCGACCAGGCGCTTGGGATCGAAGCCCGCCTCGCGCACGTCCTCGGCACGCAGATACCCATGCTGGTCATGCGCTAGATCCAGCAGCTCGGTGTAGACGCGCCCCGGCATTACTTGTATAGAATACCGCAAAAAGAAGTAATCTGTACATCATCTTACGGCTCGTCGGATCAGGGGGCGATATCGGTAGCCCTCAACCCACTCCCCGTTTTTGCGCCAAACTCGCGCCAGTCCAAGTGCGGATCGAGCGGTCTCAAGCGGTTTCCAGCGGTACTACGGCGCATCCCGCGCGAAACGGACATCCCGCCGTATCCGCTCAACCATGCGGAAAACCGCTCAGGAAAGCCAAAATTTGGGGGCGGCTTGGGAAGCGCGACTTTCGGCGCTTAAGGTTTTCAAGACCAGGCGATTTTGGCTCTGTTGAGCCAAAAACTGGCTGCTCGCGCCACAACTCGCGCCAGTCCTTCGGGAAACGGACGGAAGGGGGGGATTCGAACCCCCGAAGCGGGGGTTACCCGCTTGCCGGTTTTCAAGGCCAGGCGATTTTGGCTCTGTTGAGCCAAAAACTGACTGCTCGCGCCACGGCTCGCGCCAGTTCTGCCCGAACACTGCTCGAGAGTTGCCCCCCGCCCGGCGCCTTGCGCCTCGCCAATATGACCGCGGTCAAGGAGCGTCACACGGTCCTGTCATCAGCGCGTAGCTGTAGTCCATCGCCTCGGCGCCGCGGCCATTGGTCCAGTAGGTCTCAAACACCCGGTCGCCGTCGCGCAGCTAGCAGACCAGGTGAAACATGCCCGATTTCGCCAGCCTAAGCCTGGCTTCGCGATGATTTTCCGCGCCGTCGCGGCGCGCGTCCGGCGGGCTGGCTGACCTTCTCGACGGCGGGTGCCGCTGGGATCGACCGCGTCACGGGTCGTTTCGCGCGGACCGTCGCCTGCTCGCCATGATGGACGATCTGAAGCGATGAGCCTCGCAGCAGTGAGTAGGTCGCTTGCTCGTGGCCGACCTCGACCAACAGCCTGTGGCCGCGTACGCAGAGGCGAAACGCCAGCCGGGCCAGCGCCTGGGGCAGACGCGGGGTGAAGCTCAGGATCCCGTCGTGATCACGCATCCCGCCGAAGCCCGCGACGGCGCCGATCCAAGTCCCGGCCAGCGACGCTATGTGTAGGCCGTCGCGCGCGTTGTGCTGGATGTCGTCGAGATCGATGAGCGCGGCCTCGCTGAAGTAGTCGTAGGCCAGCTCGAGATGGCCGACCTCCGCGGCGATGACCGCCTGGGTGCACGCCGACAGCGAGGAGTCGCGCACGGTCAGCCGCTCGTAGTAGGCGAAGTCGCGCGCCTTCTGCTCGTCGCTGAAGGCATCGCCGCGCAGGTGCAGCGCCAGCACGAGATCGGCCTGCTTGACGACCTGCTTGCGGTAGAGGTCGAAGTACGGGAAGTGCAGGAACAGCGGATACTGCGCGGTACTCGTCGCGGCGAAGTCCCAGACCTCGTGTTCTGTGTAGGACTGGGCCTGCGCGTGGACTCCCCGCTGCTCGTCGAATGCAATCAGCATCGCCTGGGCGGCGTCGCGCCAGCTGGCCGCCTCCTCCTCGTCGACGCCCAGCTCGGCGGCCCGTTGCGGGTGGCGTTGGGTGGCGTCGAAGGCTGCACGCAGGTTCCGCTCGGCCATCAGGTTCGTGTACACATTGTTGTCGGCGATCGCGCTGTACTCGTCGGGCCCGGTCACCCCGTCGATCCGGAAGCGCCCGGCATCGTCGTGATGCCCCAATGAGCGCCACAAGCGGGCCGTTTCGACGAGCAGCTCAAGGCCCTCGGCGCCCGCGAACTCCTCATCACCGCTGGCCGCCTGATAGCGCAGGACGGCATCGGCAATGTCCGCGTTGACGTGAAACGCTCCCGTGCCCGCAGGCCAGTAGCCCGAACACTCCTGCCCGCGGATCGTGCGCCACGCGAACGCGGCGCCCTTCAGCCCGAGCGCGCTGGCGCGCTCTTGCGCGAGCTTGAGGGTGGCCCGCCGCCAGCGCAAGGCATCGCGCGCGGCGGACGGAACCGTATAGGTCAGCAGCGGTAGAACAAACGTCTCGGTATCCCAAAATGCGTGCCCGTCGTATCCCGGCCCGGTGAGACCCTTGGCGGCGATCGCTCGCCGCTCGGCCCTCGCGCCCGCCTGGAGCGCGTGGAAGAGGCTGAAGCGAACCGCCTGCTGCAGTTCGGCGTCGCCGTCGATCTCGACGTCGGCGCGCTCCCAGAAGTCGTCCAGGTGTTCACGTTGCTCGGCGAGCAGGCCGTCCCAGCCGCGGTGTCGCGCCTCGGCCAGCGCCGCCGCGACCTGGTCGAGGATCGCCGGCGGCGAGCGCTCGGCAGACCACCCGTATGCAAGGAACTTCACCAGGCGAAGCGGCTTTCCTGGCGCAAGGTCCGCGCTCACGAGCAGGCGGCCGATGTCCTCGAAGCTCTCCGCGCTGGCCTCGATGTGTGGCGGCCCGTCGATGATGTGATCCATGGCGGCGGCCATCGTCAGCCCGCTTGCATGGGTCGAGTGCTCCAGCAGCACGCGCGTATCCCGGTCGCCGAAGTACACCGAGTGCAGTGGCGAAGCGAGTGCGGCGGCGGCACGGGGATCGCTCTCGGTGACCGTCAGCTTCTCGTTGGCGACCAGCTCGGATTGCACCACGACCGGCGTGGTGCCGTCAACTGCCTCGACCTCGTAGCGGATCGCCGCCACCGCCCGTTGCGCGAGTGAGACGAGGCGCGTCGAGGAGATCCGGATCGCACGGCCCGTCGGCGACACCCACTCGAGCTTGCGTCGCAGCACGCCGGCGCGAAGATCGAGCACGCGTTCGTGGCTGCGCAGCTCGCCGTAGCGGATGTCGAGCGGCTCGTCCTCCACCAGCAGGCGGATGAGCTTGCCATTGGTCACGTTGATGACCGTCTCGCCGGCCTCGGGGAAGCCGTAGCCCGCCTCTGCGTAGGGCAGCGGCCGCACCTCGTAGAAGCCGGCCAGGTAGGTGCCCGGCAAGCCGGCCGGCTCGCCCTCGTCGAGGTTCCCGCGCAGGCCGATGTGTCCGTTACCCAACGCGAAGATCGACTCCGTTTGCGCGAGTCTGTCCACTTGGAGCTCGGTCTCGTGCACAGACCACGGCTCGACCACGAAGGCGGGATGGTTAATCACGACGCCTACAGCAACTCGGCAAGGTCGCCTACGACGACGTCGGCGCCGTGGGCCCGCAGGGCCTGCGCCTGGCCGACCCGGTCGACGCCCACAACGAAGCCGAAGCGGCCCACGCGCCCGGCTTGGACACCTGCCAGCGCGTCCTCGAAGACAGCCGCCTGAGCGGGCTCGACAGCCAATGCGCGCGCACCCGCGAGATACGTGTCGGGCGCGGGCTTGCCGTTCAGATGCTCGCGCTCGGTGAGCACCCCGTCGATGACCTCCTCGAACAGGTCCGCGATGCCGGCCGCTAGGAGAACGTCACGGCAGTTCTCGCTCGATGAAACGACCGCGCGGCGCAGCCCCGCCCCGCGGACAGCCTTCACGTAGCGAACCGAGCCCTCGTAGGGCTGCACGCCCTGCTCGCGGATTAGTCGCAGCACGATCTCGTTCTTGCGACTGCCAAGGCCGTGGATCGTCTCGGCGCTTGGCGGGTCGTCGGGGTCACCCTCCGGTAGCTGTACTCCGCGCGAGGCCAGGAGCGAGCGCACGCCGTCATAGCGGGGCTTGCCGTCGACGTATTCGTCGTAGTCCCGGACCGCGTCGAAAGGAACGAACTTCTCGCCTGTGCGCTCGGCGTGGCTGCGCAGATAGTCGTCGAACATCTGCTTCCACGCGGCCGCGTGTACCCTGGCCGTCTGCGTCAGCACACCATCGAGATCGAACAGGCACGCGGTGACGCCAGGGGGCAGACCAAGCACAGGCCACAGCTAATCAGCCGCATAAGACGACGGCGTCGACTGAGGGGAGCGCTTGTCCCATCCGTGAAATGGCGAGTAGTCGCCGGCGTCCCACGCTTCGCGCAGCCCGGGCTTGCTCAGGTCCCAGTCGGGGCGGATCTCGCTGGTCACGGTCCGTAGGTCGTGCCAGAGATCCACGATGGAGGGGCGCCCCCAGAACCAGTAGCCGTTGTAGATGTTGTGGATGAGGAGCCCGGGCCGAAGCACGAAGGTGTGGGGGATCATCGGGTCGTGCTCGGGGTCGGTGTACTCCTGGATGTCGAGGTCCTTCTGGACGGTCCGCTCCGGGTCGGAGAGGAACGGCCACTGCGCGCCAACCGACGCGCGGAACTCCTGGCTTGAGTGATGGGTATCGGTCGAGATCGTCGCGATTTTCGTGTAGGCGACCGCGATCTTGGGGTAGTTGGCGGCGAGCTCGAGGTGCTGCTGGTGCTCCTTGGGGCAGTAGTTCCCACGTGCGAGCGTGAGAATCAAGGGGTCCTCGCCCTGGATCTCGCTGAGCTTTCGGGGCACGTTCTCGTGGTCGGCCAGTTCGTAGTCGGGGAAGGTGGCGCCAGTGGTGATGTCGCTGCGCATGGTCTGCTCCTGTCTATGGTTGAGGAGTGACGACCACGATGGCTGCCATCCCGTCCAATCGCTCCCGGTCCTCCACGAGTCCGGCCCCGTTCCGCGGCACGGGCTGGGCAGGTGGTAACCCGGGCGTTACGGAAGCCGTTCGGGTCTACATTGAGCCTAGTCAACCGGCGCCGCGAGCGCCAGAAAAGAGGCCATCTCGATGAGTGC
Organism: uncultured Solirubrobacterales bacterium; assembly: GCA_963725265.1. Classification (GTDB taxonomy): domain Bacteria; phylum Actinomycetota; class Thermoleophilia; order Solirubrobacterales; family Solirubrobacteraceae; genus Palsa-744. Next base: position 457,617 of record CAVRXP010000001.1, read on the forward strand.
CCACACGCCGGTGTGCGAGCTGCTGGGGATCGAACATCCGATCGTCGAGGCGCCACTGGCTGTGGATCCTCGCTTGCCTGCCGCCGTCTCAAATGCCGGCGGTCTCGGCAGCATGGGGCTGTCATGGGCCGATGACGCCGGAGACCCGGTTCGCGCAGCGGCAACCCTCACCGACCGACCGTTTGCGGGCAACTTCGTCCTCAACACCGATCAGCGCCGTCGGGTCGATCAGTCGCTTGCCGCCGGCCTGCGGATCGTGTCCTTCATCTGGGGCGATCCCAGCAGCTATGTCGGGCCGGTGCACGAGGCCGGAGGGCTTGTGATGCACACGGTCGGGAGTGCCGAGGAAGCGCGGCGCGCGGTTGGATGTGGAGTGGACATCGTCGTTGCACAGGGCTGGGAGGCCGGCGGACACGTGTGGGGTGGCGTGGCAACGCTCCCGTTGGTGCCGGCGGTGGTTGACGCGGTCGCGCCGGTGCCGGTCATTGCGGCCGGTGGGATCGGCGATGCTCGAGGGGTCGCGGCCGTGCTCGCCCTCGGCGCGCAGGCCGCCTTGCTAGGCACGCGGTTCCTGTTGGCCGATGAGATGCCGATCCACGAGGAGTATCGGCGCCGCCTGATCGCCGCGACGGAGACCGATGCGGAGTGGTACCCCGACCTGTATGACGTGGGATGGCCGGCATCCCCGCACCGCGCCATCCACAACTCGACCGCGGAGATGTGGGAGGCCGCGGGCCGCCCGCCACTGGGAAGTCGACCGGAAGAAGGGCTGATAGCGCAGTTCGCTTCGGGCGAACCCATCCTTCGATATTCCCCCGCGCCCCCGATGGTCGGAACGACCGGTGAGATCGAGGCGCTATCGCTGTGGGCCGGACAGAGCGTTGCGCTCGCCAAACAGACACAGCCCGCTGCGGAAATCGTGGCCGAACTCGTCTCCTGCCTGTAGTACCCAGGGCAAGGCTTCGCCTCGCACAGCGGCGCTCAGTCCAACGCGGCGTCCGCGCCGACGCGCATCGACACGCGCACCCGTTGCGGTCGTCGTAGTCTCTCCGTCAGCTTGCCATTGATGGTCTCGCGCCGACGGCCTTGGACGCTGCCGCGATCTCGCCGCGGAGCGTCTTCAGCGCGGCGACGAAGATCTCCGAGAACGTCGGGAACGGCTGGATCGTGTCCGTCAGAACGCCGAGGGGGACCTGGGCGCGGATCGCGAGCGTCGCCTGCTGCAACCACTCGCCCGCCTCGGGGCCAAGCGCGTAGGCACCCGTCAGCTGCGCGCCGTCGCTGAGCAGCGCCAAGAAGCCGTTGCTGTCGGCGTAGGCGCGCGTGTAGGTCGCGGTCTTCGCCACCTCCGACAGCGGGACCATGGCGCTGAAGCGCCCGGCGGATGCGCCCACCGCCGCCGCTTGCGGGTCGGTGTAGACGACCCGGGGAACGGCCTCGTAGTTGACCTTTCGGGGCTCGCCGAGGATGTTGGCGGCGACCACCTCGCCCTCGTACTTGCCGACGTGGGTGAGCGGCCACTGCCCGTTTACGTCGCCGATCGCCCACAGGTTCGCCGCCGCTCGCAGGTGTGCGTCGACTGGGACTCCGTGTGCGTTTGCCTCAACGCCGACGGTCTCAAGGCCGAGCCCAAGCACTCGCGGACGCCGGCCGGTGGCGACGAGCAGCTTCTCGCCGCGTAGCTCGCGTCCGTCGTCGATCTCGACGATGTAGTCCTCGCCCTCGCGTCGTGCGGCGCTCGCGTTCGCGGACAGGACGAGCTCGATGCCTTCACTGCGCAGAACCTCGCCGAGCGCCTCACCGAGCGTCGCGGGCTCCCGCCCGAGCACGTGCTCGGCCATGTCGATCACCGCTACCTCGCCGCCGAGCCGTCGCACGGCCTGCGCCATCTCCACGCCGACCGGGCCGCCGCCGAGGATCAGCAGACGGCGCGGAACCTCCTTCATGGAGGTCACCTCGCGGTTGCTCCAAACGCCGTCGAGCTCGCGCAACCCTGGTACGGGCGGCATGACCGGATCGGCGCCGTTGGCGAGGACCACGTGGTCTGCGGTGTGGCGCACGCCGTTGACCTCGACCACGCCGGGGCCGGCGAGCCGCCCGCTGCCGCGCAGCAACTCGATCCCGCGATCGGCCAGCCAGCGCTCCTGTCGGGCGTCGGAATAGTCGGAGACCATGACGTCACGCCAGGCGAGCGCCGCCTCGATGTCGACCTCGGCGCTCGCGGCGGCCTCGTGCGCCCCATGGACCGCCTCGCCCGGGCGCAGCAGCGTCTTTGAGGGAATGCAAGCCCAGTAGGAGCACTCCCCTCCCACGAGCTCTCGCTCCACGACCGCCACACGCAGACCGCCCTCCGCCAGCGCACCCGCACAATGCTCGCCCGGGGAGCCGCCGCCGAGCACGATCACGTCATAGTCGCTGCTCACATAGCTCCCTTCAGCGACCCGGCAGCCGCGCCGTGATCTCCTGGAGCAGCCACCCATTGCCATCTGGATCGGTGAACTCAGCGAACGAGCCGTAGGTGCTGTGGTCAAGCGCCGGCCCGGGCACACGACCGGGATCGTGGAACCGAGCGCCCAATGCCCGCTCGTGGAACACCTCGCTCACTTCCACGCCGCGTGCCAGCAGATCCTCACGCGCCGCCTCGATATCGGAGACGCTTAGGTAGACGCTCTCCACCGAACCGGGCTCGGCGGACGTGACGTTCCTACCAAATTGAATGGAGCACCCGGAGCCAGGCGGCGTGAACTGGACCAGATGCAAGTCCCCGTCCGCGGTCACGTCCGCGTCGAGTCTCCAGCCGAGGCTCGCGTAGAACTCCTTCGCCCGGTCGACATCTGAGACCGGCAACACCACGACCTCGAGCTTGAACTCACCGGCCTGGACACTGCTCATATTGCCTCCACGCTCCCGTCGGGTCGCCCATACTTTCCTCTTATCCGAGCAGATGTCAACCTGTGGGGTGCCAACATGAGCAGATCGTCGTGAGCAACAACGAGAAGGTCGCGATCATCACAGGCGCCTCGCAGGGCATCGGCGCGGGTCTCGCGAGGGCTTACCGTGAGCGCGGGTACATCGTGATTGCCACCGCCCTATCGGTCGAGCCTTCCGCGGATGCCGGCATCGTGACCGTCGCGGGGGACATTGCCGACCCCGACACGGCGCAGCGTGTCGTCAGCGAGGCAATCGAGCGCTATGGCCGGATCGACACGTTGATCAACAACGCTGGGATCTACATCGGCAAGCCTTTCACGGACTACACCCTCGAGGACTTCAGCGCCCTGACCGCTGTCAACCTCGCGGGCTTCTTCCACATCACGACGCGCACGATCAAACAGATGCTCGATCGTGGTGCCGGGCACATCGTCAATGTCTCGACGACGCTGGCCGAGTACGCGGAAAGCAAAACGCCGGCCGCACTGCAAACCCTCACCAAGGGGGGGTTGGCTGCGGTCACCGGATCGCTCGCGATCGAGTATGCCTCACGCGGCCTACGGGTAAATGCCGTTTCTCTGGGTGTGATCAAAACGCACGACGACAGCTCCTACGTAGGGATGGGTGCGTTGCACCCTCTCGGTCGGGTGGGCGAGATCGATGATGTGGTCGGTGGAGTCCTATATCTCGAGTCGGCGCCCTTCGTGACTGGAGAGATCTTGCACATCGATGGCGGCCAAAGCGCAGGACGCTGACCGTGGTGTGATTATTGAGTTAATTCCAACGACGGAGGTCAGCATGAGCAGCATCGACGAGCAGATGGTCTTGGCTCATTTCATCGTTTCAGATGATGTAGAGCGCTCCCGGCGCTTTTACACCGAGGTGCTCGGCGGCAGGGTGGCCTTCTCCGGCCCCGGAGGGCTGACCTACGTCGCGCTATCCAACAGTTGGATCATCATCAACGTAGGTGGAGGCCCGACCGACGACAAGCCCGCGGTGACGTTGGAGACGCCACGCGACCTAGACCGGGTCAGCAGCTTTCTCAATATCCGGGTCAAGGACATTGAGGCCGTGTACGCCGAGTGGAGCGCCCGTGGTGCTCAATTCCTGACACCGCCGAAGCAGCATGCGTACGAGATTCGTTGCTACATCCGCGATCCCGACGGTCATCTAATCGAGGTGGGGCAAACCACCGACCCAGACGGGGACTGGACCCCGCCTCAGTGGCCATCGAGTACGGCCGCCGAGGAGTCATGACGACCGCGGTCATCGGCACCGGGACGCTCGGATCGGTCATCGCACGCCTGCTGGCCTCAGGCGGGGAGACCCTGCGGCTCTCGAGCGCCGACAATGAGTCGGCACGAACGCTGGCTGCAGACATCGGTCCAGCCGCGGTCCTCGCCGGCGACAATCGCGACGCGCTGCAGGGCGCTGATGCCGTCGTCCTCGCGCTACGGTTTACGGCGCTCGAGGGCGTCCTCGACGAGATCGCCGACCGGCTAGGCGACAAGCTCGTGGTCGTTCCGAGCAACCCGCTCGGCATCGACGCACAAGGTAACGTCTCACGTCTGCTGCCGAAAGGGCAAGCCTCTGGCGAGGTCCTAGCCGGGTGGCTGCCGGCGGGCGCGTGCTTGACGATGGCGTTTGGAACTCTTTCGGCCGATCTCCTCGAGTCCTCTAGCAAGCGATCACCGCAGCTGGCGGTCCTCTTCTACGTGACCGACGACGACCGTGCCGGCGAGGAAGTCAAGCGGTTGATCCGAACAGCCGGCTTCGAGCCGGTGAAGGCCGGCGGACTCCAACAGTCCAGTCGACTCGAGGTGGACGGCGACCTTCACGACCTCGTAGTCGGACCCGCAGAGGCAGGGTCATTGACCAGTGGGGCCTGATCGCTCCGCGGCCCTGGCCGGAGGCATCTCTTCGGTCGGGCCCTTCGCCCCCGGGAAAACGTGATGGCGTATAGCTTTACCATGGGACGAGGTAGAGTCCCCGATCATCACAATATCGGCTGCAAACCCGCCCGTAAGGGGTATGAGTCCCAACAAGTGGAGGTGGCAGATGGCCGAAACAGGACCGCCCACAGAGGGAATTGTGTTGACCCACTTCATCGTCTCGAACGACGTTGAGCGTTCTCGGCGCTTTTACACCGATGTGCTCGGCGGCACGTTGGAACGCTCCGGAGAACCGACCAACGTCGCGCTCGCCAACAGCTGGATCGTCATCAATCGTGGCGGAGACCCGACCGACGACAAGCCCGCGGTGACGCTCCAGACGCCACGTGACCTAGACCGGGTCAGCAGTTTCCTCAATATCCGGGTCAAGGACATCGAGGCTGTGTACGCCGAGTGGAGCGCCCGTGGTGCTCAATTCCTGACGCCGCCGAAGCAGCATGCGTACGAGATTCGTTGCTACATCCGCGATCCCGACGGTCATCTGATCGAGGTGGGGCAAACCACCGACCCAGAGGGGGACTGGACCCCACCTCAGTGGCTACCGAATACGGTCGGCGGGGACCCCGAGTGAATGCCGAATTCACTTACTCCGCCGCCTCGGCCGCAGCTGTGGACCCTCGACTGCAGTGATCCATCAGCACGTCGTAGTCCTCGACCTTCGAGATCTCGAAGTATTCAGCGAGCGTGCCTGGCACACCCTCACGGTCGACGATCCCTCCGGGCGTGAGCCAGCTCCAGATCTTACGGAAGGGGGGGGATTCGAACCCCCGAGGCGGGGGTTGCCCGCCTGCCGGTTTTCAAGACCGGTGCATTCAACCGCTCTGCCACCCTTCCAAGTGTGATTACGAAGGTTAATCGATTCGGCTGAGCCCGCGCTAGACCGAAGCCCCGATTTCGCTAGACGGCCGGGCCAGTACTGACGAGTTCTTGGCTGGCTCCGCAGAGTGCCCCGGCTGGGCATAGCTCGGCGGCCACCCTGCGACGGGGATTGCGGATCCCTGCGAGCGCAATCAGACCTCCGCTGGCGACGAGTATGGCTGCGATTATGTCCGCAACACGGAAGGCATGCACGGATGCTTCCTCGAAGGTCGCGCGTAGGAGGACCCGCTCGCCGGGAGGCACTCCAATTAGGCTGGGCGAGCCGAGCGGCTGTCGCTTGGCGCGGCTGATCGCCGAGCGGCCAGCGGGATTGATCGCGGACCGGCCCAGCGTCACGTCGACGCGACTAGCAAACGCAACAGAGACGACGGCTCCCAGCACAGCGACCGCGAAAAGCTGCGCGACGCGTGAGAGCGTCGTATTCACCGCGGCGGCGACGCCTGCGTGATCCTCCTCCACTGCCCCAAGGACCGTGGCTGTCAACGGCGCGACGAGCATCGCGAGTCCCAACCCGAACACGAGCAGCCCCGGTAGGACCTCGCTGAGGTAATCGGCGCGCTGATCGACACGCACCAAGAGCAAAAGGCCGCAGCTGGCAACCAGCGCCCCGAGGCTTATCAGCACCCGCGACCCGATGCGGTCGGCGAGCGCGCCGAAGCGGCGGGAGAGCACGATCATCAGCGAGGTGACCGGCAGAAGCGCAAGCCCTGCCTGAACGGGGCTGTAGCCGCTGACCTCCTGCAGAAACACAGGCAGCAGAAAGATCACACCCCCCAGCCCAAGGTAGGCAGTCAATGTCGCCACGTTTCCGATCGTGAAGTTGCGCTCGCGAAACAGGTTCAACGGGAGCATCGGCGCACGAGCTCGCGTCTCGTGCGCAACAAACGCGATCGCTCCCAGAATCCCTACCGCGAGCGAGCCGACCACCAGGGCGCTCCATCCGCGCGCCGGCTCCTCGGTCACAGCGAACACCGAACCGGAGAGCGCGAGCGCCGCCAAGAATGCCCCGAGGAAGTCCAGACGCCCGCCAGTGCCCGCGCTCGCGCTCTGAGGCACGCCACGAGCAATCAGTGTCACGGTCACGAGCACGAGCGGTGCATTGAGCAAAAAGATCAGGCGCCACGAGCCGGCAGCGATCAACACTCCCCCGACGAACGGTCCGATAACCCCGACGATCGAGCTGAGCGCGGTCCACGTCCCAATCGCTCTGGCCCGCTCGTCCTCGGGAAACACGTGGACGATCACCGCGAGTGCGGTAGGCGTCACCAGTGCCGCGCACACCCCCTGCATCGACCGAAACAAGCACAACTCGGGGATTGACGACGCGACCGCGCAGAGAGCCGAAGTGAGGCCGAACCCGGCAACGCCAACCAAGAACACGCGCTTCTGACCCAATATGTCTCCAAGCGAGCCGCCGATCAACAACAGCGAGGAGAGCGCCAGCAAGTACGCGTTCGTCACCCACTGCTGGCCCGCCAGACCACCACCAAGGTCGCCTCGAATCGCCGGCAACGCGACACTCGTCACGGTCGCGTCGAGGAAAACCACGCTCGTACCGAGCACGGCTGCGACCAGGGTCAACTGCTTCTCGCGCGATGTAGCTATCAGCCGGATGTCTATCAAAGATGGGATTGCGCCTCGATGTATTCCAGTGGATCCACAACTCCTCGATTTCCGGGGGCGCTGAAGAGCTCGACTGGGAGTCCCGTCCGCCTGCGACCAGTCCCCTGCGCTACAAGCGAGTCCCCTGCGCTACAAGCCAGTCCCTGCGCTACAAGCCACTCGCCGTGGACGGCGCGAGCTCCGGCATGTGCGGCACCGTCTGGGTGCAAGCCGAGCTGCGCAAGGTGGAGCGTAAGCTCGGTCAAATGTCGCTGCGCTCCTCTGGACCCCGACGCTCAGAATCAGTCGAGTCCTACCTGCGTCAAACGCGCGTCGGCGCCGCCCTGGCGCTACTCGCCCTGGCCGCGGCGATCGCCTCCGAACAGTTCGCCGAGCATCTGTGGGCGCGTCACCCGCTCCTCGCCGGTCTTGCCTCCAGCGCGATCGTCGTGATGCTGTCGGTGGCGGTCGTGAACGAGGCACTGGAGATCCGCGGGCGCCGACGCTGGAGGGTGCTGGCGCAGTACGTGATGCTTGAGCTGGTTCGCGATGCGCGCATGGTCTGGACGGCGGTGGTAGAGCTCGCCGGCCTGATGCCGACCGACACGAACCCGTCGGCGGCGATCGACGCAGCCGCCCTCGTGGTGCGCGACACGCCACGCCTGACCAAGGCCGTTCACGGCCTGCTCGCCGACGCCGATCGGCGTCGAGCTTTGCGAGACCAGGTTGTGAGACTGGTGGTTCACAACGACGAGGTGCTGGGAAGATGGGCCGCCGTGATGCTAGGCACCGACGCCTATGCGGAGGTGGTGGATCGTCACGTGGAGCTCGCTGGAAGCCTTGCCTGGCTGGGGAGCCTTCTCGATCAGTCCGAGCCCAGCGATGAAGACCAGCTGCGCCAGCATCGGGCTCGAAGCAACCCCGCTGTCCAGATCACCGGTGACATGGATGACGATCGTCTCACCCAGCGACTCGTCGCGATTATCCAGCTCGCCGAGCAGCTGGACAGGGGAACGCTCGACCTCGCCGTGAAGATCGTGCCGGTCGCGTGGTGGGAAGCACGTCTCGGCACGACCGCGCACGTAGGCGATGACGTTCCCGAGGCGAGTGGTCAGGGACAGCTCAACGCCGCACGAGGTCCCGTGTAGAACGCAACGCGTGAGATATCTTCGGAGGTCGGATGGGGTTTGACCGGCACCACAAGCCGCCGCACGAGTTGCGGCGATGAGCGCGAGCAGCTCCGGGGACTCCGTCGCTTCGCCTCTGCTGAGCACGTCCGAGCTCGCGGACATGGCCACGTTCGGCAGCGAGAGGGCTACTCGGGCCGGAGACTTGCTTTTCCAAGCCGGGGAGGCGTCTTACGATCTGTTCGTCGTCCTGGAGGGCGTAGTACAGGTCGTTCGGCCAAGCGGCGCGGATGAGATCCTAGTCGCCGAGTTCGGGCCAAGCAGCTTCGTCGGCGAGCTGACGCTGCTGACCGGCCAGCGCCGCTTTCTGACCGCTCGCGTCTCTCGGCCGGGGCGGGTGTTGATGATCGCCCAGGCCGAGCTCCGCCGGCTCATGAGCGTCCGTCCGGCGCTCTCCGAAATCATCTTCAACGCGCTGCTCGCACGCCGCGAGTCCCTGCGATCCGGAGAGGGGGCGCTGGCGATCCGGATCATCGGCTCGCGCTATTCCCCCGAGGCGATGAGCCTGCGCTCGTTCGCCGAACACTCCCATCTAGCGCACACCTGGATCGATGTCGAGGACGCCGAGGACCTCGACTCTTTCCTCGCGCCGATGGGTCTGCAAGCGCAGGACGTTCCCGCTGTGATCACCGCTACCGAGACTCTGCGCCATCCCTCGCCCGCGATCTTCGCGGAGCACCTTGGCTTGACCTTCCAGCCCACGCCGGGCTACATCTTCGATCTGGTGGTCGTCGGCAGCGGCCCGGCTGGTCTCGCCGCCGCTGTCTACGGCGCCTCGGAGGGCCTGCGCACCGTCTCCCTTGACGCGGTGGCCATCGGTGGGCAAGCCGGCGCCAGCTCGCGGATCGAGAACTACGCGGGATTCCCGAACGGCATCTCCGGTGAGGAGCTCACCGGCAAGACCGCCGTGCAAGCGATGCGACTCGGGGCTCGCTTGAACGCCCCATGCGAGGTGACGGGGCTGCGATCGGAGGCCAGCTTCCATGTCGTCGTGCTGCGCGACGGCAGCGAGGTTCCGACACGTGCGGTGATCGTCGCCTCGGGGGCGCGCTACCGGCGGCTTGACGTCGAGGATCTCGAGCGCTTCGAGGGCGCCGGTGTGTACTACGCCGCGACAGATCTCGAGGTGCGCGTCTGTAGCGGAACGCCCGTGTTGGTCATCGGCGGCGGAAACTCCGCCGGTCAGGCTGCGATCTACCTGGCCCAGAACAATTGCAGCGTCACGATCGCGATCCGACGGGATGATCTCACCCAGAGCATGTCTCAGTATCTGATCGAGCGGATCGCCGCCGACCCGCAGATCGACCTCATGACCGGCGTTGAAGTTCAGGCGCTCACCGGTCGCGACCATCTCGAAGGGGCAACGCTCGCGCACAAGACCGGCAGTGAGCAGGAGATTGCGTGCGCAGGTCTGTTCTGCTTCATAGGTGCCCGCCCGGCGACAGCGTGGCTGGGCGACAGCGTGCTGCTCGACAGCGACGGGTTCATCCTCACCGACCGTCAGCTGCCCGGCTCGCTCGGTGCCGAGACAGCAAATGCGCTGCCGTTCGAGACCTCCAGGTTCGGAGTATTCGCTGTCGGCGACGTCCGGCACGGCTCGATGAAGCGAGTCGCCTCCGCCGTGGGCGAGGGATCGAGCGCGGTGCGCTCCGTCCACGAGCGGCTGGCTCTTGAGAGCTGACGCTCGATGCAGCCAGCGGACGACAAACCAGACGTGATTCACGGCTGCTTTGGGACCCCAGACCCCTGCAGGACTTGATCGAGCATCCCGGCGAGTGCCTCGATGCGTGGCAGGTGCGCTCTTGTCAAGGTCTCCAGCTGCCGGCGTCCTCGGTCGGTGAGCGCGAGGTGTATGCGACGCTGATCGAGCGGATCGCGCTCGCGGTTGATCAGCCCGGCGATCTCCGCGCGCTGAGCGAGCCCGACGGCGCTGTGGTGGCGTACGTGCAGCGCTTCGGCCGCCTGGCCGATCGTCGGACCCGCTGTGGTGGGGTGGCCGCGTATGACGAGCAGCAGTTGGTGAAGTGAGGGCGTCAGGCCGCTGGCGTCAGCGGCCTGCTCGCTCCAGCGCAGGAACTCCCGCAGCTCCTTGCGAAACGCGAGCAGGCGCTGATAATCCTCGTCGAGCAACGGGCGAACAGCGGCGGCTGGGCTCATATCGTCGGCTCGTGGATAGGGAGCAGCTTGCCGGGCTCTGAGATCTTTGGGCCCGGCCGGAGTGGGCGCTCACGGTGGCGTTCCTCGATCAACACGCGCTCGTGTGCCTTGAGCAAGTCGAACTGGCTCACCAGCCCCAGCAGCCGCTGAGGGCTCTCCCGGTCGGCGACGGGCAGCACGCCGTGTCCGCTTGAGACCATCCTGTCGGCGACCTCGCGCAGGGTCTCGTCGGCGAATGCGATCATCGGCTGGCGTGCGAGCTCGCTGACCTTGATTGCGCTGGCGGACCGGTGCGCGGCAATCACATCGGAGAACGCCACGACGCCGACGAGACGCTCGCCAGAATCCAACACGGGGTACAGGCGCTGGCGGCGCTCGGCGCTGCCCTCCGGCAGGCGCTCGTACAGCTCGTCGGTGGATGTCTGCGGCTGCACGCTCAACACGTCTGTTGCCATCACGTCGCGCACGAGCAGAGCATGCAGCGGGTCGATCTCGTACTCGCGGGTGACGTGGTAGCCGCGGCGAGCGACCTTCTCGGTCAAGATCGAGCGCTTCAGCGTCAGTACGCTCACGAGGTGCGCGACCGTGCACGCGACCAGTAGCGCCAGCAGCGCATTCACGTCTTGGGTGAGCTCGAGCGCGAACACGATGCTCGTAAATGGCGAGCGCATCACGCCCGCCATCGCGGCGGCCAGCCCAATCAGTGCCCACGTGCCGTCCCCAGCGCCCGGGAGTATCGCGCCGAGCATCCCGCCGAGGGCGGCGCCGAGCATCAGCAGCGGGGCGAGGATCCCCCCGCTGGTATTGGACCCGAGCGCAATCGACCAGACCGCCAGCTTGACCACCAGCAGTACCGCCAGCGCTCCGAGCGCAAGTTCCCCCGCGAGCTCTGAGCCGATCGTCGCATAGCCCACGCCGAGCACCCTTGGGTCGATCAGGCCACTCACGCCGACGAACACACCGCCGATCGCTGGCCACCACGACCAGTGAAAAGGCAGCCGCCCGAACAGATCCTCCGCTCCATACACACAGCGCGTCATTACCCATGCCAGCCCGCCGCACGCGACGCCCACCAGAATCGCCCCGAGCGTCACCGACAAGCCCAAAGAGCCATGAGCGCTCATCGCAAACAACGGAGCCGCCCGCAACAACCCAGCACTCGCAAGGGTTTCCCGCACCGCCTCGGCCGAGCAGGCGGCGAGCGCGACCGGGATCATCGAGCGCGGACGCCACTCGAACAGCAGCAGCTCGACCGCCAACAGCACCGCCGCGACAGGCGTGGCGAACACCGCCGTCATGCCGCCCGCCGCGCCGGCAACGAGCAGCGTTCGCCGCTGCGCCGCAGTCAGATGCAGGAGTTGCCCGACGATGCTGCCGAGCGCACCGCCGGTAACGATGATCGGTCCCTCGGCACCGAACGGACCGCCTGTGCCGATACTGACGGCGCTTGAGAGCGGCTTCAGCACCGCCAGCCTCGGCTCCATACGACTGCCGCGCAACAGGATCGTTTCCATCGCCTCCGGTATGCCGTGGCCACGAATGCGCTCCGAGCCGACCCGCGCCATCACACCCACGATCAAGCCTCCGACCACCGGTACCAAAACGCTCCACACGCCCAATACATGGATGTCCGGAGCCGCAAGACTGGTGCTTAGCGTCCCCGTGTAGGCAAGATGCGTGATCAAGCCGATCAGGTCCAGCAGCGCCAACGCCAGGAACGCAACAGCCGCTCCCACCAGCAGCGCGGCCGCAGCCAACCCAAGGACCGATCGTGGCGTGGAGAAGTCCCCCAACTCACGTTCCCGAGCCCCCAACGGCCTTGTGCCAGGGGGAGTTATGGCGTCATCGGGGAAACGCTCGACATGACCATTCGTCGTCACCACGACAACCATATCGGGTGACGATATTTTATGAGATCGGTTGCGGGGACGCCGGTTCTCTTGATCATCCTTGCTGCAGATGGTCGTGCTGGATATCTCGACAGTCATCGCTCTGCCGTGGCGCTGATCGTCCGCCCTCGCAGGCTTGCTCGCCGAGGTGGAGGGCGTCGAGCCAAGCGACCTGCTTGCTGGCACTGGCCGCCGATGCCGGGCGCTAAGGCAGTTCCATCACACGTCGAGGAGACACGACATGCAGGTTGATCGAAGTTCGACCTTCCTGCGGCCAGGGGAAGCCGCGATTCGCTATACGCGCGGCCGATCGACGCGCTCAGCCCAGTAGTCGACGCCCCCGTATCGATTTACCGCGAGATAAAGCGCCGTCTGCCCCGCTGCTCTGAACTCGGCCACCGAGGGCCATTGGCTGTGTCCAGCACAGAAGGCTTCCAGCTCCGTCTGGATGCGTTCGGCCGTCCAGCTACGCGGCCGCCCGCGACGATCGTCGCTGTCTCGTGCGAAGGCATACGCAGTGCGTGAGCCGCGACGGAGAGGACGGACGATTCGCTTCTTAACGAGATCGGCGAGATCTCCAATGGCGACTGTTCTCCGGACGCCGGCAGCATTCTGGTACTCGACACGCGTGAACTCCCGCACCCCCTGCACGGCGAGTGCGCTCACCCCGCGCTGCTGTGAAGCCTTCAGCTGGACGGGCGCCGAGCTGCTGAGTCCGAGCTGGTTGAGTTGCTCGACCTCCGCTTGGACACGCTCGTACTCCTCACCCAGCCCTTCGAGGAAGTACTCGAGCCAGTGCCCCATGTTGAACGTCTGCTCCCGGACCGAACGGAGCGCGGCGAGGTAGGCGATCTTATCGCGCGCATAGTAGCGGTCGAAGCAGAACAGTCTGCCCGGCAGATATCCGTGGCGAAGTAGCACTGCGGACGACAGCAGTCGGGCGGTGCGGCCGTTGCCGTTTGCGAACGGATGGGTCTCCGTGATCGCGTAGTGCGCGACCGCGGCCAGTACGGGAGGCGGGAACTCTTCGAGGCGCTCCTCGCGCTCGGCAAACCAACGGCAGAAGCCGGCCATGCGAGCTGCAACCTCTCGTGCGGGTGAGCCCTCGTGGACGATGCGTCCCAGTTCGTCGAGAACCACTGCTCGGCCGTCGCGCCACGCTCCCTCATGATGTGGCTTGAAGTCGGAGTCCTCGCGGCCGAGGCCGTTCATCAGAACACCATGCAGCTCGAGCATCAGCGGAGACGAAATCTGAAGCTCTCCGTCGTCCTGGCGATCGTCCAGCCATTGCAGCGCCTCGACGTAGTTGACCAACTCGATCTTCGCCGTCGTCGTAGCGTCAAGCTCACCCGCCGCCGCACGTTCAGCCTCGATCAGTGGAAGCTCATTGCCCTCAATCAATGTCGAATAATGCACGGTGCCCGCGAGTGCCGACGCGCGCATCTGGTCGGCCGCAGGAGGGATGATTGCCGCAGCCCGGATCGCGCCGAGCGCCCGCTCGATGCGCCCGAGCCTCGCCACGGCCGCCGGCTCGTAACGGAAGAATTTCGTCGAAAATGGAATCGGCTCTATATCAGAAGTCTCTACCGACATTTATCAGAATGATCATATCCCCTCTATCGGTGGTAGGACATCGATAATATCAAAATATCGACCGGTCTATAATCCTCTATTTTGCAGCATTTTTGGAGGCGTGACTCAAAATACCGGCCGGAACCAGGACCTAGTCAGCGTGCCGGCACAGGCACGCGGGTGCCGAGTTCAGGCGAGGTCGTCCGGTCGCTGATCAGAGGTCAGCCGGATGCATCGATCCACGCGACGATTGTCTGGACATCGATCGCGGCTTTAGTGGACGTCAACCGGCACGAAGCCGAGTTGCTGCGGAGTGATCGGTAGCCGTCTGGTCATTCGAGGAGCACGGCATGCCGCCCATCTCGAACAGGTAGTCCACGCGAGCGTTTCGGCATAGAACTCGATTGCTCATAATCGATGAGTTCCGCCGCGCCAGGCGGTCCTGGATGAAGAGCCGCCACGCATGAGCGGTTTGCCCACGACGATCGAATAGGGAGGGAACATGGCAAGACTGCGCTTTCAGATCTCGATGTCGCTCGACGGCTTCGTCGCTGGGCCGAACCCGAGCGAGAAGGATCCGCTGGGGAGGACGGGATGCAGCTGCACCAGTGGGCCTTCGCGCTCGCCGCCTGGCGCAAGCCCCACGGTCAGGAGGGCGGCACGGTCAACGCCTCGACGGAGGTCGTCGAAGAGTCGCTTCAGAACATCGGGGCGATCGTGATGGGCCGCAACATGTTCGGTGGCGGCAGCGGTCCCTGGGGGGCTGACCCGTGGGAGGGCTGGTGGGGGGAGAACCCGCCCTTCCACAAGCCTGTGTTCGTCCTCACGCACCATCCTCGCGAGCCGCTCGTCAAGGATGGAGGAACGACGTTCACATTCGTCTGCGACGGCGTCGAGTCTTCCCTGCAACAGGCGCTGGGCGCGGCGGGCGGCGAGGATGTCGCCCTGGCGGGTGGCGCCGACGTCGCACAGCAGTACCTGAGAGCGGGACTGATCGACGAGCTGCAGATCAATCTCGTGCCGGTGCTGCTCGGCGGGGGCACTCCGCTATTCGCGGGCCTTGGGGACGCCGGGATTGGGCTCGAGTGCATTCGCACTGTCGAGGCTCCGGGCGTCACCCATTTGACCTACGACGTCGGGAAGTGAGGCATCGGAACACGTTGAGCGCCGGCAGTCCTCCAGACTGATGTCTCGCTTAGAGCGCCTAACAGAATGAGTTTTGGAGTTGTTGGTGGCAGATGAGTGCGCAGCCGATTGTGAGGAAGGCTTCGTGGATGTCGGCGCGGCGGTCGTAGCGACGCTCGAGGCGGCGGTGTTGGTGTAGCCAGGAGATCGTGCGCTCGATCACCCATCGTTCTTTGCCGAGCCCCGACCCGTTAGCGGTGTTGCGTTTGGCGATCCGTGGTGTGATGCCCCTTTCGCGGAGCGCGTTGCGGTGCCTTTGGCTGTCATACGCCCGGTCTGCGAGCAGCGCCTTTGGCCTGAACTTGCCGTGAGCGCCGGTCGGGGGGACCCGATCGACGAGTGGGATGAGCTGGGTGATGTCGTGGCGGTTGCCGGCGGTGAGAGTGGCGGCCAGCGGGGTTCCCTGACCGTCGCAGATCACATGGTGCTTGGAGCCCGGCCGGCGGCGATCGACTGGCGAGGGGCCTGTCTTTTCGCCCCCCCTTTTGCTCGCACGTGCGAGCTGTCCACGACCGCCCTTGACCAGTCCAACGCTCCCGCGTCTTGCAGTTCGTCCAAGAGCACTCGGTGCAGGCGCTCCCAGACCCCAGCCTCGTTCCAATCCCGTAAGCGACGCCAACACGTCATTCCCGACCCACAGCCCATCTCTTGCGGCAGATCCTCCCACGGGATGCCCGTCTTGAGGACAAAGAGGATTCCCGTCAGGGCCTGCCGATCAGGCACCCGCTTGCGCCCCGGATACCGATACCGACGCTCGACACGCGGCAACAACGGCTCGATACGAGCCCACAACCCATCACTGACCAAAGGTTTCGCCATAGACACCGTCTACGACAACAGCATCCCAAAACCTCTTTTTGTTAGGCGCTCTTAGACGGCCGGGATTGTGTGAACCTCGGTCCGGGCAGTGATCGCATGTCATCTGGGTCAGATGTAGCGATCGCGTCGCCATGAAGGACGCCCCTTCCAAAGGGGTGGTGTATGTGTTACTCAACAGCAAAGCACAGGTTCCTACGACACCTGCGACAGACCCCTGTCAATCGCCAGCTACGACCCCCGGCCCGTACCCGTGAGGTCGGCGGCTGAGGTTTCGGCGCAGGGGTCAAGCGCCAGCTCGAACCAGACACGCGTGCCGTCGTTGTTCTGCACGCCCCAGCGTCGTGCTTCGCGTTCCACCAGCCGCAGGCCCCAGCCCCCGCCTCGCTGCTGTGTGGCGGCCGCTGACGGCTGAGTGAAATCGTGTCCACCGTCATGGACCTCGATACGTATACGCCCCTCGTCGGCGTCGGCTTTGAACCGTATCGGGGTGTCTGGCGACGCTTTCGCGTGCACTACGGCGTTCGTCACGATCTCAGAGACGAGCAGTACCAGCGTCTGGCGGCGCGAGCCTGTCACTCCGACTCGTTCGCATAGTCCGGTGATCGCTGCACGCGCGACGCCCGGAGCGCTCTCGTCGCGGCGTAGGTCAATCTCGAGCAAGGTGTGCTTCTTGGGCTCGGCGTCCTTTGCTGCCATCAAGGCGACTGGCTCTCCTCCGAGATCGGCAGTTCATCGCCCGCGCCGGTTATTTGGAGGATCGTTCTGACCGGCCCGGACGGTTTGAGCATCAAAAAGCTCCAGCCGCCGGACACGGCCTGCTCGTTCAGTTGCAAGAACATTCGCAGCCCTGTGGAGTCGATGAAACTGAGGTTCGCGAGATCAATCTCGATTCTCTTTGCCCCGTCGAGGAGTGTTTTATGCACCTCGTCTTCGAGTATGGGGGTGGTCGCGAGGTCCAGCTCGCCAGTGACCGACAGCCGGCAAGCACTGTTCGATATCTGGCTTCGCTCGACCTTGAACCCTGTTGGTCTAACCATCGTCAAGCACCTGTAGTGGTGGGCATTCGAGCATCCTTCTCGATCGAGGGAGGAGATGTATTTTTGCCGACGAACCGCAGGGCGACGATCGCTATGTCGTCAGCCTGCTCGCCGTACTGGAACGTCGCGAGAGAATCGACGATCGCCTCGCAAATGGACTCGGTTGAGCGCTCGCCGGCTTGGGTGAGCCGATTTGTCAGGCGCTCTGCGCCGAATCGTTCGCCGTCTTTGCCAAGCGCGTCTGTCACGCCGTCGGTAAACGCCACGAGTGTCTCGTCGGGCGCCAGCGCGCAGGTCACCTCTGGCCAGTCGAGTTTGTGTAGCGCGCCGAGCAGGTTGCCATGTCTGCCGACTGGCTCGACCGCACCCTCTCGCACCAGCAGCGGCAGGGGATGGCCTCCCGCTGCGATCGTCATGTTCGCGCCATCCAGCCGCACACACAGGGCGGTGCAGATCGCGAGCGATCCCCGGTACTTGAGGGCAGCATCGACGCGCGAGAGCACGTAGGCCGGCGAGGTATCGGTCTGTGAGGCGTCCCAGGCTGTGTGGCGAGCAAGCGCAGTAAGCGCCGCCGCGTCCACCCCCTTACCCGTCACATCACCGAGCATCAGCATCCAAGCCTCGCCGACTCGCCAAAGCTCATAGAAATCTCCGCCGACCTCGGCCGCAGGCTCATATGCGGCAGCCACCTCCCAGCCGGGAACCTGCGGAAGCGGCCGGGGAAGCAGACTCGCCTCGAGCGTCTGCGCGGCATACGAGCGATCCGTGTAGAGACGGGCGTGCTCGACAGCCAGCGCCGCACGGTCGGCGATCTGCATGGCGAAACCCAGATCGGCCTCGTCGAAGCCGCGTCCAGACTCGGCGGTCACGAGCGTAAGTGCGCCGATCACGCGTCCCTGGACGGTCAACGCCACCAACAGCACCGAGCGAAGACCGACGCTGCGCAGCAACGATAGATGTTCCTCGT
Source organism: uncultured Solirubrobacterales bacterium (assembly GCA_963725265.1). GTDB lineage: Bacteria > Actinomycetota > Thermoleophilia > Solirubrobacterales > Solirubrobacteraceae > Palsa-744. Next base: position 475,794 of record CAVRXP010000001.1, read on the forward strand.
CGACGGCTGCCTCCGCCAGCATCTCGTCGGTGATCTCGGGGTAAAGCTCCGGCTCGCCGGTACGCAGCAACTTCCCCAGTCCCTGCTGCGGGTCGAGTTCCTCCGGCTCGTAGGCTCGCAGCCGCTCTGCGAGCACCAGCTTTGCCGGGTCCTTGTGGGCGACCGCGACTGGCTCCCGCCGGCCTTCGGCGTCGAAGAGGTCCACGCCGCACCAGTCCGCGAGCTGCGGCACCGCGAGACCAGCGACATTACGCAACGTCTGCTCGTAGTCCAGCGAAGAGGCGAGGATCTCTCCGACCCGCGCCAGAAACCCCAGGTGCAGCGAAGCACGACGCGCCTCGGTGACGTCCTCGATGATCGTGACGGCCGCCCGCACCGATCCATCGTCCCCACGCAACGCGGTCGCCTTCAAGACCACCCAGCTCTCCACGCCGGTGGCTCGATTGACCGTCCGCATCAGCAGCGGCTTGGGAGTATCGCCTCGCAGCACCAGAACCGAGGGAAGATCGTCCATCGAGATCGCATTGCCGTCCTCGTCGGTGGTCTCATAATCCGCCATCAGCATTTGCGGATCGGCGTCCTGGAGCTCCGCGAGAGTCGCGATGTCCATGCGGTCGAGCGCGGCCCGGTTGGCATAGACAAGAGAATGATCGGGCGCGCGGATCGTAACGGCCTCCGCCAAAGCATCCAAGACCGGCGTGAGCACCGGTGCGTTGAGGTCTAGCACCGAACCAAGGTTATCCTCACGATCGTCTGCTCCAATCGGCGGCATTGCTCCTCCCCTAAATGCGCGGTTCGGACCCATGCAAACCGTGTAGCATGAGCCAGCTGGAGCGAGATATTACCCCTCCCTCCTGGTTGGGAAGGCGGAGCGACGCTGCCCTCGTAATTGCGCCGCCTCATTACGGTTCTGGCTACTTGGATGACGCCGGCGCCGGTCCGGACGAATGATTGAAGGCCTGGGTAGTTGGGGTAGATGAGTCTCTGAGCAACGAGAATGAGACTTCGACGAAAGGGAACATGAACGAGCCACAACAAGAGGCCGAATGGAACGTCGCCGAATGGCACGGAAAGACGCTGGTTGACGTCGATGGCGAGAAGATCGGCAAGCTCGAGGACGTCTACGTCGACGTCGAGACTGACCTGCCGCAGTTCGCGACCGTCAAGGAAGGTCTGATCGGACGCCACCTGACCTTCGTACCGCTCGGCGGGATCAAAGTCGGTCCCGACGACCTGCAGGTCGCGGTCACCAAGCAGCGAGTCCAGGACGCTCCCAACATCGAGCAGCATGGTGAGGAGCTCTCCCAGGCCGACGAGTCAGCTCTCTATCACCACTACGAGCTCAACTACACCCCACCGAACATCGAGAGTGGACGCCGGCTGGCCCGCCGCTAGCTGCTCTTGCGCCACGCGCGCTTGACCGGCAACGCGCTACGTCCGGCTGCCTCGCAGATCCTCGACCGCGCATGGCATGTTGCGATCGAGGATCTCGGGGTCTCCGGTCAGCAGCGTCAGGTTGCGAGCGCAGGCTGTGGCGATCGCAAAGCAATCGCCAAGCGCTATCGGGGTACTAGCCTTCAGCCGGGCTGTCTCGATCATCAGTGTGGTGCCGGGGAGATCCAGCTCGAAGGTCTTGCGCAGTCCGGCGAGCACTTCGTCAGCCTCAGAGCGGCTGTGGTCGCGCTCGACCCGGTAGTAGACCTCCACGGCATTTACCCAGCTCATCAGCGGCCGGTCGCCGACGAGTTGCTCGATTCGATTGTGGGCGGGCTCTTCGCCGTCGAGCCAGGCAAGCACCGCCCATGAGTCCAGACAGACGTTCAACGTGGCTCGCGCGAGCGATCTTCGAGCAGGCGCTGAGCCATGCCGCTCTGCACGAAGCGGCCGCCCAGCCCTGGGTCACGAGGTGCCGCCCTGATGCTCAACTGCTGCCCATCGAGCTCGAACTCGACGTCTGCTCCGGGGAGCAGCCCAGTCTGCTCACGCAGTTCCTTGGGTATTACGACCTGTCCCTTAGCGCCGACCCGATGAGTCATACCGTCACAGTATAACAGGCTGTTGGGAAGTCTTGGGAGGTCGGCGTAATTTTCCCGCGCGTGCTCGGTTGAGCGGTCAAAGCCCCTTTTTACGAGGGGTTCATCGACGAACGCGGAGGACCGCATGACCTACAGAGCACATGATCCAGATGACTATGAAGAAGCCTCATTCAGGGACCGGAGGTTGACCATGCGTCTCTCCAGGCCGCTTTTTGATGCAGTAGGCTTTGCGCCGCGATCTGCACGATCGGCGTCTTTGGGTGTCCACAAACAGACGGGAGAAGCAGCCAAAATGTCTCTTATCCGTTGGCAGGCGCCTGACGATGGCGCCGCAATCGGGGCGCTGCGCGCCGCGCTTCGTCGTCGCATCAAGCTGGCGAGTGCGCTCGTCGGTTGCGTCCTAGCTGACCTGCCCACGGACTTAGTAAACGCCTGAAGGGCTGTCCGGCCCCCGACGGAAGGTGCGGTTACCACAACTGCATCTCTCGAGGGAGGCCGGACATGGAAGACCGTAGGTGCAAGCTCGGACTGGCTGGGCGTCTGGAGCTGGTGAGGCTGATCGAGCAGGGTTCCTCGCTGCGAGCGGCGGCGCGTGCGTTGGGGGTCGCACCGGCGACTGCACACCGCTGGTGGCATCGTTGGCAGGCGGCATCAGAGGAGCAGCGCTACTCGCGGGAGGCTCTTCAGACTCGTCGGCCGGTGCCTCATAGTTGTCCTTGGGCGCTGAGCGCGGAGCAGGAACAGAAGATCCTCGGCGCGCGTGAGAAGACCAACTGGGGCCCGATGCGCCTGACCTATCTGACGGGCTCGCATCGCTCGACGATCTGGAAGGTGCTGGCTCGCCACGGCTGCTCGCGCAGACGCCGATCCACCCAGCGTGAGAGCTCTCGCCGCTATGAGTGGTCAGAAGCCGGGGCGTTGCTGCACATCGATGCCTTCCAGGTCCCGAAGTTCTCGGTTCCTGGACACTGGGCAACTGGGCAACGCGCAGAGCGACACAAGACGCGTCGGGCCGGCAAGACCGTCGTGATCGGCGTGATCGATGACCACACTCGCTTGGCCTATTGCGAGCTGCACAGCGCTGAGAACGCGATCAACGTCTCGGTGACCCTGGCTCGCGCTGCTGCCTGGTTCATCGAGCAGGGCTGCGGGCCGGTGCAGGCGGTGATGTCTGACAATGCCAAGTGCTACTCGCAGAGCATCGCTTTCCGGCAGACACTTACGACTCTCGGTGCTCGCCACATCCTGATCCCGCCATACACGCCCCGCTGGAACGGGAAGGTTGAGCGCTTCTTCGGCACGCTCAACACGGAGTGGGCGCATGGGCGCGTTTGGCCCAGCAGCGACAAGCGGGATCGCGCCCTGTCATCGTTTATACGCTTCTACAACCGCAGGCGACCACACTCAGCCGCCAGCGGCCGAGCACCCATCAGCCGCGTTCAGCAGGTCCGTGGGCAGGACACCTAGCGCTGGTGGCAGTACTAGCCGCCTCAGCATTGGCGGCTCCGTTGGCGCTCGACGCTCCGGATAACGGAAAAGCTCCGCTGATCGCCTATGACACCGTGTCTCACACAACATATGTCGCCTGGCAGGATCCAGTCAAGTCTGCCGTCGACCTGTGCATCCTGCCGGAAGGTCAAACGGTTTGTGCGGGTGGCGCGCCGGTGGATCTCGAAGACAAACTCTTTACGGGCGCTGATTTCGCTGGTCCCGGGGGGCTAGTGGTACTGCCCAGCACAGGCGAGGTGGCGGTTATCGGCAACGCGACCGTGGACGGCAGCTTCGCTTGGATCTCGCCCGCAAACGGCGCAGCCTTCATAACTGCCGGACAGGGACTACAGAACGGTGGTGAGCCGATCAGCAGCGTCTCGCTCTTCTACACGTTCGGCAATGCCGTCCCGCTCAGCGGAACCGATGTGGGCCTGCTGGACGACTACGGCGACTATTTTGGCGACACTTCGCTCACATCCGCCGCTCCCACGATCTCCAAACCCAACAGCAACCAGAAAACGGTTCCGGCCGAAGGCGAGTTCGCGAGGAAGTCGCTCGAGACCGCTGGCCCTGAGATAGCCGCTGAGCCGGCGCCACTCCCCGCGCCCGCTGGGAGCGACATCGTGGTCGGCGTCGGCGACAACTACGCCGGGCCGAGTGAAGCCCTTCCCGGCTGCCTGAACAAGGAAGGCACCGGCTACGGAGTCTCGGTCGGCAAAGTCGATGGCACTTCGAACGCTGCCGGCACCCTTAACGCCGAGGGTCTTCCCGGATACGGAGTGCTCGCATGCTCCGCTGAGGCACCGGTGCTAGCACAGGGCGGAGCGGATGGCATTGGTCTAGTCGAGGAGGAAGGTGACGGCATCGACGGCGCCGGCGAACTTTTCACCGTCGACTACCGCCCGTTTGACGCGACCGCCACCGGAGGGACGTTCGGCGCTCCCGTGGAGTTGGCTGACGTGACCCACGAGTCTCTTGGTGGCGTCTACGGTCTCGATCTCGCCGAGGACTCCGGTACCGGCATATACGCCAGCTGGCTCGACGAGCAGGGGCTCGTGCTCGACTACAGCGCCAACGGCGGTGCCAGCTGGGGACCGCCGGTCGTCGTGCCGGAACTGGCGAGTGGTGTACGCAGCAATCCGGTGATCGTCGGCGTTGGCGCCGGCAACCTGGAGATCGCATACGAAAGCGACCCAGGCACTGGGACGCAGGTATTCCTGGAATCGGTCAACTATGCGGCGCTCCTCGCGGCAAGCACGAAATCGACGCCGCCGCCCCCACCCCCGCCGCCCCCGCCGCCACCCGCGCCGGTGTCCTCGCTCACAATCCCCAAGCAAAGCGACGACGTCACAAGCAAAGGCGACCTGTCAATCGTGGTGGACTGCTCCGGTGCCAAGTGCACCGGCACCCTCACGCTCGTGGCGAAGGTCAAGAAGACGACCGGCAAAGGCAAACACAAGAAAACGAAAACCGTGGTCGAGACGATCGGCAGCGTCTCGTTCTCTTCGCTCTCGCTTGGCACCGACACGGTCGCGCTGAAACTGAGCGGCAAAGGCTTGAGCCTGCTCGAGCACGACGGCTACAGGCTGAAAGCCACCGGGAGCGCGACCTACCTGTCGGGCACGGTATTCAAGACCGCTACCGGCGAAGTGGCGCTCAAGGGCCACAAACCGAAACCGAAACTGAAAAAAATCTAGTGGCGCCGTAAGTTTCTCTCGCGTCCTCTGTTGACCCGTCGAAGCCCGCACCGCGCGGGACCACACGACGACTTCGGAGGACGACATGGCCCACAACGGACACCCACTACAGGCGGCCCCCAGCACGAGGAAGCTCTCGCAGGGGGCCGTACTGCTGCTGTTCCTACTGCTTGGATCGTGGTTCTCGGCGGCGCGCGCGAGCGCTTACGTCTTTTGGACCAACTGCCCGACCTGCCGCACGCCGACGATCGTGCGCGCCAATCAGAACGGCTCGGATGTGTGGCCGGGTTTCGTCTACCCCCACCACACGACGATCGCCGAGGGTTTGGCGATTTCCGGCGACTCGCTCTACTGGTCGTGGGAGAGTCCCAACTACTACCAGCCCTTTAGCCCGGTCGTCCAAGACGGAGTCGGGAAGGCGAGCCTCGAAGGCTACGGCGGCGAACAGTTCACGTTCATCGGCGACAGCACGCCCTCCTACTACCCGACGGGGCTTGCGATCGCCGGCAAATACCTCTACACCGGCTACGGCAACCCCGGCCCGATGTGGTCGACCAAGCTCGACGGCCCCGCGCCATGGCATGTCTCAAGCGCCAGCGCCGACGCCAGCGGCGTGGCCACGAGCGGCGGCTACATCTACTGGGCCGACGACGCTACCGACAAGATCGTGCGCGCCAAGCTGAATGGTTCCGGTGGGATCACCGAAACCAAGAACAGCTTCATCACCGGCGCACACCACCCGTTTGGGATCGCGCTCGGCGGCGGCTATGTCTACTGGGCCAACGAAGCCACCAATTCGATCGGCCGCGCCAAGCTCGACGGCAAAAGCGTCGAGCAGAAATTCATCACCGGCGCGCACCGCCCGCGCGGGGTGGCGGTCGACGGCGAGTACATCTACTGGGCCAACTACGACGGGAGCTCGATCGGTCGCGCCCAGCTGGACGGCAAAGAAGTCAAGCAAAAATTCATCGGCGGGCAGAGCCACCCCGAGTGGGTTGCGGTCGGCGGCCCTCCGGCGAACACGGTGGCGCCGAAGATCTCAGGCATCCCACAGCAGGGCGAGAAGCTGACCGAGCAGCACGGGTCGTGGTTGAACGGCGTGAGCAGCTACACCTACCAGTGGGAGCTATGCGACAGCAAAGGTTCCTACTGCGTTGAAATCGCCGGCGCCACGCACCAGACATACACGCCCAGCTCCGCAGATGTCGGCCACCGGATCGTAGTGGAGGAGTCCGCGCAGAATGCCGACGGCAGCAGCGAGCCGGTGAGCTCGGCGGCGAGCGCCGTGGTTCTGCCCCCGCCGCCCGCAAACACCGTGGCGCCCTCGATCTCGGGCATCGCGACTCAAGGACAGACGCTCACCGGGCAGCACGGCTCCTGGTCGAACGATCCCACGAGCTTTGACTACCAGTGGGAAGACTGCGACGCTTCGGGCGCGGCTTGCCATCCCAGTCCGAACGAATACACGACGGGCGAAACCTACCCGCTGCTGCTTGCTGATGCGGGCCACACGATCCGCCTGAAGGTGTGGGCCGTGGGCGCCGGCGGCACCAGTGCCCCCGCGGTCTCGACCGCCACCAAAGTGGTGCTGCCGTTGCCCCCGGTCAACACCGTGGCGCCGTCGATCGACGGCGACCTCACGCAAGGCCAGACTCTCACGGACGTCGCCGGCTCGTGGACGAACGAGCCCTCGAGCTACACCTACCAGTGGAAGGCCTGCAACCCGGCCACGCTCATCTGCACGGTCGTGGGCAGCGAACGCACGCTGCTGCTGGGCGAAGCCGAGGTCGGCGACACGATCGCCGTGGAAGAATCGGCCGTCAACACCGGCGACAGCGGCGTTCCGGCCAGCTCGCCTACGACCGCCGTGGTCCAGGGTCTGCCGGGCACGGGTAACGTGATGGCGATGGCGCCGCTGAGCAGCATCGCGCCGGTGATCTCCGGCCAGATCGCCCTCGGCGAGGCGGTCGGCGCCTCCACTGGCGCGTGGCAGGGGACGCCGACCCTCTCCTACACATACCAGTGGCTACTGTGCCGCTTCTCCTCGTGCACGGACATCGCCGACGCGACCAACTCCACCTACATGGTGCCGCTGTTTCCGCTGAGCGATGGGGGCGATACGCTCGAGGTCGCGGTCACCGCCACCAACGCGCTCGGCGAATCGACAGCCGAGTCGAGCGACGGCACCGCGGTGCCAATCGTTACGCCCCCCGTGCACCCCATCGAAGGGGGTGGCGGCAGCGGCGGGCGTGGCCTGCCGATGTGAGCTGAGCACGAGAACGGCTTTTGTCATAGCGGTTGCGTCGATGCCGGCGATGCTGGGAGCGTTCCCGGCGCGTCGGCGTCGGCGTAGGTCTTTGCCCTGCAGCGTCGGGTGCGGTGGACAAACGTCGATATCTGACGCTTGTCTGTCGAGGCCGACCGGCATCTGGACGACTAGTGGGTTGTGAGGTTGCTTCGCTTGATCGCCATCCCGTGTGCTGTCGTGGCGCTGATGTTCGCGCTCGCCGGCGCTCCGGCGCAGGCGCTCGAAACCGGCGTGGTGGTCAACGGGCCCGAAGGGCTCTCGATGCAGAGCGTGCACGAGGTGAGCGGGCTTGGCGTCGGCTGGGTGCGCGTGTTCGCCGCCTGGAACATCTTCGAACCGAATCGCGATCGTCTTAACGAACCGGAGATCGCCGCCCTGGAAGCCGGCATAGCGGCTCTCCCCAAAGGGACGAAGGTGATCGTCGACGTCGTCAACACGCCCGAGTGGGAGACCGGCTCGAGCAATACCGCGATGCCGCCCAGCAAAACAGCCGACTACGCCCGCTTTGTCGGTGCGCTGGCCAAGAGGCTTGCCGGGCGCGTGTCCGCCTGGGAGATCTGGAACGAGGAGGACGCCTCGCTATGGTGGGCCAGCGGGCCCAACGCCGCCGCCTATACAGCGCTGTTGCAGGCGGCCTATCCCGCGATCAAAGCCGCCGACCCGAGCGCGACCGTCGTGCTCGGCGGGTTGACCGGCAACGACTACGAATTCCTCGAAGAACTCTACGCCGACGGGGCCAAGGGGTTCTTCGACGCGGTGGCCGTGCACACCGACACGATCTGCGACGTCGAGTCTCCCTATGAAATCTTGCGCAACAGCCAGACCGACCCGCGCATCAACCGCTGGTCGTTTCTGGGCTACCGGACGGTGCATGAAGTCATGCTCGCTCACGGCGACGACAGCCCGATCTGGATGACCGAGCTCGGCTGGAGCACCGACACCTCGGTTTGCAACTCAGGCGCCTGGGCCGGGCAGAAGGCCGCGGGCGTGAGTCCCCAGCAGCAGGCGACGTTCCTGCTGCAGGCCTACCACTGTCTCGCCCAGGATCCCTACGTGCAGGTCGGCATCTGGTACGGGCTGCAGGACACCGAACCGTTCGGCAGCCCACGCGGCAGCTACGGGCTGCTCGACCCAACCCTGCAACCCAAGCCCGCCTATGCGGCGCTGGCCGAATACGACCGCTACGGCGATCGCCTGACAGAAGCGTGCGGAGCCCAGCAGGGGCCGACGGTCAAGCTGATCAGCCCGAAGACAGGGGCTCGCTACAGCAACACCCTGCCGATCAGCGTGACCGCCAGCGACAGCGCTCGCGTCTACCAGATCTCCCTCTACGACGAAGGCCACATCATCCGCAGCTTCTACGTCCACGGCGGCATGCCCACGCTCAGCGGCCACATGGTCTGGTACGGGGCGCGCCTGCTCAAGCCGGGCAAGCACACGCTGACGGCGAAGGCGTTCGACGAGCGCAACAACACGAGCACAACCTCGATCACGATCATCCGCACCGCCAAGCCCAAAAAACACAAAGGCCGTCGGCGCAAACACTGAAAGGCCGTTGCCAGTTGGTCGGCCGGGGACCCAAGGCTTGAGATCTAGGCAGAGTCGCCCAACGGCAGGCGCCGCCAGGCTCTAAACTGGGCAGCCGTAACTGCCGGGAGAGGTGGCCGAGTGGCTGAAGGCACTCGCCTGCTAAGCGAGTATGGGGGTTAAACTCCATCGAGGGTTCGAATCCCTCCCTCTCCGCCATTTGCTTTGATTTCAAACCGTGGCCTCGAAAAGCGGGGTCGCGGTTTGCTTTTGCCCGACTCTCGCCCTGACAGGGGTCTTTCTGGCCTTCCTGGGCGGCTTCTTTGGCCTCCTGGGCCAGTTTGCGGGCCAGCGGCACCATTTAGGGGTGCCAGCCTTACCTGGATGATGTCCTCGCTTGAGACGAGTAGCAGCGCTCGGTAGATCGCTAGGTTGATGAGCCGCCGCTCGGTGGGCGAAGCGGTTATATAAGGAACGCGGCGGGAGTCGACCAGCACCAGGGCGTCATCGAGCGCCTGCTCGAACTCGGCGATCTCGTAGTTGGCGGCGGCTTGGAGGCGCTCGACGGTTGCCTGCTCAGTCTCGATGCGCTTCTGCTCAGCCTGCAAGACCTTCGAGGAGATCGTGCTGGCCCGACTAGATGCCATCGGGCGGGACGTGCGCGAGGTCAAGGCGGCAGTGGGCCTCAAGCCACGCTAGTAGCGACGCGCCGGACCAACCTCTAGCTATGGCGGGTGGTCGGTCGTGCCTGTGCGACTGGACAAACGAACGCCACTATCCGATCGCTACGCCTCCCGGCCGCCAAGGTTGGCCATCATTTTTGTCGAGATGCGCTCTCAGTTCCCTCACGCCACTGTGGACGACAGTGATACACCACTCGATGTCCTTGAGTTGAGAATGCCGTCCACACCAACAGACACGGCCATCTGCAAGGAGGCTTAGGTCTTGCGCTCCATAGGGCCCCAGCGACCAGCCGCCCTTTGTCGATACCCAATCACCAAACAGATTTCCGGTAGGCGGGAACCGATATTTCTTGACAATGATCGGTTCAATATCTGGATAGCCCAACCGCTTAGCGAGCGGCACGATCTCCGCAATGAGGCGAGTGATTTCGCGGTGTTGTTCTTCGAGGTTTCTCGCTTCGTGTTGAGCGGCCAGCCGCTGCGCTCGCTTCTCGGCAGCCCGACGAGCAGCGATTTGCTCCCTCACTATTCGATCTGCTTCGGTCATCTAAACCTCACTCTGAGAACCACCCCATAGTACAGGTTCGATAGATGGTGCGGTGTGGCGATCGTGGAAGCTAGACTTCCAGCTATGCGCCGGGAACTTGATGCTGCGCTAGCTCATGCCAGCGAACGAGCAGATGCAGAACGACGGGACGCCGCGCGCGCGACAAGAGAGGCGGCCGAGAACGCCCATATCCAAGGCGAGGAGGATCGCCGCCTACTCGCACATGCAAAGGAACCTGCTGGTGAACTCGTGCGGCGCGCGGAAGCGATGGGCATAGCAAAGAATCGTGTAATTAAGTATTGGACAACTGAAAGGGCTGCGTGGAAATCTAAGGGGGTTCAGAGAGAGTTGGCGTACTGGTTTGTGCATGTCCCTGGATCGGATTCAGCAGATATCCCAGAGCGCTTGCTTATCGATAATGATGCGGATCTGTATTGGGAGAACGGCTGGAGCAAACAACCTGAGCCGGTGACACAACAGATGCAGGGAGTGAGATATTATATTCCCAACTTTACCGTCGAACTGGTAGCCGAATGGCTCGCTGGTATAGGTCGTGAGACATGGGCCGACTAGCGACCTAATGTCCGACGTTGGTCTTAACGATTTCCATATCTTCGAGTTGAATAACATCGCCGCATCCACAGTGCGAATGGGGGATATGGTACATACAGTGATAACAAAAGGCTTCCCGGCAGTTTCCACCCTCCAGTACGCGGTGACATCTTTTGCACTGTAATTTGAATGCCATGCTTCCATCATACGAACAAATGCCGAACAGGGCAAGGACTGCTCGGTGATACAAAGACTGGGACGAAGGACCCGAAGTCGCTATCCGGGCCTTGCGCAAGGGTGCCGCAAAGCGGTGGCGACGATCCGACTAACTGCAATCAAGACGAGCCTAAGAGCCAGCGGTTCAGTGCACGTCGAGCCGGGGCGTCGGCGATCCAGTTGTGCCGTTGGCCGACAAGTTCCAGCTCCCATTCAGGGTTATGAGCGAGACGATCGACCACCCGACGACGCAGCTCGGACATCTCGGGCGACGTCGCTGCATCGAGGTCGGCCACTGCCGGGCGATCGAGGCGAAACTCGATCGGTCCGGGTAGCTCACACTCTTCAACGTCCATCATTGCCATTAGCAGGGCCAGGTACTCAGCCTCGATTGGCCCGGTGCAGGCGACGATGGCGCTGCGTTTGCCGAGCGAGTCACTCTCGTAAGCCAAAGCTCCAACCCCGTTACCCCACGCGGCACCACAGTTGACGTAGAACGGTTTGGCGAGTTTGCGCCGCCGTCGCTTGGCGGCAATCACTGAGCGGCGTGCGCAGAGCACCGTCGCCGCAAGCGCCTCAATCGTTTTGGGTGCTTTCTCGCGCTGAGCCATGCGCTTGAATCTTGCCTCAGTGGCCGACTGTTGAGAAGGCTACGCTGACGCTAGTTTCGGCGCGGCTAGTCCGTGCGTAGCTCAACTCATCTTCAGTCGAGCAATACGGTTCGCGGCATACTGCACGCTTGGGCCGATCTGTTCGATTAGCTCCTGCACCGTGAAGTCGTCGGCGGGCACCGTCACGTCAATAGCGATTGGTTGCTCGTCATGCGGTCGTCGTACACAGACCGCAATTGAGCGCGCGCCGCCGATGTACTCTTCATCGCTGACGATCGGCTCCCGGTAATCCAGGGTCTCCAGCTCGTCCAGCAGCTCGACTCGCATGATGTACGAGCGTGGACCCTGCGGAATGAAGTCGACCTCCGACAGCAGACGATGCCGCCACGAGTCAGACAAGCTCGCCAGTAGGGCCTTCCCAAGCGCCGTGCAATAGAGCGGCACATGCGAACCAAAGCGTATTTCCTGGTTGATGAAACGCTGCGCGCGTTTCTGTCCGTATAGGCGGTGCAGGTAGGCAACACTCCGGTAGTGGAGTGTGCCCATGCAGACGGTGTAGCCGGTCTCCTCGAACAGTTCCTCAAGGACTGCTCGGACGGGCTCCGTCCGCCGCAGCAAAGCGGTCAACGAGCTGCCGGATTCGGCTGAGCGCGTCGCCAACACATTGCTCATGGATAGGTGCGGCTGACCAAGCCGCGTGAAGATGTGGCTTGGTCTGAGGTGGACGAGATCCGCCATTTCCGCTGCGGCGCATGCTCGGCTCCGCTGGGCGAACAGCAACGGAATTGCCATCGCTGCCTGCAACGATTTCGATGGCTGCGGTTGTCGGAGCTGCATCGAATGGGCCGGTTGACGCTCGCCACCGCTACCGTTGTGAGAAGGTGCTCGACTCACGCCGATGCGTGAGTCGAGCCGCCCTCTCCTGCGCGGCGAACCAGGACACCCGCGCAATCCTCCGCCAGCCGGTATCTCCCCTCCGGCTGACTAACGATGTAGCCGAGGCGCGACAGGTCAACCAGGCAGTCCCGCGCTGTGGAGCAGGACATCCCCGTCAGCCGTTCGATGGCAGTCACGTCAAGCTCGGCGTCCCCGTCACGGAACTGTGCCAGCGCTAACAGGTCGCGCCCGATCGGCGGTTTGCCGCCATCGCCATCCATCGTCATCGCCGCATGATCGATGTAATCTCAATCTTTGGAAAGGCTACGTCGTCCCTAGTCTCAACGCGGCTAGTGGCAGCGCGCCTATGCCGCCTTGACCGTCATCCGGCGTAGACGCAGGAGCAAGAGCGCCGGCCTTGCAAACGTGCCGGTGGCTTCCAAGATGCGTTCGGTCGCCGGGCGGACTGAGGGAGTCCAGGCTTGCTCATCGGAAAGGTACAGCGCCACCATCGCCGCCAAGATCAGCTGGTGGTGCGGTGGCACCGCTTCCGCTCGTCTGACCATCTCGGTGGCGAGCAGGCCAAGCCGTTCAGTCATTTCATCCTGAGAGGCGTAGTAGTCGAGCAGGTTGCGTTGATCGGTCGCCCGATCTTCGGCGCGGTCAATCAGGCTGTCCAGCAGAATGTGCAGCGCCTCAGCCCAAGGCCAGTACAGCGCCTCAATAGCCTCGACTTCGCTTCGCGTCAGGTTCGGGTCAGACGCGGCGGCCAGGTGCGCGAAGATCGCCAGTGAGGAGCCGCAGGCCGCGCCGATCTCCCACCACTTGAGTTGCAAGCCGGCCGGTTGTTTGCTGGCCCAACGAGCCAACGCCGGGTGATCGCCAGTGGTTGCCAGATTGATCCGACTCTGGTAAAAGACCACGCGCCAGGCGTGGCGCAGCACCGTATCTGCCACCACGGTGTAGGACGGCAAAGCACAGACTGCCTGCCGACAGCGCTCGATCAGCGACACAAGGTAGCCCCCATCGTCGCATCGGGCGTGGTACTCGTAATAGTACGCGTGGGGGCTCCCCTGGGATTGCAGCGCGGCGATGCAGGCATCGTGTAGCCGTCGAGCGTTGGACACCGGCTCGCGGTTGGGCTGCTCCATGAGCGTATCGGCGTAGTCGAAGATGCCTTGGAGGTCGACGAGCAGGCGTGCTAGGTCATAGCGGCCTAAGCGCGGCGCGAAGACGGCGAAAGCAGCGGCCCCCTCGAGGCTCGCCCACTTGCGGTTTTGCGCGTCTAGGGCCAGCACACGAAGCGACTGATCGGGGATACGCGCTGCGCTTCGTTTCAATCGGCGAATCTCGCGCTGGACGACTGGGAAAACGCCAAGCCAGTAGCGACGACTTGCCGATGCAAAACAACGGGTGGTTGAAAGACTCACAGCAGACAGCGTGGCTGTTGCTGGCAGTTATTGGTCGGCTGTACTGCTCAGTCCCGAAAGCTCAATTCTGGGGAGACGCCCGCTGCGGCGTAGCCTGGGAGCGAGACTGCGGCCAGCGATGCGCCGACGACAGCTAGGAGCGTCAGAAACGTTTGCAGCACTGACAGGCTGAAAGGAGCCGGAAAGCTCGTGCTGACGCGCAGGTAGCGGTCTGCGAGCGCGTGTCCGTAGAAGCCGAGGATGGCCCCGTCCAAGCTGCCGATCCCGAGCACTACGGCCGTCTCAAGCAGTACCCCGCGCCAAAGCTGCCAGCGCACGTATCCTTGGGCCTTGAGCGACGCTAGACGGCCTCGCCGTTGGTAGATAGCTGCCGAAATGGCGCTGGCGAGTGCGATGGCCGAGATGAGCAGCAGGAGGTTGGATATGTCGCCAAGGACGCTCAGACCTTGCCGTCCGATCATGCGAACCTCGGCGATGCGTTCTTCGGAAGTTTGCACCCGCAGGGCACTCGTGGGGCCTAGTGCATCGCGTACCGCTCGCGCCCCTGTGCTCGGGCTGACGTCGGACCTTAGCTGGATCGCCAAGGTGGTCGGATTGTTCGTTTGCCAGTAGCGGCTGAACTCGTTGGTATTGAGCGTGATCGTACCGGGCGGCCAGCCAATGTTCGTTGTGATAGCCGCGACGCGAAACGGCACAACGCCCGAAGGCGTCGGCAACAAGAACGGACTGTCGACCGATAGACCGTGTTCGTCGGCAAAGCCGCTCGAGACGGTCGCCCAGCCTGACCCTCGCATCAGGCGACGGGCACGCGCAATGTTGCCTTGGCGCATCTCGCTTGAGAGGATCATCGACGGGTTGCCCGGTTCGGCTGCGCGTATCCAAAGCCGTTGTGAGCCAACATCGAGAAAGGCTCCCTGGTGCGTGCTCACAGAGGCGACACCCGGCGCGTGGGCGATGGTGACTGCCGCGTTCTGAACGTTAAAGGTGTCGGTGTCAAAGATGTTCTGATCGGGTGTCACCCAAACTGGAGCCGTGCTCCACTCCTGGTAGATGCCGGTGTCAATGCCGTGGAGCAGATCGGTTCGTGCCCCGCCGACCGCAGTCGAGCCATATACCGCCAACGCCGTGATGCACGCCAGGGCCACCGAACGGGTCGCCGTGGCATCCAGTTCGATAGTGGCAATGGCGACCATTTTGCCGTGGTAGTGATGAGCAATATGGCGCAGGAGCCGTGTCGTCTCGCGGAACAACAAGGGGATAAAGCACGGCGTCGCCAGAGCGAGCGCCACCCCACTGGGGATGGTTAGGTTGGCATCGAGCACCGCCATTGCCGTAGCAAGTACGACGATTCCCAGACCAAGCAGGGCGGCGTTGCGGGTGAGGTTGTCAGTGATCCGCTGTCCCGGCTCGCCCGCCTCAGTAAAGACCGCATCGACCGCCCGGCCCTTTCGCAAATCGAGCACCGGCAACATCGATGCAGCAAACGCCGCGATCACACCACAGGAGAACGAGACAAAGGCAGCATAGAAGCTAACTTGCTGATGACCCGTGATCGGAAAGGTTGTTGCGAGGTAGTTCGGCACCTCGTCAAAGATCGTGCGCGCCAGCACCTCACCTACGGCGACACCAACGATGGAAGCACCCACCCCGAGGACGAGCGCCTGCGTGGCAAGAATAGCGATGATCTGTTTGTGGACATAACCAACTTCGCGCAGCTCGGCAATATCGCGCCGGCGCTCCGGTATCACCAGTAGCATCGCGTTGAGCGCCAGCAAGAAGCCAACCATAAGCGAGATCGCTGCGAACAGGCTCGTTGACTGATTCGTAGGTTTCAGCGCGGTTTCGGCCAGCGTTATTTCGTGGTTGGCTGGCTCGACGTTGATTCGTCCAGCCGCCAGGCGGCGCAACTCACCTGCCACCTGCTCGGTCTTGCCGGGATAGGTTTTAATGAGTAGCTGTGTAATCCGGCCCGGTGTTCCCGCCAGGCTTTGCGCGGTTGACAGCAGTGCCACGACGATCCGGCCAGCGGCCAGCGAACCAATCGCGCCGGAGTCGAGCACCGCGCGAACTTGGACGGTATGAGCTACCCCGCCGACGAGCAGACGACTATTGCCTTCAGCTTGCGCGCCAACAGCGTCTGCCACCCCGGAGGGCAGGCCAACGCCACCCTGCAACAATTGCGCGCCTGCGCCCAGGTCTTTTGTCGCCGCGCTCCGTAGAGACACGATGCGGGGACTGATACCCACAAGTTGAACCAGCAGACGACCCTTCGACCCTTCGATGACTGCACTCTGACGCAGGATCGGCACCGCCGACTGAACCCCGGACAATTCCGATACCTTTGGCGTCAATTCTTGGCTGAACCCGCTCGGCGAGCGCGCCACCAACGCCAATGAGGCCGAGCCATTGACGGAATCGACCGCTTCCCGTGCCGAACCCAAGATGCTGTTGTTGGCGACCAGGACGCCAAACACCAGCGAGACGCCAATGGCGATCCCGGCACCGGCCATCAGCTCGGTGGCACGATGCTCGCGCCACTGCTGGCGGTAGAGGTTGTAGAGGCCGGGGAGATACATCCCCAGGATGCGAACCCGACGATAAAAGGGGCGGCGGGCCACGATCAGACCATCGAGGCGTTCAAGTCGATGTCTAGCCCGTCCGTGAGCTTGCCATCGCGCAACGTATGCACACGATTGACATAAGCCGTGGCCTGCGGATCGTGCGTGACCACCGCAACGGGAATATTTTCGTCGGTGCAAATCTCTTTGAGCAGTTCCAAGACTTCTCGACTGCGCCGCGAGTCGAGGCTGCCGGTCGGCTCGTCCGCGAGCAATATGCTCGGTTTGTTCGCCAAGGCGCGAGCGATGGCGACCCGTTGGCGCTCTCCCATCGACATTTCGGACGGTCGGCTATCGAGGCGATGCCCAAGACCAAGTCGCTCAAGCCAAGGCCGAGCCATAGCCTCGGCCTCGCGTAGCGTCACGTCTGATGCAAATAGCTTGAGGCAGGCATTTTCCAGCGCGGTAGCACCGTGCAGCAGATGGAAAGATTGGAAGATGATCCCGACCCGTTCACACCGAAAGCGAGCCGCCTCGTTGGTGCTGAACCCAGTCAGGTCGAGTCCGTCGAAGACGATCGACCCGGCGTCCGGTTTCTTGATCGTCGCTGCCAGCATGAGCAGCGTGGTCTTGCCCGAGCCGCTTGGCCCGTACAGCGCCACGAACTCCCCCGGCTCGACAGTCAGCGAAACACCATCGACAGCGTGAACCGTCTCGCCAACACCTGTATAGCGCTTGACAACGTCCCGCAGCTCCAGGGTATTCACGACGCCCGGCTGGTCTCGCCGCGGGCCGGGAACTCGATGACCTTGCGCCGACTCGTCGGCACAGTCAGCTTGCCATCCGACAGCCGCATCATCGGCTTGCAGCCGTTGAGCGGCGCGATTTCTTCGGAGGCGATCAAGAGCGCACAGCCAATCTTTGCGGGCAGCGACCGCAGCAGCTCGTAGAACTCTCTGGCTTGGTCGGGGTTGTGGAGCACCGCTGGCTCGTCCATCAGCAGCAGGCGCGGTTTGTGGGCTATCGCGCGCGCCAGCTCCACAATCGGACGCTCGCTCATGCCAAGCTCGATCGTACGTTGTCGTGCCAGGTGCGGAGCGCCCAACAAGGCGAGCGTCTTTTCGGCCCGCTGTTCGGCTTCTCTCCCGGTGGCTGAGCCACCGAACAGCGAGACGGTAATGAACTCCATGACGGTCATCGAGCGACTGGGACGCCAGTCGCCACGGGCGTAGGCGATGCCGTTCTCGCGGCGAGCCACCGCCACTTCATCGCGGCTCATGGTTGCCAGCTCCATCTCGCCCCATAAGACGCTGCCGCCGTCGGGCGGGATTAGACCGGCGGCCACCTTCAGCAGCGTGGTCTTGCCGCCTCGGCGCGAGGCCATCAGACCAACGGTCTCGCCGGCCTCAACCTCAAACGAGACGCGATCCAAGACCGCGATCTGCTCGCCCCCGTCAAGGAAGCGCTTGCTGACCCCTCGAAATGCCAGAAGGCTCATCGGCTCAGCCGATCGCGCTCCAATTCGAGTTCCCGGCGCGCGTCCTCAAGCCAATCCAGCTCGGCGCGCAAACGCCTCTCGACCGAAGAGCGCTGCATGTTGATGACTCTCCCCAAGTAGGAAACAGACCGGGTCTCTGTTTTTTCGGCGTCCTCGATTTCTTCGAGGATTCGCTCTTCGCGTTCGGCGAACCGCTTCAGCAGATCGGGGATGTCATCCTCGGTCGAAAACAGCAGCCGCACGTCCAGGTCGGTCGGGATGACGCCCTGTTTGAGCGGCATCGTGCGCCACTCACGCCGGGCTTCTTCGCCCTTCTCAGTCGGGTAATAGACATCAAGCAGTTCGTCCTTCTGCCCGGCAGGCTCATTCTGCGAGCGGATCAAACCGTCGCGCTCCAGCCGCTCCAGGTAGGAGTAGATATGTTTGCTGTCGATCCGCCACGACGAGCCCATACGACGCCTCGCACGGCTGGCAACATCCCAACCGTGGCCCGGTTTCTCGATCACAGCAGCCAGTACAGCAGCGGGCACAGGCGACTTACCGCTGAGCAGAGACTCTTTGCTTGTCTTTCGAGCAGCCACGCCTTGTTCGTATAGAGCGAATATCGACTAACCAACGGTACAGCAGGCCGCCGACCTATGCCTGCCAGATGAACGCGGGTATTGCCGAATGCCGTGACCGAGCGCCTGAGTCTGGGCGGTTCGACCTTCATCTAGATGGTGGTGGACACGGGAATCGGGCGGCTACGGTTCAACGGATAGCTTCTGCCGCCCGCCGTCGAGCTTGCCTCCCAAACTGGCTCCATGAGAAGCTGGACCAAGGATTTGAGTTGGGCCTCTCGGTTTGAAACGGGTCCCGAACTCCCCGTTTTGCGCCGGACGCTCGCGTGGCTCGAAGCGCCGCCTCCCAAATGTGCGACCAGTGGAGCCTGTCAGACTTGGTTTGTGCAGCCTCCCTCGACCCGTTATGTAGAGCGCGACGGAGTCTCGATTGCCTACCAGGTGGTCGGCGAGGGCCCTGTTGACCTGCTGCTTGCTCATGGGTTTGTCACCCACCTCGATCTGCAGTGGACCGAGCCCCGATTCGCGGGCTTCCTGACGAGGCTGGCTTCCTTCGCGCGACTGATCCTGTACGACAAGCCCGGCACGGGACTGTCCGACCCGGTTCCCCACCTACCCACACTGGAGGAGCGCTGTGCCGACATCGAGGCCGTGTTGGACGCCGCCGGCTCCAAGCGGGCTGTGCTGTTCGGGATCTCCGAAAGCGCTCCGTGCCTTGTCTTGCTGGCGGCGACCCATCCGGAGCGCATCTCTTCGCTGGTGCTGTACGGCGGGTTCGCCACCCTCGCAGACATACTTGCCCACCCGGACTCCTATTCCCCTACCACCTCCGTCCGCACGCGAACCGAGTTGCACGAGTTCGAAGATCTGCTCGAGCACTGGGGTGACGGCAGCCGCCTCGCAGACCTCTTCGCCCCCAGCCTCAGTGAGCTTGAGCGGCGCTTCTACGGAATGTTCGCTCGAGCCGCTGCAAGTCCGCGGATGGCGAGGGCCCTAGTCGACATCGTCTTGGAGATCGACGTGCGGGAGATTCTCTCATCGGTGCACCTGCCCACGCTGGTGCTGCACGTCGAGGAAGATCGGGTGATCCCCATCGAGGCCGGCGAACTGCTCGCGGCCGGGATCCCCGACGCCCGCTTCCTCAGCTTTTCCAGTCGCGATCACGCTTTCCACGTAGGGGACCGAGAGGTCTGCGAGGCAATCCTCAACGAGGTCGAGCGGTTCGTTACCGGAGCCGTCCAGCCTCGCCGGCACGACCGCATACTCACCACCGTCCTGTTCACCGACATAGTCGACTCCACCAGGTTCGCCGCGGAGCTGGGCGACCGCCCTTGGCGTGAGCTGCTCGAGCGCCACGACTCCCTCGTGGATCGCCTTGTCTCAGAGAACGGTGGGCGGATCGTCAAGCACATCGGAGACGGCTCCCTCTCCTCTTTCGATGGGCCCGCCAGGGCGATTCGCTGCGCCGAGGCTCTGCACGAGGTCGCCGGGGAACTGGGGATCGAGCTGCGCGCGGGTGTCCACACCGGCGAGTGTGAGGCGATCGGAGAGGACCTCGGCGGTCTCGCGGTCCACATCGGCTCCCGCGTTGGGGCGCTCGCTCGGGCCGGCGAAATCGTGGTGTCCTCGACCGTCAAGGAGCTCGTGATCGGCTCTGGTATGCAGTTCACCGATCGCGGCGAGCACGAACTCAAGGGGGTCCCAGGCACATGGCACCTCTACGCGCTAGGGCATGAGCGCACCCCACGAGCACTGCTCGACGGGGCAACCGGATACATGCGCCGCTCAGACAGGCTCGCGGTCTCCTTCGCGCGCCGGATGCCGCGGGCGATGCGTATCGGTGCACTCCTCGCTGGCCGCGCACAGCGCTCCGACTAACGTGCACAGAAATATGGATGCCTGGCGGCACCACCCCAGACGTCATCCATAAGGTCTGTCGGCGACTTTGCTCCGCTCAAGCCTCGACCGCCCCAGTCGCACCCGCATCTTGATAGGCACTCTTAATGTGTCCGTCTCAGTCGCTCAGGGCAGATTGAGCACCAAGATCAGGGCGTCCTCGACGGCGCGCAGCTCGTCATGCGTGAGGTGTCCGGTGCGCTCGCCAAGGGCGCGGGCGTCGATGGCGCCCACCATCTCGCAGAGGACCTGCGTCGGCTGATCGTCAACTGTGACCTCTGGATGAAAGCTGGCTGCGAACGCGGAGCGCGATGTCGGACAGATGACGACTGTGGAGAGGGCGAGCAGGTCGTCGGCCTGGACGATCACCGCATAGCGGTGGCCCTCCCGAACATGCCCGCGCTTGCCTGGGAGCTTGATCTGGTGGACATCACCCCGGACCACGCAGCATCTCCATGAGGCCGGCGACCTCCTGCGCTTCTCGCACATAACCGTCGTCTTGCATCAAGCGCCTCGCCTCTGCTGCAAGTCCGCCGCGCCTACGCTCGCGCTTCGCTGTCTCGGTGATCGCCTGCCGCGCTGCCTCAGCACGGCTCAAACCTCGTTGCCTTGCAATCTCGTCGAGTGCGCTCAGCCCGTCGCGTCCGAGACGCAGCGAGAGTGGATGAGGGGCAGATGCCACGTGGGAAGTGTAGCGCAAAGCGCACTACACTGTGGCAGGGGACCTCAAGGTCGCCCGATCGTCCCCGCGGCTCGCCGTCGTGCCTGCCGACCGGCCGGCTCCATGAGAAGCTCAATCAGAGCATCGAGCTTGGCTCGATGGTTTGCAAACTGTCCCGGTCTCCCCGTCCACCTCGGTCAGCTACCTAGTGATCCTCGCGGATGCTTATCTAGACGGCGATGATCGTGAAGCTGGCCCCGAGCAACACTCGCATGTCGTCTGGGTCTGACGTGGCGATCGCGTCGCGGCGTCTACAGACGCCGATCGCTATGCACGTGTCGATCGTCCCTGCTCCGGGTGTGGCTCGACGCAGGCTGCCGGCTGCACGCGCCACACGCTCATCGACGGATTCGATCGAGCATGCCTTGAGCAGCCGAGCGACGCGGGCGTCCTTGGGGTCGCCACGCCAAACCTCCGCAAGCGCGATTGCTGGGATTGTTGGTATGAGGCCTCGCGCGTAGGCGACTGCCAGAATCTCGCGGATACGCTCGTCGCCACGCTCGTAGGCGATCAGCGCGCCGGCGTCGAGTGTCAGGCCGGCCACTCGGCGGCGACCTGGGCTCGCACGTCGATAGGCACAGCGCCGAACTGGGCTTCGTCTTCGGCCAGGAGCTCACGGCCACGAGTGACTTGCAGCTCATGGAGTACTGCGGCGTTCACAAACGCCGATAGGCTCCCGCCGGACTCGGCAAGACGTTGCTCAGCTTCGTGCAGTACGGATTCCTCAAATGAAATCGATCGCTTTTGACTTGCCATAGATTTATCCTACCACGGTAGGAATTCTGCTTGCCGGCTGTTTGAGACCGGGACGTGAGCACAGTGCTCAGCATCTAAAGCGCTGAGCGTGCAGCTCCCGTATCGTAGCCACGCCGAATCCCAGACGGGTCGTGTTTCGAGAGTCGTCCCGTCAGCCCCGCTGCAAACGCTGCTCGGTTTCGGCCAGCAAGCAAGAGACGCAGGGATCGTGATCCCGATGGGATCCAAGGGCGATGCCTACGACAATGCCGTCGCCGAGCTTCTTCGCCACGATCAAGAAGGAGCTCGTGCACCGTCAGTCATGGTCGAGCAGACGCGATCTGTCCTCGGCCGTCTTCGATTACATCGAGGCGTTCTACACCTCCAGAGACGACACTCAACGTTCGGATACCTTTCCCAGAGGAATACGAGAAACACCACAATCACAACGACAAAGGAGACCTAGCGACTAAAGCCCGCGACTGTCCGCGAAACCGCGTCCACTCCAAAGTCGCTGGGCGTTACGCTTTTGTCAACGGAGTGCCATCGGACTCAACGACCGGGGATGGTCGGACCTCAGTCGGCTTTGTCTGCTTTCCAAGGTGATGGAATACCAAATACAGGCTGTACGTCAGAAGATACAGCGTAGCGACGAGCCCAAAAATCTCGCTGCTATCAAATCTTACAGGACCAACCACGAACGCTCCAATAAAGAAGATTACCCCAATCGACCAGCTCCCGAGAAGGTAACCAGGCACAGTAAAGCACGTCCAGACGTTATCGGGCTGGGCGCCGCGCGTCTCCCATCTCACTATCTCAAGCTGGGTTGACTCAATGTTGTTCCGCACAAAGCTACCCGCATTCCTGATCCATCCGAGATTCTCTAGCACGATGAGGTCCAAAACAAAGGCGAAGCCACCTGAGATCAAGAACGGTGAAACGTTTGCGGCAACTACCGACGCGTGTGTTACGAGATAAGCAAACAAGCCGCCAACCACTATATACTTGGCCATGATCACTCGGTAGTGAATCTCTATTCGTCGGTTGATCTCCTCACGGAGCGACTTGTACACCTCAAGATTAAAGTCGTCCTTCTTCATCGTAGGCCCTCCCGTATTCAGTTATTAAGTGACGCGATATAATAACGGAGAATAATGTTTGCCCTCAACTACGCCAGGGCTCCCGCGACGCGCTCGATACGGGTGCTGTGCCTATCGCTCGAGGACGAACGTCTTTGTTTCGCTGGTCGGCGCTTCACCAGTTGGAGTAAATGTCGCTTTGCCCGTCAGCTTAAGTCTTACGGCGTGCCGCAAGATCGTTCGGCCCGCTGGTGTGAGCGCCACCTTCACGCTGCTGGCGCCCGGGTGAGCAACCACCACCGTCCCGACCGCAACGAGAACCAGTTTCGCTCGTGCACCGCGACGGCTGACGTGAGCAGATTGCTCGTAACAATCGACTACGAGCCGGCCGCTCGTCGGCGCGTCGAACCGTAGCGTCAGCGAGCCGCGCTCGAGCAGGGTGCCGAGCCGCTCTTTTGTCCAACCGCTGAGTCTGAGGTCAACCGCGCGCTGGGACCGCACGCTAGAGAATATTGTGGGGAGCGGGCCGCTGACCGTGTGGGCACCCGCCGGTACCGTCGGGTCGAAGCTCTGGCACTGATCGAGCGGGGCGTAACCGTCGTGTGGCGGCGAGTGCAGACAGGCTGTGCCCGGTCCGCTAACCGCAACGTCGATCGTCTGAGCAGTCAGCCCGGTAGCGCTGAGCGGATAGCTTGCTCCGTTGGTCGCGGAGCTGACGTCCAGGGTGGCGTTGGGGTCTTCGTTGCCGAACACGGTGACATCGATGGATCCGGGGAACGCGGCGGCGCTGACGATCTTCGCGCCGTTGGGATACGGCCCGGTCGTGAAGCTGAGCGGATCAGTGACTATGTTTTCGCTGGTGAACGTGATCGTGACATGCCCTTCGTACTTGGTTTCGCTCGTGAGCGGTGGGGGGACGAGGATCACACTGTCGAGGCCCTTCGCGAACCGCACCCCTTCGACCGGTTCGCCGGCCGCGCTCTTCAATTCGACTTTGACTTTGACGTTGTAGGCAGGCAGGCGCAGCGTGCTCGTGTTGGTGATCGCATAGGCAATTAGGTTCGGTCCGGTCATCGTCGGGTCCCCAACCTCTTCGGCGGGTGTGATGTTCTCAAACGCCGTGAAGTGCGGTTCGATACCTTCGGGCCCAGTTGGGGAATAGAACACGTAGCCTTCGGCGTGCTCTGGTCGTGGACGTTCGCCTTCGGTGCTCAAGCACGCTTGGGGAGCGACCGGCCCGTTCCCGTCGTAGGGCTGGCCGAACACGTCGACGTCGCCCGCTTCGGTGAACACCGGGTCGTACATGACGGCCTCGTGGAACGGTGCGGTTTGCCACGGTGAGCCGGTCGCGCTCCACCACGTGGTGAACTCAGACAGCACCCTATTGCTGCTTCCTCCAAGGGCTGTGTCCTCGTCCGGGCACCAATTGACGAGCGCCTGGTTGACGGTCGTGATCGGTGCCAGTCCGTTCGCGGCGCGTTGATCGTTGAGGAACGCGATCGCGGCGGCACCTTCTGCTTCTTCAGCACCCTGCGCGCTCGGGACAGCAATCCCGCTGAGCGCGACGATTATGCTCACGCCCAGCACAACCAGCCGCCGATGGTATGCGCCATGGCTCATCAGCTCGCCGGTTCCGCCACGGCAACCGGTGTCGTGCTGAATCCCGCGGCGGTGGCACCGCCGAAGCCGTTGCCGAGCTGGCCAAGTAGGTCGCCGCCGACACAATCGGCGCCGCCGCTACTGAGCACGACGCACGCCTGGCCGAAGCCGGCCTCGACCTGGATGGCGCCCGAGATCCCACCGATCACAGTCGGTAGGAGCCTGGCGATCAACAGCTTGTTTTGTAGTCCAAACAGGCCGATGCCCCAGCACTCGACGGTGCCCGAGCCAAGCAGAGCACAGCTGTCGTCGAGTCCGGCGGCGACACCGACGGCGCCGCTGATCGCGCTCACCGCAACCGGTACTGGGCTTTCGCTATTGGTCCCGTTGCCCAGTAGCCCACCCCAGCAGTCGATCGTCCCGCCCGCGAGCAGCGCGCACGTGCCGTTGCCCCCAGCGGTGATCGCGATAGCGTTGCTGACCGCGCTCACTTCGACCGGACTTGTCGCGCAATATTCACCCTCGAGGCAGGTTTCCGGACCTTCCGTTTCACCGTCGCCCAGCTGACCGTTTGAGTTGTGCCCCCAGCAGTCGATATGCCCGCTAGCGAGCAGCGCGCAGACTTGTTCGTCGGCCCCCGCGGCAATCGCGGTCGCGCTGGTGATCCGGCTCACGGCTACCGGTGTGGCCTGTTCGTGGTTGCTCGCGCTCTGGCCCTCACCCAACTGGCCGTAGAAGTTGGCACCCCAACAGGCGACGTGGCCGGTTGCGAGCAGCGCACAAGCATCGCTGTAGCCCACGGCGACCGCCGTCGCGTCGGTGATGCCACTGACCGCAACGGGGGTCGCGCTGTATGCCGTCGAGCCGTCACCGAGTTGTCCCCAAGTGCCCGTCCCCCAACAGTCAACGGTGCCGTCCTGGAGTACCGCACATGCGTCGTTGCCGTTGACGGCAATGTTCTTCGCGCTCGTAATCATAGGAACCTGCATTGGAGTGGGATCGGATTCGAGGCCTGTGAGGAGCCCGCCCCAGCAGTCGATCGTCCCGCCCTTGACCAGTGCACAGGCGCTGCCGTCGCTGCCGTCGGCGATGGCGCTGACGTTGCGCAGCGGATGTGTCGCGCTGCCGTCGCAGCCGGCGAGTTCGCAAAGGATCGGTTCACCCGGACCAGGTGGTGAGCCTGCTCCTGCGCCACCCCCGGGAGGCGTGCCACTACCGCTGCTCGACGGTGGCCCACTGGTGGCACTGAGAAGCGTCTTGCAGAGCTGGATGAGGTGTGGGTCGCTCCAGTTCAGGCCGAGCGGGCTGAACACGAATCCGAGGCCGGCCTGCAGGCAGCCCTGGAGCGTCCACCACGGGGTCTTCTTGACGTCGGCGTTGAGCTTCGCGACCGCCCCGAGGTCAAAGCTCGGCCCGGCGACTCCGTAGATCAGCGTGTCGAGAGTCGGGGTCAGGGCGAGTTCTGCGCTGGCGTCACCTTCTGCTGTGAATGAGGGCGTGAAGTGTTGGCTGAACGAGGCGATGGGAGTGAAGCTGCCATGGTCGTAGCTGGCTCCCACGGTCGTGCTCGCGCTCTGTTCGAGCGAAACGGACACCTTCGCTGTGATTGACGCTTTGCCCGAGAGATAGACCTGAAGCCTTGGCGTGATCACGACCGGGACAGGGCCGACCTGCAAGTCGATGTCGGGCAGTGAGATTGGATGGGGCAACAGCCCTATCCCGGGATTATTCGTCTCACAGCTTGCTCCCGCTTCGGCGTTCGCGCCCATCGCTAGCGACGCTGCGACAGTTACCGTGAACGACGCAGAGTCGAGTTTGAAGAACCCCCAGTGGGCGTGGAGCGCAATCGACGGACTGAACATTACCGTCGGCTTTTCGACATGCACGCCCGCGCCGGATTGGCACGTGAGGTTCGTCGTATGGAGGGAAAACTCGGCGGCGTGAGCAGAGCGCGCCCCACGGTGGCCGAATGTGAGATCGAGCGCGCCATCTTTGTCGAGCGATGATGCTTCGGCTGGCGGCCCAAGCGGTGCTTCCGCGTCGATTTCGCCATTCGGGAGAGCTTCCAGCAGGGTCGCGTTTTGGACATCAAGCACCGCCGTGCCACTGCTGTTGTGGAGGACCTTGGTGACTTTTATGAGATACCCATCTGGTGCTGCCCCGGTGGTGCCCGAGGCAAGGAACTGGCCGACCTTCACATCTCGCGCAGATGCACCGGTAAGCGTCAGCACGCGTGTCCCCGATGGTTCGCCGACCAGCGCCACCGTGCCAGAGGCTGGCACCACCCTTGTCGTCTTGGGAACGAATGTCGCGTAGGAGACTGTGACGGTCGTGACGCTGCCGGCGCGCAGTCGCTTATGTACGCGCGGTGTGGTTGCGTAGTAGGCGCCCACTGCCGCTCGCACCGGACCGGCCGAGAGTGTGTAGGCACCTGCAGGGAGCTTCAGCCAGACGTTGTGCGTCACACGTTTGCGGAGTTGGTGGGGGCCTGAGATCACGACCTTCGCCGACAGTGATCGCGGCAATGCACGCACAACGACATGCAGCGTCACGTCGTTGACGTGGTGCACACTCGCGATGACTTCGCTGCTGCCTCTGGCCGCAGCCGGAGGGAGGGCCGAAGAGGATGCCGGCTGGAGCGAAAGCGGAAAAAAATCCAAGTCCCCCAAGACATTGACTCGCACCCTTGTGGCCCGTGCCGCTGCCACACTCGCTTGCGCGCCCATGATCCCCATCAACACGAGAACGAGCGCTATACGAGCGATGCCACGGAGGTTTAGACGAAAACAGGTCATATATAGCCCTAAAATTGCCGATCACTTCGCCGCGTTCATCCGTCGTGGACACAACGCTATAGGAAGCTCGCTGCTTCTGTCAGCAGCCGCTGGGTGTGGCCGTGGACCCAGTGCGGGAAAAGCTCGGTTCGACCAGCCGATTAGTTGCTACGTTTCCCCCTGTCGAAGATGCTTCGTATCCTCAGGGCTCCGGCGATAAAGACGGCGGCAAGGTGCGAGTTTTCGGCGATCGACACGGGCTTGCCGCAGGTTGCCATCTCGGACCAGTTGATGGAGATGATCTGCCCACTCGCGGTTGTAGCGTCGCGCGTCTGCGGGAGGGAGCAGGCATAGTGCCCAGAGCGGCACAGAGGTTCTATAAGTGGTTAGTCGTTGCTCGAGTCCTTCTTTTATAAATTCCATGAGTTGAGCTTCGACCCCCGGAGGACATTCCACCTCACCTTGACGCATTCGCCGGAAAGCCCGACACATTGCACCGGAGTCATACTTCCTTGTTGGGGAGAGACCGCATAAGACGCCGAATTGCCATATGGCATCGTGGACCTCCCTATCGAGCGCTTCGTGAAATCGCCTGCGCCGAGTTTTAAAGGCTAGCCATAGGGCAATGATGCTTGCCAGGGTGCCAACGAACGTTGTCAGGGCGATCACGACGCTCATGACGTGCTCCACCCTGGCATCAGGAGCCGCAACGCTCGACGCTCGTCCTCTGTCTCGCGTTGGGCTATCTTGCGCCCCTTGCCGTTGAGGCGGTAATAGCGCCGGGGCGGGCGCCCCTCGCTCTCTGGCGCCATCTCCTCCCACCTTCCGTCGAGTAGTCCCTCGTCTTCGAGACGCCGGAGAATGGCATAAGTGGTGCCAACGGCCACCCCGCTCGCGTGAACTACCTCGAGTCCATAGCTCTCTCCCGCCGGTGCGTCGAGGAAGGTCTGCAGGATCAGCTTGGTCTGATGCGATCGTCGTCTCTTCATATACACATGATATAGCAAACTCTGAATAGGTTGTAGCCGGATCGTCCGGGGCACTGCCACAATCCCCAGCGTGAGCGAGCCCACCCCCGCCAGCGTGCACACGCGCGCCGTCCACGCTGCCGCGGTCGGCGAGCTTCCCTTCGAGGATCGTGAGGACTTCGAGGACGCGCGGCGGGGGCTGATCGCAAGTGCCCCCAGCCTCGTGCTGCGCAACGCCGATGGACGCGTCGTGTGGGACATGGATGGCTACGGGTTCGTCCAGGGCAAGGTCCCCGACACAGTCCACCCGAGCCTGTGGCGCATGGCCCAACTGAACGGAATGCACGGCCTGTTCGAGGTCGTGCCCGGCATCTACCAGGTGCGCGGCTATGACATCTCGAACATGACGCTCGTCGAGGGCGAGACGGGGGTGATCGTGATCGACCCGTTGATCTCGACCGAGTGCGCGGCAGCGGCGCTGGCGCTGTATCGCGCCCATCGCGGCGAGCGCAAGGTCAGCGCGGTCATCTACACGCACAGCCATGTCGACCACTTCGGTGGCGTGAAGGGTGTCGTCAGCGCCGAGCAGGTGCACTCGGGGGAGGTCCCGATCTGGGCTCCGGCGGGCTTTCTGGAGCACGCGGTCTCTGAGAACGTGCTGGCCGGTGGGGCGATGGCCAGGCGCGCGACGTACATGTTCGCGCCGGCCTTGGAGCGGGGTCCGCGGGGCCAGGTGGACGCCGGCATCGGCAAGACGACCTCGACTGGCTCCATCACACTGATCCCGCCGACGCACGAGGTCGCCCATACCGGCCAGGAGGCGCAAATCGACGGTGTGCGCTTCGTGTTCCAGCTCGTCCCCGACAGCGAGGCCCCCGCGGAGATGAACTTCTTCTTTAAGGATTTGGGCGTGCTTTGTGTCGCTGAGAACGCCGTTCACTGCATGCACAATGTGTTGACCCCGAGGGGCGCGCCGGTACGCGATTCGCTCGCCTGGTCCAAGTACCTGGGGGAGGCGATCGAGCTGTTCGGCGATCGCGCGGATGTCATGTTCGCCCAGCACCATTGGCCGCGCTGGGGCAAAGCGCGCGTCGTTGAGCATCTGGCGCGCCACCGCGACATGTACCGCTACCTGCACGACCAGACGTTGCGCCTGGCCAACAGGGGCCTCACGCCGACCGAGATCGCGGCCGAGATAAGCCTGCCGCCGAGCCTGCAGCGCACCTGGTCGTGCCGCGGCTACTACGGCACCGTGAGCCACAACGTGCGCGCCGTCTACCAGCGCTACCTGGGCTTCTTCGACGGCAACCCGGCACATCTGGACCCGCACCCGCCGGCCGAGGCGGCGTGGCGCTACGTGGAACTGGCGGGCGGCATCGACGAGCTGCTGGCCCGTGCCCACGTCGCCCTGAAGGAGGGCGACTACCGTTGGGCGGCTGAGCTGTGCTCGCACGCCGTATTCGCCGAGCCGGAGAATGGAGAGGCGCGCGAGCTGCAGGCGCGTGCGCTCGAGCAGCTCGGCTACCAGTCAGAGAGCGCGGTGTGGCGCAACCTGTACCTGGTAGGCGCGCACGAGCTGCGCGACGGTCCGCCGCCGGCGCCAAAGGGCAGGCGAGTGGCCAGCGCCGACGTGGCGAGGGCGTTGTCGATCGAGCAACTGTGGGATGCGATGGGGGCTCGGCTGGACGGCCCGCGGGCGTGGGGCAGGGAGATCAGGCTCGCCTGGGATTTCACCGACGTCGGGGAGCGCTGGAGCGTCACCGTCGAAAACGGCGCGCTCAGTGCAGTCAAGGGGCGGCTCGAGCAGAACAGGCACGCAAAGGTGACGCTCACCCGGGCGGCCCTCGACGCTGTTCTGCTGGGTGAGGGAGACGGGGCGCAGCTGTTTGCCAGCGGCGCGATCGAGGTCGAGGGCGACGGTGAAAAGCTGGGCGAGTTCCTGGGACTCCTGGAGGAAGGGGACCCGGTCTTCGCGATCGTTACACCCTGAGCGCGCCTAGCTCAAACTGAGCACGACCTTGCCAACCGCCCGACGCTCGTCGATCAGCCGCAGTGCCTCAGGGGCTTGGTCCAACGGCAGGCACGCCCCGATAATCGGCTTTACAAACCCATCGTCGATTATCTTGCGCACGGCCTCGCCGGCGGCGCGATTGCGCTCTGGGTTCAGCAGCGCGTAGGCTCCCCAACCCGCGCCGACGACCGACACGTTGCGCAGCAGCAGGCGGTTGACCTTGACCTCGGGGATCGAGCCCTCGGTGAAGCCGACGACGAGCACGCGCCCGTCCTCTTTTAGCGAACGCAAGCTGTCGGTGAAACGATCGCCGCCCACGGGATCGAGCACGACGTCGACGCCACCGCCGCTCAGCTCGAGCGCCTGCTCGCGCCAGGGCCCGTCCGAGCGCACGACGTGGTCAGCCCCGGCCTCGCGCGCCACGCGCTCCTTCTCGTCTGTGGAGACAACCGCGATCGTGGAGGCGCCGAGCGCCTTGGCGACCTGCAGCGCAGCGGTGCCGACGCCGCCGGCGGCCCCGTGCACGAGCACGCTCTCGCCGGCCTGCAGCCGCCCGCGCAGCTTCAGCGCGAAGTAGGCGGTGTGGTAGTTGAGGATCACGCTGGCGCCCTGGTTGAAGTCGAGCGCGTCGGGCAGGGGGAAGGTCATGTAGGCGGGCGCCACGGCGCGCTCGGCCATCCCGCCGAGGCCGGGAAAGGCCATCACGCGCTCGCCAGGCTGGAGTCCGCTGGAGGCGGGCGCCTGGATGACGGTGCCGCGCGACCTCGGCCCCCGGGATGAAGGGCAGGTCGGGTTTGAGCTGGTAGAGGCCCCGCGTCTGCAGCACCTCCGGGAAGGACACCCCCGCGGCGGCGACCTCGACCAGCACTCCCTCGCCGGGCGTGAGCATGTGCTCTGTGGCAGGCTCGGGCGCATCGACGACACGCACGGCATCGGGCCCGGACAGCTCGCTGATTTGGACTGCGCGCATCGTGGGTGCTCGCGCCGAGGCCGAGCTAGCGGCGCCGTTGGCTCTGCAGGTGCTGCTGGTTCTGCTGACGCTCGCCCCGCACCTGGATCGCGATCAACACGAGGATCACGTTCACGATGATCCCGATCCCGATGAACGTGGCGATCAGCCCGACGTCCTTGCTGAAGGCTGCGCTTGAGGCGAGAAGCATCTTGTGGTCTCCGGGTCGGTGGCGAGGGAAGGGGGTGAAGCGCTTTGAGGTCTCGACTGGCTGGCTTTGCGGCCGCCGCCGAGGGGTGTCGTGTGTTTCGTCTTGCTTTTTGGCGGTGCCCCCGCGCGTGCGCGCGCGGCGTCCTAAGAGAGCCTACCAATGGAGCACGACTGGAGCACGACTGGAGCCCAGAAAGCCGGGGCGTCGAGGAAGCCGTGTGGCCCTTCAGCCCTCTATCGGGGCGATTTCGTGTATGTCAAGGCCCCCTGTCTGCGGGCAAGCCGGCTGTGTCGTAGCCTTTGCAGGACGCCGCGGCGAGAAGGGCGGCAGATGGAGAGGTGCCAGAGCGGTTGAATGGGCGCGACTGGAAATCGCGTAACGGGGGTTGACCTCGTTCGGGGGTTCGAATCCCCCCCTCTCCGTCCAGATCTGCCGCAACCACACACACCCTCGCGTCCACCCAACCGCGCCTCGCCTCGGCAGGCATACGCGCCCACTACACTACGTGGCTCTGCGCCCTTAGCTCAGCTGGATAGAGCGTCGGTCTACGGAACCGAAGGTCGGGAGTTCGAATCTCTCAGGGCGCGTGACTCGGAACCCGCTTGAATAGGCGGGTTCCATGCTTTCTAGGGCTGCTGGTTAGGGCTGCCTCGTCGTTGTGGGTACCACCCGTGGGTACCAAACGGGGCCGTCTCAGCGCGTCGACGCGCTGCCGGTTAGCACCGCTTCGATGCTTTGGCGGATGTAGAGCCGGCGTCGGCCGATCTTGACGCTGGGCAGGATGTTGCGGCGTGCCCAGTCTTCGACGGTCGAGACGGGGGCGTGTAGGAGCGCGGCTACCTCGCGTCCTGTCATCACGTCGGCCGCGGTGAGACGTTCTGTGTGCGCTGCAGCCGGCCCGCCCGCCTGTCGGGGATGGATGGCGTCGCCCGGTCTCATGCGTGGCCTCGATCTCGCCCGAGCCAGTCAACGGCTTGGGTGGGGTTTGCGGGTCGCCGCCAGATCGGGGCGTATGCCCCCTGGGCTTGGAGGTCTTCGAGCAGCGCGAGCGAGATCCGGACCTCGGGGGTGCTTTGTAGCTGGGGGTCGTTTTGGCAGAGCGCGAGGACGGTTTGCGTGCGTCGTTGGAGGGCGGGTCGGGACTTGCCTGCGAGGACGCAGATGATGTCGGGGAAGATCGGGTAGCGCGCTTGCCAGGCGGAGTTACGGGATGGCTGGCCGTGATTGGTCGGGGCGTGGCGGTAGAGGTCGGCGTAGCGCGCGAGCTTGCTGGCGAGCGTGTCGGTGGGGACGGTGGCGCGGTCGAGCTCCAAGAGCCGGTAGTGGAATGTCAGCTCTTGGGTTGGGCCGAGCGCGAGGTACGTGAGCAGGGCGTCTGAGATCAGCAATTCGCTGCGAGCGTGTCCGGCAGCGGGTGCTTCGTGGGCGATCTCGTGGCGCCAGCCGAACGGCCCGAAGTCATCGCCGCGCGAGCGGGCGGCTCGCATGAACGCGATCCCGGTGTCGTTGACGGCGAGCGTGTGTTGCCAGAGCGGGCCTGCGGCTTGCTCTGGGGTGATGAGCTTTCGTCGTGTCTCCACGCGGGTTGGGATCGTCTCGACGGCTTGTGCCCCGGCGAGTGTGAGGTAGTAGAGGCGTGGTGCCCCCCGGCCTGGGCGCACGAACGCTGTCAGCCCGCGGGAGGCGAGTTGTGCGAGGACCCGCTCTGCCCAGCGTCGTGTACGGCCGGGCATGTGCATCGCGTGGACCTGTGTGGTCGTCAGGAGCCGGTGCTGGTAGATGCTGGTCAACACCTCGGTGGCGACGGCGGGCAGGGGTGCACCGGCGGGTTGCGGGGTGCCCATTACTCGGTCTCCTGTACGAGCGGGTTTGCTGGGCGGATGGTTCGCCCACGGGAGATGGGGTCACGCCCGGCTTGCGCCGCGCCGCAGAGTGCTTCGACCGCTTGGCGGACTCGTTGGTCGTGGCTCTCGTGTGCGGCGAGTGCCTGTGCGATCGATTCGCGTCTTGTCGTTGCCTGGATCGCTGCTTCGAGGGCGGGGAGCTGCTCGTGGTGGTGGTGCTCGGCGTGTAGCTCGCGGGCGGTGACGCCGTGTACGAGGAATGGCTTTGTGGTCCGCTCGCCGTGGGTGATCGAGGCGAGGTAGGTGTAGCGGGCGAGTCCGGTGATGATCTTTCCGTCGAGTTGGCCGCCCCACTCGCGGGCGATCATGCTGGCGGCCTTCGCGTTGACCGTGGAGCTGAGTAGGTGCGAGCGGTTGGTCGTGACTGCGTTCCATGTCGCGTCGGTCAGCCGCTCGGGGTTTTGGTTGAACAGGAACGCGCGCCCGCCGTACTTCGCCGACTGCTCAAGCAGCGCGGGGAGGTTCGGTCCGTCGTAGGTCTGTAGCTCGTCGCAGAACAGCCAGAATGTGCGGCGACACTCGGGTGCGATGCTCGCTCTGGCCTTGGCGGCGTGCAGCACGTCGTACACCAAGAGGTTTGCGACGAGCCGGTCACGGGTGGACCCGGAGCCGGGGCACGCGAGCACGATCAATCCGTCGCGCATCGCGCGCCGCGCGTCATAGGTGGAGACGGGCGAGCCGAGAAACGCCGCGACCGGCCGGGCCGCGCGGAGCCGGTCGATCAGGTTCGTGACGGCCGTGACTGCCTCGGCCGGTAGTCGTGGAAAGCGATCCTCGAAGAACCCACGGGTGCCGACCGAGAGGGCGGGCAGGATCGCCGCGCGCCACTCGTCATCGGAGAGCAGGGTGGGGACTTGGAAAATCGTCGGCGCCAACTCGGCTGGGAGTACGAGCGCGAGCTCGACGAGCGCTTGCCCGGCTTGGGTGGCGAGGTTCAGTGCACGGGTATTGCGCTCGTCCCACCTGAGGGCGGCGGCGAGCGCGTCCACGAACGCCTCGACCTTCCCGGCGGCCTCCGCCGGGGTGCGGCGCTCAAGCGCGAACAGGTTCCATGCGGGTGCTTGGGTGTCGTGGTCGGTGTCGGCGAGGTTGATCTCCACGACCCGCTCGCGTATCCCCGGGTCGGTGAGGTAGGGCTTTATGTCCTTGATCGCGTCTGAGTGCGGGTCGAGGAACAGTCCACCGTGACCGGAGCGCGCCAAGGCGATGAACTGCCCGATCGCCGTCTCCGTCTTGCCGTAGCGGGAGCGGCCCGCCATGTAGGCGAAGAACGTCCCTGCGACGGGCACACCGACGATCCGCTCCCCGTCACGGTCGGTGATCTTCCCGAGCGGGATCAACCCTTTCTGTCCCGAATAGGTCGGCAGTCCTGGCGGCGGTGGTGGGATCGCGCCACCGGAGCGGGCGACATTCTCCACATGGCAGCGGGCGGTCGGCGGCTTGAGCAGCCCAGCGATCTCCGACGCGCCAAGGACGTTCGCCCTGACCGGTGCGAACCTGCCGCTTTGCAGTCGTCGGTCGAACTTGCCGCGTCGCCACGGCGCATCGGCGCCGAGGAACCCGAGCCCGCCGAATCGAAGGCCAGCCGCGCGGAGATGGTTCTCCCCGGCGAACACGTCAAAGCAAGAGAGCAGCGCGTGCGTCAGTGCCCGCATGGGCGCGCGCTCGCGGCCACGGACACAGAGAAGGATTTGGGTTGCGAACAGTGGGTCTGAGGCATCGAGCTTGCGCTGCAAAGCGCGCGTCTGAAAGAGCCGGTCGACGGCATCGGCCGCCGGGCGCCTGCCCACCCTTGGCTGCTGCCCGAGAAGCCCATCGAGCGCGCCGCTGCCGCTCTGCACGCCTGCCCTGCGCGCGGCGTCCTTGAACATTCGTTTGCGAAGCCGGCGACTCTGAGCCGGGGTCTTCGGGAGCAAGTCGATCGCCACAAGCGCGCCCTCTCCCAGGCCGTGCAACCTGCCGAGAACCCCAGCGATCCCTTGCAGCGGGTCCGGGTCAAGACCAGGATCACCGAGGGGCTGACCCGGCTCATGCGCGAGACGCAACTCGACACGCACCGTGTGCCCCTCGCTGGGGAGCTTGATCGGCTCGCACTCCCTCACTTCGAGCTGGTTATAGGCCGTCAGAGTCGCGCCGAGCGCTGCGCGGGCACGTTCGGGCACCTCTAGCCGGTAGCGCAGCACGCCTTGTCGATCGGGTGCGATCAGGATTCGTACAGCGCTTCCCGGACGCTCAAGCCAGCCGACCAAGAATCCCCGCCGCGTGCGCGCGAGTTGGCTCGCGAAGCGGCGGATCGCATCCAGCGACGGGTCGAACGTTTCGGCCGGCAACAGTTCGAACTGCACTCGCGAGCGAAGGGCACGATGAGACAGCGCAAAGCGCAACACGGCGAGGACGAGGGCGGTGAACATGGCGCTACCGAGCAGCGGCAGGAGATCGGCCCGAATCGCGGTCGGGCTGAACACACCGGGTCCAGGGTGCTCCTTGGTCACCACGTGAAATGCGAGCGCAAGCAACATCAGCGCCGCCAACCCAATGACCGTTGTCCGCTCTGTCGGCGTCGTGGTCCTCATCGGGTTACCCCTTTCGAGATAGAGATGTCGCCAACGGCCGACAGTGCGCAATCGCAATCCCAGAGCGACGATCCGCTACTGCGCCCCTGTGCTCGAAGCGAACCGAAGGTCGAACTAAAGATCGAACGAAAGGTCGAACCAAAGACCGAACTCAGCTCTGGGCCGGTTGTGGCGCCTTTGACGAAGCGGTTGGTCATGACTCACCGCCGATCGCTTGTTCGAGGACACGCCGCGCCAACGGTGGCGGGACGGCGTTACCGACTTGTTGGAACTGGTGGCCGCGCGCGCCCCGCCACGGATAGTCGGCGGGGAATCCTTGGAGTACAGCGGCCTGCTCGACGCTCACTCGGATGGCACCCTCGCTGCGGCCCGGCGCACCGGGCCGGCTGGCGTTGCGCCTCGCACCGGGCTGCGCGATCCGCGAATCGCACGCGACTGTCGTCGCCAGGCGTTGGCGGACCCAGCTTTGGTGGCCTCTCGCGATGATCGTCGGTGCGGGCTCATCGGGACCGCGCAAACACTCGGGGTGGCGTGGCCTATTGCGGAAAACCCATCGTCCGCCGCGACCGTGGAACGTCCATGACCCTGAGGCCGTATCGAGCGTGTGCGCGGGTGCTCGCAGCGGACGAGTGAGACCGCAGGGACGGCGACCGCTGTTGGTCTGGTTGTTCGTTTGCACGACCCCGTCCGCGCTGCACCCGAGGGCTTGGGCCATGCTCACCCACGCCAACAACCCCTGCTCTCCTGGAGGGGTTTCCCGGCGACGCGCATCGTAGGAACGGTGGGTCGGCGCGGGCAGGGCCACGGGCCCGTCGAGTGAGGCGATCAGGAACGCGCGCCTACGGGTCTGCGGCACCCCGTAGCACTCCGCGCGGAGAACTCCGGCCGCTGTTTGATAGCCCTGGGAGGCGAGGAGCCCTGCGAAGATAGTCCACAGCTCAAGGACGCCGGGGACCTGCTCTAGCGCGATCCAACGTGGGCGCAATCCGAGCGCGAAACGCAACGGTTCGATCGTCAATAGCGACCGTGGGTCTCGGCATTCTCGTCGTCGTTGCTCGCGGGTGTCGTTTCCGGCGGTGAGCTCCTGTGCGCACTCGATCACCAATGGCTTGTCGGTCCGGCCCAGACCCTTGCCAGCCGTCGAATACGCCTGGCATGGCGGAGAGCCGATCAAACCCCACAATGGCGCGAAGTCCTGTGGGTCGAGCGTTGAGAGGTCGGCCTGTAGGCGTGCGTGTCCGGCCGCTATAGCGGTCTTGCAAGCCCAGGGTTCAAGCTCGATCCCGAGCGCTTTCAGGCCGAGTGGGCGTAGGCCCTCCTCCCACCCGCCCGCGCCAGCGAACAGGTCGAGGATCTTCCCCGGCTGTCTACTGGCACGGTTGGGGGAGGCCGTTGTCTTCCTTGACTGTGGCATCGAGATTCCTTTCTCGATCAGGACGCGACCCCAACGGGTCGCGCACGTTTGACATGAGAGCTTGTATGACCATCCGCCTGTCACACTTCCGTCGGGTTGGCAGAGGGCGGCTGCGCGTATCCGTAGATCGGGCCAGGCTCACCAGCGGCCGCGGCGTGGGCGGGGGCGAACGGGCCGACACGCGCGACCTTGTTGGCGGAGTTCCCCTCGATCGTCGTGATTTCTCCGTTGGCGAGCACACTCTGGACGATCCCGACGTGCAGACTGTCGCTGGGTCCTGTGCCGTAGAAAACGGCGTCGCCCGGGGAGGGTCTCGCACTTGGTGGGAGGACCTGGCCGTGGTTTGCGGTGACCCACGTGTAGAGCGAACCGGAGTACGCGTAGAGGGATGTGGGGCCCGGGAGCGGGATGCCGGCGTGCTGCCAGACCCATGAGGTGAAGAGGCTGCACCACTCCTCGCATGGTCCGTAGATCGTGCAGTTCGATCCGGATGGATGCTCTGTTTGGCCGATCTGGCTTTCGGCGATCTTGACGATCCCAGCTCCCGCACCTGATCCCACGATTGGTGTGGTGGCGCATACGGTTGGGCTTGCGGCTTCGACTGGTTGTGCGAGTTCGCTGCTGGTGGGGAGCGGTGCGCCGGTGCCGGCGAACCCGTATTGCACGGCGCGGGCCATCACCTCGCTGGCGTAGCTGACTGCGCTGTCGGCGCATGCGCCGTAGTAGTGGCAGGCGGCTTGGAAGTATTCGTTGTAGGTGCCGCCGGTTGGTGGGGCACCCATGTCTTCGCGCAGGATCCTCGCGGCGGTGAAGATCGCGTCCGCCGGATCGTTCACCGACGCCGTTTGACCTGGGCGCGCGGAGACTTCATAGCGTTCCCACAGCGTCGGCCCCGATCCTGGGCTACAAGGGCTTTCACGCTGGTAGGCGATCTGCATCGGTCCCGCGCAACCTGAGCTGTTGGTACCGGTGCAGGTGCCGTTGTTGCACTCTTGCGCTCCGATGGACGCGAGGAACGTCCAGTCGATATCGAACCGTGCACTGGCCTGCTCGTAGAGACGCAACCTTTCAGGCGGAATGTCCTGCAGCGCGGCCGCTGATGGCGCGGGACCATTCGTCGCCGCGACCCCTGTCGGTGTTGCTGCCTTGCATGAGAGGCTCGCGCCGAGCACGGCTGCAACGAACCCGAGGGTTGTCGTGATCGCGAGTAGTACGCCGGCGCCGGCGAACCCGGAGCCGACCCACCACCACAACGCACGCCCGGCGTTCGAGGAGCTCCGGCTCATCACGCACCACCCATTCCGATGACAAGCAGCCGTCCACCGCCACCGCGTATGAGCAACTCGATCGTGTAGTCGGCGACGCCACCGTCATCGATGACTGCACTCACGCCCACCGCACCGGCCGGCGCTGTCACGGGCGCCAGCGAGATCACGTGCGGGTGACGGCCACGCATGGCCAGCGAGACGCGGGGTGGATGTTCCTCGAGCGAGCGCTCGAGACTCCCACTCGCGTCACGGATACCGGCGACGCTGGCGCGCCCGTAGATGTAGGCGAGGTAGCCGGTAAGGAACCGGCGTGCGACTCCCTCTACAGATTGGGAAACCAAACCTGGCGTGGACGACCCGTCGCCCGTAATCGACGACTGTGGGACGGATGGCTTTCCGGCCGACGACTGTGCAGCGAGCGAGCTTCGGCCGGTGTGCGTCGTCGTGCTGGCCGCGGGCGTCGTGAGCGCGAGCAGGCCAACAGTGATCATGAGCACGACGGTCGATGCGATGAATGCGCAGCGGCGTTCGTGATCGGCGATTGGCCGGTCGCGCAACCTGATCAGCCAGCCACTCATGACGAACCACCTGCCTGCCCGGGAGCGGTCGTCTTGACCGGTGTCTTGGCGCCCGTTTTTGCGGGTGTGTTGGGTTTTGAGGTTGGTTGGGGCGCACCGGGCTTTTTGCCGGTGCGCCCCTGTTGTGGTGGGGGAGTAGTGGCGGGACTGTGCCGGCCGGCCGCCATCCCAGTGAGACGGGTAGCGGCATAGAGGACGGGCAGGAGTCCCAGTCGATCGCCATCACCGGCACGAGTGCCGGTCGTCGCGGCGAGGAGGTCCCCGGTGAGCTTGTTGCGATACACAAACGCCGCCCACAAAAACGCGGCCTGTAGGACAAAGCTGAGAAGCCATCCAAGGTTGCTCGTCGCCTCCGCGAGCGCACGACAGATCGCGAGGACGACCGCGAGGATCAGCGAATAGACGGCCTTGCGGAGGAGAAAACTGGCGAGGCGGGCGAGCCATCCCTTGAAGAACTCGTGTCCGCGTCCCGGGAACACACCCACCACCAGCGCGACGGGCGCAAAAGAGAGCAGTAGTAGGAAGAGGATTTGGGAGACGATCACTCCGAGGCAGAGCGCCCCGAGCAACAGCAGCACCCCGTCGGCACAGAGCATGATCACGAACGACAGGAGCAACCGTTGGTATTGGCCGCCCTTGCCCATAGCTTCCGCCGCAGGCTCATCCACCGGACCCAGGGGATAGCTGCCGCTTGCCTTCGCGGTATCACTGTTGGGTAGGTCGCTGCTCTTGCCGTGTTCGAGTGCGGTGTGCTCGGCGTTGCGTTCGGGAGATTGGAAGGAGTAGGCGAGGAAGTGCGGCGCGTACTTGTGCAGAGCGTTCACACAAATCTTGTGTTCCGCACCAACTTCAGTGCCAGTTTCAAGCTCGGCCGCGAGCTTCGCATCCGTATCCGGATTGCTGGCAAGCGGCCGGACCGCCACCGACTTTGGTTTGCTCGCGACTGGTGTGGCGACGCAGTGCTCGATCCCGCCGAACTCCAGCACCGTCCAGGGTTGAGCGATCAACAGTTCAAAGAGCTGGCCGCTCGCGGCCTGCTTTGCTTCCTGTTCACCACCGAGCGTGCCTTTGCTCGTGATCGACAGGAACGCTGTCGATAGCTGGTTGGTGAGCTGGCTCGCCGGGCCGATCGTCGCCTGGGGTTGAGTGACGATCCCAAGCGCCAACACCAGATAGACGAGAGACAGGCCGAGCTTGCCGGCGGTCTCTGTGTAGCGGCGTTGAACGAGCGTCTTCCACATCGCCCAACAACCCGTCAGAAGGATCGCAACGACCAACCACGGCGCGCCGAACGTGTTGGCGTAAATACTGTGGATTGCCTGGGAGACGGGTGTGAGCGCACCCGACCCGGGGCTCCCGTTCCCGTTGACCAGATCGAGGGAGAACGCGAAGGAGAACAGGGTGATCAATAGGCGCGACATGAAAGCGCAGTACAGCCAGAGCACCTGCGCGAGCATGTACGCAATCAACGGCGGTACACCGGAGACGTCGATGCCGCCCGTCAGGCTCGCTTCGACCCCGTTGAAATACTCGTCGAGCTCGTAGTTTGAGAGCGGATAGCGTTCCACCAGCCCACCCGCCGGCAACTGCGGCGCAGGACCGACATTCCCATACACATCGCTACCGGACGCAACCGGCGCCGCAACCAACAACAGGATGAGCACAAGTACGGCGATGAGCAGCACTCGACGGTGACGCCGCGCCCACCCAGTCAGATGCCAGAAGGTATCGACGGTGGTTCTCATGCGCCGCTCTCCCTCGTCGCCTGGGCGGGTGTCGTGTCGAACGCTTCAAGGAGGTGCTCATAGACCGGGTCGATCTGCACCTCACCTACACGACCATCGAGGTCGCGCATCAGACAACGGCCTTGCCGAAACCCGCAGACCAGACTGACCAGGCCTTGATCGTCTGGGTTGAGGCCGATCAGTGACAGTGCCCTAGCGGCCTCCGTGTCGGAGTCCTGGCCGAAGATGAAATAGACACCGATCAGCTCGGAGAGTCCGTCGAGGTCAGCCGTGCGCTGTGTTCCCAGTAGGAGCGTCGTGTTGAACGCGCGGCCCAACCTGGTGAGGCGATCGACGATCACCCGTCCTCGTGGGGAGGCCAAGAGGAACCATGCCTCGTCCAGCAGGACGACCTTGTGGCGCGTGCGGTCTCCGGAGACGAGCCGCAATA
Organism: uncultured Solirubrobacterales bacterium; assembly: GCA_963725265.1. Taxonomy (GTDB): domain Bacteria; phylum Actinomycetota; class Thermoleophilia; order Solirubrobacterales; family Solirubrobacteraceae; genus Palsa-744. The sequence continues at coordinate 517,239 of CAVRXP010000001.1, forward strand.
CATACGCAGCGACCAACGTCAGCGTGGCGACCGAAACGCGCTCGGTGCGGGTGTACGTGTCACGGGCGGCTGCCGGGTCGGGGAGGGAGAGGCCAGGCATTCGGATCGTCACCACTGACCCTCGTGTTTGCACCGTTGTGTCCTGGCCGGTGCCGAATCCCAGCCGTGCCAGGCCGAAATCGCTTATGACCTCAAGCGCGTCACCCGCATCCCGGGCCGCTTCCTGCTCGCTCTCCTTCAGGTGGTCTACGACGCTCATCAGGCCGCGAGAGCCTTCGCGTACCGCGTCCCTCACGGCACGACTGATCGCGTTCTCCCACACGGCCGGCGGATCGCGCAACAACTCCAACAAATAAGATGAAGCGATCTCCTCCCGAAGATCGGCCGGTCCTATCGCCAACGGGTCGAGCTTTCCCTGCTGAGAGGCCTCACCGGAAAGCTCAAGCACTTCAAGGCGCCCGGCAAGCTCAGGCAAGTTTTGCCATCCGTGATCGGGCTTCGGATCGAAATCTACGATCAACGATCCCCTACGCTCCGCGGCATATGCGATCGTCTCTGCCGCCACCGTCTTGCCCGAACCCAACGTCCCCACCAGCAATACCGCCGATGCTCGTGACTCACGCGAGGCCTGCGTCGGGTCATAACGCACTGGTTGCGGCAACCCTGCCGGCGCATATCCCAGATATGGGCCGTGCGGGGAGCCGACAGTACGGGTTGCTGTGGGTACAAGCGCACCGAACTGCTCGACTGTGATCTGCTGTGAATAGTCGAGCGTGACCCCACCGTCGGTGCGCAGGACGTGGTCGAAGAACAGTTGGTGTTGCAGACCGGCGGGACGGTGAAGTTGGATGTCGCCGTAGTGCTCGCGCAGCACACTCACGCGACGCTCAAGCTCTTCCTGACTGGGTGCGCCGAGTGCGAGGCCGATCCAACCCGTCAACATCGGCGGACGCGAACCCGCCTGCAATTGCGCCTCATACTCCCGCGCGAGCGTCCGATCCTCATCAGCCTGCAACCCCGGACCGAACGCGGCTCCCTGCACTTGCTCGGCATATGCGTGCTCGACATCAGCTATCCGCTTGCGTACCTGTGCGAGCGCATCGCGATTACCAAGCCAACACGCATGCAAGACGGCGTCGACCGGGAAATCGACGCTCTCCAAGGGCGCGAACAACAGCTCGGCGCCAGCACCGGGGAACTCCGGGGCGTCAGCAAGCGCACCAACCGCCAACATCGCTTGGAACGAGCGGACGCGCTCACCATCGACTGTGAGCGTCCGCTCGTGCTCAGTGATCGCCGCGTTCGCGTTGTGCCACAGCACCTCACTCAGCGGCTCAAACGCTGCCTCGCCGCCAGGGGCCTGCACCACAAGTGCTTGGGGCTTCCAGTAACGATCGACCCTGGCCTCCGCAACACCACGAGCAGCGACCCGAGCGAGCAACCACTGGATATCGACCGTTCTCGCACGCTCGCACACAACGACGCTCGACAAGCGCTCGAACAGACGCTGCTCGGACGCTCTGAACTCCTCGATCCGGCTGGCTGGGATCGAGGTGCGTTTGCGAGCACCTACGACACCCTCGATGTGGGCACGCAAATGATCGCCGAAACGGATCAGCCCAGACCCGAACCCGACTGGTGCTCGTCCGTTTAGGGAGACCGCGAGATATGTCTCGGGGACGTGTGAGCGCATTCCCTCAAGCCGCTCGGCATGCCCAGTAAGAAACGCCTCCCACGCTTGCCTGTCTTGGTGGCGGGGGTCGAACAGACCGAGTGTGTCCCGCGCATAGTTTCCGGTGGGGTAGGCGCGGTTGACGCGCCACAAACTGAAATCGGCGGCGACGGTATGAGCCAACCGCTCCAGGCGACGTTGCAAGTCCCACTTGCCCGACACCGCCCGGAACGGGTAGGACACCATCCCCAACCGATAAAGCGCTACGCAACCGCCGGTCGGGCTGAACAAGAGATTGTCGTGCGCGTAGGAGAGGGGGAAGCGGGTCATGGTCTGACCTCCACGACCTGGCCCTCATCCAGATCGACACACATCGCGACCATCTCACCCTCACGCAAACGTCTGCCTGCAGCGGGACGCGCGACCAAACGACCACGCGCCGGGGTCAACACGACACGGCGTGCGAACACCACCCGAGCCGGACCATGCACACGACCGTGATGGAGCACCGGATGATGCTCGTCATGGCCGAACCACACCCGCGGAGACCACATCCATTGCTCACCATCCACAGTCACAGGCCGGCCGAGGGAGCGGCGGCCCGCGCGCAACCGCACAGCAAGCCGCGAAAACAGATAACGGTGCCCCGAACGACCGTCCGGTGCCAACTGGCCAGCCGCCGTCGCCACGAACCCAGGCAACACCAACAGACGCAACGGCCAATCAACCCAACCCAGCAACACACCCGATAGCTGCACCGCAGCCGCGACGCACGCACTGGCGATCAGTGCGCCTCGCCATCCGCGCTCAGCACCCAGCAAGCCACCAATCCCGGCCGCTACAGCCGTAAAGAGCAGCGAGCGAGTGCTGAGCACCAGGATCACGAGCAGTGCGCCCGCCGCCCAGCCAAGCCAGGCGAGCGGCACACCACCAGGAACGGGCAAACGGCGCCCGTCGATCTGGTAGATCCGGCGATCCGGCTTGAAGATCCGCTGATAAGAGCGGACAGGTGAAGGAGAATCACTCACCAGCCTGCTCCTATTCAAAGATCTGCTTGCCGATAGCTTCCGCGGCTTTGCCGATCTGATCCGGCGCGAACACCATCCACGCCACGACAATCGCCGCGAACAAAAACACAGCAAGCTCGGTGTAACGACGATTCCACAAGAAAACGAGGCTAAAAGCCGCGACTATCCCGCCATACACCTCACCCGCATAATGCTTCAACAACCCGCCAACATTCGCACCAATATCGTTACCAGCAGCCACCGCAGCAGACGGGATAACAGCCAACAACAAACCGACAACAACAACCGTCGAGAACAACCGACGGTAAACCTGCGAGGAATGAGACCAACTTGGGTTTTTGATTAGAGAATTCATCACCCCCTGGTTTTTACGGAGGGTGAAACCAAAGATCCACAATCACACAAACACACAAGCGTACGATTGTGAATCGGCCATATCTGACGACTCCTGCTACCGCGTATTTGTGCACGGGCCACCCACTGCCGAGCCCGGCTAACTACGATGCCGCCGTTTTCAACAGGGGTTAGGTCTGGCTATGTCGGCGAGCTCGTCGAAATATCCAGCAGTACTTGCCACCGCCTGGTCGAGCAACTGGCAGGCCGTGAAGTCAGACACCGTGTAGCGCACGCAGCGCCCGTCGCGCTGGCGCGCGAGGATTCCGGCCTGATAGAGGACCCCGAGATGTTTCGAGACGTTCTGCTGCGTCAATATCCCCATCTCTATTGACAGACGATCAGTCAACTCCTGAACGGTGGCCTCTCGGCCCTGCAACATCGTCACGATCCGCATCCGCGTCGGCTCGCCGATCGCATGCATACGACGAGCCACAAGATCAAGTAGATCCCCAGATAGAGCCGGTATCTCATCCTTGAGAGCCACGGTCACAAATCCCTTCGGTAAACCAGGCCGACGATCCGTCATCGGCCGGGCTACCGCATGTGTTCACCCTCTTATCCGACCAAGATGGCAATGTGGGACATATGGACCGCGAAAAAGTTCGCGTGGTGCGGATGATCAGGGACTTCTTGGCCGGCTTTCGCAACGAGCCGCATAGGCGACGAGCGCCGAGAGGCGGATGCCGAGCCCCTTCTCAGCCAACACGATGAGCTCTTCATAGTCTGGGTCGAACTCGCCGGCTTCAAGCTCGTGGATACGCCGGAGCGTGCAGTCGGTCCTGGTTGCGAGCAGGCTGGCGCTCAAGCTGCGCCGCTCGCGAAGCTCTCGCACTGCCTGACCGAGAATCACCAACTGCGGTTTGGACCCGCACTCGGGCGCGTCGGCGCTCATAGTGGCTCCCCTGGCCATAGCGGATCGGAGGGCAGGTGCATGAGGTGATCTTCTGCGTCCAGAAGGGCGACTTGGACGATTGCCTCAGAACCAAACGCCTGCAACTCAAACGCCCGCCGCAGCCGATCGCGACCTTTGCTCAACCTTACGGCTCGGGGGAACTCGATCCCGAAATCGAGTTCATCAAGGTCGTCCTGCGCGTCCAGAGCAAGGACTTCGAGGGCTTTGAGCAACGCCCAACGGTGCTCGCAAAGATCGACCCATATCGCACCAGAACGATCCCTCTCGCTCCAGCCAAGAACTTCGAACAGCGCAAAGACCCGCTCCACCCGTTCCAAATGCTCCGGGTACCGCACCGGACACTGCTCTTCGCGCGACCAGTCAGCTGCGCTCACGACTTTCTCCGCCACCTGCTTGATCACGCTGTGCAGCGCGTTACGCAAGTAGTCCACGATCTGCGGGGGTATGTACAACATCGAATTCATCGCCGGTTTCCTTTCCCTAGTCGCTTTCGACGCCGAGAAATCCATCCCAGGTACGGTGTCCTCCAGAAGCTGGCGACCGGTCGCCAGCAGGAGGGCCGCCAACAACCCACTTGGGTTGCGCGCGTCAGACCATCTCGATCCGGCTGTAGCTCAACGCTGCACGCGACGGTTTGACCAACTCATCCGAGCGGTCGATCACGCCTGCTCCCCGCATGCTGTCCAGCGCATCAATGATCGCCACCCTGCGATCCTCGCCCAACACGGCGACCACATCCTGGCGCGTCAACACAGTCTCGTCCTCGGCGCGGTCGAGCATCAGCGCCAAGATCGCGTCTTCGAGGCTACGCTGCGCCTCGCACGGTCCACGACCCTGATCGATCTCATCGCAGCGCACAGCGGCGTGCGTAGCGCTCACTAGTCCGCAGAACAGATGGACCAGACCGCCATCTCGCAGACGCTCCAAACATTCCGGGACGCTCCCAGAGGAGCTGATCTCCCGCGCGATCTCGGTTTCAGACCAAGGCCGATGATCATAGGGGCCAACAAGCAGCATGAGAACCGCACCGTCAAGACGGGCTAGCTCATCGGGGTCATCTGGGGTACGGTGGCGGTGCATGGGAGCTATACCTCCTGTGTCACGGTCCCGGGCGGGGCAGCCACCCCGCGCCGGGGCCAACTTGGATTCGGTTGGCGACGCCGCTTGGCACCGACCCAACCGGGTCCGGATCGCGCGGCAGCGAGACTTATAGGCCGTAGACCGAGGCACGTCAAGGCCCGGCCAGGAGGCGCGAATCGCTTGATCGCCTTTGGGTTGCCCCGATCCCGTGGCATCGGGTCCGCTTAGGCATGATATGCCGAGGACTTCAAGCTCTCCAAGACCGGGCAAGAGCGCGAACGTGCCTTGGAGCTCGCCGCGGCTCACGCCGGCAGCACACTGTTCGCCGATAAGGGCTTTCAGCTCGCGCTCGACGCGGGAATCAGTAGGCTGACGACCTCGGCCACGCATGGGGGCCGCTCAGTGCCCTCGATCTCGTAGATAAGCTCCACGACCGTACGCACGCAGTCACGCTGTGGTATCGCTGAGCGCAGCGTTCCGTGCGCCCGCACACGAGCACCTGCCGGCACTGGCGCGGGGAAACGTACGCGATTCAAACCATAGTTCACGCCGAGCACACCCTGCTCCTCACCGCCGAGCAACTCGGTTACGAATGCGGTCGCCAGTGACAATGTCAGATAGCCATGAGCGACGGTGCTCGCGAACGGGCTCTCCTGCACGCAGCGCTCCACATCGACATGAATCCACTCGTGCGCACGGGTGGCATCGGCGAACATCTGAATGTCCGCCTGAGAGAGCGTCTGCCAGCCAGTGCTGCCCAGATTCTCCCCCACCCGGGCAGGCAGCGCGGTTAGGTCGAGCATGCTCATCTCCTCAGCGGGTTATAGTCTGCGTGCTCCGCAACCTCAGCGGCGGTGGCGATCAGTGCCTCACGGCATGTGTGGGTGAGTTTTGAGACAGAGATCAGGTTGGCGTTTGCCGCGACGCTGATTCCGGCGCTCACAGTTTCACCGTTACGCACGGGGACTGCGATTGCGACCATGTTTGGCCTTAGCTCTCGGTCGTTCACTGCGAAGCCTTGGTCGCGCACCCGCTCCAGCTCGGCTCGAAACATGGTCTTCTTGACAATCGCGTTCGGCCCGGCTGGCGTGAGTTTGGTTGCCCGTGTCCATTTTCGCTCGTCGACCGGCGACAAGCCCGCGACTAGCACCTTGCCCATCGCTGTGCAGCTCGCAGGTACCCGCGACCCTATGCGACGTCCCACATCCGCCTCATACTGACCTGCGCGGTGACTGCACGCGCGAGCAACGTACACGATCTGGCTCCCGTCGAGTATCGCGAGACTTACGGTGTATCTGAGTCGATCTCGCAAGCCGGCTAGGTATGGTCGCGTAGAATCGAGCAGGCCTGTGGCGGCAAGCGCCGATATGCCTACGTACGCTGCTCGCCCGCTTAGCCGGTACTTCCGAGACGCTTCCTGCTCCAGCATTCCCAGCGCCTTTAGCGTCTTAACGTATCTGTGCACGGTGGAGCGGGTCATATTGAGTCTGTCTGCGATGTCGGCGATTCCCATAACGGGCCGCTCGGGCGAGTACGTCTCCAGGATCGCGAGTCCTACCTCTAGGCCCTGTGAGTACCGGCCGTCGTTGGAACTCATGAGCCCTTTCTTCCACTCGGAGTTGCCGCGTGGACTCACCGATGGCTCTCTGGTCGTCGAGACACGGTTGTGGCTCGGCGCCTTTTTGTCGCGGCTGCGTACCGGCCGAACTGAAGGGTTGGTGGCTTGTCGAATTTGTTGAGGCTCTTCAGCTCCACTATGCCGCTCCCCAATTCCCAATAGTGGATGCCGAGCAAGTTCGGTGGCGGGGCCAGCGGATACCACCAGGCACAAACCGGGTCGAGCTCGTCTTTCGGCACGCGACCGATGCCTTGAATATCCAAGATCTTCCGCAGTCCATCCAGTTCCCAAGCCTGTGAGCAGACAAGCAGCGCGCAGATCGCGGCTACACGGTGAAGCTCCAAATACGCTCGGTGCCCGTCAACCGAGCTGGCAAACCCGCTCCCCAGCACGAACGACCTTAACACGCGATCGATGTGGAATCCTTGTGGCTGTGCTTGATACCAGGCCAGTGTTATCGCCATGTACAGTTCCTGCTCGTAGAGAGCGGCTTCAGACATAGAGAAGTCGTCCTCACCGCTCATCGCCATTTAGGGTCCAAGCTCTCGCGCCCCTCTCGTCCTTTGTGTCTTGCGTCGGCATGTGGCATCTCGGTGTCGGAGGGGATGGAGGCTCCTCGTGCGGCTCCGTGAGAATGAGGAGACTAACGAGGTTTTTGGTGATCGCGTCGACAGTCTCGGATGAGAGGTTGAGCCACTCGGCGATCTCCTGTGAAGTAACCGTTTGGCCTCTAGAGAAGCATTCAGGCACGAGTTCATCTTTGATCGAGGCGCCGCCGCTTGCGAGGCGCAGCCTGTGAACACGCAGAGGGGCGCGGCCCCAGGAGTCTCCTTCACGCCATCCCGACAACATCTATTGACCGTTTGCCTTCATCCACGCCAACACTTGCCTGGCGCTGCTCTCGCGAATGTCAACGGGATGAACGGCCTCGGCTACCTGGTCCTTGCGTACGATCGCGAGGCGTCTGTGCGCGCGGACGCCTCCTTCCAACGGGTACCGTCGGCGGGTGGGATGGCACGTGGGCGAGCGGCCCCTGATGGGCCAAAATGCGCATTGGCCACTGGCTCGCCCCGAGCCACATTGGGCGGGTAACGCCGGTTGACCGTCCGGAGCCGCGTCCTCGCTGCCGCCAGCGCGCTCGGTGCAAGGCTTCCGCTCGACAGGACTGCCGACCTGCATAGATGTGTCTCGTTGTGCCATCCCGCATTGATGTTGACGCGCTCATCGGGGCCTTGCAAGCAAGTTGTTACGTCACTACTGGAAACGTTACGGACGTACCGATTTCATTATTCCCGTAACGCTGCCTACCGCGTATATACGAATGAGTCCGGTAGGCGATGCCACTTCCTCGGGGAATGTGGCGCACCGCGACTACCCTGTGTGCGCCACACCGACCCTTTACACGGTGCGGCGACTGAGGACGACGCGTCCTCCAGCGTGAGGCACCAGGATGGCGCTGCGCCAGCGTGGGCGCTCGATGGTCGAGCTCACTGGGAGGACGCGCTTTGCGGCTAGCACCTCGCGGAGAATGCTCTGGACCTCGAGCAATGCGAAGTGCCGGCCGAGACAGTGCTTGCGTCCACCACCCCAAGGCATCCACGTCCTCGCCGGCGGGTGTTCGTCGACGAACCGCTCGGGACGAAACTCATTAGGGCACGCGTAGAGCTCCGGATCGTGGTGCATCAGGTACGTGCAGGCCGCGAGGTGGACGGTCGGAGGGTAGCTCCTGCTTCCAATCTGGATTGGCTGGATCACTTCTCGGGGAATCGCGAACAGGAATACCGGCCTGTGGCGCAATGTCTCGTAAACCGTCGCTGTCAAATACTCGTCCCCGACCCCTCGGTCGATCTCATCTATCAACTGGTCTTGCGCGGCGTGATGGTGGGCCAATAGTTGGAAGGCCCAACTGAGCTCACCCGTGGTCGTCTCGTGACCGGCGAGAATCATCGACATTACGTCGTTTCGGACTTCCACATCAGGCATGGGTGAACCGTCCGGGCTTTCGCCACTGAGCAGCATGTCGAGGAGGTCTTGCGGCTCACAGCGGTTCTCTGAGCGGCGCCGCACGAATATACGGTAAATCAACGTATCCGCGTCGGAGCGCTGCCGTAGGAATGTTCTCCATGTTCTGCGCCAGCCTGGTCCAAAGCGAAGGTTCGGCTCTTGAAGGAGAAAACTCTTTGTGACTGAGAGCGTGTTCATCAACTGTCGGTGGAGCAGATCGAGTGTGCTCTCGTCCTCTGTGCTGAAAATGACACGGAGGATGACACGGAGTGTGAGTGCTCGAATCCAGGGGTGTAGCGCGATCGGTGTGTCGGTTGGCCACGTCGCGACCTCTCGCTCGACCATCCCCGCAAGGGTGGTCGTGTGTTCCTCGATCATCCTCTTGTGGAACGCCGGCATGATCGCTTTGCGGCGCTGGGCGTGCTCGTCCTCCTCGAGCAACATGAACGAACGCGCGCCGATGAGCGGCGCAAGGATTTTTGAGCCCGCACCGGGATGCAGTTCGGTCGCGGGCGCGATTAGCACTTCGCGTATCTCGTTCGGATCGGCAAGGAACACGAGCGGGGGCATGGACAGTGGATAGACGGTGAATCTGCTGCCGAAGCGTTCGCGGCATTGCGTCATATAGTCGTAGGCCCACCAGCGGCAGCCGAGGGTCTGCATCGTCGCCGGGAGAGGACCGCTAGGTGGCAGCTCGCCTTTTAGACGGGTTATGAATGATGGGCGGTTTGTGAATGGCATTTTGTCTCCTTGGTGGGTTGTTAGGTTTCACACTGAGCGTAGGCGTTCCGCCATAGCCGCAGAATTGGAACGAGGACGCGGGTGAGCGAGCCACCCGCGTCAACGAGGGTTTTGCTCCTTCCGCACAGCGCTTGACTTCGCGCGCTGTCCTTGGAGAGGTAAAGCGCGATCATGCTCGCGGCGATGAGGGTGTGCGTCTCGGCATTGGGTAGCGTCTGTGCTTCACGCAAGCAGCGTTGAATGAGTAATTGAATACGGCGCGTCGCTTGCTCGCCGTCTGGGTAGTGAGATATGTAAATGTGATCGCCGGTTGCGGCGTCCTCAATCTGATCGACGTAGCTGTCGAGCATCGTGGCAGCGGCCGATGTCCACGGAAAGTAGGCGTGATAGGTGCGCTGGATCTCGGCGTCGTCGCAGGCCGCGTCGGCTGCGAGGGCCAATAGCGCGAACGTCGTCAGTCCGGCGCTCGCCGCGCCGCTGAGCTCGAACCAACTTGCCCGCTGCCCGCCCGGGAACTCGGTGGCACTCCATGCTTGCAGCGCCGAGTCGCGAACGTGCGAGTCGAGGTTGTGATTGAGCGCGAGCACGGCCTGGGCGTGTCGCGCCTCCTTGAGGACGAGTTGCTGTACCCGGTGATACGACGGCAGTGCTGCACAGCATTCCCGACAGGCGAGCACGAGCGCATGGAGATATCCCCCGTCATCATGCCACGGGTGATAGCGGTAGTAGTCAGCGACGGGACGGTCGGGGTCGAGCGCGTCTATGAGGGCGAGATGAAGCTGGCGGCCGTTGCACTCCCCGCCGGTGGCGTCGTGCTCGTGGACACTATCGAGGAAGTCCCAAATGATCTGATAAGCCACGAACAGTCGGAGCAGGTTGGGATTACGCTTGCGTGTGAGAGTCGAGAACAACGCCGCCCCGTCTGTTTGCCCGCGCTTGGTGCGTAGCGCGCTGAGAGCGTCCTCGCGGATGGGGGCGTCGGGGATCGCCTCGGCCAGAGACCGCCAGCCGCGCACCTCATGGACGACTTGAGGGAGCCCCCATGTGAGCTCCCTGGCGGCGCACGAGACGAGTGTGCGTGCCTGGCGGACACTCAGTGGGGCAGGGTTAGGACTGCGGCTTGAGCGGCTGCCGGGCGGTGAGTTAGTACGCCGAGCTGGCGGTGCTGGCCGGCACACGAACCACGTAAAAGCCCGGCAGTGAAATCATCGCCACGGCGATGACTGTGACGAGCCCGAAGCCTGAGATTGCCGCGACACCTTCTACGTCAAAGACGATCGGGAAGCCTGTCACCGTAGCTAGAAAGTGACTGCCGAGAAGTTGTGCGTACAGCCCGAATACTGCGCCGATTGAGCATCCGACTGAGAGCAGGATCGCCGTCTCGCAAACCAGCCAGCGGCGTAGCACGCGTTCCTGGTAGCCTTGGACCTTGTAGCAATCAATCCGCTCGCGGCGCTGCCAAATCATCGCCCCCATCGCCAAGACGATCGCCAGGATCGCGCTTATGAGCACGATCAGCCTGATTTGGGTGAGACGTGTCAGTCCTTGGACGGCTAGCGCATCGTGCCGGCCCTGGCGTTCCCCTGACGTTTCTACCGTCAGTCCTGCGTCTGAGCGCAATACACGTCTAAGCCGTTCGCGTACTACTGTGACCGGAGTGCCAGGGATCGTATCGATCTCGTACGCGCTTGGCTGGTTATTCGTCCAGCCGCGTGCGTAGTCGCTCGAATTGAGCATGACTACGCCAGGGGGCCATCCCAGGTTCGTGGTCAGAGCAGCCAGGCGCAGGACGATCGGACGCGGCGAGGGCAGGGTGAAAGCCTGCCCGATCCGAAGGTGGTTTTCCGCTGCGACTGCTTCTGAGAGGACGGCCCATCCCCCTTCCCTTAGTCGTGCTGATGCGAGGGTCGGGTTGCCCGCGACTACCTGGCTGACAGGGACGGGGCTTTCGATGCTGCTTGATGGCGCGAGTGCCCATAGTCGCCTCAGGTGCCAGTCGATGAACCCGCCTCGGTAGAGGCTGAGTTGTGCGACGCCGGGGACACGCGCGAGCGCGTTGGTGTCCGTTTGAGCGAACGATGTTGTGGCCAGTAGGCTCGATCGTCCGCTAGGTGTTATCCAAATGTCCGCGCGGGAGTCTAGGTCGTGGGCTGAGGCGAACAGGCCGGCGCGAAGATTGGTTTGCGTTCCTTGAAACTCCACGATCCCGAACACGGCGACGGCGGCGGTAAGCGCGATCGCGAGCGAGCGCACACGGGTCCGCGGTTCAAGTAGCTCGGTCGCCGCGAGCGCCGAGCCCATCCCGTCGATGAGCTTCGACAAGCCGTCCGCCATCCTGATGAGAGCATCGAACAAGAGCGGCATCAGACATATAAGAGCGCCGAGCAGTGTCAGGTTCCCGATAACTGCAGCTTTGGGGTCCGCGACCAGTGTTAGGGTCGTAACCGCGAGGAAAAGCACACCGATCACGAGCCGCGCGGCGACCCGTAGCTTTCGGCGCTCGTCGGGGTCGCTCGACGGTTCAAGCGGTTCCATGATGATCGAGCGAACGGGCCACAACACCCCGAAGGTTGCGGCTCCCATTCCCGCGCCGACCGCCACTGCGACGCTCTGCCATGACACAAGGCGGTTATTTCCTACTGGGAACGCAAACGCCAGATATGTCGGTGAGGTGTGGAAGACGACGATTGAGACGACATCGCCCAAGATCAGTCCGAGCACGCACGCCAATGCACCGATCACGGCTGCTTCAAGGAGGAGTATCTGGACAGTCATCCAACGTGACGCGCCGTGGGGGCGAATATCTTCGATGTGCTTCCGTCGCGATGGGACGGTAATCAGCATCGCGTTGAGAGCGAACATGAATCCGACGAACGCCGAGATGACGCTGAACAACTCCTCGCTCTTGCTCTCGGGGGCGACGGCGACCGCAAACAGTCGCGAGTCGAATGTACCGGGCTCGAAGTTCAGATTTTCCCGAGCGGCTAGTGCCGCGAGAGCCGTGTGTACTTGCGCTTCACGGGCCGGGTTGTAGTGGATGAAGATTCGGGTGAGTGTTCCCGGGGCGTCGGCGAGGTGCTGCGCATAACGAATCGAAGTGACCGCTACTGGGCTGTGCACGAACCCACCGATGTCGATTTCCCCGAGCGTGGCCCCGACAAGAGTTTCCTCTCGCGTCGCGCCGATTTGCAGCTTGACCGCTTCCAACGGCCCGACGCCTATTTCGTGTGCGAGCGGGGCCGGCAGGGCTATGACCGGTAGACCGGCGAGCTGCTTAGCGGAGAAACGGCGCAGCAACTTCCCGCTTGCTCCCACCGAGTGGGGATCGACTCCGATTAGGTCCACCGACTGTTCGTCGTGGGATCCGATGACGTTGACCTGCCGCTCGAATACGGGCAAAGCGACCTGCACGCCGGGTATCGCCCGCGCTGCGGAAAGCAGGCGTTCGGGGAACCCTTCGGTGCCGCGCGCCTCGATCTGGACCTGCGCTTTGCCGACGAGCTGGCTGTTGAGCTGTGCCACGGAGTGCGTGAGGCTGGTCCCCGATACTTGGGCGGCGAACAGCAACGCCACGCCGACCGCGATCCCGACGATCGCGAATCCCTCCTGCACGAGCACGGCTCGCGCTTCTAGCCGTGAGGCGTAGATGTAGCGGATGCCGGAGAGTTTCACCGAGGACTCCGCTCACACCGCTGGCCGTGTTGACGGCGAAGCCCCAGGTGCCTCCGCGTGATCCGGCTGGTAGGTCTTTACGCGGCCGTCGCGCAGCTCAAGCAGTCTGTCAGCGAACGCGGCAGCCTCGGGATCGTGTGTTACGAGCAGCAATGCCATGTTCCGCGAGTGGCACAGTTCGTGCAGCAGGCCGAGGACTTCGCGGGTGCGTTCGGTGTCCAGGCTCGCGGTTGGCTCGTCGGCGAGCATGAGCTTCGGTTTCAGCGATAGCGCGATAGCGATCAGGACTCGTTGGCGCTCCCCCATCGACAGTTGGCCGGTGCGGTGCTGCAGGCGATCCCCGAGGCCGAGCTGAGCGAGGAGCGGTTCTGCCTTGCGCTCGGCGTCGTCGACGCCGTCCATTATCAGCTTGATCGAGGCGTTGCGGATCACCTTCGTGCCAGCCATCAGGGTCTGCGGTGGCAGGACTATCCCGATGTCCTTGCGTCGGTAGTCGGCGGCTTCGCTGGCGTTCATCGCAACGACGTCGCGGCCGTCTACTCGCACGCTGCCGCTGTCGGGGCGCTTTAGCCCAGCGATCAGGTCGATGAGCGTCGTCTTGCCGGACCCTGATGGTCCGTACAGTGCGACGGATTCGCCGGCGGCGACATCCATCGACACGCCGTCTACGGCGTGGATTGGATTGCCCTCGCCGACCTGGAAATGCTTGACGAGATCGCGTATCTCCAGCACTAGGGGCTACTCGCGGTCTGTGAGCCCTTGGTGTCCTCGTGGTTGGGGAAGGGAAACACGGTCGCTTCCTGTCGCTGGCCTGCCCACACGCTCAGCGTGCCTTTGCGGGTCAGTCTCCACGTCCGGTCGGCGAACAGCGCCGATTCCTTGTCGGTGACGCTCATCAGCACCACACACCGAGGCTGTGACTCATCTATCAGCGACCGCAATAGGTCAGATGCCGCCTGTGTCTGGCGGGGACCGAGGACGTCCAGGAGGTCGTCGATCACGACGAGTCGCGGTTTGCCGGCGAATGCTCGCGCGAAGGCAACCAGGGCTCGCTGCCAGTGCGATAGCGCTCCCGCGCGCTGCCCAGCGCAGTCTTGGGCGCCGACACGCTCGAGTGCTTGCGCGGCGATACGGTCAGCACGTTTGCGGCTGCCGTCGGAAAGTGGCCCCCCGACGAACCACGCAACCTTGGAGTCGTCATCGGGGCAGTTGCGGGCCAGCCAGATTATGTCGCGCCCTCTGAGTTGCGCCAGGGAGCGCTCGGATAGGCCCGTCAGGTTCTGCCCGTCAAGCGAGATCGTCCCTTCGTCTGGGCGCTGCATCCCGGCGGCGATCCTCAACAGCGTCGTCTTGCCGCCCAGTCGCCGGCCGATGATCGCGCCGACCTCGCCCGGCTCAAGCTCAAGCGAGACATCGTTGAGCACGGGCATCCATTCGTTGGGGCGCCGGAAGCCCTTCGATACCCCGTCGACAACAAACTCAGGCACACGGAACCTTCCCGGCGGCCAGATCTTCGAGGAACGCTTCGAGCTCTTCGCGGAGGTCTTCTAGATTTTCCACGGCCTCCTTCCATAGGTTCCCCTCATATTTGTTCTGGATGGCTCGAAGTCTTTGCTCGAAGGTGTCCGCCTGAGCGAGGCCGCGGTCTTGTTCGCGCAGCCGCTGACGCTGCTCGTTCTGCACTCGGCCCGTGACCTCGCTGCACGCGAGCTTGAATGCCGCCTCTTCCTCCTTGAGGATTCCCACGACCGTCTCCAAGTCAGCGACCGTGACGAACACCAGCTTGCCCAATATCGTCGCGCGTATGCCTGGGCTCGGTCCGGGGCCGAGCAGCCATTCGCGGAACGCTCTCTTGCCTTGCAGTGTCGCCTCGTAGATACCGTCGACGAGCCGCAGGTCGCCCTTGTCGATCAGATCCGTCAGGCTGCTGTAGCCGGCAGATTTCGGGAAGCCAGCCGAAGCAAACCTGTTGTTGAACTGGTAGATGATGGCCTGCCTCGTGTCTGGTTTGCTGGCGGCGAAACCCAGGATGAGCTTCTGCGCAGTCATTTCGCTGACCCGTTTCATAGGCCCAAAAATGTAGCCCACTGTGGCCCTGTTTGGTACGCACTACCCGAACAATCCCGTCCTGACGTTTCTGAACAGGTGGTGCCGTTGCTGACTTGGACTGGATCTAGTCAGCAGCGGCCAGGTCCGCACCCCCAGGATGAAAGGCGGCTAGGCGCCGTCAACGTGCGGGAATGGGAGCACGTTCCCCTCGCTGCGCTGGCCTGCCCACTCGCTCAGCGTGCCTTTGCGAGTCAGCCTCCACGTCCGATTAGCGAACAGCGCCGATTCCAAGTCGGTCGCGCTCATCAGCACGAAGCACTTGGGCTCCGTCGTGGCTATCAGTAACCGCAGCAGGTCAGCGGCTGCCTGCGTGTGCCGAGGACCGAGCACGTCCAGAAGATCGTCGATCACGACGAGGCTCGGGGTCCCCGCGAACGCTCGGGCAAACCCCACCAACACGCGCTGCCAATTGGACAAGGAGCCCATCTTTCGGCCAGCGAGCTCCCGCGCTCCGACACGCTCCAGAGCTTGTGCAGCGACGCGCTCGACGTGTTTGCCGCCATGTAGGGCGAATGGCAAGCCGACGAATCGCGAGACCTCGCGCTCAGGCTCGTTGTCCGCGTCCTCGCGATCGAGCCACACAATGGTGTCGCCCCTCAGTTTCGCCATGCGCCGGTCGGAAAGACCGGTCAGCTCCTGATCGCCGAGCCAAACCGTGCCTTCGTCCGGACGTCTCATCCCGGCAGCGATCCTCAACAGCGTGGTCTTGCCGCCGAGTCGCCGGCCGATGATCGCGCCAATCTCGCCCGGCTCAAGCTCAAGCGACACGTCATTCAGCACCGGCGCCCAGTCGCCGCCGCGCAAGAAACCCTTCGACACTTTCTCAACCACAAACGCAGGCACACCAACCCCCAGTCTTGAGCACCTATACCGTAAGGGGTCCGAGATGGGATGCGTGTGTCAAGTGACCGTTGGTTGTGGTTATTGGTGGTTAGGGCTGGTCGGTC
This sequence comes from uncultured Solirubrobacterales bacterium, assembly GCA_963725265.1. Classification (GTDB taxonomy): domain Bacteria; phylum Actinomycetota; class Thermoleophilia; order Solirubrobacterales; family Solirubrobacteraceae; genus Palsa-744. The sequence goes on from CAVRXP010000001.1 coordinate 533,419, forward strand.
ATCGCGGCCCACAAGAAGCCAGTGAGCTCGCGTGCGATCTCGACGTTTGACGATGGTCGAGCGCTTGTCGTGCTCGGTGAGATGGCGGTAGTGATGGTGCAGGCAGACCTGTGCTTGCCAGGCACGCTCGTTGGGGCTGTGGCCCATGGCGGGGCGTCGGGGTGCGTGTGGCGGTAGTGCCAGGAGCGATACACCGTTAGCAGCGACTGATCTGGCTAGGATCGCTCGCGGGGGCAACGGGTCGGCGTGCGACCAAGTCCCAGCCTTCCCGAATCGCGGCGAGACTGAGCACTGGGAGGCCAGCGCTGATCTTGGTGCGCTCTAGGCTCGCCCGGTCGGCGACCGTCTGCTGGGTTAGCTTGAGGCTCCTTCGCCTTAGCTCTCCAGGCGATGCACGAGCCCCGTCTCAGCAAGCTGGACTACCGAGTCGGCCGTGTAGATGTTCTCTTCTTGAATCTCCCTGGCCAGCCCCTCGATCGTCCACGGTCAAGGTGAGCAGCAAGTGGTCCAGCAGGAGAGCGTCCAGTCGGGCCTCGCCAAACCGCGACGGCTCATCATCTTCCGGTCAACTTGGTCGTTCGCGCTCATCTGATCCCCTTTCGGTTCGGGCACCGAAAGACGCGCGCGAGCGCAAGGACCGTCCATCTCGGTAGACGGCTACGGTGGTCCAGTGGCATCGAAGGCTTGATCTCCTGTGCCACAGGCGGGTGTTGACGCACCTGCCTGGCCACTGGTTTGGGCGGCCTCGACGCGACGCGGGAGCGCTATCTGTCAAGGCCTCGGCAGCTAAACCTTATAGCGATGGGGGTTGCCGCGGCGGTAGACGCTGGGTCGCCCCGCCTTAGATGCCTCGATGGATCTCGTGCGCAAGCCCATCGAGGCCAGTTCAGGCAAGATCATCCCCAGCCTACGGAGATGTGGCAAAACGGTTCTATAGCCGGATATCGATCTGCCGCAGCGGGGTGACAAACGAGGGTTTGACCCCCGTCGGTCCCGCGACCTCCTATGCGTTGGGTGTGAACGCGAAAGTAAACGCTTCGGCCTGCTCCGAGGCCGGTCGGGCGTGCAAATACCGGCTGGTGGTGGTCAGGGCGCTATGGCCCATTGCCTTCTGGATCGTGACGACATCGACCCCGCTCGCGGCGAGCAGCGAGCCGAATGTGTGGCGGAGATCGTGATAGCGCAGCGGCCGGATTTGGGTCGCACGTTGTGCGCGCCTGAAGCGGCGACGCAGTGCCGAATCGTCCAGTCGGCGACCGAACGCGTTGCAGAACACAAGATCGTCGGGAGCGGTGAAACGCTCGCGACGACCCATTCGATCCAGTGTTGCTGCGGCTTGGTCGGCCAGCGGAACCCGTCGCACGCGCCCGGACTTGGTGGAGGATTCGACGCGGGCACTGATCGCGCGGGCGATTGTCAGTGCTGACCCGGCGAAGTCGATGTCGCGCCAGCGCAGCGCGAGCAGCTCGCCTTGCCTCAAACCGGCGTAGGCGGCAACTCGAACCATCTCAGCGTCTTGGCGATCCTCGGCGAGCTGGGCGTCGCGCTCCTGTGCGCTGACTGCTGGCCGGGACGTGTCGCGATGGCGACCGTCCTCCAAAGCACGCGCCAGCGCCTCGACCTCCTCCGGCGTGTAGAATACCAGCGCATCAGGGTGGCGTTCCTGGCGCTTGTCTGCGTGCACAACGGGGTTGGTGAGCAGCCCGAACGTCGAAGGCTTGGTCGCGTGATTGAAAGCAGCGGCCATGACGCAGCGGTACTTGTTCACGGTCCTGGGCGATGCGCCTGTAGCGCTGATTGCAGCCAGCAGCTCATCTATCTCTCGCGTTGTGATCTGTGCCGCTGATCTGTCACCGAGCGCGGCCATCACATGTCCGACCGTCGTACCTGACCCGTGCTTGTACGGAACGCCTGGCTCCCCCAACACGCAGGCGTGGTCGCGTAGCGTTGAGGGCTTCGCGCCGCGCACGTCCTTGAGCCAGCGTAGGTAGGCGCGCGCGACCTCGCGGAAGGCCACGCCGCGCGTACGACGCTCCTGCTCGACCCGCTCGGCATTCGCCGATTCGCTTACGTAGTCGGCCACCAACTGCGCGGCCGCGACGTGCGCGCGGCGCTCGTCGTAGGCATCGTCGGGCAGTCGCCCACGGTGCCGGCGCCAGCAGCCCGCGTCGGGGTCTTGTTCAAGCCATGCCCGGCCGATGCGACGCTTGACCTGCCGGCCCTGGTGACGGAACTTCGCCTCGTAGAACGGCTGGCCGCGATGCTCACGGATGACGATGGTGGCGTTAGGGTTCTGTGCTGGCATCAGCCCAATCTCCGGTGTCCGGTCCCCGGCGGCGGTAACCGCGCGGGGGTGCTTTGCGTGGGTCTCGTGCGCAAAACTCTAGCAGGTGGGTACCACATGGGTACCACGGCAGTCGTGGGTACCGCTTTGGGTACCAAATCAGCCGAAGCCGTAGTCGATAAGCCATTCTGATGCGAACGGATCGGCCCAGTCCACGGGGTTCGGCGTGCCGCAGGCGGTCTACGGAACCGAAGGTCGGGAGTTCGAATCTCTCAGGGCGCGCTCGGGTTTGGCCTGTCAGTACGTGCTTTCGCCTGCTTATGCACCACTTTTTGATGCAGACTTAGTTCGCCCGGCATATCCGCTGGGGGCCGCTCGAATCTGCCGGAGACGGGGCAGTCCATCCCCAGCGCATCCCCATGAAGCAGCACTCCCCGGTCTATCCCAAGGAGGCTGGACGACTGAGGAAGGCCTCGGCCGCGACCCACGTCAGGTAAGGGCCATGTTGCTAGGGCAGCTTGGAGTGCAGATACGCTATAGCGCCTGCGGCGGCGGCAACTACGCTCGCTGCCTCGGTCTCGCCAGGGTCGAGCGCTTCTGCACCGCCCCCGTGCCCCGCGGTTTTGTTGCGCGGTGTAAGGACAGCAAACATAAGAGGCTCCATAAAGCGAGCAACCAGGTTGGCGGACTCAAGGTGGTTGAACAGCGCTTGTCCCGTATCGCGGTGGTCGTAGCCGAGTTGATGCTGGTCAAGGACGACCTTCATGGCGCTCTCGACGGCACAGCCAGCTTCATGGACCGCTTGCTTGCGCCCGTTTGCAGTGCCTTGGCGCAACTCCGCACGCGCCTGCTCGAACTCGTCCCGGACTCCGCCGGAGAACCGAGGATCGCTGATTGCTGCCACCGCCGGTTCGGTTAGTTGCTCCTGAACTGTCGTGTCGCCAACCCACAGAAAGCCGTCTTCGCCCCGGAACACATATTGCACCCCGCGCTCACGACAGATCCGCGTCACGCGCTCCGATGCGGCCTCGCTGGCAGATGCTGCCCTCAGCACGTCCTCGACTGCAACCATGAAGTCGGGCTCCGGCATGGTCGTGAGTAGCGCGTGTGCTGCGGCGTCGTTGACATCGCTAGCGTTGTGGTACGCCGCTTGTATGGCACTTTCAACCGCTGCCTCGGACTCGCTTCGGGCGCTCTGACCGCGAACCTCTTCTACGGCGTTTAGGTAGTCCTCTGCCGTCGGAAACCGATCTTTGAGGAATATCTGGAGTGCCATGGCCGTTGACGCTCCGGTGATCTCGCGAACGACGAACAGGACGAGTGTGCGAGCACCCTCGTCTAGCCCGGTTGGACTGCGGAGTGCGGCAGTGTGAGCGTGATTGGTCATGACGATCCACTCTACCTACGCCGCAGGGATTCCCGCGAGCCACAGAGCAGGTGCTAAGCGGCGGCCGATACCCTCTCGGTCATGGATCGGTGGACGCGAGAATGGTCCGGGGATTGGAATGGGCGGGGTGAAGCACTGATCGATGCACTCGAATCTGCTCGCGATACCGTCCCCGGCCTGTTTCTAAGGTTTGAGGGGAGGCTGACTTGGAATCTGAACGGACTCTCAGCGTCCTACACAGATATGGCCGAGACGAAAGAGCGTCTGGGTTATTCCGCACCACCACGGTGGGCGACGCTTCGTCTCTACACACCTCCACCTCCACCTCCGTCCCCGACCGACGAGTCGATTCGGCTTAGTGTTACGCCAGAATCCGAGCTAGAAGTTGAGGTGCGCATCTCGGAAACGCAGGTCGCTATCGCTGTGGCAGCAGAGAATCCGTTCAACGGCGATTCGTTGTTCCGAGCGGCGCGAGATGTCATCGAGTCCCGTGCCGTTACGAAGGTTCCATACTATATGCGGGACACGGCTACGCCTGCCCTTTCGTCACGCTGGACACGATCCATCGTGTGGATCGAGAAGCACCCGGTTCTTGTCACGCTTTGGCTAGGCATCGCAACTGTCTTGGTTGCGATCCTCGCAGTCATCGCGGGCCGCTAGGTATCTGGTCACGAGGGCAACACGTCGTCACATCGCACCGAGAAAGGCAGTCCACTGTCGCTGTCCGTTCGTAAACGGCCCACCGGGTCTTTATGGTCGCGACCAGCGGTGTTCGCGATCCTCAAGACGTACCGTCTCCAAGCACAAAGCGTGCCTTCTCGGCTCGCAGCATGTCATACGGCGACATGACCTTGACCCCGAGAGCGAGGCACGCGTTCGGAATCTTTATCCTTTTTGGTGAGTTCGCAGGAATCTCGTGTGTGACGACAACAAATTTGTTGGCGTGTGCGTGGGCTACAAGATAGTAGTCGGCAACTTGTAGAAAGAGGCTCACGGCGGCAGGGTCATAGGCATTACCACCGCTAGCCCAGGCACTGACCGTTGTTAGGCTCGGTACAATCGAGTCGCCAGGCGGTAAGAAGAATCCGTTGCCTCGCGCTTGAGCCCAGTGCGACAACTCGTCACCGCCATCGATAAGCTCATCGTGGACCTTCTCGATACTGAAGACGGTGTCTTTGGCGTTACTCTCGATGATCCAATCCCAGAAGCCTGGGCAGAAATCGAACCCATAGTGCAATCTCTTGGCTTGGATAAAAACATTCGCGTCGAGCAGGTAAGTCATCACGCGACCCCGAGCTTGTGGGCCAGCTCTTCAAAGGTGGCAAGTTTCCTAAACCCAAGCATCTGAAAGGCGTCGCGATGAAGCGTCTGGCCTTCCAGGGTGCTCCCAATGAGTGCGCGGGCGAAGCGCCTGCTGACTCGCAATGGCTGGGTGTTATAGAAGTCGCCGCCACTAGCACGACGCTCCTTCATCAGTTCGAGAACCCGATCCCGCTCCTTAGCGTAAGCCGCGCGGTATTCCGCCTCACTGAGGTTGTCAGCGTCGAATATACGGCGCAGGACAACGAGTGTGCTGACCTTGAATTCGCGAGCCACACGCTCCAATTCATCCGTCAGGCGTGCCTCATCAAGGTTTACATGGCCAAGGCTGTCTAGAGGCAAAAGAAACTCGGCTGCAACTTGATTACACCAGCGCTCAACTACGTTCGTAGAGGTAGTGGCGAGGTCCACGTCGGAAACGGCAGATTCACCGAGCCATAGATGACCAAGCTCGTGAGCAAGCGTGAAGATTTGGGCGGCCTTTGTGTCAGCCCCGTTGACAAAGATCAAAGGTGCCAGCTCGTCGGACAGCGCAAAGCCTCGAAACTCGCGCGGATCGAGCTTGCGGTGCGTATTGCTTCCCACAACGCCATTCACCATTACGAGAACACCATGATCTTCGGAGATGTCAATGAGGCCACGGGCTGCCTCGCCCCATGTCGTCCCACGCTCGTCTGGCTCGAAACCAAGAATGGAATGCATCTTGTGAGCGGCCTCGATGGCGTCTATGTCCGTAGTCAGTGTGCCAACAAAAGTCACTCGCGACTCGCGATGTAGTCGTGCATAGTTCCGATACCAATCCTGACGCTGCTGGCACTGATAGACAGTGTCGAGTAGGTCGGGGCTCGCGTGTCCTACTTCGACGTCGCCGATAGTACGGAAGTCGGGAACTGGCAGAGTGTCTTCGGGAGGATCGGCCATGAGCAGATATCCCACAGGCGTGTGGGTCGTGCGGGCGAACTGCTCCAGTTGCTTCAACGTTGGTTGCTTCGTACCGCCTTCCCACGCATCCAATGCTGGGAACTTCGTTAGAAGCCTCTCGCGGGATACCCCGGATCGCTGTTGAGCCCAGACTAGAAGTGCGCCTCGGATAGGGACTCGAACAGTCATGGCTGCTGTCCGCACAGAAGGACCGTGCTATCCACGCAAGGCCCGGAGTTATGGCAGGCGATCAGGCTACACATAGACGAAGGATACGAGACGCGTGCGACGCTATCTGGCGACGGTTAGGACGAGGCGGCGATTGCCCGAACGCGCGAATACGAGACTGTCACACAGGCTTGCGGGCCTCGATCTCCTCAGCCAGCCTCGCAAGCTCGGAGACTTCAACGCCCAAGGCGGCGGCGATCCGCCGAACGGTACCCCATGCCGGATTCTTGCCGGACTCAATGTGGCTAAGCCACGTTGGGTGCAGGTCGGCACCGTGGGCGACCTCCTCTTGGGAGAGGCCGCGAGTGGTTCTGGTCTGTCGGATGGCCTGCCCGAGGGCGACCTGTGGATCGGTGCGTGGAGCCATGCCCGCAACCGTCGCGGGCGGAGCCATCCATAGCCATAGAGTCGAACTCAAGTATGCTGGTGGCGTGAAGCTCGGATGGGCTGATAAGAAGGCATTGAAAGCGCCGGGGAAGTCTCGGACGTACCTGGGCTACGGACGCCGCTTGGCGACGGCAGTGCTCGTAGTAGCTCTCGGTGCATGTGTGGGGGCTGCAAGCGCCAGCGCCGAGCCGTTTTCGGCCTACTTGTCCCGAGGGGCAGGCGAGCCTCCGCAGTGGACGCTCGTATTCACGAATCGAGGGCGCGCTACGGCTCGATATCGGGTATGCGTAGAACGCTCCTCACATGCTGACCGTCGCTGTTGGAACCGAACTGCCCGTGCGAACGGAGCTTCGCGGGTCGTTATCGGGACGTATCCGCCTGGAAGCTGGCTCGCCGAGTGGCTATCGGCTGGGCGAGGAATATCGCGGCGCTTTGTCGTGGGAGGAGACGAACTCGAATCTCTGCTAAATCATGTGCCGCTCTCCAGGGCGAAGATTATCTTTAGCCAGGACGTTTCGCCCTATCTCGCGGAAGTACGTGTGCGGGGGGAACGAGAAGAAGTGGGTGCTGAAAAGCGCCGAGGACCATTTCAATGGATTGTCTCCCAACCAAGCTGCTCCACCAAGACGAAGCCTGAAGCTGAGATAGTCTGTAAGGAGACGGCCGAGCTTCAATACAACATGATTAGTCATTCAGTAACCCCGATAAACGCTTGTGAAACTAAACCAGGTGTGTACTCGCCAACTGAATGCCCGGTCCTCGAATATCCTGAAGTACTCGTTCCCGGAGGCAAAGAAGAATATCTCATGCTGCTAACGATCTCGCAAGGAGATGTGTTGAACCCGTTGAATCCTGAGGCAGGCGCGTCTCTTTGCGGACATCTCGAAGGCGCTGTTCGTCACGGATCTGGTGAATGGGGAATCCTCGGCGAATCCGGACCAGAGTGCAATGTCGCGGTGTGAGTATGCGGCGTTGAGTTGCGCGTATTGCTTTGATCGTGGTCTCACTTGTTCTCTAACCAGTTGCGGAGGTTGAGTCGAGCGGGACGCCTCAACGAGCGCTGCCGACCACGATCTGACGCACTGTGGCGTCGCCTAAAACTTATAGTTGCACGCGCAAGCAAATTCTGGTAACGTATGTCGCTGCCTATGGAGAGGTTCAAGCTCAAGATTACGAGTCTTACCTTCCTTGGTGAGTTTGTTAGTCGGACGAACTGGGCGATTCTTCCCCGCTTTGTTGTGTGGCTTTTGTTCATGGCAACCGGGGTCGTGGTGATTCCCTTTGGCCTCGTCGCAATCTTTGGTGTTGCGCCAGTGGGAATATCAATCATCATTGCTTGGTTCGAGTGGGCAGGCGGCATCAATACATGGGTGCTGGGAAAGACCGATTTCTTCGGGGAGCCCCATAGGTTCTCCGTTCCGTCTTCCGAGCACCACGACCACCCGGAGGGTCAATGAGAGTCCTGGGTTACGTTCGCGTGAGTACTGATGAGCAGAGCGAAAGTGGTGCTGGGCTTGCTGCCCAAAGGTCAGTGATCCTTGCCGAAGCAGGGAGACGCAACTGGCATCTAGTGGACGTACTTGAGGATGCCGGTTATTCAGGGCGGGATTTCAAGCGCCCAGCAGTAATGACGGCGATGATGATGCTTGAACGTGGGGAGGCAGATGCTCTGGTGATCTCGAAGCTTGACCGTCTGAGCCGTTCGATGCTCGACTTCGCCACGGTCATGGCTACAGCACGAAAGGAGTCGTGGAGTCTGATCTCTCTCGATTGTGCAGTTGACACAACGACTCCAGCCGGGGAGGCGATGGCGAGCGTTATGGCTACCTTCGCACAGTTCGAGCGTAGGTTGATTGGGCAGAGGACAAGTGAGGCGCTTCGTGAGCTACGTTCGCAAGGTCGAGCCTACGGAAGTCTTCCTTACGGGTTTCAGCGTAGCGGTGACTACCTCATTCCCGATGATGCTGAGCAGCGTGTGCTCGCTCGCATTCGGCGGCTTCGCGAGCGCGGTCTCTCATATGACCGCATCGCTCGATCATTGAATAGGTCCGGTGTGTCTGCAAAGCGTGGCGGTAGATGGCACGCGATGAGCGTCAGGTCGGTCGCGCTGACCGCCCCCAAGGTGGGGCGTATAAACGCCGAGGTCGCTGCATGATCCATCCCTCAGATGTGCCAGTCGGACAGGAGTGCAGGTGCGGCTCGCCGCTTCGCTGGGAGTGTCAAGGATCTGGCTGCGGTCAGCGATGTATGGCTCTGTGCTCAAACTCCGCGTGCGGATGGATCACTACCGCACCGGTGACTGACCACGGACTCCGAGGCTTTCTCCTTGGGAACGCGCCCGTGGCACGCTATCTGAAGCCTTGGAGTCGCCTGTACTTCAGAACCAGCGCGGCTGGACTGGAATGGCACCCTCACACTGGCTGCTGCGAGGTCTGTGCAAGCGAGTTGGCCGTCGTGGTCAACCTGGGCTACCACAGCGGCGCGGAGATGGACCCGGCACGGGTAATCCTTTGCTTGGCGTGCGGGGCAATCGCGACCGTCTCGCGGCGTACTCGCACGATGACGCTACTCGCGGTGGACGGCAGCGCGTGGGAGGAGCCAGCGCCGCCATTGAGAGCCTTGAAGCTGGTTCTCGAAGCTCGTGCTGAACATCGCCACGACGACTACGCCTGGGACTTCAAATGAGCGAGGTAGCGACCCACGATCCAGCGGTTCAGACCCAAGTCTGTGTGGTCTGCGGAGATCCGCTCGTCAATCGCCACGAGGGTGCTCGCTATTGCTCCCCGGCATGTCGTACCGAGGCTTCGAGGCTCAAGGCCATCCTAAATGGAAATTACGCCGGACCTTACCGATCCATCAAAGAAAGACTGGAAGCGGCTCAGAAAGGCGTACAAAGGGCTCTGCGGCAGCGCCAGGACAGTGCCCAGGGCCACCGAAACCCATGTCTTCCTAGGGAAGCCCATACCGAGAACGCCAACGGGAGCGCGTCGAGATGACGGAGCGTTCACCTGTCATTGCAGACGACCACGCGACCGATTGGGCGGTACTTGAACTCCTGCTCGACACTGACGAGCCTCTTTGGTCGATAGATGAGCTGTCCCGAACGCTTGGGGATCGTCTTGCGGTCGGTGACAGCGTAGCTCGCCTCCATCGAGCTGGGCTCATCCATCGCCTTCAGGAGTTCGTGTTTGCGACTCGTCCCGCCAGGTACTTCGATCGATTGCAAGGTTAGCCATCAACACAAGCGGCTCCGACGCGGATTGCACTCCACGCCGGAGCCTTACACAGGAGGTACAAGCTCCCATGCAAGACCAATCCAATCAGATCCCCGGCGACGAGGACACGCAGGCCCACAAGTTCGATCCGCTCGCGGCTGTGGTGCTCCACACGCTCGTCAGCAAGGGCCGTGACGGTATCTCCGCCCAGGGTGTAGCAAGAGAGTGCGAGCGCGATCCCGCCGACCCAGCCGAAATGCACGAAATCGAGATGGCAATCAGCATTCTGATCGCGGACGGTCTCGCGCAGCAGGAGCACGATCTGTTCGTTCCAACACACGCCGCCATACGAGCGGAGGAGTTGAGTTTCTGAACACAGACTGCCCGTTCCCCCTGTAGGCCTCCTCCAGGAAGCCACATATTCAGGCGCGTGCGTGAGAGGGACAACAGCCTGATCATGCTAGTCGCCAAGTTTGCCACAACTCGCCTAGACGGCCAAATGAACTTGACACCCATATTCACATAGATTGCAGGGAAAACTATCAACTAAGTTGACGTTTTTTGCCACCCAGGCATGGTCGTCAAGTTGCCATATCCGTCAAGTCGTCCGTCCTCGCAATGAGCGCTCCCCTATCCGAGCATAATATGGCCGGTCCCGAAATCGGTGGATGATTTTGACATGGCGTGTACCTATGTTTGTACCTAATGAAGACGACCGTCGGAATCTGGTGATTTGGGTCCTATCGGCCATCTTCTGCGCAAACTTATAGAGGAGGCGTCCTAGATTGATTCCATAGTCGCCTCTCTGCAAGCGGGACCCGTACGTCGGTGTTCCCCCTAGAGGTCCCTGTAAGCCGCTCTAACGAAATAAGCGAGTTAGGACTACCCAACGGTGTGTTGCGTAAATCTGAAAAAAGAGACTTGAAGGATAAAACCATCCCTGCTACCCTTCCGAGATAATGAATGCTGGAATCACTGAAAACCTGGAACTAAAGCCTAACGAGGGTCCGCCTCGAAGTATTCTGGGACAAGTACAGGCTGTAGGCTGTAACTCAGATCGCAGTACCTCGATGTCCCTAGAAGCTCTTGTACCCCGCCTGCCAGTCGGAAGCGCTTTTACAGAGTTAGAGCGCATAGCCCTCGCTGTTACCGCAACGAGACCGACCAATTTCCTAACCCTTTCCACGATAGGTGCCAGCCAAGAGAATCTGGCTTACGACTTCCGCCTCTTGGTTCGCCGCATCGAAGGAAGGAAGTCTCGACCCAAAGTTCCACTGATCTATTTCGGGAGCTTCGCTCAGGGAAAGGGACACGGAGGCTATCACCTACACCTGCTGCTGTGGGATCGCCCCCACCTGCCTATGTATCACGGACAGACTAGGGCTGTAGGGCTCGGTCACGCGGATGCTGTTCAGATCATACCTTCTACACCGGAGAACGTTCTTCGCGTGGTCAGCTATACCCTCGGTCAGCAGGAGCCTGTCTTTGGCAGCAAACCACATAAACATCATCGACCACGCGAGCAATACAAGCGACGCTTTATCCACCCTCAGATGAAAACTCTGGAGAAATACCATCCCGAACTTTTTGTTGCCCTCAACCTGGCGAAAGACAAGTCAGTGAGCGATGAAACGCTGGTCGAAAAGTTACCTATACTTGTTAGGGCATTAGGGCATAAGAAGGGAAGCGAAGAAGCAAGCAGTAGTTAGGACGAGTGAACACAGCACCTAAGTCATTTTGACGTACGACCAGAGGAGGTGCATAGAGAAGCAGTCATAAGGGAGAAAAGCAGTGCAGAATAATGAAGATAAGTGGACAAAGGTGATGATTGCGGAGGACGGTAAGCAGGAAGTTCCCCGCCTGACTTTCCGCATCAAGGAAGCGGCCGAAGCATTAGGGATGAGCGACGATAGCTTTGCACGTCACGTTCGACCTTTTATACGCACCATACGTTGTGACAGGTTGGTGCTCATACCAGTAAAGGAGCTTGAGGGCTGGGTCGCGCAGAGCGCCGCGTGCGTTGGGAGCGATTGGTCGTGAATAAACATCCGGCGGAGATCGGGATCGAGACTCGTCATAAGCAGGGCTGCGTATCCCACGGCAGTGGCAAATGTAACTGTATGCCAAGTTATCGTGGCACTGTGTATGTTGCGGCGCTCAAAAGGAATAAGCGCGGACCCTGGACATCTTCGAAGGCAACGGCTCGTGGTTGGCGTATCGACGCCATGGCAAAGGTCCAGCAAGGCGTTTTCGCGGGACCAAGCAAAGTATCGGTACGCGAGGTCGGAGAGCAATGGTTCGCAGGGGTGATTGCAGGCACGATCCGTACGCCGAGCGGCGGTCGCTATAAGCCGTCTACGGTTCGCAGTTACCAGTCGAGCTTCGACTTGCACATAGTCCCATTGCTTGGCGGAATGAAGCTCGCCAGATTGCGCAGAGGCAATGTGCAGACGCTGATTGACCGCCTCACGGCAACATTGGATGATCAGACCGTTCACAACGCAATCACGCCCCTGCGTACTATCTGCCGCTACGCGACTCAACGTGATCTTATTCCCATAAATCCATGCCAGAACCTGGAGATCCCGAAGGCCATCGGTCGGCGCTTCGCGAAATCCGAGGGCGGGAAGGGACGCGAGAACATCGCCTCGCGAGATGAAGCCGCAGCATTGATCGAAGCTCTGCCCAGCCTCCAAGATCGAGCGATATGGGCCACCGCCTTCTATGCGGGCCTACGACGTGGGGAGCTTCGTGGTCTCTATCGCAGTGACATCGACCTGGATGCCAACACAATCAAGATCGAGCGTGGATGGGATGCTCTAGACGGCGAGATTGAGACGAAGACAGGGTGGAGCGCCAGGACTGTTCCAATGACCACGCCCCTCAAGGCAATCCTGTTGGCCTATCTGGTAGGCCACGACGGACGCGAGTTTGCGTTCCCCGGTTACGGACGCTGGGGCCAAGAGTACGGGCCGTTTAGCGCCGACGCGCTTCTGAAGCGCTCTCGCAAGACCTGGACCGAGGCGGATCTGACTGGCATCGGGCTACACGAGGCCAGGCACACCTTCGCCAGCCAGATGATCGATGCCGGACTCCGCCTAACCAACGTCTCGCGCCACATGGGCCATTCCTCGATTACGGTCACTGAACGTGTCTACGTGCATCTGCTCCCAGATGCGCACGAGACCGACCGAGCCCTCATGGACGAGTACTTCGCGAGTGCGTAGGAGTTCCCACGACCATCCCCATGAAGGTCAGCCGTCCTTGAATCTGGCTCCACAGAGCCAATCATGGCCTATTGGTCGCACCACTACGGAACCGAAGGTCGGGAGTTCGAATCTCTCAGGGCGCGTGGCGAGTAGAGTCATCCGGCGGGCGCGGGATCTCGTCAGATTGGTGGACGGACCCCGCGGTCTGGGGTCTCGCTGGCAGAAGGCGATGCGGTACTCCCAAGCAGGAGTTCGATGCACTGGGCCTCCCACAGATCGGCGGTGTCGTGTAGACCGCGCATGTCTGCCTCTTGTATGACTTCGGGACCGCTCTCCCGCACGACTCCCATTTGAACGCGACCACCGATGCCTTCCACACTGGCTTCGATCGTGTCGCGTAGCACCTTGAGAGCCACGATCTTTGCTTGCTCAAGGGTCAAAGCACCAGGTTCGATATACCGCATCGTGCTCACTACGAAGCTTGCGTGCTCTTCTCCAAGGCGGGTTCCTCCAAACTCCCAGTCACCCACCCATTCGCCCGCCCCGCCACTCAGGAGGCGAAGGGCGACGGGCTTATTGTCTCGTCCAGACCACCACGCTACGAGGAATTCGACGTTGTCGCTTCGTCCTTCGACGCTCGGATCGTTACGTACGTCAGCGAGGATCGCGTGCAGTCGACTCTTGATATCTAGACGATCTGCATTGGGAGATATATCGTCGGCGCGACCGAGGCGCAGGGCAAAGTCTTGTGCCACGTCCTGTGCACCGGCCCAAGCGAGCAGAAATCCGCGCCGAGGCTCGTATACCTTTCTGGTAGAGCGAGCCAGACGTCTGCCTCGTTCGCCACGTGTCTCCTGGCTATCGGAGCCAAGGATTATCCCATCGCGGCAACGGACTGCAACGAGGAGCGTCATCTGACAGTCGGTCCCGTCAGAATGCTCTTCAGGATCTTGGAGGCTAAGTCATCCGCAATCAAGGCTTCGTACAGGACTCGATTCGCTGTCAGGCAGACCTACGGAAGATGGAGTTGACTGCGAACTCGGGATAGTCGTCGTAGACGCGCTCGAGCAGTTCGTTGAACCCCATCTTCGATACGTCCTTCTTGATCTCGAACAGCTCACGAGCGGCGTCGAGCAGTTTCTCGTCCTCGGCTTGTTTCAGGATCCTTTGCCCCTCGCGAAACGTGACCCCGCTTGGCTTGTATCGCGACCACTGCTTTCCGGGTACCGACACGCGCTCGAGCAATCCCTCATCCACGAGGCGATCGAGATCGCTGTAGATACCTGCGCTCATAGGCCCGTAGTCATAGGGCTTGAACACATACTTCGATCGCTCAGGGGCTCGCGTTCGCTTGGCAAACAAGAAAAGGCCCTTCTGGAAGCGGATCGGATCGAGCCCATCGGGTGCGCCCTCGTAGGCGGCGAACAGCAGCAGCCAGTCGCGCCGCTTCATAGCTCGACCTCCAATGCCGACTCGGGGGCGAAGCCTTCGGGATGCGGCTGCCCAGGCATTACTGAAGCTTCGCGTTTGCAACGGACGGATACAAAAGTTCATGCGAACATATGTTCGCATGAACCTCGGCGGATGATAGAACGGGCAAGTAGTTCATTAGCAAGTGGTTCTCATCCTCAAAAGCGACGGTATCGCACAGAGCACTGACATCTCCTGAGCATTTGTCGCAAGCGATCACGCGAAGGTAAAGATCACCCCTTGACAGACATGGGTGATCGTCAAGGCTCGTGGCTCGTCGCTGGGATCCGCTCCAGAGGTAGGTCACCCTCAGCCGTCTGCAGCGGTGTGGCGTCGCCCAGGCGCCCAGGCGAGGAGACGTCGCGGCCGAATAGCAGCGCCACGTTCCAGTCCACGAGCAGGCGCAGCTTGCGTCCCAAGCCCGGCATCAAGAGCAAGTGGTAGGTGCGCGCGATCAACCAGGCCGCCAGGCCCCGCCAGCGTAGCCCGAGCGTGATCGCCACCGCCTTGTTGTGGCCTAGCTCGGCGACCATCCCGGCGGTGCGATAGCGGAAGGGTCGCGGCGGACCGCCTTCAAGCGTCGCGGCGATGTTGGCGGCCGCCAGGCGCCCTTGACGGATCGCGTGTTGGGCGGTGGGCGGGCAGGCGTGGGCTGGCCTGGCCGGATCGGGCACGGCGGCGCAGTCGCCGATCGCCCACACACCCGGGTGGGCGGGCACGCGCAGCTGCCGGTCTGTGACGATTCGCCCGGAGTCCTCCAGCGGCAGGCCGAGCGCGGCGACGGCGGGGCTCGGTTGCACCCCTGCCGTCCACACGAGTGTGCGCGCCGGTATGCGCTCGCCGCTCGAGAGCTTTGCCTCGTGCTCGCCGAGCGACGCGAGCGTCGTGGAGGAGTGGATCTCGATGCCGCGCGTGCGCAGCTCGCGCGCTGCGAAGCTCGACAGGCTCGCGGGTACCTCGGGCAGGATCCGCTCGCGCGCCTCGACCAGCACCCAGCGCATTCCCTGTGCGGCACAGCGGGGGTAGAGCCCGATCGCCTGCGCGGCGAAGTCCTGCAACTCGGCGAGTCCCTCCAGGCCGGCGTAGCCGGCGCCGACGAACACGAAGCCGAGATACTCGCCGCGCAGCGCATGGTCCTCGATCGACTCGGCGATGTCCAGACAGTCGAGCACCCTGTTGCGAAGTGCGGTGGCGTCGGCGAGCGACTTCAGCCCGATCGCGTATTCGGCGAGCCCGGGGATCGCGAGCGCGCGCGAGACCGAGCCGAGTGCGACGAGTAGCTGGTCGTAGCCGAGCTCGATCCGCTCGCCGTCGCTTCTGCGCACTTCGAGCACGCGCGCCTCGAGGTCGGCGCCGTCGATGCTGCCGATCAAGAGCTCACTGCGGCGCAGCTGTGAGCGCAACGGCACGACCACGTGGCGCGGATCGAGCGTGGCCCCCGCTGCGCCGGGAAGCAGGGGCGTGTACAGCATGAAGTTCGCGTCGCTCACGAGCGTCACGCGAGCGCCGGCAAGCGTTGGGATGCGCTCGAGCGCACGGGCGGCGTAGAAGCCGCCGAAGCCTCCGCCGGCGATGACGATGCGTGGGTTCATATGACCCACAGTAGACCCGCGACCCCCATCGAGACCAATGTCACAAGCGTGTTACAAGCTCTCGTCGATCGGCGCCTGGGATCTGTCGAGTGGGGCTCGCTCGGAACGCCTTTTTGTATGGGGAGTAGCGTACGTGCCATGTCCTGTGATGGGCCTCTACCGAATTACGGGGTATGGCGTGACACATGCGACACGCTGCATGCGCACACGCAGGTGCTGGGCAAGCTGGCGGCGACGCTGGGCCCACCCGAGCCGCAGCTGCAACATGCGGCGTTGCGTTTGAGCGCGCGTGGCTGGGAGACCCTGCCGCTGCCCGCGCCCGACGGCTCGGGGGCGTGCGTGCTCGCGCTCGATCTGCATGCCCACGAGGCGCTGGCGGAGCACAGCGACGGGCGCGTGCTGGGTGTCGCGCTCGGTCCCGATCGGTCGGTCGGCGCGGTCACCCGCGAGCTTTTGGCGGCTGTCGCGAAGCTGGTCGGTCCGGTGCAGATCGACCCGGCGCCGCAGGAGGTCTCCTGGAGCGTGCCGCTTGACGAGGACGAGCAGCACGCTAGCTATGACCGCGAGCAGGTGGAGCGCTACTTCGCCGCGGCGACCCAGGCTGCGCTGGTGCTGGCGGCGTTCCGTGCCCCTTACCGCGGTCGTTCGACGCCGGTCAACGCGTGGTGGGGCTCCTTCGACCTGGCCGTCAACCTCTTCTCAGGCGAGCCGGCCGACCCGCCGTCGCAGGATTTCATCATGCGCAACGCGATGAACGCCCAGGAGGTGGCCGTGGGCTGGTGGCCGGGTGACGCGCGCTATGAGAAGCCGGCCTTCTACGCCTACGCCCATCCGGCCCCCGCGGGCTTTGCCGCGGCCGAGCTCGCGCCCGCGGCCGCGCGCTGGGACGGGGCGTTGGGCGAGTACGTGCTCGACTGGGAGGACGTTTGCGCGGCCCCAGACCCGCACGCCTACGCGCTCGAGTTCGCGCGCTCGGCCTTTCGCCACGCCTGTCTGGTGTGCGACTGGGACCCGGAGCTCTTGGCCGGCGCCGAAGGCGACCCGCCGCCGGTCCTCTGATCAGTCCGCTTCGATCTGCAGGCGAAACCACTCCGAGCCCTCGACGCTTGCGCCCTCCGCGTGCACGCGATCGCTGAGCCAGTGGTCGGAGGTCACGACGCGCACCAGGCCCGGCTCGGCCTCCTGCTTGAGCAGTCGCACGATCTCGTCGTCGGCTGAGTCACGGCGCGGGCGGGGGGCGTGGGCGACGACGATCACGCTCGAGCGGATCGGCGGTCGCGGCGGCTGCTCGAAGACGACCGTCACGTCCTCGCCGCCGTAGGCGGCCCAGAGCTCCAGCTGGTGCACGAGCCTGACCATCGCCGCGTGGCGGTCCTCCCACCAGCCGTCCGGGCGGGTCCCGATCACGTTCATGCCATCCACCAGCCAGCGCATACGCTCAGGTCCCCGACAGCGCCTTCAGCGGCGTCATGCGCGTCACCCGCCAGGCGGGGTAGATGCCGCCGAGCACGCCGATCGCCACCCCGACGAGCAGCCCTCGGCCGAGCCCCCACGCCGTCACCGACGGTGAGACATAACCGCTTACGCCGAGCGCTTTGACAAGCAGATCGGCACCGAGCACTCCAACAAGCAGGCCCGCGGCGGCGCCGACGATGCTCACTGCGATCCCCTCGCCGAGGATCAGCGCGGCGACGCGCCCGGGGGACCAGCCGACCGTGCTCAACAGTCCCAGCTCGCCGCGCCGTTCGGCGATCGACATCGCCATCGTGTTCGTCACGCCGATCACCCCGACGATAATCGCGATCACGACGATCACGAGGATCGCCTTGGCGATCAGCGTGCCGTTGGCCCCGGCCCGCAGCGCCTGCTCGGGGGTGGTGATCGCCTGTGTGCCGGGGAAGGCGCGTTCGATCGCCTTCGCTGCCGTGCCCGCGTGTGCGCCTGGCGCCAGCTTGACGATCACGTTCGTCTCCTCGCCCTGACGTTCGAGCAACTGCTGCGCCGAGCCCAGGGCGAGCACGGCACCGGAGTCCTCGAAGAGGATGCCCGAGTGGTAGGTACCGGCTACGCGAAAGCGACGGGCCTTGACCGTGAGCGTCCCGCCGGGCGCCAGATGCAATTGCGCGGCTAGCCGGTCGCCGACGAGCGCTTCGCTGGTCCACGAACTGGGGCGCTTGCCTTCGAGGATCACTAGCTGTTTGGCGAAGAAACCCCGCGGCGAGGCCCCGAACACGACAGCCGCGGGCGCGCCGGCGATGCCTTCCACGATCAAAAGCAGCGGTGTCGCCTGCGCAACCTGCGGTTGACGTTGCAGACGTCCGACCAGTGAATTCGGTAGCACCGAGGTTGTCGGTTCGGACACGTTCGCCTGGAACACGCCAAGCTCCGAGCCGCCGAGGTGCACGAAGCCCGAGGCGCTTTCTTGCAGGCCCTGCGTGAACGACAGCAGTGCCACGATCGTCGCGACGCCGACGGCGATTCCCGCCGCCGTGAAGATCGTGCGCGTCGCCCTTCGTCTCAGGTTGGTGAAGATGATCGACAGCATTGCTCTGGCTCTGGCTCTGGTTCAGGCGGTCGGCGTCGGCGCGTCGTGGTCGTGGATCAAGCCGTCGGTGATCGTCAGGATACGGTCGGCCCGCGCGCCGATCGCGCTGTCGTAGCTGACGAGGACCATCGTCATCCCGAGTCGGTCGCGCAAGCCGAACAGCAGGTCCAGGATGCGCTCGGAGGTCTGCGAGTCGAGCGCCCCGGTCGGCTCGTCGGCCAACAGCAAGCGCGGCTCGTTGGCAAGCGCGCGAGCGATCGCGACGCGCTGGCGCTCGCCGCCGGAGAGCTGCGCCGGCACGTGCCTGGCGCGTTCGGCAAGCCCAACTTCCTCCAGTAGTTCGAGCGCCCGTCGTCGCCGCTCGGCGCGGTGCATCCCGGCTCCCAGTAGCGGCACTTCGACATTCGCCTGCGCCGATAGCGTCTCTAGCAAGAGGTGGCGTTGGAAGACGAAGCCGGCGACTTCGCGGCGTGCACGCGCGACGTGGCCGGCGCGCCAGATCTCGCCTCCGTCGATCAGCACGCGGCCACGGTCGGGCGTGTCGAGCCCGCCGATCAGCGCTAGCAAAGTGCTCTTGCCCGAGCCGCTGCGTCCGGTGATCGCGACGGCCTGCCCGGGCTCCACGCCAAGCGAGGCCTCGCTCAGCGCGACGATGCGTCCGAAACGCTTGGATACGCGCTCGACAAGCACGCTGGCGCCTGCCTGGAGAGGAGGGTTCATCGGGGGGTATTCTCGCGGCTGTAGCAGCGGCACCGATCCGATCCGCCTGTCGACGGGTTGTACTGAGACCGCATCGATCCGGGTAGATGAGAGTTGTCTACATAGACACTACCTGCTACATAGAGACTGGATTGGGTCCAGTATTTGAGGAGGACGGAATGACGTCGAGGATTCGCAGCTTGCTTCTTGGGACGGTTGTCAGTGCGGCTACGGTCGTGTTCGCGGCGATGGCGCTCACAGTGCCGGCGGCGCAGGCTGCGACCCCGTTCGGCGTTGAAAAGTTTGTTGCAGCGAACTGCAAGGCCGGCCATGAAGAATGCGGCGAAGAAGAACGCGAAGCGAAATTTGAACCGGTGCCGAAAGTCGAAATAAAACTCAAGTATTCCTACCCCAAGGAACCCAACACGACCGAAGCCAGGGAAGCAGGCTATACGCAGGCTGCAGGTCACCCGGCTGTCGGGATCACGGCCTTCAAGGTTAACACCGAAGGCACATTCCCCAACGAAGCGCCAGCGGGAATCGCTGCGGGGGGAGTCGTCACGCACGTGCGTACCGACGTCGCTCCAGGCGTCAGCACAAACCCCGAGGCCGTGGAACAGTGCTCGTTCAAAGACTTTGGCGAAGAACCGGCTCTGCTCAAGGGCTCCGGCCTCTACCCCGCGCCTGCATGCGGGGAAGACAGCGAAATCGGCGAAAACAAGGTCGTTATCTGGGCGGGCCCAAAGCCGTTCCCCGAAGGTGGAGACCTGCCGCTTACCGGCACGGTCTACAACCTAGAACAGCCCGAAGGTCTCGCGTCGGACTTCGGGGTCGCGCTTCCGCTCCCGAAAGAACTTACTGAAGCTAAGCTAAAAGCCATCTTGAAAGGGTCGGACCCGGCCGTTGAAACGGCCCAATATTACGCCCATACCCTGATCGAAGGCAGCGTCGAATGGGCCGGTAACTACCACGACTATTACGAAATCAAGGTTTCCCCGGAACTCCCACTAATCGCTTCGCGGCTGAGCCTGAAGGGCGACATCGGCACGACCGGTCACGGCGGCTTCATCACAAACCCGAGCAACTGCCCCGGTCCAGGTCCGTACACGACCAACACGGTCACGCTCAGGTCGGTCGCGAGCCAGGAAGGCGCAAGGACCTACACCACGCCGATCGGTACCGAAGGCTGCAACGGCCTACCCCCGTTCGCGCTGGTCCCGTTCGTGCCGACGTTCAAAGTCGAACCCGAAACCACACAGTCCGACAAGCCCACGGGTGTCACGGCCGACCTCGCGCTTCCGCACGAACCGAGCCCAACGGGCATCGACTCTTCACAGCTGAGGACAGCGACGGTAACCCTGCCCGAAGGCATGACGCTCAACCCGTCGGCCGCCACGGGCCTGAAGGCCTGCACGCCGGCGCAGATCGGCATCGGCACGAGGAATCCCGTCACCTGCCCAATCGAATCGAGGCTCGGCACAGTCAGCCTGAACGTGCCCGACCTTCCCGAAACCCACCCAACAGCGCTGCTGACTGGCCATATCTACCTCGGCGGTACCGAACCGGTCACGGGCGGATCGAACCCAGCGCAGCCAGAATACACGATCTATGTAGCCGCGGAATCGAAATATTACGGCGTCTTGGTGCGACTGGAAGGCACCGTCAAGCCCAATCCGACGACGGGCAGGGTGACGACGGAATTCAAGAACAATCCCGAACAGCCGTTCAGCGAAATCACGCTGAAATTCAAAGGCGGCGCACTGGCGCCGATCGCCAATCCGCTCACATGCGGGACGGCGACGACCAACGCCACCTTTGAACCGTACACAGGCAACCCGGCCGCGATCTCGCCGCCCGTGAAGCCATTCACAGTAGACAGCAACGGCGCCGAAGGTGCCTGCGCCTCGCCGCTGCTCTTCGCACTGACCCAGAACACGGAATCGCTGCCCACGACCGGTGGTGCACCGACCAGCTTCACCTTCAACCTGGCTCGCGTCGACGGCCAACAATACCTGTCGCACGTGACAACAGCATTGCCGCTCGGCCTCGTCGGCAAGATCCCGGCAGTGGCGCAATGCCCCGAACCGCAGGCCTCGCAAGGTGCCTGCTCGGCCGAAAGCCGGATCGGGACCGTCGCGACGACGGTCGGCGCGGGTAGCGCACCGGTGCAGTTCTCCGGTCCGGTCTACCTGACCGGGCCCTACGCCGGCGCCCCCTACGGGATGGTGACGATCGTTCCCGCGACCGTCGGTCCGTTCAGCCTCGGCAACGTGATCGTGCGCAGCAAGATCGAAGTCAACCCGTACACGAGCCAGATCACGGTCTCAAGCGAAGTGCCCACGATCTTCAAGGGCATCCCGCTGCGTATGAGGACGTTGAGCCTGGCGATCAACGGGCAGGGCTTCCTGATCAATCCCACCAACTGCGCCGCGCAAACTACGGCGACGACGCTGACCTCCAGCGGCGGGGCGAGCCAGTCGCTCTCGACGCCGTTCCAGGCTACGAGCTGCAGCGCTCTGGCGTTCGCGCCGAAATTCGGCGCTACCGCGGGTGCGAAAACCTCGCGCGCCAACGGCGCCTCGCTCGTCACCAATGTCAACGTCCCAGTTGGCGGAGCGAACTTCAAGTCGGTGCTCGTCACCGTACCCAAGCAGCTCCCATCGCGCCTGAGCACACTGAAAAACGCGTGCTTGGAAGCGACGTTCAACGCCAACCCGAGCCTCTGCCCGGCAAATTCGAAGGTGGGCACGGCAAGGATCAAAACGCCGGTGCTGCCGGGGCAGCTGAGCGGCCCCGCCTACTTCGTCTCACACGGCGGAGCGGCGTTCCCGGATCTCGACCTCGTCCTCACTGCCGACAACGTAACGGTGATTCTCGTCGGCAACACCAACATCTCCAAAGGCGTCACGACGACGAACTTCGCGAGCACGCCGGACGTCCCGTTCACCGGCTTTGAACTGAACCTGCCGACCGGGCCAAACTCGGCGGTGGCGGCCAACGGCAACCTGTGCAAGCAGTCGCTGGTGATGCCCACCACGATCACCGCCCAGAACGGCAAGGTGTTCAAGCAGAACACGAAAATCAACGTCACGGGGTGTCCGGTCACGGTCGTCTCGCACACATCCAAGAAAGGCAAGGCGGTCGTCGTTGTCAGGGTGCCGGAAGCGGGCCGTGTCAGCGGTGGCGGCACGAACCTGAAGACGGTCTACAAGTACCCCAACAAACAGCAGAACGTGACGCTGGAAGTGCCGTTGAAGACCTCGCACAGGCCGATCGCGGTCAGGGTGCGTGTCGGCTTCACGCCGAAGGCCAAAGGTAAGAAAACCTCGACGGCCTACGCCACCGTCAACGTCAAATAGGTCGGGGCCCCAGGTCGGCTCGATGGGTGTCGGGCCGACCTGGGTAGGTTCGGATCGGCCTGGATAGACGGTGGAGGATGGGCTGGATAGGTGGTTTGGACCCCGCTAGCGGTCCGGCTCGGGTGGGGATTTCCACGGTTAGGGCGCTTGGCAGCGGGTACATGCGAGATTGAGGAAGCTCGATCACTGGAGGGGACCGATGAGGCTCACCGCACCTGCCTGCATCATCGCTGTGCTTGTTTGCTTGACGGCGGCTTGGCTGACACCAGCGGCGCAGGCCGGGTTCGGTATCAAAACCTTCGAAGCCGGCACGTGCAAGACGGACACCCCCGAATGCACATACTCCGCGCCGGAATCGCAGTTCTTCACGCAAGCGGCCGGGCATCCTCCGCTCGGAATCACGGGCTTCGAAGTCAATACCGCCCCCTCCGGAGAACCGGAAGGCAACATCAAGGACGTGCGCGTCGACATCCCGCCGGGCCTCGCCGTAAACCCCCAGGCAACCGAACAGTGCACCAAGGAACAGTTCGAAGCGAGCGCGTGCCCGATCGGCTCAGAGGTCGGCAGCGACGAAATAACCGCCTTCGTCGGTCTTGTCAAAGTGGGCCCAATCTCCTTGCCGATGTACAACATCGTTCAGCCGCAAGGAGTGCCGGCCGAGTTTGGCTTTGAACTCAACGTGCTCGGCCTGGTCAAGCTGCAGGTGTATATCGTCGGTGGCATCAGCTGGTATCACGAAGCCGAAACCGCCGAAAACAACGGTGTGTCAACCGGCGACTACCACGAGTTCTTCACCATCAAAGAAATCCCGACGACGGTTGCGGTCGTAAAGTCGCGACTCAAGTTCGACGGGACCGCGGGGAACGGCACGTTCCTGACGCTACCGAGCGCCTGCGGCACACAGACGTCCTATCTCCACGCCGACTCTTACCAAAATGAAGGACAATTCCAGGGATATCGGACGATCTCCGGCGAGCCCCCCAAAGCGGTGAGCGTAAGCGGCTGCAAAGAAGTCCCGTTCAAGCCCGAAATAGCAGTCACCCCTGCTGCCGGGCAAAGTCAATCTGACCATCCCGACTCCGCAACCGTGGAACTCAAGGTACCTCAAAGCGAAGGGGCGGAGAAGATCGACTCCTCGACCCTCGAGGATGCGCGCGTAGCGCTGCCGGAAGGCATGACGCTCAACCCCGCCGTCGCAAACGGCCTGGAAGCGTGCAGCGACGCGCAGTTCGGCAAGGGCACCGCCAATCCTGTCACCTGCCCACCCGGCTCGAAGATAGGCGAAGTCACGATCGAAACGCCTGACCTTCCGGCGAAATCGCTCACGGGCTCGGTCTATGTTGGTCAGCCCACCAGCACCGACCCCGAATCCGGCGAGGAGTACCGCATCTTCATCGACGCCGAAGCTCCCCGCTATGGCGTGTCGGTACGCCTGGAAGGTCACGTCAGCGCCAACGCCGCCACGGGCCGGCTGACAACCGCCGTGCTCGAAAACCCGCAGGTCCCGTTCAGCGACTTCATCCTCACCTTCGACGGACCGCACACGCCTCTGGCCAACCCATTGATGTGCGGGATGGTCACCACCAACTCCAGCCTCACTCCCTACAGTGGCAACCCAGCCGCCGAACCGTTCGCGTCGTTCCCGATCGACTTCGACGGCAAAGGCGGCGCCTGCCCCTCGCCGTTGCCGTTCACGCTCAGCCAAAGCGCCGCCACCACCCCGACGGGGGGCGGGTCTGCCACCAGCTTCAACTTCAGCCTCACCCGCGGCGAAGCCCAGCAATACCTATCGAAGCTGACAAGCGTCCTGCCCCCGGGGCTGCTCGGCAAGATCCCCGACGTGACGCTATGCGGTGAACCGCAAGCCCAGAACGGCGAATGCACCGCCGCCAGCCAGATCGGCACGGTCAGCGCCTCGCTCGGCTCCGGCTCGCCGCTGCTGACGCTCCCGGGCACGGCCTACCTGACAGGCCCCTACGGCAGCGCTCCCTACGGCCTGTCGGTTGTCGTGCCCGCCGAAAAAGTCGGTCCGTTCGATTACGGCAAGATCGTTACGCGCGCAGCCATCAACGTCGAACCGTTTACTTCCCGCATCGCTATCTCCAACCAGCTACCGACGATCGTCGGCGGCGTGCCGCTGCGCCTGCGCTCGATCGACGTCGACGTGAATCGCGCCAACTTCGCGATCAACCCCACCAACTGTGCGGCGTTGAACACCGAAACGACGCTCACTTCGACCTTTCGGCACGAACCAATTCCTCTCCACTCCATTCCAGGCGACCGGTTGCAGCGCACTCGCGTTCGCGCCGAAGCTGACTGCCTCGACCAACGCAAAGACCTCGCGCGCCAACGGCGCGATCCTGGTCGTCAAAGTCGCCTACCCGGCCGGTCCGCAGGCCAACATCAAGTCGGTGCTCGTGACGCTGCCGAAACAGCTCGCCTCGCGCATCAGCACGCTCAACAACGCCTGTCCGGAAGCGACGTTCGACGCCAGTCCGCTGAGCTGCCCGCCGCTGTCGAAGGTCGGCAGCGCCACCGTCGCGACGCCGGTGCTGCCCGGACAAGCTGACCGGCACCGCGATCTTCGTGTCGCACGGCGGGGCTGCCTTCCCCGACCTCGATCTCGTGCTGCAGGGCGACGGCGTGACTGTGATCCTCGTCGGCAACACCAACATCTCCAAAGGCGTCACCACCTCCGACTACGCCTCGATCCCCGACGTGCCGGTGTCGAGCTTCGAAGTGAGGCTGCCCACCGGCAAAGACTCCGTGCTCTCGGCGAACGGCAACCTCTGCAAGTCGAGCCTGATCATGCCCACCACGATCACCGCCCAAAACGGCAAGGTGATCAACCAGAACACAACGGTCGCGGTCGGCGACTGCCCGATCACGGTGCTCTCCCACCGCATCCGCGGACACAGGGCGATCGTCGAGGCGAAGGTCTTCTCCGCGGGCCGCGTGACCGCCACCGGCAAAGAGCTGAGCACGCGTCTGAAGCGGCCGGGCAAAGCCAAGATCGTGACGATCGAAGTGCCGCTGTCGAGCGCCGGGCTGCGCGCGCTCGCGCGTCATCGTCATGGCTTGAAGCTGCAAGTACGTCTGGGCTTTGCGCCCAAGGCCGCGAAAATCCCGAAGTCCTCGGCGTCGGTGACGCTTTTGTTCAAGTAGACGGGAGTCGGCGTAAAAATTGTCTTGCGCAACCCGAACCGTCGCGTCAGCTCGGTAGATTGGGGGTATGGCAATCGCCTCGGCCAACGGCAACGCCCCAGGAAGGCGAGCTGGCTCCCGTGCTCGCCGGTATGCGCCGTCTCACAGCGCTGGCCGACGCCGTCGAGGACGCAGACGCGGTCTTCTCCGGCCTCGCCCGCGAGCTGATCGCGACGCTCGGCGCCGAGGAGGTCTACGTCCACCATCTCAGCCCCGTCTGGAGAGGACGAGCTGGTGGTCGTCTACATGCTCGAGGGCGACGGGCAGCTCAGCTATCTGCAGCCCCAAACCGAGCGTCCGCCGGGGGTCAGCTGGGTGGCGAGCAGCGGACGCAGCTTCTTGGCGGTCGGCCCGCGCGAGCTCAGCGCCAGTGTCCCGCGCCTGTCGGTCACCGCGCCGCCGCAAACCGACGTCGCGGGCTGCGCCCTGCTCGCGCCGCTGGCGCTCGGCGGCCAGGTGGAGGCTGTCCTCGTGCTCGTCAGGCGCGAGGCCGAGCCCTTTCCAGGCGCGCTCGGTCGAGGAGGCGGCTACGCTCGTCCAGCAAGCCGCGACGGTGCTTGCGCTCGTGCGCGCCCGCGCCGAGGCCGGCACCGACTCGGTCGCTGGCTGCCTCAACCACCGCGCGATGCGCCGCCGCCTGCACGAGGAGATCGGTCGCGTCCAGCGCTCCGGCGGGCGGCTGTCGTGTGTGATCGTCGACTTCGACGACTTCAAGCTCGTCAACGACCGTTACGGCCACCAGGCCGGTGACTCGATCCTGCGACAGGTCGCTCAGGCGCTGACAGGCGAGTTCCGCGCGTTCGACCGCGTAGCGCGCTACGGCGGCGACGAGTTCGTCGTGATCCTGCCCAACGCTGACCTCGACAGCGCCGTGGCCGCCGCCGGGCGTGCTCTGGCGCGTATGCGCAGGGTGCTGTTCCCAGACGGCTCGCGCGGCGTGTCCGCCTCGATGGGCGTCGCCGAATGGCGCGCGCCGATGACCGAGGCGGAGCTGCTGGAGGTGTGCGACGCGGCGCTACTGCAGGGCAAGCGCGACGGCAAGGGCAGCGTCACGGGAGCGATCTCCTGTGCGCCCAACGAGCCAGGGCCGGCCGTCCGTTGAGCGCTCCAGCCGAGAACAGCTTCGGCGCACGCGCGACGCTTACGGCCGCCGGACGCGAGTATGAGATCTTTCGTCTCGACGCGCTGCAGCAGCGCTTCGACGTGGCGCGCCTGCCCTTCTCGCTGAAGGTGCTGCTCGAGAACCTGCTGCGCACCGAGGGCAACGGCTCGGTGTCGGCCGCCGACATCGAGGCGCTGGCGAGCTGGGATGCCAAGGCACAGCCGAGCAAGGAGATCGCCTTCACCCCCGCCCGCGTGCTGATGCAGGACTTCACCGGCGTGCCAGCGGTCGTCGACCTGGCCGCGATGCGCGACGCGATGGCCGACATGGGCGGCGATCCCGCCAAGATCAACCCGCTCGTGCCGGCGGAGCTGGTGATCGACCACTCCGTGCAGGTGGATGCCTTCGGCACGCGCGAGGCCTTCGCCATCAACGCCGAGCGCGAGTTCGAGCGCAACCAGGAGCGCTACTCGTTCCTGCGCTGGGGCCAGGGCGCCTTCGACGATTTCGCGGTCGTGCCGCCGGACACCGGGATCGTGCACCAGGTCAACCTCGAGTACCTGGCGCGCGTCGTGTTCTCGACTGAGTCCGGTGTGGATGGTGGTGTGAAGGCGGGGGGCAACGGAGCTCCATTCGAGGGCGCCCCCCGCGCGCGCGGGGGGCATGCCGATTTCGATGTTCCCCCACAGGCCTACCCCGACACGCTCGTCGGCACCGACTCGCACACGACGATGGTCAACGGCCTGGGCGTGCTCGGCTGGGGTGTCGGCGGCATCGAGGCCGAGGCGGCGATGCTCGGCCAGCCGATGCCGATGCTGATCCCCCAGGTGCTCGGCTTCAAGCTGCATGGCGCGTTGCCCGAGGGCGCGACCGCCACCGACCTCGTGCTGACCGTCACCGAGATGCTGCGCGAGCGCGGCGTCGTCGGCAAGTTCGTCGAGTTCTACGGCGCGGGCTTGGCGGGGCTGCCGATCGCCGACCGCGCCACGATCGGCAACATGTCACCCGAGTTCGGCTCCACCTGTGCGATCTTCCCGATCGACTCGGAGACACTGCGCTACCTGGAGCTTTCTGGCCGCACCACCGAGCGGATCGAACTGGTCGAGGCCTACGCGCGCGAGCAGGGGATGTGGCACGACGAGCACTCCGAGGAGCCGACCTACTCTGATCTGATCGAGCTGGACCTCGGCGAGGTCGTGCCGAGCATCGCCGGGCCCAAGCGCCCGCAGGACCGCGTGTCGCTCACAGACGCAAAGCAGGCGTTTGGCGAGTCCTTGAGGGGACTCGTGCCCGACTACGACGACTCCGACGAGGCCTCCGCCGAGAGCTTTCCCTCAAGCGATCCCCCCGCCATCGACGCTTCCGAACACGTGCAGGGCGCGCACGCCTCCGCCGCCCACAGCCCCAGCTCGCAGGCCAACGGGGGGGAGTGGGAGCCGGGTCTGATCGCCACCGCCTCCCCGACAGCGGTGGAAGTGACGCTCGCCGACGGCACCGCTACGCATCTCGACCACGGTCACGTTGTGATCGCCGCGATCACCAGCTGCACCAACACGTCCAACCCCTCGGTGATGGTTGGCGCCGGGATTCTTGCCCGCAATGCGCTTGCACGGGGGCTGGCCAGCAAGCCGTGGGTCAAGACCTCGCTCGCGCCCGGTTCGAAGGTCGTCACCGAATACCTCGACAAGGCGGGTCTCACCGAGCCGCTGGAGCAGCTCGGTTTCGACCTCGTCGGCTACGGCTGCACCACCTGCATCGGCAACTCCGGTCCCTTGCCGGAGGAGGTGTCAAAGGCCGTGGGGGAGGGCGATTTGGCGGTTGTGTCGGTGCTCTCGGGCAACCGCAACTTCGAGGGGCGCATCAACCCCGACGTGAAGATGAACTACCTCGCCTCGCCGCCGCTGGTCGTCGCCTACGCGCTGGCCGGCACGATGGACATCGACATCGTCGGCGAGCCGCTCGGCCAGGACGCCGACGGCCGGGACGTATACCTGCGCGACATCTGGCCCTCGGAGCAGGAGGTCGCGCAGACGATCGAGCAGGCGATCCACTCGGACATGTTCCGCAAGAGCTACGGCGAGGTGTTCGCCGGCGACGAACGCTGGAATTCGCTGCACGTACCCGAGGGCGACCGCTTCGCGTGGGCGCCAGACTCCACCTATGTGCGCTTGCCGCCCTATTTCGAGGGGATGCCGGCCCAGCCCGAGTCGCTCACGGACGTCGACGGCGCGCGTGTGCTTGCGCTGCTCGGCGACAGCGTCACCACCGACCACATCTCGCCGGCCGGCTCGATCAAGCGCGACGGGCCTGCGGGCGTCTACCTGCAAGAGCACGGCGTGGCGCCGCGCGACTTCAACTCCTACGGCTCGCGCCGCGGCAACCACGAGGTGATGATGCGCGGCACGTTCGCCAACATCCGCCTGCGCAACCAGCTCGCGCCTGGCACCGAGGGCGGCGTGACCCTACACCTCCCCGACGGGGAGCAAATGTCGATCTATGACGCCGCCATGCGCTATGAGGAGGAAGGGGTGCCGCTGGTGGTGCTCGGCGGCAAGGAGTACGGCTCGGGCTCATCCCGCGACTGGGCAGCGAAGGGCACCAAGCTGCTTGGCGTGCGCGTGGTGATCGCCGAGAGCTTCGAGCGCATCCACCGCTCCAACCTGATCGGCATGGGCGTGTTGCCGTTGCAGTTCCCTGCGGGACAGTCGGCTCAGTCGCTGGGGCTCGACGCCCACGAGCTCATCACCATCAGTGGGTGTGCAGAGCCGCTGAACGCGGGCGAGCTACCGAAGACCTGCCAGGTGCATGTGGGCGAGGTGGCGTTCGAGGCGACGGTGCGCATCGATACACCCAAGGAGGCCGACTACTTCCGCCACGGCGGCATCCTCCAGTACGTGCTGCGACAGTTGCTCGCGGCGTGAGCAAGGCTGGCACAAGGGTCGAGCGCGCTACTCAAGAGGCGCTGCCTCGACACGACAACGCAACGCCGGAGGACGGCTCATGAACGAGTTCACGCAAACGCTACGCGATCTGCTGGCCGCGCGCGGACCATCGGGCTATGAGACAGCGCCCGCTTCGGTGTGGAGTGCTGCGGCACAGGCGTTTGGTGCGCGGGTGCAAACAGACGTGGTGGGTACCCCCTCCGCGTGTGTTCCCGCCAGCGGCGAGGGCTCGGTCAGGCGACTGGTCGTGATGGGACACATCGACGAGATCGGCCTGATCGTGGGCCACATCGACGACGAGGGCTACCTCTGGTTCAGGGAGGTCGGCGGCTGGGACGCGCAGATCCTCGTTGGCCAACGCGTGGTGCTCGCCACACGCGACGGCGAGATCGCAGGCGTGATCGGCAAGAAGCCGATCCACCTGTTGCGTGAGGAGGAGCGCAAAAAGGTGGCCGAGGTGCGCGAGCTGCACATCGACATCGGCGCCAAGGATGGCGCACAAGCACGCGAGCTGGTGCGCGTCGGCGACGTAGCGGTGATCGACGGCGATCCGCTGGAGCTGCCCAACGGGCGCATCGCTTCGCGGGCACTCGACAACCGGCTCGGCTCGTTTGTGGCACTGGAGGCCGCGCGGCTCGTCGCCGAGGCGGGCGGGGCGAGCGACTGGGAGGTCGTGGCCGTCGCTGCCGCCCAGGAGGAGACCACCTTCGGCGGCTCGCGCACGAGCGCCTTCTCGCTGGAGCCCGACGCGGCGATCGTGGTCGACGTCACCCATGCAACCGACGCGCCCGGGATCGACGTCAAGGAGTCCGGCAAGCACGAGCTCGGCTCGGGCCCGGTGCTGAGCAGAGGCTCGACGCTCAACCCGCGCCTCTCGGAGCTTCTCTACGACACGGCCGAGAAAGAGAAAATCGCCTTCACGGTCGAGGCGATCGGGCGCAATACGGGCACCGACGCCGACGCGGTTCACCTCAGCCGCGGCGGCGTTCCCACTGCGCTCGTGTCGATCCCGCTGCGCTACATGCACTCGCCGGTGGAGCTGGTGCAGCTCGATGACGTGCACGCCTGCGCCCGTCTGATCGCCGCCGCCGCGCTGGCACTGGACTCGCAGACTTCGTTCGCGCGCTGAGCGCTTGAGCCGCGCTCGTCGCTGACTCGCATGCCCTGTCCGCGCGGCGAGCGGTGAGAGGAGGACCACTTCACGGCGTTTGGACTCGCTTAGATGACCTGTAAGACGGCATCGATCGGCTTGCCCTCCTCATGCCTTTTGAGCCTGATCTGTTCGTACATCTGCTGCATCTCGATCATCGAGTCCGGATCTTCTTCGCGCTGGTGTCGGCGCCGGTGAGAAACTGACCCTTCTTCGCCGGTTGAGATTTGACCCCCCTCGGGTGGTGGCGGAGGCGTCCGGGGTGTTGGTGAGCCTGGCTCGATTGTGTTGTCGAGACCGGGAGAAGGAGCGTGCTGGACGTGGAGCAGTGGGCCGAGCTGCGCAGGGAGCATTTCGTTCGCGGTTATACATCCCGCTCAGCTCCTCCCAGAAGTTCAGCCCTTGAGCCAATGTGAGTTTCGTTTGGTAGGACGTGTTCTCCCATTCGCTGATGCGATCCTCGACCTGGTCCTTGTCGATCACGAAGAAGTCATAAAGACTGACGCGTGGCTCGATCTGCTCTCGCGCGTTGTAGCGCTCCAGGTAGTTGTGCGCTCGCGTCTGGCGCGCGTTATCGCTTTCCAGGCGATGTTTTCTGATGGCGTCGCCGTGATTCTGCTTGATGCTCGTCACGGCGACGATCGCCGTGACGAGGGCGATCATCGCCGTTGCACAGGTTCCTATAGCGACCGCGTAAGGGGCCCAGCTCGGGCCGTCCTCGATGAGGATTTGAGCTATCACCTATGTCCCGTCGGCCTCTGCGCACCTTGCCGGGGAAGGCCCGGTGTGGCATCCCATGCTCCAAGACATACTGCGCTATCGTAGTGGTCATGGCCAAACCGGTTCTTCCCCAGCGCTAGCGGGCTCAGTAGCCAGCTTTTACGGGCGCGTCAGTTGCTCGTGCCCTCCAAGGCGGAGAGCGGCGGGCTCGTGCTCTCCAGATCGGTCATCGGGTTGACCTCATAGGCAGAGCCGGGCGTTCCGCCCAGCGCGAGCATGCGTATGCCCTCCGGGCCGGCGAACACCTTGCGCTTGGGCCCGGGACCGACGCGCACGAGCACGTCCGGCTCGAGCTCCACGCGCTCGCCTTCGATGTCGATCCAGCCGGAGCCCTTTAGCGCGAGAAAGACCTCCTCCTGGCCGCTCTCGGCGTGGTCGTGCAAGGGGTAGTCCTCATAGTTCGGGGGCATCTGGATCACCTGCATGCCAAACGAGGTGACGCCCAACTCGGCGCGCGCCTTGATGAAGCCGCCGCCGAAAGCGGCCTCCATGTCTTTGATTTTCTTCGCTGTGTAGTCGCTCATGGTCCTGCTCCTGTCTGTGGGTGGGGGTTGGTATCGGTTTTTGGGGATGGCTGGGCGTGCCTTCTGGTGTTAGCTCGCGTCCCGCACGCCAGCTGACGGAGTCGTCATCTGTCGGTCTTGGCGTGCCGCTACTCCTCGTCGGCCCCGTGTGCGAGACCGGCCGGCTGCAGCACCGGTTTGTCGGTCGGCATGATGATCCCAAGCTGGCGCGACTGGGCGAGCACGGTGCCGTCAGGCGCCCAGATCACTCCGTCCTCCTCGAACAGCCCGTCGTGTAGCAGGCGCGTTTCGAACACGCCGAGGCACAGCGCGGCGGGATCGCAGTCGCATCCGTCGATCGACTGGCGGAAGTGGATCGTGAGGTCGATCGTCGGGCTGATCGCCGGCAGGTCGAGCGCGATGAAGGAGGGAGGGAACCATGCGTCGCAGAACAGTGCCAGCGACAGCGCGTCCACGGGCCGCCGCTCGGGCAGCCCGGTCCAGCCACCGATCCGCATCGGCGCGCCGCTGCCGGCGAACGGGATCGCGCCGACGCGCGGCTGCATCACCAGATGGCGCGTGAACTCGGGCGCTCCTTTGAACAGCTTCGGGGTGGAGACCCGCTCGGCATCCGGCGGGGCCAGCTCCGGCATCGGCAGTTCGTTGGCGCCGGGCGCGCGCCAAGGGACAGAGAAGGCGGCCAGCGCCAGCGCAGTGACGCGCCCGTCCTGTTCCATGCGCGCCGAGAGCGTGCTCAGCGAACGCCCTGCGCGCTCGACGGTGACGCGAATCTCGATCGGCCCGGGCTCGGGTGCGCGTGTGTAGTGGATCGTCAGCGAGCGCGGCGTGCGCTCGGGGTCGTCCACAGCGGCGATGAGCGCCCGCAGCAGCATTGCCGCCAGGTAGCCGCCGTGGGGACCGCGACCGGCGCGCCAGCCGGGCGCGACATCGGCGGCGAATAGCGTCTCGCCCGGCGCCTGCGCATCGTCTGCGAACAGCGTCTCCTCCGGCGCCCGCGCACCGTCTGCGGCTCCAGCTTCGATCCGCCTGACGGCGGTGTCGCGGTCAAACACGGTGTCCATCGACGGCGAGCATATCGGTCGCGCACAAAACTGGCTGTGCGGCCAGGTTGGGAGCTCTGTAGGTTCAGCCGCGCACGAGGCGCTTGTAGCTGATGCGGTGCGGGCGCTCGGCGGCGGCGCCGAGGCGCTCGCGCCGCGCTTCCTCGTAGGCCTCGAAGTTGCCCTCGAACCACGTCACCTGGGAATCGCCTTCGAAGGCGAGCACGTGTGTCGCGATCCGGTCAAGAAACCAGCGGTCGTGGGAGATCACCACGGCGCAGCCGGGAAAGGCAAGCAGCGCTTCCTCGAGCGCCCGCAGCGTGTCCACGTCGAGATCGTTCGTAGGCTCGTCCAGCAGCAGCAGATTGCCGCCGGAGCGCAACAGCTTGGCCAGGTGCACGCGGTTGCGCTCGCCGCCGGAAAGCTTGCCGATGCGCGCCTGCTGGTCGGAGCCCTTGAAGTTGAAGCCGGCTGTGTATTGGCGCGAGTTGACCACGCGGTCGCCCACCTTCAGATGGTCGAGGCCGTCGGAGATCTCCTCCCACACCGTCTTGTTGGGGTCGAGCGAGTCGCGCGACTGGTCCACGTAGGCAAGCTGCACGGTCTCGCCGAGCGTCAGCGTTCCCGCGTCGGGTGTCTCCTCGCCGGTTATCATCCGAAACAGCGTGGTCTTGCCGGCGCCGTTGGGTCCGATCACCCCGACGATCCCCGCGCGCGGCAAATCGAAGGAGAGCGACTCGATCAACAGCCGCTCGCCAAAGCCCTTGCGCAGACCGTCGGCGACAAGCACCTGCTCGCCCAGACGCGGGCCCGGGGGTATGTGGATCTGGACCTCCTCCAGCTTCACGTTGCGCTCCTCGGCGACCAGCTCCTCATAGCGTGCCAGGCGCGCCTTGGACTTCGTACGCCGCCCCTTGGGGTTGGTTCGCACCCACTCGAGCTCCGCGGCAATCGTGCGCTCGCGCCCCTTTTCCGAGCGCTCTTCCTGGGCGAGGCGCTTCTGCTTCTGCTCCAGCCAGCTGGAGTAGTTGCCCTCATAGGGGATCCCCTTGCCGCGGTCGAGCTCGAGGATCCAGCCGGCGACGTTGTCGAGGAAATAGCGGTCGTGGGTGACTGCGACGACAGCCCCCTTGTACTCAGCAAGGTGGTGCTCCAGCCAGTCCACCGACTCGGCGTCGAGATGGTTAGTGGGCTCGTCGAGCAGCAGCAGGTCAGGGGCGCTCAGCAACAGTTGGCACAGCGCCACGCGGCGACGCTCGCCCCCGGAGAGCGCGCTCACGTCCGCATCGGGCGGCGGCAGGCGCAGCGCGTCCATCGCGTACTCCAACTGCGTGTCGAGGTTCCAGGCGTCGGCGGCTTCGATCTTGGCCTGGATCTCGCCAAACTCCTCGGCGGTCTCCTCGGAGTAGTTGGCCGCCAGCTCGTTGAAGCGGTCGAGCAGCGCGCGCGTGGGCGCGACGGCCTCTTCGACGTTGCCCTTGACGTCCTTTGACTCGTCCAGGTGGGGCTCCTGCTCGAGCATGCCGACACTCGCGCCGGGAGCAAGCAGTGCGTCGCCGCGGTAGTCCTGATCGACGCCAGCCATGATCCGCAGCAGCGTCGACTTGCCCGCGCCGTTGTAGCCGAGCACGCCGATCTTCGCGCCGGGATAGAAGGCCAGCGTGATGTCGTTGAGCACCGTCTTGTCGGGGGGGTGCAGCTTTGACAGGCGGTGCATCGTGAAGATGTATTGCGAGGACATGCAAGCGCAGGATATGAGGTTGGCGCGCCCGGGACGGGCCGGTAACGTGTTGTGCTCATGCCTGGAGTGATCCTCGATATCGAGCAGCAGATGCTGTTGCTGGAGATAGAGCCGCCGTTTGACAAGCGCGACGTGCAGCTTGCGCGGCGGCGCATGGCCAAGCGCTGGCATCCCGACATCGCCCCGGCCGGCAAGCAGTTCGAGCACGAGCGCCATCTGAAGGCGATCAACGAGGCGGCCGACCACCTGATGCGCCTGGCCGAAACCTCGCGCGGGGGCAAGGTCTCGCGCAGCGCGGTGAAGGTCAGCGCGGCGGCAGCTCGCCAGGCGCGCGAAGAGGCAGGCCGGCGCGCCTATGAAGCCGAGCAGCGCGCACGCGAGCACGCGGCCGACCGCGAACGCAACGACCCGTTCGGCAGCCGTGTGCCCGACCACTCGGTGGTGCACCGCTACGCGCGCTGTCAGTCCTACCCGGAGTGGGGTGTGGGAACTGTGGAAGGGATCTACTTCACAGACGCCGCCGAGGACGAGGAGGGCTCGGTCCCGGGAGGGGGAGGGCAGCAATGGGCGCGCGTGAAGTTCGCCCACGGCGTCAGGACCGTGCCGGCGGGCAGCATGAAGTTCGTGGACTTCTCAAAGCCAGACCCGGCCGAGGACCGCGTCGAGCGCTTCATGACGGCCGCGCAGCGGGCGATGGCCGAAGGCGAGTATGTGCTTGCGGCACAGCGCCTGGTCTACGCGCGCGATGCCGAACCGCGCAACGTGGGCGTGCTGCGGCTGATGACCTTGGCCTTCTGGCAGGCCGGCAATCTCGAGGCGGCCGCCCGCTCGGTGCGCGACTGGGCGCGTGTCGACGGCGAGCGCCCCGCGCCGCACCGCTTCGCCGCGCGCATCTACGAGGATATCGGCGCGATCGACCTGGCCGAGGAGGCAGCCAAGCGGGCAGCCGAGCGCGGGCCGACCGACGCGGGAGCGTGGGAGCGCTTGGGTCGTCTGCGCCTGCAACTGGTCGATCGCGAGGGAGCGGTTCACGCTTTCGAGCGTGCGCTTGAGTCTCGGCGCAGGGACAAAGGTGCATGACCTGTTGGTACAGGCGCTCGCGCTCGAGCCGCGCATGACGCAGACAGTCTGATCAGACGACGAGCCCGCAGGTGCCGGTAGGGCTAGCCGTATGACGCAGACAGTCTGATCAGGCCACGGCGCGCAGGTGCCTGTAGGGCTAGCCGTATGACGCAGACAGTCTGATCAGGCCACGGCGCGCAGGTGTCGGTAGGGCTCGCCGGCAAGCTCGCGGGCAAGCGCGTCGACGATCCCCTCGTCGTTTTCCTCGCGCCCGTCGGTGACGGCGCCGATGATCGCGCGCTTGCGCTCCAGGAGCGTCGCCATCGTTTCGTCGATCGTGCTGGCGGCCAGCAGATACCAGGCGTTGACGGCGTCCTGCTGGCCGATGCGGTGACAGCGGTCCTCGGCCTGGTCGTGCTTGGCGGGCGTCCAGTCGAGCTCGAGGAAGGCCACGTTCGAGGCTTGCGTCAGCGTCAACCCTTGCCCGGCCACCTCGATCGAGCACACGATCAGCTGGTTCTCGGAGCTGTCGGCCGCCTGGAAGGCCTCGAGTGAGGCGTCTCGAGCCGCGTGCGTGTCTTCGCCGAGAATGTGCAGAGCGTGGGGAAAGCGCTCGACGACAGCGCGCTGGATCTCGCGGTGGCGTGCGAACACGACCAGCCGCTCGCCAGAGGAGCAGAAGTCGTGGATCCAGGCGAGCGCCGCGTGCAGCTTGCCGCGCGCCGCCAGCAGCTTCAGTGCGTTCAACCGCACCAGTCGTTCGGCGCGCAGGGCCGAGGCGACCTTCGCGTCCAACTCGCTCAGGTCAAGCGGACGCGAGCGCAGCCAGGCGATCACGTCCGTCTCGGCGAGCCGGTACTCGTTTTCGTTGTCCAGCTCGACCGGCACCACGGTGCGGGTCTTGGCAGGCAGCTGGGGCAGCACGTCCACCTTCAGGCGGCGCACGAAGCAGCGCGAGCGCAGATGCCAGTGCAGGCGCACGTGGGCGTCGACTCCCTTGAAGCGCCGTCCGAACTGGGCCCCGGAGCCGAAGTCGGCGAGGCGCCCGAGGATGCGCAGCTGGGCGATCAGCTCGGGCGGCCGGTTCATCACGGGCGTGCCGGTCAGCGCCAGCACGAGTCCGTCGCTCGGGACGCAGGCGGCCAGACGCGCCACAGCCTGAGTGCGCTTGGCGGCGGCGTTCTTGCAGTAGTGGGACTCGTCGAGCACAAGCGCGCGCGGGGCCATCGCGCCAAGTGTCTGCGCGCGCGCGGCGAGGATGTCGTAGTTGACGACTGTGATGTCGGCGGGGGGAATGGGAGCGCCGGCCGCGGTGCTCCGATCGGCGTTTGCGCCAGCCGTGGGGCTCTGATCAGTATTTGCGCCAGCCGCGAGCGAGTGAGCGTCGGACGAGCGAGCGCGCGGGGAGCCGAGACCGCTGAGCGCCTGAGCGGTGCGCCCGGGCAGCCAGCGCTCGATCTCACGCATCCAATTGAGCTTCAGGCTGGCCGGGCAGACGACGATCGCCGGGAAGGCGTCGTCGGCCTCGATCGTCGCCAGCGCCTCGATCGTCTTGCCAAGCCCTTGCTCGTCGGCCAAAAATGCGCGTCGCTGCTCGAGCAGATAGGCCACGCCGGCGCGCTGAAACGGCTTCAGCTCGCCACCGAGACCGGC
The DNA here is from genome assembly GCA_963725265.1 of uncultured Solirubrobacterales bacterium. Taxonomy (GTDB): domain Bacteria; phylum Actinomycetota; class Thermoleophilia; order Solirubrobacterales; family Solirubrobacteraceae; genus Palsa-744. The sequence goes on from CAVRXP010000001.1 coordinate 571,233, forward strand.
CACCTCGAGCGTCGCGTCGGTGGCGCTCGAGAGCGCGACGAGCCCAGCGGCACGAGCGTGAAGCTCGCGGATCTCCTGCAACACGACGAGCGCCTCGGGCTCGATCCAGATATCGCGCTCGGACAGAAAGCGGTCGAGCTCCTCGACGCAGAAGGGATCTGCGCGGATGTACGGAAGCTGCCCATGGTCGCGGCCGCGGCTCTGTGTTCGAGTCGAGGCAGGTCGGTCGTGCCCGCGCCCGCGCGCGTATGGCATGCGTCTCGGGTTCGCCCCCCCTTGCGGCGAGGCGCCGCTGAGCGCGCCGAACGCGTCCAGCTGCGCTGCGTCGTGACCTGGAGCCAGCACGAACGTCGGATCTTCGTGGATCGAGGACAGCTCCAGTACCGCCGGCGGCACAGGTCGCCCTTCTTTTAGTGCCGCCACGCAGCGGCGACAGGCGGCGCTAGTGAAGCCGCGCACCCCCTGCTCGATCGCCTGCCAGGACTCGAGCGTCAGCGGGAGCGTAACTCCGCCAGGCGCGCTGACGGCGCGTTCGCGCAGCTCGGGCGCCAGTCCGATCGGATCGCCGAGCAGCAGGAACAGAGGTTCCTCGGGCTCGCCCGCAATGTCGATCGTGCCGCGCCAGGTGGTCGCCCGCGCCAGCCAGCCCTGCAGCCGCGGGTCGATGGCGGCCGTCTCCAAATGTGCGAGCAGCGCCGCGATCTGATGGCCGTCGCGCTCGGCGGCAGCGAGCGCGAAGGTCGCCTCGGGCCCCTCGGCGGTGCGCAGTCCGGCGCGCCCAGCAAGCGCGCGGGCGAGGGAGGCGTGCTCGGCCCCGATTAGGACCCAGTGCTGCTTGCGCCGGTCGCGACGCAGCTCCACGTCATAGGTCATGGCGCCGGGCGCCGCCGTGGGCGAGGAGCGCACGGCTGGCCGCTCGGAGACCTCGGTCAGCGCGTGCGCCGCGTCTTCGCTGAGGCGCAGCCGTCCAACACCGCCAGGCAACGTGTCCACGAGCTGCCCGGCCTGAGGGTCAAGCGGGATCAGCGCGCGGCCGATCTTGGCCAGCTGGTAGGCGCCGGGGTGCTCCAGCAGCGCCCCCACGATCGCGGGAGCGCGATCGGTGGCGAACGTCAACCACCAGCTCTCGTCGGGGCGCGCAACGTCAAGCACGCACTCGTCGGCTGCGCGCAACGCTCGCTTGCGCTCCAATGTGCGCTCCAGTGGAGCGCTAACGGCGGCTTGGCGCGCCAGGTTGGCGAGCAGCAGCGACAGGGCCTGCGCGCGCTCGGGGTCGAGCGGCACGATCCAAGCCCGCTCGGCTGGATCCCAACGGCGCCCGGGTATCGCCCGCAGCAGCCGGCGCAGGTCGTCGTCGTAGGGAAAGCGCAGCACCGCCTCCCCCTGCTCGAGCGTCGCTTGGAGATAGGCCATTGACCTATGGAAGATAGGCCGCTCGGGGGATGTCTGCTCCGCTAGGCGAGGATGTTGACCGCTCGCGAGACGATCAGGCCAATCGTGACCAGCGAGACGAGCGACTGCACCCCCATCGTCATCTTCGCGATCGAGGTGAGCGGCATCGTGTCGGTCGGCGAGAAGGCGGTGGCGTTCGTCAGCGACACGTACAGGTAGTCGACGAACTTCGGCCGCCACCCAGGCGGATGGATGCGGTCGTCGGCCATCTGCGGAAAGAGAAGATCAGGCGGTCCGTCGTGCCCGGCGGCGCGCCTGCCGGCGCCGCCACGGTCCATCTCCCAGTACCAAAGCGCGAAGATCAGAAAGTTGGTCATCCAGATCAGCACGCCCGAGACGATCAACTCGCGCCCGTTGGGCGAGCCGTGGTGCAGCAGAAAGTGCGTCAGCGCCCCAAGCGAGTAGATGTTCGCCGCGCCCACGAACGCCGTCAAGCTGAGGGCGACGCGCCGGCGGCGCGTGTGCTCGTGCTCGAGCTGGCGCGGAGTGGCCAGGAACATGCCGATGAACAGCACCCCCTCCAGCGAGGGCACAAGCCAAACGGGCCCCGCCACCAGCCGCGAGGGCAGCGCGACCTGCAGCCCGATCGCCGTGAGGATCGTCAGCTGCGCCGGCCAGAACGGCTCGGGCGCGGCGGGCGGCGGATAGGCCCGGCCGGGCGGGCGGATTGGCTCTGCTGCCACGGCCAGAGAGTAGAAGCCGGATCGGCGTTTGCTTGCAAGGACAGGCGATTGCGAGGGGCTGCGAGGGCGGGGTGTTGTATTAAAATGCGAACTCGTTCCAGGGGAGAATGATTTCGGGGGCGATGCTTTTTGCGGGAGGACTTCGGAGGCGCAGCCGACATTCAGCTCCTACGGGCCAGCGTCCGACGGCAAGCCCAACGTAGCCCCAAAAACACCTCCATGTCCTCCAGGCAGGCCGGACAAGCGCTAGCCTGATGACAGTGGGTATCGACAGTCCCGTCCATCTCTTGTTCCTGGGCGCCATCGCGCTGGTCGTGCTGGGCCCCAAGCGGCTGCCCGAAGTAGCGCGCGCGCTGGGCAAGGGCATGCGCGAGTTCCGCGAGGCGATCAACCTCGAGGCGCACGACGAGGACAAGTAGGTCCGCCGGAGCGGATACCGTGCGCCGGTGCGTTTGATCGTCGCTCGCTGTGAGGTCACCTACATCGGCCGCACCACGACAGCTTTGCCAGAGGCCGTCCTGCTGCTGATGTGCAAGGGCGACGGCACGTTCATGGTCTGGGCCGACGGAGGGGGTCCGAACGTCAAGCCGCTCAACTGGATGACACCGCCGACGGTGCTCAGCGAAGAGCGCGACGCGGAGGGCCTATTGAGCGGTCTGGTGGTGCGAAAGCAGCGCGAGGAGGAGCGCCTGGAGATCAAGATCGCCGAGGTCCTGACCGACGTCGAGCACGAGCTCGACGTGAGCGCCACCCTGGAGAAGGAGGGCGTCGAGCGCGAACTGCAAGAGCTCTTGGCCGACGCCCCCCACTGGTGCGGCGAGGGTTTCCGTTTGGTACGGCGCGAGTGGCCGACCGACATCGGCCCAGTCGACCTGATGTGCCGCGACCCTCGAGACGAATGGGTCGCCGTCGAGATCAAGCGCATCGCCACGCTCGACTCTGTCGAGCAGTTGACGCGCTATCTGGAGCGGATTCGTATCGATCCGGCGATGGCTGCGTGCCGCGGTGTGCTTGTCGCCAAGCACATCAAGCCGCAGGCAAGGGTGCTGGCCGAGTCGCGGGATATCGCGTGTGTGGAGGTCGACCTCGAAGTGCTACGCGGCAATCGCGAGCCCGACCTGCGCCTGTTCGCCGCCTAGCGACAAGCGCAGCGGCGTAGCGGGGGTGTTGTGTGTGCTCTAGCGACGATTCGTTTAAATTTGTAACGATTCTATTTTTTGGATGTCCACGTGCTCGCCTCGAGGCGGATACTCTCTGCAGCGATGTCGGAGATAGTGCTCCCACAGCCGTCGATGCCCGTGCTGGTCGAGCGCCGCGACAGCGTGCTGCTGATCACGCTCAACCGCCCCGAGGCTCGCAACGCGGTCAACTTGCCGCTGGCGGAAGGCATCGCGTCGGCGTTGGAGGAGCTCGACGGCGAGAGCTCGCTAAGCGTCGGCGTTCTCACGGGCGTAGGCAAGGGTTTCTGCGCCGGTATGGACCTGAAGGCGTTCGTGACCGGCGAGCGCCCTTGGGTCGGCGACCGCGGCTTTGCCGGAATCGTGCGGCGCGCCTCAGCCAAGCCCCTAATCGCGGCTGTGGAGGGTTTCGCCGTGGCAGGTGGCCTGGAGGTCGCATTGGCGTGCGACCTGATCGTGGCGGCTCGTGGAGCCAAGTTGGGTATACCGGAGGTCAAGCGCTCGCTAGTGGCGGCAGGCGGGGCTTTGCTGCACCTGCCGCGACGCATCCCCTACCAGCTAGCGATGGAGCTGGCGTTGACCGGCGACCCGATCGCGGCAGAGCGCGCGCACGAATTGGGCTTGGTCAACCGCCTAGCCGAGCCAGGCTCCGCCGTCGAGGTGGCGTTGGCTTTGGCGGGCGAGATAGCTGTCAACGCCCCGCTGGCGCTTGCAGCGTCAAAGCGCATTCTCCAGGAGCAATGGGACTGGTCCTCGGCCGAGATGTGGGAGGCGCAGAGCGCAATCTCCGATCCAGTCTTCACTTCGGAGGATGCCCGCGAGGGAGCAACGGCGTTTGCCGAGAAGCGCCCGCCCGAGTGGCGTGGTCGCTAGGAGAGCGAAAATGGTGGCCCCGCGTACGCGGGCACAAGCGGTTTCGGAGAGCCGACACCGCACGCGGGGGCACAAGCGGTTTCGGAGAGCCGGGTCAGCGGTAGGTGTCGCAGTCGGGGCGGTCAGCCGCGAAGCTTGCGCTTGCGTTTACGCTGACGCATGACCGACACGAACCGTCGCCAAAGGGCGCCCATCGGCTAGCGCTCCCCCGGCGTCTTTTTCGGGTACTGCGAGACGGGAATGCTCAGGTTGAGCGCGGTGCGCACGATGCGGCTCTGCTCGGCGATGTGCGCGGCCGGATAGCCCTCGCCGGGGCTGGCCCGCTCGGGTCTCCCGACGAAGCCGAAGTGGATGTCCTCGGGCATGATCTGCATCAGACGCGGGAACATGTGCGCTCGCGCCCCGACGTTGCGCGGCTCCTCCTGCACCCACAGAATCTCCTCGAGATGGGGATAGCGTCCCATCAGTTCGCGGATGTTGCGCTCGGGGAACGGGTAGAGCAGCTCGACACGACCGATCGCGACGCTGTCGTTGCCCTGGCGGTCGGGATGCCCGGCAAGGTCGTAGTAGATCTTGCCGGTGCAAAGGACAAGCCGCGTCACGGCGTTCTCGTCGGCGATGCTGGGCTCGGCCAGCACGGGCTCGAAGCGCGACCCCTCGGCCAGATCCTCGACGGTGTTGGTGGCCTGCGGTAGGCGCAGCAGGGACTTGGGCGTCATGATCACAAGCGGCCTTTGCTTGGCGATCAGGGCCTGGCGGCGCAGCAGGTGGAAGTACTGGGCGGGTGTGGTCAGGTTGGCCACACGCATGTTCCCCTCGGCGGCCAGCGCCAAGAAGCGCTCCAGCCGAGCCGAGGAGTGCTCGGGCCCGGACCCCTCATAGCCGTGCGGCAGCAGCAACGTCAGCCGCGAGGTCTGCCCCCACTTGGCAAGCCCCGAGGCGATGAACTGGTCGATGATCACCTGGGCCGAGTTGACGAAGTCGCCGAACTGCGCCTCCCACAGCACAAGCGTCTCGGGCGCCTCCTGGCTGTAGCCGTACTCGAACCCCATGCAGGCGAGCTCGGAGAGGGGACTGTTGTGCAACTCCATCGGTGCCAGCGCGTCGGGCAGCGACTGGATCGGGCAGAACGCGCGCCCCGTCTTCGCGTCGTGCAGCACCAGATGGCGCTGGCTGAACGTACCGCGCTCTGTGTCCTGACCGGTGAGACGCACGGGCGTCCCCTCGGTCAAAAGCGAAGCAAACGCAAGCGCCTCGGCATGGGCCCAGTCAAGGCGTGCCGGCGTCTTCTCCGTGCCTGCCTCGCCCGCGCTGTCGCTGCCGCCCGAGGCGTCGTCCTGCACAAGCGCGGCGCGGCGGCGCTCCAGTTGCTTGACGAGCTTCGGGTGCACGGTGAAATCCTCGGGCGTGTGCAGCAGCTCGAGCCCAAGTTCGCGCACGCGCGCAGCCGGCACCGCGGTGTCGACATCCGGGCTGGGGGAGCGATCGAGCTGGTACTCGCCTGTGCTCTGATTCACGTTGCCGTGCTCGGCCGCGGCGGCGATCTTGGCCTTCAGCCGCTGATGCAGGATCGTCAGGTTGTCCCAGACCTCCTGCCCGGTGCGCTCGACGTCCTCGCGGCTGACGACGCCGTCCTCGATCAACTGCTCGGCCCAAAGTTCGTACACGCGCTTCTTCGTCTTGATCTTCGCGTACATCTCCGGCTGCGTATAGGCGGGCTCGTCGGACTCGTTGTGGCCGAAGCGCCTGTAGCCGATCAGGTCGATCAGCACGTCGTGCCCGAACTCCTGGCGGAAGGCAAAGGCGAGCCGCACAGCGCTCATGCAGGCGGGCACGTCGTCGGCGTTGACGTGAATGATTGGCACGTCGAACCCCTTCGCCAGATCCGAAGCCCAACGCGTCGAGCGCGCGTCGTCGGGATCGGTCGTGAACCCCACCTGGTTGTTCATGATCAGGTGCAGGCTGCCGCCGACCTGATAGCCGTCGAGTGCCTGCAGGTTGAGCGTCTCGGCGACAACCCCTTGGGCCGGGAAGGCCGCGTCGCCGTGGATCACGATCGGCACGGCCGCGTTGGTGTCCTGGTGGGCGCGCGGCCCGGTGCGAGTCGTCTGGGCAGCGCGCGTCGCCCCCTCGACGACTGGAGACACGTACTCGAGGTGGCTGGGATTAGACTCCAGGTTGACGCGGATCGTGCCGCCATCAGGCAGCTTGTAGGACCCTTGCGAGCCGTGGTGGTACTTGACGTCGCCGGTGCCGCCCTGGGGAATCGTGGTAACCGCCTCGAGCGTCGAGGCCCCCTCGAACTCGGCGAAGATCGTGTCGTAGGGACGCCCAAGGTTGTGCGCGAGCACGTTCAGCCTTCCGCGGTGGGCCATCCCGACGACGACCTCCTGCCCGCCGATGCCGGCCGCCAGCTGGATCATCTCGTCGAGCATCGGCACGGTCATATCCAGCCCCTCGATCGAGAACTGGTGCTGGCCGAGGTAGGCCTTGTGCATGAAGCGCTCGAGCGCGTCGACCTCAATCAACCGCTTGAGCAGCGCCTTGCGCTCCTCCGTCCCCAGCGGCTGGCGGTAGGCGCCGGACTCGATCTGCTCGCGCAGCCACACGCGCTGGCGGTGCGAGGAAATGTGCTCGATCTCATAGGCGATCGTGCCGCAGTAGGTCTGGCGCAGGTTCGGCAAGGCCTCGGCAAGCGTCTCGCCGGGCACGTACATGCGCAGGATGCGCGCCGGGATCTGCGCCATCACCTGCGGAGTCAGCCCGGCCGTCTCGGGATCGAGCTGCGGCTCGCCCTCGGGCTCGGAGCCAAGCGGATCGAGACGCGCCGCGAGGTGTCCATGGCTGCGGAAGCGGTGCAAAAGCGTGCTGGCGGCCTGTACGGCTTGCAGCATCTGCTCGTCAGGCGCGCTGGCTTGAATCGAGATCCCACCCGCCCCCGTGGGCGGCGCGGCAGCTGTGAGCCCGGTCGGCGTGGGCGCGGTGGGCGCGGCCCCGAGCGCGAGCTCAAGCGAGGCGAACACGCTCTCGTAGAAGTCGTGCTCTCCTTGCAGGCGCTGCTCGATCAGCCCAAGAAAGCGCCCAGACTCGGCCCCTTGGATCACGCGGTGGTCGTAGGTTGAGGTCATCGTCATGACCTTCTCGGCGCCGATCTGCTCGCCGACGGCGCCGAGCCCGACGGGATATGCGATAGAGCCAGTGGCGACGATCGTCCCTTGGCCGTTCATCAGCCGCGGCACCGAGGCGATCGTGCCCAGGCCGCCGGGATTGGTCAGCGTGATGTTGGCCCCGGTCAGGTCGTCGGCTGTGAGGGTGTTCGTGCGCGCCTTCTCGACGAGCACGTCGTAGGCGGCCAGGAACTGCTCGAAGCTCAGTCGATCCGCGTCGCGGATGACCGGAACCATCAGCGTGCGCGAGCCGTCCTTCTTCTCGACGTCCACTGCCAGCCCGAGGTTGACCGAGCCGTCCTCGATGCGGTAGGCCTTGCCCTCGATCTCCGCAAAGTGGTGGACCATGCTCGGCATCTCGTGCGCCGCCTGCACGATCGCGTAGGCGATCAGATGCGTAAAGGACACCTTGCGCCCGGCGCCCTTGAGCTCGCGACGGCGTCCGTCGAGGGTCGTTACGGTCAGCGTCCTGAAGCTGGTGGCGGTCGGGATCGAGCGCGACTCGTCCATATAGCGAGCGAGCATCGCCGCGCCGCCCTTCAGCAACTGGCGCTCGCCTACGGGGTTCGCGCCGTTGGTCTGAATGCCGTTTGTGCTGGTCGTCGCGCCAAGCACGTCGGCCTTTACGATTCGCCCTCCCGGTCCGCTGCCGGCAAGTGTCTCGAGGTTGACCCCCTCGGCAGCCGCCACCCGAGCCGCCACCGGAGACACCCGTGTCCCCTCGGGGACCTGCGTGGTGCTGCTCGCCGTGGGACGCTCCCCAGTCGACGGTCCATCTGTGTCTTCGGAGGCTTGAGCCTGGCGCCGCCCTCACCGCTCGTCAGTCGCGCGATCACCTGTCCGACGCCGACCGTGTCGCCCTCCTCGGCGAGGATCTCGACCACCGTCCCGCTCGCGGGCGAAGGCAGCTCGACATCCACCTTGTCGGTGGAGATCTCAACTATCGTGTCGTCGACCTTTATGAAGTCGCCGACCTTGACGTGCCATTCGAGGATGGTTCCCTCGGTGACCGACTCGCCGGCGGCAGGGGTCACGACATCGATCATTTGATTGATCGTGGTGCCGGACGCCATCCGCTGTCACTCTAGCGTGCCGGGCCGCCGGAACTCATCCAGAGTGGCCGGTGGTGGCGCCTCTTCACTTTGCCTAACAGTCGTTCGACAGTCGTTCGATGCGGCGTTCGTCTGTCTGTGCCATCTGGATGTGCTCGCTGGTTGCCTTGTGCCCTTCCCGGTGTCTTGTGCTCCCCGGGTGTCTTACGTCCTCCGGGCACCTTGTGCCCTCTGGGTGCGCACGAACTCCGCACTGCCGAAGAAGGGTCCGATCCCGCCCAGGACCGCGACCGCCACCGCAAGGCGCAGTGGGACGATTCTCATGCGCGCGGCGGTGATGCAAGCAAGCGACATGCCGATCCACAGCAGTCCGTGTGTCCACCCGAGCACAAGCGTCTCCGGCTGCGGTTTGCCAAGCGCGAACGCACAGACCAGCAGCGAGGTGTACACGCAGGAGTGAAAGAACGAAGTCCACTTCAGGCGTGTGAAGGCAGTGGAGGGATGGGCTGCGGAGGGATGGGCTGCGGAGGGATGGGCTGTGGAGGGATGGGCTGTGGAGGGATGGGCTGCGGAGGGATGGGCTGTGGAGGGATGGGCTGTGGAGGGATGGGCTGTGGAGGGATGGGCTGCGGAGGGATGGGCTGTGGAGGGATGGGCTGTGGAGGGATGGGCTGTGGAGGGATGGGCGGGGGAAGGATGGGCGGGGGAAGGATGAGCTCCCGCCCGCGATGAGGAGGCCGTCGGCGTTCCGCGCGACCGCTCTCCGGCAGTGGCCCTGCCCGCCGGCTCGGAGAGGTTCACTCCGACAGCCGGCGCGCCATCCTGCGCAGGCTCTCCTCGGCCTCGGGCGGCCACTCGTCGATGTCGCTGGGCCACCAGGCGTACTCGTCGTGCTCGTGGTCGGGAGTCACTTCGGCCCCCTCGGCAAGCCAGGCCTGCCCGACGAACATCACGAGTCGGTGAGGCAGGCGGATCAACGCCTCGCCGCGCACACGCGCCGGCGAGACCGACCACTCCTCGCTCAGCTCCCTGACGAGCGTGTCGGCAGGGCTCTCGCCGAGATCGACCGCGCCACCGGCGCCCAGCGCCCAGCGCCCAGCCCAGGAGGACAACCAGGCGGCGCGCCTGCCGGCTAGCCAGCGACCGTCGGCTGCGCGGGTCACGCACAGTGCGGCGACGCTGTCGGAGGCGTCGCCGCCGACGAGCCGCAGCGCCCAGCGCAGCGGTTGCAGCTCGAGCTCGATGCCGCGCGGGCTTTGCTTGAAGTCGACCAGGCGACCGGCAAGTCCGTCATGGCTTGGCGAGCCGCGGCGCTGCAAGCCGGCGATCTCCTCGTCCGCTGCCTTGGTGTGCGCGGGCGAGGGCTCGAAGTGCTCGCTGCGCCAGCGAGCCTTGACCTGGCTCAGATCCCAGGGTCCGCGGGCAAGCAACTGCGGCAGCTCGTTGGTCGTCGGCTCGGCTGTGGTGGCCATACCCACAAGGCTAGCTGCCGGGCGGCGGCAGCGGGTGAAGATGGTTTCGAACGTCTTGCAGAATGGGCTGTGTGTGGTGTGATGTTCGTGGTCTGGGCTTTGTGCGGTGTGATGTTCGCGGTCTGGGCTGTGTGTGGTGTGATGTTCGTGGTCTGGGCTTTGTGTGGTGTGATGTTCGCGGTCTGGGCTTTGTGTGGCGGGATGTTCATGGTCTGTGATGTGTGTGGCGGGATGTTCGCGGTCTGTGAGGTCTGTGGTGTGACGTTCGTGGTCTGGGCTATGTGTGGCGGGATGTTCATGGTGTGTGATGTGTGTGACGGATGTTCATTGGTCTGTGAAGTACGTGTGGCGGGGTGTTCATGATTTGTGAACGCCGGGATGTATGGCTCTCTTTTGAATGGTCTCCTAACACCCCCCCTTTGCGAACACCCCCCTTTGCGAACACCCCTGCTTGCGAACACCCCCCTTTGCGAACACCCCCCTTTGCGAACACCCCCCTTTGCGAACACCCCTGCTTGCGAACACCCCCCTTTGCGAACACCCCCCTTTGCGAACACCCCCCTTTGCGAACACCCCTGCTTGCGAACACCCCCCTTTGCGAACACCCCCCTTTGCGAACACCCCCCTTTGCGAACACCCCCCTTTGCGAACACCCCCCTTTGCGAACACCCCTGCTTGCGAACACCCCCTTCGCGAACACCAAACATAAAGGTTAGGTACCTAAATAAAGCGCCCGTGTTCAAACAAAGGGGTATCGAGCGTGCAGGTCATTTCGGAAGACCTGCGTGCAGGTGTATCCCCGTAAGCTCTCAGCGGTGAGCGCCCGCAGACGCAAGCATTGGGGTTGGGGATTCGAGGACGAGCAGCCCTCTTCCGAGGAGGTGCGCGCCGCTGCCGGCGGCCTAGCCGCACACCTCGGCTTTCCCCCCGTCGAGGTCGAAGACCCTGTGGCCCTGGATGCACTCGAGCTGGCAGATCCGCGGATCGTGCCGCCGCCGCCGCTGGCCGAGATGTGTGCCGCCGACGCCCATGCCCGCGCCTCCCATGCCCTCGGCAAGTCCTATGCGGATGTGGTGCGCGGCTTCCGTGGCGACTTCGGGCATCCGCCGGACTTCGTGGCACGCCCGCGCGACGAGCTCGACGTCGAGCGCCTGCTGGAGTGGTGCACGGCCAAACGTGTCGCCGCGATCCCCTACGGGGGCGGCACGAGCGTGGTGGGAGGCGTGCAACCCGACGTGGACTCCAGTTACAACGGCGCGATTTCGATCGACCTTGGGGCGCTGTGCCAAGTGGTCGAGGTGGACGACGTGTCGCGTGCCGCGCGCATACAGGGCGGCGCCATCGGTCCGGATCTCGAGGCTCAGCTGGCCAAGCACAGCCTCACGCTGCGCCATTTTCCACAGTCGTTCGAGTTCTCGACGCTCGGCGGCTGGATCGCCACGCGCGCCGCCGGGCACTTCGCAACCGTGTGGACGCACATCGAGGACTTCGTCGAGTCGGTGCACGCCATCACGCCGACAGGCAAGTGGGAGTCGCGGCGGCTGCCCGGCTCAGGCGCCGGCCCAAGTCCCGACCGGATGCTTGTCGGCTCGGAGGGCACGCTCGGCATCATCACCGAGGCATGGGTGCGAGTCCAGCCGCGCCCCACACAGCGCGCCTCGGCGGGCGTGCGCTTCCCCACGTTCGCGGTCGGCGCCGAATGCGTGCGAGCCCTCTCCCAGTCGGGCCTTCACCCGAGCAACTGTCGTCTGATCGACCCGGCCGAGGCGCGCTTCACGATGTCCGGCGACGGTACGTTCGCGCTGCTCGTGCTCGGCTTCGAGTCATATGACCACGCGGTCGATCGGCAGATGGACCGGGCGCTTGCGATCTGCGCCGAGTATGGCGGGGCGGTCGGCGAGCGGCGCGGCAGCGGCTCTGGCTCGGGCGCGCCGGACCGTGGCTCTGGCTCGGGTGCGTCGGGGAGCGGTTCTGGCTCGGGCGCGCTGGAGCGTGGCTCTGGCTCGGGCGCGCCAGAGAGCACCCATGCGGGCACAAGCGGCATGGGTGCCTGGCGCGAAGCGTTCCTGCGCGCTCCCTATGTGCGTGACATATTCGTCGCGATGGGCGTGTTGTCGGAGACATTTGAGACGGCAATCACGTGGGATCGCTTCCCCGCATTCCACGAGCGCGTCATGGGCGCTGCGCGTGCGGCGGCCGAGGACCTGAGCGGCGTTGCGCACGTGTCATGTCGCTTCACCCATGTATATCCCGACGGTCCGGCCCCCTACTACACGGTGCTCGCCCCCGCCCAGCGCGGCGAGGAGGTCGAGCAATGGCAGGCGATCAAGGCCGCCGTGTCCGGCGTGCTGATCGCCGAGGGCGCCACCATCACCCACCATCATGCGGTCGGCCGCGACCATCGCCCCTGGTATGACCGTCAGCGTCCCGACCCGTTCGCGGCGGCGCTACGCGGTGCAAAGGCCGCCGTGGACCCGAGCGGCATTATGAATCCAGGCGTGCTGGTGGACCCCCTGTCGTGATGGTCGCCGTGGACGAGGTGCAGTCGAGCGTTTGCATCGTCGGGTGCTTGTCATGAGGGTCGCGGTTCTCGGCCCGGGGGGTGTCGGTGGGCTGGTTGCCGGTGCGCTGGCGCGTGCGGGCACGTCGACGGTCGTCGTCGCGCGCGACTCGACCGTGGCCGCGATCTCGGCTCAGGGGGTGCGTGTGCGTAGCGTGCTGCTCGGGGATTTCATCGCTCACCCGCCGGCGGTCGCACGGCTCCAAGAGCAAGCGGACGTGCTGATCGTCGCCACCAAGGCCGCGGGTCTGTCAGAGGCGCTGGAGCGGGTGGCGGTCGCGCCGAAGCTCGTGCTGCCATTGCTCAACGGGCTCGATCATGTTGCTCTGTTGCGCGAGCGCTTTGACCCGGAGACAGTCGCGGCCGGCACGATTCGCGTGGAGGCCGACCGTCCCGAGCCGGGCCTTGTGGTCCACACGAGCAAGTTCCTGCGCGTAGAAATGGCCTCGCGCCACCCAGCCGTCGGCGAAGCGATGGCAGTGCTTGCAGAGACGCTCTCGGCGGCCGGCGTTCCCGCGCGCGTGGGCGACTCCGAGCCACAGGTGCTGTGGTCGAAGCTTGTGCGGCTGAATGCGCTCGCGTGCACCACGAGCGCCTACGACAAGCTGCTCGGCGAGATCCGCTCGACGCCAGCGCTGCGAGCGGAGTTGGTGGGCGCGATCGAGGAGGGTTGCACCGTCGCTCGTGCAGAGGGCGCCTCGATCACCAATGGCGATCCGCTTGGCGAGCTGACCGCCGCCCACGACACGCTCGGCAGTTCGATGCAGCGCGACATCGCCGCCGGGCGATCTCCCGAGTTGGACGCGATCCCCGGTGCGGTGCTGCGTGCCGCCGCGCGTCACGACATCGCCTGCCCGACGATCGAGCGGCTCGTGGCGATGATCGCGGCGCGCGCAGGGGTGCCGCGGCCGAGCGTGCCATAGATCGTCGGCGGGTACCGGGGCTGGGTCGTCGGCAGGTCCAGGAGTCGCCCCGCAGGCTCCGGGGAGTGGTGTACAACCCGAACTGGGCAACCGCTCAAATCTCGCGCAGAGGGCCGGCAGGCGAAACCATCGGCAACGCCTGGGTGGAGATCGCCTCGACGACCTCCTCCTCGGTCTCGACCGCGCCCTCGTCGTGCTGGCCGTCGCACAGCACGCGGAAGTTGGCGCTCTGGCCCCCATCTGAGTGGATGGTGATGCCAGGCAGGATCTCCTCGCCCTCCTCCAGGCCGAGGCGCTCCATGTCGAAGTGCGCCAAGCCGATCCCGTAGGCCGTGTGCGTCGGGTTCTCGCGGTCGTGAGCGGCCACGGCCTGCGCGAAGCGCTCCAGGTTCTTGGCGATCTTGCCGGTGTCAGCCATCGCTGGCAGGAAGGGTAGCGCCGCTCGAGGGGTCGGTAGCGCCGCTGGCGTCTGCCGAGGCGACAGGATCCGCGACGCTTGTCGTCTCCCCGGCGCCAAGCACGGCGCGAACGCGCGGGGCTACCTCCGTCGCGAACAGCTCGGTCGCGCGCAGCGCCTTCTCGTGCGGCAATACGCCGACGCTGATGTGGCCGAGGAAGCGATCGTGGTGGAACAGCTCGTGGTGGGCCAGGATCTTGTTCGCCACTCCCTCGGGCGTGCCGACGAGCAGGTGGCCCTCGGGCGCGCAGCCGGCATCGAACTGGGCGCGGCTCATCGGCGGCCAGCCGCGCTCGCGGCCGATGCGGTTCATCATCTGCGAGTACGGGCCGAAGAACTCATCGGCCGCGCGCTTGGCTGTATCAGCGATGTACATGTGCGAGTTGATGCCGACCGCCGGACCGCCTTGGCCGAGCGCCGGTCGAGCTCGGGACGCGCCGTCGTGTGAAGAGGTGTCGGGATCGTCGCCTCGTGCTCGTTCTTGGTCGCCACGGCGCAAGGCCTCGCGGTACAGCTCCACGAGCGGTGCGAAACGGGCGGGCGCGCCACCGATGATGGCGATCATCAACGGCAGCCGGAGCATCCCGGCGCGCGCCACCGATGCCGGGGTGCCACCGACGGCGATCCAAACGGGCAGCGGCTGCTGTAGCGGACGGGGGTACACGGCGGCCTCGTGCAGGGCGGCACGGTGTCGCCCCGACCAACTGACGCTCTCGGACTCGCGCAGTGCCAGCAGCAGCTCCAGTTTCTCGGCGAACAGATCGTCGTAGTCCTCCAAGTCGAGGCCGAACAGCGGGAAGGACTCGGTGAACGAGCCGCGGCCCGCCATGATCTCCGCGCGTCCGCCGGAGAGCAGGTCGAGCGTGGAGAACTCCTCGAAGACGGTGACTGGGTCGGCCGAGCTGAGCACGGTGACGGCGCTCGACAGGCGGATTTTCTCGGTGCGGGCGGCCGCCGCGGCGAGTGCCACCGTCGGGACTGACACCGCATAGTCGCGCCGGTGGTGCTCGCCGAGGCCGAACACGTCAAGGCCGAGACGATCGGCCAGCTCGATCTCCTCGAGCAGCTCTTGCAGGCGCCGGGCTACACGCGCCGGGGAAGCGCCGGGGGCTACGTCGGCAAATGTGGCGAGACCTAGTTCCACGAAGTCACGCACTATATGATCGCGCGCAATTCGAGCCGCCGTATGGACGGCAATGACCGTTGAGGAGGAGCCGATGCAGATTCCCAGCTACGTAAGATCGTCTCACAGGCATTCTGGTGGCGATGGGCGTATTGCCGGTCGCGTGGCTGTGGTGCTGCTGACGGCTACGGTCATCGTGCTGTGCAGCGCTGCTGTGGCAGCGGCGGCCGAGCAGTTGAAGATCGCTGTAAGCCCCGCGTCGCTCAGTCTCTCGGCGGCCGAAAGTGAAGGGTTCACGGTGACGGTCTCGGGCACATCCAGCAAGCACGCTGAGATGGCGGTGTACTACCAGTTGAATGCACAGAAGTCGTGTGCCGCCACCGGCGGTCAGGAGATGACACGCAAAGGAGACAGCGAGTTGGAGCCGATCCCGGGTACCCCCAGCGATCCACAACTCTTTCCGGCCAACCCAGTCAACTTCCACGGCGCTTTCGACTGGCACGGAGAACTGAAGGTGTTCAGCGGTGAGGCGGGCCCCGGGACTTATCTGCTGTGCGGCTATCTTGCGCCAAAGGACAGCTCGGGCAAGCCGCTACTCAAGACGTCAGCGAAGTTCACGCTCACCGCCGGGTAGTTGGCGCGAGGTCAGCTTGACGCGAGCACGGTGACACCGTGCTCGCGTGCGGGTTGCCCCGGCTGCATGTCGTGGGCGATCAGCGCGTCTAGGCAGCGCCCGGCGGGGCCGGCGTGAGGCCGTGGCGGCGCATCACCTCGCCGATCGCAGCCAGATCCGGCGGGCCGCCGGGCGAAGCGGCAATCACCTCGCCGACCTCGCGGAAGTAGGAAGATCCGAAGACGGCGGGGGTCGCGATCGCGAGGAACTTCGCATCGTCGCTGCCGCGGTTGTCAAATCCGTGGATCTGCCCGCGCAACACGCAGACCCCCTCACCTGGACCGATCTCGACCGTCTCTCCGTCGATCGTCCACGTCGAAACACCCTCGAGCCCGTAGATCGTCTCCTCGAAGCCGTCGTGGCTGTGCGGCGCTGGCATCCTCGCGTTCGCCGGTACATAGCACTCGAACACCGACGCAGTCCCGTTCGAGTCCGCCGCCTCGATCAGGAAATGGACGCTCAGCGCGCCTACGGTGATGATCTCGTTGCCCATGTCTGGACGCTAGCGCACGATCCGTGGCTTCGGCGCGTCAACAACCGTCGCTTCGCCCAGCCGAACCGGGTACATGGGGCGCGCTACGCGCCCGCCTCCAATATCTCGACGCGATACCCATCTGGGTCTTTGACGAAGCACAGTCGCGAGCCGCCCTCGCGCACTGAATACGGCGGCTTCTCGGGCTGGATGCCCAGCTCGGCTAGGCGCGCAAGCATTGCGTCCAGGTCGTCGGCGGTGATCGCGATGTGGCCGTAGCCCGAGCCGATCTCATATGCGTCGACGCCGAAGTTGTATGTCAGCTCCAGACGCGGCATGTCGCCGTCGCCCGGCTGGTTCATGAAGACGTTGATCGCCTCGTCGCCGATCGGGATGCGGCCGACCTCTTCGAAGCCGAGCGCGTTGTAAAAGCTGATCGAGCGGTCGATGTCGGTGATGCGGTAGCAGGTGTGGATCAAGGGCATGGCTGGGAGTGTACGCGTCCCGTGTCTGCAGGGCTGGGGTCCGCGTGCGCGGGTGGGCAGGTAGGGCGGGCAGGTATAGGTAGGGCAGGCTATGGGCCCGCGCACGGGCGGGCCCATAGCCGCATTCGATGCTCGTGTCGTGTCTTCAGTGCGCCCCTTGCGCGACCTTCCCGGCGCTCAACGTCAGAGTGAGCGTCTTGGTCGTGGAGGTTTGACCACTGGCCTTCGTCAGGATCGTGGCCAGCACCCTGAGGGTCTTGTGGTGGGCCAGTTCGGCGCGGCCAGCCTGTGTGAGCTTGAACTTGACGAGTTGCTTGCCATCGGGAGCGATACCGAAGGAGACGGTTCCAAGCGACTGGTCTTTCTTGCTGGCCTTGCCATGAGCGGTCGAAGTCTTGCCGGCTTTTGCCGACTGAGCCACGACCAGTGTGATGCGCCCCGAGATCGCATATGCGTTGGGGTTGCTCATCTGCAGGGAGAGCAGGCCGCTGGGGCTGACGGCGAAGCTCCTGCCGGTCAACCCAATCGACACCAGCGCGGCTTTGCCGGGGCTGGTCCCTTTTCTGGCTTCCAGTTCGGCTCTTGCCTTGGCTTCCGCTTCGGCCTTTGCCTTGGCTTCTGCCTCTGTCTTGGCTTCGGCTTCGGCCTTTGCCTTGGCTTGCGCTTCGGCCTTTGCTCTGGCTTCCGCTTCTGCCTTTGCTTTGGCTTCTGCTTCTGCTTTTACCTTGGCTTCTTCGGCTTCCTTGGCTTCGCGCTCGATCTTTTCTTTGGCTTCGCGCGCCGCCACTTCCGCATAGGTTTTGATCCGCGTCGCGACCAGGGTTGCGTCTGGCACCGGTGTCCCGCCGGCTGTGGCCGTTCCAGGGCCGTTCATCGAGAATGAGCTGGCGTTCGCGGCAACCGTTATTTCGCTGCTTGTGAACTTGAGTTCCGGAGCAGGGCCGGCCGCGGGGACGACGATCGTCACGGTCGCTTTGCCGTTCTGGAGGACGCCTGAGAAGCTGCCGGGGAGGACGCCTTCGAACAACGCGCTGCTGCTGGCGAATTCGTTGTTGGCGTTTGCTTCCTTGTTTATGACGGCGACGCCTTTTGTGGTGCCGGCGGCTGAACTGACCACGAGCTGCCATTCTCCGCGGATGTTTTCTCGCGCTTCGGCTTCTTCCTTTTCCTGCTTTTCTCTTGCTTCCTGTTCCTGTATTTCCTTGTAGGTTCTGATTCTGGTGGCGATCAGCGTCGCCGGCGCTTTCTGGCTGCCTGAAGTCAGTTCTCCCGACCCGGAGATCGTGGGCAGGCCGTCGCTGGTTCCGACCGTCATCGTCGAGCTGACGAATTCGGAGGCTTCAACCTCCGGTGGGTAGGCTTCGCTTGTGATCTTGACGGAGGCTTTGCTGCCTTCGAGGGTGCCCGAGAATGTGCCTTTGATCACGCCGTCGAATAGCACGTTTTGGCTTGCGAACTTTTCTTCGACGTTCGCTTCGTCGACGATCAGGGCGCGTCCTTTGATGGTGCCGTTGGCCATGATTGCCAGTTCCCATTCGCCGGCCATTGCAGGTGTGCTCGCAGAAGCGCTAGCCGGCAGTCCGGCGAGCAGCATGCACGTGAGCAGAAATCCGACGGGCGCCGTCAGGCGCATCCAGCGCTTGAGGCGTCCTCCTACGAGCCACGTCGAGTCGTCGTGGGCCATGATCCTTACCACCCTCCCCCATTGTTATCGTCAAGTCTTGATAGGAATGCACCGCCACAAAACCATACGCCGGTGTGTATGTCAAGACTCGGATGGGCCGATTGTGGCTCTGTTGGACGAAAAGAGGCTCGATCGCATGTGATACGCCGGTGTGTATTCTTGGGCGATCGTTCGTCCTGTTGGACTCGATGTAAACGACAGAGCGATGGCGCCGACGACAGGACGAGGGCGCCTACGACAGGGCAACGACAGGGCGACGGCGCCGACGGCAGGACGACGACGACAGGGCGACGGCGCCGGTGACAGGGGGCGTTTAGGGGTCATGCCTTACTTGGCGTGCCCAACGTACGCCACGCGTCTGGCGTTGGAGGATGCCTGCGGGCGGGCGGCGCGGCTCACAACCTGGCAGGATCTGAGGATGATCGTCGAGCGCTCGCTTAACGAGCAGTTTTTGTCTAACACCTACCTACTTGCCGATGGCGAAGGCGGGCCCGGCTTCCTCGTCGATGCCGGCGGTCCTGTCGCGCCGCTGATCGACGCGGCCAAGCGTCTGCAGATCGAGCCGACGCACCTGCTGCTGACCCACCATCACTTCGACCATGTGAGCGAGGTCGGCGCGCTGCGCGAGCGCTGGCCGAAGCTGAAGGTGATGATCCATCCGCTGGAGCGCGAAGGGCTGGTGGAGATGGGCGGCGTGCTGGGCAAGGGGGTGGACCTCACGACGATCGAAGCGGGGGAGACGTTGCAGTTCGGGCAGCTGGAGGTGAGGCCGCTGCGCACGCCCGGCCACACGGCCGGGATGCTCTCGTTTCTGGTGGCGCGCCCGAGCGGGAGCACACGGCCCGGGGCGGGCGCCGGGCCCGGCGGCTTTCAGGGCGGCGAGGCGGTCGTCTTCACCGGGGACACGCTCTTCAGGGGGTCGGTTGGAGGCGTGAGGGCGCCGGGGCATACGACCTATACCGACCTGCGCGATTCGATCATGGGGACGCTGATGGAGCTGCCGGGGGAGACGATTGTCTATCCCGGACACACGGATGCGACGAGCGTGGCGCGGGAGTGGGAGCAGAACGCGTTCATCCGCGTGTGGCGCGGCCTTGACCCCGAGGGCTCCGAGCCGTGCACCGCGCTCGGCGAGCCGGCCACGCTGATCCTGTTGGGAGAGGACTACGACGGTGGCAAGAAGGCCTGGGTGCGCTGGTCGGACGGCAAGGACGACATCGTCCCTGGCAGCCGCGTCCAGGAGGTGCGCTGAGCGGCGCGATGCTGCGTCCTCGGACCGATCGGAGATCGGCCAGCGTGCTAAAGCACGCTACGTTTCTGCGTTATTGCCTGGCTTGTTCAGCGCACCTCCTGGCATCCACCTAAGATCAGTCTGTGGCGCAGGAGAAGATTCCAACATCGAGGGTGCGCCGCACGGCCACCGTCGGTCGGCTGGCCGCGAGCGAGGCGGTCAAGCAGTTCGGAACCAGGGCGGCCAACGTCACGCGCAGCGAGCAAGGGGCGCAGGAGGCGAGCGCGCGCCGCCAGCTGGAGACCGCCAAGCAGATCGTCGCGGTGCTGGGGACGATGAAGGGGGCGGCGATGAAGCTCGGGCAGATGCTGTCCTTTCTGGACGTCGGGCTGGTCCCAGAGGAGCACCGTGAGGAGTTCCAGCGCGAGCTGGCGAAGCTGCGCGACGCCGCGCCGACCGTGTCCTTCAAGCAGATGCGGCGCGTGATCGAGGAGGACCTCGAAGCGAACATCTCAGATGTATTCGCCGAGTTCGACGAGGAGCCGGTCGCCGCCGCCTCGATCGGGCAGGTTTACCGGGCGAGGCTGCGCGAGGGGGGGCTCGACGATGACCCTCGCGGAGGGGACGGCGGCGGCATGGAGGTGGCGGTCAAGGTGCAGTATCCGGGCGTGGCGGGGGCGGTCAGGGCCGACATGCAGAACTTGGACATGATCATGCGGCTGCTCAAGCGCATGACCCCCGCGCTCGACGTGAAGGGCTTGGCCGATGAGATCAGGGAGCGCATCTCCGAGGAGCTCGACTACGAGCTGGAGGCCCAGAATCAGCGCTCGCTGGCACGCATATACAGAGGGCATCCGTTCATCGCGATCCCCGAGGTAGTGGGCGAGCTCTCGCGCGAGCGGGTGCTCGTGAGCGAGTTCGTGCGCGGGGTCGGCTTCGAGGAGCTGAAGGAGTATCCGCAGGCCAAGCGCGATCGCATCGGGGAGATCGTGTTCCGCTTCTTTCTGGGCTGCATGTACAGGCACGGACAGTTCTCGGGAGATCCCCACCCGGGCAACTTCATGCTGCTGGACGACGGACGCGTGGCATTCCTAGACTTCGGGCTGTTCAAGCGGCTGCGTCGAGAGCCGCTGGAGCTGGAGCTGGCCTGCCAGCGTGCGGTGGTCGAGGGGGCCGCGTCGACTCTGCACAAGGTGCTGGCCGAGTCGCGCTTCCTGCCCGAACCCGAGCGCGTCGACCCCGACCACCTGTTGGCCTTCATCGAGGATGCGATCTGGTGGTACACGACCGCCGACGAAACGGTCCAGCTCTCGCCTGAGATCGCCACCGCGGTGATGATCGAGAGCTCGGATCCGCGCTCCTCGCATTTTCGCGAGATGCGCCACCAGACGATCCAACCTGAGCATCTGTTCGGCCGGCGCATGGAGATGCTGACGCTGGCGGTGCTCTCACAACTGCGCGCAAGTAATAACTGGCACAGGATCGCGCGCGAGTGGATGTACGGCGATGCGCCCGTGACCGAGCTGGGGCGCGCGGAGGCCGAGTTCTACGAGCGCACGGGCGTGGGGGCGCCTGGCTGAGCGCTACAACACCTGGATCTGCATCAAGCTGGTCGTACCCGGGCGCCCGCTCGGCAGGCCCGCGGTGATGCCGACGCGCTTGCCCTTTTCACA
The DNA here is from genome assembly GCA_963725265.1 of uncultured Solirubrobacterales bacterium. Taxonomy (GTDB): domain Bacteria; phylum Actinomycetota; class Thermoleophilia; order Solirubrobacterales; family Solirubrobacteraceae; genus Palsa-744. The sequence goes on from CAVRXP010000001.1 coordinate 592,391, forward strand.
CCAGCCGAGCTCGACGACGCGCCGCGCGCAGTCGGCGATCAGCTCCTCGGTCGTCTCGTGGCGGCGGATCGAAGAGGCCTGCACGCCCCACATCAGGCCGCAGCGGCGGACGGTCTCGCGCCCAGGGGAGAGCGCGTAGATCGGGACCGTGGGGCGGTGCGCGGAGACCAGACGCGCCGAGCGGCCGGAGAGCGTGGGCACGATCAGGGCATCCAAGTGCAGTTCGCGCGCTGCCAGGCACAGGCTGTGGGCGACCGTGTGCGCAGGGTCGCTTTCGGAGCGGCGCACGCGCGAGGTGTTCCAGTCCTCATACGGGGCGATCGCCTCGGCTTGGACGGCGACCGCGGCCATCATTTCCACCGCCCCGATGGGGTAGGCGCCGATCGCGGTCTCCTGGGAGAGCATCACCGCGTCGGTGCCGTCGAGGATCGCGTTGGCCACGTCCGCCACCTCCGCGCGCGTGGGGCGCGAGGAGGTGACCATCGAGTCGAGCATCTGCGTCGCGGTGATCGAAGGGCGGGCCAGATAGCCGGCCTGCTTGAGCAGTTCCTTTTGCACCGCGGGCACCTGCTCGATCGGCATCTCGATGCCGAGGTCGCCGCGCGCGACCATCACGCAGTCGGCGGCGCGGATGATCGCCTCGGCGTGTTCGACCGCTTGCGGCTTCTCCATCTTCGCGATCAAAGGCAGGCGCGTGTGTTCGCGCACGGCTTCGACGTCTGAGGGGAAACGCACGAACGACAGCGCGACCATGTCGACGCCGATCGATTCGCCGTGGCGCAGTAGCTCGAGATCCTCCTCGGGGACGGACGGCAAAGTGTGCGCGGGGCCGGGGATGTTGAGGCCCTGGCGCGAGGCTACGGCGCCGCCGACCTCGACCTCGGCGTCGACCTCGCCCTGCTCGACTCGCACCGCGCGCACGCGTAGGCGCACCGAGCCGTCGGCCAGGTACAGGATCTCCCCCGGCGTCAACGCCGCGGCCAGTCCCGGCCAGCTGATCGACATGTGGGCCGCGTCGCCGACCCGCTCCTCGCCACAGCTGAACGTGACTAAGTCGCCTGGCTTCAGCTCGACGATGTCCTCGCGTAGCGGGCCGATGCGCAGCTTCGGTCCCGGCAGGTCCTGCAGGATCGCCACCGGTCGTCCCGCCCGTCCCGCGGCGTCGCGCACGCGCCTGACGGTCTCCTCGTGCTCGGCCAGCGTGCCGTGCGAATAGTTCAGGCGCGCGACGTCCATGCCGGCGCGCACCATCGCGAGCAGCGTCTCGGGCTCGCGCGAGGCGGGGCCGATGGTGGCGACGATCTTCGTGCGGCGCATTGTCACGCCACGGTAGCGGTCGCGGCCCGCGCGCGCGGTGCTCGCCTGTGACGTTTGTGTTATGCCTCGGGTGGTCATGCTGGAACCCACACGACCCCTTCCGCGCGTTGGCGCACCCGCGCGCATCAAGCACTTCGGCGGTAGCGCCGAGCAAGGGGTGGTCGTTGCCATCCGCGACGAGGGCACGCGCTTGAGCGTTCAGGGCGAGGACGGAGGGTTGTACGAGTTCGTGCTGAGCCCAGCCAACGCGCGCTTCGTCTCGGCCGGCGACGCGCACGGACCGCGTTTGGAGCTGCTTGGCGAGATCTATTGAGGCGCTATGGCGCCTTGACGTCCGGGAACCACTCGGCGCAGTGCTCGCGCAGCGTGTCCCTGATCCAGGCACGCTCCTCGTCGCTTGAGACGCGCAGCCGCGCGAGCAGCTCCTTTTGGCGCTCGATCGGGGCGCCGGCGATCGTCCAAGAGACGGCGAGCCGCTCGAACAGTAGCTCGACCGCACGCTGCCAAGCGTCCTCCTGGGTGGAGGCGGCGCGCGCGTTCACACCAGCCAGCGTCTCGGCGTACTCGCGCCGGGCGCCGGGCGTGAACGAGCCACGTAGCGTGAGCACGTTGCCGTGAGCGTCTGTGTAATGGCTGAGGGGCGCGCTCGGTCTTTCGCGCTTGCGTGTCTTCTTGGCCATGATCCCGTACTCAGACCTCGGGTGCTCGTGCCTGGGACTATCAGGCCGCGAATCCCACATTCGGCCCTTGCCCTACATCGTCTCCGCGGCCTTCAAAAGCTGCGTGCGCACGTCCCCGGTCACGGGCTTGGCGTGTCCGGGCCATGCCGCCGCCGGCTCCATCTCCGCCAGCTTGCGGATCGAGGCCTTGGCTTGGCCTGTGTCGTAGTTGTAGATGCGGTCCGGCACATGCGGGGGTCGGGAGCGCGCCCACAGGTCAATCGTGTAGAAGCAGTCGCTCACGAGTGCCAGCCGGTCGGATTCGCGCCACAGCCCGATCAGGCCCGGGGCGTGGCCGGGAAGGTCGATCACCCTAAAGCCGACGATCTCATCGCCCTCGGAGACGGTGCCGGCGATGTTCACCGGTCCGGCGTCCCAGGCGTAGCGGTGCAGGGCGCGGTGGACTTGGCGTTGCCCGGCCGGCAGCCCTGTCAGCCCAGTGGGCCAGTAGCGAAAGCCGCCGCTGCCTTCGGCGTCCTCGCGCTCGTCGGGATGGCAGAGCACCGGCACTCCCAGTGCGGGCGCGACGCCGCGGTGGTCGGTGTGCGCGTGTCCCAATACCACCCGTTTGATCCCGCCGAGCTTGGCGCCGGCGGCGGCGACCGAATTGGTCATCAGGCGCGAGCCGGCGTCGTAGAGCGTCACGCCGCCCAGCTCTGCGTCCTCGATCAGATACACGTTGCAGCGCCCGAGGTGGCCCTGCACGACCCACACGCCCTCCGCCACAAGCCTCGCGTCCTGGGCGGCCGACATGCCCGTCACCTTCGTCTTTACGTTGAACGCACCCGTCATGCCCTGTTCCGCGCTCGATCCCTGTGGCGGCAACAGCCCGATCTGCCGCGCAGCCGTCATCCCGTCGGAGAAAGCGTCGTTGGCTTGCACCTTGCCGTCGCGGATCGTCAGTACGTCGCAGCCTTCGAGTTTCAGCGGACTGCCGGTCGCTCGCACGCCGTTCAACGCACCTGGGCCGGCGAACGTTCCCGTGATCTGCCATTGCACCGCGCAGCGGTCGCCCTCGGTCGTCGTGGCGAGCACCTCCATGCGCATGTCCGGCATCGCTTCGATCAGTCCGCCGATGAACTCGCGCACGCCCTCAGGGGCTGTGACGTCGACCTGGCCGCGCACGTGCTCGCGTCCGCCCTCGGCCCACAGCGCCACCGCCGCCTCGACGTCGCGCGCGCCGATCGCCTCGAAGTAGCGCCGCGCCACCGCCTCTGTGTCCTTGCTCTTGCTGTTTGCCATCGCCCCGCTGGGGGGATGGATGTTCGCCGCCGCCTCCTGCACCTTGGCGGCCGCCCTGCCCTTGTCAGCCTCGTCGTCGACCATCGCGATCTCCTTGTCCGCCGTGAGCTATGAGTCTACGCCTAGTACTCTCCGCGGCGGTGAGCGAGCCGGCCCGTAAACGCGAGCTTGGAAGGGGGGAGCGTGTTCTGCCCGGCGTCTATCGCCTGCGCCTGCCCCTGCCCTGGCCGGGCGTGCCGCACGGCAACGCCTGGGCCGTGCGCGCGGGCGATGGGATCGTGCTGTTCGACACCGGTTACTACACGCCGCCAGGGCCAGGGGAGCCCGGCTCGATGTTCCAGCTGGAGCGGGCGCTTGCGATGTGCGGGCTGGCGGTCGAGGACATTCGCCTGGTCGTCTGCACACACGCCCATTCAGACCATTACGGCCAGGCTGGGGCGATCGTGGAGCGCACCGGCGCCGAGCTGTGGATGCACCCCAAATACGAGCACATGTCGGTCGAGCGGCAGGACCCGCAGGCGACGCTCGAGCGGCGCATCGAGGTGGCGCGCCAGTCGGGTGTGCCCGAGGAGCCGTTGCAGCGCTATGCGGCCGAGCGCGAGCATCACGAACCGGGTGTTTACGCTGTGATCGCACCCGACCGCGCGCTGCTCCCCGGAGTCGTCGTCAACACCGATCTGGGACCCTGGAGCGTGTACGAGACGCCAGGGCACGCCCCCTCGCACGTGTGCCTGTTCCAGCCCGAGCGGCGTCTGCTGATCTCCGGGGACCACCTGCTGGGGCGCATCTCGCTGTTCTTCGACTACGGCTACTCGCCTGACCCGGTGGGCGAATTCCTGGACTCGCTCGGCGTCGTCGAACGCCTGGGCGCACGGCTTTGCCTACCCGGCCACGGGCGCACGTTCACGGATGTGCTCGCCCATATCAAGGGCAACCGCGAGCTGGTTGCCGAGCGCCTGGAGAAGGTGCGCGGGGCGATCCTTGCCGAGCCGCTGACCGCGTTTGAGATCGTGCCGCGCGTCTTCAGCGATGAGCTGGCGACCCACGGCGGGCCGTGGCTGTTGAGCGAGACGCTCGCGATGCTCACCCACTTGGAGGCGCTTGGTCGGGCAGAGCGGATTGTGTCTGAGGACGGTGGAGAGGCAGTCGCGGCGCCCGAGCATTGGGTGGGCGCATAGGGCAAGGGGCGAAACCGCGCCCTGAGGGGAGTGCCCTCCAGCGGCTGAAGCATGGCGAAGAAACGGACGAGGGCTCGCATTCGTAGGGAGATGTCGAGGGGATGTGTTCATTTTTCCGAGAAGTTTTGTTCATGGAATAGTTCACACATGAAACGAATCGATATTTTTGTATACACCCCGCCCCCAATCTGGCGGCGCACCCCGCCCCCAATCTGGCGGCGCACCCCGCCCCAATCCTGCGGCGCACCCCGCCCCAATCCTGCGGCGCACCCCGCCCCCAATCTGGCAGCGCGCCCCGACCCCAATCTGGCAGCGCGCCCCGACCCCAATCCCGCAGCGCGCCCCGACCCCAATCCGCAGCGACAAACCTTGACATAGCTCTGTTAGGCTTTGCCGATGCGGATCGATCAGCTGCTCACCGGGAGTGAGCCAGTCTTCTCGTTCGAGTTCTCCCCCCCTAAGACAGAGCAGGGCGAGCGTAACCTGTATGCGGCGCTTGCCGAGCTGCAAACGCTCGAGCCGGCGTTCGTATCAGTCACATATGGGGCGGGCGGCTCCACGCGCGAGAAAACGATCGCGACCGTCAAGCGCATCAAGGATGAGTACGGCCTGGAGGCGATGGCCCACTTCACTTGCATTGCCGCGACGGAGCAAGAGCTGCGCGCGACGCTCGATGAGATGCGGGCCGCCGGCATCGACAACGTGCTTGCGCTGCGTGGCGATCCCCCGGCCGGTGAGCGGGACTGGGTAAAGACGGAGGGAGGGCTCGAGTACGCGTGCGAGCTGGTGCAGCTGATCAGAGACGATTACCCGTTTGCGATCGGCGCCGCCTGCTTCCCCGAGACGCACATCCATGCTGTGAGCCCCGGAGCCGACGTCGAATACCTGGCCGAGAAGGTCGCCACCGGCGTGGACTTCCTGATTACGCAGCTGTTCTTCGACAACGCGTTCTACTTCGACTTCGTGGCGCGCGCGCGCGCGGCCGGGATCGAAGTGCCGATCATCCCCGGGATCATGCCGATCACCCAGATCGGGCAGCTGGAGCGCATGGCCAGCGTATGCGGTGCCTCGATCCCCGACGGCCTGCGCCAAGAGCTGCACGCCCGCGAGGACTCACCGGAGGCCGTGATCGACTTCGGTGTCGCCTACGCCACGCTGCAGTGCGCCGAGCTGTTGGCCGCCGGCGCGCCGGGCATCCACTTCTACACGCTCAACCGCTCACCGGCGACACGCGCGATCCTCGGCGCTTTGAAGCTCGTGCGGCCGTGGGAGAAGATGCGGAGCGCCGTGTCCACAAATGCCCCTGCGGCGTCGCCTGCACGCTGAGTAGTGGGCGAGGGCATCGGGCGCCTACCCGGCTTCGATCTCAAGCGCCTCGGCCACGCGCGGCGAGCCGTCCGCTGCCTCGTAGCGCACGTCCACCGAGTCGTCCTGTTTGTAGGTGCCGACGCCCCAGGCGCCAAGGAACCAGCGGCGCTTGGAGATGTGGTCCTTGCGTAGCTCTCTGTCAAACATCAGGGTATGCCCCTTCGCCTGAAAGTCGACGCCCTCGCGCTGGGGCACGCCGTTGACGAACACCTCATAGGGCTCGCGCACGGCGGCCGGCAGCTTCACGATCGATCTCGGCATCGCCCGATTATCTACCCGGTGCAAGCCTTACGCTCTCTGCGTGGCTGAGATCGAGTACACGGTGCGCCGCTCCAAGCGCGCGCGCAGAGTGCGCGTCAACGTGCGCGCCCACACAGACGTCGAGGTGGTGCTGCCTGCACATGCTCCGGAGCGGGCTGCCGCGGCCGCCGTACGTGAGCTTGCCCCGTGGATCGAGCGCCGACTGTCGGAGGGTCGTCGCGCGCTGGCGCACGTGGCCGAGCGGGCGGGCACCATCCCTTACCTCGGGACGCCGCTCGAGCTGACCCCGCAGCCTGGGCGTACGCGTGCTCACCGCAGTGGCGACAAGCTGCTTGTGCCCGTAGGCGACTACCGACCCGCGGTGGAGCGCCTGTACCGCCGCCTCGCGCGGGCCGAGGTGGCGATGCGCCTAGACGCCGCGGTCGCGCGGGTGGGTGCCTCCTACAGCGGCCTGTCGATCCGCGCGCAGAGCACCCGCTGGGCGTCGTGCTCGGCGAAGGGCGCGATGAGCTTCAACTGGCGTCTGCTGTTGGCTCCGGAGCCGGTGCTCGACTACGTCGTGTGGCACGAGGTCTGCCACCTGGAGATCCGCGACCACTCGCCGCGCTTCTGGGCGCTTGTCGAGAGCCGCTATCCCGGCTGGCGCGAGCAGCGCGACTGGCTGCGCCGCTACGGCACGACTTTGGTGCTTTGACCGCCAACTCCAAATAACTCCAATTTCTCCAAGAATTTGGAGTTAGATGCGAGGCTCCGGTAGGAGAGCCCGCACGCCTCTCAGCCCCGCTTGTCGATCGGCACGTAGTCCTGGTCGCGCTCGCCCGTATAGATCTGGCGCGGACGCGCGATCTTCTGCTCTGGATCCTCGACCATCTCGAGCCACTGCGCGATCCAGCCGCTGGTGCGCCCGATCGCGAACATCACCGGGAACATCGCAACCGGCAGACCGAGGGCCTCGTAGATCAGCCCGGAGTAGAAGTCGACGTTGGGGTAGAGCTTGCGCTGCGTGAAGTACTCGTCGGCCAGCGCCTGCTTCTCGAGCTCTGTGGCGATGTCGAGGAGCGGGCTGGTGCCACGCACCTCGAACACTGCGTCCAGGTGCTTGCGGATGATGCGGGCGCGCGGGTCGTAGTTCTTGTAGACGCGGTGGCCAAAGCCCATCAGGCGCTCGTTGCCAGCCTTCACGCTCTCCAGGAAGTCGGGGATGTTGCGCGGATGCTCGATCCGGCGCAGCATGCGCAATGCCTGCTCGTTGGCGCCGCCGTGCAACGGCCCGTACAGCGCCGCCACGCCGGCCGCTACGGCCGAGTAGGGATCCACCTGCGTGGAGCCGACCGAGCGCACGGCGCTGGTCGAGGCGTTCTGTTCGTGGTCGGCGTGCAGGATGAAGAGCACGTCGAGCGCCTTCTCCAAGCGGGGATCGGGCTGGTACTTCAGCTCGGTCATCTTGTACATCATCCCGAGGAAGTTGCCGGCGTAGGCAAGATCGTTGTCTGGGTACACGTAGGGCTGGCCCATGTTGTGGCGGAACGCGAACGCCGCCAGCGTCGGCATCTTCGCCAGTAGACGGGTGATCTGCATCGCGCGTACCTGCTCGTCGTGGATCTGGCCGGCGTCCGGGTAGAAGGTCGACAGCGCGCCGACGGAGGCGACCAGCATCCCCATCGGGTTGGCGTCGTAGCGGAAGCCCTGCATGAAGTCCTTGACGTTCTCGTGCACGAACGTGTGGATGGTGATCTCGTGCACCCAGGCGTCGAGCTGCTTCTGCGTCGGCAGCGCGCCGTTGATCAGCAAATAGGCGACCTCCAGATAGGTGGAGTGCTCGCACAGCTGCTCGATCGGATAGCCCCTGTGCTGCAGGACCCCGGCCTCGCCGTCGATGTAGGTGATCGCGCTGCGACACGACGCGGTGTTCATGTACGCCGGGTCATAGGCCATCAGCCCGAAGTCGTCCTCTGAGGTCTTGATCTGACGCAGGTCCATGGCGCGCACGGTGCCGTCGGTAACGGGCAGCTCGTAGGTCTTGCCGGTGCGGTTGTCGGTGACGCTCAGCGTCTGGGCCCCGGAGGGTGCGCCCTGCGAGGTATCCCCCGTGGCGGGAGCACCGTTTGTCGTTGCATGTTGAGTCTGTGTCTCGGCGCCCATCTTTCCTCCAGTCGACGTTGCTGTCTACTCGATTATGCGACACATGGGCGCGCGACTCGTGCGCAAGCTGTGAAGTGGCTTGTTCGAGCCGTCAACGCGGGGCGAGCCGGCTGAGCTGGGCGCGATCGATTTTAGAGGACAGACCGCGCTGGATCGCGATCAAACGCTGACGATCAACGCTGAACGAGCCGGCTGCGCGCGAGGCCGGCGCGCACGCGCGCCGGGGGCGCAAAGGGTGCGTCTCCGTGCGGGCCGCGCCGCGGCGAGCGTGGCAAGCGCGGGCGAGGGTGGCGCGGATGAGAAGGATGGTGCGGATGCGACGGGTCGGGACGCGGGCCGATGCCGCCGTCCTCGCCGGCTGTCTCGGGCGTCTGGCGCACGGCCCAGCGCACGATCAGATAGAGCCCGACGATCGGGATCTTCAGAATGAACATCAGCCAGATGAAAGTCCAGGCATCCACCTCTCCTTGATCGTATACCCGCCTGACGGCGGGCACAAGCGTTTGGGATGAGGTGCGGGTTATCCCGCCTGACGGCGGGCACAAGCGTTGGGATGAGGTGCGGGTTATCCCGCCTGACGGCGGGCACAAGCGTGCTGATCCGCTGCGCGGCCTCCTGCGAAGAACCCCCGACGATGACTCAGCCTCCTGGCCTTCATCGCCGATCCGGTCAACTTCGAGAATGTGAGGACCCCCAATGGACAGCCAAGCGAATCTCCTCGATCACACAGACGCGGTGCTGGAGCCCGCGCAGTCGGCCGTCGGTCTCAGCCGCTCCCAGTTCCTGCGCAACGGCGCCAAGGGCGGGATCGCGCTCGTCGCCGGCGGCGCGATGCTCGGTCAGGTGACCGGTATCTCCTTCGCTGCTTCCGGAGGTGTGAGCGACAACTCCACACTCCAGGCCGCCTATGGGGCCGAGAGCCTCGCCGTGTTCGTCTACTCGGCGATCATCAAGAACTTCCATTCCTTCAAGCACCCCAAGCTCGAAGACCTCGACTACTTCAAGGCGGCGCTCAAGAACGAGGAAGACCACAAGGCCCTGCTCGCAAAAGCGCTCGGCGCGAAGACCCCCACCGGGCTGGAACTGAAGATTCCTTCGAGCGCGCTTGCCAGCGGGCACGCGCTGTTGAAGACCGGCGTTGCGCTCGAGACGGCCTTCGTCCAGACATACCTGGGTGCGGTCGAAACACTCAGCTCGGGCGAACTGAGGGTGATCGCGGCGAAGGTGGCGACCAACGAGGCCAGCCACCTCAGCTTCATTCAGGATCAATTCGACGACAACGCTGTGCTGCCGTCGCTGCCCGCTACAGGCACGGTTGCCGAAGCCGCCAAAGCGCTCTCTCCGACGTTCATCCCCAACCTGGTCCCGCGCCTGGAAGCCGCGGGCTTCCCCAACGCCTAACCGCGCAGTTGCAGGGGCGCTGCGCTGAAGTTGGTTATCTCGCGCAGCTCCTCCACACGGGCGTGGATCTCCTCGCCCGTCAGCCGTTCGATGCGCTCGGTGCCGAACTCCTCCACGTTGAAGGAGGCAAGTGCGGTGCCGTGCGCCATCGCGCGGCGCAGCAGCTCGTCTGAGAGCTCCTCATCTGGATGGGCCGCGATATAGCCGACGAAGCCGCCGGCGAACGTGTCCCCGGCGCCGGTCGGGTCGATCACGCTCTCCAGCGGATAGGCGGGCAGCGCAAAGAAGCTCTCGTTGGTGATGAGCGCCGCGCCGTACTCTCCCTGCTTGGCCACGATCACGCTTGGCCCGTGTCGAGCAGGCGTGTCGCTGTCCGCCGCACTGTCGCCGGCGTTTGTATCGGCCTGCGATCCGCTCGCGGCGCTCGCACCCCAATCAAGGATCTCGCGTGCCGCCGAGATGAGATTCGGCTTGCCCGTCAGCTGGCGCAGCTCGGCGTCGTTGAGGATCAGACAGTCCACGCTCTCGATCGCCTTCACGAGCTGATCCTTGGCGATGTCGATCCATAGGTTCATCGAGTCGAGCGCCACGAAACGCGCGGCGGGCAGCTGCCCGCGCACCTCGATCTGCAGGTCGGGCACGATGTTCGCCAGGAACAGGACCTCGCTAGCGCGCGAACGCTCGGACAGCTTTGGCTGAAAGCCCTCGAACACGCCGAGCTGCGTGTCGAGCGTCGCGCGAGAGTTGAGGTCCCAGCCGTACTCGCCGCGCCAGAAGAAGGTCTTGCCACCGGCCACCCGCTCGATGTCTGAGACGTCCACGCCGCGGCGGCGCATCACCTCCAGCTCCGGCTCGCCGAAATCGTCGCCCACCGGGCCCACCACGTGCACCTCCTCGAAGAACGAGGCTGCCAGGGCAAAGTGCACGGCGGCGCCTCCGAGCATCCGCTCGCGCTCCCCAAACGGGGTCTTCACGGCGTCATACGCGATCGATCCCACGACGGTGATGGCCATAGGCCGCCACCTTACTGGCAGGCGGGGTGATTGTGCCTTCATCTTTAGGTGGGTTAGGTGGGTGGATTGTGGTTTCATCTTTTTCGATTCATTGCATATTGCAACTATTTAGCGACGTTATGACTCTTTTTTTGGAGATGTGCCACAGGCTGCTGATGTAGCCTCGCCGGTATGCGCGCGATCCAGATCGGGGAGTTCGGGGGGCCAGAGGTGATGAAGCTCGTGGAGCTGGCGACACCCGAGCCCGGTCCCGACGAGGCTCTGATTCGCGTCACCCGGGCGGGCGTCAACTTCGCCGACACGCACACGCGCACCAACTCCTATGTGCGCAAGGCGACCTTGCCGCTCGTGCCCGGCGGCGAGGTTGCCGGTGTGATCGTCTCGGCGCCGTCCGCCAGCGGTCTGAGCGAGGGACAGCGAGTCGTCGCGCTAACCGGCACCGGCGGTTATGCCGGAGTACGCGCTTGCCCCAGCCGAGCACAGCTTCCCGATTCCCGATGACGTCGATGACACGGACGCGCTTGCCGTCCTGATCCAGGGGCTCACCGCCTGGCACTTGTACCGCACCGCCGGGCGGGTGGCGGACGGCGAGAGCGTGGTGGTGCACTCCGCGGCCGGGGGCGTCGGCTCGCTTGCCGTCCAGCTCGGAGCACCCCTCGGCGCGGGGCGTGTGATCGCTGTGGCCTCGGACGAGCGCAAGCGCGGACTCGCGCTCGAGCTTGGCGCCGACGTCGCGATCGACTCCGAGCCCGAGGGCCTCACCGAGCGTCTGATCGAGGCCAACGAAGGGCGTGAGGTGGACGTCGTGTTCGACATGGCCGGCGGAGAGACTTTCGAGCGCTCCTATCGAGCACTCGCTCACTTCGGGCGGATCGTCGTCTGCGGGATCGCCTCGCAAGAGCCGAACGAGGTGCGTACAGGCTCGCTACTGCGTCATTCGCGCTCGGTCGTCGGCTTCTACCTGTTTCATTGTCTTGAGCGCCCGGCGATGGTTGCCGACGCGCTTGACGACCTCTTCATGCGGCTTGCCCGCGAAGAGCTGCGTGTGGTCGTGGGTGGGACATACCCCTTGGAGAACGCGGCGCAATCGCACATCGATTTGCGCGAACGTCGCAGCACCGGCAAGCTGCTGCTCGACGTCGGCGACGGCGTGACGCCTGCTGGCGGCGCGCCGGGCGCGCCGGAGCGCCTAAGCTGCTGTCCGCATGACCAAGACCTTCGCCGAGCTCGGCCTCTCCGAGCAGACCCTGCAAGCGCTGCGCGACGTCGGCTACGAGTCGCCCTCGCCGATCCAGGAGCAGGCGATCCCGCCGCTGCTGGAAGGTCGCGACGTGATCGGCCAGGCGCAGACCGGCACCGGCAAGACGGCCGCCTTCGGGCTGCCGATCGTTCAGTACATCGATCCCGTCGAGCATGAGGTGCAGGCGCTGGTGCTGACGCCCACGCGCGAGCTGTGCATCCAGGTCACCCAGGCGCTGCGCACCTATGGCGCCCACAGTGGGCTGGACGTGGTGGCGGTCTTCGGTGGCGCGCCGATCCGCACCCAGCAGGCGCAATTGCGCGCCGGGGGACACATCGTCGTCGGCACCGTCGGGCGCGTGCTCGATTTGATCTCGCGCAACTCGATCGTGTTGCACGCCTGCCGCTTCGTGGTGCTCGACGAGGCTGATGAGATGCTCGACCTCGGTTTTCTGGAAGACGTCGAGAAGATCCTCTCGATGACTCCTTCGGGACGACAGACCGCGCTGTTCTCAGCGACGATGCCGCCGCCGATCCGCAAGCTCGCCGACAAGTACATGTACGACCCCGAGGTGATCCAGGTCGAGGCCGCGACGCTCACGATCGACACCGTCGCCCAGTTCCAGCTCTCCGTGGAGACGCGCGACAAGGCCGCCAAGCTGGTCGAGGTGCTGCGTGCCGAGCGGCCCGAGCAGGCGATCGTGTTCGTGCGCACCAAGGTCCGCTGCGACCAGCTGTTCCGTACTTTGCGCGACGGTGGCATGAATGTGCGCGCGCTGCACGGCGATATGTCCCAGGGCTCGCGCGACGGCGTGATGCTCGCCTTCAAGGGCGGCCGCGTGCCGATCCTCGTCGCCACCGACGTGGCCGCACGCGGGCTTGACATCTCGACCGTCACGCACGTCGTCAACTACGACGTGCCGACTTCGCCGGACACCTACGTGCACCGCATCGGTCGCACCGGTCGCGTGGGACGCTCGGGACGGGCGATCACGTTCGTCGAGTCGCGTCAGACGCGAGAGCTGGAGGCGATCGAGCGCCACATCGGCACCAAGATCGCGGCCTGGTCAAAGGACGCCGAGGCTGCCCCGACGCCCGTGAAGGAGCGCCCGCGTCGGCACTCCAAGCCCCACATCTCACGTGACGCGACCGAGCCCTCGGCCAAGTTGGTGATCGGCGGCGGACGCGCCGCCGGACTGCGCGTCGCGGACATCGTCGGCGCGGTCACTTCGGCGACCGGCCTGGACGGCGAGGCCGTGCGTGACGTCAGCGTGCTGGAGCGCTTCTCGTTCCTGTCGGTCCCCTCCGCTGAGGCCGACCGCGTGATCGAGGCGCTCGATGGACACGAGCTGCGCGGCAAGCGTCTGCGCTTGGAGCGCGTCAAGGCATAGCCCGCGGGCGACGGCGTGGCCACGCCGTCGGCGCTGTCGATCCGCATTTTGCCGGTGCCCGCGCGTGCGCGCGTGGCGTGGTAATAAAGCTAGTTCTCTACAACGCCGCCCGCGCACGCGCGGGCACTCAGTTTTTCGGCGCTATCGTGCGGCACGATTCCCACCGACGACACAGGAGACGCAGCGATGTCCACAGCAACAATGCAGATCGTTGTCAAGATGTCCCTATACGAAGGGGCTCCGCGCGGGCTGCTTGTTGCACAACTGGACGAGGGCCAGTACATCCGGTAGGATACGAACATATGTTCGTATCTCTCATCAGCATCCAGTCGCCCTACACTTTGCGCGTGACTGCCTTCGCACGTGTCCGGCCGGTTTGGAGCGGGTGCGTTGGCAGCTGAGGCGGTGGTGCGTGACGCGCTACGGACGCATCTGCTAGCCGGGGTGGTCGGCGCTCGCGACACACTGGAGGAGCTGTGGGTTCCCCGATCGAACGAGCGTGCAGACCTCGCCTTGCTCGGCCGCCGGATGGACGGCTTCGAGATCAAGACGGAGCGCGACACTCTTCGTCGCCTCCCGCGACAGGTAGGAGCCTACGGGCGTCTATTTGACCGCTGCACGGTCGTCGTGGCCGACAACCATCGTGAGAAGGCAGAAGGGATAGTGCCCGACTGGTGGGGGATAACTACCGTCGCGGTCAACGGTCATGTCTCGTTCGCGACCGTGCGTAATGCACGGCAGAACCCCGCGCTCGACCCGGAGACGCTGGTACGGTTGCTGTGGCGCGACGAGGTGATGGGGGCGTTGCATGCCCTCGGTGCCGAACCAAATCCGAAAGCGCATCGGGCATCGCTCTGGAATGAACTTCTCAGCAGCGCGACACTTACGCAGCTCCGCCGAGCAGTTCGTGCAGCTCTACTGAATCGCGACGCTGCGAGCGCTCGTATCCCGACACGGCGCTTTAGGGCGCAGGCACTCCCGCTCGCAGCCCATCCGTGACCAGCTGGATGTGGTGCGACGTGCCAGCTCCCCGCCAGGCATTGCGCGACCCAGGCTCTATCAGCTCATCAGCGCAGTCGTTGATGGTCTCGTCGCCCCAGCTATAGTCCCGCCCCGCGAACTCGGGACGGTCAACGATCTGCTTGCAGAGAACCCGGTAATGCTCGTTGCCTTCCTGCTGTGTAATCGGCCCAAAGCCACGTGCAACAACAGTCTCGCGAGCGGCGGTATACCTGATGTTCGCTCTGCCCTGACCGCCACCGCTCGCGTCGTGCGGTGGGTGCGGGTGCTGCACCGCGTAGTCCCCGAACGCCGGTAGCCGCTCCAGTCCTAGTGACCGCAGCTCCAGCCATAGGTCCCACTCGCGGCGCGGGATCGTCCCGACCGTGCCCTCTTTGATCTTCCCCATCATCTTCGGGATCGACGTGCCCAGAATGACGACGCTGCGCCAGTCACCAACTGCCGACATCATCGCGAGGTGCCCCGCGAGCAGGCTCGCGTCGATCTCTCGATCCTCGTCTATGTACTCCAAGTCGATCAGCAAGTCGCAGTCCTGTGGGGTTTGCTGGAGGCTTTCGAGCTGAGCCTCCAGTACTGCTCGGTGGGTGAGCCCAGGCGGTGGCAAAACCTCCAGAATTCGATACCGAAGGCCGACGCCATGTCCGTCCGATGCCGCAGCCACTCGAACCGAGCTGGTCTGGTCTTCGGTCGCCTCGCTCACGCGAAGGACGGGAACAAAACGCATCCCACGCTTCCGGGCTAAACCGTAGATGTAGTCAAGCACCGGAGTGCTGACGCCCTTCTTGTCCTGAACCGACGTGCTCGGGTCCAAGCGAAGGATGTCGATGTAGAGAGGACGGCACCCCAGCACATCGCTGGCTCGCTTGACCCACCCGTCTACCGACGTTGCGGTCAGTGGGTTCTTGGGGGTCTTCGGTCCAACGAACTCCAACAGCGGCGTCATCCGCTCCCAAACCTGCTCGGATGCATGGCTAAGCGCGCTCAGCTCCCCCGTCCGGTTCTGCAAGACAGCGACGTAATGGCTGCCGTCGACCGGGAGGGGGCTCAGGGCCTCAGCCTCCAAGAGCATCATCTGCATGTTGCTGGTAGTCGACATCGTCATGCGCTATATTATAACCTCAAGGGTTATAGCATGATATGGAGCCACATCATCGACATCTCGTGGTCGGACCGCAAGCTCGAAAAGCGTTGCGCTAGCGACAACGCCGGCCAGCGCCACTTCGGCGCGCCCAACTGGAGACTGATGAAGCGCCGATTGGCGTCGCTCGCCGCTGCTCCAACGCTGACCGACATGGAGGGGGTGCCCGGCAACTGCCATGCACTATCCGCAGACCGCGACAGCGAGTTCGCGGTCTACCTCTGGGGGCAGTATCGGCTCGTCTTCGAGCCCAAGCATGAGCCTGTCCCGCGCCTTGACGACGGCGGCATCGACAGATCCCGCGTTACCAGCATCGTGATCACGGAGGTAGTGGATTATCATGGCCGCTGAACCTCGTAGCTGGACGCCAGATTGGGCGGTCCCACCTGGGGAACTCTTGCATGAGGCCCTACAGGATCGTGACATGAGCCAGTCCGATCTCGCACGTCGGATGGGTCGTCCCACCAAGACCATCAACGAGATCATCAATGGGAAGGCCGCGATCACTCCTGACACGGCCATCCAGCTCGAACTAACGCTAGGTATCTCAGCAAGTTTCTGGACCAACCTTGAGGCTGCTTACAGGGCGCACCTCGCACGCGAACGTTCAGAAAGCGAGCTGACTAGCTACGCAAAATGGGCGACAGCGTTTCCCCTTAAGGACTTGGTGCGTCACGATCTCATTGAGGATGCTCCGACCAGAGCTGGGACTGTTGCAGCGCTCCTGCGCTACTTCCGCGTGAGCAATCCCGACGCATGGGAGACGCAATGGCTATCACCGGCCGCGTCATTCCGCGCATCGCCGACATACGAATCATCCCCGTTCGCGGCAGCCGCATGGTTGCGATGGGGAGAGGTTCTCGCTGCGCATATTGAGACAGCTCCGTTCGATGCCAACAGATTGATCCAAGTTCTCAACGAAGTGAGACCTTTGTCGCGTAGCGACCTCGCACTAATCCACGACCGCATCCAGGAACTCTTCGCGACTGCTGGCGTTGCGCTAGTTCTAGCTCCAGAGTTGAAGGGCGTGCGTCTTAGCGGCGCTGCCCGTTGGCTGACGGCGGATAAAGCACTGATCCAGCTAAGTCTCCGACACAAGACCGACGACCAGTTCTGGTTCAGCTTGTTCCACGAGGCACGC
Organism: uncultured Solirubrobacterales bacterium; assembly: GCA_963725265.1. Classification (GTDB taxonomy): domain Bacteria; phylum Actinomycetota; class Thermoleophilia; order Solirubrobacterales; family Solirubrobacteraceae; genus Palsa-744. The sequence continues at coordinate 608,961 of CAVRXP010000001.1, forward strand.
CATCTGATGCGTCGCAAACGAGTCGACTTTGTCGATGACGAGACGAGAAAGAGCGACGAAAGTAACGAGGATGAGCTGGATGCGGATCGCTTTGCTCGCGACACGCTGATCAAGCCTGACGACTACGCCGCGTTCCTCGCTCGCGGCGACCTGACAGCCGATTCGGTGAGGGCATTCGCCAAGAGCCAACAGATTGCCCCAGGCATCGTTGTGGGCCGACTACAGCGCGACAAACGAATCCCGCCCTCGCACTTTCGCGATCTCAAGAAGCCGGTCCGATTCGGCGAGAGTTAGGGGGGCTCTACGCCCCCGGCCGGACAGGGCCGTCCGACGCCTGCCATGTACAGTAGCCGGATGCCAACTACAGCCACGATGCAAACCACCGAGGGCACGATCGTCTTCGAGCTGTTCGACGAGGATGCACCCAAGACGGTCGAGAACTTCCGCAAACTCGCCTCCGAGGGCTTCTACGACGGCCTCAACTTCCATCGCATCATTAGCGATTTCATGATCCAGGGCGGTTGCCCGCAGGGTACCGGCACAGGTGGCCCCGGCTACACCTTCGAGGACGAGATCAACTCGCACAAGATCGTGCGTGGAGCGCTTGCGATGGCCAACGCGGGTCCCAACACCAATGGCTCGCAGTTCTTCATCGTCACCGCCAAGTCGTGCCCGTGGCTCGACGGCAAACACACTGTCTTCGGCGAGGTGCAGAGCGGGATGGACGTCGTCGACAAGCTCGAGGGCGTGCCGACAGACGGCGGCGACAAACCGGTCGAGCCGGTGGGAATCGCGACCGTCGAGTTGAGCGAGTAGCTGAGTTATTGGTCCCGGTCGGCACATGTGCCGACCGGCCCACCCGTGCATGCACGGGTGGGATGCAGGGCCGCATGCGGCCCTGCACGGGGCGCGCATGCGCGCCCCGCCAGTCGGTGCATGCACCGACTGGAACAACAAAGAATCTCTGGCTGAGGAGCCAATCGGGTGTAGCCTGTCGCTAAGAGCGAAACGAGGCAGGGAGACACGATATGGCGACCGTCGAGCAGCAAACACCCCACGCGCACAACGGATCGAACGGAGCGCCCACCTCCGGGGTGGACATCCCCGTCGAGAACCCGGCCACTGGTCAGATCGTCGGCACGGTCCCTGACCTTGATGGCGTCGCGGTCGCGGAGCTTGCCAAGCGTGCCCGTGCCGCCCAGCCGCAGTGGGAGGCGTTCGGCTTTGAGGGTCGCGCACGCATCCTCTCGCGCGCTCAGAAGTGGCTGATCGACAACTCAGAGCGAGTGATCGCCACGATCGTCTCTGAGACGGGCAAGACATACGAGGACGCTGAGTTCGCCGAGATCGCCTACGCCGCCAACGCGTTCGGCTTCTGGGCCAAGAACGCCCCCGACTATCTTGCTGACGAGCGCGTCAAATCCGCGTCGGTGATGCTCAAGGGCAAGAAGCTGATCCTGCGCTACCGCCCGCTCGGCCTTGTCGGCGTGATCGGCCCCTGGAACTATCCGCTCACCAACTCCTTCGGCGACTGCATCCCAGCGCTGGCAGCCGGCAACAGCGTGATCCTCAAGCCGAGCGAGGTCACGCCGCTCACATCGCTGTTGCTTGCCGAAGGCTTGCGCGAGTGCGGTTTGCCCGATGGCGTCTTCCAGGTCGCGACGGGTCGTGGTGCCACGGGCGCCGCCCTGATCGAGCAGGTGGACATGATCATGTTCACGGGCTCCACCCGCACGGGTCGCAAGGTCGCCGCGGCTGCTGCCGAGCGCCTGATCCCCTGCTCGCTGGAGCTGGGCGGCAAGGACCCGATGATCGTGCTCTCCGACGCCGATCTGGAGCGTGCCGCCAACACGGCCGTGTATTACTCGATGCAAAACGCGGGCCAGACCTGCATATCGATCGAGCGTGCCTACGTAGAGGCGCCCGTCTACGACGAGTTCGTCGCGAAGGTCACAGAGAAGATGCGCAAGCTGCGGGTGGGCGCTCCGCAGGGCCCAGGCTCGGTGGATGTCGGCGCGATCACCTTCCCGCCGCAGCTCGACACCATCTCAGAGCACGTCGCCGACGCCGTCGACAAGGGTGCACGTGTGCTCGTTGGCGGTAAGCAGGTGGAGAACGTCAGCGGGCGCTTCTACGAGCCGACGTTGCTCGTGGACGTGGACCACACGATGAAGATCATGACTGAGGAGACCTTCGGCCCGACGCTGCCGATCATGAAGATCGCCGACGCCGACGAGGGCGTACGCCTGGCCAACGAGTCGCCCTACGGCTTGGGCGCGTCGGTGTTCACGCGCGACACCGAGCGCGGCGAGGCGATCGCTCGGCGCCTGGAAGCAGGCGCCGCTAACGTCAACGACGCGCTTGTCAACTACACGGCGCTGGAGCTGCCGATGGGCGGTGCCAAGGCCTCTGGCCTCGGTTCGCGCCACGGCGCGGGTGGCATCCGCAAGTACTGCTCCCAACAGGCGATCGTGATCACGCCGAAGCTCGCGCTCAAGCGCGAGGTGCACATGTTCCCCTACAAGCCCCGCACCACGCGAATGATCTCGCGCCTGTTCAAGTTCCTGTACGGCCGCGGCAACCGCGGCTAGCCAGCGGACAGGTTCTTAGGCTCTCTCAGTCCGCGTCCCGTCTGTGTTCGGGGCGCGGGCTGCTCAGCCTGTGGCGAGCGTGACGCCGAGCAGGCGCTCCAGCTGAGGGATCGTCGTCTCCGCGCTTGTGTGATGCACTGTGGCCATACCGAGTTCCTCGGCGGGCGTGAGGTTGAAGGGCAGGTCGTCGACGAACACGCACTGCTCGGCGGGCACCCCGGCGCGCTCGGCGCCCAGTTCGTACATGCGCTTGGCCGGCTTGCGGGTTTTCTCCTCGCCTGAGATCACGAGCCCGTCGAAGATCTCGGCCAATACGTCGTGGGGGTAGCGGTGCACGCCCCACGAGTTGGAGACGAGTGCTGTGCGAATGCCCGCGTCGTGGGCGGCTCTGACCGCCTCGACCATCGCGACATCCGGCTGCACGCCGGCGAACAACCCGTCGATCAGCCCGTCTGAGGGGACGCCGAGCAGCTCGGCGAAGCGCTGCTCGAAGGCGAGCTCGTCCATCGTCCCCTTCTCAAGTGAGATCAACATCTCGCGGAACTCGGGGTCGGCGCTGAAGCGCTTGCCGAGCTCGGCTGGATCGATCTCTTCGCGCACGCAGTACTCGTGGAAGGAGGTGAACAGGTTCGTGGTGAGCACCCCGCCCCAGTCGATCAACAGCCCCTTGTGGCCGTTGGCTGTCGTGCTCTGAGAAGCCGATGCCCCCCGCGCGCGCGGGGGGAGGCGCTTTTGGGTGGGTCAGACATGGTGGGTCGAGCCCTCTATCGTTGTGGTTGGGGGCCTGCGTTGAGCATGCAAATTTGGCCTGTCCCCCCGCGCGCGCGGGGGGATGGTGCTTTTGGATGGATCAGCCACCGAGCGCCACCGCCTCGGCCTGGCGGGCCAGCTCGAGTACGCCCTCGCCGAACTGCTTCAGGTAGGGGTCGTCTGTCGTGCCGGCGACGGCGCGCTTGTAGTTGCCCTCCATGAACACGATCGACTTCCAGATCGCAAGCGTCGTGTACCAGCGCAAATCCTGCATAGAGCGTCCCGTGGCCTCTTCGTAACGCGCGATCAACTCTGCGCGGGTAGAGAAGCCCTCGGCGCGGGTGACCTTGCCGAGATGCTCGCGCAAGCCGCCTTCGGGGTCGTAGGCCTCCGTCCAGAACATGCACAGATAGCCGAGGTCGGCCAGCGGGTCGCCGATCGTGGCCATCTCCCAGTCGAACACCGCGACGAGCTCGGCGGGAGCTTGTGCCGCGAACATCGTGTTGCCGAGGCGATAGTCGCCGTGCACGATTGTCGCTGGGCCGGACTCGGGCTTGTGCTCGGCAAGCCAGGTCCCGACGCGCTCCACGGCTGGGATCTCACGGGTCTTGTTCAGATCCCACAGCCCGCCGAAACGCCGCAGCTGGCGGTCGAGATAGCCGCTGGGCTTGCCAAAGCCCTCAAGGCCCGCTGCACGCCAGTCCACGGCGTGGATCTCGACAAGCGCGTCGATCAGCTGCTCGCCGATCCGTTTGCGCTGCTCGGGCGCGTCGAGCGCGGCGGGCGTCTCCCACACGATCACCTCGCCTTGCACGTGCTCCATCACATAGAAGGGGCAGCCGATCAGTGCCTCGTCCTCGCACACCGCGAGCATCTTCGGTACGCGCGCCGGCGTGGGCTCCAGCGCCCGCAGCAGGCGCGCCTCACGCAGCACGTCGTGGGCGCTTGGCGGCAGCGGCGGGCGTGGGGGACGGCGCAGCACAAGCTGTGGGCCGCTTTCGCGTTCGATCAGGTAGGTCACGTTCGAGTGCCCGTCGCCGATCGGTTGCGCCTCGATCTCACCGGAGCCGAGATCGTGCTCGTCGAGGAAGGCGCGCAGGGGCTCCAGCACGAGCAGCGGCGGGCGCGCGTCGGGCGCGACGTCCGCATGGCGCTCGACAATGTCGTCCGGTGCGACTGCTGCACTCATCGGCTCGCACGCTACACCGAAAGCGGGGCAGTCTGCGCTGTCGCCGGGGAGTCGCGCCCACGGTTTCTGCCGACGAGTTGCAGGGCAGACCCCGACGGCCCGAAAGAGCGAGCGCGCCCGACCGCAACATTGCTCCGGCCAACGTGTCTTAAGCCCCCAATGCCCAACATTCACAGACTCATCTCCCAAAGAATCCAGACGCATACGCTAATCCTGCTCGCTTGCGCCGCAGCCGTCTTCGGCGCTCTGGCGCCGGCCACGGCGAGCGCATCCCATTCGCAGGCGATGTTCTTCGAGGCCCCCCGCGACCTGCTCGAAGTGACCCCTGCGACACGCGCCAAAACGCTCGCGCAGCTGCAGTACGCTCGGCGTCAAAGCCCTGCGCGTCGAGCTCGACTGGGCCAACGTCGCTCCAGGCGCGCACAGCACGAAAAAGCCCAACTTCGAAGCGACCAACCCGGCCAGCTACAACTGGGGCGTCTACGACGGGCTGCTGTTCGAAGCCGCACGCCTGAAATGGCAGGTGCTCCTGACCGTGACCTCGCCCGTGCCGGAGTGGGCGACCGCCAGCCACAAAGACAAGAGCGGCGTGACCCGGCCCGACGACACGGACTTCAAGGAATTCATGACGGCGGTCGGCAAGCACTACGCCGGCTTCGTCTCGCTGTATGCGATCTGGAACGAGCCCAACCACCCCGCCTTCCTGCAGCCCCAGTTCAACTCCAAAGGCCTGCCCGAATCGCCGCGCATCTACCGCGGCCTGTTCCAGGCCGGCTATGAAGGGCTGCAGGCCTCTGGAATCGCCAAACCGAAGGTGCTGATGGGCGAAACCGCGCCGGTCGGCGCCGACAGTCTGAGCCGCAGGGAAATCAGGGAAAGAGGCCTGTTGCACGATGTCGCGCCGCTTGCCTTCCTGCGCGAAGCGCTGTGCCTGAACTCGAAATACCAGAAGGCCAGCACCTGCGGGATGCTGCCGGCCTACGGCTACGCCCATCACGCCTACACGACCGGCGCCGGTCCGTTCTACAAGCCGGCTGGCGCGGACAACGTCACGATCGGCGTGCTCTCGCGTCTGTCGAGCGCGCTCGACGAAGGCCGAAGCGGCGCACGCGATCCCAGCCCACACCCCGATCTACCTGACCGAGTTCGGGATCCAGAGCTACCCCAACAGGGAACTGGGCGTGTCGCTGCCAAAGCAGGCCGAATACGACGCGATCTCCGAGAAGATCGCCTGGGAAAACCCGCGCGTGGCGGCCTTCTCGCAGTACCTGCTGCGCGACGATCCGCTCGGGGGCCCGGCCGGCTCGAGCGTGCACGGCGGCTACGTCGGCTTCCAGACGGGCCTTGAGACGGTCAATGGGACGCGCAAGCCGCTGTACTTCGGCTTCCCGGTGCCGCTGGTCGTCGCCAAGCACGGGCACGGCTTCTCGCTGTGGGGACTCGTGCGCCCCACGACGGGGCCGACCACGCTGAAGGTGCTCGTGCAGCCGAAGGGGTCGAGTAAGTACCGAACACTCAGCACGGTGCACACCAACTCGCTCGGCTACTGGTCGCTGAACTCCTCGGTGCAGGGCTCGCACTGGCGCGTGAGCTGGCGCAGCCCGGCGGGCGTGGCATACAACGGCCCCCCAATCGGCGCCTACTGAGATCCGTGGGTCGTCCGGCATCGTCCTAGCGATGATAGGGCGATGCCGGAGCTACCAGAGGTCGAGATAACCGCACCCGTCTCAGGCGCCTAGTCGGATGCCGGAGCTGCCCGAGGTCGAGATAACCGCACGGCGCTTGGACGAGGCGCTGCGCGGCGCGGAGATCGTCTCGGCGCTTGCTCCCGGGGTGAAGGCGATGCGCACGTTCGACCCGCCGCTGTCGGCGCTCGAGGGGCAGCGCATCGAGCGTGTCGGGCGGCGCGGCAAGCACTTCGTCGTCGAGGTCTCGGGCGAGCTGGTGCTGCTGATCCACCTGATGTCGGCGGGTCGCCTGCAGCTGTACGACCGTCGCGCCGGGCCGCGCGACAGAACGTCGCGCCTGCTTGTGCGCGTGCTTTTGGGTCGAGGAGGAGGGGCGTGCCGGCGATGGCGGTACGGCTGCCGGCGCTGTCGCGAGAGCACGAGCTGCGTCTGCGCGAGTTCGGATCCAAGCAGGCCGCCTGGGTCAAGCTCTTGCGCGCGAGGAGCTGGAGCAGGACGAGTCGCTCGCGACGCTTGGCCCGGAGGCATGGCCGGCGCCGCCACCGCTCGCCGAGCTGCTCGACGGGGCGCGTCCGCTGCACGCGGTGCTGCGCGACCAGCACGCGATCGCCGGTATCGGCCGCTCGTGGGTGGATGAGATCCTGTGGGAAGCACAGCTCTCGCCTTTCAAGCGCGCCGGCGACCTGAGCGAGCAGGAGACGGCTGCGCTCGAGCAGGCGATCGTGGGCACGCTCGGCATGGCGATCGACTCCTATGAGCAGAACGTCAAGCTGCCGATCCCGGACAAGTTGCCGATGCCGCTGAAGGTGCACCGCCACGAGGGCGAGCCCTGTCCGCGCTGTGCGACGACGCTCGAGGCCGTGCACTTCGAGGACTACACGATCGCCTACTGCCCGAACTGCCAGACCGGTGGCCGCACGCTGAAGGACCGGCGCCTATCACGTCTGCTGAAGTGAGCGCAGCGTACGGCGCTCGCCGACGCTGGCAAGCAGCACGCTGCCCTCGAACAGCAGGTACAGCGGCACCGTCTCGAGGATCAGCGTGAGCGCGTCGCCAGGGATGAAGGCGGCCACCACCGCGCACGCGAGGACCGCGTAGCGGCGGTTGTGGCGCAGTTGCGTCGGGCGTCACGATGCCGGCCCGGGTCGCAGCCAGCACGCCGACAGGTACCTGGAAGATGAGGCCCATCGCGAGCAATACGACGGCGGCGAAGTGGTAGTACTGGCTGGCCTGCACGAGCACGTTGAACTGGCCGCTGTTGAAGTTCTGGAAGAAGCGCACCGCCGCTGGCAGCACGACGAAGTAGCCGAAGCGTCACCCCGATCGCGAACAGCACGGGGATCGCGAGCATCAGCGGCGCGGCGATCTTGCGCTGCTCTGGGCTGAAGGCCGGCAGCAGGAAGCCGTAGAGCTCGTACAGGATGACCGGCAAAGCCAGGATCAGAGCGAACATCAGCGCCACGCCGATCGTCGTGTTGAACGGCTCGCCGATCCCGAGCGTCACGGGCTTGTCGCCGCTGGGAGCAGCGGAGAGCTTTGCGATGTCCCTGCGCAGGTGGGGCGCGACGCTCTGAATCGATGCACGGGTGGCGGCGCTCGCGCCGCTGTCCGGTCGCTCGAGCGCTGCGACCACGATCGCAAGCTGGCTCGCCACGTCGCGGGCGTTCTGCTGGACGGTGTAGGTAGCGCCGAGCGGCCCCTCGCCGGCGCTCACCTGCTTCTGGGTCTGGTGGGCGAGCGGCGCGTTGACGATTTCGAGCAGCTCATGGTTCTGCCACATGCAGAATCCAAACGCCACGGCCAAGCGCCGCGATCGAGACGATCAGCCGCGTGCGCAGCTCGCTCAGGTGCTCGACCAGGCTGAGTCGCTCCTCGTAGCCGACGCTGCCGATGGCAACAGCCATGGCAGCTTCTCAGGCTGCGTCGCGGATTCGCTCGGGCTCCGGCTGAGCAGACTCTTGGACAGGGGCTGGGCCGGGCAGATGGGTGGCCTCGCCGCCGATCGCGTCCTTGAAGCCGCGCAGGCCATGTCCAAGAGACTGACCCATCTCAGGCAGCCGCTTGGCTCCGAACACGAGCAGTAGGACGATCAGCAGAAATGCGATGTGAATTGGATTGTCGAGACCCAGCATGTTGTCGGCTCCTCTAATTGTTTGGCCGTCGGTCAGGAGGTCTTCGCGCGCTGGCCTCCGGCGGATCAGGTAGCTGCTGCGAGACTGATCACGGGCGCCCGCTGATCCGCGCGAGGTCCGGCGGCGAAATAGCTCTTAGTTGATTCAGCTCGGCACCCCCCAAGGCCGGTCCCGGCACATGCACAAACCACTAAGAGCCAAACCCAAGATCGACCTCTCGCCGGCGAATCTGAGCAAGCTCGCCGACGAGGAGCTGATGGAGCTTGTCTGTCGCAACGAGGCTGCCGCCTTCGAGGTTGTGATGGAACGCCACGTCGATGCTGCCTTCTCGTTGGCCTACCGGATGATCGGCCGGCGCGCGCTGGCCGAGGATGTGGTGCAGGAGGCGTTGCTGTCGCTATGGCGCACGGGTGCCCGCTATGACCGCTCGCGCGGGAGCGTGCGCAACTGGATGCTTGGGATCACCCACCACCGTGCGGTCGACGCTCTACGTCGCGATGGCGTGCGCACCAGCAGAAATGTCAGCGATGACGGTCTGGGCGAACGTCTGGAGGCGCCGGAGCGTACCGACGTCGAGGCGGTCCGTCGTGAGCAGGCGCGGGAGGTACGCGGCGCTCTTGCAGGAGCTACCCGCAGAGCAGACGCGCGTTATCGAGTTGGCATATTTCGGCGGCTTCACCCATACTGAGATTGCCGCGATGCTCGATCTGCCGATTGGAACCGTCAAGGGTCGCATGCGTCTCGGCTTGGAGAAGCTGCGTGGTCGGCTGGACACGATGGAGGTGGTGGGATGAGCCGCTTCGACAGCGACTGCGATGAGCGCGGCCAGGCAGCGTCATATGTCCTCTCGGCGCTGGAGCAGAAGGAGGTCGAGCGCTATCGCGAGCATCTCTACAGCTGCGCAGTGTGCAGCGCTGAGGTGGCGAGACTGCGACCGGTCGCCGATTCGCTGGCCACGAGCGTCCCGCAGGCCGACGCCTCGGCCGACCTGCGTGCGCGCGTGATGGCGAGCGTGCGCTCGGAGGCCGAACTGCTGCGTGCCGCCGGCGCCGGCGCCGATCGTCCCGAGCCGGCTTCTCACCGGTGGCGGATGCGTCGTCCGCAGTTTCTGATTGCTGCAGTCGCGATGGGCGTCGGACTGCTGTTCGGAGCGCTGGTCATTGATACGGGCTCGCGCGCGCCGACCACGCATGTGACCACTGCCCAGCTCGCATCGCTGCCGGCTGGGGCAAGCGCTGTTTTGCGACAGACAGGCAGCCATGCCGAACTGGTGGTCTCGGGGGTATCCCAGCCGCCGCGCGGCAAGATCTACGAGCTGTGGCTGGCCCGCTCCGGCGCGGCGCCGCAGCCGACGAGTGCCTTGTTTGGTGTGACCCGCGCTGGCGATGCCTCGGTGAACGTCCCCGGCAACCTCTCCAGAGTGCACCAGGTGATGGTGACCGCCGAGCCCCTCGGCGGTAGCAACCATCCGACGAGCCTGCCGATCATCGTGGCTACGCTGCACTCTTCCTAAAATTCCAAAAGGACAGGAGAGTTCATTTCTTCGGACATCTCTGGTAATAATCCGCAAGCATGCAGTCGCTTCAACGGCAACGGCGACGCGCTTGGCGCGGCATTCGACCCGAGCGCAAGCTCGCTCGCCAACCCCCGCACCGACTTCGGACCGTCGATGACGAGCAGGCTCGACTATCTGGGCGAGCAGGGTTTCATGGTCGCCGACGGACTGCCTTCGAACTTCGGCGGGCTGCTTGAGATCGTGCGTGCCGTCGACGATGCCGTCAGCGGCTGGCGCGGCCTGTTGTTGCGAGTCAAGCGTCTGGCCACACATTTTGGATTGAGCGACCAGCAGATCACCTATCGCCACTTGCGCCCGAGCACGAAGCGTCCGATCGACGATTCGTTGGTGTTCCTGATGATCGGTCGCGCTGCCGCCGACGGGCAGATGCGCCTGACGCCGCTGCTGAAATGCTTCGACATCCGTTGGAGCCGGCAAGGCAGCGAGGCCCTGTTCGCGGCGATGGAGAAAGTCACCGACCGCGCTCGCCACTGTGGCAGGCCGAGAACGGCCACCTGGCCGCCGACGGCGAAAATCAGCCGGAATCGGGGTTTTGCGCGAACAAAAACGGGCCGCAGGCTCCAGAGGATGAAGCGATAGACGAGGGGATAGGGCGTCTGAAGTCCCCGTGAGCGTAGGCGGACTAGGATCCTCTCCATGATCGAACAAGGACAAAAGGCCCCCGATTTCGAGCTGCCCGACCAGGATGGCCGGCCGGTAAAGCTCTCGGACTTTCGCGGGCAGCCGGTCGTCGTCTATTTCTACCCAAAGGCAGCGACACCCGGCTGTACGACCCAGGCGTGCGGCGTACGCGACCATCGAGCCGCTTACGAGAAGGCGGGCGCTGTGGTTCTGGGGATCTCCCCCGATTCTGTCGCCAAGGTCAAGAAGTTCCACGAGAAAGAGGGGCTGAACTTCGCCCTCTTGGCTGACGAGGGTCATCGGGTGGCCGATACCTACGGCGTCTGGGTCGAGAAGTCGATGTACGGCAAAACCTACTTCGGCAACGAGCGCACCACGTTCGTCGTCGATCGCGACGGGATGGTCGCCGAGGTGATGCGCAAGGTCAAGCCGGCCGAGCACGACGAGCGGGTGCTCAAGGCGCTAGAGGCCGCAAATCCGCCGCTTGTGTAGCTTCGGCAGGTCGCGGGTAGGTGATTGTGAGGTTCGGTCGCTAGCAACGCGCTGATGTCAGCGTGGGCAGTGCGCAAGACCCGAGCCGGTGCCTATCGGCGTGTGACGGGAAGGGAGTCGACCTTGAACGATGGTAGTGACAGCCCGCCAGGCGGTCCGCCGCTGCCGCCGCCGATCCCAGGCGCGAGCGATCCAACATCCGGCGCGGGATATCCGCCCCCTCCGTCGGGCAGCCCGTCCCCTCCGTCAGGCAGCCCGTCCCCTCCGTCGGGCAGCGGTTATCCGCCCGCAACGTCCGGCGCCGGCGGCCCACCTGCTCCTCCTGGAACCGGCTATCAACCTCCGGTAGACAACCAGGATGGTGGCAATGGCTGGGCGATTGCGGTCGGAGTCGCGGTCGTCATTGCGCTGATCGTCTTGGTTGTTGTGCTGGTCTCCGACAAAAACTCGAAACCGACCCCGACGGTGACGAATCAATCGCTCAGCGTGGGCCACACTACGACCGTCAACCCGAGCACGGTGACTCAGCAGACGACGGTCACGAAGCCGACGACGACCGTGACGACACCCGCAAAGACGGTCACGACACCGGCCCCAACGACGACGACATCCACCACGGGGACGAGCGGCAAGACCTCGACGACCACCAAGCCGCCCACTGCCACCACCGGGACAGCGACGGCCCCAGCGAACGCAACCCCGTAGCCGCCGGTTATAGCTGGGCGAATCCCCGAGCTCGAGCGCTCGGCTGGGCGCCGATAGTTGCCGACTGTCATGCGCCCGCTCGTGGGGTATATATGGAGGACCATCAACGTTCGCTTCTAGAAGGGAGAGCGACATGCAGGCAGGTGCGGTCCTCGAGGTCTCCGAGCACGAATTCGACGAAGAGGATTGGGATGACGCGGAAGAGCTCGACAGCGACGAGATAGACGTCGATCTCGACGAGGAGCCCCCCGAGCCCGAGAGCGACGACGACTTCTAAGCGGCTTGCGGCGCAGAGGACCGTAGGCTTGGTCTGTGCCATTCGCGTCAACCTCGATTACAAGCAGCTTCGACTCGTTCGTCGAAGCAGCCAGTCAGTTCTTCTCCGATCTGGCGGCAGTCCACTGGGGCGCGCTCGCGCTCGGCCTGCTGTTCTTCGGCCTGAACCTGACGCTGCGCTCGCGCGCGTTCTTCCACAGCCTGCGTGCCGCCTATCCGGCGGTCCGCTTCCAGTGGCGGCGCATCTGGGGCGCATATGTGGCCGCGGTCGGCTTCAACAACGTCGTGCCCGCGCGCGGCGGGGACGTCATCAAGCTATTTCTCGCCAAGAGCTCGATTCCGGGTTCCTCCTATCCGACCGTGGCTGCGGCCTTCTTCGTAGAGTCGATCTTCGATGTGAGCGTGGGTGTGTTCGTGCTGATCTTCGCCTTCAGCCAGGGAGTCTTTCCCAAGCCGCCGGACTTCTCGAAGCTGAACTCATTCGACATCTCCTATCTGGCCGAGCATTTCCGCTTCACGCTCTTTCTGATCACGCTGCTGGCGGTCATCGGCCTCGTCGCGTTCGCGCTGCTGTCCGTGCGCGTAAAGGCGTTCTGGATCCGTGTACGCCAGGGATTGACGATCCTCAGCGATCGCAGCCGCTACCTACACGAGGTGGCTGCCTGGCAGGCGGCGGCCTGGGTGTGCCGCTTCATCGCCTTCTGGTTCCTGCTCGACGCATTTCGCGTAGGGGGCTCGGTCGGCAACGTGCTGCTCGTGTTTGGCGTGGGCCAGGTGGCGGGCGCCGTGCCATTCACTCCGGGCGGCGCGGGAGTGCAGCAAGCACTGCTTGTGAAGGTCTTCACCGGCAGTGCCCCCACCGCCGTGGTCGCGGCCTATTCGGTTGGCCAGCAGATTGCGATCGCAGCTTTCACGGCGATCGTGGGTCTTGGCGCGGTCGTCTTCATCTTTCGCTTCCGCTCCTTCAAAGAAGTCATCGCTGCCGGCCGCGCTTCACGCGAGGCAGAGCGCGAGTCAGAAGAACGCGGCGATGGTGGGCCGGAGCCGCCTACTGCAATCCCTCGCGCGCCTCGCGCACGAGCGTGACTGCCTCGGGAAACACGACCGCGATCACCTGGCGGATCTGCTGAGCCTGAGCCTCGGCGTCGCCCTGCAAGTTCACCCGGTTGACGGCCGCGACCGTCATGTCGACCGCCAGCTTGATCGCGTTATCGGCCCAGGCGAGGGCTTGCTGCCCCTGCATCTGTTCGGCAAACTGAGCGATGCGCCGTTGCAGCTCGTCTGGGTCGCCAAACAGATCGCCAAATCCTCCGCTCTCCATACCCCCATCCTAGCGTTCGATGGGTGCCAGGACCCGAGGTGGGTAAGGCCCCTGTGTTCGTGCAGGCCCTGTGTTCGTGCAGGCCCCTGTGTTCGTGCAGGCCCTGTGTTCGTGCAGGCCCCTGTGTTCGTGCAGGCCCCTGTGTTCGTGCAGGCCCCTGTGTTCGTGCAGGCCCCTGTGTTCGTGCAGGCCCCTGTGTTCGTGCAGGCCCCTGTGTTCGTGCACACCCCTTGTCGCCCCACGGGCTTTCCCAGCTCAGGCAGGCTCTTCGTGCTTGTGGCGCGGCCCTTGCGTGTCAGAGGGCGCCCCAAACTCATAGACTGCCGTGCCCATGGCTCTGGCCCCAGAGATCAAGCAGCGCACGGCGTTCGAGTCCGAGAGACGTGCGCGGCTCTCGGTTCCCGCGACGGCGGGGGGTGTGCTCTTCCTGCTGAGCGCCATCATCCTCAATGCCGCGCTGAAGGAACTGCCAACTGTCGGTCTCGTGCAGGGCTTGGAACCGGCGCTGCGCGGCGAAGCCGCTCCAGCTGTTAGCCCAAGGACGGCCGAGGTCTCCTATATCGACCACCATGCCTTCGGTCTAATCGTCGGCAATCTGTTGACGGCGGTCGCGATCCTCGCGTTGACGCTCGTGCTGCTCTTCCTATGGGACAGCACTCGCTTTCGTCGGGCGCAGACATGGCCAGCGGGGCGTCCGCTGGTGCTGATCGGGGGGATCGGCTATGCGCTGTTGAACCTGATCCACGAGGTGATCCTCGCGCTCGAGGCGCACAATTTCGTCGGCGGCAAAGACTTTTCCAGCAAAGCCGTCGAACGCGCGCTGCTCACGTCCGGCTCGCTGGGCATCGTCCTGACCCTGCTGGGCCTGCTGGCGGCGCTCGGGCTCACAGTCGGCATGATCGCGACGATGGTCGGGGCGCAACGCGCGGGCCTGCTTCCACGCTGGCTCAGCGTGATCGGCATGCTCGCAGCGCTGCTGTTCCTGCCGCTCTTTGGCGCAAGCTTCGTGACTGCGTTCATACCGGCGTTCTGGCTGGTCGCGACCGGCTTGCTGCTATGGGAACGGTGGCCGAACGGCGACCCCCCAGCCTGGGCAGCGGGCGAGGCGATACCCTGGCCGACGCAGTCAAGGCAGAGTTCCAATGGCGATGGGACCAAGGTCGAGCAGCCGACAGGACTGGGGCAGCGATTCAGGGGAGTCCTGGGTGGGGGCGAGCCGGCCGCCGAGATCGCTCCGCCGCCAACGCCGGTCGCCGGCGGCTCACGCCGCAAGCGCCGCAAGCGCAATTGATCGCTGGCCGCCACGATCGGTATCGTCGATTGGCCTCGATAGCCCGTATCTTCGGTTAGCCGCGACGCCAATATCGTCGATTGGCCGCCATGGCCCAAATCGTCGAGCGATGTGGGCCATTCGGGTCGCCAACGTTTACGATTGACGCCGCGCCGCAGCGGGAATAATTAGAAGAGACCGCAGGCTGGCCTCGCGCCCGCCTCGATCGCGAGTCTTGAAAAGCATCAAGTGCCACCCGAACAGGTGGCGTGAAGGGAGGGTCCCATGGAGGCCGCTTCTATCCATCCGCGTGCGGCGCAAGGTGTAAGTCCGCCGCTCGCTCAGACGGACGCAGGCGAGCGACCGGTGGCGAGCTCATGGTCGCCGGCAAATCCGGCGCCGCTCGGTTTGGCGGCGTTCGCGATGACGACTTTTGTCCTCTCGATGTTCAATTCGAACCTCGTCAACGAAAAGGGCACCCCGGTTGTGCTTGGCCTGGCGCTCGCCTACGGCGGAATCGTGCAGCTGATCGCCGGTATCTGGGAGTTCCGCACTGGTAACACGTTCGGCGCGGTGGCGTTCTGCTCATTCGGCGCTTTCTGGATCTCCTTTTGGGCGCTCAATGTGTTCTATGCAAAGAGCATCGGCGGTAACGCCGGACACGCCGTCGGCGTGTACCTGTGGGCGTGGGCGATCTTTACGGCCTACATGACGGTCGCAGCGCTACGCGTCAGCGGCGCGGTGCTACTCGTGTTCGTTCTGCTGACCGCTACATTCATCCTGTTGGCGATCGGCGCGACCGGCCCACACGCGAACATCACCCACTGGGGTGGCTATGTCGGCCTGGCGACCGCTGCGGCGGCGTGGTATGCGTCGTTTGCTGTAGTCACCAACTCCACGTTCAAACGTACGATTATGCCGGTGATGCCGCTCGGCGAGTAGCGTCTCATTGCACGGTTGTGCCCGGGTGAGCGTCGAGCGGTCGTCGCGGGCCCGGGCGACGATACAAATTCGACGGCTGCATTCAGGAGGGAGGTCCAGCTCATGGCGACCAATTCAGACGGGCTCGACTCCGAGCTTGCGCGGATGCTCGAGGTGGAGCGCTTCGAGCCGCCAGCGGAATTTCGCGAGCACGCCCTGTTGAACGATCCCGCCGTCTACGAGCAGGCCGCAAGCGACCCGCAAGCATGGTGGGCCGAGCAGGCGGAGAAGCTCGACTGGCTCACACCGTGGGAGCAGATCCTTGACGACTCCAACCCGCCTTTTTACAAGTGGTTTGTCGGCGGCAAGATCAACGCCTCCTACAACTGTCTGGATCGTCATGTGGAGGCCGGCAGAGGCGAGCGCGTGGCGTTCCACTGGCGTGGTGAGGACGGCGAGGAGCGCGACATCACCTATGCCGAGTTGCTGGCGGAGGTAAAGCGCTTTGCCAGCGCACTAAAGGATCAAGGAGTGGGCAAGGGCGACGTCGTCGGCATCTACCTGCCGATGATCCCCGAGGTCGTGGTGGCGATGCTCGCCTGCGCCCGCATCGGAGCGCCGCACAACGTCGTCTTCGGAGGCTTCTCCGCCGAGGCGGTGCGCGAGCGTATGGAGTTCTCAGAGGCGAAGGCGCTGATCACCGTCGACGGCGCCGCACGCAAGGGCAAGACCGCTCCGGTCAAGGACCGAGTCGACGAGGTGATGGGAGATCTAGCAACGCTCGAGACGATCGTGGTCGTACGCAGCAAGGGCACCCCCTGCCAGATGAAGGAGGGGCGCGACGTCTACTACGACGAGATTCTCGCCGCGGCCGATCCGGAGTGCGAGGCGGAGCCGCTGGACGCCGAGCATCCGCTGTACATCCTCTACACCTCCGGCTCGACCGCCAAGCCAAAGGGAATCCTGCACACGACCGGCGGCTACCTGACCGGTGTCAGCGCCACGCATCGCTACGTGTTCGACCTCAAAGCCGAGACCGACGTGTACTGGTGCGCGGCCGACGTCGGCTGGGTCACGGGCCACTCCTACATCGTCTACGGCCCGCTAGCCAACGGCGCCACGTCGGTTATGTGGGAGGGCGCCCCCGACTACCCCAACAGGGGCGTCTGGTGGGAGCTGATCGAGCGTTACAAGGTGTCGATCCTCTACTGCGCCCCGACCGCGATCAGAGCGTGCATCAAGTGGGGCGCGCAATGGCCCGAAGAGCACGATCTCTCCTCGCTGCGTCTGCTCGGCTCGGTCGGGGAGCCGATCAACCCGAAGGCATGGCTGTGGTACCACAAGGTGATCGGCGGCGAGCGCTGCCCGATCGTCGATACGTGGTGGCAGACCGAGACGGGCGCGATCATGATCACGCCCCTGCCGGGCATCACCGCAACCAAGCCCGGCTCTGCAACCCAGCCGTTTCCGGGCGTGCAGGCGCAGGTTCTGAGCGAGTCCACAGGGGAGCCGGTGGGCGAAGGTCAGGGTCTGCTCGTGTTGACGAAACCGTGGCCGTCGATGTTGCGCACGCTCTACAAGGAGGACGAGCGCTTCATCAGCACCTATTTCGAGCGCTTCGGCAAGGAGACATATCTTGTCGGCGACGCGGCTCGCGTCGACGCCGACGGCTACATCTGGGTGATCGGCCGCATCGACGACGTCGTCAACGTCTCCGGACACCGGCTCTCCACAGCCGAGGTCGAGTCGGCGATCGTCGCTCACCCCGATGTCGCCGAGGCCGCGGTGATCGGTCAGCACGACGAGCAGTCCGGCCAGGCAATCGTCGCTTTCGTGACACTTCAGGGGGAGCTTGCAGGGCGACGAGGCTGACGGTCGACAGCATCCGCGAGACGGTGGCCGAGCGAATCGGCAAGTTCGCGCGACCGAAGCGCATCATCTGGGCTGAGGATCTACCAAAGACGCGCTCCGGCAAGATCATGCGTCGATTGTTGCGTGACATCGCCGAGGGCCGCGCGCTGGGCGACGTGACGACGCTGCGCGACCCGGCGGTGATGGGCGAGCTGGAGGGTCGCGTGAAGGAGCTGCAGGCTCAGGAAGCTTAGGTTGGACGGAGGACGGCCTGAGCGGCGCATTCCCTACGGGTAATCCCCTATGGTGTGCCGCGCTCGCTTCGATCACAGTGTGCGAAGGAGGCAGTCCGACCAGCCGTTCACGCCGGCCACCCATTGTCGTGCGATTGCGCGCGAGGGTACGTCCAGCTGAAGCTCGACAAGGAGACCGATGTCAGCACTCGACCAAAGTCTGCCTGGGTACAACGGCGACTCAACCGGGACGGCGATCCAAACGACAGCCTTGACCAAGCGCTTCGGCGAGCGCGCCGCGATCGACAGCGTAGATCTGCAGGTGCCGCGCGGCAGCGCCTTTGGCTTCCTCGGTCCCAACGGCGCCGGCAAGACGACGATGATCCGCATGCTGCTGGGCCTTACGCAGGCCAGCTCGGGCAGCATGAGCGTCCTTGGTCATCCCGTGCCCTCCGAGCGCGCCGCCGCCCTAGCAAGGGTAGGTGCGATCGTCGAGGAGCCGCGCTTTCATCCGCAGCTCACGGGCCGCGAGAACCTGCGTATCGTCGCCGCCGTCCGTGGCCCGGAGACGCATGAGCGCATCGGCCCCGCCCTGCAAAGGGTCGGCCTCGCCGATCGTGCCGACGAGAAGGTCAAGAAGTACTCGCTTGGTATGCGTCAGCGCCTCGGCGTGGCGCGCTGCCTGCTGGCGGACCCGCTCCTGCTGATCCTCGACGAGCCCACCAACGGGCTCGATCCGGGTGGCATCCAGGAGTTCCGCGAAATGGTCCGCGACGATGGTCGATCAGGAGGGACCGCACCGTCTTCATCTCCTCGCACCTGCTCGACGAGGTCGAGAAGATCTGCGATCACGCGGCGATCGTCGATCGCGGCAAGGTCGTCACCCAAGGGGCGATCGCCGAGCTGGCCGAGGGCAGCACGCAACACGAGCTGATCGTCGGTGCGGACGACCTGGAGCGAGCCCTGGACTCGTGCTCGACGGTTGCCCACAGGCCCAGGCAAGCGCGCTCCTCGGAAGGCAACTTGCAGGTGGTGCTCGCGGTGGTCGCGGACAGCTCGGCGATGGAGTGCGCTGCTGCGATCAACTCCGCGCTCGTGGCGGCCGGCTTGGCCGTCTTTCGACTGGAGCCGGTGCGCCAGAGCCTGGAGCAGCGCTTCCTGGAGGTCACATCGAGACTAAGCGACGCTCCGTCGAGGGGTGATGGCATGAACGCGACGATCGCGGCCCAGATGACGGGCGCGGACATTCTCAAGCTGCGCAAGAAACGCGGGATCTTGATCTGGTCGCTGGTGCTGGCGCTCGGCCCGATCTTGATCTACTTCATCGCGGCTGTGATCGAGCATGCCTCGAATCCGGGCAAATACGGGCCGGCCGGCGGTTGCGTAATTTCTCAGATGGAATGCGAGTGATCGCGCTGCTCTTCGGTCCGCTCGCGGCGCTGCTGATCGGCGTCGAGGCGGGGACCGGAGACTCCGCGGCAGGCGTCTTCCGAGACCTCGTTGTCACTGGTCGCTCGCGCCTGGCGCTGTTCGCCTCGCGCGTGCCAGCGGCCCTTGCGGTGACCTTCGCGATGATGCTCGGTGCCTACGCGATCCTGTTGATCGGGATCTTCGCCTTCGCCTCGGGCCTGCCGACGCCGAGCGGGTCTCTGATCCTCAACGGCCTGGGTTTCCTCCTGCTCTCCACCGGCATGATGTGTGTTGTCGCGGTCGGTTTCGCCGCGCTCACGACATCCAAGCCCGGAGCGATCATCGCCTTGATCGCGTGGTTGGTTGTGGCAAGTCCGGTGCTCGCAAATATCGAAGGGTTGGGAACGTTCGCGATGGCTTGTTGAGCCAGGCGACAGCGCACTTCAGCCCGGTCGACACAGGGGCGGTGGTCACGGCGCAACCGTCACGATGGCAGGCGGGACGGCCTTCGTCGTGCTGCTCGCCTGGATCGTCGTGTTCCTGGCGCTCGGCGCATGGCGCACGCGCACGATGGACACGTAATCGGTTGTGCATCTAGGGTGCTCGTCCTAGACCTTACGGTACTCCGGGACCCACGCGCCATCCTGCTGGCGCGTGAAGTCCTGGAATAGCCCAGGCGCCTCGGCCTTGCATGATGCGTGCGATCGTGTCGAACACGAGCCGCAGCTCCTCCTCGGCCCCGTCGGCAGTGCGCATCTCGATCACGTGGCGCAGGGTGCGGGCGTTGGCGGTCCACAGGATGTCGGTCGAGAGCCCGATCGGCGCGAGGCGGCGCAGCGCCGAGGTGACCTCCTTCTTGACGTGAAAAGGCACGCCGTCCTGGTCGATGCCAAGCTGCTCGGCGGCGCTGATCTGAAATTCCTCGAGCTGCTCGACGATGCTCAAAACCTGCTCGCGCACCGGCTCCAGCGCCGGCGGTACGCGGAAGCCGATGTCGGTCAGGCGCACGTAGCGCAGGCTCTCCTGGCTGAAGGCCGAGCCGGCGCGATGCCTGACGAGCTCGTGCGTGAACACACGACTCACGTTGCGAAGCGCAAATGACCAGTTGGCGTGCTCGAGCACACTGCCGTGCGCGCTGCGCAAAATGTTGGCGAAGTATTCGCGCTGGTCGGTGCGCACGCGGGTGACGTTCGGGTTGAGCCCGGGCTCCCAGCTGCGGTAGCAGCTCCGTCCGCCGAACTCGACGATCAGCTCGCCGCCGTTGGGCGCTCCGCCGGCCTCCTCCAGGCGACGCTCCAGCCACGACTCACCGCCGACGTCGCTGCAGGTAGCCGCGCATCCCCTCGACGTCGATCGAGGGACGGGCAATCAGAAAGACGCTGGGCGTGGTCTCGTGCATCGTGGCGGGCGATGCTACAGCCCGGACCGGGCGCTTCCCTGCCCCCCCCAGTTTCAGGGCCTTATCCACCAATGGCGAGTGTCCATGACCACGCACGCCCCGCCCGTAGACCGCCGCCTTGGATCGTGCAGATAAGCTGCCGATCACAATGTCGCACGCCAGCCAATCCCCCTCACCCGACGCCGAGCTGGAGCAAACGGCTTGGGATCTCGAACCGCTCGTCGAAGGCCAGGGACAGGACGGCGCGCGCGCGCAGCTGACGCAGGCGCTCGATCGCTCGCGGGCGTTCGCTGCCAGCTATGCGGGCAAGCTGGCTGAGCTAGACAGCGCGGTATTGGAGCAGGCGATGCTCGAGTTGGCCGCGATCCAGGAGCTGGTCGGCCGCGCCGGCACCTACGCGGCCCTGCGCTTCTCGGTCGACACGGCCGACCCGGCGGCAGGCGCGTTGATGCAGGAGGTGCAGGAGCGCGGCACCGAGATCGAGACGACGTTGCTGTTCTTCGAGCTGGAATGGGCTGCGCTCGACGACAAGCAGGCAGAGGAGCTGCTCGACGACGAGCAGTTGTCGTTCTGTGCGCATCACCTACGCAACGTGCGTCGTTACCGCAAGCACCTGCTCTCAGAACCAGAGGAGAAGATCCTCGCCGAGAAGGCGGTCACCGGAGCAAGTGCATGGTCACGGCTGTTCGACGAGCTCACTTCGGCGATCGAGGTGCGGTTGCCGGGCGACGAGGAAAGCGATGACGCGTCGGCGAACGCAAAAGGGGATGGGCAGCGGGTCGCAGAGACGGTGGCAGCGCCCGAGACGGTGGCGCTCGACGTGGCGCTCAGCCGGCTCGTGCTTGCCGATCGCGAGTTGCGACATTCGACGGCTAAGGCGGTGACCGAGGCGCTGCGGCCAGGTTTGCGCACGCGTGCTTTCCTGTTCAACACGCTCCTAGCGGACAAGGCCACCGACGATCGCCTGCGTCGCTACCCGACCTGGCTGGCAGCGCGCAACCTCTCAAACGAGGCAAGCGACGAGTCCGTGTCTGCGCTGATCGAGGCGGTCCGTGCGCGCTATGAGCTGCCGCGGCGCTGGTATCGCCTGAAGGCAAGCCTGCTCGGCGTCGAGCGGCTCGCCGACTACGACCGTATGGCGGCGGTCACCAAGGACGAAGTGAGCTACTCGTTCGCCGACGCGCGCGAGTTGGTGCTCGACTGCTACTCGTCGTTCTCGCCGAAGCTGGGAGAGGTGGCCAGGGTCTTCTTCGATGGCAACTACATCGACGCGCCGGTGCGTCCAGCCAAGCGGGGTGGAGCCTTCTGCGCTTCGGCCGTGCCCTCGGCCCACCCATACGTGATGCTCAACTACACCTCGCGCCGGCGCGACGTGCTGACGCTAGCCCACGAGCTGGGCCACGGCGTGCACTTCGCCTTGGCGGCCAAGCAGGGCGTCTTTCATCAGGGAACGCCGCTGACGCTGGCCGAGACTGCCTCGGTGTTCGGTGAGACGATCGTCTTCGGGCGCCTGCTGGAAGAGGACGCCTCGCCCGACTCGCGCCTGGCTTTGCTGGCCGAGAACATCGAGGGCGCACTTGCGACAGTCTTCCGCCAGGTGGCGATGAACCGCTTCGAGGAGTTGGTGCACACGTCTCGCCGCGAGCAGGGAGAGCTTTCGGTCGAGCGCTTCGGCGAGCTGTGGTTCGAGAGCCAGCAGGAGATGTTCGGCGACTCGGTCGAGATCACCGATGGCTATCGCTCGTGGTGGTCATACATCCCGCACTTCATCGGTTCCCCGGGCTACGTCTATGCGTACGCCTACGGCCAGTTGTTGGCACTGTCGGTCTACCAGCGCTATGAGCAGCAGGGCGACGAGCTGGTACCGCGCTACCTGGAGCTGCTAGCCGCCGGCGGTTCGCGCTCGCCGCAGGAGCTCGGCCAGATCGTGGGCATCGACCTAGCCGACCCGGGTTTCTGGGATGCGGGCCTTGACTTGGTCGAGCGCCAGCTGCAGGCGGCCGAAGAGTCTGCTCGCGACGCGGGCCGCGTGTAGACCCTACCTACGCCGCCAGGGATCCATCGACGCGTCCTCGGCGCCCGTGCAAGGACGAAAGGACCGCGCCTTGCGGGTGGGCCGGAACGATCGCACCTGGGTACCCGTGGGACGTGTGTCGTTTCGGAATGTCGTACCGATCACCGCACGCCGCGCCAGCGCACGCGCGACGATCGCGTCGGCCACCGCCTCAGAATCGACCGCATACTGCGATTCGCGGATGAGCTCTCGGATGAGTTGTATCTGTCGGTGCATCGAGGTCACCGAGGCATGTATCGGCAACGGACGCTTGACGTTCAGCCTTCACGGCAGGATCCGACAAGTGTTTGATCGAACACGGTCGTTTCGGTTGGATCCTCAGCCCTGCTCAGGCAGCGCCACTGGCTTGATCTTCTCAATCTCGGCTACCGCAAGCACGTGGGGATCGGCGGTGGCAATGCTGTCGTCCTGTTTGGCTGAGGCGATCAGCACAGCGTCGGCGAGCGATAGAGGGCAAGAAGTGCGATGGTAGTGCTTGGCACGGATCTCGGCGGCTTTCTGTGCGACGGTCAGGTCGAGCTGGATTGGTGTGAGGGGCCCGTCGAACAAGGGCTCGAGCACATCCATCGCACGCGCGATCGGCAGGCCGTAGAGGCGTTGTGAGACGTCGAGTGTCTCGGCGAGGTTCGTGGTTGCGACTGCCGCGTCGCCCTCGCGCAGGATCGTACGAACTTGTGTCGCCGCTGGACCGCCGACCATGAATGCGATCAGCGCGTACGCGTCGAGAAGGGTCACCGGCTGCTGCGCCGGGTCTCGGCGATCCGCTCGTCCTCGCGTGCAGCGCGCCTGAGGCGCTCAAGGTCGAGTGCGCTCATCATCTTGTCTGCAAGCGCGCCCTCGGCTGCGGCGATCGGGTCGTCCGGTGCAGGTTCGAGCACGATCCGATTACCCTCGTCTCTGAGGGAGAGCGTCGAGGTGTCCCACCGACGTCTAATCGGCGCCGGAATTGAGATCTGGCCTCCCTTGGAAATATTCATGCGTGTCTTCATGGTCATGAATTTTACCATGAGTCATCGCACGGACGGCATATGTTGTGGGTTTGCCAGGCCCTACAGCAACCCCAGCGCGCTGCCGACTCCGTGCACGAGGTTGAACAGCGGCTGCGGGACGATCCCGAAGAAGACGGTTGCGGCGCCGGCGAGGATGGCTACGAAGGCGACCTCGGGCTGCAGGCGCGCGGCGCCAGTGGTGAGGCCTGCGCCGCTCGCGCCTGGCATGGCGGGCGACGTTGCGCCGCCCACGCCGGTTCGGCCACCAGCCGGCGGCCCGGCCGTCGAGCTATGCCCGTCCTCGTCGTCCAGCTCGGGCGACCCGCCGGCGATCGCCGGAACGGCCCCCGGTGGCGGGCTCGTCGCGGCGGTCGGAGAGGGGCTCATCCACATCGTGGCGATCACTGGCAGGTAGTAGCCGAGGGAGATCATCGAGCCAACCACGATCACCACGCCGAGCCAGGTGTAGCCACCGGCCACGGCCGCGTCGATCAAATAGAACTTGCCGATGAAGCCTGCCGTGGCAGGGATGCCGGCGAGTGCGAGCATCGAGATCGTCATCGGCCAGGCCAGTAGGGGCCGTTCGCGGCCGAGACCGGCGAGCGTCTGGATCGAGTCGCCGACCCAGCCGTCGGGGTCCTCGTCCTCGGTCAGCCACTCCTCAGGATTGCGGGCTTGGGCCAGCGCCCGCGTTTCGCGCTCGCGGGCGACGATCACCGCGAAGGCGGCCATGTTCATCGGTAGGTATACGGCAAGGTAGAAGACCAGCGCCTGGGCGCCGAGCTGGGTGGAGACGACCACGCCGGCGAGGATGTAGCCGGCCTGGGCGACCGAGGAGTAGGCGAGCATGCGCTTCAGCGATGACTGCCCAAGCGCTCCGACGTTGCCGACAAGGATCGTGATCGTCGCAAGCGCGGCGAGCGCGGGACCCCAGCTGCCGTGCACTTCGATAAGCGCCACGTCGAAGAGCCGCAGCAGCACGCCGAGCGCGGCGACCTTGGTGGCGACGGCCATGAAGGCGGTGATCGGGGTGGGCGCACCCTCATAGACGTCGGGCGTCCACTGGTGGAAGGGCGCGACGGAGGCCTTGAAGGCGAGCCCGGCGACGCAGAGCGCAACACCCGTGAGCAGCATCGCATTGTTCGCCAGGCCGCTGCTGGAGATCGCGCTTGCGATGCCGCTGAAGTCGGTTGCGCCCGTGGCGCCGTAGAGCAGCGCGATCCCGTACAGCAGTGTGGCGCTGCCGACCGAGCCCACGATCAGATACTTCAGCCCCGCCTCGAGCGAGTGCTCGTTGCGCATTTCGGTCGCGCAAAGCACGTAGAGCGGGATCGATAGAAGCTCGAGCCCGAGGAACAGGGCGACGGTGTTCTGTGCGGCGCCAAGCAGCGCCATGCCGCCGATTGTCGTGAGCAGCATCGCGTGCAGCTCGCCGTGTGCCGCTTCGCGCGAGGCGCGCGAGCGCCAGGCGAGCAGCACGGTGGCCATCCCGCCGACGGCGAGGATCAGGTTCAGGGTAAGCGACAGGCGATCGACGCGAAGCGCTCCGGAGACGATCGACTCGGGGGTGTTCCAACGCCAGATCGACAAGCCGAGCGAAGCACCCAGAGCCACAAGCGCGAGTGTCGGCACGACTTGCTCGCGGATCCAGCGCGAGCCGAGCAGCCCGACGAGCAACACGACGATCGCCCCGCCGAACAGCGCGATCAGGGGCGAGAGCGCCGCGAAGTCGACATGGGGCCCTTTGAGTGTCGCGAGCACGATCATGGTTCTGTCGAGGCCAGGGCCGAGGGGCCGGTGGTAAGCGCCGTGTGCGCGGCGGCCACAGAAGCGCTGACCGAGTTTTCAGAGCGCTTGAGCGCCCCTTGGGGATAGAGCGCGAGGAACACGATCACGGCTAGCAGGGGAACGAGCACGAGCGCGTCGGTGCGCGTCAGGTCGCGCGATTTCACGTCCTTGCCGACGCGATTATGCATCGCGCCGATGAACAGCCGCAGGGCGTAGACGCTGGCCATCACGACACCGCTGAAGGCGATCGCGGCGATCGCCAGCTTCGCTTTGAAGACGCCAAGCAAGATAAGGAACTCGCCGACGAAGTTGGCCGAGCCGGGCATCGCGAGCGTGGCGAGCGCGACGACGAGGAAGATCGTGGCCAGCACCGGCGCGCGGAAGGCGATGCCGCCCATCTGGCGGATGTCCTCCGAGCCGCCGGCACGTGCCGCGAGCAGCGCGATTATGAAGAAGATCGGCGCCACCACCAGCCCATGGTTGACCATCTGCAGCAACGCCCCCTGCGCGCCCTGCGGGTTCAGGGCGAAGATGCCGAGCGTGATGAAGCCGAGTTGCGCAACCGAGGAGTAGCCGGCGATCAGGCGCGCGTTGTTTTGCGTGAATGCCATCGCCGACCCGTAGATGATCGAGCAGAGCGCGATGATCAGCATCAGCGTCTGGAAGTGCGCGGCCCCCTGGGGGAAGAGCGGCAGCACGATCGCCAGAAAGCCGTAGGCGCCCACCTTGGAAAGCACACCGCTGAAGACCATCAGCACCTCGATCGGCATCGCGCGGTAGCCGTCGGGCATCCAGCCGTGCAGCGGAAAGGCGGGCATCTTCACGAGGAAGGCGGCGGCGAAGAACAGGAAAATCCACTCTTGGGAGCCCTTGCTCAGTGGTAGCCCTTGCAGTTGGGAGAGCACGAAGGTGATGTGCCCGCCGTTCTGCTCGCCGGCGAGCACGCCGGTCGCGATCGCGGCGGCCAACATCAACAGCGAGCCGACGAGCGTATAGATCACGAGCTTGATCGTGGCTTTCACGCGGTCCGGTCCGGTGCCCCACGCCCCGATCAGGAAATAGAACGGGATCAGCATCAGATCGAAGAAGGCGACGAACAGGGCAAGATCCTGGGCGAGAAAGGCGCCGAGTACGGCCGACTCGGCGAGCATGAACTGGAAGTAGAAGAGGCGCGGGCGCTCCCACGAGCGCAGGTTGGAAGCGAGCACGGCGACGAAGAACAGCAGTGCCGTGAGCCCGACGAGCAGCACGTTCAGCCCGCTGACACCGAGCTTGTAGTGGATGCCGAGTTCGGCGATCCAAACGACGTCGGTGACGTCCTTTAGCCCATGCGAACCGGGTCCGTACTGGACGATGTAGCCGACCGCCAGCCCGAGCGCCGCGAGTGTCCCGGCCAGCGCGAGTATGCCCGGCAGCCCCCACTTGCGCGGTGCGGAGTCTGCGTCCGAATCGGCGATGCCCCCCGCGCGCGCGGGGGGCCTGCCGCTTGGGAGGAGTGCTCCGAGCAGTCCGCAGGCGGCGGGCAGCCATATGAGGATCGATAGCGGTGGCATCAGGGGGTGGTGGTCAAGAGGGTGGTGGTCAAGAAGTAGATGGTCGACAAAGGGGGCCGATGTTGGGATTACGTCTGCAGCAGGAAGTAGAGGCCGAGTGCCGCAATGCCCAGCACGACAAGCGCCGCGTAGTAGCGCAAGAGCCCGGTCTGTATGGCGCGCACAGACGCGGAGCCGGCCTTCACGAGCGAGGTGGCGCCGCCGACGATCGCCCCGTCGACGAACACACGCTCGAATGTGGTGCTGGCAAAGCGCCCGGCGGCGGCGACGGGCTTCACGATCGACGCGTCGATCAACTCGTCGAAGTACCACTTGTTCACGAACAGCGTGTACAGGGGCTTGAAGCGCGTGCGAGCGCTCACAGCGATCGAGGGCTGCTTGACCCAGATGCGGTAAGCGATCGCGATCCCGCTCAGCCCGAGCACGGTGCCGAGCGCCAGCCCGAACCACAGCAGCCCGTCGCGCGTGTGCACGGTGTACAGCGTCGAGCCGTAGAAGCTGGGTTCGAGGAATTTGTCGATCACGTAGTCGACGTCGGGGATCTGCACAAGCCCGGCGCCGACAGCGCCGATCGCGAGGATCGCCATCGCCACGCGCATCGGCAGCGCCCGCTCGGCGATCGCGTGCGTGGGACCGGGGAAGCCGACGCCGTAGTCCTCGATCTCCCCGTTGGCCGGGTTGGTCGGCTCGGCTGGGTGGTAGAGGTGGCCGCCTTCCAGCTCCCGCGCTTGCTCCACCGGATCGCCGTAGAAGGCGCGGAAGATCATGCGGAAGGTGTAGATCGCGGTCATAAACGCGCCGATGTAGCCGAACACGTACAGAGCCCAGTGCCAGCCGCCGCGCTCGCCGGTGACGAGCAGGATCTCGTCCTTGGAGAAGAACCCGGAGAAGGGCGGTATGCCCGACAGGGCAAGGCCGCCGATGACGAAGCAGGCGAACGTGAAAGGCATCGCCTTCTTGAAGCCTTTCATCTTCTCCAGAGACTGCTCGCCGCCCATCGCGCCGATGATCGAGCCGGCGCCCATGAACAGCAGCGCCTTGAAGAAGGCGTGGGTCATCAGGTGGAACATGCCGGCGGCATAGGCGCCGACAGACACCCCCATAATCATGTAGCCGATCTGCGACATCGTCGAGTAGGCGATCACGCGCTTGATGTCGGTCTGCGTCAGCGCGATTGTGGCGGCGATCACGAGCGTCGCGCAGCCGACGATCGCCCCGACGTCCTGCGCGGCGGGTGCCAGTTCGAAGAAGGGGTGCATGCGCGCGATCAGGTACACGCCGGCGGTCACCATCGTGGCGGCGTGGATCAGGGCGCTGACGGGTGTCGGTCCCTCCATCGCGTCCGGGAGCCAGGTGTGCAGCGGTATCTGCGCGGACTTGGCGAACGCCCCGACGAGCAGCAGCAAACAGCCGGCGGTGACGTCGCCTTCCCCGCTTGTGAACACGTTCGGCGCGGCCTTGAACGCCTTCAGAAAATCGAGCGTGCCCGTGTGCTTGAAGAGGAAGTACGTGCCGAGCACCAGCCCGACGTCGCCGACGACGTTGATCACGAACGCCTTGATGCCGGCTTTCGTGGCGGTCGAGCGCCGGTACCAGAAGGAGATCAGGAGATAGGAGGCGGCGCCGACGAACGCCCAGCCCACGATCAACAGCAGGAAGTTGCCCGCGAGGACGAGCAGCAGCATCGAGAAGACGAAGAAGTTGAGGTAGGCGAAGTAGCGCGCAAACCCTTTGTCGGCCTCCATGTAGGACACCGAGTACAGATGGATCGTGGTCGAGATGCCCGTGACGATCAGGATCATGAAGACCGACAGCGGATCGACGAGAATCGACATCTGCGCGTCGATACCGACGCTGCTCGCGTAGTTCCACAGCGAGGAGACGAGCTGGCGGTCGTGGGGCGCGTGGCTTTGCAGCGAGATCAGCGTCGCCAGCGCCGCCAGGAAGCCAAGGAAGATCGCGCCGGTGCCGATCCAGCCGGCGGTGTGTCCGGGCAGCCTTTTGAAGTTCGCCCCGATGACGAGCGTGCCCAGCAGCGGGAACGCCAGCACCAGCCAGCCGTAGGTGGTCGTCATGCCCGCTCCTCCCACGCACGGCCGTCCTGGCCACGCAGGCCAAGCTGAGCAAGGACGTACTCCTTCGGGGCACAGGCAAGTCGCGAATGTGCTTTGCACATGAGCGACTGAGGACGCCGCCCAGCGCCGGCATGCGTGTCCAGGATCATCCTTGGAGCTCCCTCAGCTCATCCACGTCGATTGGGAGTCTCCGGCGATGGATCGCGACGATCATGCCGAGCCCGATGCAGACCTCGCAGGCCGCGACGGTCATCACGATGATCGCGAGGATCTGCCCGTCGCCGTTGCCCCACATGCGCGAGAAGGCGATCAGCGAGAGGTTGGCGCCGTTGAGCATCAGCTCCAGGCAGAGCAGCACGACAAGCGGGTTGCGACGTGTCATCACGCCGAAGGCGCCCGTGCAGAAGACGATCGCCGAGACGGCGAGGTACCAGCCGATGCTCACCAGCCGCCTCCGTCTGGGTCGGAGCGCTCGTCGTCGAGATCGCCTGCCCCGCGGGCGTGCGCGAGCGCCAGCCCTTCGACGCCCTCGACCATCGTGCCGGTGCCGCGCGGACGCAGGATGTCAAGCGGGGTGAGACGGTCGCGTTCCTCGTCGTCTTCGAGGCCGCGGCGCCGGCGGGCGAGCACGACGCCGCCGACAGCCGCGATCAACAGCAGCAGCGAGGAGGCCTCGAACACGAGCAGAAAGCGCGTCAGCAGCAGGTTGCCTATGTAGGCGGGCGTGCCGAACGTGCGCGGACCGGGGGCGTAGGGAGCCCCGTCGTCTGACACGGCCTTCAGCCCGCTGCCGAGCAGCGCGATCAACAGCTCGACGAGCAGCACGCCGGCGAACAGGGCGCCGGTCGGCTTGCGCCCATCGGCCCCGCGCGAGCGCGGACGGCGCGAGAGCACTCCGTCCAGCGACTGCTCCTCGTCGCCCACATAGGCGACGACGAACACGTACAGGACCATCACCGCGCCGGCGTACACGACGACCTGTGCGGCGGCGACGAATTCCGCGCGCAGCAGCAGGAACAGCACGGCCAGTGAGAGCAGATGCCCGACGAGCGCGAGCACGCTGTAAAAGGGATTGCTGAATGTGACGACACCGATCGCGCCTGCGATCACGCCGATCGCTGCGATGAAGAAGAGGACTGCCGACACGTCTACCGGGCCATCGTTTTTTGGGAAATAGAAGTTCGTGCGAGCTGGTGCACAGGGCGTATCGCCATCACTCGCCCTCCCGGCGTAGCGGCGTGCGCTCGAGCGGCTCGGCCAGCAGCATCTCCTTGGTGAAGATCAGGTCGCTGCGCGTGTAATCGGACATCTCGTAGTCGTGCCCCATCGTGATCGCGTCGAAGGGGCAGGCAACCTCGCAGTAGCCGCAGAAGATGCAGCGGGAGAGGTTGATCTCATACACCTCCGCATAGCGCTCGCCGGCGGACACGCGGTGCTCGGGCGTGTTCTCAGCGGCGACGACGCGAATGCAGTCAGACGGGCAGGCGGCGGCGCACAGCGAGCAGCCGACACACTTCTCCAGCCCGCTGTCCTCGAAGCGGTGCAGCTTGTGGCGCCCACGGAAGCGGGGATAGACGGGTGTCTTCTCCTCGGGGTACTCGAGCGTCACGGGTTTTTCGAGCATTCGCCCGAACGTCGTCTTCATGCCACGCAGGGTTTCGCCAAACGCGCGGTATGTCCCCCGAGCTGCACCGGGCGCAGGCGTACGCATGACCTGGATCACGTCGTCTCCGGGAGTCCAGCTCATGTGTTCCTCAAACGTGTGTCGGTTAGGGGTGGCCTTTGCGGTGCACGCGTGTCGGCCACGGGGGGCCTTTGCGGTGCACGCGTGTCGGCCACGGGGGGCCTTTGCGGTGCACGCGTGTCGGCCACGGGGGGCCTTTGCGGTGCACGCGTGTCGGCCACGGGGGGCCTTTGCGGTGCACGCGTGTCGGCCACGGGGGGCCTTTGCGGTGCACGCGTGTCGGCCACGGGGGGCCTTTGCGGTGCACGCGTGTCGGCCACGGGGGGCCTTTGCTGCAAACACGTGTCAGCTACAGGGGGGCTTTGCGGTGCACGTGTCATTTGTGCGTCACCACGACCAGCACGGCTGTGACGAGCGCGTTGAGCGTCGCCAGCGGCAGCAAGATCTTCCAGCCGAAGCTCATCAGCTGGTCGTAGCGCAGGCGCGGCAAGGTGGCGCGTACCCAGATGAACAGGAACGTCATCAGCCCCATCTTGAACAGCACCACGAACGGGTCTACCCAGCCGGGCGGATGGATCCCGAAGGGCAGCAGCCAGCCGCCGAGGAAGACGGTCGTGACGATGCCGGAGACGACGAGCACGTTGAGGTACTCGGCGAAGTAGTAGGAGGCAAAGCGCCCGCCGCCGTACTCGGTGTTGTAGCCGCCGACCAACTCGGCGTCGGCCTCTGTCAAGTCAAAGGGAGCGCGGTTGGTCTCGGCGAAGCCGGCCACCAGGAAGACGAGGAAGCCGAAGAACTGCGGCACGATGTACCACATGCCCTGCTGGGCTTCGACGATCCCCGTCAGCGACAGCGTGCCGGCGGTGAAAATCACGCCGACAAGCGCCAAGCCTTGTGAGACCTCGTAGGAGATCAGCTGCGCAGCCCCGCGCATCGCGCCGAGGAACGAGTACTTCGAGCCCGAGGACCAGCCCCCGAGCATGATCCCGTAGAAGGCCACGGCGCCGAAGGCAAACAGATAGAGCGGCCCGATCGAGACGTCGACGCCGTACAGCCCCACAGGCGTGCCGAAGATGTGCTGGACGTTGCCGAAGGGGATGATCGCGAAAGCCGCGACGGCGGTCAGGATCGAGATGCAGGGCGCCAGCGCGAACAGGAAGCCCGTCGAGGTGCTCGGCCGGAACTGCTCCTTCGTCAGCAGCTTCACGATGTCCGCCAGCGGCTGCAGCGCCCCGAAGGGGCCGACGCGGTTGGGTCCGTAGCGGGCCTGCATGCGACCAAGCAGCTTGCGCTCGGCGAGCAGCACGATCGGCACCAGCTGCAGCCCGACGGCGAAGATCACGACCGCCTTGAGGATCTGGATCCACCATTCTTCATAGAAGCCGACGACGGCGAGTGTGTTCATCGCTTGGCTTCCGAGGCATCGGGGAACGGCATCAGGCCTGCGCGGGGGGCGAGCGTCACGAGGCCACCGCCGTCGCGCGCTCGTGCGGACGCAGGCCCTTGCCGCCGATCTGCTCGAGCGTGAGGCCCGCGTACTGAGGCACCGCGTCGAACAGTTGCTGGGAGGCCATGCCGCCGGTGAGCACGTCGAGGTCGAGCCCGACCCGCGCGGCGAGATCGGCGATCACCTGCCACTCGGCACGGCTCTCCCCAGGCTTTGCGACGGCCGGGCGCAGGCGTTGGATGCGCCCGTCGGGGTGCACGATCGTGCCCTCCTTCTCGGGGTAGGCGCCGGCGGGAAAGACGACGTCGGCGTGCTCGCGGATCGCGTCGGACAAGTTCATCGCGTGGCTTATAACGGTTGTCGCGTTTGCGAGCGCGCTTCCCCACAGTTCGCGGTCCTGCCCATCGGCTGCTCCCGTCAAAGGGTCGGCGCCAAGCAGGTAGAGGCAGCTCAGCTCGCCGTTCCTTAGCGCTCGAGCCATCGCGCGGGCATCGAGGCCATCCTCGTCAACGGAGCTCAAGCCCGGGCCGGCGTTGGGCAGCACTCCGGCCTCGCGCAGTCCGCGGCCGTTGCTCTGCGCCGGGATTTCGAGCAGGCCGGCGTTGTCGGTGTCGGCGATGCCGAGCGTCCGGACCAAGTCCAGCAGCGCCTGTGCTGCACGCGTGCCGTCGGGGCCCGCTGTGAGCCGCTCGCCCCACAGCACCACGATCTCCTCACCGGCCTCTTTCAGCTTTGCTACCAGCTCGCCGGCCCCATCGAGTAGATCCGCTGCGCTCGCGCGCACTAGCTTCATGCCGTGGCGGCGCATGCCCTTGCGCAGGCGCAGGTCGAGGATCGCCGCGTCTGGCACGAGGTTGCACTCCAGCGCGAGCACGGCGTGGGCGAACTCCAGGTCTGAGACCTTGGCCTGCAAGCTCGGCTCGGCCAGCGCTTGGTGTAGCTCCAGCGGCAGCGTGCCCGCGACGCGCGAGTCGATGTTGGGCGAGTCCAAGCCCTCGCGCAAGAGCCGCGCGAGCAGGAAGCCCTCCTCGTTGGTGGCGCCGCCCCCGGCGAGGGCCCCTGTCTGCGCGCCCGCACGCTTCAGGCGTGTGGCAGCTTCGTCGAGCGCTCGCTCCCAGGACACGGCACGCAGCTCGCCCCCGTCGCGAATCATCGGCTGTGTGACGCGGCCTTCGCCAAGCGCGGGATAGGCAAAGCGTCCGCGATCACACAGCCAGCCGTCGTCCACCTCGGTGTGGTCGCGCGCCAGCACACGCAACACGCGCTCGTCGCGGACCGTGAGCGATACGTTGCACTGCGCCGCGCACAACGTGCAGACAGAGCCCGAATCCTCGACGTCCCACGGACGCGCGCGGAAGCGGTAGTTGCGCGATGTCAGCGCTCCAACCGGACACAACTCGACGATGTTGCCGCTGAACGGCGCCACATAGGGGTTGCCGTCGAAGGTCGACACGTATGAGTGTGCGCCGCGCTCGAGCAGCACGAGCTGGTAGTCCTCGGCTACCTCCTGGCTGTAGCGCACACAGCGGTAGCAGAGGATGCAACGCTCGCGGTCGATCGCGATCGTCTCCGAGAGGGCAAGCGGCTTGACGAAATGACGCTTTTCCTCGACGAAGCGCGTCTTACCTGGGCCCCAGCCGAAAGTGATGTCCTGCAAAGGACACTCGCCACCCTTGTCACACACGGGGCAGTCAAGCGGATGGTTGACGAGCAGGAACTCGACGACCGATTCCTGGGCGACTTTCACGCGCTCAGATTGGGTGTGTACGACCATCCCGTCCTTGACGGGCGTTGAGCAGCCGGTCTGCAGCTTGGGGATACCCTCGATCTCGACGAGGCACATGCGGCAGGCGCCTACGGGATTGCCGAGCTTCGGCTCGTAACAGAAGACCGGGATCTCGACGTCGCCGAGCTTGGCGGCGTCGACAAGCATCGCGTTTTCCGGCGCCTGCACCTCACGCCCGTCGATCGTGAAGGTGATCGTCTTCGCTTCTGGCCTGGGCATCAGCTGAGCGCTCCTGCGGCAAGGGTCGCCTCGGGTACGTCGGCGCCGGCGGCGGTACCGGCCCCGGCGCCGAGGCCGTTGCGGATGCGCGCGGCCTCGATGTGCTCTTCGAACTCGTCTCTGAACTTGGCGATCAGCGAGCCGATCGGCATCGCCATCGCATCGCCGAGCACGCACAGGCAGTTGCCGATGATGTGCTCCTGCACAGAGGCCATGATCTCGATGTCCATCGGCGTCGCGGTCCCCGCGTCGATGCGTTCGAGCATCTTCACGGTCCAGTTGGTGCCCTCGCGGCAGGGCGTGCACTTGCCGCAGGACTCGTGCCGGTAGAACTTCGCGACCTTCAGCGCGACGTCGAGGATCGGCGTGGAGTCGTCCACGACGATGATCGCCCCAGAGCCGAGCATCGAGCCGGCCTTGGCCATCGCTTCGAAGTCGTAGGGAAGGTCGAGATCCTCCTTCGTGAGCACCGGCGAGGAGGAGCCGCCCGGGAACCAGCACTTGACCTCGCGCCCCTCGGGAGGGCCGCCGGCGAGCCCGTAGATGATCTCGCGCGAAGGGGCGCCGAGCTCGATCTCGTAGTTGCCTGGCCTCTGCACGTGCCCGGAGACGGACACTAGCTTCGTGCCTTTGGAGGTCTCGGTGCCGAGCTTGGCGTAGTTCTCGCCGCCCATCCTGATGATTGCGGGCACGGTCGCGAGCGTCTCGACGTTGTTGATCAGCGTCGGCCCCTGGTAGAGCCCTTGGTTGGCAGGGAAGGGGGGCTTCAGGCGCGGGTTGCCGCGCTTGCCTTCCAGCGAATCTAGTAGCCCGGTCTCCTCACCGCAGATGTAGGCGCCGGCGCCGCGGTGCACCACCAGCGAGAGCGAGTGTCCCGAGCCAAGGATGTTCTCGCCGATATAGCCGGCAGCCGTCGCTTCGGCAAGCGCAGCGTCGAGCATGTCGGCCTGGTGTACGTACTCGCCGCGGATGTAGATGAAGGAGCGGGTGGCGCCGGCGGCGTAGGAGGCGATGATCAGCCCCTCGATCAGCATGTGCGGCGACTTCTGCATCAGTTCGCGGTCCTTGAAGGTGCCGGGCTCGGACTCGTCCGCGTTGCAGACGAGGTACTTGTCGATCGTGCCCTTGGGCAGGAAGGACACCTTCTTGCCCATCGCAAAGCCGGCCCCGCCGCGCCCGCGCAGGCCGGAGGCTTCAAGCTGTGCGAGCACGTCCTCGGGCGTCATCGCCAGCGCTTTGCGCAGCGACTCGTAGCCGCCACGCTTGACGTAAACATCGAGTGTCGCGAGGCCCGGCTCGTCGATGTCCTTGAAGAGCAGCGCTTCGGTCATATGCCTTTGCCTCCGATCGACTCGGCGGGAGGAGTCTGGGCGGTCGTTGAGACGCCACCACCGGAAGCGTCCGTCGTCGAGCCGGCCTCGATCGGATGCGCAGGGAACTCGCGCGAGTTGGCGTTCGGGTCGGCCACAAGCCGCGTCGAGAGCTGCTTGTCGGGTAGCACGGGGCGTCCGGCGCGGACGTCATCGAGCAGTTGCGGCACGTCCCCGAGTGTCAGCGGCCCTACGAACACGCCGTCGACGGAGGCCATCGGTGCGATGTCGCAGGCGCCGAGGCACTCGAACGAGCGCACGTTGAACTCCGGGTCGTCTCCAGCCGCCTCGCTGACAGCCGCGTGCAGAGCGTCTGCTCCGCACAGCGAGCAGGAGATGTTCGTGCAGACGTAAATGCTGTGCTTGCCGACGGGCTCGGTCTCCAGCATGTCGTAGAAGGTCGCTACGGCGGCGAGATAGGCGGGAGTCACGCCCATCACCTCCGCGACCTGCTCGATCGCCTCGGGCGAGCACCAGCCATGGACGCGCTGCGCGGCCTCCAAAGCCGGCAACGCGGCCGAGCGGCTGTCGGGGTAAAGGGCCATATGCGCCTCGATGTCGGCGCGCAGTTCCGCGGGGACGGACACAGGGGGTGTCACCGGGGGTGTTGTATTGCTCATTTGGGCCTCCCCCCGCGCGCGCGGGGGGCATCGCCATTTTCGAAGTCTCGACCCACGCCGGATATCGTGTGATTTGCCACAAGCAAGCTCATCGATCAATCCCCCCCAAGATCGGGTCGAGCATCGCCAGCGTGGCGATCATGTCGGCGATGTAGGAGCCCTCGGCCATGTGCGACAAAGCCTGCAGGTTCACGAACGAGGGGTCGCGCATGTGCACGCGTGCTGGCTTCGATGAACCGTCGGAGCGCACGAAGCAGGCCAGCTCGCCGCGCGGCGACTCGATCGGGTAGTAGATCTCCCCCGGCGGCACCCTGAAGCCCTCGGTGACGAGCTTGAAGTGGTGGATCAGCGCCTCCATCGAGGTCGCAAGCTCATGGCGCGGTGGCAGCGCGATCTTGCGGTCGGTCGTGATGTGCGGGCCCTCGGGCAAACCGTCGAGCGCTTGGTCGATGATCTTCACCGACTCGTAGATCTCGGCGACGCGCACGGCAAAGCGGTCGTAGTTGTCGCCGACGGTGCCTACCGGGATCTTGAAGTCGAAGTCCTCGTAAGAGCTGTAGGGGGCGGCCTTGCGCAGGTCCCACGGATTGCCGGCGGCACGCAACAGCGGGCCGGTGACGCCAAGGCTCAGCAAAGTGTCGGCGTCGAGCGGGCAGGTGCCGCGCAGACGCTGCAGCACGATCTGGTTGGAGTTGAGGATCGCGCCGTACTGGTCGGCGCGTGTCGGCATCACCTTCGTAAACTCGCGTGCCTTCTCGACGAAGCCGACGGGAATGTCCTCCATCACGCCGCCGACCTGGAAATAGCGCGTGTGCATGCGCGCCCCGGAGGACATCTCGAACAGGTCGAGGATCAGCTCGCGCTCGCGCAGGCAGTACAGGAAGATCGAGACCGCGCCGAGGTCCAGCGCGCTCGTGCCGAGCCAGATCAGGTGCGAGGCGATGCGGTTGAGCTCGAGGTGGATGACGCGCAGGTACTGGGCGCGCTTGGGGACCTCGACCTCCAGCAGCGTCTCCACCGCGCCGATGTAGGCCATCGCGTTGAAGTAGTAGGACAGATAGTCCATCCGCTCCACGACTGGGATCGCCTTCCAGTAAGCCTTGTCCTCGGCGGTCTTCTCGATGCCGGTGTGGACGTAGCCGATGACCGGCTTGATCGAGCGCACGACCTCGCCCTGCAGCGTCACCAGCAGGCGCAGCACGCCGTGGGTGGCCGGGTGGTGCGGGCCGAAGTTGAGCGTCAACAGCTCCTCGTGGGTGTCCTCGGCTGAGGACTCCACCTTGGAGAGCGTGATGCTCTGCTCGCGACGGCGATACTCGGAGATCTGCTGGTCGGCGACTGTCATCGCGTGAGCCCGGAGGACTCGTGTTCGTTGTAAGTGAAGATCACCGGTTCGCCGCCAACGGGGAAGTCGCGTCTTTGCGGGTGGCCCTCGTAGTCCTCGGGCATCAGGATGCGGCGCATGTCGGGGTGGCCACTGAAGAGGACCCCGAACATGTCGTAGATCTCGCGCTCCTGGTGGTCGGCGGTGGGCCAGCCTTTTCCGTCCTCGCCGTCGGGTGTGACCGAGTCGAGCTCAGGCGCCTCGGTTGAGACGCGTACGACGACGGTTACGCGATCGACCTTGTCCATATCGAGTAGCTCGTAGTGCACGCCGAGGCGCGGCTCGTGCGGGTAATAGTCGACGCCGTGGACGCTCATCATCGAGGCGTAGCCGCGCTCGCGCAGCTGGGCGAGCACGGCGCGAATGCGCCCAGGCTGCACTTCAAGCGTCGCGTGACCGCGGAAGTACAACGTGCCGAGGATCGCCTCTGCGCCTATGTTCCCGCTCTCGCGCAGGTCCTTGGCGAGCAACTCCAGGCCCGTGGCGTCAGGCACCGGGGAGGGTCTCCTCTGTGCCCTGTGCCCCGTAGCGCTCGCGCCAGCCAGCCTCGGGGTCGTCCTGCACCATCTTGCGCAGCTTGAGGATGCCGTGCATCAGGCTCTCAGGGCGCGGCGGGCAGCCGGGCACGTGCACGTCAATCGGCATGAACTTGTCGGCCGGCACCAGTGCGTAGTTGTTGAAGACGCCCATCGAGCTGCAGCAGGCGCCCATCGAGATCGCCCACTTGGGCTCGAGCATCTGGTCGTAGAGGCGGCGGATGATCGGGGCCATCTTGATCGACACGCGACCAGCCAGGATGATCAGGTCGGCCTGGCGTGGGGAGGCGCGGAAAGCCTCGAAGCCGAAGCGGGCGATGTCCATGCGCGGGCCGGCAGTCTGGAACTGCTCCATCGCGCAGCAGGCGAGGCCGAAGGCGAGCGGGAAGAACGAGTTCGAGCGGCCCCAGGCGACGGCCTTCTCGAGCGTGGTGGTGAGCACGCGTTCGTGGACGTAGCGTTCGAGCTCCTCTCCGTCCATGCTTGCAGGGGCGGTCGGGCCGAGCAGCTCGGCGCCGCGCAGCAGTTCCTTGGAGTCGTGCTGGTTGACGCGGAAGCCGCTTGCGTCGATCTCGACGGCGCTCGTGGCGCGGCGGGGCAGCGGCTCGCGCTTTATCTCCACTCGAGCGCTCCCCGGCGCCAGACGTAGACGAACGCCACCATCAGCAGCACGATGAAGGTGATCGTCTCGGCCAGGGCATAGCCGCCGTAGGCCTTCAGCTGTACGGCGATCGGGTACAGGAAGACGACCTCGATGTCGAACAGGATGAACAGCATCGCGATCAGGTAGAAGCTGATCCCGAAGCGCATGCCGCGCTTGACCTCCGAGGGCAGGCCGCACTCGTAGGGATCCTGCTTGTGCTCTGCCCGTCGATGCGGGCCGACCATCGTGTTGAGTACCGTGAAGATGGCGCCGACGGCGCCGCCGAGGGCGAGGAACACGATCGCGGGGAGATAGCTGCGCAGCACGGGGGCTGTTATATCACCGCTTGTGACAGACTGTTACATAGTGACGATTGCCTCGATGGGGACCGCCGACGGGCGGGTGTCGTTTAGGGTCGGGGCGCATGCTGGGCCTGATGTCGCGTGTGATCTGCGTCACGATCGGATGGAACGTCGTTGAGGGTCGCTAGATGACCACAGCGGTCGTGTGGGGGGCGTTCGTGCTAGCCGCGCTGAACGTTGTGCCGGGGTTGCTAGGCGCTTGGCGCTGGTATCGCCGAGAAGATAGCCGCGGCTTCTGGGTGCTGCTACGAGTCGCACAGGTGGCGGCGATCGTGTACGCGATCGCGGTCGGTGTGCTCGCCGTGGCAGGACATTCCTCCAGCGAAAATCTCTTCTATCTCTATGCGCTTCTGCCGCTGGCGATCGCCTTCGTCGCCGAGCAGCTGCGCGTCGCCTCGGCACAGACGATCCTCGACCAGCGTGAGATCCCCAGCGCCCAGGCCGTCGGCGAGCTGCCGGAGGATGAGCAGCAGCAGATCGTGGCGCTGATCGTGCGTCGCGAGATGGGGGTGATGTGCCTTTCGGCGCTTGTTGTCGTGTTCCTGGCACTGCGTGCGGCCGAAACCGCTCACGGGTTTTGAAAGCAGCTCCGCGACAGCTGTGCGCTCCTCCTCGACGCTTGACGTGTTCGGGCGCGGAGCGCAACCGATATATTCCGGCGCGCATGAGGCCGCCGATGAAGATGCTCGTCCTTGCAACGATGTTGCTCGCGGTTGCCGTAGGGGTGTCCGCCTGCGGCTCGCAGGGGATATCCGTTGCCAAGACCAGTCCCTACTACCGAGGGGCCGTGCTGTTCCGCGATCACTGCTCCGGTTGCCACACGCTTGCCGTCGTCGGGGCCCAGGGCTCGGCCACGTCGATTAAGGATCGCGTGAAGACCAACGGGCCGAACTTCAACATCCGCAAGGAGAACGTCGAACAGGTTCTCTACGCGATCCGCAACGGCGGCTTCTCGGGCGCGATCATGCCCGAGAACCTCGTCGTCGGCGACGACGCCCAGGAAGTGGCGAAGTTCCTGGCGCAGTATTCCGGGTTGCAAGCGCAACACGTGCCGTCGGTCAACATCACCCTGTCCACGAAATAGCGCGCGAGCGCTATGCGTCTCGGCGGTGCGTAGCTGAACCCTGGGTGGGGTGGCGGGCGGATAGGCTCCCTGACTGTGCTCGATCTCAAGCTGATCCGCGAAGACCCCGAGTGCGTGCGCGCCGCGTTGGGGAGACGCGGCGGCGATGCTGCCGCAGGTCTGGAGCTCGTACTCGATCTCGACGAGCAGCGGCGTGCGCTGATCCCTTCGCTTGAGGGGTTGCGGGCCGAGCGTAACGCCGTCGTCGAGGCGATCGCGCAGGCCAAGCGCGCGGGGGAGGACGCGAGCGAGGCGATCGCAGCTCAGCGCGAGGTGGGCGCGCGTGAGAAGCAGCTGAGCCACGAGCTCTCTGAGATCGAAGAGCGGCTGCAGGCGGTGCTTGCGCCGCTTCCAAATTTGCCCGACCCGACAGCGGCGCCGGGTCCCGAGGACGAGATCGTTAGGGTCGTTGGGGAGGCTCGTGTGGGGGGGGATGGGGCGCGCGACCACCTGGAACTGGCCGGTGCCATGATCGACATCGATCACGCCACAAAGCTTTCGGGGGCGCGCTTTGCCTATCTCAAGGGCGATCTGGTGATGACAGAGTTGGCGCTTGTGCGCTTCGTCCTTGAGAAGCTGCGCGGGCACGGGTTCGAGCCTGTGATTCCGCCGGTACTGGTGCGCGAGCGAGCTCTGTACGGCACCGGCTTTCTGCCCGACACCGAGCAGCAGATCTATCGGCTCGCCGACGACGATCTGTATCTCGTCGGCACCTCCGAGGTGGCCTTGGCATCGTTGCACGACGAAGAGATCGTGCCGGCCGAGCGACTGCCGTTGCGCTATGCCGGCTTCTCGCCCTGCTTTCGACGCGAGGCCGGGGCGGCCGGCAAGGACACGCGCGGCATCTTTCGCGTACACCAGTTCGACAAGGTCGAGATGTTCAGCTTCGTCGAGCCTGAGCAGTCAGCAGATGAGCATGAGCGCATCCTCGCGATCGAGGAGGAGATTCTCAGCGAGCTTGGGCTGCCCTATCGGGTCGTGAACATCGCCGTAAACGACCTGGGCAACTCGGCCGCTAAGAAGTACGACTGCGAGGCGTGGCTGCCGAGCCAGGGGCGCTATCGCGAGCTGACCTCCTGCTCCAATACGACCGACTACCAGGCGCGGCGCTTGAACATTCGCGTGCGCCGCGAGAAGCGCACGCAGATGCTGCACACGCTCAACGGCACGGCCGTGGCGGTTGGGCGCACGCTGATCGCGCTGGTGGAGAACGGTCAGCGCGAGGACGGCAGCGTCGCGCTGCCCGACATCCTGGCGGCCTATGGGGCGCCGACGGTGCTGGGCGCCTGAGTCGCGCTGTGTCGGTCTGGTGTCCAGTCGCTCTGGCGTCTAACTGTGTGGGTCTGGCGTCCCGCTGGTCTGGCGTCTAACTGCGTCGGCCTGTGTGTCGGTCTGGCGTCCAGCCGTCTCGGTCTGCGGGGCCGGCGGCGCAACACACGCCCTTGGGTCCTCGGGGCCTGTGTTGTGGTTTGTAAAAAACCAGATCCCTACAGACGCAAATAATTACGTCCTGTAAGGATCTCAGAAAAATACATGTCGACATCTCGGCCAGAGACTCAAACCGCCATCGACGAGAGAGCCTTCTCAGGGGGCGCTGCCGAGCAGCTGGATGTGGTCGGCCTCGGCCGGGCCCGGGGAAAGGGCGCGTGAGGCCGAACTTCTCGAGGATCGACTCCGGCACGCCTTCGATGCCCGGCGTGTCCGAGGCTTCCCCGCGCGTGTGCGGGTCGTTGGCGAAGCCACCCACCTCGACCGAGTGCTGCGGCGTGCGATAGCCGGAGATCCCGATCAGGTGCAGGTGCAGCGCCTTGCCGAGCGTGTTCAGGCGCTGTACGAGGATCGGCTCGACGCCGACGCTGTAGTTGGTGCCGGGCGCCTGGAAGAAACCGTATTCGCCCGAGGGGCCGCCGCGATTCGGTCGCGTAGCCGGTCGCGAACGACTGGTTCTGCGAGGCGTACTCGCGCACGGCGATCGCGACCAGTTCTTTTTCGAGCGAGCGCTGGTGTGAGCGGATTTCGTTCAACTGCGTGCTCTTGCGGTCGCGCGCCTGGATGTACTGCAGTTGATGGTCGAGCAGCGCTAGGTGCAGGTGGGCTACCTCGTCGCGTTGCACGAGCACAGCCGTCGTCTCGCGCTCGGAGCTGTCTGTCAGGACGGTCAGATGCTGAGTTTCCCTGGCCACGGCTCTGCGCGCGTCGGCGACTTGCACGGTCGCGGTGGCGTTCTCCTGGCCGATCGCCTTGAGGTCGTCGACACGCTCGATCAGGTCGCCGAAACCGTGCGCCTCGAGGATCACGGTGACGATGCTCGGCGGCGGATCCTCGTAGGCGGCGATGACCTGGGCGACGAGTACCTTTCTGTCCAGGGCCAGTTCGACCTGCAGCCTCGCCAGTCGCGAACGTGCCGAGGCAAGCTGCGTCTTGAGGTGGTCGAGCAGCGCTTTCTCGACTCCCAGCGTCGTTTCGAGCGCGTCGAGGCGTGTCTTGAGGTCTTCGATATTGCCCTGAAAGCCGTCGATCTTGCTGGAGTCCGCCTGGATTTCAGCGCTCAGCGCGCTCTCTTTGGCGGTTGAGGAGGAGATACCGCTTTCCAGAGTGCCCTGCGACTGTCCAGCGAGCGCAGGCGCCGCCATCGCGGCGGCGAAAAGCGCGAGCAGCGCAAGCGCGTGGCGCAGGCGGATGATGGACAGGTTGAATTTGCTCATCTGGATGTCGGCAAGCACCCGTCGAGTGGGGGGGGGGTGGGTGGTCGCTGCCCTGCGCAAGCTAGCCACGCCAGCTGTCGATCACAAGTCCTCGGGCCCGTGTGCACGCGGACTTGCACGCGCCCGAATTCGCTTGACCAGGCCGTCTCGGGCCCGATCGATGGGGCCGACTCCGCCCGGGTTGCGGGCTGCCGTCGGGTGGACAGTAGGCAGATTCCGGGCATAGGTAATATCAAGCACACGCGCTGCATCTTGGGGTCGCTCGAAAAGGATCGGGTGGTCTGGGTTGGCGACGCGCTCAAAACGTGGAGGAGATTCAGCGATCAAGGATCCTCGGGGCGATGGCCGAGGAGGTGGCCATCCGCGGCGCATCGTCGCTTACCGTGGCGCGCGTGATCGCTCGCGCCCGGGTGTCGCGAAGACTCTTCTACGAGCAGTTCGCCGACATCGAGGACTGCTTCCTGGCAAGCTTCGATTGGGGTGTGCTGAGGGCGCGAGGGGCGGTCGTGGAGGCCACTGACATGGGGGCGAGCTGGCGCGAGCAGGTTCGTGCGGGTTTGGCGGCCCTGCTGCGATTCTTCGACGAGGAGCCCCAGCTCGCGCAGCTTTGTGTGGTGCACGCGGCGGGCGGCGGCCCGCGCGTGCTCGAGCGTCGCTCACAGGTGATGGCCGAGCTATGCGAGGTCGTCGACCGCGGGCGGACGGCAGCCGTGGGCGCGCGCGCTCCCAGTCGCCTGGTCGCGGAAGGGGTCGTAGGCGCTGTGGCGGCGGTGCTCTATACGCGTTTGCGCGATCGCAGCGCGGCCGCGGCCGGCGACTTCGTGGTTCCGGGGGAGAGCGGAGCCGCGTTGCTGGAGCTGCACGGCGAGTTGATGAATCTGATCGTGCTTCCCTATCTGGGGGCGGCGGTGGCCGGTAGAGAATTGAGCCGGGTGGCGCCACCGGGCAGGCGCAGGCAGAGCTCGACAGAGGCGCCGGCGATGGGGGACGGTATGCAGGAGTCGCCCGCGACTCGTCTGACCTATCGCACGTCACGTGTGCTCAAGGCGATCGCCGAGCTTCCGGCGGCGAGCAACCGCGAGGTGGCCGAACGGGCTGGGCATCGTCGACCAGGGGCAGATCTCGAAGATCCTCACGCGGTTGGAGTTTCAGGGGCTGATCGCCAATCGCAGCGGCACCAGCGCGGCACGCGGTACACCCAACTCGTGGTGGCTGACTGAGCGCGGCGAGGCACTGGAGCGCGAAATTAGCCAGCGTCCCCTCAGCGAGCCCGATTCCGATCGACGCGAACACAACGGATTCGGGCCGCGGCGACAGTAGGGGATCCCAGCTCGGGCTACGCCCAAGAAGATCTCAGGGGACGCGAATCGTCAGCGACCGTGCCGCGCCGCCCGCCGGCGTGAGCGTCAGGCGGTAGGTGCCTGGCGCCAACATGCTCGAGCCGTGCAGCCGGCGGCGGTTGACGCCCTGGATCGCTGCGAACGTAAGCGACCTGTCGAGCAAGCGCCAGCGAGCACGGCCGGCCGAGCGGATCTGGACCGCTAGCGTGAGCTTGACCGAAGTCGCGCGGTTCAGCACGCACGAGAATGCAAGGCTCGAGATCGCCAGCCGGCTATCCAGACGGCTATGTCGCAGGGCATCGCGCGCATAGGTGGTGAGGGCCAGGGCTGATATGCGCGCGGGCGTCACGGCCTTGGTGCCGCCTGGGGACGGGCCTGTGGTGGTGGATGTGCCGCTGCCGTTTGCGGTTGGGGTCGAACTGGGATTTCCGCCGGGGGTAGCCGCCATTGTCGCCTTCTTCTTTGGTCGTGTCGCCGGAACCACCGCTTCCTCCTTCGGAAGCACCCTTCGATTTGACCCCTTCTTCGACGGGTTTGTTCGTCTTGGCGCCTTCTTCGCTGGGCTTGAATG
This sequence comes from uncultured Solirubrobacterales bacterium, assembly GCA_963725265.1. Classification (GTDB taxonomy): domain Bacteria; phylum Actinomycetota; class Thermoleophilia; order Solirubrobacterales; family Solirubrobacteraceae; genus Palsa-744. The sequence continues at coordinate 653,655 of CAVRXP010000001.1, forward strand.
CTCCGAGTCCGCTCGGGGTGCCGACGCCGGTCGGCCCGTCATAGCCGGTGGTGGCATTGCAGATCCACGTCCCCGCTCCGCAGTCCAGTGGCGAGGAGAGCGAACCGCTGCAGGACGAGTACTCCTGGTCGCATGCTCCATTTCCGCCAACCGTGACATCGTGCAGCAGGGGGGAGCCCAGATGCGAGTAGAGCGTTTGCGCCGGATAGGGGACGTTGTGGGCTCCTCCCGCGAGCGCGAACATCGAGGCGATGATTGGCGAAGCGAGACTCGTGCCGCCGACGGCTACCCAATCGAGCGGTTCGGTTTCGTGTGGATAGGGGACAGAGTCGTAGATGGCGGCGCCGGTTGTGGGATCGGCGTCGGCTGAGACGTCCGCCACGGCTCTCTTGCCGTCGGCGCAGCCGACCTTTTCGGAGTCTTCTCGTTGCCAAAGTTGAGCCGGCTGTTCGCCACATCCTCCACCGCCGGCCTCACCTTCTTTGTTCCAAACGGTCTCGCTTGCCCAGGCGCCGTTTGGATCGAGCGTGAGACTGGTGCCGCCGACGGCAACTACATTCGGTGACGACGCGGGGTAGTCGGCGCCCTCGAAGTACGGTGAGCCGCTTTCGTTGCGCGTCGCATACTGCTCCCAGTTGAGGTAGCCCTCGTCGCCGGCTGCCGCGGTGATCACGATTCCTGGATGGTTGAAATCTTCACTGGTGGCTTCGGTTTCAGGACCACCCCACGAGTTGGATATCTCGGTGGCATGCAGCGCGACAGCGGCACTCTCCGCGGTCTGCAGCTCTGCATATTCCGGTGAGCCTGCCTCCACTAGCCGGATGCGGCAGTTTTGACATACGCCGTGAGCTGTCTCTACGTCGGTCGCGATCTCAAGCGACCAGCCCTGAGCTTCTTCGACGGTCTTACATAGTGCTTTTTGTTGAGCTTTTTTGAGCTTGCACAATGCTTCCTTGGCTTCCAGTTCGATCTCGGTCTCGGGGAAGGGAAGGCTGCTCGGCGCGGAGTCCCCGTATTCATTTACCTGCTCAAAGCAGCCGTTTGCGACATTGCATTCAGGAAGTTTGAATTCTTCGTCGTAGACTCGAAGGTCGCGTTCTGCTTCGGGGTCGTTGTAGGCATCGACCAGCGCGATCGTCTGCCGTTCGGATTCCGATTCGGGGCCGTCCGGCTGTTCGCCGGGGAAATACGCGTCATTCAGATCCAGCGGAGTCAAGCAAGAGGCTTTGTATGCGTAGGAGCATTCCGTGGCGACCGCCACTCCTGCATGTGTGTTGCTTGCAACACCGAATGGATGAACTCGCGCGCGAGCGGCGGCCGTTGCTGGCTGCAGTTGAAGGGCTAGGCAGCTGGCTGTTCCAGGTGCAGGTGGTGCGCACGCCGGGCGCGCAATGTAACCCGAGGATGCCGACGCAGCCGTGATGGTGCCTCCAGGCATGCCAAGCACGATCGACACGCAGGCCAGCGGCAGGCTAACAATGAAAAGCAGTCGTGCCAAGCTCCTCCAAGCCTACCGTCGAACGCTCAGATAGATCGAACGTGAGTGGCCGCCGGCCGGCCCCACGGTCAAACGGTAGCGCCCCACAGGCAGGTGGTTGTGCCCCTTTAGCGAGCGGCTCGCGTGGCCTTCGCCGACCGACAGCGTCAGCGAGTCGGGCAGCATGGTCCAGTGCCTGTGTCCGCCTGTGCTCGTCTGCCTCACGATCGCGACGTGCAAGCTGGTGGGCCCGCTCAGCGTGAACGAGAAGCCGATCGACGAGGCCGAGGGCAGCCGTTGCGTCAGCGCGGCCGTCGCCCTGGGGGTGAGTTTCAGGTGAGAGATCACGATTGAGCTGGCGGAGGCGCTCGTGGGCAGGACCGATTCGCCGCCTTCGGCTTCTTCGGCTTCGACTTCGGCTGTAGCCGTTTCTTCGCTGCCTTCCGGCGTTTCTTCTTCGGGTTCTTCTACTTCCTCGTAGCTTGCCTGGGCGAGCGAGGATGTGCGCAGGCAGCCATGTTGCGCGAGGCCGCTGCCGGAGCAGGAGAAGTACGGCTTTGCGGTGGAGGCGGAGGCGGAGGCGGAGGAGGAGGAGGAGGAAGCGGAGGAGGAGGAAGCGGAGGAGGAGGAAGCGGAGGAGGAGGAAGCGGAGGAGGAGGAAGCGGAGGGGGAGGAAGCGGAGGAGGAGGAAGCGGAGGGGGAGGAGGCAGCGACGGGAACGGAGGCGGAGGCAGAAGCGGAGGCGGCGGCGGCGGGGAGCGTGCTCGTGGTGCACAGCGTCACGCAGAGCCCCAGCAGCGCTGTCAGCACACCGCCGACTCGCGAGTTCGCGCTTGATTTGCGTTCGCGCTCGGCTTGACTAGAAGTCGCCGGCATGTGCAGAGCACCGATCGATCGTCGCGTCCATTGGCAGTCAATCGGCCCGACCGGGAACTTGCTTGAGCAATTTGGACTGTGGTAGGGGATTTTCCGCTCGCGCCGCGGGTATGCGGCGGCGCGACCACGTCCCAAAGCGGATGAGCGCCCTCGATCAGGCTCAGGAGAACAAGCCCGAGCCGACCCAGTCGCCCGGCCCGCGCGCGCCTGGGGGCGCGAAGAAGTAGCCTCCGCCCACGGGGCTGATGTAGTCGATCATCGGCTCTTCGCTCAACCGCGCCTGGATCGTTTCGAACTGGCGTTTGACGTCCTGGTTGAAGGCGACGAACATCAGCCCTTGGTCGAGGTCGCCGGCCTCGTCGATGCCGCGGTCGTAGTTGTAGCCGCGGCGCAGGATGCGCTGGTTAGCGGTGGGCGCCGTGCGCGGGTTGGCCAGTCGGATGTGGGCGTTTAGGGGTATGCGCTCGCCCTGCGGGTCGAGGTCGTAGCGGGGTTCCTCGAACTCGTCGGTGCCTCCGAGCGGCGCCCCGCTCACACGGTCGCGGCCGATCATGTTTTGCTGCTCGAACATGCCGACGCGATCCCAGAACTCCACGTGCATGCGGATCGCGCGCGCGACCATGTACGTGCCGCCTGTGGCCCACGTCGGTTCCCCAGAGCCGGCCTGCACCCAGATCAGCTCGTCCATGAGCCCCGCGTCGGCGACGTCGGGATTAGCGGTGCCGTCGCGGAAGGCGAACAGGTTGCGCGGGTTGTTGTGCGGGCTGGGCCCGCGCCTGACGCTCTGAAAGCCGTCGATGCTCCAGCGTGTAGTGAGACGTCCCGCGACCACCCGCATCAGCTCGCGTACTGTGTGGAGGACCGTGTCGTGGTGGGCGGCACATACCTGCAGCAGCAGATCGCCGTGGCTGCGCGTCGGGTCGAGTTCGTTGCCAGCAAAGCTCGGCATCTGGCGTAGAAGCCTCGGCTTGCGCGCGGCGAGCCCGTAGCGCTCGTCGAACAGCGAGGCGCCGAAGCCGATCGTCACTGTCAGCGCATCGGGCGTGTCAACCGGGCCGAGGATGCCCGAGTCCGGCGGGGGATCGTCGATCTCCTGCGCGCCGACCGTTTCACCTCGGGTCAGCCCGCGCGCGCGTGTACACAGCGTCTGCAGCGCCTCGGCCAGTAGCTCGCGGTTGGGTGCGATCGAGTCGAGTGCCACGAACGTAGCCTGCGCTTGCGCGGGCGCAGGGGTGAGAATGCCGGCCTGGTGGGCCCCGTCGAACGGCACACTGCTCTGCAGTTCCTCCGCCAAGACCGCACGTGACTGCTCGGTGGCGCTGGGATGCCCCGGACGCGTGCGCAGCTCGCTCTCGGCCAGCGCGCCCCCCAGCGCCCCGACACCGCCGGCGCCGACGACGGCCAGCGAGCGCTTGACGAACTGGCGTCGGTCGAGCCCGCTCATGGCGCGTCTTCCGCGGCTCGCTCGGCTGCTCTTTCCGCGGGCGAGAGCGCCGGTAGCGGAGGTGTCGGCGCGGCGGTCTTTGTCTCGAGGGTCCCCGGTAGCAACTCCAGTGCCCCGAGCGCTCCGGCCAGCGTCCCGTCGAGCAGCTCGTGTTCGCGCATCGACAGTTGGGCGAGCGCAGGCCAGCCGCCATGGTCATGGTGGATCTGGGCGATCGCCGAGCTCAGCAGCGCGAGCTCGCCGCGCACGTCGGCTTCGGTGTTTTCGCGTCCCGAGAGCAGGGGCTGGAGTGTGTGGAACACCTCTTCTGTGGCATCGAGCCCGGCCGCAGTGCCCAGCACCCCCTGTCCGCTCCACCGAACGTGCGTGCCGCTGAGCAGGTCGCGTTGGGCGTCCTCGAGGATCTCGTGCGCGCGCGTTGCGTATTCCAGCGGTGTGATCTGCACGCCCGGCAGGATCGTGCGCAGACTGTGGAGGTCGCGCGTAAGCGTATCCGCGATCGGCACGAGCGAACGCGGCGGGGCGCCCTCCCAGAGCCCCATTTCTAGGCGGTGCAAGCCGCTGAAACGGGGATCGGCGGCGCCCGCAAGCAGCCCGTCCGGCATGCCGTCGATTTCCTGGTTGAGCGCACCGAACAGCCCGTAGACGGCGCCGAGGTGCAGGTAGGCGCTCCAGGTGGTCTCCCAGGCCGAGCGCGCGACCGCCCCGTCGCCGAGGGCAAGTGCCTTGCGCAGTCCGCTCGCGTCGCGTTCGGCGATTGCGGTCCAGTGCTCGGCGTAGAGCTTGTAGGCGGCGACCGCCCCCGCGAACGCGCGCGCCGGGAGCGGCGATAGCTCGGCAGTCATTTCTCCACGCGTGTTCTCGCCCTGGTCCTCCAGGTCGCCAATCTCGGTGCCGTAGACGCGGGCGGGCACGTTCGATCCGTAGACCTTGCCGATGCGCACGCCGAGCGGGTTGGCGGGACTCGTATGCGCCACAACCGACAGCACGCCGAAGTGGCGTGGCCGGTGTGCTCCAGAGCCGGGTGTCAACGCTGCTCCGGCGAGCAGCAAGATCGCCGCGCCCAGTGCAAGACCGATCGCACGCCGAGCCGCGCGTGAGCGTGGGAGGCCTCCGATCATTCACGCAAGGTAAGAGCAGCGACAGAAGCGGTTGTTACCAGAACGTGGACGCCGCGCTTTCATTTTGTAAAGAGGTAGGCGGCGATGGCCTCGTTAGGGGAATGTGAACTGTTTGCTTAGATTTCGTAAAACCACTCCTTGATGATCCGCTCTGTTGGTGGGCGCCGGCTGACGATCGCGGGGCGTCAATGGGGAGAAGTCGATCGGGTCACAAAATCGCAACGGTTCCGTGACCCATTGTTGACAACACGCGATTCACAGAGCTCCACGATCCACTTGCGCTCTCGCACGGGTGGCCGGGTGCGTGGCCAAGCGATTGCCGCCCCAAAGTCCGAAAAGGAGAAATCCGTTGCGTACTGGGAAGAAGCTCATCGCGGGCGGCATGGGGGTCCTGGCCGCCGGAGCGGCGGTGCTGGGCATCTCGATGTCAAGCGCATCCCCGCCCCCCACCACCCCTGCAGCGACGACACCAATCAAGCACGTCGTCGTCATATTCGACGAGAACATCTCGTTCGACCACTATTTCGGCACCTACCCGCACGCCACAAACCCGGCAGGCGAGCCGTCGTTCACAGCGCTGCCAGGTACGCCGGCGGTCAACGGGCTCACTTCCAGCTTGCTGACCAAAAACCCCAACCTGTACCAGCCGCAACGGCTTGAACCCAGCCAGGCGCTCACCTGTGATCAGAACCACGGTTACTCGGCCGAGCAGGAAGCCTATGACGAAGGCCGCATGGACAAGTTCGTGCAGAAGACGACCGGCAGCGGCTGCACACAGAGCACGACGCCCGACTCCAGCAGCTATGGCCCGAACGGGATCGTGATGGACTACTACGACGGCAACACGGTCACAGGCCTGTGGAACCTGGCGCAGCACTTCTCCTTGAACGACAACTCCTACAGCACGCAGTTCGGCCCCTCCAGCCCCGGCGCGATCAACCTGATCTCAGGTCAGACAAACGGCGCCGAAGCCCACGGCGGCGTCTCGAGTGCGATCGCCAACGGGACGTTGTTCGGCGATGGCGAGCCCTACTACGACCAGTGCTCGAACAACACGACGGCGATCAACGCCGACGGCACTCCGGGTGGTGTGACGGTGGCGATGACCGGCGAGAACGTCGGCAACCTGATGAACGCCAAGGGTGTCACCTGGGGCTGGTTCCAGGGTGGATTCGCGCCCGGCGCGACGGTGCCGGCAGGCACGGGTAGCGTGACGCTCAGCGATGCGGGTACGAGCAAGGCATACGCCGAGGGCCCGGTCTCGCGCGTGGCCTGCACAAACTCGCACGAAAACATCGGCGGCGCGAGCGTGCAGGACTATGTCGAGCACCACGATCCGTTCCAGTTCTACGCCAGCACGGCCAACCCCGACCACGTCTCGCCAAGCTCGGTCTCCGAGGTTGGCCTCAGCGATCCCGCGGGCACGCCAGCGGACGAAGCGGTCAACCATCAGTACGACCTCTCCTGGTTTCACCAGGCGCTGATCCAGGGCTACCTGCCGCAGGTCTCATTCCTCAAGCCGCCGGCATACGAGAACGGTCACGCCGGCAACTCCGATCCGCTGGACGAACAGCGCTTCCTGGTAGACACGATCGACGAAATCGAGCAGTCCGCCTATTGGCCGAACACGGCGATCGTGATCGCCTACGACGACTCAGATGGGTGGTATGACCATCAGGAGGGCCCGATCGTGCGCCCCTCGCAGGACACGATCGACTCGCTCAGCGGTCCGGGCAAGTGCGGGGTCGTGAGTACCCCGCCGGCGCAGAACGATCGCTGCGGCGTAGGTCCGCGTATGCCGTTGCTCGTGATCTCACCATGGGCGCGCAGCAACTACGTCGACAACACGTTCACCGAGCAGGCGTCGATTACACAGTTCATCGAGGACAACTGGAACCTCGGTCATATTGGCAGCGGCTCGGCCGACGCGACCGCGGGAACGCTCGAGAACATGTTCGACTTCGACCCGAACGTCCCCCGCTCACCGGCGGTCGTCATGAACGACATGACCGGCGAGATAACCAGCATCGTCCCACCCCCGGGCCCTGGCCACCCGGTTGGCCCGCCTCCTGGCCATGGCGGCAAATCAGGTCATGGTGGCAAACCAGTACATAGCGGGAAATCGGGATACGGGGGTAAATCTGGTTACGGCGACAAATCCGGCCGTGGCGGTCGCTCGGGCCACGGCGGCAAGGGCCGCGGCGACTCGGGCCACCGCGGCAAAGGCCGCGGCGACTCGGGCCACCGCGGCAAAGGCCGTAACGGCGAGTGGGGCAGCAATCACGGATGGAGCGAGAGCAAACGGGGCCACTGACGGCCATACCCCAAGGGCGGTGCACGCTTGGCTAGGCGTGCACCGCGATGTCGGGCTGGCTGCTCCTCCGGTCGCCTCGGAGGAGCAGCCCTCGGCAGCGGGATCCTGACCCTGGCTCGGTCCTGCCGCGCGCAAGGTCCCGGCTCCATCTCCGCTGCGCAGCCCGTTACGCTGAAAAGGTGGCCCGCACATTTGGCTTCCTGATGAGCCCAGAACCACCACCGCGGCGTATCGGCGCGCTGGTCGCGTTCGCGCTGGTGGCTCTGTGCACACTGCTCATCTATCCGCTCAAGCAGGCAGCTCCAGTGGTGTCGCTGGGGGTCGTCTACATGCTGGCAGTGGTGATCGTCTCGGTCACCTGGGGCATCTGGCTAGGAGTAGCAACCTCGCTGCTGAGCGCGCTGGCGTACAACTACTTCCACCTGCCACCGGTCGGGCGCCTGACCATCTCAAACGGCGAGAACTGGGTCGCGCTGATCGCTTTCGTGATCGTCTCGATGCTCGCAAGCTCGGTTGCCGAGGTCACGCGCGCACGTTCGCGCGAGGCGGCTGAGCGGCGCCGCGAGGCAGACCTGGCGGCAGAGATGGCTCGCCTGCTGCTGGGTGGCAGGCGTCTCTCCGAGGATTTGCCGACGGCGTCCGCGCGGCTCTCCCAGGTGCTCGGGTTGCCATCGGCGGCAATCGAGTTGGAGGCGGTCGACGGGGACGAGCGGCGCGTGGCCTTCCCACTGCGCGAGGGCCCGCGCCGGCTGGGAACGCTGCTCGTCCCAGCAGACACACCGGAGGCAACGCTGCGCCGCCTACAGGAGCGTGTCGTGCCGGCGCTCGAGTCGCTTTTGAGCGCTGCGCTCGAGCGAGACTCGCTGCTGGCCGACGTGGTCGAGACGGCCGCGCTGCGGCGCACCGACGTGGTCAAGACCGCTCTGCTGCGGGCGGTCTCTCACGATCTACGCTCACCGCTGACAGCGATCTCAGCGGCAGCCGACGCGGTCGGCTCGCCGTCGCTTTCCGAGCCCGAGCGCCGCGAGATGGCCGTGCTCATCCAACAGGAGACGCAACGCCTCTCGCGCCTGGTGGACAACCTGCTCGACCTCTCGCGCCTGGAAGCGGGAGCAGCCGAGCCGCACACTGCGCTCACGTCGGTCGACGAGGTGATTCGCGCTGCGCTGGCGGAGCTATCTCCCGCGCCTGAAGACTTCAGCCTCTCGATCGACCGCGACCTGCCGCTCGTGAACGTCGACCCCGTGCAGCTGGAGCGTGCGTTCGTGAACGTCCTGGAGAACGCGCGCCGGCACTCGGGCGGCCATCCGGTGTCGGTCAGGGCGCGTGCGGTGCGCAGCCTGGGCGCGGCTGCCCCCGCCGAGCCCCCACTCACGGATTTGGTCGGAGAAGAGGAGCGCCCCGGCGCGGCATTCGACACGGGCCTTGCGCCGCTGGAAGCCCCGAGCGGCGGACCGGCCGGCGACAGGCTCGTCGTGCGCGTCGTCGACCGCGGCCCTGGCATACCGCCTGCACAGCTGGAGCGCGTGTTCGAGCCCTTCTACCGCGCCGGCACCTCGCAGGGAGGACATCGCGGCTCCGGCCTGGGCCTGGCGATCGCACGCGGCTTCACGGAGTCCAACGGCGGCAGGCTGCACGTCGAGTCGCTCCCAGGCCAGGGCGCGACATTCGTGTTCGAGCTGCCGCTCGCCCCGCGGCGATCGGAACCCGAGCCGGAGCCGGAGCACGTGGCGCAGAGCGTTCGGTGATCGCGCAGGATCAACCGGCGCCGGCGCCGCGCATCCTTGTGGTCGACGACGAGCCGCAGATCTTGCGCGCACTGCGCGTGGTCCTACGCGACGCCGGCTTCGAGGTGGTGCCGGTCGAAACGGCGAGCGAGGCGTTCGACCGCGCGGCGGTGCGCCCCCCGCAGGCAGCGATCGTCGATCTAATGCTGCCCGACATGGACGGAGTCGAGCTGACGCGCCTGTTGCGCGAGTGGAGCGACATGCCGATTCTCGTGCTCTCGGCCGTGGGCGAGGAGGAGCAGAAGGTGCGGGCGCTGCAGGCAGGAGCCGACGACTACATAACAAAGCCATTCGGCTCGCGTGAGCTGGTGGCGCGCCTACAGGCGGCGCTGCGCCGCGGCGGGCGCTCAGACGAGGAGCCGCGCGTCCTCGTCGGCGACCTGGAGATCGACCTCGCCGCGCGCGTGGTGCGCCGCGCGGGAGAGGACGTGCACCTGACGCCGATCGAGTTCGACCTGCTGCGCGTGCTGGTGCGCAACCGGGGCAGACTGATGACCCACCGCGCACTGCTGAGCGAGGTGTGGGGCCCTGAGTACGGCGAGGACGTGCAAACGCTGCGCACGCACATCGCGCGCTTGCGCGCCAAGGTCCAGGGCGACGCGCAGGCTCCGCGTGTGATCGTCACCGATCCGGGCGTCGGCTACCGCTTCTCGGCTTAGCGCCTCCTTCAAGATCTGGCACGCTCGGCTCAGGGGCGAGAGTACACGCGAGCTTCGCTCCATCCTTCGCTCGCTCGTGCACGGGAGCGGAGCCCAAAGTCTTTTCAGAAACGTATGACGCGGGGGCGACCGTCACGAAATCGTTATGCCGCAGGAGCGAAATCGTCATGCGAGCGTGATGGCCTGTGCCCAATAGTGACGGCATGGACGCCGTTGCCATCGTCATCGGGATCGTCGATGTTCGCGATGTCTGCTGCTCATGCGTCGAGGGAATTGACCGTATATGAGACTCTTCGCTGCCGACCAGCCGTCGCTGATCGCGCACATGAGCGGCGCCGACGTGTTTGGCTTGATTGTCACGCTGCTTATCATCGCTTACCTGTTTTACGCGTTGATCCGTGGAGAGAAGTTCTGAGATGACCGCGGCGGGTTGGCTCACGATCGTCCTGTTCGCGGTTATCCTGACCGCGCTGGCGTTCCCGCTCGGCAGCTACATGGCTGCCGTTTACAGCGGTAGGCGTGTATTCCTTTCGCCGATATTCGCCTGGCCAGAGAGGTTTCTCTACAAACTGTTGTGCGTCGATCCAAAGCGTGAGCAGGATTGGAAGGCGTACGCCAAGAGCCTGATCGTCTTCTCACTGGCGGGTTGGCTCTTGCTGTACGTGATTCTGCGCACGCAGGACGCCCCATGGGTTCCGCACGTGCTCAACCCACTCGGCTACCACTCGGCGCCGTGGAACGTCACGTTCAACACCGTCTCGTCGTTCATGACGAACACCAACTGGCAGTTCTACAGCGGCGAGACGACGATGAGCTACTTCAGCCAGATGCTGGGTCTGACCGTGCAGAACTGGCTGTCGGCGGGTATCGGTATCGTGGTGGCGGTTGCGCTCGTGCGCGGGATCGTCGGACGCGGTGGAAACAGTCTCGGCAACTTCTGGCAGGACCTGGTGCGCACGATCCTCTATCTGCTGACGCCGATCTCCGTGATCGCCGCGCTGGTGCTCGTCTCCCAGGGAGTGATCGCCAACCTCTCCAACTACCTGACGGTTCACACGATCACGGGTCTCACGCAGACGATCGCGATGGGCCCGGTCGCATCGCAGGAGGCGATCAAGATGCTCGGGACCAATGGAGGCGGATTCTTCAACACCAATTCCGCCCACCCGTTCGAGAACCCGACACAGTTCACCAATTTCTTCGAGATGCTGCTGGTGCTCGTCATTCCGGCGGCACTGGTCTTCATGTACGGTCGCATGACCGGCAATCGTCGTCAGGGCTACGCGATCTACGGGGCGATGATGGTGATGTTCCTCGGCGCCGTGTGCGTGGCGTACGTTGCCGAGGCGCATGGTTCGCCCGCGCAGCACGCCGCCGGCCTGCACACAGGCGTGATCCACGGCTCGACGGGCGGCAACATGGAAGGCAAGGAGCAGCGCTTCGGCATCGCCGGCTCAGCTCTGTTCGACGTCGTCACGACCGTCACTTCTTGCGGTGCGGTGAACAGTGCGATCGAGTCCTTCACCGGAATCGGTGGAGCGGTGCCTTTCGCCAATCTGTCGGCTTCCGAGGTGATCTTCGGCGGTGTCGGCACGGGCCTGTACTCGATCCTCCTGTATGTGCTGCTGGCAGTGTTCATCGGTGGCCTGATGGTGGGACGCACGCCGGAGTGGCTGGGCAAGAAGCTCGAGGCCAGGGAGATAAAGCTGGCGGGCCTCGGCATCCTGATCACGCCGCTGGCGGCGCTGTTCTGCACTGCGCTTGCCACGGCCAGCAAAGCGGGCCGCGCGTCGATCTCCGAAGCGGCGACCTCGGCCACGTTGGGTACTCACACGCCGCAGGCATTCTCCGAGACCTTCTACGCCTACCTGTCTCAGGCCAACAACAACGGCTCAGCGTTCGCCGGTTATACAGGCTTCATCCAACCAAACGCCGGCAACCTCGGCGCGCACGGCATCACATTCGCCAACCTGCTCGGCGGCTTCGACATGATCTTTGCACGCTATGCGCCGATCCTGTTCGCTCTGGCTGTAGCAGGAGCTCTGGCTGGTAAGCGGGTAACACCAGCGGGCCTCGGCACGATGCGCACCGACAACCCCACGTTCGTCGTGCTCCTGATCGGCGTGATCGTCCTCGTCGGCGCGCTCACCTTCTTCCCGGCATTGCTATTGGGCCCAATCGTGCAGGGCCTGACAGGACACCTCTACTGACATGCGCCGCGACATCGTCACATCCGATCATCGCCATCGTCGTGTTCACGATCCTGCTAGGGCTCGTCTACCCGCTGGCGATTACGGGCATCAGCCAGGTCGCGTTCCCGGGCAACGCCAACGGCCAGCAGATAAAGGTGAATGGCAAGCTCGTCGGCTCGAAGCTGATCGGCCAGAATTTCGGCGCGCCGGTGCTCGAAAAGAACGGCAAGCCCAAGGAAATAAAAGGCGCGGTTGTCACCGAAGCCGACCCGCGCTACTTCCAGTCGCGCCCCTCCGCAACCGAAGGCGGCTCCTACAACGCAGCGGCAAGTACCTTCTCAAACCACGGCCCCAACAGCGTCAAGACCAGGGAAGCAAACGAAGAAAATATCAAGGCCTATCAAGAACTGAATGTGAACCCGGCGACCAAGAGGGAATACGACCCCGGCCTGACGGTCTCCAAGAATCCCGGTCGACGCGGTCAACAGCTCGGCGTCGGGCCTCGACCCGGAAATCTCACCTGCGAACGCCTGGATTCAGGCCTATCGCGTCGCGTCTGTGCGCCGTCTCTCGCTGGCCAGGGTGGACGCCCTGATCGCCAAGTACACCTCCAGCCGCGCTCTCGGCTTCTCCGGTGAGGAGGGCGTGAACGTGCTCGAACTAAACCTCGCTCTCGATCGCCTTACAGGAGCAAGCTGATGTCTGCCGCAAATGCAACCCACGAGCGCCAGGCCGTCTCGCTGTTTCAGGGCGAGATAGTCAAGCGTGCCCTAATCGACAGCGTCAAGAAGCTAGACCCCCGTGTGCAGGTGCGAAACCCGGTCATGTTCGTCGTGGAGATCGGCTCGGTCATCACAACGATTACATGGCTGATCCAAGCGTTTGGTGGAAAGCCGTTGGGTGGTGGCCACGAGCCGGCGTGGTACACGTTCACGATCGCTTTCTGGCTGTGGCTGACGGTGATCTTCGCCAACATGGCCGAGGCGTTCGCCGAGGGTCGCGGCCGCGCGCAAGCGGACACTTTGCGCAATATGCGCAAGGAGACGGTGGCGACACTGCAAGACGGCTCGATGAAGGCTGCCTCCGCGCTCACCCGCGGCGACATCGTCGTGGTCGTGGCGGGAGAGCTGATCCCCGGCGACGGCAGCGTGATCGAGGGCATCGCAACGGTCGACGAGTCGGCGATAACGGGAGAGTCCGCGCCGGTGATCCGCGAGTCTGGCGGCGACCGCAGCGCCGTCACCGGCGGCACGCGCGTCACCTCCGACCGGATCGTGGTGGAAATAACCCAGGAGCCGGGCAAGTCCTTCCTAGACCGCATGATCGCGCTGGTGGAGGGAGCAGAGCGGCGCAAGACGCCGAACGAGGTCGCGCTGGGCATCCTGCTGGCCGCATTGACCCTGATCTTCATGATCGTCGTCGCCACGTTGCGCCCGTTCGGCCTGTTCGCAGGAACCTCGATCTCCGAGACGACGCTGATCGCCTTGCTGGTCGCCCTGATTCCGACCACGATCGGCGCGCTCTTGAGCGCGATCGGGATCGCCGGCATGGACCGTCTCGTGCGCCGCAACGTGCTCGCGCTCTCGGGCCGCGCCGTGGAGGCATCGGGCGACGTCGACGTTTTGCTGCTCGACAAGACGGGCACGATCACACTCGGCAACCGTCAAGCCTCCGAGTTCATCCCGATGCCGGGCGTGCCCGAGTCAGAGCTTGCCGAGGTGGCCCAGCTCTCCTCGCTGGCCGACGAGACCCCAGAGGGACGCTCGATCGTCGTGCTGGCAAAGACTTACGGCATCCGCGAGCACGACATGAACACGCTGAACGCCGAGTTCGTCCCCTTCACGGCGCAAACGAGAATGAGCGGCGTGGACATCGACGGCCGGCGCCTGCGCAAGGGCGCCGGCGACTCGATCGTCGAGTTTGTAGAGCAAGAGGGCGGCCAGGCCCCGCCGGAGTTGCGTGAGTGCCTAGATCGCATCGGGCGCGAGGGGGGAACGCCGCTGGCGGTCGCGCGCGACAACCAAATCCTCGGTGTCGTCTACCTCAAGGACACGATCAAGCAGGGTATGAAGGAGCGCTTCGACCAGTTGCGAGCGATGGGAATTCGCACGGTGATGGTCACCGGCGACAACCGCCTGACGGCGGCAAAGATCGCCGAGGAGTCGGGCGTAGACGACTTCCTCGCCGAAGCGACCCCCGAGGCGAAGCTCGCGCTGATCCGCGAGCACCAGGAGGACGGCCGCCTAGTGGCGATGACCGGCGATGGCACCAACGACGCGCCGGCTCTGGCGCAGGCAGATGTCGGCGTTGCGATGAACACGGGCACCCAGGCGGCACGTGAGGCGGGAAACATGGTCGATCTGGACTCCAACCCGACGAAGCTGATCGAGATCGTCGAGGTCGGCAAGCAGCTCCTGATCACGCGCGGCGCGCTCACGACATTCTCGATCGCCAACGACGTGGCCAAGTATTTTGCGATCCTACCGGCGATCTTCGTCACGACTTATGCGACTTCAGCCGGAGGCAAGGGCCCGCTGCATGTCCTCAACATCATGAACCTGGGCACCCCCCAGTCGGCGATCGTCTCGGCGATCATCTTCAACGCGATCGTGATCCCCTTGCTGATCCCGCTGTCGCTACGCGGCGTGCGCTACCGCCCGATCGGCGCGAGCGCACTGTTGCGCCGCAACCTGTGGATCTACGGTCTCGGCGGCATCATCGCCCCGTTCATCGGCATCAAGCTGATCGACTTGATCGTGCACAACCTTCTGGGTGCTTAGCGAGCCGCGTCGCCACGTCAATATGGATCCGCTGCCCGATTTAGCGCCGGCGCACTTCCCAACCGCCGTGGTTTGCCGCCACTACTGATTCAAGCCCAGCGTTTCGAGGAGAGTGTTCCAGTACCGTTGCCCAGTCGAGAATTCTAGTTCTTCAAATCTAGTTATGAGGTGTTCTAGCTTGGGAACAAGTCCTCGATCCGAAGGGACCAAGTAGGGGTCCGCGAGCTTCGGCGAAGGGATTTCGACATTTATCGATTCGACATGAGCGTCGAACTGCAATGCGCTGGTAGGGATCGTCCGATAACCACTCGCCGTCCATTGACGGACGTCGTTGCAAATGTCGGGGATCGTTAGGGCCATCATTTCGTCGAGCCCATTGAGAAACTTGTAGATACGATGATTGATGCCGGGGTTGGAGGAGGGGAATCCGGTCACCTTATCGATGAATTTTCGGATAATGGGCGCGTCGGTGTGGTAGGCCGTTGCCCACAGGGCTCCTGCCACCTCGTAGCTCAATCTCTGCTCCGATTCGCTCTGTGGGGAGCCGGCGCCGACATCGGGGCATTCCTGGGCGAATCTCCCATCAAGCCTGTGCAGGCTCGCTTCCATGCTGGGCCAGGTCCGTATCACGGTGCTCAGCGTGGTGTATCCGGCGGTGAGGGCATTACGTGCCGCAACCACGTTCTGCCTCGATGCTGCGATCGCGCCAGAGGGTACGACGGCGACCAAGGCGTTGATCAAAAGCAATACAACCCACCGCCTGAGCATAAGTTTTGCGAGCATATCACGAGTGACAAGTGGTCTGGTGCCGCTCGGCTATGCCAGCCGAGGTAGGGTCGATTGGAGCGGGCGCGGCGAGTCGCTGGGCGTGATTCCGTCGTCGTGGGAGAGAATGCTCGCATGTCCTCAGAAGCAGCATCGAGTGTCCCCGAGCGCGGCCGCCTGAAGGTCTTCATCGGAATGGCCGCGGGGGTCGGCAAGACCTACCGCATGCTGAACGAGGGCCGCGCCGAGGCGGAGGCGGGACGCGACGTGGCGATTGGCTACCTGGAGCCGCACGGCCGCGAGGAGACGACTGCGCAGGCCGAGGGCTTGGAGGAGATCCCGCCGCGGATGGTGGACTACCGCGGCACCCCGCTGGCCGAGATGGACCTGCCGGCGGTGCTGGCGCGCAAGCCAGAGCTGTGTCTGATCGACGAGCTTGCCCACACCAATGCCCCAGGCACCGAGCACGAGAAGCGCTACGAAGACGTCCAGGACGTGCTCGCGGCGGGCATCGACGTGTACTCCACCGTCAACGTGCAGCACCTGGAGAGCCTCAACGACCAGGTCATCCAACTGACGGGAACGCGCGTGCGCGAGACGATCCCCGACGAAGTCCTCGCCGCGGCCGACGAGGTGGTGCTGATCGACCTCACCCCAGAGGCGCTGATCGAGCGCCTGCGCGCCGGCAAGGTCTACTCGCGCGAGCGTGTGCCGGCGGCGCTCAACAACTTCTTCAAGATCGAGAACCTCTCGGCGCTGCGCGAGACGGCATTGCGCCATGTGGCGGAGGGCGTCGAGATCAAGCGTCTAACGCCCGCGCCGCTCGTGACGCGACGCGAGGAAGATGGCATCGCCCCGGCGGCCACGCAGCCGGGGGCAGGTACGCAGGCGATCGCCGAGCGCCTGCTGGCGCTAGTCGCACTCGCCCCCCACTCACAACGGATCGTGCGCCGCGCCGCGCGTTCGGCCGAACGCTTGGGCGCGAGGTTGGATGTCTTGGTCGTGCGCCCTCCGGGCAGGGAGCCAAGCGTCGAGGACCGCGAACAATTGGAGGCGCTGCGTCGCTTGAGCTCGATGCTGGGCGCGCGTCTGCTGGTCGAAGAGGCCGAAGACGTGGCGGCGATGGCGATCGAGACGGCCAGGCGCCTGGGCATTACCTACGTGCTGATGGGCGCCCCAGCGCCGCGTCGTGGCCTCAGGCGCTTCTCCGAGCCGCTGTTGCTGCGCTTGCTGGAGGGCCTGCCAGGGGTGGACGTGCGGATCGTGGCCGACCCCACGCTGCGCGAGGGCGAGTCATCCACAGCCACCGGCCCCGAGGATCGTCATGATGCAAGGCATGGCTCCGATCACTGACCAAGAACTCGAGAAGATCGCTCGGGACATTGAGTCCGATCGAGTAGAGCGCAAGGAGGCCATGTCCGATCGGGACAAGGTCGCTCAGGCAGTCTGCGCCTTTGCGAATGACCTGCCCGGGCATGCCGCGCCTGGCTATGTATTGGTCGGGGTTAACGACAAGGGCTTCCCCAGTGGACTGCCGATCACAGACCAGCTCTTGCGCAGACTGGCTGACCTACGTGACGACGGCAACATCTTGCCGCTTCCCTCTATGACCGTGAGCAAGCGTCTCTTGGAAGGCAGCGAGATCGCACTCGTAGAAGTTACGCCGTCAAGCGTCCCGCCGGTCCGCTACAAGGGATCACCCTGGATCAGAGTTGGCCCGCGCCGAGCGCTTGCTACGCCTGAGGACGAGGCACGCCTCGCCGAGCGTAGGCGTGCCGCCGACCTTCCTTTCGATGCTCGTCCTCTCCCATCAGCGTCTATGGCAGACCTTGATCTTGACCTCTTCCAGAGAACCTATCTGCCATCGGCCCTTGCGCCCGAGGTGTTGGTCGCAAACGAGCGTACTCTCGATCACCAGCTTGCGGCTCTGCGCTTTGCGACCTCACAGGGCGATCCAACGGCCGCGGGTATGGTTACTGTCGGACGTGATCCCATCGCGTTCGTGCCAGGTGCGTTTGTGCAATTTCTACGCTTCGACGGCCCGACCGTCACCGATCAGGTGATAGCCGACCATCGGATTTCTCGTCCTCTGCCCGATCTTCTGCATGAGCTTGACGAGTTGCTGCGTATCAATGTTAGGACGGCGGTCGACCTGACCTCCGATCCGGTGGAGCGACGTTACCCCGACTATCCCGTGGTGGCCCTGCAGCAACTGACCCGTAATGCCCTTATGCACAGAACCTACGAGACATCGACAGCTCCAGTGCGGATCACATGGTTGTCGGATCGGATCGAAATCCAAAACCCGGGAGGACCCTTCGGACAAGTGACCGTGGAGAACTTTGGGGTGCCCGGTGTGACCGACTACCGTAATCCCACTATTGCTGAGGCAATGCGTCAGCTTGGGTACGTGCAGCGCTTTGGCGTCGGAATCGCGATTGCTCGCAAGGCACTGTCAGACAACGGCAATCCCGAGATGAGGTTTCAGGTCGAGCCGACGTACATATCTGCCACGATTAGACCGGCATGACCGACCCGCCGATCATCGCATTCTTCAACAACAAGGGCGGCGTCGGCAAGACGAGTCTCGCGTATCACCTTGCTTGGATGTTCGCGGAGCGCGGACATCGCGTACTGGCCGCCGATCTAGACCCCCAGGCAAATCTGTCCGCTGCGTTCGTCGACGAAGGTCGCCTCGAGACATTGTGGAGTCAGGACGGACCGCACGGCACGCTCGCCGGACCGTTGAAGCCGTTGCTCGATGGCACAGGAGGGCTTGGGGAGGTGCACGTCGAGCCGATCGCCGAACGGCTCGGTCTCGTGGTAGGCGATCTCAGTCTCTCGGCCTTTGAGGATGAGCTGAGCAGTCAGTGGTCTAACTGTTTGAACGAGAACCCGCGTGCCTTTCGCATCGTAAGCGCCATGTGGCGGTTGATCTTGTCTGCCGCGCGGGAGCGCGAAGATGACCTGATCCTGATCGACGTCGGACCAAATCTAGGTGCGTTGAATCGCTCGGCGCTCGTCGCCAGCGACCATGTGCTCATCCCGCTCGCGCCGGACCTCTTCTCGCTTCAGGGGCTTCGCAATCTGGGTCCCACGCTTCGGCGCTGGCGCAAGGAGTGGGGGGATCGCATAGAGCGTAATCCGGAGCCGGACACGCTTGAGTTGCCCGCAGGGGAAATGTGGCCTCTGGGCTATGTCGTCCTTCAGCATGGGGTTCGTTTGGACCGACCTGTCAAGGCGTATGCGCGCTGGATCGCGCAGATCCCCTCGATCTACCGCGGTGTGGTGCTTGGCAAGAATGGGGACGTAGCTCCGATTCCCCAGCAGGACTCTGCGTGCCTTGCGATGCTAAGGCACTATCACAGCCTGATCCCCATGGGACAGGAGGCTCGCAAGCCGATCTTCGCGCTGAAGCCGGCCGACGGTGCGATCGGCGCGCACCAGCAGGCGGTTTCCGCTGCTTTCGATGATTTTGCCAGACTCGCCGGGCGCATCGAAGAGAGACTGCGCATAGTCGTCCCAGTTTGACGCTAGAGGTGGGCCCCACGGCGCTCTCGTGGTGCAGGCGGGAGGTTATGCGCTTGTCGAGTCCGGGACCGACTGAGAGCGAGCAGGTTCTTATCGAAGAATCGCGAAAGATTGCCTGCGCAGCGCAACGTCACGACACATAGGCTGTTGCAATGACCATGCCCAAACACATCCGCCCACGCACACTGATGCTGGCGCTGCTCTCCAGCGGCGCTCTGTTGCTCGCTCTCGCAAACGTCCTCGCCGGCTCCTCCAGCTATGCCGCGGGGGCGGCCAAACCACGCGCTCACGCCGCCTCCTCCTATCTCACGGGGATAGGCGACCAGCAGACGGAGATGTTCACAAACCCGTTGTGGACGCAGCTGCACACGAAAATCGCGCGCTATATAGCCCCGTACGACGCCGCTGTGCGCCCCTACTCGCTGCAGCTAGCCAGGGCATGGATCACGGCGGCCGAAGCCAACCACCAGCAGGTGTTGGTCGCCTTCTACCACTCCGAGTACACCCCGACGAAGATGCCGAGCGTCGCCGTCTACCAGCGCGACGTGCAAAAGTTCATCAAGCTCTTCCCGCACGTCCGCCAGTACCAGCCGTGGAACGAGGCCAACCGCGGCACGATCGTGGAAATCGTCAAAGGCAAAAGGCACACCGCGCTCGTCTCGCCCTCGCCGCTGCAGTCCGCTCAGTACTACCGGGCATTGAAACTCGTGTGCAAGGCTTGCACGATCGTCGGCCTCGACGTGCTCGACGCCCCGGTCGTGACGCCGACGCTCGAATACATCGCCCAGTTCAAGCACTACATCGCGCGCCTGAAAACGGTGATGCCGAGCATCTGGGGCCTGCACAACTACTCCGACACCAACCGCTACTCCGGCTCGCGCACCCGAGCGATCCTGGCGGCCGTGCCAGGCCAGGTATGGCTGACCGAGACGGGGGGCATCGTCCAGTTCGGCAGCGACTTCCCCAACAAGAAAGGCTCGGGCTTGACGCGGGCGGCCAAGGCGCTGTCCTACATGTTCAAGATCGCGGCTTCCTCCTCGCGCATCAAGCGCCTGTACATCTACGACTGGACCGGCGGTAACGCTTCGACGCGCTTCGACGCGGGCCTGATGAACGCCAAGTACGAACCGCGCCCGGGCTATGTGGTTGTGTGCAAGCAGCTGCACGCGGCTGACTGCAACGTGAAGGTCGCCAAAAACTGAGAGGTCAACCGGCCGGATTTGACTCTGGGATCGGGCGCGACGGGCGGTGGGTCGCCGGGCGGCGCCGGCGCTTGACCGGTCCGCCCGCAACGATCCGGGCGCATACCAGCGCGAGCAGACCGGCCCCGGCCGCAACGGGCGCGAGCACGCGCAGCGGGTAGTTGCCAAAGCCCTTGTGCAAGGCAGTGTTGTCGCCTGCTTTGACGATGTCGAGCAGCCCTTGGTGGTCGATGCCGAGCAGCGTGGGTCCGAGTAGGGCAAACAGGCACCAGCCGGCGAGCGCGAGCACGCCGGCGCTCAGTGAGGCGCGCGAGATGCGCGTGCGCGCGGTCGCCAGCGTCGCAAGCACGATCGCTCCGCCGGCGGCCAGGAAGAACGGCCAGATCCCGCCCCAACCGCGACCGAGACCGTAGGCGCTTGCGATCGTCGGCTGAAAGAAGCCCTCGCGCACGTAGCGCATCCAGGTGACGGTCTCGTTCTCATAGCCGATCAGCGGATGCGTGATCGTGGCGATGATCGTCGTCGTCAGCGACACGCCGGCCAGTGCAATCGTGGGGCCGGGGTATCGCTTCAGAGCAATACCGATTGGGAGCGCCAAGAACGGGATCATCGTCATCAAAAATCGCGGCCCCATGAAGCCGCCTCCAAACGGCAGGTAGTAGCCGGAGTTGTAGCCCAGGTAGCAAACGCAGACGCCTGTGATCGTGAGCGCCTCGGCGCGGCGGCCACGCTTGTAGAGCAGCCAGGTGCCGACGGCCCCCATCGCCAGCACGGGCGAGATCGTCAAAAGCCCGCGCGAGTCCAGCAGCAGGGTGGCCAGCACCCTGAGGCTAGGCAGCCCAATCCCGAAGAAACCCTGTTGCTGGCGGGGAATGTTCGAGTAGGCCAGGTGTGTCCACGAGTGAAAGGCGTAGTGGTTGTAGAGCAGCAGCGGCACGATCCCGATCAGTCCACCGAAGACGAAGGCCCCTGCGCGTGTGAAGACACCCAGCGCCGTGAACGAGTCACGGCGCGAGAGCATGTATATGCCGAGCACCAGCGCCGCGAAGAAGATCGGGTACTCCGACGCGCCGCCGTAGCCGAGCGCCAACCCGGCCACCCATAGGTACCAGGGGTTTGGTGGCCCCTCGCGCTCCTGCCACAGCAGTACAAACGCGGCAAAGGTCAGGAAGGCCGTGAACACGTGGCTGAAGATCAGCGTCGAGAGCGGCAGCGTGAGCGTGCCAAGGCCGAGGATCACCGCCGTGGCGGCGCCATACCCAGGTTGCAGACGCTCGGCCAGATGCCCGAGCAGCAGTAGCAACAGCAGCCCGGGGAGCACGTTGGCCCACAGCCCGATCAGATAGATCATCTCGTCGCCCGGGTGATTGGGCGGGGCCACGTGCCTGTCGGTCCACGATTCGGCGCCCACCCATTTCAGCGCGTCATAGAACGGCAGCGAGTAGAGCGCCAGCCCGGGCGCGCGCGCCGAATACCAGTGGCCCTTGTATTCAGCCTTGTCGCCGGTATTCGTCTGGTATTGATCGATCGTCGTCTTGTCCTGATCGAGCGAGCGGATCAGGTCGTAGTGAGAGGTCTGATTCCAGGAGAAGCTCTGGATCATGGTCGCGTAGGAGAGCCCCACGAGCAGGATCGCCGCGAGCGCGAGTCGCTTCTTGGTGAGCATCAGTCGCTTCCGTGCAGAGCCTTCGGCCCGGGCCCGATCTCGTAGATGACGACGTCGCCCACGCGCCGGCGGGTGATGCCCAGCCCGGCGATCGGCTTGGCCGCGGCCGCGACGGGATCCGGCGGCTCGGGTACCTCAGGCGCTTGCAACCCCGGCAATTTCGCCCGCTTCAAGTGCAGCACGACGGTCTTGATCCCATACCAGCGCAGCTTCTCGACGCTCGCCTTGTCGGGGAAGCCGCCCATGCCGCCGCGAAGGTCGTCGACCTCGGGCATGTCAAAAGTGCTGTTGCCAACTGGGATCTTGTAGAAGCCGTCGGTCGAGAAGTACTGCCAGATACGATCGTCGGCGCCGTCGGTGGGCAGGTCCATCACCGGCCCGGGCAGCCCGATCTCGGCCCTGGCGGGCTGGGGCACGACGGGATGGCCGAGGTGTCCGGCGCCTTCGCCGATCACGCCGAGGATGAGCAGCGCGCCGACGGCGGCCACGATCGCCCCTCCCGTCCTCGATCCCCAGCCGCGAGCCCAGCGGCGCGCGATCTCGGCCAACCGCCAGGCGCCGGCCCCGGCGAGCAGCGCCAGGAACAGCGTCGCCAACGTGAACACGCGTCCGGGCACGCGCACCCCGTCCCAGCCGGGGGCGTAGTCGTAGAGCAGGCGATAGGGGTAGCCGGCCCCGGTGAGACCCATGCCGAAGGCGAGCACGCAGCAGACGACCACGCCGCAGGCCAGCCCGATGCGAAAGCGGCGCGTGTAGATCGAGGACGCCAGCCCGATCAGTGCGAGCACGAGGATTAGGCCGCCGGGAAAGAAGACATCCTCGTTCTTGGAGTGCACGTGGGCGCGCGCTCCCGAGGTGACAGAGCCCCAGACGCGATTCTCCGAGGAGGCCGACAGCAGCGCCCAGGGACCCGAGGAGTAGTTCTCGACTTCGGCGAGCGTGCGCTTGGCGGTCGGATAGTCGGCCGCCACCTTGAGGTAAGGGCGCGCCTGGTAGACGGTCACCACGCCGACGAGCGCCATGCCGATACAGGTCACGACGACCAGCTGGCGCGGCAGGCTGCGCACGCTCGAGACCAGCCCCGGCCGGGCGCCGCGCCTCGGCTTGGGCCGTGCCCGCCACCACCACACCGCGGCGATCAGCGCCAACAGGGCCAGCATGTAGGCGAACTGCAGCCCGAGCGTGAAGCCGAGGCTGATCTGCCAGGCCGAGACGAGCCAGCCGGCAAACACCAGCCCACGCGAGGAGCGTCGATAGCCGCGCAGCAGCAAGAACAACGCCAGCGCAATGCCGCCGCTCGAGATCACGTGCAAGTGGCCGGCCTCGGTCACGCGGTAGGGGGCGTAGGCGAATGCGGCCCCGGCGACCGTGGCGCCGATGCGCCCGACGCCGAGCTCGCGCGCGAGTAGCCAGGCGCCGACGAAGCACAGCGACCAAGCCCACAGGAAGAGCAGGTTGTAGCGGACGAGCGCAGCGACGGTGCCCGAGCCGAAGAAGGCCGAAGGCCCGTAGCCGAGCAGCGAATCCGAGAAGGCAAGGCTCAGCGGGTGGGGATAGAAGGCGTTGGAGTCGAACAGGTGCAGGGGATCGTGGAGCATTGCGTGTCCCACCCAGGCGATCTCCCAAGCGGTGCGTACGGGATCGCCGAGGTCTGGCGCGATGCGACTCGACATGTGCGCCACCAGCGGCCAGGTGGTCAGGATCGCAAGCGCGATCCCGCCCAGGATCACCCACAAAAGCTCGCTACGCGAGATCTTGGGGGAGGGCGCCCAGCGGGCAGCACGAGGCACGCTGGTACTCCCGGGGGTCGGAGGAGTACTGCTTGTGCTGAGGTGCTCGGGTGTTGTGCGCGGCGGGCTTGGCACGCTCATGCTCATCGCGCCGTTTGTGTCTGTGCGGCTCGGATCGGGGGAGCATACGTGAGCCGCCCTCGCCATGGCGGGGTTGATCCGATTGCTTGCGTGGCTGGCGAATGGACAGTTTGTATGAGCAAGGCGGCAAGCTATGTGCAAACAGGGGTCTGTTCAAAGCCCTCCTCTTGCGTCACACTGCTGTTATGCGCGTGCTCGTCGTAGGAGCCGGCGGGGTGGGGGCGGCGTTCGCGTCGATCGCCCAGCATCGTTCCGTCTTCGAACGAGTATCGCTTGCGGACGTGTCTGCGACGCGTGCCCACGACGTGGTTGCCAAGCTCGGCGAAGCCGACCGCTTCTCAGCCGAGCGCGTGGACGCCTCCGACCGCGAGGCGCTCGTGAAGCTGATCGAGCGATTGCGCCCTGATGCGGTGCTCAACGCCTGCGACCCGCGCTTCAACGAGCCGATCTTCGACGCCGCCTTCCAGGCGCGCACCACCTACCTGGACATGGCGATGACGCTCTCCCATCCGCACCCCCAGCGCCCGCACGAGCTACCCGGCGTGATGCTTGGGGACGTGCAGCTCGCCCGCCACGAGCAATGGGAGCAGGCCGGGCTACTTGCGCTCGTGGGAATCGGCGTCGAGCCGGGGCTATCCGACGTGTTTGCCCGCTACGCGGCCGACGAGCTCTTCTCGAGCGTCGAGCAGGTGGGTGTGCGCGACGGGGCCGACCTGGTGGTCGAGGGCTATGACTTTGCGCCCACCTTCTCGATCTGGACGACGATCGAGGAGTGTCTGAACCCGCCGCTGATCTGGGAGCGCGAGCGCGGCTTCTACACGACCCCCCCTTTCTCAGAGCCCGAGGTGTTCGACTTCCCCGAGGGGATCGGGCGCGTGGAGTGCGTGAACGTCGAGCACGAGGAGGTCGTGCTGATCCCGCGCTGGGTGCAATGCGAGCGGGTCACGTTCAAGTACGGCTTGGGCCAGGAGTTCATCGACGTGCTGCGCACGCTGCACAAGCTGGGCCTGGACTCCACCGAGCCAGTCTCGGTGCGGGGCAAGCAGGTGGCGCCGCGCGACGTGGTCGCCGCAACGCTGCCCGACCCGGCGACGCTCGGCGAGCGGATGACCGGGCGCACGTGTGCGGGCACTTGGGTCACCGGCATCGGCGCCGACGGCGCGCCACGCTCCACCTACCTCTACCACATCGTCGACAACGAGCACACGATGCGCGAGTACGGCAGTCAGGCGGTCGTTTGGCAGACGGCCGTCAACCCGGTCGTGGCGCTGGAGCTGCTCGAGGAGGGCGTGTGGAAGGGCAGGGGCGTGCTTGGTCCGGAGGCTTTCCCACCGGAGCCGTTCCTGGAACGGCTAGCCGAACTGGGCTCCCCGCACGGCCAGGTGGAGCTGCCGCTCTCCGGGACGGCTTGAGAGGGGATGTAAGCGGCCCCGGCTGCGATGAAGCGACCCAGCTAGTGGGCAGGCTAGTGGTAGCATAGTGGGCATGGCTTACGTGGTCGCTCGTCGCGGCGGGCGGTTTGAGATCCGCGAGTCGTTTCACACTCCGAGGGGCCCCCGCTCACGCACGCTCGTGGGCTTCGATTTCCTGAGTGATGGCGTACTGGCGGCGGCGGCGCGACGGGCGCAGCGACCGTTCGATGCAGATGCCGTGATCCGCTCTGCTCGGCGGGCAGGGGCGCGCGTACAGATCGCGACTTCCGGTGCGAGTCGTGCACGAGATCGGTTCCTGGCCGGCTCGAGGAGCATGGCGAGGAGCCTGGACTCGCCGCCACCGACCGGCATGCGTGCCGAAGCTGGCACCGCGCTGCTCGAGCTGCTGAGCTTTGCCGACATGGTTGCCGCCGGCCAGCCACCGCGCCCCTCGCAGCCGCTCGCGTTCCCGTCGCTGGGACTACTGGCAAAGAGCGGCGCGGTCGCAACGCTTATACGGCAACCGTGAGCACCGCCAGGAGGCTGGACGGCCTCAGCTCGAAGATCGTGGCGGTGCACGAGATGCTCGACTCCATGCGCGTCCCGCACCAGTTCGGTGGTGCGATCGCGCTGGCGTGGTATCGCAGCCCGCGCGCCACGACCGACATCGATTTGAACGTGACACTCTCTCCGGATGAGGCTGAGCCCGTCCTCGGAGCGCTGTCCTACCTGGGCGTGAGCGTCTCCGAGTCCGACCGGGTCGCGATCGAACACGAGGGTCAGGCGCGTCTGGACTGGGACGGCTCCTACCTAGATATCTTCTTTGCCACGATCGACTTGCACCAGGAGATGGCGGCATATTCGCGCGAGGTCCCCTTCGGCCCGGTAGGTATACCGATCCTCTCTCCTGAGCATTTGATCGTGTGCAAGGCGATCTTCGACCGGCCGAAGGACTGGGTGGACATCGAAGAAATCGCAGGCTGGGGCACGAAAGTCGAGCTCACGATCGTGCTGCGCTGGATCGATGAGCTGCTTGGGGCAAGCAGTGCCCAACACGACCGTCTGGTCGATCTACTCGGTCAGCCCTCCAGTACGTTCAAAGCGCCCGTGCTATGAACGCGACCGCGCCCGTGGCGAGGAGCGCTGCGAGCCGGCGGCGATTGCGTGCAGCTTCTCGTCGATGAACTCGCTGGTGGCCGCCGGGCCGAGGAACGGAGCCATCATTATGTAGGCGCCGGTGCACGCCATGCGCGAGATCAGCTCGCTCCTTCCTTCGCGGGCACGCTGGTAGCAGATCTCGAAGATGGCGGCGAGTATCGCTTCCATCGCCATCGGCGATGCGGGGGTCTCGGTGTGCTGGTTGCCTTCTTGGAAGAACATCGTGAAGGCGATGCGAATGTCGTCGATGCGCTGGATCGCCGAGGGGCCCACGGCGTGAGACTCGACCAGCGCGATGTGCGCGATGACCGAATGGGTCGCCTGGAACTGTGTGGCGGCGCGCATCGCTTCCCAGGCTCGCTCTGGCCAGTCGCTGACGCTGAAGAAGGCGCCGGCGGTGACCGCCATCAACTGCTGCACACAGAACTCGTGAACCGCGAGAAAGGCCTGCTGCTTGTCTTGGAAGTGCTTGTAGAACACGCGCCGGTCCACTCCGGCGGCGGCGACGATGTCGGCGATCGTCGTGACGGTGAAGCCTTTGCTCGCGGCCACTTCGGCCGTCGCGTACAGGATTCGTTCGCGCTGGTTGCGAGCGATCTCGCCGTTTGAGAGCTTCGAGCGTCCTGGGGGGATCGCGGGCGGAGGGCTCAGCGATATCTGCGCGACGTGACGTGTGGGCGCCAGCGCCGGCCCGGGCTCGAGCGTGCTCCAGCGATGCTCGTCCTTTGGCGTCTCGTAGCTTTCGATCCAGCGAATGAGCTCGTCGCCGAGATTTCCCAGGTCGCGTTCACCGCGGCGTAGCGGTGGAGCGAGCAGCCAGCGGCCCGCTCCGAAGGCAAGCTGGATCGGCAGGTCGGGTGTGGGCGTGTGCGCCGGAGCTTGGGCGCTGGCCTGCTCGACGATCTGCGCCATGTCCTCGATCAGGCGGTCGTGCTGGTCCAAGCCCTGCCACCCGGCGGCCATCGTCTCGTTGGTGAGAAAGCAGGCACGATCGGGGAATTCTTCGCTGAGCCTGATGAATGCGCGAATCGCGCCATAGACGGCCCGCTCCGGAGTCGTTTTCGCTACCGCGCGCCGCACTTCCTCGATCAGCAGGTGGCTCAGCTCGCGATGGGCCGCGAGGAAGCACTCGTCCTTGTCGGCGAAATACTCGTAGAAGGTCGGTCGCGACACTCCCGCGTGGGCGATCACGTGCGAGACGGTCGCGGCCGCATAGCCGTGGCGGGCGGCCGCCGCGATCATCCCGGCAATCAAGCGTTCGCGCTGGGTGTTCTTGCGATCCGTGCGGTTTGGGATGTTGACTTCAGCGGGCATGGTCCATCGTGACGATAAGTGACTGACGGTATCCGAATCGTCCAGCCGTGTGGGGGGCGAGGGGGGACTTGCCGGCTGGTGGGACTCGCCCGTGTTAGAGAACGCGCACGCGCGCCCACCACCTTGCTGGTGTGCGGATGTGCCTAGAACCGAGCCGGCGCGTGCTCGACCGGTTCCTCGATCAGGCCCGGCCTGGCCGTTTCCAGTTTGCGCGAGAAGAAGTCTCTGAAGAAGGGGCGCGAGACGAGCATCAGGATCACGCCGACGAGCATTCCCGCCGATTCCCATCCATAGCGGCAGGGTGATGCCGAGGATCGGTTTGGAGGACACGTTTTCGGCCTTGCTGTAGTAGTCGATTGCATAGCCGGCCACGCCGAACAGCATCAGCGCGCCGAGCAGCGGGGCGATGCCGAGCAGCAGGAAGTCGCGCAAGCTCTTGCTCAGTTCGTGGCGGTAGTAGACGATGCACGCGATTCCTGTGAATCCGTAGTAGAAGCAGATCGGGAAGCCGATCGCCACGATCGAGTCTTCGAGGGCGCTTTCTGACAGATTCAGGATCACGAGTGTCCACAGGATCGACACGCCGCCCATCATCAGCGTGGAGAAGCCCGGGGTGAAATAGCGCGAGTGGATTTTGCCGAACGCGCCCGGGATCGATTTCCAGTGGGCCATCGACAGCGTCGTGCGCGCGGTCGGCAGGATCGTCGTCTGCGTCGAGGCCGAAGCGGAGGTGAGCACCGCGACTATCAGCAGCTTGTCCCAGGGGAAGCCGAAGACCTTCGTGCCGAGCACGCTCAAGCACGTCGCTCTGGTTTTCGGGGTTGGTCAGCAGGTGGGTGCCGCCGTACGCCTGGCCGGCGGCGCTCACGATCACGTAGATCAGCACGAGCAGGATCGTCGACATGACGGCCGCGCGGCCTGGGCCCTCGTTGGCGTCTTCGGACTCCTCGTTGACGGCCACGCCCGAGTCCCAGCCCCAGTAGATGAAGATGCCCAGCAGGACGCCGTCGATCATCGCTTTGAAGCTGAGCGCGAACGGGTTGAACCAGGAGAAGGTCGGCTCGATCGAGCCGGCTGGGTGGTTTGCGTAGACCTTCACGAACGTTACGACTGCAAACACCGTCAGGATCGCGATCTCGGCTCCAAGCAGGCCCTGTTGGATGCGCGCCGAGAGCTCGATGCCGCGGTAGCAGATCCAGGTCATCAGCCCGATCCACACGACTGCCGCGACGATGATCGCCGGAAGCGATTCGCTGAGTTCGGTAAACCCGAACAGCTTGAAGGTGTAGATGCCGGCGATGTCCGCGAGCGAAGCCATCACGAGCACGTCGGAGAGGAAGATCGCCCAGCCGTTGACCCAACCCGTGCCGGGACCGAGCGCGCGCGTCGTCCAGGCGAACGTCGTGCCCGCGTCGGGGTCGGCGCGGTTGAGGTACTTGTAGGCAGCCGCGATCAGCAGCATCGGGATGAACGACACGAGCAGGACGGCCGGGGCGTGTACGCCGACGCCGGTCACGGCGACGATGAAGCCGAGCGTCGCCGCGAGCGAATAGGCGGGTGCGGTCGAGGCGACGCCGATCACGAGGTTCGACAGGTAGCCGATCGCGTCCTTCTTCAGGCCCTTGTCCACCACCTCCCCCGACGCCCTGAGGTGTCCATCTGCGGCGGAGTCGATGCTGGCCATGGCGGCAACCCTCTCTGTCTCGCGTTTTCCGAGGACCAGATGGATCTGCAGACCAGGTGGCTCGCGGCGCGCGCGACGGTCAAGTTAGGATCGTTACAAGCAGTTGGGAGAAGGCTAGAACCGGATCGGCGCATGCACAAGGGGCGCAACCGCCAATAAGTCGTAGAGACTTTTATACATCTCGTACAACGGGTAGACATCTTGTTGAACGAGTGGCGCATTGATAGGGATATGTACGAGGAGTACCGTTGTGCGAGGTGTCTATGTCCAGTGAATGGGCAAGATCTCGCCGCTGCGTGGGCGATCGATTGAGGGGGACCGCGGAGGCGACCAACCTCCAGGCGCTCGCCAAGCGCCATCTGTGGATGCACTTCACGCGCATGGGCGCCTACGAGCAGGGCGCGGAGGTGCCGATCATCGAGCGCGGCGAGGGCTGCTACGTGTACGACAGCGCACGGCAAGCGCTACCTCGACGGGCTCTCGGCGCTGTACTGCGTCAACGTCGGCCACGGTCGCGCCGAGCTGGGCGAAGCCGCGGCGGAGCAGGCAAAGCAGCTCGGCTTCTACACCAACTGGAGCTACGCCCATCCTCCGCTCGATCGAACTGGCCGCACGCCTGGCCGAGCTGGCGCCGGGCGAGCTCAACCGCGTGTTCTTCGTCTCCGGCGGCTCGGAGGCGGTCGAGTCGGCCTGGAAGCTGGCCAAGGCCTACCACGCCGCCTGCGGGCAGCCGCGCAAGCACAAGATCGTCTCGCGCAACCTGGCTTACCACGGCACCTCGATGGGGGCGCTCACGGTCACCGGCCTGCCGCCGCTGCGCGAGCCGTTCGAACCGCTCACGCCCGGCGGCAGGCACGTGGCCAACACCAACTCCTACCGCTGGAGCGAAGCAGCGCGATCCGCTGTGGGCCGCCGACGCGATCGAGGAGGCGATCCTGTTCGAGGGCCCGCGACACTGTCGCGGCGGTGATCCTCGAGCCGGTGCAGAACGGCGGCGGCTGCTTCGTGCCCCAGGACGGCTACTTCCAGCGCGTGCGCGAGATCTGCGACCGCCACGACGTGCTGCTGATCTCAGACGAGGTGATCTGCGGCTTCGGCCGGCCTGGGCCACTGGTTCGGCTGCGAGCGCTACGGCTGCGAGCCGGACATCATGACCTGCGCCAAGGGCATGACCTCGGCCTATGCCCCGATGGGGGCCGTAATCACCAGCGACCGCGTCGCCGAGCCGTTCCTGCACGGACACGCGATCTTCAACCACGGCTTCACCTTCGGCGGGCATCCGATGGCGTGCGCCGTGGCGATGGCCAACCTCGACATCCTCGAGCGCGAGCGCATCAACGAGCACGTGCTCTCCCGCGAGGGCGAGTTCCGCGCGATGCTCGAGGGCCTGCGCGACCTGCCGATCGTCGGCGACGTGCGCGGCGCCGGCTTCTTCCACGCAGTCGAGCTCGTCAAGAACAAGGACACCAAGCTCACCTTCGACGCGCGACGAGTCCGAGGAGCTGTTGCGCGGCTTCCTTTCCGGCGCCCTGTTCGAGCGCGGTCTGATCTGCCGCACCGACGACCGCGGCGATCCCGTCATCCAGCTCTCACCGCCGCTGATCGCCGACCGCGAGCAGTTCGAGGAGATCGAGGGCATCCTGCGTCCCGTGCTCAGCGAGGCGTGGGAGCGAATCGTGAAGCGCTAGCGCGATGCTGACTGTGGAGAGCCTGCTCGCCGAGCTCGACCTGACAGCTGACCACCGGCAAGGAGAACGCCGACGCGAGCGTGCGCTGGGTGCACTCGACCGAGTTGCTCGATCCCACGCCGTGGCTGCGCGGGGGCGAGCTGTTGCTCACGACGGGCCTGCAGCTGCAGGGCGCAAAGCCCCAACGCGAGTTCGTCGAGCGTCTGGCTGAGCGCGAGATCGCCGGACTCGGCTTTGGCACGGGCTTCGTGCACAAGAAGCTGCCGGCGGGCGTGCTGAACACGGCGCGCAAGCTCGGCTTTCCACTGTTCGAGGTGCCTTATGAGCTGCCTTTCATCGCGATCACCGAGCGGGTGTTCGCACAGCTGCTCGACGAGCGCTACGAACTCTTGCAGCGCAACATGGCCGGCGACGTGCTCGCCGAGGCGCTGACCGGCAGGCTCTACCCCGATGAGCTGCAGGCGCGTTTGCGCCCGTTCGGGATCGGCGAGAGCGCGGCCGTGCTCGCCTTCGCCCTGCGCGAGCCCGGCGCAGCGGCCTCGACGCTCGAAGCGATTCTTGAGCGCGCCGGCCGCCACAGCCTTGTGGCACTGCGCAACGGGCTGTTGTGCGCGGTGGTGGATTGCGAGGCCCCGGCATCCTCGGAGGCGGGTGCTGCGTCGGTCTCCTCGCGAGCCCCGTCGGCGCTGGAGGAAGTCTTGCCGCAGGAGGAGCAGCGCGATCCGATCGAGCTGGCGCGGCACGTGCGCGGCGAGCTGCACGCGCGCTTCGGCGAAGTGCGCGCCGCCGCTTCGCGCCCGGCTGCTACGCACAACCTCAGACGCAGTTTCCACGAGGCGCGCTGCGCGCTGGAGGCGGTGCGTCTGTCCAACGGCAACGCCCCCGAGGTCGCCTCCTACAGGGACCTCGGCGCCTTCCAGCTGTTGCTCTCGCTGCAGGACGACGACGCGCTCGCCTCGTACTGCCACAGCGTGCTCGGCCCGGTCGAATGCGACGAGGGTGGCTACGGCGACGAGCTGTTGCGCTCGCTTGGACGTCTTCATCGAACAGAACGGACACTGGGAGCAGGCCGCCCAGGTGCTCTACTGTCATCGCCACACGCTGCGCTACCGCATCAAGCGCGTCGAGCAGCTGACCGGCCGCGACTTCTCTCGCGCGCGCGACCGGATCGAGTTCTGGCTGGCGTTGCGCGGGCGGGAGCTGGCGCGGTGAGACCTCTTCGAGGACCCGCCCCGCAGCCGTCCGCGGAGTCCAGTATTCTGGTGGGTGGAACTGTTTTTAAAATAGACGTTCGTTCCCGTGTCGATTGGAGGCGCTCCCTGTGAGGGTTGGAATCCCCACGGAGATCAAGTCGGACGAGTATCGCGTTGCGATCACTCCCGCGGGCGTGCGCGAGCTGTGCGCGCGCGGGCACGAGGTCTCGATCCAGACGGGAGCAGGGCTCGGCAGCGCCTTCGAGGACGAGCAGTTCGTCGCGCAGGGCGCCAGGATGGTGGCCGACGCGCAGGCGGTGTTCGCCGAGGCGGAGCTGATCCTGAAGGTCAAGGAGCCGCAGTCCTCGGAGGTTAAGCTGCTGCGCGAGGGCCAGACGCTCTTCACCTACCTGCACCTTGCGGCCGAGCCGGCTCTGGCCGAGGGCCTGCGCCGTTGCGGGGCCACATGTATCGCCTATGAGACCGTCGAAGACGACGAGGGTCGCCTGCCGCTGCTCGCGCCGATGAGCGAGGTCGCCGGCAAGATCGCCACGCAGGCCGGCGCCTTCATGTTGGAGAAGCCGCTCGGTGGTCGTGGCATCCTGCTCGGCGGCGTGCCGGGCGTGGCGGCGGCGACGGTGCTTGTGATCGGCGGTGGTGTGGTCGGCATGAACGCCGCCATCATCGCGATCGGAATGCAAGCCGACGTATTCGTGTTCGACCGCTCGATCGATCGCTTGCGCGAGCTGGAAGTCGCCTTTGGAGGGCGCGCCTCGACCGTCTACTCCTCGACGCTTGCGATCGAGGAGATGCTGCCTCAGGCCGACCTGGTGATCGGGGCTGTGCTGATCCACGGCGGGCGCGCACCGCATGTCATCTCCCGTGCGCAGCTGTCGGAGATGAAGCGACATGCCGTGCTGGTAGACGTCTCGATCGACCAGGGCGGCTGTTTTGAGACCTCGCGTCCCACGACCCATTCTGCCCCGACGTTCGAAGTTGACGGCATCACCCACTACTGCGTGACGAACATGCCGGGAGCCGTGCCGATCACCTCGACATACGCGCTCACCAACGCCACCTTGCCCTACGTGCTCGAGTTGGCCGACGGAGTGGAGCGGGCGATCGCGCGCAACGCAGAACTGCGCGCGGGCGTGAACGTACGCGCGGGCGAGATCGTCCATCCGGCCGTAGCGCACGCATTGGCGACGCTCGCTGACCGCGAGCACCATCGCTCCCCGACGACGCACGAACTTCAAATCCCCCAAAACCGATAACGCCCGAGAACCCACGCCAAGGAGGCAGCGCGATGGCCGGCGAGACGCAACCGCTTTGCAACCTGATCGACGGAGACCCGGCGGCGGGTGACGCTGTGGAGCGTATGGCCGTCCTCAACCCGGCCACCGGCGAGCAGCTATGGAGCGCGCCGGTCTCTGACGTCGGCGAAGTCGACCGTGCCGTGGCGGCTGCGCGCGGCGCATTCGCCGGCTGGTCCCAGCGCACCCCCGCCGAGCGTGCGCAGGCGCTGCTGGCGCTTGCTGCACTACTCGAGCAGCACGGCGAGGAGCTGGCGCGCCTGGAGGCGCTCAACGCCGGCAAGCCGATCCTCGCCGTCGCACGCGACGAGCTCCCGGCGATGGCCGACAATCTGCGCTTTTTCGCCGGCGCCGCACGCTGCTTGGAGGGCAGGGCCGCTGGCGAGTACATGCAGGGCTACACGTCGTTTGTGCGTCGCGAAGCGGTCGGCGTGATCGGCCAGATCACGCCCTGGAACTACCCCTTGATGATGGCGATCTGGAAGATCGCCCCGGCGCTGGCGGCCGGCAATACGATCGTGCTCAAGCCGGCCGAGACCACGCCGGTGAGCACGGTGCGTTTTGCCGAGCTGGCGGCCGACGTGTTGCCGATCGGCGTGCTCAACGTCGTCATGGGGCCCGGTCGGCCCACCGGCCAGGCGCTACTCGAACACCCCGATGTCGACATGGTCTCGCTGACGGGCTCAGTCGGCACCGGCAAGCACGTTGCGCGCACCGCCGCCGAGACGCTCAAGCGCGTGCACCTGGAGTTGGGCGGCAAGGCGCCGGTGATCGTCTTCGACGACGTCGACATGGCGCATGCGATGGAGACGATCGCCGCCACCGGCTACTACAACGCCGGCCAGGATTGCACCGCCGCCACACGCGTGCTGGCGGGCGCCGATGTCTACGAGGACGTCGTCGCGGGCTTGGCCGAACAGGCCAGGGGGCTGGTGATTGGCGACACGCTCGCGCCCGATACGATGCTCGGCCCACTCAACTCCAAGCGCCAGCGCGGCCGTGTCGAGGGCTTCCTCGAGCGTCGCCCCGCACACAGCGAGCTGGTCACAGGCGGCCTGGCGCCAAGGCGCGATGGGTTTTACCTCGAACCGACGGTTGTGGCAGGCCTGGAGCAGGGCGACGAGTTGGTGCGCGAGGAGATCTTTGGCCCGGTCATCACCGTCCAGCGTTTCACCGACGAGGAACAGGCGATCGCGTGGGCCAACTCGACGCGCTACGGCCTGGCCTCCTCGGTGTGGACGCGCGACGTGGGTCGCGCGTTGCGTGTCTCAAAGGCGCTGCGCTTTGGCTGCGTGTGGATCAACGACCACATCCCGCTGGTGTCGGAGATGCCACACGGGGGCTTCAAGGAGTCGGGCTACGGCAAGGATTTGAGCGTGTACTCGCTGGAGGACTACACGGTCGTCAAGCACGTGATGGCCTCGCTGGGGTAGAAAAACCCCTGATTCAGGCGGCTATACCATGGGGATCGCCCGGGGCTGGGAGCGCGTCGAGGATCGCTTTGGGAAGCCGCTTGCTCGCGGCCCAAATCTCGACTGCCACGACCTCGTCGGTGCTCGCGTCGTGGTCGATCAAACCCCACTCGACCTCCTCGCTCACAACGCGCTCGGCATGACCTGTTGGCAGCCAGGCAATGTCTGCTTCGATGTCGTAATACGCGTACATGGTCATCGGTCAGGATAGCTCTGGGTTTTCCGTGCTTTGACCGGCTTCAGGCGCCGCCCTTGCTCGCGGCGTCTCGGCCAAGCGGTAATGATGAGTATTGTATTCATTTCTCTTCCCGCTGGATAGTCGTATAGAACCGAGAAACGCCCTGCGTCGATCCGCCAGTCGGCTTCGCCGAGATTTGGCCGCCGTGTGGGATGCAATGCACCCACCGATTGCTCGACCGCCTCGCGTGTGAGACCGCGTTCATTCAGGCGCTCCAGCGCGTGAAATGTCCATCTGAACCGCAGGGGCTCCATGCCCTCTAGTCCGACGATCTCCTTTGACCCGGACAGGAGACTGCCGTATGCCCGTGAGATACGTCACGGGAATCCAGTTAGGGCTTGCGAGGCCGTGCCAGCGTCTGATAGATCGAGACGAACTCCGTCTTGAAGATGTTCTGAGCCGAGCGCAGGTACAGGCGCCAAACGCGCAGGCGCTCCTTGCCGGCAATCTGCTCGGCGCGCACGAGATTTTCGTCAAGGCGCTTGATCCACTCCCCGAGCGTCTCGTAATAGTCTTTGCCGAACTCCTCGACGTGCTCGGTCAGGAAGCCAGCACGCTCGAGTGCAAGCTGCACACGCGAGAGCTGCACTGGGTCGCCGTCGGGAAAGACGTAGCGCTGGGTGAAGTCGCCGTGGTAGCCGACGTCGGTGTACAGGTGGGCGATCCCGTGGTTGAGCAGGCGCCCATCCTCGACCAACAGGTTCCTGAGTTTCTGTGCGTAGACGTCGATGTTGCTTTCGCCGACGTGCTCGACCATGCCGATCGACGCGATCGCGTCGTAGCGCTCGCCGTGCAGGTCACGGTAATCGGCCACACGCACCTCGACCTTGTCGCTCAGCCCGGCTTCGGCGATCCGCCGGCGGGCCAATTCGGCCTGCGGCGGCGAGAGCGTGATGCCGACGGCCTTCACGCCGTATTCGCGCGCCGCGTGGATCACGAAAGCCCCCCAGCCGCAGCCGACGTCGAGTATGCGCTCGCCCTCTTTTAGTTTGAGCTTCTTGCAGACGAGGTCGAGCTTTGTGAACTGAGCCTCCTCGAGTGTCTTTGCCCCGCGCGAGAAGATCGCGCAGCTGTAGGTCATCGACTTGTCGAGGAACAGTTCGAAGAACTCGTTGGACACGTCGTAGTGGTGGCGCACCGCCTTGGCGTCGCGCTCCTTGCTGTGGCTGCGTCCCTTCAGTCGCAGCTCGCCCTTGGGCGCGCGTGGCGGGATCGTCAGTCCGCAAGCTCTGAGCGCGGCGATCGCCAGGCGCGCACGTGTCGCGTGGTCGATGTCGGGCTCGTCGAAGTCGTCGATCAGCCCGATCACGCGGTCCAAGTCGTCGACCTCCAGATCGCCGGCGACGTAAGCCCGGCCGAGCCCGAGCTCGCCGGGTGCGCGCACGACATGGGCGATCGCCTTGGGCGAGCGCACCGTGAAGATCGGCCCGTGGTCGATGTCTCCATTGGTTGCGTGCAGGCCGTTGGTGCTCGTGGCGGGCAGCTCTGTGCCGTCCCAAAAGCGCACGGTGAAGCCGCGCTTGGGTATTGCGCTTGCCAGCTCGCGGCGCAGTGGCTCGGTGTTAGCGAATGGCATTGGCCCTCCAGCAAGTGTTTGGTTCGGTGTTAACGGGGTATGTCAAAGGGTGCTCGGTGTCTCTCACGTCGTCTGGGCGTGCTAGCGTCCCGTTAGGAGCACACCGATGAGCACCGATTCTATCCAGCGCCCCGCGGCCGCCCGGCAGGGTTCTGGCGATGCCCAGATCCCGCGCTTTGCCCTCCAAGGAGGCCCGGCGCTCGACGGCCCCACACCCGACGACGTTCAGCCGCCGGCCTTCGAGAACCTCGATCGTTTTCTCACAGGCCTGATCACAGTCGGGCCGATTCTCGCGCTCGGTTTCGTCGGCTGGCAGCTGTGGGATGGTCTGCTTCACGGTTCGGACCTGGTCGTGTTCGCGATCATGTACGTCTCCACGGCGCTCGGTGTCACGGTTGGCTTTCACCGTCTTTTTACCCATCGCTCGTTCAAGACATCCCCGTTCTTTCGATTCGTCTTCGCCGTGCTCGGGTCGGCCGCGATCGAGGGTCCCGTCATCTCCTGGGTCGCCGACCATCGCAAGCACCACGCCTTCTCCGATCGTGAGGGCGACCCGCACAGCCCGCACGTGGATCACGGTAGCGGCCTGCGCGGCGCCCTGAAAGGGCTGGCTCACGCGCACGTGGGCTGGCTGTTCATTCACACCGCGCGCGGCCATCGCGAACGCTACGCCCCGGACCTGTGCGCCGACCCGGTCGTCTCGTTCGTCGACAAGACCTTCTTCGTGTGGGCGATTGGTGGCCTGGTCGCGGCCTTCTGGCTCGGCTATGCGATCGGCGGCACTTGGACGGCCGGCCTCACCGGTCTCTTGTGGGGCGGAGCGGTGCGCATGCTGGTGCTGCACCACGTCACCTATTCGATCAACTCTCTCTGCCATTTCTTCGGCAAGCGCAGCTACGAGACCGGCGACCATTCGCGCAACCTCGCCTGGCTGGCGCCTTTCTCGCTGGGTGAGGCGTGGCACAACAATCATCACGCTTTCCCCACTTCGGCCTTCCACGGCTTCTCCTGGCGCCAGTTCGACATCTCCGCGCTGGTGATCCGTGGCATGGAGTCGTTGGGCCTGGCCTGGGACGTGGTTCGCATCACGCCGGAGCGCCGGGCGACGAAGGGCTTCGCTGCCTGAATCTTGGCGCATGGCGCCGCTGGACGGTGCTCGGGCCTGCTACGGTGCACACACGGACGACATTTGTCATCCGCGAGGTTCTTGTCTTTGTTGGTGCTCTACAGGGCGCGGATGGGGCCAGTACGAATCTCCCTTCCGCATCGCGGCCACAGGGCCGCAAAAAAGGAGCATCACAACATGAAGTCCGAAACTTTCGCCGACCTCGGCGTGTCCGAGGTCGTCTCCCGCGAGCTTGCCCAGCGTGGCATCGACTCGCCGTTTGCCGTCCAGAAGATGGTCATACCCGACGTGCTTGCCGGCCGCGACGTGCTCGCCCAGTCGCCCACCGGCTCGGGCAAGACGCTTGCTTTTGGCGTGCCGCTCGTCGAGCGCTTGCGCGACAGCGATCCCCGGCCCTCCGCGCTCGTGCTGGCGCCCACGCGTGAGCTTGCCCTGCAGATCGTGGAGGACCTACGCTCGATTGCCCACATCCGGGCGCTCTCGATCGCCGCGGTCTACGGTGGCGCGGGCATCGTCAAGCAGGCGCGCATCGCCGCGCGCGCCCACATCCTGGTCGCGACGCCCGGACGCCTGCTCGATTTGATCGACCGTCGCGACATCTCGCTCAAGCAGGTTCGCCTGCTCGTGCTCGACGAGGCCGACCGCATGCTCGACATGGGCTTTCGACCGGTGGTCGAGAAGATCGTGAAGATGACCCGTCCCGAGCGCCAAACACTGCTGTTCTCGGCGACGCTGCAAGGCGAGGTGGGCAAGATCGCCGCGGCCTACACGACGAACGCCGCCCGTCACGAGCACGCGCACTCCGAGGAGCGCAAGGGCGATGTCGAGCACCGCTTTGTTCCCGTATCCCACGAGGGCAAGGTAGACCGGCTCGTCGCGGAGCTATCCGAGCCCGATCGCGGTCTTACGCTCGTGTTCGTGCGCACCAAGCGCGGGGCCGACAGGCTCGTCAAGCGACTGGCAGCCAGCAGCGTGCCGGCGGTTGCGATGCACGGTGACAAGTCCCAAGCCCAGCGCGAGAAGGCGCTCGCCCGCTTCGAGTCAGGCCACGTCAACACGCTGGTCGCCACCGACGTCGCGGCGCGAGGCATCGACGTCTCGGGCATCACCCACGTGATCAACTACGACATGCCCGCGACCCGCGAGGACTACGTCCACCGCGTGGGGCGCACAGCCCGCGCGGGCGCCTCGGGCATTGGCGTGACGTTCGTGCTGCACGACCAGGCGCGCGAGTTCGCCGGGATGGTCGGCGGCCTCGGCCTGCAGCGCGAGCTCGAGCTCGGCGGATTCCCAAGCGACTCCACGCGCCCAGGGCAGGGCGCACCACGGGGTCAGGGGCACAACTCGCGCAATCGCAACCCGCGCCGCCCGCGCGCGCGGGCCCGCTCCTAGCATCCTTCTGGTGTGCGCTCCTAGCACGCTCCAAGGCGTGCCCCGCTCGTTTTCAGCGCTCTCCTGGCGCACGGGCGTACCCTTCCGGGTATGACCAAAGTCCTCCCGCCTGTCCGTGAGATCCTTGCGGACAGGGCCGGCGAGGAGATGAAGCTCAACGATGCGCATCTCAATCCCAAGCTGGGACGGATCGTGCGCACGCTCGGGTTCGACAAGCATTGGGTCTCGGGCGAGGGCGCGCACCTGATCGATGCCGAGGGCGAGCGCTATCTCGATCTGCTCAGCGGCTACGGAGTGTTCGCGATCGGGCGCAACCATCCGGAGGCGATCGCGGCTGTCGACGACACGATGGCCGCGCGCACTGCCAATCTGCCCCAGCTCGGGGTGACGCTGCTGAGCGGGGTGCTCGCCGAGCAACTGCTCGCGCGCGCCCCTGGCTCGGTCGCCGCGATGGTCCCGGCCAATAGCGGCACCGAGGCTGTGGAGGCCGCGATCAAGATCTCGCGTGCGGCCACCGGCCGCGCGCGCGTGCTGTTTGCCGAGCACGCTTTCCACGGACTCACACTCGGCGCGCTGTCGCTGAATGGCAACGACGAGTTCCGCGAGGGTTTCGCGCCGCTCTTGCCCGGCTGTGAGGCGGTGCCGTTCGGCGACATCGATGCTCTGGAGCGCGCGCTTGGGGGTGGTGCGGGCGCAGTCGAGCGAGACGGCACCCGCACCACTGGGGGTGAGCGCGATACCGAGCGCGGCGATGTGGCGGCGTTTGTCGTCGAGCCCGTGCAAGGCAAGGGCGTCAACCTGCCGCCCACCGACTACCTGCTCGCCGCGCAGCGGCTGTGTCGCGAAGCGGGGGCGATGTTTGTATGCGACGAGGTCCAGACCGGCATCGGGCGCACCGGTCGCTTCCTCGCGCTCGAGCATTGGGGTCTTGAGCCAGACCTGATCTGCCTCTCAAAGGCGCTCTCCGGTGGCCTTGTTCCCGTCGGCGCGGTACTCGTCTCGCGCGCGGCGTTCGACAGCGTGTTCGACGGCATGGAGCGAGCCGTGCGTCACGGCTCCACGTTTGGCGGCAACGACCTTGCCGCCGCGGCCGCACTGGCGACGCTGCGGGTGCTCGACAACGAGGGCCTGGTGGCCCGTGCGGAGCGTCTCGGCGCGCTGCTGCTCGAGCTGACCGCCCCGCTGGTGGAGCGCTATGAGATCGTCTCCGACGTGCGCGGCCTCGGCCTGATGTGGGCGATCGAGTTCGGCCCCCCCGAGGGTGGCGCGCGCCGCTCGGTCTACAACGCTGCCGAGCGCGCTCAGCCGGGCATCTTCTCCCAGTTGATCGTGGGGCCGCTGTTTCACGAGCATCGCATCCTCTGTCAGGTCGCGGGGCACCGTATGAATGTCGTCAAGGCACTGCCGGCGCTGGTGGTCGAGGAGGATGAGATCCGCCGTTTCGCAGCCGCTTTGGAGGATGTGGTGGCCCACGCCGAGCGAGTGCCACAAGCGTTCCTGCGTTTCTCGATGAGTATGAGCCGCCGCGCACTTGCCGCGCGCAAGTAGGCCTCCACACGCGAAGTGCCCTGTGCGCAAGGCCCGTAACGCGTGTCGCGCTCGTGCGCACTCGCTCACGGCAGGCGTTGTGCGGGCATGGTCGCGGCAGACACCATGCGCCACCGACTACCCTGCCTGACCGTGCTCGTTCCCAGAGATGACATACGCAACGTGGCGATCGTCGCCCACGTCGACCACGGCAAGACCACACTCGTGGACGCGATGCTGTGGCAGTCCGGCGCCTTCAGGGAGGGCCAGGACGTGGCCGATCGCGTAATGGACTCGATGGACCTCGAGCGTGAGAAGGGCATCACGATCCTCGCCAAGAACACCTCGCTGCGCTACGAGGGCGTCAAGCTCAACATCGTCGACACTCCCGGCCACGCCGACTTCGGCGGAGAGGTCGAGCGCGGGCTGACGATGGTCGACGGCGTGCTGTTGCTTGTCGACGCCTCCGAGGGCCCGCTGCCGCAGACGCGCTTTGTGTTGCGCAAGGCCTTGGAGTCACGCCTGCCGGTGATACTCGTTGTCAACAAGGTCGACCGCCCCGACGCACGCGTGGCCGAGGTGATCGACGAGGTGTACGAGCTGTTCCTCGACCTCGACGCCGACGAGGAGCAGATCGAGTTTCCGATCGTCTACTGCAACGCGCGCGCCGGCATCGCCACGCTCGAGTACGACGCTGGAGCGCCCACCCCCACCGAGGGCACGCTTGCGCCGCTGCTCGACTTGTTGCTCGAGCGCATCCCTGCCCCGACATACGAGCCCGATCATCCGCTGCAGGCACTCGTGACGAACCTCGACGCCTCGCCATATGTGGGACGTCTTGCGATCTGCCGTGTGCGCAATGGCACGATCAAGCGAGGTCAGCAGGTTGCCTGGTGTCGCGCCGACGGCAGCATCGAGCGTGCCCAGGTCTCCGAGCTGTACGTCACCGATGCGCTCGAGCGCGTCGACGCTCCCGAAGCCGGACCGGGGGAGATCATCGCCGTCGCGGGCATCGCCGAGATCACGATCGGCGAGACGCTTGCCGACCAGCAGGACCCACGCCCGCTGTCGGTCATCACCGTGGACGAGCCCTCGCTGTCGATCACGATTGGCATCAATACGTCGCCGCTGGCTGGCAAGGAGGGCTCGAAGCTGACCGCCCGCCAGGTGCGCGAGCGCCTGGAGCGGGAGCTGGTCGGCAACGTGTCGCTGCGAGTGCTCGACACCGATAGGCCCGAAGCGTGGGAGGTGCAGGGGCGCGGCGAGCTGCAACTGGCCGTGCTCGTCGAGATGATGCGCCGCGAAGGCTTTGAACTGACCGTCGGCCAGCCGCATGTGCTCATCCGCGAGATCGACGGCCACCGCAACGAGCCCTTCGAGCGCCTTTCGATCGATGTGCCCGACGACTATGTCGGTGTCGTTACGCAGATGCTCGCTCTGCGCAAGGGTCGTATGGAGCACATGACCAACCATGGCACCGGCTGGGTGCGCATGGAGTACATCGTGCCCGCACGAGGCTTGATCGGCTTTCGTACCGAGTTCCTGACCGAGACGCGCGGCACGGGCCTGATGCACCATGTGTTCGAGCGCTGGGAGCGTTGGGCAGGCGAGCTGCGCACGCGCACGACGGGCGTGTTGATCGCCGACAGGGCCGGCACCACCGCCACGTACTCCTTGATGAGCCTCGGCGAGCGTGGCACGCTGTTCGTAGGACCCGGCGAGGAGGTCTACGAGGGCATG
Source organism: uncultured Solirubrobacterales bacterium (assembly GCA_963725265.1). Classification (GTDB taxonomy): domain Bacteria; phylum Actinomycetota; class Thermoleophilia; order Solirubrobacterales; family Solirubrobacteraceae; genus Palsa-744. The sequence continues at coordinate 696,173 of CAVRXP010000001.1, forward strand.
ATCGTCGGTGAGAACTCGCGTGCCGACGACCTCGACGTGAACCCCGTCAAGGAGAAGCACCTGACCAACATCCGTTCATCCAACTCGGATGTGTATGAGCGCCTGCAGCCGCATCGCAAGCTCACACTCGACCAGGCCCTGGAGTTCGTGCGCGACGACGAGTGCGTGGAGGTCACGCCCGAGACGGTGCGCTTGCGCAAGGTCGATTTGGGCAAGACCGATCGCTTGAAGGCCGCACGCCAGCGCAAGTGAGCACTGGGGGCGGGACGGTCTGTCGATGACGCGAGCCGGATCTTTCGTCCAGCTCCAGTTTCGTCTGCTGCTATGCGGGATAGGGTGAGGCAGGTGAGGAGTGCGATCGAGATCGGCGGTCTGCGCAAGAGCTACGGGGAGATCGAAGCCGTACGCGGCATCGACATCTCGATCGAGACCGGTGAAACGGTCGCGCTGCTGGGGCCCAACGGGGCGGGGAAGTCCACGACGATCGACATGATCCTTGGCTTGGCCAAGCCGGATGCGGGCACTGTGTCGGTCCTGGGCGGTCCACCCACCGACGCGGTTGACGCCGGTTGGATCGGCGCGATGCTGCAGACGGGGGCATTGATTCGCGACCTCACAGTGGGAGAGCTGGTCGCGATGGTCGCATCGCTGTATCCGCAGCCGCTGGACGTGGCTGAGACGCTCGAGCTGACAGGTCTGACCGAGGCCGCCGGACAGCGCACGCAAAAGCTCTCCGGCGGGCAGACCCAGCGCGTGCGCTTCGCGGTGGCGCTGGTCAGCAACCCGAAGTTGCTGGTACTCGACGAGCCGACGGTCGCGATGGACGTCGAGGGCCGTCGCTCCTTCTGGGCGACGATGCGCGAGCAGGCCGCGCACGGCAGGACGATCCTGTTTGCCACCCATTATCTGGAGGAGGCCGACGCGTACGCCGACCGAGCGGTGCTGATGGCCCATGGGCTTGTCGTGGCCGATGGCCCGCCCACCGAGATCAGGGCGATGGTCGGCTCGCGCACGATCCGCGCGACGCTGCCGGGCGCCGACCTCGACGCGCTCGGGCGGCTGCCCGGTGTGAGCGCGGTGGAGCGGCGTGGCGAAGCGGTCGTGCTCGCGTGCACGGACTCCGACCAGGCGATCCGTGCACTGTTGTCTGAGCATCCACAGGCGCGCGACATCGAGATCGCGGCGGCAGGGTTGGAGGAGGCTTTCTTGCAGCTGACCGGCGATGCCGGCCCTCAGCCAGAGGGAGTGCTCCAGTGAGCCAGTCGGCAAGTGTCGTGCATGAGCTGCGTTACACGCCGACGCGCCATGCTTTGTCGCGGGACGGGTGGAGACCGTGAGCAGCGCTCTCTCCTACACGCGCTATGAGCTGTTGCGCACCCTGCGCAACCGTCGCTTCTTCGTGCTCTCGCTGGGATTCCCGCTGGTCCTCTTCTTCCTGATCGCCGGGCCGCAGCGCAACGTGCACGACCTGGCCACAGTGGCATCTCGGCGCCGATGTACTACATGGTGGGGATGGTCGCGTTCGGCACGATGAGCGCGATGCTCTCCTGCGGAGCGCGCATCGCCGCCGAGCGGGCCGTCGGCTGGAACCGCCAGCTGCGCATCAGCCCGCTGTCCACGCGCTCCTATTTCCGTGCGAAGGTGCTCACGGCTTATCTGATGGCGCTGCTCAGCATGATCGCGCTGTACATGGCGGGCGCGTCGCTCGGAGTCAGTATGTCGGCCGGCGACTGGTTTGAGATGACCATCCTGATCCTGCTCTGCCTGGTGCCCTTCGCCGCACTTGGGATCGCGATCGGCCACATGCTCACTCCCGACTCGATCGGCCCGGCGATGGGCGGCGGGGTGGCGTTGTTTGCGTTCCTCGGGGGCACCTGGTTCCCAATCCCAAGCCATGGCTTCCTGCACGATTTCGGACAGCTTCTGCCCTCCTACTGGCTGGTGCAGGCCAGTCACATCGCGCTGGGCGTCCATCCCATGGGTACGGAAGGGGTGGATCGTGATCGTCGTCTGGACTGTCGTGCTCGCCGCGGTGGCCAGGCGCGCCTACCGCAACGACACTGGGCGGGTATAGCTCAGACGACGGCATGTCTGCCTCCCCATATGACGGGCTGTGCCTATAAGGTGCGGGCCATGAACAGATCGACTAGAGGATTGAACGCAGTTCTGGCGGCCGTGTGCGCGGCGCTCGCCATTGTCGTGTTTGCCGCGCAGGCTGGGGCGGCGACCGTCATCCACTTCCAGCAGGAGGGTGTGCAAGCCTATGAAGTGCAGCTTCACAAAGGCGAAGTGCACGCGCTGACCTTCCATCCGGGGACGCCGACTGGCCACCTGCACATCTCGATGGACAACGGCACCCACTACACGGTTGCCTACGCCACATCCGAACAGGGCAAGCTCGTGGCCCAAGCCCAGGCGGACCACGCGCGTGTGCAGATCGCCGCCGTCCAGGTCAAAAAAGCCGCACCCGCCAAACACAAACTGCGCTACATCGCGGGCGGGATCCTGATCGTGGTGATCATCGTGGTCTTGATCGTGCTGCTGATCGGCCGGCGCAGGGCGCTCGCCGAGGAGGGGCCGCGGACGTCTGGGGAGAGCGCCGCGCCGTAGCGTGGTACCCAGGGCTAGGGCCCGGATAATAATAAGACTCATTCTTGTGATAGGGTCCTCGCGATGCGACGACCCGCGAGTCTTCTTGCAATAGCAGCGGTGGCAACCGCGGGCGCGATTGCGCTCGCTGGCTGCGGCTCTGCCACGACCGCCTCGGACGGCAGGATCCTTGCCGTCGGGGCCGAGAACCAGTACGCCAACGTGATCGAACAGATCGGCGGGCGCTACGTGCAGGTGAGCGCGATCGAGAGCAATCCGAACACCGATCCGCACACCTTCGAGGCGAGCCCGAGCGTGGCCGAGACGGTGGCGGCGGCGAAGCTGATCGTGCAGAACGGCGTGGGCTACGACACGTACATGAACAAGATCGAGTCTGCCAGCGAAAACAGCACGCGCCAGGTGATCGTCGCGCAGAAGCTGCTGGGCCTGTCGGAATCGACTCCGAACCCGCACCTCTGGTACAAGCCGGAGACGATGCCGGCGGTGGCGAGGGCGCTCGTGACGGCGCTGTCGAAGCTGCAACCTGCCCACGCCGCCTATTTCCAGGCCAACGCGGACCGTTTCGACAGCTCGCTGCAGCCGTGGTACGCCGCGATCGCGCGCTTCAAGGCGCGCTACCCGAACACGCCCGTGGCTACGACCGAGCCGGTGGGCGACTACATGCTCGAAGCGGCCGGCACGAAGAACGAAACCCCGTTTGCGCTACAGGCGGACATCATGAACGGCGTCGATCCGGCGCCGCAGAATGTGACTTTGCAGCAGGGCTTGTTTGCGGGTCGCAACGTGAAGGTGTTCGTGTACAACCAGCAGGTCACCGATTCGCTGACGGAGTCGTTCCTGGCGGAAGCCAAGCAGCACGGCGTGCCGGTGGTGGGCGTGTACGAGACGATGCCAACGCCAGGGTACGACTACCAGACGTGGATGCTGGCCGAGGTGGGAGCGTTGGAACGCGCGGTTGCCGACAAAGCGTCCACGCAGAAACTGTGATGGCTGAGGTAAGCGCCGGGTCGGTAGGCGAGTCTCCGGCCGGTTCGGTGACGAGGGCTGGGGAGCCCTCGCGGCCGGCTGGGTCAGAGCCGACCCTGTTGGTAGAGGGCGTGGGTGTACGCCTGGCTGGGCGCCAGATCCTCGACGACGTCAGCTTTGCGATTGCGCCGGGACAGTTCACGGGACTGATCGGCTCAAACGGCGCCGGCAAGACGACGCTGCTGCGCGTGATTCTCGGCTTGCAGGCGCCAAGCGCCGGGACGGTGCTGTTGGCGGGGCGCCCACGCTCGCGGCGCGAGTCGGCTATCGGCTACGTGCCGCAGAAGTTCCTGCTGGACCCGGACATGCCGATGCGCGCACGCGACCTCGTGGCGCTCGGACTCGATGGCAACCGGTTGGGGTTCGCGCTCCCTTCGCGCGCGCGCAAGGAGTTGGTGGAGGGGGCGCTCGATTCGGTCGGAGCAGGTGGGTACGCCGACGCACGTGTGGGCACCTTGTCCGGCGGCGAGCAGCAGCGCGTGCTGATTGCCCACGCGCTGATCGGGAAACCAAGACTGCTGCTGTTGGACGAGCCGCTGGCGAATCTCGACCTGGGTGGCGCCGACGAAGTCGTCGCGCTGCTGTCGGGGATCGCAAGACGCGAGCAAATCGCGGTATTGATCTCCGCACACGAGATGAACCCGCTGGTGAGCGCGATGGATCGGATCGTGTACCTGGCAGGTGGCCGCGCCGCGAGCGGCACGACGGATGAGGTCGTGCGCGCCGATGTGCTGAGCGCACTGTACGGCCATCACGTGGACGTGCTGCGTGTGCACGGGCGTCTGCTGGTGGTGGCAGGCGCGGGCGAGCTCTCAGACCTCGGTGGCCACGAGGTAGCGTTCCCCGCGACGAGCGAGGCTGTCTTGTGAGCCCGGCGTGCCGGTCGTGGGCTGGGGTGGGCCGATGAGCGCCACCGCGCGGGAGAGAGCTAGGTGATCCAGATGCTGGCGGTAGTCCAGACGGGCTTCTTTGCCGACGAGGCGGTGCGGGTGGCGCTTGCCGTAGGCACCGTGGTGGCGATCGTTGCCGGTGTCGTGGGCACTTTTACGGTGATGCGCGGCCAGTCTTTCGCAGGCGAGGCGTTGGGGGATCTCGGTGCGACAGGCGGCTCGGGGGCATTCCTGCTGGGGGTCGGCCCGCTGTGGGGCTTTTTGGCGATGGGGATTGCTGCAGCCGGGGTGATGGAGCTGATCGGCATCCAGCGCCCGCGCGGGCGCGATCTGGCGACCGGGATCGTGCTCGGCGCCGGTCTTGGTCTGGCGGCGCTGTTCCTGTACTGGGATGCCAACCTGCACAACACGACGGGCGCCACGATCACGATCCTGTTCGGCTCGGTGTTCGCAATACCAAGCTCGACATTCCCGTTGGTCGCGGTCCTCGGCGTGGCGGCGCTGGGCATCGTGCTGGTGCTGTATCGCCCGCTGCTATTGAGCACGGTCAGCGCTGAGATGGCCGCGGCGCGCGGCGTGCCGGTGCGGCTGGTCGGCGCTGCCTATCTGCTGGCGCTGGCGGTGACAGTTGCGCTGGCGGCGGTCACGATCGGCGCGATCCTCTCGACGGCGCTGCTGATCGGCCCAGCGGCGAGCGCGTTGCGTCTGACCAGGCGACCAGGCCGCGCGATGCTGGCGGCGGGGGCGATTGGGATCGTGGCTGTGTGGCTGGGAGTGGTGCTGGCGTATGAGAGCTACTACTGGCCCCCCGCCGGCCACGGCGGCTGGCCGGTGAGCTTCTTCGTGGTAACGCTGATCTTCTTGATGTACCTCACATCGGGCCTGCTCGCGCGCATGCTGGCACGTCGAGGAGATTCGCGCCGTAGGAGCGTGCGCGACGGGGCCAGGACGGGCAAGCCCAAGATCGAGCTGGCGGGAAGCTAGCGGGATCGTGTTTTCGGGTTTCATGATCGACGCGTGGACGGTGGCGAGCATCGTTGCGGTCGTAGCGGGCCTCGTCGGGTTCTTCGTGGTGCTGCGCGGCTCGGCGTTCGTGGCGCACGCGGTGCCCAACGGCGCCTTCGCCGGTGCGGCGGGAGCGAGCCTTGTGGGGGTGAGCACGATTGTCGGCCTAGGTGTGTTCTCGCTGCTCGGCGCGCTTGGCATCGGTGTACTTGGGCGCCGCGGGCGCCACGACGCAGTCACGGCGCTGGCGCTGGTGACGATGCTGGGCCTGGGTGCGCTGTTTTTGAGCTTCAGCGTCGAGTACGCGCCGCAGATCTACTCGCTGCTATTTGGCGAGGTGCTGGGCATCAGCCCCAACGAGCTGGCCCCGACGGCTGGGCTGGCGCTCGTGTGCGTGGCTGCGGTCGCGCTGCTGTACAGGCCGCTAATGCTCTCCTCGGTGCTGGGGGAGGTGGGTGAGACGCGCGGCGTGAGCCGCTTCGGCATGGAGATGTGCTTCCTGGCAGTGGTCGCGCTGGCGACCGCGATGACGGTGCCGGTGGTGGGCACGCTCTTGATCTTCAGCCTGATGATCGGCTCTCCCGCTGCGGCGCGCTCGTTCACTGCCAGCCCGTCGCGTGCGATGGCGTTGTCGGTGGCGATCGCGCTGGTGACGGTATGGGTGGCGATCGCTGCCTCGTATGAGACCAACTACCCGGTCGGTTTCTTCGTCGGTAGCCTCAGCGCCCTGTGGTACACGCTGGGGCGTGGATGGGGGGCGTGGCGGCGCGGTGGACGACGCATCGCGACCGATGCACAGACTGGAGTACATGCTCCCGAACGCCATACGATCCTCACATGAGCACACCGATCTCGCTCTCCGCTGCCTCTACCATCGCGTTATGAGCGCACGCTCCCAAACCACGATCTCCTCCACTGTGAGCCACGAGTGGATCGAGCGCGCCGAGGCCGCGCTGGCCGAGGCCGGCCACAAGCGCGGCGGCGCACGACGCGCCGTGCTGGAGTTGCTCGACACTCAAACCTGCGCGCTGACCGCCGTCGAGATCGAGAGCGCGTTGGGCGAGGCCGAGCGGCGCGTGAGCCGCGCTAGCGTGTACCGGATCCTGGAGGAGCTGGAGGGTCTGCGGCTGGTGCAGCGCGTGGAGACCGGCCAGGCAATGGTCCGCTACGAGCGCGTGTGCACCCAAGAGGAGCACCATCACCATCTCGTGTGCGATGGCTGCGGCCTGGTGATGCCTTTCTCGGACGAGGCCCTGGAGCAGGCGATCACGAGCCTCAGCCAGAGGGTGCCGCTGACTGTGTCCGAGCACGAGATCGTGCTGCGGGGGGAGTGCTCGGACTGCGCTGGCTGATGGCCTGCGTCCGTGCAGGACTGCCCCACAGGTAACTGAGCACGCAGGCGAGCGCGAACACGGCAACGACGAGCAGGACCGGGCCAGAATCCTCAGTGAGCGCTCCGATCACGCCCGAGGTGAGCCCGCCTGCGAGGGCGGCGAGCCACGCCGGGTCGCAGGCGACCGGGGCGAGCACTCGCTCGCGGCGACGAACCGCAAGCACGGAGACAATCAGCGCAAACGCGGTGGCGAGGGGCATCAAATGGTTCTTCAGCTCATCCCAGGCGGCGCCGTAGCGGCGCACGATGATGTCGCGGATGTCGCCGGGCGAGCGCGCATCGAGCACGCTGCCGGTGAAGTGCCCTGAGCCGTGCGCGGTGGCAAGGTCGATCGCGGCGAGTGCGATCAGGCCTATCACGGGCGCCGCCATGACGATCAGCATGCGCTTGCGGTTGAGCCTGCCCGGCAACAGCATCACGGTCGCTACGGCGGTGCCCGCGCTGACCAGGATCACGCCGCCGACGCCCGCCCCGATTCGCGCCGAGCCCTCGACGACCGCGAGTACGATGCCGGCACAACCCATCGTTATGGCCGCTCGGCGGCCGCGCACGGCTGGGTACAGAGCCGCGGCCACCGCCGCGAAGACGAGCACGGCAAGACCCGACTTCAGCTCGTTGCCGATCCCGTAGAAGCGCGCCCCGAAGGCAGGACTGGGGCCAAGCAGCGAGCGCATGAACAACTGCGTGCCGGCGAGCGCGTCGACGCTCAACGCGACAAGCGCCGCCACCGCCGGCACGATCGGTGCACGCGGCCACGGGACGAGCAGGTCGGTGAGCGCACCGAGCGAGAAGCAGATCGCGACGATCAGCGCGAACTCGACGCTTTGGCTTGGCTCCAACGCGGCCGGGACCAGCACGGCTACTGGAGCCCACAGCATCGCGACCGCCCCCACCCGCATTGCCCATGCGCTTCGCCGCGGCGTCCGCCCGCCTTCGGCCCGAGGAGTGCCTCTCGACCCCAGCGGCAAGCGTACGAGCGCGAGCAGCGCCGCCCACGCAAGCACCAGCCAGCCGAGCGCGGGCAGCCGACGCGGGTCGATCACCACCAGGCGCGCCTTCAGTGCGCGCAGGCTGGCCCCGTCGAAGGCGCCGTCGAGGCGCACCGGCTTGCCGCGCATGTCAGCCGGGACCGCCAGCCCCAGGTGGTCGAGGATCGTGGGGCCGATGTCGATCGCGGCGATCATGCCACGCTGGTTGGTGCTCTGCGAGGTGAGTGTCTCGCCGCCGCTGGTGCCGGTCGAGCTGGGGAGTCCGGCAAATGCGCTCCACAACAGTTCGTGGTCAGGCAGGTCGGGAGCGCTCTGGATCGCTGTGAGCAGCTCGCCGGAAGGGCGGCTCGCGGCAAGTGCCTGCAGGTCGCTGTAGCCGTTGGCTCCGGGCGGCAGATCGGCCACCACCAGGCGATGAGTCGAGCGCAGCTTGGCGATGCGCGCCAGAAGCGAGTCAGGCGAGCCGAAGGAGACGGCTGCGATCTCGCCGGAGCGGTTGGCGGCGAGCGCCCAATCGACTGTCACGGGGTTGGTTACCGGCTTTGCGATATCGATCCCTGTCGAGTCGGAACCGCCGCCGGAGCCGATCGAGTCACGTGGTGCGGCGTATGCGGCCCCACCTGGGATCGAAGAGGCGAGCAGCCCTGGCTCGAGCAATTGCGGTGCCTCCTGCGCGCGGCGCAGCACCTGCGGCCAGGGAGAAACCTGTGCTCCAGGTGCAGGGCCAAGCGTCAGCGAGGCCAGGCTCGGCGGGTAGGCGGGACTGTAGGCCGAGTAGGACACTCGCGCGCCCTGGGTGATGTCGAGCAGCATCTGGTCGGCGATGTAGTTGCCCTGTGTGGCGCTCAGGATGCCAGTGGAGAATGTCGGTATCGAGCTGAACTCTGCCTCGATCGCGTCGTCTTCGGATTGACCGGGAGGCAACGCTGCGGAGGCAAGGAAGACGACGAGCGCCGAGCGCCTGGCAACTTCGGATGCCATCGCGGCCGTCGGCGAAGCGGCCGACATGCCAAGACACAGCAAGACAAGAGCCAGTCCCGTGCGCCCCAGAACCTCACCCAGCTCCACGCGGATGGGGACGGCAAACGGCCCCCCGCGCATGCTGCTCAGTCCTCTGTCCCCCCGCGTGTGCCGGCCGGCACCGGCTTCTTCTCGGAGGCAAGGTCGGCAAGCTCGGCTTCGTCGCTTGGGCTTAGGCGCGTAGCCCCACCCTCGATGTTCAGGCGCGGCAGTAGGCGGTCCAGAGAAGCCGGGATCGACCAGGTCCGGTCCCCAAGGATGTTGAGTACCGCAGGCAACAGCAGGCAGCGCACGATGATCGCGTCGAGGAAAACGGCCGAGGCCAGAGCCAATCCGAACTCCTTGATGACCCTGCTTTCGCCGAGCATGAACGACAGGAACACGCAGATCATGATCGCCGCAGCCGCTGTTACGACGCGCCCGGTGAGCGCGAGTCCCTCGTTGACGGCACGGCGGCTGTCGCCGCTGCGAGTCCACTGCTCGTGTATGCGCGAGACCAGGAACACCTCGTAGTCCATCGACAGCCCGAACACGATCGCGAACAGCATCACCGGCACGAACGACTCGATCGGTCCGGGTTTGACGCCCATGATCGAGTCGAACCACGCCCACTGGAAGACGACCACGATCACGCCCAGCGACGCGCCGATGCTCAGCAGGTTCATGAACGCCGCCTGCAGCGGAATCACGAGCGAGCGGAAGACGATCATCAAGAGCAGCGCCGAGAGCAACACCACAACGCCGATGAACAGCGGCAGCTTCTTGCCGAGCACGGCCGCGAAATCAACCGCCCCGGCCGTGACACCGCCGACATACACGTGCATGCCGGTGCTCGACGCGACCGGCGGAATCACTTCGCTACGCAGCTGCGAGACGAGCTGCGTTGTGGCGTAGGCCTGTGGGGAGGAGGTTGGATACACGGAGATCGTCGCCACGTCTCCAGCGGGGTTGAACTTGGCGGGAGCGATTGAGGCCACATCTGGGATGGCGGCCATCGCCACACGCAGCTTTTCGACGGCGGCCCTGCCCGCAGTCGAGACGGGCACGCTCAGCAGCGTCCCCTGCTTGGCGGCTTGCCTGCCGGGATTCCTTGCGCCGGGGACTTGGGCCACCACCTGCAGCGGCCCGTTGAAACCCTGGCCGAAGCCCTCCGCCAGCAGCGCATATGCCTTATAGGTGGTGAAGCCCTCCGGGTCGTTGCTGGCGTCGCTCGATCCCAGTCGCAACGCCATCGCGGGCGCCGCGATCACCAGCAGCAATAGCGTTGCGGCCAGCGCGATCGGCCACGAGTGGCCCTGTACGAACTGGCTCCAGCGCAGCCATGTCCCGCCCTTGCGCGCATCGGTCGCCTGAGCGCCCCGGCGTCGGGCGCGGCGGCTCGGGCGCACGACGCGGTTGCCGGCGATCGTGAGCAGGGCTGGCAGCAGCGTGAGCGACGCGAGCATCACGAGCAGCACGCCGATCGAGGCGGAGATCGCCACGCCATAGAGGAAGTCCACGCCGAGCAGCATCATCCCGAGCAGGGCGATCACGACGGTACACCCGGCGAACAGCACCGCGCGACCGGCGGTATCCATCGCCTGCACGACCGACTCGCGCACGTCGCCGAAGCTTGGACCGGGGGTCGAGTAGGCCTCGCGGAAGCGGGTCAGGATGAACAGCGAGTAGTCGATCCCCACTCCAAGCCCGATCATCGCCGCGAGCTCGGAGGAAAAGTTGGGTGTATCGACCACGTGCGTGAACAGGGCGATCAGCCCAAGCCCTGTGCCGAGCCCGAGCAGCGCCGTGAGGATCGGCAGGCCCATCGCGACCAGCGACCCAAAGGTGATCAGCAGCACGACGATCGCGGCCATCAGCCCAACGGCGGTGGTGATGCCGAAGCCTTCCTGCTCGGTCTGCTCGATCGCCTGTCCGCCAAGCTCGATCTGCAGCCCAGGTGTGCGCGCAGCCTCGGCCGTTTTGACCACGGCAACGCCTGCGCTCTTGGGTAGTTCGTTGGCCTTCTCGTCGAACACGACCGTCGCGAAAGCGATCTGCCCATTCGCGGATATCGCCTTGCCGGCCTGGCTGGCCGCGTAGGGACTGATCACGCCCGTCACGTGCGGCAGGCGGCTGACTTCGGCGAACAGTTTGGTCATGTGGCTCTGCACGGCCGGTTCGCGCACGTTGCCGTGCGCGACCTTGAAGACGATCGTGTCGCGGTCGCCTGCCTGCGCGGGGAAGCTGCGCGCCAGCAGATCGGAGGCGCGCTGCGCGTCGGAGTTGGGCAGCGTGAAGTTGTTCGAGTAGGCCGCCCCTCCGCTCGATTGGGAGATGGCATTTACTCCGATCAGCAGGACCACCCAGCCGATCGCGATGTACAGGCGGTGCGTTGTGGACCAGCGGGCGAACTTGAGCATCGTTAGAGCCTATTGGGGAGAGGGACCGACGCAGGGGATACGACGACGGTAGGGAAACGCATTGCCCAGCTTATCGAGGCTCGGCGCGCGAGACCTCGGTTATCCCGCCCAAGAACGCCGCGGGTCAGACCGATCGGACAAGCGCTCGCGTTCCCGCCGCGTCGAGCAGGCGTCTGATGTCCTCGGGATCGCTCGTGAGCAGCGTGTCGCCGTCTTGCGCGAGCAGGGACACAGCCGCATCGGCGATGTCGGTTGTTTCGCTGCGTGCGAGCAGGGCCCCGCAGGCGCGTGCGCCCCGCGCGTCGAGATCGTGCTCCACAAAGCCGTCCAGAGCCCGCGCGAGTCTCGCTTGACGTGCGGGATTACGCCACACCTGGGCGACGCACGTCGAGGCCGTGGTGGCCTCGACGCCGCTTGTCGCCGCCGCGACGAGCATCGCCGCGACCGCGCGATCGCCGCGCTCCAGGGCGATCAGCGCGCCAGCGTCGAAGACGAGGGTAGCCATCGGCGAGCCTCGCTGAGCTCCTGCTCGGTGAATGGGCCGCCGGTCTCCTGTGCGATCTCGTCGGCTACTGCCAGAAGCGCGTCGGCGCGCAGGCGCGCGGCGGCGGCGGCGGCGAGCCAGCCGGAGACGCCCTCGGAGCCGGCGGCATCGCGCACGCGCTCAAAGAGAGCGTCTTCGAGACTGACACTGATCTTTGCCATGCTGCACATGGTAGCACCGTTGGTACTACTCGTGGTGACGGGTCGATCGGCAAGGGGCGGCTGGGTCATGGAAAAGATTGTGATGCGCGCTCCCGACGGTACTCGGCGCCCGGCCGCCGTTATCCTGGCTGTGACGCTAAACCAAGCCAAAGGCGAGGAGCTGGAAATGGCCAAGACACCGCGGGTGGGCGAGCAGGCGCCGGACTTCGAATTGCAGGGCACAGGCGGCACGTTCAAGCTCTCGGATCATCGCGGCGAGCGGGTCGTGCTGCTGTTCTATCCGGGCGACAACACGATGGTCTGCACGAAGCAGTTCTGCTCCTACCGCGACCGTGCCGAGGACTTTGCCTCACTGGATGCGACGGTCGTGGGCATCTCCTCGCAAGACCTCGACTCCCATGAGCAGTTCACCGCCAAGCACGGCCTGAACGTGCCGCTGCTCGCCGACGTGGACAAGGCGGTGGCGAAGTCCTACAGCGCGGTGATGCCAGGCATCGGCTCGACTGCGCGCGCGGTGATCGTGATCGACGAGCAGGGAGTCGTGCGCGACCGCCACGACCATCGCCTGGGTTTGGACTACCAGACGGTGGACGAGCTCAAGGCCGCGCTGGCGGCAGTGGCATAGGTCCATCCCCGATGGGCGCTCGGCTCTAACGGGACGAGGCCCTGCTAGGTGCCCTATGCAGCGCCGGCGGCTGGGGCCCCGGCTGACGTCGGCTGGGAGGGTCCGACTGCGCTGGCTGGCCCCCGACCGGCGCCGGCTGGGAGATCCCAACCGGCGCCGCGGGACGCGATGCCGCCGAGGCGAGGACTCCGCCATGGCCCTTTACGCGAAGTTCACCGCCAAGAGCGCCGAGGAGCTCGCTCCGCCGGCGATCTTAAACGAGACCTCGAGCTTGACTCGCAGGCTGTGATGATGCCTTCGAAGCGAGGCTGCACTCGCCTTGGTGAGTGTGGTCCGTAGCGTGACGCGCTCGGCCTTGGCGGTTTCGCGACGCACCGAGCTCAATCCCTTGCCGTCCAGCGCGAGCTTGCCCGCCGCTGGAACCTGAACCACGAGTGTGACGGTCCTGCCTCGCACGTGGTGGCTGAGGATCTTGACCTTGCCGGACTTGCTCGCAGAGCCAGTCGTCGGTGGGCTCGACGATTGGGTGGCGCCGTTCCTCGTGAGCGGGACGCTCACGAGGAACGTGGTCGTGCTCGGAGTCGCGGCAGAGCCGCTCGAGTCGGCTTCCTTGGTCGTTTCTTTGCTCACGGAGTCGCCGTTTTCCTTGCCGGCTTCTTTGGTGGAGCTTTCTTTGGTCGTTTCTTTGTTTCCTTCTTTGCCTTCGGAGCCACCCAGCACGCCGAACGCCACTTTGCCGACTCCGTCGAGCACACCGAGTGTCTTGCCGTCGTTCAGTGGAGCCGTCAGCGCCGTCGCGGCTTCGGGCAGTTCTGTCGTCGTGGTGTCGAGTTCTTTGGCGAGCGTCGTCGGCGTCATCCCAAGCTCGCCTGCCAATTCGCCGACGGTCATCTTGCTGAAAGGTTCGCCGGTCAGGGTGCTGTCGAGCAGTTTTTCCAGGTTCAGCTTGGAGAACAAAGCGGTCAACAGCTGTTCGGGTGAGCCGCTCGAGCTGAGCAGCGTGTCAAGCAACTGGCTCGGCTGCACGGAGTCGAGCGCTCCGGTGAGCTTGGTCGACAGGCTTTCGCCTTTGAGCAGGGAACCTAGTTCGTTCAGCGACAGCAGTTTTTTCAGTTCGCTTTCCAGCGTCGGCTCGATTGCGCCGGCTTCGAGCAGTTCTCCTACCGTCGCGTTCTTGTTTGTCAGGTCTTCCACGGCCTTACTCACCGCCTCCTTGAGCTTGCTGAGCGGTAGCGAGCTGAGCCCGGGCAGTTTGGACAGCGCTTCGGTTAGCTGCGTCGAGCTCAGATCGCTCAGGGGGATGGCGGAAAGCAGTTCTTCGACTTCGCCTGAGGGGAGCACCGACACCTCTGCCGGTGTGATCTGGCTTGGTTTCGACGCCGCCGCCGCACTTGCCGGTGTCGTGGGCAGCGTGGCCAACAGCGCGACGGTCAAGATGGGCGCCAGTGCCAGCGCGAGCTGTCGGGCCAGGCGGTGCGCCACGACTCGATTGCTGTGGAATTCTGACTGCATCGGTGGATACCTCCTCGGAAAGTGGCTACCTGCATGTTCATCACCGACAAGCCTTGATATTCGGTTCAATTAAGCAAAACTTTTCTAGAACGAATGGCTAGTCCATGCAGCCGAACCCTTCCTTGGGGACGTATCGCCAATATCTGGAAGGATCGTCTGTCTGGAGGGGCAAAGCCGCCCGGTGCTGTGCGTCGGGGCTCTTGGCGAGGTGCGTCGAGGCTTTTGCGAGGTGCGTCGAAGTTCTTGGCGAGCTAGGTTCTCGGCGCCGAACTGCTCTCGCGCTCGGTCGGACGCGCTTCGGCCGCGCGGCGCGCATGCAGCTCCATCAACTCCAGCTGCATGTTGCGCGCCCGCTCGCCGGGTCCGGGTGCCTGGCGGCGCCAAACTGCGTCGGCGTGCAGTTCCCACGAGCTCTGGTTGTCCGCGAAGGCTCGTTCCAGCGTGTCCATCAGCTCGGCCTTCAACTCGGGCGAGTCGATCGGGGCCGCGAGCTCCACGCGATGATCGAGGTTGCGGGGCATCAGGTCGGCGGAGGCGATGTAGACGGTGCGCTCCCCAGCGCGCTCGAACGTGTACACGCGCGAGTGCTCGAGCAGACGACCGACGACCGAGACGACGCGGATGTTCTCAGATATGCCGGGGACGCCAGGACGCAGACAGCAGATTCCGCGCACGTTCAGGTCGACCCGCACGCCGGCCCGCGAAGCGCGGTAGAGCGCGCGGATGCAGTGGCCGTCGACGAGCGCGTTCATCTTCATCGCGATTCGCCCGGGGGAGGCGGGCGAGTGCGAGGCGATCGTCGCGTCGATCTCGGCTATCAGCCCCTCGCGCAGATGCGCGGGAGCGATCAGGACCTTGCGATTGCGCAGCGGACGTCCGTAGCCGGTGAGGTTGTTGAACATGTCGGCCACGTCGGCGCCGATGTCCTCGTCGATCGTGAACAGCCCGAAATCGGTGTACAGGCGCGCGGTGGCAGAGTGGTAGTTGCCGGTGCCGACGTGCACGTAGTTGCGCACGCCGTCGCCCTCTCTGCGCACGACCAGCACGCACTTGGCGTGCGTCTTCAGCGCCGGCTGTCCGTAGACGACGTGCACGCCCGCCTCCTCCAGCGCCTTGGCCCAGTGGATGTTCATGCGCTCGTCGAAGCGCGCCGTCAGCTCGACGAGCGCGACGGCTTGCTTGCCGCGCTCGGAGGCTTCGATCAGATCGGGCACCAGGGGCGAATCGTCGCTCGTGCGATACACGGTCTGCTTGATCGCAAGCACGTTCGGATCGGCCACGGCCTGTTCGACGAAACGCTCGACCGAGGTGGCAAACGAGTCATAGGGATGGTGCACGAGCACGTCGCCCTCGCGCATCGCGGCAAACACGTCCGGGCGCTCGCCCTCGTGGCGCAACAGGCGCGGGGGCGTGACCGGCACATAGGGCGGGTTGCGCAACTCGGGCATGCCCGGAAGCTTCACGATCTGCCACAGCGCGCCCATGTCGAGCAACCCATTCGACCGGGTAGACCTCGTCCTCGCGCACGCCGAGCAGGCCGATCAGCTCCTCGCGCAGACGCTCCGAGCAATCGGTCCCGATCTCCACGCGGACGATCTCGCCGAAGCGTCGCCGGCGCAGCTCGTCCTCAACGGCCTGCAGCAGGTCGGCGGCGTCGTCTGAGACCTCCAGGTCGGCGTCGCGGGTGACCCTGAAGACGTCGTAGTCGACGATCTCCATGCCCGGGAACAGCGCGTCGAGATGGTGGGCGATCACATCCTCAAGCGGTACGAGCGTGATGCTCGCCGCAGGTGCGTTGTTGCTTGGCGCCGGCAGCGTTGGCGGGGGCGACGCATCGGCCGTCGGCGAACCGTGTTCTTCGGGAACCGTCACGGTTCCGCTCGCCTCGGCGGCGCTTGACGGCGAAGCCGGCGGGATTGGCGGATCGAACCGTCACGAAGCGCGGCAGGATCTCGGTCGGCACCTTCACGCGCGCGAACACCGTCTCGCCGCCGGCGGGGTCGCGCACCAGCACGGCCAGGCTGAGCGACAGGTTCGAGATGTAGGGGAACGGGCGTCCCGGTGCCACGGCGAGCGGTGTCAGCGCCGGGAAGATCACGCGCCGGAAGTGCTGCGCCAGGTAAGCGCGTTGCTCGTCGTCGAGCTGCTCGAAGCCGACGACGCTGACGCCCTGCTCGGCGAGCGCCGGGCGCAGGTGGACTTCAAAGCAGTCGCTCAGGCGGCCCCCGAGCTCCAGCACGCGCTCGCGGATCCCGGCGATCGTCTCAGAGGGCGTGCGTCCGTCCTGGCTGGGGTTCTCCACGCCCGCGTCGATCTGGTCGTGCAGCCCCGCCACGCGCACCATGTAGTACTCGTCGAGGTTGGTCGTGTAGATAGCGCAGAACTTGACGCGCTCGAGCAGCGGAATCGACTCGTCCTCGCCGAGCTGCAGCACGCGCTCGTTGAAGTCCAGCCAGGAGAGCTCGCGGTTTATGTACAGCGAGGGGTCCTCCAGCGGCGGTCGGGCGCTGCGGATGCTCGCGATGGTCGGGTTGGTGGTCGTCGCTCATCTCGTGGCTCAACTCTTCTATGCTCGCAGAACCCTATGGCTATGGCCCGCCAGCTTTGGCTGCTCCGTCACGCCGACGCAGAGCCCCACGGTACGCGTCCCGACGCAGAGCGGCAGTTGACCGATCGCGGCAAGGGCCAGTCCTTACAGTGCCGGTGTGGCGCTGGCCGCAGCGGAAGTGCGAGTTCGCCGCGATCCTCGCGAGCCCGAAGGCGCGCGCGCGCGAAACCGCCGAGCTGGCGCTGGAGCAGATGGGCGAGCGCGAGCGCGCGCTGCTGGAGCTGCACCCGCTGCTGGCCGGCGGCATCCGCGCACGCGAGGCGCTCGAGCTGTTGGCCGGCGTCGGCGCGCGAGGGTCCGGTGCTGCTCGTCGCTCACGAGCCCGATCTCTCGGGAATCGTGGGCGAACTCACCGGCGGACGCGTCGATCTGAAGAAGGGTGGCCTCGCCGTCGTGAGGCTAGGCGCCGGTGGTGCTGAGCTCGTACTCCTGCTGCGCCCCGCCGAGCTCTGCCCTGATCGCCGAGATCGCCTCCGCCGGCATCTAGTCGCCGCGCTCGCGTGGCTGTGGGTGCGCCGGCAGCGATCCGCCTCCGCGCCACGCCGTCACCGCCGCCGACGCCCTCGTGGCTGCTCGCGATGCCGCGTCAGTCTGCTCGAGCAGTCGCCGCATCCTCGGCCTGCTGCTCGTCGTGGTGTTCGGCGGCGAAGCGATAGCCGATCCCGAAGTGGGTGTGGATGTAGCGCCACTGCGGCGAGGCCTTCTCGAGCTTCTGGCGCAGCTTGCGCACGAACACGTCGACCGAACGGTCGCCGCGCACCATCGCATAGCCCCACAGGCGCGAGTAGATCTCCTCGCGCTCGAGCACGCGCCCTTCGCCGCCGGCAAGCAGCTCGATCAGCTCGAACTCGCGCCGCGTCAGCTCGAGGCTGCGCCCTGAGACGAACGCCTGGAAGCGGTCGGAGCGGATCTGCACCTCACCGGCGGACACGGGCTTTGACTCGGTACGCGCGGTCGCGCGGCGGCGGCGCCTGACCAGACCCTGGACGCGTGCGATCACCTCCTCGGGATGGCAAGGCTTGGTGATCCAGTCGTCAGCCCCCAAGCGCAGCCCGCGCACCCGCTGGGCGACGGTCGAGGGACCGGTGCAGACGACGATCCCAAGCTCCGGGCAGCGCGCCGCAAAGGCGCTCGAGCCATTCCCAGGCTGGCGGACCGAGTACGGCCAGATCGACGACCAGCGCGCTGAGACGCATCGAGGCGATTGCGTCGGTCGGCACTGGGCTGGCCAGCACGCGATGCTCCCAACCGAGTCGGTCCATGCGCTTGCCGAGGACCTGAATGAAGCCGCTGTCGCGGTCGAGCACTGCGATGCGCAGCGAGGACGTACCCCCTGCGCTCGAAGCGACTCCTTCATCCGTGGAGAGGATGCCCGTCGTCATCTAAGCGCAGTGTATAGGCGCTTTGCGCGCGAATGGCAAGTCGCGCAGACGATAGTCACAGGATCTTCACAGGAGCGTTGTCGCTGTTTGCGACGCCGCGTTCAACGCCCGAGGGGATTGGTCTGGTCGGAGAACTCGCGGAACAGTCCGGTTACGACGAAGGCGACCTGCTCGCCGACGTCGACCGCGTTGTCGCCGATGCGCTCGAGCGCACGTGCCACGAGGATCATGTGCATCGCCCACTCACGCGTGTCGGCGTCGTCGCCGATCTCAAGCGCGGTGCGAAAGATCTCGCGGTTGAGACGGTTGATCTCGCGATCCTGGCGGGCAAGGTCTTCGGCAAGGCCGACGTCGCGGCCGGAGAAGGAGGCCTTGCACTGCACGATCTCAGAGCGGGCATAGGCCCCCATCTTCAAGATCAGCTCGAGCACCTCCGGGCGCACCGGCGGCTCATAGCCCGACAGCGGGATCAGCTTGGAGATGTTCACGCACTGGTCGCCCATCCGCTCGACGTGCACGATCACGTGCAGGAGCGCCGCCACCAGGCGCAGGTCGCCTGCGACCGGAGCCTGGGTGGCGAGCAGCGAGAGGATGCCCTGATGGACCTCCAGGTAGCGTCCGTCGACACGGTCGTCGTCGGCGATCACCATCTGGGCGAGCTCGACGTCCTGATGGGCGAGCGCCTCGAGCGTGCGGTCGAGCTGCTCGATCACGACGTCGAGTCCGCCCAGGGCGCATTCTCCAGCTCCTGCAGCTGTTGCTGGAAGTGCTGGCGTCCCTGTGCACCAGTCGTCGACAGGGTCTGCCCGGTAATGGGGTCAGTGCTCATCCGTAGAGAATGGTCGGCGACAGAGAGAAAAGACGGAGAGGGACGAGGAGTTCATTTCAAACTTTGAAATCATGACTGAGCTAAATAGTTCCCGAGTGTAAGGAACTCAAAAATGAATATACACCCCGACCCCATGCTCCAGCCCGGTTCCGACTTATCATTCATGTTATCCGAACTTTCCGGTGACATATTCCTCGGTCCTCGAGTCGCTCGGGTTCGTGAAGATCTGTTCTGTCGGACCGACCTCGACCAACTCGCCGCTGAGCATGAAGGCGGTGCGGTCGGCCACGCGCGCGGCCTGCTGCATGTTGTGCGTGACGATCACGATCGTGACCTTGCTCTTGAGCTGGTCGATCAACTCCTCGATCTTCAGCGTGGCGATCGGGTCGAGCGCCGAGCAGGGCTCGTCCATCAGGATCACCTCGGGTTCGACCGCCAGCGAGCGGGCGATGCACAGGCGCTGCTGCTGGCCGCCGGAGAGGCCGGCGCCGGCCTCTGAGAGGCGGTCCTTGACCTCGTCCCACAGACCTGCGCCGCGCAAGGCGGTCTCGACCTTGTTGTGCAGGTCCCCGCGTCCGCGCGAGGCCAGCCGCAGCCCGGCCGCGACGTTGTCGAAGACCGACATCGTCGGGAACGGGTTGGGCTTCTGAAAGACCATGCCGATCGCACGCCGCACGGCGACGACGTCGACGCTCGAGTCATAGATGTCAAAGCCGTCGAGCAGCACCTTGCCCTCGGCACGTGCGCCCGGCACCTCCTCGTGCATGCGGTTGATGCAGCGCACCATCGTCGACTTGCCACAGCCCGAGGGGCCGATGATCGCGGTGACCTCGTTGGCGTGGAAGTCGAGGTCGATGCCCTTGACCTGCGCGACGTCGCCGTAGAAGGCGCGCAGCTGCTCAAGCTTGACAGCGAGCCCGTCGCCGAGGTTCGCGCGCGCCTGGACAGGGAGCGCCCGGAGCGCCCTGCGGGCTCTTGGAAGATTGGCTTCGGCTGGGGTCGAGCATCTGCGTGTGCTGGTTCTCGGGGCTCATCGTAGGCTCATCTGCGCTCATCGTGTGGCTCCCCCGGACTGATCGTGGGCTTCTCGACGCTCATCGTAGGCTCATCAGTGCTCATCGAAGGCTGCTTCTGCGCGCCAGTAGTCGCGCGAAGAGGTTGAGTAGGAGGATCATGACGACGAGCGTCAAGGCCGCTCCCCAAGCACGGTTTACCACTGCTGTGGTCGGAGATGTGACATCGGTGTATATCTGCATCGGCAGCGAGTTCATGAAACCGTTGAGGTTGAATCCCGTCTTCATCGTCGCTCCGGCCGTGAACAACAGCGGCGCGGTCTCGCCGGCGGCGCGCGCGATCGCCAGCAGAATGCCGGTCAGCAGACCTGGCAGCGCGGTCGGCAGCACGATCCTGAAGATCACCTTCCAGCGCGGCGCACCGAGCGCAAGCGCCGACTCGCGCAGCGAGCCTGGCACGAGCAGCAGCACGACCTCGGCCGCGCGCGTGACGACCGGCAGCATCAGCAGCGACAGCGCGAAGGCGCCCTTGTAGGCGGCGTAGGAAGTGCCGGTGCCCACGATCAGCGCGATGTAGATGAACAGTCCGAACATGATCGACGGCACGCCGGTGAGCACGTCGATGAAGAAGCGCACCGTGTGCGCAAAGCGGCTGGACTTGCCGTACTCGACCAGCCAGACAGCCACACCGAGGCCGAGTGGCACGGCGATCGCCGAGGCGAGCGCCACCATCTCGATCGTGCCGAGGATCGCGCTCTTGATGCCGCCGATCGAGGAGGCCGCGAAGAAGGTGTTGCCGGTCGGGTCGGTCGTGAAGAATTTGATGCTCCAGGAGCCGAGCCCCTTGCTGAGCAGGTAGTAGACGATCAGCACGAGCGGCACGAGCGCGACGACGGTGGCGGCCACCACGGCGCCGCGCGCGATGCGGTCTTTGCGCCGTCGGCTGGGGCTCAGCGAGAAGCGCTCGAAGGTTGGCGCGGGAGTGCTCATACGCCCGTTCCCGCTCCAACCGCTGGGCCGGCCTGGGCAAAGTCCGCCGCTATGCGCTTCGGCCTGGTCGAGCGCGCCGCGCGCAATACCAGCAGGCGCGCGATCGCGTTGACCAGCAGGTCAACACGAACAGCACGAGGCCGGCGGCGAACAGCGCCGAGCGGTGCAGTTCCTGGGCTTCGCCGAACTCGTTGGCGATCGCCGCGGCGAGGCTGTAGCCCTGGCCGAACAGGTGGCTTCCCAGTTTCGGATCGTTGCCGACGAGGATCGTCACGGCGATCGTCTCGCCGATCGCGCGGCCGAGTCCGAGCATCGCCGCGCCGGAGATGCCGCTGCGGCAGTAGGGCAGCACGGCTGTGCGGATCATCTCCCAGCGGGTGGCGCCGAGGCCGAGCGCCGCCTCCTTGTGGTCGGCGGGGACGGTGCTCATCACCTCGCGCGAGAGCGAGCTGACGATCGGCAGGATCATGATCGCCAGCACCAGTCCGGTGACGAAATAGTTGGGGATCGTCGCCAGGCCGCCGCCGACGAATGGCACGAAGGACAGGCGGTCGGCGACCCATTGCTCTGCCGGCAGCAGCTTGGGCGCCAGAAAGAAGATGCCCCACAGCCCATAGACCACCGAGGGCACGGCGGCCAGCAGCTCGATCAGAATCGTGACGGGGCCACGGATGCGCGCGGGGCATAGCTCGGTTACGTACAGGGCGGTCGCGACCGCCACCGGCACGCCGATCAGCAGCGCGATACCCGAGGTGATCAAGGTCCCGACCAGCAGTGCCAGGGCACCGAAATGGTTGGCGCTGACGTCCCAGTTATTGCCGAAAGTGAAGCCGAGCACGCCGAACTTCGAGAACGCCGGGCCCGCTTCGCCGACGAGCTTGACGAAGAAGTAGACGATCAGCGCAAGGATCGAGGCCGCCAGGACCGTAAGGCCCCAGCGCAGCATTCGATCCGGGAGGCGCGCAAGCGGCGAGCGCTCGAGGATCGAGTGCCCGTCGCTTGCTAGCGATGCTGCCTCCATAGGACTACCTAGCCGCCGGCCGTCGAGCCGCGCCCTGCGCGGCTCGACTCCATCCTCGCCTGCTCATCCACGACGAGCGGACGCTGTTTGGCCGGCGGCTGCTGGTCATCTCAGCCCGCGATCGGGGCTCCGTTGCACTGCAGGGCGGTGACGGCTTCCTTGGACTTGGTCAGGATCGCCGCTGGCAACGCCGCGTAGTCGGCCTGGCTGAGGATGCTCTGGCCTGAGCCGAGACCATATTCCAGGAACTTCACGACGCCCTTGGCGGCCGATTCGCCACCGGGCACGCCGGCCTTGCACATGTCCTTGTAGACCACCACGAACGTCTGTGAGGTGATCGGGTAGGCCGTCGGTGCGCTCGGGTTCTTGATCTTGATGCCGAGGTTTGCCGGCACCACGACGCCTTCGGCGGCGGCGCTGGTCGAGGCGAGCGTCGGTTCGACGTAGTTGCCCGCCTTGTTCTTGACGCTGGCGTAGGTGAATTTGTGCTCCAGCGCATAGGACTGCTCGACGTAGCCGACGGCGCCCGTGCTCTGCTGCACGGCGCCGGCGACGCCCGCGTTGCCCTTGGCGCCGGTGCCCGTGGGCCACGGCACGGTCTTGCCTTCGCCGACCTTGCTCTTCCATTCCGGACTCACAGAGGCCAGGAAGCCCGTGAAGCCGGAGGTCGTGCCGGAGGAGTCCGAGCGGTGGATCACCGTGATCGGGGTGCTTGGCAACGAAACGCCGGGGTTCAGGCCCGCGATCGCGGGGGCGTTCCAGGTCTTGATCTTGCCGAGGAAGATTTCGGCGATCGTCGGGCCGTCGAGCTTAAGGCCGCTCTTGACGCCCGGCAGGTTGTAGGAGACGGTGATCGCGCCCAGGAACATCGGAATCTGCTGGACGGGGCCGACCTTTTCAAGCGTCGCGAATTCAGCGGGCTTCAATGGCGGGTCGCTTGCGCCGAAGTCGACGGTCTTGCCCTCCAGGGCAGTGATGCCGGCACCCGAGCCGACCGGGTTGTAGTTGACGGTCAGACCCGAGATGCCCGAGCCCCACTGCTGGTAGACCGGGGCGGCAAACGTCGAGCCGGCGCCGGAGATGGTCGCGGACGAGGAGCTCGTCGAGGCGGTCGTGCCCGAGGTGGTCGAGCCCGATTTCCCGCACGCGGCGAGGGTGACTGCGAGCAGCGCGCAACTTGCTAGCACGCCGATCTTGTTCTTGTTCACAACGTCTCCTATGACTGGATTTTTGGACGGCGCGCAAGCGAACAGGCCCCTGCGCCGGCTCAGTTCAAACGCAGTCTCTTCAATCGACGGGTGCCCCGTTGTGAACATCTCGTGAAAGCTCGGGCGCGTGTCCCCACGGCTGAGGCTGGAAGCGGTAGCCGAATCCGGGGTGGGTGTGGATGAAGCGTCGGTCGGGCATCGCTTGCTCCAGCTTGCCTCGCAGCTTGCTCACGTAGACGTCGACCGAGCGGTCCCCGGCGCGCAATTGCCCGCCCCACACGGCCGCGTACAGATCCTCGCGCGTGACGATCGCGCCGGCTCGACCGGCCAGGGCTCCGAGCAACTCGAACTCGCGCACCGACAGCGTCAGCGCGCGGCCATTTGCGAGCACGAGACCCTCGCCGAGCCTGATCTCAAGCTCGCCTGCATACAGGGTGCTGGAGCTGTCCTGGTGCACGGCCACCGACATCAGGGTGGCGCCAGAGGCTTCCTCGGGAGTTGCAAAGTCGTGATCGACTCGTAAAGAACTCGTGAAGCGGATGACGCCGACGCGGTCCTGTGCATACCCTTGTCGGATGTCCATTTTGCGCCGCGCGGCCGATCCGACGCTTGTCACGCTCGTCGAGAACGCTGCCAGCAACATTTTGCGCTCCGGTGTGCTGTTGCGCGAACTGCTGGCCGAGCTGCCCGAGCGCTCCGGCTTGGCCGAGGAGGTCAAGTCCTTCGAGCAGGAGGGCGATCGTATTACCCACGACATCATCCACCGGCTCAACGGCGGTGGGAGGCGCCTGCGCCTGCCGTTCGACTCCGGCGACGGCTACGCGCTGGCGACGGCGCTCGACGACGTGATCGACCACACCGAGCAGACGGCGGCGCTGCTGCAGCTGTACGGCGTGGAAGCGCCGATGGAGCAGGCGGTCGAGCTGGCCGACGTGCTCGTCGGCGCCGACGAGCAGATCGTCAAGGCCTTGCAGCAGCTCGGCGCAGGGGGCGAGCCGGGGCCCTATCTGGTCGAGATCCACCGCCTGGAGAACGAGGGCGACCGGCTGCTGCGCGACGGGGTCGCCTCACTGTTCGCGGGAGGTGCGGCCGACCCGATGTTCGTGATTCGCTGGAAGGACATCTTCGAGTCGCTGGAGGCCGCGGTCGATGCGTGCGAGACGGTCGCCCACGTGATCGAGGGGATCATGCTCAAACGCGGCAAACGCCACTGAGGTGTAGGAAGCTCAGCCGGCAAAGCGGATGCCCTGTGAGCGCAGGGCGTGTACTTTTCAGAACGTCGTGGCCGGCGCGCTCGTCTGGATCTGCGCTCCGCTGGGATCGCCGACGAAATAGATTTGGAAAGGAACGTTCGTGCCCGCTGCCGGCACTTCCGGCAGTACCGCGCGTCCGGCCGCCACGATCTTCTCCTCGCGGCGCGCGACGGCGTATACGACGAGGTTCTGCTGGGCCGTCTGGGAATGGTTTGCGACGTTGCCGGAGAGCGTCGCTTCGCCGCCCGCTTCGACGCTCTGGTGCGTGCCTGAGATGCTCAGCTGAGGGATGCTCCCGGAGGTCTGCGTGCCTTCTCCGACAAGCGCGCTGGCGCTCGCGGGCACGCCGCTCGCGGTCACTTGGTCGTCGACCCAGATCGTTTCCTGTCCGGGCTCCAGCAGCGAGACGGTCGTCAGCGAGGGCTCGAGACCCGAGGCGTTGTTCTGGTAGAGGACGCCGCCGTGCGCGTCGCGCACCGTCACCTCGATCGGCGCGTTCTCGAGCGTGTGCGTGGAGGTGTTGCGCAGCGCCACGACGACCGCGGTCGCGGAGCTGGAATGGATCACCGTGCTCTGCAGCACCTCGATGTTCGGGCTCTCCTGCGTGACGGCCGCGCTGTGTGCCACGAGCACGTCGTGTTTTGCCTGATGCTGTAGTTCCGCGCTGCGTTCCTGCGTGCTCTCGCAGCCGCCGAGCGCGACGGCCACAAGGCCAACGCCAAGCGCCACGCTGACACTGCGGGCACGCCCGAGAAGTCGCGACGGATCCTCCAGATGCCGGCTCGCGACAGCGCCAAAGGCCGCGGTCAAGGTGCGGGCACGCCCAATCCATCCCCAAAAACACACGCGAATCGCGCCGCCGGCGCGGTGTCTCACCCGAATGCCCCGCTCACATACTCGCGCGTGCGCGCTTGCAGCGGATGGTCGAAGATCTGCGAGCTGGGCCCGTACTCGACCAGCTCGCCGAGGTGCATGAAGGCGACGTGGTCGGCGACGCGCATCGCCTGCTGCAGGTTGTGCGTGACGATCACGATCGCCACGCTCTCGCGCAGCCCGACGATCAGCTGCTCGATCGTGGCTGTGGAGATCGGATCGAGCGCCGAGCAGGGCTCGTCGAGCAGCAGCACCTCCGGTCCCGCGGCCAAGGCGCGTGCGATGCACAGTCGCTGCTGCTGGCCGCCGGAGAGACGCAGCGCGGGATGGTCGAGGTTGCCGGCTACCTCCTCGTAGAGCCCTGCGCGCCGCAGGGCGTCGACCACCGCCGGCATCAGCTCGTCGTGCGAGCGGCGTTTGCGCCGGCGCGCGCCGCGCTCGCCGTGCTCCTCGCGCAGCGCATAGGCGACGTTCTCGAAGATGCTCATCGGGAAGGGGTTCGGCTGCTGGAAGACCATCGAGACGCGTCGGCGCAGCGAGTTGACCTCGATCTCGCCGATCTCCTGCCCGTCGAGTGCGATGCGCCCGGCGCGCGCGGCTCCCGCGGTGATCTCTGTCAGGCGGTTGAGCGAGCGCAAAAGCGTCGTCTTACCAGAGCCTGAAGCGCCGATCAACCCGAGCACCTCGCCCTTGCGCACCGGCAGGCTCACGTCGCGCACAACCCACTTCTCGCCGTAGGCAAGCCACACGCCTTCGATGCGCATGCGCTCCTGGACGTCCACGGTCGGCGTGTCTGGCACGTTTGGCGGCGGGCTCACCACCGTCGGCTCGCGCTCAAGCACGATCCGTCGCACTGGCGGCGCCATCAGCGGATCCACGGCAAGCCCCCTGTCATGGCGCGCCAGCGCCCGGCTGTGCCAAGGCTCTGGCCCGTGCCGGCGCGACTGGAGTTGAGCCGCATCACGATCACGTTCAGCACAAGCACCATCAACAGCAGCACGAACGCGGCGGCATAGGCCTTTTCGTGCGCGTTGCCTTCGCCTGCGGGCGAGTTGAACAGCACGTAGCTGGTGAGCGTGCCGCCGGTGCCGCGCAGTGTCGAGAGCAGCGGCGCGCCGCCCGCGCCTTCCAGGCGGATCGTCGCGCCCAGCAGGATCACGACGATCGCGGTATCGCCGACGATGCGCCCCACGCCAAGCGTGATGCCGTTGGCGATGCTGGGCCGCACGGACGGCAGCAAAACTTTGCGGATCGTCGTCGCCTTCGTCTTGCCGAGCGCATAGGAGGCCTCGCGCACGTGAGCCGGCACCTGCAGCAGCGCCTCGCGCGTGGAGGCGACGACGAGCGGTAGCGCCAGCAGCGACATCATCGCGCCCGCCGTCAGGAAGGAACGGCCGAACACGGACCCGCCGGCCGATGTCTGCGAGAGGAAGGCCAGCGCCGGGCGTGCGAACAGGGCAAGCCCAAACATCGCCAGCAGCACGCTCGGCGCGCCCGCGATCATCTCCACGCCCGACTCGACCAGTCGCGCTAGCCAGGCGGGCCGCTGATACTCGCTCATCCAGACCGCCAGCCCGACGCCGAGCGGTGCGGCGATCGCCATGCCTACCGCGGTCAGTATCAGCGTGCCCTCGATCGGGTCGAGAAAGCCACCAGAGGTCGCCTGATCCTGCGAGGCGCTCGGGTGTTCGATCAGCAGGCTGGGCCGCAGGTAGGAAACCCCCTTCACGAGCATGAACAGCACGATCGCGCCAGCCATCAGGCACAGCCCGATCCCCACGATCCAACAGAGCAGGTAGGCGATGCGATCGGCCAGCGGCCAGCTACCGATCGAGTCGCGCTGCTTGGCGGCGCGGATCGAGCCGGCGGGGGGCGTGAGGGCTCGGGTTGTGCCGGGCGTTGGCGCGAGGGGTGGGGATGCGCTTGCCATAAAACGCCTATGCCCCCCGCGCGCGCGGGGGGCATGGCCCTTTTTGTAGGTCTACCGCCGCGCTCACGTCCTGACCCCGTAGCGCTTCATCGGCTGCTTCGCCGCCCAGCCGGCGAGCGACAGCAGCGCGCAGGAGACGAGCAGCACGGCTGCCATCGCGTACAGCGTGTGTTCGACTGGCACGACGTTGAGATCCTCGACGTAGTGGACGATCGTCGCGGCCAGCGGCCGCACCGGCTCGAAGAAGAAGGTGGTCCCGTCGAGCGGGTTGGGCGAAAAGCCGCGCGAGCCGGCGACCATCGCGAGCATGATCGCCTCGCCCAGCGCACGCGCGGTCGCAAGCACGGCGGCAGCGACGATCGCGGGCCGCACGGTTCGCAGCGATACGCGCCAGGTCGTGCGCCAGCGGTTGACCCCGAGCGCCGCCGAGCCCTCCGTCCAGGAACGCGGCACCGACTCCAGCGCCCCCGCAATGATCGCCACCATGATCGGCACGATCATCACCGTCAAGATCAAGACGGCCACGCTCAGGTTGGCGCCGGTCAGCTGTACCACGTACTCGACCGAGCGCTTGCGCTGCTGGGAGATGAAGTTGTGTTCGACCCAGGGCGCGATCGCGAGGATCCCGATCAGCCCGTAGACGACCGACGGCACCCCTGCCAGCAGGCGGATCGTCGGGTCGATCGCGCGCTTGACCCGAGCCGGAGCGAGCTCAACGACGAACACGGCCGCCAGGATCGAGATGACCATGCCGAAGATCACCGCAAGCCCGGAGGTCAAGATCGTCGCCCAGATCAGCGGCCAGGCTTTGAAGTGGTAGATGTAGTTGGCGGGATCGCGGGGCCCGTTGATCATCGCCTCAAACTGCGTGTCGACGTCGCCCCCGGAGCCAAACCAGGCAAGCCCGTTGTGCGAGAAGGAAGGCCAGGCTTTCGAGAAGACGGTGATTGCGATGCCAGCGATCACCACGAGCACGCCGACCGCGAGCGCACGCAGCAAAAGCTCGGTGCGCCGCTCGGCGGCGGCGGCTCCGCCGCCGAGGAGACGCCCGAAGGCTCTACCGGGCCGCCGGCCGGGCGACCCAGTAAAGGCCGAGGGTGTTAGTGGATCGCGATCCACTCGGAGTTGATGATTTTGCGCGCGACGGCGTTTTTCGAGCTGACGATCCATTCGATGAACTTCTTCGCGGGCCCTTTCGGAGCGCCCTTGGTCACCATCCAGAAGTTACGCACGCCCTGGTACTGCCCCGACTTGGCGTTCTGTAGCGTGCAGGGAATCCCCTGGTAGCCGACGGCGTTGACGCCGCCGGTGAAGGCGAACGACACGAAACCGATCGCGTCTTCGTCGGTCTTGACCTTGTTCTGCACGAGCCCGTTGCTTTCCTCGGCCTCAGCGCTGGGGGAGATCTTCAGCGTTTCGCCGAGGAAGATGTCCTGGAAGGCGGCCTGCGTACCGGAGGAGGCGATACGGTCGACGAGGTCGATCGGCCCTGAGATCTTCGCCCCGGGAACTTCGCTCCATTCGCGCACGTCGCCGGTGAAGATCGCCTGCACCGTCTGCTGGTTGAGGTTCGCGATCGGGTTCTTGGGATTGGTGATCATGCACACGCCGTCACGTGCGATCTTCGTGAACACGAGCCCTTTGGGGTCGCCTTCTTCGGGGTTGCGCGACACGTCGCCGATGTCAACGCGCCCTGCGGCCACGTCGGAGACGCCGACGTCGGAGGTGCCCTGGTTGATTTTTGGGGTCGGTTCTTTGGTCGCTTTGTGGTAGGCGGCGGCGAGCTGGGTCATCAGCGGGAAGATCGAGGTCGAGCCGTCGATCAGCAGCGCGCGCGCCCCGGCGACGGCGGGCACGGCCAGCGCGAGCGCGGCGATCAGCGATACGGTCAGGGTGCGGGTCGGTCGTCGCACGTGGGGAGCTCCTTTGCTGGGTGGATGCGGCAGTGCGGATGCCCGCCGGGCATGGCGAGCCCGAGGGACGTAAGGGCCTAGTGTCGAGGTCCGCTCGCGCCGCCACGTGAACAGGACGTTTTCAAGTTGAGAAGAATTGGTGAACATCGCCGCGAGCGCCCTTCGCGAGCGCGCGTGTTCTCAGCTCGTTCACAAGTCGACCGCGCAGGCCAGTCAGCCTTGCGCGGTGCTCCGCGCGTTGTGCGTCTCGATAGCTGTGCTGCTGGTGTGCGCGGCCACGGCCCAAGCCGAAATCTCCCCGGTAGCCCCGATCGACGGCCCGTCCTCTGAAATCGTCGAACTGGGCGGCGCGGCGATGGCGGCAGACGGCACGGGCGGAATCGTCTACCGCAAGCGCGTCGAAGGCCGCGACCACATCTTCGTCGCCCAATACGTAAACGACAAATGGGAAGCCCCGCAGCGCGTCGACGTGGGGGAGAAGTTCGAATCCTCCTTCCCGGCGATCGCGGCCGGCGAAGGCGGCCGCCTGCTGGTCGTGTGGGCAAACCACTACTCCTCGACCACCGACGGCCTGTTCTCGGCGACGATGGACCCCGGCTCCTCCGGTTTTCAGCCGCCGACCCCGGTCGACCTGAACATCGGCCAGGCCACCGGCACGTACCCGTCGGTGGCGATGGATCTCTCCGGGGACGCTTACGTCTGCTACCGCGTGATCACAGCCGTCAGTGGCCCATCGACGCCCAACATCCCGTCGGGCTACGTGCAGGACGAAATCCGCATGGCCCGCTTCGACGGCCAGTACTGGACCTCGCTCGGGCAGCCGCTGAACCGTGATGTCAACCAGCCGGTGGCGCAGCCGACGGCGCTGAACTCGCCGCAGGTGGCGATCGACCTGACGGGCGAAGGCTTGCTGGCCTGGCAGGAGCCCGACGATGACTTCGTCAACCGCATCTACGCGCGGCGCATCTTCGGCGTGGTGCCGGGCAACATCCTCGACGTCAGCCCGACGGCTTATGACGGGCACCCGCTGAACGGCGCTGCGGACGAGCTGTCGCTCGACTTCGCCGGCTTCGGCGAGGGCGCGATCGCCTGGCGCCAGGAGCCGGCGCCAGGCTCGGGCTTCACGCACCCACGTGTGTTCGTGAGCGAGATCCCCTCCTCGTTCTCACCGAAGGGGTCGGCTTTCGGTGCCGCCAAGCCTGTCGAAGGTCCGCCGGCGAGCGAAGGCCCGCCGGAAGGGATTGGACCGCTGAGCATGGCGGTCGACGCCGAAGGCGCCTTCGACGTCGGCTACGCCACGGGCAACCAGAGCTTCGACGGCAACGGCTCGGAGACGGCGCTCGGCACGCCGATCAGGCTCGACACCGGCTCGGAAGTCCCCGGCGACCCGGTACTCACGCGCGCCGACGACGGTGCGTTGGCGGCGGCCTGGAAGGTGCAGATACACGGAGCGGGAGGAGTTGCGGTGCTCGAACGCCGCGCCGACGGCACCCCGAACCGCGTGATCGTCGCCGCCCCGCACGGCGGCGCGGTACAGCAGTTGGATCTCGGCGTCTCCCATCGCGGCGACGCGATCTTCGCTTTCCTACAGGGCAGCGGTGCCAACGCTCAGATCGCCGCCGTGGTCGTGCGCGCCCCGCCGGGCGAGTTCGTGACCGACGCGCCCAACGGCTGGGTCAAAGCGGCGCGCGTCCCGCTGCAGTGGGAAGTGCCGTTGGCGGGCGCCGGCAGGATCACGTACTCGATCCTTGTGGACGACCGCGAAGTCGTCGAAAACGCCAGCGGCGACGAATACTTGCTGAACAGAGAACAGCTACCCGACGGCGTCCATTCGATCCAGGTCGAGGCGACCGACTCGCTCGGCCAGGTGGTCGACTCGGTGCCGGCCACGATCAAGGTCGACCGCACCCCGCCACGCGCGCGCGTGCACGTGAGCGGCGCCAGCGTCACGGTGGCCTTGAGCGATGGCGCCAAGAGCGAAGTCGCAGGCCTGGCGCTCGGCACGGTCAAAGTCAACTTCGGAGACGGCAGCAAAGCCGGCGGGCGCAAGACGCTCAGGCACGTGTACAAGCGCGCGGGCACTTACACGATCGTGGTGAGCGCCGCGGACAACGCGGGCAACAAAATGACGATTCGCAAGGCGGTGCAGGTCTCGTGAGGGGGCAAGCGGCGGTTTCCGCGGCGCGCTCTTGGCGTGCGACTGGCGTTTGTGCGCTGCTGGCGGCGGTGTGGTCGTTCGGGTCGGCGTCTCCGGCGCGCGCGATCTACGGCCCGACCGCGGGCGGTTTCGGGGCGGAACTGGTGTCGGTGGACAACGCGTCTGACGAACAGGCAAATGCGCCGACTACGGATGCGGACGTCTCGGGGGATGGCCGCTATGTGGTGTTTCAAACGAAGGCGACCAACTTCTTCGAAAACGACGGTGAAACACAACAGGAAAGAGAAGCCGCCGAACCCCCTGGCACGTTGCGCGAAGGCGGTATCTTCCGCTATGACCGCGAAACAGGCCAGCTTCAGATCGTCGCGAGCGGCAATCTCCTCGTAAGCGAAGGTAAGGAAGCCGGCAGGGTATTGCTGCGTGGGGCACAGAACCCTTCGGTCAGCGCGGAAGGACGCTATGTCGCCTTCGTCACAGGCCAGCAGCTTGTGCCGCAGGACGAGAATGACAATCTCGATGTCTATGTCCGTGACATGGATGTGCCGCTCACGACCGACCCAAAGGACTCCGGGGCGTTCAGGCTGGCCTCGGCGCAGAACGGCAGTGAAGCGCCGCCGGTATATGACGATTCGTCGATCGCCACCCCAATCCCCGGAGGCGATCCCGGGACGCAGCTGTGGCCGAACACGTCGATCAGCGCGAACGGCCGCTACGTGCTGTTTCGGACCGCTGAAGTGCCGTCGAGCTTGCCCGAAGGCGCGATACCGACGACCGCGCCCAACCAGCTGTTCGTGCGGGACCTATGGGATCAGACCACAACACTCGTTACGCGAAAGATGACCGGCGGTGGCCCGGCTGGAGGGGCTGAAGGGCCGGCGAGCATCAGCGCCGACGGCTCGACGGTGGCGTGGGTCGGGGCGGCCGCGCCCGCGCAGACGGTCTTCCTGTCGGGAGAGGATCTCGACGAATCGATCCCCTACTACCTCTGGAGGCGCTGGCAGGAACCAGCAGCGCCGACGAGGCGTGTCACCGGGATCGCCGATCCCGAAGATCCCGAATGCCCATCCGGTGCGAGCATCGTCCTGAACCCCACCGCGGAAGGCCCATGCTACGGCCCGCTGTCATATCCCGAGTCCGATCTGGCGGCCATCAACGGCGACGCTCCAGGGCTCAGCGAAGACGGCTATACGGTCGCCTTCCTCGCGGGTAGCGAGCTTCGTCCTGGCACAACCAAGCCCGACGCGCTGGATCTCTTCCTCACAAGCATGAAGCCGGGCGTCACGCGTAAGCAGGGCACCAGCGAGCTGACGTTGGCGGTGAAACAGGCGCAAGGCAACAGCAGCGGCTCGATCACCTCGCTTGCGCTGTCCTCCGACGGCTCGCACATAGCCTTCGTCTCCCAGCGCAGTGTCTTCGTGCTGCCCGAGCCGCAGCTCCTCGGCAGTGTGAGTGCCACTGCCCAACAAGCAGAACTCTATGTGGTCGATCTCGCGACGCAGACGATGGAACGCGCCGTTCTGGGCAGCGAAGCAGCAGAACCCAACGGCTCGACTGGAGATAACCCGACGCTTTCCGCTGACGGTTCGACACTCGGGTTCACATCCGCCGCGTCAGATCTGATCTTTGGCGACGCCAATAGCGTCTCAGATGGCTTTGCCGCGACGTTGCAGGCTACCGGCGGCACGTCGGCTTCCCCATCGAGCTTCAACACGGTGCAGAATGGCTTCTCGCTGATCGGCGCCACCTCGCCCGAACTCGGACTCAGCGTCAAGCGGGCGGCAAATGGCGATCTGATCCTGCTCGTGGAGACCCCGGGAGCCGGCAAGCTGACAGCGCAAGCGACAGGCGTGCTCGCGACGAAGCTGGGAAAGAAGACGCGCAAGAAGAAGGTGGTGCTGGCTCGGACCTCGGGTGCCACGCACGCAGAGGGCACTGCGACGCTTGTACTGCGTCTGTCTTCCGAGTACGCGAAGGACCTCAAGCAAGCCGGCAAGCTCAAGGCGACGATTACAGTCAGCTATACGCCGCCGTCTCCGGGCGAAGGGCTGTCCGACGAAACGAGCGCAACATTCCTGGCGGCGAGCTCGAAGAAAGCGAAAGGCACTTCGAAGATTCATAACGATTCAAGGAAAAGCTGAGCATTCGCTGGCTGCCCCCAGTGATTGTGGTCTCAGTATCCGATCATTTCGGATCAATTGTTAACGGGGCGTTACCACGCAGAAATTAAGTCGTGAACCTTGGCCCAAATGTGCTGACGGACATGTTTCACTGCTGTGACCAAGATGTGTCGCTTCTGTAAACAGGGATTGCGTGTGCCTGAGTGTCCTGTGAGACTCGCTTCCGCTCACGAAGACCTCTATTTCCGCTCTCGAAAGGACATCTCACGCTCATGCGCGTAAGCCTCCCCATGGCCGCTGAACGCGGTCGTTTCTACGTCGCGATCGCGGCGCTGTGTACGATGGCAGTGGTTGCCATCGCAGCGCTCGGATCGCCGGCGCCTGCCAGCGCAGCGATCACAGCCTGCGAAAATGGCGCTCCGACAGGAGCCATCGCCGAAATCGGGATTCAGGGCTCGTCTCTGCAGAAATCCGCCATCGAATTCTGGAACTCGACGAAGATCTACCGCTCGGAAAACCTGACAGCGTTCGGGTGCGGGAGCGGGGCGGGCGTTGTTTCCTACGTATCCAAGAGCAGCGGCTGCGGCCTCGACGCGATGGGTGCGGGAATCGCCGCGGAAGGATGCGAACTCGCCGGGAAATACACTGAACCCGGCTATCGAGATAGCAAGGTCCGTATCGGGGCTAGCGACTTTGCCCCGGATCCCGAACAGGAGAAAAATATCGACGACGGTCCCACTGGCGGGCAGCAGGCCGGTGAGATCCATGTGATACCGGCCGCCTCAGCCGCGGTAGCGGTGGTCGTCCACTTCCCCGAAGGATGCGAACTGAAGGACCCTGGCACCGAAAAGGCAGCCGACGGAGTTGGGACGGTCAACGATGACACCACGACAGGTGGTGCCAACGATCCAACAGGACTCGCCACCGGTGACACGGCGGGGAACCAGAGTCTGCGCCTACATATTCCGGCTCAGGCGCTCGAGGAGATCTGGGAGCACAAGATCACCACATGGGGAGAAATCCCGACACCCGTAGGGAGCTCCACTCTCGGCTTGTACATGACGGGTGCGCCCACCGGTGCGGATGCGGCCTACACGTGCGCGACTGCGCCGATCTTCCGGATAGCACGTTTCGATACGTCGGGTACGACATTCAACTTCAAGGCGTACCTGAGTCTCCTTCCTTCCTCCGGCGAAGACGGCGGGACGAAACTGTGGAAGGAAGGCGAAGTTGGGAGCACCAATACCGCCTGGCCTATCGAAAGCGCCGGGAAAACTGGGATCCCAGTCGAAGTCCCTGCAAACGAAGAATGCACGACCACGGTCAGCCCGAATCAAATCTGTCGAGCCAAAAAGGAAGGTGGCGGGTCGTTGGCTGCCGCTGTCAAGGCGACCGACGGATCAATCGGCTACCTGGACGTCGCAACAGCGAGAAAAGAAGGCTTCACAGTCGAAGTCGGCAAGAAAGACGACACGTACTGGCTTCCGCTCGAGGCGATCAACCCGAGTGCCGCCGAACCGTCTAAAAGAGTCGACACGGGTGTCTTCTACGAGCCCACATTGCATCCTGAAGCGCACTTCAGCACGACGTCGGTTCTCGAAAAGGGAGCCAACTGCGAAGAAGCGGACTACCGCGGTATCCCGACCACGCCGGCCGACCCGACGCTGGGGGACTGGTCGAACGCGATCGCTACCGGCGGCGGAACCTATCCGGTGTGCGCAATCACCTACGACCTGGCGTTCGACGACGACGCGACGGTCTACGGCACACAGGCGCCTGAAGAAGAAAGGGCGCGCACCGTCAAGGAGTACCTGACGTCCGTAGTCTCGGTACCGGGACAGGCGGACCTCAAGGAATTCGACTACGGCACGCTTCCCAACACGAAAACCGACCCGCTGCTCGAAGATGCCCAGAAGGGCATCGCGGCGATCGGATGGGACAAGTCGGCAGGCGCGGGCGGTGGCAGCAAAGAAGAAGTCAAAACGCCGCCCGTAACGACGAAAACCGTAACGCCGGGGGGCGGGGCAACTTCTCCGGTCATCCCGAGCAACGCCTTCTCGATCGCAAGCGCGAAGGTCAAGGGCAAGGACATCGTCCTGTCGCTTGTGTTGCCCGACGCCGGGACGGTGCAGGTCAAGGCGACCGGCGGTGGCGTGACGGTCGCTGGCGCGAGCGCCAGCACCTCTGGCGGCAAAGGGACGGTGACGCTTGCCATCTCGAAAGCCGCGCTGAGCAAGCTGGCGAAAGCCAAGGGCCACAAGCTCAGCGTGAAGATCACGGTGACTTTCACCCCGACCGGCGGCACGGCGGCGACGCAGACCAAGACGCTGACGCTGACGCAGGCGGCGGTGACGTCCGCCAGAAGAAAAAAGCAAGCAAAAAAGGCAAGAAGAAATAAGAGCAAACGGGCAGATAGCCCAAACCCTCGGGCCCCTGGCGGCGTCCGGCATCCGTACTGGTGCCGGACGCCGTCGTTGGTCTGAGCGGCGCCCGGCGTCCGCGAGGGAGACATGACAGACGACGAAGACACAATTCCGCCGCCCTCTTCGCAGGGCAACGGTCGCCCCCCGGCTCCGGTCCGTCCGGCCAAGACCGGGCAGGTGCGCTCCGGTCTCGCACACAAACGCAACCCTGCGCTGGTCGCGCTCGGCGACTTCGGCACCGGTGCACGGCGCGTCATCTTCCGCGACAAGATCGCACTGTTCCTGGTGCTTGCTTCGGCGGGACTGGTGATCACGTTCTTCACACTGCTCGGTGCGATCGGCCCGTCAAGTCACGGATCGCAGCTGCCAATCAGCGGGTGCTGCGTTGGCCAACCATGACCAGATCGCGACGGCGACCCTGCTCGACCACGACAATCGTGTCGAGGTGACCTTGAGGATGCCAGCGTCCGAAAGCGCCAACTCGCAAGCGGCTGCCCAAACTGGCGGCATGCAACGTTCCGGGCAGGAGCAACCTGTCCGGCCAAGCCGCACTCGAATACTGGGCCGCCTATCCCTCCTCAGGGGTGCAGACTCAACAGCTGCTGCAGGCACTCGAGCATTCCGGTGCCGTTATCACCGTAGATCAGCAGTCCGGCAAGGCCCAGCGTGCGATCCTCGTGCAGTTCCTGATCCCGATCGTGCTGCTCGTGTGCCTGTTCGCGCTGTTCATGCGCTTCGGCGCCGACGGCGGCGCCGGCGGGATCGCGGGTTTCTCGAAGTTCACGGGCAAGGGCAAGCGCAAGGGCAAGGGCACGCTGCACCAGATCACGTTCGCCGACGTGGCCGGCGCCGGCGAGGCCGTGGCTGAGCTGCGCGAGATTCGCGACTACTTGGCCGACCCGTCCAAGTACCTTGCCGTCGGCGCCGCTGCCCCCAAGGGGGTGCTACTGGTGGGCCCTCCAGGAACGGGAAAGACGCTGCTGGCCAAGGCCGTCGCCGGCGAGGCCGACGCGGCCTTCTTCTCGCTGTCGGGCTCCGATTTCGTGGAGTCGCTCGTCGGCGTCGGGGCGGCGCGCGTGCGCGACCTGTTCGCCAAGGCTCGCAAGACCGCCCCCGCGATCATCTTCATCGACGAGTTCGACGCCGCGGGGCGCAAGCGCGGTGCTGGCATCGGCCAGGGCAACGACGAGCGCGAGCAGACGCTCAACGCGCTGCTGGTGGAGATGGACGGCTTCGGCGGCGACGGCGGCCTGGTCGTGATGGGCGCTACCAACCGCCCCGACATCCTCGATCCCGCTCTGCTGCGCCCGGGCCGCTTCGATCGTCAGGTGACGATCGACGTGCCCGACGTGCATGGGCGCCTGGAGATCCTGCGTCTGCACGGGAACAAGCGGCCGATGGGCAACGACGTGTCGCTGGAGGAGATCGCGCGTCTGACGCCGGGCTTCTCAGGCGCGGAGCTTGCCAACGTGATCAACGAGGCCGCCCTCTTGTCCGTGCGCGACTCTCAGGAGTTGATCGAGCAGGCGACGCTCGAGGAGGCGATCGACCGTGTCGTCGCAGGGCCGGCAAAGAAGCACATCCTCACCGAGCAGGAGCGCTGGCTGATCTCCATCCACGAGGCCTCCCACGTCGTCGTCGCCGAGGCGCTCGGTCAGGCGTCTGTGAGCCGCAAGGTCTCGATCGTGGCGCGCGGACGCACGCTCGGCACCGCCGCGCACATGCTCACCGACCGCGACCAGCTGATCCAGACCGAACCGGACCTGCAGGCGCAGCTGGCTGTGATCGTCTCCGGCACCGCCGGAGAGCGGATCGCCTTCGGCCATCTCTCGAGCGGCGTCAGCGACGACCTGCACGCCGCCACCAGCCTGGCACGCACGATGGTCACCTCCTTCGGCATGTCCGATGCGCTTGGCCCCGTCACGATCGGCGAGAAGGGCGGCGAGGTGTTTCTCGGCGCTTCGCTGCAGGACCTCGGCTCGGTCGGTCCCTCGACGCTCGACACGATCGACCGTGAAGTCGAGCGGCTCGTCGGCGACGCCGAAGCGAAGGCGGCGGTTGTGCTCGATCGCAACTGGCAGGCCGTCGAGGAGACCGCGCATGCGCTGATCGAGCACGAGACGCTGTCGGGCGTCGCGCTCGACGCGGTGCTCTCGACCGTAGGAGAGACCGATCTGAGCGAGTTGCGCGACGTGACCGGGCGTGCCTCGGCCAAGGACCCGAGGCACGGGCCTTGATCGCACGGGCGACCGGGACTCTGCTGGCTGGGGTCGCCGTCGTCGTGGCGCTGGCCTCGGCTGCTCCAGGAACGGCCCGCGGCGAAGCGACGTGGCGCCTGGAACAGCCCGCGCCGCCGGCCGGCACGCCATACAAGGTTCCTTTGGGGATTCCCGACGACATGCAGTTCTACGCCCCCGACGAGGGGCTTTTGAGCGTCGAGGGCAACGCCGTCGTGCCGGCTGGCCTCTACTTCTGGAACGGCCGCAGCTGGCATCAGCTCGCGACCGTCTGCGGCGGCGCCGGCGAAGTCTCGCGGATCGCGTGGGCCGGACCGGACGACTTCTGGGTGATCACCGAACCGAGCGAGCCGCGTACGGGCTCGGGGCTCGGTCTCTGTCATTTCGAGGACGGCGAGGTCGTCGGCTCCTACTCCACTCCCTTTCAGTCGCCCGAACCCTTCCGTCCGATGGATGCGGCCGCCTGCGATGGGCCGGACGACTGCTGGTTTGCCGGCATCGGCAGCGAGGATCCCTCCGGTCAGCACATCGGCGCGTTCCACCTGCACTGGGACGGGACGAACCTGACGAGCTCCTACCAACCGCAGGGACGCGGCGTCAGCGGTTTGACGTACTTCGACGGGACGTTCTACGAGAGCACGCTCGTCGGGGCCCAGCCGGGTGACACGAGCGATCCCGTCACGCTTGCCAGCCCCGAGCCAAACGGCCCGGTGCTGATCCACAAGCTCGTCGGCGAAACATTCCTGGACACCAGCTTCGTGCCGTACGTGAAAGCGGATGAACCGCCCGAAGGCGTCGAGTTGCTCTCGGCGAAAGCCGATGCGACGAGCCTGTGGTTCTCCGGCGGCGGTGCGGCCTCCGGTCCGGACGCGCCGCACGAAGGCTCCGTACCGGGTCCGCCCGTGGCGGTCTACTACGACGAACCGTTCTTTGTCGAGGACGCGCTCGACCCTGCCCTGTTCGGCTCAGAAGATCGCTTCGTGGACATAGCCCCCGTGCCGGGCAGCGACACGGCATGGGCCGCTGACCAGCCGTACTCTCTGCGTCGCAGCACCACGGCCAAGGCCAAGGTCGTACTGGTCGAACCCGGCGGTGGCGCCAGCGTCGACACGGTCCCGATCTCGGGTCCAGGGCGTGGCAGCGCCCAGCTGGTGACGGCCACCGGACCCGAAGAAGCATGGCTGGCGACCTCTGCTGGTTGGCTGTTTCACTACACCAACGGCGCGCTCCTGCCGGAAGACAACGACCCCAGCTGGGCCGGCACGATCACCGTGCGTCCGAACGAGTCGATCGAACAGTTCGTCTCGGACACGCCGCCCCCCGACGACTCGGAACTGTTCGCGCCGCCGCCCGTGGCGGTCGAAGCGAAGGCGACGGAAGTCCCCGTGCCAGAGGTGATCCCGGCGCTACTCAAGGACGTGACCGTCGCCCGTCACGGCCTGACGGTGACGGTCAGCTTCCAACTGGCGCGCCTGGCGAACGTGCAGCTGGTGGCCAAGCTGCACGGCAAGGCGATTGCACGCACGCGCGAGGAGCGCCTGAAAGCAGGCAGACACTCGCTGTCGCTGCGGCTGGAACGCAAGCGCTGGCCGAGCGGGCTCAGCTTCGTGACGAAGGAGCTGACAAAGCCGACGCCCGTGCCTGCGAGCGGCTCGGAAGGCTCTGTGGGAACAGGCCCCAACGCTGTCACGACAAGCGTGCATCGTCGTGGCTGAGACCTCGCACGGGGCGCC
Source organism: uncultured Solirubrobacterales bacterium (assembly GCA_963725265.1). Classification (GTDB taxonomy): domain Bacteria; phylum Actinomycetota; class Thermoleophilia; order Solirubrobacterales; family Solirubrobacteraceae; genus Palsa-744. Next base: position 736,035 of record CAVRXP010000001.1, read on the forward strand.
GTCGCGGCGCCGGCGGATAGCGCTCGCGCTCGTGGGATGTCCCGCGCTGCTCGCGCTCCTCTTCACGCAGATCGTCGGTCACGGCACGCGCGCGGCCGCTGCGCCCAACGTCGCCGTGACACCGCAGCCGGTGCTCGGCACGGCCGATGCGAGCACGGTCTTGATGGGCGCCGCTACAGCCGGGGCGCCCGGCGAAGCATGGGCATACAGGGTGCTGCCGCTCGACGTACCGCCGCCTAGCGGCTCCGAACAGGTCACGTTTGCGTCTGCGGCGAAAAGCAACCCGCCAGGCCAGCTCGTATTCGAGCGGGCAACCGACGCCGACCCAGACTGGACGATCGCCGAAACGCCGCTGGGCGAAGAAGGCCACGTCTACCGCGGCATGGATCCCGACAGGCTGTCGGCGCGGATCACACCACACGGCGGCGGCCTGCTGGTGGGCCAGGACTCCACGCGCGCGAGCGCCAAGCAGACAGTCCTGCTCGCACGCGACCCTGGCGGGCGCTTTCGCACGCTGCCCGAACCGCCGGCTGGCGTGCTGCTTGGCGCGGGGGAAGCCGACGAATCGGGCGAAGCCGGCGACACGAACGCCGAGGTGCTCGCCGAAAAGGAAGGCTCAGGCGCGGTTGCCGACGCGGCGGTCGAAAACGAAGGCCACACCGAAGCCTATTTCGGTGCGCTTGGACGCACGCGCGACCTCGGGGTGGCACGTTGGAATGGAGAAAAGTGGACGCGCGAGCCGGTCGAGCTGCCCACCGGCTATACGGGGGGCTTCACAATCGTGGCGATCGCCGGCACCTCCCCCAAGAACCTGTGGCTGCTGGGCGAGGCCGAAGCGAGCAGTGGTCTTGGGATCCTGCTCTTCGAGCGCAAGGAAGCCAAGCCCGGCGAATTCCGCTGGGAAGCGGCGTCGCTCGGCGCCTCGCTGTTCGCAGCGGCGGAAACGCCCGCCCGCGACGTCACGAAGCTCGGACCGCTGACCGGTCAGGCCCAGCCGCTGAGCGTCACCGAAAAAGGCGTGTGGGTCGACGGCAACCTGCAAGCGCCGGGTGGCGGCGACGACGGCTACGACTTCACGCTCTACTACGACATAGCTGAAGCCAAGATCACAGGCAGCTGGTGCGACGCGCGCGACGGCTCGGACGTCGCGATCTGCGAACACCCCCTCGGCGCGCGCTTCGGGCGCGACGCCGGCTACCGCAGCTTCGCCTTCGAAGGCCCCGGCTACGGCAGCCGCATCGTCACCAACCCGCTGCAGCCGGGCGGCGAAGACACGACGAACATGGGCAGCTATCTCAGCTTCGAAGGCTCCAGCTTCACGTGGATGCCCGGCGCGGGTCCCGACGACGCGCCCGGTGGCGCCTTCTACACACCGAGCGACGGATGGCTGGAAGGACCTGTGCAGATAACGACGACCCAGCAGCCCGCACGGCTGGTGGGCTGGCCGGTGTCTGCCCGCGCGCCGTTCACCGCCGTGGCCTCAGCGCCCGGGACCCCGGCGGGCGACTTCGAAGCGCAGGCGCTGGCCGTGGGCGCCAATGGCGTCGTGGCGCGCTACACCCCCGGGCACGGCTGGGCACGCGAGTTCCTGCAGACCTCCAGCGGCGCCGTCAGCTCACCGACGCTGCGCGCCGTCGCCTGGCCGGAAGCGAACCGCGCGTTCGCCGTCGGTGACCTCGGCGCGATGTGGATCTGGCGCGCGGAAACCGGGTTGTGGGAGAAAGACCCGGCGGCGCCGCTCGACGGTTTCCAGGGAAACCTCGACGGGATCGCGTTCGACCCGAGCGAACCGGCGCTCGGCTACGCCGTCGGCCAGAGCGGGGTACTGCTCAAGTACGGCAAGAGTTGGACCCAGGAAGAAGAACTCCCAGCCGGCTTTCAGGAAGCCAATTTCACCTCGGTGTCGTTCGCCGGCTCAGAGGCGATGGTCGCCTCCGAACACGACCTGCTCGTAAACGAAGGCAACGGTTGGAAGGTCGAACCGGAAGTCCACGCGCTGCTCGCGAGCTTGCCGAGCGCGCCGTCGCTGAACGTCGTCGCGGGACTGCCAAACGGAGGCGCGGTGCTGGCGGGCCGTGACGTCGTGCTCGAGCGCGACAGCGCCAGGGCGCCATGGCATTTCTCCGAAGAGCCGATCGTCGACGAGACGGCGATTGCGGCAGCGCCGCTGCTCGAAGGCACGAAGGTGCGCGCGCTGCTGTCGGTCGTGCCCGACTTCGAATACCCGCCGCGGCTCGTGTTGCCGCCGCTCGAACCGGACACGCCGCCGCCCCTGATCCCCCCCAACCCGCTCCCGGGCGACGGCTATCTGCTGCGCGAAACGCCTGACGGCTGGCAGGACGAGGAGCGCGCCGCCTACGCCGGCGTCAGCCAGGACAAGCCGCTGAAGGCCGATCCGATCCTCACATTGGACGTCGGTACATCCGGCGTCGGCTGGGCGCTTGGGGGCTGGAGCGGTGAGGCCGACGACGCCGGACGCGGCACGACCGCCAAAGGCAATGGACAGCTGATCCGCGAAAACGTGCAGACGGCGGGCGTCTACAGCTTCGCCCCCGAAGGCAATCCACCCACTCCGACCGGCGAGGCGGCGGCTCCGATCCCAATGCAGAGTGGCCTCGCCACGTTTGCGGTGGGTGGCCACGCCGCCTGTGTCGAACCGTGCGCTTCGCTCTCCGGCGAGGCGATCGAGCCTGACCGCAACCTCAGCGCCGCGCTCGCTCAGATCGCCGGGCTCTCCACCCAGGCCAACGGACCGCGCATGCTGCTGTACACGGGCGGGCGCGAGACGCCCGGGCAGGGGTCGGAGTCGCCCGCCGAGGCTGATCGCTACGCGCAGCTGATGTCTGGCGCTGGCAGCCTGCCCGTTTATCCGGCGCTGTCGGCAGGCGACAGCGAAGGCGGCGAAGACTCGGCGTTCGGCACAGCGTTCGCAGGCTTCGACGCGCCGTTTGGCGAAGGCGCTACCCCGGCAGGGGTCAGCACGGCGAACATCCCGCCACCCACGGGGGCGGTAGGGCCCGGTGCGCGCACGCACTACGCCTTCGACAGCAGCGGCCCGGCAGGCACCGTGCGCGTGATCGTGATCGACAACTCGCGCGGCTCGCTGGCGGCGAGCAACCCCTACCAGAACCCGGCCGAACCCCAGGCGCCGTGGTTGGAACGCATGCTCGCCGATGCCAGGGCACGCGGCATTCCGGCGATCGTGGTTGGCAGCCGCGAGCTGAACCCGAACCTGCCACCGGCGCTGAACGTCGCCACCGACGCCGCCGAAGAGGCGCAGATCATGGTCGCCGGCGGAGCCTCGGCGTACCTGTACGAACGCCCCGAAGAAAGCCGCACGAGCCAGATCCCCTCCGGCGCCGTGGTCACGATCCCCGAGTTCGGCACGGGCGCGCTCGGCTATCGCTCAGCGGTCTCTGACTCGTTCACGCCCGGCCAGCCCGACGCGCTGTTCGGCACCAATGGCTACCTGCTCGTGGGCGTAGAAATCGCCAAGCGCAATCCCGCCACCAACGTCGCGCCGGTCAGCGCGCGCCTGATCCCGCTCGTGCAGGAAGTCTCGCTCGACCCGGTTGACGGCACGCTCCTGCGGCGCAGCTCACCCGCCCTGTTCACCGGCCTGGGCCGGCGGCCGCTCGCCGGCGACCGCTGGGGCCCGATCTCCGCCTCCAGTGGCAGCCCGAGCCCGCCCGGCTCGGACCCCTACGCCGAATTCCCGCCCGCGCTGTGCCGACAGGCGGACTGCTCCAGTGCGATCGAACCGGAATACACCTTCACTTCCTCCGAACCTGAAATCGCAAACTTCGTCGAGCAGGATCCCAACTCGACCAACCTGCGCAAGCCGCTGCAGAATGCGGAAGGGCACCCGATTCCCGACTCGCGCTCGAGCATCCTGTGTGCGTTCAACGCAGGCACGACGATCGTCACGGTGTCCGCGGGCGGCCTTTCCTATTCGATCCCGGTGACCGTGCAGGGCGGCAGCGTCGAGCAGCCGTGCGGCACCGTGCCACTCAGTCCGAGCCACTTCACGGTGGCATCCTCCTCGAAAGCGGTTGCGCCGGCTGCGCCGCCGCCCTCACCGGCACCCGCGCCCGCGCCGATCGCACCGCCGCCCCCGCCTCCTCCGGTCGCGGTAGCGCCTGTGGTCAAGGTGGCGCCCAAACCGGCGCCGAAGGTGGCTTTGCCGCTCGTGTACCTGCCGATCGTCCAGCTGCCGGCCACAGGTCCGGTGCCGGCAGTTCCGCCGCCGCCCGCGGCCTCGTTTGCGCGGCCGATCCCACCAGGTGGGGCGACCGTGCGCGTATTCGAAGAAAAACGTGAAGAGGAGGCAGCTCCCGAGCAGTCGCAGGCATTCGCACGCGCCCCTTACGGCGCGCCCGCGAGTGCGCGCGGGGGCGCGGGGATTCCCGGCGGCGGCTCGGCTCGGCTCGCGATATACGGCTTGCCGCTTGCCGTCCTCATCCTGATGGCCGGCGCAGGCGCCTCGATCGGGCGCGGCCGGCGCCGGTCACGCGGCGCGGTCTTCGCCCGTCTTGCCATGCAGCAAACCACTTCAACCCCGCCACCAAGGAGGCGAACATGAGAGAGCGCATCTCACATCACAGCGGCCTGGCTGCGCTGATCATCTCGATCGTCGCGCTCGTTGGCTCGACCACCGGGCTGGCAGACGCGGCGCGTCACGCGGTCCTCAGCGCGATCGACGGGCACAAGATAAGCACCCAGCCACACGCCAACGGCATCCTGCTGCTCGGCAAAAACAAGAAGTTCCCCGCCGCGGCGATCCCGACGGTCAAGAACGCTTCTGAGATCAGCGGTAAGACGTTGACCGACATCGAACCGAGCTGCCCGCCTGCGACCGTGAACCTCGGGACATGGTGTCTGATGGACTCTCCCTATCCGCTCACAAACGCCGAGGCCGGCCAGAACAACTACTTCTGGGCATCGCAAGCGTGTGTCAAGGAGGGCGGCTACCTACCCACCGCGGCACAGCTGATCGGCGCGGCCAACCGCGTCAAGCTCGAGTCGACGATCCACGACTCGCAGCTGACCGCCACGATCCCGCTCGATCCAAGCGTCGGTCTCAAAGATCAGCGCGAGATGAGCGCCACGCTCGTGACGACGGCCGCCGGCTCGGATGCCGCCGGCTCAGAGGGTGTGAGCGTCGGCTCGACCGGCGACCCGCGCACCGGCGAACCCAACCCCGTGCCGCTGCCGGCGGTCCCCGCACCTTCGACGCTGCAGTATGTGACGGTCTACTCCAACGGCACCAAGGGCGGTTTCGCCGGCTCTGAGCCGGTCTCTCAGCCGGAGAACTTCCGTTGTGCGTTCGACGAGATGCCAGGCGCCAACAGCAACGAAGAAGGGTGAATGGACGCGTGTTCACAGAATCGTTACGAGTGAGAGCGCTGTGAGGGTGGACGATCTCGGCGTGAGTGAGCCCGCTGCAACCAGCGAGCCGGCCGTTGCTGTCACGCAGCCGCCACCAGCGGTCGGGGAGGAGTCCCCGACCGCCGTGACCCAACCGATCCCGGTCGTGACGAGCGAGCGCTGCGCACAGTGCGCCGCGCCGCTCGCGGCCGACCAGCGCTATTGCCTGCAGTGCGGCGCCCCGCGCCCGCACGTGAACGGGCCGATCTCCGGCGGGCGGCCCGGCGGACCGCCGCCGCAGAGCGCCTCCTCGCCGCAGCCCCCCTCTGCGGTGGGAACACCGCAGAGCCCGCCCCCGGGTACGCCCGGGGTGCCCCCAGGCACCCCGCCGGGCTTCGCTGCCGTCCCATCGACTCCCCGCAACAACACGCTTGCGCTGCTCGCCGGCATCGGCGTATTGCTGCTGGCGATGGGCGTCGGCGTGCTGATCGGACGCGCCGACTCGGGTTCGGCCAAAGTGCCTGCGCCACAGGTGATCTCGGTCGGCGGCGCGGCCGCAGGTAGCTCGACTACGGCGACCACGCCGACAACCGCGCCAAGCGAAACGCCGGCCGCCTCGACGGCCAAGAAAGCGGCGAAATCGTCCTCGCCCTCCTCGTCTTCGAGCAGCGGCGCCTCGATCGCCAAACCAGCGCCGCCGAGCGTGCTGAAAAGCGTGAGCAAAGGCCAGAGCGGATCGAGCTACGAGCAGAAATCGAAGAACCTGCCCGATGTGGTGGAAACGGGATGAGCGACGGCGCCGGCACCCAGTCGCTCGGTCCGCGGCAACCCGGTGAGCAGCGCCCCGACTCGCAGCTGCACCGTCGCCGCGACCAGCTGGCCGAGGAGGTGGCCGAGCTGCAGTGGAACCTCGGTGGGCTCGCCTACGAGATGGCGATTCGCGACCACTTTCGCCTCGACGTTTTGATCCGCCGCGCAGCGATGTTGCAGGAGCGCGACGCGGAGCTGGCCGAGGTCGAGCGCATGCTGCACATGCAGGAGAGCGGCTCGGCCGGCAACTGTCCGAGCTGTGGCGCGGTGCGCAGCCGCGGTGCCGTCTTCTGTTGGCAGTGCGGCGCCCAGGTGATGGAGGTGGCGGGTCCGCGCGGCAACGGCCAGCACAGCGCGGCGCACCCGATCGATGCGCTTGTCGCTGCGGGCGAGCCAAACGCGCATGCTGCGGGTGAGCCAAACGCCCACCGCGAGAATCGGCCTGAGCCCGTCAGCGGAGAAGAGATTCTCGGGTCCGAAGATGTCTCTCTCGGCGAAGACGCCTCGCCGGTCGAGGATCTTGGGCGCCCGGTCCAGACGAGCTCGTGAGCCTCGACCCACTGCGCCGTTGGGAGCAGCGCTTCGGTGCGTTGCCGCTGCCCTCGCCGCCGATCTGGGCCGTGCTCGTGGTCGCGTTTCTCGGGTTTGGGGCGCTGTTGGGACGCGTCACCGGGCACGCTGCCGTCGACGCGCTCGCATCTTCGCGCGCGCCATTGAAGGTGCTGGTGGCACAGCAAGGCCCAAGCTCCGCTGCCAGCGCACCGAGCGCCACCGTGCCCGCGAGCTCGCCGCCACCGGCCGAAACCGAAACCACGCCGGAACCCTCGCCCGCGCCGGCTGCACTTGCGAAAGCTTCGACACCTGCGCCGGCCGCCAAACAGACGCCAGCCTCCGAATCGGCCGGTAACTCCAAGGAATCCGCGAGCGGCGGCGAAGGCTCCTCCTCCAAAGGCGCCGCCAAGCTTCCGGCGGTCAAGCACGTATTCGTCGTGATGCTCGACGACGAGCCCTATGCGACCGCGTTCGGGCCGGCCTCGCCGGCCAAGTATCTAACAGGCACGCTTGAGAAACAGGGAGAGCTCTTGCTGCGCTATTACGCCGTCGCGCACGAAGGGCTCGCCGACGAGGTCGCGCTGCTCAGCGGACAGGGGCCCACCGAAGCCACCGCCGCCAACTGTCCGGCGTATGGCCGCATATCGCCGGCGAGCAGCGGCAGCGAAGGCCAGGTGCTCGGCGCGGGCTGCATATATCCGCCCACCACCCCAACGCTGATGAGTGAGCTGGAAGTCAAACATCTCACCTGGAAGGCATACGTCGAAGGAATCGACGAAGGCTCGGGTACGCCGGGCGCCTGTGCTCATCCCGCCAGTGGCGCCGCCGATCCGAGCGCCATTGCCCCGGCGATCGGTGGGACGGCACCCACCTATCAGACTTGGCGCAACCCGCTCGTCTATTTCAGCTCGGTCGTCGAATCGCCCTCGTGTGCCTCCGCGGACGTTGGGATGGACGCATTGAAGGGCGATCTGGCCAGCGAGCAGAGCACAGCCAATTTCTCCTACATAGCGCCCGGGCCGTGTGACGACGGCAACCCGACAGCGTGTGCTCCTGGCAGGCCCGACGGGATGGCTGCGGCCGAAAGCTTCCTGAAGCGGGTGATTCCCGAGATCCTTGCCTCGAAGGCCTACAAGCAGAACGGCCTGCTCGCGATTACCGTCGACGATGCGCCCGCCACCGGCGAATATGCCGATTCGAGCTCCTGCTGCGGGCAGCCGAAGTTTCCCAACCTGCCGGCACCGACGGGGGTCGCCAAGGTTGCGGGGGCAGGAGGCGGACAGGTCGGGCTGCTGCTGCTCTCGCCGTTCGTCAAGAAAGGGGGGACTTTGGTGCAGGAAACGTACAACCACTTCTCGTTGCTCGCCACGGTCGAGCAGCTGTTCGGATTGTCAAAGCTCGGGTATGCCGGTGGCAGCGAAGTGAAGCCTTTTAACGCTTCGTTGTTTTAGGGCGGTTGTTCTAGGGCGGCAGCTCAGCTAGCTGTTGACGAAGATGACCGGGCGCCGTCAAAGAGCTGCGGATCGTTGGGAGCGAGCGCCATGCCAGGTTTCACCAGATCCTTGATGTCCGCGCTGACAAGCGTCCAAGAGTGCTTGCGCGCGGCGGCGACATAGGCGGCGTCGTATGCGGTCAGCTTGTTTTCCATGGCAAGTTCGACCGCCTGCTTGGCGAGCGTCGCATCGACTCGCACCACACGCCCGTCGCTGCGCTCGAGGATTGCGCGGCAGATGCGTGCGGCGAGATCGCCCTGGCCCTTGATGACACCAACAACATTGGCAACCTCGTAAATAGTCAGATCAAGCGCGCCAAGCGGATGTGCAGGGGCAAGTGCAAGCATGCGCGCGTCAGAATGAAAGCGATCGTCCTTGTCGACCGCGGCGATCCATACGCTCGCGTCGAGTAGCAGCACTAGCGCGAGCGCCGGTCCTGGCGAATCAGCTTGGTCGCATCCCCTCCGAGTCCCACGGGATCGCCGAGCAGCGCTTCGATCTCGGTTTGTTCCTGAGCGGCCTCGGCGGCCAGCTCTCGCTCGGCGATCTCTCGCAAGAACCCGCTGCGCGTCGAATGTCGTGCTCGCGCGTGAGTGTCGATCTGCTCCAACAACTTGTCGGGTAGGGACACCATCACCTTTGCCACGACCTGAGTATAGCCAGTATGGCCGACGGTGGGGTGTTATCCGTGAGAGCTCCTATGTAGCCAGCACTGATGTTGTCGGCTACATAGGCGGACTTGACGCGGGTGCGGTGAGTGAGACGCTTGCAGGGAGGTGCAGCGGGTCGGAGACGGCGGCGCCGAACCCAGGGCCCCCGGGACATACGGCCCGCAGCCATATCCCGTGGCTTGGTGGGCCGATCGGCGTCGCGTCAAGCTCCCATTGGCCGGCTGTGTTGGTCGTGGTTTCGCCGAGTGTCGGCTCGCTGACGATTTCGCCCTTGTGGCTCACCATTCGTGCTTGGATCAGGACAGGCGCACCACTGAGCGGCGTGCTGTCGAGCAGCTCGATGACGCCGGAGAGCACTTGTGCCGGTTCGGGGGTGCCGTCGGGCGCGGCGGCGCTACCGGATTCCGGTGTCGACGGTGTTTCGGACACGACTGTCGGTGTGTTGAGCACAAGCGTCGCCCTGGTTGGATTTGGCGCCAGCCTTCGCACGCCTGTGCGGATCGACGGCAGCTCCTCGTAGAGGACATTGCCAGGACATTCGGTGGCGTCGCCGTCGCGGTGACCTGCGATCCGCGGCAGCGAAACGCGGGTGTTGGCAGGGAAGCGACTGTAGGAGGCTCCGGCCGGGTTTACCTTGACTGTCACGCGTCCCTGCGCGGGAATGCCGTGCAGCGAGAGCTTCCATGCGAGTAGCTTTTCCAGGGCGTCGCGAGCCGCGGTTGAGACGGGTACCGAGCTGAACGTGCCGAGCACGGCGATGCCGGTGGATAGGTAATTGTAGCCGCCGGCCTGCGCTCCGACGACCGGCTCGTCTATACCCCCGGCGCGCGCCTCGAAGATTCGCCCATATAGGTCGACGACGAAGTTGTAGCCAATATCGTTCCAGCCGTTGACATAACGGTGAAAGACGTAGATCGCTCGCAGCATCGCGGGAACCTCGCTCGCCGTATAGCCGTTTGGATTCTCGGTGTGGTGGATGAAGCCCATCTCCACCGCTCCGTATTCGGGCGCCACCTTGGGCGGCGCCATCCCTCGAGCCCAAGCCGTGCGCGCAATGATCGGCGGTTGGCCGGCTCCGGCGGGTAGATTCGGTGTAGCAAGCGCGAGGTTTGCCCTCGACGCGAGTGGCGCATCGGTCATCCCCAGTGGGCCGGCTTCGGTCTCGCGGTTGATGTTGACAAGGTGCAACTTTGCATCGTTGGCGGTGGTCTCGCAGCGAACCTCTACATATGTGGTCCCTCCAGTCCAAATCGGCTCACCCACCTGCCGGTCCGTCTGTGGACGCGCATCGGGCCCGTGGCCGTTCGCTCCCGCCGAGACCCAGCTACTCCAGCGGCCTTCCCGACCACGGAAACGCAACGAGATGTTCGTTTGAGCGAGCCCCTGCCATTCGACACCGACAAGGTCCGCGGGAGATGCAAGCTCGACGCTGGTAACGGTAGGTGTGAGCTTGCCAAGCCGGTGCTCACCGAGCGCGGGCGAGGGCGGTCGGCTCAGTAGCGCAAGCGCGGTGCGGGGTCGCAGTACTCCGCCGCCGATCGCCCCGGCGGAGGCGAGGAGCAACGACCTGCGCGTGATCCGGCGCGCGCTCATCGTCATCTATGACATCACGATCACGGTGTTGGTTGCGTCAGCATTCATGAGAATCCGCTCAGCCGGAAACGCTGGGCATGATTAAGCGGTTTCTCATGCCAAGCTGACCCCTGGTTTAGCTGCGCGCTTGATTGTTGCCCCGCATGCTCCTCGCCGGTGTAATCGCGCGCGCCTGATGCACAGCATTACGCCCGCGGCGAGGCCGCCCGGGCAAGGGGCAGCCTCGCCTTCGCCGAGTGACAGACGCCGCTGGGGCTCGCTTGCTGTCGGTCTGGTGCTCGCTCTCGCCTGTGTGGTGCGCTTGTGGAAGATCCAAGACGTGCCTGGCAACGTCTTCTACGACGCGGCCGTTCGCAGCATGGCTGGGTCATGGCACAACTTCTTCTTCGGCGCGCTGGAGCCCTCGGGGAGCGTCTCGATCGACAAGCCGCCGGTCGACCTATGGCTACAGGTCGCGAGCACAGGGGTGTTGGGATTTGGGCGCGTGGGCCTGCACATTCCGGAGGCGCTGGGCGGCGTTGCAGCCTGTGGTCTGCTTTTCGGCGCACTACGGAGACCGTTCGGGTTCGTGGCGGCGCTGGCCACGGCGCTCGCGCTCGCGGTCCTGCCGGTGTCAGTGCTCACGGCGCGTAGTGACACCATGGACTCGGTGCTTGGCGCTCTCGAGGTGGGGGCGTTGTGGCTGTCCTCGCGGGCCCTCGAGAGTGGGCGTCTGCGCTGGTCGGTGGTGGCGGCGGCGATCATGGGCTTGGCTTTCAACGTCAAGCTGGCCGAGATGCTTATCGCGCTGCCGGCGATGGCACTGCTGTGGCTATGGGCTGCGGCGCCAGGAGCGCGTATTCGCGCTCTGTTGGCCACGGGCGCGACGTTTCTCGCAGTGGCGCTGTCGTGGACGGCGGTTGCTTCGCTGACGCCGCTGAGCGGGCGACCTTTTCCGATCGGATCTTCCAACGGGAGTATCTGGCACGTGACGCTCGTCTACGACGGCCTCAGCCGCCTGTCCAGCCAGGGCGCCACCGGACGGGCTGAAGGAGGAGCAGGCGCGCTGCGACTGTTGAGCGCCGGCCCCTTGCAGTACTGGACCCTGATCGGCATCGCCTTGCTTGCGAGCTGCCTGCTCGGCGTGGTCGCGCTCGCGGTGCTCATTGCCGGAGAACGTAAGCGACTGCGGGCGGCTGTAAGCGAACCAGCGGGACGGCTTGCCGTCGGGATAGTTGTTTGGTTTGCGACCGGGCTGATTGCCTTCAGCGCGATGGAACGGCTACAGCCGCGCTATTTGGAGGCGTTCGCACCGGCCGTATGCGCGGTGTTCGGGCTGTCGTTCAGCGTGTTGTGGAACGGTGGTCTTGCGCGTCGCCGCTGTGGCGGGGAGCCGGCGAGCGTAGCGGCGCTCGATTCTGGCGAGCGAGGCCGCCCAGGCGGTACGGCGCTTGCCTCTCGCATTGGGCTCGCGTGCCTTGGCATCGGTCTGCTGGCGATCTCGCTGAGCAAGGATTCCTACATCGTCGGTCGGGCGCGCACCGACTCGCTGCTCACCGACTTCAGCACGTCTTCGCTCAGCAGATATCTACGCGTCCACCGCGAGGGGACCCATTACGAGGTGGCGAGCGCCAACGTCAACGACGTGATCGGGCTGATCGTCCGCGACGATCAGCCCGTCCTGGTTCTCAACAGCGTCGACGGATCGCTTACGCCCACAAAGAGCCTGAAGGCGCAAGTGGCCGCAGGTCGTGTGCGCTTCTACTTCGCCGCACCACACGCCTGCCACGAAGGACGCCACTGCCCTGGCAATCAGAAGTGGGCTTTCACACACAGCACCCCCGTGCCCGGGCAGCCCGTTCTTCGGCGTTTCACTGAATTCTGAGCCATGGGCATTTCCGGCAGCGCCACACAGGTGGTTTCAGGGCGCCTGCATCGAGCGTGCGAAGCGCAGCGCCAGCGAGTAAGGCGGCGACAGGTCCACTCCGTCGGGGTTTGACAGATATCCCGGCCGCGAGCCTGGTTGACCGGTGTGCCCGTATTGCCAGACGATTCGATCTGTGTGAGGGTCGATCACGATCACTCGGTCGTTGCGGTCGTCGTTGGCCAGGATGTCACCGTTGGGTAGCGGCAGTGCAAGCGAGGGGTGGTTGAGTGCCTGTGGGCCGGACGGTTCATAGCGCCACAGCAGCCGGCCGCTCGGCGTGAACGTCTCGATCGCGCCAGGGCTGGTGTAGTCAGCTGAAAGGAACACGCCGGGACGCAGCTCGTTGGTGTCGGAGGGATAGGAGAAGCCCGGTGGATGCGTATCGTCAACAGGCCGTCCGTTATGGCCGAGCACGTCGATCCAATCCCCGTCTATCTCGGTCACAACGGTGTCGCCGTCTGCCATCGGGAACGCGCCGTTAGGGCTACCGTAGGACACGCCAAGTTCGTGATTGCAGTTGCCGGTCTGGCCCAGCTGTTGAGTCAGATGATGGGCGGGCGGGCGAATAACGATCACGCGGCAGTTCTTGATGTCCGCTGCGAACAGTGCGCCTCCAGGCGTGAGCATCGCGTCGTCAGGGTTGTGCAGGTAGCCTGGTTCGGAGCCAGGAACACCGGGATGCCCATAGCGAAAGGCAATCTTCGGGTGAGCCACATCGACGATGCTGATCGCGAAATCGTCCTCCTGTGTCACGACTATCTGGCGCCCGCTGGGTGAGTAGAAGGCATCATCGGGCAGTAGGAACGATTGGCCCGGAATCAGCTCGCCCGTCTGCGGAAAGCGCCACAGCATCTGGCCGGTGGGGCTCACCTCCAGCAGGCGGTTATTGTCGCGGTCGGCGATCAGGACCGGGCCGGGCAGCACACCAGGATTGGAGCCGGCACGCGGATACTGCCCTGGGGGCCGGCTGCTAGCGGTGGGGAGTGCGTGTTCTGCGTTTGAGTGCGAGTGCGTCCGAGCATCGAAGCGATCCGGGGGCTTGCCGCCGGTGGTGTTCCCCAGGCCCTGCACAAGCACGACGGCAATCGCAAGGATCGCAGTCACCAATATTGCCCTGCGCGAAGTCTTTCTAGCGCGCCTGTCGCGGGCGATCGAAGTCAACTCGACGCCACGGTCGCGGTGAGGATCTCGTCGTGGACACGACCGTTCTCGTCGCGCCCACCTGCGATCACAATGTGCCCCTCCAGCGGGACCGCCGCGAGGTCTGAGAGTCCGACGGGGAGTAGGCCTGCCTGGCTCACCTTGCCGTTTGGCGATATCGCGAGGCTCCGTCGCGTCTGACTGATAGGAGAGGATCCACGACCACCGAACACGAACACGATCCCGTTCACAGCGCCAGCTGCCGCATGGGTGAGTGGCTCAGGCAACAGGCCGATCCTGGCTACCCTCCCCGTGGATGGGTCGAAACGGTAGATGTCGCGGCTGGCGGTTTCGCCGCTGGTGCCACCCGCGATCACGAGCGCTCCACCGACCGCGGCGACCGCGGCATAGCGCAACGGCTCGGGTAGTCTGCCAACTACGCGTGCCTGGCGACCTGGCTGCCAAGCGAGGATTGTGCGCAGCGGTGTCACTCCCGTGTAGCCACCCACCATATACACGGTGTCCCCGATCGTCGCGCTGGCGATATCGGAGGCCGGTGTGGGGAGTTCTCCAGCCGGTCGCGTAGTGCCGTTTGCATAGACCTCGGTGATTTGCGGGAACGAGCTGACAACGCCACCGCCGAACAAGTAGGCATCTCCGCCTGTGAAACTCGCAGACGCGTCGTGAAGCGCTGCTGGCAAGCTCCCGATCGTGTGTGCCTGCGAGTTGGAGGCTGTGACGATGCTCGCCAGCGATGTTTCGCCCTGGTCGATGCCGCCGATGAGCAGAAACCTGCTTGGAGCTATCACCACGGCGGCCGCGTCCTGCTCGGCTACCGGAAGCGTACCCGTTTGCGCGACTGTCATCCGGATGCGCTGAGCGCCAGAGACAGTCCGGGAAGTCGCTCGAGAGGACTGTGCATCGTTCTGTTTGGTAGGCGCGTCTTCGCCACCGCCACCTACGATCGCGGCGACTGCGGTCGCGACAAACGCCAAGGTGAACGCTACGCCCAAGCGCCGCCTTCGTATTTGCCGTCGGCGTGCCGCGTGTCGTGAGGCGCGTGCGTTCTGCCCCGGCGGGTGCGGACTTGAAGCAGGAGAGCTCATCGCATCACGGGTGGATCACGTCCGCGTAATCCGGTCCACCGTTGGGACCGGCCGGTATGAAATCCATACCGTCGGGTGTGTTCAGATACCCATTTGAAGTGCCGAGAATTTCGGTGTGGCCGTACTGCCACACGATGCGGTTGGTGCGCGGATCGATCACGATCACGCGATCGCGGTAGTCGTCGTTGACCGCGATATCGCCGTTGGGCAGCGCCATCGCCAGCGACGGATGGTTGAGCTCGGCGGGTCCCGCTTTAGGCCCATAGCGCCATAGGACATGGCCGTAGCGGTCGATGATCAGCACGTGCCCCGGCGTCGCATAGTCGGCAACCAGGATCCGCCCGCCCGGCAGCGGCTGCAGGTCCGAGGGGTAGTTGACTGGCGCTTTGACGGCGAAGGAGAAGTTGCCTTGCCCGTCGATCGAGTCGATCCAGCTGCCTTCGATCTCGCTCACCAGCACGCCGCCGCCGGGCATCGGCGTATCGCCGTTGACGGCCCCTAGATAGCGCGGCGGGTCGTGACGACAGGTACCCGAGCTGCCGTACTGGCGCACGATCGCGTGTGCCTTGACGAACAGGATGCGGCAGTTGTAAGCGTCGGCCACCGTCAATCTGCCGCCTGGCAGCATGTAGGCGTCGTCTGGAGTTTTCAGATGCGTGTCGTCAGCGCCTTCTTCGCCGGGATGGCCGAACAGGACTTCAAGGTTGTGGGTCGCGAGCGTGACCTGCACGATCGCGTGGTTGTCCTCCTCGTTGCTGATCAGCGCCTTGCCGCCCGGCTCGACGAACGTGTCGTCGTCGAAGATCAGTTTGCGGCCCTCGGCAAGGTCTGCTGGGGTGGGGTAGAGAAACACGATTTCGTGTTGTGGATTGACGACGAGGATGCGGTTGTTGCCGCGGTCGGCGATCAGCAGGTAGCCGGGCAAGCCTGCCCGCTTCGACGCCGCTTCATATGCGGACGCGGTGCCAGGCTGGACACCTACGACGTTCTGTGGCGCCCACAACGCGGCCCGGCCACCCACCGAGACGGGGGCGAGTGGTCCACCGTTGACCAGCGGCGCACGTCGCGCGCGTGCTTTGGGGATGCCGTGCGACTTCGACCCTCCACCGCCTGAGCTCGCCGCGATCGCTACCGCGACGAGCACGCCCAGAGCGATCGGGATCGCCCAGCGACGCCGGCGCCGTACTCTTGCACGCTCGCTCTCGCGGCGACGCTTGCCCCTACGCGCGTCGGTGGTGAGAGTCGGAGGCTTGAGTGGGTCGTCGTCGGGCATCGGGGACCCACGCATCGTGGGCAGTGGGCAGCCTCATGCCGGTGGCTAAACCCAGTCGTAACGGTGGGTGAGACTTCCCTTAGAGCGCCTAACAAAAAGAGGTTTTGGGATGCTGTTGTCGTAGACGGTGTCTATGGCGAAACCTTTGGTCAGTGATGGGTTGTGGGCTCGTATCGAGCCGTTGTTGCCGCGTGTCGAGCGTCGGTATCGGTATCCGGGGCGCAAGCGGGTGCCTGATCGGCAGGCCCTGACGGGAATCCTCTTTGTCCTCAAGACGGGCATCCCGTGGGAGGATCTGCCGCAAGAGATGGGCTGTGGGTCGGGAATGACGTGTTGGCGTCGCTTACGGGATTGGAACGAGGCTGGGGTCTGGGAGCGCCTGCACCGAGTGCTCTTGGACGAACTGCAAGACGCGGGAGCGTTGGACTGGTCAAGGGCGGTCGTGGACAGCTCGCACGTGCGAGCAAAAGGGGGGGCGAAAAGACAGGCCCCTCGCCAGTCGATCGCCGCCGGCCGGGCTCCAAGCACCATGTGATCTGCGACGGTCAGGGAACCCCGCTGGCCGCCACTCTCACCGCCGGCAACCGCCACGACATCACCCAGCTCATCCCACTCGTCGATCGGGTCCCCCCGACCGGCGCTCACGGCAAGTTCAGGCCAAAGGCGCTGCTCGCAGACCGGGCGTATGACAGCCAAAGGCACCGCAACGCGCTCCGCGAAAGGGGCATCACACCACGGATCGCCAAACGCAACACCGCTAACGGGTCGGGGCTCGGCAAAGAACGATGGGTGATCGAGCGCACGATCTCCTGGCTACACCAACACCGCCGCCTCGAGCGTCGCTACGACCGCCGCGCCGACATCCACGAAGCCTTCCTCACAATCGGCTGCGCACTCATCTGCCACCAACAACTCCAAAACTCATTCTGTTAGGCGCTCTTAGAACGTGTTTCAGAATAAGCACGTGGCGGGAGTTCATGGTTTGTGAACGCGGGCGTCGTGGCTCGTCTATGGATGATCTTCACAACACCCCCCTTTTGCGAACACGTAGATAAAGGTTAGGTACCTAAATAAATCATCAGTGTCCAAACAAGGGGGGTATCAACGTGCACCGCTCATTTTGAAACACGTTCTGAGGCCCATTTCAAAATAGGCGGTGCGGGCGTGCCGGTCATTCCCGCTCGGGGCGGGAGCCGGTCCCCCCCCCCTCGGGGCGGGCGCCCCGCGCTCGGAGCGGGCGCCGCTCCCGAGCGATACCCGAGTAGGCCCCGCTGGCGAAAAGGCAGAAGCGCAACCGCTCCCCGCGCCGGCCGCGACCAGCCACAATCGTCAAGACCAACAAGTAGGAGAACACCATGCCCCTCCGACAACGAGTGACAAGAGCATGAGCGCCGCGGAGATCGGGCTGGCCCTCTCCGTCTTCCTCGCCTGCGCGGTCGAGGCTGTCGAGGCGCTGACGATCGTGCTCGCGATCGGCACGACGCGCAGCTGGTCCTCGGCGCTGGGCGGCGTCGGCGTGGCGACGCTCGCCCTTGCCGCGATCGTGGCGGCGCTGGGGCCGGCGCTCACCGCTCTGCCGATCGGCATCTTGAGGGTGGTTGTCGGTGGGCTGCTGTTGATCTTCGGCCTGCAATGGCTGCGCAAGGCGATCCTGCGCTCCTCGGGCCTGAAGGCCAAGCATGACGAGCTGGAGATATTCCGCGAGGAGGCCGAGGCGGCGCGCGCGCTGGGTGGGCAGCCGGCGGGCTTCGACAGCTACGCCTTTACGATCTCCTTCAAGGGGGTGTTGCTGGAGGGGCTGGAGGTGGCGTTCATCGTGCTTACGTTCGGGGCCAACCAGAAACACATCCCGTTGGCTGCCGCGGCCGCCATCGCGGCGGTGCTCCTCGTCAGTGCCGCGGGTGTGGCGGCGCGCGCGCCGCTGGCAAAGGTGCCGGAGAATACGATGAAGTTCGCGGTCGGAGTGATGCTCAGCTCCTTCGGCATGTTTTGGGGCGCCGAGGGCGCCGGTGCCAACTGGCCCGGCGGTGACGCCGCGCTTCTGGCGCTGATCCCCGGTGTCCTGCTTGCCGCGAACGCGATCGTATGGGTGCTGCGCCGGACAATGCCGCTTGCCGGCGGGGAAGAGGCCGCTCAAGTCGAAGCAGGCGAGCCTGCAGGGGTGGGCGCATGAGCCGCGTGCAAGCGTTTCTGTCGGGCCTGTGGGACTTCGTCGTGGGTGATGACTGGCGCACCGCGCTGGGGGTCGTGTTCGCTTTGGGTCTCACGGCTCTGGTGGCCGAAACCGGGGTCTCTGCGTGGTGGATCATGCCGCCGGCGGTGCTCTTGCTGCTCGCGCTGTCGATCGGGCGTGCGGCGAAGGGTGCAACGCGCAGCGGGTGAAAATGGACATGCCCCCCGCGCGCGCGGGGGGCATTGCGTTTTTTCGAACGTTCCAGCCGACCTCGCAACACACCTGGGGCATGCTCCACCCAAGCCCTGGGGCATGCCCCACCCAAGCGGTATGTCTACCCTTCCTCTCTCGTCCTTCACCGCGCCGACAGCAGGCGCAGACGATCACAGCTAGCAGGGAGCCCCATCCACATCGACCCCTACATCGTTCTCGGCAGCGCCATCATCGGCTTCCTCGTGGGGATGACCGGCGCCGGCGGCGGCGCGCTGATGACGCCGATGCTGATCCTGCTGTTCGGCGTCACGCCGTCGGCGGCCATATCGAGCGACCTGGTGGCGGCGGTCGTGATGCGCCCGATCGGCGCGGGTGTGCACTTCAAGCGCGGTACCGTCAACCTGCGTCTGGTCGGCTGGATGGTGCTCGGCTCGGTGCCGATGGCGTTCTTGGGGGCCTACCTGCTGCACGTTATGGGCAACAGCAAGGGCGCCCAGGAAAACATCGAGGTGGCGCTCGGCGCGGCGCTGCTGGTCGGGGCCACGGCGATGGTGGTGCGCTATGTGCTCGACCGCCACACCGGCACGAGCCGCACCGCGCTCGTGCACGAAGTCGTCCCGCGGCCCTTGCCCACGATCCTGATCGGCATGATCGGCGGGATCATCGTCGGCATGACCTCGGTCGGCTCCGGTTCGTTGTTGATCGTGATGCTTTTGTTTCTCTATCCGATGATCGGCGCCAAGCAGCTGGTCGGCACAGACCTCGCCCAAGCGGTGCCGCTCACGCTCGCCGCGGCGCTCGGCGCGCTCGCGTTCGGGCACGTCGAGTTCGGCGTGACAGCGTCGCTGATCCTCGGCAGCGTGCCGGCCGTGTTCGTCGGCTCGCTCGTCTCCTCCAGCGCCCCAGACCGCTACATCCGCCCGATGATCACGTTCGTGGTCGCAGCGTCGGGTCTGAAGTATGTGGGGGTGGGTACCACCACGCTGGGCTGGCTGTTGTGCGGGATGCTGTTCGCAGGCGCGGCGGTGTGGCTGTTCTACATACGTCCGGCGCAGAGGATGGCGTCTGCAGTAGACCGCGACGGCGAGATCGCGCAGGTCGGGGAGCCGCCGGTGGCCGAGCCCGCGAGCGTCGACTGAGGCGATCGTCGGGGCGCACTGGAGGTTGAATCCGTCCGGCGGACCTACCCCCGCAAACTGTATGCTAGGACTACGGCAAACTGTATGATAGATTGTCGGCATTGTGTATGATAGGGAGGTATTTCCGCGCGCCGTAGAGAGGCGCTACCAAGCCATGGTCGAGGCTCGGCGGGTCACAGTCGTAACCGGCCCGCGACAGTCGGGCAAGACGACCCTGGTTCGCGGTCGGGTCGAGCACGCCGGGGGGAGCATGCTCAGCCTCGACGAGGACGGCGTGCTCGCGGCGGCATTGGAGGACCCGGTCGGTTTCGTGTCGATCGGCGGCGGGCCGTTGGTCATCGACGAGGTTCAGCGGGGTGGCGAGCCTTTGGTGCGCGCGATTAAGGCGCGGGTGGACCGCGATCCCAGCCCGGGTCAGTTCGTCCTGACGGGCTCGTCGAACTTTCTGACGGTCCCGACGATCGCCGAGTCGCTGGCGGGCCGCGCCGGATTCGTGGAGGTGTGGCCGTTCAGCCAAGGCGAGCTGGCTATAGCGATGGATCGGTTCGTCGACGCGATCTTCGCCGGCGTTTCGAGCTTGGCCGGGTACCGACCAAGCGGCATCGGCCGTCGCGAGCTACTGGAGCGACTTTGCGTGGGCGGCTATCCGGAGGTCCATGCTCTGCCTGCCAGTCAGCGCCCCGGCTGGTTTCGCGACTACGTGCGAACCACGATCGAGCGCGACGTGGTCGAGATGTCCGGCATCCGCAAGGTCGCCGAGATGGGCCAGCTCCTGCGCTTGCTCGCCGCGCGCTCCGGCTGCGAGCTGGTGATGCAGAGCCTCATTGCCGACTCGGCGCTAGAGCGCCAGGCCGTCTACGACCACAGCGCCTGGCTCCAGACGATCAATCTCGTCGCGATGCTGCCGGCCTGGTCGCGCAACCTCACGGGTCGCGTCAAGAAGCGGCCCAAGGTCTTCCTCACCGACCCCGGTTTGACGGCGTGGCTGCTGGGAAAGACGCCGTCTGCGCTTGAAGATCCGACCGATCCGGCTACTGGTCGACTCGTCGAGACGTTCGTCTTTGCCGAGTTGCTTCGTCAGCTCACCTGGGCTGACACGGAGGCCACGATGTTTCATTGGCAGGACCGATACGGTGGCGAGATCGATTTCATTCTCGAGTCGATGGATGGCCACGTGGTCGCCATCGAGGTGAAGGCCGGCCAAACGCCCAGGCATGACTGGTTTCGCTGGCTCGAGCGTATGCGCGATGCCCTGGGTCAGCAGTTTGTCGCTGGCGTTGTGCTCTACGGTGGCCCGCACGTGCTTCCGTTTGGAGACCGTCTGTTGGCTGTTCCGATCTCGGCCTTGTGGGAGCTGTGAGTCGCGGTCTCGGCGACGTGACCGGTAAGGCAGGCGAGCAACTGCTCAGGACGCTGCCGCCGAAGCCAGCTGCTCGTAGGTCACCGCTTGGCGCGTGCGGGCTGAGCGCTTGAGCACCCACTCCAGAGCGAGCATGTGGTTGGGGTGCTCGAGGTCTGAGGGGTGCAGGTCCAGGCGCAGCGTGGTGCCGGAGATGAGCGCGCCGGCGCGCAGCAGCGCGGGGGACAGTGCGCGGCGCATGCGCCCGCCGCTCGACAGGGCGATCGGTGGACCGAGTAGCTCGCGCTCGATCTCGGCTGCGATGCGCGCGCTGCCCGGCTCGACGCAGGAGGAGCCTGCGCCGGCGGGCTGGGTGCGGTGCAGGCCGAGCAGTGCGGCCCACCAGTGGAAGCGCTCGCCGAGCGTGCGCTTGAGCGCCGGGGTGTAGGCGTAGCCTGGCGCGACGAAGCCGCGCGGCTCGATCCCGGCGAGCTTCATCAGGCGCCAGCCGGCATGCACCGCGCGGCGCGTCTCGTTGGGGTCCAGCCCGACGAACTCACTTTCGTGGTCGGTGCTCAGGGTGCGCAGCGATTGATACGGGCCGATCGCGCGCGCACCCGAGCGCAGGTGCTGGAAGCCGTGCTGGGCGATCGCGTCGCCGCCGCGCTCGCGTTCGATCAGCCAGCTGACCATCTCCGGGGAGCGCTCCGCCAGCGGGTGCAGGTCGCGCGCGGGGATCACCAGCAGCGTCACCTGGGCGACGCCGTGGTCGTCGAGCCAGTCGCGGATCAGCGCGCAGCGCTCGAACGTCGCTGGCTCGATGTCGTGCAGCGCGACGGCCAGCGTGCGGCGCGGGGCGCTCACGGCAGGGCCTTTGGGTGTCGGGTAAGGGTGTGGCTCATGCGATTAGGGGTGTCGGGTATAGGGGGTGTCTATGGGATTGGGGGTGTCGGGTATAGGGGGTGTCTATGGGATTGGGGGTGTCGGGTATAGGGGGGTGTCTATGGAATTGAGGGGATGTCGGGTAAAGGGGGTGTCTATGGAATTGAGGGGTGTCGGGTAAAGGGGGGGCTTATGCGACAAGCCGCTCGGCCTTCCGGCTGTGCTGTGCCTCGTCGCCGTGGACCGCGAGTGCTCGCCGATAGCCGCAGGCCAAGCGCTCCAGCGCGCGCTCCCAGGTGCGCTCGCGCACTGCGGCGAGGCTGGCGCTCGCAAGGCGTTCTCGTAGCAGCGGCGAGGCCGCGAGCTCGACCAGGGCGCTTGCCAATTGAGCGCTGTCGCCGTCGCGCAGCAAGCCGTTGGCGCCGTTCTCTATCAGCTCCAGAGGGCCACCCGCCGCGACCGCCAGCACTGGCAGGCCCGACGCTTGTGCCTCGAGGATCACCTGGCCGAACGTGTCGGTGGCGCTTGGGAAGAAGAACATGTCCGCGGAGGCGTAGGCGCGTGCCAGCTCCTCGCCGCGCAACCAGCCGAGGAAAGTCGCGTTCGCGCCGACCCGCTCGCGCAGGCGCTCCTGCTCGGGGCCGCCGCCGGCGAGCACCAGGTGCAGGCGCGGATCCTGCGCGCGCGCTGCGAGGAACGCCTCGGCGAGCAGGTCGGCGCCCTTCTCACGCGTAATCCTGCCGGCATAGAGCACATTCACCCGCTGGTAGGCGTCCCTGGAGAGGCGCGGGTCGCTGTCTCGGTGCTCGGCCAGCGAGTCCTGCGGGCACGCACGCCCGAAGAGGGACGGATCGGTGTCTCGGTGCGCGGCCGGCGAGTGCTGCGGGCACGCCATTCCCTCCATCCATTGCTCGCGCAGCTGGTCGCTACGCAGCGCCGGGTCGAAGCGGGCGGTGTCCACGCCGCGATCCCAGCGCATGAGCTTCTCGGCGCTCATGCCGATCGTGGCGAGCGCCTCATCTGAGGCGGGGCTGGGGGAGAGCACCAGGTCGCAGGCGTTGTAGAAGGCGCCGACCGCCAGCTCCATCGCCTCCGCCAGGTGTCGCTGCCCGGAGCGCAGTTGCGCGTAGGCGGTCAGCTCGGTGTGGTAGCTGCCGATCAGCGGCAGGCCGAGCGCGCGTCCGAGCAGCGCGCCGGCGACGCCCGTCGGGCCGGGGGAGCAGACGTGGATCGCGTCGAAGGCGCCGTCGGCGAGCGTCTGCGCGGCCGCCGCGAGGCTCGGCACGCCGATGCGCAGACCCGGGTAGAAGGGCACATCGAACTCGGCGACGGCCGACAAGCGCCGATCGACCTCGGGGTCGGTCGCGACGACCTCGATCTCGAAGCCGGGCACGCCGCGCTGGCGGATCTCCTCGATCGTGTGGCTGACCCCGTGGGTCGAGCCGATCCCGTCGGCGAGGATCGCGATGCGCGGCGGCTCGCCGTCGGCGCTCACCCCGGTGCGCGCGAGCTTGGCCTGCTCGTTTGCCAGAAAAGCCGTGGCGGGTGCGTAGGGAATCGCGGCGATGCAGCTCTCGAACAGTCCACCTGCGATGGCGGCTGTTGTGTTGGGATGGGTCGTGCCATCTCCTGTCAGCTCGCCGCTGCCACGACCGGCCGCCGTCTCGCCCACAATCGCCTCGATGGCGCGCCCAACCGCATCCGCCAGCTTGCGCTCGTGCATCCGACAGGCGCGGCGGTAGAGGTCTGAGTGGCTGAAGCCCTCCTCCTGCATGTATGCGATCAGCCCGCGCTCGTCGAGGTGGTCGAGGCCGACGGCGGTGAGCCATGCACGCAACAGACAGCGTGCGTCGGCGGGCGCCACGTCGGCGCCGGTGGCGCCTTCGCGCGCGTCGCCCTCGCTCAGCAGTCGCTGCACCATCGTCATCACTCGTTGTGGGTCCGGGGTGGCGGGCACGCTCTCGCTCGTGTCGTGCCCGAGCGAGCGCGCGGCCAGGGCGATCGCCGCGTGCGCCCACTTGGCGGCGCTGCCCTGTTTGCCGTGGGCGGCTACGCGTCCGGCGCGCATGTGTGCGAGGAACTCGGCGGGGGAGGCGGCGTCGGGCGCTTCCGTCCAGGTGCGCCCGATGTCAATCCCGGCGTGATCGTCGCTGCCGCCGATGCCGGTGCCGTCGAGCGTGGCCACGTACATCGCCGCGGGCCGGTTGAGCTCGCGGGCGCGCGCGCCGTTGCGTGTCTCCCAGATGTCGAACAACTCGGCCAACCGGCGCCGGTGGCGCGCCGTCAGGGGGGCGCCAACCGCGTAGTAGGGATGGGCAAGCGCGCACGCGATCTCCTGGTCGTAGAGGTACATGGCACACAGCTCGACGTCGCCGCTGTTGGCTTGCAGCCACTCGTGGTCGGCGACGGTGATCCCGTAGCAGAGGACGTGCACGGCTTGAGGCTCGCCGCGGAACCAGACGGTCAGCTCCTCGGAGACGAACACGTCCGGGCGGTCGGCAATCTCGAGCACGCCGTCGATCGTGTCGTGATCGGTGATCGTGACGAAGTCCATGCCGCGGCGCTTGGCCAGCTCATAGACCTCCTCGGGCGGAGTGGCACACTCCGGCAGCCCCAGCGCGCGTTGCACGCCGAGCTTTGACACCTGTGAGGCGGTGGAGTGACAGTGCATGTCGACCCGCGTAGCCATACCAACAGGTTCTCCCTGCAAATGGCCAACTTTGTGATCAGTCGGGAACTATTGTGTGAAGCTGGTGTGAAGAGAATTGCGACAGGTGTGAGCATTCAGCAAGTAAAGTCAGCATTTCTCCTCATGGGTCGCCGCGGTCGCAATAGAAATCTCCTCTACGTCAGGCTCGCTTTCCTGGCCGTGGTGCTGATCGCGGCAGTTGGATTCCACGCGCGCGGCTCGACGCTCGTGGACCTGCGCGTCGCGGGGATAGCGGTCGTCGCGCTCGTGCTTGGCGCCGGCTGGTTGGCACGGCGTCGCGGCGGCATGTGACGCGCCGCTCGAGCGCGTCAGATCGATTCACACGCTCCGCAATGCCGCCGCCGGTGCGAGTCGGGCAGCGCGCACCGCCGGATACAGGCCGGCCAGCGCGCCGAGCAGCAGCGCGATCGCTATCGCGCCGGCCACCGACAGCACGGGCACGACCAGGATCCACCTTTGGGTGTGTGCGTAGCCGGCGGTCGCCGCCGCGCCGAGCGCGACCCCCGCAAGCCCGCCGATCAGCGACAGCAGCACCGACTCGCCGAGGAACTGCATGCCGATGTGCAGGGCGCGCGCCCCGAGCGCGCGTCGCAGCCCGATCTCGGGCCGGCGCTCGAGCACGGAGATGACCATCACGTTGGCGATCCCCACGCCGCCGACGAGCAGGGCCACGGCGCCCAGCCCGAGGAACACGGCGGTGAGCGTGCTCTGCGCGTCGGCGCGCGCCTGCAGCGCGTCGGAGGGACGGCTGACCTGGGCCTGTTCGGGGTTCTGCGCGTCGGCGGTCGCGGCCAGCAGCGAGTCGGCTTCGGGCACGCGTTCGGGATCCGCGCGCACGTACAGCGTGCTCGCGTGACGGGTCGCGCCGAACAGCTCGTGCGCGATCGGATAGCCGATCAGCGCCGCCCGTTCGATTTCCGGCGTCAGCGGCAGCGGGCCGATCACGCCGGCGACCGTGAACCAGCTGTTCCCGAGGTACACCTGTACTGGCCGCCCGTTCACGCTCAGCTGCGAGACGCCCAGGCGCCGCGCGGCGACCGTGCCGAGCACGACCAGCGGATAGCGTTCGTTGGCGATGTCAAGGAAACGCCCGGCGAGCATCCGCCCGCCGAGTGTGGCAAGCAGTCGCGGTTCGGCGGCGTCGACGGCGATCCCCCCGGTTTCGGCCGCTTCGATGTAGGGGTTGCGTCGCACGCTCGCGCTCGAGATGTCGGTGAGCGCGGCGGCGGAGCGCACGCTCGAAAGATCGCGCACGGCGCGCTGGGCCGCTTCGGGCAGCTGCGTGGCTTCGCCGAAGTTGGTCTGGCCGGGCGCGACCGTCAGCAGGTTGGTGCCAAGCGCGTTCAGCTCCGCCACCAGCCC
Organism: uncultured Solirubrobacterales bacterium; assembly: GCA_963725265.1. GTDB lineage: Bacteria > Actinomycetota > Thermoleophilia > Solirubrobacterales > Solirubrobacteraceae > Palsa-744. Next base: position 761,764 of record CAVRXP010000001.1, read on the forward strand.
GGCCTTGCTGGAGTCGGAGATGCCGAGCACCGCGACCATCGCGGCGATCCCGATCGCCACACCCAGTGCCGACAGTGCCGCACGCAGGCGGCGTGTGCGCAGCCCCACGCTCGCGACGCGCAGCATGTCGGCGGGCAGCAGGCGGCTGCGGGGGATCGCCGACCGTGGCCGACCTTTCGCTCTCGATCGCGGGCCCCTGGTAGGTGGGCGGCGCACGCGTCGCGCACGGCCGCGTAGAGCCTCGGCGCCGACCATGCGCCGCGCGTCGCCGCTTGGCGCGCCGGAGTCCATCACGCCTTCGCCCGGGCGGCGGCGAGCAGCTCGTCGTGAATCAGGCGCCCGTCGCGCACCTCCACGCGCCGCGGCAGCGTGGCGGCGATCTCGCGGTCGTGGGTGATGACGAGGACGGTGGTGCCCTGTGAGTTGAGCGCGTGCAGCAGCTCCAGGATGCCGGCGCCGCTGGCCGTGTCGAGGTTGCCGGTTGGCTCGTCGGCGAGCACGATCGCCGGCGAGCTGACGAGCGCGCGGGCGATCGCTACACGCTGGCGCTCGCCGCCAGATAGCAGCGCCGAGGTGTGCTGCGCGCGATGGCTCAGCCCAACTCGCTCCAGCGCCGCCTCCGCTGCGCGCCGGCGCTCGCTGGCGGGGGTGCCGGTGTACAGCAGCCCGGTCGCCACGTTCTCCAGCGCCGTGTGCGCCTCTAGCAGGTGAAACTGCTGGAAGACGAAGCCGATACGTCGCGCGCGTAGCGCGGCCAGCTCGCCCTCCGACGCCTCGCCGACATCTACGTCCGCGATCCGCACGATCCCGCTCGTGGCCCGTTCGAGTGTGCCCATGATGTGCAGCAGCGTCGACTTGCCCGACCCCGAGGGCCCCACGATCGCGCACAGCTCGCCCGTCTGCACGGTCAGGTTCACTCCGCGCAGCGCCTGCACGCCGCCGGGGTATTGCTTGACCACGTCCACCAGCTCCAGGACGGGGGTGGGCGTGCTCTGCTTGCCTTCGTCGTGGTGCTCTTGCGCGGGGGTGGGGGTGCTTTGTTTGTCTTCGCTGTGGTGCTCTTGCGCGGGGGTGGGGGTGCTTTGTTTGTCTTCGCTGTGGTGCTCTTGCGCGGGGGTGGGGGTGCTTTGTTTGTCTTCGCTGTGGTGCTCTTGCGCGGGGGTGGGGGTGCTTTGTTTGTCTTCGCTGTGGTGCTCTTGCGCGGGGGTGGGGGTGCTTTGTTTGTCTTCGCTGTGGTGCTCTTGCGCGGGGCTCGGCGTGCTCTGCTCGCCTTCACGGTGGTGCTCTTGCACGGGAGTGGAGCCAGTCGCGCTCCTGTGGGCGCGCCGTTCCGTGCCCCCATGCTCGCGGTCACGGCTCATTCGGACTCGGTCACCGTCAGTCCTTCGCGGACGCCGGCCCCTTCTATCTGTACATAGCCGTCGGCGAACATCCCGGGCGTCACGCTTAGCGCGAGGCGGTGGCCGCCCTGCAGTGTCTCGATCGCGTAGCCACCCCCCGCCGTAGCCGTGAGGGCGGTCGCGGGGACCGCAAGCACTTCGTGGCGGATGCTCTTGACCAGTTCGACGCTCACCGGCGCCTCGTCGAGGTGCGCGACCGGGCGATCGAGCGCGAGTGTCACTGCGATCGTGGCCGATTCCGATTCTCCACCCGAGCCTGCGCCTGCGCCACCCCCTTTTTCGCCGCCGGCGCTTTCTTTGGTTTCGGCGACGCTGCCGACTTCGACGATCCGCCCCCGCACCACGCGATCGCTAGGCAGTGTCACCGGGGCGACCTCGCCGACGTGGGCAAGTGTCTGCTGTTCTGCCTTTAGTTTCAACGTCACGAGCTGCTGGGTCGAAGTCGTGTCGAGCACGACCATGCCAGCGTCGGCGCTACCGCCGCCGACTTCGGGTTCGTCTTTGGCTGTGGGGTCCTTGGCGGCCGGCTCTTTGGTGGCGGGTTGTTTGGAGCTGGGTTTGTTGGAAGGGGGTTTGTTGGTGGCGGGTTGTTTGGAGCTGGGTTTGTCGGAGGGGGATTTGTCGGAGCTGGGCTTGTCGGAGGGTGGGTTGTCGGACCTTGAATTCTTGGGTGCAGGTTTTTCCAGTCTTTTTTGGCTCGAGGTTGATTCGTTAGGTACCTTATCTTTAGGTTCAGGTTCGTTTTGGCCCCCCTTTTCCGGACTTGGCGTTTGGTTGGCTGCATCCCCGGCGCCTTTCTCGCCCTGTTCGCCTGGAGGATCCTGCCCCAGCGCTACCTTCACAGCCGTCACGCGCCGCGCCCCCGGGGCGAACACGACGCGGCCCAGTTCGACCGCGCCCGTTTCGGGCAGGCCCTCGGTGTGCTGCCAGCGGCGCACGGCCGCCGCCGTGGCCGCGCTGAAGTCTTCGTCGTCGGCGATCGCGCCATAGGGGTCGTAGCCGAGGTCGATCAGGTTCTCGTTCAGCTCTGTGACGTCGGGGCCATCGCCGATGCCCTCTTTAAGCGTGCGATATGCCGGCACCGACCCGTACATGAGTACGGCCGGCTGATTGTCGATCCGCCACAGCGTCCCACCCCGCCCGATCGTCGCGCCAACCGCTGGCAACCATGTGAATGTCCCCGCCAGACGGTCGTACAGTTCAAGCGTGGCGCCATAGCCGAGCGTGCCGTCGACGGTCGAGCTTTCCGTTAGCGTGCGACGTGTGACTTCGGCCGTGGTCTGCCCTGCGGGCACGCCCGTGCCGGCGGGGTCCCGCGGCGAGGAGCGGGAGTCGAGCAGCGCGAGCGCGGGGACCACGGCGAGCGCCAGTACGATCGCCGCTGCCGCCGCAATCCGGCGACGGGATGCGCCCATAGCTCAGCCGCCCACTCGCGAGGACTGAAATCCCTCGGATTCGCTGCCGCCCTGGGCTTTACCAGGGATGCCGGGAGCGCCCTTGGGGCCGCCGCCCGGGAGTAGACCCGAGCAGTCCTTCTGCGCGGTCTGGAATGCAGGGCTTTCCGGGATCGGCGCGGCTTCGGCGCCGGGATGCGCATGGATGCGGATCTGGATGCCCCCGCCCTGCGCCGAGGCTTCGACTTTGATCCCGTGTGCGCGCATGCACTTCGCGAACTTGCGCACCGATTCTTCCTGTTCGACCTTCTGTTGCGGTGAGAGGTTCACCTTCTGTGGTGCGGGCCGATAGCGATGGCAGGCCTTTTCCGCCGCTTCGAACTGTTGAGGGCCGCCCGATCCGGGCGACACCTTCAGGCCATGACCGCCGCCCGGGTGCGAGATGGCTTCGGCATTGACGCCGTGTTCGCGCAGGCACCGGGCGAAGTCGGCAAACCGCGTTTCGGCTTTCTGTTCGCTGGCCCGTTCGCTGTTGGCGTCGCTGGAAGTCGGCGAGGAACCCCCGCAGGCAAAGAGGATCAGGCTCGCGGCGATTGCCCCCAGGGCGGCCAGCGGGATTGCAAATCGCGGCGTCTTCATGTCGTGGCTCCTCAATGGATGGTCTTGCGCCGGGCGCGCGCGCCCGGCGGGGCTCTGCATACCGACGACCGGCATGGCAGAATGGGTGTCGGGCACGTTCTACGAAACCGGCGGTTACACGACGGTGAGCGCAGCTGTCACCGCGCTGTAACCGCCCGTTAGGCATGCTTCATCTGCCCGTGAGATCGTGCGGGCAGCCCGCCGCCCGTCCGCCCCGCACTGCGGCGCGAGGAGAGATAGATGAGAGTGCTGCTGGTCGAGGATCACGCCGAGCTGGCCGACACGGTCGCGGTCGGGCTGCGCCGCGAGGGGCTTGCCGTCGACGTCGCACTCGACGGCCGCGATGCGCTCGCGCACGCGGCGATCGTTGACTACGACGTCGTGGTGCTCGACCGCGATCTGCCCGGCGTCCACGGCGACGAGGTCTGCCGCGCCTTGATAGGGGAGGGGCACGACAGTCGCATCCTGATGCTGACCGCCGCGGGCACGATCGAGGATCGCGTCGGCGGGCTCAGCCTCGGCGCCGACGACTACCTGCCCAAGCCGTTCGCCTTTGCCGAGCTGGTGGCCCGCGTGCGCGCGCTCGGGCGCCGCTCGCAGCCGGCGCTGCCACCGACGCTCGTGCGCGGCGAACTGCGACTCGACCCGGCCCACCGCGTCGCGACGCGCGACGGACGACGCTTGGAGCTCAGTCCGAAGGAGTTCGCGCTGCTTGAGTACCTGCTCGCCGCCCAGGGCCGGGCAGTGTCCGCCGAGGAGCTGCTTCAGCGTGTGTGGGACGAGGCGGCGGACCCGTTCACGACCACCGTCAAGGTCACGATCAGGCGCCTGCGCACCAAGCTCGGGGATCCTCCGGTGATCGAGACCGTGCCGCAGGCCGGCTACCGAATCTGAGCGAACCCGAATGTGCGGCTCAGATCGGGGTGGCGCATCGCGGAGCGGTTGGCGGTCGCGCCTACCGAGGGGTCCGCGCGGGCGGGCGGTACGGTGGGTCGGCGCGCGTCTGCCACGGCGCACGGTGCGCCTGCGCCTGACCCTGATGTACGGCTTCCTGTTCCTGGTCTCGGGCGCGGCGCTGCTGGCGATCACATACGCACTGGTGACGGGCTCCAAGAACGAGGTCGTGTCCTTCTCCAGGGGTGGCCGTCAAGGCTCGATTCTGGGCACCGCACCGGGTCCGGGACCTGAAGCGGCGCGCACGCTGATGCTGCGCGTCCCTGGCGGGACTGCCGCCGCCGGTGGGCAGGTTTCGCAGAGCGTCAGCCCTGGATCCGCAATTCCCGTGACCCCCCAGCAGGTTCAGGTCCAAACGCGGGGTCTGCAGACACTCGCGACCGCGCAGCACAGCGCTGAACTGCACCAGCTCCTGGTCAATTCGGGGATCGCGCTGGCGATCATGGCGGTCGCGTCGATGGTCCTCGGCTGGCTGATCGCCGGACGCGTGCTGCGACCGCTGCACAGGATCACAAGCGCCGCGCGCGCGATCTCGGCCAGCAACCTGCACGAGCGGTTGGCGTTGGAAGGACCCAACGACGAGCTGAGAGAGCTCGGCGACACCTTCGACGGGCTGCTCGGGCGCCTGGAGTCCTCCTTCCAGTCCCAGCGCCAGTTCGTCGCCAACGCCTCGCACGAGTTGCGCACGCCGCTGACCGTCGAGCGCGCGCTGTTGGAGGTCGCGCTCGCCGACCCCGACGCCGACTACGCTTCGCTGCGTGCGACCTGCGAGCGCGTGCTCGCCAGCGGCGAAGAGCAGGAGCGGTTGATCGAGGCGCTACTCGCCCTCGCCGGCAGCGAGCGCGGCCTGGGACGGCGCGAGCCCGTGGACCTGGGCGCCCTGGCCGAGGCAGCGTTGCGCGCGCGCCGGCCGGAGATCGAGCGGCGCGGGCTGGTGCTGGAGGTGGCAATCGCGCCCGCGCTGACACTCGGCGACTCGCGCCTGCTCGAGCGCCTAGTCGCGAACCTGCTCGACAACGCGCTGCGCCACAACGTGCATGGCGGGTGGCTCGAGGTCGCGACGCGCGGCGCCGACGGGCGGGCCGTCCTGTCGGTCGCCAACGACGGGCCAGTGATCCCGCCGTCGCAGGTGCAGCGGCTGTTCGAGCCCTTCCAGCGCCTTGCGCCCGAGCGCGCCGGCCACGGCGAGGGGCACGGCCTCGGGCTCTCGATCGTGCGGGCGATCGCGGCCGCGCACGGGGCGAGCGTCACCGCCCGCGCGCGGCAAGAGGGAGGGCTTGAGGTCGAGGCCAGCTTCGGGTGACGAATTAGCTCAACCCGCACCGCCGTCTTCGCTCTCCCATATCCTCTCGCCGCGATGTCACTCGTTCTCGTCACGACGCCGCTAGCGTCGGCGATCAGCTACTTCCAGGCGATCGTGCTCGGCGTCCTCCAGGGCGTGACCGAGCTGTTCCCGATCTCCAGCCTCGGCCACACGGTGCTGTTCCCGACCCTCTTCGGCTGGAACAAGCTTGTGGACGCCCAGTCTGAATCGGAGTCGTTCTGGCTGGCATTCGTCGTGATGCTGCACGTCGGCAGTGCGCTGGGCCTGCTCGTCTACTACTGGAGCACGTGGGTGGAAATCGTCAAGGCGTTCTTCGTGACGCTGGGCAAGCGCCGCGCGGAGACCTCCACGGAGCGGCTGGCGTGGCTGATCATCGTCGCGAGCATTCCCGCGGGGATAATCGGCTTGGCCCTAGAGCATCAGCTGCGCACGCTCACGGCCAAGCCGGAAATAGCAGCCATCTTCCTGATGGTCAATGGCCTCGTGCTGTTCGCCGCCGAGCGCTTTCGCCGCCGCTCGGCGGTACGCGAACTGGCCGCGCGCGAGGGCCTGAATCCGGAGGGCGGCCGTGAGCTCGACACGCTTGAGTATCGTGAGGCGCTGGTCATCGGCGCGGCTCAGTCGACCGCCCTGATCGCAGGCATCAGCCGCGACGGCGTGACGATGGGGGCCGGGCTTGCGCGCGGTCTGGACCACAGCGACTCGGCTCGCTTCGCGTTCCTGCTCGCAACGCCGATTATCCTCGCCGCCGGCCTCGTCAAGCTGCCCGACCTGCTTGGCCACTTGGGCAACGGCGTTCGCGGCCAGGCATTGGTGGGGTGCATCGCCGCGGGCATCACGGCCTTCTTCACCGTCGCCTTCCTGGTGCGCTGGTTCAAGACCAGGACGCTGATCCCGTTCGCGATCTACTGCCTGGTGTTCGGCGGAGCGATGGTCATCTACACGCTGGCTTGAGCACCTCTGGAGCGGGTAGTCGCCGCGTGCACCATCATTGATGCTCGATGCCCACTCCGCGAACCCCAGCGAAGATGTTCGAGACGCGCAGCCAGGCCTGGGACGAAGCCGGGCTGCTGCCTCAGGTAAGCCCGGGCGCGGTCCGGCGCGCGCGCTGGGAGGCCCTGCTGCTCGTGCCGATCTTCATCGGCGTCGTGGTGCTCTACGAAAACCGCCGCTCCCTGCTCGGCCTGACCGCGCACGGCAAGGGGCAGTTGCAATGGCTCGAAACGCCGGTCGACTTCGTCACGGTGATCGTGCTCGTGATGCTGGGTTGGGCGATCGCGCGCGACGTGGGACGAGCGTTTGGTCCAGCGCTGTTCCGGCGCATGGACCCCGCTTCGGCCGGCACTGTCGGCTTCGTGATCCGTCTCGTGACGGTGGCGCTGGCGGTGATCGTGGCGCTGGGAATCATCGGCATCGAACCGCGCACGCTCGCGCTCGGCGGCGCCTTCACGGCCGTGATCCTCGGTCTCGCTGCCCAGCAGACGCTCGGCAACATGTTCGCCGGCACGGTGCTGTTGAGCGCAAGGCCGTTTCGCGTCGGCGACAGCGTGCGTTTGCAGGGTGGCCCGCTGGCCGGTCAGATCGACGGCACTGTCAGCACGCTTGGCCTGCTCTACACGACATTCGCCACGACAGACGGTCCGATCATGGTGCCCAACAGCGTCGTGCTCAGCGTCGCGGTGCTCGCCAGAGGTCGTCGTCACGCCGGCGGGGACGACACCCGGTAGCGCAAGAACAGGTAGGAGTCGTGCTCCAGCGCGCCTGCCAACTCCAGCGTGAGTGGCGGGTCGAACTCGGGCCCGCTCACGATCCGCAGCGTCTCGCTTACCGCGTCCCCGCCCGCCAGCTTGGGGGAGAGGGTCAGAAACAGCTCGTCGACGAGCCCGTGCGCCAGCAGTTGGGCATTCAAGTGGGGCCCGCCCTCGCACAGCAAGGTATGCACGCTGAGGCGCTCGTACAGCTCGGCCATTGCTCGTGGCAGATCGAGTTGGCCGTCGCGTGCGCTGCGCACATAGGAGATCTCGGCGCGGCAGTCCTGGGGGAGGCTGGCCTCGGAGGAGGTCAGGATCGCCACGCGTGTTCCGCTTTCTGAGAGCAGGGGGATCTCGCTGTCCAGGGCAAGGCGCCCTGAGACGATGCACGCCAAAGGCTCCTCGGCAAGCCCGCGATCGCGTCGCGCCTGTCGCCCGCGGTCGTCACGAATCAGCTGTCCGTAGCGCTCGGCGCGAATGGTCCCAGCACCGGCCATGACCGCGTCCACGGCGGTGCGCAAGCCGTACAGCAGCTCTTTGTCGGCGGGCCCGCCGAGCGGCCCTGAGCGTCCGCCGAGGGTTGCGCGGCCGTCGGTCGTGGCGATCATGTTGAGCAGCAGGTAGGGACGCCGGCGGGCCTCATCCTGGCCTGCCGCAATCAGCTGGAGCTCATCCACGACTTGCTCGACAGTGGCCGGATCGCCGCTTGGGAGTAGGCGTCTGAGTGTCAGTGACCGCTTGTTTGGGGGTTGCTCCGGATCGCCAGGCATATACCACTTGCTAACACATTCGCGGACCTACGTGCTACCGTCGTGCGGTCTGGCCGGCAGAAAACCGGCGAAAAGCAGTGCAAGCGCTCGCAGGTCGAAGCTCTAGAAGCATCCTCCGCGTAGCAGCACGCACATATCGTGGAGGAAGTCACATGCCTACCGGCACAGTGAAGTGGTTCAGCGACGACAAGGGTTTCGGCTTCATCACCCCAGATGATGGTGACAAGGACTTGTTCGTACACCACACAGGGATCAACGGCGAAGGCTATCGCTCGCTGCAGGAGGGCACGAAGGTGTCCTACGACGCGGAGCAGGGCGACAAGGGCCCGAAGGCCGTAAACGTCACGACCATCTAGAGCCGCTGACAGATTTGAGGGCTGATCCCGCCAGGGACAAGCGTCCATGACGGGATACGCCCAGAGCAGTAGCGAGCATGTCTTCGGGGCCCTGCGGGGCCCCGCCGACGTTGTGGAGCGCGAGGCGCGACGCCGACGCCTCGAGACGGCAGTCGGGGCAGGCGTCTTGATCGCGATCTTGGCGGGCTGCCTGCTGGTCGTGGTGGCAGCGGCCGACCGCCCCAGCTTTCTGGCGGCCACGACCACGGGTCATTATTTTCCGCGATGGATGGCGGGTCCGCTCGGTGGCCTGTGGCCGTCGCTGACACGCAGCACCACGGGTTTGAGGTGGCTGTTCACAGCCCCGATCGTGCTGATGTTCGCGAGCTACCTGATCGGCCTGCGCTACGTGCCGCTGCTGCGCGCGCGCTGGGTGATCGCGGCGATCGTGGCAGCGCACGCGATCATGTTCCTCTCGCCGCCGCTAGCGCTCACCGACATCTTCAACTACATCAACTACGGGCGCATGGAGGTTGTTCACAACCTCAACCCGTACACGACGATCCCGGTGCTCGAGCCGCACAACGACCCGAGCTACGCCCCGAGCAACTGGCATCAGCTGCTGAGCCCGTATGGGCCGCTGTTCACGCTAATCACCTTCGTGGTCGTGCCGCTGGGCGTGGCGATGTCGTTCTGGCTCTTGAAGGGCCTGCTGATGCTCACGAGTTTGGGAATAGTGCTTCTGGTGTGGCGCTCCGCGCGCCTGGTCGGTCGCGACCCTGTGGCGGCGATCGTGTTCGTCGGCCTGAACCCGGTCGTGCTCATCTGGGGTCTCGGCGGCGACCACAACGACTTCCTGATGATGTTCTGTGTCGTGCTCGGCTTCTACCTGCTGCTGCGCAGCGGCTGCATGCCGGGCGCGCTCAGGCGCGGTAGCGCGGACCTAAATGTCAAAGCCGCTGAAGCGCCGCTGTGGTCCCCGGCGCTGCTAGGCGCTGGAGCGGCATTCGTTGCGGCGGTGGCGATCAAGGCGTCGGCCGGCATCCTGCTGCCGGTTGTGCTTGCCGCGCTGCTGCACCGCCGTCGCGATCTGCTGCAGGTTGTCGTGGGGATGGCGTTGGGCGCCGTCGTCTTCGGCCTGGCAAGCGTGATCGCATTCGGCCCCCATTTCCCCGATCTCGCCACGCAGGGACGCCTGGTGACGATGACGAGCATTCCCAACCTGTTCGGTCTGGCGCTAGGCGCCGGGGGGGAGACCACCACCATGCGGGTTCTGCTGAGCGGCGTTCTAATCGTGGCCGTGGCGGCCTGCTCGCTGCTTGCCTATCGCCAGCGCGAGTCGCTCACGGCCGCCGGCTGGGCGTCGATCGCGCTGCTCGTCACGCTCAGCTGGGTACTGCCTTGGTACGTGCTGTGGATACTGCCGCTTGCCGCCCTGTCGAGCTCGCGGCGCTTGCGCGTCGCCGCTGTGCTGATGGGCGTCTACATGATCCTGGCGTGGGCTCCGCTCAACGCAAACGTATTCAACGCGATCGGTTTCCACCCGGAAAAGACGGCGCTTGGGCGCTTGCACCAGCGCTACGTCAAGGAACTGCTCTATTGAGGCCGGTCGTGAGCGAGGAGAGCCGACTGGCTGCGCGAGACGATGCTTGTAGAGGGGAAGATCGCAAGCGCCGACATCGACCTGTTGCAGATCGCCGACGACCCGCAGCACGCGGTGGCGATCGTCGAGCGCGCCGCGGCTCGCCAGGGCCGCGGCTGAGCTCCGGCACAAGCAGCCCGGTTGTATGCCCCGAGGGGAGCATGCAAGATTGCCAAAAGGGGACATGCCCCCCGCGCGCGCGGGGGCATGCAGCTTTTCTAGTTGAGTTCAGGCTGCGCCGGGATGCCCGCTGACGCGCTGCTCGCCGTCGGGCAGGCGCCCGTCGCGCCCCACATACCCGTCCTTGCCGCCGGCGCACAGGTATGTGGCGTCGCCCTCGCCCACGTTGCGGACCTTGCGCAGGGTGGCGGCGTCCACGCGCGCCGAGCCGCCCTGCTCCAATCGGTGGGTGGTCCCGTCGCCGAACTCCATCTCGATCGTGCCGCGGTGTACGAAGTAGAGCTCCTCCTGGATGTCGTGATAGTGGCTCCCGGTCGCGTAGCCGGCCGGCATTGTGATCACGTTCACGCCGAACGCGGTCACGCCGAGCCCCTTGCGCATCTTGCGAAAACCGTAGCCCTCGCCGAGCGCGTCAAGGTCCTCGGCCACAGCGTAGCCCTCGCCCACGGTCACCTTGGGGTACTCGGATGCCTCCATCTGGATCTCCTTTAGGACCTATGCCGGTAGGAGTTGTGTAGCCCGCGTCGAATCTTTTGATCGGAGTGTCGTTCGATCAGGAGGTTCGTGATGGGCTACATGGTGAGCCGGGATGATGGCTGGCGGATGCCGGACTGGTTGTGGGAGCGGATTGGGCCGTTGCTGCCCGAGCCCCCGTCGCATCCGTTGGGCTGTCACAACCCGAGGGTGCCGAATCGTGACGCGATGGATGCGATCCTGCTGGTGCTCAGGACTGGGATGCAGTGGAACGCGCTGGATGCGACTGGTCCGTGTTCCTCGAGTTCGGCGCACCGGCGCTTTCAGGAGTGGCGGGCGGCCGGGGTTTTTGAGGAGTTCTGGCGTCAGGGGCTTTTGGAGTACGATGAGAAGGTTGGGATCGACTGGTCGTTCCTCTCCGCCGATGGTGCGATGACCAAGGCGCCGCTGGGCGGACCCAAGACGGGTCCGAATCCCACTGACCGGGCCAAGGGGGGGCGAAGCGCTCGGTCCTCGCAGAGGGTGCGGGCGTCCCGGTCGGGCTCGATCACGACGGTGCGAACCGCAACGATCACAAGCTGCTGAAGGGTACGCTCGACTCAATACCGATCGAGCGCCCACAGTCAACGGCAGAGCATCCGCAGGGTATCTGCCTGGACAAGGCGTATGACAACGCCGAGGTCCGCAAACTGATCGGCGACTACGAGCTCACACCGCACATTCGTGCACGCGGTGAGGAGATCGCCGAGAAGATCCGCACGCCCGGCTGGCGCGCCCGACGCTGGGTCGTCGAGGCTGCCCATTCCTGGATGAATCGCAACCGCGGCATCCTCATCCGCTGGTCCAAGAAGGACGAGAACCACCTCGCCCTACTACAACTCGCCAGCGGCCTCATCGCGTTCAAGAAGGCACACGCCGCCACCCCCGCCGCCCTACCGACATAGGCCCTTAGCTGGTCGTCAGTGGTCTGCCACGACGCCGCCCTCAGGAGAGAGCGGCCTGTCCTCACTTGCCCAACGCACGAGCCCGCCGCGCATCGACAGTGCCTGCGCGCCGCTGGCCCGAAACGCCTGGGCGGCCATCTCCGAGCGCGCGCCGACACGGCAGTAGAACACCACGGCCCGCTCGCGCTCGACCTCTGCTGCCCTGGAGCTGAGCTCGACGAGCGGTATATGCAGCGAGCCGGCTATGAAGCCGGCTTCGCGCTCGTATGGCTCGCGCACGTCCACCACCTGCAGCTCGCGATCCTCGGCCATCCATTGCTCGAGCTGCTCGGGATCGATATCGGTCTGCGTGGAGTCGATCGGCGTGCCCATTGCGCTGGAGGGTAGCGGTCTCTCTCTCAGCGGCGAGGTGGGCGCGCCGCCTGCGCGAGCCCGCAAGGTGGGTGGGGGTCGCCCGCTGGCCCGCGAGGTGGGTGCGCCGCCCGCGTGGGCCCATTAGGATCAACGTAACGATGCACGTGACCCTCGATGACACTTACACCATCCCGCAGGAGCACCTGGACTTCTGCGCGACGATCAAACAGATCGCCCAGGAGAAGATCGCGCCGCGCTCGGCGGAGATCGACGAGCAAGCCGAGTATCCCTGGGACATCCGCAAGGTGCTCGCCGAGCAGGACATTCTCGGCCTGCCGTTTCCGACTGAGTACGGCGGCACCGGCACGGGCACGCTGATGTTGAACATGGGCGTCGAGGAGATCGCCAAGGTCGACGCCGCGTGCGCGCTGATCCTGATGGTGCAGGAGCTCGGCACGCTGCCGATCCAGCTGTTCGGCTCCGATGAGCTGAAGACCCGCTTCCTGCCCAAGTGCGCCAGCGGCGAGTGGTCGCCCGCGTTCGCGTTGTCCGAGCCCGAAGCCGGGTCGGACCCGGCGGGTATGCAGACAACCGCCGTCTGGGAGGGCTCGGGTGCGCCGGGCGAAGGCGAGGGCGAATGGGTCATCAACGGCACCAAGAACTGGATCTCCAACCTTGGCGTGGCCGACTTCTACATAACTTTCGCCGTCACCGATCGCGAGAGCAAGCGAATCACGGCGTTCGTGGTCGAGGCCGACAGGCCGGGCTTCAGCGTGGGCAAGCTCGAGCACAAGCTCGGCATCCGCGCCTCACCGACCGGTCAGCCGATCTACGAGGACGTGCGGGTGCCGCAGGAGAACGTGATCGGCGAGGTCGGCAGAGGTTTGCGTGTGGCGCTTGGCACGCTGGAGCGCACGCGCCTCGGCGCCGCCGCCCAGGCCGTCGGGATCGCCCAGGGCGCGACCGACTACGCGGTCGCCTATGCGCGTGAGCGCAAGCAGTTCGGACAGGCGATCAACGAGTTCCAGGGCATCCAGTTCAAGCTGGCCGACATGGAAACGCGTACGGCGGCGTCACGCGAGCTGCTCTACAAGGCTTGCGCGATGGCCGATCAGGGTCATCCGCAGCGTGCCAAGTACTCCTCGATGGCCAAGGTGTTCTGCTCGGACACGGCGATGGCGGTGACCGTCGAGGCGGTCCAGGTGCTGGGCGGCTACGGTTATGTCAAGGAGTATCCAGTGGAGCGCATGATGCGAGACGCCAAGATCACACAGATCTACGAGGGCACCAACGAGATTCAGAGGCTCGTGATCGCCCGCACGCTGAAGTAGTCGTGGCTATGCGCGCGCCCGCATCCGACATGAACGAGACTGGGCAGGGACGGTCCACGGCCCGGCGCCCGCGCGAGTAGGTGACGGTATGCGTGTGTCGAGGTCGCCAGGCGCCTCCGGCCACGCTCGCCGCATAGTTGTAGCGGCGATCGTCGCGTTTTCGATCGGTTTGGTGGTGCTCGTGCTCGGTCAGGGCCTCAGCTCGATCGGTTTTGTGAGGGCGGTCGAGGAGGTCGCGATCGTGGCGATCGTCGTCGCGGTGCTCTCCGGCGCGGTTGCATTCGTGGCCGTACGGCTCGCCAACTGGCACGATCCCGAGTCGGAGGTCGAGTTCGACGAGCTGATCCGCCACTCAGAGGAGCTGGCACGCGAAGGCTTGGTGGTCGATCCCGAAGAAGCGGAATTCATGGAGCTTGACCCGCTCAACGACGAGGACTTCGAGGAGTTGGTGCGCGACGCGCTCGACGATCTTCCCGACTTGCTGCGCAACGCGCTCGCGCACGTCGCGGTGGTGATCTCCGACGGCGGGCGCGCTCGAGGGGCCTACGGTCTCTACCAGGGCGCGACGGTGGCGCGCGACGACGTCCACGACCGGATCGTGATCTTCAGGGACACGATCCGCCGCGACTTCGGCCACGATCCCGACCTGCTGCGCGAACAGGTCACAAAGACCGTGCGCCACGAGCTTGCCCACCACGTCGGCTTCGACGAGCTGGGTGTAAGCCGCTTGGACCTGTAGTCCGTCTGCTGGCCCATCTACTGAGCCCGTCCGTTGGTTCGGTCACAGATGCCAGCTCAGATCTCGCATAAGATGAGCGCTGCTCCCGCGCCGCGCGGGGCGGGTGGAGGGTCCGTCCCCGCCAACGACCAATCAAGGAGAAGCACACATGCCTGAAGCAGTGATTGTCGACGCCGTACGCACGCCGATCGGGCGGGCCGTGAAGGGCTCGTTGAAGTCCGTTCGCGCGGATGACCTCGCCTCGATCCCGCTGAAGGCGATCGTGGAGCGCAACCCCAAGGTCGAGCAGAGCACGATCGGCGATGTGATGATGGGATGCGGCTACGGGGAGGGCGAGCAGGGCTACAACATCGGGCGCATCGCCAGCCTGATCGCCGGCATCGACTACCACGTGCCCGGCACCACCGTCAACCGCTTCTGCGCCTCCTCGTTGCAGACGATCCGTATGGCCTTCCACGCGATCAAAGCCGGTGAGGGCGACACCTACATCTCAGCCGGTGTCGAGGCGGTCTCGCGCGCCGGCCGCGGTAGTGCCCAGTTCGAGTTCCACCCGCTGGTGGACGGCTCTGAGGGCTCGCTCTACAACGTCTACATCCCGATGGGCATGACCGCCGAGAACGTGGCCGACGAACGCAAAGTCAGCAGGGAGGCCCAAGACGAGTGGGCGCTGATCTCCCAGACGCGCGCCGTCGAGGCTCAGGCCAGCGGCCACTTCGACAAGGAAATCATCCCCGTCACCGTCCCGGCGCACAAAGACGTCGACAAGGAGGGCAACGAGATCGACGTGCCCGAGACTGTCGTCAGCAAGGACGACGGCCCGCGGCCCGGCACGACGCTCGAGAAGCTGGCGGCGCTGAAGCCGGTGTTCAAGCCCGACGGGACCGTCACCGCCGGCAACGCCTGCCCGCTCAACGACGGGGCTGCCGCGGTGCTGGTCATGTCCGAAGAGAAGGCATCGGCGCTCGGCCTGCAGCCAAAGGCGAGGATCATCGCCTCGACCGTAGCCGCGATCCGCCCCGAGGTCATGGGCTTGGGTCCGATCCCGGCGATCAAAGCGCTGCTGGAGAACACTGGGATGAAGATCGAGGACATCGACGTGGTCGAGATCAACGAGGCGTTCGCGGCGCAGATCGTGCCGTGTATGGCCGAGCTGGGCATCACCGAGGAGCAGCTCAACCCGTTTGGCGGCGCGATCGCGCTCGGTCACCCCTTTGGCATGACCGGCGCACGCATCATGACCACGCTGCTCAACAACC
Organism: uncultured Solirubrobacterales bacterium; assembly: GCA_963725265.1. Lineage (GTDB taxonomy): Bacteria > Actinomycetota > Thermoleophilia > Solirubrobacterales > Solirubrobacteraceae > Palsa-744. The sequence continues at coordinate 777,251 of CAVRXP010000001.1, forward strand.
TCGAGACCAAGGGCGGCAAGTACGGCATCGAGTCGATGTGCGTCGCCGGCGGCATGGGCATGGCGATGCTGGTGGAACGGCTGTCCTAGTCGCAGCTCGCGCTTGGGCCGGCCACGAAGGTCGGCCCAAGCGTTCAGTGCTGGGTCATTTCGCGTCGGCACGTCGAGAGAAACCCAGGCTTCGGGCGGGATGGGGAGCTGTCAACTCTGTCCCGCTTGGCCTGTCGCGTCGGACTAGGAGAATGTGCAGGGCGGGCCGTACACCTCCTTTGAGAACGCTGACTCTCCTCAGCAGGCCGACGGGGTACTAGACTCGCCGCCATGCCGCTTGTCGTGCTCGACCCGCTGCCTGTGGAGATTGAGTCGCTGCTGGAGCGTCGGCGCCGTCTCGGCCTCGACGGCTGCGACGAGATGTGGGACGGGGTACTGCATATGAACCCGAGCCCGCACGGTCGTCACCATCGCATCCTGCACCAGCTAGCAGTCTTGCTCGATGGTCCTGCGCGTGCGGCGGGGTTGCTGCCGGCTCTTGGGGATTTCAACATCGGCGAGGAAGACAACTATCGGATACCCGACGGCGGTCTGCACCGGCCTGGTCCTGACGAGTTGTTCTATCCCACTGTTGCGCTTGCGGTCGAGATAGTCTCACCCGGCGACGAGACGTGGAAGAAGCTGCCCTTCTATGCCGCCCACGGGGTTGACGAGGTGCTGATCGTCGATCCCTTGGAGCGCGTCGTGCACTGGCTCGGCCTGTGCGGTGGTGAGTATGAGCCGATCGAGCGCAGTGCTCTGATCGACTACGCTCCTGAACGGCTTGCGGAGCGGATCGACTGGCCGGGAGTCGCAGGCTGACGGAGGTCCCTGGCTGAAGAAAACGCTCAGCGAGGGGGCATGCGCAGCCCCCCGTCGAGGCGGATGACCTCGCCGTTGAGCATCCGGTTCTCGACGATGTGGCAGGCCAATTGGGCGTACTCAGCCGGAGCGCCCAAGCGCTGGGGAAAGGGCACACCGGCCCCCAGCTTGTGGCGCGCCTCCTCCGGTAGGGCAGCAAGCAGGGGTGTGTCGAACAGCCCGGGAGCGATCGTGTTGACGCGAATGCCCTGCTGGGCCAGGTCGCGCGCGGCGGGCAGCGTCATGCCGACGATCCCGCCCTTGGATGCCGAGTAGGCGATCTGCCCGATCTGCCCGTCGAACGCGGCAACCGAGGCGGTGTTGATACAAACCCCTCGTTCGCCGTCCTGGAGCCCTTCTGTCGCGATCATCGCGGTGGCCGCGAAGCGCAGCACGTTGAAGGTGCCGATCAGGTTGATCTGGATCGTCGTCTCGAATGGCAGCAGCGGGTGCGCCCCTTTGGAGCCGGCCAACTTCTGCGCCCAGCCGATGCCCGCACAGCACAAGGCGATGCGCAACCCTCCGTCCGCCGCCGCGGCGCGCTCCACAGCAGCTTGAACCTGGCTCTCCTCGCGTACGTCACAGCCCACGAACTCCACGCCCAGCTCGGAGGCGAGCGCCCCTCCCTTCTCGGCGTTGACGTCGGCGATCGTCACGACCGCGCCAAGCTCGTGCAAACGTCGCGCGCTCGCCTCGCCCAAACCTGAGGCGCCGCCGACCACGAGCGCGGAGCTGCCCTGGATCTCCATGGTGGGGGAGACTAACGCGACGGCCGCGAAAGCGTCAGCGCGAACAGCTCGTCGGGATCCGTCAGCCAGCTGACGATCTCCAACCCCGCCGCCGAGAGGTCGTCGCGCACGCGCTCGCGTGTGAACTTCGCGCTGATCTCGGTGCGCATCTCCTCGCCTTGGTCGAAGTGCACCGACAGCCCAAGGTCGTGCACGGTCGTGGTGTGCTCGCGGCGTGCGCGCAGACGCATCTCGATCCACTCGTGTTCGCGGTTGAACAGCGCGACGTGCTCGAAGTCCTCAAGATCGAAGTCCGCCTGTAGCTCGCGGTTGAGAACACGCAACAGGTTGCGGTTGAACTCGGCCGTCACGCCTTGGGAATCGTCGTAGGCGCGGGTCAGCACCTGCGGATCCTTGACTAGGTCAGTGCCCATCAGCAGATGGTCCGAGGGCCCCAGCAGCTTTGCGATCTCGCGCAGAAAGCGGCGACGGCTGCCTGGGGGAAAGTTGCCGATCGTCCCACCCAAGAACACGACCAGGCGCGGGCCGAGCGCCGCGGGCACACGGTCGAGGTGGCGTTCGAAGTCGCCGATCACGCCGTGCACGCGCAACCCGGGATACTCGTTCGTGAGCTCCTGCGCACAGTCGCGCACCATGCTCTCGGTCACGTCGACGGGTATGTACAGCTGCAAGGTGCCAGCCTTGTGCAGCGCGTCCAGCAGCACCCTCGTCTTTGCCGCCGTGCCCGAGCCGAGCTCGACCAGCTCCTCCGCCGCGGTCGTGCGCGCCAGCTGCGCGGCGCTGGCCTGCAGGATCGAGCGCTCGGTGCGCGTGGGATAGTACTCGGGCAGCTCGCATATACGGTCGAACAACTCCGCTCCGCGCGCGTCGTAGAAGTGCTTGGGTGGAAGCTCCTTGAACGGCCGTGTCAGCCCGTCGAGCACGTCGTCGGCCAGCGAGCGTTCCTGCCCCTCGTGCAGGTAGGAATCGATCGTGATCGCCCCCTCTCCCTCGAGCACTTCGTTACCGGGGTTGGCGATCGGCTCCATCAGGCGGTGTCCCTGGCCAGGCGCAGCCCAGCGAAGATCTGCTCGCGGATCGGCAGATCCCAGTTGCGGAAGGTGAGCGTCGCCACACGCGGGTCGCTCGCCCACGAGCCGCCGCGCAACACGCGGTAGTCCTTGCCGAAGAACACTTCCGAATACTCGCGGTAGGGATGCGCCACGAAGCCCGGATAGCCGCCGAAGCGACTGGCGGTCCACTCCCAAACTTGGCCGACCCCGGCGAGCCCTCCGAGCGAAGCGGCCTTCTCCCACTCGGCCTCGGTGGGCAGGCGCGCTTGCACCGATTTGGCGTATGCCTCGGCCTCGAACCAGCTGACATGGCAGATGGGCGCGGCGGGATGGAGCGTAGAGGCACGCCCGTCCCTGACATCTTCGCGCTCGCGCATCCAGGCCCAGCCCTCCGGCGACCACAGAGCACGCCGCTCATATCCACCTTCTTCGCCGAAGTTGCGCCAATCGCCCTCCGTCACCGGGCGCAACGCGATTTGGAAGGCGGGCAGCTCGACCGTGTGGCGGGGTCGCTCGTTGTCGTAGGCGAACCAATCTGCCCCGGCTCCCATCTCAAACGCCCCAGCGGGCACATCGATCCAGGTGCTCTCGTCCGTGAGCGCCTCCAGAGGAGGCTCGCCCGCCGGCAACAGTCCTGCGAGCGCCATCGTCTGGCGCATCGTCTCGGTGTGCTGCAGCTCGTGGCGCAGCACCAGCTCGTAGAGCGTCCCGTCGCCGACCCCCTGCCGTGAGAGCGCCAGCGCGCTGCGTCCGACGCACGTCGCTCAGGTAGGTGCGTGCCTGGGAGGGATCGAGCAGCTCGACTTCGCCTCGCACAGAGCGGGGCGTCTCGAACGCGTCATACAGCTCGGCCAGATCGGGGCGCAGCAGATCGAGCCCGCCGTGGCGGTGGGCGAGCCACAGGTCCTCGTAGGCGGCGATGTGGGCCAGGTCCCAGACGAGCGGACTCATGATCGGCGAGAGCACGCAGCTGAGCTGCTCGTCGTCCAGATGGGCGACGAGCGCGAGCGTCCGCTCTCTGACGCCGTTGAGCGCCGCCAGCGCCGCCTCCGGCTCTGGGGTCCGGTGGTAGTGAGCGATGGGGTCGCGGGGAGCGATCGTAGCCATAGCTTCGCCCGCCCACTCTAGAAGGTCAGAGCGTTGTCGCGGCGGACAATTTCGATCGGCGCACCGCAGTTGGCCGCTGGCGAGTCAGGGCGTCATCGTCTCCGCTGCGTCCAACGCCGGCCCATATGTGGGATCGCGCAGCAGCGACTGGCGGATGCCCTCGCCGAGGATTCCGCTCTCGCCACGCGAGGCGCCGAGGATCGTCCATTCGCGTTCGCGCCCGTTCGTGTCGCGACTGCGCGCGCGCAGCCCGCCGGTCCCGCGTCTGAGTCCCAAACGGCGCCCTGTGGCGGTCGCGATCGCCACACTGTCGAGCCCTCTCACCGTTAGCTCTGGGGCGCGCTCCAGTCTCACTTTGACCACCTGCCCCGCGCTCTGGGCTGTGCCTGTCAGTGCGCCGCCGTTGGAGCGCAGCGCCTCAACTTCCCAGCCCAGGCGCGAGCCCAGCCACCCCACGAGCAAGAGCGCGGCGACCGTCGAATCTGGATGGTGGCGCACCGAGACGTTGTCGATGTCGTAAAGCTCCGCGCGCATCGCTTGAGAATCGAACGCTGCCGCCACTCGCTCGCGCCACGGCATGCTGCGCAGCCAGGCAAGGTCGACGACATAGGCGCGTCCACGCAACTCGCAAGCACGCCCGATCGCATCGCGCCATGAAGGATCGTCCAGCGAGTCCACCAGCACCGACTGCGCGAGCTCCAGCAGCGCGTCGACGGCCTCGGGATGCCCGTGTGGCGACCACAGCAGCGTCGCCAGGTCGGTGACGACCAGCGGATCCACGATCGTCACGAGGTCGTCGAGGTGGCGCTCGCCGATCTCGACGGTGACCGTCTCGCGCAGCAGTCCAAGCCCATCGGCGCCAGGCTCGCCATCGGAGGAGACGACGGCACGGGCGTTGAGGTTCGTGCGCTGGGAGTCATAGGAGAGCACCACCAGGCGCGAGGCGTGGTAGCGACCAACCGCCGCCAGGCGGTTTGCTATCTCGCCGCTGTAGCTGCTCTCGACGAACGTCACCATGTTCAGCGCGCGCGCGGGTACCAGCCCACCGTTTTCGCTGTGGCGCTGATTCACCAGCCCGCGCAGCGCCGCTTCGATCGCGTCGGGCGTGGTGCGCTCAGCGCTCCACACCGCGTCGGGCAGGGTTGCGGCGGCGGCAGTGTCGGCGGAGGGCCTGCTCAAGGCGCGCAGCGGTGGGGAGGGACCACGAAGTGGTGGCGAGGGCCGAGCGAAACGGATGGCAAGGGGCGGAGCGCATCGGATCCGCTGCGAGGTCAGATGGCTCGCCACGAGTGCTCGGGCAGCAGGATCTCGTTGGCCTCGGCAGGCCCTTGCGAGCCCGACTCGTACTGTGGCAACGGTCCCTGGCGTGTGCTCCCAAGCTTGCAGCACGGGATCGCAGATGCGCCACTGCGCCTCGACCTCGTCGTCGCGCGTGAACAGCGTCGCGTCACCGCGCATCGCGTCGGTGATCAGGCGCTCGTAGGCCTCGGGAGACTGCGAGAGGAACGCGGTCCCGTACAGGAACTCCATGTGCACCGGCCGGATCACCATGCGCGACCCCGGAATCTTCGCGCCCAGGCGCAGCGACACCCCCTCGTTGGGCTGCAAAGTGAGGATCAGCTGGTTGGGCAGCACCCCAAGCGAGCCGTCCTGGCTGAAGGTGAGGTGGGGCACCGGCTTCAGCGTCACGGCGATCTCGGTGACTTTGCGCGCGAGCCGCTTACCGGTGCGCAGGTAGAACGGCACCCCGGCCCAGCGCCAGTTGTCCACCTGCAGGCGCAGAGCGGCAAATGTCTCGGTGTTCGAGTCGGCGGTATCCCAGACTCTTCCAGGTAGCCGGCCACGTCCTCGCCGCCCGCGTGGCCTTTGCCGTATTGCGCCCTGACCGCCATCTGCTCGATCTCCGACTCGATCGGCTCGGCGATCGACTGCAGCACCTTGACCTTCTCGTTGCGCACCTCATCGGCGGTGAAGCTGACCGGCGGCTCCATCGCCACGTGGCAGAGCAGCTGCAACATGTGGTTCTGGATCAGGTCGCGCAGCGCCCCAGCGTGGTCGTAGTAGCCGGCGCGCGTGCCGATGCCGATGTCCTCAGCCGCGGTGATCTGCACCTGGTCGATGTAGTTGCGGTTCCACAGCGGCTCGAACATGCCGTTGGCGAAGCGAAACGCCATCATGTTCTGGACCGTCTCCTTGCCCAGGTAATGGTCGATGCGGAACACCTGCTGCTCCTCGAACACCCCCAGCACACGCCGGTTGAGCTCGCGCGCCTCGTTCAGCGAGGTGCCAAACGGCTTCTCGACGATCACGCGCACGTCGGTCTGCTCGTGTCGGTCTAGCCCCTGCTTGCCCAATGCCTCCACGATCACGGGAAAGAACGATGGCGCCGTCGATAGGTAGAACGCCCTGTTCAACGGCTCGCCGTCGCGCTCCTCGAAGCGCTCGAGCACCTTCTCGAGCTTCGCGTACACCCGCTCGTCGTCGAAGGTCCCAGGCACGTACTTCACGTGCTCGAGCAGGCGCTCCAGCACGTCGGGTCGGGTGTGCGCCGCGAGAACTGACGGATTGCCTGCTCGCACTCCTCGCGGTAGTCGGCGTTCTCCTTATCGCGGCGTGACACGCCGACGAGGTGAAAGCGCTCGGGCAGTGCCCCCTCGTGAGCCAGGTTGTACAGCGCCGGCAGCAGCTTGCGCCGTGCCAAATCGCCTGTGGCGCCGAAGATGACGAGTGTCGTGGGAGCGACCGGTAGGCGCTCCAATCCTGCCGTCAGCGGGTTCTCCTGCTCCTCGACGGCGACGGCCGTCACAGTTCTACCGACGCTTCCCGGTCTGCTTCACACTTTGCGCTCCGCGTCCCGCCGCGTCCGAGTTTGCCGCGGGAGCGGCCTTGACCGCGTGACCGCCGAACTGGTTGCGCAGCGCGGCGAGCACACGGTGGGCGAAGTCGCCGTTGCCGCGCGAGCACAATCGCTCGTACAGCGAAGCGGTGATCACGGGTGTCGGTACGTCTTTGGCGGTCGCGTCCTCGATCGTCCAGCGTCCCTCGCCCGAGTCCTCGGTGAAGCCTTCGATCGCCTGCAGCTCGTTGCCGTCGGCTTCGAAGGCTCGCGCCGCCAGTTCGCAAAGCCAAGAGCGCACAACCGAGCCCTGGTTCCAAAGATGGGCGATCTTGGCGTTGTCGAGCTCGTACTCGGACTTGTCGAAGACGTCGAAGCCCTCGGCGTACGCCTGCATCAGCCCGTACTCGACGCCGTTGTGCACCATCTTCACGTAGTGCCCGGCGCCGGAGGGCCCGAAGTGCATCCAGCCGCGCTCGCCGATCGCCGCCACGCTGTCGGCGCTCGTCGGCGGCGCCAGCACGTCGAGGATCGCCGCCAAGCTCTTTGACCGCTGCCGGGGGCCCGCCAACCATCATGCAGTAGCCGACGTCGATCCCCCACACGCCGCCGGAGACACCCACGTCCACATAGCGGATGCCGAGCTTTGCCAGACTCCTTGGAGCGGCGCTTGTCGTCCGTCCACTTGGAGTTGCCGCCGTCGACGATCGTGTCGCCCTTGTCGAGCAGCTTCGCGAGCTTGTCGACGGTCTGCTGTGTCGGATCGCCGGCTGGCACCATGATCCACACGATCCGCGGCGCCTCGAGCTTTTTGACGAGATCGGCCAGCGAACTGGCGCCGCGCGCACCGTTCTTCTGCGCCTGGGCGACGGCCTTCTTGTCGAAGTCGAACGCGACCACCTCGTGATCGGAGTCGCGCCGGATGCGGTGAACCATGTTCCCGCCCATCTTGCCCAGTCCGACGAATCCGATCTCGCTCATGCTCGGCATCCTAGCTGTAAGTCGGGGGTGGGTTGGTGCGCTCGTGTAGGTTTCCGTTTCGATGACGACGATACTGCCACGCGCCCCGACCGCAATCTCGCGCTCGAGCTGGTGCGCGTCACCGAGTTCGCCGCGCTGGCGGCCGCCCCGCTTGTCGGCATGGGCGACAAGGAGGCCGCCGACCAGGCCGCCGTCGACGGCATGCGCTATGCGCTGCACTCGGTCGCGATGGACGGCACTGTCGTGATCGGCGAGGGCGAGAAGGACGAGGCGCCGATGCTCTACAACGGCGAGCGCATCGGCGACGGCTCGCCCGCCTGAGGTCGACATCGCGGTCGATCCGCTCGAGGGCACCACGCTCGCCGCGCACGGCATGCCAAGCGCCCTGGCGGTGATCGCGCTGTCCAGCAAGGGCACCATGTTCGACCCGGGCCCGTGCGTCTACATGGAAAAGATGGCCGGTCGCCCCGAGATCGCCGACCTGCTCGACCTCGATCGCCCGCTGTCTGAGACCGTCAAGCTGATCGCCGAGCGCAAGGGCCGCCCCGTCGGTGAGGTGATCGTCGTCGTGCTCGACCGTCCCCGCCACGAGGCGGCGATCAGCGAGATTCGCGAGGCCGGCGCGCGCGTGCGCCTGATCCCGCACGGCGACGTATCCGCCTCGCTGCTGGCGGTCACCGAGCGCTCCCCGGTGGATCTGCTGTGGGGCATCGGCGGCACGCCCGAGGGTGTCATCTCAGCCGCCGCCATCAAGTGCCTGGGCGGCCAGCTGCTCGGACGCCTATGGCCGCGCGACGAGACCGAGCGCAGCGCGGCGCTGGAGGCGGGCTATGACCTGCAGCGAGTGCTCGATCGCGACGACTTGGTCGCCGGTGAGGACGTCTTCTTCTCGGCGACGGGCATCACCGACGGGGACGTGCTGCAGGGCGTGCGCTATCCGAGCGCCGGTGGAGCCACAACCGAATCGCTGGTGACACGCTCGCGCTCGGGCACCGTCCGTCGCGTCCGCGCCACGCACGACCGCGAGAAGCTGCGCGCGCTGGCGGGCAACGGGCGCTTCGGGTAGGTAGCCCTCCCGGCCTGAGTCGATGCCTAAGAGCGTGTCTCAAAACCCACGCAGCTTGGTCCAGGACGCATGCGCAAGCACCACAGGTTTTGAGCACGTTCCAAGGGCTTCGACCGGGCTGGTCTGGGGTTTCATTTTGGAGTGCCCCCCCGCGCGCGCGGGGGGCCATGTCCCCGATTTGCGCGGCGCCAGTGCGCGGCGCTAATGCTCACCCGCCTGTGCGAACCGTCCAACCCGCGACTCCGCCAGGTCGAGGCGAGCCAGCGAGCGCAGGAAACCGTTGGTCACGAACAGATGGATCCTCGCTTGAGTGGCGTTGTAGACACGCTTGCCGAGCCTCGTCGCGATCGCCGGGTGGAAGTTGGCCACTTCCACCTCGACGTGCAAGCGCGCGCAACCGTCCGCTCGAGCGGCCAGTCGGCGCACTTCGATCTGTAGATGTCCGAGACCGCCGTGCCCGCTGCGCGCCACGAGCAGCCCGCGCTTGATTCGCCAGCGCACCACTCCGCGCTCGCTGTCCATCTCGTATTCGGGCGCGTCGAAGGTCAGCAGCTTCAGGTGACGCTCCAACAACACGACCGAGCACTCGGACTCGCTGTAGACCACCCGGATCAGTCCCAGCGTGACCCGCGTGATGAAGCGCCAGTAGGTGCGTGCCAGTCGCTCCAGGCTCTCGGGAGTCCACAGCTTCTCCAGCTCGCCTGCGCGAGCGTCACGTCGGCGGTCTGCACCGAGCGCATCGCGCCGCTCGTCCGGTCTTCGGTCGTGTCGTCGACGAGCTCCGACACTCGTGCAATCTTCGGCATGCGCCTCACGCCCGCAAGGCTATCCGCGATGGCCCATACCTCGACGGCTCACCCCATGGCGACGGCTCACCCCATGGCGACGGCTCACCCATGGCGACGGCTCACCCATGGCGACGGCTCACCCATGGCGAAGTCTCACCCCATGGCGAAGGTCTCACGCATGAAGCGGGCCTCCTCGACCGTTGATCTGGAGTACGACGCCACCTCGAGCGACGCCGGCGAGCTGCCGATCGGCGCGCGTCTTGTCCTTGCTTGCTGATATCAACCTCCTGTGAGAGACCAGCCCGACCAATCGATTCCCGCACCGGCTCGCCGTCGAGCGCTTGGCGCGCGCGGCACGCGCCGCCCAGCAGCTCAGCGATGTTCTCTGGGAGACACTGCAAGAGGAGCTGACACGATCCCCACGCCGAGCGCGTCAGGGAGCTCTCCGAGCGACTCGTCGAGGTGTCCTCCACAGTCGTCGTACTGGCCGCCACGCCCGGACCGGGTGTCGGCGGATCGGTGTAGGCGGCGCAGGCTCGGAGGGTCGAGCATCGCCGGCACGAACGCGCGGCACGAGCGTCGCCGGCCCAAGCACGATTCCGCGGCGGCGAGCTGACTGGCGGCGAGCCACACGCCTCGGCGCCAGGGACGCCTTCGGCGGCCAGGGCCGCGGGAACAGGCTGCGGCACGCCGCCGCGTCCCCGCCGCTCCGCGCCAGGCGACGTTGGCTCTGGCGAGCCTCCAGTCGAGCGTCGCAAACCGCCGGCCCCGTCGCGCCCGCAGACTCCGCCGCCCGCGGCGCTGCAGTCGATTCCAACAAGCGTCGGCGAGTACACGTTCACAAAGCTCGTCGACGAGCAGGAGCAGGCCGCTGCGCAGCAGCCGCTTGCGTCGGTGGAGCCGATTCAGCCGGAGATCGAGATCAGAGACGTCCGTCGCGAAGAGGGGCCCGTCCGCCTGGGTCTCTTCGGTCGGTCGCCTACTTGCCCGTCACGCCGAGGACGGTCTGCCGTTCGCGGTCCTGCTAGTCGAGATCGTCGACGTCGCGCGTCTGGAGCGCTCGGAGACCCCGCACGATCTGCACGGTCTCGTGGCCCAGGTCGAGAGCTGCGCTGGGTCGCGGCATGCGTGCCACCGACCGGCTCTCGCGCGAGACGCTCGGTCGCTATTGGCTGGTCGCCCCGGAGACGAATGGCACTGGTGCGCAGATGCTCGCCGAGCGCTTGGCGCGGCTGGTGCGCACTTCCGCCACGTCATCGCAATGTCCCGATGGAGGTCGCGATCGGCATAGCCGTCTGTCCCGACGACGGCACCGAGGCGCCGGCTCTGGCCGCGCGCGCCGACCTCGGCGTCTACTCTGCGCGGGCCACCGGGCGCTCGATCGCCCATACCGATCCGCCCACGGCCAGCTGAGCGAGGGCCGACGGGCAGAGCTAGGCTGTCCGGGCGGGGTGTGCGGCGGCAGAGGTGGTGCGCCTGACGGTGTCGGCTGAACTGGGGCGTGCGGCGACTGGGGTGCGCGGCTGAAGGCCGGCTCAGGCCGCGGCGGTGCCGCCGCTGGCCGCCGCTTCGGGCGTCGGCTGCACTTCGGCGGGTACGCCCAACAGGGGAGTGTTGGGCGCCTGGCCAACGATCTTTGTCTTGATGCGCACCGTGTCGGTGATCGTCAGCGCGCTCGCGGCGCCCCAGGTGAGATCCCAGGTGCGCCGTTGCATAGGGCCCGCGATCGATCACGGGCACGGTCAGGCGGTGGCCCTTGTAGTTGACGAGCACAAGCGTCCCGCACGGCAGCGTCCTCGATGCCACGCCCACGATCACGGGACTCATCGTCTGTCCGCAGGCGGTCTTCTGGCCGTAGAAGCCGGGCCCGAACCAGGTAGCGATCTGCGCTTTCGCACTCGGCTTTGGCGGCGTTGCGCCAGGAGTGCTGCTGGGAGCGCTCGCGCCGCCGCTCGTGGCGGCGGCAAGTGCGGCAGGGCTGATCGCGCCCGCGCACAGCAGTGCGGTGGCTACGGCGAGCAGCGTTCTTGTCGCAAACGTGCGATTCATCGTCTAGTCGTGTGCGCCTACGGGGTGAGCTGACGGGCTCGCGCTCTACATCTGCGCTACGGTCTGACTCAGACCGATTCGCCCCCGTGGACCGCTCGCCCCCACATGGGATGCATACGGGCCACATTGGGTCCCCCGCTCCTCGCAACCTGGGTCTACGAGAACTCGGCGTCGGCGCGAGTATACAGAAGCCCAGGGACATCAGGGACCGGCAGGGACGGGGAGGACGTCAGAGATGGCAGGACAGCGGGGACGTCAGGGACGGCAAGTACAGCGGGGACTCAGGGACGGCAAGTACAGCGGGGGACTCAGGGACGGCAAGTACAGCGGGGGACTCAGGGACGGCAAGTACAGCGGGGGACTCAGGGACGGCAAGTACAGCGGGGGACTCAGGGACGGCAAGTACAGCGGGGGACTCAGGGACGGCAAGTACAGCGGGGGACTCAGGGACGGCAAGTACAGCGGGGGACTCAGGGACGGCAAGTACAGCGGGGGACTCAGGGACGGCGCAACAGCGAGAAGGCGTCCTTGAGCAGACGCCCGCCCGCGGTGAGGCCGGAGTTGGCGAGCTCGCCAACGATGTCCGCCACCGACTCCACCAGCTCGACCCCGCTGGGTGGATTGACGGTCTTGCCGAGCTCGAGCTCCTCCTCGGGCTCGTAGCCCTGCTTGGGAGCAGGCGGCTCGGGCAGCTTGGCGCTCGCTCGCTTCGCACGCCCCTTCGTAGAAGCGGGCTTCCTCGATGCAGATGCCTTCCCGGCGACAACGCTTCTTGGTGGCAACGACTCTTCCTTTGTCGCAGCAGCCTTCTTGGTCGCTGTATCGCTTCGCGGCGGCGGCTCTGCGTGCGCTCGCACGTTGGGGGCGGGCGCGCGGCAGCGCCGCGAGGATGCCGCCCTCGTCGATCGAGTCGGCGTCGCGTCCGTTGCGGCTTTCGCTCGGGGCTCATCGTCGTACAATCATCGCGCACCCGCGCCGTGCGTGCAGCCACGAGCGAGTCCACAAGCGATTTTCGGCTGCCTCGACGCGTTAAGGCGTTACGATAAGCGCGTACATCTGAGTTGTACTGTCGGGAGGGTTTCGGCCACAATCCCGGCTAAGGTAGTCCTCTAACAGCACTCCGAGGGGGTCCCGTCGGCGGGTCCTGCGCCCTCGGGGAGCCTTACGACGGAAACGGGAAAAGCATGTCAGTGGTGGAACTGCAAGAGCTGGAAGAGGTCAAGAACCTGTTGACCAAGGGACAGCAGGTCGGAGTGCTCACGTTCGCCGAGATCTCCACGGCGACCTCCGACCTCGATCTGGACGAGTCCGACGTCGAGGAGCTGCACGGCTACCTCGAGAAATCCGAGATCGAGCTCGTCGAGGACATCGACCCGGCGACGGCGGCCGGCTCGCAGGTCGAACGCGCACCCGACAAGCGCGGCAGGCGCAAGGCCAAGACCGCGCTCGATCTCAAGCCGGACATGACCACCGACAGCTTGCAGCTGTTCCTCAAGGACATCGGCAAGGTGCGTCTGCTCACCGCCCAGGAGGAGGTCGACTCTGGCCAAGCGCATCGAGCGCGGCGACCTCGACGCCAAGCAGAAGATGGTCGAGTCCAACCTGCGTCTGGTCGTCTCGATCGCCAAGAACTACCGCAACCAGGGCCTGCCGTTCCTCGACCTGATCCAGGAGGGCACGCTCGGACTGGTCCGGGCCGCCGAGAAGTTCGACTACCGCAAGGGCTTCAAGTTCTCCACGTACGCCACCTGGTGGATCCGCCAGGCGATCGCCCGCGCGCTGGCCGACAAGGCGCGCACGATCCGTATCCCCGTGCACGTCGTCGAGAAGCTCAACAAGATCGGCCGCGCCGAGCGCAAGCTCGTCACCGAGCTCGGTCGCGAGCCGACGGCGGACGAGATCGCCGAGGTCACGGGCATCGACCCCGAAGAGGTCGATTCGATCAAGCGCTCCGCCCAGGCCCCGGTCTCGCTAGAGAAGCCCGTCGGCGACGAGGAGGAGTCCGAGTTCGGCCAGTTCATCGCCGACGAGCGCGCCGAGTCGCCCGTATGAGCGCGCCGCGGAGATCTTGACGAAGGAGGCGCTGCGCGAGGCTTTGGAGAACCTCTCCTATCGCGAGCGCCGCGTGCTGGAGCTGCGCTATGGCTTGGGCGGCGAGCACCCGCGCACGCTGGATGAGGTGGGACGCACGTTCAACGTCACACGCGAGCGCATCCGCCAGATCGAGAACCAGTCGCTGAAGAAGCTGCAGTCGCTGGCTGAGGCGCAGAAGCTGCGCGACGTTGCGTAAGCACGCCTAGCTTGGGTGTGACTGCACGGTCCAGGCCGGGTGGGCTGCTATGTGGTTCGTGGGGTGAGGGTCCTGTCTGGTCGGGAGGCTGTGTGTTGTGTACTCGATTTTAAACTCATGGCGAGACACAATAATGTCGATACAAGATAGTTATCCTTTTGAAGGATCTTAGAAAAATGTATTCCCACCCGTCTCTCTTTACGGCCTGAGGGGATCGTTTACGGCCCTGAGAGGATCGGGTTCCTGGCAAGTTCAGGTCGAGCAAGCTCAAGAATGACGGGGCATGAGCCGATGAGAGAGTCATGTTCGACGTGCACGCAGCGCTGCGCAAGCTCGTGGCCAGCGATGGCTCCGACCTGCACCTGAAGGTAGATTCGCCGCCGCTCTATCGCGTCCAGGGAACGCTCGGGCCCGACACGAGCGCGCCGCCGCTCAGCGCGCAGGACACCGAAGACGCGCTGCACGAGCTGCTCCACGACCAGGTCAAGCTCAAGGAGTTCGCCGAGGAGCACGAGGTCGACTTCTCCTTCGAAATACCGCAGCTGGCTCGCTTCCGCGTCAACGCCTTCCGCCAGCGCGGCCTGATCTCGCTCGCCTGTCGTGCGATCCCCGCGAAGATCTCGAGTATCGACGAGCTGTCGCTGCCCCCGGTCGTACGCGACCTGGCCGAGGAAGAGCGCGGCATCATCCTGCTCACCGGCACCACCGGCTCGGGCAAGTCCACGACCCTCGCCGCGATGATCGACCACATGAACACGACGATGAGCAAGCACATCGTCACGATCGAGGACCCGATCGAGTTCGTGCACAGCGACAAGCGCTCGGTCATCAACCAGCGCGAAGTCGGCATGGACACCAAGTCCTTCGAGCGCGCGCTGCGCCGCGTGCTGCGCCAGGACCCCGACGTGATCCTGGTGGGGGAGATGCGCGACGAGGAGACGGTACGCACCGCGCTCTCGGCGGCTGAGACCGGCCACCTCGTGCTCTCCACAGTCCACACGGTCGACGCCCCCGAGTCGATCAACCGCCTGCTCGACTTCTTCCCGCCCCACCAGCACAACCAGGCGCGCTCGATGATCGCCGGCACGATTCGCGGCGTCATCTCTCAGCGGCTCGTACCAGGCGCCACGGGCGGTCGCGTGGCGGTCTGCGAGATCCTGCGCATGACCGGCCGCGTGCGCGACATGATCGTCGACCCGAACCAGACGGGCCAGCTCGGCGAGGCGATCTCCGCCGGCGCCTACTACGGCATGCAGACCTTCGACCAGGCGCTTGTTCCATCACGTCAAGGCTGGTCGCGTCACGACCGAGGAGGCCCTGAAGGTGGCCAGCAGCCCGCACGACTTCAAGCTGCTGCTGCAGGCTGACGGCCGCGTCGGCACCACGATGGAGGACGTCGCCCAAGCTCAGGCGCGGCGCGATGGCGCCGAGGCGCCCGCTCCTCACATCCCGCCGCAGCCCCCGGTGGGGGCGCCGAGCGCCCCGGCGCCGGTCGGCTGAGCGCAGGTCCGCACGCGGGCCGATCGCACGGTTCGCGGGGTCGATTGAGCGCCAGCGGAGCTGGCTTCCGCTACTTCAGTTGGTAAAGTAACGGTTGAAATGGCCGCTGACGAGACTTGTCCGGTATGCCGCACCGCCGAGGTGGTGTGCGGCAAGTGGACGCTTTTGCTCGTGCGCGACCTGGCCGAGGGGCACACGCGCTTTTGTGAGCTGGAGCGCTCGCTGGCGGGCATCAGTCCGCGCACGCTCTCCCTGCGCCTGCGCGCCTTGGAGGATGAGGGCATCGTCGAGCGCCACACCTACCCGGAGGTCCCTCCGCGCGTGGAGTACGCGCTTACCGAGAAGGGCCTGGCGTTGCTGCCGATCGTCGAGGACATGCGCTCCTACGGAGAGCGCTGGTTGGGGCTCGACGACTGCGAAGAGGCGGTCGCCTCGGCGCTGGCTGTGGCCGCCGTCGCCTGAGAGCGTCTCAAGCTCAAAAGTGGACTGCACGCAAAGGCTCCCCTTTGCCGTACATGGGTGATGTGTCCGTAAAAGGGGGTGTTGAGCAACCCTGGATGATGTGTTCGCGTACACAGGTGATGTGTCCGAAAAAGGGGTGTTGAGCGACACTGGGTGATGTGTCCGCGTGCACGGGTGATATGTCCGTAAAAGGGGGGTGTTGAGCGACACGCTGAAATCCGACTTGGTCACGGGGAGGGTTTCGATCCCGCTTGGTGCAACGCGCGCTGCGTCGAGCAGGAGCGTCAGGGCATGCGGCGAAGTGAGCTGATCGTGCGCTCACTCCAGTTGCAAGCCGCGCTCGTCGAGTTCGTCGCCCAGGCCGCCGACAGGCTGCAGGCCGATGTCGCCGCCGGCCGGGAGGTGCCGTTCGAGCTGGCTTCGCAGTCGCGCGGGCGTGGGGCCGCGTCGCTGTACTGCTACCGCCCGCTGACCGGCACGTTCATAGCCGAGCGCTTCCCCGAGCTGCGCCGGCTGGACGCCTACCCGCAAGCGGCGGCGCTGCTCGACGGTTTCGAGGCGCTCGATCGCTACCTGATCGCAAGCGGCGCAGAGCCGGGCGGCCGCGGCCGCGCGCCGCGTGCTCGCGCGGACAGTGCGTTGCTCGTGCTGCTGGGAGAGATCTTCGACCAGCAGACGGACTTCGACCGCAACAAGCTCGGCCAATACGAGCAGCGGGTCGAGCGTGCGCTGGAGCGCCTGGAGGACTCCACGTTCGCCGCCGCCGGCGAGCTCACGCTGGTGGCGACCCTGCACGGCCTGATGATCGCCTCACCCGAGCTGGCGCTCGCCCGCGGCCTGCAGATCGCCCACCCCGACGCGCTGCAGGGCGCGCCCGAACAGGCGCTGGCCGGCCCGCGGGGCGAGGCCGATCGT
The DNA here is from genome assembly GCA_963725265.1 of uncultured Solirubrobacterales bacterium. Taxonomy (GTDB): domain Bacteria; phylum Actinomycetota; class Thermoleophilia; order Solirubrobacterales; family Solirubrobacteraceae; genus Palsa-744. Next base: position 793,936 of record CAVRXP010000001.1, read on the forward strand.
CTGCTTGTCGTATACAGCGCGCAGGATGCCGACCCGCGCGCGGCGATCGCTCAGGGTAGGGAAGTGTTGCGCGAGCTGCTGCGCGCGCTGCGCCTGTTCGGCGACGGTCGCATCGCGCTGGGCGCGCTCGCCTGGGCACGAACCGGCACGGCGCCGTGGTCTGCGCTTGCGCTGGGCAGGGGCGGGCGCCCGCACGGCATGCTCTTCGTCAGCGCCGAGCAAGAGGACGAGCTGCGCGCCTTCTGCAACCTGGTCTCGCGTCGCGCCCCGCAGGACAACGAGCTGGCATGGGCGCTGCGGCGTTTCGAGCTCGGCTGCGAGCGCCCCTCGGAGTACGAGAGCCTCAGCGATCACCTGCTGGCGTTGCGCGCACTGCTGGGTGCCCCCTCCGAGTTTGAGCCAACGACCCTGCCCGACGGCTTGCTGGCCGCACGCCTGGCGGCGCTGTGCGCCACGCCCGAGCAACGCACCGTGCTGGCCGAGCGCACGCTGAAGGCGATCGCGCTCGAGCGCCAGGTCATCGCCGGCACGGCAAGGCAGCGCACAAGCACGATCGACCTGGCGCGCGAGCTCTCAGACCACCTGCGCGCGCTGCTGCGCGACGTGATCTGCGGACACCTGCCGGCCGAGCTGGGCGCGCTGGCCGACGAGCTGCTGGTCGAGGGAGTCGAGGTTGGGGAGGAAGTCGGCGAGGGCGGCGAGGAAATCGGCGGGATGGTTGGTGAGGAGGCTGGCGGGATGTTTGGTGATGAGCCCGGAATGGTTGGAGAGGAAGTCGGCGGGGTTGGCGATGTCGACGAGGACGTTCGCGAGAACGTCGGCGTGGAGGAGAGCGAGCAGCCGGCGCCCGCGGTCGCTGCGCCCAAGGCCAAGCGCCGCGCCGGCCGGATCACCGGCTCCTCAGGCGAACAGCCGCTCGGCGACGAGGCGCAGGCCGCCGAGGTCCTGCACGTCGCGGTCTAGCTGCGCGACCAGCAGCGGGTCCGGTTCGCCCAGCTGCTCGGAGAGCATCGCCACGCTCGCGCGATCGCGCTGAGCCAGCACGTCGAAGTCGGCCAGGTTCGAGGCGACGCGCGCCGCGAGCGTGGCGCCAAGCTCCGCCGAGAGCAGGTGCGCGACTTGCTCGGGCGTGTGCCCGTCGAGCCCGCGCTCGTGGAAGCGGTTGACGATCAGGCCGCTGAGCGCCATCCGCTCGCGCGCCAGCTGAGCATGCAGGAAGACGGCCTCGTGGGCCGGCTCGTGCTCGGGCGAGGTGACGATCAAGAAGCCCTGTGAGCGGATCGCGCAGCAGCCGCTCGACGCCGCGCGCACGCTCGCGCAGAGCCGTCGGTGAGCGAGGACAGCGAGCCGAAGAACCCGGACAGCTCGCCGAGCAGATCGACGCCCGTGACGCGCGCGAACACCGAGAACATCAACCCGGCGCCGCGCCCGAGCAGCCCGCGCGTGACGCCGCCCGGGGCAAGCAGCACCTTCAGCGCGCGCCCCTCCAAGAAGCGTGTCAGCCGGTCGGGCGCGTCGAGGAAGTCGAGCGCGTCGCGCGAAGGCGGCGTGTCGAGCACGATCGCATCCCAGTCGCCGCTGCGGTGCAACTCGAACAGCTTCGCGACCGCCGTGAACTCCTGCGAGCCCGCGACCGCGGAGGACAGCTCGCGGTAGATGCGGTTGGAGAGCACTTCGTCGCGCGTGTGCTCGTCGGGCGCCAGCCGCTCGATCAGATCGTCGAACGTGCGCTTGGAGTCGAGCATCATCGCCCACAGCTCGCCGCGCGCCTGGATCCCGTGCTCGGCGAGCGTGTGCGGCTCGATCCGGTGCGGCTCGCCCGGTAGCCCAGCCATTCCGAGCGCCGAGGCCAGCCGCTTGGCGGGGTCGATGCTGACGACGACCACCTTCCTGCCGCGCATCGCCAGCCCCAGCCCGAGCGCCGCCGAGACGGTCGTCTTGCCGACGCCGCCGGCGCCGACGCAAACGCACACCTGCTTCCCCTTCAGGCGCTCCTCCAATGGAATGTGACGCGGTGGCACCGGGGGGATCGTAGGGGCACGCGCGTGGTGTGCCGCGGCCGCGCGGACGTGGGCCCAGCGCGCGAGCGCCGACGGGCACGCAGCAGATCCCCATCAACAGTGCAGGAATCGCGAGACGCTGTGCGAATACCGAAGCTCGAGCGGCTTTCCAAATTCGACCATCGGAGCCTGCCGTGAGCACACGGGCCAAGGTCATCGCGTTCGCCAATCAGAAGGGCGGGGTGGCCAAGACAACGACGACACTCAACCTAGCCGCCGCGTTCGCGGAGGAGGGACATCGCGTCCTGTGCGTCGACATGGACCCGCAGGGCAACCTGACGATGTCCCAGGGCATCGACCCCGACACGCTGGAGCTGTCGATGTACGACGTGCTCACCCAGCGCGCCACGATCAGAGAGGTGATCCGCAAGCGCGAGATCGACGTCGCCTGCGCCTCGATCGACCTCGCCGGCGCGGAGATCGCGATGTCCACGATGATCGGCCGCGAGCGCTCGCTGCAGAAGGCGTTCGAGCCGATCATGGAGGACTACGACTTCATCTGCATCGACACGCCGCCGAGCCTCGGGCTTTTGACCATCAACGCGCTTACCGCCGCCAACAAGGTTATTGTGCCTGTGCAGTGTGAGTACTTGTCGATGCGGGGCTCATCCAGTTGCAAAACACCCTGGCAATGATTCGCGAGAACCTCAACCCAGACGTCGATATCGAGGGTATCCTCCCGACGTTGGTCGATTCGCGCACGATCCACGCCAAGGAGGCGATCGAGATCCTCGAGGAGAACTTCGGCGACCGCGTGTTCGCGTCGCGCATCCGCAAGACGGTGCGCTTCGCCGAGGCCCCTGTGAAGGGAATGTCGGTGCTCAAGTACGAGCCGGATGGTGTCGCTGCGCAGTCCTATCGGCAGCTGGCACAGGAGGTCCTGGCTCATGGCAAACCCTAAGCGAGCGTCGATGCGCGAAGGCCCACTGGCGGCCCTGTTCCGCAAGACCGAGGAGCTGGAGAAGGACGAGTCTGCCGCTGCGCCAGCGTCAGGGCAGGCGTCTGAGGCCGAGGCGAGCGTTCCCCATCCGGCCCTAAGCGCGCCGCAGCCACAGGAGCCGGTCGAGGCGACTGCGGTCCCCAGCCCGCAGGAGCGCTTGCGCCACGCCTTCTCCTCGGAGATTCCCGAGAGCTTGATGGACAGCCCCGGTCTTTCCCAGGAGCGGGAACGACGGCAAGCCCCGCGCGAAGCGGACGCGTATGCGCGTGAGGCACGCGTGGTGCAGGAGCAGCCGCGCCCGTTCGGCGCCGCGATGCCCGTGACCCAACCCGGTGATCCGCGTCGTGGGCGTCGGCGGCGCCGGCACGAACGCCGTCAACCGCATGGTCGAGGCCGAGGTCGAGGGCGTCGAGTTCCTCGCGGTCAACACCGACCTGCAGTCGCTGCAGCAGTCAACGGCCGACATCACGTTGCACATCGGCGCCGAGCTGACGCGCGGCCTGGGCTCCGGCTCGGACGCGAACGTCGGCCGGCAGGCGGCGATGGACGACTACGACCGCGTCAAGGCGCTTCTGAAGGGCTCGGACATGATCTTCATCACGGCGGGCGCAGGCGGCGGTACCGGCACCGGCGCCGCGCCGATCGTGGCGCGCATCGCACGCGAGGTGGGCGCGTTGACGGTCGCGATCGTCACCAAGCCGTTCGGCTTCGAGGGCTCGCGCCGCGCCGAGCAGGCCGATCGTGGCGTGGAGGCGCTGGCCGAGGAGGTGGACACGCTGATCGTGGTGCCCAACAACCGCCTGCTCGGCGTGCTCGACAAGCAGACCGCGATGGTCGAGGCGTTCCGCGTCGCCGACGACGTGCTGCGCCAGGGCGTGCAGGGCATCTCCGACCTGGTCACGCTGCCGGGCCTGATCAACCTCGACTTCGCCGACGTGCGCACGATCATGTCCGACGCCGGCAACGCGCTGCTCGGGATCGGCATGGGCTTCGGCGAGAACCGCGCCCCCGAGGCCGCCGCGCAGGCGGTCGCCTCGCCGCTGCTTGAGACCTCGATGGACGGCGCGCGCTCGATCCTGCTGTCGATCACCGGCGGCAGCGACCTGTCGCTGTGGGAGGTCAACGAGGCCGCCAAGGCCGTCTCCGAGGCGGCTCACCCAGACGCCAACATCATCTTCGGCGCGATGGTCGACGAGAAGCTCGACGACCAGGTGTGGGTGACGGTCGTCGCGACCGGCTACGGCGTCAAGACCCCGCGCGCGACGATGCGCGAGCCCGACGGCGAGCCGCGCATCAAGCGCACCGGCCCCCCGCTCGGCATGTCGGCGCGCGACACGCGCCGGGACAGTCCACGTCGCGGCGGTCTCACCGTCAGCGATATGGACGTTCCAGAGTTCATACCCAACTTCTTAAGCGCTGTGCTATCGCTCACGTATGAGCGGAGCTGAAAAGGGGGTAGTGGCGGCGGGCCATCCGTTGACGGCGGAGGCCGGCGCACGGGTGTTGCGCGAAGGCGGCAATGCGGTCGATGCGGCCGTGGCGGCGATGCTCACGTCGTTTGCCGCCGAGCCGCTGTTGACTGGTCTCGGCGCCGGGGGATACATGATGGTGGCCGGGGGCGGCCAGCAGCTGGCGCTGCTCGACTTCTTCGTGCAGGCGCCGCGGCGCGCGCAGGACGGCAGCGCCGCGGAACTGGAGGCGGTCGACGTCTCCTTCGGCGACGCTGTGCAGGTGTTCTACATTGGCCCGGCCTCCTGCGGCATATACGGTGCGCCGGCGGGGGTGTGCGAGGCGGCGGCGCGCTGGGGCACGATCGAGCTGGCCGAGCTGGTGGCGCCGGCGGCGAGGCTCGCGCGCGAGGGCGTGGTCCTCAACAAAGGTCAGGCCTACATCGCCAAGATCCTCGGCGACCTGCTGTGCTCGACGCCCGAGTGTGCCGCGCTGTGGGCGCCGCACGGCACGGTCCTGCGCGAGGGCGAGCGCCTGCGCAACCCGCGAGCTCGGCGACGCGCTGCTGAGACTGGGAGAAGACGGCGCGAGCCCGTTCTACAGGGGGGACATAGCCGAGGCGGTGTGCGCATGGCTGGCAGAGCGCGGCGGCTCGCTCACGCGCGCGGAGCTGGCCGGCTACGAGGCGATCGAGCGCGCGCCGCTTGCGATGCGCTACCGCGACCGCGAGGTGCTGACCAACCCGCCACCCTCGGCCGGCGGCACGCTGCTGGCCTATTCGCTGGGTCTGCTCGACGCGCAACCGTCGCCGCCCACGCTCGAGGCTGTGATCGCCGCGATGGAAGCGGCCCAGGACGAGCGCACGGCGGAGTTCGTCCAGGGGCTTTCTGATGAGGATTTTGGGGCGTGCTTTCTCTCTTCACGACTCGGGTCCACGACCCACATCTCGGTGCTGGACGGGCGCGGGACGGGCGTGCTCGGTGACGTGCACGAACGGGGAGGGCTCGGGCGTGGTGGTCCCCGGCACCGGCATCCACCTGAACAATGTGATGGGCGAGGAGGATCTCAGCCCGCTCGGCTTCCACAGCCATCCGGCGGGGCGACGGATGCCGAGCATGATGGCGCCGACGATTGTGATGCGCGAGGGGGAGGTCGAGCTGGTGCTGGGCAGCGCCGGCTCCAACCGCATCCGCTCGGCGCTGTTGCAGACGATCGTGGGTGTCGTCGATCGCGGCTTGAGCGCGCCCGAGGCGGTCAGCGCGCCGCGCGCGCACTTCGAGGGGGGGATCGTCTACCACGAGCCGGGGGTCGTGCCGGATGGGGCTCCGGGCGGCGCGGCCGGCAGCCTGCGCGAGGTGGTGCGCTTTCACGACCTCAACCTGTTCTTCGGCGGCGTGCAGGCGGTGCAGCGCCAGGGCTCGCAGCTGATCGGCGCGGGCGATCCGCGCCGCGGTGGCGTGGCGGTGGTGGCGTGATCGCGGAGCGGCGATGCCCCCCGCGCGCGCGGGGGCACTGCGGCGTCTGTGTGTGGGCGTGCTGCTTGCGTCGCGCTTGGCGGCTGTCGTGTGTGGCGCTGCGCGGCTGCGGCGGCGTGCTCTCGCCCGACCTGTTCATCGTCTATCGCAGCGGCAGCGGACCGGGCGCGAAGCTGACGATGCTCGTCAACGAAGAAGGCGTCGTGCACTGCAACAACGGGCCGGCACGCCACCTGAGCGACCCGCAGATAATCGAAGCGCGCACGATCCAGGAAGACCTCGAAGAACCGGCGGCCAAGCACGAGTCGCTGCCGGCCGAGCCCGGCTCGGTGCTGAGCTACTACCTGCGCGACGCCAACGGCACGGTGCGCTTCAGCGATAACTCGTCTGCATCAGCCGACGGCGATGCGCAAGCTCGCGGGCTTCGTGCTGACGGTGGCCCAGGGCGTGTGCGGGCTGCCGCAACAGGGGGCTTGAGCGGCGCTCGCGTCCAGGACGCGCGCAGAGCTCCCTCAGCAGAAGTGCACCTTGCCGTTTGAGCGCGCGCGCAGCTGGGCGCGCTCGACCAGCTCCATCTGCTTGATGCGCGGCGCGGAACAGCAGCGTCAGCAGGTGCAGGCGCGCGTTCTCCGAGCGCAGCTCCAGCAGCTCCTGCTTGGCGTCGCTGCCGAAGTCGACGGTGCCGGCCATGCTGTAGGCGCTCATCGCGGCCAGCTCGTGCGGCTCGAGCGTGCGGTCGGTCGGCCTGCTCGACAAGCTCGCTGTACAGGTCGTGCGCCTCGCGCCCGGTCTGCTCGTCGGGGTCCTCCTCGCGCTCGGCGACGAACTCGACAATGCCGGCAGGATAGGGAAGGTCGTCCTGGCGCTCGAGCAGGCGAAATACGCGCGTGCCGCGCACGAGGATCGTGATGCGCCCGTCGTCCTCGCGCTCGAGCACGCTCTCGATCTCACAGGCGCAGCCGACCGGCTTGAGCTCGTCGTCTGCGAGCCACACGATCCCGAACTCGCGCTCGCCGTCGAGGCACTGCTCGATCATCGTGCGGTAGCGCTCCTCGAAGATGTGCAGCGGCACGCTCTCGGTCGGCAGCGCGACGATCCCCAGCGGAAACAATGGAAAATCTTGGACGGGCGCTTCGGGCATCTCTCTCAGTCTATGCACGCACGAGCCGCCGACTGGAGGACTGCGGAGGTTACGCAGCGGGGCCGTCCGCGCGCCCACTAGACTTCCGCGGATGGAGAACGAGCTGATGAAGCGTGTGATGTGGTCGGGTCTGCTGACCGCCGTCGGCGCTCTGGCGAGCATCCTCACCCAGCGGGTGGCCGCCCAGCTGTGGCGGCGCGTGTTCGACGAGGAGCCGCCGGAGTGAGCGACGACGCCCCATCCGCCCCCCGGCAAGGACGGGCGACAGCAGGGCATCGCTGCAGCGATAACCGAGGTCAGCGAGCGCGCGAGCCTGCTGATCCGCGAGGAGATCGAGCTCGCGAAGACCGAGGTAACAGAGAAGGCGACGCGGCTTGCCAAGGGGGCGGTCGTCGGGATCGTCGCCGGCGTGTTCTTCATGACAGCGCTGTTCTTCGTCTTGATCGGGTGTGCCTGGCTGCTCTACTACGTGCTGCCGATCGGCAGCGCGTTCACCTATTTCTGGGGTTTCTTCGCGATGGCCCTGATCCTCGTAGTGCTGGGCGTGCTCGCCGGCCTGCTCGCCTACAGGGCGGTCAAAGCCGGCGCGCCGCCGACGCCGGACATGGCAATCGCGGAGGCGCGCAAGATCCGCGAGACGGTCAGCGCCTCAGCCGAGACGCCGGCCGCGCCCGTGGCGCCGACGCCAACAGCGGTGCCGGTCACCAGCCCGACCCCGACGCCGGTGCCGCCGCCCGGGCCCGCATCGGACACAGACCTTGGAAGGGGGACAGTCGATGGCTCAACGCTCGACAGCTGAGATCCGCGACTCGATCGAGTCGAATCGCGCAGAGCTGGCAGTGTCGCTGAACAACCTGCACGGCGAAGTCGCGCGCATCACCGACTGGCGCGGGCACGTCGAGCGCCACCAGCGCGAGATCGCGATCGGCGTCGGCGTGGTCGGGGTGCTGTTGCTGGGGCGTCGCCGTCGGCGCAAACGCCGACGCGCCTGAAGCCGGGCGCTCAGACGAAGAACGAGGCGGGAAGCGCGCCGACGCCAAGCAGGCCCGGGCCGGTGTACGTTCCGATCACCGGCCCGACCTCAGAGCAGAACAGCGGCTCTGAGCCGAAGATCTCGCGGCAGCGGTCGATCAGGCGCTCGGCCTGCTCGCTGGCCTGGATGTGCTGCACGACCCAACGGTCGGCGCCGCTGTCGTGCAGTTCCTGGGCGTACTGCACCATGCGCTCGAACGCGCGCTTGGCGGTGCGCACGCGCTCGACGGGGACGATCTCGTACTCGAGCGAGAGGATCGGCTTGATCTTGAGCGTGCTGCCGATCCACGCCTGTGCATTGCCGACGCGCCCGCCGCGGCGCAGGTACTCGAGCGTGTCCACGCAGAACCAGATGCGCAACGCCTTGCGCGCCTCGCGTGCCCGTGCGGCGACCGCGTCCCTGTCCGCGCCTGCTCGCGCGGCGGCGGCTGCGGCCAGCACGACCATGCCGAGCCCGCCGCAGGCGGTTTCGCCGTCGATCACCTCGATGCGCTCGCCCAGGCCGCGCTCGACGAGCAGGCTCTGCGCCTGGCGCGCGGACTCGCACGTGCCGGAGATGCCGCCGGCGAGGTGGATCGAGACGATGTCCTGCCCGGCCTTGAGCAGCGGCTCCCACACGGCGAGGAAGTCGCCGATCGAGGGCTGCGAGGTGGTGGGCAGGACAGGGTCGGTGCCCAGGCGGGCGTAGAAGGCGTCGAAGCTCTCAAGCTCCAGCTCGCGGCGCTGGTCGTCCTGCCAGCCGACGTACAGGCTGACCTGGTGGATGCCTTCGCTGTCCGCCAGCTCACGCGGCAGGTAGTTGGTGGTGTCGGTGACGACCGCGACGGGGTTCATGCTGCGCGGCGGACCCTAGCGCAGCACGAGGCGCTCAACCGAGCCGGTTCTCGATCTGCGTGAAGCCTGCCGGCTGCCTGCCTGCCCCCCCTTGTGGGGGGCGCCCTTCAGGGTGGACTTCGCCTGCCGGTGGGGAGACGGGGGCCTCGCCTTCGCCGTCCCCGGCCGCGCCCTGGTCCTCCAGCCCGAGCGTCTCGGCCAGCTCGCCCGACTCGTACATCTCCGTGACGATGTCGCAACCCCCAACGAGCTCGCCTCCGGCGAACAGTTGCGGGATGGTGGGCCAGCCGGAGATAGCCGAGAGCTCCTGGCGGATGCGCGGGTCGGGCAGGATGTCCACGGCGGCGAACGGCGCCTGGAGCGATTGCAGCATCGCGACGGTGCGCGCGGAGAAGCCGCACGCGGGCGCCTCGGGCGTGCCCTTCATGAAGAGGATCGTGTCGTGCTCGGAGATCGCCTCTGAGATCGCGTCGCGGATGGGATTGGTGTCGGACATCGGCTACTCCTCGGTCAAGGTTTTCAGCGAGAGCGCATGGATCGGGCCGCCGATCTCATCGCCGAACACGCCATAGACAAGCTTGTGCTGCTCGATGCGGCTGCGCCCGGCGAAGGCCGGCGCGACGACGGTCGCGCGGAAGTGGTCGCCACCGCCGGTGTAGTCCTCGACTTCGGCGCGCGCGCCCGGGATCGCGGCTTCGATGCGTTGCTGGAGCTCCTCTGCGGTGGGCATGCCTCCCAGCTTAGCCAAGAAAACGGGTCGCTATACTTTGGAAAGCGATGATCTCGATTACGGACAAGGGTGCGGAGAAGGTGCGCGAGTTCCTCGAGGCCCAGCAGGCCGACATGGCGCTTGCCGGACTGCGCGTCGGTGTGCGCGGCGGTGGCTGCTCGGGCTTCCAGTACCAGCTCGCCTTCGACGAGCAGCGCGATAGCGATCTTGTCTTCGAAGACCAGGGCCTCAAGCTGCTGGTCGACAAAGAGAGCCTCCAGTTCGTGAGCGGCTCGATCATCGACTACCAAGAAAGCCTGCAAGGCGCCGGCTTCAAGGTCGAGAACCCCAACGTGGTCGCCGCCTGCGGTTGCGGCTCCTCGTTCCGCGTTGCCGAGGAAGAGCAGGTCTCAGCGGTCTGACGGCCGGGGAGCGGCGCGATGCTGCTCGCTCACGACTTTGCCGAGGACCTGACGCTCTTCTTGCCGGGGTGCCCTGTTGGGGGAGCTACCGGTTCGTTGTTCAGCGAACGCCACAAGTAGCGGCAGGCAAGCGTGCGGTGTGGGCGCCAGCGCTCGGCTAGGCGCTCCAGCGTCTCGCGGTCCGGGTCTTCAAGCCCATAGGCCTTTTCGATCGCCCGCTTAATACCCAGGTCCCCGGGCGCCATCACGTCGGGGCGGTGCAGGTGGCTCATCAGGAACATATGCGCCGTCCACTCGCCGATGCCCTTGACCGCCACGAGCTCGGCCATCACCTCCTCGTCTGAGAGCGAGTCGAGACGGTCGAGCTCCAATTCTCCCGAGAGGATGTGCTCAGCCAGGGAGCGCATGAAGCCGACCTTCGAGCGCGACAATCCGACCGCGAGGCGCAGCTCTTCGGGGTCGTCGGCCAGGAGCTCCTGCGGCTTGGGGGTATGACCGAAGCGCTCGGTGAGCCGGCCGTAGATCGCGGCGCCCGCCTTCACCGAGAGCTGCTGGTTGACGACGGCGTGCAGCAGCGCACCGTAGTGCTCCTCGGGGTCGGCTTTCTTGCGCGGCGGGCTGGAGATGACGCCGCACATGTCGATCAGGCCGGCCATCGTGGGGTCAGCGGCGCGCAGCTCCTCCACGGCTGCCTTCTGAGAGGTCGCTTTGCGTTTCGCCGGCGCCCGGCGCGCGGGCTGTCCTGCGCTCTTCGCGGCGGGGCTCATCGATTCAACCGCGCAACGCCTGGGTGTCCATGGCGATCGGCTCCCCATCGAGCGCGTTCAGCGCGCGCTCCAGCGAGCACGCGATGCACGTGAAGCTGGGCGTGTCCCTGACGGTGAAGCGCGAGGCCTCGGTTGTGCGCAGGCGCTGCACGAGGTCGAGGAAGGTGCCGACGTCGTCGGTGTCGAAGGCGACGACGAACTCCTGGTCGTCCAGGCCGAAGGAATAGGTCGTGTGGTTATCCACACCCGGGTATTCGCGTCCCACGGCGATGTGCCCCTGCATGATCCGCCAGCGCTCCTCGGCCGGTAGCGCATACCACTCGCGCGACTTCACGAAGGGATAGACGAACACGTATTTGCCGCGGAACCCGCGCGGGCGCACGCGCTCGTCTTCGGAATATTCCGAGCTCTTGCGCATTCCCAAGAACGAGTAGGGCTGCGCCGCCCACTGCATAAGCCCGCTCTGGGCCAGAACTACATGGAACTCGTGGATGCGGTCGAGGTTCTCGGCCTCCGATATCAACAGCAGCTCGGCGTCGCCGCGCGTCCCCACGAGCGAGAAGCTCTGCAGCAGGTGCCCGTCGGCGAAGTCCTCGCAGGCGGCCGCGAATTCGCGCTTGTGCTCAGCGCGTTCCTGCCCGTCCAGCCGCCGCCAGGCGGGGTCGAGCTTGAGGAAGGTGTACTTGACGAAATGGCTCTCGGTCATGGCTCCGCCCCAGAGGCTACAGTTGATCCGTGCGGATTGCTTTGGTTTCGCCGTACTCCTGGACCTACCCGGGCGGCGTCACGCGCCATATCGAGGCGCTGTCGGCGGAGCTTTGCGCACAGGGGCACGAGGCTGACATCCTGGCGCCGTTCGACCCCGACGACGCGCTGTCGGCGCGCCTGCACCGGGGGGCGCGCCCGCAGCGCCTGGAGCCGCCGCAGAACTTCATCGCGCTGGGCCGCACGATCGGGATTCCCGCGAATGGCGCGGTCTCGAACCTGACGGGCACGCCGCACTCGGTCTATGCGATCCGCAAAGCGCTGCGCGAGGGCGGCTATGACGTCGCGCACATCCACGAGCCGATCGTGCCGCTGGTCGGCTTCGACGCGCTGATGTCCTCAGGTGAGCTGCCGCTCGTAGGAACGTTTCACACGTACTCCACGAACGTCGCCTCCAACCAGATCGGGGCGCTTGTCATGGGTGGCAAGCGGCGCATGAACCGCCTGCACGCGCGCATCGCCGTGTCCGAGGCCGCCGCTTGGACGGCCAGACGCTTTTACGGCGGGCACTACCGGATCGTGCCCAACGGGGTGTTGCTCGACGCGGCCGAGGGCGGGTTGGGGGCGACAGGGTCGGTCTCCGAGGTGTCCAAAAATGGGGTTGTCCCCCGCGCGCGCGGGGGGTGTGGCGATTTCGAAGGCCACAACGAGCCGCTGCGCATCCTGTTCGTCGGCCAGGCCGTCGAGCGCAAGGGCCTGCCGGTGCTGCTGCGTGCGTTCGAGGCGCTGCGCGAGCAGATCCCCGCGACGCTAACGCTGGTCGGCGCAAGCGCCGAGGAGATCGCGCCGATGCTGCTCGACGACCGCGGTGTGCGCGCGCTGGGCAAGGTCTCCGAGCGGCAAAAGAACGAGGAGCTGGCGCGCGCGCAGGTGCTGTGTGCGCCGTCGCTGCGCGGCGAGAGTTTCGGCATGGTGCTGACAGAGGCGTTTGCGGCCAGCACGCCGGTGGTGGCCTCGGACATTCCCGGTTACCGCGACGTCGCGCGCGACGGTCAGGACAGCTTGCTGGTGGCGCCCGGCGACGCGCTGGCGCTGGCCGAGGCGCTGCGCAGCTTGGCGCTCGACCCGGCGCGACGCGAAAGCATGGCTGTGGCCGCGCGCGAGCACGCCGAGCGCTTCTCCTGGACGCACGTGGCGCAGGAGGTCGTCGCGGTCTACGAGCGGGCAATCGCCGTCGGCCAGCCCGCCTCACGCCTTTCGCGCGTCGCCGTCCGCCACGGCCTCGCTCCCGCCGACCTGCGCCCGCGCGTACCTGCGCAGCGTTTGCCGAGCCTTCCTGCTTGTACCCCCTGCGGTGGGTGGGAGGCGCCCGCGTCCGTGCGCAGCCGCGCCCTGCATGTGCTCTCACGCTTTGGCCTGCTGGCAACCTCGCTCGCCGGGCTTGTGCTGGCCTACCTGGCGCTGCAGAAGATCGGCGTCACGAAAGTGGCGGCCAGCCTCGTCGCGTCAAAGCCGGGTCTCCTAGCCGCTGGGGTGGGTGTGATGTGCGCGTCGATGTTCGTGCGCGGCATCGCCTGGCACGCGATCCTCAAGGCGGCTCCGACGTGGCGCACGGCACGCCGTCGCGACGCGCTGCAGGGCACTTTCATCGGCGTGTTGATGTCGGCGACGCTCCCTGCCCGCCTGGGCGAGCCCTCGCGCGCGCTAATCGTGGCGCGCCGCATCGGCCGCGCGCGCGAGACGCTGCCGGTCGTGCTCGGCACGATGGTCTCCCAGACCTTGCTCAACCTGCTGGCGCTGGCGATCCTAGGCGGCGTGATGTTCTCCAGCGTCAGCTTCGCCGGCAAACACACCGACGCGCTCTTGGCGGTCGGGCTGGCGCCGCTGGGTGTACTGGTGGCGCTGTTGCTGGCGCCGGTGCTCGTACCGGCGGCCGCAGTCTCGCGCTCGCGGCGGCTGGGCCGGCTGCTCGCGAATGTGCGCGCCGCGCTCGTACGCGTGCGCGCGGGCCTGCAAGTGTTTCGCAACCCGCGTCAGGCGGCCGCGGCGACGGGCCTGCAGCTGTCGGCGTGGGGTCTGCAATGGCTCTCCTGCTGGCTGCTGTTGATGGCGCTGGGACTGGGCAGCAAGGTCGGCTTCGGTGCCGCCGCGGCCGTCCTGTTCGCGGTCAACGTCACGGCAGTGATCCCGGCTACGCCGGCCAACGTCGGCGTGTTCCAAGCGGCGTGCGTGGCGGTGCTGGCCGGCGCCTACCACGTGCCCAGCGCCGACGCGCTCGCCTACGGGATCGTGCTGCAGGCCGTCGAGGTCGCCACCGCCGTCATCATGGGCACCCCGGCGCTCGTCAACGAGGGCCTCTCCTGGAAGGACGTGCGCCTGCGCACGATGCACGCCACACCGGTCAAGCTACCGCCATTGCCAGGAGCCTCTCGCCGGGTGCCCTCTCGCGCCCAACCGTGAGTGAGGCGTGGGTCTATGTGCTGCGCTGCGCGGATGGCTCGCTTTACACCGGCTGGACGACTGACATCACGAAGCGTGTAGCCAAGCACTCGGCGGGGAAGGCGTCGCGCTACACCGCCAGCCGGCTGCCGGTCGAGCTGGCCTTCGCCGCGCCGATGCCCGACCGCAGCGCCGCGATGCGCGAGGAGGCGCGGATCAAGCGGCTCTCGCGCCGCGAGAAGCTGGCGTTCCTGGAGCGAGTTGCTTCAGCGGTCGTATGCCCGTCCCCGCGGCAGGACGCGCTTGACGTGGATCGTCTGGGTCTGGTTGTCGAGCTCGAGGAGTACGCGCCAATCGCCGACGCGCAGGCGGGACCCGGAGCGGCCGGCGAGCTTGCGTAGGCTTGCACTCTGGGGGTCCTTGGCGAGCCTGTCGAGCGCGTCTGCGACGCGTTGGCGTACAGGCTGGTCCAGGCGCTCCATGTCCTTGTCGGCTCGCTTGGTGAGGTTGATCGACCAAGGCTTGTTGCCGGCGGTCTCGCCGCTCACGAGAGCCCGTACTTGGCCTTGATCTCCTCGAACGGGATCGTCGGGACCCCTGCCGCTTCGTCGGCTCTCACCTCGGCCATCGCCGCCTCGTCCTCGTCGGTCCAGGGCTCGTCGTCCTCGGGGGCCTCGCGGAACGCCGCGATCACAGGATCATCACGCTCTTTCTCCACGAGGCTGAGCGCACGCTCAGCCTCGGGCTCGGAGAGTTCGTCCACAAGCTCGTGCAGGCGCTCCTTGGTCGTCATGTGGCGAAGTTTAGCGCCCAGAACACGTATCACAGACCCAAGAGAGGCCAAACGGGCCGCGCGGTCGCGATGGTCGACTGCAGCGCGGCGATGGGCGAGGAGGCGCGGATCAAGCGCCTCTCCCGCGCCCAGAAGCTGGCGCTAATACATGGTGCTCAGCATCTTTCACAAGTGGCTTAGACAGCAGTATCGGCAGCGGTCTCTTGACAACACTTGAGCGTTAGGTATATAATGGCGTCGTCTTGGCACAAGTGGTGCTTTGGGACGCAACATACGGTCGTGTCAGGGGGCGGTCCATGGGGACGGTCGCAAAACGCTTGGTCGAGGGGGCCTTGGGAGAGGTGCCGGGGTTGGAATGAGAGGGAGTTGTTCGCGTGGTTTCTTTTCTTGACGAGGGGATGTATCGATGAGTGTTCGCCGGTGCGGCTCGTTGGTCGTTGTTTGGTTTTGCATGTTGGGAGGCTGCGCATCGCTCTTGAGCGCCTCGGCACAGGCGAAGGTAGTACACCTATTCGCCGGCTCATTCCCGGCCGGTGGCTCCGAACCTTTCGGCGTGGCGGTCAACGACACGACGCACGATGTCTACGTCGTCGATCGGGCGAGCAAACACGTCGTGGAGTTCGACGAAACCGGGACGTCGATCCTCGGCGAATTCGACGGGTCCGGCTCTCCTACGGGGGCGTTCTCAGAACCGACGGAGATCGCGGTCGACAACTCGGGCAATCCGCTGGATCCTTCCCAGGGGGACGTGTACGTGGTGGACAACATCCACGGCGTCGTTGACAAGTTCAGTGCAGCGGGCACATACCAGAGCCAGTTGACGGGCGCTCCCAAAGGGGCATTCTCAAAGGGGGCTAACGACCTGGGCGTGGCGGTGGGTCCGGACGGCACCGTGTGGGTCCTTCAGCATGCCTCCGGACGGGTCGACAGCTTTACCGACGGCCTGGTCAACGAATATATCTCCGAAACGGATAGTGGCGATACGTCCCTGCGAAATGGGTTTGGATTGGATACCGGCGGCGATTTCTATCTCAACAAAGGTGAGAAAATAGAGAGCTACACGAAATCCGGCCTAAGCATAAAACCAAATCTCGATAGTGAAGATCCAGCCGCCAATTTTGATACTGGATTGACGGTGGACCCAGCGCAGAGCGAGATCTATATCGACAATGTCAACCCCTTTTTTACGGAAAGCACCATCGGAGCGTTCAGCTTGACCGGCACTCCGATCGAGCGCTTCGGTCTTGGGCATTTGGGCTTCAGTCGTGGAGTCGCGGTTGATGCCAGCGACGGCACGGTCTATGCATCGGACGTCACAACCGGAAGGGTGTCGTTTTTCAACGCTGTCACCGTTCCGAGCGTGAGCGCCGGGCAGCTCAGCGGCCGGTCGCCAAGGAGCGTTACCTTCAATGGCACGGTGGATCCCGAAGGCGAACCGGTCACGCGCTGTGTGTTCGAATATGGGCCCACCGCCTCCTATGGACAGAGCGCGCCCTGCTCTCCGGCGAGCGTCGGAAAAGGCACAAGTCCGGTAGCGGTGAGCGCAGTCGTCACCGGTCTCACGCCCGAGAACACCTATCACTACCGTCTGGTGGCGGAAAACTCCTCCGGCGTTGCCAGCTCGACCCAGGACCAGGAATTCATCGCGGGCCCATTCTTTGGCAACGTGTTCGCCGCGGAAGTGAGGTCGAGCAGCGCGACGGTGCAGCTCGAAGTGAATCCAAACGGCGCTGACACAGGTTATTACATCGAATATGGCGAGACGGAAGCCTATGGATCGTATGCGCCAGCTCCCCCGCCGGGGCTGGATCTTGGCGCAGGAAGCGCGCCTCAATCTCTGGCCACGCATCTGCAGGGCCTGGAAGCGGGCCAAACATATCACTATCGTGCCGTGGTGCTCCAGTCCGGCGAAGTGTTTGATGGCACCGACCGGACGTTCACGACACAGCGTGCCGGCGGTGCGCTGGAACTGCCCGACGGGCGCAGGTGGGAATTGGTGTCCCCACCGGACAAAGGTGGCGCCTTGATCGAAAACACCGCCATCGCCCAGGCCGCCGCCGATGGCAGTGGGATCACATACACCGCTAGTGAACCGATTGGAGAAAACATCAGCGGTCACGTCGGCCAGAACCTGGAAGCCCTGTCTTCTGCAACACTGCTCTCGAGCCGCGCCAAGGGCGGTTGGAGGACGCGGGACATCTCTCCTACCGGAGGCTTGGAACCAGAAGGCCGACCGAACACCGACCTGATTGAAACGGCCGAAGCCTTCTATCTCTTTTCACCCGACCTATCCAAGGCGACCTTCGAACCGCGCTTTGGGCTTGCACCACAGTCGAGCCAGGCGACCGAACCGACCCTCTATCTGCGCAACAACGTGAGCGAAGAATACGAACCGCTCGTGACCACGTCCAATCTACCCCCGGGTGTAAAACTAGATCCACCACCCAACGAATGGACTGCCACCAGCTTTCCCGAATTCGTCACAGCTACGCCCGATCTCGATCATATTGTGTTCAGCAGCTACAGCGATCTGACCGAAGAAGCCACGACAAGCAGCAAGGAACTACACAATCTGTTCGAGTGGAGCGGGGGTGAATTGCAGCTCATAAACGTGCTGCCCAACGGTGAATCTCCGCCGGGCGTGGCGTTCGGTAACGAGGTCGATACGAGCACGATGGGAGGCCAGACCCCGAATGCCTTGTCCAGCGACGGCCGCTGGGTGGTCTTCCATTATGGATCGGTTGGGGGGGATGCAAAATATTATGTGCGAGATATGGTCGAAAAGACGACCGTGCCGCTTGGCGCACCCAAAGGAAACACAAGATTCGAAACCATGAGCCGGGACGGAAAAAGGATCTTCTATCTAGAACAGGCGGGTAATGGTAACGAAAAGGTAGAAGGCGAATTGTACGAATTCGACACCTCGACGGGCGTCGCGAGAGACCTCACCGCCGGACATCTCGCAGGCGAACCGAACGCCGGTGTCCAGAATAATCTGCTGGGTACGAGCGAAAACGCCTCCTCGATATATTTCGTGGCGAGAGGGGTCCTCGCCAACGGCGCTAGCAGGGGCGGCGATAACCTCTATCTACTGCACGAAAGCAGTGGCGAATGGACGACCACCTTTATCGCGACGCTTTCACCTGAAGACGCCCACGACTGGCACGGGTTTGACAATTTCAGGGAGCTGGAAAAGATCACGTCGCGTGTCTCCCCGAACGGGCGTTACCTTACCTTTATGTCTGATCGGTCGCTGACGGGCTATGACAACCGCGACGCGCGCAGCGGGCAGCCGGACGAGGAGGTTTACCTGTATGACGCTCGGGCAAATCGCCTGGTGTGCGTTTCGTGCAATCCAAGCGGCGCTCGACCGATCGGAGTTCTGGATACCTCCACAGGAGGAAGCAGGGGAGGTGGTTCGACCCTGATGGATTTCGTGGGCTCGTGGGATGGGGGCGATGGTCCGATGGATGGAAACGAAGCGCCGCGTTGGCTTGCAAGCGCGATCCCACCAGGTTGGGACGTGAACTGGAAAGTCGCCTACTATCAACCGCGCTACCTGTCCAACGAAGGCCGTCTGTTCTTCGACAGCAGCGACGCGCTCGTGCCGCAGGACACCAATGGCCTCACGGATGTCTATGAGTATGAGCCGTCAGGGCTCGGGAACTGCACGAACGCGAGCGCGACGTTCAATGAACGGACGGGTGGATGTGTCAACTTGATCTCCTCGGGGCAATCGAGGCAAGAATCGGCGTTCCTCGACGCGAGCGAAAGCGGCGACGATGTGTTCTTCTTGACCTCGAGCCGGCTGGTGTCCGAAGACTACGACACGGCCTATGACGTGTACGACGCCCATGTTTGCGGCGAAGCCGCCCCATGTCGGGCCGAACCCGTGTCTTCGCCACCCTGCAGTTCGGGGGATTCCTGCAAGGCCGCCCCCTCGCCGCAGCCGGAAGTCTTCGGCCCGGCCCCGAGCGCGACGTTCGCCGGTGTCGGCAACGTCGTCGAAGAAACAAAGACGGTCGTGAAACCCAAGCACAAGGCTAGAAAGAAGCGGCCCAAGAAGAAGAAGAGGTCCCAAGCAAAGAGGGGGAAGAGCTCAGGTGTGCGTAGATCCGGCAAGAGCAGAGGGGCGGGTGAGCCACGGTGAAGCCGATTGACGGACGTATCATGATCGCGTGGGTGGTCGCCGTGGTCTCATTGCTCCTCTGCGTACCCGCGCAGGCGAGCGCCGCGGAGCCCTGGTGGCATCTGGCAGTGGTGTCCTCTCCGGCGAGCCCGACAGGAGACCAGACGACGATTCTGCTGGACATAGCGAATGTCGGTGACGCCGCTACTCCTGGGAGCCTGCCCGAAAATCTGTCCGAAGCGTTGCATGGGGAAAGCCATCATTTCATCACCGTGGTCGACAAGCTGCCCGACGGCGTGACGCCAACGGGCGTGCACGCGGAAGGAGGGGGAGGCACGATCGGCTGGTACGGACAGTTGACCATAGAAAAAGAACTATCTGGGTCCGGCGTCAAAAAACTCTGTTCAATAGTCGGGCAGACTGTGGAATGCGCATATGCCGCGCCGGTACGGCCATACGAACACATCATGATCGCGATCAACGCGAACGTGACGCCCGGAGCGGGAAATGAGCCAAACGAGGTGAGCGTGTCCGGAGGCGGCGCTCCGCCGGTCCTCTCGCGTCACGTGCTTGCAGTCGAACAGCCGGCGCCCTCCTACGGTGTTCAGACATATGAACTGAGCCCCGAAGAAGAAGGCGGTCTAGCCGCTACGCAGGCGGGCTCGCACCCATTCCAGCTGACGACCACCTTGATGCTCAATACCCAGACAACCCCTACATTCGATGAAAATAAAATCCTGGAAACAACAAATAGGCTGGAAGTCCAGCCCGTGGCGATGACGAAGGATTTGCGTTTCAACCTGCCTCCGGGGCTGCTTGGGAACCCCACGCCGCTACCCAAGTGCAGCCTGCACGAATTCGCTCAAATCCTGTCTGGAAAAGGCTATTGTCCGGACAACACGGTCGTAGGTGTGGTGACGCCGATCGTTACAAACGTCAAACCGACTCCGTATGTCCCGTACGCGATCTCAGAGCCCTTGTACAACTTGGAACCCTCCGTGGGCGAGCCCGCGAAGTTCGGGTTCCAGACGCCCGTAGGCTCCGTCGTGCTCGACACGGCGGTGCGCACCGGAGGCGATTACGGTGTCGTGGTGACAGTTCCCAACATCACTCAGGGTCTCGCCTTCATTGGCAACGTGGTGACGTTCTGGGGCGTACCGAACGATTCGCGCCACGACAACGCCCGTAGCACGTTGTGCATGGCTGACGACGAACCGTGGGAAGAGAAGAATCGTGGAGCTGAACCGGCGTGCCCCGCCAAAGAAGCCTTGCGACCCTTCTTGATCATGCCGACGTCATGCTCGCGACCGTTTCACACCACTGTCGAAACCGACTCGTGGGAACAGGTAGGTCTCTTCACCGAGCCGTTTGGCTACACGCTCGACGACGCGCTGGAAAATCCGATTGGAATGACTGGGTGCAACGCACTCAATTTCGAACCATCGATCAGCGTGGCGCCGGATGGCCAACATGCAAGCACACCGACGGGGCTGACGGTCGGCGTACATGTTCCCCAAGAAGCCAGCTTGAACCCAGTCGGCCTGGCGGAGTCCTCCGTTAGGAATACGACTGTCACGTTGCCGGCGGGCGTGGTCTTGAATCCCGCGGGCGCAGACGGTCTCACGGCGTGCGGTCTGGGCCAGGTCGGACTTGCAAGCTCAGCTGAACAGGAATGTCCTGGATCCGCGAAGGTTGGGACTGTAGAAATACATACACCGCTGTTGCCCAATCCGTTGACCGGAGCGGTGTATCTGGCTCAGCAGGACGCCAACCCATTCGGTTCGTTGGTCGCGCTCTATATTGTGGTTTATGACCCAGTATCGGGTGTGCGAGTCAAGCTTGCGGGAGAAGTCAAACCAGACCCCGTGACCGGTCAGCTGGTGTCGACTTTCGAGGAAACGCCAGAGCTGCCCTTCGAAGACTTGAGCCTGCACTTCTTTGGTGGGTCCAGGGCGCCGTTGGGGACGCCGGCACTGTGCGGCGGGTACACGACGAGCGCATCGATAGAGCCGTGGTCAGGTAGTCCCGCAGTTAGCTCCTCCTCGGAATTCAATATCACCTCGGGCCCCAACGGGAGTCCGTGCAGGGATCCGCTGCCGTTTGCCCCTAGCCTGACGACGGGCAGCCTGAATATTCAGGCTGGCGCATTCACCCCATTTCGGATGACGATGAGCCGTGAAGACGGCAACCAAAACCTAGATTCGATCCAGCTGAAGATGCCCCCCGGTCTGCTGGGCACGCTCTCCAGCGTCAGGCTATGCGAAGAAGCACAGGCCAACGCGGGCACATGCGGTCAGGAAAGCCTGATTGGGCACACGATCGTCAGCGTCGGGCTGGGTGGCAACCCCTACGCCGTTACCGGCGGCGAAGTGTTCATCACCGGCCCATACGAGGGCGCGCCATATGGCCTATCGATCGTCAACCCCGCGAAGGCCGGCCCGTTCGACCTCGGGAAGGTGATCGTAAGGGCAAAGATCGAAGTCAACCCCTTGAATGCCGCCCTGACGATCACCAGCGACACGACCGGGCCCTACGCGATCCCGCAGATCCTCGACGGGATTCCACTGCAGATCAAGCACATCGAGGTGTCGATCGACCGTCCGGACTTCACGTTCAACCCGACCGACTGTGCGCCGACGGCCATCGGCGGAAGTCTGACCAGCAGCCAGGGGGCAGTGTCGAGTGTGTCGGTTCCCTTCCAGGTGACCAACTGTGCGACGCTGAAGTTCAAACCGATCTTCAAGGTGTCCACGTCAGGGAAGACCTCGCGCAAGGACGGAGCGAGCCTGAACGTCAAGCTCACCTATCCGAGCGCGCCGTTCGGCACGCAGGCAAATATCGGCAAGGTCAAGGTGGACCTGCCAAAGCAGCTGCCTTCGCGCTTGACTACGCTGCAGAAGGCTTGTCCTGACACCGTGTTCGATGCGAACCCGGCGGCATGCCCGCCGGACTCGCGTATCGGCACGGCGACTGCGACGACGCCGGTGTTGCCCGTGCATTTGGCGGGTCCTGCATACTTCGTCAGCCACGGCGGCGCGAAGTTCCCCGAACTGGTCGTAGCGCTCTCGGGCGAGGGCGTGACCGTATACCTGCACGGAGAAACGTTCATCAGCTCGAACGGGATCACCAGCAGCACGTTCAGGACAATCCCTGACGTGCCGATCGGCGTGTTCGAACTGAAGTTGCCGGAGGGTACGGATTCGGCGCTCGCGGCCAACGGAAACTTGTGCAAGGCAAAACTCACAATGCCTACGATTTTCGTCGCCGCCAACGGAATGAAGATCAGCCAGGCCACGCCGATCGCGGTAACGGGCTGCGCGAAGACGAAAGCCAAGAAGGCCGGCAAGCACAAGAAAGCCAAGAGCAGGACCAAGAAAGCCAAAGGCTAGCCAGACCGGCGAGCACGGAACCGATAAGCGAGAGGAACAATGTACTCGAGACTACGTAAACACTTCACCTATGCCAATATCGCGCTGACGCTCGCGCTCGTGTTCGCGATGAGCGGCGGGGCATACGCCGCCGGTAAATACCTGATCACCTCGACCAAACAGATCAATCCGAAGGTGCTGAAGGCATTGAAGGGCAATGCCGGCGCTCGAGGCGTCCAAGGTCCAGGCGGCCCGGCGGGGCCCAAGGGCGAAACTGGTCCTGCGGGTGCCCCAGGTAAAGAAGGTCCCGCCGGCAAAGACGGCGTCAACGGAGAAGGTGTCAGCGCCAAAGAAGTCAAGGTGAGCGAAGCATCATGCGCCAAAGTGGGCGGCACGAGCTTTACCGTCGGTGGCGCGACGACCGATGCATGTAACGGCAAGGAAGGCAAAGCCGGTAAAGAAGGATCGCCGTGGACCGCCGGTGGGACACTTCCCTCCGGTGCAAGCGAGCAGGGAATGTGGTCAGCTTCTGTGCCTCCTGTCGATAAAGTGTATTCGTTTTCAATAGTTGGTACGGCGGTGTCCTTCATGCTCCCTCTCGGGACGGCGCCGGAATCTCACTACATCAACCAAAATGACAAGGAAGTCGTCGAAAATCCGACGACGGAAGAATTCGAAGAAGTCACACCAAGTAGCAAGTGTCCGGGCAGTCCGGCAGATGCAAAGGCCGAAGCGGGCAACCTATGTGTATACGCCATAAGCGAATCGAACATGCCTCAATATATGCACGTGACCAAGGCTACCGTGGGCGGAGCCCTGATCGGAGGGGCAGGCGGAGAACCGGGTGGCGTGGCCGACGGATCGTGGGCTGTAACCGGCTGAGCCGGACAGTTAGCGGCGATCTTTTACGCAATGGGTGGGGCGGCAGTCGTCGCCCCACCCGGGTCTCGCTCGACAGCCGCGTCAGGGGGATCCAGGTCCTCGAGCTGGCCAAACAGCGACGGATCGCGGTAGGAGCCCTTGATCACGTCGTCCGGCGAGCCGTCGGGTAGTAGCCGCCCCTGGCGCGTGCCGAAATAGATCGCCTGCGGGTGGTGGGCGACGAGCGCCAGTGTGGACTGCTCAGGGATCGGGGCGTAGCCGTCTGAGATGGTCATGCCGATCTGCTCCAGGCCGAGCAGCTTCCCCACCTTGAGGTGCTCGGCCTGCTCGGGCACGGCCGGGTAGCCCCACGAGTAGCGCCGACCCTGCGTCGCGGGGATCGCCAGCATCTCGCGTGCCTTCCAGTGCAGCCACTCGGCCAGGCCCTCGGCGGTCTGTACGCCGAGGCCGTGGACGTAGAGCTGCTCGGCGAACTCGCCGTCCGTCTCGAGTTTGGCCATCAGCTCTGTCACCTCGGAGCCGACGGTCACGGCCTGCACGGCGATTACGTCCAGCTCGGCGGGCGGCTTACCGTCCACGGCAGGACGGAAGAAGTCGGCCAGGCAGATGCGGTCGCCCTTGGGCTGGCGCGGACAAACAAAGCGGGCTAGCTCGGCGGCTGCATCGCTTGAATCGAGCGCGCCATCCGCCACACGTGGATCAAGCACGACGATGTCGTTGCCCTGCGCGTAGCAGGGGAAGAACCCCAGCAGTGCGCGCGGGTGCAGGTAGTCCTGCTCGGCCCACATGCGCTCCAGGCGCGGGCGGAAGTGGGTGTCAACCAGCTCGCGCCAGGCCTCGCCCTTGACGCCCTTGCCGCCCCAGTGCAGCTTGAAGAGCACATGCGTGTCGAGGTGGGAGTAGACCTCGTCGAGATCGACGGGAATCTCACGCACACCCCAGAACGGCGGGGTGGGAACGGGCGCGTCGGTTTCGGTCGCCGAGCGCACCGAATCGTCGGCGAAGTTGAGCTCCTCGACCGGCGCCTCGCCCTTGGCGCGAAACTCGTTGGCGCCGTCGCGCAGCTTCTCGCGCAGCGCCTCGTGGGCCTCGGCGTCGATCAGCTGGTCCATCACAGACAGCCCCTCGAAGGCGTCCTTGCAGTAGAAGACCCCGGGCGAGTACTGCTCCTCAGATTCCTTACCGCCGGGATACAGCGCGCGATAGGAGAAGGCGCGGTTGATCGCGGCACCGCCGATCAGGACCGGGTACTCCATCCCCTTGGCGTGCAGCTCCTGGATGCAGGCGGGCATCTGCTTGGAGGTCGAGACGAGCAGTGCCGAGAGGCCGATAGCGGTCGCCTTGTGCTCCTCTGCAGCGTCCAAGATAGTCTGGATCGGTACCTGCTTGCCGAGGTCGACGACCGTGTAACCGTTGTTGGTGAGGATCGTGTTGACCAGCGACTTGCCGATGTCGTGCACGTCGCCGAACACGGTCGCGAGCACGACGGTGCCCTTCGTGTAGCCCTCGATCTTGTCCAGATAAAGCTCCAAGCGCGCGACAGCCTTCTTCATGACCTCCGCGGACTGCAGCACAAACGGGAGAATCAGTTCGCCCGCGCCGAACTTGTCGCCGACCTCCTTCATCGCCGGCAAGAGCACTTCGTTCAGCGTGGGCACCGCGCCGATCTTCTCGACGGACGCGTCGATCCAGTCCTCGACGCCCTCCTTGCGCCGGCGCAGGATGTGGAAGTGAAGCGCCTCCTCGGGCTCCATCCCCTCGGTCGGGTTGGCGCTCGTCTGCGCCTCCTGCTCGCCCTTGGACTCGAAGTGCGCGATGAACTGCTCCAGCGCGTCCTCGCGGCGGTTGAAGACGAGGTCGTCGGCCAGCTCGCGCTCTTCGTCGGAGATCTCCGAGTAGGGCGTGATGTGGTTGGGGTTGACCATTGCCAAGTCGAGCCCGGCCTCGACGCAGTGGTGCAAGAAGACGGAGTTGAGCACCGCACGCGCGCCGGGGGAGACCCCGAAGGAGACGTTGGAGACGCCCAGGGAAGTCTTGACGTCGGGGATCTCGGCCTTGATGCGGCGGATGCCCTCGATCGTCTCCACGGCCGAGGGCCGCCACTCCTCGTCGCCCGTCGTGAGCGTGAAGGTGAGGCAGTCGAAGATCAGGACCTGCGGGTCGAGCCCGTGCTCGTCGCAGCACAGCTGCTTGATCCGCTGCGCGATCTCGACCTTGCGCTGCGCCGTCTTGGCCATGCCGACCTCGTCGATCGTCAGCGCGATCAGCGCCGCGCCGTGGGCGAGCGCCGTGGGCACGACGCGGTCGAGCTTGTCGCGGCCGGCCTCGAGGTTGACGGAGTTGACGATCGCCCGGCCGGGAATCTGCTCGAGCGCACGTTCGATCACCTCTGGCTCGGTGGAGTCGATCTGGATCGGCGGCTCCTGGGTCAAAGAGATGCGCTTGGCCAGCAGCCGCATCTGTTCGTCCTCGTCCGAGCGCTCGGTCAGGGCGACGCACAGGTCGAGCACGTGCGCGCCGCCTGCCACCTGGTCCTCGGCGATCTGCACGAGTCCGTCGTAGTCGTCGGCGAGCAAGAGCTCCTTGGCCTTGCGCGAGCCCTGGGAGTTGACGCGCTCGCCGACCATCGTCGGGCGCGGCTCCTGCACCAGGGTAGTGGCGGCGATCATCGAGGAGACGTGCGGCGGGCGCGGCGCGGGACGCTCGCCGGGGGTATGGCCCGCGACCCGCTCGGCGATCGCTTCGATGTGCGCGGGGGTCGTGCCGCAGCAGCCGCCGACGACGCCGACGCCGTAGCGCTCGACGAACTCCCCAAGCGCCTCGGCCAGCGGCTCGGGCTTCTCCGGGAAGATCGTCTCGCCGTCGGGCCCCTGCAAGGGCAGCCCGGCGTTGGGTATGCACGCGACCGGCACAGGGCAGAATTCGCCGAGGAAGCGGATCGCGTCGCGCATGTCCTGCGGCCCGGTCGAGCAGTTCAGTCCGATCACGTCCACCTTCAGCGCCTCCAGCGTGCACAGCACGGCCGAGATGTCGGTGCCGAGCAGCATCTTGCCGCCGTTGGGCAGAAGTGACACGGAGGTATGGATCGGGAGTGTGGTATTCGCGCTCCTGAAAGCACGACGCACGCCCGCGATAGCCGCCTTCACCTCGAGAATGTCCTGGGCCGTCTCGATAATCAATAGATCGACCCCTCCATCAATCAACCCCCCAGCCTGCTCGGCGAACACGTCCACTAGCTCGCCAAAGGAGATCTGGCCGAGGGTGGGATCGTCCGAGGCGGGCAGGAAGCCCGTGGGACCGATCGAGCCGGCGACGAAGCGCTCGGCGCCGGCGGCTTTGCGCGCGATTTCCGCGGCCTTGGTGTTGACCTCGACCGTGTAGTCGGCCAGCCCCCACTCTTCGAGCTTCAGGCGCGAGGCCTGGAAGGTGTCGGTCTCCACGACTTCGGCGCCGGCGTCGAGCATCGAAGCGTGCACGCCCTCGATCACGTCGGGACGGTTGAGCACGAGCGCCTCGTGGCACTTGCCGGCCAGGCCGCCGTAGTCCTCCGCTGTCAGCTCGAATTGCTCCAGCGTCGCGCCCATGCCGCCGTCGTAGACGACGACCTTCTCGCGCAGGCTCTTGAGGTAGTCGCGTGCCATCGGCACGGATGCTAGCAGCGCCCCGGCAACCTTGACAGGCTTGTGTCAATGTGGGCCCGCCGGCTTGCTCTCATCCCAATCGTGACAACCAAGTTGGTATGCTACTTGTATGTCACAGATCGCGGTTCGCTTGGACGAGGACGACATGAGCACGCTCGATTCGGTAGTGGCCGGCGGCGAGTTTCACTCACGCGCGGACGCCGTTCGGGCCGGTATCAGACTGCTCAATCGCGAGCTTCGAGAGCGTCGCATTACCGACTCTTATCGCGTTGCCTACGAGGAGACGCCGCTCACCTCCGACGAGCTGGCCGCGCTCGATGCGGCTGCCGCGCTTGTCGGCGACTCGCAGCCGTGATCGCCAGGGGCGAGGTCTGGGATGTCGACCTCGGCGTGATCGTTCGTCCAGTCGTCGTCGTTACTCGCGACACGGCGATTCCGGTGCTCACCCGTTTGAATTGTGTGGTGGTGACGAGCACCGTGCGCGGCCATGTCGCAGAGCTCGAGCTGACCGCCGCGCACGGTGTACGTGAGCCAAGCGCCGCGAATTGCGATTGGATCGTCAACGTCGCGACAGACCGCTTCGTTCACCGGCGCGGTGAGCTCGATCCGGTCAGTCTGCGTCGCTTGAACGCTGCTCTCGTGGTGGCGCTTGGCTTGGATATCACTTGATGAACAGCATCTCCGAGTACTTCGGCAGCGGCCACAGGTCGTCGGCGACCAGCTTCTCCAGGCGGTCTGCCACCTGGCGCACGTCGTCCATCGCGGGGATCACCGTGTCGCGCATGTAGAGCGCCCACTTCATCGCCGAGCTGTCGGGCTGGTTGTCGCTCAGGTTGGCGTCCTCCAGCTTCACGATCGCGTACTGCAGCTCCTTGACGAGCGGCTCGACCTCCTCGACCAGCTCGTCCAAGCCCGTGGCTTTCAGCTCGTTCAGGTGCCTGACGGCCGCTGGCAGCAGCATCGTGCGCGCGATCTGCGCCGCGGTCTCGGACTCGATGTTGAGCTTGACCGCGTACTGCTCGGTGAACACCTCCAGGCGCGACTCCAGCTCGCGCTTGGAGAGCACCTTGTACTTCTTGAAGGCGGCCACGGTCTGCTTATCCACAAGCCACGGCAACGCGTCGGGCGTGGTACGCAGGTTCGCAAGGCCCCGCTTCTCGGCCTCTGCATGCCACTCCTCGGAGTAGCCGTCGCCGTCGAACACGATCTGCTTGTTGGCCGACCACACCTCCTTGACGACCTTCGTCACGGCCTTCTCGAGCGTCGCGCCCGACGCTTTCAGCGCCGTCGCCAGCTTGCCGGTCAGCTCGTCGATCGACTCCGCCACGATCGTGTTGAGCACCGTGTTCGGCAGCGCCGGCGACTGGCTCGAGCCAAGCGCGCGGAACTCGAACTTGTTGCCGGTGAAGGCAAACGGGCTGGTGCGGTTGCGATCGCCGCCGTGCAGTGGCAGCGGCGGCAGCACCGGTGTACCGAGGCCCAGGAACGACCCGGGCTTGGATGCTTGCACCTTGCCCGACTCGATCGCGGCGAACACCTTCTCCAGGTCGGCGCCGAGGAAGATCGAGATGATCGCCGGCGGGGCCTCGTTGGCCCCGAGCCGGTGATCCTGGCCGGCGTTGGCGATCGACGCGCGCAGCAGCGCCTGATGCTTGTTGACGGCCTGGATGACGGCCGCGCAGAAGAACAGGAACTTCAGGTTGGCCTCGGGGGTGTCGCCCGGGTCGAGCAGGTTCAGGCCGGTGTCGGTGCCCATCGACCAGTTGTTGTGCTTGCCCGATCCGTTGACGCCCGCGAACGGCTTCTCGTGTAGGAGACAAACCAGGCCATAACGACGGGCTGTGTTCTGCAGGATCTGCATCGTCAGCATCTGATGGTCGGCGCCGACGTTCGAGTTCTCGAAGATCGGCGCGACCTCGTACTGATTTGGCGCGACCTCGTTGTGGCGCGTCTTGATCGGCACGCCGAGCTTTGCCAGCTCGACCTCGCACTCCAGCATGTAGGCGAGGATGCGCTCGGGGATCGAGCCGAAGTAGTGGTCGTCCAGCTCATGCCCCTTCGGCGGCTTGGCGCCATACAGCGTGCGCCCGGTCGTGAGCAGGTCGGGACGCTCGAAGTAGTACTGCTCGTCGATCAGGAAGTACTCCTGCTCACAGCCGATCGTCGTGAACACGCGCGCGGCGTCCTCGATGCCGAGCAGCTCGAGCGCCCCGACGGCGGCGCCGGACAGCGCGTCCATCGAGCGCAATAGCGGGATCTTGTTGTCCAGCGCCTCGCCCGTCCAGGAGGTGAATGCCGTCGGGATGCACAGCAGCGCGCCGTTGGGGTTCTCCAGGATGAACGCGGGAGAGGTGGGATCCCAGGCGGTGTAGCCGCGCGCCTCGAAGGTGGCGCGGATACCGCCCGTGGGGAAGCTGGAGGCGTCGGGCTCGCCCTGGATCAGCTCCTTGCCGGAGAACTCGGCGATCGCGGTGCCGTCGCCGGCGGGGCCGTAGAAGGAGTCGTGCTTCTCCGCGGTCGAGCCGGTCAGCGGTTGGAACCAGTGGGTGTAGTGGGTCGCGCCCTTCTCCATCGCCCATTCCTTCATCGCCTGGGCGACCGCATCGGCGAGCGTCGTGTCGAGCGCCTCGCCGCGCTCCAGGGTGCGCTGCAGCGCCTTGAACACGTGCTTGGGCAGACGCCGGCGTTGCACCGCCACGCTGAACACGTTTGACGCGAAGATCTGGTTTGCGGGAAGGGTGAGGTCGATCGCGCCGAGCGCGCTCCCGTTGGCGCTCCACTGCGCGGCTGTCACGTTCGTCTGGCGGCTCTTGGGCATGGGTCGGCTTGACTCCTCCTGTTTTGGTCTAGGCGTAAGGCGAAATCGCATCGTAGCCCCCAACGCATGCGCGGGTATCGCTCAGCTGGCGAAAGCTGGCCGCCTATCTTTCGACACGCGGCCAAACGGCTGTGGCCAACCGCTTGGAACGTGCTCGGTCGCCGTATGCGCTCCGGGCGCAAGCTCGGTGGCGCGGCGTGTCTCGCCTGGTGCCGTGGCGCGTCTCGCCTGGTGGCGCGGCGCGTCTCTATTCGGAAGCAGGCTGTTCGGTCGCGTGCGTCGGGTAGGGCCCAGGCACGATCGCACCCGTTTCCGGATTGACGTGCGTCGCCGGGGGCTTGGGCGCGATCGACGCCGTCAGGCTGCCCGTGGCCAGGCCGCCGCTGGCCAGGCGCGCCTGAGCCTTGCCGTCGAGTCCCGCCGCGACCGTGTAATGCACCGTATGGATGCCGGGCTTCACAGGCGTCACCAGCCACACGAACGCGCGACTGGTGTGTGGCGCCAGCGCGCCGAGCGCCCAGGTGTTCACGAAGGCCGTTTCGCCGCCGCCGGGCGGATCGATTTCCTCGGTCTTGACGGGCGGGTTGGTGGCGTGAGCCCCCGGCCCGGTGTTCACGATCCACACCGGTCGCTTTCGCACCGCCAGTTTGGGGTAGTTGCTCATGTAGTAGAAGGAGTCGAGCGTAACCGCCACGTTGGGCATCGTGCGCGACCCAGCGTTGCGCACGACCAGCGTGAAGCGTGTGTCGTGCGCGATCGCCTGCTTGGCGGGGAAGCGCACCGCAAGGACTTCGACCGGGTAGATGCGTGCCACTTCGCGCGCGTCGCGCTCCGAGACGCCGCAGCCGCTCACAAGCACGGCAAAGATCGCGCCGCACATGGCGAGCGATACCCCCGAAAGCGACTTGCCGACCCTCACAGCGAACAGCACGATATCAGCGCCGGTGGCGCTCTGCCTGCCAATCGCGTAGAGTTGCGGCGAGGGTCAGTACAGTTTGGGGGCGCAACACGAAGGTCCCAAAAAGGGATCGTTCCCCGAGGAGGGGTTATCGATGGTTCGCAGTGCAGCCGAGCGGGCTTTCCTACCGACGAGGAACATGCTCGAGGAAATCGGGGACATGATGGTCCTGACAGGCAGGACGATCACCTCTGCCCTGCGCCCGCCCTACCCCTACGGCGGCGAGTTCGTCTCGCAGTTCCTGTTCGCCCTGCGCCTGTGCTGGTTTCCGCTGCTGATCTCCACCGTCGCGATCTGCTACGCCGCACCAGGCCTGCAGGCGGCCAACTTCCTCACGATCTTCGGCGCGCTGGACCGCTTGGGCGGGATCTTCGTGCTCGCCGCGATCCGCGAGATCGGCCCCAACGTGACCGCGATCGTGCTCGCCGGCGTCGCCGGCACCGCGATCACCGCCGACCTCGGCGCGCGCAAGATCCGCGAGGAGCTCGACGCGTTGCAGGTGCTCGGCGTGGACCCCGTCAAGAATCTCGTCGTCCCGCGCTTCCTCGCGCTGATGCTCGTGACCGGCCTGTTCAACGTGTACGCGATCCTCTTCGGCCTGTTCGGCGGGGTGCTCGCCGAGCTCGTCAACGGCCAGCCGCTCGGGCCCTTCTGGGACACACTGTTCGCGAACGCCTCCACGACCGACCTGTGGGGATCGGCGCTGAAGACCACGATCTTCGGCGCGATCATCGCGATCGTCTGCTGCTACAAGGGCATGACCGCCTCCGGCGGCGCCGAGGGCGTCGGCCGGGCCGTCAACCAGGCCGTCGTCGTGACCTTCCTGGCGATCTTCGCGTTCGACTACGCCTACACGCAGTTGCTGCTCGCCACGCACCCGAATATTTTGGTGATCAAGTAATGGAACGAACTGCTCGTAACTCCGCGCGAATTACTCGCCTCGACGGGCGAGTTCGGCCGCTTCGCCGGAAACGTCGTACGCGACGTGTGGGGCCTGCGCGTCTTTCGCTTCTTCGGCGAGTCGCTACGCCAGGCGGGCATCCTGATCATCTCCTCGACGCTGATCATCTGGGCGCTGATGTTCGTGCTCGGCTTGGAGTGCGGGATCGAGGGCGCCTACTTCCTCGAGGCTCAGGGCGCCCCCGCGTACGCGGGCGTGTTCACCGCCTGGTGCGACCTGCGCGAGATCATCCCCTACGCCTTCGGCTACATGATGGCCGCCAAGGTCGGCACCGGGATCGTCGCCGAGCTGGGCGCGATGCGCATCTCTGATGAGATCGACGCACTCGAGGTGATGGGCATCAACTCGATGACCTTCCTGTGCGCGACGCGCCTGCTCGCCGCCTGGGTCGTGCTCCCGTTCATGTACCTGGCGGGCGTCGGCGCCGCCTTCCTGGCCTCCTACATCGCCGTCGTGCAGCAGGTCGCGACCGTCTCCGCGGGCGGCTATCTGCTGATCTTCTGGCAGTTCCAGAACCCACCCGACTTCCTCTACAGCCTGATCAAGGCCATGTTCATGGCGACGGCGATCGTGCTCGTCGGCTGTTACTACGGCTACAACGCCAGCGGTGGCCCCGTGGGCGTTGGCACCGCCACGGCCAAGTCAATGGTGCTCAACATCATCTTGGTGCACCTGATCGGGATGCTAGGCACGCAGATCTTCTGGGGCGCGAACCCGAAAGCTCCGATCGGGGGTTGACGATGGCCGAGAGTGAGCAGGAGGGGTCTCCCACAGCAGACAGTCCTTCTACTAGTCCTCCCTCTGGGGGTCCGTCCACGAGAGAGGGCGAGGGGCTTCACACCAATCCCCCCTCGGGGGGTCCGCCCCCGACAGAGGGCGGGGGTCTTCCCACCAATTACCCCCTTAGGGGTCCGCCCCCGACAGGGGGCGGGGGTCTTCCCACCAATTACCCCCTTGGGGGTCCGCCCCCGACAGGGGGCGGGGGGGATACTGAGTTCGAGTTCCACACCGGCGTCAATCGCCCCACCGGCCGCCCGGACGCGATCGAGTTCGTCGGCGTGCACAAGTCCTTCGGCTCCAACCACGTCCTGCGCGGGCTGAACATGGGCTTGCCCGAGGGCCAGATCTCGATGATTCTCGGTCCCTCGGGAACCGGCAAGTCGGTCTGCATCAAGCACATCGTCGGGCTGCTCTACCCCGACGAGGGCGATGTGATCGTGCAGGGTCGATCGATCCCCTAGCCTACCCGACGCCGAGTTGTTCGAGATTCGCAAGAAGTTCGGCGTGCTCTTCCAGGACGGCGCCCTGTTCGGCTCGATGAACCTCTACGACAACATCGCCTTCCCACTGCGCCAGCACACCGAGAAGGGCGAAGAGGAGATCGCCGAGATCGTGCACCGGCGCATGCGCGAGGTCGGTCTCGGCGACGCCGGCGAGAAGATGCCCAACGAGCTGTCCGGCGGTATGCGCAAGCGCGCCGGCTTCGCGCGCTCACTGGTGCTCGACCCCGAGATCGTGCTGTTCGACGAGCCCGACTCGGGCCTCGATCCCGTGCGCACCGCGCTCTTGTGCGAACTCATCAAAGAGGTCCACGAAGAGAACGGCGGCACCTACGTGGTCATCACGCACGACATCATGTCCGCCCGCCGCGTGGCCGAGCACATCTCCGTGCTGTGGCGCGGTCGCATCGTCGAGTCGGGGCCGGCGGCGGAGCTGTTCGACTCTGAAAACGCCTTCGTCCGCCAGTTCCTCTCGGGCGAATCACAGGGTCCGCTGGGCATGGAGTGACCCATAGGGGGCGCCTCGTCGTCCCTGACTGTGTCCTCCCTCGCTTATGCGCCAAAGCACACCGCGCTCGGTGCGTCGTTGCCAGGAACGACGATCCGCCCCTCTGGGTAGGCCGAGTTGCCCGGCGCTTTGCCACCGGGCTCGGCGCTAGCCTTCAAACGTGACTATGGGGAGGCTGTTCTCGGGGTTGGTCGTTCGTGCGGCGCGTCGGCCGCTGCTGACGCTCGGTCTGCTCGGTCTGCTCGGGATCGGCTGTGCGGTGGCGGCGCTCAGCCTGCGTCCGACCGCTGCGACCGACACGCTTGTCGGCAGCTCCAGCTCCACCTACAAGGAAACCCAGAGCTTCTACAAGCACTTCGGCGAAGAGCCGGTCGAGGTGCTCGTCAAGGGCGACCTGCGCAAGCTCGTGCTCAGCTCCGACATCGACCGGCTCGTCGGACTGGAGGGCTGCATGTCGCCCAGCCTGCCGGCAGCCGCACTTCCCCAGGAGGGTGGCGCAGGCGGGCCGTGCGGGCAGCTCGAGCGCAGCAAAGCCGTCAAGGTCGTGTTCGGCCCCGGCACGTTTCTCAACGAGGCGGCGGTGTGGGTGGACGAAGCGCTCGCCTCGCGCAGCGCCCAAGCCGAAGCACAGGCCAGGCAGGCGCAGAGCGCCATCTCCCGCAAGGCACTGGCGAGCGGGTTGGGTGCGACGCAGGCGACGGCGCTCGGCGAAGAAGCGCGCAGGGCGACGATGGCCGGCTTCGCCGCCGAAGTCAGTGCGCTCTCCATCCGCTACGGCCTGACCAGCGCCCCCAGCCTCGACGATCACGAATTCGTCTCCAAGGTCGTGTTCGATCCGAGCAAGCCCTCGGGCACACCCAACGAGCGCTTTGCCTACCTGTTCCCCAGTCGCGAAGCGGCGCTCGTCTCGATCCGCCTGAGGGCCGGGCTCTCCGAAGCGCAGCGCTCGCACGCGATCGGCGCTGATCCGCCGGGCGGTGGGTATGAGCCAGTGGCACCTGCAAAACGGAGAGTCCTATCTGGTGACGGGCGAGCCAGTGATCGTCAGCGACGTGACAAGCTCGATCTCGCACTCGATCGAGCTGTTGCTGGTTGCGGTGTTGCTGGTGATGGCGCTCGTCCTGGGTCTCGTCTTCAAGGGACGTCCGCGCCTGCTGCCGCTGGCGATCGCGATGCTGGCCGCGGCGTTCACGTTCGGCGCGCCTGGCGCTTTCGGGCGCCTCGCTGACGATGGCCTCGGTCGCCGTGCTGCCGGTGCTCGTCGGACTGTCGGTGGACTATGCGATCCAGTTCCAGTCGCGCGTGCAGGAGGCCCGCGCCGACGGCGCCGTCGAGACACTCGAGGCGATTCGTCAGGCCGCGCTGCACGGTGTGCCCACGATCGCGACGGCGGTGCTCGCGAGCATCGGCGGCCTGCTCGTGCTGATGCTCTCGCCGGTGCCGATGGTGCGCGGCTTCGGCCTGTTGCTGGTGGTGGGCGTGGCGATCGCGTTCCTGTGCGCGTTGACCGCGGGCTCGGCGGCGCTGGTGCTCGCGGACAGGTCAGGCGCGCGGCGCACACGGGGGAGTGCGCGCCAGGGGGGTGCGGGGCCCGGCGAGGGGGAGGTTGGGTCCAAAAATCCGGTCCCCCCCCGCGCGCGTACCCCATTGCGGGGCACAAGCGGGGGGCATGCCCTTTTTGGAATGCTCGCCGAGGGCTGGCAGGGTGCGCGCGAGATCCTCGCCGACAATGCCGCCAGCCGCTTCGTCTCGAGCATGGCGCTCGACCGCGCCGTGCGCCATCCCGGGCGCGTACTCGGGATCGGCCTCGTGCTGGCTGCGCTCGGCTGGGGCCTGGACACCCAGACCCAGGTGCAGACCGACATCTCCAAGCTCGCCCCGCAGAACCTCTCCTCGCTGCACAACCTCGACGAACTCGAGCGTGTCACCGGCGTCGGCGGCGAGATCGACCTGATGGTCAGCTCGGACTCCCTCACCAAGCTCGCGACGATCGAATGGATGAGCGCGTACGAGGCCGCCATCCTCAAGCGCTTCGGCTACAGCGCGGCGAAGGGGTGTGGGCGGGCGCAGCTGTGTCCCGCCTTCTCGCTGCCCGACCTCTTCCACCAGGAAGAAGGCGCAAGCACGAGGTTGACCCAGAAGGGCGTGAATGGTCTGCTGGCGGCGCTGCCGCCGTACTTCTCAGAAGACGTCATCACACGGGATCGGCACGTGGCGACGCTCGCGTTCGGCATCCGGCTGATGCCGCTGCAACAGCAGCAGGGGGTGATCGAAGCGATGCGCTC
Source organism: uncultured Solirubrobacterales bacterium (assembly GCA_963725265.1). Taxonomy (GTDB): domain Bacteria; phylum Actinomycetota; class Thermoleophilia; order Solirubrobacterales; family Solirubrobacteraceae; genus Palsa-744. The sequence continues at coordinate 829,532 of CAVRXP010000001.1, forward strand.
GGACCTGCACCCACCCGCGGGGGTGAGCGCGCGGCTCGTCGGCCTGTCCGTGCTGGCGGCCCAGGCGGGAGCGCAGATCGCCTCGCCGTGGCGTCGGGTGGTCACGCTGCTGGTGGCGCTCGCTGCGGTTGCGCTGATTCTGCTGGCGGCCTTCAGGGGGGACCGTCGTCGCGCGCTGGTGCCGCTCGCGCCGATCGTCCTGGCCACCGGCTGGTCGGCGCTGATCGTGTTCGCGCTGCGCATACCGCTCAACCCGATGTCGGTCACGCTCGGCGCGCTCGTGATCGCGATCTCCACCGAGTTCAGCGTGCTGCTCGCAGAGCGCCATCGCCAAGAGCGCCTGGCCGGGCATTCCACCGTACAGGCGCTGCGTCGTGCCTACCGCTCCACGGGCGCCGCCGTCGCCGCCTCGGGCGTCACCGCGATCGCAGGCTTCGGCGTGCTGGCCCTGTCTGACATCGCGATGTTGCGCGACTTCGGGCTTGGTCACGCTGGTGGACCTGTCTGTGTCGCTGATCGGCGTGCTGATCGCGCTGCCTGCCGCGGTGGTTCTGGCCGAAAGCGAGGAGCCGTTGCTGGAGCGGATCCGCCGCGGCATGCGCTCGCTCAAGGCGATCGCTCCCGGCAGGCGCGCGAGGCGGCGTGGGCTAACCGTGCCATGAGTCGGTCCGGCTCGCCGGAATCGCCGACCGACGGTGGCGCGCCAGATCCGGCGAGAGCTGGCGACTCCTCGGACTTCGATCGCCGTCGCGACCCTCCGGACTTTGCGGCCGGCAGCGACACCTCGGAGTCTGTGGAGCCCGACAATGGCTCGCCGGGCGGGATCGCCGGCACGCGCTACGGCCTCTATGTGGTGATCCTCGCCGCGATCCTGTTGATCGCCTTCACGATCCACGTCGCGCTCAACTCCCACAAAGGCGTCACGAGCATCCGGCCGGGTGCCGGCATACCGCCGTTTGCCGCTCCCTACGCGGTCGGTGGGCCAGCGGGCGAAGTGGACGTCGCGACCCACGCCAACGACGGATCGGCCGGCAAAGTGCCGGCGTGCTCGGAGCGCGGTCCGGGGATCCTCAACATCTGCGAGCTCTACGAACGCGGGCCGGTCGTGCTCGCGCTGTTCTTCCAGGCCGGCTCCTGCCCCAGGATTCTGGACGATCTGCAGCGGCTTGCGCCCGTCGTTTCCGCAGGTCGGCTTCGCCGCGGTCGCGGTCAAAGAAGGAGCCTCCTCGGTCGCGCACTTGGTGCGCGCAAAGCACCTGACGGTGCCGGTCGGCGTAGACGGGGAAGGACGACTCGGGGAGCTCTTCGCGATGGTCAGCTGCCCGCAGATCACATTCGTCTATCCGGGCGGCGTGGTGCAGAGCGCGTCGCTGTTGAGTACGCCGTCGCTGGCCAGCTTGCGCGACGCGTGTGGCGAGCTGGCTGGCGGCCTCGCGCGCTCGCGGCTGGAGGCCCGGGCGGACATGAGCGACGAGCCCGTACGCGGCTGGTGCGAGCGCGAGGTCCAGCAGGAGCTGCCCGGGCTCGGGCTGATGTGCACCACGTCGAGCTCGCTCCCGACAGCTCGCTGAGCGCCAGCTCGCCGCCGGCAGTGCTGGGCACGTCTGCGCGAACTGTCCAACCGCTGGCGCGGTGCGCGCGCGGTGAACGTTCGCCAGGAAGCCGATCCCAGCCGCCTACCGGGTCTTCTTTCGCCACATCGGACTCGACCCGGACGTGAACAGGACGCCGATCGAGGCGGCGGTGCTCGAACGGATGCTCGACGGCGGCTTTCTCTCCGAAGGGTTGCTCGCCGACATCCTGACGATCGCTCTGATCGATACCGCCGTGCCGGTTTGGGCATTGGACGCCGACACCGTCAGCGAGCCGCTCGGGATCCGCGTGACACGCGCCGAGGAGCGCCTCGGTCGAGGCCCGCAAGGGCCCAGCCTGGGTGCAGGCAGGCTCGTCGTCGCCGACACCGACAGTCCGCTGGCGATTCTCTTCGGGCAGCTGGCACCCGGTCACGAGCCGACGGCCGAGACGCGCCGGCTTTCTCTGTTCGCCGTGCAGGTCGCGGGCGTGCCGGCACTGCACGTCGAAGAGACTCTGTGGGCGTGCCGCTCGGCGCTGGCCGCGGTGGGCGGCTGAGAAACGTTCCGAGTCCTTTACCACGACGGGCTGGGCAGCTAATATCGGTGGGGTCGTTCCACTGAGGAGCAGGGCATGGTGCAATCCGAGCAGCTCACAGACGGTAGCGTCGCAGCCGATCCCATCTTCGGCGATCGCACGGCGCTCGACGAGCGCGCTGCGCGCGAGTCGCTTCGCAGGCAGGTGTCAAAGCTCGAGCGCGAGCTGTCCGGCCTGGTGGCCCACACCTTTCCGCACATCTCCCCGAGCGGCGATCGCGAGGAGGCGCTCGGTGGGCCACGCCTGTTGAGCTTGGCCGAGCTGGAGCGTTTGCGCGACCGACTGGCGCTGCGCGTGGGCAAGATGCGCGGCCAGGTCGCCGAGCGCGCAGCCCTGGAGCAGCGCTCGCGCGAGCTGCTGAGACGGATGAAGCTCGAACCCGGTCGCTACAAGTTCGTGCGCGTACCCGTGGCCGACCTCGGCGACGGGCATTGCGGGGTGTGGGAGGTGCGTCCGCGTCTTGGTTTGATCGGAATGCTTGCCGGCTGGTGGCAGGTCAAGCTCTCATCCGGCTGCCCGTAGCTGCGCCAAGCCGAGGCGAATCCGAAGTCAGCCACTGCGGCTCCATGGTGATGGAGCCGCTCGGGGTGAGCATCCTCGCGAGCGTGCGGCGCTGGCGCTCGGTCATTGAGCCGACCGTCTTTTGCTCCGACATCGGGATCTGGGCGAGGAACTTGCGGCAGCGCGTCTGACCCCAGCGGCGCTGGCTCATCAAAAGGTCGGAGACGGCCATGCTGTCGGCCTCCCACGGGCACTCGAGGATCACCTCGGCGACGCCGATCTCGCCGCTGGCGACTCGGCGCTTGAGCTCGGCGCGGGCTAGGCGCACCTGGTTGGCGCGTTCGAGGGCGCGCATGTGCTGTGGGGAGGGGGGCCTGCAGGGGCGATGGTCGCAGTTGCGTTCATGTGTGCTCACTCCCCGTCGCCGCCACGGGTGCCCCCGTGGCGTGCGACAAGCTTGGCTGGTTGACGAGTAGCGCGCCGCACGATCGTCCGCTGCTTCCCTCGCGAGCATGTCGCGAAAGTCCTCGGGACCCCTCTACCGCTGACTTGCAGGCGGGCATCGGACGGTCGTGCTTTGCGTTCTGAGAAGCTAGCCAGCGAGGGGCTCGGGGTCAACAGTGTTCGTCTCAGAACGTTCGCTAGAAGCGGGCTTTTTCTGAAGATGTTTCTTCTTGTGAAGAAGTGTCGACGTGCCCGACCGGAGCATCCGTCCCGATTAGTCGAAGCGCTCGTCTCAGTCCTCTGCTGGGCCGGGCGGGGTGTCGGGTAGTGAGTCGGGCGGAGGATCGGACGGTGCTCCGTGCGGAGGGTCGGGCAGCGGGCTGGAGGGGGTGTTGGACAGCGACCCATGCGGAGGGTCGGATAGCGGGTTGTGGGGGGTGTTAGACGGTGCTCCGTGCGGAGGGTCGTACAGCGGGCTGGGGGGGGTGTCAGACAGAGGTCCGGGCAGCGGGCCGTGCTCGGACTCGAACTCGCGCTTGACCGTCGCGAACGCCTCGAGCGCTCGGTCGAGCGTGGAGGCGGTCGTGGGTCGCCATCACGCTCGTGCGCAGCAGCGCACCACCCGGCGGGACGGCAGGGTGCAGTGCGCAGTTGGTGAACACACCCCGGTCGTACAGCGCGCGCCACAGTAGCGCCGCCTGCCAGTCGTCGCCGACGAGCACGGGCACGATCGGGGTGACGATGCTCTGAGATGGGCTGTCCAGCTCGGGCCCGCATCCGCACGGGCTCGCCCCGCAGCGTGCGGTAACCGATCGCCTGCAGGCCGTCTGAGAGGTAGCGGGCGTTGGCGAGCACCTCGGAGAGGAGCGCGGGACCCTCCTCGGAGCGGATAATGCGCAGTGCCGAGAGCGCAGCCCCGAGCGCGGCTGGCACAGCCGAGGCTGTGAACAGGAAGGAGCGGCTGGAGATGCGCAGGTAGTCGATCACCTCCGCCGGCCCCGCCACGAAGCCGCCGCACGCGGCCAGCGACTTGGAGAAAGTGCCCATGCGCAGGTCGACGTCGCGCTCGACGCCGAGCAACTCCGATGCGCCGGCGCCGCGCGCGCCGAGCACGCCCGCGCCGTGCGCCTCGTCGACCATCAGGCGCGCGCCGTGGCGCTTGCACAGCTCGACGATGTCCACGAGCGGCGCCACGTCGCCCTCCATCGAGAAGACCCCGTCCACCACGACGAGCACGCCGCCGCCGTCACCCTCGGCGCGCTCCAGCGCGCGCTCGAGCTTGTCCATGCGGTTGTGTCTGAAGGGCCGCATCTTCGCCTTCGAGAGCAGCACGCCGTCGAGGATCGAAGCGTGGTCGGCTGAATCCACGATCACGGTGTCCTTCGCGTCGAGCAGCGTGCCGAGCGTGCCGACGTTGGCCTGATGGCCGGTCGTGAAGACGATCGCGTCGTCGGTGTCCATCCACTCGGCGAGCTCGCGCTCGAGCTCGAGGTGCAGCGGCGTGGTGCCGTTGAGCAGTCGCGAGCCGGTCAGCCCAGTGCCGTAGCGGGCGAGCGCGTCGCGTGCACCCTGCATGACGCGCTCGTCGCCGGTCAGCCCGAGGTAGTTGTTGGAGGCGAGCATGATCCGCGGTGCCCCCTCCATCTCAACGACCGGCATCGCCGGCGACTCGACGGTGCGGAAGTAGGGCATCAGGTCGGCCTCGCGTGCCGCCTTCAGCAGCTCTTCGCGCTCGTGGCCGCGAACCTTTGCGAATACGTCGGTGGTGGTGGGCATCTCAGCGTCTGGCGACATCGGGGTCTTGGGTTGGGCCTGTCGAGGTAAACATCGGCTCTCTTCCTATAGGGTGCGCGGCGATGGCTGTCGAGAGTTCGGGGAAGACAACGAGCGTCGAGGTTCGTCCGGTTGGCGAGCCGGGGCGAGCTGAACACCTTCATCAAGCTGCCGTGGCGGCTCTATCGTAACGAGCGCAACTGGGTCGCGCCGCTGCTGATGGATGTCAAGAAAAGGCTCGACCAGAAGAAGAATCCGTTCTTCGAGCACACCGACGCGCAGTATTTCCTTGCGTATCGCGACGGTCGTGCGGTGGGGCGCATCAGCGCGCACATAGATCGCAACTTCAACGAGTTTCAGAACAACGAGTGGGGTCTGTTCGGCTGGTTCGAGTGCGAGGACGACCCCGAGGCTGCGCGTGCGCTGCTCGACACGGCCGAGCGATGGCTGCGCGAGCGTGGGCGCGACCGCATGGTCGGCCCGATGGACTTCACCACCAACGACGAGTGCGGCCTGCTCGTCGAGGGGCACGAGCGTCCGCCGATCATCCTATGTCCCTGGCACCACCCGTACTACCAGCGCATCTTCGAGCAGGACGTGGGCATGGCCAAGGCGATGGACCTGTACATGTGGAGCCTGCACGTCACCGGCCGCGAGAACGTGCATCCCGCGATCTGGGAGGCGGCGGACAGGCTCGAGGCAGAACACGGGATCGTCTGTCGCAAATTCCGCAAGAAGGATCTGCACGCCGAGATCACCCGCTTCCTGGACGTCTACAACGCCGCGTGGGAAAACAACTGGGCTTCGGTGCCGCTCAACGAAGAGGAGGTCCGCCACATGGCCAAGGACCTCAAGCCGGTCTTGGACGAGAACTGGGCGATGGTCGCCGAAAAGAAGGACACGGGCGAGGTCGTGGGCGCCGCGCTGACGCTGCCTGACTTCAACCAGGTGCTCGCCAAGCTGAACGGTCGTCTGCTGCCTTTCGGTTGGATCACGGCCTTGCGCGAGCGCAAGAAGATCGACGCGGTGCGAGTGTTCGCGCTTGGTGTCAAGCCCGAGTATCAGCACACGGGCGTCGCCGCGCGCTTCTATCAGATGCACTTCGACGCGGCCGAAAACACCCCCCAGAAGGGCGGGGAGATGGGCTGGATCCTCGAGACCAACAAGCCGATGAACCGCGCGATGGAGGGCATGGGCGGCAAGATCGTGCGCCGCTATCGCGTGTACGAGCGCGAGTTGTAGTCTGATCCGCCCTTTACACTCCCAGGAGTGATCGAACGGAGCGATATCGAGGAAGTCGACGCTCTTCCGGTGCTGACACCCGAGTCGGGGTCACAAGCGCTCATGTCGCGCCAAGCTGGACTGACCGTTCAGGTTGCGACGGTTGCGACTGGAGGATTTGTGGCCGGTGCGGTGGTGGCCGGTGTGCTCGGACGGCGTCACCGCAGAGCTGTCGCGGCACGCGCCGGAGCACGTCTCTCTCGACGTAAGCGGGCCACGAAGGAGCTGGTCGAGATCGTGGCATCGCGCTCGTTGCTGGTTGATGTACATCTGCTCGGGACTCCAGCCAGAAATCGTTGAACGCCCCGCTGGAGCTGCGCGTCGAGGTCAAGCCGGCAGGGCCTTTTCGCCTACCGCGCATGGGTGGTGCCGACGGGGTGCTGCGCAGCCGCGGGGGCGTGCTCGAACGTTTGCTGCACCACGAAGGCGAGCCGGTGCACGTGCGTGTTGCTCAGAGCTCTGCGGACGCCGTGTTGTTTGGAGCGCGCTCGCTGAGCACCGAGACTGCGCGCTACGGGATCGAGCGGATGCGCTTTGCGCTGGGGGTCGATGACGACCTGAGCGACTTTCGGCGTGAGTTTGCGCGCGACCCGCTGATCGGACGCTCGGTCCGTGAGCGGCCTTGGTTGCGGCCGCGGCGCCGGCCCGAGCCGTTCGAGGCACTCGCGTGGGCGATCTGCGAGCAGCTGATCGAATTCGAGCGTGCCGCCGCCATTCAGCGACGCATCGTGGCTGCGATGGGACCGCGCTGGGCGGCATGGGAGGGGTGCGAGCGTCCGCTACGCGACGTGCCCTCGCCCGCGGTGTTTGCGGGCGTTGCGCCGGCGCTGCTCGAGTCCTTCGACCTGGCCGGCTCCCGAGCGCGGCTACTGGTGCGTGTCGCACGCGAGGTGGTTGCAGGCCGGTTGGACCTGCATGACGCCGATCACCAACGCTCGTGGCGGCGGCTGCGCTCAATCCCTGGGATTGGTCCCTGGACGGTGGAGATGCTTGCGCTGAACGGGCAGGGGCGTTTCGACCAGCTGCCCGCAGGCGACGTTGGTCTGCTCAAGTATGTAGGGCGCAAGCTGAGCGGCGGCAACCCTCGGGCGCGGGCCAGGGAAGATGACGTGCGCTCGTTCTTTGCGCGTTATGGGCCTTGGCAGGGTCTGGCGGCCGCTCATATCGGCGCGATCTGAGAGTGTTCGTAGACGGGCGTGAGCGGCGTGGTGCGTTCATTAAAATGGGGGTGTATTTGTGCACGCGCGAATGACTGGTCAGGCCCGGTCGCGCTCGACCAACAACGCAAACGTCGGACAGGCCTGCGCCGCACGCCGTGCGTGGACCACCAGCTCGGGTGGCAGCGGACGTTGGTCGAGGATCGGGTAGCCCCACTCGTCAAGCACGATCCGCTCGGGCAGTAGCTCGGCACACATGCCGTGGGCTTCACATGCGATCGGATTCAGACGGATTCGCTCGCTCACGAGATAAGACCCCTGGTTCGCTCCATCTGCCCATGCGGCAGTGGCAGCTCAGGCCGGCGCACGCAGACCTCGCACGGGCCGTAGCGGGCATGGTCGGTCAGCTCCTCGGCGAACACTTCGCTGGCGCTCGTCGCCCAGCGAGCGGTGCCATCGGGATGGGCACATGCGCCGCGCCTGCTGACGAGCATGCTCAACTGCTCCACGCGCGCCAACGCGTCACCTTGCGCATCGCCTTGGCATACATGTTCGAACGTCCGGGCAAGCGCGTCGAGGCCATGCACGCAGGGGCCGCACTGGCCAGCACTCTCTCCCGCCAGCCAGCGTGTCACGCGCGCGATCTCCGCGACCGGACATGCCTCTGCTGAGAGCAGAAACACGACGCCGGCGCCGAGGCTTGCGCGATAGGAAGCGAGATGGGCGTTTGAAAGTGCCAGCCCTGGCAATGAGGCACCGTCGACCCAGGTGCCGGCGTAACCGCCGAACAGCGCGGCTCGCACACGACTGGTCGTGCCGCCGGCGGCATCGATCAGTAAAGCCAGCGAGGCGCCGTACTCCACCTCGTAGACACCTGGATAGGCAAGCGGACCGGAGAGCGTCACGAGCGTCGAACCGGGTTGATCGGGCAGACCGAGCTCGCGAAACCAGCGTGGGCCATGTCGCGCTATCAGCGCGACATGAGCCACCGTCTCGGCGTTGTTGACGAGCGTCGGCCGGCGCCGCACGCCGCGCTCGAACGGCATCGGCGGTGAGAAGGTCGGCTTGCCCGGGCCTCCGTTCAGGTGGTTGACGAGCGCCGACTCGTGGCCGGCGACATAGCTCTGTGGAGCGATCTTCAACACGATCCGCGGCCAGCGCCCGGGTAGGTCCTTACGTTCGGCGATCGCCGCTGCCAAACGTTCGACGCCGAGGCTCGCCGACTCGCAGACGCACACGATCGCCTCATCCGCGCCAATCGCGCGAGCGGCCAACGCGGCGCCGTCAAGCACCAAATGAGGCAGGGACTCCAGCAGCGTCCGATCCTTTAGGCTCGCGGGCTCGCCCTCGGTGGCGTTCACCACAACGATCGGTCTGCCCCGTCCCGCAGCGACGGTGCGCATCTTCTTGGCCATCGGGAAGCCCGCGCCGCCGCGACCGCCCAGGCCGGCCTGTTCGATCTGGTCGATCAGGGTCGCCGCCGTGCCACGCCGATCGCGCGGCAACGGCGCACCTCTCCGATTGCGCCGTCGCGCCGCGCCGGGCAGCTCACCGTGCGTGTCGAGGTGTGCCCTCAAAGACATCGCACCGTGGGCGGGCACCGCCTCCAGCAGACGCGGCAGGCCAGGGGCCGGCGGAGGCGAGGCGCCTTCGGTCCTCGGCTCGAGTTCGGCGGTGGCGCTGTGTCGGCTCGGGCTCATCGGCTTCCTTCCTCAGATGCCGAAGCGCTTGCATCTGAGGAATGCGAACTCGAGGCAGAGGGCACTTCGGCACTGCCGCCTGCGGAGGCGTGGCTTGAGTGTCCGAGCAGCGCCGCAGGCGTGCCCGATCGCCGCGCCCATTCTTTGCCGAGCGGCCCACCCGGGAGCCACAGGATCAGCCCAAACGTGAAGATCCCAGCTGCGCCAAGTGCGGCGCCGCGTCTGGCGAGCTGGTCCGGCCAGCCAGCCAGGACGCGTATGAGCACTGCTCCGATCGCCACGATCAAACAGCCGATGCTGATCGCCAGCATCCATGTGCTTTTCACGTCGCTACCGGTGCCCAGTCCGTGCAGCAGCGCGATCGGCCAGCTCGCGTAGGTGAGCCAGTGGATCGTCCGCCAGGTCGAATGACCTATCTGCCGGCGCAGCATGCTTGTGAGGATCACCGCGAGGATCAGGTCGAAGGAGATCGCCCCCAGTCCAAGCCAGAAGGGCCGGTAAGCCCCGGTGAACGGGATCACTGCGTTGACAAGCGAGATCGGCGCATAGCTGTCGAGCACCGCGGTGAGGATGTGCAGGCACAGGAAGGCGAGCGCTAGCAGCGACGCATTGCGGTGTAGCGAGTCGACCACGAAGCGCGGCCAGGTCTCCGAGCTCCAACGCCCGACATCGACCACCCCTAGCGCGAGTGCAAACGTCAGCAAGATCAGCGCCACGGCTCCGGTGGAGCGGGTCAGGTACCAATAGGCGCTCGGGCCTGTGGCGGCCAATACAGCGCTCATGCTCGCCCCTGTTCGGCAGGATGGCTTGGCTCGGTCTCTCCCTCGCAAGGCCAGCCTCCGACGGTCCTCACGTTGCCGCTGCGATCGACGAGGCGTGCCGGCAGGCCAAGCTCGGCGAGCCATTCTGGTGCGCGTGCGCCGCGCACGATTGCGGCCGTTGCGGCGATATTGGCATCGGCACAGTCGCTCGCCGCGACGCTGACGGTGCGCCACACTTCCTTCGCGGGCTCGCCACTAGTGGGATCGATGATGTGGTGCATGGTCTGGTCGCGGTGGCGCCAGCGACGTACCGTGGTGCTGGATGTGGCAAGTCCTCCGCACGCGATCGAGATCGTCTGACCAGGACTGTCGGGGCCACTGCGGTGGTCGTCGGTGACGTGTATCTGCCAGCCTGCACGGGCCCTCTGTCCAACGGGTTCCTCGGCGGGGGCAGGGCCTGCGGTGGAAATGTCTCCGCCGAGGCTCACGAGCGTGCCGCAGCCGACTGCTTCGTAGATGGCAAGGGCAGCTCGATCCGCCGCCCAGGCCTTGGCGGTAGCGCCGAGGTCGAGCTTCGTAGCGCGAGGGATCCTAAGTGTGCAGCGCTCGCGATCGAGCTCTATAGCTCTCCATCCGCCGAGCAGTCTCGCGCGAATGCTGGGCGCGGGCACTGGAGGAGAGCTAGGCGCTGACACTGGAGGAGAGCTGGGCGCGGGCACTGGGGGAGAGCTGGCCCCCGTATGGGCCTCCCTGGTTGCGGGCACAGTGCGGTCGAGTAGCTGCATGTCGCGGTCGTAGCCGGCGAGCACAAGTGCCGCTCCCACGGTTGGATTCACATCTCCGTCGGTCAGCTCGGCGGCACGCAGGGCCAATTCGACCGTCTCGATCAAAAGCGAGCTCACTCGAATGGTGCGGCCCGCTGTAGCGTTGACTCGCATCAGCTCGGAATCCACTCGGAAGCGGCTGCAAGCCCTATCCAGCCCGTCGAGTTGGTGTTCGAGGATCGTTCGCGCTTGCGGCAAGGCATCGCGGTCGCGTACGAGCAACTCGACGTTCGTGCCGAGCGCTTGCCATCTGGCGCGGGCGAGTGTCGTCACGATCCTCCTGAGACGACGGGCGCTGGTTCCTGTGCTGGCGCTGGTTTCTGTGCTGGCGCTGGTTCCTGTGTGGGCGCTGGTTCCTGTGTGGGCGCTGGTTCCTGCGCGGGCGCCGGTTCCTGTGTGGGCGTCGGTTCCTGCGCGGGCGCAGCTTCTTTGGCGGGGGCGGCTTCCTGCGCGGGCTGTGATTTTTGAGCCGGGGCCGATTCTTTCGCCTGTGGCGCCTGGGCAGGGGGCCGAAGCGATTTCGCGGTAGTTCTCGACGAGGCTTTATGGGTGGCATGTGCGCGCGCTCGTATTGCGCTCGATGCCTTGACGGTTTTGCCGTGGAAGGCTTGCGCGGCCATCTCGGCGAACACGCCGGTCAGCGCCACAGAGCCGGCGAGGAGCCAGCGGTTGGCGCTACTCAACCTGCGCAGTGCCGCGTCTCTGGTGTTTGTCTGCCTATGTGGCATGGCTAGTGGTGATGGCGAAATGCCTCGAAGTGCGTCCACGCGCCGAAGTGAGGGATCAGCACGATTGCCAGCACGACGCCCGCAACCAGTGCAGCGACGATCGAGACGATCCGGCCGGTGGCGCCGGCTGCATATTTGTTGTACTCGACACGACCGTCACGATTGGTGAGAAAGGTCTTTTGTATAGCCGGAAGGTGTCCCACCACATGCAATGACGTAAACGCGACCCAGACGATGAAGCTCGCCTTGTGCAACAGACGCAATGTGCCAGAGGATTCCGGTTGGATAAACAGCAGTGCAACTCCGGTGGCGAGCACCGAGACGCTGGTGACTACGAGGATCGGAGCGCTTAGGCGCAGCAGGATCGGCGGTGCGCCTCGCTCTCGATAAACAGGGTCTGAGGTGTAGTAGCGCACGAAGCGGTATCCGGTGCTCGCAAGCTTCAGGCAGACCACCGGGATCAGCACCAGTCCGACGAACAGGTGCACAGAGATGAGCGCTCGCAAACGCAGGATCGTCACGCCGATTACGGCAAGCAGAGCCACCAGCAGAAGCCCGGTGGCGGCTGTCAGTCGCTCATTGCCGACCGTTCCTCCGCCGGCGATGCGTCCAGGGGTTGGTCTGGCGCGGTCAGCTTTGTCGGCGTGAACGCCCCGATCGCGCGCCTCGGGCTCGAGCTGCACGAGGGGTGGGGTGTTGTTGCGCACTGGGGATGGGTTGCATCCAGCGGTGTCTTGAACTGGGCTCTGCGGGTCGGTGGGCATCGAGCGAGTGTCTGCTCGCTTGCTAAGCGCCCAATAACAGGATGATGAGAAATGTCATCGAAATCGCTTGCAGGAGTAGCCCGGCGCGGATCGAGGTCCTATCCTGAGCCAATGCCCGATATGGCCGAGCCAGGCGCGGATACCGCGTTTGCGCCGTCGATCCTGGTGGTGGAGGACGAGCCGGGGATCGTCGATTTCCTCAAGCGTGGGCTGGAGGCCGAAGGGTTCGCGGTGCAGGCGGCGCTCGACGGCTTGGAGGGAGAGCAGCGGGCGCGGCGCGAGAGCTTCGACATCGTGGTGCTGGACCTGATGCTTCCGGGGCTCAGCGGCATGGATCTGCTTGTCAAGCTGCGCGATGTCAAGCCGGAACTACCTGTGATCGTGCTCACCGCTCGTGCGGAGATCGAGGATCGCGTGGCTGGTCTGGACGCCGGCGCGGTCGACTATCTGGTGAAGCCGTTCTCGATGGCAGAGCTGTTGGCAAGGGTGCGCGCGCAGTTGCGGGTTGCGGCGCAGACCTCGACCACCGCGCTTCAGGTGGCCGACATCGAAGTGAATCTTCTGACTCGCAAGGTGCGCCGAGCCGGTGGACAGGTGGCGTTGTCGACGACCGAGTTCGAGTTGCTCGTCTACCTGATGCGCAATCAGGGCGAGGTGCTCTCGCGTGAGCAGATCCTCAGTACCGTCTGGGGCTATCAGCATGACCCGGCGACCAACGTCGTCGACGTCTACGTCGGCTATCTGCGGCGCAAGCTCTCACGTCCCGACAGCCCGGCTCCGATCTTCACGGTGCGTCGGGTCGGCTATCGCCTCGGCAGCGGTGGCTAGGCGTCTCAACCTCAGGCGCCTGGTACCGGGCGACCTGCGCTGGCGCCTGGCCGGCTGGGTGGCGCTCGTGGTGCTGCTCGCTTCCGCGGTGACGTTCCTGGTCTTTTACGTGCGTGTCGGCGCCGAAGGGCACGATCCCGATTTCTCCAGCGATATACGTACTTTCGTGCTTGCCGGGGTGCTGACGCTGTTCGGCGCCCTGTTCGGGGCATGGCTGATCGGCACCCACCTCTCACGACCGTTGCGCCACATGGCCGAGGTGGCAGCCAGGGTTGACGCGGGCGATCTACATCCCCGTATCCATGGTGTCTCGGGCGAGGCAGCTGAGCTGCGCGTACTGGCCGACGCGTTCAACCATATGCTCGACCGGCTCACCGAGGCATTTGCCGGCCAGCGGGCTTTCGTGGCCGATGCCTCGCACGAGCTGCGTACGCCCCTGACGGTGATCAGCGGCCAGCTGGAGGTACTCGCTGCACAGAGGTCGCCCAGCGAGCCGGAAGTGAGGCGGGTCGAGCGGCTGGTCCAGGCCGAGATCGCTCGCATCACTCGACTGGTGGACGATCTGCTGTTGCTTGCCAAGGTCGAGCAGACTGAGTTCCTGCATGTCGAGTCCATCGAGCTGGCCGAGTACGTCCGCGAGCTATGGGACGGGATGAGCCTGATCGCGGCACGGCGCTTCGAGCTTGGGACACTTCCGCGAGGTGTGCTTCGAGCAGATCCGGACCGTCTCGCGCAGGCGCTGCGCAACCTGATCGCCAACGCGATCGAGCACACGGCTGAGGGTGGTGGACTCGTGCGCATGGAAGTGGAGCAACTCGCCGGCGGAGGGCTCTGCTTTGCCGTCGAAGACGATGGGCGCGGGATCGATCCGCGCGAGCGCGAGCGTGTGTTCGATCGATTCCATCGCACCGACGAGGCGCGCGATCGAGCTTCTGGCGGGGCTGGTCTCGGGCTTGCGATCGTGCGCGCGATCGCGCTCGCTCACGGTGGCCGCGTCGTCGCCGCGGCAGGGCACGCGGGCGGCGCTCGCATCGAGTTGACGCTTGCCGGGTTCCGGGCGCGGGCGCCGCTCGCCGGCACCGATGTCGATCCAGTGGGCAGTGGCCCCGCACCTGCACATTGAAATTATTCGGGCTAAGGACACATTTTTGGCGCAATCTTGCATACTGTGTGTGACATGAACGCGAATGTCCGCCACTTAGGTCGATAGAGAGATGTCCGCCAAGAACGCTGTACTGGGGCTCGTCATAGAGCGGCCGGGCTACGGCTATGACCTTGCGCGTCGCTTGCAGGAGAGATTTGGCTCTTCAGGGTTCGCTCCCACAGGTGTGTATTCCGCGCTTGACCAGCTCACCTCAGAGGAACTGGTGCGCAACGGCGGTGCGTACACGGGCGCAGCAAACGAGCGGGCGGCTCCGCGCACGATCTACGAAGCCACATCCAAGGGCATCGATCGTTTCGAGGAGTGGATGCTCCAAACTTCCTCGCTGGCGCCCATACGCGACGAGCTGTATATGAAGATCGCACTTTCCAAACCTCACAACCTCGCGCGCTTGATCGAGTTGACCCAAACACAGGAGCAAGATTGCCTGGCCCGCCTGCAAGCGCTCAGACAGCCTTCAGGCATTCGCCAGCAGAGCCGGCCCAAGGCCTGGGCGGACGTCGCGGTGCTGCTGGTGCGTGACGCCGAGATCAAGCAGCTGCAGGCAAGGGTCGAGTGGTTGCAGAGGGCTCGCACGATCATGCACAAGCTGAACATCGCCCAGGAGCGCGGTAGCGTGAGGGGAGGCGGGGTCGCTTGAGCTCAGAAGTGCAGCTCGCATTGGAGAAGGTCGGCAAGAGCTACTGGCGAGGTCCGCACGAGACCGCCGTGCTGAAGGACGTCTCGTTGTCGGTCTACGCGGGCGAGTGCGTTGCCGTATGGGGTCAGCGTGGCTCGGGCAAGACCACTCTGTTGAAGGTCGCGGCTGGCTTGGAGTCGCCGGAAAGCGGCATCGTGCGCTTCAAGGATCAGGATCTGGGCGGTATGTCGAGGACCGCGCTCGTGCGGCTGCTGCGTGAGGAGATTGGCTGGGCCAGGCGCACCGGACCGGAGAGCGACGAGCTCGAGATGCTCGACTATGTGGCCCTGCCGCTGCTCAAACACCAGCCGCCGCGTCGCGCACGTCGTCGCTCGGCTGCGGCACTCTCGCGTGTCGGCGTCGCCGAATGCTCGAAAGGGCGCTGGGAGGATCTGACCGACGGCGAGCGGACGCTCGTCTCGATCGCCCACGCGATGGTCAGACAGCCGAGTCTGTTGGTCGTCGACGACCCCACCGCAAACCTTGACGTGCTCCAGCGAGAGCAGGTGATGGGACTCTTGCGCAGCACGGCCGAGCAGGACTGGTTGGCCGTGCTCATCACAGTCCCGGACATGCCCTCGATGGTGCACGCCCATCGAATCGGATCGCTCAGCGACGGGCATCTGCTTGTCCCCTCGGGGATACTGCCCGAGCGCGACAATGTGGTCGACTTCCCCGGACGCGGGCGAGCAGCTCACGGGTGAGAGAGTGACCGGCGAGTCGCCCACCGAGCCCGACCCGCGGCCTGAAGGTCGTGTGCCGCAAGAGGACGACCCTGCTCGGCAGCATTCGCCGGCAGCGGAGCGGCGCGAGGGAGGGTCGGCGGCGGAGCGGCACCAGGGAGGGTCGGCGGCCAAGCGGGGCGGGGGAGAGGCCGACGGTGAGCAAGGAGTGCACGAGCCCTCGGACAACACAGCCTCTGTCGATCCGCTCGTCGCGATCACGCTCTCGCGCGGCCAAGTCGACCACGTGCTGCGCGCCGCGCTGGGCGATCATGCGCCGCCAAGCATTCTGGGTGTGATGGTCGGAACAGGCTTTTACAACGCTCACGCCAGAGCGCTGCTCAGTTCCAGATACCGGACCCTACAGCAGAACAGGCGCCTATCGCGTTCGCTGCTGGCGGGTCTGCTCGTGCTCTCGTGCTTCCCACAGGAGGGTGCCGATATCGGGATCAAGGATATCTCCGAGCAGCTCGAGCTGAACACGAGCACCGTCCATCGCTATGTGCTGACGCTCGTGGCCGCGGGGCTGCTCGAGCGCGACCCCGACACACGCCGCTACAGGCTGTTGCCCGCGTAGAACGCGCGAGGAGACGGCAGCTGTGCAAAGGACGGCATCTGCACGAGGACTTCGACGGCATCTGCGTGAGGGCTTTCGCTTGGCTGGCGACCACCTGGAGGGGTCGTGCGTGGGACCCTCGGCCCCACGCACGACCATCTCCATGGCGCCCAGGTAGGGAGTCCTGGGCGTCGCCCTGTCCCGCTGGTATATGCGCCGTCTTCACCGCCCTCGGGTCGGGGGGCAGCGCTGAGACCGTAACGGCGCGTGTTCGGGGCAGCTTTGGTTAAGGCTTTCGTTCAGTCGTCCACCTGAAATATGTTGCTTGCATACTCCCGCTCACGCGAATGTTACCCATCCGCACCTACCACGCTGTGCGCTCGGGAATTTACCGCACACGATGTCGCCTCCCACGATCCTATTACTCGAATGTAACGTCGGTCAAGCGAAGGGCCCCCACTCTATTCGATTATCCGGCAGGTGTCCGAACTGGCAGAACGCTGTGCACCGCGAGCCCGGTGCTTGTGAGTGTGGCCGTCAGGAAGCTTTGATCAGCCCGCGTTTGAGTGCGTAGGCGACCAGCTCGGCACGCGAGGAGAGGTTGAGCTTCTGCTGTATGTGGGCACGGTGGGTCTCCACGGTGCGCACCGAGAGGAACAGCTGCTCGGCGATCTCGGCGTTGGTGTGACCGAGCGCGATCAGACGCAGCACGTCGACCTCGCGCTCGCTGAGGTCATCGGGTGGGCCCGGAGCGGGCTCTGATGCCAGGCGTGCCCCGAGGCGCGGGTTGAGATAGCTCTCGTTGCGCGCCGCCCTGCGCACCGCTTCGACCAGCTCGTCGTCGGCTGCCTCCTTGAGCACGTATCCGATGGCTCCGGCGCTCAGCGCACTGCGTGCGAACACGGGCTCCTGCTGCATCGTCAGGACCACGATCTGGGTATCGGGGTTGCTCTCGCGAATCACAGGGATCGCCTCGAGGCTCGACCCTCCAGGCATGTTCAGATCCAACACGAGCACGGTAGGCCTGTGTCCGCGCACGTAGCGTTGCGCGCCTTCGATGTCGCCCGCCTCAGCCACCACGTCGAAGTCGCTCTCGCTTTCCAGTAGCAGGCGCAGGCCGCTGCGCACGACCGCGTGATCGTCGGCCAGCACGATGCGGATCCTCCCCTGCGCGCCGGTCCGCGCCGCAGCCCGCTGTTCGTTCTGCTGCGCCTGCTCTACCACATGCGGGACGCTAGCGCCTCAGGCGACCGCCTGCCTGCGGGAAAGTACTGGAGTTGGCGTGGGGCGGTACTGATACTGGGCACTGGGGTTGCTATATCCCTTCACCGGGCAGGAACTCGTTGGTGAACGGCGGCAGGCCCGCACTGTCTGGGTCTGAGTGAATCAACCTTTGAGTGAACATCCAATGTCCGAATGCGGCCCACGCCGACGGGTCCTGCCACCCATAGGGCTTTGAGTGTTCGCTCGGCAGCGTCGCCGGGAGCGTCGCTTCGATCGAGGCGAGCTGCAGCTTCTCTTCGGCCGAGGGGTTGGCCTTCACGATCAGCGCGGCGGCGGCCGCCGGGTTCGCGCGGACCTGCTGCTCGCCACGCGTCAGCGCGGCCAGGAAGGCACGCAGGTCGACGCCGTTGGTGCGCGCTTGTTCGGAGCGCACCACCAGCACGAGCTCGTCGTAGCTGGGCACGCCTGCCTGGTCGATCGGGATCACGACAGGGTGCTTGTGCATCTGCTGGAGCTGGATCGCCTCGTAGTTCCAGTAGCCGCCGAGCGTGGCCGCGACCTTGCCGGAGAGCATCGCCGGCACGAGGTTGAAGCCGACGTCGGCTTCCTGGACGCTGCCCGGGCTCACACCGGCCGTTCGCAGCGCCGTGTGCAGCTCGGCCGCCTGATAGGCGATCCCGGCGGTGCCCACGCGCTTGCCGGCGAGCTCTGAGACCTTGCTCACGTGCGCTGAGGGCAGCGCGATGATCGAGGTGAGCGGGCGCTGCACGAGCGCGCCGATCGACACGAGCTTCAGGCCCTGGTCGCGGGCGAGCAGCAGCTGCGGCTCGTAGGAGATCGCCATATCGACCTTGCCGGCGGCTAGCAGCTTCAGCGGTTCGGTCGATTCGCTGGGCACGATCGGATGCACATCGAGGCCGACCGCGTTGAAATAGCCGTGCGCGATCGCCGTGTACAGCGCGGCGTGGTCGGCGTTAGGGAACCAGTCGAGCATCACCGTGAACGGCTTGGTGGACGGCGCCGAGACGACGTCCTGCTTGGTGGCGCAGGCGCTCAATACAAGACCCACGCTCAGCACGGCGAGCAGGGCTGGCGCTCGGCGGACGGACGCGAACGTGCGGCGGGCGGACTGGTCTCTTCTCAAGGCGGGTCTCCTCCCCGGTTGTGGGCTCATCGGTTGTAGGTCCATGGAGCGAGCCTGCGCTGGATCAGCGTCAAGGCATAGAAACAGGCGATCGCGAACACGAACAGCACCGCGGTTGCGGCATAGGCGCGTGAGGTTTGCAGGGCGGTCAAATCCGAGGTGATCTCACGGCCGAGTCCGGCGTAAGGGCCGGAGCTGGGGGTGGATGTCTCCGCGATGAACGCGCCGATCACGCCCACGGCGAGCGCGATCCGCGCGCCGCTGAGCGCCGCCGGCAACGCGGCCGGCAGCTCGGCGAAGCGGAATGCCTGCCAGCGCGAGGCGTCGAGTGTGCGCAACAGCTTCAACTCCTCGGGGTCGACCGCCGCGAGGCCGTCGACCGTCGTCACGACCACCGGGAAGAAGCAGATCAGTGCGATCACGAACAGCTTTGGGAAGATGCCAAAGCCCCACCAGAAGCACAGCGGCACGGCGATCACGGCGATTGGGACGGCCTGGGAGCCGACCGCGTGCGGGTAGATCGCGCGCCGCAGCGGCGTCCACAGATGGATCGCCACGCCCATCGCAAATCCTCCCGCGAGCGCCAGCGCTAGCCCGAGCAGGACCTCCTCGGCGGTGATCTTGAAGTTGGCCCACAGCAGGGCGGAGTTGTCCCACAGTGCGCTTGCCATCGCGTGCGGGGCGGGGAGCACGAGCGTGTTGACGCCGCTCACGTCCACGTACAGCTCCCATGCGCCCAGCGCCGCAAGCGCCAGCAGCAGGGGGGGGAGCGTGTGGGCGAGGCCGCGGCGCATCGCTACAGACGATCCCCGGGCGAGTCGTCCGGACTCGTGCAGCGTGTGCCCGCCCCGGTCCTGCCCGCAGCCAGGCCAAGAGCGTCGAGCGCGCGCTTGCGCAGCGCGAGCACCGCCGGGTCGGTGGCGGCGCGCGGGTGGGGCAATTCGACATCCAGCTCGACGACGACGCGTCCGGGGCGCGGGGACAGGACGACCACGCGGTCGCCCAGGACGATCGCCTCCTCGACGTCGTGGGTGACGAGCACTACGGTGCGCGGCTCGCGTGCCAGCGCGTCCACTAGCCAAGCCTGCATCTGAGCGCGCGTGATCGCGTCGAGCGCTCCAAACGGCTCGTCGAGACATAGCAGCGGCTTGCCGGACAGCAAGGTGCGCGCGAACGCCACGCGCTGGCGCATCCCGCCGGAGAGCTCCTGGGGGCGGAGGCGCTCGAAACCGGCGAGGCCCAGCTCGGCGAACAGGCTGGCCGCGGCTGCGCGCGCCCGCGCGCGCGGGCGGCCGGCGACGCGCAATGCCAGCGCGGAATTGTCGAGCGCGTTGAGCCATGGCAGCAGCAGGTCGCGCTGGGGCATCAGCACCGCCGGCTCGCACGCGATCGTGCCGCTGTCGGGTTGCTGCAGGCCGCAGATCAGCTCCAGCAGCGTCGTCTTGCCGCAGCCGCTTGGGCCCACGATCGCCAGCACGCTGCCGTGCTGCGCGCGCAGCGATATGCCGTCAAGCGCCCTCAGCTGTGCGCCGCGGCGACTGTCGGCAAAGACACGCACCACCTCGTCGACGCTGACGCCCCCGTTCGCCGTTGGCCCGACCAGCCGGTGAGCCTCCGGGCTTGCGCCGCGCGTCTTGTGTGCCTGACGCTTGCGGGACTGTAGTTGGACTGGCACGTCGCTCCCTCCGCGGGCATTACCCCACAGGTTCGAAGGGTCGGCGTTGGTGGATGCGGGACCCGATCGAACGCCATCTCAGCCGGCCTCCGCCAGCTCCCCTGGTGTTTATGCAGTTCGATGCTAGCGCGAGATCGAGAACCCCGCTTTTGGTGGCGAGCGGGATGGCAGGGTCCTGGCCTCAGCCGCCCGCACCGACGACAGGCCGCGTCAGCGCCTTGACGAAATCCTCTAGCTGAGCCGTGGTCCAACACTCGAACGCCGTGCAGTACTGCTCGTAGGCGGCGATCACCGAATCGCCGTAGTTCCAGTACAGGCGCGGCTCTGGGTTCAGCCAGAACGTGCGACCCGCGCGCGCGGCCACCTGGCCGAACAGGTCGGCGCGTGGGTCGCGGCCGTTGGTGCGCGCGTCGCCGAGCACGATCACTGTGGCGCGCGGGCTCATGTCGTCGGCGATCAGCTCCAAGAGCTCCGACCAGACGCGACCGTAGTCGGTATAGCCGGAGATATCGGCGACACCCGCGTCGCTGGATATGCGTTCGCTGACCGCGCGGAAGTCGCGCTCGTGCTCGAACACGTCCGTCACCTCGCTGATCCGCTCGATGAACACGAACGAGCGCATCTTGCGGAATGAGTCGTGCAGCGCGTGCAGCACCGACAGGAAGAACACCGAGGCGGAGGTCACGCTCGTGGAGACGTCGCACAGCACGTAGATCTCGGGGCGGCGCGGACGGCGCGGGCGGAAGCGCAGCTCTACCGGGACGCCGCCAGTCTGCAGAGAGGTGCGCATCGTGCGGCGCACGTCCACGTGCGCGTGGTGGCGGTGGCCCCTGTTCTGCTTGCCCTGGGTGGCCAGGCGCCGGCGTAGCTGGGCGACGACGCGGTGCACGGCTGCGAGGTCGGCCAGTGGGCCACTCGGCAGCGCGCGGTCTAGCTCGCCCAGCGGGCGCGCGGGGGGGAGGCGCCCCGAGCGCTGCACCTGGCGACGTTCCAGCTCGCGGCGCATCAGCGCCTCGAAGCGCCGCAGCGCCTCGCGCGGCACACCGTCGCGGCGGGGGTCGTCCTCGGGCAGCTCGGGCTGGGGCTCGGCGCGTAGGCCGAGCGCGCGGCGGATGCGCTGCACATCCACGCCGATCACGCCGGAGCCCTGCTCCTGCTGGCCGAAGGTCGCGATCGCCAGGCGCGCGAGGTCGCGCATCGCCCCCTCGGCGCCGTCGCGCAGCGCTTGGGCGATCTGCATGCGCAGCGCATCCAGTTCGGTTTCGCTCAGCTCTGAGAGGTCCTCTGTGCCGGGACCGTCACCCGGGCGCTCCACCCCCTCGCGCACCGCGGCCATCTCCACGGCGCGGAAGAAGAAGCGGTCGAACACCAGCTCGAAGACGCGCCGGTCGTCTTGGGACTTGGCCAGCGTGGCTGCCAGCGCCTCGCGGAACTCACCTTGCTCGGTCCACGAGACCTCGCGTAGCACCGCGAACGCGTCCAGCAGCTCCGAAGTGCCGACGGCGACGCCCTCCTCGCGCAGCCCCTCTCCGAGTTCGAGCAAGCGTGCGGCCATCCCCTCGGGGGGGATGGCCTGTGGGGAGGCGGTGTCAGGTAGGCGTGCGACCATGCCCTCAGAGGCAAGGCCCCCCGCGCGCGCGGGGGGGACCCCGATATTTTCATGTCCCTCCGCACCTGCGCCGAACGTGTCCGTGGTGCCACCGGACGTGCCAGCGGGAGTATCCGCGATGCCGCCGCCCCCCGCGCGCGCGGGGGGGACCCCGGAATCGGCGCCCTCAGGCCGGCTGGGCACTCGCGGGCTCGGCGTCCTGCGCCAGCTTCAGCCCGACGCGCTCGGCGACGATGTCCATGTCGGTGCGGTGCTTGACGATCACCGACATCGTTTCGTTGAACACCGTCGCGTCTATGTCCTTGGCGCCCAGCAGCAAGAGCGCGCGCGCCCAGTCGATCGACTCGGCGATCGACGGGGGCTTCTTCAGGTCGAGCTCGCGCACCATGCCGACGACCTCGACCAGCCTGCGCGCCACCGCCTCGTCGAGGTCGGGCGCGTGCAGCTTGACGATCTCAAGCTCGTGCTCCAGACACGGGTAGTCGAGCCACAGGTACAGGCAGCGGCGCTTGAGCGCCTCGGTCAGCTCGCGCGAGTTGTTGGAGGTCAACAGCACCACCGGGTGCGTCGTCGAGGTCACCCTGCCCAGCTCGGGGATCGAGATCTGGAAATCCGAGAGCACCTCCAAGAGCATCGCCTCGAACTCCTGGTCGGTCTTGTCGATCTCGTCGATCAGCAGCACGACCGGGCGCTCGGAGGCGATCGCGCTCATCAGCGGGCGCGCTAGCAGGAACTCCTCGCCGAAGATGTCCTCCTGCACGGCCTCCCAGCCCGTGTCGGACGCCTCGGCCTGGATGCGCAGCAGCTGCTTGCGATAGTTCCACTCGTACAGCGCCTTGGCCTCGTCGAGCCCCTCGTAGCACTGCAGGCGGATCAGCTCGCGATCGAGGTAGCGCGCGAGCGCCTTCGCGAGCTCGGTCTTGCCGACGCCCGCGGGGCCCTCGACGAGCACCGGCTTGCCGAGCTTGGTCGCAAGGAAGGCGACAAGCGCGGTGGACTCGCTCGGCAGGTAGCCGACCGAGCTCAGGCCGGCCGCCACCTCGGCGGAGGAGAGGGGTCCCTCAGGGGGCATCGTCGGGGGAATGATAGGCGGGGTCCTCGAAAGACAACTGATCCGAGGGCTCTGGAGGGTAGCGCGGGCGCTTGCGCTCGAGCTTGCGAGTGGGGGAGGATTGGGGCGTGCCGGTCGGTGCTCTGGCGCCGGGGGTCCCCACGGGCAAGCTCTCGTGTGGGGGCCGCTCGGGGCGTGCCGCGACGGGTATCGAACGCTCGGTACCCGAGTCAGAGGGGATCACGACCGTCACGTCCTCCTCGCTCGGCGCTCTACGTGTGCTCTCTGGCCCCGGCCCGCCCGCTGGCGCACGCCGGCTCCCACGTGGGCGCAGCAGTGGCGCCTCGGGCGTGTTCGTGGCACGCATGCGCCAGCCGGCATAGCCGAGCACGCCGGCGGCGACGAACGCAAGGAAGAAGCCCCATTCGATCCCCACGGGGTAGCCGTGACCGCCCGGGCGCGAGAAGACGCGATAGAAGATCAGCAGCGCGGCCCAGGCGCCCGCGGCCATCACGACCGCGCCGTCGCTGCCCGGCATGTGGAAGTCGCGCCGCTCCGCGCGCGCGAACATCAGCGCGATCACGCCGGCCGCGACGAGGAACACGGCCGCCTCGACGAACGACACGTCGCCGAAAGCGCTGATCGAGTGCGAGTCGATAGCGCCGGTCCTGCGGTCCAGCGATTGCAGGTCATACCAGGGCAGGAACATTGTCACGAGCAGCGCCAGCGCCGCCACGCTAGCGAGCCGCTGCTCGTACCCGAGGGCACCCCAGGCGCGTGCTATGCGCGTCATACGCGGGCGCAGCTTGGGGCGTCGTGCGGCATGGATCGATTGTATGGCGCCCTCCAGCGCGAGCGGCTCAGACTTGGCCGCGGCGGCACGGGCGGCGGTGCGCGGCTCAGGCGTGCGTCTTGGCGGCCTTGCCCAGTCGCTTGATCAGCAGCTTCGTGTCCTTCTCGCCGATCGTGCGCAGCTGTCCTTGGAAGGCGAGCTTCCAGTGCTCGGCCGGCCACTTGCGGATGTGCTCCAGCTTGGTTGCGAGCTCCTCAGCTGGCACCCACTCCTCCTGCTCGAGCACGATCTCGGGCTCGGTGGCAAAGCGCCAGGGGTAGGCGTCGGCTTTGCCTGGCTTGCCCGGCCACAGCTTCGTGCGCTCCTCGTACATCTCACCGGTGACGATGATGCTGCCGGCGAAGCTCATCACCTTCGTCAGATACAGGACGATGCGATCCCCAGGCTCGATCTGTAGCGCCCGTGGGCGGTTGCGCTCCTTGATCCCGATCACGCCGAACCCATGCGCGCGCGTGGCCTCGTGGTTTTCCGGCGAGGCGGTCAGGATCCAGGTTTGCGGCGTCGCGTCCGGCATGGGAGAAGCTAAAGAATAGGCTGCCGCCGCGCCGGGGCCGAGATCCGCTCCACCGACGCGAGCTTTGCTGCACGAGCGCCCTTAGCCCCTCCTTTAGAGGATGCCTTAACCACGATCGTGCCCGTCGCGACTTCTTCGTTGCCGGCTAGATCGACCGCTTTCAGCCCGACCGAGTAGGTCCCGGCTTTCGCGGGCGTTACCCAGAGCAGACGCGGCTCGCCGCCTTCAACGGTCGCGCTGTTGCTCCAGACGGTCTTTTCGCCGAGCTTGACGACCATGCTGACGCTCGAGACCTTCGACAACTTGACCTGCACGCCGGCGCGTTCGTTTGTGCGCACGCTCTGCGTCAGCAGTTCGATCACCGGCGGTGTCTTCTCGTCCGCGCGGAATTCCTTGGCCGTCGTGCAGTAGATCTGATCGCCGGGTATCGGCCCGGTGGTCGGCGTCAGCGGCTCCCCCTTGCTCGTCTTTTCGCATAGGTGTTCGAGGAATTCCGCAAGCAGTTCGTGGTAGTTGAGGTCCGATTCGGAGTGTTGGTCATACATCGACCAGGCCCCGGTGTTGTAGTGGGGCACCTCCGCGCGAGCCTCGGCGTCGCCCGCTTCGAACAGCTGCTGGCCAAGCGGATCCCTGGTCAGCTTCGTGTATTCGTAGAGCCCGACAAGGCTCTGGATGAAGCCGTTGAGGATGCGCTCGCTGGGCGCGTAGGTGTACTCCAGATAATGGGCCCCGGCGGGGGTGGCGACCCGCACCCCCGCGGGCGGCGGCTGCTCGAAGATGCCAAGCGCCTGCTGCGCGGCGGTCAGGTACCCCTGGATGTGCGTGACGCTCCAGGCGCGAGCCAGCACCTGCAGCGCCGTCCCCTGCGAGAGCCCGCTGGTCCAGGGCGGAAACCCGCCGTCGAACTGGAACATGTATTCCCAGGCGATCCCGCCGGCGCGCTGAACGGCGAGCGGGATCGCTTCGTTAAGCGTTTCCTCGAGCGCAACGGTTTCTTTGGCGAAGAAGTAGCTGTTGGCCTTGCCGAAGGTGGCCAGCCACTGAATCTCGATGCCCTGTCCGGGGTAGTACTCCCACACCAGCCGGCTGCCGCTGAAGTAAACGCGCTGGTCGGCCCCAAGCAGTCGTTCGGTGGTCCACCATTGCCGGTTGCGTTCGAGCGTGGTGAACACGACGGGCAGACGCGAGGGGATCAGCTCGTTGGCCGAGGCCATCGCTTCGACGTTGGCGATTACCGCCCCGAGTTCGGCCGCGCGCGTCCCCGACAGTTTGCGCAGCGAGCTCTTAGCAGCGCTGAAGCCTCCTTGATACTGCGCGTAGGTGGCTTGCGTGATCGCGCCGCTCTTCTGCAGCCGCTGCAGCGCGGCGGTCACGGTCACGCGCCCAGTCGCGTCGGCACCGCTCACGAGCGAGCACAGGACGGCTGCCACCACCAGCCCCAGCGCCAACCTGGCTGCTCTACGCGCTCCGCTCGCGCCTGTTCGGGTAAGCCCCCCTTTAGCGTGCACTGGCCATCTCGGTTGGAGGGATAGGGACACTTGGCGATCTGGAACGCATCGGCCTGATGCTAGGCTCATCCGCGTCGGGTCTCGCAGCAAACGTTGCAGCGCGCCGACCGGGTCGAGGCATTGAGGGCACTCCTGAAGAACACCACCGTCCGCGCAGCAGTTGCGCTGCTGCTGGCAATCTTCTGTGGCTGTCTGCTCGCGGCCTGCGGCGGCGGCTCCTCGACCAGCGCGCAAACGCTGCTGAACGAAACCTTCGCCGGGCGCAAGCAGATCGAAAGCGGCAACGTCAAGCTCTCGTTCGCGCTGGGCGCCACCGGCTCGAGCGGTTCGACCAAGCCGCTGGCGGTCACTCTCAGCGGCCCGTTCCAAAGCGAGCCCTCCGGCAAGCTGCCGCGCTTCGCGCTGCAATTGCAGCTGAGCGCCGCCGGCCACACCTTGCAGGCGGGCGCCACCGCGACCGGCTCCGCGCTGTTCGTCGAGCTGGCCGGCACCTGGTTCTCGACACCCGCGAGCACCTACAAGACGATCGAAGAAAGCTATGCCAAGGCCACCAAAAACGGCTCCGACGCGAAGGTCAGCTCGACCTTCTCCGCGCTGGGCATCGAACCGGGCCGCTGGCTGTCCGATCCCAGCGAGGTCGGCAACACGACGGTCGGCGGCGAACCCACGGTGCACCTGACCGCCGCGGTGGACATCCCGGCGTTCCTAGCGGACGTCACCAAACTCTCCCAGGCGGGCAGCGCGCTGGGTCTGGGCGCCGTGCCGGGCGGTGGCGGAGGCAGCCTCTCACCGAGCGTGATCGGCGAACTGGCGAAGTCGATCAAGTCGGCGCACGTCGACGTCTACACCGGCCAGAGCGACCATCTGCTGCGCCGCCTGGAAGTCACGGCGACGGTCGCGGGCACCCCGCAGACGCAGGCGCTGACCGGCGGTCTCAGCAGCGCCACCCTGACGGTTCAGCTGGAACTCTCAGACGTCAACAAAGCGCAGAGCATCGCCGCGCCGAGCAACGTCGAGCCGCCCAGTCAGTTGCTGCCGGCTCTGCAACAGCTGGTCGGCGTGCTCGAGGGCACGACAGGCACCTCGAGCTCGGGCATCAGCTCGGGGACGCTCGAACAGCTCTCTGGAGGCTGATCGCTGTAATCAGGGCCCTTCTGAGGGCCGTTGACCGCAGCGTCAACGACCCTCAGGGTCGAGTTCTTCCAGAGTTTTCCGCACCTCTGACTCGACGTCCATCGGCTCTTCGCCGCTGCGCACCCGCCGTTCGTTGCGCGCCATCACGAGTTGGCGCACCTCTTCGGTCAGCCCGACGTCGTATTTGCCGACGGCCCAGCCGGCTACCGGCTCTTCGAGCAGCGCCAGCTCGGCGTCGATGTCGAGCGCCTGGCCACCGCGGCGCACTTGCCTGTCGCTGCGCGCTTGTAGCATCTGACGGATCTCCTGCTCGCGTTCGGCGCGCGCCAAGGGAGAGTTGGACGGCGGTCCGCCGGTCCCACCGGTCCCCCCGTCGCCCATCGAGAGCCCGCCCTCGCCGATCTTGTCGTACAGGCTGCCGCCGGCCAGGAAAGACCCGACCCCGACGAGCACGAACAACACAACTGCGCCAACCACTACAACCGTGAACGGTTCCATCGTCTGATTGTGGCCTACTTCGATACTCTCTGGGTTGACTGACCAGTCAATCTATTCCTGCGCCCCGTCTTTAGGAGAACATCCGACCATGGTCGATTTCACGCTCACCGACGAGCAGAAGAACCTTCGCGAAATGGCCCACGACTTCGCCGAGAAAGAGATCCGGCCGGTCGCATGGGAGTACGACAAGGACGGCACGTGGCCGGCGGACATCATCGAGAAGGCGTGGGATGTGGGTCTGATGAACACCCACATCGACGAGGAGTACGGCGGGCCGGGCGCCGGCTACCTCGATGGGTGTCTGATCGAGGAGGAGCTCTCTTGGGGCTGCTCCGGGATCCAGACCTCGCTCGGCTGCAACGGTCTCGCGACCGCCCCGATCACGCTCGGTGGCTCCGAGGAGACCAAGAAGAAGTACCTGGGCGCGCTCACCGAATCGCCCAAGCTCGCCTCCTTCTGCCTGACAGAGCCCGATGCGGGCTCTGACGTCTCGGGCATGCGCACCACGGCCGTCAAGAAGGGCGACAAGTACGTTATCAACGGCTCCAAGTGCTTCATCACCAACGGCGGCTATGCCGACTACTACACGGTCTATGCCAAGACCGACAAGGACGCTGGTCACCGCGGCATTTCCGCGTTCGTGGTCGAGCGTGATTGGGGCGTCGTCGTCGACAAGAAGGAGGACAAGCTCGGCCAGCGCGCCTCCAACACCGCGACGATCTCCTTCAACGACGTCGAGGTTCCCGCAGAGAACCTGCTCGGTGAGGAAAACGCCGGCTTCAAGCTGGCGATGATGACGCTCGACCGCACGCGCCCGGGCGTGGCGGCGATGGCCACCGGCATCGCCCGCGCGGCATTCGAGTTCGCCACCGACTACTCGCGCGAACGCGTTCAGTTCGGCGTGCCGATCGCGATGCACCAGGCGATCCAGTTCATGATCGCCGACATGGCCACCGAAATCGAGGCGGCGCGACTGCTCACGTGGAAGTCGGCGTACCTGCTGGACAGCGGCCAGCGCAACACGCTCGTCTCCTCGCACGCCAAGCGCTTCGCCGCCGACGCCGCGATGAAGATCGCCACCGACGCGGTGCAGGTCTATGGCGGCTATGGCTTCATCAAGGAGTACCCGGTCGAGAAGCTGTTCCGCGACGCCAAGATCATGCAGCTGTACGAGGGCACCTCGCAGATCCAGCGCCTGGTCATCGCCCGCGAAACGCTGTTGCCGCGGCGCGTCGAGGAGCCGACGGCGGTCTGAGGACTGGTAGCGTCCGGCGCGGGGCCGTTTACCCGCGCCGGGGCCTGTCTGAGCTCTCGCTCTGCATCTGCATCTCCGCCACCCACGCATCCCCAGCCAACCAGAGGAGACCAGCATGTTCGTGTTCAAGGCCGCCGTCGTCGGAGCGGGCACCATGGGCGGGCAGATCGCCCAGACGATCGCCGCCGCCGGCTTCCCGGTCGTGCTCAAGGACATCAACCAGGACCTCGTGCAGGCGGGCTTGGACGAGGCGCGCAAAGTGACCGAGGGCCAGGTGGGCAAGCTGGTCTCCAAGGAGCGCATCACCGCCGAGCAGGGAGCCGCCCAGATCGAGGAGATTCTTGGCCGGATCGAGGGCACCACTTCCTACAGCGGCTTCGGCGACGTTGACTTCGCGATCGAGGCCGTGCCGGAGCGCATGGAGATCAAGCAGGCCGTGTTCGCCGAGCTGGACGCGGTCACACCTGGTCACGCGATCCTCGCGTCGAACACCTCGTCGCTGTCGATCGGCGAGATCGGCGAGGCGACGCTGCGCCCCGACAAGGTCGTCGGCTTTCACTACTTCTATCCCGCTTCAGTGATGCCTTTGGTGGAGATCGTCGAGGGCGAGGAGACATCGCCGGAAACCGTCACCGCAGCGCTCACCTTCGCCCAGGCGATCCGCAAGCAGCCGATCGTCTGCCTGGAGGTCCCCGGCTTCGTCGTTAACCGCATCCTGATGTCCGGCATGTCTGAGATCTGGCGCGAGCAGGAGGAGAAGAAACTCTCGATCAAGGCGATGGACGAGGGCATTGGTGGGGCTGGAGTGGTACCCATGGGCCCGTACTTCCTCGTCAACCTGCTCGGCCTGGACACGGTGCTGCACGTCGCCGAACACGTGGCCGATGCTTATGGCGACGAGCGCTTCTACGTGCCCAAGGGCATGCAGAAGCTCGTCTCCGAAGGCAAGCTCGGCGCCAAGACAGGCGGTGACGGCGTCTATGACCCCAGCGGCGAGGCCAACCTCAAAGGTGACGCCGACCCCGACGTGGCCGAGATCGTCGAGCTGCTCACGCTCAAGACGTTCGTCGAGGCCGCGCTCGTCTTGCAAGAGGGCGTAGCCACCCATCGCGACATCGACTTCGGGATGATGGCCGGCGCCGGTCTCGACCCGCGCAGGGGCCTGATGCCGCCGTTTATGAAGGCAGACGTCGAAGGCCTCGACTCCGTGCTCGAGCGCTTGGAGAATGCCGCCGAGCGCCACGGTGAGCGCTTCGCCCCGCCCACGATCCTGCGTCGTCTGGTCGCCCAGGGCCGGCTCGGGCAGAAGAGCGGCCAGGGTTTCTACGCCTACCCACAGCCCGACGCGGACGATTCGGCCCCGCCCACCCAGGTGGTCAAGCTCGAGACGCGCCCCGACGGCGTGGCGATCGCCTGGCTGGCGAACGGCCAGATGAATTCGATCGCCCCGCAGGTGATCGAGGACATGAGCAAGGTTTGGAGCAAGGTCAAGGACACCGGCGTCCGCGCGCTCGTGATCGCCTCCTCCAACCCTTTCCTGTTCAGCGCCGGCGCCGACATCAGGGCGTTCACCTCGATGGATGCGGAGTCCGGCGAGGCGCTCGTCAACGCCGCCGACAGGCTCATGGGCGAATTCGGCTCGGCGCAGGTCGCCACGATCGCCGCCGTCAACGGGCTCGCGTTCGGCGGTGGTTGTGAGCTGGCGATGGCCTGCGACGTGCGCATCGCGGCGCGCTCGGCCATCTTCGGCCAACCGGAGATCAAGCTCGGTCTGATCCCCGGATTCGGCGGCACCCAGCGCCTGCCGCGGCTCGTGGGCGAGAACAAGGCTTTGGAGATGAACCTCGTCGGCGATCCGATCATGGCCGAAGAGGCATTCGAACTGGGCCTGGTCAACCGCATGGTCGAGGATCACGAACTGTTGGAGACGGCTCTCTCTTGGGCGCGCCGCCTGGCGTCCCAGGCGCCGGTCGCGCTCGAGCAGATCAAGCGTGTCTCGGGCGTCGGGGACCTGGACGAGGGCATCGAGGCGGAGAAGCAGGGCTTTGCCACCGCTTTCCTCAGCGAGGACGCCAAAGAGGGCATCTCCGCATTTCTGGGCAAGCGCGCACCGCGCTTCCAGGGTCGCTAGCGCTGAGCGCGCTTTCTGGTGAGCTTGCGCTGAGCTCTCAGCTAAAAGGTGTTTCAAAAGGATCGGCAGGCCCGCGCCGCCTATTTTGAAACGGGTCTCGGAGGTCTCGGAATGGGGTCTCGGACATCTCGGAACGGGTCTCGGAGGTCTCGGAACGTGTTTCAAATGAGGGGTGCACGTCGATACCCCCCTTTTGCGGACACGGATGATTTATTTAGGTACCTCATCTTTATCTTCGTGTTCGCACAAGGGGGGTGTTGTGAGGATCGTCCAAAGACGAGCCATGACGCTCGCGTTCCACGAACCATGGGCATCCCGCACACGTTCGTTCTGAAAACACGCTCTCAGCCGGACCGACGTTCTCAGCCGGACCGACGTTCTCAGCCGGACCGACGTTCTCAGCCGGACCGACGTTCTCGGCCGGACCGACGTTCTCGGCCGGACCGACGTTCTCGGCCGGACCGACGTTCTCGGCCGGACCGACGTTCTCGGCCGGACCGACGTTCTCGGCCGGACCCGCTGAACCGGGCGCAATAGCGGCGCCGCAAGCACGGGACATCCGCGGGTTTGCGACGGGACTTGCACGAGGTCGGCCATTGCGTTCAAATCGGCCGCGGGCGCTCAAGGTATTGGGCTCGTCTGCCGACGCATTCGTCTATGACAATCCCAAAGATTGGATCTGAGGGCGAGCAGGCCTCCGCTGCGGCCCGTATGGAGCTCGAGCGTCAGCTCAAGCAGTTGGGCGAGACGCTCAAAGAGCGCACCGAGGATGTCGTCGACGGGATCATCAGACGCAACCAGGAATCGGCGATCGTGCTCGAGCCGATCGTCGAAGATAGCTTCGTCAAGGTCGGTACCGTCTCCACCGTCGCGTTCGCCAGGTGGATGGCCGGCGAGGGCGCCGAGGTTGCGCGCGAGGTGGGCCAGGAGTCCTGGAACATCTTCGGTCAGCTCGCGGCGCAGCGGGCGGCCCCGCTTAACGAGGTGACCAAGCGCTGTCTGCGCTGGCGCGACGCCGCCGTGGATGTCATCTGTGAGACGGTCACTCGGCTGGAGCTATCCGAGACCGTCCTGGAGCGGGCCCTGTCGATGCTCCAGCGCAGCCTCGACGTCACGCTCGTGCGCATGTGCCAGTCCTTCGAGGCAGAGCGCCGCCGCGCACACGAGGAGCTGCACCGCCGCCAGGAGGAGCTTGCTTTTATGGCTACCCACGACGCCCTCACCGGCCTGCCCAACCGCACGCTGATCCTCGACCGCGTCGAGCAGATGCTCGTGCGTGCGCGGCGCAACCAGACGCCGGTGGCGGCGCTGTTCATCGACCTCGACAACTTCAAGCACATCAACGACACGCTCGGGCACGGCGTCGGCGACCAGCTACTGCGCGCGGTGGCGGCGCGCCTGGAGGGGGTCGTGCGCGACATCGACGCACTGGGGCGCCTCGGCGGCGATGAGTTCGTGGTCGTCGCCGAAGGCATGTCGCTCGCCGCGGGCCCCGAGCTGATCGCCGAGCGGCTGCTCGGAGCGCTCAAGCAGCCCTTCAAACTGAAAGGCGCCGAGAACACGCGCCTGGTGGTGACCGCGAGCGTCGGCGTCGCGATGGGCGACCGCGCCACCGCCGAAGAGCTGTTGCGCGACGCCGACATCGCCATGTACCGCGCCAAGTGGGATGGCAAGAACGGCTACGTCGTGTTCGAGTCGGGCATGCAGGATGCCGTCCAGAGCCGCATGGAGCTGGAGATGGACCTGCGCGACGCCTTCGAGAAAGACGAGTTCTTCGTCGTCTACCAACCCACCTTCAACCTGCGCGAGATGGTTCCCACCGGCATGGAGGCGCTGATCCGTTGGCGCCATCCCACGCGCGGCATCGTCCAGCCAGACGATTTCGTGCCGCTGCTGGAGGAGACGGGTCTGATCGTCGACGTCGGGAAATGGGTCCTGAACGAGGCCTGCCGCCAGGGGGCCGAGTGGCGCGCTGCCGGTCGCGAAGTGGGGATCGCCGTCAACGTCGCTGCGCGTCAGCTCGACCGCGACGAGTTCGTACAGGAAGTCCACGAGGCGCTGGGCGAGTCGGGACTGGCGCCCGAGCAGCTCACGATCGAGATCACCGAGACCACGATCATGGCCAATGCCGAGGAGACAGCCGGCCGCCTCGCGTCGATCAAGGAGATCGGGGTGCGAGTCGCGATCGACGACTTCGGCACCGGCTACTCCTCGCTTGCCTACCTGCAGCGCTTCCCGGTCGATGCGCTGAAGATCGACCGTTCGTTCATCTCCAAAATGAGCAACGACGCCGAAGGCGAGACGCTGATCCGCACGCTTGTGCAGCTCGGCAAGTCGCTCTCGATCGAGACGCTCGCCGAGGGCATCGAGCAGGCCAAGGAGCTGAGCCTGCTGCGCGAGGAGAGCTGCGACACCGGCCAGGGTTTCCTGTTCGCGCGGCCACTGGATATCGAGGAATGCGAGAGCTTCCTGGAGAACTGGTCGGGAGCGGTCTCGGCAACTTCCGCAGCGGCCGAGCAGCCGCCTGCATGAGCGTCCGACAGGTAGCGCTCAGCCGAGCTTGAGCTTGACGAGATCGCGCCGTGGCGCGATCTCCCAGCGTGCGGCCAGCGCTCCGAGCTGCTCGTCCAGTGGCCAGCGGTCGGCCAACGGCTCACCTTCGTGTTCGACGCTGGCCCCCTTCAGCACCATCGAGCCGCTGTTGTCGCCGATCGCGCGCAGCTCGGCTACCTCAGCATCGCTGAGCAGCGGCTCGGTCGGCAGCGACGCCAGCTCCGCGCGCTTATCCTCGATGGCTCGCGGTACGCGCTCCACGGCGGCATTGGGCGGGGCGCCCTTTGCCATCGCGCCGAGTGGTGCGCTCTCCGTGATGGCACCCCCGCTCTCCTGGATCAGCGTGGGCGCCACGCAGCGTACCGCCGGGTGTGCGAGGTTCCACTGGCAGGCGAGCTGCAGCAGCGTCAGCCCGTGGCGCTCGGCATAGGGGCGCATGCGCTCGAGCTTCTCGACGCCGTCCTGCACCCATCCCTGCGGGCGGAACTTGCGGTGGTCGTACTGGGCGAACTCGTGTCCAGGGCGCACGTCGCCGTGGAACAGGCCGCCGTAGTCGACGACGCGCGTGATCAGCTTCACGTCGTGGGCGAGGGCTGCGTCGAGCACCAGCTCGCCCGGCCAGGGCTCCATCGGGCTGAGGATGATCATCGCCCAGTCGATCAGCTCGCCGAAGCGCTCGAAGCAGTCGATCAAGTCGAGCGTGAAGCCGTTTGCCGGACCGGGAGCAACGCCGAGCAGGCGTGTGAGGCCCGCCTCGCGCACGGCTTGCATACCTTCCCAAACGCTTGCGCTCGTGTAGCCGGTGCGGTCGGGATTGTGCAGCAGCAACAGGTCGAGCTGCTCGACACCGAGGCGCTCCAGGCTTTGCTCGGTGGCCATGCGGATGTAGTCGCCGTAATCGCGCTCGCCGCGCAGGCGCGGGTCGGTGAAGCGCGGAAAGCCCTTGGCGCCATCGCGCTCGCCCGCGTAGAAGTCGTGCCCGATCGCCCCGATCAAACAGAAGCTGTCGCGATCCACTCCCTCGATCGCGCGGCCGAGCAGGCGATCGGCCTCGCCGGCGCCGTAGGCGTCAGCGCTGATCACCGTGTCGATCCCCTCGCCCGGGCCTCAGCAGCGCGAGCAGGCGATCGTCCTCCAGCGACTCGCCGAAGTGCATGAAGCGGCCGCCGCTCCAGGTGCCGATCGCCGTCGTCGTCGGGTTAACGGCCATCAGGTATTCCTTTTGCTCGGCGCATCGTCATCGGGTCCTGGTCTCGGTCATGGGGATTGACTTTCAGGAAGAGAGGATTGTCATGTCGTGAGGTGTGTTGAGTAAAGGGGGTGTGTTGTGCTCGTGAGGTGTGTTGGGCAAAGGGGGGTGTGTTGTGCTCGCGAGGTGTGTTCGGTAAAAGGGGGTGTGTTGTGCTCGCGAGGTGTGTTCAGCAAAAGGGGGGTGTGTTGTGCTCGTGAGGCGTGTTCAGCAAAAGGGGGTGTGTTCGGTCATAAGCCTGTTTCGGTAAAGGGGGTGTCTTTCGGAACTCTACGACGCCGAAAGCCGGTCGCAGTGCGTGCCCGCAGTGCGGCTTCGAGGCGCTCGAGCGCATGGCGCACGGTCTTCTCCTCGGGTGGCTCCGCCCCGATGCTTGCCGCCTTCGCGGCCACTTGCAGACACTTCCGCACTCAGGTTCCGCAGCTCCTCGATACGCGCTTGCAGGTCGGCGCGCCGCTCTGTCGGCAGCTCTCGCAGTGCCGCCACGATATGCGCGGTCCAGCTCGATCGCCGCCAGCTCGAGCCTGCCCTGGTCGAGGTCCAGGCGCGCGCGCAGCGCTAGCTCCTCGCACAGCAGCACGCTCGCCGCGCCCGGACAGCAGCAGCGCAAGGCGCTCCTGAGGGCGCAGCACGCTGGCGCGCTTGCCGGCCCGCCGACGCGAGAGCACCAGCTCGCGCGCGTCGCTCCACAGCCCGTCGGCGACCTGCTCGCCCTCGCCGAAGCCGGCGCGCACGACCAGCGCCTGGGCGGGGGAGATCTCGTGGATGTGCGGGGGTCGCGCCGGCGATGCGGTGCGCGTAGAGAACGCGGTTGAGCACCCTTGCGGCGGCGTGCGCCTCGCGCTCGGGGTCGAGCTGCTGCAAGCCAGGCGCTCGCCTGGGTCTCGAGCGACAACGGCACCGGGTCGACCACGGTCGCGCGCGCGACGGGCACGGACGCCGGCTCGGAGTCTGTTCGGCGCGTGCGCGAGCGTCTCCCGAGCATGCCTCTGCGCTCGGCTCCGATCGTCGAGAGCACGACCACGTGCTCGGGCTCGTTGCCGTCTGGCTCCTGCGGATTTGCGCAGCAGATAGCGGCCGTCGGCCGGGCCCAGCTCCCAGGGAAGCTCCATCTGCACGAAGGTGAACAGGCGCGTGGGCACACGGGCACGGTACTCTTTGGCTCGATGTCCGATGCAGAAAAGGTGGCCGCGGGGCTGCGTGAGCGCTTGACAACGGGCACCGAGGACAAGATCGGCAGGGCGCTCGTCGAGCTGATCGAGAATCCGCTGATCACCGGCACGATCGGCCGAGCGTTCGACGCGCGTGAGCGAGCGGCCCAGGCCCAGGAGCTTGGCGCTCAGCGCACTGAACATCCCGACCGCCGCCGACATCGAGCGGCTCACGCGGCGCTTGCGCTCGGTCTCCCAGCGCCTGGAGGGCATCGAGGACGGCGTGCACCGCATCAACCGGGCGCTGAGCGAGGGCTCGGTCGAACGGCGGCTGGTCGCGATGGAGGAGCAGCTGAAGGCGCTCAGCAGCAAGCTGTCGGTGACTGGCAAGCCGTCCGTCGAGCCTTCCGCGAAGGCGAGCCCCCCGCGCGCGCGGGGGGCAGCGGCGAGACAAGGCACTCGAAGACGCCAGGCCTCTGCGTCCGAGAAGACCTCCGCCTCGGCCGCGAAGCGGACGGCGTCGAAGCGCTCCACGCGGACCGCAAGGGCCAAGAAGAGCGCCTGAAATGGGCGTCCGCTCGGGCGCCCCACCTCACGCCCGCTCGGGAGAGGCTCAGCTCCAGCGCCGCTGCCGCGACACTTCCCATCGCCTCGGCAGCCTGCGTGAGCGCGTGGTCATCGATGTGTACTCTCGCGTCCGGTCCGTCGAAGGTGTCGCTGACCGCCAGGATGCAGGCGACCTGAATACCGGCGTTCGCGCCCACCGCAAATAGCGTCGCGGCCTCCATCTCCACTGCCAGCGCACCATCGGCGCTCCAGCTTGCGTTGCGCGTCGCGTCGCGCTCGTAGAAGAGGTCTGTACTGACGATCCTGCCTGCGCGGTGTGCTCGCTCGTGCAGGCGGGCGGCCTCCCTGAGAAGGGTGTCCGCCAGGGTCGGGTCGGCGTGCGCGAGCCGCTCGGCGCCGAGCGCGGCGCTCGTCCCGTCGGCGGCGATCGCCTCACGGGCGACGACGAGGTCGCCGAGGCGCGAGCGCCGGGTCCAGCGCGCCGCATGTGCCCACCCTGATCGCGCGTGTGACGCCGAGGGAGATCAGCTCGTGCAGCACGATCGCGGCGGACGGTCCGCCCATGCCGGTGCTCTGGATCGTGAGCGGCTCTTCGTCGTCTGCCGTTCCGGTGTAGCCCCACAGACCGCGGTGGTGGTTGAACATGAGCGGGCTCTCGAGCAGGAGCTGGGCCAGCGCAAGCGCGCGACCAGGGTCGCCTGGAAGCAGCACCCGCTCGGCCAATGTGGCCGTGGGGCGCAGGTGGATCGGCTCCCTGGGAGCGTCGACCGGCTCGCGACTGGGAGAGGTCGCTGTCGCCGAATGACAATCGGCGCGCTTTCGGCCTGTTGGACTGCTCACTGTGATCCACGCCCGCGACTTTAGACTGCCGCTGATGGCGACGTCCACGACAAGCGAGCCGGCCGAGGGGGCGCCGAGCGAGCCCACGCTCGCCGAGGTGGCCTCGCGCGCCGGCGTGTCGGCGGCGACGGTCAGGCGCTGGGTCAAGGAGGGACTGGTGCCCCAGTACGAGGGGAGCTGGACGCCGGCCGCGGTTGCGCAGGTGCGGATCGTCGGACGTCTGCGCGAGCGCGGGCACACGCTCGAGCAGATCCGCCGTGCGAGCGAGAGCGGGCAGCTCGCCGGCTACGTGCAGGGCATGTTCGCGCCGCAGGAGGGTCGCTACACGCTCGAGTCAGGCCGCGCGCGAGGCGGACATCGACGAGGAGCTGATCGAGCGCATCTACATGAGCCTCGGCCTGAGCACGCTGTCGGTCGACTCGATCACCGAGGAAGACATGGAGATGCTGCGCTACATCGCGGCGATGCTCAACTCCGGCCTGCCCGAGGTCGCGTTTCTGCAGTTGGCGCGCGTGTACGGCCAGACGCTGGCCCAGATCGCCGACGCCGAGGTGCGGTTGATCCACATCTACGTGCACGAGCCGATGATGCGCGAGGGCATCCCCGGCGTGCAGATGGCCGAGGCGATGGAGGGGCTCGCGGGCGAGCTGCTGCCGTTCGCGGCGCCGTTCATGCGCTACCTGCACGGACGCTTCCTCGGGCACTTCATCGAGCAGGACGTGATCGGCCATATGGAGGCCGAGCTTGCCGGCGGCGTGCCCGAGGAGGGGCGCATGCGCGTGGTGATCGCGTTTGCCGACCTGGCCGGCTATACGCGCCTGACCGAGGAGCGTGGCGACGAGGAGGCCGTCGGCGTCGTGGAACGCTTCGTGGAGGCGGTGCAGCACTCGCTGCCGATCGACGCACGCGTGATCAAGACGCTCGGCGACGAGGTGATGGTCATCGGCGCCGACACGCTCGCGCTCACGCGGTGGGCCGTCGACTTCCAAGTGGAGCTGGCTGCCGGACGTGCCGGCGCCGCGCATCGGCATCCATACCGGAGAGGCGCTCTACCGCGACGGCGACTACTACGGGCGCGACGTCAACCAGGCCGCGCGCGTGGTCGCGCGGGCCGCTGGCGGTGAGGTGCTCGTCACGCGTCAGGTGGTGGACGCGGCAGGCGGCGTGGATGGCGCTCGCGACACCAGCGGCCTGCGCTTCGAGCTGATCGGCGAAATCGGTTTGAAGGGCTTCTCCGAACCGGTCGAGCTGTTCCACGCGTTGCCTTCCGGCGATGGCGATCGTTGACCTCACGCCGCCGAGGGCCCAAACTGCTTGGCACCTTCGACCTCCTGCCGGCGGGAGCGCAAACTGCTTGACATCTTGTTCGGGGCCGGGTTGTATGTTCATTTTTTTGAGAAAT
The DNA here is from genome assembly GCA_963725265.1 of uncultured Solirubrobacterales bacterium. GTDB lineage: Bacteria > Actinomycetota > Thermoleophilia > Solirubrobacterales > Solirubrobacteraceae > Palsa-744. The sequence goes on from CAVRXP010000001.1 coordinate 867,939, forward strand.
TTCGATTGTGTAACTATTCATGGTCGGCATGAATCGATAATTTCGAATAGACCCAGCCTTCCCCATCCGCCCACAGGCACGCAATGAGCGCCGCTGACCCACACGCAGACGAGAACGCCATGGACGCGCAGGTCGACGAGGGCGCCACCGAGGCGCAGGCGGGCATGAGCGCCGCCGAGATCCGCGAGCGCGTGCGCTCGGGGGGCTGCTGCCCGAGGCGGGCGATGGGGCCGGCGCCGTCGTGGCGATGCTCTCCGGGGGACGCGACTCGGTTTGCCTGCTCGACATGGCGGTAGCGCTGTGCGGCGCGGAGCGGGTGCGGGCGCTGCACGTCAACTACGGGCTGCGAGCAGAGTCGGACGACGACGAGCGCCACTGTCGCGAGTTGTGCGGGCGGCTCGGCGTCGCAATCGAGGTCGTGCACGCGAGCAGGGAAGAGTCGGCCACCGGCAACCTGCACGCCTGGGCGCGTGAACTGCGCTACGCCGCGGCGCGCAAGCTCGCACAGCGCCTGGACCGGGCCCTGATCGCCACCGGCCACACCGCCACCGACCAGGTCGAGACGATCCTCTATCGCCTGGCGGCGTCGCCCGGACGCCGGGCGCTGCTCGGTATGGCCGCGAGCGAGGGTGTGCTTGTGCGCCCATTGTTGGGGCTGACGCGGCAGGACACAGCCGCTTACTGCACGGAGCTGAAGCTCGCATGGCACGAGGATTCGAGCAACGAGAGCCAGCTCTACGCCCGCGCCCGCGTACGTCACGGGCTCGTCAAGGCGCTCGACGCCGTGCACCCGGCGGCGCAGACCAATGTGCTTGCGCACCGCCACGCTCTTGCGCGAGGAGACGGAGCTGCTCGACGCGTTGGTGGACGCCGAGCTTGGGGCGCGCGCGAGCATCGCGATCGAGCGTCTGAGGCAGCTGGCGCCCGCATTGCAGCGGCTCGTGGTCATTCGCCTAGCCGAGCAGGCAAGCGGCGAGTTTGCTCCCGCAGGCCGGTGAGCGTGTCGGCGAGATTCTTGCGCTCGGCGCGCGCGGCGGTCGAGCGGAGTTGCACGTCGGCGGCCTCGCCGGCGCTGTGATCGAGGACGGCGAGCTGCGCATGGTCGCGATTCAGCCGCGCGAGCAGCGCGCACCGCGCTCTCCGGCGGACAGGGTCCATGAGCGGGGTCGGCCCGGCGGCCAATACACTCCCTCACGTGGTGCCCATACCAGAGCGTGTCGCCTCGGCGGCCACCGCGGCGACATCCGAGGTGGGCGAGGTGCTTGTCGGCGAGGAGGATCTGAGTCGCCGCGTGCGCGAGCTTGGCGAGGCGATCTCGCGGGACTACGCCGGGCGCCCGTTGCTACTTGTCGGCGTGCTCAAGGGCGCAGTCTTCTTCTTGAGCGACCTGATGCGCTTCATCGATATCCCGGTCGAGGTCGACTTCATGGCTGTCGCCTCCTACGGCTCGGCCACCGACTCCTCCGGGGTGGTGCGCATCCTCAAGGATCTCGACATCGCGATCGAAGGCCGCGACGTGCTGATCATCGAGGACATCGTCGACTCTGGGCTCACTTTGCAGTACCTGTTGCGCAACCTTGGCTCGCGCAATCCCGCGTCCTTGGAGGTGTGTGCGCTGCTGACTAAGCCCGATCGTCGCAAGGTCGACCTACCTACCCGTTACGTCGGCTTTGAGATACCGGACCGCTTCGTGATCGGCTACGGGCTCGACTATGCAGAGCGTCACCGCAACCTGCCGTTCGTTGCCGTGCTTGAGCATTAGAAGACTATGGGCACGAACTTCAATCCTAATAACTCAAGCGCATGTGCACTGCGGCGCATCCGGCCTCGGTGTGGGGGCTCGTGGTCGGAAACGACCGGGAATTCAGGGCTCTCGTGGTACGCTGATGGACTGGCGGTCGGCACCTCCAACGTTGTTGGCAGCCAGGATCCAAGACCATGAGCCGATTCTTCAAGAGCGCCGCTTTCCCGATTCTGATCGTGGTCGTGCTCGCCTTCTTCATCTCGAAGGTGTTCGTTTCGCCTGCCTCGAAAGGGCCGGAACACACCTATCAGACGCTTGTAACCGAAGACATACCGAATCACAAGGTCAAGTCGGCCGAGATGAAGGTCAAAGACAACGCGGTCTCGGTCGAACTCGTCAACAAAGAAAAATATGAAGTCGGCCTCGTTCGATACGCAGGCTCCTCAGCTGGAGTCCGAACTGCGCAAAAGCCGAAGTCAAGTTCAACATCGAATCCAACAAGACGAGCATCTGGCCGTCGCTGCTGACGTATCTGCTGCCGCTCGTGTTGATCCTCGGTTTCTGGTTCTTCCTGATCAATCAGGTCCAGGGCGGGGGCTCGCGCGTCATGTCCTTCGGCAAGTCGCGCGCCAAGCGCCTCTCCGCCGACTCCCCCAAGATCACGTTCCGTGACGTCGCGGGGGTCGACGAGGCCGTTGAGGAGTTGCACGAGATCAAGGAGTTCCTCGAGAACCCCAAGAAGTTCCAAGCGCTCGGCGCACGAATACCCACCGGCGTGCTGCTGTACGGCCCTCCGGGCACGGGCAAGACGCTGCTCGCACGCGCTGTGGCCGGCGAGGCGGGCGTGCCCTTCTTCTCGATCTCAGGCTCTGATTTCGTCGAGATGTTCGTCGGCGTCGGCGCTTCGCGTGTGCGCGACCTGTTCGAGCAGGCCAAGCAGAACTCCCCGTGCATCATCTTCATGGACGAGATCGACGCCGTCGGCCGCCACCGTGGCGCCGGGCTCGGCGGCGGCCACGACGAGCGCGAGCAGACGCTCAACCAGCTGCTCGTTGAGATGGACGGCTTCGAGGCGAAGGACAACATCATCATGATCGCGGCCACCAACCGGCCCGACATCCTCGATCCTGCGCTGCTGCGTCCCGGCCGCTTCGACCGCCAGATCGCCGTCGATCGCCCCGACCGCAAGGGCCGCTCCAAGATCCTCGAGGTTCACACGCGCGGCAAGCCGCTTGCCAAGATCATCGACATCGACGCGCTTGCCGGCCAGACGCCCGGCTTCACCGGCGCCGACCTGTCGAACCTGATCAACGAGGCCGCGCTGCTGTCCGCCCGTATCGGCAAGCGCGAGATCGGCCAGGAAGAGCTCGAGGAGGGGATCATGCGCGTGATCGCCGGTCCCGAGAAGAAGACGCGCGTGATGAGCTCCAAGGAGCGCCTGATCACCGCCTACCACGAGATGGGTCACGCGATCGTCGGTCACTTCCTTGAGCACTCGGATCCCGTCCACAAGGTCTCGGTTATCTCGCGTGGTCAGGCGCTCGGCTACACGATCTCGATGCCCCAGGAGGACCGCTTCCTGACCACACGCGCGGAGTTGAACGACACGATGGCTATGACTTTGGGCGGTCGCGCCGCCGAGGAGATCGTTTTCGAAGAGATCACAACCGGCGCCTCCAACGATCTGGAGAAGGTCACCGCCACCGCCAAGCAGATGGTGATGCGCTTCGGCATGTCCGAGAAGCTCGGCCCGCGCGTGTTCGGTCACGAGCACGGCCAACCGTTCCTCGGCCGCGAGTTCTCTTCCGAGCCCGACTACTCGGATGAGATCGCCCGTGAGATCGACGACGAGGTCAGGCGCATGGTCGAGTCTGCCCACCAGCGTGCCAAGACGATCCTCACCGAGCACAAAGACGATCTGACGAAAATCTCCGAGATCCTCGTCAAGCGCGAGACGATCGAGAAGGAGGAGTTCATCGCTCTGCTCGACGGCAAGAGCGAGGAGGAAGTCTTTGGCGCCGAGGAGGCCCCGGCGCCTGAGCTGCCGGTTCCGCCGGCGCAGGCCGACCGCGCCGGTCGCGAAGCGCCGCGCCCGCTGCCGCGCCCAGGTCTGGCCGGTGGCACAGCCGACATGACCGGGTCGGATCCCAGCGGACCCTCCGTTACCTGAGCTTGCTCTACCGCGTCATGGGGGTGGTCAACGTGACCCCCGACTCGTTCTCCGATGGTGGTTTGTTCTTGGACGAGCAAGCCGCCGTCGCATCATGGCGTCGAGCTTGTCGAGCAGGGGGCGAACATTCTCGATATCGGCGGCGAATCGACGCGCCCAGGAGCCGAGCCGGTCGGCGTGGAGGAGGAGCTGCGCCGCGTCGTGCCGGTGGTCGAGGGCTTGTCTCGGCGAGTCGCAACGACGCAGATTTCGATCGATACCTCCAAGGCAGCCGTGGCGCAAGCCGCGATCGGCGCCGGCGCAACACTCGTCAACGACGTCAGCGCTTTGCGCGCCGATCCAGAGATGGCGGCTGTCGTGGCCGAGAGCGGCGCCGACTGCTGCCTGATGCACATGCTGGGAGAGCCGCGCACGATGCAGCGCGGGGTGGATGGGTCTTCATACGCGGACGTAGTCGACGAGGTGAAGGCGTTTCTGGAGGAGCGCATGGCGTTCGCGGTGGGGGAGGGCATCGAGGAGCGACGCATCCTGCTCGACCCGGGCATCGGCTTCGGCAAGACCGTCGCGCACAACTTGGAGTTGCTGCGCCGTATGGAGGAGCTCGTGGCGCTCGGCCGGCCGGTGGTCGTCGGCACCTCGCGCAAGAGCTTTCTTGGGCGCCTGACAGGGGAGCTGTCGCCCTCGGGTGGCTCCGCGGCGCCGGATGAGCGGCTCCCCGGAACGATCGCGACAAACGTGATGGCGTTGGAGCGGGGCGCGAGCGTGTTTCGCGTACACGATGTCGCGCCGCTCGCCGCCGCGCTGGCGGTGGCGAGTGCTACGTTGAGCGGCAAATGGACGGCGAGCCCCACGACGAGCTGAGCGACGAGGAGCGCCGTCGCGGCGCGGAGTCGCTGGGAGGCGGGGGTGGTGAGGCGCCTGAGCCGTCCGAGGAGGCCGAGGAGCGCGACCCCTTCGAAGAGGACGAGGATGGCGAGGAGGACGGCTTTGAGACCGTCACGATCGAGATCAGCGGCCTCTCGCTCTATACGCACCACGGAGTGAGCGAGGCCGAGCGCGAGATCGGCCAGCGCCTGCTGCTCGACCTGCGCCTGGACGTCGGCGAAACCGACGCCACCGTCACCGACCGTGTCGAGGACACGGTCGACTACGCCGAGGTCTGCCAGCTGGTGGCGCTGGTGGCCCAGCAGCGCTCCTACCGGACGCTGGAGCGCCTGTGCAGCGCGGTCGCCGACCGCCTGCTCGCCGACTTCGAGCTGGAGGGCGTGTGGGTCAAGGCCTCAAAGCCCGAGCCGCCGATCCCGCTGCCCGTGGAGGACGTCTCGGTGGAGGTTTGGCGGGAGGCGGCAGAGTAGCCTTGACAGATTAGTTAGCAGTCACTAATATCCTGCGCCATGGTTTGGACCTACGTCCTGGAGCCGTTTTGATCGAGCGTCTTGCGAACCTCGCGGTCGGCCATTCACGGCGCATACTGCTGATCGCCGGCGCCGTGTTCGTGCTTGCCGCGGCGCTGGGCGGGCCGGTCGTGTCGATCCTCAAGAGCAGGAACTCGGACTTCCAAGACCCGAAATCTCAGAACCAGCAGGTGCTGAAGGCGATCGAACGTGCCACCGGGCAGACCGCCAGCTACGGGCTGGTGGCGCTCGTGCCGAGCGCGGGCGACATACGTACGGATCTTGCCGCCCAACGCGAAAGCAAGCGTGTGGCCGCGCTGCTCGCCACGCAGCCGGGCTTTCAGCGCGTGATCGACTATCCGGCCACGCACCTGCCCGACCTCGTCTCGCGCAACGGCCGTGAGACGCTTGTGCTGGCCGCGTTTGCCAAACAGGAAGACTCCGCGCAGGCGGTGCAGCGCATACGCCCGCAGCTGGCTGGGGCCGGGGTGCGCTTCGGCGGCAACGACATCGCCTTCGACGAGGTCAACGAACGGACCACGTCTGACCTGCGCCGCGCCGAGACGTTCGCCTTCCCGATCCTGCTCCTGCTGTCCTTCTGGGTATTCCGCGGCCTGATTGCGGCAGCGCTGCCACTGCTCGTGGGCGGCTTTGCGATCGTGCTCACGTTCCTGGTGCTGCGCATCGTCGACCAGTTCGCGGGCCTGTCGATCTTCGCGGTGAACCTCGTCACAGGCGTGGGCCTCGGTCTCGGCATCGACTACAGCCTGTTCGTGCTCTCGCGCTATCGAGAGGAGCTGGCCGGCGGCGCGGACACGCGCGCGGCGATCCTGCGCACGCTGCAGACGGCCGGGCGCACGGTGATGTTTGGCTCGCTCACGGTCGCGGGCGCGCTCGCCTCGATGCTCGTGTTCCCGATCCGCTTCCTGTACTCGATGGGCATCGGTGGCGCGACCGTCGCGCTGTGCGCCGGAGCGGTATCGCTGATCGTGCTGCCCGCGGTGCTGGTTGCGCTCGGCCCGCGCATCAACGCGCTCGCGCCCGCGCGCCTGCAGCGCAGTGCAGCGCGTTCGGCGCAATCGAGCGAGCAAGGTGGTTGGTACCGGCTCGCACGCGGCGTGATGCGACGCCCTGGGGCGGTCGCGCTGGTCACGGCGGCTGTGCTGGTCGCGATCGCCTCGCCCGCGTTGCGGCTCTCGCTGGTGCCGGCCGACGCCCATGTGCTGCCCTCCTCCTCGCAGGCGCGTCAGGTAGCCGAAGCGCTCACCGACGAATTTGCCGTGGACCCCTCGCAGACGATCACGATGGTCGTGCGCGCACCCGCCGACGGCGGGCACACAGTCGCCGCGATCGCCGCCCGCGCCAGGCAGACCGCTGGCGCACAGGCAAACCAGGGCCCGCCGCGTTACATCGGCGGCGGCGTGTGGGAGATCGAACAGCAACCGAAGGGAACCGACGGGGCTCCCGCCAACCAGGCGCTTGTCAAGGATTTGCGCATGATCGCGCCAGCGCCCACGTTGCTCGTGGGCGGCGCCACTGCGTGGTTCGTGGACCAGAAGGCCGCGATCTCGGCGCACCTGCCGCTGGCGCTCGCGATCCTCGCCGTGATGACCGCTGGCTTCCTGTTCATAATGACCGGGTCGCTGATTCTGCCGTTCGTGGCGCTCTTGATGAACTTGCTGACGGTCGCCGTCGGTGCCGGCCTGCTCGTCTTGATCTTCCAGGACGGCCACCTCGACGGCCTGTTCGGCTTCACCCCGATCGGGGGTCTGGAGGAGTCGAACCTGGTGCTGCTATTCATCATCGCCTTCGCATTGTCAACCGACTACGGCGTGTTCCTCCTCGGACGCATCAAGGAGGCCCACGACACGGGCATGGCCACACGCGACGCGGTCGCCTACGGCTTGGAGCGCACGGGCCGTCTGGTGACGGCGGCGGCCCTGCTGTTCTGTGTGGCGATCGGCGCCTTCGCGACCTCGCACATCTTCTTCGTCAAGCAACTGGGCGTGGGTGCTGCGCTGGCGGTGGCGATCGACGCGACGGTCGTGCGAGCGCTGCTGGTGCCGGCGATCATGGGCCGCCTCGGTGAGCTGACGTGGTGGGCGCCGCGTCCACTGCGTCGCCTGCACAAGCGTTTCGGCCTGCGCGAGGCCGTGTTGCCGGAGGCCAGCGGGGCTTGAGGCGCTGTGGCGGGCGAGCACATTACTCGGCGATCTCGACCCGGAATGCGAGGTCGTGGCCGCAGCTGAGAGGTCGGGCGCGCAACTGAGAAGCCGCGACGACCGATAGCGTCCGCGGCGATGCCCAAGCGCAGCGGCCTACTCGGACTCGGATCGAATGTTGGCGATCGCCGCGCACACCTTCAGGCTGCCGTCGACGCCCTGCCGTCCGTCGGCGTGGAGGTGATCGCCGCCTCCTCGGTGTACGACACCGATCCGGTCGGCGAGCTGCTCGACCAGCCGAGCTTCCTTAACGCGTGCGTGCTCGTGAAGACAGAGCTGGGTCCGCTGCAGCTGCTCGACGCCGTCAAGCGCCTGGAGGCCGAGTTGGGGCGTGTCAGCGGCGGTGTGCGTCATGGGCCGCGAGCGATCGACATCGACATCCTGCTGCTCGGCGAGCAGCAGCTGGACCACGAGCGTATGACGCTGCCACACGAGCAGTTGCTCTCGCGGCGCTTCGTGTTGATCCCGGCGCTCGAGCTTGACTTCGAGCTGGAGACGCCCGACGGGCGAGCGCTCTCCGACGCGCTGGCAGCGCTGCCGGTCAGCGAAGGCGTGCGTTGGGCGGGCCTGCCGTTGTCGGTGTGAAGGCTTGCTGGTGGCTGTACCTTGATCTTCCCAACACCCCCTTTTTGCGAGTCCAACACCCCCTTTTGCGAAGAGCTGGGGCGGATAACCCACTACAGCTGGATGGCCTGATCGCCTCGTTCATGGCGACTCAGACGCGCAGCAGGATGACGCGGGTGAGGGTCAGCGGTGTGCCGTGTTGCGGCGTGACCGCGATCTTCACGGTCAACGCCAGGCGTCGGTGGCGGCGCAGGGCGACCTTGCCCTTGGCGGTTAGGGGCACGGAGAAGGACACGCTGCCCGCTTTCAGGGAGGAGCGCACCAGCCGCCCGACAGGCACCTGTTTCGAGTGCCCTGCCTTGGCAAGCAAAGCGCCGGCGGCAAACAGACCGACTTCCAGCCGCCCGCCGGAGCCTGCCTGGGACACCTTGATCGCCCCGCGCACGGTCGATCCGTGCTGGCTGCCTGCGAGCTTCAGTGCTTTGGATCCTCCTTCCAAAGGAGAGCCGGAGCTGGGTTCGCTCGGCGTGTTGGGAGTGGTCGGCGTTGTGCTCGTCGGTGTTGTTGTGGTCGGCGTCGTGGTGGTTGTGCTGGTGCTGGCGCCTTCGACGATCACCTTGTATTTGGTGTAGTTACTGGCGCCATCGTTGAACAGTTCTTGACTTTCGAACTCGTATTCACCGGCGGTGGAGAACGTACATGTGCCTTTCCAGCCGGTTTTCGTCGGCGGCGCTTCCACGACTCCCATGCAGCTCGGCCGCGCCGCGCCCATCCAGATCACGTCCGTCGGAGCTTCCGCGTCGTTGTCTTCGAAAGAGATCGTGCCGCCCTGGGCGATAGTGAAAGGCGCGACTTCGTTGAATCCTACATTCCCTTCGGGGCTCCCCTTGGGGTTCCAGCACGGCCAGTCGCCGCGATTGCAGTTTTGGGCGACTTCGAGCTTCACTTCGGAGGGGGCGAGCGCGAGCGCGGGCAGTACCGCCACCGCCGTCCCCATCAGCCCAGCGAGGACGAAAAGCACGAGCATGCGTGGTCTCAAAAGCATGCGCGGCCTCATCGTACGACCACGCTACGTGTGAGGGTCATAGACGCACCATGTTTGGGCGTGAGCACGATCTTCACGGTGAGCGCCAGCTTGTGACGATGGCGCAGCGCGCTCTTGGCCTGAGCGTCGAGGGAAACCGTAAAGGAAACGGTGCCGGCAGGCACTGAGGAGCGGACGAGTCGTCCGGCACGCGAGCTGCCTGCTCGCTTGACCTTGGCCAGCGAGGCGCCTTGGGCGAGCAGTTCGACTTCCAGGCGCGCGCCGCCGTCGGCAGCGGGGATCTGGACGGCGCCGTGCACAGCGTCACCGTGCTGAGCTTTCGCCAGCGCAAGCGTTGCCAGAGGGCTGCCCCCGCCCGACGGGGGAGGCGTTTCCATCGAGCCGGGCGTTGTGGTCGTGGAGGTGACGCCGCCGTAGGGCTGGGGGGAGGTGGTGGTCGGCGTTATATAGGGGGTCGTGCCGGTCGGAGTTGTGCCGGTTGGGGTCGTGCTGGTTGGGGTCGTGCCGGTCGGAGTTGTGCTGGTTGGGGTTGTGCCTGTCGGGGTTGTGCCGGTCGTGGTCGTGCCGCCGCCCCCGGTTGTTCCGACCATCACCTTGTATTTGCGGTAGTTGCTGTAGAGGTTCTCGAATAGACCTTCGCTTTCGAATTCGTATTCGCCGGCAGTAGCGAAGGTACACGTGCCGCTCCAGCCTGTTTTGGTCGGCGGCGCTTCCACCACTCCTATGCAGCTCGGCCGTGTCGTGCCCTTCCAAATCACGTCGGTGGGCGCTTGGGAGTCTTTGTCTTCGAAGGAGATCGTGCCGCCTTGGGCGAGCTTGAACGGTGGTACTTCGCTTTCCGGAACGCTTTTTTCTGGGTTACCCATCGGGTTCCAGCAGGGCCAGTTGCTCGTAAAGCAGTTTTGGGCGACTTCGAGGTTCACCGCGGACGGTGCGGACGTGCCGGTAGCGAGCGCGGGCAGCACGGCAACCGCCGCCCCCATCAGCCCAGCGAGGGCGAAAAGCAAAAGCGTGCGCAGTCTCATCGTGAACCCACCTTTCTCGTGCTGAATGTCCCCATGGCAGTCGCTGGGCGCCGTGCGTGGCGCAGCGGCATCCACTCGTCACCCCCTAAAGACTCCAGCGCGCAGAGATCCTTCCCGCAGTGTTTCCCGCAGTGTTTGCTGGGCTCTGTGCGCACCCTCGGGCGCTACGGCCGCGAGGGCTCAGTAGCCGTAGCCGCCGCCCGAGGATTCTTCTGAGGGGCCGCCCGTGCTCGGCGCGGGTGTCGCCGGGGTGCTGCCTGTGCTCGTCGCGGGGGTGCTGTTGGAGCCGGTCGTAACGACGCTCCAGGTCCCCACGTCTTTGATCCCCTGACCCTTGGTTTCACCAGACTGCTGGTCCCCTGTAAACGTGTACAGCGGCTCGCCCTTGAAAGTGATCTGCACGGTCCCTTCGGGGCGCTTTACGGTCCCGAGCGAGCCGACTTCACCGCTGGGAGCGCCGCTGGACGGCGCGATGAGAGGGTGCCACACACCCAGGCAGGCAGTGCTGGTGCAGATGAACTTGCCGTTCTGCTCGCCGCTGAGGTGATACAGCGTCATCCCCTGATTGTCAACGAGGATCGTGCCGAGCGAATTGGAGGCGCTCTTCACGAGCACGGCGCTTGACGGGCTGCTGCTTGTCTGCGCGGCGGGCTGTGTGCTGGCGGCTGAGCTGGTCGTGTTGTCGGATGAGCTGCTGCCGCAGGCAGCGATCAGGAGCGACGCGGCGATTGCTGGGAGGGACAGCTTCAGTAGATTGCGCATGTATTCACTCCTGTGAGGATTCGGCGCCGTGCGGGCGCGTGTGGGTCCTGCTGTGTTGAGAAAGACTCCGGGCAGGCGCTTTTCCTTCCGGCCCTATGCCGCTCGCTTGGCTGCCGGGAGGGGGGTGAGCCGCGATCGCGATCGGCGTTGGCGCTACAGTCGCAGGACGGGAAGAGCACCTCGGCGCCCTGAGGAGCCGCTCTTTTCGCACCGCCAATGCGCACCCTGGACCCGCAGTCGCTGACGCAACACGTGGATCGGCTCTATCGCGCCGCGTGGGCGCTGTGCGGCTCGCGCGAGGATGCCGAGGACCTGGTGCAGGAGACGTTTACGCGGGTGCTGGCCAGGCCCAGAGTTCTCACCGGCGACGACGATCTGTACTACTTGATGCGCGTGCTGCGCAACACGTTCTTCACGAACCGCCGCACGGCGAGCAGACGACCGGTGACTGTGGCAACGCTAGAGGACGTCAACCCCGCCGATGCTCGCCAGTTGGGCGAGCCCGAGCGTGCACTGGAGATGCAGGAGGTGTACTCCACGATTGCGGGGCTTCCGGAGGATCGTCGCCTTGTGTTGGTGGCCGTGGACGTGCTCGGCCTCTCTTATAAGGAAGCTGCACGAGCATTGCGTGTGCGCGAGGCAACGATCACGACCAGGCTTTTCCGGGCGCGCAAGCAGGTGGCTGAGCGGCTCGCGCCCGTGGCGGATGGCGCGGTGGGCTCTGAGTCCGGCTCATCGGCGCGACCCCCAGAGCAAGGTTCCCTCGATCGTGGGGGTGCGGGAGCACCCCCACGTCCACCAAACCAGATGATCCGCGGGAATGAGACGCGGCCGGCCGGAGTCTTGCCCAGTAGAGGAACACCATGACGGACACGCCCTCCCCCTCCAACATCGAAGACGACCAGCAGCGCATTGCCCGGTTGGTGCGCTCGTTCGACGCGCCCGCGCCGCCGTCGCTACACCAGCGGATCGACTCGCTCATGGCCGGCGAGCGGGAGCATCGCCTCGCACGTAGTCCTCTCAGGCGTCGACTCTCTTTCCCGGCTCTCGCGGGTGTGAGCGCGATCGCAGTGGTGGTGGTCCTGGCCCTTGCGATCGCAATCGGCATTGGCGATGGCGGCGGCAGCGCTGCGACGCTGAGCGTAGGTCAGGTCCTCGCGCCGACGTTGCGCGCGGCGACGCTACCGGCCGCCCGCGAGAGCCCCACTCGTCACGCCCAGCTCGAGGCCGCCGTCGACGGTCTGCCGTTCCCATATTGGGGCGAGCGCTTCGGTTGGCACAGCACCGGAGCGCGCATCGATCGGATCGACGGGCATGGGGTCACGACGGTCTTCTATGCGAACGGCGGCGGTCAGCGCATTGGCTACGCAATCTTCACGGGAGATCCGGTATCAAGGACAGGTGGCATGCTCACGTGGCGTGGTGGCGTGTCCTACCGGCTGCACGACCAGGATGGCGTCGCTGTGGTCACGTGGCTGCGCGACGGCCACCTCTGCGTCGTCTCGGGCCGTGGCGTCTCCAGTGCCACGCTGTTGAGGTTGGCCAGCTGGAGCGAGGGCAGTCCCACAGTCGCCTGAGCGCGCACAGCCGCTTTTAGCTGTACGCCTGTGCATCGCGGAAGGTTCGCGGCTCGTCGGTGGGAAGTTTTCGCGGCTCGTCGGTGTCTATATGAAGACATGAGATTCATTACGCCCCACCACCCCGACAAATTCGGAGGAACCATGAAACGAACCCACGCCTTCCTGGCCGTTGCCCTCGTGGGCACGGCGAGCGCAGCGACGGTTGCCAGTGCAGAGCCCGCCGTTCCCAAAGCGCGCTCCAGCAGCGCCGCCACCGTCCAGCTGCGTCACACCAGCCTGGGAAGCATCCTTGTCAGCAGCTCGGGAGGAACCCTGTACGAGTTCACGCGGGACCGCGCCGACAAAAGCAGTTGCGTGACCATTCGCGGATGCTCGGCGGTCTGGCCCTCGCTGAAGAGTCGGCGGCCGACGGCCGGCTCGGGCGTCAAGTCCTCGTTGCTTGGCACGTCCGCCGGTCAGGTGACCTACGCCGGCCATCCGCTCTATACCTACACGGGCGACTACGGTGCCGGGGAAGACCGCCTACGTCGGTGCAAAAACGTTCGGAGGCACCTGGTACGCGGTCAACGCCTCAGGGGGTGCGGTGAAGTAGCGCCCAGGCGCTCTCTGGCGTACCCTGGGGGGGCGCAAAGCACCCTAGGGCGTGCCCCCCGCCACGGGGGGCACGCGGGCCGGAAGCCACTGTGCCGGCAGCGTCCCAGCGGGGACTTCGCCCGCCTGCGGCTCGAACCAACGCGTGAGGCTCAGCGCCTTGTGGGCGGGTGGGCCTTCAATCATCGGTCGCACGTCCGCGATCGTCATCAGCAGGCGAATCGAGCTGCCGATCTGCAGGTCGGCAGCGTTGGGCTGATCGCCGCCGAGCACGCCGTCGGCGATCCAAGCGTCGATGTGCTCCAGCTGCGCGGAAAGCGCCGCAAGATCTGCTTGGGCTTTCTCGTCGTCGGCCTTGTTGAGCTTGGCCATCAGCTTTGCCGTCAGCGGCAGCGCCGGGCGCAGCATTGGGCGTGGCAGCGGTAGCTTCGTCTCGCCTGCATAGCTCTCCATGCAGGCGGCGTTGCGCAGCCATGCCGCGTCGAGCAGGCGCCGCGGCACGCCCTGCAGCACCTCGTCGCCCCAGCGCTCGGCCTCCAATACGCGTGCACGCGCCACAGCATCGGACAGCGGCGGCAGCAACGGCGGCTCGGGTACAAGCGCGTCCAGACGGCGCATGATCGTGCGCGAGCCCGCCAGGCGCTCTCCGTCGATGCGCAAGCCAGGCACTGTGTTGCCTCCATAGCGCAACGGGCCGATCGCCAGCTGGGTCAGTGGCAGCAGATCGATGCGCTGGTAGTCGATCGACTTCAGTCGCAACGCCACCTCGACGGCGGCGCACGGGTGCGACCCGGGTAGGGCATACAGCTTTACGTTCACGTTTCGGAGCATAGGCCCCCGGCTCGGTGCGTGCATCCTGGCTGGCTCGCCGACCAGGACACGGCTCGGCGGAGGCGATGCCTGGTGTGCGTCTTGGCTTTGGTTGCTGCCAGGAGATACGGCTCGGCGGGGGCGATGCCTGGCGAGCGTCTTGGCTTTGGTTGCTGCCAGGAGATACGGCTCGGCGGGGCGATGCCTGGTGTGCGTCTTGGCTTTGGTTGCTGCCAGGAGATACGGCTCGGCGGGGGCGATGCCTGGCGAGCGTCTTGGCTGGCTCGCCGGCCAGCACTCGCGGGCCTGTCGGTCGTAGAAGCCCATCGAGCGCCCCTGGCTGCAGTGCGGGCGCGCTGCCCCCATAATTCCCGACCATGCTGCTTGTCGTCGACGTCGGCAACACCCAAACCCACTTCGGTACCTTCGAGGGCGAGGAGTTGCTCGAGCACTGGCGCTTCGCCACGGTGCGTGAGTCGACCGCCGACCAGCTCGGCGCCGCGTTGCGCAACCTGCTCGAGTTGCGTGGACTGTCCTTCGAGGATCTATCGGCCTCGATCGTGTCCTCGACCGTGCCCCACCTAGAGCCCGAATGGACCGCGATGGCAGCGCGCTATCTCGGCCACGAGATGCTCGTCGTCGGTCCCGGTCTGAAGACGGGCATGGCGATCCGCTACGACAATCCGCGCGAGATCGGGGCCGACCGGCTCGTCAACGCCGTCGCCCTGCGCGCGCGCTTCGGTGGGCCCGCCGTGTGCGTGGACTTTGGCACCGCCACCACTTTCGACGTCCTCAGCGCCGCCGGCGAGTACGTCGGCGGCTCCTTGATGACCGGTATGGAGATTTCCCTGGACGCGCTCACCGAGCGCGGCGCGCGGCTGCCGAAGGTGGAGCTTGCCCCGCCGAAGAGCGTGATCGCCAAGAACACGATCGACGCGATCCGCTCGGGGGTCATATTCGGTTACGCCGGCGCCGTCGACGCGATCCTGCGCCGCATCTACGACGAGCTCGGCGCGCGCGTCGCGGTCGTCGCGACCGGCGGTCTCGGGCACCTGGTCGTGCCCTTCACCGAGGAGATCGACGAGGTCGACGATCTCCTGACGCTCACGGGCCTGCGTCTCATCCACGAGATGAACGCGGAGTAGCCGTTGGCGGCGGACGGGCGCGCCGCGATGGCAGCGGGACTCACTCGATCGGCAGCCAATGGCGCGCGAAAACACCGGGCACTCAAGCGATCCCCACAATAATGGGCGGATGGCAACGCAAGCTCGCCTCACAGACCCCTGGCAGCTCGGTCCGCTGAGCGTCCCCAACCGCGTGATGCTCGCGCCGCTGGCGGGCATCGGCAACTGGTTCGTGCGCCTGCAGGCAAAGCGCCACGGCGCCGGCATGACGGTCTCGGAGATGCTCTCCTCGCACGCCATCTTCCACGGCAACGAGCGCACGTGTGTGGAGATGCTGCGCATCGACGAGCGTGAGCGAGCGTACGAGGGTCCGGTCTCGATCCAGCTGTTCGGGCAGGACCCGGCGGTCATGCGGGTCGCGGCCAGGGCGGTCGCGCGTGCGGGCGCCGACGCGATCGACCTGAACATGGGCTGCCCGGTGCCGAAGGTCTGTAAGACCGGCGCCGGCGCCGCGCTGCTCGACGACCCGGATGTGGCGCTCGCCGTCGCGCGTGCCGCGCGCGAGGCCAGCGGCCTGCCGGTCACCGTCAAGCTGCGCTCCGGTAGGCGCCCGGGAGACACAAGCGGCTTCGAGCTTGCGCATCGTCTGGTGCGCGAGGCGGGGGTAGCGGCGATCGCCTTCCATCCGCGCTCGGCCGCCGTGCACCACAAAGGCGTGCCCGACTACGAGCTAGCCGCGCGTCTCGTGGGCGAGCTGGATGCGCCGGTGATCCTCACCGGGGGTTTGCACGACGCCGAGTCCACGCTGTCCGCCTTCGCTCAGACGGGAGCCAGCGCCGTGATGCTCGCGCGTGGCTCGCTGGGCAACCCGTGGCTGTTCGAGCGCTTGCTCGGCGATCGTGAGCATGCGCCCACGCGCGCTGAGGTCCTGGCCGAGCTCGACTGGACGATCGACCGCGCCGTCGAGCACTTGGGCGCACCGCGCGCCACCCGCTATCTACGCAAGTTCTACCCGTGGTACATCGCCCGCCTGGGCTTGGAGAAGCCCCAGGCGAAGGCATTGGGAGAGTCCCTGCAAAGAGCCGCCAGCTTCGATGACGCTCGCTATACTGCTGCGCTCGTCGCCACCCCGACGGCGGCAATCCCTGCCTGAACAGCGGGGATTTTTCTCATCCACAGCCGACCAGCGGAGCCAGTTCCCGCCCACCTGTTATGCCGAAGGACGTCATCCTTACTCCCGAAGGCCTGGAGAAACTCCAGGACGAGCTGGAGCTGCTCTCTACGGACAAGCGCCGTGAGGTGGCTCAGCGCATCAAGGAGGCGCGCGAGTTCGGCGACATCGCCGAGAACGCCGAGTACGACGACGCCAAGAACGAGCAGGCGATGCTGGAGAGCCGCATCGCCACCCTGCAGGAGAAGCTGCGCATGGCCAGCGTGATCGACTCCAAGGAGATCTCGACCGACATCGTCGGCGTCGGCTCGGTCGTGCATGTCAAGGACGAGAAGACCGGCAAGTCTGTCAAGTACACGATCGTCGGCTCGGCCGAGGCAAATCCGCAGGAGGCCAAGCTCTCCAACGAGTCGCCTGTGGGACGCGCGCTGATCGGCCGCAAGCGCAACGAGGTCGTGGCGGTGCAGGTCCCGCGCGGCCCGGCTCGCAAGCTCAAGATCACGAAGATCGACGTCGGCCTCAAATAGTCTCTCGCGTCGTGAGCGAGAGCGAGGATGAGCCGGCTGGAGATCGTTCAGATGCCGAGCCCCCCCGCGCGCATGCGGGAGGGAGCTCCTCTGAGGGACAAGGTACCGGCGAGGAGAGCCCTCGGGGCCCCCTGGCACGCTCGGGTGTAGACGCTCGAAAAGGCGATGCCTCCCCCGCGCGCGCGGGGGAGGCCCCTGTGGAGCACTCCGCGCACGGTCTACCCGAGTTGATCGCCGAACGCCGCGCGAAGGCGCGGCGGTTGCGGGAGGGCGGGGTCGAGATCGGCCCGTACGCTTTCCCCGGGGTTGAGCCGATCGCGGAGGTGCGCGCCGCCTATGAGCACCTGGAGGTTGGCGAGGAGACCGAGGAGCCCCATCGCGTCGCCGGGCGCATCGCAGCTCGCCGCGGCGCCGGCAAGGCGGCCTTTCTGGACCTGGTCGACCGCAGCGGCAAGATCCAATTGCACGCGCGCGCCGACGTGCTCGGAGCGGACAAGCTCAAGCAGCTGCTGTCGCTCGACCTCGGCGACCTGCTCGGCGTCGACGGCGCGCCTCTGCGCAGCCGCCACGGCGAGCTGACACTGCGCGTGGACGACTACCAGGTGCTCGGCAAGGCGCTGCGCCCCCCGCCCGACAAGCACGCAGGCTTGAGCGACCTTGAGACGCGCCAACGCCGCCGCGAGCTTGACCTGATCTCAAGCGTGGACGCGCGCAAGCTGTTCGCCGATCGCGCTCGCATCGTCTCGTCGGTGCGAGCGTATCTAGACGCTGAGGGCTTCCTGGAGGTCGAGACTCCGGTGCTGCAGCCGCTCTACGGCGGCGCCATGGCACGGCCGTTCACCACCCACCACAACGCGCTAGACCGCGAGCTGTACCTGCGCATCGCCACCGAGCTGTACCTCAAGCGCTTGATCGTGGGCGGTCTGGAGCGCGTATATGAGCTCGGCAAGAACTTCCGCAACGAGGGCCTATCCACCAAGCACAATCCCGAGTTCACGGTGGTCGAGTGGTATGAGGCCTACGCCGACTACAGCGACGAGGCCGCACGTCTGGAGGCGATGGTGGCAGGTGCCGCTGCCGCGGTCGGCTACGAGGGTCCGCTTCATTTCTCGACCCCCTGGGAGCGGGTGACATTCGCCGACGCCGTGATGGCTGCGACCGCGGGCGGGGAGATGGACCCCGATCGCGCCGCGGGCGCGTCCCCCCGCGTCGTAGGGACGCCGGGAATCGACATCCGCGCCAACCGCGACCGCGACTCGCTCGTGGCCGAGATCCAACGATGTGGCTGTGCGATCCCCGTTGAGGGCCGCGGCTGGCCGCAGTTGGTTGACGATCTGTTGTCCACCTATGTCGAGCCCACCTTGATCCAGCCCACGTTCATCCTCGACTACCCGATCGAGCTGTCGCCGCTGGCGCGCGCTCATCGCTCCGAGGAGGGTCTGGCCGAGCGCTGGGAGGCGTTTGCCGGTGGCATGGAGATCGCCAACGCGTTCTCCGAGCTGACCGACCCCGACGAGCAGCGCGAGCGCTTCGAGGCCCAGCAGCGGCTCGCGCAAGCCGGCGACGAGGAGACACAGCCCCACGACGAGCTGTTCCTGGAAGCGCTGGAGCAGGGTATGCCCCCCACGGGCGGCGTCGGCTTGGGCATCGACCGGCTTGTGATGCTGCTTACGGGACAGAGCTCGATCCGCGAGGTCGTGCTGTTCCCCGCGATGCGCAACTAGCGCTTGCCTGGCGGTCTTTTAGGACATACACATCCAACGCTCCGAGGGCGGCATCGGGGGCCGGATACCCGGTTGGTAGACTGCCTGGAAGGCGCCACAGGATCGTAAGCGCGAGGCTTGCGCTCCGCACAGGAAGGACGTACCCCATGTTCGAGCGATTCACAGAACGGGCCAGGCAGGTCGTCGTTCTCGCGCAGGAGGAGGCGCGTACGCTCAAGCACAACTACATCGGCACGGAGCACATCCTGCTCGGCTTGCTGCGCGAGGAGGAGGGTCTTGCCGCACGTGTGCTGGAGTCTTTGGACATCACCGTCGAGCGGGTTCGCGCCCAGGTAGTGCGCATCGTCGGCTCCGGCGAGGAGGTCACCTCTGGTCAGATCCCCTTCACCCCGCGCGCCAAGAAGGTCCTGGAGTTGGCCCTGCGCGAGGCGCTGTCGCTCGGACACAACTACATCGGCACGGAGCACATCCTGCTTGGCTTGGTGCGCGAGAACGAGGGCGTGGCAGCCCGTATCCTGCTCGACTTCGACGCCGACAGCGAGAAGATCCGCAACGAGGTGATCCGTATGCTCTCCGGCCCAGGTGGCCGTCGTCAGGGCGCCGGCGCTGGCGCCGGCTCGGGTTCCGGCCCGGGCGAGGGCAAGAAGTCCTCGAAGCTGCTCGACCAGTTTGGCCGCAACCTGACGAAGCTTGCCGCCGAGGGCAAGCTCGACCCCGTCGTCGGGCGCGAGACCGAGATCGAGCGGATCATGCAGATCCTTTCGCGGCGCACGAAGAACAACCCGGTGTTGATCGGCGAGCCAGGCGTGGGCAAGACCGCCGTGGTCGAGGGCCTGGCACAGCGCATCACCAACTCCGACGTGCCCGAGCTGCTCAAGAACAAGCAGATCTACACGCTCGACCTGGCAGCTTTGGTGGCCGGTTCGAAGTACCGCGGCGAGTTCGAGGAGCGCCTGAAGAAGGTGATGAAGGAGATCACCCAGCGCGGCGACATCATCCTGTTCATCGACGAGCTTCACAACCTCGTCGGCGCCGGCGCGGCCGAGGGCGCGATCGACGCCGCCTCGATCCTCAAGCCGGCCTTGGCGCGCGGTGAGCTGCAGACGATCGGCGCGACCACGCTGGACGAGTACCGCAAGTACTTGGAGCGCGACTCGGCTCTGGAGCGCCGCTTCCAGCAGATCCGCGTGGAGGAGCCGACGATCGACCAGTCCGTGGAGATCCTCAAGGGCCTGCGCGACCGCTACGAGCAGCACCACAAGGTGCAGATCACCGACGAGGCGCTGCAGGCCGCCGCCGACCTGGCTTCGCGCTACATCTCAGACCGTTTCCTGCCCGACAAGGCGATCGACCTGATCGACGAGGCCGCTTCGCGCATGCGCATCAAGTCGATGACCTCCCCGCCCGCCAACCGCGAGTTCGAAGAGGAGATCGAGTCCACGCGCCGCGAAAAGGAGGCGGCGATCGAGAACCAGGAATTCGAGAAGGCCGCCGCGCTGCGCGACGAGGAGCGCAAGCTCGCCGGCAAGAAGCGCGAGCTCGAGGAAGAGTGGGAGTCCGGCGAGTCGGTCGAGCGCCCCTCGATCGGCGAGGAGGAGATCGCCGACATCGTCTCGATGTGGACCGGCATCCCAGTGTTCAAGCTGACCGAGGCCGAGACCCAGAAGCTGATGCGCATGGAGGAGGAACTGCACAAGCGCGTGATCGGCCAACACCCAGCGATCGAGGTCATCTCCAAGGCGATCAGGCGCTCGCGCGCGGGCCTGAAGGACCCCAAAAGGCCGACCGGCTCGTTCATCTTCCTGGGTCCCTCAGGTGTGGGCAAGACCGAGCTGGCCCGCACTTTGGCCGAGTTCCTGTTCGGCGACGACGAAGCGATGATCCGCATCGACATGTCCGAGTACATGGAGAAGCACGCCGTTTCGCGCCTGGTCGGCTCGCCTCCGGGCTACATCGGCTACGACGAGGGTGGCCAGCTGACCGAGGCCGTGCGCCGCAAGCCTTACTCCGTCCTGCTCCTGGACGAGATCGAGAAGGCCCACCCCGATGTCTTCAACATCCTGCTGCAGATCCTCGAGGACGGTCGCTTGACCGACGCTCAGGGTCGCACGGTGGACTTCCGCCACGCGATCGTGATCATGACCTCCAACATCGGCGCCGCGGAGATCGCGCGCAACACGCCGCTGGGCTTCGCCGTCTCCGACGACGAGACCGGCATCACCTACGACGACATGAAGAACCGCATCATGGGCGAGCTGAAGAAGGTCTTCCGTCCTGAGTTCCTCAACCGCATCGACGACGTGATCGTCTTCCACAAGCTGCAGAAGGAGGAGATCCGCCAGATCGTCGAGCTGCTGTTGGTGCGCATCCGCGAGTCGATGGCCGAACGCGAGCTGCAGCTGGAGCTGACCGACCCTGCCAAGGACCTGCTCGTCGACAAGGGCTGGGACCCGGCGATGGGCGCGCGTCCGCTGCGCCGCGCGATCCAGCGCTACATCGAGGATCCTCTGGCCGACTTCGTGTTGCGCGAGCAGCTGATGCCCGGTGCCACAGTCGTGGTGGATCCTGCCCCGGAGGGGGACGACAGCGAGGTGCGCCTTACGATCGTCAAGCCCAAGAAGGCAAAGACCCCGGTAGGAGTCGGTGCCGGCGGCGGCGAGCCCGAGGCCGGCACGGAGCTGCCGGCGGGCGAGGACGAGCAGGACGACGAGCACCCCGTCGAGCCCTAGTCGAGGGTTCCGCTGAGCACCTACCTGCAGGTCACGGCCGCCCCGATCCTCAGCGAGGACTGGCCCTCGGTGGCGCGCATCTATCGCGAAGGGATGGCCACCGGCAACGCTACGTTCGAGCACACGGTGCCCAGCTGGGAGCAGTGGCGCTCGGCGCGCGTGCAGGATCCCTGCCTCCTCGCGCGCGGGGAGTCCGGCGAGGTGCTCGGCTGGGCGGCGCTCAGCCCCGTCTCGGCACGCGCGGTGTATCGCGGAGTCGCCGAGGTCGGCGTGTATGTCGACCAGAGCCACGTACGCCGGGGGATCGGCAGCCTGTTGCTGGGCGCCTTGGTCGAGTCTTCCGAGCAGGCGGGCTTCTGGACGCTACAGGCCGGCATCTTCCCCGAGAACGAGGGGTCGATCGCGCTGCACGGCGCCTGTGGCTTTCGCCTGGTGGGCAGGCGCGAGCGGGTCGGCCAGATGGTCGACGGTCGCTGGCGCGACGTGATGCTGTACGAGCGCCGCTCAGATATCGTCGGCCGCGAGTAGCGGTGGGTTGATTTTTTGGGGAGTTGTTCGTTCCCGTGTAAAGCTCCGGCGCTTGTTGCGCTTCGCGAGGGAGCCGTCGGGGGCGAGGCGTAACCTGCGTCGGTGGCCCGCGCTCAAACCATCCACATCTGCTCTCAATGCGGGCTGTCCTCGGCCCAGTGGCACGGCCAGTGTCCAGGCTGCGAGGCATGGAACACGCTCGTGGAGGAGCGTGTGCCGAGCGTGGATGGCAAGGGCTCCTCACGTGCCCGTGGGAGTGCCTCGCGGTCGGGATCGCGCGGAGCGGGCGCCGGTGGCGCTTCGCCGGTGGCGCTGTCGCAGGTGGCGGCAACCCCGCTCGCGCGCCTGCAAACAGGCATCGGTGAGCTGGACAGGGTGCTCGGCGGAGGGCTCGTGCCCGGCTCACTGGTCTTGCTGGGAGGCTCCCCGGGGATCGGCAAGTCGACGCTAACCAACATGGCGCTCGGCAACATCGCCGGGGCCGGGCACAGGACACTGTATGTGAGCGGCGAGGAGTCCGCCGAGCAGGTGCGGTTGCGCGCCGAGCGGCTCTCCGCGAGCGCACTCGACGTGCCGGTGCTTGCCGAGACCGACCTCGACGCGGTACTCGACACGATCGCCTCGCATGCGCCGAGCGTGTGCGTTATCGATTCCGTGCAGACACTGCGCTGCGCCGAGCTGTCTGGCGCTCCGGGCTCGGTCGGGCAGGTACGAGAGGTGGCGGCGCGCATCATGGACCTGGCGAAGGCGCGCTCGATCGCCGTTGTGCTGGTCGGCCACGTCACCAAGGACGGGGCTCTTGCCGGGCCGCGTGTGCTCGAGCACCTGGTGGACTGCGTGCTGCAATTCGAGGGCGAGCGCGAGCGCCCTTATCGCGAGTTGCGCGCCCTGAAGAACCGCTTCGGCTCGACCAACGAGGCGGGCCTGTTCGAGATGCGCCAGGGCGGCCTGGTCGAGGTGCTCGACGCCTCAGCGCGCTTTGTGGCAGAGGCTACGCGCGCGCCCGGCAGCGTGGTGCTGGCCGCGATGGAGGGCTCGCGGCCACTGCTGGTCGAGGTGCAGGCGCTTGTAGCTCCCTCGGAGCTTGAACAGCCACGGCGCGTCGTGTCGGGCCTTGACCGCAACCGCCTAGCGCTAGTGCTCGCGATCCTCGGTCGCCATGGCGGCGTGGGCGTCGGTGGCCACGACGTGTTCGTGAACGTGGTCGGTGGCGTGCGCGTGGATGAGCCCGGTGTGGACCTCGCGATCGCGCTCGCGGTCGCCTCCGCCGCCAGGGGGGTGGCCCTGAAAGGGTCGGCATCCCCTGCATCGGCCGCGCATGGCGGCGTGGCTCCCACGGCATCGCCGTGCGGGTGCTTCGGCGAGTTGGGACTCACCGGCGAGCTGCGTTGGGTCGGTCACCCCGAGCGGCGACTGGCCGAGGCGGCCAGACATGGCCTTGCGGGTGTGCACGCGCCCACCGGTAGCGGCGAGGGTGCGTGTGAGGCTTCCACATTGCGGGACGCACTGTCTGTCGCTCTTCCAGCAGGTAGAACCCGTCCGGCTTCGGTCGCAGCGTAGTCAAGGAGGCGATAAAAAAAGGCTAAATGCCCTAGAATGCCTAGTTGTGGCCTCACGATCCGGCGAAGAATTCGACACGGACGCGCGACCCGAGCCCGGCCTTGTGAGAGCGTTGGAGATGGTGGCCCCCGGTACCGCTTTGCGGGAGGGGATCGAGAGCATCCTGCATGCTCGCACCGGCGGCCTGATCGTGATCGGCGACCCCGAGGAGTTGAGCTTTCTGTTCTCGGGCGGGATCAAGCTCGACATCGACTACACGCCCGCCTTCCTCTACCAGGTGGCCAAGATGGACGGGGCGATCATCGTCAGCACAAACGCGACCAAGATCGCGATGGCCAATGTGCAGCTGATGCCCGACCCCACGATCCTCTCGCACGAGACGGGTACCCGCCATCGCACTGCCGAGCGCGTCTCCAAGCAGACCGACGCGCTTGTGATCGCGATATCGCAGCGGCGCGAGGTCGTCTCGCTGTATGTGGACGGCGCCAAGTACATCCTCGAAGACATCACCGTGGTGCTCTCCAAGGCCAACCAGGCGCTCGCCACGCTCGACAAGTATCGCCAGCGTCTGGACCAGGTATCCACGCGACTGACGGCGCTCGAGTTCGAGGGCGGTGTGACGCTGCACGACGTGCTCACCGTGTTGCAGCGCTCCGAGCTTGTCACGCGTATGGCTGTCGAGATCGAGCGCTATATCGTCGAGCTCGGCAGTGAGGGACGTCTGATCGAGATGCAGTTGGAGGAGACGATCCTCGGTACGACCGCCGAGAAGGGGGCGCTCGTGCAGGACTACCTGGCCGACTACGGCGACGAGGCGTTCGCCTCCGCGCTAGATCAGATCGGTCGTCTACCCCACCAGGACCTGCTCGACTTCGGGCGCATCGCCGAGTTGCTCGGCTACGACCGCAAGCTCAACACGCTCGACTACCCCGTCTCACCGCGAGGCCACCGCATCCTGGGCCGCATCCCGCGACTGCCGAAGTTGGTCGTGACGCAGATCGTGGGAGAGTTTGGCGGCTTGGACGAGCTGCTTGCCGCCACCGACGCAGAGCTCGAGGGGGTCGAGGGAGTGGGGGAGATAAGGGCGAAGGACATCCGCGAGGGTCTTCGCCGGCTGCAGGAGGTCAATCTCGTGGACCGCTACCTACAGACTTGAAGCACGCAGGGATCCCAACCCCAAAGACTTGACCCACAGCCGGTCCGTGGCCGGCCCAGACACAAAGGCCGGTCCCCATTGCCGGCGCGACGAAGGAGGACATCATCCCAGTATCAACAGTTGACGAGACATCGTTTATCGAGGAGCTCGAGGCGACCCGCGAGGTCGAGTGCATCGAGTTCGAGCTCGGCGACCACGTCGTGTACCCCCATCATGGCGCGGGCAAGGTTCTGAGCAAGGAGGACATGGAGGTGCTCGGCACGACGCGCGAGTACCTGACGATCAAGATCCTCCACAACGATATGACAGTGAAGGTCCCGACCGAGAATGCGGCCCTGGCGGGCCTGCGTCGTGTGATCGACGAAGAAACGGTTAAGAAGGTGCTGGACGTCCTCACCGCCGAGGTGTCCGAGATGCCGAAGAACTGGAACCGGCGCTTCAAGCACAACCGCGACAAGATCAAGACCGGCGACATCTACGAGCTCGCCGAGGTCGTTCGCAACCTGTCGCTGCGTGAGAGCGAAAAGGGCCTGTCCACGGGCGAGAAGCAGATGTACACGCGCGCCAAGAAGATCCTCGCCTCCGAGCTCATGTACGCGCTCGACAAGGACGAGGACGAGGCCGAGTCCTATCTGGACGAGCTGCTCGCGAACTCCGCGTCCAGCCAGATGGCCGTCGCCGGCAAGTAACGCCGCTTGGCCGTCGCGCTGATCGTTGCCGCCGGGCTCGGCGAGCGTCTTGGAGCTGGACGTCCTAAGGCGCTCGTCGAGCTCGCGGGGCGGCCACTGCTGCAGTGGAGCGTCGATGTCCTGACCTCCGTGCCGGCGGTCGAGCGGATCGTGGTGGCGTTGCCCGTGGGCGTCGAGGCACCTGCGGGGACGCAAGGTGTACAAGGAGGCGCGACGCGCTCTGAGTCGGTGCTGCGTGCTCTGGGGGCATCCGGAGACGGCGATCCTGTGCTCGTGCACGACGCCGCACGGCCGCTGCTCACCGTCGAGCTGGTGCAAGCGACGCTCGCAGCTGCCGTGGGCGAGGGTGTCGATGCGGCAATCGCCGCCACGCCCGTTACTGACACGGTCAAGCAGGCCGACGGCGAGGGGGTGGTAACACGCACGCTCGACCGCGCTGGACTGTGGGCGGTGCAGACGCCACAGGTGTTTCGCCGCGCCGCGCTCGAGCGAGCTCTGGATGTGCCCAAGGAGGTGCTCGCCCTGGCCACCGACGATGCGTGGCTCGTGGAGCGCGCCGGAGGGCGAGTCATGGTGGTGGCGGCACCGAAGGACAACCTGAAGGTCACAACCGCGCTCGATCTCGACCTCGCCGAGCTGCTGCTTGCCCGCCGAGATTCCGCGTAGGCTCCCGATCATGCTCACCGACTATCACCTACACCTGCGCCCCGACGAGCTCGGCGCCACCGCAGAGGAATACTTCACCCAGGCCAACGTCCAGCGATATCGCGATACGGCGAGCGAGCGCGATATCGCTGAGCTGGGAGTGTCCGAGCACATCTACCGTTTTCAGCAGGCGCTGGGCGTGTGGCAACACCCCCTGTGGCGCGAATTCGCGCGCGATGACATCGACGAGTACTGTCGTTTCGTGCGCGAGGAGACCGACCTGCGCTTGGGGATCGAGGCGGATTTCATTCCCGGAGCCGAGGATCGCACCGCCAACCTGCTGGATGCCTGCGACTTCGACTACGTGGTCGGATCGGTCCACTTCCTGGCAGACCACGCGCTCGACATGGACGACTACAGCGTGTGGAGCAGCGGGCGCAGCGCCGAGGAGATCTGGCGCGCTTACTTCCTTGCGCTCGGCGAGGCCGCCCGCAGCGGCCTGTTCGACATTCTCGCGCATCCGGACCTGGTCAAGGTGTGGGGTCGCGATCGTCCCTTGCCCGAAGGCGACCTGCGGCGTTACTACGAGCTGGCCATGGACGGGATCGCAGAGTCTGGAGTGGCGATCGAGGTCTCCACCGCGGGCCTGCGCAAGCGCGCCGAGGAGATCTATCCAGCGCCGCCGCTGCTTCAGATGTGCGTGGAAGCCGGTGCTCCGGTCGCGCTGTCGAGCGACGCCCACCGCCCCCAGGACGTGGGAGCAGACTACGAGCGCGCGCTCGAGCTGCTGGACAGCGTGGGCGTGACGGAGCTATGTGTGTTCGAGCGGCGCGAGCGCCGGCTGGAGCCGCTCGGCGCTGGTGTGGTGTGAGCGGGTGACTCGGTCGCCGATCGCGGGTGGGCTGAGGTGTATGTCATTTTTTTGAGTTCCTTGCAATCTGTAACAGTTTCAAGTGCACATGAATCGAAATTTTTCAATACACAACCGGCGTCCCGAGGGTCCATGACTCGACTCTCGAGGCGACCTGCCAGTACATGCCCCCCGTCCGGCGGAGGCTCGTTGTGAGCACTCTCACCGGGATCGGCTACGACTCGCACTGTCTGGTCGAGGGTCGTCCGCTGATTCTTGGTGGCGTTGAGATTCCCAGCGAGCTGGGCCTTGACGGCCACTCCGACGCCGATGTGCTCACCCACGCCGTGATCGACGCGCTGCTCGGTGCCGCGGGTCTCGGCGATATCGGCGAGCATTTCCCCGACAGCGACGAGCGCTACCGTGGCGCCGACTCGATCGAGCTGCTGCAGACGGTGCTCCCGCGCGTGCT
Source organism: uncultured Solirubrobacterales bacterium (assembly GCA_963725265.1). Lineage (GTDB taxonomy): Bacteria > Actinomycetota > Thermoleophilia > Solirubrobacterales > Solirubrobacteraceae > Palsa-744. The sequence goes on from CAVRXP010000001.1 coordinate 895,021, forward strand.
CGCGCAGGGGTTGGAGCTGGTCAACGTGGATAGCACCGTGGTGATGGAGCGCCCCAAGCTCGGCCATCACCGCGAGGCGATCCGCGAGCGACTGGCGGTCGCGCTCGGCCTTGCGCCCAGGCGCGTCAACGTCAAGGCCACCACGGGCGAGGGGATCGGGTTCGTGGGCCGCGGCGAGGGCGTCGCGGCGCTTGCGGTCGTCTCGCTGTGCACAGCCGACTGACGAGCCCTCCTCTGGCCGCGAATGCGAGGTCCTCGATCCTTCACGATCTCAAAATCGCCCATGGCGGGTCGCCGGACAGCCGGGCTGAGGCTTCCGGCTCCTGAGTGCGGCAGGGCGCTACTGTTGCCCGGCCATGCGAGAGATCCAGCTACACGACACGCGCAGCGGGGAGCGGGTGTCGCTGCGTCCGCGCGATCCCGGCAGGGTTGGGATCTACGCGTGCGGGCCGACCGTGTATTCGCGCATCCACATCGGCAACGCGCGTCCGTTCGTCGTGTTCAGCGTGCTCAAGCGGTTTCTGCAACACGAGGGCTACGAAGTGACCTTCGTCGCGAACGTCACCGACGTCAACGACAAGATCTACGACGCCGCGCAAGCGCAGGGGCGTCCCAGCACCGAGTTGGCGATGGAGATGACCGCCAACTACGTTGCCGATACAGACGCGCTGGGCCTTGGACGCCCTGATCGTGAGCCGCTTGCATCCCAGACTATGGACGCGATTGTCTCCTATATCCGCGATCTGATCGACTCCGGCCACGCGTACGAGAGTGGCGGCGACGTCTTCTTCAGGGTTCGCTCCGACGCTGGTTACGGCTCGCTCTCGCACCGTCGCATCGAAGATCTCGATCAAGGCGAAGGCGTGGAGGGCACCGAGCGTAAGCAGGACGCGCTCGACTTTGCCCTATGGAAGGCGCGTAAGCCCGGCGAGGACGCTTGGTGGCCCTCGCCGTGGGGCGACGGCCGCCCCGGCTGGCACATCGAGTGCTCGGCGATGGCCGAGCAGGCGCTCGGCGTGGGCTTCGACGTCCACGGCGGCGGCTCGGACCTGCTGTTCCCACACCACGAGAACGAGGCTGCGCAGACGCGCTGCGCGCGCGGCGCCGAGCTCGCGCAGATCTGGATGCACAACGGCATGATCCAGCTCACCGGCGAGAAGATGGCCAAGTCGGTCGGCAACATCGCGCTGCTGCACGAGGTGCTCGAGCGCTACGGCCGCGACGCGGTCGTGATGTACCTGATCTCCGGTCACTACCGTCAGCCGCTCGCGTTTGGAGAGGCGGAGCTGGAGCAGGCTCGCACGAACGTCAGTCGAATCCGTGAGGCAGGTCGCCGGCTCGGCTGCGGTACGACCGTCTATTGCGATCCTGGAGACGAGGAGCGCCTGCGCTCGTTTCGCGAGGGCTTCATCGATTCGCTGGCGAACGACTTCAATACGCCGGGGGCTCTGGCCCAGCTGTACGAGTGGATTCGCGGTGCAGGTCAGCTGGGCGTGAAAGGCGACGCGGAGCTTGGCGAGATGCTCGGAGTGCTCGGTCTCGAGGGGTTGCTTGCGCCAGTCGCCGAGGCTCCCGCGGAGATTTTCGATCTCGCCCAGCGGCGTGAGCGGGCGAGGGTCGAGCGCGACTTCGCGACAGCCGACAAGCTCCGCGAGGAGATCGCCGGGTCTGGCTGGGAGGTGCGGGACGGTCCCTCGGGTCCCGAGCTGCTGCCGCTCACGCGCTCGTGATCCTCTACGGGCGCAACCCGGTCCGCGAGGCCCTGCGCGGACGTCGTGCTCGCGGTGTCACCCAAGTGTGGGCAAGCGCGAATGTCGCGCACGAGCCCTGGCTCGAGGGGATTCGCACGACGGTGTGCGACGCGGACGAGCTGGAGCGCCTGTGCGGCTCCGCGGCGCACCAGGGCGTTTGCGCGGAGGCCGGCGGCTATCCCTATGTCGGCGCGCACGAGCTCCTGACCGTCGACTCCCCTCTGATCGTGGCGCTCGACCAGGTACAGGATCCGCAGAACCTCGGCTCGATCTGCCGCACGGCCGAGTGTGCGGGCGCCACCGGCGTGGTCATCGCCGAGCGTCGTGCGGCCGACGTGACGCCGGCCGTATGCAAGGCCTCAGCGGGAGCAGTCGAGCACATGCGCATCGCGCGCGTGCGCAACATCGCCGACTTCCTCGGTGAGGCGCGTGCGGCAGGCTGCTGGTCCTATGGGGCGAGCGCGCCCGCTTCTGCCGCGGCCGAGCGTGCGGGCCGGGGGCGGCTCGCGGATAGCGCAAACGCCGACGCGCCAACTGCCTCCGCGCGCGGCGATCGCGGTTCTCGGCCGGTGCCCTACACCGCCCCCGACTACAGGGGCGGCGTCGTGCTCGTGCTCGGCAGCGAGGGCCACGGCCTACGTCCGCGTGTGGCCGGCACGTGCGACCAGTTGATCTCGCTGCCCCTGCGCGGACGTATGGAGTCGCTTGGAGTGGCCGCTGCTGGGGCTGCCCTGCTGTACGGAATCTTGCAGTCTCGCGACGGCGAGCTTGACAAGGCTCCATAACTGTGCGAAGCTGCCGCGCATAACGCTCAACCTAAGGTTGACTTCATAGCTTTGGCGCCAGGGGAGGAGTGCGCCACTGAGCAATGTTTTGGCTGGATAAGCCAAGAAAGGATCTGCTCGTGGCACGTACCTTCCATAACACTCAATCTGAAGTCAAGGTTGATGATGGCTTTTTGATTGCCCTCGCGAAGCAGGGCGATCGCATGGCCTACGATCGTCTTGTACGTCGCTATCACGGCTTCGTACGCCTGAAGGCCTCTTCGTACTTCCTCGCCGGAGGCGACTCCGAAGACCTGATCCAGGAGGGCCTGGTGGGTCTTTACAAGGCGATCCGCGACTATCGCACCGACCGTGAGTCGAGCTTTCGCAACTTCGCCGAGCTGTGCATAACGCGTCAGATCATCACCGCCGTGAAGACGGCCACGCGCAACAAGCACACCCCGCTCAACCAGTACGTGTCGTTCTCCTCGACCCCAGCCGCCGCGGGCGAGGACGTGCCGACGCTCGACCAGACGATCGCCGGGCCGGCCGTCAACGACCCGGTCAACCGCGTGATCTCCTCCGAGGAGCTGCGCTCGCTCGTCGGCTGCCTCTCGACCGCGCTCTCAGAGCTAGAGAGCCGTGTGCTGTCGTTGTACCTCGACGGCTGTTCCTACGAGCAGGTGGGGGAGCATCTCGGCTGCGACACCAAGACGGTCGACAACGCTTTGCAGCGTGTCAAGCGCAAGGTCGGCGCGCATCTGCGCACGCGGCTGGTCGCCTCCTGAGCGAGTCTCCGCGTCGCTGCGGCCCGTGGCCGGAGGCAGCGCTGTCACCGGCGGCCGCGCCCGGTCAAGGTGATGTGACGGGCGCCGGGCGCGGTCAGCTGGGCTTGTAGGGACCCGGCTTGCGGCGAGGCTTGCCGCCCGGGAGCGCGAGGCGCAGGATCGTGCGCTGCACGTTGCCGAGCTGCTTGCTGAAGGGGCCGGTGTTGTAAGGCAGTCCGTAGCGATGGCATACGTCTCGCACACGCGGCGCGATCTCCGCGTAACGGCTGGAAGGCATGTCGGGATACAGATGATGCTCCACCTGGAAGCTCAGGTTGCCCGCGATGAAATGAAACAGCTGGCCGCCTTCGATGTTCGCCGAGCCGAGCAGCTGGCGCACGTACCAGCCGCCGCGTGTCTCATTGGCGACCTCTGCTTGGCTGAAGGTGTAGGTCTGGTCGGGGAAGTGCCCGCAGAAGATGATCGAGTAGGCCCACACGTTGCGCACGATGTTCGCCGTGAAGTTGGCGGCCAGCGTCGCCTTCAGCGTGCGCTGGGCGGCGCCGCCGGCGCGGCGCGCGGTGGCGCCTCGCGTCGAGTCCGCTCCGGTTGAGCTTGTGGCGCTCGCGCCCTGCCGGTCTGACTCCGATCGGGCCTTGACCGCCTCGACCGCGGCAGCGACGGCGGCGGAGAGCAGGGGAAAGGCGATGTAGTCCTTGACGACCTGCCGGCGCGCCTTCAGGCCGATCGCCTTCAGCTCCTCGAGCAGTTGCTCCTTGGACTTCTCACCGGCGCGGATCGCATCGAAATTGAGGTCGTGCAGTGCCACCCCCCACTCGAAGAACCCCATCAGCAGCAGGTTGTAGAGGGGCTGCAGCAGGTAGACGGGGTGCCATTTCTGCTTAGGGTCGATGCGCATGATCTCGTAGCCCAGGTCGCGATCCTTGCCGCGGATGTTCGTAAAGGTGTGGTGCTCGTAGTTGTGCGAGTGCCGCCAGGCGTCGGCGGGAGAGGCCGTGTCCCAGTCCCAGCTCTGGGAGTTGATGTCCGGGTCGTTCATCCAGTCCCACTGCCCGTGCATTACGTTGTGCCCGATCTCCATGTTCTCGAGGATCTTCGCCATCGACAACGCGGCGGTCCCGCTCAGCCGCAGGGGCGTGTTGCGCGCGCCGAGCAGCATCGCGCGCGCGCCGAGCACGAGATAGCGGTGCAGCTTGATCGTGTTCCTGATGTATTTGGCGTCCGCTTCGCCGAGGTCGGCAAACACCTCGTCGTGGATCGCGTCGAGCTCGCGCCCGAGTTGCTCCAACTGCTCGGGTGTGAGTCGGGCCAGGGGACTCTCGCACTCGCTCGCCTCGAGTGGGTAAGCGAGCGTGTCCTGTGCGGGGGGCGATGTGGGGGAGGGATTGGGCGTGCCGGTCGGTATCAGTGGGCTCGTAGCGTGGATCGCGGACATATGGATGCTCCTAGGGTCTCAGGGTTTAGAGGTCGATCTCGATCGCGCCCTCAGGCGCGTTGATGCAGGTGCGCAGCAGCTCCCCGGGCGTTCCGTGCACGCGCCCGGTGCGCAGATCGCGCACCTGTCCAGCTCGCAACTTCCCCACGCAGCTGTGGCAGATCCCCATGCGACAGCCATATGGCAGGCAGGCCCCGGCCTGCTCTCCTGCCTGGAGGATCGGCTGCTCCCCGTCGCTCGTTGCCACGACACCGCTCTTGCGCAAACGGATCTCGCCGCCGCCCCCGCGTTCGCCGTCACCAACGTGCTCGGTCGGCTGAAAACGCTCGGTATGCAGCCGTCTGTGGTCGGCGCGATCTTCGCTCCACCGTTGCTGCATCCCATCGAGCAGCCCCGCGGGCCCACACACAAACGCCTCGCGCTCCCGCCAGTCCTCACAGAGATCGTCTAGCTGACCTGGGCTCACGCGCCCCTGCTCGCCTGTCAGTCGCAGGTGGAGCCTGTAGCCGGGGTGCGCGCCATCGAGTTCGCGCAGCTCGCGCGAGAAGATCACATCCTCGGCGACACGGGCACAGTGGACGTGCACGACGTCATCGATTGCCCTCTGGCTGGTGAGCCCGCGCAGCATGCTGATGATCGGCGTGATGCCGCTGCCGGCGCTCACGAACAGGAGCTTGCTCGGCAGGGGTTCGGGCAGTACGAACGTGCCTTCCACGCCGCCCAGCCGGACGATCGCGCCCGGGCGGATGCGCCCGTTGAGAAAGGGGGAGACCTTGCCGCCGTCCACGAGCTTGGGAGTGATCGAGATGAGCCCGTCGGCGCGCCCCGGCTCGGAGGTCAGTGAATAGGCGCGCCAGTGGTGGATCCCGTCGACGGCGACCCCCAAGCGCAGATACTGCCCTGGCCGGTGCCCCGGCCACTCCCAGCCGGGCTTGATCGTGATGGTGACGGCGCCCGCTGTCTCGTGCTCGACGCGCTCGACACGCCCTCTCAGCTCGCGTGTGGACCACAGCGGGTTGACCAGCTCGAGGTAGTCGTCCGGGAGCAGGGGCGAGGTGAACGACTTGACGAGGCCGATCGCGCGGCGACGGCCTTTGGGGACGTTGGGTATGGCGCCGCGCTCAGCCAAGGTCGATGTCTCCGGGTGAGTGTTCGAGGGGCAAGCGCATCTGACCTGAACCAATGATACCTCAAATGAGGTTACATGCAAGATGGTATCCTAAATCGAGGTGGCGGCATCGCGATCCGATACGGCTGACATACCCCGAAGAGGCCCACACGACTCCTCCGCAGACCGTGGCGAGGAGATCGCAGCTGACGGCCTGACGATCGAGCAGTTGGCGGCCGAGGTGGGAATGTCGGTGCGCAACATCCGCAACCACCAATCGCGGGGCTTGCTGCCCGCGCCGGAGGTGCGCGCGCGCGTCGGCTACTACGACGCCGAGCACGTCGCCCGCCTGCGCCTAATCCTCGACCTGCAAGCCGACGGCTTCAACCTGGCGGCGATCGAGCGTCTGATGAGCTCCTCCGGTGGTGTCGCCTCGCGACTGCTGGGCCTGCGCAACGCGATGACCACGCCATATGCGACCGAGTCGCCCGAGGTCGTCACCGCAGAGGACTTGGAAAGGCGCTTCGGCGAGGTCGACACAAAGAGCGTCGAGCGCATCCGCAAGCTGAAGCTGCTGATCCCCCTGGGCGACGATCGCTTCGAAGTGCCGAGCCCCGCGCTGATGAAAGCCGCCGAAGAAGTGACCGCGCTGGGCATCCCGCTACCGGCCGCGTTGGCTTTGGTCGAGCGGGTCAGCCGCGACTGCGAATCGATCTCCAAGGCTTTTGTCAGGCTGTTCCTGGGCGAGCTGTGGGAGCCCTTCGAGCAGGCCGGTCAGCCCGACGAGCGCTGGGAGGAGATGATCGCTGCGACCGACGCGTTGCGACCAATCGCCTCAGAGGCCCTGCTTGCGATCTTCAAGCAGCGCATGACGACTCAGGTGGAGCGAGCCTTCGGCAAGGTGCTCGAGCAGCAGACCAAGCGCACGAGATAGCGTCGCCTTCGGGAGCTACTCGGGAGCTACGTTAGGCGCGATCGCCCACGCGCCCGGGGTTCATACGCCCAGCAGGCCTTGAGCCCACTATCCTGCCCGGCCCGCGCAAGCCCCGCTCATCGGGCGGGTCGTCTTGCTCGGTGTCGAGGGCTCTGATCGGGGCGTTGCAGCTCGGACAGCAGTCGCCGGCCGCCCACACGAGCAGCGCGTCGGTCCACTGATGGCAGTGCGCGCAACGCACGCGCTGATTCATCCCAGGCCAACCTTCCGCCGATTCATCCCCGGCCAACACTCATTACAAATAGGCGCATACCCGGATGATCCCTGCTCCAAACCGTCCATACCTCAGCGGAACGCCTCACGCGCGCGTGGCGGACTACTGAAAGCTTGAGCCGTGGGCCTGGTGGCTCGATGGTTGACAGCGGGCTCAGGCTCAGTCAGCTTTGTAGCCCAGGCGCTCGGACATCTGCCCGGCGCACTCGAGCACCATCGGCGCCAACTGCTCGAGCGCCCGCGCCCGCGAGAAGCCAGACTTGCTCGCCGCAACGTCCACAGCGGCGAGCACCTCCGAGGATCTGGAGAGCACGGGCGCCGCCACGCACCGCTGATCCTCGATGTGGACCTGGTCGGCTATGGCGATCCCCTTCTCGCGTATCCCTCGAAGCTCGGCGATCAACTTCTCTCCGGCCGCCGAGCGCATCCTCAGCGTCCGTGGGCTCGGCATAGATGTCGATCGTGTCGCGTAGCTCCTGATCGGGTAGGTGCGCCAGCAGCACCTCTGCCCATCGCCGTGCGACTTGCCGGCAGACGCGAACCACGCCCGATCCTCTGCGCGACTTCGCTCTCTCCCTGCCAGGAGCTCCGCGCCCGGTGGACGTAGACGATGTCCTTGCCGTGCAGTAGCGGCAACGCTCGCCGTGCACATGCTCCGATCGCGCAGCTCGGCCAGATACTCCTGGGCGATTCTGCCGAGCGCCGTCGAGTTCACCGCCGAGCGGCCTGGATCGCCGGCCCGCATCCCGAGCCGGTACTTGCGCCGAGGACCCTGCTCCAGATAGTCGAGCGCGACAAGCGTCGAGGCGTACCGGTGGGTTGTTGGCCGACTCATTTCCAGCGTCTCGGCCAGCTCGGCGATCCCCATCCACGGTCGCTCTGGCGTAAAGGCGGTGAGGATCGCCAAGCCACGCTCCAGCGACTGCGAGTAGCGGCCCTCTTGAGAATGTGGGCAGATGCAAGATGCCTCCGCGGATAGGGGACATGGTCGTCATCGAACGGGCTTTCCTCGCACGCGCCTCTACTACGTGTCGATCTCGTCCCAAGAGGGACGGGAACTGACACAGATGGTGCTCAAGTGGAACGGTTTGAACTAGTCAGCCCTGAATTTTTCAGTGCTGAAGAGAGCGAAGGGCGCATTCTCGAGGCTCTACCTGGGCTCGGCCGGCAGTCCTTCGAGTCGCTCGCGCACGCCCTGCAGCCATTCGATCCGCGCGTTCCAAAAGCCAAGCTCGGCATCGCGCGATACGACGCGCACCATCCTGTCCCACTCCGAGCCGTCCACGCCGTCGGCTTCGGAGGCGCGCTTCAGATCCTGCACGCGCCCCAGACACACCAGCTCCTGGCCATGGATCAACTCGATCATGCGTGGCGCGTCGCGCGGGCGGCACAGCGCGATCCTGAAGTGCAGGTCGTCGCGCAACGGTGGCTCCGCGGTCGTCGAGAGCAACCAATCTTCAAAGGACTCCACGCCCTTTTGGGTGGCCTCGTAGATCGCCCGGCGGCCCGAGGTTCCATTGCGAAGCGGGTCGCCGTTCTCGTCGACCCTGCGCACAAGCCCTTCGGTCTCGAGCTTCTCCAGCGCCCAGTATGGATAGGAGTCGGCCAGATCGGCAAACCGCAGCTGTCGGCGCACACCCGAGGCGATCCTGTAGGCATAGCTTGGCTGCTCGATCACCAGCCCGAGTACGGCGTGCTTAGCAGACACCGGTCTGCGACCCGCCTTCCAACCAGTGGACTTCGTACAAGAAGGTGACGATAGTCGAAGCGATGCTCAGGTTTGGCGGATTGTGCGCTTGTGTCGTTCTGGCCGTGCTCGCGTTCTGTGCCGACGGCTGGGCTCGGGATGCGTCGAGCAAGAATCGGCGTTTCGCATGGCCAGTACTCAGGAATGTCCTCGTCGGAGAATGTGTCGTGTATCGGCCATCTCGCACTTCACGAGTCGGAAACAAACGCGCACGTTATCGTCGACATCGCCCTGCGCGGAGGCGATGCGAGCGTCTTTATACGGTCGGAATCCGACTCGGTCGGCGACGTGTCTTTGAACGGCTCAAGTTGAACTGTTCGAGCGCCGATCCAGGTTGTATGGCGCAAGAGAAATCCAGGCGGGGCGGTCAAGCTAACGCCCGAGCAGGCGCGCGAGGGGCATCGGTGGATACGGCTCACCGTGCTCGCCGCCGTGCTCCAGGCGTGGATGATCGTTGCTCGTCGTGGGGCTGGCTGTCCCCCGTCTGCTGTCTTTGCTCGCTGGCGCTCGGAGCGGCTTACTCGCTGGCTAGCGCCGCTGCTGTTGCGCTACCTCAACCGCGACATCGACCGCCGCGTGGTTATGGGCGGCGCCCCGGACGGTCTCGTGCATTTTGCGCGAGCCGCCGGCTTGTCGTCGTCTTCAAGCCTGAGCACACCGTCCCACTAGGACTCGCGGGGATCTCAGCCCTGACTGCCCCGAGGATGACGTCGTGATGGCAGCGACAGCCACTTGCGCCCGATCCGCGAAAGCCGGAGACGGGATTCGAACCCGTGACCCCCTGTTTACAAGACAGGTGCTCTGGCCAGCTGAGCTACTCCGGCGGGGAAGCATCGAGCGTAGCGAGCCTGGGGCTGTAACGCCGTCTGCGCAAGCGGGTACCCAGTGCATGGAGTCAAGTGCAGCCACCGATCGAGCGCGAGGAGAGCAGGAGAGCACAAGGGCGCCGATCGCCCAACAGGAGCTCGTCTCGCGTCCGTGCAAAGCCACGAGCGATCCGATCGTACGAGATGCGCTCCGCAGGAGCAGCCGGAGCGCTTCGAAGCATCGAGCCCAGCGAGCTGCACGCGTTTCGCGAGCACGCACTCGCCCGCGGCGTCAATCCGGTGCTCTACTGGCTTGTGCGGGCCGTTCTTGATGCCTTTCTTCCTGCTCTACTTTCGCATCGTCCCGCCTCGGACGCGAGCACATCCCCAGCTCCGGCCCCGTGTTGCTCGCGGCCAACCACCGCAGCTTCCTCGACCCGTTCGTGATCGGCGCGCTGACGCGTCGGCCCGTCTACTACATGGCCAAGCGCGAGCTGTTCGAGCGTCGCTGGCAGGCTTGGCTGCTCAACAGCCTTGGGGCCTTTCCGGTCGATCGTGGCCACGGCGACGAGCAGGCGATGGCTACCGCTCGCGCGATTCTCAAGCGAGGCGACTGTGTCGTGATCTTCCCGGAGGGGACCCGTGTGCGTCCCGGTCCACTCGGCCATCCTCATCGAGGGGTGGGGCGGCTTGCTCTGCAAACTGGGGCTCCCGTCGTCCCGGTGGCTGTGCATGGGCACCGAAGACGTGCGCCGAGGCTGGCGGATACGTCCCCGCAAGGTCAGCCTCCGTTGCGGGCGTCCGCTGCGCTTCCCGCAAGCCGAGCGGCCCTCACCGGCGATGGCCCTTGGCGTGGCCGAGCGCATCTGGGCATGTGTCAGCCTGCAGTGGGAGTGGCTTGGCGGCGCTAGAGCGATCTCCCGATGCGAGATCGCCGCCGAGCGACTCCGGGCGTCACGCGCGCGCCGCCTGAGGACTTGGGTAAGAGCCGTCGGAGGGTAGGGTGCGATGAGTGGCTCCCCAGCAAGCAGAAGTCCAAGGCGCAGCTCGACGCCGAGTTCTCCGAGCTGTATCGAGCTCATCTGCGCGATGTCTACAGCTACTCCTACTATCGGGTCGGCAACCATCACGACGCGGAGGATCTCACCGAGCAGACCTTCCTGCAGGCCTACCGTCATTTCGAGCGCGCCCAGCGCGAGTCTCACGGGCAGGCCGCTGCGCCCGTGGCTGATCCGTATCGCCCACAATCTTGCCGCCAATCTCTATCGCGATCGCTCGCGTCGTCCGTGCGTCCTCGATCGACGAGACGCTCCGAGCTCGCGAGCCTCGCACACGACGGAGGATCTGGTCGAGGGTCGCGAGCGAGCTCAGCCGGGTGCTGGATGGGGTTGCAGCGCCTGCCCGACGACAGGCGCGAGGCCTTGATCATGCGCTTTGCGCTCGGCATGGACAATCGCGAGATCGCGCGCGCCATGGGTCGCTCCGACGGCGCCACCAAGGTGCTCATCCATCGTGCGATCAAGCAGTTGGAGGAGATCGTCGAGCGAGTCGGGCGGGGAGTCTGGCAGATGAGTGAAGCGCTGCCAAGCTTCGAGGGTCTGCTCCATGAGGCGCTCTCGCCGATAGAGCCGCCCGAGGATCTCGTGCGGCGCTTGGAGGGCGCGCTTACGAGTCTCACCGAGAGCGCCGTCGAGGAGCTCGAGGCTTGGGAGCTGTCGGCGATGCGCGACCCTCGCAACTGGGTGCGCCCGGCGACGGCCGTCGTCGTAGGTGGTGGAGCTGGTGTCGCGCTCGTATTGCTTCGCGCCCGGCACCGTCCACGTCCGGATGGGAGTGGCTTGCGCGGGATGCTCGCCGCGCGGCCGAGCGGGCCGTCGGCGATCTCGGCGAGCACACTCGGCGCCTGCTCGGTTAGGACCGCAAGCGCTCAGAACGTGTCTCAAACCCGTGGTGCTTGCGCATGCCGCGGTGCCGCAGGTTCTGAGACACGTCCTCAGTCAGGCAGGAGGCTGCTGGAGGGCCTACTTGGCTAGCCCCAGAGTTACGGGTTCCTCCGTCGGGGTCAAGGACCCGTTGGAGTTACTCGGACTGTCGTGCTCGTCTGCCTTCTGTTTTTACGCTGCGAGCGCACTGATCGTCCGAGTTTGCTTGCAATTTCGCCTCGCAGGGTTCAGAGTGTCTGCCCTCGGAACTATTCCGACTGTCAGGCAATATGGAACTAGATGACAAAGTGCCTAAAGGCGTGTCGGGCCGATACCGGTCAGATCTCACGCATGTCCGGCCCCAGCCTGCGCGGCCGCAAGGGGTTCGCTGGAGCCGCCCTCGAGCTGTCTCGGTGCGACTCTCCTGACGATGCCCTGATGGTGCTCGTCGCGCGCGACGATCCGAGCGCGTTCGAAGTGCTCTACGACCGTCACGCCAGCGCCGCTCTTGGCGCTCGCAACGCAGATGTGCCGCAGGCGTGCGGTCGCCGAAGAGGTCGTCCAGGAGGCGTTCCTGTCGTTTTGGCGCAGCCGCAGGCACTTCGACCGCAGGCGTGGCAACGTCAGGGCTTGGGTGCTGGGGATCGTGCGCAACCGCGCGATCGACGTCTTGCGTCAAAGCGTCGCGCACGACCTCGCCGATGCGAATCGACAGATCGAGGATCTGCTGGAGGCGCGCGAGCGCACCGACCATGAGGTGGGCCGGCGCGAGGGCGCCCGCGAACTGCTCACGGCACTCGGCGGCCTTCCCCCCGAGCAGAGCTGTGTCATCACGCTTGCCTACTACGGCGGCTATACGCCACACCGAGATCGCGAGCATGCTCGATACGCCGGTCGGCACCGTCAAGGGCCGCATGCGCCTCGGTTTGCGCAAGATGGCGGTTGCCGGCGCCGACTTGCGCTGAGCAGTTCCGAGTGCCCGCATCGCTCCTGCTCATCCCGCTGCTAGCGTCTGCGCGGCCCATGGCCACCTGCTATCGCCACCCCTCGCGCGAGACCGGAGTCGCTTGCTCCTCTTGCGGGCGTCCGATCTGTCCCGATTGCATGACCCCCACGCCAGTGGGAATGCGCTGTCCAGAGTGCTCCAAACAGGGGACCCGAGTGATGACGCATGCGCAACATGGCCACGCGGCCGCGAGTCACCTTCGCACTGATCGCGATCAACGTGATCGCATTCCTCAGCGAGCAGGGCCAACTGACGATCTCTGGCAGCTCGATCCACGGGCCGGTCATCGAAGAAGGCGTCCTCGCCCGCATGCTGACCGTCGTGGGCGGTCAAGGAGAACTCGTCACGCGCTTTCCGATCTCAGGCGAACACCAGTACTGGCGGCTGCTCACGAGCGGCTTCCTGCACGAGAACCTGCTGCACATCGGTTTCAACATGTACCTGCTCTACCTGCTCGGCATGATGCTCGAGCCGGCGCTCGGATCGATCAAGTTCGCCGCCATCTACTTCACGTCGCTGCTCGCTGGCTCCTTTGGGGCCCTGTTCGCCACCGGCGCACCAAGTCTGGGTGCGTCGGGCGCGATCTTCGGGTCTGATGGGGGCCGCGGTGATCGAGCTCAGGGCCCGTCGTTTGAGCGTCATGGAGTCGGGCATCGGCGGGCTGATCATCATCAACCTGATCTTTTCCTTCACGTTCGCCAACATCTCGGTAGGCGCTCATATAGGCGGGCTGATCGGCGGTACACTCGCCGGCCTTGCGATCCGGACCGCCGACGATCGCCACCGCTCGTGGCTCGGTCTGGCGGCTTGCGTCGCCCTCTCGGCGGTATCGGTTCTCGCGGCTATCTCAGTCGCGGGTTCGACGGCGTCCGGGATCGCCTGATGCGGTGACTACGGAGCGGGCTTTGCTCGCCCAAACGCGGGTATCCTGTTTTACGTGACGCTCCTCTCCGATGCGGAGATCGATGCCAAGCTGGCCAGCTAGCGAGTGGCGACGCGACGGCAGGCGATCGCGCGCGAATGGACGTTCGAGGATTTCGCGCAAGCGATCGCTTTCGTCAATCGCGTCGCCGACGCCGCCGAGACGGCCAACCACCATCCCGACATCCACCTTCACGGTTGGAACAAGGTCCGTCTCGAGCTCTCGACCCACTCCGAGGGCGGTCTCACGCAGGCCGACTTCGACATGGCCGCGCGCATCGACGCGCTGACCTGAGCGGTCCCGCGGCCGTGTCCAAAGCCGACCAGCTGCCCCTGCTACGGTTGTGCGGTCGGCCATCGATGAACGAAGAAGAAAAACCTCCTCGAAGTAGATCGGCCCGGACGGGCGCCGATCGGGCGTGAACGGGCTCAAGCTCATACTCGCGGTCGTGCTGATCGCGATCAACGCGTTCTTCGTCGCCGCCGAGTACGCGCTCGTTCGCTCCAGGCGTGCGCGCCTGGAAGTCATGCGCGACGAAGGCTCTGCGTGGCTCGACGCTCGCCCTCAGCCAGCTGGATCGCATCAACGAGTACATCTCAGCAGTGCAGATCGGCGTGACGATGACCTCGATTGCGATCGGCGCGCTCGCCGACGCCAGCGCTCGCGGACATTCTCAAAGGGGCGCTCGGCAGCACGCCGAGCCATGACGCAGCGATCGTCATATCGGTGGTCGCTGGCCTTCGTGCTGATCGCCGCCACGCAGCTGATCGCTGGCGAGATGGTGCCCAAGCTATACGCGATCGATCGCGCCGGAGACGATCGCCCGTCGGATCGCCCGGCCGTTACAAGCGTTCAGCGTCCTGTTTCCATCCGGTGATCATGGGCGCTCACGGCCGTATCGGGTCGGATCCTGCGCTTGCTCGGCGTCGAGATGAGCGCACGGGGGAGGGTGGCTCGCCCGACGAGCTCAAGCGGCTGATCGCCGAGTCCTACGCCGGCGGCCAGCTCGATCCGGGCGAGGCGGGCATGCTCACCGGTGTCTTCCACCTGCACGAGCAGGAGGCCCGCCAGGTGATGACTCCGATTCCGGCGGTCGTCACCGTTGATGTCTCGCAGGACGTCCAAACCACGCTGGAGCTGTGCATCTCCAGCGGCCACACTCGCCTCGTCGTGATCGAGGGCGACGATCGCGATCACGTGCGCGGACTCGTGCACGCCTCCTCGCTTGCCAAGCGGCTGATGCACGACGGTCCCCATGCTTCGATCGAGCCGATCATGCACGACGCGCCGATCGTGCCCGAGACAAAGCCGCTGGACGACCTGCTCGCCGACCTGCAGCGTCAGCGCACCTCGATGGCGGTCGTCGTCGACGAGTACGGGCGCGTCGTGGGGATCGTGACGGTCGAGGACATCGTCGAGGAGGTCGTCGGCGAGATCACCGACGAGACTGACCCGGCCGCCGGTGAGGTTCGCCGGCTCTCCGGCGGCGACCTGTTCGTGCGCGGCCATGTCTCGATCGCCGACCTGCTCGACTACGGAGTCGAGCTGCCGGTGGACAGCGATGCCTACAACTCGGTCGGAGGTTTCGTGTTCGCCGAGATCGGACGGCTCCCCCGTAGGGGCGACACGATCAGCTCGGGGGACTTCTCGATCAGGGTCGAGTCGGTCAACCACAACCGCGTGGAGGCGGTGCGCATCCGCCCGCGGCGCGCTGTGCACACGCGCGAGGGGGATCAGCGCGAGCCTTCCGGCGCGAGGCGCCGCCTGCCCCGGGGCCATAGCGACTCTAAAGACACGTCCGGCCCGCGGGGGGAGCGGGCCGGAGCGTGTGCACTGGGAGGAGGCGGGTGTGCGTTGCGATCTTGTGTCGCATCACAAGTATGCCGCCGGTTGATGAAGCTCTCCTAAAAGTCTGGTGAGGCTAAATAAATTCTCACCGACCTCGGCAAAGACGAGCGCCCTCAGTAGGCGAGGAACCCCCGCTTTGTCTTGCGTCCCAGCGCGCCCTCGTCGATCAGCTCCTCCACGCGCGGCGGGATCTGCTCGCCGATCATCTCGCCGATCGCCTTGGAGACGTCGAGCCCGACCAGGTCCAACAGCGCGAATGGTCCCATCGGATGGCCCGCGCCGAGCTTCATGCAGGTGTCGATGTCCTTGGGATCCATGCCGGTCTCTTCGAGCAGTCGCACCGCATTGAACAGGTAGGGGAACAGCAGTCGGTTGACGACGAAGCCGGGCACGTCGGGAACCTCGACGGCGGTCTTCTCGAAGGTCTCGCACAGCGCCGAGGCGCGGCTGCGCGTCTCCTGGGAAGCCGCCTTGGGGAACACGAGCTCCACGAGCTTCATGCGCGTCACCGGGTTGAACACGTGCAGGCCGACGAATCGCTCCGCTCGGCCGGAGGCCTCGGCGAGGCGCTCGACCGACAGCGAGGAAGTCGTCGAGGCAAGGACGGCGTGCTTCGTCGAGCAGGCCGTTTAGCTCGCCCAGCAGGCCGGCCTTGACGTCGTGGTCCTCCACGACCGCCTCGACGACGAATGACGACTGTGCGAGCGCGGCGACATCTGTGACGATCTGCACATGCTGGGGATCGACCTCCGCCTCCAAGCGGCTGAGGGTCTTCTCTACGGTGGCACGCGCACGCTCGGCCGAGCTGTCTGAGCGTGCGAGCAGCAGCACGGGTCCGTGGTGTGCGGCGGTGGCGGCCAGCCCGCAGGCGATGGCTCCGCTGCCGACTATGGCTAGGCGTTCGTTCAAGGCGTTGCTCCTCTGGGCCGTTTGGTTGACTGACCAGTCAATCTAGGGGTGTCGAGCGGTACAGTAGAGGACCGAGGGCATCGCTGCACACTCTTATCAGTCGAGCAAAGGACTTCCAAAATGAGGCAAGCAGAGGGCCGCGAGGTCGTAATCGTCGAGGCCGTTCGCACACCGATCGGTCGCGGGCACAAGGAGAAGGGCTACTACAAGGACATCCATCCCAACACGCTGCTCGCGAAGGTCTACACCGAGGTGATCGACCGCGCCGGCATCGAGCCCGCCGAAGTCGAAGACGTCGTTGCCGGCTGTGTGCAGCAGTTCGGCGAGCAGGGCCTCAACGTCGCCCGCAACGCGTGGCTACAGGCCGGTCTGCCGATCGAGACCCCCGCCACGACCGTCGACCGCCAGTGTGGCTCCGCCCAGCAGGCGGTCAACTTCTCCGCCGCGCTGATTGCCGCGGGCGTGCACGACGCGATGATCGGCGGTGGCGTGGAGCACATGGGCCATTTCCCCTTCTCCGCGGCGATGAAGACCCAGCAGGAGTTCGGCTTCGCGTTCACCCCCGAGCTGATGGCCAAGCACAACATCGTCGGCCAGGGCCTCGGCGCCGAGATGATCGCCGACGAGTGGGAGATCCCGCGCTCGGAGCTCGACGAGCTGGCGGTGCGCTCGCACAAACTGGCCCACCAGGCCACCGAGGAGGGCCGCTTCGAGCGCGAGATCGTGCCGTTCGCGGTCAACGGCGACACCTACGTCACCGACCAGGGCATCCGTCCCGACACCAACCTCGAGGCGCTCTCCCAGCTGAAGCCGGCCTTCAAGCCCGACGGCAAGATCACGGCCGGCAACAGCTCACAGATCTCAGACGGCGCCGCCGCGGTGCTGCTGATGAGCGCCGAGAAGGCCAAAGACCTCGGTCTGACCGCACGAGCGCGCATCGTCGATCAGACCACCGTGGGCTGCGACCCGGTGAAGATGCTCGAGGGACCGATCCCCGCCACGCGCAAGATCCTCGAGCGCAACAGCATGAAGATCGACGACATCGACCTGATCGAGATCAACGAGGCGTTTGCGCCGGTCGTGGCGGCGTGGAAGCGCGAGCTCTCCCCCGACATGGACCGCGTCAACGTCAACGGTGGCGCGATGGCGCTCGGCCATCCGCTCGGTTCGACCGGTGCGCGACTGATCACCACGCTGCTACACGAGCTGGAGCGCTCCGACAAGGAGATTGGCTTCGTGACGATGTGCTGCGGCGGCGGGCTCGGTACGGCCACGCTGATTCAACGCGTCTGAGCTAGCCCTTTGGCCCTGCGCCGGTCCAGTCGACCGCGACCGGCGTGAGGGCCAATAGCGCCTGCCAGGTGGCCGCTTCGGTGTGGCCGCTAGGCGCGATCCCGTGCGCGCTCTGAAACTGCTCGAGGTTGGATGCTGTCGTCGCGTTGAAGATACCAGTCGTTTCCTGCGTCGGGATCGCGGCTGCCAGATGCTCCTGCATCCACAGCACCGGGTCGCCTTTGCTGCCTTCGGCAAGTTCGCTCCACGATGCGTTCGGGGTCACGGTCGTGAGCGGAGCGAGCGGGGTGGCCAATGCCGTCCACAGGCTCGCCGGTGTTTCTTGGAAGTCCCAGAAGGAGATGCCGGTGGCGCCGTACAGGGGCGCCTCCTCGCGGAAGCGCACCAGTTCTTCGGCGGAGGGTTTTTCGTAGGTCTGCCCTAGCGGGAAGATTGGTCGACCATAGACGCGATTTGAGATGTACGTGTTCGCGTATACGGTGTCCACCGAGTTGCCGATGTCCTTCCAATACATCTGCGGTGCGTTGAATTGGGCACCGTTCGGGCCGAGAAACACAGAGTAGGGGAACGACGTGTGGTCGTATACGTAGGGAAACGAAGCGAGCCCCAGGGGATAGGCCGCCCCGATCTCGGCGCGCAAGTCGTCGATGTAGGTCTGTGCGGACCCATAGCGACCTTCGTATTCGCCCTCGGCGTCGATCACCAGACAGTCCGCGCCGGTGGCTACCGCGCGCGCCCCCATTTCCGCCTCGCCGACCGGATTGCTCCCGTAGACGAATTGCCATGCGCAGGCCTTGAGCCCGTTGGCGTGCAACTGTGCAACCAGTTCGGGGCTGAACTGGCTCCAGTAGTTCGAGGAACCGTCGGAGCTCTTGATGTAGAGCGTGGTCACGCCTGCGGCATGGGCCTGGGCGACGATCGATGCGAGATTGCCGCCGTCGGAGTCGCTCACATACCAGATCCACATACCTTGCCCGTCGAAAGCGGTGCCGCTCGGCGCGATCGCCGGCGCGGGTACGGGCGGGGGTGGCGGCGTTGGCGGGTGCAGCGCATAGCTCACGACCTGCATCGGGCCGAAGGAGTTCGTGTGGCGCCCATGGCTGATCAAGACCATGATGCGTCCGGAGTGGGCGCTGTTCGGCACGTGCACGACCATCCCCAGAGGTGAGCTGGCGAGGTGGGCTGTGGGCGAGTTGCTGGCGATGCGCGCATTCCAGCTGTGGGGAAACGCGACGACCATCCCGATGCGCAGGCCTTTGCCCTTGATCAGCAGCTCGCCGCCCACGGATACCTGGCGCGAGTTGGTCGAGCAGTGGATGGCGGGCACGCAAACTGCGCTCGAGAGCGTAAAGGGGTTTATGCGCTTTGCTCGCGCTGGCCGCTTCGCGGCGACCTTCGGCGAGTTTCCCCCTGTTGCTTTGTTGCTCGGGACAGGGGCCTTCGAGGAAGCGCCTCCGTTTGCGGGTATGCCCCCGCCAGATGGTGCGCTCGTCCCGCCCGCGCCTTGCGAGCCGTAGGCGCCAGGCGCCAGCTGGGCCAAGGCCACGGAGCTCGCGTAGAGCGTCACGAGCGCCGCTCTGCGCAGGAAATAGGTCGAACGTTTGTCCACTGCTCTTGCCACGAACCGTCCCTTTCTGGCGCACACCCGCGCCTCGACTGTCCGCCGCTGCTCGTCATGGCGCGAACGACGGTCAGAATCCGCTGCCAGCGTCGCACGACGTTAGCGGCTCTGGGGCCACAAACCGCTGGTAGACAGAGAAGTTGCGTCCTTGCGCTTGCCGGCTGGCCCCGTGAGACCACAAGTGGGGGCATGTCGGCTAGCAGAACCTCGAGTGCTTGGCCTCGCGCTGCGGGATCGATTCGTCTGTGTCGGCTAGCAGAACCTCTGCGTCCTCGTCGAATTCCACGGCTGACTCGGGGAGATCCGCGTTTGACGCAGCTCGGTCTTTCCGCTTGACATGGGACGATTTTTCCTATAGAACCGTGGCCGGCGTCATGTTCCGATAGGGCCAATATGCCGCGTCCGTGGATTGAGAAGAGTTAGACGGGATGGGCGCGGTCGGTCAGGAACGGCTCTGGGTCGAGTCGGCACGGAGCGACGCTTCTGAGTATCAACCAAACCAGGAGGATTAGGATGACTAGAATGGGCATACCCCATGCGGGAGGGCGAGCCATGGCTCCACTTCTCGCGGTGGCTGTCGTATCGCTTGCCGTACTCGGATTCGCGGCACCGGCCTTGGCCTTCAAACCGACAGGTGAATTCGCCAACTTTGGCGAATGTCCCTTGGGCAACCACTCAGTCAATCAGTGTATCTTTGCGCGGACGACGAGCGGTCAGTTCTCGATCGGCTCGACGGAAGTGCCGATCGTGAAACCCATCACGCTGCAGGGTGGTTTGATTTTCATCGAAGAACCACGCAGTGAAACCTTTGTGGACGCAAACGTTCCCGCAAACACGCTGTCGAAAACACAGGAGACGGTGCCGGGTGGCCTGCTGAAAATCGTCGCGTCCTTAGGATGGCCTGAAATCCTGCAGATCATCTTCAATGAATTCATCAACAAAGGCATCACCGGCGTGACAGAGACGACCGAACTTGCTGGGACTCCGGCGCTGAACCGGTCGAACCTAGTGTCTAAATCGGGAATCGCGCTGAGTCTGCCGACCCGAGTCCACCTGGAAAATTCGTTCCTCGGTAACAGTTGCTATATAGGTTCATCGGCACATCCGGTGGCGGTGGAACTGACGACAGGGCTTACTAGTCCCCCTCCGCCAAACAAACCGATTGAAGGCAACGTCGGTGAACTTGAATTCAGGCATGAAAATCAGTTGCTTGTAGTCAAGAAAAACTCGCTTGTAAACAATACGTTCTCGGCGCCCAAGGCGGAAGGCTGCGGCTCGCAGATCCTATTTGGCTTGTTCACTGGGGTCATCGACGAAGCTGTCGATTCTGAGCTCGGCCTCCCCTCGGAATCGGGTCACAACACGGCGATCCTCAATGGCGAACTCGAAAATGGACTCGCGTCCGCTGTCAAAGAAAGCGAATAGTTGATCTAATGGTGACTGTTCAGAGTTGAAGCACACTCTGTGTAGGTGGGTCGGGCGTTAACGCCCGACCCACCACAGTCTTAGAGCGCCTAACAAAAAGAGGTTTTGGGATGCTGTTGTCGTAGACGGTGTCTATGGCGAAACCTTTGGTCAGTGATGGGTTGTGGGCTCGTATCGAGCCGTTGTTGCCGCGTGTCGAGCGTCGGTATCGGTATCCGGGGCGCAAGCGGGTGCCTGATCGGCAGGCCCTGACGGGAATCCTCTTTGTCCTCAAGACGGGCATCCCGTGGGAGGATCTGCCGCAAGAGATGGGCTGTGGGTCGGGAATGACGTGTTGGCGTCGCTTACGGGATTGGAACGAGGCTGGGGTCTGGGAGCGCCTGCACCGAGTGCTCTTGGACGAACTGCAAGACGCGGGAGCGTTGGACTGGTCAAGGGCGGTCGTGGACAGCTCGCACGTGCGAGCAAAAGGGGGGCGAAAAGACAGGCCCCTCGCCAGTCGATCGCCGCCGGCCGGGCTCCAAGCACCATGTGATCTGCGACGGTCAGGGAACCCCGCTGGCCGCCACTCTCACCGCCGGCAACCGCCACGACATCACCCAGCTCATCCCACTCGTCGATCGGGTCCCCCCGACCGGCGCTCACGGCAAGTTCAGGCCAAAGGCGCTGCTCGCAGACCGGGCGTATGACAGCCAAAGGCACCGCAACGCGCTCCGCGAAAGGGGCATCACACCACGGATCGCCAAACGCAACACCGCTAACGGGTCGGGGCTCGGCAAAGAACGATGGGTGATCGAGCGCACGATCTCCTGGCTACACCAACACCGCCGCCTCGAGCGTCGCTACGACCGCCGCGCCGACATCCACGAAGCCTTCCTCACAATCGGCTGCGCACTCATCTGTCACCAACAACTCCAAAACTCATTCTGTTAGGCGCTCTTAGAACGTGTTAGCGTCGAACGCCCAGCGAAATCCAAGCGCCGAGGGCTCCGGCGCGAGCGGGCTGCTCGGCAGTCCCCCAGGAGGCTGCGGCAAGTTGTAACCGCTTGGCGCCACGTCGTTCGGCGCATCCGCATGGAAAAGCGAGGCCAGATACTGGATCTGCTCGCGACCGACGCCGAGCTCGAACTGCCCGCCGCCGTAGTTGCCGATGCCCTGCGCGGCGCAGTAGTCAAACGCGTCGAGCAGGTTTCTCAGTCCACCCAGCCTGGACGGCTTGATGTTGACCATGCGCGGCGGGTAGCGCAGCGCTTGGATGTCGGCAACCGAATGGATCGGAGCGTCCCAGGAGAAGCGCTCGCGGTGAGCCGCGAGCGCCGCGTCGGTCTCGGGTGTGAGCGCCGGATCCTCGATCCAAGCCTGCGGAAACGCCTCGACCACGCGCCTATAGAGCACCGGATCCGCCGGCTGGTCGACGATCGACCCCGTGTAATAGGCCTTGAAATCGACCGACTCCACCGCACCGCTCGCCACGAGCGCCGCAATCAGCTCTTCACTCCACGAGCTCGTCGGGTCGAGCTTGAAGCGCAGGAACGGGTATGCGTCCAGGCGTTGGCGCAACGGGTCGATGCTCGGTGGCTCGCCCAGGCGCAAAGACACGACGAAGCGCACGGGCTTCGGCGTGCGGGTCAGAGCCTCACGCAGCGTCGTGCCGGCCTGGCGCAGTGCGAGGTCCAGCGCCGCCGACTCATATGCCCACACGCGATAGCGCCGCGAGACCTCGCGCTGAGGCTCGCGCGGGAAAAGGTCGAGGGTCGCCAGGTGCTCAGAGAACGAGCCGATCGTCCAGCTGCCGTCCAGCGGCAGATGGGGTCCGGCAGCCTGCAGAGATCTCGTGGTCGACGGCGTCGTAGGTGACGTCCTCGCCGACCCCCTCTTGCCCCGCGCCGGCGATGTGGATCACCGTGCTCTTGCGCTCGAACTCGCTGGACACGAGCGCTTGAAGCGGCTCGAAGGTGTGTCCGCTCGATCCGCAGCGGCAAGTCGCGCCAAGACGCTCCCAACTGTATTCCCGTGCTCAGCCAAGTGGCCAGCTTAGTGTATGGAGGCGGTCGGCGCCCGTAAACTGTAGTCGTGGCAAGCAACACCAAGGGCCCACGGGGACGTTCGCGCAAGCCGCGCCCCCGAGCGCGCCCGCACAGGCCGATCGGTCCAAGGCCTCGCACGAGCAGCCGTCGTCGCGGGCGGAGCGCGCCCAGTTGTCGGCCGAGCAGGCTGGTCCGCAAGCTGGAGGAGCCGGGTCTGGGCGTCGTGGGCGCGCCTCGGGCAAGGGGTCGCGCCAGCCGGTCTCGCCTCACAGAACGTTTGGGGAGCGCCCGCATGCTCCGTGGCATCCGCTGCCGCTCTCAGAGCTGCTGATCCTGGCGGTGGGGTCGCATTCGTGCTCTCGCTCACGCGACTGGGCCATGGTCCTGCCGCGGGCGGTCCGCTGCTGCTGGCCGGTATCGCCGCCGTCGCGCTCGGCACGATCGAGGTCACCTGGCGCGAGCACTCCAGCGGCTATCGCTCGCACACGCTGCTCCTGGCGCTGCTGCCGGTGATCGTGCTGCATTCGGCGGTCGTCCTGGGCTACACGTTCATCGCCAAAGCCTCACAACTGCTGAACGTGGGCGATGTTCGCTGTGGACATTGCCGTGTTCGTGCTCCTGTTCAGGCTGTTGCGCACGCGCTTCCTGGACGCCCGCGCGCGGGCATCGATCCGAGCCTGAGGCAGTCGCCGCCCCGAACGGCCGAAATCAGCGGGACGCCGACTACCCGACGCTCAGCGAGGGCAGCGGCAACTCGCCCTCGTTGCCGGCCTCGCCGCGCGTCTCGCCGCTAAAGCCAAGGTGCTCCAGCCGCGCGATCTCGCGCTCGCCTTCCATCCGCGCCGGATGACCGTCGGGCAGCCCCGCGATCAGGCGTGCGATGCGATTGCGCAGTTGCAGGGCGAAGTGGGGGGTGGAGGCGCCCATCAGCTCACGCACGTCCTCGACGCTCACCTCGCCAGAGCGCTCTCTGATCAGACGTTGTGGGTTCTCGGCTTGGCTCACGGTTCGCTGCCCTGTCTCGGTTCGCTGGTAGTCGGTTCGCTCGACGGCGAGGTCGGTGAGGAGAAGCTCGCTTCGGGCGCTGTCCGGGAGGATATCTCCAGCAGCGTGTCCAAGCGCGCCTGAGTGGCGGCGGAGATTGCGGCTTCGTCTCCGATCAGCCACCCTCGGTTGTAGACGCCGTGTACGGGCCCAGTCGGAGGCGAGCCCGGCTGCAGGTCGCCCAGGTAGCTGCTCAGCTCGCTGGGCAGCGTCGCGCTGTTTTCGAGTAGCAGCAGCGGCCCGTAGTCGCCGCGTGCCGAAAGTGTCGCTGCGGCCGGCCCATCCAGCGCTCGCGAGCTGTTCGCGAACACGAGCCCATGGCCAGGTTCCAGTACGCCCCAGCCGAAGGAGCCGTTGCTGAAACGCGCGACGGCGATCGCGTTCGCGGCCGGAGTGGCTCCGTCGATGCGCACAACTGGGCCGAAGTGTCGTAGCTCTCTAACCACATGCTCGCTTACGACCGTGCGTGGACCGACGACATAGATCGAGGCTCCGGCGAGTTTTGCAAGCTCGGCGGCGGTCGCGCGGGGTATCGTCGAGCGTCCTACGAACAGGATCGGCGCGCCCGTCTGAGCGGACAGTCCGGCGGCTGGCATCGTCATGGCGGGCGGCCCGTCGGCGGCGGTCACGATCAGTGCGTGCGGCGGGTGCCCGTCCAGCAGGCTCGACAGTCGCTCGACCGAGACCGCCAGGGCGGCCGGTTCAACCGCGCTCAGCGAGCGTGTCACGTAGCCGGCTGGCGCTACGGCGTTGCCGATATCGAGCACTTGTGCGCTTCCGGCCGACCCACTTGGGGACGGTCCGAGCGCGCCGTCCCCGTTGGTCGCATCTTTTGCAGAGCGCTGCCACTTACCTGTGGCAGCGTGCCGTCTTCGCTGTACAGAAGCGGCGCCCGCAGCGGCGTGCCGGCAAGCACAGAGGACGCCAGCGCGGCAGGCCAGTCGTTGTCGTTCACCATGACCACCAATGGCGGGCGAGTCGCGGGGGTGAGGCCCGGGTAGGCGGCGAGCGCGACCGCCGCGGCGTCTACGATCGGCGTGCCGACCCTCCCAGGCGGGTGGTATTGGTCGTGACCACGCCCACCGCTCCGTGTGCACTGATCGCAGGAACCGTCGCGGTCGCATGTTCGCTGGCTTGTCCGGAGAGCGCCTTGCCGCATCCGGCAAGTGCCGTACACAGTCAAGAGCACGAGGGTTGCGGCGCGCAGAGAGCTAAGACGCATGCCTGCCACGCTACCCGCCGTCCCCGACGACAGCGGCGGTCAAGGCACTCTTCCAAGCTGTGCAAGGGAGTCCCGAGGACTGCCGGGAGAGCGCCCGTCATCTGACCCTCTCATCTGCAATTTGACGCCCAAAATCCCCGTATTTGCGGGGAAAACATCTCAAAACGCCCATATCCGGTGCAACCGTCATTGCACTCTGATAGCCTGCCGCCCCGAACGCCGAATCCTTGGTCAGAAGCCAAGGAACGGGGGACCCAAGTTGTTGGGGCGAATCCCGCGGTAGATCCGTGAGAAGCGCAGGCTCTTTCAGCGCTAGCCCGTCAGCTAACCCCGCAGGCCGACGAAAGAGGTTGCTTTGCGATTGCGAGTCGCAGGCTCAACGCTATTCAGCATGCTGTTCCTGGCCGTCGCGCCGGGTCCGGCGCTTGCCGTCACAGGTGGTGTCTCTGCCGGAGGCGCGTCAGCGCCTCGCCACACCGCCGGCCGCCGTCGGCGGCGTCGCTCCCACGACCACCACTCCAACCGTCAAGACGCCGCACGCGCCCGTCACCTCGAAATCGACGAGCCTCGTCTACAAGGGCCCGGTTTACGAGAAGACGGCTACCGGCAGGTTGTCCCCTACGTTGCTCCACAGTCGCCGAGCGAAGTGACCTCCTCGACCGGTGGCAGCGTGGTCGGCGTCGCCGCCGACACCAAGCCCGAGCTGCTCGTCCCCGGTGGCACTGCTCGCGTGGTGGACGGTCTTGCCGCGGCTCCGATGTCGGCTCCGCTCGCGGTCCAAGAGATCATCTGGGCCGGCAACCAGATCATCGGCCTGCCCTACATCTACGGCGGCGGCCACGCCTCCTTCGTCTCGCCCGGTTACGACTGCTCGGGCACGGTCTCCTACGCCCTGCACGGCGCCAGCTTGATCACGACGCCGATGGACTCCAGCGAATTCATGGACTGGGACTCCTCGGGGGTGGGCACGTGGGTGACGATCTTCGCCAACGGCGGCCACGCCTACATGACGGTCGCCGGCCTGCGCTTGGATACGAGCCCGGTCGACGACCCCTCCGATCAGAACGGTCCGCGCTGGCGCCCTCTGCGCCCCGGGAACCCCGGCTTCACGGTTCGCCACCCCACGGGCCTGTAAGAAGGTCTTTCAAAATGAGGTGTGCGTTCGGTGCGTTCATGGACCAAGCTGGGCGCCGCGGGGCGTCGCAGCGCGTGCTGGTTGCACGTGCAAGACGTCACGTGGCGATCCAGCGCCGCGTCCAGGGACGCATCCGGGCGTGCAGATCATTTTGAAAGACCTTCTAAGCCCTTTGTCGCATTCGCAGAATGGCATGCTCCCCCGCGCGCGCGGGGGGCCTGCTCGTCGGCTACGCTAGTAGCCCAACTTTTCCCCGCTCACAGGAGGATCATATGGCCGGTTTGACCGGGCGCATGTCAACCGTCGTGAAGGCCAAGGTCTCCAAGCTCTTGGATCGCGCCGAAGACCCCGCCGAGACGCTCGACTACAGCTACCAGAAGCAGGTCGAACAGCTGCAGAACGTCAAGAAGGGCATCGCCGACGTGGTGACTGCCAAGAAGCGTCTGCAACTGCAGGAGACCTCGCTGCAGCAGCAGGTCGTCAAGCTCGACACGCAGGCCCGCCAGGCGGTCTCCTCCGGCAAGGAAGATCTCGCGCGGGTGGCGCTTGAACGCAAGAACATCGCCCAGACGGAGCTGCAGGGGCTCGACACGCAGGTCAGCAGAACTGGAAGATCAGCAGCAGAAGCTGACCGACTCCGAGCAGAAGCTGCGCGCCAAGATCGAAGCCTTCCGCACCAAGAAGGAGGTCATCAAGGCGCAGTACTCCGCCGCCGAAGCGCAGGTGAAGATCTCCGAAGCGGCCACCGGCGTCGGCGAGCAGATGGCAGATGTGGGTCTCGCGATGCAGCGCGCGGTCGACAAGACCGAAAACATGAAGGCGCGCGCCGACGCTGTGCAGGAGCTCGAAGCGGCCGGCACGTTCGACGACGTCACGGCGCTCGGCCCGGGCGAAGACGACATCGATCGCCAGCTCAAATCGCTCTCCAGCAAGTCCGCCGTCGACGATGACCTGGCGAAGCTCAAGGGCGAACTTGGCGCTGGAGACGCGGGGCCCGGCGCGGGCCAACTCCCGGCGGGCGCCGCGGAGGAGCCGGTCGAGGGCGAACCAGCCGCCGCCGATTCGAGCAGGGAGCAGTCGGCATGATCGTGCGCATCTCCGGCGAGGATCAGTACCGCCTCGACGACAACCTCCACGACCGGCTCGATGCAGCTCGCGGGCGTCGCACATGACGCGGTGGACGCCGACGACGAGCAGGGCTTCGCCCAGGCTCGCTCACAGAGGTGCTCGACTTCGTGCGCGCCAACGGCACGCGTCGTCGGCGACGAGGAGATCGAGACCTCCGACGTGATCCTGCCGCCCAGCGACACCACGCTCGCCGGAGGCCACGCAGCGACTTCACGGGCGAGGGCTTGATCCCAGACTGATCTGAGGCCGTGGACTACGCGGTGCGCATTCCTGCGTCCTCGGCCGCTTATGTGCTGAGCACACTGCGCGGCCTGCGTCCTTGGACTGCTTGGTCCGACGAGCCGTCGAGACGAGCGTCAAATCGGGATGCCCCAGAGCGGGAACCACCGCTCCAGCTCCGGCTCGATCGGCAGTTCGCTGGCCATCTGTGCCTTCAGCTGCAGCTCGCGCTCGGTCGAGCGCTCGGTGGGCTTGGGGTCGAGCTCGACGCGCCGCCTCCCGCGGCCGGCACGAACGGGTACCAGAAGCCGCGCTTGTAGTTGTAGATGAAGTACACTCGGCGCGCCCTTGGCGTCCTTGAAGGCGAACACCGCGCACAGCAGCCGCTCGCCGTGGCCGGCGGTCTCGATCGAGCCGGAAACTGCGTTGATGCCGACCGCCAGGTCTTCCACCGAGGCGCCGCGCAGCACCATCCAGCGGTAGCCGAAGCTGTCGTCCTCGGTGTGCACCTTGGTGCCGCTCTCGCCGCCGGTGGCGACGACGACTTCTTCCATTTCCTTGATCACGCCTTCGAACTCGCTCGTCTGCAGCGCCTGGAACACGATCGCGGCTGCGCCTGCGGGCTCGATGTTGTGCTCGGTCTGCAGGGCGATGTAGGCGGTGGAGATCGCAAACAGGCGGTCGGGCGCCGGGCCCTTGACCTCGTGACGGCCTGTGAGGATGTCGTGCAGGCCCATAGATTCTCGTTTTCGCGGTCGCCGTCGGCCGGTATGCGCTCGGTCACGGCCTAGGCGGCGCTCTGCAGCTGGGACTCCAGCCGGCTGAGCGCATCCAGACGCTTCTCGAGCGAAGGATGGTCGGAGAAGAGGTTCATCAACGACTGCTTGGTGCGCGCGGGAACGATGAAGAAGGCGCTCATGCCTTCAGCCTGGCGCAGGTCCTGGCTTGGGATGCGTTCGATCGTGCCGCTGATCTTCACGAGCGCCGAGGCCAGCGCGCTGGGACGGCCGGTGAGCACCGCCGAGCCGCGATCGGCGGCGAACTCGCGGTAGCGCGAGAGCGCCTGCAGGAGCATGAAGGAGATCGCGTATACGAGTACCGAGACGAGCAGCACGAGCAGAGCTCCCTCCTCCTCTTCGCGGTTGCGCCCGTAGCCGCCGCCGAAGCCCCCGCCGAAGAACAGCGAGAACTGGGCGATCAGCGCGGCGAGGGTGGCGAAGAAGCTGGCGAGCGTCATCACCATCACGTCGCGGTTGATCACATGCGTGAGCTCGTGGCCGATCACGCCTTCGAGCTCGGCGGTGTCGAGCATTCGCAGGATGCCGGTCGTGGCGCACACCGTCGCGGTCTTCTGTGAGCGACCCATCGCGAACGCGTTCGGCATGTGCGTGTCCATCACGCACACGCGCGGCTTGGGCAGGTCGGCCTGCACGCACAGCCGCTCGATGATTCCGTGCAGCTCGGGTTGTTCCTCGGGGGAGACCTCTTTGGCGCCGAGCGTCGCAGAGTGCGATCTTGTCGGAGGTGAAAAGCTGCATGAGCAGCACGAACACGGCGATCACGACGATTAGCCCCGCGGCGGCTCCCGCGGCGAACAGCGCGCCGACGAACACCACGTAGACGATCCCCAGCAGGAACATCGTCATCAGCATCCGCACTTGCAGACCGGTGTCTTTGCCGAAGTTGGAATGTCGCTTGGCCATCTGGATTGATTGTAGAGTCCACTCGTGTCGATGTCGCAGCTAGGGGATGCCACGTGAAGCCGGAAGTGCTGATCTTCGGCATTTCGATCAAGACGTTCGGGGTCACATTCGCGCTTTGCTTCCTGGCCTGCGGCGCGATCGTCGCGCGCCGGCTGCGCGAGCTCGGCAAGCCGGTCGACTGGGCGTATGAGATCGTCTTCGCGGCGCTCATCGGTGGCCTGCTCGGAGCGCGCGGCTACTTCATCGTGCAGAACTACGGCGAAGTCAAGCACGACCTGATCGGACACATCTTCTCCGGCTCGGGCCTGATCTGGTACGGCGGCGCGGTCGGCGGCGCGATCGCGGTGGTGGCGTGGATGCGCTGGCGCGACATGCTCAACTTCGTGACGGTCGACATGTGCGCCACGGTCCTGGCGCTCGGCTACGGGATCGGGCGGATCGGCTGTCAGGTATCCGGTGACGGCGACTATGGGATTCGCTCGAAACTGCCCTGGGCAATGGGCTATCCGCACGGCACAGTGCCGACACCGCCGGGTGTGACAGTGCAGCCGACGCCGATCTACGAGACGGTATCGATGTGTCTGCTCGCGTACTTGCTGTGGCAGTTACGCGACCGCGTGCGTCCCGGGGTGATCTTCGGCCTCTATCTGGTGTTGAGCGGCCTGGAGCGGTTGCTGGTGGAGTTCGTCCGCCGCAACAAGGAGATCTTCGCTGGCTTGACAGCGCCGCAGCTGGAGAGCATCGTGTTGAT
Organism: uncultured Solirubrobacterales bacterium; assembly: GCA_963725265.1. GTDB lineage: Bacteria > Actinomycetota > Thermoleophilia > Solirubrobacterales > Solirubrobacteraceae > Palsa-744. Next base: position 924,802 of record CAVRXP010000001.1, read on the forward strand.
GACGATCGGTGTGGTGCTGCTCTGGGTGTTGGCGCGCGGCGGGGGTTGGGCGGCGCCGGGCAGGGGTCGTGATGTGTCCGTCTCAGGGCTCTCCCCACGCGCGCGCGCAAGCACTGCTTGAACAAAAGCTCCGGGGTCGCTCCTTGGAACAATGCCCGGAGGTCGTTGCTTGGAACAAAGCTCCGGGGTGGTTGCTTGGAACAAAGCCCCGAGGTCACTGCTTGAAACAAAGCGCTGGGGGCAAGCAAGTGCCCGCGCGCGTACGCGGGGGCACGCCCTTTTTTTGCACTTCCCAGACGGCAGATACGTCCGTGCGCCGAGTTCCGTCCCGTGCAAGCCGCCATAATCCAAAGCATGGCCACGGGCACCACCCTCTCGCACGTCTTCCCACTAGGCAGCCGCCTCAACGAGCGCGGTCACGTCGAGGTGGGGGGGTGCGACACGATCGAGCTGGCGCGCGAGTTCGGCACGCCGGCGTACGTCGTCGCCGAGGACGATCTGCGGGCGCGGGCGCAGGCGTTCGTGCAGGCTGGTGCCCTCGCCGGTCACGAGGACTTCCACGTGGTGTTCGCTTCCAAGGCGTTCCCGTGCACGGCCGTCCTCGGATTGTTTGCGCACGAGGGCCTGTGGTGCGACGTGGCCTCCGGCGGCGAGTTGCACCTGGCGTTGAACGCCGGATTCCCGCCACAGCGGATCCTGATGCACGGCAACGCCAAGTCCGAGGCAGAGCTGCGGATGGCGCTGGATCACGGGATCGGCCTGATCGTGATCGACAACTTCGACGAGATCGACCGTCTGGCGAGGCTGGCAGATGGCACACAGAGTGTGCTCATCCGGGCGACCCCGGATGTGCGCGGAGACACCCACGAGAAGATCTCCACCGGTCAGGCCGACTCGAAGTTCGGCTTCTCGATGGCCGATGTTCCCGCTGCGATCGAGCGCGTGCGCGCGGTCGCGGGACTCGAGCTGCAGGGCATCCACGCGCACATCGGCTCGCAGCTGCTCGAGCTGGAGCCCTACCGGCGCGAGGCGGCGGCGCTGGCGAAGATCGGCGACGGGCTAGGCGGGTTCTCCACCTATGATCTCGGTGGCGGTCTCGGTGTCGCCTACACCGAGACTCAGCATCCGCCGGAGATCGATGAGTGGGTCGGCGCGCTTCTGGGCGCTGCGCACGAGGCCGGGATCGATCCGGGCAAGCGCGTACTGGTCGAGCCCGGACGCGCGCTCACGGCCAACGCTGGCATCACGCTATACACGGTAGAGAGCGTCAAGCGTAACGTCTCCACCTGGGTGGCGGTCGACGGCGGCATGTCCGACAACCTGCGCCCGATGCTCTACGGCGCCACCTACGAAGCGCACGTGGCCAACCGCCCGGTCGACCCGGTGGCCGACCCCGCGAGCGCCACGCGCTGCGTGCTGGCGGGCAAGCACTGCGAGTCCGGCGACGTGATCGTGCGCGAGGCGCTGTTGAAGGATCCAAGGCCGGGAGATGTGATCGTGACGCCCGCCACCGGCGCCTACGGCTTCGCGATGGCCTCCAACTACAACGGCGTGCCGCGCCCGCCGGTGGTGTTCTGCAAGGACGGCGACGCACACGTCGTGGTTCGCCGCGAGACATTCGAGGATCTGACGGCACGCGATGTCGGCTGAGCGGTCCACGACAGATCCCGAGCGCTCCTCCACGTCGGTCGAGTCATCCGAGCGGCTCTCGGCCTCCAGCGAGCCCTCCGCATCATCCTCCGTGCGCGCTCCTGCCGCCGTCGGGTCATTCAACGTCGGCCTGCTTGGCTTCGGCACCGTCGGTTCGGCTTTCGCCACGTTGCTGGCCGAGCGCGCCGCGCACATCGAGATGCTCACCGGACGCTCGCCGACTCTGGGAGAGCCGCTGACCACCAGCAAAGGCGATTTTGCCGCGATTCTCGATGGCTCAGACTTGATCGTCGAGCTGATCGGCGGGATCGAACCGGCGCGCGAATACGTGCTTGCCGCTCTACGGGCGGGCAGGCACGTCGTCACCGCCAACAAGCAGCTGCTTTCCCAGCATGGCGAGGAACTGTTCGAGGCGGCCCGTGCAAGCGGGGTGCAGCTGCGTTTCGAGGCGGCTGTGGCGGGCGTCGTCCCGGTGATCCGCGTGCTGTGCGAGTCGCTCGCAGGCGCGCACGTAGAGCGCATCCACGGGATCGTCAACGGCACCACCAACTTCATCCTCAGCGAGATGACCCGCGGCTCCAGCTACGAGCAGGCGCTCGCCGAGGCCCAGCGCCAGGGCTACGCCGAGGCCGACCCATCAGACGACGTAAGCGGACGCGATGCTGCGGCCAAGATGGCGATCCTCGCTCGTTTGGCGTTCGGCACACCAGTGCACATCGACCAGGTCCCCTACGAGGGCATCGAGCAGTTGCAGACCGACGACTTGCAGTACGCGCGAGAGCTGGGGCTTGGGTTGAAGCTGATCGGTACCGCTGAGCGGCGCGACGGTGGGCTCTCAGTACGCGTGCATCCGGCCTTCCTGTACTCCGGCCATCCGCTCGCCTCTGTCAGCGGTCCCTTCAACGCAGTGACAGTCGAGTCCGATGCGATCACCGAGATCACGATGTCCGGACCGGGCGCGGGGGGACGTCAGACCGCAAGCGCGGTGCTCGGCGATCTCGTCAGCGCGATGCTGCCGCTCGGCGTCCTCTCCGCGCCACTCGATCCGCTGCCGCTGGTGCAAGACGTGCAGAGCGGCTTCTACATCCACATGGAGGTGGCCGATACCCCTGGCACGCTGGCCTCGATCGCAGGGGTGCTGGGCGAGCAGGGCGCCTCGATCAAGTCGGTCGCCCAGCACGGCTTGGGCGAGCACGCGCGGCTTGTGATGGTCATTCATCCACTGGCGGAATCGCGCGTGCGCGAGGCGCTGAAACGCATCGCCGCGCTCGACTTCCTACGCTCTACCCCCCGCGCGATACGTGTCATAGAAGAGGAGTTCATGTGATCCTGGGCACGTATGGTGGCGCTGGGCGGCGTCCTATGTGGCTCATGTGCCGAGCACATATCGCTCCTTGCGTCCTTGCCCAGCTTGCCCTACGTGTCCAGGATGGGCCTTACTAAAAGGAGTTCATGTGAGCAACGCGATTTCCATGGGCAAGAGTCATGTGCCGCTGATCGAGCGCTACCGCGATCGCTTGCCCTTTGCCGAGGACGATCCGATCGTCAGCCTGCAGGAGGGCTCGACGCCGCTGCTGCGCGCGCCCGTGCTCTCGGAGATGGTGGGCGCTACCGTGCGCCTCAAGCTCGAGGGCGCCAACCCGACCGGGTCCTTCAAGGACCGCGGAATGACCTGCGCTGTCTCCGCGGCCGTGCGCGACGGCGCCAAGGCGGTGATCTGCGCCTCCACAGGCAACACGGCCGGCAGCGCCGCCGCCTACGCCGCCCGTGCGGGCATCACCTGCGCGGTGATCGTGCCTGAGGGTAAGATCGCCGAAGGCAAGATGGCGCAGACGCTGATGCATGGAGCGCGCGTGATTTCGCTGGCCGGCAACTTCGATCAGGCGCTGAAACTGGTGCGCGAGCTGGTTGAAAACAACCCGATAGTGCTTGTCAACTCGGTCAACGAATTTCGCATCGAAGGGCAGAAGACCGCGGCTTTCGAGATCCACGAGGATCTCGACGGCGGTCTGGATGCGCTCTGTATCCCGGTGGGTAACGCCGGCAACATAACGTCCTACTGGCGCGGCTTCCGCGAGTTGGGAGCGACCCCGCGGCTGTTCGGCTTTCAAGCCGAGGGTGCTTCGCCGCTGGTGCGCGGCGAAGCCTTCGAGCACCCCGAAACGGTGGCCAGCGCGATCCGCATCGGGCACCCCGTGCGCGGCGATGACGCGCTGCTCGCCGTGCGCGAGTCCGGCGGCGCGATCCGCGCGGTGACAGACCACGAGATCCTCGCCGCCTACCGCCTGCTCGCCGCCAAGGAAGGCATGTTCTGCGAGCCGGCCTCGGCGGCGTCGGTCGCCGGCCTGCTCAAGTACGGGCCTGACGGCGCTGAGCAGGTCGTGTGCGTGCTCACCGGTCGGGGCATCAAGGACCCGCAGACCGCGATCGAACACAACGGCGGTGCTGTGATCCCGTGCGCCCCGGACATCGGCGCGATCGAAGCGGCGGTCCTGGGTTGATCGCCGGGCGCGCCCGCGTGGCCCGGCCGCTCGCCGACCAAGCCGGGACGGAGGGCAATCGCGCAGGGACGCGGGTCGGATGATCCGCCGGCGCGTGGTGCGTGTGCCCGCGTCCTCGGCCAACCTGGGCCCCGGCTTTGACTGTTTCGCCGCCGCGCTTGGACTGCACCTGGAACTGGAGGTCGCAGAGACAGGCGGCTTCGCGGTCGAGACCGACCTGGACGTTTCGCAAGGCAAGGACAATCTCTGTGTGCGCGCCTTCGAGAGCCTGCATCCAGCCGACGATTTCACCTTCCGCATCCGCTCGGACATCCCGCTCACCGGGGGCTTCGGCTCGAGCGCCTCGGCGATCGTGGCGGGCCTGCTCGCGGCCGACCATCTGTTTGAGCTGGACGTCGATCTGCTGCAGTGCGCAACCGCAATCGAGGGCCACCCGGACAACGTCGCCGCCGCACTCTACGGCGGCTTTGTGATCTGCGCAGACGGTCAGGCCGTGCGCTTCGAGCCGCCCACGGGCCTGGAGGCGCTGGCGGTTGTGCCGGCCGAAGCCGTACGTACAAGCGAGGCACGCGGCGCGCTACCCGAGCAGGTGCCGATCGAGCAGGCGGTCTTCAACGTAGCCCATGGCGCGCTGCTCACCCTCGGTCTCGCGCGCGGCGACTGGGACCTGGTCGCCCGCGGCCTGCACGACCGTTTGCACGAGCAGCGGCGCGCGCACCTGTTCCCGCGCTCCTACGAGCTGGCCCTGAGAGCAAGCGATTTCGGCGCGCTGGGTGCGACCATCTCCGGCGCCGGCCCGGCCGTGCTGTTGTGGTGTTTCTATGAGCACACAGGGGCGGTGGTGGAGGCCCTGCGGCCCGAGGTCGAGGGATGGGCGACGCTGCTGCGCGCCCCATTCGAGGCGCAGGGTGCCTACGTGGGAGAGATGTAGGCTGGCCGGTCAGCCAGTTCAGTAGCATCCGCGGGCGTGGCACGCGCCAGCACCAGCCCGACGCATGCTCCCTGCTCCGAGGACGGCTACTTCCCGCGCGGGCGATCAATGCTGCGGACGGTCCACGAAGAGAAGGTCGTCGGGCTGATGTACGGCCAGCGCGCGCTCTGCGTCGGCGCCGTCAAGCCGCTCAACTACGTCGGCACCAGCGAACACACCCGAAACAAGCGCACCCCCTTCAAGCGCATCACGCATACGGGGGGCATGTTCGAGGCGGTCTTCTTCGGTAGCCGCGAACAGGCCGACCGTGCACTGAAGATTGTCGATGGCATGCACGAGCGCGTGCTCGGCGAGCTACCAGAGGACGCCGGCCCGCACTATCCAGCGGGTACGCCTTATTCGGCCTTCGACCCAGAGCTGATGCTGTGGACGGTTGCCGTGATTGCCGATTCGGCCGAATGGTTCTACGACAGGCTCGTGCACCCGCTGACCGACGGGCAACGCGAAGCGCTGTGGCAGGACTACCTGCGCTTCGCCGAACTGTTCAAGATGCCGCGCTGCTCAGCCCCCTCCACCCACCGCGAGTTTCGCGAATGGTTCGAGTCCCAGCTTGCCGGCCCAGACCTGCACCTGACCGTGGAGGCGCGCTACATGGGCTATGCCTCCGCTTTCGAGATCCCAGTGCCCTCGAGTCGCCGGCTGGCCAAGCGCATGCATGATCTGGTGATGCTCGGCTCGTTGCCACCGCGCGTGCGTGAGCTCTACGGCCTGCGCTACAGCTCGGCTCAGGCCAGAGCGTGCGCGGCGATGTTGGCCGGTGGACGCTTCGCGCGCATGCTGGCACCGCGCAGGCTCACCCACGGCTCCTGTATCCCCGAGTTCGAAATGGTCGCCGCCACAGAGCAGCGCCGCATCGAGCGGGGGCAGCCCACGCCTCAGCTCGTGGGCTGAAGGGGCCTCGACAGCTCTCAATCAACATCACACCGGAAGTGGCGCGGCGTGTCTGATGGGTTCCATTTCCGATGCCAAGTGCGCGGGGTGTGCGCTTCAGCGCAGCTCGGCCAAGCGCTCACGGGCGTCGGCCATGCCCGGCAGGCGCTCCAGGACTTCGTCGGCGAGCGCCAGGTAGTCGGCGCCGAGATCGGGCCGGTGGTCGAGGATCGACACCGCCCGCTCGGCTGACTCCGCATAGGCGATCGACCCGCGCACCACCGTATCGAACAGCTTCTCGCCGAAACGCTCTTGCAGCGAGGCCTTCGCCTCGCGTGAGTGCACCGTACGCATGTCTGCAAGGTTCAACAGCACCCCCAGCAGCGCCAACTCGTCGTTGAGGCTGTCGCGCGCGATCTCGATCACCTCCATCGCCTGCTCGACGCCCTGCAGGGCGAAGTACTGTGCCTCGGCCGTCACCAGCGCATAGTCGGCTGCCACGAGCGCGTTGACCGTCAGCAGCCCGAGTGAGGGTGGACAGTCGAGGAGTACAACCTCGTACTCCTCGGGCAGCTTGGCCAGCGCCCGCCTCAGGGTCATCTCACGGCCGATCCTGCCGCCAAGCATCAGCTCGGCCTCGGCCAGGTTCAAGCTGGCCGGGATCACGTCCTCGTGGATCGCCTCGGCGGCCGAGCAAGTTCCGCCAAGCACGTCCGCAACCGTCGGATCGCTGTCGGGCGGCAGGTCGAAGTAGTCCGACAGGTTGCCTTGCGGGTCGAGGTCGATCGCCAGTGTCCGCACGTCGATCCGCCGCAACACGTCGGTGAGCGTGCGCACCGCCGTGGTCTTGCCGGTGCCGCCCTTCTGTGAGAGCACAGCAATCGTGCGAGCCATGGCGGCCGATAGTACGTGGAATGCGCCGTGCGAGCGCTCAGCCCTGCGAACGCTCAGCGCTCAGGCTTGCGCGAGCAGCGGCGGGTGCTGCTCGCGCTCGGCCGACACGCTCACGAACGTGAGTCGATAGCGGCCGACGAGGATCTCGTCGCCGTCGCTCAAGGATCGCCACTCCACCCGCTCGCCGTTGACGAAAACGCCGTTGAGGCTGCGATCGTCGAGCACCCTCACGCCGTCGGCCTGGCGTACGACGAGCGCATGGCGGCGCGAGACGGTCGGATCGTCGAAGCGCACGTCGGCGGCGAGGCTGCGCCCGATGCGCGTCCACTCGCGTGTGAGCGCCACAGCCTTGCCGTCCTCGCCGTCGTCGTAGAGCAGATACTCGCCGGGCTCGACGAGGTCTTCGCGCACTTGCGCGATCCACTCCTGGGGCTCCTCGTGCGTGTGAGTGCTGCCGAGCCTCGGCGGCGGCAAACGCAGAGTTGAACAGCGACGCCCTGACGAAGTCGCGCCCGCCGCAGTCCGGACAGTCGCGCAGCGCGTCAAGCGAGGTGAGCGTCAGCACATATCCACATCCTTGGCAGCGAAACGATCCGGTGCCGGCCATCGTGCCCGAAGTATGCGACTCCATATTTTCCTCTACCCCTTCCTCTCGCTCCCCGACGGTCGGGAACTTTCTACAGGGTGGAATCCGACGGCAATCATAGACGAAGCTGTCAAGTGAACTCGGAGGACCTGCCAAAAACGCGATGCCCATCGTCGTGCGCACTCACTAGCTCGCTCCCAGCATACCCCCCTGAATCGCCGGTCAAACCGAGTCGCGCCGAAAGATCAATGAAGAGTGCAGGAGCCAGCGTGCATCCTGGCGAAAATAGCGCTGATGGCTTCTCCGCACGTCGACGTCGAGCAGCTCGAGCGCTTCCTCCTGCGTCGGGGTGTCGGCTCGCTCACCGCCGACCGCCACCGCTGCGTGGACTGCGAGCGCACGCCGCTCGTGGGCGAGCGCATACATGTCTACGAGCATGCCCGCGGGATCGTCTGCGAGCTCTGTCGCCAGCTGCGCCGCGGAGCGCCGCTGCAGAGCGAGATCGTCCGCCACAGCGAGCTGGGTCATACGGTGCGTCTGACCGCGCGCGCCGCCTGAGACTGCGCTCGCGGTGCGAGACCGTCCGTCCAGTCATTAGACTGCCGCGCCGTGGACCCTCTGACCGTATCGATCGTCATCAGCGCCCCGCGCGAGCAGGTGTTCGACTACCTGCAGGACATCGCCAACCACCCCGAGTTCACCGACCACTATCTGGTCGACTGGCACCTGACGCGCGAGGACTCGGTCGGCGCTGGCGCGGGCGCCCGCTTCCGCGTGAAGGCTCCCGGCAACCGCTTCAGCTGGGGGGACTCGACGTTCGCCGAGGTCGAGCGTCCGCAGCGCATCGTCGAGGTGGGCCGCACCGGCAAGACCAATCGGGTGCGCACGCTCGGCGTCTACGAGCTTGCTCCGGCTACCGGCGGTGCCACGCGCGTGCAGTTCACGCTGGAGACCGAGACCCATGTGCTGTCCGACCGGATCATGGAGGCACTGGGCGGGCGCGCTTGGCTGAAGCGCAAGAACGAGAAGGCCATGCGCCGACTGCGGGCGATCCTCGAGCGGGGCGAGAGCCGCGGAGAGCGCGTCACCGTCGCCGGCGGATAAACTGCCCGCTCGCATGACTCCCGCTCCAGCCAACAGCCCCCTTCGAGCGCGCCTGCGCATCGGCGTCGCTCGGCCGTCGCCTTCGCCGGGCTGGGCGTCGGTCAGCACGCTCGCTGTGCAAGCTCGCTCTGTCGGCCATCCTGCTGGTCTCCGTGCTGGCGCTCAGCGCTTGCTCGGACAACTCGCACACCCGCGTGACGACGGGCACCTACGCCGGCGAGTCCGGCCAGAACGCCCCCTACCTGAACGTCGGCCCGCTGATCTACGAGGTTCAGCTCTCGCGCGAGCTCAACCCCTATGACACCGAAGACTCCACCTACCTGAGTGGCCTGACGCCCGCCCAGCGCAAGCTGAGCCCTGGCGAAGAGTGGTTCGCGGTCTTCCTGCAGGTCTACAACGAAAGCTTCGACTCCTCACGTCGGCGACCACGGACATCTCGATCAGCGACACCCAGGAAAACATCTACACGCCGATCGTCCCGGCCCTGACCAACGAATTCGCCTACCGCGGCGGGCTTCGTCCCCGCCAAAGGCCGCATCCCGGCGCTCGACACGACCGCCGCCAACGGGCCCACACAGGGCGCGCTGGTGCTGTTCAAGATCAAAATCGTCTCGCTCGACAACCGTCCGATCGAGATCAAGATCGTCGATCCGCTGCGATCCGACGGAGACGGCCTCGGCCGAGCTCGACGTTTAGGGCCGCCAGTCCGGTCAGGTCGTAACGCCGTCCAGTTCGAGCGCTGCTCAGCGCAAGCCGGCTTCGAGCACCTGTTTGGCCAGCGGGGCGGCCGTTTCGCCGCCGGCGCCGTCTTTCACGAGCAGCACCCCGACAGCGATCCTTGGGTGTATGGCCGGCGCGAAGGCCGCAAACCAGGCGTCGGTGTTCTGCGGATCGTCGCTTCCGCGTAGAGCAGTTTTCGTCGCTCTGCTTTTCGTTTTCTCCGCTCGTCTGGGATTCCCGTCCTGGGCCTTCGTCTTCGGAGGAGTGTTCGCTCTTGCTTGGGCAGGCCGGCACGCCCAGTTCGGCGGTGCCGGTCTTGCCGGCCACGACCACCCCGGGGATGGCGGCGGCGGTGCCCGTCCCTTCGCGCACCACCCCGATCATCAGGCTGCGCACGGTGCGCGCCGTGGCGGCGCTCATCACGCGCACGGGCGTGGAAGGCTGCGCTTCGAACGTGGGCGTCGGGCGTCTGCCGCCGTCGCCGACCGTCGCCGCGATCCTCACCATCTGCAGCGCTGAGGCCTGCACCTGACCCTGTCCGATCGACGTCGAGCCGAGGTCCAGTTCGCCCTGGATCTGGCTGGCCGGCGGCAGTGTGCTTTCGACCGCGCCCGGGAGTCCGGGCGGATGGTTGAAGCCGAAGCTTTCGGCCGTCGCCACTAGGCGATCGGCGCCGACCTTGACGCCCAGCGGGGCGAACACCGAGTTGCACGACACCGCGAAGGCAAGCGCCAGGCTGCCGCCGCAGTCCTCGCCGTTGGCGTTTTCGAGCTTGACTCCGTCGAGCGTGGCCGACGTCGCATAGGGGAACACGCTCTTCAGGCTTGCCACTTTGGCTTCCAAGGCGGCGGTGACGGTCACCATCTTGAAGGTCGAGCCGGGCGGTTGCAGATCGTCGATGCCGAGGCCCGCCACCGCCAGTATCTCCCCGTTCGCGGGATCCATCGCCACCACTCCGCCGAGCTGTCCGCCGAGTGCTTCGGCAGCGACGCGCTGCAGGGTCGGGGAGATCGTGGTGCGCACGGCGGGGCTCGGCTTGGGCGCAGACGCTTGCCAGCACTCGTTCGCCCGCGAGCAGCTGCCCGCCGGGTGTCCCGCGCAGCTGATCGTCGAGCGCCAGCTCCAGGCCGCTGGTGCCGACGATCGCCTCGGCCGGCACGCCCTGAGCTTCCAGTTCGCTCACGCGAGCACTGGGCACTGGCCCGACCTCTCCGACGACGCCCGCCGCCGCCGCGCCGAGCGGCGAGTTGCGCGTGCCCGCCGCGGTTGCCGGGCCTTCGGCCAGCACCGAACCGTCACGCGCGAGCAGCGTCGCGCGCGGGGGCATCGTCATGCGCCTGCTCAGCGACTCGCCTGCCAGCAAGCCCGGGAAAGAGCAAGCGAGTGCGACCAGATCACGCGCGGGCCGCCGGGGCCGTCTTGCACGTTCACGAGCAGGCTCTCTTTGAGCGTTCCCCAGATTCGCGTGTCGACGCGCATCGGCACCGAGATCGCCCCGTGCGCGCCTTCGCGGGCGGCGCCGACGACGGTCAAGCTCGTCTCGGTCGCCGTGCGCGCGGCCGCCTGATAGGCGTCGGCGAATGTGCTTGCCGGGGTGCGTCGCTGCGCGGCAGCGTCGATGTCTTCGTACATCGTCGCGTAGTCGCCGTGCGTCCAAGCGTGAGCGAACGCTTCGGCCACGTCCCAGCTGGGGCGAGCCGCCATGGCCGGAGCCGACGACCGCCCCGACCAGGAAGGCGACCGCGGCGAGAGCGATCACCGGCGCCGCTCGTCGCGCCCGTCAGCCGACGGTCATGGGAGGTGTTCACAGCTCGGGACGGTAGAACATGAGCATGACGCGGCTCGATTGGATCATCGTGGGATTCGCCGTCCTGCTTGCGCTGTTCGGGTTTCGACGAGGGCTTCATCGTCGCCGTGCTCTCCTTTGGCGGTTTCGCCCTTGGTTCATTCATCGGAACGCGGCTGGGTCCTCTACTGCTCTCGCAGGGGTCCGCCTCGCCGTATGCGCCCGCATTCGGGTTGGTTGGAGCGCTGCTCGCCGGCGCGATCCTCGCGACCGGCTTCGAGGGGGTCGGCTTCAGGCTGCGTCGTACGCTCGTGCTGCCCGGGCTGGGCGTGCTCGACGGCGTGCTCGGCGCCCTGCTCAGCGCGGCGCTCGGCTTGGCGATCGCTTGGATTCTCGCCGCGGTCGTCGCTGCAGACGGCCGGCACGACCCAGCTGCGCGCTGACATCCAGCGCTCGGAGATCTTGCGCGAGCTCAACCAGCTGCTGCCGCCCACAGGGCCGATCCTGAATGTGCTCGCGAGCCTCGATCCGCTGCCGTCGATCGCCGGTCCGGTTCCGCAGGCCGCGCCGCCGTCGAGTGCGATCGAGCGGGAGCCGGGAGTGCGTATCGCCGCGCGCAGCGTCGTGCGCGTGCTCGGCACCGCCTGCGGGCTTGGCGATCGAGGGCTCCGGTTGGGTGGCGCAGCCCGGTGTGGTCGTCACCAACGCGCACGTGGTCGCGGGCGAGCACGACACGACGGTCGAGGTGGGGGGGAACGAACCGGAGCTCTCGGCCTACGCGATCGCGTTCGACCCCACCGACGACATCGCGATCCTGCGCGTCCCGGGCTCAGCTTGCCCTCGCTCGCGCTCGTCCCCAGTCCGGCCTCGGGCAGTGCGCGGCGCGATCTTGGGCTATCCGGAGGACGGGCCCGTTCGACGCCGCGGCCTGGGCGTATCGGCACGACGCAGAAGATCATCACCGACGACGCCTACGGCCGCGGGCCCGTCTCGCGCCTGCTGACGCCGCTGCGAGGACTTGGTGCGTCCAGGCAATTCGGGCGGGCCGCTGGTCGATCGCGAAGGACGCGTGTTGACGACGGTGTTCGCCAGCACCACCGGTGGTGGGCCCGCCGGTGGCTATGGCGTGGCCAACGCCACCGTCGCCGAGATCCTGGCGCACGGCGGCGGGCCACATGGTCGGCACGGGGGAATGCACCTCCGGGTGATTGCCAAGGGCGCCATCGGTCTCAGAGCGGGTTCCAAATTGAGCTGTGCGCGTTGATACCCCCTTGTTCTGACGCGAATGATTTATTTAGGTACCTAATCTTTATCTACGTGTTCGCAAAAGGGGGGTGTTAAGTGGTCACATCATTTAAGACGAACCCACACCCGGCTTCACAAACCGTGAACATTCCCGACCACGCAGCTCATTTCGAAACGCGTGCTCAGGCGGTGGACGGGCGTGTTCGGGGTCGCGCGCGCGGAGTCTTTCGCTCCTGCGCTGACTTTGCGTGCTTGGCGGCGGCGGCCTGCTCGTCCGCGACCCGCGGGTCTTCGGCTTGGTTCGCGTTGTGCGCGGCGCTCCGCTGCATGTCGGCCGCCCTCAGCATGTCAGCCGCCCTCTGCACGTCGGCCGCCCTCTGCACATTGGGAGCCCTATGTTCGGCGTCGGCCGACGCCTTGAGCAAAGGCTCGGCGGCCGCGAGGCGGCGTACGAGCTCCATTCGCACCCGCTCCAGCTCCGTGACGCTCAGCAAGCGCGGGCCGGCCTGTCGGAGAGGCTTGCTCGGTGCGGGAATCAGGCCGGGATGGGCTGGACTGGATCTCCGACAGCGTCTGCTCCAGCGCCGCGATCTGAGCGCGCAGCTCGCGCCGGCGCTCGCCGGCCTCGGCGACCGCGTCGGCGGCCGGCTCGGCGGTGACGTACAGGGCGGCCGCCACCTCGCGCGGGTCGACCCCGGTGCTTGCGCGCCTGGCGCGCGGCGTCGGCGGCTATCTGACCGACCGCCGAGGGCTCCTGGGCGACGCTGAGCCACGAACGTGCCGGTGCCCTGACGGCTGTCGATCAGCCCCTCCTGCTCCAAGCGCTGGTAGACCGTGCGCGCGGTGTTGGCGTTGATCCCGAGCATCTCGGCGAGCTCGCGCAGACCCGGCAGTCGCTGACCGGGCGCGAGCCTGCCGTCGCCGATCCGCGCCCGCAGCGCCCACGCGAGCTGTACGCCGATCGGGATCTCTCCAGCGCGGTCGATTGTCAGGTCTTCGAGCTCGATCTGGGCCGATGCCTGCTCCTGGAGAGCCATCTCCGATGGCAGCGGCATCAGTTGGCGCTTGCTGCGGCACGCGAAGCTGGATTGTCACGTCTTGCCATGCACTCAACTTTAGACGCTCATGGGCGAAGATACATAGAGTGCTAGTGAATTAGTACACTAGCGTTATGGAAGGGTTGGGTTCTGGGGAAGTGGCCGGCGGTGACGCGTTGAGCGGTGCACCAGGCGTAGGGTCGAACGGTGCGCTGAACGATCGGTCCAGCGGTGCGCTGAGCGAACGGCCCAACGGCGGGCTGGGCGATCGACCCAGCGGCGGGCTGAGCGACGAGGCGAGTCCAACGGGTGCAGGTCTCTTGAGACGAGCATTGCTCCCGGCTCGCAACGTGTTCGAGGAAGTGGGGGACATGATGATCCTCACGGGTCGCACTGTCGTGGCCATCGTGAGGCCGCCCTATCCGTATGGTGGCGAGTTCGTCTGGCAGTTCCTGTTCGCGCTGCGGATCTGCTGGCTGCCGCTGTTGCTGTCGACCTTTGCCCTCTCTTACGGCGCCGCGGGGCTGCAGGCCGCGAACTTCCTAACGGTGCTGGGCTCGCTCGATCGCTTGGGCGGATTCTTCGTGCTGATCGTCGTGCGCGAAATCGGGCCCCTGATCACGGCGACGATGCTTGCTGGTGCGGCTGGCACCGCGATCACAGCGGACCTGGGCGCACGCAAGATCCGCGAGGAGCTCGACGCCCTGCAGGTGTTGGGCGTCGATCCTGTCAAGAACCTGGTGGCGCCGCGGTTCCTGGCGCTGATGCTCGTGACGGGGCTGTTCAACATCTACGCGATCCTGTTCGGCATCTTCGGCGGCATACTTGCCACCGTCGTCCACGGTGCGCCGCTCGGGCCTTTCTGGGCGACCTTCTTCAACAACACCTCGACCACTGACCTATGGGGCTCGACCCTGAAGACGGCTGTGTTCGGGGCGATCATCGCAATCATCTGCTGCTACAAGGGCATGACCGCCTCCGGCGGCGCCGAGGGGGTTGGTCGCGCCGTCAACCAGGCTGTCGTGGCGTCCTTCCTCGCGTTCGGGTCGTTCAACTACGCCTTTACGCAGCTGTTGCTCGCGACACATCCCAACCTGATCGCGATCAAATGAACGAAGCTCTCACAGGCGCGCGCGAATGGCTTGCCTCGGCGGGGGAGATCGCCAGCTTCACCGGGCGCATCGTGCGCGACGTGTGGACGCTGCGCGTGCTGCGCTTCTTCGGCGAGGGAGTGCGTCAGGCTGGGCTTCTGATCGTGTCCTCGACGGCCGTGTTGTGGATCATGGTCTTCATCATCGGGCTGGGGCCCTGCGGGATCCAAGGCGCCTACTTCGCCACGGCTCAGGGCGCGCCCAGCATAGCTGGCGCGTTTGCGGCCTGGTGCGATCTGCGCGAGGCGATTCCCTACGCCTTTGGCTACATGATGGCGGCGAAGGTCGGCACCGGCATCGTCGCCGAGCTGGGCGCGATGCGCATCAACGACGAGATCGACGCGCTGGAAGTGATGGGCGTCGACTCGATGGTGTTCCTGTGCGCGACGCGCATGTTGGCGGGCTGGCTGGTGCTGCCGTTCATGTACATCGCCGGAATCGGGATCGGCTACCTGGCCTCCTATATTGCGGTGGTCAAGCAGGTGGGGGCCGTCACCTCGGGCGGCTACCTGCTGATCTTCTGGCAGTACCAGAACCCACTTGACTACCTCTACAGCGTGATCAAGGCGATGTCGATGGCCACCGCGGTGGTGCTCGTCTCTTGCTACTACGGCTACACCGCCTCGGGCGGGCCGGTGGGGGTGGGCAGGGCGACAGCCAAGTCGATGGTGCTCAACCTGGTGCTGGTGACGATGATCGGGATGCTTGGCACAGAGGTCTTCTGGGGCACCAGCCCGCGCACGCCGATTGGGGGTTGAGGCGAGCGCGGGCACCGGGTCGGGTGCCCTGGGCGGGTGGAGCACGGTGAGGGGTCGCTCATCGTCGCTTCACCCACCCGCTACGCTGGGCGCCATGTCCAAGACGCTTGTGATCGCGGAGAAGCCCTCGGTGGGGCGTGACCTGGCGCGCGTGCTGCCCGGGCCGTTCGCCAAGCAAGAGGGGTACCTGGATGGGCCCGAGTACGTGATCACCTGGGCTGTCGGACATCTCGTGCAGCTCGCCGACCCCGACGAATATGACGCCAAGTACAAGCGCTGGCGGATGCCCGATCTGCCGATCGTGCCGTCCAAGTTCAAGCTCGTCGTGCGCGACGAGCGCTCGCGCAAGCAGATGTCGGTGGTTACGAGCCAGCTCGGGCGCGAGGACGTCGAGCAGGTCGTCAACGCTTGCGACGCCGGGCGCGAGGGCGAGCTGATCTTCGCCTACCTCTATGAGAAGGCCAAATCGAAGAAGCCGGTGCAGCGCCTGTGGCTGAACTCGATGACGACAGCCGCAATGAAGAGCGCGTTCGCCTCGCTGCGGCCTGCCGAGGACTATGCACTGCTCGAGCAGGCGGCGCGCTCGCGCTCGGAGGCCGACTGGATTGTCGGCATGAACGCCACCCGCGCCGCGACGATCCGCCTCAAATCGTCCTTCGACGGCGCGGTCTCGCTGGGACGCGTGCAAACGCCGACGCTCGCGATCGTGGCGCGCCGCGAGGAGGAGATCAAGGCGTTCGTGCCCGAGCCCTATTGGCTGGTGGACGCGCGCTTCGACGCGGGCAGCGCCGCCGGTGCAGATGCTGAGGGCGATCTTGGGAGGGGCAACGGGAGCTCTGAGGACGGATCGAGCCGGGGTGGAGCTGAAGCTTCGCGTGTCTACGCAGGACGCTTTCATGCCGGTGCGAAGCCGCGCTTGGCCACCGAAGAGCAGGCGCTTGCGATCGTCGCGGCCTGCCAGGACAGGCAAGGCACGATCACCAAGCTCGACAAGAAGGAGCAGCGCGAGCGCGCACCGATGCTCTACGACCTCACGACACTGCAGCGCGAGGCCAACACGCGCTACGGCTTCTCCGCGCGCCGCACGCTCGCGGCGGCGCAACGACTCTACGAGGAGCACAAGGCGCTCACTTATCCGAGGACCAACTCGCGCTACCTGACGACCGACATGGTCGAGGAGATCAAGCCGACAGCCGAGCTTGTCGGCGGGCAGAAGGAGTACACCAAGGCCGCCGCCTACGTCACCGGCCTGGACGTCCTGCCGCTGGCGCGCGTCGTCAACGACGAGAAGGTCACAGACCACCACGCGATCATTCCCACCAGGGCCGAGCACGCCGTCGATCGCATGGGCGACGACGACAAGCGCGTCTACGACATGGTCGTCAGGCGCTTTCTCGCCGTGTTCCACCCCGAGGCGGTGTTCGAGAACACGCGCGTGGAGACCACGGTGACGCCGGCGGGCGAGCAGAGCGGGCACGTCTTCCGCACGCGCGGCAAGCTGCTGCTCGTCCCCGGCTGGCGCGGGGTCTACGGAGAGGTGCCCTCCGAGGACAAGTCCGCCGCCGAGGAAGACGAGGGCACCGACCAACAGCTGCCCAAGCTGAACGACGGCGAAGACGTAGAGACGCTCGAGATCGCAAGCGAGCGCAAGGAAACCAAGCCGCCACGCCGCTACAGCGACGCGTCGCTGCTGGGCGCGATGGAGACCGCCGGCAAGCTAGTCGAGGACGACGAGCTGCGTGAGGCGATGAAGGACTCCGGTATCGGCACGCCGGCGACGCGCGCGGCGATCATCGAGCGGCTGATCCAGGTGGGCTACATCGAACGCGACGCGCGCGCGCTGGTGGCCACCGAGAAGGGGCTGAACGTGGTCAGGCTGCTCGGCGAGCACGCGTTGACATCGCCGGACATGACCGGACAGTGGGAGCACCGCCTCGACAAGATCGAGCGCGGCGAGGACTCGCGCGAGAAGTTCATGGGCGACATCGCCGGGTTTGCCGAGCTGACCGTCAAAGAGCTCGACGAGAAACTCAAGGACGTGCGCATCCCGCGCGCCAACCTCGGTCCCTGCCCAATCTGCGGGCACGACATCAAAGAGAACCGCAAGGGCTACTCCTGCTGGGCGCGCGACGATCCAGGGTGTGGCTTTGTGATCTGGAAGGGCAAGTCCGGCAAGCAGCTTCCGGTGGCGGTGGCCAAGGAGCTGATCCACAACGGCTACACGGCCAAGGCCGTGACGGGCTTCAAGGCGCGCAGCGGGCGCAACTTCCGCGCGCGCCTGGCGCTCAGCCAGAACGAGGAAGGCAAGTGGCGCGTCGAGTTCGACGAGGAGTGGGCGCGCGAGGGCGCCAAGCCGCCCGACGCCGAGGCCGAGACAGAGGCCGTGGCTGGCCGGGAGGGGGCCGGCAAGGACGCTGTCGGCCAGCAGGATGCCGTAGCCGCGAGCGCCGCCTAAGAACCTATCCCGGTAGGCCCGCACGTCTGTGACGGCCGATTGCCTTCGCGAGACTTTGTCCTCGGCGCTCGACTTGACGCCACCAAGCCTTCGGGTGGGTGGGCTTAGATCACCGTCTCGCTCGACACTCAACCGCCCCAACCGCATGCGCCCACCGGGATAGGTCCTAACGTTTTTGACCGAAGCCCCCCGCGCGCGCGGGGGGCATGCCGGTTTTTTTTGCAGCGTTGAACGGGCTTGTCGGGTCGGTGCGCCAGGATGGCAGCATGCCGATCGCGCTCGTAACCGGACCCGCCAATGCCGGCAAGGCACAGGTCCTGCTGGAAGCCGTGCGCCGCCACGACGCGCGCGGAGAGCAGCCGCTGCTGGTCGTGCCGACCGAGGCCGACCAGGCTCGCTACCGGCACGAGCTGGCCGAGCAGGGAACCGAGCGCGGCGTGCGGGTCGAGCGCTTCGAGGGCCTCCTGGCCGAGGTGCTGGCACGCGCTGGGGACAGGCGTGCGCCGCTCGGCCCGCTTGCGCGCGAGCACCTGCTGGCGCGGCTCGCAAACGCCCGTCCGGGTATGGCCAGGGAGCTGTCGGCCCTTATCGCCGACCTCCAGGCCCAACGCGTGAGCCCCGCAAGGCTGCGTGGCGCGTTGCGCGCGTCGAGCTCCGCGGGTGGGGAGCCCGCCGAGCACGCTCCGCTGGAGCGTCTCTGCGATGTGTTCGAGCTCTACCGCCAGACGCTTGCGCGGATGCGGCGCTCCGATCGCGAGCTGCGCGTGACACGGGCGCTGGACGGGCTGCGCCGCAAACCAGCATTGTGGTCCTCGATCCCGGTGCTGCTATACGGATTCGACGATTTCACCGAGCTACAGATCGACACGATCCTGACGCTCGGCGGCGTGGTCGGCGCAACGCTTACGGTCTCGCTCGCATACGAGCCCGGACGCGTGGTGTTCGTCAGCCGCGCCTCCACCTTCCAGCGCCTTGCCCCGCTCGTCGACACGCACACCCAACTGCGCGCGCGCGCCGAGCACTACGCGCCGTCCTCGCGCGAGGCGCTGCACCACCTGGAGCGCTCGCTGCTCGAGGAGGATCCGCGGCGTCTGGAGCCGGGGGAGGCGGTGAGGCTGTTGGAGGGCGCCAGCCCCCGAGCCGAGCTGGAACTGGTCGCGGGTGAGGTGCGGGCGCTGCTCGACGATGGTGTGCCGGCGCAGGAGATCGCGATCGTGCACCGTTCCCCCGAGGCGATCGCCGGCCTGATCGGCGAAGTGCTCGAGGACTTCGACATCCCCCATGCGCAGCGCCGCCGCACGATGTTCGCCCACACCGCGCTCGGTCGCGGCCTGCTGGGGATGATGCGCTGTGCCGCCGACGTCGGCGATCTGGGCGATCTGTTGGCCTGGCTGGGAGTTCCCGGTGTGCTGGAGCGTCCGGAGTTGCGCGATCGCTTCGAGTTGAGCGCGCGCAGGCAGGGGGCGCTCGATGGCGCCCGTGCACGTGCGGTGTGGGAGAGCGAAAACTGGCCGCTTGAGCGCATCGACCGCGTGCGCGAAGCGGGCGCAACAGGCGCGCCGGCCCTGCTCGACGCGCTCGCTGTCGAGCTCCAGCGCCTGTCGAGCGCCCTCCCCGATGACCCCACGGCGCCCCCCGGCGAAGACGAGCTCGACGAGCAGCGTGCGCTCGTGGGCGCCCAGCGCGCGCTGCAGGAGTTGCGCGAACTCACCCGCGCCGCGCCCGAGCTCGCCCCGAGCGCCGGCGAGCTGATCGAGCTGCTGGCGCGGCTGGAGTTGGAGGCAGGGGAGCACCTGCAGCCAGGGCGTGTCGCGGTACTGGCCCCTCTATCGCTGCGGGCACGCCGCGTACGAGCAGTTTTCGCGTGTGGTTTGCAAGAGGGCGTCTTTCCTGCGACAGGCACGCCCAAACCCCTACTCCAAGAGCGTCAGCGGCGCGAGCTGGCGCAGTCCTCAGGGCTGGTGCTGCGTGGCGAGCCGGACGCGCTCGTCGCCGAGCGCTACCTGCTCTACGCCCTGGTTTCGCGTCCGCTGGAGCGCCTCACGCTCAGCTGGCACGTCGCCGACGAGCAGGGCACGCCGCTCGCTCGCTCGCTGTTCGTCGAGGACATATGCGACCTGTTCAGCGTGACGCTGGGCGAGCGTACCCGACGCCGGGTGGCGGGCGCCGCCGACTGGCCGGGCCCCGGCAGGGCGGCCGGAGCGAGCGCCAGGCGGGCGGCCGCGATCTCGATCGCCGCGGCCTGTGCGCCAGGCCCGATCGCGCCGCTGCGAGACGAGCGCATGCTGGAGGAGATGCGCGCGCACGTGCTGTGGTCCGCCTCGTCGCTTGAGAGCTGGACGGCCTGCCCGGTGAAGTGGTTTGTCGAGCGTCTGCTGCGGGCCGGGGACGTCGAGCCCGACCCGGAGCCGCTCGCGCGCGGCGGTTTGGCCCACGCGGCGTTGAAGGACACGCTGGAGCGCTTGCGCGAGCGCAGCGGCTCGGCACGACTAACGCCGGCGAGTGTAGGCCTGGCCAAGCGTCTGCTGGCAGAGACCTTGCGCGAGTTGGAGCCCAGTCACCCGCTGTCGGTCGCGCCCGAGCGTCTGCCCGGCGCGCGCCGGCGCCTGCGCGCGGACCTAGAGCGCTACCTGGAGTACGCGGCCGAGCAGGCCAGTCCGCTGGAGCCAACTTATCTGGAGTTGGAGTTCGGGTTCTCACAGGAGTCGGGCAATGGTTCGAACGTGGACTCTTCGGGAGGTGTCGGAGCTGGTGGGGTGCAGCCGCTGCCGGCGCTCGAGTTGGGCGAGGGTGTGCTCTTGCGCGGACGCATCGACCGCGTCGATCTCGGCCCGGCGGGAGAGGCGGTGCTCTACGACTACAAGGGCCGCAACGCCCCGCCGGCCGCCAGATGGCTCGGTGACGGCGTCTTGCAGCTGGCGCTGTACATGCGCGCTGTGGAGGCGCTGCTCGACCGCACCGCAGTGGGCGGCTTCTATCAGCCGCTGGCCGGCAAAGACATCCGCGCGCGCGGCGCGCTCGACGACGAGGCGGCTGTGGAGCTGGAGTGCGTGCGCACCGACCGCCTGGAGCACGGGCAGATGCGCGAACTGATCGACAGGTGCCTGGCCGCGGCGTTGCGCGCTGCCGGCGAGGCGCGCGCGGGCGCCCTGGAGCCGCGACCAGACACCTGCGCCTACAACGGCGGCTGTGCATACCCGACGATCT
Organism: uncultured Solirubrobacterales bacterium; assembly: GCA_963725265.1. Classification (GTDB taxonomy): domain Bacteria; phylum Actinomycetota; class Thermoleophilia; order Solirubrobacterales; family Solirubrobacteraceae; genus Palsa-744. Next base: position 945,757 of record CAVRXP010000001.1, read on the forward strand.
GTCGCTGCGAGCGATGACGGCGCCCCAACAGCTGGCGTTCGACTACGAGTTGCAGCCTGAGCAGGCGGGCGTACCGCAGCGGCGGCTGACCGACGAGCAGGAGCGTGCGGTCGCAAGTCGCAGCGGCTCGCTGCTGCTGGCCGCCGGCGCCGGCAGCGGCAAGACCTCGGTGCTTGTCGAGCGTTTCGTGCGCGCCGTGCAGGAGGACGGCATAGCGCCAGGGCGGATCCTTGCGATCACGTTCACCGAGCGCGCTGCGGGCGAGTTGCGCCAGCGGGTGCGCGCGCGCCTGCTGGAGCTGGGCGAGCGCGAGGCGGCGCGCGAGACCGAGGCGGCGAATGTGAGCACCTTCCACGCTTTCTGCGCGCGCCTGCTGCGCATCCACCCGGTTCAAGCGGGTGTGGAACCGGGCTTTGAGATCCTCGAGGAGGGAATCTCCACGCGCCTGCGCACGTTCGCCTTCGGCGAAGCGCTAGCCGACTTCTTGGCGGATGAGCGCTCGGAGGCGGTCGATCTCGTGGCGGCCTACGGCGCCGACCCGCTGCGGACGATGGTGCTGGGCGCCTACGCGCAGCTGCGCAGCCAGGGACAGGCACAGCCGCGGCTGCCATCCGAGCCCCGTCAGACCAGCATGAACATCGAGCGCCGCGACGTCGATGCGCTCGCGCCTGCACGCTGATCGGCGAGTTATTGGAACGCTTTGGCACTCGCTATGCAGAGCGCAAGCACACGCGTGGCGCATTGGACTTCGACGACCTCGAGTTGGATGCGCGCGCCCTGCTGCAAACGCACGCCGAGGTGCGCGAATCGTGGACTGAGCGCGTCCAGCTGCTGATGGTGGACGAGTTCCAGGACTCAAACCCGCGCCAGCTGCAGGTGCTGGCGCAGCTCGATCGCGACAATCTCTTCACGGTCGGCGACGAACTGCAGTCGATCTACGGTTTTCGCCATGCCGATGTCGGGCTCTTTCGTGAGCGTCGCCGCCGGCTGGCGCGCGAAGCCGCCAGTCTCGAGCTGACACGCAACTTTCGCAGCCTGCCTGCGATTCTGACGGCCGTCAGGCGGATCTTCTCCGAGCGGATCGGAGAGCACTTCACAACGTTGACTCCAGCGCGCTCCACAGGTGAAGAGTCCCGCCAAGGGGACGAGCCGATCGTCGAGCTGCTGCTCACCGACAGGCGCGGCTGGGAGGGATATCCAGGCGACGAGGCGCTTGTCGGCCTGCCACAGGCGACGTTGTGGCGTCAGGCCGAGGCGTCCTTGCTCGCGCAGCGGATCGCGCAACTGCTCGCAGACGGCGAGGCGCGGGCGGGGGAGGTGGTGGTGTTGTTGCGCGCGCTCGGCGACCTGCCGGTGTACGAGAGCGCGTTGCGCCGCCGGGGCCTGCGCACGCTCGCCGGGAGTCGGCGGCTTCTGGAGCCATCAGCAGATCGGCGACCTGCTCGCCTGGCTGCGGGCGCTGGCGAACCCGCTGGATGAGCTGGCGCTGTACTCGACGCTCGCCTCGCCGCTCGTGGGTCTGTCAAGTGACGCGCTGGCTCTGCTCGCGCACAGCGCCCGCGAGCAGGCCGGTGGCGTGTGGCAGGCGATCCTCGAGCGCTCGACCGAGCTGGACGCCCGGCTGCCGGCGCGAGGACCGCGAGCGAGTGGCTGCCTTCCGCGAGCTGTTTGCGAGCGAGCGCAAGCGCGCCGCGCTGCACCCAATAGCCGACTTGCTGCGCCGCGTCATCAGCGCCACCGACTACGACGCCCACGTGCTCTCGCTCGGCTGGGGCGAGCGCCGGCTCGCCAACGTGCACAAGTTGATCGGCATGGCGCGGAGCTTCGAAGCGCGGGAGGGTCGCGACCTGCGCGGCTTCCTCGATCAGGTGGCCCACCTGGAAGTTGCGCTTGCGGGTCGCGAGGCGGAGGCCCCGGCAGGCGACTCCCCGTCGCGGGGGGCAGGCGCGCAGCTCGACGCGGTGCGGTTGATGAGCATCCATGCGGTCAAGGGCCTTGAGTTTCCGGTCGTATGCGTGGCCGATCTGGGCCGCGAGCCAAATCTGCGCATGCCCGACCTCCTGTTCGACGAGGTTGGCGGGCGCCTGGGCTTGCGTCTGCAGCGGCTTGGCGACCCCGAGACGGTCAGCGCGCTCTGCCTACGAAGCAGTTGCGCGAGGAGCGTCGCGCTCGCCCAGGAAGAGGAGGAGGACCGTGTCCTGTACGTCGCCTGCACACGCGCCGAGAACCGCTTGCTGTTGAGCGGCGCGCTGGCGTTCGAGCGCTGGCCGGCGATCAGGCCGGGAGTAGCGCCGATCGCCTGGATCGCGCCGGCGCTCGTGCCCGACGCGCCGCGGCTAGCCTGCGGGCCGTCGCTGCCAGGCGGCGTGACAGTGGACGTGGGCGGCTTGAACGTGCGCTGTGAGTTTCAGCGCGCGAGCGTTTCGAGCCGCACGCCACCGGCAGCTGCGCCGCCTCCGGGACGCCCCGCCGCGCAATCCGCCTGAGCTGCCTCGCGGCCGATCCTGCCATGGGGGGAAACCCGCACCATGAGTGAGCGGTCCACCACATTGGAAACAGGCGGCAGAGGGGGTAGCCTCAAGGGCGCACGTCTTGAAATTTTGGGCGAGGCGGAAGGGAGGCAACCAATGGCAGGCGAGAGATCAGCGGCTACGGTCACTCAGATGCCGTCGTTCCTGCCCGATTGCGAGCTTTTCGCACGCTTGCGCATCGACGGCGACCCGCATGTGCGTGAGCTGCTGGTCGAGCGCTATCTGCCGTTGGCGCGCCGTCTGGCCCGCCGCTACCAGCACACCGACGAGCCGCTCGACGATCTCATCCAAGTAGCCTCGGTCGGGTTGCTGAAGGCAATCGACCGCTTCGACTGCTCGCGCGAGGTGATGTTCTCGAGCTATGCGGTGCCGACGATCCTAGGCGAGCTGAAGCGCCATTTTCGCGATCGCACTTGGTCGGTGCGGGTGCCGCGCGATCTGCAGGAGCTGGCGTTGCGGGTCGACCAGACGGTGACGCGGCTGTCGCTCGGGCAGCGCTACTCCCCGTCGGTCAGCGAAGTCGCCGGCGTCGTCGAAGCCTCCGAAGAGCAGGTGCTGGAGGCGCTCGAGGCGATGGGCGCCTACAGGGCTGGATCGCTCGACGCTCCACGCTCGACCCGCGACGAGGAGACCGAGACCGTCGCCGAGGGACTCGGTTCGCACGACGACGGCTTCGACAGGGCGGAGGAGCGGGCGACGCTGGAGCCGCTGATGGGCCAGATCGGAGAACGCGAGCGCATCGTCCTGGAGCTGCGCTTCAGAGACGATCTCACGCAGGCGGAGATCGGAGAGCGGATCGGCGTCTCCCAGATGCAGGTCTCACGTTTGATCCGCCAAGCCTTGGCTCGCCTGCGCGCGGGCGTGGACAGGGCAAGCTAGCGTCGTCGATCGCCGCCGCGGATGGCCGCCGAGGGATGGCCGCCGAGGGATGGCCGCCACGGATCGCCGCCGCGGATCGCCGCGTGCACGCTGTCCGATCGCGCCCGCCGACCGCGCCGCGGCGTTTAGAACGTGTTGCCGAATGTGCTGTGTAGCGGATGTTCATGGTTTGTGAACGCCGGGGTGTGTGTGGCTTCGTATTGAATGATCCGCTTAACACCCCCCTTTGCGAACACTTAGACAAGCCCTTTGCGAACACGTAGACAAAGATTAGGTACCTAAATAAATCATCCGCGTCCAAACAAGGGGGTATCAACGCGCACCGGCCATTTTGAAAGCGTTCTTAGAGCGCCTAACAAAAAGAGGTTTTGGGATGCTGTTGTCGTAGACGGTGTCTATGGCGAAACCTTTGGTCAGTGATGGGTTGTGGGCTCGTATCGAGCCGTTGTTGCCGCGTGTCGAGCGTCGGTATCGGTATCCGGGGCGCAAGCGGGTGCCTGATCGGCAGGCCCTGACGGGAATCCTCTTTGTCCTCAAGACGGGCATCCCGTGGGAGGATCTGCCGCAAGAGATGGGCTGTGGGTCGGGAATGACGTGTTGGCGTCGCTTACGGGATTGGAACGAGGCTGGGGTCTGGGAGCGCCTGCACCGAGTGCTCTTGGACGAACTGCAAGACGCGGGAGCGTTGGACTGGTCAAGGGCGGTCGTGGACAGCTCGCACGTGCGAGCAAAAGGGGGGGCGAAAAGACAGGCCCCTCGCCAGTCGATCGCCGCCGGCCGGGCTCCAAGCACCATGTGATCTGCGACGGTCAGGGAACCCCGCTGGCCGCCACTCTCACCGCCGGCAACCGCCACGACATCACCCAGCTCATCCCACTCGTCGATCGGGTCCCCCCGACCGGCGCTCACGGCAAGTTCAGGCCAAAGGCGCTGCTCGCAGACCGGGCGTATGACAGCCAAAGGCACCGCAACGCGCTCCGCGAAAGGGGCATCACACCACGGATCGCCAAACGCAACACCGCTAACGGGTCGGGGCTCGGCAAAGAACGATGGGTGATCGAGCGCACGATCTCCTGGCTACACCAACACCGCCGCCTCGAGCGTCGCTACGACCGCCGCGCCGACATCCACGAAGCCTTCCTCACAATCGGCTGCGCACTCATCTGCCACCAACAACTCCAAAACTCATTCTGTTAGGCGCTCTTAGAACGTGTTTCAAGATCGACCCGCCCGTTTTGAACACGTTCTTAGCGCGCGCGGAGCGCGAGAACAAGCTCAGGGCCCTCGCCGTGCATACCGGGCTCGACTGCGACGCGCTCGGCGATCTGCTCGATCACGTTCCCCACGACCGGCAGCATCGCGTCTGCGACCAGGCTGCTCGCGCCGTTGTCTGTGAGACCGAGCACGCGCAATTCGGCTTCGTGCTCGCCGGCGTCGATACTGAACGTCGCGGCTTCGCCGCCGGTGTGCGCGAAGACGTGTGCCGAAAGTGCGTCGCACATGAGCATCGCGTCGTCGATCCGCTCCAGCGGCCAGTCGGCGCGAGCAAGCATCATCGACACGACCCGACCCAGCACGGGTGCGGCGAGCGGACCGTCGAGCAAGCGCATGCGCGCGCGATTGTCCGTGGCCGGCTCGTGCTCGCGCGGGTCGGGATCGGGGTCGGTCACGGTCGATCCCTTCGGTGCGTCGGCCTGCAGCGCGGCGGCTGGATCGGCGCGGGTCATACCGCGTATCCGCCTCGGCTGGGCGGGGTACCTGTGCCCGGCAGGGTGGTGCTTGCGCCCGACAGGGTATTCGTGCTCGTCTGGGAGTCGCCCAGCAGGAACGTCATCCGCACCTCGGTGTGATCGACGTCGTCGTGAGTCAGTTGCACGTTGTCGGCGAGCGCCGCGATCAGCGGCAGCCCGAGCCCGAGACCCGGACTGTCCGGACGGGGGCCGATGCCGCGTCCCCAGTCGCGCACGAGCACGGTCAGGGCCTGCTCGTCCTTGCTGGCGACCACTTCCATCGGGCCATAGTGGCCGTCGGGATAGGCGTGCACGACCACATTCGCGCACGCCTCGGTGACGGCGAGGCGGATATCTGAGAGCTTGGGCTCGGGCACCGCAAAGGCCTCGCCCAGGCCGCCGAGGGCGTAGCGAACTACAGCTATGTTCTCGGCTCGCGCAGTAAGCGCAAGCTCCATGTCCGGCCTCATTGCCTCTCCTGGCTCGTTGCCCTATCGATAGTGCCTTGCCGTCTCGCCCATAATGATCCCCGTCGGGGACGTATTTCACACGTCCAATGTGTCTTTAGAGGTTGTCGCGATGCTACGCTTTCAAGCTCCGCCTCAGGTGCCGACCCCCCATGCCCGCGAGGGCGCCGCGGCTCCATAGGGAGCAGCGGCGCTCACGGCAAGCACTCACATGACTTCGCAAACATTGCCATCCCAGGCCGCTGGACTCTACGACCCCCGCTATGAGCACGACGCGTGCGGGGTCGGCATGGTCGCGCGCCTGGACAACACCCCCACGCACGAGGTGGTCACGCGCGCGCTTGCCGCCCTGGAGAACCTCGAGCACCGCGGCGCCTCGGGCGCCGATCCGCTGACCGGCGACGGCGCCGGGATCCTGATGCAGATGCCCGACGAGCTGCTGCGCGCGGTCACGGATTTCGAGCTGCCGGCGCCAGGCGCCTACGGCGTCTTCATGTGCTTCCTGCCCACCGACGACGAAGCGCGCGCGCGGATCGAGGCTCTGTTCGATCGCACCGTAGAGCGAGCACGGGCCAGCGGCTGCTCGGTTGGCGCGACGTGCCAGTCTGCCCGGAGCACACCGGTGCCACGGCTGCTGCCTGCCGCGCCCGGTCATTCGCCAGCTGTTCGTGGGCGCGGGGACCGGCACTGGCGCCGGCCGGCGCAGGCTGGGGAGTCGCCGGGCGCGACGGCCTCGACCAGGACGCCTTCGAGCGCAAGCTGTACGTGATCCGGCGCGTGGTCGAACAGGCTGTTACGGCCGGCGAGGACGCCGGCAAGGGCTTCTACGTCACCTCCAGCTCTTCGCGCACGCTCAACTACAAGGGGATGCTGATCAGCTATCAGCTCGGCGCCTTCTACCCCGACCTGCGCGACGAGCGTTGCAAGAGCGCGCTGGGGCTCGTGCACTCGCGCTTCTCAACGAACACGTTTCCCAGCTGGGAGCTGGCCCATCCCTACCGCGTGATCTGCCACAACGGCGAGATCAACACGGTGATGGGCAACGTCAACTGGATGCGCGCGCGCGAGTCCGAGCTGGCATCAGAGCTCCTCGGCGATGATCTGGCGAAGATCCTGCCGGTCGTGACGCAGGGCAACTCCGACTCGGCGACGTTCGACAACGTGCTCGAGCTGCTGCTGCTCGCCGGGCGTTCGCTGCCGCACGCGGTGATGATGATGATCCCCGAGGCCTACCGTGGGCGCGCCGAGCTCTCCGAGGAGCTGAAGGGGTTCTACGCCTTCCACTCGTGCCTGATGGAGCCGTGGGATGGACCGGCGGCGGTTGCCTTCACAGACGGTCGCGTGGTCGGCGCGACGCTCGATCGTAACGGACTGCGGCCAGGGCGCTGGGTGCTGACCAAGGACGGCCATGTCGTGCTCGGCTCGGAGGCCGGCCTGCTCGAGGTGGCGCGCCGACCAGGTCCTGCGCCTCGGCCGCCTGCAGCCGGGCAAGCTGTTTCTCGTCGATCTGGAGCAAGGGCGAGTCGTGGAGGATGGCGATGTCAAGCATCGGATCGCCACGCAGAAGCCCTATGGCGAGTGGTATGCGCGCAACGCGGTGCGTTTCGCAGAGATCGAGCCCTCCGAGCAGGTCACGCTCTCAGACCAGCCGCTGCAGCGTCGCCAGCGCGCGTTCGGCTACACCCAGGAGGATCTGCGCGTGCTGCTGGAGCCGATGGCGCGCGACGCTCAGGAGCCGCTCGGCTCGATGGGCAACGACCTGTCGCTGGCCGTGCTCTCAGATCAGGCGCCGCCGTTGTTCTCCTACTTCAAGCAGCTGTTCGCGCAGGTCACGAACCCCCCGATCGACCCGATCCGCGAGGAAATCGTGATGAGTCTCTCGACCAGCCTCGGCACCGAGCGCAACCTGTTCGACGAGACGCCCGAGCATGCCCACAAGCTGGAGCTGGATCAGCCGATCCTGCTTAACCGCGAGCTGGAGACCCTGCGCCACATCTCAAGCGACGTCTTCTCCTCGCGCACGCTTGACATCACCTGGAAGGTGGCCGAGGGGCCAGAGGGGCTCGCGCAAGCGCTAGCGCGTGTCTGTGAGCGGGCGCACGAGGCGATCGCCGAAGGCGTCAACATCATCATCCTCTCCGACCGTCTGCTCGGGCCCGCACGGGCCGCGATACCCTCGTTGCTCGCGGTCTCCTCGGTGCACCACCATCTCGTGCGCGAGGGTACGCGTCTGCGCGCCGGCATCGTGCTGGAGTCCGGCGAGCCGCGCGAGGTGCATCACTTCGCCACGCTGATCGGCTACGGGGCCAGCGCGATCAACCCCTATGTGATGCTCGAGACGCTCGACGAACTCGTCGTTCAGGGGCGCATCGTGCGTGCCGAGAACGGATCCACCGCTTCGCTCTCGCCTGAGCAGGCGGCCCAGAACACGATCAAGGCGATCGGCAAGGGGCTGCTGAAGACGATCTCCAAGATGGGGATCTCGACGATCCAGTCCTATCGGGGCGCGCAGATCTTCGAGGCCGTCGGCTTGGAGCCCGACTTGATCGAACGCCACTTCACCGGCACCGCTTCGCGCATCGGCGGAATCGGCCTGGACGTGTTGGCCGTCGAGGCGCTGGAGCGCCATGCGCGCGCCTATCCGGTCGTGCACGACGATCTGCTGCCCGTCGGCGGGGTCTACGCTTGGCGGCGCGACGGCGAGCACCACATGTGGAATCCCGAGACGATCGCGCTCGTCCAGCACGCGGTGCGCTCGGCAAACGGCAATGTCGCCGCGGCCCTGCAGGGTGACGCCGAGGCGCACGCACAGGTGCGCGAGTCGCCAGCCTTCCAGAAGTACCGCGAGTACGCGGCCGCCGTCAACGAGGACGCTGCGCGCAAGGCCACTCTGCGTGGGCTGCTGCGCATCGGAACGCAGGGCTCCCAGCCGATCGCGCTGGAGGAGGTCGAGCCCGCCAAGGAGATCGTCAGGCGCTTCTGCACCGGCGCTATGAGTCTCGGCTCGATCTCGCGCGAGGCGCACGAGACGCTTGCGATCGCGATGAACCGTCTCGGCGGGCGCTCGAACACCGGCGAGGGCGGCGAGGACCCGGCGCGCTTCAGCCCCGACAGCAACGGCGACCGCCGTCGCTCGGCGATCAAGCAGGTCGCCTCGGGGCGCTTTGGCGTGACGATCCACTATCTCGTCAACGCGGACGAGCTGCAGATCAAGATGGCCCAGGGCGCCAAGCCCGGCGAGGGCGGTCAGCTGCCCGGCCACAAGGTGGACGCTTACATCGGCTCGATCCGCCACACGACACCCGGCGTCGGGCTGATCTCCCCGCCGCCCCACCACGACATCTATTCGATCGAGGATCTCAAGCAGCTGATCTACGACCTGCGCTGCTCCAACCCGGCTGCGCAGGTGTCGGTCAAGCTCGTCTCCGAGGTCGGGGTCGGCACGGTCGCCGCCGGTGTGTCGAAGGCCAACGCCGACCGTGTGCTGATCGCCGGGCACGACGGCGGCACCGGCGCCTCGCCGCTGTCCTCGATCCAGGCGGCCGGCATACCCTGGGAGATCGGCCTGGCCGAGACTCAGCAGACGCTGTTGCTCAACGATCTGCGCTCGCGCATCGTCGTGCAGACCGACGGCCAGCTGAAGACCGGGCGCGATGTCGTGGTCGCGGCGCTGCTCGGCGCGGACGAGATGGGCTTCTCCACGGCGCCTTTGATCGCGACCGGCTGCATCATGATGCGCGCCTGCCACCTGAACACTTGTCCCGTCGGCATCGCCACCCAGGATCCGGAGCTGCGCAAGCGCTTCAAGGGCAGCCCCGGAGCACGTCGTCAACTTCTTCTTCTTCGTGGCCGAGGAAGTCCGCGAGATCCTGGCCTCGCTGGGGCTGCGCACGCTGGACGAGGCGATCGGGCGCGTCGATCTGCTCGGCGCCGAGACGGCGATCGAGCACTGGAAGGCGCGCGGCGTGGACCTCACGCACATCCTCGCGCACGTCGAGCTGCCCGACGGCGCGTCACGCCGGCGCGTCAAGCCGCCGCCGAGCGTGCTCGACGACGCACTGGACTGGGAGCTGGTGGAGCGCGCGCGTGCGGTCATCGACGCGCCCGTGTCGGCTGCGAACGGGCACGTCGACGGCGCGCTGCAGGGTGTCGCCGTGCAGGCGATCGCTCGCGATGGCTCTAGGCGCCCGCGCGTGGAGATGGAGCTTGCGATTCGCAACGTCAACCGCTGTGTCGGCGGCATCCTCTCCAGCCACATCGCGCGCGCGCGTGGAGCCGAAGGTCTGCCACCCGACTCGATCGTCGTGCGCTTCAAAGGGTCGGCCGGCCAGAGCTTCGGCGGCTGGCTTGCGCCCGGTGTCACCTTCGAGCTGGAAGGCGACACCAACGACTACGCCGGCAAGGGTCTCTCCGGCGGTGTCATTTCGGTGCGCCCTCCGCTTGACATGGACGAGCACTTCCGCGCCGAGGAGAACGTGATCGTCGGCAATACCGTGCTCTACGGCGCGACATCCGGGCGCGCTTTCTTCAGAGGGCTTGCGGGCGAGCGCTTTGCCGTGCGCAACTCCGGCGCTTGGGCGGTCGTCGAGGGCGTCGGCGACCACGGCTGCGAGTACATGACCGGCGGGCGTGTGGTCGTGCTCGGCCCCACCGGGCGCAACTTCGCCGCGGGCATGAGCGGTGGCGTCGCCTACGTGCTCGACGAGGACGGCAGCTTCCCCGCGCGCTGCAACATGGGCATGGTCGGCTTCGACGAGATCTCGGCGGCCGACGCGATCGAGCTGCGCGCGGCGATCGAGGAGCACGCGCGCCACACCGACTCGCCGGTGGCGCGCGACGTGCTCGCGCGCTTCGAGCAGCTGCTGGCGGCCGGCTCGCTGGTGAAGGTGATGCCCCACGACTACAAGCGCGTTCTGCGCGAGCTGGAGGAGGCGCAAGCGGGCACGCCAGAGGGCGTGGTCGCATGAGCTCGGCGGTTGGGGATGCGGGTTTGGGCGTGCCTCTCGGCATGCCGCGCCTGGGCGCACGTACGTGCGCCGTCACTGCTCGGACGGGGCGCGCCTGATGGGCAAGCTCGGCGGCTTCCTGCAGATCGAGCGTCACGGGATGACCTATCGCGATCCCGGCGAGCGAGCTCAGGATTACCAGGAGTTCGTCGTGGAGCGGCCTGTGGGCGAGCTGCGCGAGCAGGGCGCGCGCTGCATGGAATGCGGCGTGCCCTTCTGCCACAACGGCTGTCCGCTCGGCAACCTGATCCCCGACTGGAACGACCTCGTCTACCGCGACCGCTGGCAGGAGGCGATCGTCCAGCTGCACGCCACCAACAACTTCCCCGACTTCACCGGGCGTCTGTGTCCCGCGCCTTGCGAGGCGGCCTGTGTGCTTGAGATCCGCGAGGGCGACTCGGTCACGATCAAGCAGATCGAGCTTGCGATCGTCGACCGGGGCTTCGCCGAAGGTTGGATCAGGCCCGAGCCGCCAAAACCCAAGTACGAGACCGGCCAATCGGTCGCGATCGTCGGCTCGGGTCCGGCCGGGATGGCCGCTGCCCAGCAGCTGCGCCGCATCGGCCACAGCGTCACGCTGTTCGAGCGCGACGAGGCCGCCGGTGGGTTGGTGCGCTTTGGCGTGCCCGACTTCAAGATCGAGAAGCGTGTCGTGCAGCGCCGTGTGGAGCAGTTGATCGCCGAGGGCGTGGATTTGCGCTGCGGCGTGGACGTGGGGGTCGATCTGAGTGTGGAGGAGCTGCGTGAGCGCTTCGACGCGGTCGTGCTTGCGACCGGATCGCGCGTACCGCGCGATCTTCCCGTGCCGGGGCGCGAGCTTGGGGGCGTCCACTTCGCGATGGACTACCTCTACCAACGCAATCGTTTTGTCGCCGGCGAGTACGGCCCCGAGCCGACCGTGCCTCAGCCGCCTGCCGGCGAGCCGATCAGCGCCGCCGGCAAGCACGTGGTCGTAATCGGCGGCGGGGACACCGGCGCCGACTGCGTCGGCAACTCACTGCGCGAGGGCGCGCTCTCGATCGTGCAGCTCGAGCTGCTGCCCGAGCCCCCCGAGCACCGGCCCGACGCGCGTACGCCGTGGCCTGAGTGGCCGTTGAAGTACCGCCTCTCCTATGCGATGGAGGAGGCCAGGACGGCGGCTGTCGGCGAGCAGGACTACTCGGTCACGACCGCCCGCTTCTCCGGGGACTCCGCTGGCAACGTCGCGGCGCTGTACATCTCCCAGGCCGAGGCGGCGCCGCCATTCGGGCCGCTGCCCGGCACCGAGCGTGAGCTGCCGGCTCAACTGGTGTTGTTGGCGATGGGCTTTCTGCATCCTGAGCAGGCTCTCCTCGACCAGCTCGGCGTCGAGAAGGATCCCCGCGGCAACGTCAAGGCGCTGGGGCCCTACACGACCTCGGTGGACGGCGTGTTCGCCGCCGGCGATGCGCGTCGCGGGCAGTCGCTGATCGTGTGGGCGATCAACGAGGGACGCCAGTGCGCGCGGATGGTCGATCGCTATCTGGCGGGCCTGCGCAATGGCTCTGTGTCACACGACGAGGGTATCGCCGGTCACGGCGACGCCGACGAAGGTCCTGAGGGCCCGCCGCAGCATGTCGGGCCCGGCGTGTCGGCCGAATGAGCTTTCAGCCGCGGCGCTAGACTGGCTGCGTGGCCAGCGCTCCTGAGAACGGAAGTCCCGCTTCGAGCGGCGGCAACGGCGCTGCCGGCGGCCTGCCGCGCACCTGCGTCGTCGGCGCTGGATCCTCCGGTATCGCCACCGTCAAGGCCTTGCTCGACCGCGGCATCCCCTTCGACTGCTTCGAGAAGTCAGACCAGGTCGGCGGCAACTGGGTGTTCGGCAACCGCAACGGGATGTCGGCCGCCTACCGGGACCTGTTCATCAACGTCTCGCGCGAGCGCATGGCCTACGCGGACTTCCCGATGCCCGACAGCTATCCCGATTTCCCGCACCACACCCACATCAAGGAGTACTTCGACAACTACACAGACCACTTCGGCCTGCGCGAGCAGATCACGTTCGAGACGGGCGTCGAGCATGCGCGCAAGCGCGAGGACGGCGTCTGGGAGATTGGGCTCGATAGCGGGGAGACGCGCTGTTATGACGCGTTGATCGTGGCCAACGGCCACCATTGGGATCCACGCTGGCCCGAACCGGCCTTCCCCGGTGCCGACACCTTCGAAGGTACGCAGCTGCACGCGCACTCCTATGTTGAGAACTCGATCTTTGCCGGCAAGGACGTGGTCGTGCTGGGCATGGGCAATTCGGCGATGGACATTGCCGTCGAGTCCTCCTACGTGGCCGCCAACACCTACCTGGCGGCGCGCAAAGGCGCTTGGATCATTCCTAAGTACGTGTTCGGCAAGCCGATCGACCAACTGCCCAACAATCCGCGCATCCCGTTTGCGATCCGCCAGCGCATGATCCACCAGACGATCAAGACGCTGACCGGGCCGCCCGAGCGCTACGGCCTGCCCAAGCCCGACCACAAGTTCGGCGAGGCGCATCCGACCGTCTCCGGGCGCATCCTGGACCGCATCGCCCACGGCACGATCGCGCCCAAGCCGAATATCGCCTCGCTCGCAGGCGAGCGTGTGCGCTTCACCGACGGCAGCGAGGTGCATGCCGACGTGGTCGTCTACTGCACCGGCTACAAGATCAGCTTCCCGTTCTTCGACACGGACTTCCTTGCCGCTCCGGAGAACCACATCGAGCTGTTTCGCCGCGTCTTTCATCCGGATATCGGCGGCTTGTACTTCATCGGCCTGTTGCAGCCGCTCGGCGCGATCATGCCGCTGGCCGAGGCCCAGTCGGCTTGGGTCGGTGACTTTTTGCGTGGCGAGTACGCGCTGCCCTCGCCCGCCGAGCTGCGCGCCGACATCGCCTCCGACCAAGCGGCGATGCGCAAGCGCTACATAGCCTCTAAGCGTCATACGATCCAGGTGGACTACGACGACTATCTGTATGCGCTCGACGCGGAGCGCCGTGCTGGGATGGCGCGCGCACGGGCGCGTGGTTTTGCCGCGTCTGTTCGGACTCGCGCGGCCGTTGCGGCGCATAGCGTTTGAGTTGAGCGCCTCCGTATCGCTAGCGTTAGCCACGTGAGCCCCACCTTCTGTCGCCACAACCGCTTTGTCGATCGCTGCCCCATCTGCCGTGAGAGCGCGCCGGGGCAGACCCAGATGCGCCGTGTGAGCAAGCCCAAGCGTGGGACGGGCAGCGATGCCCAGTCGGGCGCGGGGCGGGGGGCGTCCGCGCGTGCCGGCGCCGGCACGCGCGGCCAGGCGGGGCGAATCGCCCCCGTTCGGGGGCGCAACCAGGAAGTGCGCGTCCGTCGCGAGACGCGTTCGGAAGACGATGGCTACCGTAACGAGCTGGTCCCAGGCCTACGCTCCTCCGAGGATGCTCGGCGGCTGGCTGCAGAGGTCGGCTTCGCCTGCGGACGCCTGCTTGCGCTCGGCGCGGCTCCTCCCAGCTTCTACGCCCAAGCGCGTGCTTGCGGGGACATTGAGCAGGCCACCTGGATGTGCGTGCTGGCTGCCTACCTGTCGCCGCTGCAGGGTGAGGGGCCCTTCGATGGGATCGGCGCGGCGCTGGGCTCCTGTGACTGGAGGTCGGGCTCCGTACCCGACCTCCAGGGGGTAGCGCTTGGCCCGCGTACCTCTCACGACCCCGCTCGCGGTGCAGAGACGCTGGTCGCCTACCGCCGCTTTGTCGAACATGCCGGCTCACAGCAGCGAGCCTTCGCCGGCGAGCCCGAGTGGACGCCGCAGCGGCGCTTCGCGCGGCTGTTCGAGCGCCTCGCGCTGCCCGGCTTTGGGCGCATGGGCCGCTACGACCTGCTGATCACGCTCGGAGGGCTCGGACTCTACGAATTGTGCGGCGACTCGCTGCAGCTCGTCACACGCTCGCCGCAGGCGGCGTCCGATCACACTCCGCAAGCCGCCAAGCGCGTCTTCGGGATCGGCGACCCGATAATCGTCGAGCGGCGTGCGCAGGCGCTTTCGCAGGCTGCATCCACGCCGGTGCAAGCCCTCGACCTGGCGCTCTACAACTGGAGTTTGGTCGACCCGGCGCACGAGCGTGTCACGCTCGGCTTTGCGCCCGACATGTGCGACGCCGGCGCGCTCGAGCAGGTCGCGGCTGCGCTTGGAGTCTGATCGAAAAGTTACGTCCACCCCGGCCCCTAAAGTGCGGGCAATGCCACTCTGCTTCATCGAGCCGCACGACGCGATCAGAGTGATCGCGGATTCCGTCGGCCGCGAGGCCCGCCGTCAGCTCGTCGGCGAGGTGGTGCGCGCTTGGGTCGACGATCTGCCCGACCAGGAGCTGACGTTCCATTACGAGCGCGCGATCGCAGGCCTGGACCAGGACGACCTGCACCTGCTCGCCGCCTGGCACGCATCGTTGGAGGTCGGCCATCCCGTGCCCAACACCGAGTTTCTTGTCGGCGTCTTCCCGAGTCTCGGCGAGAACCGCCGCGAGGCGTTGAAGATCGCCGCCGGCTTCAAAGGCGAGGAAGCCTTCCAGGCCGGCGTCGCCGAGGAACAGGCGCTCGACACCGTGCTTCCCCATTTGTCCCGCGAGCGCGCGATCGAGCTGGCCGAGGAGTGCATCCAGCTGTATCAGTGGGACCGGCTCGGCTCTTACAACTAGGGCCGTCCTATGGGCGGCGCGAAGGACGCTCCATGGGCGGCGCGAGACGGCGTCTTCGGATACAGAGGACTCTTATGTGCGCAGCACACCGCGGGTCCTGCCTGTGCCCTTAGGGTGGGTCCTTCTCTCGCCTGCCCCTAGAACGTCCCAGCCGCTAGAGTCAAGACCATGCCCGACGAGGAAACCACGATCACCGTCGATGACGTGATGGATGCTCTGTCTAACGTGATCGACCCGGAGCTTGGGCTCGATTTCGTCGAGCTGGGGTTGATCTACGGCGTCGAGGTCTCGGGCAGCGACGTTCACGTCACGTTCACGCTGACGACTCCCGGCTGCCCGATCGGGCCTCAGGTCACCGAACAGATCGAAGAGTTTGTCGGTGAGCTCGAGGGTGTCGCCAGCATCGAATCGGAGATGGTCTTCACGCCTCCGTGGTCGCCCGAGAAGATGTCCGAGGACGCGAAGTTCGCTTTGGGCTACTAGCCCGGATCTTCCTGCCAGCCTGTTGGGGACCGGAGGTTTACTCGGGAAGCCCTGGCGCCAGAATACGCCGCGGCGAATGCGCGACCAGCAGGCCCGATCCGATCCCGATCGCGATGCCGGCCGCGATATCGCTTGGATAGTGAACGCCTGTATGCACGCGCGAATAGGCAACGGCCCCTGCCAGGGGCACCAGGGCCGGTGCCAGCACTGGCAGCTCAGCACATGCGCCGGTGACAAACGCGAATGCCGCCGCGCTATGGCCGGAGGGAAACGACGTTGACCGTGGCATGCGAATGAGCGTCGGACGCGACCGCGAGGAGGGTCGACGTCGGCGCGCGAGCAGCTTTGCCGGGCCGTTGGACACCCCCGCCGCGATCGCTATGGCAATGATGCCGTGCCCTGCCGCTCTGCGCCCTCGCTCCCCGTCGAATACCGCGAGCGCGCCGGCGAGCACAAGCCACAGTCGCGAGTAGTTCGCTGCCCGCGTGATGGCGATGAGGGTGCGATCCAGTGCGGGTGAGCGAGTGCTAAACGAGCGCCTCATCAGCCGACGGTCCAGATGCTGCATACGACGCCACATCGTCATTCAAACCTCGCGCTCACTGGCCGGCGGCTACCCGGACCAGTGCGCCCAGGTTCTCCGTGGTGAGTGTCACAGCGCGTGCTGCCGGTGAGAGGCCTGCGCTGCGGGGCAGCCGCACTCGCAGCACTCCGGGCAGCGATGAGAAGTGCAACGGTGGGTCAAGCAGCAGTGCCTCACCGTCGAGGCCGACCTCGACGGGGCCACCAGAGTGGACCTCGAACTCACGCGCAGACCATGACATCAGGCCGGGATAGCGGGCTACCTGGCCGATCAGCTCGAGCGCGACGAGCTTTGAGACGTCGGTACCTCGTACCCGGGCGACCACGATGCCGAGTAGGCCCGTGTCGATCCGCTCGCGTGTGCCGGCGCCAGAGAGGTGCGTGAGCTCATATGGGTTGTTCGACACCAGCACAAGTGGGGCGTCGTCGCAGTCGGTCCCGTCCGGGGTGGTGAACTCTAGGTCGATCGCCTCGGCGTCTGGGCCGAGCAGGTCCGGCAGCATGCCCGTCCACGTCCCGAGCTTGGCGTCGCGGTAGGCATCTGACTGGACGACCTTCGCGTAGATGCCGAGCGACGCATTGTTGACGAATACGCGGTCGTTCACGCGCGCGAGGTCGATGCGCCGCTCGACGCCGTCGGTGAACGCGTCCAGCGCGCCCACGACGTCGTCCCGGTCCAGGCCGAGGTCAAGCGCGAAGTGGTTCCGCGTTCCCGCTGGAATACAGACATGGGCGACGTTGCGCCGTGCGGCGACCGTCGCCACGAGCGCCTGCGACCCATCGCCTCCAGCCATTCCGATGACATCCGCGCCCCGGGCGATGGCGCTCTCGGCGAGATCAAGCAGATCATCGCCCTGCTGTAGGACGATCGGCTCGATGCCTCGCCGCCGGGCCTCCCCAGCGAGATCGAAGCGTTCCGCCTTTCCACCGCCTGACTTCAGGTTGATGATCAGAGCACCCGAGCGGGCGGCACCCACTGGCACTATCGCGGCGGCCATCCTTCCCAGCGCCGCCTTTCCAGTCTGGCCCAGCGCGTAGCGCGCGGACAGTCCGAATAGAGCGAGCAGCAGCACCAGCGCGGCCAGCACCAGCAGTCCTTGCCAGTGGGTCGCGAGCACGACGATCAGGCCGACTCCAGCGAGGAGCGTGACTGACGTGCCGAGGGCGCGCAGTGCACCGCGCTCTGTCAAGGCAAACCAGACGGCGGCATTCGTCAACAACACGAGCACAACCGACAGGACGGCAATCGGGACGTCACCCGCCAGTGCGACGGCGGCCACCACGGCCATCGCGACGGGCGTGACGAGCGCGAGAATTGCGGCGATGCGTCGCAGCACAGAGTGCCGCGCGGCCCAGTCTCCTTGAGAAGTTACCGACGTTCTGGGCATGCTGGTCATGTTCTCAGATCCCCCGCGCCGAATCGGGCTCTGAGCTCAGCATCCTCAGCTCTCGCTGGGCATCTGCACCCGGCCGTCACTTACGACGCATCATCGACCAAGCACGCCTACTTCGACTGCGGCAAGTTACCGAAATAGCTCTGGATAACTACCGATTCAGTCCAGTCTGCTCGGATTACAGTTTCTACGGGCGGGCTGCCTACAGCGGACAGCTGACCATCCGCGCCCTTGCAGCACAAGGTCGTTCGCGTACTCAGTGGGCCACGCGGGGCGGCTGGACTTTCGAAGCCTTGCTCCGCTTGACTCTCGACCGCCCAGACGATTTGGTGGGGGGTTTTGCTGCGAGCGCCTGCTTTTCCTTGGCCAGCTCGACCAACTCCGCCAGCTCCGCTTTGATGCTCTCGCCGATCGAGTCGATGTCCGGTAGCGCGTCGAAGTCGCCGAGCAGGCCGAAGTTCATCTCGCCGGCGTAGGACATGATCGCGACCGCCAGCGCGTGGTTCTCCGGCAGGAATGCCACCGGGAAGACGCGCTCCATGCGGCGTCCCAGCACGTACAGGGAGAACTGCGGCCCAGGCACGTTCGTCACGATCAGGTTGAACAGGCGCGTGGAGAAGTTCAGGCGCGATGCCTGCGCCAGGATCGTCGGCGGCGCGAAGTTCTGTGCGCCCGCTATCACCTCGGCGCCGAGCGCCTGCTTGGACTCCTTCAGGCCATCCATAGCGTGGCTGACGAAGCGCAGGCGCTGCAAGGGGTCGGCGATGTACACCGGCAACGGTCCGCGCATTACGACGATCCGGTTACCGCCCTCGTGGCGCTCGCCGACGGTGCGCACCGACACTGGCACCAGCGCGCGCATCTCCATGCCCTCGGTGCGCACGCCGCGCGCGATCAAAAACGAGCGCAACGCGCCCGTCACGACTGCAAGCACGACGTCGTTGACCGTGCCGCCGAAAGCGTTCTTGACGAGCTTGAAATCCTCCAGCTGTGCGGCGATCCCGACAAAGCGCCGGTGCGGGCCGATCTCCACGTTCAACGGTGTCTCGGGCGCCGGGTTCAGTCCGGCCCAGACGATCTCGCCGACTCCCTCGGCCGCCTCGCGTGCCCGCTCGAGCGTGCGCTCTGGATGGGTGAGTGCGTTCACGGCGCCGCTGAGCATCTCCACACCCGCGCGCAAAGCTCCGCGCACACCGGCGGCCACCAGCTCGGTGGTGTCCGGCTCGGGGCTCGGTTTCCAGGGCCTGCCCGAGTGGCGCAGCGGCTCAGGATGGGGCGCGACGTCGAACAGGACCGTGGCGAGATCCACCCCTGCGATCCCGTCGATCAGCGAGTGGTGGGTCTTGGATATCAGTGCGAAACGCTCGCGGGGCGGTGAGTCGGGCCCGTCCATCTTTGGGTCGAGACCCTCGATCAGCCACATCTCCCACAACGGCTTGGAGCGGTCGAGCGCCTGCGAGAAGATGCGTGCCGTCAGGTTGCGCAACTGCTCCCAGCTGCCTGGGGAGGGCAGCGCCGTGTGGCGTACGTGGAACTCCAGGTTGAAGCCGGGGTCGTCCACCCATACAGGTCGCCCGCTGTCGAGCGCCGTGTATGCGAGCTTGTGGCGATAGCGCGGCACGAGGTGCAGGCGCCTGCGGATCTGTTCGAGGAACTCCTCCATCTTCGGAGGCGTGCCCTCCAGCAGCGTGAGTCCGCCGACGTGCATGTGCGAGTTACGTCCCTCCTGGTGCAGGAAGGAGGCGTCCACCGCCGTGAGCCTGTCGAGGTGTCGCTGTGCCATCGTCGCTCAAGGGTACTGGCCGAGCGGCTCCGTGCCCTGCCGGGCGCACGCGCGGTAGCCGAGCGGTTGCTGCTTCTGCCGTGCGCCCAATCCCCGAAGTGATGTGGCCACATCCCAGCTCTACAATGAGTGTGGTGTCCAGCGAGACGGCGACAGCGCCGAACACAGTCGAGAAGCTTTTGCTTGCCGCTCCGCGCGGATATTGCGCGGGTGTGGATCGCGCGGTGCAGACCGTCGAACGAGCGCTTGACCTGCACGGGCCGCCGGTGTACGTACGCAAGCAGATCGTCCACAACAAGCACGTTGTGGAGCTGCTTGCCGCGCGCGGGGCGGTGTTCGTCGAGGACGTGGCCGAAGTGCCCGAGGGGGCGCTCACCGTCTTCTCCGCGCACGGTGTCTCGCCGAAGGTTCGCAGCGACGCGCAGGCTCGCGGGCTGGAGACGATCGACGCCACCTGTCCGCTGGTGACGAAGGTTCACCGTGAGGCGTTGCACTTCGCCCAAGAGGGCTACACGATCGTGCTCGTCGGTCACGCCGGCCACGAGGAGGTGCAGGGGACGATGGGGGAGGCCCCCGAGCACATCGTGCTCGTCGAGAACGAGCAGGACGTGGACGAGCTGGCCGTCGAGGATCCCGAGCGCGTCGCCTACGTCACCCAGACAACGCTGTCGGTGGATGAAACGAGCGCGATCGTTCGGCGTCTGCACGAGCGCTTCCCCTCGATCACCGGTCCGCGTACCGATGACATTTGCTACGCCACCACCAACAGGCAGGCTGCCGTCAAGCAGATGGCCGGCGATTGTGAATTGATGCTCGTGATCGGCTCGCGCAACTCATCCAATTCGGTGCGGCTCGTCGAGGTAGCCCGCGACTGCGGTACCGAGGCCTATCTGATCGATCATGCTGGCGAGGTGCGCGAGGAGTGGCTGGCGGGTAAGCGCGTCGTCGGCGTCAGCTCGGGCGCCAGCGCCCCCGACGATCTGGTTCAGGACCTACTCAACTTCTTTCGTGCGCGTGGAGTGAAGGACATCTCCGAGTTTCATGTGGTTCGCGAGGATGTCCGCTTCATGCTGCCGAAGCCGATTCGCGAGGCGGTTGCGTCAGCGTCGGTCGCAGCAGCGTCTTGAGGCTGTGGGGGTGAATCATTTTTTTGAGATCGTTCAGGTTTGTAACGATCTCAAAAAGATAAACCACCAACCCGCTCACGCTCGCGCCCACGCGCACGATGTCGGCGGGCGCGCCCGCGCTCAGCGCCTCAGCGCGACGTTGTGCGGGTCGGTAAGGCACCAGACGAGCTCGGTCGATGGAAGTTTGACCAGGTGCGGACGCTAGTCATCTCAGACCTCCACCTCGGCGCCGCCTCCGGTGCTGACGTGCTGCGTCGTCCGGGGCTCTGGTCCGCGCTGATCGACGCATTGGGGGACATCGATCGACTCGTGTTGCTGGGTGATGTGCTCGAGCTGCGCCATGGCCCGCGTCGCGACGCGCTCGCCGCCGCGCGACCGTTCTTCGAGGAGCTCGGACGGGTGTTTGCCGGGCGCGAGATCGTGGTTGTCCCCGGCAATCACGATCATGCGCTGGCGGAGACTTGGGCGCGTCGTCGCGAGGAAGCGCCGCAGTTGATTGCGCTCGGGTGGGAACAGCGATTTACCGCCGAGGAGGCCTCCTCGATGCTTGCCACGCTCGCCTCGTGGGTGCGCCCAGCGCGCTTGAGCGCCGCCTATCCCGGCCTGTGGTTGCGCTCTGACGTATACGCCACGCATGGCCATTACCTTGACTGCCACCTGTCGATCCCGACGATGGAGCGGCTTGGCATCGGTATGACCGCGCGCGTGCAGGGTCGATCGGCCGATGCGTTCGCCACGGTCGCCGACTACGAGGCCGTCACCGCGCCTGTGTTCGCGTGGATCGATGCTGTCGCGCGCCAGGCCCCGACCGGGTCCACGCTCAACGGGCAGTCGACCGTGCGCGCGTGGCGTGCGATTGCCGGCAAGGGGCGCGACGACCGCGCCGGGGCAAACGGCAACGGTCTCGATCTGCGCGCCCGTGCCCTCGCCGGCGCCTTCCCGTTCGCTGTCGCGGCGCTCAACCGCGCCGGGATCGGCTCCTTTCAAGCGGATATCTCGACGAACGAGCTGCGCCGCGCCGGCCTGCGCGCGATGGGCGAGGTGGCCGCCCGCCTCGGGCTCGGCGACGCGCATGTGATCTTCGGCCACACCCACCGTGCCGGTCCCCTACCGAGAGACGTGGAGGCGGAGTGGCGTGGGCCCGGGGGCGCGCGCCTGCTCAACGCCGGCTGCTGGACCTATGACTCGTATTTCCTCACCGAGAAGCCCGGCGAGAGCCCTTACTGGCCGGGCGGCAGTGTGCTGGTGAAGGATGGGGGGCCGCCGCTGTTGCGACGGCTGCTCGACGATCGCTCGGCTGCCGAGCTCAAGCCGCCCGCGTACGTCCCGGAGAGCGCGCCAGTCAGGACACTCCGGGCGTAAAGCACGTTGCCAGGCATTCCACGCCTGCGCCTATCTCCAGGGCAAGCACGCCGATGGTGTGACGTTCGTGCTCGATTAGTTGGTAGGCGCCGGGATGCTCGACGGTCACGCGTCGCTTGTGGCTTGCTTGCTCACCTGGTCGCGTCGTTGGGATGTGCTCTCCAGGGTGCGCCCCTGGGGACGTGCCCGTAAAGGTGTCGACCGTCACCGTGCCGGCTCCGGCGAGCACCGCCCATACGCCGCCCGCTTCGTAGGGCCCCGACCACGCTCCCGGTCGATCTTCGCTCTGGGGCAGCAGTCTGGCTTCGGGGGCGTCCTCGGGACGCAGCGGCTCAAGCGGCTCGCGCTCGACGCCGAGCAGCTCCTGGATCGCCAGCTCGGTCTCTTCGTAGCCGCCCTCGCCATAGTGGTAGTCGAACAGGCGTGCGCCCCCGTCGAACAGGTAGCGCGCCGGCCAGCCGCGGTTCTCATACTCCCGCCACAGTTCGAGCTCGCTGTCGATCAGCACTGGATGGGCGATCTCCAGGCGCTCGACGGCGTCGCGCACCGCCTGCTCAGGGCGCGAGGGCGCAAAGCCGGGACAGTGAACACCGATTACGCGCAGCCCGTCGCCTGCATAGCGCTCGTGCCACGCCTTCACATACGGGAGCGTCCTGATCGAGTTGGGTCTGCAGAAGTCCCAGAACTCGACCAGCATCGGCTGTCCGCGCTTGAGGATGCTCGCCTGGGAGCCGTTCGCGTTGATCCACGGCAGCTTCGTGGGGAACAGCGGCGCGGCGATCGTGTCTATCGGTGCCCTCATCGGGGCTACAGGTCTCTGAGCGGTACGAGTCTCAAGCCTGACGGGGACGTACCCTGAAGGGCATACTCATTCTGGGCACACCCTGACGGGCGCAGGCAGGCAGGCAGTTCGCGTAGCGTACCGATCGTAGATGATCTCCGATCGGCCAGCAGGTGAGCGATCGAGGACGCAGTCAGGCGCCGCGAGTCGCATCGCTCAGCCAATGCTGCCGACCATCTCCAACTGGATCAGCCGGTTGAGCTCGACCGCGTACTCCATCGGTAGCTCCTTGGTCACCGGCTCGATGAAGCCGTTGACGATCATCGCGGCGGCCTCGTCCTCGGTGAAGCCGCGCGAGCCCATGTAGAACAACTGGTCGTCTGAGATGCGCCCGACCGTGGCCTCGTGGGCGACGGTGACGTTGGGGTTCTGAATCTGGATGTCAGGCCATGTGTCCGAGCGCGATTCCCCGTCCATCATCAGCCCGTCGCACTGCACGCGCGCCTTGGAGCCGGCGGAGTTGGCGCCCATCTTGACAAGACCCCGGTAGCCCATGATGCCGCCGTCCTTGGAGATCGACTTGGCGAGGATGTTCGAGGTCGTGTTGGGCGCCAGGTGCACGACCTTGGCCCCCGTGTCCTTGTGCACGCCTTTTCCGGCCACGCCTACGTTGAGGTGGTCAGCGCGTGCGCCCTCACCCATCAAGAACGAGCCGGGGTAGAGCATCACGTACTTAGCGCCCATCGAGCCACCGACCCACTCGACTGTGCCCTCGGCGTCCACGATGGCACGCTTGGTGTTGAGGTTGTACACGTCCTTGGACCAGTTCTGCACGGTCGTGTAGCGGGCCTTGGCGCCCTCGTGCACGAAGATCTCGACGACCGCCGAGTGCATCGAGTTGACCGAATAGGTCTGTGCTGTGCAGCCCTCGATGTAGTTCACGTCAGAACCCTCGTCGGCGACGATCAGCGTGTGCTCGAAGGTGCCCTCGCCGGCGCCCTCCATGCGGAAGTAGGCCTGCAGGGGGAGATCCACCTTTACCCCCTTTGGGACGTACAGGAACGACCCGCCCGACCACACCGCCCCATGTAGCGCGGAGAACTTGTTGTCCTGTGGGGGCACGCACTTGTTCATAAAATACTTCTGCACGAGATCGGGATACTCGGTGATCGCGGTGTCCATCGAGCAGAAGAGGATGCCCAGCTTGGCGTACTCTTCCTTTAGTCCCTCGTACACCGGCTCCTGGCGCCAGACGCCGACAACGCCGGCAAGGTGCTCGCGCTCGGCCTGAGGTATGCCGAGATCCTCATACGTTTTCTTCATCTCCTCCGGCACGTCGTCCCAGGAGTTGAAGCGCCCGGCGGTCGGGGGCGAGTAGAGCACCAGCTCGTCGAGGTTGAGGCCGCTCAAATCTGGCCCCCACGTCGGCACGGGCTTGCGTTCGAAGATTTCGAGGGACTTGACGCGCTTCTCGGCCATCCAGTCGGGCTCGCCCTTGACCTTCGACAGCTCGCGCACCACCTCACGCGAGATACCTTTGCGCGCCAGCAGCTGCCCCTGCTCGTCCTCGACGATCGGGCTGGGCTTTGCGATCTTGGTGCGGTCTAGCGTCGCCATAGGGCTCCCTTTGTGAATCCTGTGCTGTGGACTAGGAATTGTATCGAGACCATCACGCCGATCCCACCGGCCAGCTGTTATCGCCGGTTACGGCGCCCTTGACCACCTTCAAGCCCAGCAGCGCGCACTTGCGTCGCGTAGCTGACACGGGGATGCCCAGCAGCTCGATCGCCCAGTCGGCGTCGAGCTTGCCCACCTCGTCGAGCTCCATCCCGACCAGCTCCTCCGAGGCGATCGATGCGGAAGCTTGGGAGATCGCGCAGCCGTGGCCGTGGAAGCGCAGGTCCTCGATGCGCCCGTCCTTGACGCGGATGTGCACGCCAAGCTCGTCGCCGCAAAGGGGATTGTGCTCGAGCGCCTCCATGTCGTGTGGCTCCAGCTCGCCGAAGTTGCGGGGCCGCTTGTAGTGGTCGAGGATGTAGTCGCGGTAGAGGTCGTCCATCACAAGCCAAAGACCTTCAAGCCGGCGTGTAGCGCGTCTATCAGGGCGTCCACGTCACTGGGCTCGTTGTATACGCCCACGCTCGCGCGTGCGGTCGCTCCCACACCGAGGCAGCGCATCAGCGGCTGTGCGCAGTGGTGCCCGGCGCGGATGCACACGCCGCCGCGGTTAGCCAGCTCGGCAATGTCGTGCGCGTGTATCCCCTCGATCGTGAACGACACGAGCCCGCCGCGATTCTCCGCCTCGGGCGGACCGACGAAGCGCAGGCCCGGCACCTCCTGCAAGCGGTCGAGCAGGTAGCCGATCAGTGCTTGCTCGTGTGCACGGACTTGCTGCATTCCGAGCGCGCTCAGGTAGTCGACGGCCGCTCCCAGCCCTACCGCCTCTGCGATCGGGGGCGTGCCCGCCTCGAACTTGTAGGGCAGCTCGTTCCAGGTGGCGCCGTCGAAGTCGACCGAAGCGATCATGTCGCCGCCCGTCAGAAACGGCTCCATCTCATCCAGGATCTCCGGGCGTCCGTGCAGCACGCCGATGCCCGTCGGCCCGAGCGCCTTGTGGCCGGTCCACGCGTAGAAGTCGGCGCCGAGCGCGCCGAGGTCCACCGGCATGTGTGGCACCGCCTGGGCGCCGTCCACCAATGAAGTCGCGCCCGCCGCGCGGATACGCGCGGTCATCTCCGCGACCGGCACGATCGTGCCGAGCACGTTCGACACGTGCGTGAACGCCACCAGCTTCACGTCGCCCCTGGCCAGCTCTCGATCGAGTTGCTCGAGCGACAACTCGCCACGCTCGTCCACCTCCAGGTAGCGCAGCTCGGCGTCCCGCTCGCGGCACAGCACCTGCCACGGCACGATGTTCGCGTGGTGCTCCATCTGGGTGGTGAGCACCGCGTCGCCTGGTTCAACGTTGGCGCGTCCCCACGCATAGGCCACGAGGTTGATCGCCTCGGTCACGTTCTTGGTGAAGATCGTCGTCTTCGGCTCTCCGCTGAGGAATGCGGCGACCTTCTTGCGCGCGCCGTCGTAGGCTGCGTCGGACTCCTGTGCCAGTGCATAGACGCCACGGTGAACGTTTGCATTGCGCTCGCTCAGGTAGGAGGAGATCGCGTCGATGACGACGCTCGGCTTCTGCGAAGTCGCGCCCGAGTCGAGATAGATGAGCGGCCGTCCCTCGAACTCGCGTGAGAAGATCGGAAAGTCAGCGCGGAGCTCTGTCGGCCAATCGCTGCCCATATCTGTGCAGGAGTCGCCGCGGGTGCTTGGTTCCAAACCGGGTCCCCCCCCGCGCGCGCGGGGACCATCGGCATTTGGAGGATGCTCAGTCGCGGAGATGCTCATCGCGCCACCAAGCTCCTCATCGCGCCGTCGCGTAGGCCTCGATGTCGTCCCGCGCCGCGGCCAGCTTGGCGGCGATCTTCGTGCGCACAAGCTCTTCGAGCGGCTCGTCCTCGAGCTGCCCCAGCACCGGCTCGAAGAAGCCCTCCACGAGCAAGCGCACCGCCGCGGGACGGTCCAAGCCGCGACTTGCCATGTAGAAGATTGCGTCCTCGTCCAGCTCGCCGACCGTCCCGCCATGGGAGGCCGAGACGTCGTCGGCCGAGACGAGCACCGAAGGGATCGCGTCCAAGCGCGCCTTGGGCGAGAGCATCATCGTGTGGATCTGCAGGTAGGTATGTGTCTGCTGTGCTCCGGGGTCGATCTGGATCAGCCCCTCGAAGCTCGCGCGGCTGTGGCCGGTGGCAGCGCCGCGCCAGTGCACGTCTCCGCCAGAGGGCCCTGTCTCGTGCAGGTCCACCGCGAAGGTGTCGAGGTGCTCATGCGCCTCGGTGAAGAACAGCCCCCTGAACGCCATGTCACCGCCGGGCTCCGTCACCGCAAGCTCCAGGTGGTGGCGCACGAGATGGCCGCCAAGCAGCGCCGGCAGCCAGTGGCAGTAGGCGTCGCGGCCGACCCCGACGAAGCGGGTGGAGGCATCGAACACCTCGCCGCCTTTCCAATCCTGTACCTGGGCGAGGCGACAGCGGGCGTTGTCCTGCAAGTACAGCTCGAACGCGCCGGCGTGCAGCGACTGTCCTCCCTGGAAGTCCGCGGCGAGGTCGTGCTCGTGCACCTTGAAGTCGCTTCCGCGACCTCCGATCACAAGCGTGCGGCCATATTGGGCCACGCCAGCGCCACCGATCGCATAGACGATCTCGAATGGGTCCTCCACGAGCAGCCCGTCGGGTACGTACAGGAACGCCCCGCCAATCCAAAAAGCAGCATTGGCGGCCTCCAACTTGTGGCGGTCGATCGTAAGACGCTTGGAATACCACTGCTCGAACAGCTCCGTGTGCTCGCTTGCGGCCTGCTCCAGCGAGCAAAGGATCACGCCGCGCTCGGCCAGCGCAGAGTCCAGCTCGACCGTGCACGTCGAGCTGTCGAGCTGCACGATCCGACCCGCGCGCGGGCGGGCGGGTATGGCGCTCTCGACGAACTCCGGGACGGGGGCGCCCTGCGGGTGCTCGCTTTGCGAAACGCCCCCGAGATCCAGTTCGGAGAAGCTCGTCGTCCAGAAGCCAGAGCGGCGCCACACCGGCAGCTCGCTGTGCTCGTATGCCTCGAGCGCCACCGCGCGCAGCTCGGCGAGCGTCCTGTGGTCGCCGCCCGCGCCCGCGCCCGCCAGCGCGTGATACAGCGACGCCTCGCGATGGCGCCCAGGCTTGACAGCCACGTCAGTCAAGGTCATCACCAGCCCCCGATGTTCGAGAGCCAAGCCAGACAAGGACGCACCGAGCGAAGTGTGCTGGCCGAAACGGGGATGCGAGCAAAGCGAGTGTCTCCCGGCTTCGGTACACGAGGGAGGGAGGACGCGCAGTATGGCGCCGGCTATCGAACATCGGCGGCGACCTCCTGGCGGATCTGGTCGTAGCCCTCCCGCTCCAGGCGCTCAACCAGCTCCACCCCACCCTCCAGAACGATGCGTCCATCCATCAGGATGTGCACGAACTCGGGCTTCACGTGGTGCAGAATGCGCTGGTAGTGGGTGATGATCAGGGCGCCGAGTTGTTGCTCGTCGTGCAGCCGCTGCACGCCCTCGGCGACGGTGCGCAGCGCGTCGATGTCAAGGCCGGAGTCGGTCTCGTCGAGGATCGCCACGTCGGGGGAGAGCATTGCCATCTGCAGGATCTCCGCGCGCTTCTTCTGCCCCCCGGAGAAGCCGTCGTTGAGGTGGCGCGAGGTGAACGTGCGGTCGACGTCCAGCAGCTCGATCGCATGCTGGAGCTTCGTGCCGAACTCCTTCACCCGGATCGGCTCGTCCTGCTTGGCGTTGATCGCCATGCGCAGGAAGTTGGCGACAGACACGCCCGGGATCGACACCGGATCTTGGAAGGCGAGGAACAGCCCGGCCTTCGAGCGCTCGTGCGGCTCGGCCTCGGTGATGTCCTCTCCCTTGAACACGATCTTGCCCTCGGTCACCTCATAGGAGGGATGGCCGAGCAGCGTCTTTGCGAGCGTGGACTTGCCGGAGCCGTTGGGTCCCATCAGGGCGTGGATCTCGCCCTTGTCGATGTTCAGATCGACACCTCTAAGGATCTCGCGATCCTCGGTGCGCACGTGCAGATTGATGATTTCGAGGTCGGCCATGGTTCCTTTGCTCTAAGCGGGGACGGGGACGGAAAGCGGGGACTGGGACGGAAAAGCGGGGACGGGGACGGGGACGGAAAGCGTTTTAGACGGGGACCGAGGGGAGCGGGGCGGAGGCGGGTATCGGGGCAGTCGGGAGCGGAGTGGAGGTTGCGCCTGCCGGGGCGCTCGCGGCGGCCATCGGCGCCTGTGTTTCGTTGCCGAGGAGCCCCCTGTCGGGCGCACCCCCTGCGGCGCCGGCAAGCAGATCGGCGAGGCTCGTCTCGCGCAGTGTGCGCACGATCGAGAAGCGCACGCGCGTCCACAACAGCTTGGTTGGACAGACATGGTTGGGATCGGACTCGCGCGAGCACACCACGCGCCCATCTGAGGCTTGGGAGATGCACTCGATTGGGGCGATCGAGCCCTCCAGCGCCTCGACGACCTCTGCCATCGTGATCTGCTCCGCACCGCGCGCCAGCAGGTAGCCGCCGCGCGAGCCGCGGCGACTGTCGATCAGCCCCGCCTTGCGCAAGCGCGCGACCAGGTGCTCCAGGTAGGCGAGCGGCAGTCCGTCGTGCTGGGCGATCTCCGCCAACGGCACGACCGACTCGACGCCGTCGGGAGCGTTGCCGGCACGGCGTGCCAGCTCCACCATCACGCGCACGCCGTACTCGGCCTTGGTTGAGAACATCATCGTCTGAATACCTACCTGCTGACTAGGGTATCAGCCTGCAGTTGGCCTTCGCTTGCACGGCAGCAGCGTCAAGGGCGCAAGCCGGCTTGCGCCAGAAATCACGCGCCCGCAAGCAGGCGAATGTCGTGGGCGAGGCCTTCGGGGGTTATCTGTTCGAGGCCGAACCCCACTCGCTCGGTGCCGTCACGGTCGATCAACAGCACGGTGCTCCCCTCTTCGGAGGCGTACTTGCCGGCGCTCACAGGGGGAATCGAATAGGCCTTCCATATCGGTTGCAGCTCCTCGGCTGTGCCCGTCAGATATTCGACGCGTCCGCGCAAGGAGGTTTCGCCCAGGAAACGGCTCACGCTCGTGCGCGTATCGATCCGCGGGTCGGTGCTCACGAAGATCGTGGCGAGGTCGTGCGTGCCTTCGACTTCATCCAACGCTGCCCGTACCTGGTCGGCTACCAGCACGCACGTCCGACATTTGGAGAAGAGGAAGGCGAGCATCACCACCTTTCCGCGGTAAGCGACGAGCGATATGCGCTGGCCAAGCTGATTCGTCAGCGTGAAGTCCCGTGCACGCACGCCGGGAGGAAACACGGCCCCCTCGAAGCTTTGGTTGGCGTTCGGGGTGTTCGAGTCTTTAGAGGAGCCGCCGTGGCCATCGCCGAGGGCGAGCGCCAGCACCAGCGCGATCGCGAGGATGGCCGAGATGGCCGGAAGTACGAAGCGAGGTTGGTAGCGCACCGGCAGGCAAGGGTAGGGGACCGACCTGCTCATGGGCCTGACTTCAGACAATCCACCGGCCTGGCCAGCTCGCGAAAGCCGGCCGGTGGGGCTCTTGGCAGCTATTCAAATGTCGAGCGGCGGGCGCTATACTTTTTGAAGTTCCATGAATTCCGACCGCAATTCAGGAGATTTCCAATGAGCCCGTCTAGCGCGGATCTGCTGCGCCAAGTCAAGAGCGAGATCCAAGAGGTTGACCCCTCCGAGGTCAAGGAGCTGCTGCAAGAGGGTGTCGCGATCATCGACGTGCGCGAGACCGAGGAGCTTGCTTCAGGCGTGCTGCCGGGCGCCAAGCATGTGCCGCGCTCCTATCTGGAGACCCGCATCGAGGGGATCGTGCCGGACCGCTCCTCGCATGTGATTCTCTATTGCGCCTCAGGCAACCGCTCCGCCTACGGGGCTCGCACGCTGGAACAGGATCTGGGCTACGAACACGTCGAGTCGATGACCGGCGGCATCACACTGTGGAAGGACCGCGGCTACGAGGTGGACGTGCCGCGCACGCTCACCCCCGAGCAGCGCGACCGCTACTCGCGCCACCTGCTGATTCCCGAGATCGGTAGCGAGGGCCAGCAGAAGCTGCTCGACGCCAAGGTGCTGCTGCTCGGCGCCGGCGGGCTCGGCTCGCCGACGGCGCTGTACCTGGCCGCCGCCGGCGTGGGCACGCTCGGGATCGTCGACGACGATGTCGTAGACCTCTCCAACCTGCAGCGCCAGGTGATCCACTCCACCCAGCGCATCGGCATCCCCAAGGTCGACTCCGCTGAGGAGTCGATCCACGCGCTCAACCCCGACGTGAACGTCGTCAAGTACCCGGTGCGCCTAGACGCCTCCAACATCATGGAGATCATCTCCGGCTACGACATCATCGTCGACGGCGTCGACAACTTCCCCACCCGCTACCTGCTCAACGACGCCACCGTGCGCCTGAAGATCCCGGTCGTCTCCGCCTCGATCCTCGGCTTCGACGGGCAGCTGTCGGTCTTCAAGCCCTATGACGGCCCCTGCTATCGCTGCCTGTTCCGCGAGCCGCCGCCGGCGGAGCTCGCGCCCTCCTGTGGGGCCAACGGCGTGCTCGGCGTGCTCCCCGGCACGATGGGCCTGTTGCAGGCGACCGAGGTCGTCAAGCTGATCCTCGGTATCGGCGATCCCGCGATCGGACGCCTGCTGCTCTACGACGCTTTGGCCGCCACGCTCACCGAGGTCAAGGTCCACCGCGACCCCGACTGCCCGATCTGCTCGCGTCCGCCGGACGAGATCTCCGACGAGGAGATGGGCGTCTTTCCGGACTACGAGGCATTCTGCGCCGCGGCAGGGTAGCCTGCTCGCTTCTACGATGGCCAAGATCAAGATCCCACCGGTACTGCGCCCCTCAGTGGGCGGCGAGCGCGAGGTGAGCGCCTCAGGCGAGAACGTCGGAGAGATCCTGCGCGACCTGGCCGACAGCCACCCGGCCACCGCCGAGCAGCTGTTCTCGGCTGACGGCGAGCTGAACCGCTACGTCAACGTCTATCTCAACGACGAGGACGTGCGCGTGCTGGATGGCTTGGACACCGCGGTCGGCGACGGCGACACCGTGGTGATCCTGCCGGCGATGGCCGGCGGACGCCGATAGCTGTTCGCGGGGGACCAGCCTGTCGTATGGGGCTATTGGCCCCCGGATGCGTGCCGGCATGGAGTGGCGGTCGCTGAACGTCCAGGATTCCGTGCACGGCTAAATATTCCGACCGAACGAACGACTATGTTCTCGTGCCAATGAGAATCTGTCGTCTTCTCAGTCTGCGCAGCCTGATCGGCGCGCTGTGCGTTGCGCTTGCGATGGTTGGCGTCGGGGCGGGCGTGGCTGTGCCGGCGGTCGCCGACGGCTCGAAAGCGCCCGAATACTCGCTGTCGGTCGTCGAGGGGGCCACCACGCATCCCGAAGACGGGATCGGGCACGTCAGCGCCAGCGTCAATTCGAACGCCGAAGTGACCACGTCGCTCATCCACAATGGCCTTGTCGTGGAACAAGACAAACACGAACGTTATGCGGGGCTGTCGAAGGTGCCGCAGGTGGGGGATGTCGTCACGTTTGAATCCTCGGGCTTTCGCACGGAAGTCAACTACGACGGTCTACCCACGCTCGAATCCACGGTCTGCGCCGGCTCCACCAATTTCTCCGGTCAGCGCACCTCAGGCTACACCGTGGAAGGCGGCTACTACACCGTAATCCTCGCAAGTGAAAACATCTACTACTCGCAGCACACACAGGCCCAGGTCCAGGTGCTCACCGGCTCGAGCTTCGGCGGCGACTTCCTCACCCCGCTGGCTAGCGGCGAGACCGTCTACGCCGTCGAGTCGCTGACTTCGCCGGTGGCTGGTGGCGCAACGTTCACGTACTCCAGCGAGTACGACCGTCCGGTTGGTGGCTGTCCGCCGCCGCCTTCTCCCCCGCCGCCAGCACCGGCGCCGCTTGCGCTCGCCGGCGGGTTCTCCAAATTTACGGGCGTCTCGATCGCCAAACTGCTCCGCTCCGGCTGGTCGACCCACGTGACGATCAACCAGCCCGGGACGATCGTCGAGGATCTCTACCAGCACAGCGGCACCCTGCCGGCATTCGCTGCCACCAGCAAACATAAGCGGCCGCGCAAAGAGCCCAGGGCGCTGTTGCTGGCACGCGGCACGGTCAGCGCCAAAGCCGCCGGTACGTATCTCGTCACTCTGCATCTCACATCCACCGGCCGGCGTCTGCTCAAGCACGCACACAGCGCCAAAGTGGCGCTGATCGCGACGCTCAACTCCAGCTCGGGCGCGAAGCTCGCACTCGAACGCCATTACCTGACGCTCCACCGCTAGAACCGCTGAGGCGCGTTCTTCAAACCGCGTCGGTATTGCTCAGCGCGGTTGTTTGGCTGCAACCTCCAGCCGTTCTTCCACTGCCCTCGCGAACCGGCGCGGACGGACCGCCCCGACCATACGGCGCCGAGCCGCCGGCGGGCCGAGAACCGTCGAATAGTCCACCGTCCTTTGTGCGGGCGCAAAACCATGCGC
The DNA here is from genome assembly GCA_963725265.1 of uncultured Solirubrobacterales bacterium. Classification (GTDB taxonomy): domain Bacteria; phylum Actinomycetota; class Thermoleophilia; order Solirubrobacterales; family Solirubrobacteraceae; genus Palsa-744. The sequence continues at coordinate 978,697 of CAVRXP010000001.1, forward strand.
TGCGGTACGGCCCCTTCCCGCAAGGGGGGCTTGCGCGCGGTGTCTCCGACGGAGACCTGATGCTGAGCGAAAACGCCGAAGTTCGCGCGCAGACGATGGCAAGGACCCGGGCGCTTGGCGGGAGCGTGGCACGCATACCCGTTGACTGGCGCAACGTCGTGGAAGCCGACCCGCCGGCCGGCTTTCAGGCGCGCGATCCTGCAAGTCCCGCCTACCGCTTCGCCCAGCTCGACGCGGCCGTGCGCAGCGCCGTGGCCGCTGGCCTGCAGCCGCTGCTGGTCGTCTCCCACGCGCCCGCTTTTGCCGAAGCGCCCCACCGCTGGCCCTACGCCTACCAGGGCAGCTGGGCGCCCAGCCCGATCGCGTTGGAAGAATTCGCGGCTGCTCTGGCCGTCCGCTACGACGGCGCTTTCCCCGACCCGCTGCACCCCGGCGCGGTGCTGCCGCGCGTGCGCCTCTTTCAGGCATGGAACGAGCCCAACCTCGCCCGCTACCTGGAGCCCCAGTGGGTGGCGGATGGGCGGCGCTGGAGCGCCTTCTCGCCACTGCTCTACCGCCAGATGCTCAACGGCTTCTATGCGGGGGTGAAGTTGGTGCAGCCGAGCGACACGGTCATCGCCGCCGGCATCGCCCCCGAGGGCGAACCAGCGGGCGTGGGTGCGATGGCCCCCATCACCTTCCTGGAAGGGCTTCTGTGCCTGGGTGCGGCGCGCGCCGGCTGCGTTGAAAAGCCCCACTTGGACGTTCTGGCCTTCCACCCGCTGTCTGTCTTCAACCCAGACGTGCCGGCCGTCTCCAAGCTCGATGCGGCAGTCTCCGACATCGCCAAGATCACGGGCCTGCTCGCGCGCGCCGAGCGCCAGCGCACGGTACTGCCTACCGGCTCGCACCCTCTATGGGTGACCGAGCTGAACTGGGACAGCTCCCCGCCGAGCCCAGCCGGTGTGCCCGCCGCGTTGCAGGCCGCCTGGATCTCGCGTGCGCTACACCGCCTGTGGGTCGCGGGTGTGAGTCTCGTCGACTGGCAGTTTCTGATCGACCCGTACGGCGGTGCACAGCTGGCCTTGCCCAACGGCAGCATCGGCCTTTACCTGCGACCGGCTGGGCTCTATTCGCCAGGCCCGGGCGGGGACACCGCACTGGCCCGTCCAAAGCCCTTCCTGCAGGGCTTCACGCTGCCCTTCGACCCGCTACGGGTGAACATGCGGCAGGTACGCGTTTGGGCGTTGCTCATGCACGGAGGACAGTCAGGCGTCCTGCAGCTCCAGGAGAGCCGAGGGCGTTGGCACACGATCGCCCGCCTGCGTGCCGACGGCTACGGCGTGATAAACCAGCTGCTGCAGTTGAGCGGTACGGTGCGTCTGCGGCTGCGGACCGGGAAGCTCGTCTCGGCGCCTATGTCGGTGCCTCGGACGCAAAGTGCTCTGTAATCAGCGCCCGCCCGCGCCCGCGCCGCTATGCCGCGACGGTCTCTGAGGCAGGCGTGATATCGGCCACGCCCGCGGCCGGCACGTGGCTCATCGCATGCTCGGCCAGCGCCGTGATCGTCAGGCTTGGGTTGACACCGACGTTCGCGGGGATCGCCGAGCCGTCGCACACGAGCAGGTTCTCGTAGCCGAACACATGCTGGTGGGCGTCCACGACGCCGTGCTCGGGGTCGGCGCCGATCACCGCTCCACCGAGGATGTGGGCCGTGGTGGGGATGTTCAGCGCCGCCTCGGTGAAGGAGCTTTGCGCGATGCCGCCGGTGCGCTTGGCAAACCATTCGGCCGCCTGGTTGGCGACCGGGATGAAGGTGGGGATCGGGCGCTCGGGATCCTGTTCGGTGGAGAGCCACAGCGTTTTGAACGGCCCTTGTTTGGGGCGCAGCGCGATCGCGTTGTCGAGCGTCTGCATCACGAGGATGATGATCGTGCGCCGCGACCAGTTCTTGGGGCGCACCACCTGCGCGAAGCGCTTGGGATGGCGCACGATCTGGCCGAGCAGCTTGAGTGGGCGGGTCGCGCGCGTGCCGTCGCCTGTCAGCAGCGTGTTGAGGCGGCTCATCGAGTCGCCATCGTTGCCATATGTCACGGTCTCGATATGCGTGTGCGGGTCGGGATAGATGCTGGAGGTGATCGCCACGCGTTTGATCAAGCTCTCCGGATAGTCCTCTGGGACAGTCACCGCAAGGATCGCCTCGCTGTTGGTGCGCACCAGCTCGCCAAGACGGTTTGAGATGCGCGGCAGCGAGCCGCCCAGACGGCAGCGCTGCAGCAGCATGTTGGTGCCCAGCGGACCGGCCGAGACGACGACGCCACGCGCGCGCTGCACCTGGCGTTCGCGACGCACCCACGCGCCCGAGCGGATGCTTTCGACCTCGTAGCCGTCTGAGCCGTCGCCGGGGCCGAGCGGGCGGATATCGATCACCGTGCGTTCCGGGCTGACCTTGGCGCCGTGCTTTTCGGCGAGGTACAGGTAGTTCTTCACGAGCGTGTTCTTCGAGCCGTGCGGGCAGCCCACCATGCAGCGCCCGCACAGCCGGCAGCCAGTACGGTCGGGCCCCTCCCCGCCGAAGAAGGGGTCAGGCACGCGCTTGCCGGCCTCGCCGTCGGCGCCAAAAAACACCCCAACGGGCGTCTTTTTGTAAGTGTCAGACACACCCAGCTCCTCACCAAGCTCGCGCAGCAGCTGGTCGGCCGGGTCGTCATGGGGGTTCATCGTCACGCCCAGCATCCGCTGCGCTTCCTCGTAGTGGGGCGCAAGCTCTGACCCCCAGGCGGCGATCCCCGCCCACTGGGGATCCTCGAAGAACTGTGTCGGCGGTACGTACAGCGTGTTGGCGTAGCCGAGGCTGCCACCGCCGACGCCGCAGCCGCTGACGACCGACACGTCTTTGAACGTCGTCAGGCGGAAGATGCCCTTCCAGCCGATCTTCGGACGCCAGAAGTAGCGCTTGTAGTCGGCGGTGGACTCCGGGAATTCGTGGTCGGCAAACCGCCGTCCACACTCGAGCACGCCGACGCGGTAGCCCTTCTCGGAGAGGCGCAGCGCCGAGACGCTGCCGCCGAAGCCCGAGCCGATCACCAGCCAGTCGAAGTCAAAGCCCTCATCCATGTTCCTCTCCAGCATATTGGTTGCGCAGCCAGTCAAGCAACCCAGTGGCTGCGTAAGTCGTCCGCTTCGCTCATCCTCGCAGTTTCGCCGAGCATTCCAATGGCGCTATATTCCGTGAAGTAATGGCTGCCGAGCGGGTCCAGAACAAGCCGTGTGGAGGGCGCTACGGCGACGTCATCCAGTCGATCGGCAACACGCCGCTCGTGGAGCTGCCGCGTCTCTCGCCCAAGCCCGGCGTGCGCATCTGGGCCAAGCTCGAGTCGCGCAACCCCACCGGGTCGGTCAAGGACCGCGTGGCGCGTGCGCTGATCGAGGACGCCGAGTCCCAGGGCGCGATCCTCCCAGGGCAGACGATTCTGGAGCCAACTTCAGGCAACACGGGCATCTCGCTCGGCATGATCTGCTCGCGCAAGGGCTACCGCTTGAAGGTGGTGATGCCCGAGAACGTCACTCCCGAGCGCACCCAGCTGCTGAAGATGTACGGCGCGGAGATCGTCTACTCCGAGGGCTCCAAGGGCTCCAACGGCGCGGTCGAGAAGGCGCTCGACATGGCCGAGAAAGACTCCTCCTACTACATGCCCTACCAGTACGGAAACATGGCCAACCCGAATGCCCATTACAACGGCACGGCCCTGGAGATCCTCGAGGAGCTCGACGAGGTGTCTGCGTTCGTCGCAGGCCTTGGCACCGGCGGCACGTTGATGGGCAACGGCAGGCGTCTGAAGGAGACCTTCGGCGACGCCTGCAAGATCGTGGCGGCCGAGCCGATGCAGGGCGAGCCGGTGCAGGGCCTGCGCTCGCTCGACGACGGTTTCATCCCGCCGATTATCGACCTCTCGCTGCTGGACCGCAAGATCTTCGTCACCAACACCGACGCGATCCTGTGGACACGCAAGCTGCTGGATGAGGAGAGCGTGTTCGCGGGCGTCTCCAGCGGCGCGATCGCACGCGTGGCGGTGCGCATCGCCGGCGAGCTGGACGAGGGCAACGTCGTCTTCATCGTCGCCGACGACGGCTGGAAGTACTTGTCGAGTGGCATCTACACGTTGCCGGTGGAGGAGATCGAGAACCTCGACTCCACCGTCTGGTGGTGAGCTGCGATGGACATCGCGCCTGAGCTGCTCGAGCAGATCCTCGCGCACGCGCGCGAGGAGGCGCCCAACGAGTGCTGCGGGGTCGTCGCGGTCGTACCTGCCACGGACGAGCAGCCGGCGCACCCGGAGGGCACATACCCGGAGGGCACGCGGCGGCAGGCGATGCGCGTGCGCGCGGCACGCAACATCCACGCGAGCCCAAAGCGCTTCGAGATCGACGGCAAAGACGTTCTGCGGGCGATCGACGAGTTCGACGAGGCCGGCTGGGAGATCGGCGCGATCTACCACTCGCACACGCACACATCGCCAACCCCATCGCAGACTGACATCAACTTCGCGGCGAGCTGGCCGGGCGTCGAGTGGATCATCGTCGGGCTCGCCGACCCGCAAAGACCCGAGATCCGCTCCTATCTGATCGAGGAAGGCAAAGTCCGTGAGGTGGAGATCGGGCAAATCGCGGTCTAGCGACCGCGTGCATCTGGTCAAGGTTGCCTACGCGCGCAACCTGGCGGAGGCCGAACTGATTCAGGGCCTGCTGCGTCAGGAGCAGATCCCAAGCATGCTCAAGCGGAACGGCGGCGCCGACGTGCCCGACTTCATCGCGGCCGGCGCGCGCGATGTGCTCGTGCCCGTCTCGCAGGCCGACCGGGCTCGGGAGCTGCTTGCATAACGCTGTTCGGGTCGGCACATGTGCCGACCCGCCGGACGGTGCATGCACCGTCCGGGACATCGCCGCATGCGGCGATGTCTTCCTGAAACTCGAGAACGTCGAAGGGGTTGTGGCGCTCAGACCAGCACCGGCTGGCCCATCGGCTGCCCGGCTTCGCGTGTGATCGACTCGATCTCTTCGGCGGCGCGTTCGAACTCGCCGTCGGAGAGCACCGGGGTGCCCTCGAAGGGCAGTTCGCGCTGCAGTTCGAGCCAAGAGCTGCAGACGCCGTACTCGTCCTTCACCTTGACGGTAACGGGACGGGGAATCCTGTAGGTGCGCAGCAGCAGCACGTGCAGGGGATGGCGGCGCTTCCATTCCAGGCGCTTCTCGGCGTAGTCGGGTGTCCACACATAAAACGGCGACAGCGCGTCGACGCAACGGGGATCGGAAATCGTGAAGTGCCCGGCCACTTCGGCCCAGGCCCTGATGCGCACACGCTCGGGCTGCTGGATACCGCCTTCGACGCTGAAAGCGCTCACCGACGGCTCGCCGTCGTTCCAGACGCCTTCCTCGAGCGCTCGACGCAGCTCGGGCTGGTGGGACTCGCGCACGAGGTCGTTGCGCTGATGGTCGAACGTTGGATAGAGAAAGAAGCGGTCGTGATCGAGCTTGAAGTGCTTTTCCGGCTCGCGGATACCCCCCTTGCGCAGGGTGATCAGCTGCTCGCCTTCGGCGAGGGCGCGGACGGTGACCGCCCATTCCTTGAGAGCAATTGGCATTTTGAAAGACCTGACTACGAGAGATCGTCTGAAAACCGTGCAACCCCATCCGTGCCGCCTCCCTAAAGGCGCATGGCACAGGGTGCCGCTGCCCTTAAAGATACGAAATCCGAGCGAAAATCCCAAATCCCCTGCAAATCGAGGGTTTTTCTGGATGATTCGGCGTCTTTCGGTGCCAAACGCCGCACGTTTACAGGAGCGCGAATGGGCTCTTTTTGGGGTATCCGCCGGAAGCGTTTCCTACAGTCGCCATCCGGCGAGCCCCTCGGCCGACTCGATCATCGCCGCATAATCGTCAGCGCCATGCCCGCGGCCCATCGTCGCGGCGAGCAGGTCGCGTGCGTGGGCGGCCGCGGGGAAGGGAATGCCAGCTGCCTGCGCTTCCTCCAGGCACAGGCGCACGTCCTTGAGCAGATGCTCGGTCTTGAACAGCGTCGAATAGTCATGCGCGCGCATCGCCCCAGACTTCATCTGCATCTGCGCCGAGGCGCCTGAGCCGCTCTGGGTCACCGCCACGAGCGCGTCCAGGTCAACCCCGGTCGCCTTGGCCAGCAGCAGCGCCTCGGCCACCGCCGCGGCGTTGGCGGCGCCGAGGGAGTTGTTGATCAGCTTGAGCATCTCGCCCTGTCCAAGCGCACCGACGTGCACGATCAGCTCGCCCATCGTCTGCAGCAACGGCTTGACTCGTTCGAAGTCGCTCGCCTCGCCACCGACCATGAACGTCAGCGTCCCGTCCTGCGCGCGCGGCGAGGAGCCGGTCACGGGCGCGTCGATCATGGCGATCCCACGTTCCTTCAGGCGCGCGGCGATCCGTCGCGTATCGGTCGGGGCGATCGTCGAGGAGTCCACGCAAAGCAGCCCGTCTTTGGCTCCGTCGAGCACACCGTTCTGGCCGCACAGCACGCTCTCGACCTGGGCGCCGTCGACGACCATGCTCACGACGACGTCACTGGCGCCAGCCACCTCCGCCGGTGTGTCTACAGCGGTGGCATCGTGCTCCTGCGCCCAACGCCGCGCCTTGCCGTCGGTGTGCGTCCAGACAGTCAGCGGATAGCCGGCCTTGGCCACGTTCGCGGCCATCCGTGAGCCCATGATGCCGAGGCCCAGAAAACCGACGCGCTCAGCCACGCGTGTGCTCTCCGGCAGGGCGGCGCGAGCGGCTCTCAGGTTGACTGGTCGCTGGGGCGGGGGAGCTCGGACGGCGCGCCATATCCGCCACCTCCAGGTGTTTCGATGCGAAGTCGCTCACCGGCATGAAGCCTACCCGTCGTCTTCGCCGGCAACCTCTTTGGCTTGCCGCGTGTGCCCTCCGGGGTATCGCTGCCGATCAGGGTGTCGCGGCCCGGCTTGCCCGGCGAGCCGCCCCCTGCCCCGGGAGCCGCGTGGCGGCGGCGCTCGCCGATCAGCGAGAAGGTCATGTCGCTCAGCGCCTGCAGCTCGCGCACGACGCCGTCGCCGCCCCTGTGCCTGCCGCCCCCGCCGGAGCCGCGCCGCAGCGAGTACTCGCTGACGAGCAGCGGCAGTTCGCGCTCGAGCGCCTCGACGGGTGTGTTCAGCGTATTGCTCATCGCCACGTGCACGCCGCTGGGCCCGTCGGCGTCCGCGCAGGCCCCCTGCCCGCCGCCAAGCGTCTCGTAGTAGGAGAAGGCGTCGTTGCCGAGCGTCAGGTTGTTCATCGTCCCCTGCCCGAGCGCCCGCCCGAACGCGCCGAGCACGAGGTCGGCCACGCGCGAGGAGGTCTCGACGTTGCCTGCTGCCACGGCGGGCGCGGGCTCAGACGAGTCGGCGGGCGGTCGGGCGTTCAACAGCGACCCCTCCGCCACGATTACTTCCACGGCCCGGTAGGCGCCGGCCGAGGGTGGGATATCGGGGTCGGTCAGCACCCGCACCGCAAACCAGCAAGCCGACAGCGTGACAGCCAGCGGGCAGTTGAGATTGCCATCGTGGCGGCCAGCCGAGCCGCTGAAGTCGAGCACCAATCGCTCGCCGGCGATCGTCGCCTTCAGCCGCAACGGCAGATCGCCCTCTGGCGCCTCCAGCACGTCGCGGGCTTCGCGCACCCCGTCCGCCAGCGCGGCGATGCAGGCACGCGTGCGCCGCTCCGCGTAGTCGAGCACCTCCTCGATCGCCGTGGCGAGGTGGCGCACCCCGACACGCTCGGCCAACTCGCGGAGGCGCAGCGCGCCGATGCGATTGGCGGCGAGCTGGGCGCGCAGGTCCGCTCTGCGCTCCTGGGGCTGGCGCATCTGCGCCACAAGCTCCTCGATCGCTGCCTCGGTCAACTCGCGGGGGGCGATCACGACACCCTCTTCCTCCAGCGTGCGGCTGTCGGCCGGCATCGACCCGGGCACTGCTCCGCCCACGTCGGCGTGGTGGGCCCGGCTGGCAGCGAAGCCGATCATCGGCCCCGCGGCGGCGATTTCGGGTGGGTCTGCGGGGGTCTGGTCGGGCCGGGTGGTGGGCCCTTCCAAAACGGAATGCCCCCCGCGCGCGCGGGGGGCATTCGCGAAAATTGGAGTCACAACCGTGATGTCCGGCAGATGGGTTCCGCCCGCGAAGGGATCGTTCAGCACCCAGGACACGCCGGGTCGCTGCGCCCGGTCGAGCACGGCGAGCACGGCGGCTGGCATCGAGCCGAGGTGCACGGGAATGTGCTCGGCCTGCATCACCATCTCACCGCGAGGATCGAACAGTGCGGTGGATGCGTCGCGACGCTCCTTGATGTTGGCCGAATGGGCCGAGCGCACGAGCACAGCTCCCATCTCCTCGCAAGCAGCCCGCAGCGCGCCGAGGATCACCTGCAGCTCGATCGGATCGAGCGCGCTCACGCCCCCTCCTGCTCCAATAGCAGCGTCCCGTGCTCGTCCACGAGTCCGCTCCAGCCGGGCGCCACCAGCAGCGTGGACTCGGGCATCGCACACAGCGCGGGCCCGCTCACGCGCAATCCGGGTGGCAGCTCGCCGCGCCACAGCCGCGCCTGTAGCCGCTCTCCGTCGAAGGCCACTAACGTGCTCTCCGGCGCGGCCGGCTCCTCGGCGGCGACGCTCAACTCAAGCGCGGGCCGCGATCCGCTCGCCGACACACGCAGATTCACCAGCTCCACCTCACCGTCCTCGTCGCGATAGCCGTAGCGTTGCTCGTGCGCCGCCGCAAACACCTCGCGCAGGCGCAGGGGATTGCACAGCGTGTGGGAGTCGGCTATCGGCGTGTGATTGACGGGAACGAACGATTCTCCAAAAATATCCTCAGGCTGCGACTCCTCGTCGATCGCCAGCTCGAACGATTGTCCGCGGTAGCGCAGCTCGTAGCGCACGCCGATGCGCTCGGCAGGCTCGCCAAGCTCCTCGCAAACACGCGCGAGGAGCGCCTGCAGCGCATCGGCGACGCGCGCCCGTGTGAATCGCGCGCCGCTGAGCATGACCGTGCTCGACGCGTCGCGCCGGGGCGCGGCGGCCGCCAGGCCGAGTGCGCTCAGCACGCCGCACGCGCGCGGACAGAGCACGCGTGTGATGCCAAGCTCCCCGGCCAGCGAAACGGCGTGCAGCGGCCCGGCGCCGCCGAAGGGCATCAGTGCGAAGCGCCGCGGGTCGATCCCGCGCTCCACAGTCATCACCGCAAGCGCCCGTCTCATCTCGGTCTCGGCGACTCGCACGATCCCTTCGGCGCAGGCGAGCACGTCGAGCCCAAGCTCCTGCGCAAGGGCTCCCACGGCCAGCTCGGCGGCGCCCCTGTCGAGGTGCACACCGCCTGCCTGCCTGCCGCGTGCCCTTTGGGTATGCCCTTCAGGGTGCGCCCCAGAGCGTGTGCCCTGAAGGGCACCGGCCAGCGGCGCGTCGTCGAGCAGCCGCCCCAGCACCAGGTTGGCGTCGGTCACGGTCGCGCGTGTGCCGCCCAGCCCGTAGCAGGCGGGTCCGGGCGCGGCCCCGGCAGACTGGGGCCCGACACGCAGCGCTCCGCCGGCGTCCCGCCAAGCGATCGAACCGCCGCCCGCGCCGACGGTATGGATGTCGAGCGCCGGCAGGGCAAGCGCCCGCCCGGCGAGCTTGCGCTGCGCGGTCTCGGCCGCGCGCCCGCCCTCGATCAAGCAAACGTCGCAGGAGGTGCCGCCCATGTCGAAACACAGCAGGTCGCGCACGCCGCTCGCCTCACCGGCCAGCAGCGCCCCGCCGACGCCGCCGGCAGGCCCAGAGAGCACGGTCAGCGCCGCGTGGCGCGCGGCGTGCGCGACCTCGGTGAGCCCCCCGGAGGACTGCATCACCTGAACGCTCGGCAACCCTTGCGCGCGAGCAAGCTCGCCGAGCGCGCGCAGATACGAAGCAAGCAGCGGCGAGAGGGCGGCGTCCACCTCGGTGGTGCTCGCGCGCTCGTACTCCCTGAAGGTGCCGACAAGCTCATGCGACAGCGACAGGTGCACGTCGGGCAGGCGGGCGCGGATCAGCTCACCCAGCCGGCGCTCGTGCTCGGGATGGGCGTAGGAGTGCAGCAGCACGACCGCAACGGCCTGCGGCTCGGCGTCCGCCAGCCGCTCCAGCAGCGTCTCTGTGGCGCCCTCGTCGAGCTCGCGCAACACCCCGTCTGGGCCCATCCGCTCCGCGGCCCCGAAGCGCAGCAGTGGCGGGACCAGCGGCCGTGGCCCAGCCTCACAAAGGCGATACAGGCTGGAGCGTGCCTGGCGCCCAAGCTCGACGACATCGGTGAAGCCCTCGGTTGCGACGAGCGCGGTGCGTGCGGGTTGGCGAGCTTGCGCCGCACCCACGGGCGCATGGCCCTGCGAGGACTCAAGCAGGGCGTTGGTCGCGACGGTCATGCCGTGGGCAAAGCGCCGGACCTGAGACCCTTCGGCCCGCGCGCGAGCGAGCACGCCGGCGATCGCGGCCATCACGCCTTGCTCCTGCGCTGGAGATGTGCTGAGCACCTTGGCGGTGTAGACGCCTCCGTCCTCGTCGACCAGTACCGCGTCGGTGAACGTCCCACCCACATCGACCCCGAGCAGCATCACCCGGGAAGGCTACTTATGCGACCTGCCCAGGGCCCCCTAGGCTGCGGCCAGGCGCTCGCTGTGCTCGGTGTCGGCCAGATGCTGGTGGGAGGGGCAATAGCCGTTGTGCGGCAACGGCACACGCTGGCAGGTCGAGCCCTTGCGTGTGGTCGCGCGACAGGTGGGCGGCTCGTCGGTCACGGCAGCGTGCGCCGCCAGTGGATTCTCGGCAAGGAAGCGCTGGGCCAGCCCCATGTAGCGGCACACGGTCTGCAGCACCCGCTCCTGGGCGCTCATCGGGAAGTAGGTCCTGATGTCGTAGAACAGCGTACGAGCGGGCCTGGCGAAGTAGTGGCGGTCGGTGGCGAGCCGCTCGACCGCCGACTCGCACGCGTCGAGCACGTGCTTGTGATTGGAAGCTGCCCCGGCGTCGGGCCTGGACTCCGTAATGTACGGCGCCAACTCCCTATATATCGCTCGGCTGAACTGGTACATAGTTCTGCTCTCTTCAACACAGGCCCTTGCCAAAAAGGACCGGACATGTCGAGTATCCAAGCCATTCCTAAGGCGCACAGAAGTAATTGATTAAGCTCGGGTTAGCTTTTTGCTATCGCCAAGCCTGCCAAGCGAGCGTCTCGCCGTCGCCGGAGACGACCACGTGCTCGCCGTCCAGTCGCGCGTCGCGCTCGGGATGGTCGGTCCGTGTATGCGTGCCGCGGCTCTCCTCGCGCGTCAGCGCCGAGCGCGCGATCAGCCGCGCCAGCGGGTGCGGACTCTCCAACAGCTGCGCCAGCCCGTCCGCGGAGCGCTCGATGCCGGCGTGGCGCCACAGTGCGAGCCTGACGTCGTGCTGCTCGTCCGCCGACCCCTGTGATCGCCAGTCGATCGTCGAAGACCCAGGGGAGCCTCGATCGCTCGCGTCGATCGAGTCGGGGCCGCCGGATGTGGCTGTTGTGGCAAGCGCCGGCTCCTCGAGCGCCGCCAGCGCCGCGCGCCGCCCGAAGACAAAACACTCGCTCAGCGAGTTCGACGCCAGCCGGTTGGCGCCATGCAGGCCGGTACAGGCCGTCTCGCCGACCGCATACAGCCCAGCCACGCCGGAGCGGGCCTGCAGGTCGGTGACGATCCCGCCGATCGTGTAGTGCGCGGCCGGCGCGACAGGCACGAGCTCGCGTGTTGGGTCGAGCCCAGCCTCGCGCAGAGCTCCGACGACGTTCGGGAAGAGGCCAGGGTCGATCGCGCGCATGTCGAGGCTGACCGAGCCGGCGCCGCTCTCGCGCAGGCGATTCTGGATCGCGCGCGAGACCTCGTCGCGTGGCGCGAGCTCGTCGACGAACCGCTGGCCGTCGCTGTCGAGCAGTGTGCCGCCCTCGCCACGGATCGCCTCGGTGATCAAAAAGCCTTCGCGCCCCTCGACGCCGATCACGGCCGTCGGATGGAACTGCACGAACTCGAGGTCGGCCAGCTCGGCGCCGGCGGCGTGCGCCAACAGCAGCCCTTGGCCGATCGAGCCGGGCGGGTTGGTCGTGCGCGCCCACAGGGCCGCCGCGCCGCCGGTGCTGAGAATGCTCGCTCGTGCCAAGAGCGTCCGCTCGGGTGCGCGCTCGGGACTTCGAACGCTGGGATCGCGAACGCTGGGATCGCCGATCGGTCGGTATGCGACGCCAATGCAGCGGGCCTGGGTGCCATCCCCATCGCACAGCAAGCGGCTCACGCGCGCCCCCTCGACGACACGCACGCGGGGATGCGCGACGACCAGCGCTGAGAGCTCGCGCAAAAGCCGCCTGCCGGTCGCGCTGCCGCCAGCGTGCACGATCCTGCGCACCGAATGCCCACCCTCCAGCCCGAGCGCCACGCGCCCACGACGGTCCGCGTCGAAATGAAAGCCGAGTCGTTCGAGGTCGCGTACGCGCTCAGGCGCCTCGCGGACCAGCACCTCGGCGGCCGAGCCGCGCACCGCCTGACGACCAGCCCGCTCGGTGTCGCCGAGGTGCAGTTCGAAGCTGTCATCGGCCGCGAGTACCGCCGCGAGCCCGCCTTGCGCCCAATAGCTGGCCGTCTGTGCCAGCGCCATCGCCGACAGCAGCGCGACCGTGGCCCCCTCGTTGGCCGCGCACAGCGCTGCGTAAAGCCCGGCCGCGCCGGCGCCGACGACCGCCACGTCGGCGTCCACGCGCCTCACCCGGCGAGCTTCACCAGCGCCGCCGCGAGTACGCCCAGCGACAGCACCACGACGAGCATCAGCGAAACTACCAACGCCTTCCATTTCGGCTGCGCCGCCAGGCGGGTGCGCGCGGCGGCTCCGCAGCGCAGGCACCAGCTCTGATCGGGGCTCAGCGGAGCCCGGCAGAGCGGGCAGACCTCGCGTGGCAAAGCCTCGGCCTGAAACGTGCCCGGCGCCTGAGCGCTCACGCGTTCGCGTCCCCGTGCGGTGGCCGCAAAACCTGCGTGGGTTCGTCCTCCCCCGCTGGCTCCGGGGTTTTCCGCTCCGGGTTCCTGGGCCGTGGGCTACGCGGATTGGAGGCGGGCTTGGTGGCGGCCGCAGCGGTTGCCGGAGCCGGCTCGACCGGGGCCGAGACTGCCTGTTTGGCCGGGAGCGCCGGCGGGTTGGGGTTGGGCTTTGCCGCGACCGGCGAGGCGGTCGGCTTGAGCGCAGGAGGGGTAGGGCCCGGGCCTGAGACTGAGGAGACCGAGGCAGCCGCGGCAGCGGTCGGCGGCGCGGCAAGCGGCGGTTGCGCCGGAGCGGGCGCCGTATGGGCCTGGGAGATCACTGGCGCGGTTGAGATCGGCCGGTCCGCGTTCGCGTCGAAGGCCAGCCCGCAACCGGGGCAAAAGCGGTCGTCGCTGCCGTGAATCGCCGCACAGCGAGGACAGGCGGCGATCCCGACTTCGCGCAGCACTGTCACCGGCCGGCGGTCGCGCAACCCGCTTTCGAGTCCGCGCAACTCGGTATCGATCTCGCGCAACGTCGCAAGCTTGGCTAGCACCAGCGGATCGTTGCGCTGCCCGAAACGGTGCAGGTCGAACACGAGCCCACCGAGATCGCGATAGGCAAGCTCACGCGCCTTGCGCAGAAAACGAGCACGACGACGCATGCGACCGCGCTCCCCGAAGCCGGGCGCTGGCGGATCGTGCTCGGCTGCCTGCTCGGTGGAGCTGCGCCCAGCATTGTCGCTCGCCGGCGTCTGCCCGCTCGCCGGCGGACCCGCCGAAGCTTGTCCATCGCCCGCGCTCGTCCCGTCCGCCGCCGTCTGCTTCTGCCCAGCGCTCGGCGCAGCCTCAGGGGACGCCCCGGACGTGTCCTGGGACCCGCGCGCTGCCTGCCCGGCGGTCTGCCCGCTCTGAACAGCTGCCGGCGGCGTCTGCTCAGCGTCGTCCGCCTTGTTCCCTCCCGGTGCTCCTACCACGGCCCTCATGCTATCCGGCCTCAGCGATGAGTGAGCGCCATGCCGCCGCCACCCGTTCGGCCATCGCCCGTGCCGAGAAGCGCTCAGCGTGCGCGCGGCCATCCACACGCGGGTCCTCCGCGGCCAGATGCGCTGCTAGTACAGTCCGCCAGCGCTCGAGCTCAAATGGCGCGCAAAGTGTCCCAGCGACGCCGTCGAGCGCCTGCGGGTGGATACCGACGGGCGTGGCCAGCACCGGCACGTCGCACGCTAGCGCCTCGAGTACAGCCAGCCCAAACCCCTCACGCTCGGAGGGTACGATCACCGCGTTTGCGGCGTTCACGTACAGGGGCACACACTGAGGATTGACCCCGCCCAGTGTGAGCAAGCGCGCTTTGGCCGCCTCGGCAAGCGCCCGGGCGCGGTCATAGCGCTTCTCCGGGCGGCTCGGGTCGGCGGGGAACAGCAGGCAGGGGATCTGTGGTTGCAAATCCAGCATGCCCCGCGCGCGCGGGCGGGACATCGCTTTGAAACGCTCGATGTCCACGCCGCAGGGCAGCACCTGCGCGCGGGCACGTCCCCTGCGAGAGGGAATCTCCTCGACGAGTGCCTGGGAGACCGCGGCGAGCAGCCCAACGCTCGGAAGCACGGCAAGCGTGGCCAGGCGCGTACGCGGGTGACGCAGGTCGGTGCCGTGCACGGTCAGCGCCCGTCCGCGCGCTTTGACCGCCAACGCCGCCCAGGCGCTCAGGCCGAAATGGGCGTGCACCACGTCGAAGCGCTCGCCGGCATAGCGCTCACGCAGGTGGCGCCCGGCGCGCGCCAGCGCACGTGGTCCTGGCGAGAACTCGTAGAGCTCCACGCGCCATTCCCCCAGCGCGCGCAGCGCGTCCACTTGGTCGCGCACGAAACGGCCGCGCTCGGGATGCGCTTCGTCGGCAAGCATGTTCGACAGCACGAGCGCGCGCGGCCCGAGCGCGCGCGGCTCCCCCGCATGTGAGTCTGCCGATCCCACGATCTGCTCCCGCACAGGCCCGACGGTAGCGGCTCTGGAATGATGCTTGGCGTGAGCACGACCTCCAGCGACCCTCGCGCTCGGCCGATCGGCGTGTTCGACTCGGGCGTGGGTGGGCTGACGGTCCTGCACGAGCTGCTCGTGCGCCTGCCGCGCGAGGATTTCCTGTATCTCGGTGACACGGCCCGCTTCCCCTACGGCGAGCGCTCGCCGGAGGAGCTGGCGCGCTTCTCCTCGGAGATCGCCGAGGAGCTGTTGCGCCGTCGCGCAAAGCTGCTCGTCATCGCCTGCAACTCCGCGACCGCAGCCGCGCTGCCGATCCTCGAGCGGCGCATGATGGAGACGACGCTCGGCATCGACGTGCTCGGCGTGGTGAGACCGGAGGCGTTGCGGGCGGTCGCCGCCACCCATAGCGGGCGTATCGGCTTGCTGGCTACGCCGACGACCGTGGCAAGCGGCAGCTACGAGCGTGCGGTCGGCGCGATCGACGCGCACGTCACGCTGCACGCGGTCGCCTGCCCGACGCTCGCCTCGATCATCCAGGCCGGCCGGCAGTTCGACGAGAGCGCGGTGGAGCAGGTGCGCGAGGTCTGTGCTCCGCTGCGCAAAGCCGCAGTGGACACGGTCATCCTTGGCTGCACGCACTATCCGCTCATCAGTCCGATGCTCCAGCGAATGCTCGGCCCAGATGTGCGCCTGATCAGCTCCGGCGGCGCGCTCGTGCGCCAGGTCGAGCACGCCCTATCCGCGCGCGCCCTGCGCAACCCGCGCGAGCGGGGCGAGGGGGAGTACCGCTTTCTGTGTACCGGCGACGTCCCAGCTTTCAGAGAGCTCGGCACGCGCTTCCTGCAGATGCCGCTCGGCGAGGTCGAGCAGGTGGAGTTGCAGGGCGTTGGAGTGCTCGCATGAGCCAGGAGCGCCAAACGGCCGAGCCCGGCGAGCAGGTCCCTGCTGGCTCTGGCGCGGCGGAAAGCGAGCAGGCCGAGCGTCCCGTGCGCAAACGCAGCTATGGACGCACCACGGCGCAGCTGCGCCCGGTCGAGATCGAGCCGGGGTTCGTGCGCACGGCAACCGGCTCGGCCCTGATCTCGATGGGGGAGACACGGATCATCTGCACTGCTTCTGCTCAGGAGGGCGTGCCGCGCTGGATGACCGGCAAGGGCCGTGGCTGGCTGACGGCTGAGTACGGCATGCTCCCCGCCTCCACCGGCGATCGCAAGGCGCGCGACATCGCCAAGGGTCGCCTCGACGGCCGCTCGGTCGAGATCCAGCGTCTGATCGGCCGCTCCGTGCGCGCCGTGATCGACCTGAACCTGCTCGGGGAACGCACGATCTATCTCGACTGCGACGTGCTGCAGGCCGACGGCGGCACCCGCTGCGCGTCGATCACGGGCGCCTATGTTGCGCTCGCGCTGGCATGTAAGCGTCTGCAGAGCAAGGAGCGCATCGAGCGCTCGCCGCTGACCGGCTCGATCGCGGCTGTCTCCTGCGGGATCGTCGGCGGCGCCGCGATGCTCGACCTCGACTACGGCGAGGACTCGAACGCCGAGGTCGACGCCAACGTGGTGATGACCGGCGAAGGGGGCCTGGTCGAGGTGCAGGCGACGGCCGAGCGCACGCCGCTCTCTCGCGCCTCGTTGGATGAGCTGCTGGCGCTAGCGGCCGATGGGATCGAGCAGCTGCGCGGCGCGCAGGAGCGGGTGCTCGCCGAGGTCTCGTGAGGCTGCTGCTGGCCACTCGCAACGAGCACAAGCGGCGCGAGTTCGCGCGGCTGCTCGGAGGTCACCAGGTCGATGCACTGCCCGACGATGTGATCCTGCCGCCCGAGGATGGCGAGACCTTCGCCGAGAACGCGCTCGGCAAGGCTCGCGCCGCCGCCGCGGCCACCGGGCGAATCACCATCGCTGACGATTCGGGCATCGAAGCGCAGGCGCTCGGCGGCGCGCCGGGTGTGCGCTCGGCCCGCTATGCGGGAGAGCAGGCAACCGACGAGCAGAACCTCGCCAAGCTGTTGCGCGAGGCGCCCGCGGGCAGTCCGCTCGCCTATGTGTGTGCGCTTGCCTATGTCGATCTCGAGCGCGGCGTCGAGCGCGTCTTCGAGGGCCGTTGTACCGGCAGGCTGGCCGAGCGTCCGCGCGGGGAGCGCGGCTTCGGCTACGACCCCGCCTTCCTGTCCGACGACGAGCCCCCCGCGACGGGGGGCAGGCAGGCGATACGACGATGGCCGAGCTCAGCGACGAGCGCAAGGACGAGATCAGCCACCGCGCCCGCGCCCTGCGCGCGCTGGAGCAGTGGCTCACAACAGGTTGATCGCCGCGGAAGCTCCAACTGCGATGCTCAACGCCGCATAGCCGGTGTAGCCGGAGAGCAGCAGCAATACCGCCGTCAGCAGCGCCACCAGCACGGTCACGATCCAGGAGACGCGAGCAAGGTCCATATCTGCGCGTATTCTTAGCAGTCGTGTCCCCGACCACTCCTCAGCCTGCTCCCAGCGCCGGCCTGGAGGGTCGGCCACCGGGCTCGGGCGACGGGCCAACTCATTTCGGCGACAGGCTCGCGACGCTCGTGGCGCAGCGCGAGTCGCAGATCGTGCTCGGCCTCGACCCCGACCCGATGCGCTTGTGGCCCAAAGTCCTCGAGCACGATCGCAATGGCGAGTCGGATGTACCGCCGGTCCAGCTGGCCGCGATGGCGATGTTGGCCCATTGTCGTGCGCTGATCGACGCCGTCGGCGAAGCATGTGTCGCGGTCAAGCCGCAACTGGCGCGCTTCGAGGTGCTTGGCGCCGTCGGCTGGCAGATGCTCGCGGCGGTGGTGCGTTACGCACGGGAGGCAGGGCTGCTCGTGATCGCCGACGGCAAGCGCGGCGACATCGACGTGAGCGCGGACGCCTACGCGCGGGCGCTGATGGGTGCGAGCGACACGCCATTTGGCAGCGTGCAGGGACTTGGCGTGGACCTCGTCACGGTAAACCCGCTGATGGGCTCGGACGCGCTGGCGCCGTTCGTCTCCACGGCCCGCCAGGCGGCCGCGCTCAACGGCAACGTGGCGGGCGTGCTCGTGCTCGTGCGCACCTCGAATCCGGGCGCCGCCGACATCGAGGATCTCGAGCTCACAAGCGGCGGCCGCGTCTGGGAGCGGATCGCGATGCTGGTCGAGGAGCTGGGCAGCGACGGCGTCGGCGAATCGGGTCTCAGCGATGTGGGTGCGGTCGTGGGCGCCACCGTGCCCCAGCATCTGGCGCGCGCGCGCGAGCTGATGCCCCATGCCGTCTTTCTGTTGCCGGGCGTCGGCGCGCAGGGCGGCCGCGTCGAGGACTTGGCACCTGCCTTTGCCCCCGGCCGTGCCGCGGGACTGGTGAGCGCGTCGCGTTCGATCGTCGACGCCCACCGCGCCACTGGCGGCGATCCGGCCACGGCGGCTCGCGCCGAGGCCGAGCGTCTGCGTGAGCTGGCCTGGACGCTTTCGGGACGCTGACAGGCGAATCGTCCGAACAGGCAGGACAGCGAGCAAGCGGGCGCCCAGCGCCGCGGAATTTATCCAGCTTTTCTGCTTTGACACGGCGCGTCCGCTAGCCTCTGGAGGGCGCGTGGACGACCAGCCGGCCGCCTGTGCGCGAGAACGCGGATGAAGAGCACCAGATGATCATCACGGTGACGCTCAACGCGGCCATCGACAAGTCGCTGTCAGTGCCCAACTTCCGCCTCGGGCGACGCCACCGCACCGTCGAGCAGCGCACGATGGCCGGCGGCAAGGGCGTCAACATCGCGCGCGCCCTGAAGGCGCTCGGCCAGCCCGTGATTGCCACCGGCTTCGCCGGCGGCGCCACCGGCACGCACATCGTCGAGCAGCTCACCGAGGAGGCGATCCTCAACGACTTCGTGCGCATCCGCGAGGAGTCGCGCACCAACACCTCGGTGCTCGACCCCACCAACGGCGAGCAGACGGAGGTCAACGAACGCGGCCCGGCCGTCTCCGAGCAGGAGGTCGAGCTGTTCCGCGACAAGCTGCTCTATCTGGCACGCGGCGCCGCGATCGTGGTGCTCGCAGGATCGCTGCCGCGGAGCGTCTCCGCGGAGATCTATGCCGAGCTGATCCGCGAGCTGCAGAAAGTCGGCGTGACGACGGTGATCGATACCGACGGCGACGCGCTGCTGCACGCCGTCCGCGCCGAGCCCGACGTCGTCTCCCCGAACATCCTCGAGGCCGAGGAGCTGGTCGGCCACGAGTTCGCCTCCGAGGAGGAACGCCTGTTGGCGGTGCGCGAGATCGTCGCGCTGGGACCGCACGAGGCGATCATGACGATGGGCGACGGCTGTGTCGCCGACGTGCTCGTCGAGGGGAAATCGTGCCTACGCCGAGCCCAGACGGCGCCGCGCGAGCCGGTCGCCAAGCGCGGCTCGGGCGACGCTTTCCTGGCGGGCTATGTGGCGGCTCGCTACGAGGGCCGCGCGCCGGACCAGTGCCTGCGCTTCGGTGTGGCGTGCGGCGCGGAGTCCACGGGCCGCTTGGGAGCGGGCCTGATCGACCCGAAGGAGGCGCGGCGCTTGTTGGGCGAGGTCGAGGTCGGGGCGGTGGAGCTGCCGGTTGAAGTTAGGTGAGGGCCTCTCCCGTGACCGTTGCCTTGGGCGCGAGTGAGGATCCACGCAGACACCGTGTTGTCTACACCAGTTCGCCGTCCGGCACAAGCCAATGGTGGCGAAGCGTGCTGACGGCTGCGATGCGTTCATAGTCCCGGTCGTAATGCACAAGCGGCACGCCGGCCTGCTCGGCTGACGCAGCTATCAGCAGGTCCACGGGCGGGACTCGACGATGGTCGCCGTTGGCCGAGAGCAGCGCTTGCAGCTCTCGCGTGCGCGCCCAGAGCCCGGATGGCATCGCTACCGACTCGAACGCGTCGAGGCGGGCCGTCACATCTCGTGCGCGCTGCTCGTTTGGGGTCAGGCGGATCAGCTCCAAGACGATCAGGTCGCAGACGAGCACGTTGTCGGCGGCTACCTGGGCATTGAACCAGGATGCAAGCTGGGGGAAACGGCGGTCGCGCGCCCAGGTCCATACGCCCGTGTCGAACAGCGCGGGACGATCGAGCCGGACTGGTTCGATCTCAGCTTTGCGACTCAGCGAATCGTTCCCGGCGGTTGGCCTGTACCTCTGTTGGCGTTCCGTCGATATCGCGGATCACGTCGAAGTCCGCAAGCGTCCGTCGCCGTCCCACCTCGCGCAGTGCTGCGTTAACGGTCGCGCTCAGGCCCTTGGTACCGAGCTCTATGCGCGCCAAGTCAAGTGCACACTCGTCGACATCAACAGTGGTGCGCGTCATCCGCATCAGAATAGCGCATCAAGGCTTGGCCAGGATTGG
Source organism: uncultured Solirubrobacterales bacterium (assembly GCA_963725265.1). Lineage (GTDB taxonomy): Bacteria > Actinomycetota > Thermoleophilia > Solirubrobacterales > Solirubrobacteraceae > Palsa-744. The sequence continues at coordinate 999,056 of CAVRXP010000001.1, forward strand.
CCAAGCCTGCTATCCTCTTGTATCGTGAGAGTGAACGTTGGGCAGGCAAAGACAGAGCTTTCCAAGTTGCTCGCCCGCGCCGAGGCAGGCGAAGACGTGGAGATCGCGCGCAACGGTGTTCCCGTGGCGCGGCTTGTCCGGCTCGATAGTTCGCCGCGGCCGGGCGAACTGTTCCTCGCCGCGCGCGGCACGCTGTCCGGGCAGATCCGAATCGCCGAGGACTTCGAGCTCACGGACGCCGAGATCGGCGAGATGCTCGACGACGAGCTCGTTTGAGGCTGCTGCTCGATACGCACGTCGTGTTGTGGCAGCTCGGCGGGACCCGCGATTTGGGTCCGGAGGCGACAGCCGCCGTCAGCGCCGCCGAAGAGCTGCGCTACAGCTCGGTGTCATTCGCCGAGATCGGCATCAAGGTAGCCGTCGGGAAGCTGACGGTGCCGGATCGCCTCCATGAGCGGGTGCTGCAGGCAGGCGTGCAGGTCCTGGGACTTGCTCCCGAGCACGGGCTTCGCGTCGCCGATCTGCCGCTTCATCACCGCGACCCTTTCGATCGACTACTGATAGCGCAGGCATTGTGTGAGGGCCTGACGATCGTCACGGCCGACGCCCGCTTCGCCGATTATCGCGTGCCGCTGGTCCCAGTAGCGGGCTTCAACCGCTCGCCACGTCACGCCTGAGGAAGGTCCCGTACCCGCGATCGGCGATCAGCCCATACCGGGCGCCAACTCGAGTCCTACCTTGGACAGCGAGCGGCGAACCCGGCGATCGAAGGTGGCGAGCGTGGCTGACCGAGCTTGCGCGGTGGCAAGCGCGAAACCGTCCGCGAGGCTGATGTTCAGGCCACGATGGCGCGCCGCGTCGATCGCGATCGTCGGGGTCGGGACGATCAACTCGATACCCAATGCGCTCAACGCGTCGATGGCGGTCTGCAGAGCGCCCGGATCTTCGGCCGGCCTGACAAGCGTCTCGGCGTAGTTGACGAGCGACAGCAACAGTGGCGTGCCGGCCGCCAGCATGCCTGTGAGCGCGTTGGCCGCATCGGCATGGTGCGCGTCCCGACGGTCCAGTGCTGCGATAACGACGTCGGTGTCGAGCACACACCCGCTCACGCCCGCTCCGCGGAACGCAACCGCTCCAAGTAGCCGGGCTCGTACAGGCCGTCGAACACGCCAAAGGCGCCACCGGCGTCTTTGCCAATCCGACGAACCACGATGCGATCGGCTCCCTCGGCTTCGATCGCGACCTCGTCGCCGCCTTTCAGACCGACGCGCTGCAGTGTCTCGACCGGGAGCGTGATCTGATGCTTGCTGGATATACGCGGCATTCCTTTACTGTAGCGTAAAGGAACGTTGGTCGAGAGGGTCTGAGGGCCTCACGATCGTCACGGCTGACGCCCGCTTCGCCGATTCTCGCGTGCCGTCCGGTACTGCCAAAGCTCACGTGGCAGTCCGCGTAGCGGTTCGATCTCGAGCTCCGCGAGCCAGCGATACCACTCGGCTCATACTGTCGTCTCCTCAGCGGCCAGGTAGATGCCCTCGACGGTGGCTCCGCGCTGCCAGCGCCCATTGGCTGGTGGGGTGAGCGGTACAGCGGGTTGCTGCCAGCTGGGATGTGGCGTAGCCACGTGCCGGTGACCGGCATGCGCGTCACGCGCGGCGCGTCCACCGGTACTACGTGAAGGTGGGAGATTCGAGCGCCGCTACGAGGCTCGAGAGCTGCTCGTAGCCGCCATCGGCGAGCACGTCGATCGGCTTGCGATGGTCGAGCGCCGCGAGCGGGCGATTCAGCCATACCGGCACGTAATCGGACTCCAACAGAGACGCCAGCCGGTCGATGATTGCGGAGAGCTCCACCAGTCGCTCCGCCCGCTGGCCGGTTGGCGCTCGGGTACGGTGGAGCCATGCGCTGACCGTCGAAACTCCCGCTCCGGTCGCGCGGGCGATGTCGCGCTCGGTCAGCGGTGCGAGCTGCCTGATCCGGATTGCCTCATCTGCATATGCCAGAGTCACAACCCAACCGTAGCAAGAAACGGACGTGAAACGGAAGGCAAGCGGAAGCTCAGGCCGAGCAAACTTGCTGGCGCTGCCCTTATCCCCCCGCCACATCCCGCCGTAGGAAGACCAGATACCCGGCCACCAGCGCCGGTCCCACATAGGGAGTGTCAGATTAACGGTGGATTCGCTTGGTGGTTTTTAGTTGATTCTTCCTTCGGTCGCTATCGCGAACGCGTTTGGGGCGGGCTTCCATCTCATCGCCTAGCGTGCTCTGCCTCGCCCGAGGGCGGACCCGGTGCCAAAAACTACGTATGTGTGGGAGTCAAAATCGCTGGGGGTAGTAAAAGCGCCGAGTGCACACGGCGGCTGCGGTTTCTACCGCGCCCGGTATATTCACGGGGCCTCCTGGCTGGTTTGCGATTATCACCTGGCAGCTGATTTGTTTTATTCCTGGCACGTGACGGCCGAATAGCCGTGTAACGGGAACGCCGGGCAGCCATTTCTCGGTCGGCACGCGCATCGGCGTGATCCTCGGCGCGGCCCACGCCCGCAGGCACCGTTGACGCGGAAATAGTGTTGGCCTGGGGGCGACGGCGAGCTACTACGAGACCCCGCTCCCCTTACGCTTCCAGACCACGCGCGACAACGGCTCGGCCACGGCAACGAGCAACAGCGCGATAGCAGCGGCGCACTAAAGTAAATTGCAGTGTGCCGCGCCTCGTGGGCTACGCCCCGCCGACACCGCCACCAGCGAGCTGGCCAAACTAGAAGCTGCTTTCCGGTGACAACACGGGCAGGCCGGCTGCTGTCGCTCGCTCGGCAAGCTCCCCGTCGTAAGTGACGATCTCATCGGCGCCGACCCTGAGGGCGACGGCTAGATGGATGGCGTCATTGGATCGCAGCGGCGCGTGCGTGCCGGCCGCAAGCAGGTCTCCGCGTGTGACGTCGATCAGGCTCACGGAATCGAGCACGGTCCCCACTGCGTCGAGGTCGACATCTTTGGGGTGGCGGCCTGCGGCACAGTGCATCTCGGTGTGCAGCAACCAGGAGGCGACCAGCCGCCTATCGTCCTCTCCTGCCAGCTCAGCGGTCAGCGCCTCGGATTGCGGCTCGTCGAGGATGAGCTTCATCGCGGCCGAGGTATCCAGGTAGCTAATCCTCACCAGTGGCCACGGACGTCGGCCACTATCGTCTGGCTGTCGGCCGCGTCTTTGCGTCGAACGATCGACCGCAAGCTGGACAGGGGGTTGCGCGCCACCCTCACCTGACCTCGGGAGAGGAGATCCGCGAGCGGATCGGTGTTCGGCGGCACGATCAAGGCCGCGAGCTGGCCGTTATTGGTGACCTGGATGGTCTCGCCGTGGGCGACACGACGCAGGATGTCGCCGCTTTGATTGCGCATCTCGCGATGAGTAACGGTCCTCATGTCGCACAGCGTAGCACGCTTCCGCTATTAAAGCCTATCCTCCCGCTGAGCCTTGCAGCGGGCGAAGCTAAGCGGCGACAGCTACGCCAGCTGGCACGTAGTGCTCGAAGATCGGATCTACCGGAACAGGAAGACCCTGCTCCTCAGCCGCACAAGCCAAGGCAAACCGTGCGGCTTGCTCTGCGTGGGCGGCATCGTATCCCTCGGTGCCGCCGGCCAGTCCCGGAATGTCGGGCGACTCAAAGCTCCAGCCGTAGCCGGGGGAGTGGTGATGGAGAATGCGGATGGTGTCCATGATCTTCCTCGTTCAGAGTAGCCGTAGAGCCTCGTCTTCCGCAAGACCTACATGATTGACGAGAACGCGCCGCACCTCACCTGGTGCGAGGGTACGCCGGTCATGGAACGCCCACGTCAACGTCGGTCGGCCGTCGGCTTGGAGACGACGATGCGATCCGGATTGGCGCGCTATCCCGTAGTTCAGAGGATCAGAGGTCAGGATGCGCAAGAGCCGCGTTGCCTTCATGGAGGGGAACTGAGACACATGGAGCACCTTACGCACCGCTTGCGATGGAATTTTTCACAGGCAGCCGATAAGAGCCAAGCGCAGAGACGAGGCTGGCCACGCCGAGCACGGCAACGGCCCTGGAGCTTCAAATCGCAGGTACGCGCCCGGTGCGATTCGAACACCCGCCGGGCCTACCCGCCCGCCACATCCCGCCGCAGGAAAACCAAATATCCCGCCACCAGCGCCGGTCCCACATACAACGCGCAAACCCACAACGAGTGCGTCACCGGGGCCCAGTCCGTCGGCGTACGCAACAAACCGTGCCAGCCCTGGAACTGTTCGGTGAGCAAATACGGCTTGATGCCTTCAAGGCCCGGTATACCCGCCACGATGTACAAGAGGATCACGAAGCCGATCGTGCCGACCACCGCCGCGGTGCTGTTGCGCGTGGCCGTGGACAGCAGCACGCCGATCGACGCCACCGCGAACAGCGGGATCAGATAGCAGGCGTTGGCCGCGAACACGAGCAGCAGGCCTTCGCTTGCCGAGACTACGCTTCCCGACAGCGTGACGATCGGGTGAAAGCCCCATGAGGCCACTCCCGCCACCGTGGCCACCGCCGCCGAGAGGAAGACGGCCAGCGCGCCGTAGCTGAGCGCTACCAGCGCCTTGGCCGCGAATACCTGGCCGCGGTCTACCGAGCGCGTGAGGATCGTCTTGAGCGTGCCGTTGCCGTCCTCGGCGGCGACGATGTCGCCGGCCACCAGCGCGGCGATCAGCGGCAGCATGAAATACGCCTGGAACTCGAGCATCAGCACGGGCGTGGCCAGGCCCGACTGGGTTATCTGCGTGGCGATGATGCTTTCTGCGCCGTGACCGCGATGCTGGTGCAGGTTTTGCACAATTACGAAGATCAGCGGCAGTAGGACCGCCAGGCCGAGACCCAGGTACGTGCGCTTCTGGGAAGCGAGCTTGCGCAGCTCCCAGCGGTAGACGGTCAGCGTCGAAGGTCGGTGTGCGCGGGTCGCCGACGCCGACGCCGGCAGGGCGGGGGAGGGGGTGGCGACGCTGCTCATTGTCGGCTCGCCATGCCGCGTGAGAGCACCTGGGCCACGGTGCCTGCGCCCCGACTATCCGCATACGCATCCGGCGGCGTGTCTCCGCCTGCGCTGTTGCCGTTTTCAGTGAGTCGGAAGAACAGGTCCTCGAGCGTCGCCAGCTCAGGGGTGAGCGCGAGGATCGCCACGCCGGCCTGCCCGAGCGCCAGCGACAAGGCGCCCACGTGCTGCTCGTCGGCCTGGAAGCTCAGGCCGTGCTCGCCCACCTGCGCGTGCTCGACGCCCGGCTGCCCGCGCACGATTTCCAGCGCGCGGCTGTCGTCGGTGGTGCGCAGGCGGTAGCCCGCTCCTCCCTGGCGGCGTAGGTCGGCGAGGGCACCCTCGTAGACCACTTTTCCGCGGTCCACGATCGCCACGCGATCGCACAGGTCCTGTACCTCCGGCAGCTGGTGGCTTGACAGAAGCACTGTGATGCCCTCCTCGGCCAGGCGGCGGATCAGTGTGCGCATGTCGCGCATCCCGGCCGGGTCCAGGCCCGTGGCCGGCTCGTCGAGGATCAACAGACGCGGGCGGCGCAACAAGGCCGCCGCGATGCCCAGGCGCTGGCGCATGCCGTGCGAGTAGCCGCCGACCTTGTGCTTGCCGCGCGGGGCCAGCTCGACCGTCTCTAGCACCTCCTCGACACGGCCGCCCGCCCCCTCGCCGTCCAGCGCCGCCAGCAATTCGAGGTTCTTGCGACCTGTCATGTACGGGTAGAAGCGCGGCGCCTCGACGAAGCCAGCCACGTCCTGCAGCGCCCTTGCGCCCTCCCGCATCGGGTCGCGCCCGAACAGCTCGACGACACCCTCACTCGGGGTGATCAGGCCCAGCGCCATGCGCAGCGTCGTCGTCTTGCCGGCGCCGTTGGGGCCGAGGAAGCCGTACACGTCGCCTGCCTGTACGTTCAGGTCGATGTGGTCGACCGCCAGGACGTCGCTGTAGCGCTTGACAAGACCGCGCGCCCTGACCGGCGGCGGCGCCTCGTCGTTCCTGGCGGCGTCCTCAGTCGCTCGCGTGCCAAGCACGCCACACTCCTTGCGTCCTTGCCAGGAACGACGATCCATCCGCCGCAGCCCCTGGAGTGATCACAGGCCTCGCGCGAACGCCTCGATCGTTGCCGGTGTCACCGATCCCGCCAGCAGGTAGCGCACGCCCGCGCGCTCGAATGTGAGCAGCGTGCCCAGCTGTGTGGGGAGCTCACTTGCGCTTGTGCCATTGATGTTGACCTTCGGCAGGTCTTCCAACTCGGAGGAGCTCGATTCGCTTTCGCCCGCCTTGACTGGGCTTTCCGCTAGCACGATCGCGCCGAGGCCCTTGCCGCTGGTGCTCACATGCGGCTTTTCGCCCGCGGGGGAGGATCCCGGGGCGCCCGCGCCGTGCCCGCTCGGGAGCGCGACTTCCTCGACCTTGGCGTTCGCGGGCGGGGTGAAGTTCAGCGTCGAGCTTTCGACTGGGCCGTAGGAGATTTCGGTGGCCGCCAGTTCGATCACGGGCGCGGTGCTGCTCGTGGAGTAGATCGCGGCGCGCAGCGGTATGCCTGTGGTCGCGTCCCAGGACAGCTCGGCGCCGCTGAGCAGGCCGCCGTTTTCGCGCGGCGAGACCCTCACGGTGTAGGCGGGCTGTCCCGCGACATTGGTTGGTGTGGCGGGGGAGATGCTGGCGTGCTTGTCGGCGTTAGTGAGGCCTTCTTCGATTTCGCCGACCGTGGGCGCACCGCGCGGGCTCGTGCCAGCAGGTGCACTGGCGCCACTCTCGATTTTCCTGTCCGTTGCCGCCCCCAGCGTTTCTTCGCCAGATTCTTGCTTCGGCGTGTAGCGGTAGAGCGTGTTCGTCGCGGCGTCGTAGAGCGACGCGGTGTGCCCGTCGTAGAGGATCTGCGTGTCGCCCTGTTCGGACTGCAGTTCCAGGCGTGCATGGCCTTCGGAGCCGATCCACAGCCGTCCCGTGGCCCCTGTCAGCAGCGGGCTGGAGGTCAGCTGGCCCGCTTCGCCGCCGCTGCTTGCGAGGTTGGCGCCTTCCAGTAGGTGGTTGGTGAACTGGATGCGTGCGCTGACGCCAGTCACCTTCGGCGCCGATAGCGCGTCGTGTACAGCGCTGGCGAGCGGCTTGGGCGGCGGCGTCGGACCCGTGCCGACCGCCAGCGCGAGGGCGGTGGCGCCGATCCCGACGGCCACCACCACGCCGCATAGCAGCAGCAGGCGCGAGAGGGGCAGGCGGCGCAGGATGTTCACGTTGGCACGTCCAGTGTTCGAGACTCCAGATCCTGCCTTCAGCGTAGCGCCCAACTTAGGCATTCCCTAAAGGCATGCGAAGAGAGCTCTCATCGAACTCCGAGTGCGGTTGCGGCGAGGAGCACTCCGAGCCGGATGCTCATGTATCGTGCCGACCCGATGATTTACGCAGTCATTGCCTTTTGGGTCGCGGTCGGCCTCGGCGTGTTCTTCGTTGCGATGCGGCGAGGCTCCTCGAGTGGCGAGGGCGGCGCCCAAAACACCGAATCCAAGGCGAGCCAGCGGGTCGTGTACTTGCTCGTCGCGCTCGCGTTCGCCTTCGGGCTGGTCGTGCCGGCGATCGTGCTGATCGACAACGGCAACAACAAGGCCGCCGAAGCGGTTGGCGGAGTCAGACTCGATGCTCAGGAGCAGCATGGGCGTGTGCTCTTCTCCGACACCTGCTCGTTCTGCCATACGCTTGCGGGGGCCAACTCGGTGGGCCGTACCGGGCCCAACCTCGACGTCAGACTCGGCTCGGAGATCCCGACCGAAGCCGGCCGCAGGGCGCTCGTGCTTGAACGCGATCGCCGAAGGTCGCGCGCGCGGTAACGGCAACATGCCGGCCCAGCTCTACCAGGGCAAGGAAGCCGAAGCGGTCGCGGATTTCGTCGCCGCCGTCGCCGGGCACTGAGGTCTTTCCGCGCGGTCGCCAAGACCTTTGCGCAAACAGGGGGAAGATAAGTAGCGGAGCGGTTTTTTGCCGCCGGGAGGCGCTGTTAGCATCGCCGCCGATGCCACGAGCTTCCGAGGCCCGTGCTTGGTGGGCCGACGTCGAGGATGTGCGCGAGCGGATCGAGCGCCGCAGGGATGTAGAGCGGCGTGCGGCCATCTCCGCCGGCAGGAACGGGCGTCCTGCGATGCGTCGTGGCGTGCGCGAAATTCGCCCTGGCCAGCGTCTGATGCTCGTCGAGCGAGCGGCGCCGCCGGCCCGCGACTCGCGTCGGCGTCCGCGGCTTCCCGCGGCACAGCGGGTCGGGCCGCGCCCCGACATGATCGCCGCCTGGGCGGTCGCGCTCGGCTTTCTGCTTGTTGCGACGGCTCTGCTCAGTTCTCACTGACGGGCGTACCGACGGGAGCGCCCTGGTCTCTTTGGCCAGCCGTCCAAGGCGGGCGGCAGGTCCATCCATTACGCTGGCCCGACTGATGGCCGAGAACGAGCAGCCCAAGAGCCGCGAGGACGTGAAGGCGCTGGTCGCCGAGCGCGACATCCGCTTCATCCGCTTCTGGTTCACCGACATCCTTGGCCAGCTGAAGTCGTTCTCGATCAACGTCGCAGGAACTGGACGACGCCTTCGAGGCGGGTATGGGCTTCGACGGCTCCTCGATCACCGGCTTCAACGCGATCGAGGAGTCCGACATGATCGCGCTGCCCGACCCCTCCACGTTCGCGGTGTTGCCGTGGCGCCCGGAGGAGCAGGGGGTGGGCAGGATGTTCTGCGACATCGTCACCCCCGAGCGCACTCCCTATGAGGGCGATCCCCGGCATGTGCTGCGCCGGGCGCTGCGAGCGTGCGCAGGGGTTGGGCTTCGATACCTTCAACGTCGGGCCCGAGCTCGAGTACTTCCTGTTTCGCGACAGCAAATCCACCGAGGTGCTCGACAAAGGCGGCTACTTCGATTTGACGACGCTCGACGCCGGCACCGACGTGCGCCGCGAGACCGTGCTCGCGCTCGAACAGCTCGGCATCCACGTCGAGTACACCCACCACGAGGTGGGTCCCTCCCAGCACGAGATCGACATGCGCTACGCGCCCGCGCTGAAGATGGCCGACGACTGCATGACCTACCGCATCACCGTCAAGGAGTACGCGGTCAAGTACGGCTGGCATGCGACCTTCATGCCCAAGCCCCTGTTCGGCGAGAACGGCTCGGGGATGCACACACACCAGTCGCTGTTCGCGAACGGCAAGAACGCCTTCTACGACCCCGACGATCAATATTTTCTCTCCGATGTCGGCAAGGCGTTCATCGCCGGCCAACTCAAGCATGCACGCGAGATCTGCTCGATCTTCGCGCAGTGGGTCAACTCCTACAAGCGGCTCGTGCCTGGCTACGAGGCGCCCGTGTACGCCGCCTGGTCGCGGCGCAACCGCTCGGCGTTGGTGCGCGTGCCGCTGTATCACCCCGGCAAGGAGCAGGCTACGCGCATGGAGCTGCGCTGCCCCGACCCGGCCTGCAACCCCTACCTGACCTTCGCCGCACTGCTGCAGGCAGGGCTTGAGGGGATCGAGAAGGGGTATGAGCTGCCCGACCCGATGGAGAAGAACCTCTACCACCTGACGGCCGAGGAGCGCCGGCGCCTTGGCATCGAGCAGCTGCCGGAGTCGCTCGGCGAGGCGATCGAGCTGACCGCCGAGTCCGAGCTGATGCTGCGCACGCTCGGCGAGCACACATTCAACCGCTACATCGAGATCAAGCGCCAGGAGTGGGAGGACTACCGCGTGCAGGTCACCCAGTGGGAGCTGGACCGCTACCTGGCGATCCTGTAACGACGCACGCTTCGGTTCTGCCCTCTCCAAAAGCAGGGTGCCCCCGCGCGCGCGGGGGGCACACCGCAGACAGAACCGTCCCCACCGCCGGATAGGATGGCCCCGATGATTCGCTCTCGGTTGCTCCCCACGACGGTTTCCCTGCTCGCGCTCACGCTCTGCGCGTTGGCCGGCTGCGGCGGCTCCTCGGGCAGCAACGGCATCGCCTCCAAGAGCGCCACGCAGATCCTCAGCGAAAGCAAGGCCGCGGCCGTCAGCGCCAGCTCGGTTCACGTGTCCGGCTCGATCACGACCGGCTCTGTCCCGGTCACGATCGATCTGAGCCTCGCCGCTGGCAAGGGAGCACGCGGCGAAATCTCCGAGAACGGGGCGAGCTTCAAGCTGATCCTGGTTGGCGGGACCGCCTACATCAGCGGCAGCCCCTCCTTCTATCGCAGCCTTGGCGGCGCCGCTGCGGCCCAGCTGCTTGACGGTAAGTGGCTGAAGGCGTCGGCGACGACGGGCGAATTCGCTTCGTTCGGCGCGCTTGCGAACATGAGCCAGCTGATCGACACGACGCTCGCCGCGCACGGCGTGCTCACCAAGGGCGCGACCAGCACCGTCAACGGGCAGTCGGTGATCGCCCTGACCGACACGGCCAAAACGGGCACGCTATATGTGGCCACGACCGGGAAGCCCTATCCGGTGCAGATCGCCAAGGGCGGCTCGGAAAGCGGCACGATCGTCTTCGACAACTGGAACCAGCCGGTTACGATCACGGCGCCGTCGAGCGCGGTCGATCTCTCCGAACTAAAGGCGCTCGCCGGGCATTAGGGGAGCGTCTTTCGAAGACGGTTCTGACAGCGGAGCCGATCCGGGAACCGCACAGGCGATCGGGCGCGGCGGGGCCAGGCGCCAGTGCATTGCCTGCAACAGGTGGCCGAAGGCCGTTGGATGGCGCGGGGCGATCGTGGGCAGCAGCGCGATCACGCTCGCGCTGTGGCGCTCGTAGCGCTCCTCACCGGTCAACTGCGCGAGGCGCAGCAAGGCCAATGCGGCGCTCGATCCGCCGGCCGGGATCGGCGAATCCTCGAGCTCCTTGCGTCTGGCGATCAGGGGTTCGCCGTCGGCGGCGGTCGAGAAGAAGCCGCCGTGCTCCTGGTCGGAGAAGCGCTCGATCAGCTGGTCGGCGAGCGTCTGCGCCTCCACCAGCCAGCGCTCCTGGCAACTCGCTTCGAACAGCGCGATCAGCGCCTCCAGCAGGAACGCATAATCCTCTAGGTATGCGCCGATCTTCGCGTGGCCGTCGTTGTAGGAGCGCAGCAGCCGGCCCTGCTCGTCGCGCAGGTCACCTAGCACGAACTCCGCGCAGGCGATCGCGGGCTCTGCGAACCTGCCGCCGGCCTCGGCCAAAGCCACGATCATCAGGGCGTTCCAGCTTGTTAGGCGCTTGTCGTCGAGCCCCGGCCTGGTGCGCTCTTCGCGCGCCTGCAGCAGATGCGCCCGAATTCGCTCGCGGGTCGGCTGCTCAGGTCGAGGACCCCGGTCCTCGAGCACATTCAGGCCCGGCGCGATGATCCGATTCCCACCCGGCCCGTCTGTGAAGTTGCCCTGCTCGCTTGCGCCGAACCAGCGGATCGCCGCGTCGGCGTCCTCGCCGAGCGCCTGTTCCAGCTCAGCCGTCTGCCAAACGTAGAAGCGACCCTCGACGCCCTCGGAGTCGGCGTCCAGCGCGCTGTAGAAGCCTCCCTCCGGGCCGCGCATCTCGCGCAGCGCCCATTCCAGCGTGTCGTGGCAAACCTCGAGCAGCCGCTCATCCCCCGAGAGCTTGAAACCGTGCAGATACGCGCGTGCGAGCAGCGCGTTGTCGTAGAGCATCTTCTCGAAGTGCGGGACCGTCCAGGTCTGATCGACCGCATAGCGGTGAAAGCCACCGCCAACCTGGTCATGGATGCCGCCGCCGGCCATGCTGCGCAAGCTGTACAGCGACATCTCGCGCTCTCCTCGGGCCATCAGGAACTCGAGGACGGAGGCCTGCGGGAACTTCGGCGCCGCACCGAAACCGCCGTTGACCGTGTCGTAAGTCGCTCTCAGGCGCTCCACGGCGGCGTCGAGCATGCTCTCCTGCAAGGGCTCTGCGGCCGCCCGCAACAGCGCGCCGGCGGATAGCCGCTCACGTAGCTGCTCGCCGTTTGCCCTTATCTCCTGGCTGCGCTCGCTCCATGCTTCGCAGAGCGCCAACAGCACCTGTGTGAAAGACGGCATTCCGGGGCGCTCCTGCGGCGGGAAATAGGTGCCGCCATAGAACGGCAGGGCCTCCGGGGTGAGGAAGACATTCAGCGGCCAGCCGCCGTGGCCGGTCATGCCCTGCACCGCCTCCATGTACAACGCGTCCACGTCGGGGCGCTCCTCGCGATCGACCTTCACGCACACGAAGTTTTCGTTCATCAATTGGGCGGTGTGCTCGTCCTCGAAGGACTCGCGCTCCATCACGTGACACCAGTGGCAGGAGGAGTAGCCGATCGAGACGAGCAGCGGCACATCGCGCTCGCGCGCCGCCTGGAAGGCGGCTGGCCCCCACGGTAGCCATTCGACCGGGTTGTGCGCATGCTGGCGCAGATATGGCGAGCTCTCGGCTGCGAGCGCGTTGGCCATTGCTCAGGGGGTGTGCGCTAGGGCTGGCGCGGGGAAGCTCAGGTTCAACCCCGGCCACGTCTGCGCGTTGTCGCTAGGCCACGCCTGTGCGCTGTCGCTAGCGGTGGCGGCGCGCGCGAGCTTGACCTTGGCGAGGTCGACGTCGAAATGGTGCCCGCCCAACGTTCCGCTGACCTGCGCGCTTGCACCGATCCTGATCGTTCCGCGCGCGGCCTGCGAGCCTTCGACGCGCAACTCGGTGCTCTGCAGGTGGCCGTCCTTGACCGGGAAGCTGCCGCTCAGTCCCACTCCCCCAACGAACGACAGGCCGTGCAACTGCAGTGCCGAGGAGGTGATTCGCGCGAAGCCGCCCCGCAGGCCGCCGAAGCTCGAGCCGCTCAGCAGTTCCTGGTCGGCTTGCAAGGTGGCGCCGATCACCTGTCGTTCGAGATCGAGGATCGTGTCCAGCACGACTGCCAGGGTGCTGCCGGCGCGACCGGGGACTCCGCCCACGGCTTTCACGAGCGCGAGCTTGGTCGGGGTGATCGGCGTCGGTGGGAACGGGTTTTGCGTCGGCGGGCATTGCTGCACCGTGTCGCCGGCGAAGAACGCGCTGACCGCCGCCTGGGCGCAACCGCTGAAATCGGTGCCCAACACAGAATGGCCTGTGTACGGCACCACCACGAGCTGCGCTCCCGGAATGCGCGCCGCCACCGCCCTCGCGCCCGAGGTGGGCGTGCGCAGGTCCTGTGCGCCTGAGAGGATCAGTGTCGGCACGCTCGGCAGCGGGACGATCGGCGCCGGCGCCGGCGCCACGTTAGGCCATTGCGCGCATCCGGGCAGCACGCTGTCGGCCCAGGCGACGCTTGCGTCGAACGGGTAGAAGTCCGCTTGGGGCAGGGTGTGAAGCGCGTTCAACCCTTCGGCCAGGCGTGTGCTCGGCGACGCTGCGCGTTGCCAGGGGAAGGGCTCCTCTTCGCAGGTGGTGTCCACGAACAGCGCTTCGTCGATGCCGTCGGCGCTCGCCAGCGGCGTGCCAGGCAGGTTCGGGACCAAACCCTCCGAGAGCAGGTTCAGGCGCAACAGCGGGGCCGGATCGCCGTGCAGTGCCGACTGCACCGATGCCGGCAGCAGCGCGCGCAACGCGGGGTTCAAATCGCCGGCCCCGATCAGGTTCAGCAGGTCCACGTTTGACAGCGTCGAGCGGTGGCGATGGCCGGACCCGTCGTACACATAGCCATTCAGCGCGTGCCTGGAGAGCGCCGTCGCCAGGCGTGCGATGTCACCGAGCGGGTTGCTTGTGATCCCGGCGCAGGCGTTCCCCGAGCACAGCTCTTCGAACATGGGCTTCATCGCCTGGAACATTCCAAGCGAGAACGGGTCGTCTCTTTCCGGCGGAACGACTGAGTCGAGCACCAGCGCTTCGACGTTCTGCGGGTAGCGTTCGGCGTACTCGAGCGCCACCTTAGTGCCGTAGGAGACTCCGAACAGCACCAGCTTCTGATAGCCGCCGGCCTGGCGGATCGCCTCGATGTCGGCCACCGATTCCTGTGTCGTGTAAGAACCGCGCGCCGGGCCTATCTGCAGCGCGCAGCGTTCGAAGGCCTGGCCGATCGCGCCGAACACTTCGCCCGATTCAAGCGCCGGGCACGCCAGTGGACCCGAGCTGCCCGTGCCGCGCTGGTCGAACACGAGCAGGTCGCGGGCGCCGAGCGCCGGCGCCATCTGCTTTGCCATGTCTTCGGCCAGCGGTAGCGCCGCCTGGCCGGGGCCGCCGGCGAGCCCGACGACCGCCGTGTGTGCCGGTGCGCCAGCCGCTTGCAGGCGCTCCACGTTCAAAGCAAGCGTTCCTGGCACGGTTGCGCCGCGATTCAGCGCCACGGCCAGCGTCGCGCATGTAAACCCGGTTGCGGTCGAGGCCGGGCACGGCGCGAACGTCAACGCTTGCGCCGCGGGTGCCTGGGTCGCGGCGAGCACGAGCGAGAGCAGCGGCGCGCCGAGCGCCAGTGTCAAGATACGCCGCAGCACAGCGACAGACGTTAGCGCCAGATCCGTAACGGTCGCTAAATGGGTACAGCTGCAAGCGGCTATGCGAGCTGCCCTCGAATAGCCCCAGCCAGCATCGGTGGGCACGAGCGAGGTGGGTGCCCGATCCGGCCGCTATCCCGGTGGCGCTCTTCGCGCTTCAGCCGAGCACGTAGCGCAGGAGCGCTGCTGTGCCGCGCGAGCGCAGGGCGGCGAGTCGTGTCGGGTTGACGGTGAGAGCTGCCAGACGCGAGCCCGCGAGCAGCGACGAGGCGCCCTGCTGGACTTCCGCCGCGCCTACCGCGGTGAGGTGAACGTGCCTGCCGGCGAGCACCCCGCTCAGCGCTCCGTGCGCGATCGTCAACGTTCCGTGCGCGGCCGCCGATCCGCCGACGCTCAGCTTGGCGACTCCCGAGGACACTCTGCCCGAGACGGTGACGCCTGGCACATAGGAGTAGCCGCTGAGCGTCTGCGTGCCAGCGGACAACGCACACCAGCCGGCCAGCAGGCCTCCGCTGCGCGCCGAAGGACTCTGCAGAGATTCGGCGCCGGTCGTGCCCAGCAGCGTGACGAGCAGTTGGCGATCGCAGTCGGCCAGCGTCAGGACGGCGGCGTCGAGCGTGCGTCCCGCCTTGCCGCGATTGGCGCGTGTGAGCGGGACCGCGCTCAGGTTGCGCGGTGGTAGCGGCGTCGGCAGCGCGAGCGGCGGCGGCGTCCTGTCTTTGCATTGGCGCACAGGTTTGCCCTCGAACAATGCCTGCAGGGCGTTCTCCGCACAGGGGGTTGGGTCTGAGCCGAGCACCGAGTGGCCCGTGTTGGGCACGACCAGTACCTGCGCGTCGGGGATCTGCGCCGCCACTTCGCGTGCTCCCGCGGTCGGGGTACGCAGGTCGTCGGCGCCGCTGAGGATCAGGGTCGGCACATTCGGGAACGGCGCTTCGTCGACTTCCGGGCCGGCCGAGGCAAATGGCCAGGAGGCGCAGGCGGGCACGTTGCTCAACTCGAGCGCGTTGGCTCGCGTGAAGGGCGCAAACGCGCTCGCCGGCTGGGCGCGCAGGGCCGTGAGCGCTTCGCCGAAGCGTGCTTTCGGGCTTGTCGAGCGATTCCACGGGAAGACGCTCTCTTCGCAGATCGTCGCGTAGTACAAGGGGCCGTCGAAGCCCTCGCTAAGGTTTTCTTCGCCTTCGGCTTCTTCGCCGCTGTTCGCGCGCACGATCAGGCGCGCCAGCGCGGCCGTGTCGCCGTCCACCGCCGAGCGCACCGCCGCCGGGAATTCCGCGCGCAGGAGCGGGTCGAAGTCGCCCTCCATCAGCACGCCGAGCAGCTCGTTGGCGGAGATGCCGATCGGCTCGGCCCGTCCCGCCCCGTCGACGAACAGGCCGCGCACAGAGCCGCCGTGCAGGCGCCGCACGAGCCGCGCGAGGTCGCCCACGGGTTCTCCTGTGATGTGCGCGCAGGCGCGCGCCGCGCACAGCTGGCGCAGGATGCGGCCCACCGCTGCGAACGTCGTCTCCTGGAAGGCGTCGCGACCGGAGGGCGGCACGACCGAGTCGAGTACGAGCGCTTCGACGTGGCTTGGGTACTCCTGGGCGTAGCGCTCGGCCACCTTCGTGCCGTAGCTAGTTCCGTATAGGACCAGCTTTTCATAGCCGCCGGCCTGGCGGATCGCCTCGATGTCGGCGACCGTGTCAGCGGTCGTGTAAAGGCCTCGTGTCGGTCCGATCTGGCCCGCGCAGATCGATACGGCAAGTGGTGTTATTCCCTGTTTGAGGTGTTCGAAGGCCGCGCAAGAGAGCGGATGCGAAAGACCGGTGCCGCGCTGGTCGAAGACGATCAAATCGCGTGTGGAGACGATCGGGCCGAGGAGTTGGGCGAAGTCGCTCATGAAAGGGATCGCCGATTGGCCCGGGCCGCCGGCGAGCGCGATCACGGCTGTCTTGGCGTCGCCCACCGGGGCCAGGTGGCGGCGCATCGCCAACGTGATCGTCCCTGGGATCGCATTGCTTGGGTCGGCGGGGACCGTCAGATGCCCGCACGCCACTTCGTTTGTGCCCGCGCACGGTTTCCATTCGATCTGTGCTTGCGCGGTGGAGGACCACAGCGCCGCACAAGCCATGGCCGCCAGGGAGGCGCTCGCAAGTGTCCGGGCGGCTTGTCGCACAATCGGAACCTAGCGCACTGTCGGCGAAACCGGCGCCGGCAGCGGCTGTGTCGGAAGGCTGCGTGTATGAGCTTCACCTGCCGCGTTGTCGCTACGCGCACAGGACGATAGGCTCGTCGGCGATGAGCCTCGATCGCGAAACGCTCGACGCGCCGGCGGCGCCCGCTGCGATCGGTCCCTATAGCCATGCGGTGCGCGCCGGCTCGCTGCTGTTCTGCTCCGGGCAGGTCCCGCTCGACCCCGCGAGCGGACAGATCGTCGGATCGAGCGCGGCCGAGCAGGCGCGTCAATGCCTTGCGAACCTGAGCGCCGTCTGCGACGCGGCCGGGGCGTCGCTTGCGGACGCGGTGCGCCTCACCGTGTACATGACCGACCTGTCGGCGTTCGCCGAGGTGGGGGAGGTCTATGCGACGTTCTTCGCAGACGCGCCACCGGCGCGCGTGGCCGTGGGCGTCGCTGCCTTGCCGCGGGGCGCCCAGGTCGAGATCGACGCGATCGTCGCGCTCGCTTGATTAGGGCCTCACGGCCCTCAGGCAGAGTTGACCTGCGCGCCGTCACGCGCGATCAGCACGCGCAGCGAACCCCCACCGTAGCGGTGGTCGTGGTCTTCGCAGCCGCCGCTGAAGCTCAGTGAGAGCGAGTCCTTGTGCGTTTCGTGGTAGCTGGCAAACAGCGTCACTGTGCCCCTGGTGCCGACCGTGCAGGCACCGTCGTTGCTGGCGGACACCTTCACTTTCAAAGCCAGTTCCACACCCGGCAGGCCCATACGCTTGACTCCCGGCGAGAGCTTTGACGAGCCGGCCATCGACAGCACTAGTTCCTTCGCGCCCTTGCCACCGCTGAGGCTGTCCTCGTGGCAGACCTCGCCGGTTGCTTTCCCGTTCTGCCAACTGCCTTTGCCGTGCGTGTAGGAGGAGGCGATGCCCTTGTGCGCTCCGCTCGGTGGCCCCGACTCGGTGAAGGCCCATTCCACAGCGCTTGAGGAACCAGACGCCTTGATCGGGCAGCTTACTTTCGCCGCCACCGCAGTGGGCGCGGCACCGGCCGATCCGCTCGCGAGCGCGAGACCGATCAGCGCCGTCGAGACTACAGCTGCCCTGCCAAGCGTCAGCACCCGCACCACGGTAGCGCACCGGTAGCTGAAGATCCTCTCCATTATTGGGAAGACCGGGCCGCATGCGGCCCGGTCCCGGTCGGTGCATGCACCGACCGGAACAGCATCATGTGCGACGCAGCTGCGCCCGCTTGACCTTGCCGCTCGCTGTCTTTGGCAACTCCTCTGCGAACTCAACGATCCGCGGGTACTTGTACGGCGCCGTCTCGCGCTTGACGTGCTCCTGCAACTCGCCGGCCAGCGCGGCGGACGGCTCGTAGCCTTCGCGCAACACGACGACCGCGCGCACAACCGCTCCGCGCTCCTCGTCGGGGGCCGCTACGGCGGCGGCCTCGGCGACCGCCGGGTGGGCGACGAGGGCAGACTCGACCTCGAACGGGCCGATGCGGTAGCCGGCGGAGATGATCACATCGTCGGCGCGTCCCTCGAAATACAGGTATCCGTCGTCGTCTTTGCGCACTCGGTCGCCGGTACGCCAGACTTCACCCTCGCGCCGGTCGTGTACCTCCCAAGTACCGTCGGGCGCGCGGTGCACACCCTCGCCGAGATAGCCGAGAAAGAAGGTCGGCACGCTCTGCGGGTCGGCCACGAGCTCGCCGTCGATCACGCTCAGCCCTACGCCAGGCAATGCCGGCCCCATCGAGCCGGGCCGGGCACGCACATTCATCCCAATACCAGTCATCTGTCCCGTCTCGGTCTGTCCATACCCGTCGCGGATGTCCAGTCCCGTGGCGTCTCTCCAGAGATTCAACACCTCGGGATTGAGCGCCTCGCCGGCCGCCACCATCCCCTTGAGGCTGGGCAACGCGCGCAACTCCGCTCGCTTGGCGATCACGCGGTACTCGGTGGGAGCCATGCAAAGCACGCTCACGCGCTCTCGATCGACGATGTCGAGGCGCTCATGTGGATCGAAGCGCGCATCGTGTAGCAGGGCAGGCGCCCCCATCAGCCAGGGCGCCATGAACACGTTGCGCGCCGACTTGCTCCAGCCGCTGGCGGCCGTGCACCAAACCAGCTCGCCCTGTTTTGCGCCGAGCCAATGCTCGGCCTGCACGCGCTGTCCGTACAGGTAGCACTGCCCGTGCACGACTGCCTTCGGTTCGCCGGCCGTGCCACTCGTGAACGTGATCAGTGCTGGGTCCCTCGCGTCGAGCTCGGCGTGGGGTGGTGTCTCGAAAAAGTGGGATGCCCCCCGCGCGCGCGGGGGGCCTTGCGTTTCTGGAGTACCCGCGCCACGGGTCTCTTGCGCCCAAACAGCGTCTGCGTCTCCCACCCAAATCACCGGGCAGTCCGGTCCGGCGGCCTCGACCTGGGCGCGGTTGCGCTCGTCGGCGACGATCAACGACGGACGGGCCACGCCAAGACGCAGGCGCAGATCCTTGGCGCGCAGTTGCTCAGTGCAGGGCAGTACAACCGCTCCGATGCGAAAGCACGCCATCATCGCGAGCACCCACTCGGGCCGGTTGCCGATCAACGTCATCGCCACGTCCCCACGGCCCAGCCTGTGCCGCACGAACGCGCCTGCCATCGCTGCGCTGTATCGCTCGATATCGCCAAAGTTCCACTCGCGCCGAGTGCCGTCGCGAGCCAACTCGACTAGCGCGAGCCGGTCCGGCGGCTGAGCTTGCAAGAGGTCAAATGCGAAGTTCACGCGCTCGCAGTCTGCCAGGCCGGATCGATTGGCCGGTGCGCGAGCCAGTTTGTCTCGCCACGCCCAGGTATCCTGCAAGGACGCCCCGATTCCCGACCTTGGAGCCGCACGAATGGCCGTAGCCCCAGCCCCCTTTACCGAGAAGACCGACGAGCAGAAGGCGATCACCGAGATGGTGCATCAGTTCGCCGACGAGCAGATCCTGCCCAACGCCGAGCACTACGACCACGAGGATCTGTTCCCCGAGCCGATCGTCGAGCAGATGAAGGAGCTCGGCCTGTTCGGGGTCACGATCCCCGAGGAGTACGGCGGCATGGGCTTGGACCTCACCACCTACGCGATGATCGTCGAGGAGCTCTCGCGCGGCTGGATCTCGATCTCGGGCGTGATCAACACCCATTTCATCGGCTCCTACCTGCTGATGAAGTTCGGCTCCGAGGAGCAGAAGCAGAAGTATCTGCCGCGCATGGCCACAGGCGAGACTCGCGCCGCCTTCTCTCTGTCGGAGCCAGAGCTGGGCTCAGACGTGCAGGCGATCAAGACCTCTGCCAAGAAGGGCGAGGACGGCCGCTACGAGATCAACGGGCAGAAGATGTGGGTCACCAACGGGCTCATGTCCTCGCTGGTGTTCGTGCTCGTCAAGACCGACCCCGACGTGCAGCCGCGCCACAAGGGCTTCACTTGTTTCATCGCCGAGAAGGAGGGCGGAGTCTCGGAGAACACGGGCGAGTACGCCGGCCTGAACGTGCCACCGAAGATCAAAAAGCTTGGCTACAAGGGTGTCGAGTCGACCGAGCTGGTGTTCGACGGTTACAAGTGCCCTCCCGAGAACGTGCTCGGCGGCGAGGACGCGGGCCTCAACAAAGGCTTCGCTCAGATGATGGACGCGCTGGAGGTCGGTCGCGTGAATGTCGCCGCGCGTGGCGTCGGCATCGCCCAACGCGCCCTGGAGCTGGGGTTGCGCTACTCCCAGGAGCGCAAGACCTTCGGCAAGCCGATCGCAGAGCACCAGGCAATCCAGTTCAAGCTCGCCGACATGGCCACCCAGGTCGATGCGGCCCGCCTGCTCACGCTACGCGCGGCGCGCCTGAAGGACGCTGGCGAGCGCTCAGACCTGGAGGCCGGCATGGCAAAGCTGTTCGCCTCCGAGGCCGGCCGTTTCTGCGTGGAGGAGTGCTTCCGCATCCACGGCGGCTATGGCTACTCCAAGGAGTATGAGATCGAGCGCCTCTATCGCGACGCGCCACTGCTGTTGATCGGCGAGGGCACCTCTGAGATCCAGCGCATGGTGATCGGCAAGAAGCTGCTCCAGCGCCACAAGATCTGATGAGCCACGCCTGCCAAGCCAACCGCAATCCTCGATTCGGCCCGACGCCGCTCCCATACCGATGAGCGGCGACGCGAAGACCCTGATCGAGACCGCCGCGCGGCGCTTCGTCGAGGAAGTCCCGGCGCTCGCGCCGATGAAGCTCGTCGTCGGAGTCGAGTTGCACGGGCGCGGCGACGTCCAGCACTTCCGCCTGCAGATGCCCGAGGCACAGGTCACGAAGGGTCCAGCCGACGACGCGCGCATCAACGTGGAAATGCGCCGCGAGTTCTTCAACATCATGGCCGCCGAGGGCAAGGTCCCCGACTGGATCGAGGCCTTCACCTACGGCAAGGCCAAGGCAACGGGCCCAACGCAGTTCCTGAAGCTAATCTCGGCCGTGGTCGACAAGCACCAGGAACGGGAACGCTTGAAGTCAGCGCGCAAGCACTCTTGACGGCATATCGTCAGAGGAAAGGCGCCTAGACGTTCGCTGAGCAAGCCAGACAAGGACGCAGGGAGCGAAATGTGCTTTTTGCACATGAGCGACTGAGGACGCAGTATGGCGCCGCTCAGCGAACGTCTAGTGGTAGGCCAGGATCTGCTGGGCCAAGAACGCCAGCGACGCAATCATGAAGACGCACATCACGATCAGTGAGAAATTTTCGCTCACGGTCTGTAAAGCATACCGCTGAGAGGGGTCGTCTGGGCCGGTCCCTGCCGGCTCACGGCACCTTGTAGGGGGCCGAGCTGCCGATCACGCCGCCGCTTGCGTTGAGCGCCTGGCTCTCGACATATGTCGCGCTGCTCGTCAGCGTGGCGTCCGTTTGAAAGCCGCTCTTTGGCACATTCGCAACGGGTGTCAGCGAGCTCGGCGAGCCGCCGGCGAGCAGCTGCCAGGAGGCCACTTCGGTTGCCCCGTTCCAACTGGTCAGCACGGTGATGCTCGAGCCGTTGCGTTTGGCGACGATTGCCGGCGGGCTACTCGGATGTCCGCTCCACGGCGAGAGGTAAGTGCGGAAGTCCTGAACGTTAGGTCCGAGCTCGCCGTCGAGCAACACCCCGCCGGCCGCGTCGTACTCGGTGAAGTTCGGCAGGTTGCCGTAGCCCATCAGCCAATTGCCTTCGGGGAGTTTGAGCAGATTTCCTTGCGCGGGTGCCAAAAGCGTCTTCGTCGGGTTCGTAAACGCCTTCACGAGCGACACGGTCTTGGTGGCGTAGTCGGGTCTCAGCAGCACACCGCGCGACTGTCTCTCCTTCGGGGGCGTCGAACCGTTGTCGAACACGGAGATCAGCCCGCCGGGCTGCCATTCGGCGTCGTGCTGCCAGTAGGTTCGCGTGCCGGCCCCCAGCTTGAAATTCGAATGGGCACCGCCGAGCTGCCAGTTGAAGGTGCCGGTCTTGATGTTCACGTCGTACAGCTCCCAGGAGTTGCGCGCGGAGAGCAGGACGTCACCGGAAGTCCCCGGGTCGATCGAGTTGACGTGGATGTAATCCCAGGGATAGCTGCCGCTCGAAACGGAGTTGAAGGAGTCGTGCAAGGGGATGTGCCCGAGCGCGTGCCACTCCCACATCACCAACCCCGTCTTCACGTCGATCTCCTGCACGACCGAGTCGGTCAGGATGCCGTCGGCCGAGCCGTGCACGGAGCTGAGGTTCATGTGGATCGGGTCGAACGAGTCGATCCATGCGGTCCCCTGCGGGGTCAGCAGGATCACGTGCAGGTCGGCCCTATAGCCGTTGCCGGCCCTGACTTTGGCTACGGGTTGGTAGGAGGTGTTGTAGATCTCGTCTTCGCCCTGCCCGAAGCCGACCTTCAGGATGCGTCCCTGCCACCAGGTGAGCACCGGCTTGCCTTCGTACTGCTGCACCTGGAAGTTGGTCGACTGATAGCCGGCCGGCAGCGGGTGGAACCAGACGAGCGCGCCGTCCTGTTCTGAGATCATCGGCCCCGGCGCGCCCTCCCCTTGGTAGGGCGCCAGGAACAGGTATCCGGGCGAGGCGCCTGGTTGCGCGGGCGTCGTCAGCCTGACCGTCGAGGGTGTCAATGTCGGGGCCGAGGCGTAGTGCTGCACGTCGTGCGCGTCGCCAGGGTTGTTGGGGAACTCTTCCTGGCTGACAGCCGCCTGGTGGGCGACGGTGAAGACGGTTGTCACCGGCTTTTCGGGCGTCCCGGAGCCGACGCCCACGAGCGCGTGGACGGCCACCTGCTCTCCGGGTTGGAACGGCGTGTTGGGGATGAAGCTCATGCCGGTGCCCGTCGAGTAGCGCTCGAGTTTGCCGGAGTGGTTACCGCTGCGCGAGCCGACCACGCTTACGTCGGAGACGTTGGTGGCGGGTTCGCCGAGGAAGCTGATCTGGCTGTCGGGCGAGGCGTCCTCGGTGCCCGGCAGCGGCGAGACAGCGACGGCGTTGGCCTGGGCCTCGGCCTTGTCGGCCGTAGGCGTCAGCGCGCCCACCGCGGCATGCGAGCTTGTTTCGCCGCATGCCGTCAGTCCGACGCACAGCGTTAGCGCTGCCGTCAGCGTTGCCATCGCCGCACGTATTGCGCGTATCCTCGTCGTTGTCGCTGCGCTCATCGTTCCCCCTGCGAAGTGAATGGCCGGGAAGCTCCGATCACCCGGCCCTTGGCGTTCAGCGCCTGCACCTCGAAGCTCTCATAGCTCGCCGGCACCGGGATCGCCGTCTCGAATCCGGCCCTCGCGGCGCTTGCCACGGCGGCCAGTCTAGCGCTGGAGGATCCGGCGAGCACCCGCCAGGAGGCGACCTCGGTGGCGCCGTTCCAGCTTGCGTACACCGTCGTCTCGTCGCCGGCTTGGCGTGCGGCGCCCGCGGGCGCGGTGAGCGGTAGGCCAACCCACGGCTCCAGTGTCTCACGGTAGCTCAGATCGGGCCCGGGGAAGTTCGCCTCCAGCAACAGCTGGCCCGAGGGCCCGTACTCTGAGAAGTACGGTTCTGAGCCCCAGCCGACGAATGTGTCGCCGTTCGCCAGCGGCTGTGTGTCGCCCATGTATTCGGTTTCGAATTTGTCCCCACCAGGGATACTGAGCGAGCAGCGTCGCGGTGCGCGTGCTTTGGTTCACGTCGAGCACGAGTCCGCGAGACGGCCCCTGTCGCGGGCACCGACGTGCCTCCGCCGGTCAGCTGGCAGCAGTGGTCGTCGAACATCGTGATCGTGGAATTGGAATTCCCACCCACCCCAAAGGCGACGTCATGCTGCCACTGGAAGGCGGCGCCCGGACCGAAGGTGAAGCTTGATTTCTTGCCGCCGAGCGTCCATTCGATTTTGTCTGTGGCGATGTTGACCAGATAGGCGGCCCAGGTGTTGCGCATCGAGACGAGGAAGTCGCCTTTGCCGGTGAGCGCGATCGAGTTGACGTGGTATGCGTCCCAGGGAAAGCCGTTGGTCGGCACGCTGGCGTAGGAATCCTCGAGCGGTATGTGCGCCAGCGCGTCCCAGCTGTGCAGCAGCTTGCCGCTCTTGAGGTTGTACTCCTGCACGGCCGAGTCGATCAGCGCGCCGTTGTAGGCGCCGCCGTAGCTCGATAGGTCCTTGGCGACGTTCTTGTTGGCCGTGACCCAGGCGTCTTCGCCGCTGACCACCAGCTCGTGCAGCGTGAGCACCCAGCCGTCGGCACCTTTCAGTCGCGCGACCGGTTGGTAATGCTGGTTGACGACCACGTCTTCGCCGCTCTCGGTCTGACCGGTGTTCGTGACAACCCCTTGCCACCAGGCGAGCGCCGGCTTGCCTTCGTAGCTCTGCAGGCTCAAGTTAGAGGCGACGACCTTTTCCGGAACGGGCTGGAACCAGACGGGTTGCAGGTTGTGGTCGAGGATCAACGGCCCGCTTTGGCCGACGAGCGGGGGATAGTTGAGGTTGTAGAAATTGGCGGTGAAGATGTAGCCGCTCGCCAGCTTGCCAGTGAGCGTGGGGCCGTCCTTGTGGAGCTTGGGCGGGTGCAGCGTCGGCTCGGTGACGAAGCTGTAGGCGCCTTTGGTGGTGTAGGCGCCAACCGGGGCGCCGTGTGAGCCGGCGAACGCGAGGTCGAGCGCGACGAAGGCGACGACGACGAGTGCGATCGCTGCGGCAAATCGTCGGGTGGCGCGCCGTGTCTCGATGGTCGCTCCAGCAGCCGGTTCTGCTCCCAGATCGGGTCCAGTTCCAGGTGCTCCCGCCGGTGCAGGCTTGGGCAGCGCCGTGAACGTGACCAATGCCGCTGCCGCCGCCAGGCCGGCGCCGATCAGGTAGGCAAGTCGGAAGCCGTCGGTAAGCGCCTGCGGTACGAGCGCGCCGATACCGATCAGATGACTGGAGTGCTGAGTGGCCAGCGTGACAAGCACGGCCAGTCCGAGCCCGCCGCCGATCTGGCGCGAGGTGTTGACGAGGCCCGAGGCAAGCCCAGCCTGCCCCTCCTTGGCGCCCTGGGTCGCAGCGATCGTCGAGGGCACGATCGACATCGCGATCCCCGCCGCCGTCAAAAGCCCAGGGATCATGATGTAGACGATCGGGCTGCCGCTGGCACCAATCCTCGAGAGCAGCAGCATTCCCCCCGTCAACATGATCAGCCCGCCGCCGAGCACGGGGCGTACCCCGAAGCGGCTGACGAGCTTGCCGGTGCGCGAGGCGACCAGCATGATCATCAACGTCATCGGCAGGAAGATCAGGCCCGTATTGCAGCGGCGAGAGTCCCAGCACCTGTTGCAGGTAGAGCGAGCTGACAAACCACATCGGAAACAGCGATGCGCTGAAAAGCAGCACGATGTTGTTGGCGATCCGCAGCGGCTTAGTCAACTCCTTGAAGGGGATCAACGGATCCTTTGCCAGGCGTGTCTCGATAACGCCGAACACGCCGAGCAGGACGATGCCGATGACGATCGGTCCGAGCGCCGCGAACGTGTCCCACCCGGCCAGCCCGGCTTCGACCACGCCGAACACTAGAATCATCTGTCCGATCGTGAGCGTCAACGCGCCGGCAAGGTCGAAAGTACGGCCCGGGGCGCGGCGGCGTTCGCTGACGACCGCGTAGGCCACGATCGCGGCGGCGATCCCGATCGGCGGGTTGATCAGCAGCACCCAGCGCCAGCTCAGCTCCTGGGTGATCAGCCCACCGAACAGCATCCCGGCGGCGCCGCCGAGTCCGTTCATCGCCGCCCACGCGCCGATCGCACGGTTGAGCCTTGGCCCCGGCGCAAACGAGGAGGTGATGATCGCCAGCGAGCACGCCGCCATCAAGGCCCCTCCGATGCCTTGCGCTGCGCGAGCAAGGACCAACGTCGCGCGGTCGCTCGCAAGGCCGCCGGCCAACGAGGCGAGCCCGAAGACGAGCAGCGCGAACACGAACATGCGGCGCTGACCGAAGTGATCTGCCGCGCGACCACCGAGCATCAGGAAGCCCGCGAAGGTGATCGCGTAGGCATCGACTATCCATTGGAGTTCTGGCGCCGTGAAGCCGAGGCTTAGTTGGATCGAGGGCAGCGCGACGTTGACGATGCTCAGGTCGAGGATGACCATGAACTGCGCCGCGCAGCACACGCCAAGCAGCCAAGCCTCGCGTGAGCCCAGCCGGCGCTTAGGGGCCTCAGCGCCTGTTGCTTCTGGATTTGCCGGTGTCACTGTGCTCATGTGATGGGGTCCAATGGTTGTGGCTCGGCCGCAAAAACACCCGCTCCTCGTGAAGGGGAGTAGTTGCCGACATCCCAATGGGCGCGTGCTCCCCGTATGCGCGGGGGGCATTGCCAACGCCTGGTAGGGTGGGCGCCGAAGTCCGTGAGCGACGAGAGGAAGCCGGCCGATGAAACGAACGTCACTGGCCGCCATGCTAACGCTGCTGGCCGTTTTTGCGGCCACGTTGACGGTGGCAGGGTGCGGCGGCAAAACAACGAGCAGCTCGACCTCCACGCAGACGAGCGGCACGACGAGCACCTCGGGCACCGCTCCGCACAAGCACTCCACAAAACCGGCTTACTAGGCATCCTGCTCATCCCGACTGTGCGCCGGAAGGCAGTGCGGCGGCATAGGTGCTGACCTTGGCGGGCTTTGAGCTGCCGAGCACCTCGCCTGTCGCGTTCAGTGCCTGGATTGCGGCGTAGGCGTACTTCTTGGGCAGGATCGTCGAGCTTTCGAAGTCCTCGGCCGGGATCGTCGTCCGGGATGTGAGCGACCTGGGGCCTTCTCCCGCAAGCACGCGCCAGGAGGTCACTTCGCTTGCGCCGTTCCAGCTCATGTGCACGATCGTCTCTTCGCCGGTGTTGTTCAAGTTGGCGAGCACGGCCGGCGCAGCGGAGGGACGCCCGCTCCAGGGAAAGCGGAACGCACGATAGAAGGACATGTCGAAGGGAAGGTGGGCGTCGAACAGCACTGTGCCTCCCGGCGCGAACTCGCTGATCGCTGGCACCCCGCCATAGCCCACCACCGCGTTGCCGTCTGCCAACGTTTGCATGTTGCCCTGGCTTGGCGTGAGCAGGGGCGGGTCGGGGTGCGTGTAGGCCGAGAGCAGACGCGCTTCGTGGGTCTTGAAGTCAAGCGCGATCCGCAGGCCGCGCGACTGTTGGTGGATGGGGGGGTTCGAGCCGTCGTCGAAGAAGCTGACTTCTCCGTCCGGGAGGATGCGCCCGTCGTGCTGCCACGCGGTTTCGGTGCCAGGACCCATCTTGAAGGAGCTCTTCAGCCCACCCAAGCGCCAGAGGACGTTGCCGCTGCCGCCTTCCAGCTGGTAGCCGGCCCATGTACTGCGTGCCGAGATGAAGATGTTCCCGTCGGGCTGGGGGTCGATCGAATTGACGTGAAACCAGTCCCAGGGTGTGGCTGTCTTCGGAGCCGGAGTCTCGGACTCGCTCGCGGCCACGTGGTCGAGGCTGTGCCATTCCCAACGCACGAGCCCGGTCTTCATGTCGATCTCCTGCACGGCGGTGTCCAGGATCACGCCGTTGCTGGCCCCGTCAACCGAGGAGAGGTTGCAGCGGATCGCATTGAAGGCCGTCGTGTAGGAGATGTCGTGAGGGACGATCTGGAAGTCGTGCAGGTCGGCCTGCAGGCCGTTGGCGCCCCTGATCCTGGCGACGGTCTGGTAGTGGGAGCTCAAGACGACGTCTTCGCCCTGGCCGAAGCCGAGCGAGAGCACCTTGCCGCGCCAGAACGTCAGGTCGCGCTGGCCTTCGTAGCTCTGTACGTTGAGGTCCTCGGCGGTTTCGCCGCTGGGCAGATGCTCGAACCACACAAGCCGGCCCTGGGGGGTGTAGATCAGCGGTCCGTATTGGCCGGGACCGGGACCGTTGGTCGTGAGGATGTCGCCCGCAGCCGGGTCGCGGTCGGGCACGGTGACGCTCAGCACCGGGACTTGGACACCTGGCAGCGTGTCGAAGCTCTGGTAGTCCGCGGGCGCCGCCTGCGGGTTGGGAAACGGTGGCGCACTAGCCGTCGAATAGGGGGTGTCGACGCGGAAGCTGAAGCTCACCGGCTTGCTCACGCCGCCGCTCGCTCCGCCGCCATTCGCTGCACCGCCGCCTGCTCGTGTGCCGCTGCTCACTCCGGTATTGCCGGCGGCGATCGTGGCGCTGACCGTCACCTGCTCGCCCGCCTCGAACGGGCTGTCGGGCAGGAAGCTCGCGCCATCGCCCTGAGAGTAGGTCTCGAGCCGACCCGCGTGAGGGCCGCTGTTCTGGCCGACGACCGAGACGTTCCGGATCTCGTGCGGGCGTAATGCCAAGGAAGCTGATCTGGGTGTGCGGGTTGGCGGTGTCGGTCTCCGGGCGCTGGCGAGACGTCCACAGGTAGCCCGCCCAGCTTGGCGCTGTGCGCGAGGGTGTTCGGCAGGCATGTCGGCGCGCTGGCGCTGGGGGCTGTGGCTTTGTCGCCGGAGCCTGACAGCGCGCCGGTGGCCAGCACGACCACCACGGCGATCGCAACAGCAGCCGTGAGCACGGCAATGACCATGCGCGTTCTGCTCATGACGAACTGCCGCTAGCGTCCCGAGTCGGCGATTCGAGGCACTAGGCCGTTGCGGACATCGAGCGCTTCGACCTGCTCAGCGCGCCACGTTTGCAGCGCACCAAGCGCGCCGTCGATCACGCGACCGAGGAAGGTCTCGCGGTCGTTGACGTGCGGCAGCGGCTCGCTCGGGCGTAGGGACCTCCAGGAACTCGCACAAGGGGCCCCAGCCTTCGCTCACGTTCCACACGAGCAGGCGCTCGGGCGGCACGGTCGCCTTGACTAGCTCGTTGTGGCGCTCGAACCCAGCGATCAGCTGCTCTGGCCGCTCGTGTCCCGCGGCGAAGGGCGCCTGCTCGACCCAGAACATGCGCTCGACCAGCTTCAGATAACGGGCCCAGCGCGGATCGACCTGGCCACGGGCGCTGGAGAGCAGCCGGATCAGCGACTCGCCGTAGCACATGTTCCAGATCGTCTCGCGGAAGCTGGGCTCCCACTTCTCGGGGTCGCGCACGCTGAGCAACACCTTGGCGTCCGGGTAGAAGTCCATCAGCTCTCGCCAGAAGTAGCCGCCGGGCCAGTCCACCGTCGCCTGGGAGTCGCCGAACACCTCATCCCATGGTTCGGCGCCGTCGAGCGCGCGGTTCCAGACGTCTACCCGATCGAGGTCGGCGATGACGTTGACCCAGTGGTAGCAAGGCTCGAACCCGAGCGTCTCGAGCGCCACCTTCTGCGTCAGCGTGCCCGTGCGCGGCATTCCGGCTCCGATCACCTTCATCTGCTTCCCTCCAGGCTCCATGGATTTTGTAGTCCCTGCAGGCTAATCATGGACGCCTGTCGAAGGGTTTGTGAAGAAACATGTCGATAGGATGAAGAGTCTATGAAGAAAAGCCAACGAGGGGCCGCTCTTTTGCGGTTGCCGACGGGTTGCTCACGTATCCTCGTTATCCGCTGCGCCCAATCTTCTGCCCCATGATCCGAGAGACCACCAGGGGGTCCAACTTGAAGGCTATAGCCGACTCGCCGACCTGCTTGGCTCATGAACCCGCCGAACGCATCGACCGTTCCCAACGACGTTCTTGCCCATCCGCTCACGTGGGATGAGCCTAGCGTTGGACTGGCTCATATCAGCCGGCTCGCGCTGGCCGGCCCCGAGACGTCGTTCACCCAGCAGGATGTGCTCGGCCTGCTGGGCCTCTCCGACGACGAGTTCGCGCAGCGCATCTTCAGCCGCTGCGGCGTACAGCGGCGCAGCCTGACGCTGACCGACGAGTTCCTCGCGACTACCGTCCAGGGCCGTACGCCCGCGATCGAGGAGCATCTGCTCGGCTACGCGGTGCGGGCGATCGACGAGCTCGAGATCGACCCGCTGGAGATCGGCGTGGTCGTCAGCGCCACGCTCTACTCGCTCGGCGGTCCCACGATCGCCCACCGGCTGGTGGACCACTACGAGATGGATCCCTCCACCGACAAGTACCACGTGGTTGGGGTCGGCTGCGCCAGCGCCGTGCCGCTGATCCGGCTTGCGTCGCAGACCCTGCGCGAGCAGCCCAGCAAGAAGGCGCTCGTCGTCGCGGCGGAGAGCATGACAGGCATCCTCATGGGGGCGGCCGAGGACGACGCGCGCAGCAAGACGGTCGGCTCGTCGATCTTCGGCGATGGCTGCGCCGCCGCTCTGATCGAGTTCGACGAGCCAACCGTTCGGGCTGATGGTCCGACGGTGCTCGCTTCCAAGGTCCACCAGGTGGCCGGCACGCTTGGCGCGGTGCGGATGCAGCTCACGCCCGAGGACAGCTATCTTCACCTGATCCGCGAGCTCCCGGATGTGGCCAGCGGCGGCCTGCTGGAGTTGGTCGAGGACTTCCTTGGCTCGCACGGTTTGGAGCAAGATGCGATCGACCACTGGCTCGTGCATCCTGGCGGGCGGCGCATCATCGAGAGCGTGCAGGAAGCGCTCGAGCTCTCGCGCGAGGATGTCGCCGCGAGCTACGACGTGCTCGCCGAGCACGGCAACATGGGCACGCCGTCGATCTTCTATGTGATGCAGCGCGCGGTGGACTTGCGCAAACCGCAGGACGGCGACCTGGGGTTGATGGTCACCGTCGGCCCGGGCGTCACCGTCGGCTTGATGCTCCTGCGCTGGTAGCCATCTCGGGCGGCGTCCGTCGCCTGTTATCTCCGAAGACCCGCGATGCCTCGGTGCTGAGGAGGCTAGGCCGGGGTGAGGGTCGCGTCGTTGGTCCGCGATGCCTTGGTGCCTGAGGAGGCTAGGCTGGGGTGAGGATCGCGTCGTTGTCGTAGAGCTTGATCACGCGAACGGGATTGAGGTCCCGCCCGCCCGCCCGTCCACCCGCCGCGGCCAGGCACAGCCCGCACAGAACGCACTCGTCGAGATTCTTCTCGACGATGCTCACGCCGCTGTCGGCTTGGGCGAAGATGTCAACCGGACAGGCGTCGCTCAACTTGAGCGCGAGCTCCGCGTCGCCGCTGGCCGCGTCGTCGACTTCGACGGCGATGAAGATCCCATCCGCTCTCATGCCGGGCTCCCTTCTCTTGCGCCAGTTCCTTGGGCGATCTTGTCTTGGATCATTCCGGGTATGTCCTCGATCCGCTCGGCCACCGTGATCCCGGCCTGAGCCAATCGCGCGATCTTCTCGCCGGCTGTGTCCTCCTTGCCTTCGACGATCGTGCCGGCATGACCGAAGCTCATACCCGGCATCTCGTCCATGAAGCGTCCGGCCATGAACGCGACGATCGGCAGGCGTGAATTGTTCTCGGTGACCCACCGCGCCAGCTCGGCCTCCATGCGGCCGCCTGGCTCTGTGTAGATGACGATGCCACGGGTCTGCTCGTCGGCCTCGAACAGCGGCATCAGCTCGGCGTAGCTTGAGCCGATGATCGCGTCGCCGCCGATCGAGACGGCCGTCGACTGGCCAAGGCCGGCGGCGCTGAGCGTCGAGGACATCTCGGTCGTCATCCCGCCCGAGCGCGAGATCACGCCGATCGGGCCCGGCGTGTAGGCCTGCGCGGCGTTGCGTGCCGGACCGCCGATGCCGCCCATCTTGATCACGTCGGGGACGATGATGCCCAGACAGTTGGGGCCGATGATGCGCGCGCCCCTGAGCGTCGCCAACTCGACCATCTGCGCAACGTCACGTCGTGGGATGCGCTCGGTGACGATCACGATCAGCTTTATGCCGTTCTCGATCGCCTCGAACACGGCGTCCTTGGTGAAGGCGGGGGGGACCGTCACGACCGAGCCGTAGATCGGCGCGCCGTGGTGGGCGACCGCTTGGGCGACCGTGTCGAACACGGGAACGCCGTGCACGTCGCGGCCCAGGCGCCCTGGCGTGACGCCGCCGACGACCTTCGCGCCGGCGCCGTAGTCCAGGCACTCGCGTGTCAGGTTGACAGCCTCGCGGCCGGTTATGCCCTGAACGATGAACGTCGTGTCTGCGTCGATCAGAATGCTCATGCGGCAACCCCCTGGATCTTCTCGACGGCGCGCCTGGCCGCCTCGTTGAGCGAGACGGAGCGGTCGGCGTAGTCGACGCCGTACTTCTCGAGGATCTTGAAGCCCTCCTCCTCCCAGGCGCCAGGGATGCGGAAGATGGCGATCTTCTCGGCCGGGTCCATGTTCAGCTCGATGCATGCCTTGATGACGCCGCGTGCGACGATGTCCACGCGCGTGTTGGAGACGATCGACATCATCACCGCGATCTTGTCGACGCCGGGCTTCTGCAGTACGAGCTTGGCGAGTCCGCACGCCTTGGCGACCGATGGGTTTCCGCCGATCTCGCAGTAGTTGGCAGGCTTGCCGCCGTGGGCGCTGCACCGCGTCGAACAGCGTGAGCGAACCGCCGCCGGCGCCGATCACAAGGCCGAGGTTGCCGTCGAACTCGGTGACGTTGCCGGCCACGCCACGGTGATCGGTGGCGTCGACTTCCTCTCCCGCCAGCTCGAAGGGTGTGGCCTCGCGCGCCTGGCGGGTCTCCTCGTCGCCCACGCCAAGGTCCTTCAGCAGCTTCTTGTGGCGGCCACGCGCCTCGTTCTCGATGTCCATGTGCGCGTCGAGCGCCACGAACGACCCGTCCTTGAGTTGCCCGAGCGGGTTGATCTCCGCCAGCGTCATGTCGTTCTCCACGAACAGCTTCGCCAAGCGCGTGACGATCGGCACGAGCTTGTTCAGTGCCGAGCCGGTGACGCCGGTGGAGGCGATCACCTCCTTGGCCTGGAAGTCGCTCAGCGGCAGGATGTTCGAGAAGTGCCGGCGGCCCACCTTGTCGGGCTGCTCCTCGGCGACCTGCTCGATGTCGATGCCGCCCACGGGCGAGAAGATCATCACCGGCTGCTTGCGCGTGCCGTCCCACACGACGCCCGCGTAGTACTCCTGGGCGACATCGGCCTTGGGATCGACGAGCACGCCGCGCGGCATGTGGCCGTTGATCTCCAGAGCGAGAATGTCGCGTGCGTACTCCTCGGCCTGCTCAGGCGTGTCGGCGAACTTCACGCCGCCGGCCTTCATACGGCCGCCGGTCAGCACCTGGGACTTGATGACGGTGGGGCCGCCGATGCGCTCGGCGATCTGCCGCGCCTCGGCTGGGTCTGTTGTGAAGCCGTAGTCGGTTACCGGGATACCGGCGCGCTTGACTACCTCGCGCGCCTCAAACTCGAAGAATCTCACTCGGGTATCGCGTCCTTGATTGCTTGAGGGACGGGGCGGGGGAACCCTACACGCTCAGCAGTCGGCAAGGGCGCGCAACGCCTTGCAGATCTCATCGCGCCGGGGGCCGAGCGAGCCGACTCTCTCGGTCAGAGCTGATCGCCGTATGGAATCCAGATTGTCAAACGACGCTGCGCAATCAACTGGCAGCCCCTCAGTCTGACCCAAGCCGATCTCTGTAGGGATTCTGCGCACGGTTCGCGTGACCGGCGCGACCACAATGCCCTTCAGCACCGGCACGGCCGAGGAGCGCGTCACGACGAGCACGGGCCTGCGGCCGTCTTCGGTCTCCGCCCACCAGATATCCCCCTGGTAGGGATTGCTCACCAAGGTTCCTCTGCGACCAGCGCTCTCGTTTTGCGATCGAGCCCAGCCAGCTCCTCCTCGGTCGCGGGATAGCGTTCGTACCCCGCGACGATTTC
Source organism: uncultured Solirubrobacterales bacterium (assembly GCA_963725265.1). Lineage (GTDB taxonomy): Bacteria > Actinomycetota > Thermoleophilia > Solirubrobacterales > Solirubrobacteraceae > Palsa-744. The sequence continues at coordinate 1,032,782 of CAVRXP010000001.1, forward strand.
AGCCGCTATCCGTCGTTTCCGATGCTCCTCGACGAGTTTCTCCAATCCCATCCGCACCGCCTCAGAGCGGCTGCTAACCACGCCCTCCGTCACGAGCTCGTCAACGTTGCTTGCGAGCTCGTCTTCGATTCGCGTCACCAACTGAGTCATGCGCAAAGCATAGCAAAATGCAATGCGTGCCCGGTGGCCGGTCGGGGCCGTCGTGAGATGAAGCCAAGGCGGCCCGACCGACAGTGCGGGTCCTACATCACCTGGATCGTCTCGTACACGTCCACTTTCCCGCCGCCGGAGAGGATCGGGCAGTCGCTGACGAGACTCGCCGCCGCGTCGAGGTTGTCGGCGGCGATGACCGAGTAGCCGGTCAGGCCGGAACCAGCCGCGCCGTTGCTGCCCGAAGCGCTCACGGACGTGGATGCGCCGACCGGGTTGCCGGGCGCGACGACCGCCGCGCCGAGCTTGCCAAACCACTGTCCCCAAGCCGCCATCGCCTGTTCGCGCTCGGCCTCTGTCGCCGCCATGCCGCCGCCGGTGTATGCCAGCAGGTAGTTCGCCATCTTCTTGCTCCTTCTGTTGGTTTGTTGATTTTGTTGATGGTTGGTGAGCCTTGTCCTCGCCACCCGACTGGGAGTGCGTCTCGCGCGCTCCCGAATGGCGTTGCGAGCGTCTGTCAGGACGTCTGTGCGGCGCGCTCGTTCAGATGCGTCTGGAATGCCTCCAGCACGCCTTCCCAGCCGTGTCCGTGCGAGTCGCGCGATTCCAAGGACTCAAGGCCGGTGTGTTCGAGCACCACGGTCGTCTGCTCCCCCTCGCCGCGAAAGTCGACCGCCACGGTGCTCGAATGGCCGAGCTCGCCGTCTTCCTGTTCCCACTGCCAGCTGTAGACGAGCCGATTGGGGCGGCTCACCTCGCTGTACTCGCCTCCCGCCGTGTATTTTTTGCCGCTCTCGGGGTCTTCCATCGAGATGCGATAACGCCCGCCGACGCGCAGATCGACCTCGGCGACAGGCGTGATCCACGCCGGGTTCGCCCTCCACCACCGTCGCATAACCTCGGGGTTGGTCCACGCGTCGAACACGTCCTCGGCCGGGGCGTCGTATGTGCGTTGCAGACGCAGGCTGGTCTCGTTGGGCTTGGTTATCTCGGTCATTTCGACTCCTTTGCTGGGTTGTTCTCTTGCTGTGGCGCTCCCTGCGGGGGTTGTTGGTGCTCTCTCTGCTCGCGTAGGTACTGATCGACGGTGTCGAGCTTGCGTTCCCATAGCTCGCGCTGATTTGTCATCCACGCGTACGCCTCGTCGAGCGGCTGCTCGCGCAGTCGCAGGCGGTGCGTGCGCCCGTCGATCACGCGTGTGATCGCTCCCGCCTCCTCGAGCAACTTCAGGTGCTTGCTGATCGCGGGCTTGGACACGCCGAAGTCGCCCGTTGCCTCACCCACGGTCATCTCACCGCCGGCGAGGCGCTCGAGGATGCCTCTTCGGATCGGGTGCGAGCAGGCTACGAAGGCGCGGTCGAGCAGGGCATTGTTAGCCATGTGGTTAACAATAGCGCGTTACGAGGAACCGCGCAAGCTCGGTTTAGGCGAAAGCCTCTATAGGCAGAGCAGCTGAAGCCAGAGCTGTTGAAGCCAGAGCTGTTGAAGTCAGAGCTGCTGAAGCGGCACCTCGCTTGCGGGCAGTCAATCGAGGTCGAACGCGGACTGAATTGCGTCGCTGAGATCCGCCTCTTGGCGGTCCAGGAGGACGCCGATCCACTCAGATCCAGTCGAGCAGGGGGCCGAACACCAGGCCCGCGGTGAGCACGAGCGCGGCCAGCGAGCCGACGACTTGCAGCTGGCGCCGGCGCTCAGACATGTCGTAGACCCAGAAGGTCGCGACGTAGAACGTGAGGTAGCCGAACACGACGATTACCGGGAAGCTGGCGACGTTCCACCACCAGTAGTACCAGTGGAAGACGCCGTCGGCGTGCAGCAGCAGCTCGACGCCGACCGAGGTCAGCGAGAGGCCGATCGCCAGCGCCCAACGGTTGGGCAGGCCGAGGATACGGACGCTGTGATCGGCCGGCAGCAGCTTGGTGAAGATGACGCCGTTGATCGCGAAGAACAGCGAGATCTCGATCGTCAGCCCGATCAGGATCACGAAGCTACTCGGAGCCGGTCACGGTCCACAGCGCCGCTTTGCCGTTGAAGTGCAGCACGAGCGCGTTGACGATCTCGTTTGCCCAATCCATCAGCCAAAAGGTCAGGCCGGCAAGGATCGCGCTCCAGTTGCCGCGCTCGACCTCGACCGCATACACATAGACGACCAGCGCGAGCAGCGTGATCGTCGACCACTGGAACAGGCCGCCGGCGCGCAGCAGGCGCTCGGCTTCCAAGGTGAACTGCGGGACTGTCGCCACGTCGGCTCTCCGCTTGCTCGCCGGTCCGCTGCGCGCCGCTCGCGAAAGGCGCTAGGCCGCCGCCGGTACGAACCCGTAGGCCTCTGCCAGCTCCGGGTCCTTGCGCGCGAGCATCTCGGCCAGTTTGACCATCACCTGGCACTGCTTCCACGTCGCGTCGTCCTGCATCTTGCCGTCGATCATGTGCACGCCGCGCCCGTCTGGGATCGCCTCGATCACCTTCTTGGCGAAGATGACCTCCTCGGGGTCGGGCGAGAACACCTTCTTGGCGATGCCGATCTGCACCGGGTGAAGCGACCATGCGCCGACGCAGCCCAGCAGGAAGGCGGCGCGGAACTGCGTTTCGCAGCCGAGTGTGTCCTTGATGTCTCCATATGGTCCGTAGAAGGGGAGCGCGCCGACGGCCGTGCAGGCGTCGACCATGCGCGCGATCGAATAGTGCCAGGGGTCCTGCTGGTAGCTGGGGCGTGGCAGCGTCGGATCCTCCGCGTCGGGGTCGGCGATCGTGCGGTAGCCGGGGTGTCCGCCGCCGACGCGTGTCGTCTTCATACGCCGCGAAGCGGCCAGGTCGGCCGGCCCGAAGCTCATCCCTTGGATGCGCGGCGAGGCGGCCGCGATCTCCTCGAGGTTCGCGACGCCGAGCGCCGTCTCGAGGATCGCATGCACGAGGATCGGCTTCTCGATGCCGGCCTTAGCCTCCAGTTGGGCCAGTAGACGGTCCACGTAGTGGATGTCCCAAGGGCCCTCGACCTTGGGGACCATGATCACCTCGATCTTGTCCCCGATCGCGCCTACGATTTCGGTCAGATCGTCAAGCACCCAAGGAGACTCAAGCGAGTTCACGCGTGTCCACAGCGCTGTCTCGCCCATATCCATCTCGCGGCCTACCTTGATCAACCCCGCGCGCGCAGCCTCCTTGCGATCCACCGATACAGCGTCCTCCAAGTTGCCGAGCAAGATGTCGACGGTCGGGGCGATGGCGGGCACCTTTTCCACCATTTTCTCGTTGGAAAGGTCGAGGAAATGGATCATCCGAGACGGCTTGAATGGGATCTCACGCGCGGGCTCGGGCGCGCCGATTGCAAGGGGCTTATCGAAGGCTCTGGGGTTGCGCAAGGGGTTTCTCCTGGTCGACGGCGCGCTGCAGGCACCGTGTTGAAGTGCGGCTCTGAACGCTATCGGGTTGCTGCTCACTAGAGTTCCCGGTCCGGTTACACACCCATCCACGCACCACAGGAGACACTCCCCACCCATGAGCGATACCCACCCCCTCGAGACCGAGCAGGCCGCCCGCGAGGCTTCCGGTGCCCACCCTTACGGCCGCTACCTGGAGGAGTTCGAGGTTGGCGCCACCTACAAGCACTGGCCTGCCAAGACTGTCACCGAGTCAGACGACCACCTCTTCTGTCTGATCACGATGAACCATCACCCCCTGCACCTGAACGATGTCTACGCGGCTAAATCGCAGCAAAAACGCAACGTCGTTGTCGGCCCGCTGGTCTACTCGCTGGCACTCGGTATGTCCGTCTCGGACGTCTCCGGTAAGGCGATCGCCAACCTTGCCACCGAAGAGCTCAAGCACCCCGCGCCTGTCTTCCACGGCGACACGCTGTTCTGCGAGTCCGAGGTGCTGGAGAAGCGCGAGTCCCAGTCAAAGCCCGACCGCGGCACGGTCAAGGTGCACACACGTGTCTACAACCAGGACGGGGTGCTCGTAGCCGAGTTCAAGCGGCTTGTCTTGGTCCCTCGTCGTGAGCCCGGTGGCTCGGCAGCGGAGGGCAACGTCGAGTAGAGCGCATCGAGTAGAGCCGAAAGGGCGATGCCCCCTGCGCGCGGGGGCATCGCCCTTTTTGGACGAAACGTCTCGCCGCGGTGCGATAGTCTGCAAGTACGCGCCCCGCACGGGCGTTTTTTCCGTTCCCAGGCGCCATTCAGGCGCGGCCGTGCCGCCGGGCGCGGCCAACGCGACACCGAGGAGCCACGCGCACGTCATGGAGACCACCGCCACCGCCGCCCCAAACACCAACCACGAGCGTCTGCTGACGTGGGTCGAGGAGATCGCCGCGCTCACCGAGCCCGAGGCCATTTACTGGTGTGACGGCTCCGCTGTGGAGTACGACCGTCTCTGCCAACTGCTGGTCGAAGCCGGCACCTTCAAGCGCCTCTCCGATGCCAAGCGTCCCAACTCCTATCTCGGTCTCTCAGACCCCGGTGATGTCGCCCGCGTCGAAGATCGCACCTTCATCTGCTCCTCTACCGAGGAGGAAGCGGGTCCGACCAACAACTGGCGTGATCCCGAGGAGATGAAGGAAGCTCTCAAAGAGCTGTTCGCCGGTTGTATGCACGGTCGCACGATGTACGTGGTGCCGTTCTCGATGGGCCCGATCGGCTCTGACAAGAGCCAGATCGGCGTACAGCTGACCGACTCACCCTACGTCGCTGTCTCGATGCGCATCATGACCAGGATGGGCTCCGACGCGCTCGACGCGCTCGGCGGGGAAGGCGACTTCATCCCCTGCCTGCACTCGGTCGGCATGCCGCTCGAGGACGGTACGGAGGACGTGTCCTGGCCGTGCAACGCCGAGAACAAGTACATCGTCCACTTCCCCGCGACCCGCGAGATCACCTCCTACGGCTCCGGCTACGGCGGCAACGCACTGCTCGGCAAGAAGTGCTTCGCGCTGCGTATCGCCTCGGTGATGGCGCGCGACGAGGGCTGGATGGCCGAGCACATGCTGATCCTCAAGCTGACCTCGCCCGAGAAGGAGGTCAAGTACATCGCCGCGGCGTTCCCGTCAGCGTGCGGCAAGACCAACCTGGCGATGCTGATACCTACCCTGGAGGGCTGGGAGGTCGAGACGATCGGCGACGACATCGCCTGGATGAAGTTTGGCGAGGACGGCCGGCTGTACGCGATCAACCCCGAGGCGGGCTTCTTCGGCGTCGCCCCCGGGACCGGCGAGCACACCAATCCGAACGCGATCAAGACGATCGAGTCGAACACGGTCTTCACCAACTGTGCGTTGACCGACGATGGCGACGTTTGGTGGGAGGGGCTGACCGACGATCTGCCCGCCCACCTGATCGACTGGCGCGGCAAAGACTGGACGCCAGCCTCGGAGACGCCGGCCGCACACCCCAACGCCCGCTTCACCGTCGCCGCCGCGCAGGACCCGGCTATCGCCGCCGAGTGGGAGGACACAGCCGGCGTCCCGATCTCGGCGATCCTGTTCGGCGGCCGTCGCTCGACGGTTGTGCCACTGGTGGCAGAGGCATTCGATTGGGAGCACGGCGTGTTCCTCGGCGCGACGATGGGCTCTGAGAAGACCGCCGCAGCAGCCGGCACGGTTGGCGAGTTGCGCTTCGACCCGTTTGCGATGCTGCCTTTCTGCGGCTACAACATGGCCGACTACTTCGCTCACTGGCTGAAGATCGGGCGTGAAGCCGACACGGCCAAGCTGCCGAAGATCTTCTACGTCAACTGGTTCCGCAAGGATGGCGAAGGCAAATTCCTGTGGCCTGGCTACGGCGAGAACTCGCGCGTGCTGTCCTGGGTCTTCGCGCGTTGTGCGGGTCACGGCGCGGCTGTGGAGACGCCGATCGGCTACATGCCACCCGTCGGTCCCGAGGGCCTCGATACCCGCGGTGTCGACGTCTCCGACGAGGCCATCGCCGAGCTATTGCGCGTCGATGTCGCCGAATGGAAGGCTCAGCTGCCCCACTTCCACGAGCACCTCGGCAAGTTTGACCGCCTGCCCAAAGAGCTGCACGAGCAGCTGCTGGCGCTCGAGCAGCGCCTCTCTGCCTAGAGCGGCTCGACCGCCGGCTCGCGCCGGCGCCAGGAGAGGGTCAGCGCCACCGCCTGTGTCGCCAGCGCGGCGAGCGTCGCGAGCAGGAAGCCCTCGGCGATCCCGAAGGCTTCGAGCGACACGGCCAGCATGAAGCAGAACAGGGCATAGGCGACCAAGCCAAGCACGAATCCGCGCATGATTCGTAGCAGGTCCTGCTCGCCATACTGAGTGTGCGTGAACACCGCGAGCACGCTCGCGATCACGGGAAACGGCGCCAGCAGACCGCTCAATTTCGCTCCCAGCTGACCTGCGATCGCTGTCAACGCGAGCACGAGCGCAACCGCGCTGAGCGCGCGCAAAGGCAGATCCCAGGCCGGCAGCTCGACGGCGGTCTGCTGGTCCTGTTGCGCCCGAGGGAGGACCAGGAGCGTAAGTCCGATTGCCACGAGCACCACCGCGAGGGCCGGGCCGGCGCTCACTGTCGTGGTACTCAGCGCCGCTGTCATCAAAAAGAACGCACCCCATCCCAAAAAAAGACTCCCAGCCCAGCGCATGCGACTGGCCAGGTGCGCATACACCAAGATGAAGGCAAGCAGCGACACGAGCCCGAGCAGCGTGCCCGCGGCGGCGCCAGCAGCGAACGCGGCTCCGTGATCGAGCGCGAACACGAGCAGGATTGGGCCCGCGACGACCGGCAGCCCACCCACCAGCCCGCCGATCCGGGCGCCATAGCGTCTCGCGGCAAGTGAAGCCGCGATAACAAACGTCGGCGCGAGCAGTATCTTCGCCGCGAGCACTCCCATCGGTCAGATGATGACCGTTGGGCTGCTAATCGTGTTCGTGGGGTTCGCTGCTCCCTGAGGACGCCGGCGGGCGCGACTCCTCGGCCAGCGAAGTGATCGTTAGCAGACCTCTGGCGGCAGATTCGAGCACCTCGGTTGCCTCCTCTAGCGAACGCGCATACAGCTCGACGAGCAGGTGCACGACGATCTGGTCCTCCTCGTGCTTATGGAAGCGCACGTGCGTGAAGAACTCTCGCACCCCATACTCCCCGAAAGCGGCATAAGAGAGCGCGTCGCCTGCCTCAGGTCCCGAGCAGACCTCCACGTCGTCGGCCTCGACGGTCACAGTGCACGAGGCCACCCAAGGCGTGCCGGCGATCATCCGCTCCCAGCGGTCCTCGATCGGCTCCACGCGTCCGCCGGAGAAGCCGAGGTGCGGTTGGTCGTGCATGCAGTCCAAGCACTGCACGACGGCCTCCTGCAGCTCGTCGACGACTTCCGAGCGCTCCCCGGTTTCCGGATCGATCTTGTGGATCCCCTCGTAGTGCACCTGCACCTCGAGGTTCTGCGACCAGCAGCGGTAACAGCGCAGCCAAGCTCTGGCCGTGGTCTCGGGTGCTGGGCCTCCCTCCATGGGGATCATTGTATGCCCACGCGAAGACCTATCCGCTATCCGAACGTAAACGCGTAGCCGGAGACACCAGGAGCGAAGCGCAGCGAGAGGCGGTGCTGCTGGTCGCCGGGAAGCGACACAAGCGAGTACAGGCGCTCGTTGTGCACTGTCAATACGCCATTGTGCACGTCGGCCCCGGCGAACTTGTCGGGTATCGGTTTGCCGTCGAGCAGCACCTGCACCTGGCGTGGCTTTTCACCTTCGGAACTGAGCACCAGATACACGTTCTTGGCCTCGAACTCCATGTCGATCCCAGCGCTCGACACCGCCGTTGCCGGCTGGGCGGCGATATTCCACGTGCCGCTGTAGTCGAATTCGTTGAGTGCCAGATCGCTGGGCACGCTCGTGCCGTAGTCGTGCAGGCCGGCCTGTGGCCCGTTGCGCCATCCTTGCGCACGGTTGGTGCCCAAATAAGTCTCGGGTGTGGCCACTTCGCTCGGCGTCACGACATCCGTCGGATGTGCCATGCCGCCGACGTTCGCTCCCGCTTCGGCAAGCAGCGAGCGGATCGCGGTTTCGGTCTGGGAGTAGTCGCCCTCGCCTGCGGTGGCGTAGCGCACATCGCCTTTGGCGTCGATCAGGTAGTCCGCCGGCCAGTACTCGTTGCCGTAGGCGTTCCAAGTCCCCATTTCGTTGTCCTGCACGACGGGATAGCGCAGCCCGAACTGTTCGATCGCGTTCTTGACGTTGGAGGCCTCGTGCTCGAAGGCGAACTCCGGTGTCTCCACACCGACGACTGTCAGACCGTCTTTGCGGTAGGCGGAGTCCCAAGCCTTCAGATAGGGCAGTGTGCGGATGCAGTTGATGCAGGTATAGGTCCAGAAGTCGATCAGCACCACCCTCCCGTGCAGCCCTTTGAGCGTGAGCGGCGTGTTTGAATGCCCGCCCGCCCCGGTGTTGAACCAGTCCTCGGTATCGGCGAATTCCGGCGCCGGCCCGAGATTCTTCAGCTTGGCCGCGTCCGCGAGCAGCGTCGCCTGGCTCGCGTCGCGAGGCGCCGTGGTCGTTTTCGAACCGGACACGAACTTTGCGGTGTGCCCGGTGACTTGGGGCAGCCGGCTTTCGACAGCCTTCGATTTTTCAAGGCCGGCCGTCAGGTTCACGTTGGGGATGTGTTCGGCGACATACTGGTCGAAGTCCACGTCGACACCGACGACGATCGCGAGCGCCGTCACGATCATCACGATGCCGAGGGTGCGCTGCAGCGCCGGCCCTCGCCCGGCTGCACGCACGCGGTCGAACAGTTTGCGCCCGCCGAGCGTCAGCGCGAACAGCACCACTGCGCTACCGACCGAATAGGCGACGGCCACGGCCACGGTGCGTCCGCTCGCCGCGCTGACTGAGATGACGGCGGCGAGGATCGGCCCCGCGCACGGGGTGTACACGAAGCCAAGCGCTCCGCCGACAAGCAGCCCTGAGCGAAAGCCATCGCCGCGTGAGCGCGGACCAAGTGCCGCGATCCGCGACATGCGCGCCTCGAGACGGTCGCCCAAGCCGGGTACGATCAAGGCAAGGCCCGATGCGAGCAGCACGGCGACGGCGATGTCGCGCAGCGGATCTGAGCCGAGCCCGACCCCGTCGACCACGTTGGCCACGCCCACGATCACGACGGTGAACGTCACGGTCAAGCCGATCACGACGCCCAGCGGGCGGCGCCGTCCACCCACGCCGCCAGAAGCGAGTAGCGCGGGCAGCACCGGGAGCACGCACGGCGACAACGCCGTGCCGGCGCCTGCAAGAAACGCAAATCCCAGCAGTACGATCATCGCGACTCAGAGCCTAGAGGCTCGACTCCGGCCAAGCGCCAGATGAGATGTGGAATTTTGCCGCGATGACGCGCGCAAATGTGTGTCAAGAATGTCAAAGGGTGGGAGGTGTATTTGCTTTTTTGAGAACCTTTACGGATGTAATCATTTCCTGGCGAAAGGATTCGATAATTTCATATACACACCCTCGCCCTCTTCGCCCCAAATTTCAGCGCTTGAGCATGATGTAGACAGTGGCAATCGCGAAGGCGATCTGCCCAAAGGCGAGGGCCGTACCGAGGTTGACCGCGCCGAGCGCTCCGGCGAGCGCGCTGACGAGCACGAACGCGCCGAACATCGTCGCCAAATCCCGCGCTACCGGCCTCATCGGGAAATACCTGCCCGTTCGGCCGCTCGCTCGAGGGTGAGTACGAGCGCTTGCGCGTCGAGTCCAGCATCCTCTCGCTCGAGCAGTCGCTCGGCCGCGCGACGTCCACCCAGCGCCCGCAGTCCCCGCTCGCCATGCTCGGCGACAAAGTCGAGCAGCGCTCCGGAGCGTCGCGCGCGCAAGCGTCTGGCGGCGATGTCGGCGCTCTTGCGCTGCTCCTCCAGCTCACTCACAAGATCGTCGATCCCTTGGGGCGGGGATAGGGAGGACACCGCCAGTACACGCGTCGCCTTTGTCCCAAGCGAGCGCAGCGCCGCGCTCAGGTCGCGTCTGGTGGCAAGCGCGATCTGGCCGAGGTCGGCCTTCGTGACAACGAGCACGTCTGGAGTCTCCATGATTCCCGACTTAAGGAACTGCAATACATCGCCGCTACCGGGCTGGACGACCACCGCAACCGTGTCGGCTACGTCCGCCACCTCGGTCTCGGCCTGTCCCACACCGACGGTCTCGATCACCACAATGTCAAACGCCGCCGCCAGCGCCTGGGCCGCCGTACGTGTTGCGGCGGCGAGCCCGCCAAGCCGCTCGCCGGCGGCGGTTGAGCGGATCAACACACCCCTGTCAGCGGGATCGAAGTCGATGCGCGCGCGGTCGCCCAACAGCGAGCCGCCGGAACGCTTTGAACTGGGATCGACCGCGAGCATGGCAACGGTCTTGCTCTCGCCGTGGGCGGACTGGCGCCAAGCGTGCAACAGCGCTGAGAGCAGCGTCGACTTGCCCGCACCGGGTGGCCCTGTGATGCCCACGATATGTCCGGGAGCCTCGCCGCCAAGTGCGGCAGGGGAGATCTCGCGCAGCAGCTCTGCCGTCTGCTCGCGGTCTGGAGCTGCGTTGCTCTCCAGCAGGTTGAGCGCCGCCGGCGCCGCGCTCAAGTCGCGTTCGCGCAGGCGCTTGCCGAGGGCGGCGCCTATCGAGCCTTCGCGCGGGTGGTCTTCGTTCTCGGAGGAGGGGGAGGGGGAGCCCGATCGATTGGGCGTGTCGTCGCTCACGCGGAGCCGTTGGCGGAGGGGCCGTGTCCGTTGCACTCGGCCCCCACGATCCCGACGATGTCGTGCACGATGCGCGAGATATCGAAGTCCTTCGGGGTGTAGACGGCGGCCACGCCGGCCTGCTTGAGCTGGGCCACGTCTTGCTCGGGGATGATCCCGCCGACCACGACCGGCACGTCAACTTCGGCGTCGTGCAAAGCGCCGATCACGGCCGGGATCAGCTCTCTGTGCGAGCCCGAGAGGATCGACAGGCCGATCACGTGCACCCCCTCCTGCAACGCCGAGGCGGCGATCTGCGCGGGGGTAAGGCGGATGCCTTCATAGACGACATCCATGCCGGCGTCGCGCGCGCGCACCGCGATTTGCTCGGCGCCGTTTGAGTGGCCGTCGAGACCGGGCTTGCCGACAAGGATCTTCGGGCGGCGTCCGAGCTTCTCGGCCAGGTTGGCAACTTCCTCGCGTAGTTGCGAAAGCTCATTGTCGGCCGGCGCCGCGCTTGCCTCGCCCACGCCTGTGGGCGCGCGATAGCTGCCGAACACCTCGCGCAGCGTGTGCGCCCACTCGCCTGTCGTCGCGCCCGCACGCGCCGCGGCGATCGTCGGCACCATCAGATTCTCCTGGCTGTGCTCCTCGGTCGCGACTCGTGCCAGCTCGGTGAGTGCCACGTCAACCGCCTGCTGGTCGCGCTCGGCGCGCCATTTGCGCACCGACTCGATCTGCTCGGCCTCCACCGCCGCGTCCACCACGAGGATCCCGCCCTCGGCGTCATCGGTAAGCGGAGAGACCTCGGTCTCTGTGAAACGGTTCTGACCGACCACGATCTGCTCACCCGACTCGATCCGTTGGATGCGCGAACGATGGGAATCGACCAGTGCCGCCTTCATGTACGGCACGGCTTCAACTGCACCCCCGTGCTCGGAGACGACCGCCATCTCCTCGCGCGCGCCCTCCAACAGCTCGGCGACGAGTCCGTCCATCACCTTCGAGCCCTCGAAGATATCCGGGTACTCGAGGATGTCGGTTTCGTACGCCAACACTTGTTGGATACGCAGCGACCACTGCTGGTCCCACGGACGCGGAAGCCCCAGCGCCTCGTTCCATGCCGGTAGCTGGATTGCGCGGGCCCGCGCGTCGCGACCGAGTGTCACCGCGAGCGCCTCGAGCACGATGCGCTGCACGTTGTTCTCCGGCTGCGCCTCGGTGAGGCCGAGCGAGTTGACCTGCACGCCATAGCGGAAGCGCAGGCGGCGCTCGTCGCTCACGCCGTAGCGCTCGCGCCCGAGCTCTTCCCAGAGGATGCTCATCGCGCGCAGCTTCGCGTGCTCCTCGACGAAGCGCACGCCGGCGTTCACGAAGAACGAGATGCGCCCGAACACGTCGGCCATCAGCTGCTGCGCTCGGTCGGGCGGCGCCCCAGGCTGGGGGGCCAGGCCGGGATGGGTGGGTTGTGTCCCCTGGAGACGCTCGCGCGTGGCGTCGAGCACGGCGATCGCGTTGCTCATCGCGTAGGCGATCTCCTGCACCGGCGTAGCGCCAGCCTCCTGCAAGTGGTAGGAGCAGATGTTGATCGGATTCCACTTCGGCACGTGCTCGACCGTGTAGGCGATCATGTCGGCGATCAGGCGCATCGAGGGGGCGGGCGGGAAGGCGTAGGTCCCGCGCGCCAGGAACTCCTTGATGATGTCGTTCTGGGTCGTGCCCTGCAGGTCGCGCTGATCCACACCCTGCTCCTCGGCCGCCACGATGTACAGCGCGAGCAGCCACGCTGCGGTCGCGTTGATCGTCATCGAGGTGTTCATCTCGCCGAGTGGGATGCCATCCATCAAGGCAGCCATGTCGCCGCGGTGCACGACCGGTACACCGACCTTGCCAACCTCTCCCCGCGCGAGCTCGTCGTCGGGGTCATAGCCGGTCTGCGTCGGCAAATCGAATGCCACGGACAGGCCTGTTTGGCCCTTGGCGATGTTGCGCCGGTATAGCTCGTTGGATGCCCTCGCCGTGGAATGACCGGCGTAGGTACGCATCATCCACGGGCGGTCGCGCTTGGGCAGGCGTGGAGAGTCCTCACGGCTCATACGCCAATTGTATGGTTGCGGCGCCGTGGAGCGGGTGTCGTGGGCGCGACGGCGCCCACAGATCCTGCCGGGCTTGCACGAAAGCGAGCGCGGGCTTTATCCTGACGGACCTATGAGTGAGACGATCGAGCTACCGCGCACGCGACTGCCTGGCAGCGGGCACGGAGACTCCTGGAGGGTGATCGTGCGCAACGACGATCACAACACCTTCGAGCACGTCGCACGCACGCTCGCGCGCTTCATCCCTGGCGTGACGCTCGAGCGCGGCCATGAGATCGCGAACATCATCCACAACTCCGGTCAGGCGATCGTCTTCAGCGGCCACCAGGAGGCGGCCGAGCACTACTGGGAGTTGCTCAAGGGGGCCGGTCTGACAATGGCCCCGCTCGAGCAGGGCTGAGCAGGCCGTGGACACGGCGCGGAGCGTTGTCCTCGCTCGCTCATGTGCCTAGGCACATGAGCGATCTGCCTGTGCCCCGCAGGGGTACGTCCTAGCTCCGCTTGGTCCACGACCTGCTCAGAGGCGCTAACGCTTGCAGCGGGCGCTTACGGGCACTTCCGGTGCGCCGCTGACCGGGGGTGGATCGACCTTGCACCACGTGAAATGTCGTGTGCGCTTATCGAACACCGCTAGATAGGGGTATGCGACGCCGGCGGCGTGGACTGTGCAGCTGAACGCCCGGTTGGCGCCCGCGGTGCCCTTCGCCTTGCAGTGCACGCTCTGAAACGGCGCCGTGAGGTCTCCGGCCTGGATGCGCCCGCGCGCGTCGGCGGCGATCGCGCTTTCCAGCGCGATCAACGTCTGCGCACCGGCGCGCAGCGGCGCCGTGTGCGGCGCTTGGTCTCCTTCGATCACGACGTTGCCCTCGCGATTGGCTTCCACTTCCGCTTCGCGTTCGGACTTCGTCGGGGCGGAGGTACCTTCGCTGTGTGCGCGGACGAACACCACGACCAGGACGATCGCAACGACGAAACCGAAGATCGTGAGCAGCCAGCGCGCCCATAGCGGCGGGTGGCGGGCGGCCAGCGCGAGGCTTCTCAGTGAGCTATCGCGCATCCCGGCCGTCGGCATCCGGGTCGTCAGATGCCTCCGGCGACGTCATCGCTTGCGGCTCCAAGCTCACACGTAATGAGGCGTGGGGGCGTCGCTTGGCTGCCCGTTGGGCGTATCGCCCGAGTACCCGTTGGGCCCCGCATCGGAGAGGCCGTTGGGGGCAATCGGCACAGCCGGCTCGCCCTCGATACCACCCGCGGCGGTTCGATCCCACCAAGCGTAGAGTACGGGGATCTGATACCAGCTGGAATAACGCACCCTGAAGTCGGTCATCTCCGGACCGTCCCAGTAGCGTTCCCAGTCGATGTGCTCGGCGAAATGGGCGAATTGTTGGAAGCGGTAGCGGTCGTCTTTGGAGCGGTACACCGCATAGGAGCTGGCCCCGTAGCGCAGCGCGACAGCGGCGACCTCGCCCAGTACCTCCTCGAAGCCGTCCGCGCGAAAACCAGTCGCATACCAGGGGACGATTACCGTGCCATCCATCAGCCACCTACCTCCGCATGTATGGCACCTGGACCCTCGGCCGTCTTGCCCTCGCTGTCGGACTCCGCGCCGACGAGGATCGAGATCTTGCCCAGGTGCTTGTTTTCGAGCATCAGCTGGTGCGCTTCGGCGACGCCATCGAAGCCGAGCGTGCGCCACAGCACCGGGCGGATCTGGCCCGACTCGATCAGCTCGTTGGCCTTCATGCACTCATACGCGTTGGCGAAGTGCGAACCGAGGATCTCCTTCTGCTTCATCCACAGGTAGCGCACGTCGAAGTCCAGGTTGAAACCGGTCGTGCCGGCGCAGATCACCACCTTGCCGAACGGCTTGACGGTGAACACCGACGTCGGGAATGTTGCCTGCCCCACGTGCTCGAAGACGATATCGGGGGCGTCGCCGAGGATCTGCTTGACGCGCTTTGAGAACTCGCGCGAGACGAGGAAGCGCGCCTTCTCCTCTTCGGGGCTCTCGCCGCCCTTGCGCATCATCCCGGCGAACTCGGCGCGATCGATGTAGTCAACTGCGCCCAAGCGCTTGACGAGCTCACCCTTCTCGGCTGAGGACACCACCCCGACACAGTGCGCACCGGCGGCGGCGCACAGCTGGGTCGCGAACACGCCCAGACCGCCGGCGGCACCCCAGATCAGCACCTTCTGCCCAGCCTGCAGTTTGCAGCGAGTGATCAGCATGCGGTAGGCGGTGAAGTAGACGAGCCCGTAGGATGCCGACTCCGACCAGCTCAGCGCCTGGGGCTTGGGCAGCAGCTGCTGGGCTTGCACCTTCGTGAACTGCGCGAAGGAGCCCCAGGTCGTCTCGTAGCCCCAGATCTTTTGAGAGGGGGCGGCCATTGGGTCGAGGCCATGCACCTCGGGGTCCTCGTAGGAGGCCTGGTTGCAGTGCACTACCACCTCGTCGCCAGGCTTCCAACGGGTAACGCCGGCGCCGACCTTCCAGACGATGCCGGAGGCGTCTGAGCCGCCGATGTGGTGGCCGTATTGGGGATGGTCGCCATACTTCATCACCGACACTGGCTTGCCAAGGGCGGCCCACACGTTGTTGTAGTTCACGCCGGCGGCCATCACGCGCACTATCACCTCGAAGGCGCCGGGCTCGGGAACCTCGATCTCCTCCAGCTGGAATGCGTCCTTCGGTTCGCCTTGACGCTCCTCGCGGATGACCCAGGCGGCCATCGTGCTCGGCAGCTCGCCGGGCTCGGCGTCGACGCTTGAAACTCGTTGAAGATCGATTGCCACGGTGCGTTTGGACCTCTTGTGTCGGGTACGGGGGACGAATAGGAATCCTACCCGGCGTGCAACTCGCCGGGGCCCCAGCCCGAATGTGGCGCGCGCACTCCTATCGCAGCTGCCTCCACAAGCCGCCTATCGGAACGGCAGCTCCACCACCACCGCCTCGGCTCGCTGCGAGTCGAGCGAGACGGTTGCGCCAGGATCCGCCTCGCGGCGCACGAGTGCCAGTCCGATCGGACCGAGCCTGGGGGAGAGGACGGAGCTGCTCAAGTTTCCGAGCGAGCGCTCCCCGAGCGTCAACGATGCTCCCGGCTCGGTCGGCTCGGACAGGCGCAGGCCGCGCAGATGGCGGTTGGGCTTGCCCTTGTAGTACAGGCGTGCGACGGTCTCCTGGCCGACGTAGCAGCCCTTGGTGAAGCTCACGGCGCGCTCGTTGAGACCCGCCTCCTGTGGGATCGTGGCCTCGTCGAGGTCGATCCCATAGCGGGGTCGCCCGCTCTCGACTCGCACAATCTCGGCTGCCGCATCGCTCGCCGAGACGGCGCCGGCCGCTTCGAGGGCATCGCGCACGCCCTCCAGTGCCTTGGCCTTGAACAGCGCGTCGATTCCCAAGTCGGTGCGGATCAGTCGCACGGGCGTCTGCCCAAGGTCGGCGAGTAGGTGACTGTGCTCGCTTGCGGGCAATTGGGACCCGTCGAGTGCAAACGCCTCGGTTGCGAGCGCGTCGGCGTCGGGCCCGATGAGCGACAATAGCGAGCACTCGAGCGTACGCTTGTGCAAGTGGACGTCATAGCCGACCTTGAAGCGGCGGATCATGTCGAACAGCGCTTGCAACGCGCAGCGCTCGGTGTCGAGCAGTAGCTCGCTCGGCTCCTCCTCGATACCTTCGCCCACCGCGAGAATCCTCAGGTCTCCGAGCATCTTGCCCTTGTGCGTCAAGAACGCTGCATAACAACCCTCGCCGGGCTTCAGGCCGATCAGCTCGTTTGTCACTTGGCCGTTGAGAAACTCGACTGCCCCAGAGCCGGCGAGCGCGAGCTTGCCGCGCTCGGAGCGATCTACGATCCCGCAGCGCTCGGTCAACGTCGCATACTCGCCTGCAAGCGCCGCTGTGTCTGTCGCTGCCACAACTCCGAGGATATCCACGCTAGGCTTCACGCCGATGGGATTGACCGATAAACCAGAGGGGCCCGGCTCGCTGGCCTCCGGCCAGCTGCGCCACCCTCTGGGGGACACCTTTCAGCAGATCGTCGATTCTCTGCCCGACGACTGGACAGACCTCGAGCTCGATCTGCGCATCGCCGACGAGTCGCGCTACATCGACGCCTCCGTCTACCTCGTGACCTGTAATGCGCGCCCCTACTCGCAACACGACTGGCATTGGCGCCTGCTGGTGGCCCATCGCTTCGGCCATGCTGCCTCCGCCCCCACCGTCCACGGCACGCTGAAGCTGCTCGACGAAGCCGGCATCGAGGGTGAGCTGGCTGTGCGCGAGCAGCGCACAGGCCGCGTCGAGGTCACACAGATGTGGGGCCGGCCGCAGTCGGTGCGCGATGAGTTCGCGCGCCTGCGGGCGCAGTAGTCAGGCGCGAGTGGGGCAAGGGACCGGCGCGATGGCGCACGTGCTCGCCTACATCCCGGATCTGCTTTTCGGATCGCAGGTGCAGGGAAGCCTTCTTGCCCGCGGTCACGTGGTTGATTTGGTGGGGGATGAAGACGGCGTACTCGCCGGCATGCCGCAGACTGATGTGCTCATCTTCGATCTAACCGACGATCCGGCGCGTCGTGCCGGCCTGCTCCAGTCGCTTCCAGCCGATGCGCGGGCCAGAGTACGAACGCTCGCCTTCTATTCGCATGTCGAGGCCGACGTGCGTCGTATGGCTGAGGAGGCAGGTTTCGACCTGGTGGTTCCCCGCTCACGCATGGCGCGTGAGGGGGCTTCGCTCGTAGAAGGCCTGGTCGGCGAGTAGCGCAGCTCAAATCGGCTGGCGAGAGTGGTCAAGCGTGGGGATGCGGAAAGTGCGTCTTCTCCGCGTCGCTCCCACGATCGGCGGGCCAACGTGGGCGAGTGGGTACACCCAGCGCGGGAACTAGTACCCGGTAGGTAATGAGCCCTGTAACACACACTCCACTGGCGTAATACCAGCCAGACCCAGCGCCGAGATATGCAAGCAACGCATAGGAAGTCGCGATCAGCGCGCAACCCGCGAGTAGCGATGTGGTGACCCGTATCATGTGGCTCATTGTCCGCATGGTAGCACCTGGACTAGAGTTAAGACAGGCATATCCGATGAAGGCGATCAAGCAGCCGCTCGCACCGCCGGCTGCAGCTCCAAGCGCCAAGCTCTCGAATCTTTGGCGTTGGGTAGAGGCTGGGACGACCAAGCCGATCGTCCCACCGACAACGGTCCCGACCGAGCCGAGCAGTGTGAGCAGGTCGGTGAGCTGTGGGACATTGGCAACCGCATCGAGCATCCGGAGATTGTGATCCGCGCTTGGGACGGTATTCGGCGCAGGTGGCGTTTGAGGCACATTCTCATATGCCGGCGAAGCCGTAGGGGTCGGGATCTCAGCTCGGCGGCAACGCCTCGCCACCACCCAGCTCGGCGTGCTCGACCTCGACCGGGTCGAGTGGGACGAGCGCTGCGTTGGGCACTCGCTCGGCCAGCGCGACCTTGTGACCCGCGCGCTGGAAGAGGGCGATGCGGATCACGACACCGTGGCAGACGACAAGGGCGGGCAGCTCGCCCTGTTCCACGTCGGCGAGCGACGCGGCGACGCGGAGGCCCTGCTGCGCAAAAGACTCGCCGCCAGGGAAGCCAAAGTCGGGACGGCCCTCGATGAAGCCGGCGAAGCCATCCGGGTCTTCGGACTGCACGTCGGTGAACAGACGGTCGGTCCAGTCGCCGGCGTCGGTCTCCATAAGTCGCGGCTCCTCGCGCGGCTCCAGGCCAAGGCGCGCGGCGACGATGTCGGCGGTTTCGCGCGCGCGCGACAGTGGGCTGCACCACAGCGCGACGAATGGGATCCCGCCGGCTGTCCCCGCCGCGGCACGCTCGGCGAGGTCAGCCGCCTGCTCGCGCCCTGTGTTGTCCAACGGGACCGGCAGGTGGCCTTGGAAGCGACGCTCCAGGTTGTATGCAGTCTGGCCGTGGCGGGCCAGGTAGACGTTCGCCGGAGTCATAGTTGGCGAGGCGGAGGCGCGCCAGCACCGGTCGAACTGTTCTTGGACAGTGGGACTAGTCGCTCGCGGGCACGGGCTGCGCGGCCTCGCCGGCTTTGCCTATGAACAGGTACTGGTAAAGCAACGCCGCCACCGCGGCCCCCAACACCGGTCCCGCGTACCAAACCCAGCCGTTGGCCCAATGATCGCCGACGAGCTGCGGGCCGAACGCGCGCGAGGGGTTCATCGCGGCACCCGTGAAGGGTCCGCCGAACAGCACGTCGATCGAGATCGTGAGGCCGATCGCAAGCCCCGCGACCGCGCCGAAGGGGCCGCGTTCGTCCACGGCCGAGCCGAACACGACAAGCACGAGGAAGAAGGTGAGGATCGCCTCCAGCAGGAATCCCGAGCTCGCGTTGACGCCGTGGCCAAGCGCCGGCACGCCGAGGTTGACCGCTTCGGTTATTTCTCGTGGTAGCAGCTCCTTGACCAGGAGCGCGGCCAGCGCGGCGCCGGCGAACTGCGCGATCCAATACACGCCTGCGAGCGCTGGCTTGATGCGGCGGGTTATCAGAAAACCGAATGTGATCGCGGGGTTGAAGTGTCCGCCGGAGATGTAGCCGAGTGCGCACACCATCACGCCGATCGCGAGCCCGTTCGCCACGGCGACGCCGATCAGCGTTGTGTCATGCACGCCACCGGCGGCGGCCGCGGCCCCGGCGCCGATGAAAGTGAGAGTGAAGGCGCCGATCATCTCGGCCACGGCGCGACGCAAGGTATCTTCGGACATTCGCGCAATGTAGGGGGGGCGCCGGACGGCACATGTGCCTATTGAGCCCCGCCGATCTTCGATCGGCGGCGGAGCGGCGCATGCGCCGCTCCGACTAGGGCCGCATGCGGCCCTAGTCGGGTCGCACATGTGCGACCCGAACGACGCCGCACATGTGCGGCGTCGCCGACGGCACATGTGCCGTCGGCCATCCGGCGCATGCGCCGGATGGAACAGCACCGATGCGTCATAGACTCCCTACATGCGCCGTCGCGTCACTTTCTCGCGCAACCTGACGCTCTCGCTATCGCGGACGTGCCAGTGCTACTGCAAGTACTGCGCTTTCGCCACGCACAAGGCGCACCTCTACTCCCCTGAGGAGGTGCTCGAGATTCTCGACGGGGCGGCCAACCGGCAGGTCAAGGAGCTGCTTGTGCTCACGGGCGAGCGACCAGAGGTCAACCCACAGGTGCGTGAGCGCCTGAGCGAGTACGGGCACGAGGACTTCACCGCATATGTCGTGTGGACGTGTGAGCGGGCGCTGGAGCGTGGCTTGCTGCCGCACACGAACCTCGGCGTGCTCTCGCGCGAGGATCTGGGCCGCCTGCGCGAGGTCACGGCTTCGCAGGGCCTGATGTTGGAGTCTGTGTCCGAGCGGCTGATGCAGACCGTGCACGCCGGCTCGCCCACCAAGCACCCGGCTCGGCGCCTGGAGACGATTCGAGCAGCGGGTGAGCTTCGCATCCCGTTCACGAGCGGCATCCTCGTGGGTATCGGCGAGACCATCGAGGAGCGCATCGCCTCGCTGGAGGCGCTGGCTGAGCTGCACGCGGAGTACGGCCACATCCAGGAGGTGATCCTGCAGAACTTCGTGCCTCACCAGAGCTATTACGGGCAGGAGCCGGCCGAGATCGCCGAGGCGGCGGCGCGTCGCTACTGGCAGACCGGCGTCCGAGACCACGAGGACGGGGTCGTTGCTGGGGGGGGTGGGTCTGATGATCTCGAAAATGGCCATGCCCCCCGCGCGCGCGGGGGGCATGCGCTTCCCAAGTGGGCCACACAGGGCGCCGGCCCGGTGTCGATCGAGGACATGAAGCTCTTGATCGGCGAAGCGCATCGCCTGATGCCCGACGTCGGCATCCAGATCCCACCGAACCTCGCCGACTGGTGGAGCGAGCTGGTGGCGGCCGGCGCCACCGACCTCGGTGGCCTGTCGGCCAACGGCGACCACATCTCTCCGGAGCACCCGTTCCCCTCGCCCCATCAGGTGCGCAAGCGCCTGCAGGCCGACGGTTTTGCGCTCACCGAGCGACTGTGCGTCTACCCGCAGTACATCGACCAGCAGTGGATTGCCCAGGGCGTGCTGGACACGATCAAGCTCAAGTACTGGAGCTTCATCCCGCGGCGCGGCTCCGGTCGCACCGACCCGCCCGCGCCGATTCGCCCCGAGCTCCTCAGCGGAGCGATCGAGAAGGGTCGTGAGGGCCTGCCGCTGAGCGCCGATGAGCTGACCGCCATGTTCGCCGAGACACGCCCGGAGGCGATCGAGCAGATGCGCTTGGCCGCGGATGAGCTACGTGCAGAGCTGGCGGGGGAGACGGTCACGTTTGTCGTCAACCGCAACATCAACATCTCCAATGTCTGCACCGTTGGCTGCGCCTTCTGTGGCTTCGGTCAGGGCAAGCGCTCGCCTGACGCCTACCAGCACGATGAGCAGGAGTTCGTGCGGCGCGTGCACGAGGCGATCGACTATGGCGCCTCCGAGCTGTGCATCCAGTCGGGGATCCATCCCGATTGGGAGCTAGAGGACTATCTGAGCTGGTTGCGCCTGGCCAAGTCCACTTCGCGCGAGGCCGGCAATGAGCTGCACCTGCACGCCTACTCGCCGATGGAGATCGCTCATATGTGCGACATCTCCGGGCTACCTCCCTCCGAGGTATTCGCTCAGTTGCGCGACGCCGGCCTGGATTCGACCCCCGGCACCGCCGCCGAGGTGCTGCACGACGGGGTGCGCGAGCGCATCTCGCCCAACAAGCTGCCCGTCGCGCGCTGGGTGGAGATCATCGAAGCCTCACACGCGGCTGGTCTGCGCTCGACCTCAACGGTCATGTTCGGCCACATCGAGGAGCCCTGGGAGCTGGCCGAGCACATGCGCGTAATTCGCGAGCTACAAGAGCGCACCGGCGGCATCACCGAGTTCGTACCACTTTCATTCATCCCGTTTCAGACGTTGCTCGGGCGCACGCATGGGGTGGAGGAGATCTCGCGCGAGGAAAACCTCAAGCACACGGCCGTCTTCCGTCTCGCGCTCGGGCGCACGATTCCGAGCCTGCAGGCGTCGTGGGTGAAGATGGGCCTCGACGCCGCCACCGAGTCGCTGCGCTGGGGCGTCAACGATCTCGGCGGCACTTTGATGGAGGAGTCGATCTCACGCCTCGCCGGCTCCTACCACGGCACCAAGCTCGACCCGGACCAGCTCGTCGCGGCAGCCCACGAAGCGGGCCGCCCGGCGGCCGAGCGCACGACGCTCTACGACATCAGGTGCAGCTACCCACTTCAGGACTCACCGCACGAGCCGGTCGCGGCGTAACCCACTGTAGCGGCCTCGCAGCCACCGTTTCGTCATTCAAGAGATCCAGCCGCGCAGCGGCTGGATGGGCGCCGGTTTGGCGTCCGCTGTCAACGACTTCTATCTACGCGTGCTGGCTGGTATGAAGTTCAATCTCCAGCGGTATGCCGTGCTCGAACCAGCCGCGATGCAGTTGTTCGATCTTCTCGCGAGTAGGACGTCCACTCCTGTGGAAAGCACACTCGGCGTAGTCGAATCTGTTGACCGCCGTGCAGTAAATCTCCGCTGCTCGCTGGCGTTCGGACGTCTCCCGCAACTCCCGCGCCAAACCGGCGAAGGTGCCACCGCGGATTCGCAGGCTCACCTCCGGGTTCGCCCGGATGTTCAGCATCCATGCAGAGATCCAGTCCCGCTCGATCGCCTGTGAGGTAGGCCGGATCATGATGACGTAGGCCTTGTCGCCCTTGCAAACCACATGGATGCACTTGCGTCGGGTCTTGCCGGTCTTGCGCCCGGTGGTTGTGAGCACGCCGAAGCCGATCGGAGGCGCAAGCAGAAAGAATGGAAGCATGATCGCGCTGAGCGTTCTACCGCCTTGGGAGGAGCGCGTGAACGGGTTGGTCTTGCGCTCTGGCAGTTGCGGCGCGCGCGGCGGACGGATCCCTTGCCCCTCATGTTGCTCGAGCGTCAAGACAAGCTCCGCACCGCGGCGGCGATAACCGCTGGGTGATCGTAGGGCTGCATGTGTCCTCCGTAGACCATCACCAGTCGCGCGTGGGGTAGCGTCGCCGCGAGCTTGCGCCCATGGCTCTGGTTGACCAGCTCGTCCTGTTCGCCCTGGATCACCACAGCGGGAGTCTCGATGCTGCTCAGACCCTTGTCAAGCTGAGCGATTACGCCGGCGGAGGCAAGGATCTCCCCCGACCATGCCTCCAGGTTGCCGTGGGTCATGTTGATCTCTAGCACGCGCTGGCGATGCGCGTCCACGACCGGCAGTGGGTGAAATGCTTCGGCGTCGGCTTGGTTGACCGACAGGGTGATCAACAGCTGGCCGAACGTCGCATTGGCGACTTGGCGGATGACCGGCAGTTGCAGGAATTTCACGAGGTGCGCCTGTGCGTCGGTGAAGGCTTCGATTTTCTGTCCAGCGGCGGCTGCGTCGACGAGCACCAGTCCGTCCGCTTCGTGTGGATAGCGCTCGGCATATCCAAGTGAGATCGTGCCGCCGTAGGAGTGGCCCACGAGGATTGGGCGCACCACGTGAAGCTTTGCCAGCAACTCGTGGATCACTTCCAGCTGACGGTCGAACGGCACATAGCCACCGGTCGAGTAGCCAAAGCCGGGACGGTCGATTGCGATCGTGCGACGCCCGGCCAGCAGCGGCGTCACGTCTTCCCAGTCCGCGGCTGTCCCCGGCAGACCGTGGATCAGCACCACGGGAGTGCCCACGCCGGAATGTTCGATGTAGTGGATCCGCAGCTTCCCGACCTGCATGAATGAGCCAGCCGGCTTTGGCTCTGAGGGAAGGCGCCCGTAGGTCCAGTTGAGCACCACAACCGTGAGCGCAAGCACGCCCACGACGATCAGCAGCAGCCGCTTGAGGGAGATTCGACCTTGCACGGCGCTAAGAGTAGAGTGCCTCTCACCCGATACGACAACGCCTGTCCGAGGAGTTGGGATAGATGTCCGATCAAGTGCACGCAGACGGCCCCTTCTCAGAGGTGTCTCAGTCAGACGCCGCCCGCCCAGAGGTAGTCCACTACGACGCCGCGATCGTGGGCGCCAGCCTCGCCGGCTGCGGTGCCGCGATCATGCTTGCTCGCTCCGGCGCGCGCATCGCCCTGATCGAGAAGAGCCCAGACCCTCAGGCGTTCAAGCGGATATGCACGCATTACATCCAGTCCTCGGGAATACGCCCGCTGGAACGTATGGGCCTGATCGAGCCGATGATGCGAGCCGGTGCGGTTCGCGCACGGGCGTGTGCGTGGACGCGTTGGGGGTGGGTCGACCCGTTCCCCAACAGCAGGCTGCCGAGCGGCATCAACCTGCGTCGCGAGCGCCTGGATCCGCTGATCCGCCGGATCGCCGCGGAAGCACCTGGCGTGGACCTGATCCTCGGGCACACCTTCCAGGAGCTCGTCTATGAAGGA
This sequence comes from uncultured Solirubrobacterales bacterium, assembly GCA_963725265.1. Taxonomy (GTDB): domain Bacteria; phylum Actinomycetota; class Thermoleophilia; order Solirubrobacterales; family Solirubrobacteraceae; genus Palsa-744. Next base: position 1,057,116 of record CAVRXP010000001.1, read on the forward strand.
GAGCGGGTTTCCGGGTGTAGAGCACGCGACCCCCACGGGAACACCCTGGAGCTGCGCACGCGACTGCTCGTCGGCGCCGACGGTCGTGGCTCGCGCGTGGCCAAGCTGGCGCCGGTGGAGACGAAGACCTCGCCCCACGGACGCTTCGCCTACGGCGCCTACTTCGAGGGGCCCCAATACGCAAGGTTCCCCAGCTCCTCTCTGTGGCTGCTCGACCCGGACATGGCGGGCGCTTTCCCAACCGACAGTGGGCTGACCTTCTACGCGGTGATGCCCGCCATGGAGCGCTTGCCGCAGTTCCGCGACGACCCAGCGGCGGCCCTGACGAGCTTCATCGCGGGCATCCCCGACGCTCCGCCGATCGCGCAGTCTCGACTGGTCGGGGAGGTGACGGGCAAGATCGACATGACGAACGTCATCAACACTCCCACCGCTCCGGGCCTGGCGCTCGTCGGAGACGCCGCAAGCGCGGTCGATCCACTGTGGGGCGTTGGCTGCGGCTTCGCGCTGCAGTCCTCTGAATGGCTTGCTGACAGCATCGCTGCCGGCGCTCGGCGGCGCCGAGTCGTTGGAACAGGGCCTGCGACGTTACCGCCGCCGCTACGCGCGCGGAATGAAAGGCCACACAAGGGAAATCCTCGGCTACGCGACGGGCCGCAAGATCAATGCCGGGGAGAAACTGTTCTTCTCAGCGGCCAGCTACGACGAGCGCACGGCGAAAGTGTTCGAGGCCTTCGGCTCGCGGCACATAGGACCGGGCCGGATGCTGGCGACGGGCATACCGTTGGCCGCGCTGGCGAGCGCTCGCCACGCGATCTCTCAGCGAAACAGGTCCTCCTCCAGCGGCCGTAGCAACGCCGTGGCGCCGGCCCCGTCATCCTCGCTGACAAATCGCTGAAGGCCCTCCACGATCACGACCGGCTCGCGCGAGTCCTTGGCGCGCGCGAGGTCGGCGAGTGCGGCGATCGCGTCGGCGACCGCCAGCCAAGTGGCGCGCAGCTCCATGCCCGACGCTGTCGCCGCGCCCGCGCCAGTCATCCAGCGGCGCGACGCCCGCACAGCCGATCGCCACGTCGCACTGACCGTGACGCCAGGCGCGACCGAAGCTGTCGCTGATCAGCACGCCCACTTGGGCGCCCGTCAGCTCGCGCAGACGTTTGCGGATTGCGCGGGCCGAGGCGTCGGGGTCGCGCGGGCAGCACGATCAACGTGTCCTCGTCGACCGAGTTGGAGGCGTCTACCCCAGCGTTGGCGCACACGAAGCCGTGGTGGGTGCGGCAGATCAGCACCCCATTCGCCGCTCGCAGGATCTCCTCGGACTGGTCGAGCACGACCTGCACGGCGCGCGGGTCCTTCGCTGGGGCGGCGCTCTCGACGGCGCCGACAGGCGCGGCGCGGCCAGCTCGATGGCACGGGCGCTTGGCTGCACACCGCTCAACCGCACAACCGCGCCCTCTGCCTTCGAGACGGCCTTGTGGGCGATCGCCACGATCTGACCGTCGCGCAGTGGGCCCGCCGGCCGCTCGGCGTCGAGTGCTTGTGCGATCAGCTCGCCGAGGTCGGCCCCGGCGCGCGACCTCGGGCAGACCCGGCAGCGCGCGGGCGCGCAGATCGCTCACTGTTCAGGCCGCCCGGGAGCCGGCGGTCGGGCTCGCTCCGCCGCTGCCGGTCGACCGATCGCCGCTCTGTGTATCGCCGCTCTGTGCTGCGTTGGGGGCGCGGCTCAACACCGCACGTGTGCGTGGCGCGCGCTCGCACTCGCCGGCGAGGCGCTCGCGCAGCACCGCCAGATCCTCGCCGGTGTCGATATCGAGCAACAGCGACGCCGGTTGCGAGATCCGCCAGCTCACGCCGGCCTCGCGCGCAAGCTGCTCGTGGCGCGCGCGGCTGTCGGGGCCGAAGCTGGGGGAGAGCGCGTCGGGCGGGGCCAGCAGCAGCCCGTTGGTGCCGCTGCCGTGACGGTCGGGAACGATCACCACCTCGCGCGTCTCACCGGCAAGCAGCTCCGCCAGCTCGTCCGGATCGAGGGTCGGGCAGTCGCCGGGGACGCACAGCACCCGCTCGAAGCCCTCCTGGAGAGCGCTCGCGACGCCGAGCGAGGCCGCCGCGCTCTGGCCTGACTCGCCTGCCTGTCCCCCGTCATGGGGGGTCCCCGTGAGGGGAGCGAGTCCTCGATTACGGTCGCCCCGGTGTAGCGCGCGGCCGCCGCCACCAGCGGCTCGCAGGTGACGACGATCGTGGCGTCGATCGCGGCGCAGTCGCGCAACGTGCTCAGCACGTCGCCCACCATCGCCCGCGCAAGGTCCGCGCGCAGCGAGTCGGCGACGCTTTCGCCGAGTCGCTGCTTGGCGAGCGGGAAGCGCTTCACAGGAAGGATCGCGGCGGTGCGCATCTGGGCCCAGCCTACCCACCCACAGGTTTCGCGACGCGCAGGCGTTGCCACCGGGTGGATCTGCCGGCCTACCGGCCGCGAAGCGACTCGGCGAGGACAAGCGTGCGCTCGGCCACCCGCGCCCTGCTCGCGGGGTCGGGCATGTCGGTGTCGATCTCCAGCGTCTCGATTCCCGCGACCGGCTCGTCGGCGACGATCCCGTCGAGCAGGCCTGGTGCGACTGCCTCGTAGAAGCCGACCACGCCGGCGGCGCTCACCGGCTGCTCGTACGCCCGCAGGAACGCCGCGGTGGGCCCCTTCACGATCTCGCCGCCCACGACGGGACTGACGCACACCACCGGCGCTGTGAGCTTCGGCGAGCGCGTCGCCGAGCACGCTCAGGATCGGCCAGATCGAGATCACGGGGTTGCTGGGGCCGACGATCACCGCGCTCGCGCCGGCCAGCGCCGCGAGCACCTCGGGCGTGGGCTTGGCCGCCGGGTCGCCGGGCAGTGGCGCGGGGTCGGTCGCCGGGGTTGAGGCCGCCGGGGCGAGGTGCGCCTGCGGGGGTGTGGCGAAGGCCACCTCGTGCACCTGTCCCGCCGCTCGGTCGCGGATCATGAACTGCTGGAAGTCGCGCCAGCCGGCGTCGGTGCGGATGCGGGTGTGGAGTTGCTCGTCGCACATCGGCAGCACGCGCGCGCGCACGCCGATCGCCTCGTTCAGCCTGGCGAGCGCCTCGGTGGGGCGCAGTCCCTCATCCTGCATGCGGCGGCGCTCCAAGCACCACGCGAGGTCGCGGTCGCCGAGGTTGAACCACACGTCGACGCCGAGCGCCCGCAGGGCGTCCATCACCGCGAACGTGTCGTCGCGCAGATGCCCCAGCCGCGCTCGTCGATGAGGTCGGCCAGCCAGAACGACACGAGGTCGGGGTCGGGGGAGACGTGGGCGCCGTAGATGTCGATGTCATCGCCGGTGTTGGCGATCACGACTAGCTCGTCGGGGCCGACGACGTCGAGCATGCCGCGCGCGAGCTTCGCCCCGCCGGTGCCGCCGGCGAGCACCACGACCGGACCTGGAGTTTGACCGCATCGTTTGCGCGCCCGCAGGGTTCACTGGGCGCACTTCAGCCTGCGAGCCACTCGCAAGGGGGCCGAGTCCGTCGGGCCTGCTCACTCCCAGGAGTCGTCCGGCAGGCCGGTGATGCGCACGCCCGCGTGACATTTGTGCTTGGCGTTGATCGAGATCATCAGCGCCGTCATCGACTCGGCGATGCGCGCCATCTCCAGGCGCCCGCAGTCCACGCAGCGCAGGCCGTCGATCTGCTGCGAGCAAGAGCTGCGGCGCGGCGCTTGTCCTCGCGCAAGTCGCCGCAGATGAGCACGTCCTGGGCGAGGTCGTGGTCGAGGTCTGTCAGCGAGGCGGCAGAGACGGTGTGAAGCGCCGAGACGACCCTCACGCCATCGGGCACCATCTCGAGCGCGGCCTGTGCGGCCGAGCCCTGCCATACGCCGAGCATGCGCGTCGCGCGTCCGCTGACGGCCGCGGCGAGTGGGACGGTCGCGTCGATCAACAGCTGACCGTCGCGCAACGACCCCTTGACGTTTTTGAGCGTCTCGGATTGGCTGCGGAAGGGGACGCTCAGGATGATCGTCTCCACGGCCTCGACGGCTCGCGCGTTCTCAGCACCGGTGAATTCGCCATTCGGCACCGCGTCGCGCGCGCGGTCGGCCGTCTCGATCGCGCGGTGCTCCTCGCGCGAGCCGATCACGATCGGCACGCCTGCACCGTCCAGACGTACAGCCAAGCCGAAGCCGAGCGCTCCCGAAGCTCCGATGATCGCGACCGGGTCAATGGGGATCGTTGCGGCGGCGGGTTGGGGCGAGCGTCTCCACGGCCGGGGAGTATAGGCTTGCGGCAATGCGATTCGAAGGCAAGACGGCGCTCGTCACCGGTGGAGCGTCGGGAATCGGTGCCGCCACGGCACGACTGCTCGCCGCCGAAGGCGCCCGCGTGGCGATCGGCGACGTCAACGAGGACGGCGCCAGCGAGATCGCGGCCGAGCTCGACGGGGTCGGTTGCAAGCTCGACGTCACCGACACTGCGTCGATTGGCGTTGCGCTGGCAGCGGTGCAAGAGCGTCTGGGCCCGGTGGATGTGCTCGTCAACAATGCCGGCACAGACCTCTTCTCCTACTTCGTCAACAGCGACGAGGGTCTGTGGGACTTTGTCTTGGGGGTGAATCTGCGTGGGGTGCTGGCTGTCACGCACGCGGTGCTTCCCTCCATGCAGGAGCGTCGGACGGGCTCGATCGTCAACGTGGCAAGCGAGGCTGGCCGCGTCGGCTCGCAGGGCTCGGCGGTCTATTCGGCCGCGAAGGCGGGTGTGATCGGCTTTACCAAGGCGATCGCGCGCGAGTCGGCGCGCTACCGCGTGCGCAGCAATGCCGTCGCCCCCGGCCCGATCGAGACGCCCTTGCTGAATGCTGCGCCGAAGCTGCTGGGCGAGCTGGGGGAGAGGCTCAAGCAGGGGATGGTCAACCAGACCGTGATGGGCCGCTCCGGCGAGCCAGAGGAGGTCGCGGCGGCGATCGCGTTCCTGGCCTCCGAGGACGCTTCGTATGTGACGGGCCAGACGCTGAACGTGTCCGGCGGCCTGTCCATGTGGTGATGCTGCCGCGGGCGGTGCTCGTCAGGGAGGTCGGCCCGCGCGACGGCTTTCAGAACGAGCCGGAGACCATCCCAACCGAGCGCAAGGTAGAGCTGATCGACATGCTCGCGCGCACCGGTCTGCGCCGCCTGGAGGCGACGAGCTTCGTGCGCCCCGACGTGATTGCGCAGCTCGCCGACGCCGAGGAGGTGCTGGCGCGAATAGACGTGCCGCAGGAGGTGTCTGTCAGCGTGCTGATCCCCAACGAGCGGGGCCTGGAGAGGGCCTTGGCGGTGCGTGAGAGGCTGGCCGAGCAGCGATCGGCCAGCTCGTCGTCTGTACGTCCTGCGCGTCCGGCGTTCGAGGAGATCAACGTCTTCCTCTCAGCGTCTGAGACCCACAACCGCCACAACGTCAATCGCTCGGTCGAGGAGTCGTTGACCTCGCTCGAAAATGTGTTGCCCCACGCGCGCGCGGGGGGCCTTCGCTGCGAGGCCGTTATCTCCACCTCCTTCGGCTGTCCTTACGAGGGCCGCGTTGCGCCCGAGCGGGTGTTCGAGATCGCCGAGCGCCTACGTGACGCCGGCGCACAGGAGATCGGCTTCGGCGACACCACGGGCATGGCCAACCCGGTGCAGGTGGAGGCTTTCTTCGAGCGGGCGTTCGAGTCGCTTGGGGTCTCGCCCGGTGGCGAACCCGACAAGGGGGGTGTGCAGCTCACCGCGCATTTCCACAACACCCGTGGCCAGGGACTTGCCAACGTGCTGGCCGCGCTTCAGGCAGGCGTCACGAGCTTTGAGGCGTCATTCGGAGAGCTCGGCGGCTGCCCGGTGCCGGCGGGCGCCACCGGCAACATCGCCAGCGAGGATCTCGTCTCGATGCTGCACGAGATGGGGATCTCGACGGGAATCGATCTGCAGGCTTTGCTCGAGTGCGCGCGCCGCGTTCAGGAGGTGCTGGGCCGCCCGCTCGGCTCGCATACCTTGGTGGCCGGGCCTATCGACTGGCGCTAGCCGCCTGCTCGCGCATCGCCGCCACGCAGTACTCCTGCACCGCCACCTCCATCTCAAGCGTGTGTGCGAGCGCGGGGCGCGCGGAGGCGTCGATCGCGTACTTGGCGCGGCCAACGGCAACGTGCGAGTTGGCCAGCAGCTCGTCCACCAGCGCCTGTGTGGCCTGCTCCAGCCGATCGGGCGCCACTACGCGGTTGAGCAGTCCCATGCGCTCAGCCTCGGCCGCATCGATCGTGCGACCGGTCATGATCAGCTCCTTGGCCCTGCCAAGCCCCACCACGGCCGGCAGGCGCGACGAGCCGCCCACGTCGGGGATGATCCCGAACTTCACCTCCGGCAGGCCCAACTGGGCGTCATCGGAGGCGATGCGCAGGTCACAGCCGAGCGCAACCTCCAACGCCCCGCCCACGCACGTCTTGTGGATCTGACAGATGACCGGCTTGGGCATCGCTTCCGCGAGGTTTGGGCATTCCAGGAAGGTGTTCCTGAATGGGCGCAGGTTGCCGGGCTTACTTGCGGATGCCATCAGCTCGCCGAGATCCACGCCGGCTGAGAACACCGGTCCCTCGCCACGCAGCACCACGCAGTGCACAGATTCCTCGGCGTCCGCGTCGCGCAGCGCTTGTGCGAGCGCTCGCAGCAGCTCTTGGCTCATCGCGTTGCGCTTCTCGGGACGGTTCAGCACGATATGGCGCGCGGCGCCGCGGTCTTCTGTGTTGACGATCGTCATTGGCGGATTCCTTGTGTCGGTGGCGAAGTCCCGAAATCGGTTGTGGCCCCCGCGCGCGCGGGGGGCCTTGTGTTTCGAGAGAGCTCAGCTCAGAGGGGTCTCGACGCTCCTCAGCTCAGGTCGAGCACCTGCGTTGGCGCTTCGATCTTGCCGTCGTGGCCCTCGCTCGGCACGATCGCCGTGCCCACCGCGAAGAACTCGATCGTGTGGCTGCCCCAGCCGTGGCTCTTCTCCTGCAGGTCCACGCCGACGATGCCCTCCGCGCTCAAAGTCTGCGCCTCTGACTGCATGCGCTCCATCGCCAGCTCGCGCGCGTCGTACAGGGCCTGGGTGAAGTTCGCAAGCTCGACGTTGCGTCCAGTCTGCGCCATCGACTTGAGCATGCCGCGGTGGGCGACATGGTAGACGCAGCTGCCCATCACCATGCCCACGGGACGGTGTCCGGTGCGCAGCAGCGTCCAGAAGTCTTGACCTGAGAGGTCGCTGGTGAAGGGCCGCCCGTTCGGAGCGCGGTGCAGCACGCCCTCGCGGTGCTTCACCGCTGTGCCGATAGCGATGAACTCGGCCATGTCCTGACCCCACTCGTAGCGGCCGATGTCAAGACGCACGCCCACGACGCCGTCGGCCCCGAGCTGGTCGGCCTCCTCCTCCATGCGCGTCATCGCCAGCTGGCGTGCCCCGTACATGGCTTCTGAGAGGACCGTCATCTCCTGGCTCTTCTTCCAGCCCGCCACCTGGATGCCGATGTGGTAGATCGAGCTGCCCACGACCAGCCCGACAGGGTCGAAGCCGGCCTGCTTGATCAGCAGGAACTCGTTCACGCTCAGGTCGGAGGTGAACAGCCCCGCACGGTTCTGCTGCAGGCGCGCCCTGCCCGCCTCGGGCACGCCCTCCAGCGACGTGGGGTCGTAGGCGCTCTCGCTCTCTTCGACGTCGCTCATACTGCTGCTCCTCGTGTCGGGCTCATATTCTGGCTCTCCTCTAGGTTGTCAAGTCGACAATGGTCTCGGGTGCGTACGGGATCGTCGCGCGGTCCTCGCGGATGGCTGTGCCGATCGCGTGGAAGCTCACCATCAACCCGCCGCGCGAATAGCTGCCGGCGCCGACCGTTGTCCGCTGGATCCCGTGCGCGATGCGCACGCCGATCACACCACTGGCGTCGAGCTTGGCCGCCTGGTGGGTCAGGCGTGCGACAACACTCTCGCGCGCGCTGTACACGCCCTGGGTGAATTCGGGCAGCTCCTGGTTCTGGGTGAAACCCAGGCCGCCAACCCCGCTCATCATCTGCGTCGAGTAGGAGGCGCCCACGAAGAACACCGAGCTCCAGGCCACGACTCCGAGCGGCTCCACGCCGGCGCTGAGCAGCTTCGCGTAGTCGGCAACCGACAGCTCTGTCAGCACCGGGCCGCGCTGGCGGGCAGGCGGCGTGTGTCCCTTTGCCTGGTTGGGCTGGTCGTGGCGGATGGCCGTGCCGATCACCACGTACTCGATCGCGTTTTCGGCCCAGTCGTGCTCGCCGGTACGCAGATCCACGCCCACCACGGCGTCGGCGCCCACATGGCCGGCCTCCTGGGCAAGGCGTCCGAGCGCGAGCTCGCGCACCTCGTTCCAAGCGTCTGAGAGCGCCTGCATCTCGAACATGAAGCCGCCGCCCATAGCCGAGGGCCAGGGAGTCGTCTGGTAGCCCACCTGGTAGATCGAGCTGCCCATCACCTGCGAGACGGGTTTCAACCCCAGCTGATGGCAAAGCGCGAAGTCGCCGACCGACAGGTCCGACGTGAACGTGCCACCGTGGCCTGTGCCCGCCAGGGTATTGCCCAGCTCGCGAAGTCGCCGTTCGGCTCCCAGCGGGATGCCGCCCCGTTCGACCTGCATGAGCGACTGGGCCTGCTCAGCGGGGCTCTCGCCGGGGTCAGCCGGCTCGTCGTCCTCGTCGAGGTCGAGTGGAGGCTCGTTCGTGTTCATCGTGTGTCGCCCGCCTGCTTGTGCCCTTCAGGGTATGGCCAGCCGTGGGGTGCTTGTGCCCCGCAATGGGGTGCTTGTGTCGTGCGCTGCGGACGAGCGGTACGCGTAGCTGAGCAGACCTGGCTCATCCTACGAGCCTTTCCAGCGCTGTCCGCGCCTCGGCGCTGCGCTCAGCCTCTTCGCGCAGCTGGGCAGCAAGCTCGCTGACCCAGGCTCCGGGGTCGAGTTGCTCGCGCTTGATCGCGATGCCGCCGACCTTGCGCTCGCGGCTACCCTGCACGCGATCGCCATCGACGGTCAGTTCGTATGAAGTCTCGCCGAGGTTCACCTCGACGCGACGCACCTGCTTCTCGCCGCGCCCGAGCAACCCGCCGCCACGGCGCTCCACGCGCGTGCGCGCGGGCAGCGAGCTCTCCAGCTTGCTGGCCAACACGGCGATCGAGATGCGCAGAGTCCGAACCATCGGCACGCAGCCCGGCGGCGGAGAGGTCGAAGTCATCCTCGGTTGACATGTAGTCCAGAGGCTACTCCGACCATGACTGCCCGCGCGGCGTCAGAGCGTGTCCCGCACCGTGCCGTGGTGCTCACCGAGGAACAAGATCGTTACGGCAATAATGAAATCGTTACGGCAATAACGAATTTGCTCAATGCTGGTCTGCTTGAACTACATTTTGGATATGCCAGATCCTGGGCAAATACGCGTCTCCGACGCGGAGCGCGAGCGCCTAGTCGAGGAGCTGCACGAGCATACAGTCGCAGGCCGGCTCACCGCCGAGGAGTACGAGCAGCGTTTGGAGGCGGTCTACGCGGCGCGCACACGTGCCGATCTCGATGCACTGCGCGCCGACCTTCCGGTCAGCAGCGTCGCGGCACAGCTTGCGCTTGTCGAGCGCAAGGCGAGGCTGCGACGGCGGCTCGTGCACGAGGCCGGGGGTTCGCTCACCCTGTCATTGATCTGCGTTGGCGTCTGGATCGCCGCTGGTGCCAGCGGTGCTTTCTGGCCGATCTGGGTGATCCTCTTCACGCTCTTGCCGGCGCTGCGCGACGGCTTCATGCTGCTGGGGCCGGGTTCGGACATCGATGTCGTCGAGGCGCGCTTGCAGGCCCGTCACGAGCGCAACCTAGCGCGCGAGCATCGCCGCGCCAGGCGGCGGCGGCTGCTGCCCTAGACGACCTACCGATAGGCTCAGCTGCGCATGAGCGATCTGCGCCAGGCCACAGACTGCGCCCTCGCCGGAGGCCCTGAGCGCCACCGCGAGAAGGCCGTCGAGCAGGGCAAGCTGCCCGTGCGCGAGCGCGTGGCGCTGCTGCTGGATGAGGGCTCCTTCTCCGAGGAGGCACTGCTGGCCAACTGGAACGAGGAAGGACTCGGTGCCGACGGGGTCGTCACGGGCGTGGGCAGGATCGACGGACGGCCCGTGGCACTGATGGCCAACGATCCCACGGTCAAGGCCGGATCGTGGGGGCCGAAGACGGTCGAGAAGATCCTGCGCATCCAGGAGCGCGCCGCCAGCCTGCGCATCCCGATGGTGTATCTCGTGGATTCCGCCGGTGCGCGCATCACCGAGCAGGTGCAGATGTTTCCGGGGCGCGCGCGGCGCCGGGCGCATCTTCTTCAACCAGGTGCGCATGTCCGGCGTCGTTCCCCAGGTGTGCGTGCTGTTCGGACCGATCTGCCGCCGGGGGCGCCTACATACCCGCTTTCTGTGACATCGTGATCATGCGTGACGGCAACGCCTCGATGTACCTGGGTTCGCCGCGTATGGCGCAGATGGTGATCGGCGAGGACGTCACCCTGGAGGAGATGGGCGGCGCGCGCATGCACACCGGAGTCTCGGGCTGCGCACACCAACTGGTCAAGACAGATGAGGAGGGCATCGCCTTCGCGCGACGCTACCTCTCCTATTTCCCGAGTAATTGGGAGACCCACCCGCCCAGGCACACGTCCACGCAGCTCGCGCCGACGGCCACCCACGCCGATCCGGCTGGAGTGGCGCGCCCGGCAGAGGGGGCGACCGCTGGTCAGCGCAAAGCTACAGCCGCTGACATGTCGCCGATTGCCGAGTTGGTTCCCGCCGATGAGAACAAGCCGTTCGACATGCTCTTGCTGATCGATGCCCTCGTAGACCAGGGTTCGCTGCTGCAGATCCATGCGCGCTGGGCGAAGGAGCTGATCGTCGGCTACGCGCGTCTGGACGGTCACGCGATCGGGATCGTCGCCAACCAGCCCAAGCACAAGGGGGGTGTGCTGTTCTCCGACTCCGCCGACAAGGCCGCGCGCTTCATCTGGGCCTGCAACGCCTTCAACATCCCGCTCCTGTTCCTTGCCGACGTGCCCGGCTTCATGATCGGCACCCAGGTCGAGCGCGCCGGCATCATCCGCCACGGCGCCAAGATGATCAGCGCCGTCTCGGAAGCCACCGTCCCGAAGATCTCGGTGATCGTGCGCAAGGCATACGGCGCCGGGCTCTATGCGATGGCCGGACCCGCGTTCGACCCGGACTGCTGCATAGCGCTGCCGAGCGCCTCGATCGCGGTGATGGGGCCGCAGGCAGCGATCAACGCGGTCTACTACAACCAGCTGCAGGCGATCCCCGACGGCGCCGAGCGTGCCGCCAAGACCGAGGAGCTGCGGCGCGAGTACGCCGAGGACATCGACATCCTGCACCTGGCATCCGAACTCGTGATCGACGCCGTCGTCGAACCTGAGGAGCTGCGCGGCGAGCTGATCCGCCGCTTCGCGCACGCCTCGAGCAAGCGACGCGAGTGGCCAGCCAAGCGCAACCCGGTGACACCCGTCTAGGATGCCGAGGATGGACGGCACCGACCTAGCGTTCGCCGGCATCGCCGGACAGGCCGAGCTGATCGCCTCAGGGGAGATCTCCTCACGCGAGCTGGTCGAGTGCTACCTGGGGCGCATCGAGCGCTTCGACGGGAAGCTGAACGCTTTTCGCGTCGTGTTCGCCGAACGCGCTCTGCTCGAAGCGGACCAGGCCGACGCGCGTCGCGGAGCCGGAGGGGAGCGCCCGTTGCTGGGCGTGCCGATCGCTGTCAAGGACGACATCGACGTTGCCGGCGAGGTGACCGCGCTCGGCAGCAACGCCCACGGCGATATCGCGGCGCCAGCGGACGCCGAGGTCGTACGCAGGTTGCGCGAGGCGGGCGCGATCGTGATCGGCAAGACGAACGTCCCCGAGCTGTGCATCTGGCCGTTCACCGAGACACCCACCTTCGGCGCCACGCGCAACCCTTGGGACCTGCAGCGCGCACCCGGGGGCTCTAGCGGCGGCAGTGGGGCGGCTGTGGCAGCGGGTCTCGTCGGCGCCGCGCTCGGCTCCGACGGCGCCGGCTCGATCCGCATTCCCTCCGCTTGGTGTGGACTGTTCGGGCTCAAGCCCCAGCGTGGGCGTGTCTCGATGGCGCCCAAAGCCGAGGCGTGGTTCGGGATGTCGGTCAACGGAGTGCTCAGTCGCTCGGTGATCGACACCGCACTCTTCCACGACGTCGGCTCCGGCTCGGCGCCGGTGGACCGCGACCGCCCCGAGCCGCCTTCGATCTCCTTCCTCTCGGCAGCTCGCACCCCACCCGGCAAGCTGCGCATCGCCTTCTCCACGAAGATCCCGCCACTGGTCATAGCTCGTCTCGACGCAGACGCACGCCGAGCTTTGGATGAGACGGTGGAGCTGCTGCGCTCGCTCGGGCACGACGTCAAAGAGCAGGATCCCGACTACGGCTTCGACACGATGCCCGCCGTGCTGATGCGCTACCTGCGCGGCATCCACGAGGAAGCAGGCGCGCGTCCTTATCCCGAGCGGCTGTCACGTCGCACGCGCTCGATGTCGGCGCTCGGGGCGCTTGTGCCGCCGGCGCTGCTGGAGCGCTCGCGGGCCGCTGAGCACACGCTTGCGGACAAGCTCAACAGGGTGCTGGCCGATCACGACGTGTTGATCACGCCGACGACGGCGCAACCGCCGCCGCGGATTGGCCAATATGACGGACGTGGGGCGTTGTGGACGCTCAACGCAGTGACGGCGCTCGTCCCATACAACGCCCCCTGGAACCTCACGGGCCAGCCGGCCGCGTCGGTGCCCGCCGGCTTCGGCGCAGACGGTCTCCCGCGTGGCGTGCAGATCGTCGGGCGCCCTGGTGCCGAGACCACACTGCTCTCGCTCGCCGGCCAGCTCGAGGCCGAGCGACCCTGGGCGCAGCACCGCCCCGACGCGTTCGCGTGAGCCAAGCCGAGCTGCTGGATATCGCGGTCGGACTCGCCCGCGACGCTGGCGCGCTGCTGCTCGAGCGCTTCGAAGGAGGGCGCGAGCAAGTGCTGGAAAGCAAGAGCACGCCGACAGACCTGGTCAGTGAGGCCGATCTCGCCTCCGAGCGTCTGATCCGCGAGACGCTCGCGCGCGAGCGTCCGCTCGACGGGATTCTCGGCGAGGAGGGGGGAGGCACGCGGGGCACCAGCGGGCTCACCTGGGTGGTGGACCCGCTCGATGGCACCGTCAACTTCCTCTTCTCGATTCCCCAGTGGTGTGTCAGCGTGGCCGCCACGGACGAGCACGGATCGCTCGCAGGGGCGGTTTACGACCCCTGCCGCGACGAGCTGTTCACAGCCACGCGCGACGGGGCTCCCCTGTTGAACGGAGCCCCGATCGTCGCGTCCGAGCGTGCCGAGCTGTCAAGCGCGATGGTCGCCACCGGCTTTGCCTACGACGCCGTGGTGCGCGCCGCCCAGGCCGAGGTATTCGCCCGCCTTGTTCCCCGCGTACGCGACATCCGCCGTTTCGGCTCGGCCGCGCTGGACCTGACGTGGACGGCCTGCGGGCGCTACGACGCCTACTACGAGCGCACGGTCAAGCCATGGGACATCGCGGCCGGCACGCTCGTCTGCGAACGCGCGGGGCTCACAGTGCAAGAGCTGCCTGAGCACGAGCGACTGCCGCTCGGTGTGCTCGCCGCCGTGCCCGCGCTCGCCGGGCCGCTGTTTGAGCTGGTCGGCTGAGGCACTTGCAACCCAGCGGCGACAAGCACCGCTGTTCGTTTCGCCTACAGATTCGATGCGGCGGGTGGGACTCGAACCCACAAGTCCTTTCGGACAATGCCTTTTGAGAGCATCGCGTTTGCCGGTTTCGCCACCGCCGCTCGCCGTGACAGTCTAGCCCCGACGCGGTCGGGACACTAGACCGGTCGTGCCAGCGCGTCGTGCTCGGCGTGGGGGTCGAGCTGCTCCAGCTCGATGTTCCAGCCTTGCTGAAAGCCACGCATCGCGAATGCGATCAGCAGGATCTGCACGGGGATGATCACCAGCGTGAGCACGCCAAGCAGGCCGGCGCCCAGGGTCGGTTGGGCGAAGCCGACTTTGTTGCGCGCGAACCAACTGGGCGCCGCCACCAGCGCGAACACGAGCAGCAGCAGCGCCAGTGCGGCTGCCATCGGCAGCACGCCGCGACTCCAGCGTGCCGTGTAGTAGGCCATCAGCAGGTAGATGAGCGCCCACGCCAGCAGGATCGGGATGCCGCCTTCGAGGACGCTCCAGCCGCCGATCGTGATGATCAGGATCAAAGCCGTGGATATGAGCAGCAACAGGACGACCGTCGCGCGTGTAGCACGGGCCACCGACTTGCCGCGGTTTGGGTGCGTGACGATCACGCCCGGCTCCCCACTTCTCTCCCCAATGGATGCCATCGCACAGATGACCATACAATCTCAGAGGGTCCTCACGCAACCCCGCGGGCGTGGTGGAACTGGTAGACACGCTGGCCTTAGGAGCCAGTGGGCTTATGCCCTTGGGGGTTCGAGTCCCTCCGCCCGCACTGCTGGAGCCGTCTCGAGCCGCCAATTCGACGGCGCGGCGGGCGAGCGGTTCAACCTGGCGCAGTCAGCCGGATACCAGCGCGGAGGGTCCCGCGAGCGCGTTTTCCGCGGCGCGCACCGACTCGAGGAAGATCTCGACCCCGCGCAGCATCAGCTCGCGCGTGATCACGAGCGGGGGCAGGAAGCGTGCGACGTTGCCGTAGTGGCCGCCGACCTCGATGATCACCCCCTTGCGGAAGCACTCGCTGCGGATCTGCGCCGCCATCTGCGGCCACGGCGCCTTGGTGTCGCGGTCGTGGACCAGCTCGATGCCGATCATCAGGCCGCGGCCGCGCACGTCGCCGACCGAGGGCAGCGTGTCCTGCGCTTCGCGCAACAGGCCGAGCGTCAGCTCGCCAAGCGTGGCGGCATGGGCCGCCAGGTCCACCTCCTGCATGAACTCGATCGCTGCAAGGCCGGCGGCCATCGCGACCTGGTGGCCGCGGAAGGTGCCGATGTGGGCACCCTGCTTCCAGGTGTCCAGCGCCGCGTCATAGGCGATGCAGGAGAGCGGGTAGCCGATCCCGCCGAGCGCCTTGGACAGGGTCATCACGTCGGGTTGCACCCCGTCGTGCTCGCACGCGAACATCTTGCCCGTGCGTGCGAAGCCGGTCTGGATCTCGTCGCAGATCAGCGGCACGTCGTGCTTGTGAGTGATCGCGCGCACCTTGCTCAGATAGCCCTCGGGCGGGACGATCGTGCCGCCCTCGCCCTGGATCGGCTCGATCAGCACGGCGGCGGGGTGGGGGATGCCGCTGTGCGGGTCCTCGAGCGAAGTGTCGAGCAGGTTCGCGCAGGCCAGCTCGCACGACTCGGGCTCCAGGCCTAGCGGGCAGCGATAGCAGTAGGGGTAGGGCATGAAGTGCACGGGGCTCGACACCGGGCCGCCGAAGCCGATGTCGCTGGTCACCGACAGGGCCCCTGCGGTCATGCCGTGGTAGGAGCCCTGGAAGGCGATCACCGCCTCGCGCCCGGTGTGCTCGCGCGTCAGCTTCAGCGCCGACTCGATCGCGTCCGAGCCGGTGGGTCCGCCGAAGTGGAACTTGGCACTCTCGCGCAGGCGCCCGGGGAGCAACGTCTTGAGCTTGCTCATCAAACGCAACTTGGGCTTTGTGGGGAAGTCGAGCGCGTGTACGAGCTTGCGCTCCTGCTCGGCTGCCGCCGCGAGCACGGCCGGATGACTGTGGCCGACGTTGAGCACGCCCGCGCCGCCGAAGAAGTCGATGAACGTGTTGCCGTCGACGTCCTTCATCGTGGCGCCGCGTCCCTCCTCGATCGCCACCGGCACGCTGCGCGGGTAGGAGCGCGCGCTCGACTCCAGCTCGTCCTGCTGGGCGAGCATCTCGCGCGAGAGGGGTCCCGGCAGCTCGCCGTCGAGCGCCGGAGCGGGCTCGAAGTGCAGCTCCTCGAAGTTGTGCTCCGCTTGGCTCATCTCTCAGGTCTCAGGCGACTATAGCCTCAGCTGGCCTCGTGCCTAGTCCGATCGCTCTGAGCTGGAAGGGCTCGCGTCGATTGTGGGATTTGCGGGCGTGCCAGTGGTGGCACGAGCCTGCGACGTGACAGGAGCGCCATCGGTCCTAGGACGGGTGGGCGTGCCCGTAGGGGAACGAACGTCCCTCATAACCGGGAACGGTAGGACCTCCCGCAGCGTGTCGTGCCCGGTGAGGATCATCAGCAGACGGTCGACACCCATGCCGCCGCTGGCAGAGGGCGCGAGCCCGTACTCGAGCGCACGCACGTACTCCTCGTCGTGGGGGTGGGGGGCATCGTCGTCGTCGGCGCGGCGCTGCTTGCGCTGCTCGACGAAGCGCTCGTACTGCTCGACAGGATCGTTGACCTCCGAGTCGCCGCTGACCAGCTCGATGCCGCCGATCACCGCGTCGAAGTGCTCGGCAAGCCGCCGATCCTTGGCGTGGGCCTTGGTGATCGGGAAGGACTCCAGCGGGAAGTCGTACACGTGCGTGGGCTGGTTGAGCGTCGGCTCCACGAGCTTGGAGTAGACGGCCTGGACCGCCTGCGCCCAGCTGGCGTCGGGGTGGATCTTGCCCTCCAGCAGCGCCATCAGCTCCTCGCGCTCGGCCGCCAGGAAGTCGACGCCCGTGACGCGCAGGATCTCGGCTTGCATGGTCGTGTTGCGCCAGGGCTTTGCCAGGTCGATCGCTTCACCGCCGCGCTCGATCACGGTGCGTGCCGAGCACGTGCTGGGCGACGTAGGCGACCATCTCTTCGGTGAAGCGCGCCACGTCTTTGTGGTCGGAGTAGCTCATCAGCCACTCGAGCATCGTGAACTCGGGCGAGTGCCGGTAGGAGATGCCCTCGTTGCGAAAGCACTTGCCGAGGTCGTAGACGTTCTCAAGGCCGCCGATCAGGCAGCGGTTGAGATACAGCTCGACGGAGATGCGCAGCGACATCTCCTGGTCGAGCGCGTTGTGATGAGTCAGAAATGGTCGCGCCGAAGCTCCCCCGGCGAGCGCTTGCAGGACGGGCGTTTCGACCTCGATGAAGCCGCGCTCGGCCATGAAGGCTACGCAGTGCGTCGATCGTCTTCGCGCGTGTCACGAACAGCTCGCGTGTGGACTCGTTGGCGAGCAGGTCGAGCTCGCGGTAGCGGTAGCGCGTGCCGGTGTCACCGAGCCCGTGGCGCTTGTCCGGCGGCGGGCGCAGCGCCTTGGTCAGCAGCGCGCAGCGGTGCACGCCGAGCGCCAGTTGCCCGCGCTGGGTGACGTAGATGCGGCCCTTCGGCTTCGACGATGTCGCCGACGTCGAGGTCCACGACGCGCTCGTAGTCCTCCTCGCCGAGCGTGTCCTTGACGCACCGCAAGCTGGATCTCCCCGGAGAAGTCGCGCAGATCGATGAACGTCGTCTTGCCGTGTCCACGCCTGGAGATGACGCGTCCGGCGAGGCGGTAGCGGAAGTCGGGATGCTCGCCGGCCTGGAGCTCGGAGGGGTCGTGGGCGGCGTGCAGCTTGGCGATCTCGGTGCGCTCGCCGGCGGGAATATGCGGGAACGGCTCGACCCCCTGCGCGCGCAGGCGCTCGGCCTTGGCAAGCCGTTCGTGCGTGACGGCGTCGTCAAGCGCGTTATCGAACATTCGAGATCACCAGCAGAAGGTACCAGCGGGGCCTTTACGGTCCTTGCGCCACTCCGACCCAAAGCCGTCTTTCGCGGCGGCGGACGGTTACAGCTTTGCTTGTGTTTTCACAGTGGTGTTTCTGTAGGCGAGCGTGGATGATGCGCTCGTGAGGCATACCAAGGACCCCGAGATCGACGAGCAGGTACGCGCCTTTGGCGAGAGCATGCGTGCCGCGCGCGCGAACGCCGGCCTTTCGCAGGTGTGCTCTGTCGCAGTCCACAAAGCTCGACCGGGCCGCGATCAGCTTCCTCGAGCGTGCCGAGCGCGCCCCAGATCTCTCGACGTTGGTGCGCGTCGCGCGCTGCCTTGGACACGACGCCGGCTGAGCTGCTCGATGGGATCGGCCTCGCCGGCCCGCAAGAGCTCGCGCTGCCAGCCGACGCAAAGCCTTCCGGCGAGCCGGGCGTGCGCTTCGGTGCGAACCTGCGCGCGGCGCGCAAGGCCGCGGGCCTGTCCCAGGAGGCGCTCGCCTATGAGGCCGAAGTCGACCGCGCGGCGATCAGCGTGTATGAGCGCGGCGGTCGCGAACCGAACCTGCGCACGCTGTTGAAGCTGGCGCGGGCGCTGGAGCTGAGCCCGGTGGCTCTGCTCGACGGCGTGCGTTGAGCAGGAGCGGGGCCTAGAAGCTCAGCTCGTTCGCGCGGATCGCCGCGCGTGTGGGCCGGTACAGCCGCCGGCTTGGAGTAGGAGGGATCTCGCGTTCGGCAAGCCCATCCTCGAGCAGGATCGCCAGGGCGGCCTCGATCTCGTCGATATCGCGCCGCTCGTCGGGGTCGCGCTCGCAGGCGACGGCCACTGCGGCGATGCTCATGCCTTCGCTGGCGCCGCTGAGAAGCGTGTGCAGCACGACCGCTGCCAGCAGGTCCTCAGGGTGTTGGGAGAAGCTGTCGTCTTGTGAATTCGCCACATTTTGAAATTACACGACGGAGCGGTCGAATGCGGGGTGGGGGTGTGCAAATCCCTGTGTGTTCGGCTACGCAGCGCTAAAGCAGCGTCGCGCAGGTGCCGAAACGCGTAACGAGGACAAGTATTCGGCATACGTGATGATCCGCACAAACCCCCCTTGGTCAAGGCAAAGCCCCCGGCGCGCGGCGTCGGCGGTCTTCGCACACCCGGCGGAGTCCCGTCGCTCAGGCTCCCCGGAGTCCAAGTCCTTTACATCGCAGCCGCGGGCGCGCTCTGCCGGGCTCACCCTCAGGCGTCTGCCAGCTATGCGCTCCGAGCGCGGCGACACCCTGATCGAGGTGATCATCAGCGCGGCTCTGATCTCGATGGTTGTGATCGCGGTGCTGTTCGGCTTGGACAGCACCAATCGCGCCACGGCCAGCAGTCGTGCCCGCTCGCAGGCAGATGCGCTGGCCCAGCAGGACGAGGAGCGCCTGCGCAGCGAACCGATCAAAAAAATCGGAGAATTGGAACGCAAAGAAACGGTGACGGTCGGCGCGACCACGTACACGATCACGACGACCGCCAAGTATCACTCCAACGTGACCGGCACGGCGAGCTGCAGCTCGAGCGTGCAGACCGCCGACTATCTGCAGACGATCTCGACCGTCACGTGGCCGTCTGGGCCCAGCGGTGGCGTGGTCGAGACGGGTGTGATCAGCCCGCCGGCAGACTCGGCGATAATCGTGCGCGTCGAAGACGCGGGCTCGCCGCTTGGCAGCGCGAAGGTGGTGGCCACCGGCCCGGCCCCCTCCGTCAGCGAGCAAGAACTGGAAACTTCGCTAAACGGCTGTGTGATCCTGGCGCTCTCCCCTGGGGAATACACGATCAACGTCAGCAAGGCCGGCTACGTGGACGAAAACGGTTACCCGAACACCGAAAAAGACCCGAACGTCACCAAAAAAGTCTATCTCCCGGCCGAGACGACCTCCAAAGAGGGCTACCACCTCGGGTTGGCCGGCAAACTCGAAGTCACCTTCACAGAAGCGGGGAAACCTGTCTCTGGCGACTCGTTTGTGTACTTCAACACAGGGATGGCTCATTACGAAATCTATCCCAACCCGGAAACGCTCGAAACGTATAGCCTCGGACTTGAAGCCGGCGACATCTATCCCTCTACCGATTACACCGTGTATGCGGGTAGTTGTGAAGCGGATCTGCCGACGAGATACGGGCAGCCTCCGGAACCAGTGGTCGTCGCGCCCGGTGAATCCAAGCGGGTCTCCGTGGCGCTCGCGCCGATCGACATCAAGGTGCTTGAAAGCAAAACCGTTCCGAACCCGATCAACAACGCGACAGTCGTGCTGGAAGACACCGGTTGCAAAGCGGTTCGCAAACTCATTACGACACCCGAAGGAGCGCTCAACCATCCCGGTATGCCCTTTGGCACTTATTCGCTGTGCGTTACGGCGATGATCGGCGGCAAACACCGCGAAGTCACGGTACCGATCGAAAACGACAACGCCACCGGGACTCCGCTGCAAACGATATACCTGAGCGAAGGCAAAGAAGGGTCGGTTTGCTGATGCGCCGGCTACGCTCCTCACTCAAGAGTTTGCGCGACGAGCGTGGCTTTACGCTGATCGAGCTGTTGGTGGCGATGTCGTTGGGAATCATCGTCTCGGGCGTGGCGCTGTCGCTACTCAACTTCACGACCGCGGACGTCACGCGCATCACCGAACGCGTGCACGTCGACCAGACGGCGCGCGTGGCGCTTGAGAAGCTGATGCTGGCGCTGCACTCCTCCTGTCTGGCGGTCAAAACAGTCGGCACGGACCCGATCCGCTCTGAAAGCAGCGAAACGAAACTCAGGTTCCTCAGCGAAGACAGCGCCGAAAATGCATACGGCGAACCGTCGGCGGCGCTGCCCGACGATAAGACTGCACGAAGTCATCTACACGCCGGCGTCGGGCAAAAAAGAAGGCACGCTCACGGAAAAGTCGTGGACGAGCACCGGCACGCCGCCCGCTTACAAATTCAACGAATCGGAAACCCCGACGACGCGTACCCTGCTCACGGGAATCGACCAGACAGAAAACGCGAAAAAAGAAATCGTGCCCATCTTCCGGTACTACCGGTACTATCGCGAAGGCGAAAGCAAAGCCGTGCTGGGCGAACTGGACCCCACATCTGTCGTCGTTGGTTCCCAAAAACTCTCCGAAAGCGAAGCGCCCAACATCGCCAAGGTGAGTGTCGGCTTCACCGCGGTCCCCGAAGGCAAAGAAAACAAGGTGAACACCGAACTGGGCGGAGGCCGCCCGGTCGCGCTTGAAGACTCCGCGATCCTGCGTCTTTCGCCCTCCTCGGAATCGGCTCCCAACTCTCCCTGCGCCGAAGTGTGATGACTATGCTCAATCGCTCACTACAAAATGCATTGTCAAGGCTCCGTGGCCAGGAGGGCATCACGATGATCATCGCGATCGGCGTGATGTTCGTCACCTCGCTGCTGCTCGTCGCGACGTTCACGGCCGCCAACGGCGAGATCCATCTGAGCGCTACCGACACCGCGTCGAAGAAGGCCTACTACGCGGCGCTGGCGGGAATCGAGAACTACGAGAACCACCTTACCGAGGACGGCAACTACCTGACCTACTGCACCAATCCGCCCGAGCCCAATGCGGCCCTCAACCAGGTCGGGGAAACGAGCCACCGCGAGAAGATGATGAGCGAAACCGGTGAATTCCTCGACGAGGAATACGCGATCCAGCTGCTGCCAGCCGAAAGCGCGCCCACGGAAGATCACAAATGCGACCCCACCAAACTGGTCGAAACGATGCTCGAAGAGAAGTCCCCTGGGGCCGTCGGGACATTCCGCATCGAGTCCACGGGCTATTCAGGCAACCAGCGGCGCACGCTCGTCGCGAACTTCCGCAACGCCAATTTCGTCAGCTTCGTCTGGTACTCCAAGTATGAAACCGGCGACCCCGCGATCTATGGCGAACCGCTGAAAGAAGGCGAGCCGGCCAACTACTATACCGAATGCGCCAAGTTCTACGGCGAACGGCCCGCCGACGGCGGCAAACCGCGCCGCTGCGACAACAACTTCTTCATCAACGGCGAATCGGTCAACGGCCCGATGCACACCGAGGATCACGTCGGTGTGTGCGGCTCTCCGGTGTTTGGGCGCAACGAAGACGACCGCATCGAATTCGGGCACGCCTACGGGACGCCCGAAGACGAAGGCTACTCGAGCGAGGGCGTCTGCTCGGAAGTGAAACCGGTCTTCAAGGGCAAGCACGTGCCGCCCAAGGAAGTCGTCTCGATCGAGCCGCCTCCGGGCGACGAAGAACTCAAGCACATCGTCGAACCGGCCTACACATTCAAGGACAAGACGGAAATCGTGCTCGAAGGCGGGACGATGACCGTGACCAATTGGAAAGAAAACGAAGTAACGAAAGTATGGGAAACGAAAACTGAGACAGGCATCGCCTACCCGCCCAACGGCATCATCTACGTCGAAGGCGGTTGCTCGGTGCCCTATTCTCCATATGGGCCGAAGCCAAAGTACACAGAAGACTATACGTGCGGCAACGTCTACGTCCACGGCAACTACACGAGCTCGCTGACGATCGCCTCTGAAAACGACGTGATCATCAACGGTAACATCACGACCCCGGTCGACGGGGCGAAAGTGCCGACCAGCAACGCGTTGCTCGGGCTGATCGCGAACAACTTCGTGCGTATCTACCATCCCGTGGAAGAACTCTATAAAGCAAACAGCAAAAACGAATGCAACGGAAGCGATAAATATAACTCGACGCAGAAAATGTGCGAAGCCATCGACAACGCCGCCGAATGTGACGCTCGCAACGCGGCCGGCGATCTGAAAACGCCAACGATCTACGCAGCGATGCTCGCCGTCAAACACGCCGTGATCGTCGACAACTACGCCTGCGGCGAACCGTCGCTTGGGAACCTGGAAATCTACGGCGCGGTCGCCGGCCTCTACACGAACGGCTTCACCGGCGAGTTCTCAGGCTCGTCGCTCATCCACGGCTACCCCTACGACGCCAACTACGACGACCGCCTGCAGGTCGAGGAGCCGCCCCACTTCCTCAACCCGATCGAGGCCTCCTGGTTCGTGCAGCGCGAGACGCTGGCCCCCAATCCGAAGAAGGAAGAAGAAGGCTGAGTGAGGCTCGAGTCCGCGCCCGAGGATGCGCCGGTTTGAAGTACGGCGTGAGGTGCGAAGGGCCGTCCGAGAGGTATGCCAGAGCTACTGGTTCAAGCCGAGCGTTTCAAGCGCGGTGTTCCAGTCGACCTGCCCGCGGCTGAATTCAAGTTCTTCAAAGCGGGTCGCGAGATGTTCGGTTTGAGCGAGTAGCGCCCTGTCGCTTGCCGGCAGGTAGGGCAGGAGCAATCCGCGCGGGATTTCCTTGACTTCGATCGCTTCCACATGGCTGTCGTACTGGACGGTGTCGGCGGGCACCGCTTTGTAACCGCCCGCGGCCCAGGTGCGGACGTCGCCGCACAGGTTCGGCACTTGCAGCTCGGCCATTTCCTGCAGGCCTTTCGTGAATCGGTGCGCGTCGCGGGTGATCTTTGGGTTGCTCCAGCTCAGCGGCGCCACCGCTTTGACGAACGCGCGCACGACCCCGGCGTCGGTGTGGTAGCCGGTCGCCCACAGCGCGCCCGCGACCTCATAGCTCAGCTTCTGCTCTTCTTCGCTCTGCGGGGAACCGGCGCCGACGTTCGGGCATTCGGCGTGGAAGCGAAGGTCGAGCTGGCGAATGCCCGCTTCGACCGAGGACCATTTGCCGACGACCGCCTGCAGCGCGGTGTGGGCGGCCTTCAGATACGCCTGCGTGGAAGCGGTATCGCGCGGCGCGGCGGACGCGCTGGCGGTACCCGCTCCCAGCGCGAGCACCGCAAAAGCTATGGCGACCCATCTCGACATCCCCGCTCAAGGATATCCTAGATGCGGTCAAGTCTGCGCGGATCGCTAATCTCGTCTCGGCGAGCAGGCGTGTAAAGTCTGGCGAGCGCTCCAAGCGAACACAGAAGCGCCTGCAAACCAGGCATTTCTGGGGGACTGGTGTAACGGTAACATGGGGGTCTCCAAAACCCTTGCTCGAGGTTCGATTCCTCGGTCCCCCGTTGTGGATTCTGGGCGGAACGCCTGGAAAAACGTTGGTTTTGCGGGGTTTGGGGCGTAGGGCCGAAAACGCACTGAGACGCGCTGAAACGCATTGAGTCGTGCAAAAAGTGCAACCAAAAGTGCAACTAGATGGCAGAGGCGCGGTTGGGGCTCTGGCCGGCCTCGGGCCGGTCTCGTGAGTGCGGAGGATCTGGAGAGCCTGGACGAGACGCGTGCGATCGTGTGCGATCCGGCCCTCATGGCTCAGATCGTCGGAAGCACGGCTTGATCCGGCCGGTCCGCGTGCCAGCATTCGGGACGTGCATACTGCGATCAGCGGAAGCGACGTGATCGTCGCGATCGTCGGCGGGACCCTGTTGGGGCTGGCTCTGACCCGGCCTCGGCTCGCATGGCTTGAGCGACTCGACGAGGACCCGCGTCGGTCGGCCGAAATTGTCATGACGATCTTCGCCTTCGTGATCGGCGGCTATGCGTACGGCTCGCTCTATCTGGTGCTTCATCGCCAGCTTGGAGGCGACGTCGACAAGCTGCTGCGAGGCGCGGGTTTGATCCTCGCCGTTTACGCGGGGTTCGTGCACTTCGAGCCGTTCTCCCACGGTGTGGGTTGGCGCGAGATCGGGTCGGGCATTCTTCTGTACTTGGCGGTGGCACTTTCGGCCGTGTTGGTCGGGGTCATATTCGTCGAATACATGCTGACCGGGAGCGTGGAAAGCTGGGTCACACTCGTCGAGATAATTTCGGCGGTAGCCAGCACGGGCGGTATCTATGTCTTCGTGCGAAGGTCGCGGCGGCCATCGGCCAGTTCACGCGTCGATGTCGGAGTAGCCGAGCCGCTTCCGGTGTCCAGCGAGGTTCAGTAGGTCGCGACGTTGAGAACTTGCTGATGGGTACGGCGAGTTGCATGCGGAGAGTGGGCAAGATCGAAAAGGAGCGTGCCTTTTGGCACGTACGGTGTTGCTCGCCAACGCGATGCTGCTTTTCGTCCAACGTCGTGCGGCGATCGCGACGCTCTCGCATCGAGCCGGGAAGCAGGCGCGTTGCGATCCCCAGCGCTTCTGTCGCAGGTCCGTCATTGAGCTGCTTAAGGTCGACTTCCCCACCCCTGGCTTGCTGGACATGGCACGAGACCGGATGTGCATCTCGACAAGCGTTGAAGTACGCCGAGCATTCCTTGGAGCTTGGCCATCCCAGTTTGAGCTCACCATAGCTGTGCGAATGACGGCGGCTCTCGGCGTTTCAGCGACGGCGCTCGGCATCGACTGCGATTGGACGATCGCAGAACTTGGACCGTACCAAGAGGCGATACCCGTGGGACCAATCGCGGTGCCGGTCTACGCTACGTTCCCTGTGGAAGCTGGCATTCATATCAACGGCACACTCAATGTCGGGGCATTCAATGTGGCGAGCACGTGGCGGCCCGTGGCAGCAGGTGAGGATTAGAACGAAGCCTCGCTGACTCAACAGGGCAGCAACGTCCTCACCCGATCTGCTCTGCGAGCTTGGCGCCTCGCTTTGCCCTCGCGACCTGTGGTTTATGGGCCCGGCTGACCAGCGCGAGAAATACCCGGCTGGCCTGGATCCTGGATTCCGTTAGTCCGAGTGCGAGAATCCAGGCATGAACGACGAACTGAACATCACCGCTGCAGATCTGGAGCCGAGCATACTGGAGCGCGCACATGCAGCCGATGGCGCCATAGTCGTTCTCCCCCTTCGAGAGGTAGGTGGGACCGGCATCTATCCGCAAAGTACGCTCACGCTAGTGAAGAGATTGCGATCCGCCGGAGTGAGCGCTGTCTACCTGCATGCCCCAGAGCACCGTCGCTTTGAGGTCAAGAAGAGTGCGGTGTTGGACGCTGGAGTAACTTTGCTGCTTGGGGTCGCCAGCAGCGCTGCCTGGGATGCGATCAAGGCGCTAGCCAAGCGTGGCAGGAGTTCACGGCTTGAAGTGACCTACCTCGACTTGGAGACGGCTGAGATGCGAGGCACAGCGTGGAGAGTGGCTGGCGAGACCGAGGCGGTACTACAGGCTATCGATTCAATGCGGAGCGAAGCCGGTGGCGCTTCACCTGGCCAACAGGCGGCATCTGGAACAGTAGGTCCGTCAGCGTGTAAGTTCGCGGCCGCTGGTAGGGATGATGATCTGCGTACTGATCACGTGCGCAATATGATCACTGAGCGGAGGCAGGAGGCCGACGATCTTCGCGCCGCTGCCGAGAACGAGTTGGCCGACGATGAGCCTGACCGCGTCTTAGCGGAGCAGATGGCAAGACGATCATTGCATTTCTACGCTCGTAGTCTCGATTGGGCGGAGGACACGAATGAGGAGGAGGATGCTCATCGCAGGATGGATGAGGCCGGTGCGTGGGTTAGATCGACGTTCGGATGCTGGCTAGAGAGGGAGGGCGAGACCTACCAACAGAGCTGTCCCGTTGCGCTCGCGCATAACCGGATTGGCTTCAGTGTCGGGGGAACTGCAACCCGGATCTGTTCGCTATGCGGCGACGATTTCTCGGAGTGCGAACATATCCCGGGGGTTGCCTACATGGTTCCGGGCGGCTCATCCGACCTTGGGTGGTGCCGTATATGCCAGGAGGAGTCATGCGAACACAGCCCAACGCAGCTATATCGCGTTTCAGTGGTAGCGATAATTCAAGAGCTGGACGTGCGTGAGGTCAGTCTTGTCAACAAGCCGGCGCAGCCAGAGGCAAGGGTCGTCCAGATGAGCGTCCCAGCGTTGGAGTTGCAAGCGGAGTTTGGAGAGGAATTCATTCCCGGCATGGACGTAAGCTGCGACAGATGCCTGAGTCCATGTGAAGGGCTCATCCAGCACGAATCGCTGGGCGACATCTGAAAGCCGGTCGTGTCCGTTCGAGTGGAGCGAACGGTGTTCACGCGCGGCGATGGCGGTCGAGATCAAACCGCGCACCGACACGTCACTGAACGTATCGGAGCGGCCGCTCTCGCCGTCTTCGCGAGAGTTTCAGTTTGAATCTAAGGGGCTCGTGCGGGCTGCGCCACGAATCTCTCGCCACCGCCGAACCGTGTGCCGGGCCACCCATGCCGCGAGGGCAATCAGGGCCGCGTCAAGAATGATGTCCCCGGCAATGTTTTCTGGCTCGGGATGGATCGTCATCCATACAGCCATGTAGGTCAAGAAGAGTGCGCATAGCGTGAGGGCGACGCCTCCCCCGATGGAAGGGCGCCTACCTTTGTCCGCGCGACGCAGACTCCAATAACGCGGTGGACGTCGATGTGATTCGCGCATCGTGAGTAGTTTCTCAGTTCGAAGGCCCAACGACTACGGTGCGGACGGCGACAACGGGGCGCGCATCTAAACGGTCTCGAAGGCCAAGCCGCGCGGCAGGCTAAGCCCCTGGCGCCTGCGCTTTGGGAAAGTCAGCCACCCGCCCCGCGACGGAGTCTCCCACAGATCTCACGGGAGGATGCGTGTCTCGGCGCGAGTGGACGGGGTGGCACGGCGTGCGCAGTGCGGAAGCTACCCGCGCGGGCTATCGCCCTGCAGTCGTACTCGCCTCGAAAGAGGAGCTACGGCCGACGAACCCGAGAGCCACCAGGCACTCCAAGCCCACCCTAAAGGTTTGCCTTACATCCTCCAAGCGGCCCGTAGCGACCGGCCTGTTCTCGAAGGACGCGCGCGACCGCCTGAACGCCACGGCAAAGCGACAACGGCAGAACAACGACAGACTAGATGCACGGAGAGCTTGAAAGCATCCGAACGATTGCTTATGATGGTCGTGTTGTGATGACGGCGATGAGCATCAAGGCGGATTCCGCGGCGGGCTACGCCCGCTATCTGGAGTCGAAGACGGTGGCGCCGGAGCGCGGCGACTACTACCTCGGCCCGACGAGCGAGGCGGTGCAAGCGCCAGGCCGTTGGCATACAGATCAGGCCACATTGGAGCGCCTGGGGGTCGTCTCGGATGGCACGGTGGACGGCCGTCATTTCGTGGCGCTGATGGAAGGCCGCCATCCCGGTACCGGCGCCTGGTTGCGCCCGGAAGGGGCGGGTGGCGGCCGCGGCGGCGGGATCGACGTGTCCTTTAGCGCGCCGAAGTCGGTGTCGGTGGTGTGGGCGATCGGCGATCCGTGGCAGCGTGAACAGATCGAGGAAGCGCATGGCCGGGCTGTGGCGCGGGCGTTGGCGCATGTGCGCGAGCAGGTCCCGGTCGTCCGACGACGCTACGGCGGTGAGGTCGTGGAGGAGAAAGCGAAGGACCTGTTGGCCGTCGAGTATCGCCATACGACCGCGCGCGGTGTGAGCGGCGCTGAGACACCGGACCCCCAGCTTCACTCGCATGTGGTCGTGACTGGTGCGGTGCGTGAGGACGACAGGTTCGTGGCGGTCGCGTCGAGGCCGATCTTCCGTTCAGCTCGGGAAGTGGGCGCGTTCTACCGCTCAGCTTTGGCGCAGGAGCTGTCTGATCTCGGCTACGGGATCGATGGTGGGACAGGCAAGGAGGCCCGTTATTTTGAGATCGCGGGTGTGCCGAGGGGTTTGTTGGATGCGTTTTCGGGTCGTACGCGTGAAGTGGTCGCGGCGGCGGAGCGGTTCAGAGCAAGGTATGGGCGTGCGCCTGAGCGTGGCGAGTTGCGCAACGTGAAGCTCGAGAACAGGCGTGCGAAGGAGTTGACGACCCGTGACGATCTCGACCAGGTGTGGCGCGAGGTCGCGGACCAGTACAAGTTCGGGCCGGGAGAGGCAGCACGCTTGCTCGCTGGCGAGCACGGGCCTGCCGAGCGTGAGGGGCTCTTGATGGATCGTGTGGAGCGCGGTCTGACGGCTACCAGGGCGGTGTTCGAGGTCAAGGAGTTGCGCGCGAGCGTGCTTGAGCAGTCCGTTGGTGAGTTGTCGCCGGAGGAGGCGTTTGGGGTGGTGGGGGCGATGGTCAGGGATCGGCGTGTGTTGCCTTTGGAGGATGGGAGGATGACGACGCTGGCGGTGCGTGCACAGGAGCAGGCGATCGAACGCCACGCCGACGAGCTGGCCTCACCGGCTGGGCGTGATGTTGGGGAGAGCGCGCGTGCGAACGCTGCGCGGGAGGTAGCCGAGCGGATCGGTGCTCCGTTGAGCGATGAGCAGGAGCTGGCGCTACTCGTCCTGACAGGTCCCGAGCGCGGGGCGGCGTTGATAGGTCCAGCGGGAGCGGGTAAGGGTGTAGTGATCGACGCTGCCGCGAGGGCCGAGCAATTGGCTGGCCGCACGACGATTGGTGTGGCGGTCGCCGGTAGTACGAGGGAGCGTTTGGGCCAGGACAGTCCGGCGCTTGAGGGTCAGACGATGACGCTCGATTCGCTGGTTGCAAGAGCCGAGACGGGCAGCGTCGTGCTCGATGCAGATACAACCGTGTTTTTCGATGAGGCGGGGATGGTCGACACGCACCGTTTGGAGAAGCTGATCGGCCTGGTCGACCGGTCGGGCGCGAAGCTCGTCGCGGTTGGTGATGGTAAGCAGTTGCCGTCGATTGGTCCTGGTGGCATGTTCGACCGGTTGACGACGCGGATGCCGGTGGTGGGGATAGAACAGGTTAGGCGCACTACGGATCGGGATGAGCAGCGTGCGTGGGCTGCGTTGCGTGGTGGGGAACCGGAGCGTGCGATGGCGCACTACAAGTCCCGCGGACAGCTGAACCTCGCAGACACGCGCGAACAAGCAGCCGAGAACGCGGTCCAAGCATGGGCGAAACTGACAGACAAACTCGATCCGGCAGATGTTGCGTTGATCGCGGACGCGTCGAATAAGGAGATCGACAGGTTGAACGCTCGCGCCCAATATTTGCGTGGTGCGCGTGGAGAACTCGGTGAGCGGGAGGTACCGTTGGCAGGGGTTCACTATGGGTTGTTTGAGGGGGATCGGGTTGCGTTCATCCGCCAACATCGCGCGCCACGTCAACCCAGAGTCGAGAACGGCAGCCGCGGCCAAATCACCAATATCGACGACCAGGGTGCAGTGACGGTCATGCTTGACGGGAGCGGCCGGACGGTTACGCTCGCCGGCGAGGACCGAGAGGCCCTGCGTCTCGGCTACGCCCAACACATTTACCGCCAGCAGGGAGCAACGGTCGAGCGTGCGGTCGTGCTCACGGGTGGGTGGCAAACCAGCAAGGAGTCCTCCTATGTTCAAGCATCGCGAGCAAGGAAAGGCACCGAGTGGCATCTCGCGCGCGAGGAGCTAGGCACCGAAGGCACCGACCTTGACCGGATCGAACGTCTCGCGAAAAAGATGCGGTCGACTCGCGCCCAAACACCGTCGGTCGAATACGAGACGGCGCCAGAGCTCGGAGAGAAGTTGGATCCGGCGCTCGTCTCGCGTGAACTCGGGCTCCCGACCGTCCAGGCTGAGATCGAGACCGGCCAGCACATCGAGCACGAGCAAGAGGTCGGGTTGAGCCGGTGAGGCGGCTAATGATCCGCTTGCCTGACCCGGCGCACGCCGCGCTCGAACAGCGCGCCCAGCAAGCCGGTGAGCCATTGGCGAGTACCGCCGCAGGGCTCTTGCGCACCGTTCTTGAGGACAGCGAGACAGCGACGAGCAGACGGGCGCGCCTACGCACCCGTCCAACATCCCCACCACGGGCGACGGGCGCCGGCGCACCGTGGATCGCGCCCGATGACGATCCCGCCTGGCACCAGAACACGTGGGGCGCAATCGTCGCGCTGCACGAGCGCTATCCCAGAGCGCTCGCGAAACTCGAACACGATTGGTATGAGCACCCCGAACGGGTAGAGACCCTCGCTGCGCTTGCCACCTGGCGCGCGAACATCGATAGCTCAGCCGAAGATCCCCGAGAGGAGCTCGCGTTTCACAACGCCCTCCAGCAACTCGCCCGCATCCTCGATCAGACGCCAGGCCTCGGACGACCATTCAAGGCCGGGACGACGATGCCGGTGGAGTGGGTCAAGTCCGGTTCTGCGTGAGTGGGATGCTCGTCGAGTAATCCGTAAAATGTCTGCCCTGATGAGCGGGGGTATTGTGAGCGTAGGATTGGCAGGGCTTGGCGTGCTGGGGTCTGAATGCGTGTAGGGGGGTGTCTCGGAGGTGGGAGGTGGGCCGCTGGCCTGTGTGCGATTGCTGTTCTTGGCACTTCGGCGGTAGCTGCGTCGGGAGCGTTCTCGCCGCCGGCATCAACGACGGAAAAGGCGATTGTCAGGGCCGCGCGCGCACCCTTGGTGGACTACTTCAACAAAGACGCCAGCGCTTTGTGTTCGGACTTCACGCAGTCGGCGGCGGCGAGTTTGGCGAGAGGCCAGCCAGGCGGTAAAAATTGCCAAAAGCGCGTCAGCGGGGCGTTTGCCCAGGGCGCGATCCTCGGAGCGGCAAAATCGCACAGCTTGCTGGCAGCAACCAAAGCTACCCGCGTGACCTGGCATGGCAACAACGCTCGTGTGGTCTTGACGTTTACCGAAGGGCAACGCGCCGGAAAATTCACACTCGAACTTCTCCGCCAGGACGGACGGTGGCGAGTGGCAACACGTCCGCTTCTGGAACTCGTGGTCTGTGACATTCGGCTGTACGAGGGCACCTGTCCAAACAAAACCCCCGTTGTCGTGCTTGCGTTCATGACCGAAATGACGGCTGCGCCGCTTATCCCGCCGGCCATCAAGCATGTTGGCGGCCGTGTGCTCAAGGAATACAAGGCCGGCGCGACCGTAATGGCTCAGTCGGGCTGTCTCGCGTGCCATCGCGTCGGCGACGACGGAAACCGAGGGCCGGGCCAGAATCTGACTCACATCGGCGCGCGACTGGACGAAGCGCAGATCGAGCGGGCGATCCGCGACCCGTCCGAGCCGATGCCGTCCTTCAAGAGCCTCCCGAAGGCAAAGTTCCACGCGCTCGTGAGGTTCCTGCAGCTCCTCCGCTAGCAGCGACCGCGAACCGTTCGACCGCCAGTCTCGACCAGGGAGTGACAGCAGCCAGCGAGCCGGCAAAGCCGGGCCGAGATCGGATAGACGTCCACCCGAATCCAAAGTTTTTGGCCGGTTTCCCATTTTCGCGGTCAGTTGGTATATGCGAAGTCTCGATCGACCAGCGAAACGACAGGACCGGAACGTTCCAGTACTCGCGCTAAGCAAGCAAGAGGCGGCGAAGGCCTTGGGTGTGTCAGTCAACTTTTTCGACCAGGAGATCGCGCACGAGCTAAAGATGGTGCGTCGGGGCCGACGTCGCCTCGTGCCTGTTGCCGAGATTGAGCGATGGTTGGAGCGCGAGGCAGATTACGCAGGATCGTCCTAATTCATGGGTACAGTTGTCAGCATGTCCTCCGAACAAAAACTCCCCCGAGGCATTACGCGCCGCGGCGACGGCAAGCTGCTCGCCCAGGTCTGGTCCAAGAGGGAGCGCAAGCGCATCGGGAAGGTCTTCGGCGCCCGCGAGCTCGCGGCGGCGAAGATGTGGCGCAGGGATACGCAAACGGCGCTCGACCGGCACGAGATCGTGGCGGGTCACAGCCCGACACTGCGTGAGGCTTCGCGCATGTTCCTCGACGGCGTCGCGGATGGCACGATCCGCACACGCAGCCGTCAGCGCTACAAGCCTTCGACGATCGCTCGCTACCGCCGTGCGCTGGAGCGGCATCTGCTCCCACAGCTCGGAAGTGTCGAGCTCAACGACGTCCGCACCGGCCAGCTCGAGCAGCTGGTCGGCAAGCTCCAAGCGCAGGGCCTGGCCGCGAACAGCGTGCGCAACGCGTTCATGCCGCTGCAGGCGATCTATCGCTGGGCGCTTCGCCGCGAACTGGCCAGGATCGATCCGACGAATGGGGTTGAGCTGCCTTTGGACCGGGGACGGCGCGACAGGTTCGTGCCACGCGATGAGATCGAGCGACGCCTTGCCGCGCTACCGGTCAACGACCGGCCACTCTGGGCCTCGGCGTTCTACGCCGGGCTCCGATACGGCGAGTTGATGGCGCTGCGCTGGTCAGACGTGGACATGGCTTCTGGCGTGATCCACGTCCAGCTCTCCCACGATCCCCAAGCGCACGTCACCGGCACGCCCAAGAGCATCGCCGGTGTCCGCAAGGTCCCGATCCCAGGCCCATTGCGAGACTACCTCCTGCAGCATCGGATGCGCCGCGACCCACAACAGCCGCTCGTATTCAGCCGCTGGAGCCTCGGCGGTCGCAAGCGAGGACCGGATGGTCCATTCAACGCAAGCGCGATCTATCAGCGAGCACGCCGCTATTGGGAGCCGCAAGGCATTGGCTCTGTCTCCCTGCATGACTGTCGCCACACCTACGCGAGCCTGATGATCGCCGCCGGTGAGAACGCAAAGGCTCTGCAGACGTATCTTGGCCATTCCTCCATCACGACCACCTACGACCGCTACGGACACCTGATGCCAGGCGCCGAGCGCGAGAGCGCCGATCGTTTGAGCGCGTATCTGGACACGCAAGACGTACACCCCATGCCCTCGGCGGTGTCGATATGACGATCGGCGACGCTAGACTTCGATCAATGGAGGCGATTCACACCGATTTCACTGGCTACGAGGGCCAGTACGTGGCTATCGACTGGCGCACCGGCGAGATCGTGTTGGCCGACGAGGATCCCCGCGTGGTGCTTGAGCAAGCGAAGGGCCGCAACCATGTCGTTGTGCATGGGCGGGTTCCCTACGCGGATGAGCCTCTCTACGTCGGTCTTGGCTGACGAGCACCCACTTCCCTGGCTCTACGCCTACCGGGAGGACGCCCAGTCCACTCGACTCGGCGGTCCGGTCCTTCGACCGTTCGTGCCGGTATCGCTTGCATACGGGGAGCAGACCACCGGCCAGCTGGTCGGCTTGGTCGATACCGGAGCCGACGCGATTCTCGCGAGCGATCTGCTTACCGAGCAGCTTGGGATCGACCTTGACGAGAACGAGGGGGAGACCTCACATGCGGTTGGAGGCAGGGTCGTCACGGCTCGCTACAAGACCGTCAACTTGCGTTTGCACTCGAATGACGCCGAGACAGGCGACTATCGCGAATGGCAGGCACAGGTCGGATTCATCGAGGGCTGGCATAGCGATGGCCTGGTGTTGCTCGGCAGCGTCGGATTCCTCGATCGCTTCACGGTCACCGCCAGCCGGTTTGCCCAAGCGATCGCGGTCGAGCCGCGTGACGCTTTCGACGAGCGCTTTGGCGCGGTACTCAGCGCCTAATCATCCACCCAGACTTACCCCGACGGCCGCTGCGGACACCTGATCCATGGCAACGCCGTTAGCTTTTTCGGGGTCCACTCCGACAGCGCAACGGTACGCTGTGCGACCTGATGGATTTCTTTGAGCCTCCCGCAGTCCAGTCACCGCCACCACGCCGAGAGCGGCACCATACGCCGCCTTGGCTTGCGGCCCCGATAGGTACTTTGCCGGGGGTTGTGTCATTGGAGCTGATCCTCGCGCGCACCGCGCAAGTTGCGGTGTGCGTGACCCGCTTGGGGGCATATGCGTCAGGCTTTGAGCTTGAGCTCGTGACGATGGCCAGGGACGAGGCCGAGGAGTTCGACCCGCTGCTCTTCGAGGGTCGTCGGATGCGCGGTCGTCGCCTGCAAGGTGCGACGAGCGAGATCCCCGAGGGGATGCTCAGATTCGGCATCGAATTCGCCGATGGCCGGAAGGCTACGAACACAGCCGATCAGCCGTTGGCGAATCTCGCGGGTGGAACGATGACCATCTCGACTGCGGCTTCGGAGTCAGGGAAAGTTCAGGTGCCAGCTGCGCCGGTGCTGCGTCTTGGTGGCGGTGGTGGTAGTGGCGGCAATTGGAGGCAGAGCGTCTGGATCTGGCCACTACCGCCCCCCGGCAGATTGACGTTTGTATGCCAATGGCCAGAGGCGGGCATCGAACTAACCCGCAACGACATAGATGCCCAGCCGATCCTGGATGCCGCAGGCCGGGCCCACGTGATCTTCTCCGACGCCGAACCATCGGAGCCGGCGCCGTCATCTGGTTAGCGCTCGAAGCCCGCGTGTTGTGGGTGGCGCATGGTCGCTCGATTCCCCCAGAGGGCCAATCCGCCAGCAAAAAGTGCAACCAAAAGTGCAACCAAAAAGACGGAAACCGCATATCTACAGGCCAAACGACCCCATATCACCGGGTCTCCAAAACCCTTGCTCGAGGTTCGATTCCTCGGTCCCCCGTTGCTAGACCTGGGCGACTGCGTGCGGTTGGGCTGGCCGGTGGACGTGCCAAAAGGCATCCACCGCTCGACGTCACTCCTCAGCGATGGTTCTCGATGCAGCAAAGCTGCGCCGCGCCAGTGGCGAGCAAGACTCCCTCGGCATCCCAGATCCTGCCGCTCACGCCCATCAAGCCGTTGGCGGCGACGGCGCACTCATGGTCGACGAGTAGCCACTCGCAAGCGGGATTGAACTGGTGCAGCCAAAGGCTTGTGTCGAGATTGGGCGCGAGGTAGTCCCAGGAGCGGTAGCGCTGGTAAGCAGCGGGGAAGCCGAACGTGTCGAGCAGGATCAACGAGCGTGCGGCGTCGAGGTACGGGTCCTCGAAGCGCGCCATCGGGCGAAACCGCGTCCACACGCGCACGACCGGTGCGCGATCCTCCCCTGCCGTGAGGATAGGTCG
Source organism: uncultured Solirubrobacterales bacterium (assembly GCA_963725265.1). Taxonomy (GTDB): domain Bacteria; phylum Actinomycetota; class Thermoleophilia; order Solirubrobacterales; family Solirubrobacteraceae; genus Palsa-744. The sequence goes on from CAVRXP010000001.1 coordinate 1,092,449, forward strand.
CCGCTCCACGTTCTCCCAGAAGCGAAAATTGGGACGACCGGGCGCGGGCACGTACTCGTACGCCTCGACCTCCTCCGGCGGCGGAACATCGGGCATGGCCGGATGTTGGTGCGTGTGCCCGGGTCCATCCTCGGCGGTCTTGACGAGAGCCTGCAGGATCGACTTGCCGTCCTGAGCCATCGCGACCGATAGCGACTCCGCGCGCGAGCCGCGCTTGAGCAGGCTGACCTCCATGTCTACGGCGGCGAATGCGGGGGAACTCAGGAAATGACAGTAGAAGCTTCGTGGCCGCGCGATCTGAGCCACTTCGCCGGCTGCCCGCAGGGCGATGGCCGCAAGGTAGCCGCCGTTCGGCCCCCAAATCTCCCATTGATCTGACAGCGTGGCGGAGAATCGCCGCCCGTCGCCGACGACCCGCGTGGCCTCACCGAGATCGACTGCCATGAGCGTAACCTACAGCGAACCTGTCCGAGCCCGCCGGACTGCAACCCTCCGGGTCCGCGTGCGGTTGATCTCGGGTATGTGAGGCGGCGCTTCGCGATGCTTCTTGATCTCCTGCGTTGTATATGACCACACCGTGTAAAGCCGAGGAGGACTCCGATCGTCGCCTGCGGATCACCGACTCCTTGTCTATACCGCTGTCCGAGGTCACAGTCCGCGCCAGCCGCTCCTCCGGCCCGGGCGGTCAGCACGCCAACGTGACCGCCTCCCGCGTCGAAGCGAGCTTCGACGTGCTCGCCTCGACCACGCTCACCGATATACAGCGAGACCGCCTGTTGGAGCGTGCCGGCTCCCGCGTTGTCGCGATCGCGCAGGACGAGCGCTCGCAAGCCCGTAATCGAGAGTTGGCTCTGGATCGCCTGGCCGAGCGGCTTGCGAAGGCTCTGGTGGTCCCCAAACACCGCCGCCCCACCCGTCCCACCGCGGCCTCGCGCGAGCGCCGTCTTCAAGCCAAGCGTCAGCGCACCGAACGCAAGCGTGAGCGTCGTCCGCCCGAGGAGTAGGAGGTTCCCCGCGAGCCGAGGAGTAGGAGGTCCTGATGTGGAGTTTCGGGCACCGGACTATTGTCTTAGAGCGCCTAACAAAAAGAGGTTTTGGGATGCTGTTGTCGTAGACGGTGTCTATGGCGAAACCTTTGGTCAGTGATGGGTTGTGGGCTCGTATCGAGCCGTTGTTGCCGCGTGTCGAGCGTCGGTATCGGTATCCGGGGCGCAAGCGGGTGCCTGATCGGCAGGCCCTGACGGGAATCCTCTTTGTCCTCAAGACGGGCATCCCGTGGGAGGATCTGCCGCAAGAGATGGGCTGTGGGTCGGGAATGACGTGTTGGCGTCGCTTACGGGATTGGAACGAGGCTGGGGTCTGGGAGCGCCTGCACCGAGTGCTCTTGGACGAACTGCAAGACGCGGGAGCGTTGGACTGGTCAAGGGCGGTCGTGGACAGCTCGCACGTGCGAGCAAAAGGGGGGGCGAAAAGACAGGCCCCTCGCCAGTCGATCGCCGCCGGCCGGGCTCCAAGCACCATGTGATCTGCGACGGTCAGGGAACCCCGCTGGCCGCCACTCTCACCGCCGGCAACCGCCACGACATCACCCAGCTCATCCCACTCGTCGATCGGGTCCCCCCGACCGGCGCTCACGGCAAGTTCAGGCCAAAGGCGCTGCTCGCAGACCGGGCGTATGACAGCCAAAGGCACCGCAACGCGCTCCGCGAAAGGGGCATCACACCACGGATCGCCAAACGCAACACCGCTAACGGGTCGGGGCTCGGCAAAGAACGATGGGTGATCGAGCGCACGATCTCCTGGCTACACCAACACCGCCGCCTCGAGCGTCGCTACGACCGCCGCGCCGACATCCACGAAGCCTTCCTCACAATCGGCTGCGCACTCATCTGCCACCAACAACTCCAAAACTCATTCTGTTAGGCGCTCTTAGTCTGGAGCGTGGAGTCCGAGCAACCCAGGAGGCAGCGATGGAGCTGAGCAGCGAGCAGATCGCCTACGACAGTCCCGCCGGCGGCGTGTCCGCGTATCTGACTCGCCCAGTCGCTGCAGACGGGTCGCTGCCGGGCGTCGTGGTGATCCAGGAGGTGTGGGGTGTCGATCGCCATATCCAGGACGTGGCCGACCGGATCGCCGGCGCCGGCTATGTAGCGCTCGCCCCCGACCTGTACTCGGCCGGGGGAGGCAGACCGCCGGTTCTTGCTGTCGAACGGGTCGAAACGGCCAAGGTGTTTCTCAACTCGATCCCTCCAGGGCAGTGGATGGCTGTGCTGGGCAACGACGCTCGCCGCGCCGAGGCGCTCTCTAAGCTCCCCGACGAGCAAGCGCACGAGGTCGGCGAGACGATTGCGGCCCTGTTCGGCGGGGTCGGTGGAGACTCAGAGCGCCATGTGGGTGTCCTGCGTGCCGCGATTGCTTTCTTGCGCAGCCATCCGGCGTGTATGGGGCGCTCGGTCGGTTCGATCGGCTTCTGTCTGGGTGGTGGCCTATCTGCTCTGCTGGCCTGTGAGGAGCCGCAGCTGAGTGCGGCGGTCGTCTACTACGGCTCCTCCCCAGAGGCGGAACGGGTTGGCTCGATCCACTGTCCGTTGCGCGGCTTCTACGGCCAGGATGACCCTCGCATCGTCGGCGGGTTGCCCGCCTTCGACGCCGCCCTCAGCGCCGCCGGCGCCGATCACGAGCTGCGCATATACCCGAACACCGGGCACGCTTTCTTCAATGACACCCGGCCAAGCTATCGACCCGAGGCCGCCAGAGACGCCTGGAGTCGAACACTCGCCTTCTTCGCCCAGACGCTCGCGCCGGTGGCCACGGTGGCAGTGCAGGATGCTGGGAGCCCAGCTTGATGCGCTCTCCGGGAGTGGATACGCCCGGCGAGCAATCGCCAAACAAACGGCCCGAGCAGAAACGCGGGCTTGTGAGCTGGTTCTTGTTCTGCGTCCGCTACGCCCTACCCATCGCCGCCGTGATCGCCGGTGTGGTCGTGATGTCGGCAGGGAGCGAATCCGACATGGAGGGCGGTGCCGGCATCATCGGTGCCGGGTTGGCGATCTATGCGATCAATTGGCTCTACCGCGTCGCCTTCGAGGGCGACCGGGTCGAGCGCGAGAAGGAGGAGGCGGCACGGAGCTATCTCGCCACTCACGGCCACTGGCCGGATGAAGGACCCTCACGCCAAGGTCCGCCGGCCCAACCTCAATCGGCCCCGCTAAGCGGACGTGGCTTCGCGCGGCATCAAGGACACGCTCGCGCGATCCAGCGACGACGCGGCTAGCGCAGGCGCAAGCTCGTCCTCGCCACGCAAGCGACGATACGGCCACACGACGTTGCAGTAGGAGAGCACGCGCCGCCGATCCTCCTCCTCGCAAGCAACGATCGCAGCCCCGATGCGCCATTCCCTGCCGTTCTCCAGGCACGAGCGCACAGCCACCTCCAGACGCGTCGGAACGGGCTCTCCGTCCACGTCCGGAAGTTGGACTGTCAGTTCGGCGAGTGTCCCGACCGGCAGCGGGCGCGATAGCTCGAAACCCACCCCACCGGTCGTAATGTCGTGCATGCGTCCGAGCAGCGACGGATCGTCCTCGGGGAATTCTCCGCTCGGGACGATCACCGCAGCGGCCGCGATCGGAGTCCGGTATTCGCCACGCAGCTGTCGTCGGCGCCCTACGAACGCGAGTGTGCGCACGATTCGGCGCAACTCGAAAGCGCCGAGTAGGGGCACGAACCATGCGGCAAAGCCGTGCATCACCGGCAACGGTCCCACGCCCGTGTCCTCGGCGACCCGCAGCACAAGTCCCAAGCCCAGCAGCACAGCGAGCACGAGCAAGACACGAAACTGTCGTACCGCTTCCCAGCCGCCGCGATCGACGCCCTCCTTCGGCGTGACGCGAAAGCTCGCGCGACCTGGACGAACCATGCAGCGTAGAGCGCGCGCAAAGATCTCGGCAGTGCACAGTTCATAGTGGGTTGCCTCGCCGCTGCTCTGCTTTCCGCGACAAAGGGCTGAACCGGCAAGCACCATCAGCACGGTCGCGGGGGCCCACAGCACCGCCAAAGCGAGCGGAGCGATACGCAGCGGGAGCGCTCCACTCCACAGCACCGCGGCGAGCACGAGCACCATCAGCAGACGCATCGGACCCGCCAAGTAGGAGAGGAGGCTCGCCAGATAGCTCACGCGCTGGCTCAACGTCAGCTCACGGGCCCGCAGAGGACTCTCCGGCGTGGTGAATACGGCAAGGTTGCCGCGCGCCCAACGGTCGCGCTGGAGCAGATATGCGGCGAGGTCGTGAGGGGCACGTCCCTGGGCGATGATGCGATCGTCGTAGTGGGTGTGCCAGCCACGCCGGTGGAGCTTGATCGTGGTGTGGAAGTCCTCCGCGATCGTGTCGGTCGCCACGCCCCCTATCGAAAGCAGCGCCTCGCGTCGCATCAGCGCGCACGAGCCGCACCAGAAAGCGGCGTCGTGGCGGTCCTTGCCAATGCAAATGGCTGAGAAGAACACGGATTGCTCGTGGCGGCCGAGGTCATAGTGCTGGATCGAGTCGTGGTTTGAGAAGTCGTGTGGGGTCTGGACGAGCGCCACCTCGGGGTCCGCGAAATAGCCGACCATCGTGTCCAGGGCGTCGGGTAGCGGCACGTGGTCGGCGTCGAGCACGAGCACGAGCTCTCCATCGGTCAAGGGCAGCGCGTGATTGATGTTTCCCGCCTTCGCATGGGTTTTGTCGGGACGGGTCATGTAGCGCACACCCCACTGACGGGCAAGCTCTGCGACCTCGGGACGAACGCCGTCGTCCAAGAGCCAAGTCGTGTGCGGATAGCTCATCAGCGCACAGCCCGCAAGCGTCGCCTCGAGCACACTCGGCGCCTCGTCGTAGGTGCAGATGTACACGTCGACGCCTCTTCCCGGTGGTGCTGGCGGTCGCTCGCGGGGCGTCACGTCCCACGTCAACCATGCCAGCGCCGCGAGATTCCACAGTCCGTAGCACTCGGCCAGCAACAGGCAAGACCAAAGGACCGGGTTGGAACGATGCCAGCTCCAGCCGATGCGCCAAGCGAGGTAGGCCGTCGACCAGCAAAGGGCAACAGCCACAAGCAAGCGCAACAGCCGGGGATGGCGTGCCCACCAGAATCCCCAGCTTTTCGCGACCGCAGCGCTCTCGCCGATACGCCCTCGGGGCTTTGCCGGCAGCGGCAATCCGCACAGCGCCCAGCCGAGCAGGCTCAGCGCCATCCGCGGTCCTCGCGAACGACCCCTTCGATATGCCGCAAAACTACGCATGTGCAGCTCATCGGCTCCGTCTGGACCCTGGTTGAGTTGGGAAAGCCGTCGTGAGCGCCGATTTGCGAGCCTTAGTTGATGTTCCACGTCGAGCTGCGCCAGTTCCCCCACAATTTCTGCCGCTTCAACCTCAGCGAGACCGAGCTGCGGGGGGCTGTCCTCGACGCATGGGCACGAGGCGAGTGGGTCGAGTTCGGGGAACGCAAGTGGAACCCTCAGCAGGCCAAGCTGACCGTGTTCGAGGGTCCGCAAATACCGCTCGAGCGACTCTCGATGGGGCGAGGTTGGCATATCGCCGAGCGGGAGGGCAAGAACGTCACCGAGCAGTTGCTTTCATCGGCCCGCAGCGCGAGCGTGTCTGGCGCCGGGAGCACCGTGGTGGGCGAGTCCGATCAAGCAGCGGTTGCGATCGCCCGTGATCCGGCGTCGACGTCGCTAGCCACGGAGTTGCTCGGCATGCTTGGGGAGGACCCGCTACCCCTCATGCGAGCCTGGCAGCTCGCGCTTGAAGGTCATCCCGACCGCACACCGAGCGAATGCCTGGCGCTCGCCGAAGCCTTCGTGCGCGGCTGATCTGACGCTAGACTCCGCCTAGCCAACGTGGTGGGCGTAGCTCAGTTGGTAGAGCTCCGGGTTGTGGTCTCGGCGGTCGCGGGTTCGAATCCCGTCGCTCACCCTCTTGTTTTGGCCCGTGTTTATGGGCTTTTCGGCGCTTTTGGTCTCGCTCGGTAGGTGGCGCTACGCGGTGGTGTGAACAGAAGTGCAAACATCGCGTTTGGCGCTACTCAGGGGAGTGCGGCGGGGAGGACGCTTTGGAGCCCGTCGATGAGCTGTGGGCCAGACGGAGTGGCTCGTGGGTCGATGAGCCATTGGAGAAGCAGCCCGTTGTGCGCGGCGATCAGCAGGGAGGTGACGGCATGCATATGGCTCTCGCTGATCTCGACATCGCCGAGGGCTGCGTGGACCATGCGCGCCACGGCTGCCCTGCCCTCGTTGTAGATCTCGCTTAGGTAGTCGCGTAGTTCGCTTGAGCGCTCGGCTTGGACGTGAAGCTCGACGAACGCGACTAGTAGCTGCCGATGCTCCTCAAAGGTGTCGGTGAGCGCCATCCAGGAAGCGCGCAGACGCTCGGTTGGGCTCGCGCCGGCGTCGGCGAACGCAAGCTGGCGGAGTTGCTCTGTCCACTGTGAGCAGCCTTCGCGTATCGCTGCGTTCAGGAGTTGCTCCTTGGAACCGAAGTGGTAGCCGATCGAGCCAAGGTTGCTCCCGGCCGCCGCCGCTATATCGCGTGAAGTGGTGCGGGCGTAGCCGTTCTCGTAGAGGCACTTCAGGGCTCCGAGGAGCAGGCGCTCGCGATGGTTCTCGCGTGGGGACACCGGTCAAGTCTAAACGACCTTGATCGGATGTCTTGCACAAGCGATCAAGAATCTGTAGGTTTGTTTCGGCCGACGCCCGTCGGCGTGCTACCCACCGCCATCGGTTCTACTGCAAGGAGCCCTGAGATGAAGCTCTACGTTTGTTACGGCACGTTCGGTCCGGCTGCACGGCATCCGTGCGCTCGCGCTCACAGGGCACTCGTCGCCGCCGGGTACGCTCCGGAAGTTGTGCGGACGTATGGCTGCTATGGGACCGACCGTCTGTTTCGCGGCCGCTGCGCCGTCAAGCGCTTGACGGGCAACTACAAGGTCCCAACGCTTGTGCTCGATGACGGCACAATTGTCGATGAATCAGGCAAGATCGTGGCGTGGGCTGAGGCCAACCCGAAGTCGTAGATCAACCAGGGGTTGGGAGGCTCCGATTTCGCGCAAAGTGGTCGTGCCCCAACGAGTTCGCGGTGTTTCTGTTCGTCGTCCGGAGCGAGCACGCATGTCCATCGGCTCCGTACGCTCGCTTGTAGCGCAAAGCGCTCGTCGTGAGCCTCATCCGGAGTGCTCGCCTGCGCTAGCGTGCGTCTGTGTTCGGAACCGTCGCAACCTTTGTCGCCCTGGTCATCTTCGTCCTACCGGGGTTCATCACCGCCAGAGTCGCCAGCCGGCGTCGACCTGCACCGGCGACGCTCGGCGATCTGGAGCTGGTTCTGCGAGCGCTCGGTTACTCCCTCGTACTTTACGCAGCGTTTGCGGTAACGACGTGGACACCGTGGCTTGTACGGAGACTGGACAGTGGCCACGACTGGACTAACCACGTCGATGCGCTCGTGCTGTTCGCCGCAGCCATCACTCTCACGGCATGGCTCCTCGGCCTGGCCCCGGGCCGGGCCCTTGATGAGCTACAGGGTTGCGCTGACAACGCGTATGGTAAGGGCACCGTTGCGCTTGCCCTCTTCCATGCGCTCGGCGGCCAGGACGTCCGCGATGGCTTTGACTACGTGTTCGCGCATCGCAAGCAGGAAGGCGAAGACTTCATCGCGGCCATCCATACTGTCGGCCCAGAGGGCGAGCAAAGATATTGGGGTCGGTATGGCGGCGCGTCCTATTTTGGACTGAGTCCGCAACCGCACGATCTCTACCTCGAGGAGATGTGGAACGAGTCGGCCGAGGGTGTTTTGAAACCAATGAGCCCTAAACAGGGGGGCTGGTTTGCAGCCGAGAGCATTCGCGACATCTACTTTCGCGAGCTGCCGGTTGAGGACAAGAAAAAAGGAGTGACACGACGGGTTGGAATCGCCGGCATTCAGTTAGCGCGCATCTCACGGCAAGGCACATCGCGTCTGGGATGAGGCTTCGGGGCGGGGCGGTCGATTGGCGCCGCCGGACTTCACGAGGGTGTGCGTTCTTGTCGCTCGATCGCGGCTGCAAGGTCTGCGACGCTCACGTCGAGCGCGATGAGCAGGCGTGTGATCGTGGACCAGCGGATGTCGCGGTGTCCGGTCTCGACTTGGGAGATGTAGGTGTCATCCGCGCTCGCTCTGGTTGCCAGCTCCTTCTGGGTGAGGCTGGCTTGGGTGCGCAGTTCGCGCAGCGCTCGGCCAAGGACGCGGCGAGCGTCGGTGATCGGGTCCGTGGTCTGGTCGTTCATTGGCAGGTACATCCCAAAACAGACTTGACGTCCGAGCCAAGTTGTATGGTTGTGGCAGCGAACATACAAGTTGGCGCCCGCGATGGCTGTAACCACCCGGACGCCGTGGCACCGAGAGCTGTAACTCCCGGCGCGCAAGCCAAGCTACCAGCAGCCTGTCTGGCTTTCTCGTCAGAGAACTCTCCCGGGGCCTCCGATCCCAAGGAGGAACCGACAATGACGACTATCACCATCCCCGCAGAGGTCACGCGCGTCGCGCGCTCGGTCGTACTGACCGAGCTGGGCGAGGCGGCCGATCAGATCAGCCAAGCGAGCCTCGGCTATGAGAAGGAGCAGAACCCCGACAGCTTCAATGAGCCGCTCGCGAAGTTCGACACGCTGCGCCGGCTTCTGGATGCGATCGGCTGGAGCAACGAGACACGCGCGATTGAGATCGAGGACGAGCAGCGCCGGATGCTCGCGAAGGCATTGCAGGAACGAGTCGCAGCCGACCGCGAGCACCTCGCCGATCCCTTGACGGGCGTTGAGGCGCGCGAGGCTACCGAACTCGACGTCTACGCCATCGAGGACTTCCTGGCAGCCAATGGCCTAGCGGCAGGTAGATGATGGCGGCGAAGCTGGAGAAGACACGCACCCCCGGCATCTTCAAGCGCGGCAGTCGCTACGTCTTCTCCTACCGCGCAAACGGCAAGCAACGCTGGGAGTCCTGCCGCACACTCGATGAGGCCCGCAGGGCAAAGGCCATCAGGACGGCCGACATCGGCCGCGGCGAGTTCGACGAGCGCTCTCGAATCACGTTGCACGAATACATCCTCGAATGGATCGAGCGCTACCAAGGACGTGGCAGGCGCAGTTTCCGTGATTCAACCCGCGAGGAGTACCGGCGAATGCTCACGCAGTATGCGCTGAGGTTCTTCTCCGACCGGATGCTGTTGACCGAGGTCATACCGAGTCGGGTCTCGGCGTTTGTCGCTTGGTTGTGCGACGAGCGAGAGCAGGGGGGTGCGGCCTTGGCGGACAAGACCGTCAAAAACATCGTCGGACCTCTGCGGACCTGCCTTGCTACAGCGACCAGGGAGGGCCTGATCCGCTCCAACCCCGCTCGGGACGTGGACTTGCCGCATCGACCGACGGCAGAGGAATCAGAGGAGGACGAGGTCAAAGCTATGACTCATGAGGAGCTGTCCAGGTTGCTGGCGTCGCTGCCGGAGAGGTGGCGCCTGTTCTTCTGGCTGCTTGCGGTCACGGGCCTGCGCATCAGCGATGCCGTGGGCCTCCAGTGGCGACACATCGAGCTTGATGGAGATCAGCCGCATGTGAAGGTCCGGCGCGGTGTCGTACGAGGCAAGCTCGGTCCTCCAAAGTCGCGCTATGCCCGTCGCGACGTACCAATCAGCCACACTCTTGCCGTTGCCCTACGCGAGTATCGTCGCGAGACAGAGTGGCCGGGCGATGAGGATCTCGTATGGTCCGCGAGCAAACGGCCAGTTCCTACACGTGGGAAATCTGCGCCGGCGGGTCTTGTTGCCTGCCCGAGAGAATGCGGGCCTCGATTGGATTGGCTTCCATGCCTTCAGGCACACGTGCGCCACGCTCCTGTTCGCAGAGGGCCGCAACGCAGTCCAGGTGCAGCGATGGCTCGGCCACCACTCTCCTGCCTTCACGCTCGCCACATATGTCCACTTGCTTGACGGCGACGTCGGAGCACCGCTCGAAGGCGTTCAGGCGGCGTGAGCGAGCTGCTTGACGAGACTCTCGTACTCGTCGGCCAGCGGAGATGCGCCTAGTGAGAGCAACATGGCGGAATGGCCGAGGGCGGCAAGCGCCTCGGGCGTGTTGAGCGGCAGCATCTCCTCGCCGGTGGCGATGTAGAGCCCAGTCGGTCCATCGTAATCGCTGAACTCGTCGTTCATTGTGTCCTTGCTCATGCTCTTATCGTACCGGCGTCCTGCGATGAAACACGGATAGTTCGCTCGAAGAGGTCCGCGAGCGCGTCATAGCCATGGTGTCGGCCCCCAGGCCGTAGTCCTTGACCGAGCGCCCATTGCTGCTCATCGTGGTCGGGTAGCGCGACGCCCGTCGCGCCGAGCCGGATCAGGGCGTACTGAAGTGCCACGTAGGCGGTACGCCCGTTCCCGTCGAAGAATGGGTGCGTGGAAAGGAGCTTGGCGTAGAACGCGGCAGCCGGCAGGGTTGCCTCGTGAAGCTTTCGCCTACGGCCTTGCCGGTGTGCGTCTTCTCGCTCCCCGATGGCTTGCTGCAGACCGGTGAACGCTCGTCGCAGGCGCGCTGGGACGTTGCGACCCTTACAGCTCACTACGGTCAAAGACTCTGGGGCTTGCCGGCTGCCCCAAACGACGCCGTACTGGCCCTGCTCGTCACCCCGGCGGAACCGCCCGGCCTGGTCGGGAAACCACTGCTCAAAGATCAGGCGATGCCACCGACTGATGTCCCGTGGCGTGGCGTCGTATCCGCGAGTCGCTTCGGCGGCTGCGTCCGCGGCGACGATTGCGACCTGCTCGGTAATGGCACGCCATGTCTGCTCGGGAGTCATCCCTGCAGCGCAGTACAGCTCGGAGGTGGGGTCATCGTGGAAGACCGCGAACGTGGCGCGCGCTGCCGCCGCGGCAACCTCGGCGAACTCGTCCTCTGCTGGTGTTCGCTTCGCTATCTGTCCATGCCCTCGTCCCATCGCTCGAAGATACCCCGAGCACAAGACCTCACCCTGGGCGCCCTTAGCTGAGCTTGTGTGCCTTGGCGCGCTGGTAGAGAAGGGAGAGGAGGCGCCGATCGGTTGTGAGGGGCGGTGTCCTTGACCCTGAGATGGTCAACGTCACTACGGCGCGCCCAGCGGCAAAGGCGAAGAAGTCCTGGTGTGTCTGCGCAGGCGTGCCGGCGCCGTCCGTCGCGCGGAGCCCCATGCTTGGAGGCGCTATCGGAAGCGTGCCGAAGGCCACCTTGAGTTCTGGCTGTGGAGGAAGGAGGCAGTGACGGTCGTTCGGATTGCCAAGGGCCGAGACATAAGTCGCGGCGAATGTATCGCTCGACATTGCCGCGACGGTCGAGCGCGCCCACCAATACGCGCTGCCAAAGATGGGCGATTGAACCTTCATGAGCAGCTCGCCCGCTGGGAGGTGGGAGCAGCGCGGGAAGGGGCCATGCTTGCGTTGGTACTTGACGACTTCGACGTATCTTTTGCTCGTCGTCCCGGGCAGATCACCAGCGCGCAGATTGACGGCGTGCGCGTAGGCGAGGGCTTGGGCGCTTGTAATCGGCGTGCCCGGGTCAAGGACAGCGCCGCTTGAGGACGCGGAGCTGCTGTTTCCACATCCGGAGAGGATCACTGTGCTCACGACGAGGGCAAGCATTGTGCTGGTGGGCCGGCGCATCATTAGGATCATCCCAAGCCATTGGCTTGTCAGGCGCCCACGCTCGGCAGCGATGCGGCGCTCACACGTGCGCAGGGTGCAAACAAAGTGCAAACATGCCCCACGCCATCCAGCGCCACGACGGCTTGCGCGAGGCGCCTGATCCCGCATAACAAAGCCAAAACGCCGACGCTACGACACCCTACTCCACGCCATGATGGGGTTGTGGTCTCGGCGGTCGCGGGTTCGAATCCCGTCGCTCACCCTCACGAAACACTTGCAAAATCGTGGTTCACTCTTGCTGTGCGATCGGGGCCGGTGCTGCTGCTCGTCCTGGACGACAGCCCTGAGTGAGGCTCCTGAGACGCTCGCAATCCAATCCAAGCAACAGGGCTGACAGCCGCGCGATGAGGGCTGGCGTGTCTACCGCGCCACTGCAGAGTGGCGGTTGGTAGCCGATACGCGCTCCGCGCTAGCGCTCGGGCTAGCGGGAAAGAAAGGAGACGATCTCAGCGAGTGCTCGCGGATCCTGCGCTACGAACAGGTGGCCGCCCTCGTAGCGTTGCAACTCGCTACCGGGGATCCGCGACGCGATCGCCTCGGAGTTGGCCGCTGGTGCCAGGCTGTCATAGCGTCCGCAGGCCACGAGTGTCGGGCAGCGGATCCTCTGCAGACGCGACCAGACGTCATGGCGGCTGCGGGCTTGCAGTTGCAGCCGAGCACCCTGCCTCTGAGTTGGCGTAATGGGATTCGCCTCTCGTGCGGTCGCTTGCTCTACCAGCGTCTTGTCGCTTGGATGGGAGCTCAGCCACTGCGGCGAAAACCGCGTATCGAGGTTTGAAAGCCAGACGCGCGCCCGCTCATCGGGCGCCAGGCTGTCGAGCTCGTGCAGCGGATAGCTGCTTCCGCCCTCGCCTCCGGGGGAGGTGCACAGCAGCGCCAGCCGCTCGACGCGCTCGGGCCAGGTAACGGCGAGCTCCTGCGCCACCATGCCACCAAAGCTGATGCCGAATATCCGCGCCGTCGGCCAGCCGGCGTGGTCGAGCAGCGCTGCGCCATCGGCAGCGTAGGATGCCATCGTGAAGCCCTCGAGCGATGAAGGCAGGCCGGTCAGACCGAGACCCCGCTGGTCGTGTACCAGCACCTCGAAGCTCTGGGCCAGGAAATCGATCAGAACGCGCGAGGACGCAATCGTGGCTCCCGAGCCGTTGAACACGAGCAGACGTGGACCCTCGCCCAGCAGCTCGTAGTGGATGTCGAGATCGTCTACGGCGAGCGTGGTCACTCGCGCAGTCAATCACGCGATCCTTGAGGACGCCCAGTCGTGGCTCGGGCGCCGACTCGATAGTGCGCCAGCTGAAACGGCTGCATCACCAAGCGGAGGGAGTGGCCCCACTTCGCGCCGTTTCATTCGGTCTCGGCTGCGGCTATAGAATCGCCTCGACCAGGGCAAAAGGAGGAGCGTGGAGTGATCTATTCCGGTGGTGAGCTTAGGGCTGAGGTTCCCGATGTAGACGTTGCGAGCTTTGTACTGCGGCGGGCGGGGGAGTTGGGCGAGAAGCCCGCGCTTATCGATGGTTCGTCTGGTCGAGTGTTGAGCTACGCCGAGCTAGAGCGTTCGGTGCGGAGTCTCGCGGCTGGGCTGGCTGCGCGTGGATTTGGGAAGGGTGACACATTCGCGATCTGTATGCCGAATGTGCCCGAGTATGCGGTTGCATTCTATGGCGTGGTCATGGCCGGTGGACGTGCTACGACCGTTAACCCGCTTTACACGACTGGCGAGCTTTCTCACCAACTCATCGATAGCGAAGCGCGGATGCTTTTGACGGTTCCACAGTTCGTCGATGTGGCACGCGAGGCGGCCAAGCAGGCTGGGAACTGTGAGCTGTTCGTACTCGGCCAGGCCGGCGGTGAGCAATCGTTCTCGGATCTGCTCGGTGACCCCGACGCGCCACCCAGAGTGCCGATCGATCCGGCGGTCGATATCGCCGCGATCCTATATTCGAGCGGGACGACCGGGTTGAGCAAGGGTGTGATGCTCAGTCATCGCAATCTCGTCGCGAACATGGTTCAGGCCGTGCCGGCGGTGGCGGTCTCACAGGAGGATGTTGTGATTGCCGTGCTTCCGTTCTTTCACGTCTACGGACTGTGCGGGATCATGAGTTTCGGGCTGGTCGTTGGCGCGAGCATCGTCACGATGCCTCGCTTCGAGCTAGAGCAGTTCCTGGATCTACTCGAGCGCTACCGGGTGACACGTGGGCATGTGGTGCCGCCGATAGCGCTAGCGCTCGCAAAGCACCCGGCTGTCGATAGCCGGGACGTCTCGGCGCTGCGCCACATTTTCTGCGGTGCTGCCCCGCTCGGGGCTGATCTCGCCGAGGATGTCGCACAGAGAATGGGCTGTGGTGTGAGCCAGATCTATGGCATGAGCGAGACAGCGGCTACGCACCTTGTGCCCCCCTTTATTGTCTCCCAAAAGCCCGGTTCGATCGGACCTCCGGTTCCGGGCACCGAGTGCCGCCTAGTCGATACAGATACGGGCGAGGATGCCATGCTTGGAGAGCGCGGGGAGCTCTGGGTACGCGGCCCGCAGGTAATGCTGGGCTATCTAAACAACCCCCAGGCGACCGCCGCGACGATCGACGAGGATGGGTGGCTGCACACCGGGGATGTCGCGGTTGTCGACGAGGATGGCTGGTTTGCGATCGTCGATCGTGTCAAGGAGCTCATCAAGTACAAGGGCCACCAGGTCGCTCCCGCAGAGCTCGAGGCGATCTTGATCACCCACCCCCAGGTAACCGACTGCGCCGTGATCGGCGTCCCGGATGACGAGGCCGGAGAGCTGCCAAAGGCGTTTGTCGTGCCCGCGGACAGCGACCTCGACAGCGAAGAGCTCATGGCGTTTGTCGCCAAACAGGTCGCGCCACACAAGCGCATTCGCGCGATCGAGCTCGTACAGGAGATCCCGAAGTCTGCGTCGGGGAAGATCCTCAGACGCCTGCTGCGCGAACGCGAGCGGGTGCTCTGAGGACGCCAAGGGACGCTACCAAATCGCCGCCCCGTAGACCTGCGGGGGTCTGCCAAAGGACGTTACACAATCAAAATTACCGTCATAAAGACCGTCCACAGCTATGAGGCAAGGAAGCGCTCGATGTCCGCAATCTCGCGGGCGAGTGCAGCGGCGGGCGCGGACCGGCCGAACCACGCCGGCTCGGGGCGGCCCTTCTTGATCGACCAGGTACCCGTTGCTACCCCACGATTGAGCACGACGGGTTTGAGCATCCCGCCGCCCCTCAGGATGTGATGGTCGTGCTCGGCGGCGACGAATAGCTCGCGGGTGCGGTGGCCGAGCATGAGCGTGTCGAAGGCGGCGAGCAGCAGACAGGCTGGCGTGTCATCGGTGGGCCACGCGTCGACGTTGCTCTGCGGCCCGGCGGCTTCGAGCGCCCGGCGCGCCTGGGTGATGGGCAGCGAGGACCACTTCGCGAGGTCGGTTGCGTCGCAGGGGCCGTAGCCCGCGCGGTAACGGGCGCCGAGGATCGCGAGTGCCTCGTCGGGGTCGACCGCCGGGGGCGGATCGGCCGCGTGCAGCAGGCCGGCGGTATCGGTGACGAGGAGACCTTGCGTCGAGAGCCAGGGAACGAATGTGTTGATCGGCCCCTGCGCGAGCGACGGGTGACCCCGCTCGACCAGTGCGCGCAACAGCGACGGTCGGTCGCGGGGCTGCTCGGCGCAGAGCTGGGCGACGTCCCCGCGCATGGCGTTTACCTCCTCCACGATGCCGAAGCGCGCAAAACGCGCGCCAAACACGCGGGCATTTCGTCTGGCGAATAGGGCGTGCAGCCATGGACGATCGGATGCCGCGATCAGGTGCACGGTGCCGCGAACCGTCCACGTGCGCAGGAGCGGCGCCGCCCCGACGGCGCTTCGGGTGAGGCCGGGCACGCGCGAGCGCAGTGCAAGAGCCGCGGCCCGCAGATCCTGAGCCTGAACGCCGATTACGGCCAACGCCGCTTCCTCGGCGCTCTTGCACGCCGTTGTCGGCGTCAGCCGCTGCGCCGCCAGACGGCCAGCACACAAGCGCTCGTCAGCCTCCATTCGACAATCCTCGCACGCGGCCGCGATTGTCGCGTGACCCTCTCACCCCCATGTCTCGCAGATCAGGCGCTTGCGGGATCGTGTGCGGCTGAGTGGGGTGACGATCCATAGAAGGCCGATCCGGAGGTGTTGCGAAAGCAGGCCCAACAATTGCTCGACGAGTCCGATTGCAGGCAGCCAGGTCTATGGTCGATGGCTCGTCCGTACGTAGACGAGTTGGCCGTTGCTGAGGCGATAGACGGTGCCGACAGGTCGGCCGGGGCCGCTGGCCGCCGGCGCACTGGATGATGGTGTGGGCAAGCGTTTGGGTGTGCGGTGTAGTCGGCGTGCGCTGTTGCTAGACGGTGTGTGCGTTGGTCGAGTGTCAGCCCGAGCCCGGCGACCAGGAACGCGACGGCGAGGACGATGCCGATGTCGAACAGGTTGACCAGGCCGTCGAGCGGGTCTCCGGCGGAGTCTTCGATGCGGCCGTGGCGACCTAGTCCTGTGCGGCGGGTCATGGGTCTACCCTCGGTGGGATCGGCGGAACGAGCTGTGTTGTGGTTGGTGCTTGTGTGGCGAGCGCTTGCGCAATCGGTGTGGACATCTGGTCCTGATCTGTACGAGCTGGCGTGGTAGTGCTAGGAGAACCGCGGCCCGCTCCAAGGCGGTGAGGTCTTCGCTGTACATGCGTGTGCGGGTAAGCGTCAGCGCGAACGCGACAGTGCCGACGAGCAGCCCGATCGTGGTCGCGGCGAACGCGGTGCGCAGGTCTGTGGCGAGGGTGCTCACTTCGCCGTGGCCGAGTGCCGCGAGTCCCGGTGCAAGCGGGATCAGGGTGCCCATCAGGCCGAGTGCCGGTCCGGCGCGGACGAGGATGCGGGTGTGGTCCAGGCGCCGTTGGACCGCGAGCTCGTAGTCGGCGAGCGCGTGCTCGATGCCGTCCTGTTCGCCGGCGAGGATCGCTCGGGCGATCTCCGAGAGGGCGTCTCTCGCGAGCGAGCTTGGCGCGCGGGCCGAGAGCGCGGCGGCCCGCCCGGGGTTGGCGACGACCAGGCGAGCGAGGCTTCGCAGTGCGCCGCGTCCGGCGCGCGCGCTGAGACCACAGCTCGATCGCGAAGCGTCCGACCTCGACTGCGCAGACGAGAAGCACCAACAGCGCAAGGATCAGGACCGGGATGCGCAGCGAGGAGGCGATCCGTGCGAGCGCTTCGGCGAGACCGTCCGTGGCTGCGAGCGTGCTCACAGGATCACCTTGGGCTGCCGCCGCTCGATCTGGGCGCCGATGAGGACGGACAGGAGTAGCGCACCGGCGATGCCGATCGCCAGCCACGAAGTCTGGCTTTCTGCCTGCGCCGGCGCCGCGCAGACCCGGAGCGCCGGGCTTCAGCGAGTCGGCGGGTGCTCCGATCAGAAGCCCTTTGACCTCTTGGCTGCTGTTCTGACCGCCGCCGCCTGCGCCGGCGCCGGTGAGCGCGACTCCGCCTGTGCCTTTGTGGTCTGGCCTGGTTGTGTTTCTTGGCGCGGTGGACGCTGGCGATGGTGGCTGTCGGGACAGGTGTTTTGCGAGCAGGGCCTGGGTTGCGGCGGTGCTTGGTCGTGTTGTGGTGCTGGTCCTCGAGCTGCTCGCGCGCCGCCCGGGGTGTGGCCCTTGCTGTCGGGTTGGGGGCGGCTGAACAGAGGTGCACCGTTGCCGCCACCACCGGCGATCACACCGCCTGCCGGGCTGTGGAGACACGCCGCCATTTCCGGGCTGTTCGCTGTCGGGGGCCCCTGGGGGTAGATCTACGTAAGGCACTTCTGGGATCGGCAGTGGGTTGCCGGTGAATGCCGGGGTGACGTAGGCGGTCATCCACATACCGTTCATTTCCTCGCCTGCCTCGTAGCGGATGTGCCCGTCGGGCTGTTGCATCGAGGCGAGATAACCGAGCGGTTCTTCAGTGGCCAGACCCGAATGCTTGAGCCATTCTTCAGGGTTGATCCCCGCGGACCACATCGCCTGCGCGACCCAGGCCGTGGACGCGACGTTTGGTTCGCCTTCGGTGAGGAACTCTGCGAAGCCGCCGTTTGGGGTCTCGCCTTCACGCAGGTATTCAAACGCCTTTTTCTGCCCTTCGGCGTCTGGGTGCTTGACGGCGTTCAGCGCCTCGAGCGCGGCGCCGGTCATGTCGATTTCGCCTCCTCGCTTCTCCCGGCAGCAGCCGCCTTTCCTTTCGGTTGCAAGCGCTGACCCTGGGCGCATACTCCAGTACCAGCTGCCATCGCACTTCTGCTGTGCTTCCAACCATTGCGTGGCTCTGCCGACCGCTTCTTCGACCGCTGGTTCGTGGATCGGGCTGAGCGAGAGGATCGCGAAGATCGTGTCGTTGACCCCAGGTGTCTGGGAGCCCGCCACGTGCGGGAAGGCGCCCGCATTACTACCGGTGGCGATCTGTCGTTTGAGGATTTCGCCCACCAGATCGACTCCGCCGAAGTCGTGTGGCGAGGTGCCCGCGGCATCGACGACCAGCAGTTCGCGCTCGAAGTCGGTCGTTAGCGAAGCTTTGCGTGCGTTTTCGGCCAGGTAGGTGTAGGCGCTGTGCCCGCCTACCCAGTGCTGCTCGGCGGTCGTCTGATCGCGCGGGTTGATCGCCGGCGGCCGCCAGCGCCAGCGTGACCCAGGCGGTGAAGTCAGGTTCCTCGCTTCGCGTCCCGGTTCGGCAAAGCCACCGTCTTCTGCTGCACGTTCTGCAGGTACCGCACGGTCGCTTCGAGGTTCGGCTGGAACTTCGGATCGCGCGCCGTGGCCGCCTGGGCGGGACAGGCGGGACAGATCGCAGCAGAGCCGCAACCATCGCGCTCAGCGCCGCCAGCGTCCCGCGAGCGGCCACGGTCGTCGACCGTTCGACCGCAGCGCCATCGACGTCCAGCCTGCCAGGAGTGCGCGTGGGCTTACGGTCATGCGCGGGTTACCGTCAGGATCTTGCAAGGTCTTGGCGCCGGAGAGGCCGATCGTCAGGCGGTAGCGCCCCGCGGTCAACCGCGGCAGCTTGACCTCGACTTGTCCGGCCTTGGCCACCTTGACGGTGATCGTCTTGACGGCCTGCAGCGAGGTGGTGTTTGCTGCCCGTCTGGCGGGCGATCTGCACAGTCGCCGTGCCGGGTCCCGTGAGCTTCAACAGCAGCCGCTTGGAGGTGACGCTCTCGAGCACCAGCAGCGCAGTGGTACCGCTTCCCTGATGCACGGCGTCGGCGTCGAGGTGCTGGAGGGGCGACGCTCGATCCGGTTGCCGGACTGCCCGCTGGACTGCTGCCACCGGCTGTTTCCGTCGCCGGTTCGTTTCTTCAGCGTGGTGCTTCGCTGGTGTTCTTCTTCGGCGGTCTACGGCCATGTGCGGTGGCGTGCGGACGTCGTCTTCGGCCGGTGGGGCCCCGCAGCCGCTCGCGCCGTGCGCGGGGACGCATACGTCGAGGCGATTTGAGCGGATCGCTCTTCTTCGCCTTCGCGTTGAACGCGTGTTCCCGCCTTGATCCTGTGCCAGCCCGGCGTGGTGAAGGTGATGCTCGCCTTTCCTTCGCCGTTCGTCGTGACCGTTTCGGGGCTGCTGGTTTCGACCTTCTCGAAGCCCTTGTCGCGATGTCAGTACCGGTGAGACATCAGCACTCTGCATAGGGTGTGGCGCCGGCGCGTTCGGGTTCGACCGGTGGTTTGTCTTCCTTGTCATCGCCGTAGTCGAGGACTTCGACTTCGAAGGGCTTGCCCAGTTCGGCTGTCGCCGTCAGGGGACGTACCGGGGAGCGGTGTCGCTCACCGCGGGGAACAGCGCCAGGAACGCCCTGTTCCCGAAGCGCGTCATAGACCCACAGCACTTCGTCGCCCGCGTGCAGCTCGTACTGGCAGCCGCCGACGTTCGTGAAGACGTTGTTGACGAGGATTCCCCAGTAGGCGCCGTTCAGCAGGGTCTTGTTCGTCCGGCCCCCAGCGCGTGATGAAGTAGTCGTCATAGCCGGGGTACCACTGCCCGTCGAAGGTTTCCCCGATCAGGCTCATCGCATCGACCGACGCGGCGGTGGGCGTCGGGCCCGGCGTCTTGTTTTGGGGATCGAGTGGGTCGATCCCGTCACACGAGCGTTCCTGGGTGTCCGAGGATGCCCGACGTCGTGGCCTTCGGTCAGGATCGGTCCCTCGAACAGGGTTTCGCTGCTTGCCCTCGATCCGCACGTTGACCAGTCGTCGGCGCGGCCTGCGCGCTTGTGGCGATGATCAGTGAGAGTTGCGACGGTCAGCGTCGCGATGGGGGTGCGCATCTGTCAGGGCCTTTCCACGAGAGCGATCGACGATTGCCGGGGTGGCTGGTCCCGCGCCATATTGCTCGCGGGACCAGCCGACTCGGCAGCTAGGCGAACCGCAGGTAGATCGTGTCGCCCAGATGGATTTCGCTCGTGAGCGTCGCTTGTTTTTCGGCGCCCCCGTCGATGCTGTAGTCCCACAGCGCTTTGGCCGGGGCCGGGATAGCCGTTGATCTGGCTGATCGCACCGCTTTCAGATGCGTGTCCGGTCACGCAGCCCGTCGGGGCCGATTCGCTTCGGCTGCCACGAGCACCTTTTCGAGGGTCGTGATCGTTTCTTTGGGTGCGAAGGTCACCGAGCAGACCTTCAGGGCCGTGCTTTCGTTGTTGATGATCAGCGTCACCGGGCTCTTGACGGCTTCGGTGCTGAACCCGCTTGCGGCAAACCACTGTTCGAGGCCTCCGGTGGGTACCGGAGGCGCCACCGTGAAGCCGGCGCCCGCGAGCGCCCGGACCGCGTCCTGGCTGGAGTATTCGTTCGCGGTCGAGCCGGTGGTGAGATATCTGAACGCGCCAGCTCGCGAGCTGTTGGGAGATCAGGAAGTCGATCGGCGTCTTTTTCGTTCCCGATGCCGTGAATTCCGTGCCCTGCGGTTCGATGCCGCAGGCATCGAGGCCCTGCACCGCCCAGGCGTTGGAGTCTGTGTTCGCGCCGAATTCCGATTCGAAGGCACCGTTCGAGGCGATCAGCAGCCGACTTCAGGTAGGTCGCGCCTTTTTTGACCACAGCGCTCGTCTTTTCGCACGTGCGCGTCGCACAGTGCGGCGATCGCGGCGCCGGTCATGTCCGGTTCGGCGGCCGCTTTGAGCTTGGCTTCGTTGCCTTCGGCCTTTTCCCAGGCCCAGCCACCGTCGGTGTGCTGGTTTTTTTCGATCGCTTCGATCGACTTCTTCAGCAGCGCACTGGCACGCGCTGAACGCCACCGTCGTCTTCGCGTCGGCGAGCGCCAGGACAGCGAAGACGGTGCCGTTGAAGTTTCCGGGAGGACCGTAGTAGCCGGGGTTTTCGGGCTGGTAGTAGGAGGCGATCCCGGCGATCAGGTTCTGTGTCTTGGAGACCCGCGCCGGGTCGATCCCGGCCGCGTAGGCGACCAGCGCGGCGCGCTCGTATTCGGTCACGAGCGCTTCTTTGGGCCATTTCGTGGCGGTTTCGTTACCGACCAGTTTGCGATACCACGTCCGAGCGTCGGTTTCGGCTCCGGCCTTCTTGAGGTTCGCCGCGGCCACATGCGGCCGCCGCAAGCGAGTCGATGTCCCAGTCGGAGGGGAAACCGCCGCTGGTTTCCTGCAATCCCTCCAGGTAGGTGGCGCCTTTACTAACAGAGGCTTCGATTTCGGCTTTGCTCGAGGTCGCCGAGGCGGTTGTGGGCAGCAGCAGTCCGCAGAGGCATGCGCCGAGCAGCGCAAGCCGAGAGGTCAAGGTACGCATTGGGATGGATCTCCTTCTGTGAGGGACGGAAGGACATCTCTTTCCCACCCCGGAGAGTGAGAGCGATGAAGACCTAGCCGTCCGTTCGCGAGAACAGGGTCCTTATGTTTGGCGTCACTCGTCGAGTACTCGGACTCGGGCAGCCAGAGCCCTCTCGGCTCGTTGCCCATACCGTTGCGCGTCAGTCCCGGATTCCCACCGGGTTCCCTCGAGCGCGTGACCGACAACACAATAACCGTTCGTCGGACGAGATGCAAAAAGAGTCCGTCGAGGACGCACCAAAACGAGTCGGCCCAGCAATGCGCTACGCTGCCGCCAAATAATCCACGGATCGGTGGACAGGGAAGCCGGTGAGAGACCGGCGCGGGCCCGCCACTGTGACCAAGCGAGAACCCGCCGCACGCCGATGCGGCAGCCACTGGCCCCACCCTGGGGCTGGGAAGGCGTGGCGGGGAGGCTTGGAAGCCAGGAGACCTCCCTCCGACCCCATCCCATCTAGCACCCTCGTGGAAAGGGGTTGACGGATGTCCCACCAGAACCTGGCCAGGGTCTGCGTACCAGCGCGCGGACACAACACCACACTCTCGACAGCGCTCGCGATGCTCGTGCTGGCGCTTTTCGCGGCGAACGCTCGGGCAGCAAGCGACGAAACGATCGGTGACACGTTTCCCGTGTCCGTCACACAGCAAGGCGTCTATGCGAACGACGAAGGCACGGCCGACTACGGACCGGTGTCGATCTCAGGTGACGGACGCTACGTCGCTTTCGAGAGCAGTTCCACCAACCTCGGCGAACAGGGACCCGTCGGCACGATCGAGGCGTTACGCCAAGGATCTGCATACCGGCGAAGTCGAGCTCGTCAGCCGCGCAAACGGCACCACCGGCGAACCGGCGGGCGAACCCGGCGTCGAAAACGTCAAGATCTCCGGGAACGGGCGCTACGTGATCTTCACCTCGAAGACCACCAACCTCCTAGCCGGGCTGCCCGCGGAAGAACCCGAAGAACAACACGTCTACAGGCGCGACCTGCAGACCGGGGAAACTACTCTGGTGGATCGTGTGAGTGGCACACATGGCGCGATCCTCAGTCGCGAATGCGATCGCTGAGGCGATCTCAGACGACGGGCGATACGTCGTGTTCGCCGCCGACGTAGGGGATCTGGAAGATCCGACGGGCGCCCACACAAAGACCGCCACCCCAACCGTGTACGTACGTGACATGGATACAGGGACGACGACCGCGGTCAGCCGCGCCAACGGGCCCACCGGAGAAATCGCCAACGAAGAAAGCCAGGCGTACTTCGATCTCACCCGACGGCCGCTACGTTGCCTTCGTATCGAGAGCGACCAACCTTGTGCCCGGAACAGGATCGAATATTTACGAACAAGTATATCTGCGTGACCTGCAGACCGACACGACGACACTCGTCAGCCAGGGCCCCAACGGGCAAGCCGGTGAAGGCCGCTCGGAAAACCCGGTGCTCGTGGGTGAAAATGGCTGCAATGTGGAGTTCAACTCCCAGGCTGGAGGTCTCCTAGAACCGCCATCCATCACGATCGACGGCGAATCAATCCAAATCAGCGGCCCGCAGATCTACCTTCGCGATCTCTGCTCGACCCAGGCGAGCACGACGCTCATAAGCCAGGATGCAGATGGCATCGCAGGCGACGCGTACGGTTCGTTCGGCGGGAGCGCTGACGGAGAGGACATCCTGTTCGCGGGTGAATTCGCAGGCGGATACCACCTCTTCCTGCGCGATCCGGGCACAGGAGAAACAACACAACTCGATCGTGCGAGCGGTGCCGAAGGGGTTTCGGCCGACAAGGAAAGCCAGCAGGCCGCCATCTCGGCCAACGGCTGTCGGGCCGTATTCGACTCCCAGGCCACCAACCTCTTTGCTCAGACCGGTCCACCCGAAGGACCAAATGGCGAAAAACCGACAGAGGTCTATGTTCGCCAGCTGGCTGCGTGCAAAGAAGAACCCGCTATGGCGCCCACGAGCTTGAGCTTTCCCACTCAGGCTCAGAACACGATCGGCGCAGCGCAGATCGTCACAGTGACAGCGGGCTCTGAAGCACTACAGATCCACGACGTGCAACCCAGCGGAGCAGACGCCTCGGACTTCATCGTCACCGCAGACGAGTGCACCGGCGAAACACTGCAACCGGCCGAAACATGCACTCTTCTCGTCAGGTTCGCACCAAGCGCCGAAGGGCCGCGGTCGGCGTCGCTGACAGTGCACGCCGCCAACGTCACCGGCCTGGAAATCCCCTTGAGTGGAGAAGGCGGTCAGTTGTCCTCCGGTGTACGAGGCGCACAAGGCGAACCCGGCAAGCAGGGTCCACAAGGCTCATCGGGTCAGCAAGGTCCGCTCGGCCCGAGAGGCGAAACCGGCGCATACGGAAGCAAAGGCGCAAAGGGCGCACGTGGTCCCGCCGGACCCCGAGGGCGAGCTAGGGACATTCCCAATTGTGCGCGCGGCGTCCACGCTCGACACTGTGCCCATGTTCGCAAGCACGACCGATCGATCAAGCCACGACGGCGCAGGCGATGTCCAGCACTGAGAGCGAGCCAGGCCGGCGTCCACGCCTGTCGCGCACGCGTCGCGGGCGTCTGATCGGCGGTGTCTGCAGCGGCCTGGGCGCGCACTTCGGCGTCGACCCGATCCTGTTTCGGATCGCGTTCGTCGGGCTTGCGATCTTCTCGGGGGTCGGGATCGCGCTGTATCTGGCGATCCTGCTGCTCGTGCCCGAGGAGGGGGTCAGTCGCGCTCCGATCTGCCTGTTGTGGCGCGGACCCCTCGCCGAGCAGTGGCGAGCGAGCGCCGACCGGCGGCTGCTGCGCTGGTTGGTGTTCGCAGCGGCCATCGTCGTCTGCGCCTCGCTGCTCGCGCTGGCGGGGGTATGGCTTGGCGGCACCCATGCGCAACTCGCTGCCTGGGCGGTCGTGGCCGTTGGCGCAGTACTCGTGCTCGGCGCGTTCACGCACACGATCCGCTGGCTTGTGCTGCCCGGTCTCGCGTTTGCGCTGGCTGTCGCCACGATCGCCGCCGCCCACGTAGACCTGAGCGGCGGCGTGGGCGATCATCTCTACCGTCCGCAGAGTCTCGGCGAAGTGCGCCGCGGCTACCAGCTCGGCGCCGGGCGTCTTGAAATCGACTTGCGCAACGTCGCGTTCCCGGCGGGCACCACCCGGCTGCCCGTACGCCTCGGCATGGGCGAGCTTGTCGTGCTCGTGCCCCGCGGGGTATGCGTCGCCACAAGCGCGCGGATCGGCGGAGGCTTCGTCGGGGCGCTCGAACGGCGCTCCGCGGGGCTCGACGTCAACTGGTCTGAACGTCCCGCCCCGCCGGTTGGCACGCCGCGCCTGCTGGTGGACGGCGATGTCGGGCTCGGTGCGCTTCTGGTGGCAGACCATCCAGTCGAACACGGTTGGGGCGGCTGGGGTCGCTGGGGCGGCTGGGGCGGCGAAAACGGCTGGTTTGCCAGCCACAATCACGCCGTCGCGCTCGGCAGCAACGAAGCCTGTTTCGCGGCGGACGGCGCAAGTGACTCACCCGCGAAGGGGACGAGTCGCATACCCGCGGAAGGGGCGAGTCGATGAGGCGTCCGCTCGACATCACGATCCTGACGTGCGGTATCTCCCTGGTCGTACTCGGCCTGCTGCTGGTGCTCGGCGCGGGCGGCACGATCGACCTGCGCTTCGCCTACACCGTGCCTGTGATCGTCGCCGCGCTCGGCGCGATCCTGCTCGCCAGCGGTCTTGCCAGTCGTCGCCGCGGGCGCGGCTGAGAACATGAGCGTGGATGCCCCAACCCATCTACCCGCCGCGCGGCGGTCTTAGGATCGCGATTGGCACGGCCTTGCTGATGCTCAGCGGGCTGCTGTTCGTGCGCGCAACTGGAGCGTGGCCTGGAGACGCGATCGTGTGGCCCGTCGCCGTCGCTGTGCTCGGGGCGTTGTTGATCTGGCGCGCGCCGGCTGTCGTGCCCGGGCGCAGGCATGGATGGGCCGCCCATCGACCGTCCGAGTGCCCACAGCTGCCAGAGCCGCGCAACCGGGCGGGCGCATCGCCCGAGCAGCCGCGGGAGCTGACAGTGCGCGCGCGCACGTTCGGGTGGCCCGAGGTCAGTCGCGGCGGGCTCGGCGTCGCGCTCGTGCTCGCCGGCGGATTTGCCTTTTTGTGGGCCAACGGCGCGCTACGGCCCGCGGGCGAGGCACTGCTTGCGGCGCTCGCCGTGCTGGTTGCGCTCGCCCTGATCTTCGCTCCGTCCTGGCGGCGGCTGGCGCACAGCCTCGCGGCCGAGCGCACCGAGCGCATCCGCTCGCAGGAGCGCGCCGACGTGGGGGCGCATCTGCACGACTCGGTTTTGCAAACGCTCGCGCTGATCCAGCAGAGCGCGCAGGACCCGAGGCAGGTTGCCGCGCTCGCGCGTCGCCAGGAGCGCGAATTGCGCGGCTGGCTGGCGGGTGCGGACTCGCGCGAAGCGGGCGAGACGCTCGCAGCTGCCCTGGACGGGGCCGCAGCCGAGGTTGAGGCGGCCATGGGCGGCTCGATCGAGGTCGTGGCCGTCGGGGACTGTCCGCTGCATGAGCACGGGCTCGCGGTCCTTGCCGCCGCGCGCGAGGCGATGCTCAACGCTGTGAAGTTCGCCGGCGGAGCGCCCGTGTCGGTGTACGCCGAGCTCTCTAGCGAGCGCATCAACGTGTTTGTGCGCGATCGCGGCGCAGGCTTCGATCCCGCGGCCGTGCCACAGGAGCGACGGGGAGTGCGCGAGTCGATCCTCGGGCGGATGCAGCGCGCTGGGGGTAGCGCGACCGTGCGCTCCCTACCTGGTGGCGGAACCGAGGTCGAGATCGCGATCGATCGCGCGGGCCGGCCGTGAGCGAATCGCCGCCGCGTGTCGCGATCGTCGACGACCACGATCTGTTCCGTGCGGGTGTGCGTGCGAGCCTCGGCCCGCAGGTCGAGGTCGTGGCCGAGAGCGGCGACGTGCAGGGCGCTGTGCGGGCAATCGAGGAGCTGGAGCCCGACGTCGTCCTGCTCGACGTGCACATGCCCGGCGGCGGTGGGGTGGAGGTAATCCGGCGCGTCAGCGCAAGCCGACCGGCGGTCCGCTTTCTCGCTCTGTCTGTAAGCGACTCGGCCGAGGACGTGATCGCGCTGATCCGCGCCGGCGCGCGCGGCTACGTGACCAAGACGATCTCAGGGCCCGAGCTGGCCGACGCCGTCCGGCGTGTGCGTGAAGGCGACGCCGTCTTCTCACCCCGTCTGGCCGGCTTCGTGCTCGACACGTTCGCCGGCGAGATCCCAGCCGCGCAGGTGGATCCGGAGCTCGACCTGCTTACGCCGCGTGAGCGCGAGGTGTTGCAGCACATCGCGCGCGGCTACATGTACAAGGAGATCGCCGCGCAGCTCGGCATCTCGACCAAGACCGTCGAGGCGCACGTCTCCGCCGTCCTGCGCAAGCTGCAGCTCTCCAGCCGCCACGAGCTGAGCCGCTGGGCGGCGCATCGGCGGTTGATCGAGGACTAGCGGTCGACGGGTCCTGTTGCCCGCACGAGAGAAGGCGGGCATCGACTGGGATTGGCTTCCTGCCTTCCGGCATACATGCGCCACGAGGGGGCACAGGCCATAGAGCTGGATGCTTACGGGCTTAGAGAGTGTTAAAGCACCCGTACACGATGTACAGCGGGTTCGTGACGGTGTTTCGGTGAGCATCGAGCATCGTCGGGCCGCCGATGAAGGCGGGAGGGGACTCGGCCTTGTAGCAGCCGTCGTATTCCACGCTCACGTCGTACTCGACGGAGGTCTGTTGGAACGGCACCGACTGCGCCTGGGGGAGGTACACGTACAGGGTGCAGTTCCAGTCCCCCGGCCCGACCGCCTTGGCGGCGCGGCGGTTGCAGTTGGGCAGGATGTCGAGCTTTGCGCCGGCCGGCACCCGCCGCCCGATCAGCTGCTGCTGGAGCAGCGTGACGTTGTTGAACTCTTCCCCGATGGCCGCGCTGAGGCGGTGGGCGGTATCGCCAGTGGGACCGGTGTTGGCGAGCAGGGCGAGCACCGCGACGAGCGCGGTGGCTACCGCCACGACCCGTATGGGGGTGCGCCAGTCGGGGCTGCGGCCGACTGTGCTCGCCAGGAAGTCGCGACGCCGTAGGATCCTCCAGCTCGCGGTGACGCACGCGACGATCCAAGCGACGCTCACGAGGCTCGAGATCACGAGCGGGCCGTAGAAGTGGTGGGTTGTGAAGAGACCGTGCCAGCCCTCGAACGCGGAGCCGATCAGGAGCAGGTGCACGACCACGCCCTTGCCGATCAGGTCCAGCAGCTGGGTGAGCAGCGCCACGAGCAGCGGCCCGAGCACGCCGACGATCCCGTTACGCGTGGCGATGGAGAACAGGATCGCCACGCTCGTGTACGCGAGCGCCGGCAGCACGCACAACAGCCAGCTGAGCAGCGTCAGGGCGAGCAGCTTGCCTGGAGGGGTGAGCACTCCGCTGAGGTCGACGAGCGAGTGGGCACCCACGAACGCGACCCCCGCGATCAGGCTCGACAGCGCCAGCAGCAGCGTCAGCGCGACGGTGAGCGTGCCCGCGGCGAGCAGCTTGGCGGCGTACAGGTCGGCGCGAGTGCAGGAGCGGGTGAGGATCGTCTTCCAGGTCCCGTGCCGATCCTCGCAGGAGAACAGGTCGCCCCCGAGCAGCCCGGCGATCAATGGCAGCCCCCAGTTCCCGGCGAAGCTGAGGATCACGAGCGAGATCGCGAATCCGGAGGAGTGCACCCACACGCCGAACAGCGCGTCCGAGGGAGTCCCGCTCTGCACCTTCAGCACCGCCGCGAAAGCAAACGGGCCGGCGATGCAGACTACCACCAGCAGCCGGATAGTCAGCTGCGCGCTCAGCTTCTGAAGCTCGGCCCGCAACGCGTTCCAGATCGCGTCCTCCCCGCCGAGCGGAAGCGTTGCCGGGGCGGCGCGCGCCGTGGGGGCGATCGCGCTCATCGCCCGGCCAGCACCGTCTCGGCCAGCTCCTCGGGCTCGAGCTGCTCGAGTGCCGCGCCGTCGGAGGTGAGGGCGAAGAACATGGTCTCCAGCGGGCTCACGAGCAGGTCCAAGCGCCGGATCGCCACGCGCGCGTCGCCGAGCGCGAACACGAACTCGTCCAGGCAGCCCTCGCGCACGCTCAGCGCGAGCTCTCCCCGGCGCGAGCGCCCGGCCCGCACCCCGACATGGTCCGTGGCGATCCGCAGGGCCAGCTCATCGTCGCTGGTCGCGAGCGCATACGCGCTCGCGGGCGCCTGCGCGATCAGCTCTGCCGCCGAGCCGTCCCACACGACCCTGCCCTCGCGCATGACCGTGTAGGTGTCGCACACCCGCTCGAGCTCCCCGATCTGGTGGCTGGAGAGCAGCACCGCGACGCCCTCGGCGGCCAGCTCGCGTACCAACGCTGCCACCGCGCGCGTTCCCGCCGGGTCGAGCCCGCTCGTCGGCTCGTCCAGCAGCAGCAGACGGGGCGAGCGCAGCAACGCGGCCGCGAGCCCGAGCCGCTGGCGCATGCCGGTGGAGTAGCCGGCCACGCGATCGTCGCCCCTGTGCTCCAGCTCCACGCGGGCGAGCGCGTCCTGCACCGCGGCCGCGGTCGGGCCGGCGTCCAGTCGCGCGAGTAGGGAAAGGTTTGCGCGCCCGGACAGGTAGGGGTAGAAGGCGGGCTCCTCGACGAACCCGCCCACCTCCCTGAGAGCCTCGCCGCCCAGCCCGTCGAGCGCCCGCCCCAGCAGCGCCACCGTGCCGGCGTCCGGGTGGATCAATCCGAACAGCATCCGCAGCAGCGTCGTCTTGCCCGCGCCGTTCGGGCCGAGCAGGCCCCGAACCTGCCCCGGGGCGACCGTAAGGTCGACGTCGTCGACCGCGGTCCTTGCCCCGAAGAGCTTTACCAATCCGCTCGCTCGGACAGCATCCACGATGGTGAGCCTACCCGCGCCCGTCACGCAGTTCGTGAAGCGTTCGTGAACGTCGGTGATTTGTTTTTAAACGATATGTGACGGCAGTGCAAAGAGCGTGTGACAGCACTGCAGAAAACGAGAAATTTCACACCGATCTTCACCGCCGGGTAACAATGGGAGTCCTGCCCCTGGGTAGACCGAACGGCACACAGTTTGTTTCGCTGATTTATCGCACTAACAACCCAGCGCGCATTGCGACCCAGTGTCTATTTGGGAGGTGTTGGCCGTGGCCATCTCGGTTCCGACTCGCAAAAGTGGTACTCGTGTGAATGTCCGGCGTCGGCGCTTGGGCGCGATCGCGGTCCTAGTGGCCTTCGTGGCGGCGGTGGGCGTTGCCTCCGCCGATCTCGGCGGCGTCAACCCGTTTGGCAGCGGCGAAGTCGGCCAAACCTACAACGGCGCGCTTCTGCTGCCGACGAACCAGTGGATCTCACCGATCGGAGCCCGGATCGAAGACCCGCGTGGGCGGATCGTGTCGAGCACTCTCAGCCCCGACGGCCAGTACATGGCCGCGCTCACGTGGAACGATTTCACCGGCTACCTGACGATCGTCGACCTGAAGACGG
Organism: uncultured Solirubrobacterales bacterium; assembly: GCA_963725265.1. Classification (GTDB taxonomy): domain Bacteria; phylum Actinomycetota; class Thermoleophilia; order Solirubrobacterales; family Solirubrobacteraceae; genus Palsa-744. Next base: position 1,122,519 of record CAVRXP010000001.1, read on the forward strand.
GCAAGATCGTCCAGGAAGAAGGCGCCTATCCCAACACCCTCGACCCCGCAGCCGGAGAACCAGGCGAAGAGGTCGCAGCCGATGGCCCGCTCTACTCGCCGGACGGCAAGACGCTCTGGATTCCCCAGACGGGAGACATCGCCAAGTTCACGGTCAACCCGGAAACCGGCACGGTGTCCGAAAAGGTCATCATCAAGATGCCACCGGCCGCGAACGGCCCCGCACCGGAATACAGCACCGAAGCAAAACACCCCGGTGAAGCCGAGCCCTCGGGCATGGCGCTCTCCTCCGACGGCAGCAAGCTCTACGTCGCCCTCAACGGGTCCAACACGCTCGGTGTGGTCAACACCGCGACAAATGAAGTCGAAAAGGAAATCCCCGTCGGCAACGCGCCGCGCCAGGTCGTGATCGACGGCAACACCGCGTACGTCTCCAACGAGGGCGGTCATTCCGCAAAGCCGGGCGAAACGACCAACCTCTCTGACGGCACCCCGATCGTCTCGAGCCCCGTCACCGGTGCCGCCAGCACCGGCACGGTCTCGGTCGTGAACCTGGCCACCGGCAAGCAGGAACGGGAAATCCCGGTGGGACTCGAGCCGACCGCGCTGTATCAGAGCGGATCGGCGCTGTTTGTCGCCAACTCCAACGACGACAGTATCTCGCTGATCGACACCGCAACCGACACGGTCGCGCAAACGACGAGCACCAACCCGTTGCCGGGCGCCAGCGTGGGGAGCTACGCGAACGCGATCACGATGTCCGACCCCGAACACGTGCTCGTGAGCATTGGCCGCGACAACGCGATCGCCGTCTACAAGTACAGCGGTCTCCCGACACGCCACCGGGGAGAAGGCCAGGGAGGACACTGGGGACGGCACTTCGGGGGAGGCTGGGGGCAGAGCACACCGCTGAAGTTCGAGGGTCTGCTGCCGACCGACTGGTACCCCGTCCAGGTCCAGCCCGACTCGGCGCTCGGGAGCGGGGAGATCGTCGTCACCAACGACAGGGGCATCGGCGACCGCGGCCCGCAGGCGAAGATCTGCAAGGGCACGGAAACCTCCCCGGCTCCCGAATGCGTGAAGGGCTACAACACCTACGACGACACCGGCACCGTGACAACGTTCAAGATGCCGGCCGAAGGTGAACTGGCGAGGTACACCAAGACCGTCTTTACCGACAACGACTGGAACAACGTTCCTGCCATCAACGGCGGCGCGGGCGACACCGTGCCGGGCGTGATCCCGAGGAGGATCGGAGGGCATTCGCCGATCAAACACGTATTCGTGATCGTCAAGGAGAACCGAACCTACGACCAGGTGCTCGGCGATCTCGGCGAGGGCAACAGCGACCCCGAACTCGCCCAGTTCGGCCAGAAGATCACCCCCAACCAGCACGCGCTGGCCAAGCGCTTCGGCGACCTCGACGACTTCTACGACGAGGGCACGCTGTCGGCCGACGGGCACAACTGGATCGTGCAGGCCGAGGCCAACGACTACGTCGAAAAGGAGTTCGGTGCGTTCTACCGCTCCTACCCCGCCGAAGGCGGCGACGCGCTCGCCTACCAGCGCGACGGCTTCCTCTGGAATGCGGCTGAGAAGGCGGGTCTGAGCGTCAGAGACTTCGGTGAGTACAACAGGTACATCACCGGACCGGGCAACGGCGGCGACTGGAAGGAATGGTATGAAGACTCACAGATCCTCGAAGGAAAGAAGAGCGGGCCGCTGCCGATCCCGATCGACGAGTACAAGACCTCCTCGGACATCCCCTCGCTGAACGCAATCAGCGATCCCTACTACCCGAGGTTCGACCTCGAAATTCCCGACCAATACCGCTACGACATCTGGAAGGGCGAATTCGAACACCAGGAAAGCACGGGCGCGGTTCCCAACCTGACGCTGATCTGGCTGCCCGACGACCACACCGGCGGCGCGCCGGACCCGGTGGCGCAGGTGGCCGACAACGACCTCGCGATGGGTCGCGTCGTGGAAACGATCTCCCACAGCAAAGTGTGGAAGGAATCGGCGATCTTCGGCGTCGAGGACGACACGCAGAACGGCGTCGACCACGTCGACGGGCACCGCGGCCCGGCGTTCGTGATCAGCCCCTACGCCAAGGGCGGCGTCGATGACGAATACGAGACGCAACTCAACATGGTGCGCACGGTCGAGCAGATCTTGGGGATCCAGCCGATGAACCAGGAGGACTACGCCGCCGAGCCGATGTACGGGGCGTTCACCGAAACCCCTAACTTCGAACCGTATACCGCCGCTCCCAACGAAATCCCGCTGACGCTCGGCGTCGAAGGCTTCCCGGCCGTCGCTCCCGCGGCGGCACCCGCGACGGCGACGACGAATGCGGCGACCACTACGGCGGCGGCGAGCGGCGGACCGGTCCAGGGTGAAGTACCAGTCTCGATGCAGAGCGTCTACGAAGCCTGGATGAGCTGGAAGCACCAGCAGTCATTCCTCGGAAAGGACGCCAGCCCCGACTCGGCCAAGCCGGTGCTGCTCAACCGCTTCGACTGGTACTCCGCACACGACTGGAAGGTGGCGTACCCGGGCGACCCGAAGATCTACCTGCCCGACGAGGTTCCCGGCAGCAACCTACCCGCCGCGTTCATCGGCGACTGAGACCGCGGGTTCGCATCGACTGAGGCCGGCCGCGCCGAAGGTGGCGCGGCCCTTGAGAGCTGGAACCCCAGCCGCCAGGTGGTTCCCACTGGACACTTGTTCGATGATTCACCCTGGATGTAAAGGGTGGACCTGTTCGTGGCGAAGATCCTTCTTGTACGTGTGTGCGCGAGCGCGCAGGCGCGCAGAGGTTAGGTTGTGCAGCTTGTTCTGCGGACTGACCGCCAGGCACGTGCTTGAGAACCACGATGCTCGAGCGAGTCGACACCCCCAACCGTTCACAGCCAACTTCAGGGCCGTTTGGGATCATCAGGTGTGAGCTCGACGAGCGTACGAGCGTGATCTCAATCGAGGGCGAGCTCGATCTCGCAACGGCCCCGCGCTTGAAGTGGATGCTGCTCGATGCGCTCGAGGCGGGCCACGAGGAGCTAGTCGTCGACCTTTCGCTTACCACCTTCATGGACTCGACGGCGCTCGGCGTGCTCGTCGGTGTCAACCGGAGCCCCGGCGTCGATGTGCGGATAGCGATCGTCTGCCAGCGCAGCACCGTGCTGAAGATCTTTGAGTTTTCGGGGCTGGACGGAATGTTCGCGATCTTCCCGACAGTCGACGAGGCGCTCAAGTACACGCGGGAACACACCGCCAAGACGGGCTGATCGGACGCTGGCTGCCGATGGTGAGCGACACCGCCAGACACCCTTCGCCTCCCCGTCGCCGGCGTCCAGCAGCGACCATCCTCTTCGTTTGCTGTGCCCTTACCTTGGCGTTCGCCACGGTTGCCGCAGCCAGGCCAGGCTATGCAAAGCCCACCGGCGCGGGCGTCCCAAACCCACCTGGCAACTCCAGCCCGGCGGCCGCGTCGCCCGGTCCAGGTCACAACGCACAGCCGGGCCCCGAACACGCGAATTCCCAGGGTCCCGACCCAGATGGGCGCTCGCAGCCGGGTCACGACGAATATCCAGGCCCCGAACACGGTGGGGGCCAATCGACACCGGGCCGCGAAAGACATGAACGCTCAGAACACCCGGGAGAACAGGGTTCAGAACACGGGGGAGGACATAGTTCAGAACACCAGGGAGAACAGGGCTCAGGTCACATAGGACCAGCTGCCCCCGGCCATCAGCGGCAAGCACCCGGCCTGCGATCGGGAAGCGCCCGCCATCCGGCCACCTCGCCCGTTCCCGTTCCACATCACGCGGCGGGGACCGCGGGTGCAACCCACTCGACCCCGCGTTCAGGCTCGTCGGGCGCTCCGGGCAGAGCCCCGATTGCCTCGCCCGCGCCGGACCGCGCCACCATCCCAGCCCTGTCGAGAGCTACGGCGCCCACAGCTGTAGCACCCGCGGCTACAACACCACCCGCGCCAGCCATCTCTGCGCCGGCAGCGACGACGCCACAACTAGCCGGGGGATCGCACCCGGCGCCCGCCGGCGGACCGCCGCATGCCGCGCGGGATCCTCGGCGTGCCCGCAGCCGCGGCGCCAGTAGGCATGCAGCCCCGGTCGCGTTCTCACCGGGTGCGGTCGCTCCCGTGGCCGCGATCCCGTTCAGGCCCGCACACACTGCGCGCGCGAGGCGTGCGCAGAGAGCGGTGCACGACCCCGCGGCGCCCAGCCGACGCCCGTCGCCGATCGTGACGACGATCACCAGAATCGTCGGCGTCGTACCCACGTTCGTGTGGACTCTCATTGGCGTTTTGCTCGCGCTGGCGCTGGCGCTTGCGATACGCTCGCGTCTGGCCGCGTTGCGCGCGCGGCGGCTGGAGCACCAGCGTGTAGCGCTGCTCGAGGACGTAGGTCTGCTGCAGGCAGCGCTGCTCCCTGAGCCCCCCGCCCGGCTCGGTCCGGTGGGCACCTCCACGGCCTACCGCCCGGCGGACGGTCCCGGGGCGGGCGGGGATTTCTACGATGTGTTCGCGCTCGAGGATGGTCAGTTGGCGGTGATCGTCGGCGACGTCTCCGGACACGGACGGCAGGCGCTACCGCAAACAGCGCTCGTGCGCTTCACGCTGCGGGCGTACCTCGAGGCCGGTCTCTCGCCGCGGGCCGCCGTCCAAACAGCTGGAACTGTGCTCGAGCGCCAGCTTGGGGAGTCATTTGTCACCGTCGTGGCGGCCACCTATCAGCCGCGTGAGCGCATCCTCATCTACGCCTGCGCCGGTCATCCACCACCGATCGTGCTTGGCTCGCGCTCGATCGCACCGATCATCGTCTCCTCCTCGCCACCGATCGGAGCCGGCTTCCCGACCGGGACGCGACAGACCGTGGTGTCCGTGCCGGGCCACTCACAAATCTGCTTTCACACCGACGGCGTCACGGAGGCAAGGGTTGCAGGAGGAGAGCTGTTCGGCGCCGAGCGACTCGCGCGCACGCTCGCCGAGCTCGGGCCGAGCGCCACAGCGTCGGCGCTCCTCGAACAAGTGACCGAAGAGACCGACGCGCGTCCCGACGACATGGCTGCGTGCCTACTGAACGTCGAGGGAGGCGCAGCCGCGCCGAGGATCCTCGTCGAGGAGCTCGAGCTCGACCGCGAGGGGGCCGCGGGCGGTCGAACCGAGCGATTCCTCCTCGCCTGTGGAGTCGAGCGCCGCGAGGTCGCCGAGCTCGTGCGCTCTGCGCGCGTCGTTGCCGAGCGCGCCGGCACCGTCGTCCTCGAGTTGCGCCTTGGAGACGGGCCGCCGGAGGTCGCGCTGGGACGCGACAATGTCGCGCATCTCCACACACCCCACGCGAGACGGCAAGCGGATCTCAGGGTGTCGCAGTGAGCTCCGCCCTGGCGCTCGCCCCAGACGCGGCAATCGTGTTGGGTATCGCATCCACAGCGATGCCGTTCGCTCGCACCCCCAAGGACGAGGCCGAGCGCTGGCTACGAATCCTGCGCCTACATGGCGAAGTTGGGATCGCGCTACAAGCGCTCGGCGTAAGCGAAGGATCCCTCCAGATACAGGGCGAGGGCACCGATCGCGCGCGAACCGCTTCCGTCAGTGTCGACGATCGCGACGCGGTCGCACAGGTCACCGAGGACGCCCTCCACATAGCCAGTCGGCGAGGTGCCACCGGGGTTGCTACGACCGACGTGCTGATGGCCGTTATGCACGTCTATGGCGAGGACTTCGATCGGGTGCTCCGGGCACACGGCACCGACCGCGACGAGGTGATCGAGCGACTCGGAGCATTGGAGTAGATCCTGGACGAGAGGCCTCGGCAGGCCCCGCTCGCTGAGCGCACGCGCAAGCACCTCGTTGGAGATGACCTCACAGTCGACCAATACGCCGTCGTAGCCGAATACAACGAGCTGCAGGTCGTCCACGAGCGCACCTTAATGCCTGAGCTATCCGCATCCCCGACACGGCCAGTATCGGGGTTTGTCGCGTCGCCGCCGTCACTGCGCGCGACGTGCGACTCTTACGCGGCAGCATTACGACATGAGTACGACCCCAACAAAGCCTCCCTTGACCGAACGCCCCGCCTGGCGCGAGCTGGCCGGCCACCGGCGCGCGATCGCGGAGTCCTCCCTGGGCGAGCTGTTCGCCGCAGACCCAGACCGTGGCGAGCGTCTCACGGCTGAAGGTCCGGGTCTCTTCCTGGACTACTCGAAGAATCGCGTAACCGACGAGACGATCCGTTTGCTGATCGAGCTGGCCGAACAGTCCGGCCTTGCCGAGCGCGGCGCGGCGATGTTCGCCGGAGAGCCCATCAATGTCTCCGAGAATCGTTCGGTATTGCACGTGGCCCTGCGCATGCCCCGCAACCGCTCGCTTTTCGTGGAGGGGATTGATGTCGTGCCCCAGGTGCACGCTGTCCTTGACCGCATGTCAGCTTTCTGTGAGCGAATCCGCGCGCGTGCCTGGACGGGTCACACCGGCAGGCCCATTGTCAACGTCGTCAACATCGGCATCGGTGGCTCGGACCTCGGTCCGGTGATGGCCTACGAGGCGTTGCGCCACTACACGCAGCGGGAGCTGACTTTCCGCTTCGTCTCGAACGTCGACTCGACCGACTTCGTCGAGGCCACGCGCGACCTGGATCCTGAGGAGACATTGTTCGTCGTCTCCTCGAAGACGTTCACGACGCTCGAGACGATGACCAATGCCCGCTCCGCGCGGCAATGGTCGCTGGCGGCGATGGGGGAGGAGGCTGCGATCGCCAAGCACTTCGTCGCGGTCTCCACCAATGCACAGGCGGTGGCCGAGTTCGGGATCGACACCGAGAACATGTTCGGCTTCTGGGACTGGGTGGGCGGCCGCTACTCGATGGACTCCGCGATCGGCCTCTCGACGATGCTCGCGATCGGCCCCGAGCGTTTTCACGAGCTGCTGGCGGGCTTCCACGCGATGGACGAGCACTTCCGCACGGCGCCGTTTGAGCGCAACCTGCCCGTGTTGATGGGGCTGCTGGCCGTCTGGTACTCCAACTTCTTCGGCGCGCAGACCGTCGGAGTCATGCCCTACAGCCAGTACCTGAAGCGCTTTCCGGCCTACCTGCAACAGCTGGCGATGGAGTCCAACGGCAAGCATGTGACGCTCGAGGGCGTCGTATGCGACTACGACACAGGCGCGATCTACTGGGGTGAGCCCGGCACCAACGGACAGCACTCCTTCTACCAGCTGATCCACCAGGGCACGAGGCTGATCCCGTGCGACCTGATCGGCTTTGCGCGCTCGCTCAATCCCCTGGGCAACCATCAGGACCTGCTCATGTCAAACGTCTTCGCCCAAGCCGAGGCGCTCGCTTTCGGCAAGACCGAGCAGCAGCTGCGCGCCGAAGGCGTGCCTGAGGCGATCGTTCCCCACCGCGTCATGCAGGGTAACCGCCCGACCAACGTGCTGCTGGCCGAGCAGCTGACCCCGCACACGCTCGGCGCGCTGGTTGCCCTGTACGAGCACAGCGTCTTCACGCAGGGCACGATCTGGGGCATCGACTCCTTCGACCAGTGGGGGGTGGAGCTGGGCAAGGCGCTGGCCAAGCGCATCATCCCCGAGCTGGAAGCCGAGCAGGAGCCGACGCTCGAGCACGACAGCTCGACCAATGCGCTGATTCGCCGCTACCGTTCGCTGCGCAAGCGATGACCGGCGATCGAACATCGAGCATGAACGCCGAGCGGGCCCCTGCGGGATGAGCGCCGAGCAGATCCCAATCGAGGTTCTCTCAAGCGACATCGACGTGGCGCTGCGCGCCGCCGAGATCGTCGTCGAGCATGCCAATGCCGCGATCGCGGCTCGCCGCATGTTCACGCTGGCCGTCAGCGGCGGCCACACCCCGGGCCAGATGTTCGCCGAGCTGGCCCGCCGCAAAGACTTCCCTTGGGGCCAATCGGCGATCTACCAAGTCGACGAGCGCATCGCACCGGATGGGGACCCCGATCGTAACCTCACGCTTCTGTGGGACAACCTGCCCGAGGCTGCTTTCAGCCAACTGCATCCGATGCCGGTTACTGCCAGCAACCTGGACGACGCGGCTGCTCGCTATGCAAGCGCGATACCAGAGCGCTTCGACCTGATCCACCTGGGAATCGGCGCCGACGGGCACACGGCCTCGCTCGTGCCGGGCGACCCGGTATTGGACGTGCACGATCGCGACGTAGCGCTCACGGGCCTATATATGGGCCTGCCGCGCATGACTATCACCTACCCGGTGCTGAACCGCGCAAGGGCACTGCTGTGGCTGATCACCGGCAAGGAAAAGCGCGACGCGCTAAGCCGCCTGCAAGCCGGCGACGAGTCGATCCCGGCCGGGCGAGTCTCGCGCGTGCAGGCGCAGATCGTCGCCGACGCCGCGGCCGCCCGCTAGACCGGCAGCGGCTGGCGCGCCGAGGCTGCCTGTCCCTGCAGGTTGCTGAGCACCGCCAGCATCGACTCGACGTCGCACTCGCTCTTCGGCCAGGGCTTCTCGGGATGGTCCTCGAGCGTCTTTAGCCCGTTGCCTGTGATGATCGCCACGACGGTCGCATCGGGATCGATCTCGCCCGACTCCGCCAGCTTTTTGAGTACCGCGATCGTGGTGCCGCCGGCCGGCTCGGTCAGGATCCCCTCAGTTTCGGCGAGCAGGTCGATCCCGGCGAAGATCTCCTCGTCGCCCGCCGTGCCGGCACTGCCTTTGCGCGAGAGCACAGCGTCGATCACCAGGTAGCCGTCGCCGGGAGAGCCGATCGCCAGCGAATGCGCGATCGTCGTCGGGTTGCGTGGCTTGATCTCAGGCTCACCTGAGATGATCGCGTCGGCGATCGGCGAGCATCCGTCCGGCTGGGCGATGTGCATCTTGGTAGCGCTCGTCTCGGCCAGCCCGACTGTCTCCAACTCGACCAGTCCCTTGTGCAACCGTGAGGAAAGCGTCCCGCCGGCGGTGGCGGAGACGATGTGGTCGGGAGCCTTCCAGCCGAGCTGCTCGACGATCTCGAAAACAGCCGTCTTGGCGCCCTCGGCGTAGAACGGCCGCAGCGTGATGTTCGCGAACTCGAGCCCGCTGGCTGCCGCCACCTTCTTGCACTCGCGGTTGGCTTCGTCGTAGTTGCCGGCAACCTGGCAGACACGTGCGCCAAGCGCGCGGCAGACGCGCGCCTTGGTCTGCTCCAGGCGGTTGGGATAAAAGACATATGGCGTGAGCCCAGCCTTGGCCGCCAGCGCGGCGACGGCCGTGCCGACGTTGCCGGTGGAGACGCAGCCGATCTCGGTCTTGCCGAGCTCGAGCGCCCGTGCGATCGCGCTCGAGACCACCCTGTCCTTGTAGGAGAAGCTCGGTCGCTGCGAGCTGTCGTCCTTCAAATACAGTTTGCTCAAGCCCAGTCGTGCCCCCAGCCGGTTCGCCGGGATCAGCGGCGTCATGCCCGATATCTGCCCCACTTCGGCCTGAGCGTGGGCCGAGCGGATCGGTGACAGCTCGGACAACCGCCAAATGTTGCGGGGACGCTCGGCCATCGGCAGCTCACGCAAGCGAGTCTTCGCAAGCTCGTAGTCGTAAGCGACGTCAAAGCACTTACCGCACGACGGGCAAAAGGCCTCAGTGTCGGTAATCGGCCGTTTCACGTCGCACCTCTTGCACACCAGTTCGGTCACGCACGAGCGCGTCGTCTCGTTCAGGTCTGCGTGCCCCATAGCGGTGCTCATTGGGTTTCACCCCTTCTTGTTTGGGTTGGTTGACTCTGATTTGTCCAAGTCATCGTGGCACAAGCTCCCCCTGAGGCCATGAAGCGTCGATCTCGGTGCCGGCGGGCGTCGAGTCGATTAGCAGTTGCTCGGCGATGTGCGGAGCGAACGGCATCAGCACGCGCGCGAGCATCCGCAGCGCCTCGATCAGCGCCTCGTAGTCCTCGACGCACAGTGAGCCGCGCTTAGCGATCACACGCTTCTCGTAATCGCGGATGCGGTCGAACAGCCGCATCACGTTGCGAACAGCGCTATGCATCTCAAGCTCGCGCGCATCCTCTGTGATCTTCTCCACGGCGGTCTCACACCACTGCTCAAGGCGTTTGCGCAGGTGCTCGGTCTTGTCGGCTCCCATCGCGGGTTGTCCCTCATCGCTCGGCACGCCGTTCTTTGCGTCCTTACCCAACTCAGCTGGATCGATTGTGAAACGAGCGTGCGAGTAGTCCCAGAGCTGGCGCAAGAAGCGGTGGCAGCGCTTGACGTCGCCGTCGCTCCAATTCAACGAGCGCTGCGCCCTGGCGGCATACAGCACCGCCAACCGCACCGTGTCGGCTCCGTACTGCGCCACCAACTCGTCAGGATCGACCACGTTGCCAAGATGCTTGCTCATCTTGCGCCCATCCCTGATCACCATCTCGTGAAACAGGCAGCCGGCGAACGGCTCGCCGTCTGAAAGGAACTCGAGCGGCCCGATGTCGCGCAGCGCCTTAGTAACGGTGCGCTGGTCAAACACGAAGTTGCCGCTGTCCGATCCAGCGACGACACGCTCGCAGGGCAGCCAAGCGCGCAGGTCCTCGAGTGCCAAGATGTGCTCCAGGCTCTGCTCGCGCTCGGCGGGCGGCACGCACACGGGAACCCAAAGCCACAGTGCGTCGAAGTGACAGTCGAGGGTGTCGGTCTCGCGCTTGGCGGGCCCGCCGCACTTGGGACAGGTGGTCTGCACGAAATCCTCGCGCTCGGCAAGCGGATTGCCGGTGCCCGTCGGCGTCAGGTCGAGCGGCAGGATCACCGGCAGCGCGTCCTTGGACAGCGGCACAGTTCCGCAGCCATCGCAGTAGACGATCGGGATCGGCGTGCCCCAGGAGCGCTGTCTGGAGATGGTGAAGTCGTTGGCGCGGTAGCGAACGGCCTCGCGCGCGCCGGGCACGGAGGCGTGAGGCGGGCTTGTGGGAGTATCCGCAGAGGGCGTGTCTCCCGCGTGCGCGCGGGCATCCTCGGTCGGGCCGGAATCTGTTGGGCCAAATAGCCGCGCGGCGATCAGCGCGTCGGTGCGATCGCGCTCGGGCACGCCGAACACGGCAGTGGGCCCGAAGCGCCCGTCCACGGTGGGCGTGACGATCACCGGCAGCGGCTCACCGCCGGTGGGGGAGGCAAGCAGGCGACCTGTATCGACAAAGGGCATCGTTTGCGCCTCACGCGCACTTCGCTCCAACCCAACCGCGCGCAGCTCGTCCAGCCGTTGAGCCAAAACCTCATCGCGCGCCCACTCGTCCACCTGCGGATGTCGAGGTGAGACGCTGACGAAGCGCGCCAGCTCAAGCGCGTCGGAGTGCGGCGTGAAGACGGTCAGCGGCTCGCCGTCCTCGCCGGCCAGGTCCAGCTCGACTCCGTCCACGCGCCCCAGCACGAAGCGCTGCGAGGCAAGCGCGTTCTCGTCCCAAATCCCGCTGGCGGCAAGCTCGGCAAGGCGCCGGTCGTTCTCCGGCACGTACTCGCTGATGCGCAGGTACCACTGTGGCCGCTGGATCAAGCGCACTGGATGGTGGCAACGCCAGCAGTCCCCGTCCTCGACCTGGATCGTCGCGAGCACCGTCTGACAAGTGTCACACCAATCCACGCTACCGGTCCCGCGATAGACCAGGCCAGCGTCCAAGAGGGTCAGGAACAGCCACTGCGACCAGCGGTACATGATCGCCTCAGAGCTCATGAAAGCACGCTCCCAATCGAAGGAGAAGCCGAGCCTGCGCAGCTGCACGACCATGTGCTCGGCGCAGCGCTCCACCCAAGCGCTCGGCGGCTCTTTGCCGGCGATCGCGCCAAGCTCGGCGGGCAGCCCGAAGGAGTCGAAGCCGAAGGCGAACAGCACGTCCTCGCCGCACCCCCTGCAAAAGCGCGCGTACGCATCCCCGATCGAATAGCTGCGTACGTGCCCGATATGGATGTTCCCCGAAGTGAACGGAGCCGATGGCTTGATGTACTTACGCGGGCGATCGTCGGTGATCTCGGGCGTGCGAAAAGCCTCGTTCGCCTGCCAAGCGTCCTGGCGAGACGCCTCGATTACCTGGGGGTCATAGCTGGCAAGATCGTCGTCGCTCATTTGACCGAGAATACCCAAGGCACACCCCGGCGCGGGCGTCAAGCCCGTTGCTATGCTCGTCCGCCACGACTGCAAGGATTCTCAGATGGAAGTAGAGATTGGCCGCGGCAAGTCAGGCCGCCGCGCATACGGCTTCGACGACATCGCGATTGTGCCCTCTCGGCGCACGCGCGACCCTGACGACATCGACATCTCCTGGAAGCTTGGCCCCTATCAGTTCGAGCTGCCGCTAATGGCCTCTGCGATGGACGGCGTCGTCTCGCCGCAGACGGCCGCGATCGTGGGCAAGCTCGGCGGCCTCGCGGTGCTCAATCTCGAGGGAATCTTCACGCGCTACGAGGATGCCGACGAGCAGCTGGAGCGGATCGCCAAGCTCCCCAAGGACGTTGCCACGCGCGAGATGCAGGAGATCTATGCCACCCCGGTCAAGCCGGAGCTGATCGCACAGCGCATACGTGAGATCAAGGAGCAGAAGGTCGTGGTCGCCGCCTCGTTGACCCCGCAAAAGGTGCTCGCCTACCACGAGATCGCTTTGGAGGCAGGCCTCGACGTGCTGGTCATCCAGGGCACGGTCGTATCCGGCGAACACGTCTCGACCGTCTCCGAGCCTTTGAACCTGAAGGAGTTCATCCCGTCGCTCGACGTGCCCGTCGTCGTGGGTGGCTGCGCCTCCTACCAGACGGGTCTGCACCTGATGCGCACAGGTGCGGCGGGCGTGCTCGTCGGCGTCGGTCCGGGTGCCGCGTGCACGACACGCGGCGTGCTCGGGATCGGCGTGCCCCAGGCGACCGCGATAGCGGACGTGGCCTTCGCGCGCTCCACGCACATGCTCGAGACCGGCGAGTACTGCCAGGTCATAGCCGACGGCGGCATGCGCAACGGCGGCGACGTCTCCAAGGCGATCGCCCTCGGCGCCGACGCGGTCATGATCGGCTCGCCGCTGGCACGAGCTCACGAAGCCCCGGGAAGGGGCTTTCATTGGGGCATGGCCACATTCCACCCAACGCTGCCGCGCGGCGCGCGTGTAGCGACGACCCGCAACGGCACGCTCGAGGAGATCCTCGTCGGTCCGGCACGCGAGAACGACGGCACTTTCAACCTATTCGGTGGCCTGCGCACTTCGATGGCCACGTGCGGCCACAAGGACCTGGCGGAGTTCAACCGTGCCGAGGTGGTGATCGCCCCGTCCTTGCAAACCGAGGGCAAGCAGCTGCAGCGCGACCAGTCGGTTGGCATGGGCTCCAACGGCAAGGCAGCCGAACTGGTTAATGACTGAGAGCGCCGTCACGGCTCCAGCGCCGCCCCCAGAGGCGACAGATGCGGTCGGGGCGGCGCGCGAGGAGGTAGTCGTCCTTGACTATGGCGGTCAGTATTCGCAGCTGATAGCAAGGCGGATCCGCGACTGCGGAGTCTTCTCGGAGCTACTGCCCCATCACGTCCCGCTGGAGGAGGTGGCAAAGCGCAAACCGCGCGGGATCATCCTCTCGGGAGGGCCAGCGTCGGTATATGCGCCAGGGGCGCCGAGCCTGGAGCGTGGCCTGCTGGAGCTTGGCGTGCCGGTGTTGGGCATCTGCTACGGCATGCAGCTGCTGGTACACGACCTGGGAGGCCGGGTCGAGCAGGCCGAGGTGGGGGAGTTCGGTCGCTCTGAGCTGACCGTCACCACCCCGGGTGTCCTCTTGGCGGGCATGCCAAAGGAACAGACGTGTTGGATGTCCCACCGCGACACCGTCTTCGAGCCGCCAGATGGCTTCACCGCGCTGGCGTCCTCGACGGGCTCGCCGGTCGCGGCCGTCGAGGACCCGACCCGTGGCATCTACGGCATCCAGTTCCATCCAGAGGTAGTCCACACGCCATACGGCCAGGAGATCCTCACGCGCTTCCTCACAGAGGTGTGCGGCTGCGAGCTCAGTTGGTCGCCGGCTTCGATCGCCGAAGACCAGGTCGCGCGCATCCGCAAACAGGTCGGGGATGGACGCGTGATCTGCGGCCTTTCCGGAGGAGTGGACTCCTCGGTGGCAGCACTGCTCGTGCACCGCGCCGTCGGCGATCAGCTCACGTGTGTGTTCGTCGACCACGGCCTGATGCGCAAGCAGGAGGGCGAGCAGGTGATCAGCGCCTTCAGGGACACCTTCGGCGTACCGCTGGTAGCGGTCGACGCCGAGCAGCGTTTCCTTCAGAAGCTCAAAGGCGTGACCGAGCCCGAGGCCAAGCGCAAGGCGATCGGCGCCGAGTTCATCCGCGTGTTCGAGGAGGAGGCGGCCAAGATCTCCGCCACAGCCCCGGCTCGATATCTGGTTCAGGGAACGCTCTACTCCGACGTGATCGAGTCAGGTGGAGGAACGGGCGCAGCAACGATCAAGTCCCACCACAACGTCGGCGGCCTGCCGGAGGACATGCAGTTCGAGCTGGTCGAGCCGCTGCGCGCTTTGTTCAAGGATGAGGTGCGCGCCGTGGGCGCAGAGCTGGGCTTGCCCGAGCGCCTGGTCTGGCGCCAGCCGTTCCCAGGACCCGGCCTGGCGATCAGGATCGTCGGCGGCGAAGCGACACGCGAGCGCCTGGACGTGCTGCGCGAGGCAGATCACATCCTGCAAGAGGAGATCCGCAAGGCGGGCCTCTACCGAGAGCTGTGGCAGTCCTTCTGCGTCTTGCCGGACGTGCGCACGGTGGGAGTGCAGGGCGACGAGCGCACGTACGGCTATGTGGTGGTGATCCGCGCGGTCACCAGCGACGATGCGATGACGGCCGATTGGGCGCGCCTGCCATACGACTTGCTGGAGACGATCGCCTCGCGCATGATCAACGAGCTGCGCGAGGTCAACCGGGTGGTCCTGGACATAACCTCCAAGCCGCCCGGCACCATCGAGTGGGAGTAACGCCCGGTGGCTATACCCAAAAGAAGCTGGATATAGCTAAAGAACGCTGTTTTTGCTGATTTGGGCTAGGATGTGCCTCTCGCCGCGCGCGACAGGTTGCGTGCGGCTTTTTTCACGCCATGAAGACCTACGTCGCCAAGCCCACAGATCGCGAGCGCAACTGGCTCGTCGTCGACGCCAACGGACAAACGTTGGGACGTCTCGCGACGCAGATCGCCGATGTCCTGCGCGGCAAGCGCAAGCCGGAGTACACGCCGCACATCGACACAGGTGACTTCGTCGTGGTCGTCAACGCCGAGAAGATCGCGGTCACCGGCAAAAAGCGCGAAGACAAGCGCTACTACCGCCATTCGGGCTACCCAGGCGGCCTGCGCTCGCGCACCTTCGAGGAAATGTCCGCCCGCCGCCCAGAGGAGATCATCAGGCTCGCGGTCAAGGGCATGATGCCGCGTAACCGCCTGGCCCGCAAGCAGATCACCAAGCTGAAGATCTACGCCGGCCCCGAGCACCCACACGTCGCCCAGAAACCGCAACAGATGGAGATCGAGGCGTAATGGCCGACGAGCCCACAGAGCAGCACCCCGACGCGCAGCCAGAGCAGAGCGAGCAGAACGCCGAGGCGCCCCAGGCCGCGGAGGAGACCCCCGCCGTCGAGTCGATCGCCGAGGAGGCTCCCGTCGCCGAGCCGGCCCCCAAGACCGAGCCGGTGGTTGAGGAGCCGGTGGCCCAGGAGCCTGTCGCCGAGGAGGCCGCAGCGGTTGAGCCTGTCGCCGAGGTGATCGTGGTCGAGGAGATCGTGGTCGAGGATGCCGTGGTGGAGGAGGACGAAGAAGAAGAGGTCGAGGAGGAGCCAGCCCCGCGTGTAAAGCCGTCGGTGCCGGGGGCTCACCTCGAAGTGGACATCGTCCCTGAGGGCGTCGATCCGCTGGCGCCGGAGCAGCCGGCCGATCCCTATGCGATCGAGGAAGACGAGGAGCCCAAGGCCGAAGAGGAGGGCGAGGCCGAGCAGCTCGCCGAGCCGATCTCAAGCGCCGCCATCGACCTGGCCGCCGGCGCTCGCTACAAAGCCACCGGCAAGCGCAAGACCGCGATCGCGCGTGTCATCCTCAGACCTGGAAGCGGCACCTATCTCGTCAACGGGCGCACGCTCGACGAGCACTTCCCCCGCGCCACGCTGCGGCGCAACATCCGCCAGCCGCTGGAGACGGTCGGCTATCAGGAGCGTATGGACGTCGTTGCGCGCTTGCATGGCGGCGGCATCTCCGCCCAGGCAGGCGCGCTGCGTCATGGCATCTCGCGCGCGCTGCTGGAGGCCGACCCGAACCTGCGTGGCGAGCTCAAGCGCCGCGGCTTCCTCACGCGCGACTCGCGCGCCAAGGAGCGCAAGAAGGCGGGTCTCAAGAAGGCGCGCAAGCGGCCGCAGTTCTCCAAGCGCTGATCCGCGCATCTGCTCCGCTCGCCGTGACGAGCGAGAATCGCTGCATGACGATCCTCAAAGGCGAATGACACCGAGGCTGTTCGGGACCGATGGGGTCCGCGGTGTCGCCGGCGAGCTGCTCAGCGCTGAGCTGGCGCTCGCGCTCGGCAAGGCTGTCACCGCGCGTAGCCCGGCGGATCGTCCACGAGTGCTGATCGTGCGCGACACGCGCGAGTCCGGCGAGATGTTGCAGGCAGCTTTGGCCGCTGGCGTCAGCGGGGCAGGGGGAGAAGCGCTGTTGGGCGGCGTCTTGCCAACGCCGGCAGCGCCGCTGTTGATCAAGCGCTATGACTTCGACCTAGCGGCCGTGCTGTCAGCCTCGCACAACCCCTATCGAGACAACGGCATCAAGTTCTTCGCCGCCGACGGCTTCAAGCTCAGCGACGAGCAAGAGCAAACGATTGAACAGGAGTTGTTGCAGGCCGAGAATTCAGCTGGGGGTGCGTATGTGGGTGGCGGCCAGTTGGGTGTTATGCAATCGGGCGACGCGCATGCTGGTGGTCCCTCCAAAAACCCGATGCCCCCCGCGCGCGCGGGGGCCATGCCTGCGATCGGGCATGTGCGTGAGCTGCGCGGCACGCACGAGGACTACCTGCGCGAGCTGGAGATCCGCTTCGGCGACCTGCGCCTCAACGGGCTCGACGTGCTGCTCGACTGCGCCAACGGCGCCACATACAAGGTTGCCCCGGAGATCTTCCGGCGTCTCGGCGCAGACGTCACCGTCGTGGCTGCAAGCCCCGACGGGCGCAACATCAACGAGGGCTGTGGCTCGACTCACGTCGCTGCGCTCGGCCAGCAGGTGCGCGCCGGCGGCCATGCGCTCGGCTTGGCCTTCGACGGCGACGGCGACCGAGTGCTGGCGGTCGATCGTACCGGCGCCGTGGTCGACGGGGACGAGCTGATCGCACTCGCCGCGCTGCACCTGCGCGAGCAGGGAATGCTTTCCGGCGAGGGCGTGGTCGTGACGGTGATGACCAACTACGGCTTTCACTCGGCGATGCGCGATGCCGGCATCGAGGTGGCCTGCACCAACGTCGGCGACCGCTACGTGCTGGAGAAGCTCCGCAGCAGCGGCTGGACGCTCGGGGGCGAGCAGTCCGGACACATCATCGAGATGGGCTTCAACAGCACCGGCGACGGCATCGCCGGCGCGCTGCTGATGCTCGAGGCGCTCGCCGGACGCGACTTGAGCGAACGCGAAGCGATGCGCAAGCTGCCGCAACGGCTCGTAAACGTGCGCGTGCTCGACCGCGGCGCGCTGGCAACCTCCGAAGGCGTCGCGCAGGCAGTGCAGCAGGAGGAACAGGCGCTCACCGGCCGCGGACGCGTGCTCGTCCGTCCCAGTGGCACCGAGCCGCTCGTGCGGGTGATGGTCGAGGCCCCCAGCGACGAGGAGGCCGACGCTGTCTGCTCGCGGCTGGTGGCGCTCGTGCAGCGCGAGCTGGGCTGAGACTCGCTGATATCGTCGTCGCCGTGTGCGGCATCGTTGGCTACGTAGGCAAGCGCCCGGCCCGCGAGCTGCTGCTCGCGGGTCTGCAGAAGCTCGAGTACCGCGGCTATGACAGCGCTGGCATCTCGCTGATCGCCGGCGAGAAGATCGAAGCTGTGCGCTCGGTCGGCAACCTGAGTGCGCTGCAGGCCAAGCTCGACGACGGCGAGCGCTCCGGCTCGGTGGCGCTGGCCGAGCGTGTGGCGACCATCGGGATCGGCCACACGCGCTGGGCCACGCACGGGCGCGTCAGCGAGGAGAACGCGCACCCCCACTACGACCCCGAGGATCGGCTGCACGTCGTTGTCAACGGGATCGTCGAGAACTACATGGCGCTGAAGGAGCGTCTGGCAGGCGTTGGCAACATCTTCACCTCCGAGACCGACGCCGAGGTGATCGCCCACCTGGTGGCAGCCCACTACGACGGCGACCTCACGCTGGCCGTACGCAAGGCGTTCGCCGAGCTGGAGGGCCACTTCGCTTTCGTGGCGATGAGCGCCGAGCAGCCAGACACGCTCGTCGGCGCCCGCAAGGAGTGTCCGCTTGTGATCGGCCGCGGTGAGGACGAGCAGTTCATCGCTTCAGCGGTGCCGGCTTTCCTGTCAGAGACGCACTCGGTGCAATACCTAGAGAACGGCGAGCTGGCGGTTCTGCGGCCCGAGGGCGTCACGATCCTGACGCTCGCGGGGGAGGAGGTTCCGC
This sequence comes from uncultured Solirubrobacterales bacterium, assembly GCA_963725265.1. Classification (GTDB taxonomy): domain Bacteria; phylum Actinomycetota; class Thermoleophilia; order Solirubrobacterales; family Solirubrobacteraceae; genus Palsa-744. Next base: position 1,141,151 of record CAVRXP010000001.1, read on the forward strand.
GCGCGGTGCAGCAGGTCGACTGGGATGAGGAGACCGCCGAGAAGGCCGGCTACGAGACGTTCATGCTCAAGGAGATTCACGAACAGGCGGACGCCGTGGCCGAGACGATCGCCGATCGTGTGGCACGCGGCGAAGGCGTCGACCTCGACGAGCCGGGCGCGCTCGACGAGGCGATCCTGGCCGACGTCAAGCGAGTGGTGATCCTCGCCTGCGGGACCTCCTACCACGCAGGCCTGGTCGGCCGCTATGCGATCGAGGAATGGGCGCGGCTGCCGGTCGAAATGGACATCGCCTCGGAGTACCGCTACCGCAACCCGGTGGTCGGCCCGGGAGACCTTGTGATTGGCATCTCTCAGTCCGGCGAGACGGCGGACACGCTCGCGGCGATGCGCAAGGCGCGCGAGGCCGGCGCGACGGTGCTCGCGATCACAAACGTGATGGGCTCGCAGGCCACGCGCGACGCCGACGGCGTGCTGTTCACGCGCGCGGGCTTGGAGATCGGTGTAGCGGCCACCAAGACGTTCGTCTGCCAGGTCGCCGTCATATACCTGCTGGGCTTGCGCCTGGCAGAGCTGCGAGGCACGCTCTCCGTTGAGCGGCTGACGGAGCTTGTGAGCGAGATCAAGCGTCTACCGCACTGCATCGACGAAGTGATCGCAAACGTCGACGAGCAGATCGAGCAGGTGGCAAAGGCACATGCGCAAAAGGAGTTCTTCCTCTACCTCGGCCGTCACGTTGGCTTGCCGGTCGCGCTGGAGGGGGCACTGAAGCTCAAGGAGATCTCCTACATCGCGACCGACGCCTATGCGGCGGGCGAGATGAAGCACGGCCCGATCGCCCTGCTAGACGAGTCTACGCCGGTGGTGTGCGTGGCGACGCACTCGCCGGTGCTGGAGAAGATCGTCTCCAACATGCAGGAGGTGCGCGCACGCGGCGCCCACGTGATCGCCGTGACGACCGAGGGCAACAGCTTGGAGGGCCAGGTCGACGTCGCGATCCCGGTGCCCGCGATCGACTGGATGCTGCAACCGGTGCTGGCGGTGATCCCGCTGCAGCTGCTCGCCTACCGGATAGCAAGGCTGCGCGGCCTGAACGTCGACCAGCCGCGTAACCTCGCCAAGACGGTCACCGTCGAGTAACCACGCCTCTGGCATCCATCACCCTGCGAGTCTAAAACGGGTGGATTCCCGGCAAGCCCTTAGTATCGCTCGTTCATGACGGAGCTTCCCGACTGGTGCGAACCACTGCTCGATGCCCCGCGGATGCGGGCTGTCGATCGCTGGGCGATCGAGCAGCGGGGCATACCGTCGCTCGATCTGATGGACCGCGCCGGACAGGCCGTGGCGCGAGCCGTGGAAGCGGTTGTGCCTGACGGGCCCGTAGCGGTCGTGTGCGGCAAGGGCAACAACGGTGGCGACGGACTCGTTGTCGCAAGACTATTGCGCGAGGCGGCCAGGGAGGTGACGGTCGTGTGCTTGGCGGGCACCGACGGTCTCTCGCCCGACGCGCGCACAAATCTCGAGCGCTTGCCTGGAGCAGTGCCGCTGGCGCTCTCAGACGCCGCCGCTCCAGCGGCGATCGCGAGAGCGTATGTGATCGTCGATGCGCTGTTGGGTACCGGCTTCTCAGGCGTAGCCCAAGGAGCGGTGGCGGCGGCGATCGAGGCGATCGACGCCGCACCGGGGCTCGTCGTGAGCGTGGACATGCCTAGCGGCGTCGACGCGAGCAGCGGGATCGTCGCCGGTCCAGCGATCAAGGCCACAAAGACCGTCACGTTCCACGCGGCCAAGCCGGGCCTGTGGGTCCATCCAGGCAAGAACCATGCGGGCGAGGTAGAGACGATCGATATCGGAATCCCGCGCGGCGCGCCCGGTAGGAGCGATATCGGCCTAATCGGTGATGGCGTGCTCGGCCAGCTGCCAAGCAGGGCGGCCGCCTCCACCAAGTTCAGCAGCGGCCACGTCGTCGTCGTCGGGGGCTCGCGCGGCCTGATGGGCGCCCCGGCGATGGCCTCACTCGCCGCGATGCGCGCCGGAGCCGGCTATGTGACCGCGTGCGTTCCCACCTCGCTACAGCAGATCCTGGACATACAACTACTCGAGGTGATGACACGTGGTCTGGCCGACGAGGACGGTGCGCTCACGCCGGAGGGTCTGTCCGCGGCCCAGGATTCGCTTGCCCGTGCCGGCAGCTTGGCGCTCGGTCCAGGACTCGGCCGCGACCCGCGGAGCGTGCGCTTCGCGCGCGAGCTGGCACGTGACGCACCGCTCGCACTGGTGCTCGATGCCGACGGCTTGAATGCTCATGGCGGATCGCTCGTCGAGCTTGCGGTGAGAGACGCACCGACGGTACTCACGCCGCACGCCGGCGAGCTCGCGCGACTCTTGGAGACCGACAGCGAGCAAGTGCAGAGCGAGCGGCTCGCACACGCGCGCAGAGCCGCCGAGCAGGCCGAGGCGATTGTCGTGCTCAAGGGCGACGACACGCTCGTCGTCGAGCCCGCCGGCCGCGTCGCGATCAGCCGGGGCGGCAGTCCCGGGCTCGCCACAGCAGGGACCGGCGACGTTCTCACCGGCACGGTCGCAGCGTTGCTCGCACAGGGGATGGAGCCGTTTGCCGCCGCCGCCGCGGGCGTCCAGCTGCACGCTCAGGCAGGGCGTGAGGCAGCGCGCAGACAGGGAGCGCCCGAGGGTGTGATCGCCGGCGACGTGATCGCCGCTCTGCCGGCCGCGAGGCGCCGATGAGCTCGCGCCGCGCGATCGCACGCGTCAACCTGGCGGCAATCGAGCGCAACTGCCGACGGCTGCGCGATGAGCTGGAGGCGGGCTGTGAGCTGTGTGCCGTGGTGAAGGCCGACGGCTACGGCCATGGAGCCGCGCAAAGCGCGCGTGCGGCGCTCGACGGGGGCGCGACTTGGCTCGCGGTGGCCGGTGCGCAGGAGGCCGCGCAGCTGCGGCGCGCAGGCTTTGGCGACGTACGGCTGCTCGTGATGGGCGCTCTCAGCCCGGTCGAGCTGGACGAAGCGCTCGCGGTCGAAGCAGACGTCGTCGTATGGAGCGAGCAGATGGTTGGTGCTGTCGCGCGGGCCGGTGGCGGTCGAGTACACGTCAAGCTCGACAGCGGCATGGGCCGGCTCGGCACGCGCGACGCAGAGCTTGGGCTGCGTGTGGCGGCGCTGGCCGCCGAGACCGCACAGGTCGAGCTGGCCGGGGCGATGACCCACTTCGCGACCGCCGACGACGAGCACGACCCGTTCTTTGCGGGCCAGCTCGAGACGTTCAGCGGCTGGGCCGAGCAGCTCAAGGCGTCCTATCCACAGATCGTCGTGCACGCCGCGAACAGCGCCGCCACTCTGCGCGAGCGAAGCTCCCATTTCGACATGGTTCGCTGCGGCATCGGCGTGTATGGGATGGACCCCTTCGGGCACGCCCCGCTGGTACGAGGGCTCGACCCAGCGCTCGAGCTGGTCTCCTACGTGGCCGAGGTTAAGGACTGCGCTGCGGGCCAGAGTGCCGGGTACGGACGGCGCTTCGTCGCCGGGCATGACACGCTGCTCGGTGTACTGCCGATTGGCTATGGCGATGGCTGGCGGCGAGCGCTGTCGAACAACGGCGAGGTGTTGATCGGCACGCGGCGGCGGCCGATCGTGGGCACGGTCAGCATGGACAACCTGACGGTCGATCTCGGCCCGGACGCTCAGGCTCGCGGCTTGCGTGGCAGCGAGGCTGTGCTGATCGGCGCGCGCGGCGATCAGCGGATAACCGCCGAGGAGGTGGCTGGGCGGATGGACACAATCAACTACGAGGTCACATGCGCGCTGACCGGGCGTGTGCCGCGCGTCTACCACTATGACGGTCAAGTGACGAACGCGCTCGAGTTCGGGCAAGCGGAGGCCTCGGGCGGCTGGCAGGCCTCGTTGCCTGGCACAAGTTGATGAGCGCCCAGGCGCTGGAGATCGTTCGCTCGGCGCTGGCGGGGCGGCGCGCCTGGCTGGTCGGTGGAGCGGTGCGCGACCGCCTGCTCGGTCGGCCTGGGGCCGACCTCGACGTCGTGTTCGACGGCGACCCCAGAGAGGGGGCGCGCGCGATCGCGCAGGCCGCCAAGAGCGCCGGCACACCCGCTGCGTGCTTTGCGCTCTCAGAAGAGTTCGGCGCGTGGCGCGTGGTCGCACGCGGGGGAGCTTGGCAAGTCGACGTGGAGGCTATGCGCGACCCCTCGCTGGAGGGCGACCTGCGCTTGCGCGACTTTACCGTCAACGCGATCGCCGAACCCTTGAACGGGGGAGACCCACTCGACCCGCTTGGCGGTCTCGAAGACCTGAATGCCCGGCGCCTGCGCATGGCGAGTCCCGAGGCCTTCAAGGACGACCCGCTGCGAGTCTTGCGCCTGGTCCGGGTCGCGGTCGAGCTGGAGTTGCAGCCAGAGCCAGAGGCGATCGCTGCCGCGCGTGCGCAGGCGCCACGACTACGGCAGATCTCGCCCGAGCGCGTGTTCCTCGAGCTACAGCGGATCATCGCCTCAGCCCAGGCTCTGCGCGGACTCGAGCTGATGAGCGAGCTGGGCGCGACGCGGATCGTGCTGCCGGAGCTGGAGGCGATGCGGGGTATCGAGCAGAGTCGCTTTCATCACCGCGACGTCTACGGTCATACGTTGGAGGTCTTCGAGCGCACGATCGAGCTCACGGCGGTCAGCGATTTGCAGGAGTCTGCGACAGACTCAACCGTTACAGCGGGTGCACTAAGCGAGCCAATCGCGGCGCTCGAGGAAGAGCAGCGCACGCCGGTACTGGAGCTGCTGGCGGAGCCACTCGCCGACGGGATGACTCGCGGGCAGGCGCTGCGCTGGGCGGCCCTGTTGCACGACGCTGCCAAGCCGGCGACACGTTCGGTACGCATGCTCGACCGGCGCGTGACATTCATCGGCCACGACGAGCAGGGTGCGGAGCTGGCGCGGGAGGTGCTCGAGCGCTTGCGGGCAAGCGTGCGTCTGCGCGACCACGTGGCGGCGCTCGTGCGCTATCACCTGCGCCTCGGCTTTCTCGTGCACGAGGAACAGCCGCTGGCGCGGGATACGATCTACCGGTACTTGCACGTTTGCGATCCGGTCGAGGTCGACGTCACGCTGTTGTCGGTGTGCGACCGGCTGGCCACACGTGGGGCGAAAGCCGACGAGGCGATTGCGGCGCACCTCGCGCTGGCTCGGCGGATGCTCGACGATGCGCTGCGTTGGCGGCGAGAGGGACCGCCGAAGCCGCTGCTGCGCGGGGACGAGCTCGCGCGCGAGCTTGGTATTGCGCTCGGCCCGCGCGTGGGTCAGCTTCTAGGCGAGCTGGCAGAGGCGCAATATGTCGGCGATGTGAGCACACGCGAGCAAGCGTGGGCGCTTATGCGCGCCATGTGTTGACGTGTGCAGGAGCGTTCGTGTGGGACAGGGACGAGGGTGTAATGCTGGATGTGGTGGTGCGCGGGGCGTGGATGTATAAACAAAAATTTGAGATCCTTTCGAACGGGAACTATTAGATTTGGTAAAGATCTCAAAAAAATGGATATACATCTCGCCCAAGACTCGGCCGTCTGCAGTCGCCTGGGACCGAGTCGCCCAACTTCGGCAAGGCTTTAGGATGGGCGAGCGATGACCGAGCAAGACTGCATCTTCTGCAAGATCGTCGCAGGCGAACTGCCGGCCACGATCGTCGATCAGGATGAGCGCACGCTTGCCTTCATGGACATCAATCCCGCCACGCGTGGTCATGCGCTGGTGATCCCGCGCACGCACACCGTGGACCTGCTGAGCATCGACCCGCGCGAGCTGCAGGCCGTTGCCATCGCGGCACAGCGCCTTGCCCGCCGTGCAAAGGAGCGCCTAAACGCGGACGGGGTCAACGTGATCAACTCGTGCGGCGCGGCGGCCTGGCAGACGGTGTTTCACTTCCACCTGCATGTGATTCCCCGCTACATCGACGATCCTCTGAAGCTGCCATGGACGCCTGCGCCAGGGGATCCGTCGGAGATAGCTGCTGCGGCAGCGGCACTCGGGTCCGCGCCTTGAGCCAGGTTCCCATCCAGGAGCTCGCGCAAAGGGGGAATATCGGCGCGCACGTCGAACCGCTACATCGTGCCTATTCCCGTGTTCCCTGTTGAATGCTCCATATGAGACGCATACTCATCACAATCTTCCTCGGCTGCGGACTAGCGCTGGCCGTACCGGCGGGCTCGCTCGCCACGCTGACGGAAGTCGGTGTCATCCCGGCTACGACCCCGGAAACCGTGCCCAGTTGTCCGACACCCTCCTGCGAGGCGGTGAGTCGCACGACCGGCTTCCAAGTCAAGGTCGAAACCAACAACAACACCGAGGCGGCGCCACGCGAAGGCACGATCGTCGCTTGGACGATCTCACTCGGCAAGCCGACGGCTAGCCAGATCAAGTTCTTCAACGCCAACGAGGGCGGCGCGGCGTCCGCGGGCATCGCGATACTGCGCGCCCAGAAGAGCCCCAAATTGACGTACAAGCTGATCGGCCAGAGCCCTGTGGTGCCTCTGGAAAAGTACTTCGGCAAGACTGCACAGTTCCCGCTTGCCACGACGATCGCGGTCAAGAAGGGCGACGTGGTAGCCCTGACCGTGCCAACTTGGGCACCAGCGCTGGCGCTTGGCTTCGGCAAGGGCACCTCCTGGCGGGCAAGCCGGCCGAAGGGCCAGTGCACGACGACCGGCACCCAGACGGCGCAGGTGGGCATCGGCACAAGTGTGCAGTACTACTGTCTGTACCAGACTGCGCGCTTGACCTATAGCGCGACGCTGATCTCAACGCCCTGATCTAGGGCGCGCTGGCGCCGCCGCTCGAACCGACGCTGCCGGAGGTTTTTTCAGCGGGTTTTTCGCTAGCCGCTTTTTCAGATGCCGCTTTTTCGCTGGCGGCTTTTTCGGCCGATTCGCCGCCCGCCGAGGTGCCGCCGGCGGCACCTGAGCTGCCTTCTGCCGACGCGCCGCTTTCGCTCGATTCGCTGCTGGGGGTCGAGCTCGATGAGCTTTCGCCGGTCGTCGGCGTAGTGGACGTTGTGGCCGTGGTCGACGTCGACGTCGAGGTCGTTTCGGTCGCTTCCTTTTCGGCCGACGTGTCGTTCGGTGGGGTTATTTCTGGGGTGCTCTTTGGCGTCGCGTCCGAGACGCTGGTGCCGCCGCAGGAGGAGAGGCCCACGCCAGAGAGGAGGATGAGCGCGCTCGCGGCGAGCGCGACAGTGCGTGAGCGAGACGCCCTAACGCTCACGTGCCGAGCGGACCCATCCGCCGGCCGCAGGTAGGACAATCGTTGAGATCCTTCTGGGCCATCTGCTCGCACCACGGACAGAAGCGCAGATTCTCCACCGCCCACGGTAGCCGCGAGGGGTCGGGGGCGAGCGGCAGCAGCTTGCCGAGGACTTCCATCTCCTCGCCGGTGTCGCGATCGCGATAGATCTCGCCGGGAACCGCCTCGATCAGAACCTCGCGTCCTGTGGAGGGGGTGCGCAAGCGATAGCGCTGACTCGTGCTCACGCCCGGCACTTTAGCGGAGCGCCCGGGTGGAGGGGCAATAGGCTGGGGCCGTGCGCATCCTGATCTTCCATGGCTACCTGTTGAGCGGGACCGGCTCGAACGTATACAACGCGCGTCTCGCCGAAGCGCTGGTGGGACTCGGACACGAGGTGCACCTCTTCAGCCAGGATCGCCATCCCGAGCGCCACGCGTTTGTCGGAGCCAGCGGAGACTGGGACGGCGGCAGGCTATCGGTGAGCCCGATCGGGGAACCTGCCGGTGCATGGAGTGGCGTGGAGCATGCTGGTACAGGAAGGTGGGGTGCAGGAAAGGGGGGTGACATCGATCGTGACGCTGGCGGTCCGCTTCGCCCGTCTCCAGGTTGCACCGTGTATCGCCCGGATATCGGCGGGCTGCTGCCCGTATACGTGCAGGATCGCTACGAGGGTATCGACGCCAAGACGTTCGCCGACTGCTCGGACGAGGAGATCGCACGCTACATCCGGGCCAATGTCGGCGCTGTGCGTGAGGTCGCCGAGCTCGTGCGTCCGCAGCTGGCGCTTGCGAACCACCTCGTAATGGGCCCCGTGATCTTGGCGCGAGCGCTGGGGCCTGTGACGCCCTATGCCGTGAAGGTGCACGGCAGCGCGCTTGAGTACACGGTCAAGCCCGAGCCGGAGCGTTTCCTCGATTTCGCGCGCGAGGGGTTGGCCGCAGCCAGAACGGTGCTCGTCGGCTCGCGGCACACAGCCGAGAGCCTTTGGCGAGCCCTAGGCGAGCGCGAAGGGGATGCCGTCAAGCGGCGCACGCGCTTGGGTCCTCCCGGCGTCGATGTCGAGCGCTTTCGCCCACACGAGCCGCAGCAGGCTTGGAGCAGCATGCGCAGGCTGCAGCAGCGCCTGCGCAATGGCGCTGGCGCCTCGCCGTCGAGGATTCCTCGAGCGCCTTCACTCGCGACGAGCGGCAAGCGGCAGATGCACTGGAGAAGATCTTGGACAGGAGGGGGCGTGCTCGTAGCGTTCGTGGGCAAGCTGATCGTCAGCAAGGGCGTCGACTTGCTGATCGCCGCTTGGCCGCTCGTGTCCGAAGAGGTGCCGGACGCGCAGCTTGCGATTGTCGGCTTCGGCGCTTACCGCGTGGGCTTGGAACGCCTGGTCGCATGCCTTGCCGCGGGCGATCTGCAGGGGGCCATCGAGATCGCTCGGCTGGGGCGTGCCCTGGAGGCCGACGGCAAGTCCAAAGACCCTCGCAAGCTAAGCCCTTGCGTCATCTGCTCGCGTTCTTGAGCTCGCTTTCCGGCATCGAGGCGCAGCGCTACCGCGACGCCGCTCGCGAGGCTTGCAGAGCAGGTCGCGTTCACCGGGCGCCTCGACCACGAGGAGCTGGCGGACGTGTTGCCGGCGTGCTCGGCGCTGGTCGTTCCGAGCACCTTCCCCGAGGCGTTCGGGATGGTCGCGGTCGAGGCAGGCGCATGCGGCGCGCTGCCGATCAGCGCCGCCCATTCGGGTCTGGCCGAGGTGAGCGAAGCGCTGGCTGGAGAGCTGGCGCCGCAGGCAGCGCAGTGGCTTTCGTTTCCGCTGGACGACAACGCCGTACGCGCGCTTGGCGAGCGGCTGGTGGCTTGGCTGGGAGCCGATGCGGAGCTTCGGGCTCACACGCGCGACGCGTTGGTTGCGGCTGTGCGCGAGCGCTGGTCTTGGCAGGGTGTCGCGCGGGGGGTGATCGCGGCGGCAGCCGGAGAGCCGGTCGGCCGGTCCTTTGGGTAGAGTTGGCTCGCTGATGTATGGGGTGGGTTCGCATAGGGGATTGCCTGCGCGCAGTGTCGGTGTGCTGCTGGCAGCGGTTTGCTGCTGTTCGCGCTCGCCGGCTGTGGTGAGGTGACGAGCGCAAACGACGCCAACCTGATCGTCGGCAAGCAGCAGTTCGTCGCCAAGTGCGGCGCCTGTCACACGCTTGCTCGAGCCAACACGAAGGGCACCGTCGGCCCCAACCTCGACGAAGCGGTTCGCACGAGACATCGCAGAAGGCTTGGAGCGCAACGCGATCCGCACGGTCGTCGAAGGCCAGGTGCAGAACCCCAATCGCTACGGGGTGATGCCCAGCGGGTTGGCGAGCGGCTCAAAACTGACCGACATCGCCTCCTACGTCGCTTACGCAGCCGACCGCTCGGGCCAGGACAGCGGCCTGCTCGCAAGCGCCGTGCAGGCGCCTGGCGCCGGCAAGCCTGCGGTTGAGAAGGCGGGCAAACTCGAACTCGAAGCCGACCCGCAGGGCCAGCTCGCCTACACCGCGAGCAAGGCGACGGCCAGCGCGGGCGCGGTGACCGTGTCGATGAAGAACATGTCTGGTGTCTCTCACAACCTGGCGATCGAAGCCGGCGCGGGGGGAGCGAGCGGCAGCGGGCCGGTGCTTGGGGCCACGACCTTCCAGACGAAGGGCACGGCGTCGATAACGGTCAAGCTCAAGCCCGGTACCTACACGTTCTTCTGCCAGGCACCCGGCCACCGAGCGGCTGGGATGTACGGCACGCTGGTAGTCAAGTAGCCGTCAAAAGACAGCGCGGCCAATCAGGGCCAGCGCAACGATCACGGCGATCACTGCGATTGCGTAGAGCAGGAAGCGAAACGCCTCGTCCTCGGTGCGCAGCGGGTTCAGCACGTCGGTCTGCGCAGAGCGGCCGTCAAAGCACGTAGACCGTCGTGTAGACCACGATCCACATGATGTCCACGAAGTGCCAGTAGATGCCGGGGATTTCGATGCCACGATGCTCCTCCGGCGAGTAGTGACCACGGAAGGCTCTGATCGTGACGGTCAGCAGCAACAGCAGGCCGATGAACACGTGTGCGCCGTGCAGGCCCGTGAGCGAGTAGAAGATCGTCGCCTGCGCCTGGTCCTGCGGAGCGAAGCCGATGTTGGCGTACTCGTTGATCTGGATGAACAGGAAGGCGCAGCCGAGCAGGAAGGTCGTCAGTATGCCCGCCTTCAAACCGAAGCGGTTGCCTTTCTTGATCGACTGCTCGGCCCAGTGCAGCGTGAAGGAGGAGGAGACCAGGATCGCCGTGTTCACGCCCGCGACTTCCAGCGGCAGGTGCATGCCCGGCGCCGGCCATGGGTCGCCCTGGGCTACGCGAATGAAGAAGTAGGCCGTGAAGAAGGCCCCGAACACCATGATCTCGGAGATGATGAAAAGCAACATCCCCAGCAGCTGCGGTTCCACGCGTGAGCTGCGGTGCGCCGCCGGCGGCCCATGGTGCTCGCTGCCCCCGTGTGCGTCGGGGGTGAGCGTGTGGGCGATGCTGGCGGCCTCCATGACGATCTCCCGGCCCCTCTAGCTGGCGGTCGCAGCCGCGGTAGCGGTGGACTCGAGGGTTACCACGACGTGCTCGACCGGAACGGTCGTCGCGTGACCAACGCGCTCGATCAGGTTCGAGCGCAGCCAGCCAGAGCGCTCTTTGGGGAGCGTCGAGATGACGATGTCGTCGACCTTGAACAGCTCCAGCGCGTTCATCGTCGCGGTATAGGGATCGGGGTCGCCGATCATGCCGGCGCTCAGCAGGCCCGCCGCGTCGAGTCGGTCGAGCATCGTGCCAAGCCGGATGCGCGCCTCGCGGTGGGCCGCACCGCTGCGGTCCTGCTGGGGTACCACTGCGATGAACAGGTGCGGCTCGCCGCCGGTTGCCTTGGCGCTCAGGCGGTCGATCAGCTCATCGCCGCTGGAGGTCTTGTGCGCGACGACGAGCGTCACCGCGAACGGCAGGCTTTCCTGGGTCAAGTCGACGACGACGTGCTCGACCGGTAGACCTGAGGCACGCTGCACACGCTCGATCAGATCTCGGCGCAGCCAACCGGATTGAGTGGCCGGGTGTGTGGAGACGATCACCTCCTGGGGGCGGCGCTGGGCGATCGCGTCCATCGTCGCAAGGAACGGGTCGTGGTCGCCGACTTCGCCGGTGGCAGTTATGCCCTCTGTCGCGAGCAGCGACGTCGCCAGGTCGACACGAACCTGTGCTGCTTCGCGCACCGCGTCGTCGTGGATGACAAGCCCCGCGGTGGGCTTCGTCTGGGGCACCACGAGGCGGAACGTCACGTCGCTCTGCGCCGCGCGTGCGCGCACCAGCTCGAGCAGCTTCTCGCCGCCCAGCGTGCGGTTGGCAATGACCAGGATCTCTTTCATCGGACTCCGCTCCTTCACTCGATGGCTGCATGGAAGACAGTGCCCGAACCGCCGGCCGCGCCGCCCACGGTGGCTGGCGTCGGCGGGGGGGCGAAGGTGCCGTGCACCGCTCCCGGCACGCCGTACTCGTACGGCCCGCCCACGACGGTCGGGATGCGGTCGAAGTTGAAGATCGGCGGCGGCGAGGAGACCTGCCACTCGAGCGTCATCCCGCGCCACGGGTTGGCGCGGTGCGTGCGGACCGCCACGCCAGCTGGTGACCATGTTGTAGACGAAGATCAGTGTGCTGGCCCCGAGCGCGAAGCTCGCGAGCGAGATGAAGCAGGTTGGCCGTGGCGAACTGCGCGGAGTAGGTCGCCACGCGACGCGGCATGCCTTCCAGGCCGAGCAGGTGCATTGGTGCGAAGGTGAGGTTGAAGAACACGAACGTGCTCCAGAAGTGCCACTTGCCCAGGCGCTCGTCGAACATGCGCCCGGTCATCTTCGGGAACCAGTAGTAGGCGCCCGCGAAGATCGTCATCACCGAGCCGCCGAACAGCACGTAGTGCAGGTGGGCCACGACGAAGTAGCTGCTGCTCACGTCGATGTCGAACGGCAGCATCGCCAGCATCACGCCGCTGATGCCGCCGAGCGTGAACGTCACCAGGAAGCCGAGCGTGAACAGCATCGGCGTGTCGAGGTGCAGCACTCCGCGCCACAGGGTGGCAAGCCAAGAGAAGATCTTGATGCCCGTGGGGACAGCGATGATGCAGGTCGTGATCGCCATCGGGATACGGATCCAGGAGGGCATGCCCGAGGTGAACATGTGGTGTGCCCACACGGTGAAGCCGAGCCCCACGATCGCAAGCAGAGAGAAGGCCATCATGCGGTAGCCGAAGATCGGCTTGCGCGCCTTCACGGCGATGATTTCGCTGACGATCCCGAAACCGGGCAGCATCATGATGTAGACGGCCGGATGCGAGTAGAACCAGAAGACGTGCTGGTACATGAGCACGTCCCCGCCCTTGCCGGCGTTGAAGAAGTTGAAGCCCAGCCCGCGGTCGAGCAGCACGAAGAACTGCGAGGCGGCGATGAACGGGGTTGCGATCACGACCAGCAGCGATGTCGCGAAGTTGGCCCACACGAGCAGGGGCATCCTGAAGAAGCTCATCCCCGGCGCGCGCATCGTGATGATCGTCACCAGGAAGTTCAGCGCGGTCATGATCGAAGAGGCGCCCGCGAACTGCACCCCGACCGAGAAGAAGTCCTGTCCGATCGGTGCGTCGATCGACAGCGGCGCATAGGCGGTCCAGCCGTCGGCGAACGCGCCGCCTGGAGCGGCAAAGCTCAACAGCATCATCGCGCCGGCGAGCGGCAAAAGCCAATAGGAGAGCGCGTTCAGGCGCGGGAAGGCCATGTCGGGTGCGCCGATCATGATCGGCAGCACGTAGTTGGCAAAGCCCGCGAACACGGGGATCACGAACAGGAAGATCAGCAACGAGGCGTGGACCGAGAAGAGCCCGTTGTAGGTGTTCGCGCTGACGAACTGCGCGCCCGGCTGCGCGAGCTGGGCGCGCATCAGCATCGCCATCAGCCCGCCTACGAGCAGGAAGAAGAACGCGGTTACCGTGTACTGGATTCCGATCACCTTGTGGTCGGTGTTGATGCGGAAGTAGTCCTTCCAGCTACGGGCTCCGTGCCCGGAATGGTCCTCGGGACGGGTCGGGCGCCCGGCGGCCCAGTAGAGCCAGTAGTCGAATCCGCCGAGGCCGAAGAGGAAGAAGATCGGAGCGGACAGCAGCGAGACAGCCATCACGGCTTCCTCGTTGAGGAAGTGGGGATAGGTGGTGTGGCCAGTGGCCATGCGCACGACCCAGGTCAGTCCGGCGGCGAACGCGATCCCGAGCGCCAGCCCGAAGAACGCGCGATACAGCCCCGGAGCACGCAGTCGGGCGACCATCAGCTTGCTTCCCCTTGGTACCCAACCATGCCGATCATCGAATCGCATCTCCCCATTGCATCGATCACCATACCCCGACTATGCGCTCGGCGGTGTGCTCGTCTGGCGTTTCAGCCAGATGCGGAATTGGGCGGGTGTCACAACGTGGATCGTCGAGCGCATCAGCGAATGCCCGACGCCGCAAAGCAGGTTGCACACGACCGGGTAGGAGCCCAATAGGTCGGGCGTCGCCCGATAGCTGGTGGTAATGCCCGGCACCGCGTCGATCTGCAGCCGGAAGGCCGGGATCCAAAAGGCGTGGATCACATCGAGCGACTGGATCTTGAATTCGACCGATTCGTTGTCGGGCACATACAGCTGTGTCGTCTTCAGCGGCGCCCCGCCGGTTACCGAGCGCGGATACGCGTAGGACCACTCGAACTGACGCCCGGTGACTTCGACCACCATCTCCCTGGCAGGCTTCTTTTCGTTTTCGTGCAGCACGACGAACGAGTAGGAAACGAGGCCGAGCAGCAGCACGGCCGGGAACACCGTCCAGATCACCTCCAAACGTGTGTTGCCGTGGATCGGCGGCCCGTCCTTCTCCTCCTCGCCCGGCTTCATGCGGAACTGCCAGACCGAGAAGAGGATCACCGTCACGACGAGCACGAAGATCGGCACCGAGGCGATCACCAGCACGTGGTAGAGCGTGTCTGTGTGATGCGCCTGCGTGGAGGCCTGCGGCGGAAACCATTTGATCGCGTAGCTGAGCACGATCCCGATCGCGGTCGCAACCACTCCCGCCACGATCGTCCCCACAATCGTGCGCTTAGACATCTCAGGCGCTCCCTCGTTGCGCCCGCGTCCTCTTCAGGGCAACCCTGTACATCGCAACGCGTGATGCTAATGCTTCGAGCCGATGGACGCGTTTTGTAGCGTTTGGCGCTTGCTGAGACGGGGTCGTCCCGGGTTCCTGTACGGGCTTGTTGTGGCCTTCGGTCTCCTAAGCGAGAGGCCTCTGCGCGCGATCGAAGCGCATGGCTCGATGTCGGCTGTTTGAGTGGACCTCTTCCGGGTATGGCAGGCGCAGCGAAGATGCTTGACGAAGGGCGCTACACGCAATACATTGAGACAATCGTTGCAAACACGACAGGGGATCGGAGGTGGAGGCGATGCAAGTTCGAGACGGGATGAGTCAGGTGGTCTTGACGATCGGCCCCGGCCACACGCTGCGCGAAGCCGCAAGGCTTATGTCCGAGCGCCGCGTCGGCGCCGCGGTCGTGATCGATCCCGACTCCGGTGGGCTCGGGATCTTGACCGAGCGCGATGTGCTCGCCTGCGTTGGCGCCGGCCAAACCCCGGAGTCAGAGCTCGTGGCCGACCATTTGACCAGCGACGTCGTCTTCGCCGAGCCGTCCTGGTCCTTGGAGGAGGCTGCCGCCACGATGGTACGCGGCGGCTTTCGCCATCTGATCGTCGTCGAGCATGGGGAGACGAAGGGGATCCTCTCCGTGCGCGACGTCGTGCGCTGCTGGACAGACGAGGGGGCTATCTGCCCTGTGCCGGCCAGCGCAGCCGTGGGGTGAGCAGAGAGGCTCGAGCGCCTCGAGGATCTTCAGTGGTGCTCGTGATCGAGCGGAAGCTCGTCGATTTCGCGGCGTGTGTCCGCGATCCAGCGCAGCACGCACGCGATTGTGAGGATCGCGCCTCCGACCAGCAGGATCTTGCTGATCGTGATGCCAACCACGGCGAGCGTGATGCCGGCGGCGGTCAGCAGCGGCAGGATCGTGGGCCCAGGAAGATGGACCTCCTCGCCGGTCGGCGGAACCTCTGGGTCGATCGGGCTCACGAGAGGTAGGCCGCGGCGACGACGAACGTGAGCCCGAACATGAACATGCAGATGCCGGCTACGATCAGGCCAAGGCGGACGTTCTTCTTTGCGAGACGACGATCCATGCGCTCGTGGAGTTTACAACTTCGCGTCCAGGACCATCGCGCAGAAGAGCGAGGCCAGGTAGGCAAGCGAGAACAGGTACAGCTGCAGCGCACTGCGCCGATCGGCGCGTCGATACAGCCGCACCGCACCGGCGATGAAGCCAAGCCCTAGGATCAGCGAGGCGGTCAGATAGATGCCGCCGAAGCCGCCGGCGCAGAAGGGCAGCTGCGTAACGGCGTACAGCAGCACGGTGTAGAGCAGGATCTGCCGCCGCGTCTCGGCCTCGCCGCGCACGACCGGCAGCATCGGCACCCCAACCTTTTCGTACTCGCCCTTCATCAGCAAAGACAGCGCCCAGAAATGCGGCGGCGTCCAGAAGAAGACTATGAAGAACAACAGCACAGCAATCCCGTTGACCGAGCCCGTCACAGCGGCCCAAGCGACGAGCGGGGGGACCGCACCAGCCGCTCCGCCGATCACGATGTTCTGCGGCGTGCGCCGCTTCAACCACACTGTGTACACAAGCACATATCCGAGGAAGCCGGCAAAGGAGAGGCTCGCTGCAAGCACGTTGACCGTGAGCGACAACTCCAGGAAGGACAGTGCGGCCAACGCGCAGCCAAATGTCAGTGCCGCCCTCGGAGATACTCGACCTGAGGGCACCGGACGGTTGGCTGTTCGCGCCATGCTCGCGTCGATGTCGCGGTCGAACCAATGGTTGACCGCACCGGCGCCGCCCGCGGACAGGTAGCCGCCGAGACAGGTCAGCGCGATCAGAACGACCGACGGATCGCCTGCGACGAGCATCGTCGTGATCGTCGTCAACAGCAGCAGAGACTGAACCTTCGGCTTGGTCAGCTCGAAGTAGTCGGCAAGCAGTTGGCCGGTGCGTGTGCGCGTGGATGCGCCGAGAGCGGGCGCCTGTTCTTCCAGCGACTGTGTCGAGCCGCCCGGAGACACTAGACCCCGACTTGCGTGGCCCCGGCGGGCACGGTTGCGCCTCCGGGAGCCGGTACGGCAGAGGTGCGCTGCTCGATCTCGCGGCGGATGTCCTTCATCGGCTCGTAAGAGCGTACTAGCGGGATCACATCGAAGTTGTTGGTCGGCGGGGGAGAGCTCGTAAACCACTCGAGCGAATTGGCCTTCCACGGGTCCGGACCGGCGATCGCGCCGTGCTTGAGGCTGCGCGTGACATTGATGATCGTCACAAGCACACCTGAGGCGAGCACGAACGAACCGATCGTCGAGATCAGGTTGTAGAGCGCCAGATTGCCGACGTTGTCGTACTCGTATACGCGTCTTGGCATCCCGTCGAGGCCGATCACGTGCTGAATCAGGAAGGTCATCAGGAAACCGACGAACATCAGCCAGAAGCTCAGCTTACCGAGACTCTCGCTGAGCATCCTGCCGCTGATCTTCGGAAACCAGAAGTAGATCGCGGCGAAGATCGTGAACACGGCTCCACCCATCAACACGAAGTGGATGTGAGCCACCACGAAGTAGGTTTCGTTGAGCTGCCAGTCGACCGGGAAGACGGCCAGGAACACGCCCGAGATGCCACCGATGATGAACAGGGCCATGAAGCCCGCGCTGAACATCAGCGGCGTCTTGAATTCGATCGTTCCATGCCAAAGCGTGGCGATCCAGTTGAAGATCTTCACGCCCGTGGGCACGGCAATCAAGAACGAGCTCATCATCACGAAGATCAACAGCGCCTCGGGGATCGGCGCGGTGAACATGTGGTGAGCCCAGGTCAAGAAGCCGAGGAACGCGATCGCCACCGTCGAGGCCGCGATCGCCTTGTAGCCGAAGATCGGCTTGCGCGCGAACACGGGCAGGATCTCCGAGACGATCCGAAGCCGGGCAGCACCATGATGTAGACCTCGGGGTGTCCGAAGAACCAGAACAGGTTCTGCCACAACAGCACCGAGCCGCCGTTGGCGGGATCGAAGAAGTGCGTGCCGAAGTGCCTGTCGGTCAGCAGCATCGTGACCGCTCCGGCGATCACGGGCATCGCGAAGATCAGCAGGATCGAGTAGGTCAGGATCGCCCAGATGAACAGCGGCAGACGCCCCCAGCTCATGCCGCGGGCGCGCATGTTGGCGATCGTCACGTAGAAGTTGATCGCGCCGACGATCGAGGACAGCCCGGTGAGGTGGATCAGATAGATCCACGCGTCCTGCCCGCCCCCAGGCGAGTAGACGATGCTCGACAGCGGCACGTAGCTCGTCCAGCCGGCTTCCGGCGGGTTCCAGAAGATCGAGGCGTAGAAGACGATCCCGCCGGCCAGCAGCAGCCAGTAGGAGAGCGCGTTCAGGCGCGGGAAGGCCATGTCGCGCGCGCCGATCATCAGCGGCACGAAGTAGTTCGCAAGCCCAGCCATCATCGGCACCACGAACAGGAAGATCATCGTCGTCCCGTGCATCGTGAACAGCTGGTTGTAGATCTGCGGGGAGACCAGCGTGTTGTTAGGCACGCCCAGCTGCAGGCGGATCATCAGCGCCTCGACGCCACCGAGGATGAAGAACACGAAGGTCGTGACCATGTACATGATCCCGATGCGCTTGTGATCGGTCGTCGTGATCCAGCTGGCCCAGCCTTTCGGCTCGGGCTTGACGTCATGCGCGACTATTTGGGGGATCGGGGCTGCGTAGGTGGCCATCGTGCTGGGCTCCTAGTGTCCGGAGTCGGAGATTCGGTGGGCGTGGCGGGGCATCAGGGGTTCTGGACCTGCCCGGCGCCGACCTGCTTGTCGAGCTTCGCGCGCGCCACCGCGGCGGCGGCGTTGGCTTGCGGCGATCTGCTTCTTCTGGTAGGCCAGCCACGCTTCGAACTGCGCCGGCGGGACGGCCTTCACGGTGGCGGTCATGCGCGCGTGCCCGCGTCCGCAGATGAGCGCGCACTGGCCGCGGAAGACGCCCGGTTTTTCGATCTTGAACCACGTGTAGTTGTGGTAGCCGGGCACCGCCTGGAACTTGCCCCCGAGCTGGGGCACCCACCAGGAGTGGACCACGTCGGCGGAGACGATGTTGAGCGTGACGGTGGTTTTCGTGGGCACGACCATTTCCTGGTAGGAGTAGGGCGCGCCGAGGCCGTCGGCTTCGTTCGCTCCCGGGTAGACGTACTGCCACACGAACTGGCGCCCGACGACGGTGATGTTCAGCGACTTGCCGCTGGGAGGGAGCTTCTGCACGTTGCTCGCGTACAGGCGCGAGCTGTCGCTGACAAGATGTTCGCCTTCGGGGCTCGAGTTGACGGGGTCCTGAATCGAGGAGAGCTTGGTGAACGTCAGCACCGCCAGCCCCAGCAGGATCACCGCGGCGCCCACAGTCCAGCCGATCTCCAGGCGCGTGTTGCCGTGGATCTGGGCCGCCACGGCGCCCTTGCGCGCGCGGAAGCGGAACAGCGCGTACACGAGCGCGCCCTCGACCAGTACGAAGATCACGAGCGCCACATACAGCGTGACCATGTACAGGCCGTGGATCTGGTCGGCGTTGGGCGATCCGCCCGACTGGGGGGTGAAGAACGCGAGGGGTGTGGCAAGCAGGTGACTCAAGGCGGGCGGGATTCTATTCAGGCGCGGACGGAACGCGCGTCAACGTCCGCGGAAGTCGGCTGGACGCTTGGCCAGAAAGGCGCTCACGCCCTCGACGAAATCATCGCTGCCGGCCATCTCCTGCTGCAGTTTGGCCTCCAGCTCGAGCTGCTCGGCCATGTTCGAGTACAGCTGGTTGTTGAGCTGGCGCTTGCTGGCGGCATAGGAGCGCGTCGGCCCGGCCGCCATGCGCGCTGTGAGGGCGGCGCTCTCGCGCTCGAAGTCCTCGTCGTCGAAGACGCGGTTCACAAGCCCCCAATCGAGCCCTGCGAGGCGGACACACGCTCGCCCAGCATCGCCATCTCCGCTGCTCGCGCCATCCCCACGCGGGTGGGCACGAACAGCGAGGAGCCTCCGTCGGGCACCAGCCCGATGTTGACGAACGCGAGCAGGAAGTAGGCGCTCTCAGCGGCCACCACCAGATCGCAGCACAGCGCCAGCGAACAGCCGATGCCGACCGCGCCGCCGTTCACCGCCGCCACCACCGGCTTTTCCATCTCGCGGATGGCGTGCATGATCGGGTGGTAGCGCTCGGTGAGCACCCCGTACACGTTCGGGCGTCCCTCGGGCGTCAGGTCGTCGCCGCTGATGTCGCGCAGATCGGCGCCCGAGGAGAAGGCGCGCCCGGCGCCGATGATGCGAACCGCGCGAACGCCTCGTCCTCGGCGGCTGGCTGAGCGCCGCGAGCAGGTCTTCGCCCAGTTGCTTGTTCCAGGCGTTGAGCGCCTGTGGACGGTTCAGCTCGATCGTCGCCGCGCCGTCGAGAACTGTCAGGTTGACCGTATCGAGTTGCATCGGCGCGGGAGTCTATGGTGTGTGGCGATGGGCAGACCTGTGATCGGCATATGCACAGCGCTCGAGCGGGCCCGCTGGGGAATGTGGGACCAGGAGGCGGTGCTGCTCTCGCGCAGCTATGTCGAGGCCGTGCAGCGCGCGGGCGCGCTCGTGGTGATGCTGCCCCCCGACGAGCTCCTGCTTGGAGGCCCCAGAGGAGGTGCTCGACCTGCTCGACGGTCTCGTGCTGGCCGGTGGCGCCGACATCGACCCGGCGAGCTATGGGGCGCAAGCCTCATCCAGAGACGCTCGACACCGTCCCCGAGCGCGACCGCTTCGAGATCGCGCTCGTGCGCGCCGCGATCGAGCGCGAACTGCCGGTGCTCGGCATCTGTCGCGGCATGCAGCTGATCAATGTGGCCTATGGCGGCACGCTGCTGCAGCACCTGCCCGAGCGCTTCGGCCACCACGAACATCTGCGCGTGCCCGGCACCTTCGACGGCGCCGACCACGACGTCGAGTCTGGTCGAGGGATCGCTTGCCGCGCGCGCTGCCGGCGAGACCCATCACGCCACCAAGTCCCACCACCATCAGGGCGTGGACCGGCTGGGGGAGGGCCTTCAGATCAGCGGCTCCTCGGCGATGGACGGTCTGCCCGAGGCAATCGAGATGCCCGATCGACGCTTCGTGCTCGGCGTGCAATGGCACCCCGAGGCCGACGAGACCAGTCGCGTCGTCGGCGCGCTGGTCGCGCAGGCACAGAGCACATGCGCGAGCGGGTCGAAGCCGGGACGGGGCACGGCGGATGCGAGCGAGGGGTCGGGTGGGGGCGCGGAGCCCGGCCGACGGCATACGCCAGATCGGCGCTGCGCGCGCAGCCGGGAACCGCCGAAAGGAGTCATATACTCCTCGCCCCGTGCGGGGGTCGAAGGTCATCAGGACAGCCGCCTGGGGCCTGGTGGCCGCGGGCGCGATGGCGCCGCTCCTGCGCAAGCGCCTGCTCGACGCCGCCGATCGTGGCCCAGACAGTCGCGTTCGCCGCTCCCATCGGCCTGTGCGTGGCCGTGCGCCGCTCGCGCACACGCGACGTGGCGGTGTGCGCGTCTGCAGATGTGGGCTTACCTGGCGGCCTACAAGGCTCCCCACGACGACGAGAGCGCCCAGAGAGCAGCGGGTGCTCGTCGACTATCCGATCGCGGTCGATCGCGTGCTCGGCCTGGGCGAGCTACCGACGGTGCGCCTGCAGCGCAGGCTCGCCCGCGGGCAGTGGCGGCTCGGCGACCGCGTGCTTGTCTGGGCACACTGGCTTTGGTTTCTCGTCCCTCACGGAACGCTCGTCTACATCATGCTGCGCCACCGCTCACGCTTCGAGCGCTCCGCGGTGATGACCTACGCAGTGTTCGACATCGGCGCGATGGTCTACTGGATACTGCCCACTGCTCCGCCGTGGTATGCGGCTGCGCATGCAGGTCGCGACAAGCATTTCAACGGTCGCTCGCTCGACGCCTCGACAGGGACGCAGGCGCGCATGAGGTCGCGATCGTGGAGCCCGTGCCTGCCGGTGCGCCACGCGCCGACGACGTCGCCGTGAGGCGCATGATGGTCGAATACGGGGAGTTCTTTTGGAAAGACGGCTGGGGCCCCCTTTACAGTGTCCTTGGAGGCAATCCATTGGCCGCGATGCCCTCGCTGCACTTCGCCACATCGATGATGGCCGCCCAGCTGCTCTCAGAGACTGGGCCGGTCGCCGGCGCTCTGGGCTGGGGCTACACCGCCACGCTCGGCTTCGCGCTCGTCTATCTCGGCGAGCACTATGTCGTGGATCTGATCGCCGGCGCCGCGCTGACCACGGCCGTACGCCGGTTGGGTCCACAGGCCAGTCCCGCCTTGCGACGCTTTGGTAGGGCGGTTGCGGCGATCGAGGCCCAGGCACATGGTGTGACGTGAGCCTGCAACGCGATGAGACGAGTGCGGCGGATTTCTCCGCGGTCGAGGAGAGGGACGACGATGAGCAGATGCCGCGTGTGCCGGTCACGCGTCGCAGCGCGGTCGTCTTCGGTGTGTTCGTGCTCTCGGCGGTGGCGTTCCTGTATTTCGTACTGCCCAAGCTCACCGGTTTCAGCAGCACCGCCCATCGCATCGAGAGCGGCGACACCTGGTGGATCGCGATCGGTGTGCTACTCGAGGTCTGCTCGTTCGCCGGTTACGTCGTGCTCTTCCGGGCGGTCTTCGTGCGCCCGCCCAGCCCGATCGGGTGGCCTGAGAGCTACCAGATCACGATGGCCGGCCTGGCTGCCACGCGCTTGTTCGCTGCCGCCGGCGCAGGCGGGATCGCGCTCACCGCCTGGGCTTTGCGCCGCTCGGGCATGGAGCCGCGGCTCGTCGCGTGTCGGATGGTGGCCTTCATGGTGTTGCTGTACGTGGTCTATGCCGCGGCTGTGCTGCTCGACGGGATCGGAATGGGCACCGGCCTGCTCCCCGGTGAAGGCTCGTTTGCGCTGACGATCGTGCCGGCGGTGATTGCCGCGCTGCTGTTCGCGGTCGCCGGTGCGATGGCGCTGCTACCGGGCGACATCGAGCGACGTCTGGCCCGCTGGGCGGCCGGATCGGGCCGCCTGGAGCACTGGCTGGCAAGCGCGGTGACCGTGCCCGCTCTGGCGGCGAGCGGCGTGCGCACGGCGATCGAGTTGGTGCGCGAACGCGACCCCGGACTGCTGGGGGCGCCGGCCTGGTGGGGCTTCGACATCTGCGTGCTGTGGGCCTGCTTTCCACGCGTTTGGCTCCGCGCCCCCGTTCACGGTCATCTTGATGGCCTACTTCCTTGGCATGGTCGGCAATCTGCTGCCGCTGCCGGGCGGGCTCGGCGGCGTCGAGGGTGGGATGATCGGCGCCTTCGCGGCATTCGGCGTCAACCTCGACCAGGCGGTGCTGGCGGTGCTCGCCTACCGGGCGATCTCCTTCTGGCTGCCAACGATTCCGGGCGCGATCGCCTACTTCCAGCTGCGCCGCACGGTGGCGCGCTGGCGCAGCGAGCAGGCGGCTCCCAAGTCGGCCCCAGCGAAGTCGATCGAGACCGCCGGACCGCTGCACGCCTAGCAAACGCGTTATACTTTACAAAGTAAAGCGACTGCGGCTGGTCAGGCCGGCGAACTGGAGGCGAGATGGCGGACGGTCGAGAACACGATCATCATCGGCAGCGGCCCGGCGGGCTACACCGCGGCGCTGTACACCTCGCGCGCCAACCTGCGTCCGCTCGTCGTCGAGGGCTTCGCGTGGGGCGGTCTGCTGCAGCAGACGACCGATGTCGAGAACTATCCGGGCTTCCCCGAGGGCATCATGGGCCCCGACCTGATGGGCAAGCTGCGCGAGCAGGCCGAGCGTTTCGGCGCGACGCTGGAGACCGACCAGGTCGAGCGCGTGGAGCTCGCCGAGCGAGCTGGGTGGCAGTGCACAAAGTGTGGGTGGGCGACACCGAGCACCGTGCGCGCACCGTGATCCTCGCGATGGGCGCCGAGCACAAGAAGCTCGGCGTGCCAGGCGAGGAGGAGCTGAGCGGCCGCGGTGTCTCCTACTGCGCCACGTGCGACGCCGCTTTCTTCAAGGACGCCCAGACCGTGATCGTCGGTGGCGGGGACTCGGCGATGGAGGAGGCGATCTTCCTGTCGAAGTTCGCCGCCAAGGTCACCGTCGTGCACCGCCGCGATGAGTTCCGCGCCTCGAAGATCATGCTGGAGCGGGCGCGCGAGCAGGTCGAACATCGAGCTGCTGACGCCCTATGCCGTCGAGCGTTTCGAGCCGGGCGAGAACGGCGCTCTTGGCGTCGCCAAGCTGATCAACACCGAGACCGGCGAGCCGCGCGAGATCCCGATCACAGGCGCGTTCATCGCCGTCGGCCACGAGCCCCAGTCCTCGCTCGTGGACGGTCAGATCGAGCTTGACGAGAACGGCTACGTCAAGGTCGAGGGTCGTTCCACCCGCACCAACAGGCCGGGCGTGTTTGCCGCCGGCGACCTTGTCGATCACACATACCGTCAGGCGATCACCGCGGCCGGTTCAGGCTGTCAGGCGGCGCTCGACGCCGAGTGGTATCTGCGCGACACGCCCGAGGTGCCCACGCCCGAGGGGATGCCCGTTCGGAGATTTGGCCGAGGCCCAGTGGGCGCCGCCGGCGGCGACCGCCGACGCCACTCCCTGAGTTGGTAGCGCAGGGGGCTACGCAGCGGGCGCTCAGCCGGCTTCGGCCGCGAGGCGTCGCAACGCCGGCGCGGGGCGGTAGCGCTCCTCGCGGTACTCCTCGCCCAGCTCTTCGAGCGTCCTGAGCACCTGCGCCCGGGCCGATCTCGCGCATCCACGCGAACGGCCCACGGGGGTGGCTGAGGCCGAGCATCATGCCGGTGTCGATGTCATCGACCGAGCCGACGCCTTCGCCGAGCGCGAACGCCGACTCGTTGATCACCTGGCAGACGATCCTTGCGAGCACGCCGGCGGGGGCGGGTTGCACGCGCTCGGTGTGCAGGCCAAGGCCCCTGAAGACCTGCTCGCCGGCCTCGCCGGTGACCTCGACCAGGGCGAGCGGCACGATCGCGTAGAACGGCTCGCCGTCCACGGTGCCGCCGAGCCCGTCCACGGCGATCTCAGGGCCACGCTGGCCGGGAGCGAGCGCGCGCAGCGCATCGGCCACGGGTCCGTTGCCCGTCACGATCGCGTCGCCGCCGCGCGTCGGGCGGGTCAGGGTCGGCGGGCCGATGCGGGCCCTCTCCGCTGTAGTCGTAGTAGCCGCGACCCGTCTTGCGCCCGTGCAGCCCGGCCGCCACCTGGCGCGCCTGGATGGGGGAGGGGCGCCAGCGCGGCTCGCCGAAGCTCAGCTCGTAGAAGCTCTTGGAGACGTCGAAGCCGGTGTCGACGCCCACGAGGTCGCTCAGCTCGAACGGCCCCATGCGAAAGCCGCCGCCGATCCGCACGATGCGGTCGATCGTCTCGACGTCCGCGACCCGCTCCTGCAATAGGCGCAGTGCCTCCAGGCCGAAGGGACGGTTGCAACGGTTGACGATGAAGCCGGGCACGTCGGCGGCGCGGATCACGTCCTTGCCCATCGCGAGGCCGGTCGCCTGCGCGATCGCCAGTGCGCGCTCGTCGGAGAGCAGGCCGGCGATCACCTCCAGCAGACGCATCAGCGGGGCGGGGTTGAAGAAGTGCATGCCCACCACGCGCTCGGGATGCGTGGCTCCGGCCGCGACCGCGGTGATCGGCAGCGAGGAGGTGTTGCTCGCAAGCACGCAGTCGCTCGTTGACGATCTCCGACAGGCGCCCGTACAGCTCGTGCTTGACGTCAAGCCGCTCGGGCGCCGCCTCGATCACCAGCTCGCACGGGCTCAACTGCTCCAGTTCGTCCACCGGCTCGGAGGCGCTCGCCGGCCTCCCGGGCCTGCTCGGCCGTCAGCCTACCCTTGTCGACTTCCTTCTGCAGACCCTTCAGCACGCGCTGCTCCCCGCGCGTTAGCGCCTCGGGCAGCGGGTCATGCAGGAGCGTGCGAGCACCTGCCTTGCACGCCAGCTGGGCGATACCACTGCCCATCGTGCCAGCGCCAACAACCCCTATGACACCCGCGGCACGCCCATCCAATCCCTCCAAATTCTCAGACTCTCCTTGCACGAGAATCTCCTCTCAGGAGGTCACGAAGGGTTGTTTCGATCATCATCGGACGAGTTCCCTTCAGGAAGGCACGAGCGCGTTGATGCCGGTCATCGCGCGGCCGATGATCAGCTTCTGGATCTGCGAGGTGCCCTCGTACAGGGTGGTGACGCGCACGTCGCGGAAGTAGCGCTCGACCGGGATGGTCGTCGACGTAGCCGGCGCCGCCGTGCACCTGGATCGCCGTGTTCGAGCACTCCACCGCCGCCTCGGTGGCGTGCAGCTTGGCGACTGAGGTCTCCAGCGTGTTCGGGCGACCCTTGTCCTTGAGGAAGCCGGCGCGATACACGAGCATGCGCGAGGCGTCGGTCTTCAGCACCATGTCGGCGATCATCGCCTGCACGAGCTGGAAGCTCGCGATCGGCTTGCCGAACTGCTCGCGCTCCTTGGCGTATTTGACCGACTCCTCCACGCACCCCTGGCAGATCCCCACGCAGCCGGCCGCCACCGAGTAGCGCCCGGAGTCGAGCGAGGACATCGCCACCTTGAAGCCGTCGCCGATCTCGCCAAGCATCTGATCGTCTGAGACCTCGACGTCTTCGAGGGCGATCGAGGCGGTGTCGGAGGCGTGCAGGCCCATCTTGTGCTCGATCGTGCTCGGCTGGTAGCCGGGCTGATCGGTGTCGACCATGAAGCACGCCAGCCCCCTGTGGCCCAACTCGGGGTCGGTCTGGGCGAAGATCAGCGCCACCTTCGCGTAGTTGCCCATCGAGATCCACATCTTCGCGCCGTTGATCACCCAGCCTGTGTCGGTCTTCTTCGCGCGCGTGCGCTGTTTGGCGGCGTCCGAGCCGGTGTCGGGCTCGGTCAGCCCGAAGCACCCCAGCCACTCGCCCGAGCACAGCTTCGGCAGGTAGTGCTGCTTCTGCTCCTCGCTGCCCCACTTGAGGATCGCGCTGCACACGAGCGAGGTCTGCACGGAGATCACGGTGCGCACCGACGAGCAACCCCTGCCGATCTCCTCGACCACCAGCCCGTAGGAGAGGTAATCGAGACCGGCGCCGCCGTACTCGCGGGGCACGATCGCGCCGAGATAGCCCTGGTCGGCGATCTTCTTCACGATCTCCAGGTCGAAGTGGTGGTTGCGCGCGTTCTGCTTGGCTTGCTCCACGATCTCCTTGTCGGTGAACTCGCGCGCGGTGCTGCGGATCAGCTCTTGCTCGTCGGTCAGGTCGAAGTCCATCGGTCTCCTCCTTGTCGTGCACGCCGGTCTGTTCGGGTCGCCGGTCGCGGGTGCGTGGGTTGTGTATATCTTTTTGTGTTCGTTCAAACTTGTAATGATTTTGCGAGTGAAGCTATATAGATTCGAGCTTGGGCGTGCGCCACGGAGTCGCCAGCCGTTTTTCGAGCTCGCCGGCGAGCTCGTCGATCTTTACGCGCTCCTGTGCGAGCGAGTCGCGGTCTCGCAGCGTGACGGTGCTCGTCCTCGATCGACTGGTGGTCGATCGTCACGCCCCACGGCGTGCCGATCTCGTCCTGGCGGCGGTAGCGCTTGCCGATCGAGCCGCCCTCGTCGTACTCGCTCTGCATGCGTCCGCGCAGATCCTCGTAGATCTCGCGCGCAAGCTCCGGCTGGCCGTCCTTCTTGACGAGTGGCATCACCGCCACCTTCACCGGGGCCAGGCGCGGGTGCAGGCGCAGCACGGTGCGGGTTTCCTGTGGCTTCCCGTCCTTCCCCGCCGATCCGTCCTCGGCGCCCGCGCTCTGCACGACTTCCTCGTCATAGGCGTCCACGAGGAACGCGAGCGTCGCCCGATCGGCGCCCGCGGCCGGCTCGATCACGTGGGGTATGTAGCGCTCGCCGCTCTGCGGATCGAAGTACTCGAGCTTCTCGCCCGAGAACTCGGCGTGCTGTTTGAGGTCGAAGTCGCCGCGGTTGGCGATCCCCTCGAGCTCCGACCAGCCGATCGGGAACAGGTACTCCACGTCGCTGGTGCCCGAGGAGTAGTGCGAGAGCTCGTCGGGATCGTGTGCTCGCAGGTGCAGGTGGTCTGGCCTGATGCCGAGCTCCACATACCAGCGCATCCTCTCTGCGAGCCAGTGCTCGAACCACTTCTGCGCCTCATCCGGCGGCGTGAAGAACTCCATCTCCATCTGCTCGAACTCGCGCGTCCTGAAGATGAAGTTGCCGGGGGTGATCTCGTTGCGGAAGGACTTGCCCACCTGCGCGATCCCGAACGGAGGCTTCTTGCGCGAGAACTGCAGCACGTTCTTGAAGTTGATGAAGATCCCCTGCGCGGTCTCCGGGCGCAGATAGGCGACCGAGCCCGACTCCTTCACTGGCCCGATGGTCGTCTCGAACATCAGGTTGAAGTCGCGCGCATCGGTCAGGTCGCACTCGTCGGTCTCACCCGGGTGCTTGGAGGGCTTGCGCCCGCACGGCAGGTCGGCGAGGTGGTCGGCGCGGAAGCGTTGCCCGCAGGTCTTGCAGTCCACTAGCGGGTCGGTGAAACCGGCGAGGTGGCCCGAGGCCTCCCATACGCGCGGGTGCTGCAGGATCGCTGAGTCGAGCGCCACGATGTCATCGCGCTGACCCACCATCGCGCGCCACCACTCACTCTTGACGTTGCCCTTGAGCAGTACGCCGTAGTGGCCGAAATCGTAGGTCGAGCCGACGCCGCCGTAGATCTCCGAGGAGGGGAAGATGAAGCCGCGGCGCTTGCACAGCGCCACGATCTTGTCCATCGTCACGACATCGTCGGTCGGGCGCTTGTTCGGCATCCGCGCGGATGGTATTGGAGCTCGGCGTGGCGGATGGGCTCGCCGGCTGGAAGCCACTGAGGGTGCCCGTGAGCGGCGTGCGGCGTGTGCGTGGCCCGAGAACAAAAAGAACGGGCTTGACATATCCTCTGCATTGTGTTTACATACGTTGTGTTCTCTTGCTGACAAGACGGCGGGGAGGAGGAGACTCTCCGCCGCTGGGCGGCACGAGCAAATCGCAAGAGCGTGAGTGACTGAGCACGATCGCGCACAGGGTCAGGCGGGGCGTTGTATCCAACCTCTCCCGCGGCGTCTCGCCCATACCATCCCCTGCTGCAAACCGACGTGCCGCTCACCTGATCGGGCGTCGCGGTCCCCCACCGGCCGCGGCGCCCAACTTGCGCCGAGCATAGGATTGCCGGGTGGCAAGATTCCTGATCGTCGGGCTTGGCTCCAGTGCATCGCTGCTGGCAGACGCTCTAGGGCGGGAGGGTCACGTGGTGAATGCCGTCGCGCACGCCGACCGGGGCGCGTTGGAGCACGTCGCAATCGTGTGCTGGCTGGATGGCTCCTCGCCGGAGCGTTTCCTGCTCCGCGCGGTGGACAGCTCGATGCGCGGCTTCGTGTATCAGGCGGGCGGCCATGAGCGGTCGGTGTCGGAGACAGCGACGCGCAACTCGATCCCAGTCGCAATGTTGAGGGCCGATCCGTTGCGCGATCGCGAGGTATGGCTGGCGCAGGCGCTGCAGTCGATCGCGGGTCTCTTGGAGGGTGGTCGGACGGGCGCGTGAGCGCGCTATCCTCCTCCTATATACCCAAAAGCCGATCGGCTTTTGACGATGAGCTTCGATACAGGAGGGCAGACGACTTGTCCGGATATTCAAAGAACGTGCTCGTCGACGCAGCCTGGCTCGAGGAGCATCTTGGCGACAGCGATATCCGCATCGTCGAGGTCGACGAGAACCCCGAGCTCTACGCCGAGGCCCACATCCCCGGCGCGGTCGGATTCGACTGGAAGCAGGATCTGCAGGACCCCGTCAAGCG
Source organism: uncultured Solirubrobacterales bacterium (assembly GCA_963725265.1). Classification (GTDB taxonomy): domain Bacteria; phylum Actinomycetota; class Thermoleophilia; order Solirubrobacterales; family Solirubrobacteraceae; genus Palsa-744. The sequence continues at coordinate 1,170,495 of CAVRXP010000001.1, forward strand.
CGACTTCCTCGGCCCGGAGGACTTCGGCGCACTGTTCTCCCGCAACGGGATCTCAAGCGACCACACGATCGTGCTCTACGGCGACCGCAACAACTGGTTCGCCGCCTACACCTACTGGTATCTGAAGTACTACGGCCACGACAAGGTGCTGCTGCTCAACGGCCCACGCGAAAAGTGGATCGCCGACGGACGGCCGACCACGACCGAGGATCCCGGCCACGCCCCTGCGACATTCGTGTGCCAAGCCGGGCGACGAGACGATCAGAGCCAGGCGCGAGGAGGTGCTCGCCGCGGTCGGCGACTCTGTCAACCTCGTCGACGTGCGCTCGCCGGCCGAGTTCGCCGGCGAGATCATCTCGCCCAGCGGCTACGAGCAGGAGGGCGCCCAGCGCGCCGGTCACATCCCGGGCGCGGCATCGATCCCGTGGGCGCAGGCGGTCAACGAGGACGGCACCTTCAAGAGCGCCGAGGAGCTGCGCGAGCTGTACGGCTCCAAGGGCGTGCTCGACGGCAAGGACATCATCGCCTACTGCCGCATCGGCGAGCGCTCCGCACACACGTGGTTCGTCCTGCACGAGCTGCTCGGCTCCGAGCACGTCAAGAACTACGACGGCTCCTGGACGGAGTGGGGCAGCCTCGTCGGCGTCCCGGTGGCCACCGGGGCTTAGACGGACAGACTTCGAGTCCACCCCCTCTGGGCTCGTGGACGTGACCGCCGCGTCACTTGCCGGCGCGGCGGTCGAGTAGCGGGCCGACGCGCTCGAGCAGGCTCCTCAAGGATGCGCGCCGTCGCGCCCCACACGAGCTGCTCGTCGAACACGTAGGCATCGGTCTCGAAGGAGATTCCACGCCGTTCGATACGCGTGCGCGTCCGGCCGGCGCGAACCTCGCGCAGCGTCGGCTCGAGCACCGCGTCGACCTCGAGCTCCGAGGCGCGCCACGGATGGGGCCCTTCCAGCAGGCCGACGAACGGGTGGATCGCGTAATTGGTCACGAACGTGGAGGTGCGCTCCAGCGCCCCGACCATCGTCACCTCGGCGCGCGCGAGCCCGATCTCCTCTTCGGCCTCGCGCAGCGCGGTGTCGGCCAGCGTCGCGTCCTCGGGATCGCGTCGTCCACCCGGGAAGGAGATCTCGCCCGCGTGCCGGCGCAGGTCCGCGCGGCGCTTGGTCAAGCACGACGCGCAGCTCGCCGTCACCGGCCTCGTACAGCGCCACCAGCACCGCCGCCGGCACCTGCTCGTCGGCCTGCGGTTGGGAGTGCGATGGCCACGTCGAGCAGGACCGCGCTCAGCTCCGCTGCCAGCGTCGCGCTTGAGCCGAGCGCGCCAGCGACTCAGACCGGGACGCTGGTGCGCTCGACGCGCTCCTGGAACATGACCTCGCCGTCGAGCGTCCGGTGGACCGGACACTTCGCCGCGATCACCTGCAGGCGCTCCACCTGCTCCTCGGGCAGATCGTCTGGCAGCCGCAGCACCACGTCGAACTTGGTCGGGCAGCCGCGCTCGGCCGGGGTGTACTGCACGTCCACCTCGACTTTGCCGATGTCCCAGCCCTTGCGGGCCGCGTACATCTCCATCGTGATCGCCGTACAGGAGGCGAGGCTCACCGCGAGCAGCTCCTGCGGATCGGGACCGGCATCCTCGCCGCCGGACTCCAGCGGCTCGTCCACCGTCAGCTGGTGGTCGCGCACCTGCACTGTGTGTTTGAACGCCGAATCGTTGCGCCTAACACTGGCCTTCATCACTGCAACACCTTCCGATCGGGTTGTCACAGCACCCTCTCCTTCCATGGTATCGACGGCACTGGGCTACGAAAGGGGGTTGAACAGCAGCCCGGTCAGCAGCTTCGGGTAAAAGAACGTCGACTTGGGCGGCATGTTCTCGCCGGCGGCCGCAATCTCGCGAACCTGCTCGACGGGCGTTGGGCGCATCAGGAAGGCGGCGTCGTACTCGCCCGAGCGCACCATCGCGAGCGCCTCCTCGGTGCTGCGCGCGTAGAAGAGGCCGTTGAAGTGGGAGATGTCGTCGTCGGAGAGCCCAGCGTCCGCTTGAGCAGCAGCGCCTCGAGCACTCCGGTGTCCAGGCTGCGGTAGGCCTCGGAGAAGTCGGGCAGCGCGGCGTCGGCGATCGCCTGGTCCTTGAGCGTCAGGCGGTATGGCTGCTGGTGGTGGGCGTCGATGTAGCCGAGCTGCAGCGGGCCCGCTGCCGGGCTCGGGCGCGAGCTGATCGAGCGGCACCTCCGCGATCTCGAAGTCGCGACGCAATGTTTCTCTCAAGGCCTCTTGGCGCTCGCGATCGAGGCCGCGCACGAGGCGGTGGGTGGGGAAGACGGTGAGGCCCGGGTCCTCGAGCGCGACCAGGCACATGAGCATGTAGCGGTGCTCGCCCTCGCCGCCGAGCTCCTCGGCGTAGGTCGCGCGCGGTCTCGTAGCGATGGTGCCCGTCGGCGATCAGCAGCTCGGCGTCGCTGGTGGCCTGCCTGCACGGCGGCGATCGCCTGCGGAGTCGGTCACGCGCCAGAGCGGTGGACGGTGCCGTCGGCGTCGGTGACCTCGCCCCAGGGGGCGTCCTCGGTCGCCGGCTGCCAGGGCCTTCCAGGCGGCGTTCGCGGGGTCGGAGAAGAGGGAGAAGATGGGGGAGAGGTTCGCGCGGGTCGTCCTCATCAGGCGCAGGCGATCCTCCTTCGGGCCCGGGTGCGTGCGCTCGTGCGGGCGTACCCGTCCCGGTCCATAGCCCTCGATCCGCACCCGGCAGAAGAAGCCGCTGCGGGTGCGCGTCTGGCCGTCGGGGCCGGTGTAGGTCTGGGTGTGGGCCCAGATGGCGGGCTCGGGGTCGCGGACGATGGCACCCTGGAGCTGCCAGGCCTCCCAGAGCTCGCCTGCTGCCGCGTAGGGATCGGGGTCGCTCTTGGGCAGGTCGACGGCGACAACGTTGAAGGGGGAGCGCTGGAGCAGCGCTTCGCGCTGCGGCGGGGTCGATCACGTCGTAGGGCGGGGCGGTGACGTCCGCGAGCGGGCCGACGAGCGACTGGTCGTAGTGCAGGGCGCGCAGGGGTTGGATGTCGGCCATGGCGGGGCGGACCCTAGCAGTAGGGTCGTGCGGCCGCAAGATCTGCCTATGCGTCGAATGGCGTTAGAGTCAACGCCCAACGGGGCGTAGCGAAGCCTGGTATCGCACCCGCTTTGGGGGCGGGGGATCGCCGGTTCGAATCCGGCCGCCCCGATACCAGAAAGACCCGCGAAGCCCAGCGTTCATCGGCGTCATGCCGCGAAAACGTTGGGCTCTGCGCAAGCCATTTCGCCGTGGTTTGTGCCGTTTCGCGTGCTTGGCGATCGCAATACGTTTGCAGCGCCTCGCAAAACGTTTGCAAGACGTTTGCAGCGGCACCCGCGCTACCGGCGGCATCTGCGCGTCTCGGTGAGTCCTCCTCGTGCTGAGCAAGGCCGGTGCCAGCGTGCCACGGCGGGCGAGCACGAGGCGCGGCCGCGTGCGGTCCTGACCACTCGCATGGTGCAAGACGGGTCGCTCGGAGGACGAATAGACGAGCTCTCTTGTCGACCAGCTCGCTGCCGTGCGCTGCGATCGCAGCTCCTCGAAAGGAGTCGTATGCCTTCCGCCTTCACCTCAACTACCTCAACGAGGACGAGCCCTACTCGGTCACTGCCCGCTCGTCCGTTTGATCGCGCGGCGGCGGTGTTGAGCCAGACACAGACTGAGGGGCCGTCGCTGGTTCCCGCGGGCTCGCTGCACACTCCTGAGAGCCCGAGCCGCAAGGGAGAACTGGCGTGCCCAATATCCCACGATGATCCGATCCTGGGAGAACGCATGGCAAGAGTTCGTACCATTCCTGGAGTTCCCGGTTGAGCCTAGAAAGATCGTCTACACCACCAACGCCATCGAGTCTCTACAGACTCAACACCACCCAGTAACCACAACACCACATGACCAACAAAGCCACTTACACAAAAAAATTGACAGACCCCCGGCGGGCTCTGTGCTGACCCTCATCGTTGACGCGAAAACCGGATTTGTAGAGGGACGAACGATCAGCTCGCAGGAACCGAGCCTAGGATCACTCGGTGCCGTGACGGTGGAGACAGCCGCTCCGGAATCGGCCAGTGCCTTCGCAGCCTCAGCGCGAGCGCTTGAGCAAGCAGAAACAGCCAGCAGAGCAGCTAGCGCCCGACGTTAGCTGGATCGCCGTTGCCTGGGACGGGTGGCTCATATACGGGTCACCGTCTCTTGTAGGGAACGAGGGCATGGATGGATTTGGCTCGAACCTCCGACAGGTAGCGAACAGTCGAACATGTGGTAGAGTCCGAGATGCTCGTAACATAGAATAGTGGAGAACAAGACTCTAGGAGGATGATCACGTGATAGCTCAACGTCTTGCGGCAGCGGCATCGTGGCTTGCGCTCTCGCGGTCATCGCATGCGGACCCGTCGTGATGCTCGCTAACGCGCGGTCAGTTCCTGCGCCAGGGAGGATCGTCGGACACGTCCGCGTGGGTGGCAAGCCTCTCGCAGGTTGGAAGGTGCTTATTGGCCGGTCGAGCACTGCCCTCCGTAGGAATTTCGTCGCGCCTGCGACGACAAGCGCACGCGGAGAATTCCATACGAGGGTTACTCCCGGCATCTATGTCTTTGCGGCAGAACGACCGAACGGCCGGCTCTGTGGAGTAAAGCGGGTCAATATACCATCCGTATATCAGCGAACTTTCGTCCAGATCGACTGCATAAAGTAAGTGGAGGCTGTCGGCGTGAAAGCGATTCCTCGTCGCGGATGGAACTGGCTGGTCTCGCGAATCCTAAATGTAGTTTTCAACCTGCGTCGTCGTCGGCTGTCCCGACGCCACATTCGTGGATCTGGCTTGGAGATTGGTGCTCTGCACCGGCCGCTGTGGGTATCGCACGCTGTTTCCGTCAAGTACGTTGATCGCATGAACGTGGAACAGCTGAGGGAGCACTATCCGGAGCTGGCTGGATATGACTTGGTGCCTGTCGATGTGGTCGACGATGGCGAGTCGCTGCAGAAGCAGCTCGATTCCTCGGCCGACTTCATTATCGCCAATCACTTCATCGAGCACACACAGGACCCTCTCGGAACGATCGCGGCTCACCTTCGCGTGCTGCGCGAGGGCGGTATCCTTTATCTCGCTGTTCCTGATCGACATAAGACCTTTGATCGAGAGAGGAACGCTACGCCGCTCGATCACGTCATCAGGGACCATCAGGAGGGACCAAGCTGGTCACGGCGCGAGCATCAGGAAGAATGGGCTCGCCTTGTCAAGAAGGTGCCGAGTGACGCTGTAGCTGAGTGTGTGCGCATGCTAGATGAGACGGACTACTCGATTCACTTCCATGTTTGGTCGTCCATAGAGTTCCGCGAGCTACTAGAGCATGCACGCCGCGTACTGCATATACCTTTTGAGATTGAGACGCTCGTGACTAACCAGTACGAGTTCATCACCGTTCTTCGAAAGACCTGAGCCGGACCGACCCGACCGAAGCAAATCTACGTGCTCGTGGGTTGACGTGGCGCGACCTCGTAGGTCCCGGTGTGGGGTCATAGGCCGGGTGGGTGTCGCGCGATGTAGGGCCCGCAGCGCTCGCAACCTCGGCTGCGGTCGTTTGTTTTTGCAATGGGTTCGAACGAAGTCAAAGGTGGTCAGCGATCTCTACTCGGCACCACGAGCGCTCTTGGCGGGGCGCATCAGAGTCAGGTGCCTGTTATCCCACTTTAACTGTCAATTCCCCGCGATTGAAGATGTAGCCTTCGAAATAATAGGTTATTGTCGCCGGTCGTTCTCTGGGCGATATAATGCCGTATCTACAGGTTCCGTTATGCAGAAATACTACACCTATGCAACCCAAGCCTGGCTGGCCCGCAATGTTGGTAAGTCTCCAGTTTGGAGAGGCTCCCGTATACTTACTGGTATCGTAGTATAGAAGAAAGTGGTTTGGGTTTCTGATTTCGACTTCTCTTTCTTCATTTTCATTGGGGAATGTCAGTGAAGTTATTTGCGTGCCACCGTACCAGAATGTAAAATGTGCATCTGTAAATTCGATAATCTCGTGGATTACTCCATGGAGTAGCAGATAAAAGGTATGCGGGATGAGTTTTTCTTTTGGTTCGCAGCCTTTGGTGTATTCGAGATTCGCTTCTTCCAGGGTAGAGGTAGTTTCGATTTCTTCGCCGCTGGGCTTCAGCGTGGCGCCTTTAGCTGGTCCTTGGGCGGGGACTTCAAACGTGCAGCTAGAGCTTGGGACTTCTATCTTGATGGCGCCACAAGGACTAGGACCGATGGACTCCTTGCCTGTCATTTCCTTTATTTCGCCTTCGATTTCGGGGCCTTCCCTAAGGTCGCCGAATTCGAGCTTGCAAGTCCCTGGACTGACCGTCGCGCTCGATTTGGTCCCTTCGATATCGCCTTCGCATTCACTATAGTCAGGAGTCAAGGTCTGAGTTTCCGACGTTTTGGTTAGTTCGCCGGTAAATTCGACTTTTCCGCAGGTGACAGAGTCTTTTCCCGCTTCCAAAATAGTCATTTTAGTGCCGGTGATGCTAACCCCGTAGGGGTATCCGCCGGTAGGGGAGGCAAAGTAGACTGGTTCAAGGTCTTTTACATTGACGACCTCTTTGCCACATTCGCTTTTTGATTCCTGGTGCAGGGTATCGCCTTTGTAGGTCGCCTGCCAGTAGTACGTTTTGCCACCTTCCAGTTCCTCTTCGCTGGAGGCGGGTACGCTCCCTGAGCTGACGGTCACTTCGCCGGCTTCCTTGACGAGCGTTTTGCATTCCTTGTCCGAGTAGATCTTATATACCACTTTCCCGCCCGCGGTGGAGGATTTGGTGCCACTGAGAGTGGCTGTATCCTTGACCTTGGAGTTTTCGAAGACGGTTAGTTCTTCGCCTTCTTTGCCCTCTCCCGAGAGCTTGGTCGTCAGCGATGTTTTGGCCTCGACGGTGGATATCTCGGTGCATTCGCTCGTGGATTCGGCGTTTTTGGAATCGCCGCTGTAATGCGCTCGCCAGTAATAGGAGGCGCCGCCTTCGAGTTCCTCTTCGCTCGACGCTGGGACGCTTTCGCCGCTGACGGTGACTTCGCCGGCTTCTTTGACGAGCGTTTTGCATTCGCTGTCGGAGTACACCTTGTACGTGACTTTGCCGGTTGCCGTAGAGGCGTTTTTTCCTTTGAGGGTGGCTTTGTCCTTGACCTTCGAGCCTTCCAGGACCGTGATCGTCGTGCCTTCTTTGCCTTCCCCCGATAGCGACGTTGTCAATGTCGTCAGTTCCGGACCGCCAACGCCTTCGCACGCTGTTGCGGAGACGGCCATCCCAGCGGACACGAGCAGGAAGGCAAGTACCTCTACCAGCAGGACCCTGCAGCGCGCTATCAATAAATTCTTTGCTTGCCCTAATTGGTGAAGATCGCCTGACATAAGATCCAAGATCCGCCTCGATGTCGCTGCTGGCCATTCTCCTGGTCGACGCTACTTCGTAGCCGTCCAATTTACAAGGTGATCCTGGCCCACATCCATAGAATGTTTCTGATTATTGATCTCCTCCGTTGGGGTGTCCGACCCGAACACCGGTTCGGCCGATACGACAATTGCCTGCCAATAGAGAGAACCAACATTTGACGAAAGGCGGCCATCTGACTCGCGATACGGGGTCGTCCACGTCAACATATCCAACCTTCTTCTGGTTCTACGAATCCGAGCGGTCCCAGCATTGTCCTCGCCAACGCTAGCTGTCCCCGACAGGTTGGGTGGAGAGATTCACGAAATTCCAAAAACCCGCTCTGTATAAACCCGTTTACCCATGGTACGGCGTCGCCGAGTCGATGGCCCTTAAACGTATTTACTGTATTTGGTATGACCGCTGCATCCACGCCATTAGTTTCCGCCCAGTCCTTAACGCTCGTGGCGATCGTTTCGTTCAACAGGCGTTGAAGCCTTTCCATCGCGACGGCGACACTTGCTTCCCACCAAATGGGGTTTTCTACGTATGCCTCAAAGTGTTCGTCAAGCATGATCCTAGGATGTATTTCCGTGTTAAGGATCTCCGGATACAGGGGAACCCTAATACGTGCATTCGGTGCCGCTTCATGGATTGCATTCAGTGTCCGGGGAATCGCGGTGATCAGAGAAGGGATCCCCAGTCCTGGTGTGAGGGTATTCGGGGTACGCGCTTCGCCCGTTTCCCATTCGTCAATCACTTCTTCGCATTTTTTGCGTGTGTATATTACGCCATCAAATAGAGGACTGTTAATGCAGTTTTCAGCGATCGTGCCGAAGCCTGCATCATTGCCACCAATGGTCAATGTCACCAGCGTGATCCGTTCGTTGGGTTCTGTGGGAGGTTCTCCCTTATATAGCCACCTGACCTGTGGGGGTAGAGTGATCCATTCGTTCACTCCGCCCCCGATCCACTCGTTGTACTGGCCGATATGCCAGACGTTTGTTGTGACAGCAGCGTTGCACGCGCGAAAGATAAACGCAGGTTCAGGTGCAAACACTTCGTTTTCCCTCCCGATCGTTAATCGTAGGTCCGGAAAGCGTGCTTCTGCGAGTCGCACGGGATACGCAACCGTGCTGCGGTGGCATTGGTTTCCCCGTTCAACATTCGTATTAACGTAATATGATTTTGCCCCTTCGCCAGCCGAGAAGGAATCGCCGAGAGCGGCGTATTGCGCCAGCGCTGAGCTGACTACTACGACGGCGGTGCTGCACGCACTTTTCGCCGGTGCGTTATTTGCATCACCCGAGTAGCTTGCCTGCCAGTAGTAGATTCCTGGTGATAGGGTTTCTGCGTCGGACGCCGGAACGCTCGCCCCGCTAACTGACACTTCTCCGGCGTTTGTGACGAGATGTTCGCATTTGCCGTCCGAGTATACGGCGTATTTGACTGTGCCCGTTGCGATCGAGGCGTGTTCGCCATGTAGCGTCGCGGTATCGGTTACCGATTCGTCTTCTTCAACTTCGATTTCGGCGCCTGTGTGGGAGTCACCCGACAGCGAGGTCGTGACCGACGCCGTGACAACGGACTTCTCCGCTCCGCACGTGCTGGTGGTGCTGTGGTTGACGCCTTCGCCGGAGTAGATCGCCTGCCAGTAGTAGGTGCCTGCCGGCAGCGTCTCTTCGCTGGAGGGGGGTACGCTGCCGCTCGTGACCTCGCCGCTGCCGGCCTGCGCGACGAGTTCTTTGCATTCGCTGTCGGAGTAGGCGTTGTATTCGATGTGGCCGCCGGCGGTCGCGGCGTTGGTGCCGCTGAGCGTCGCGGTGTCGTGCACAGCCGAGCCTTCTTTGACTTCGATATCCGCTCCCGTTTTGCTTTCTCCTGCCAGCGACGTCGAAAGCATGGTCGACGTCGTGACGACCACGACCTCGATACCACATTCGCTTTTCGCGGCTGGGTTGTGCGCGTCGCCGGAGTAGCTTGCCTGCCAGTAGTAGGTGCCGGGCGAGAGCGTCTCTTCACTTGAGGCGGGCACACTCGTGCCGCTGACGGTGACTTCGCCGGCTTCTTTGACGAGCGTTTTGCATTCGCTGTCGGAGTAGACGTCGTATTTGACGGTGCCCGTCGCGATCGACGCGTTTTCGCCGTGCAGGGTCGCGGTGTCCTTCACGCCGGCTCCTTCGAGGATTTCAAGCTGTTCGCCGGACTGTCCTTCGGCCGAAAGCATGGTGGTGAGCTCAGGTGTGACGGCCTCGACCTCCGTTGCGCAGACGCTGGTCGAGGGGGCGTTGAGCTTATCGCCGGAGTAGCTTGCCCGCCAGAAGTAGGTGCCCGGTGTGAGCGTCTCGCTGCTGGAGGACGGCATGAATGCGCCGCTGACGGTCGCTTCGCCGGCTTCTTTGACGAGCGTTTTGCATTCGCTGTCGGAGTAGACGTCGTATTTGACGGTGCCCGTCGCCAGGGACGCGGCCGTGCCGCTGAGTGTCGCGGCGTCGTTCACCGACGCGTCTTCGCTGACCGAGATTTCCGCGGCTGTCTGTTTTTCGCCGGACAGCGAGGTTGACAGCGTGGTCGGCGCCTGTATGTTGGCGATCTCGTTGCATTCGCTTTTGGATTCCTGGTGCAGACTGTCGCCTTTGTACGTAGCCTGCCAGTAGTAGGAGGCGCCGCCGGTCAACTCGACTTCGTTGGACGCAGGGACGCTGCCGCTGCTGACGGTGACTTCGCCGGCTTCTTCGACGAGCGTTTTGCATTCTTTGTCCGAATAGACCTTGTATACGACTTTCCCGCTGGCGGTAGACGATTTAGTCCCGGCCAGCGTGGCTTTGTCCTTGACCTTGGAGCCTTCGAGCACGGTCAGTTCTTCGCCTTCTTTGCTTTCCCCCGAGAGCTTGGTCGTCAGCGACGTTTTCGCCTTGATATTCGATATCTCGTTGCATTCGCTTTTGGATTCCTGGTGCAGACTGTCGCCTTTGTACGTAGCCTGCCAGTAGTAGGTGGCTCCGCCTTCGAGTTCCTCTTCGCTGGACGCCGGGACGCTTTCGCCGCTGACGGTGACTTCGCCGGCTTCTTTGTAGAGCGTTTTGCATTCGCTGTCGGAGTACACCTTGTACGTGATTTTACCGGTAGCCGTGGAGGCGTTTTTCCCTTTGAGCGTGGCTTTGTCCTTGACCTTGGAGCCTTCGAGTACGGTCAGTTCTTCGCCTTCTTTGCTTTCCCCCGAGAGCTTGGTCGTCAGCGACGTTTTGGCTTTGACGGTCAATATCTCGTCGCATTCGCTCGTGGATTCGGCGTTTTTGGAATCGCCGCTGTAATGCGCCTGCCAGTAGTAGGTGGCTCCGCCTTCGAGTTCCTCTTCGCTTGACGCTGGGACGCTTTCGCCGCTTACGGACACTTCTCCAGCGTTGGCTACGACTGTTTTGCATTCGCTGTTGGAGTACACCTTGTACGTGACTTTGCCGGTCGCCGTACCCGCGTTTTTCCCTTTGAGGGTGGCTTTGTCCTTGACCTTCGAGCCTTCCAGGACCGTGATCGTCGTGCCTTCTTTGCCTTCCCCCGATAGCGACGTTGTCAATGTCGTCAGTTCCGGACCGCCAACGCCTTCGCACGCTGTTGCGGAGACGGCCATCCCAGCCAGCACAAGCAGGACGGCCAGCACCCCGAGCAGCATGATCTTGCCTCGCGATATCGAGGAGCGTTTTGTTCGCCCGGGTCGATTAGCGTAACCTGCGCCTCTGGGGTGTGGCATGATCTCCACCTCCGCGATACCCGTCTGCCACGGTCCCGCTCGAAGCTACTATTCCGGCGTGAATATGCAAGTTCGTCGGGGGCGATCCAGCGAGAATGTTTTTGACTGCTGGTACCTTGGTCTTTGAAGGGGTGGGTACCCTGGAAGGGACCGGTGTGTTGAGCATTGTTTCTGACTGCTCTTGACGGCGCGATCGGATGCTGCGATGCTCAACCTCGGTCGACGGTGACTGGAGCAAGGCGTGGCGAAAAAGCAGAAACGGTCGATGCCCAGAAGTTGGGTGGGCCCAAATGCGGCGCAAACCGCGAAGCCGGTTTCACACACGCCACGCAGGGCGATATGGCTTGGCGTAGCGCTCGCCGCGAGCCTCCTGATCGTCGCGGCCGTTGTCATCGGGACAACCCCGACTACCAAACCGATCGATAGCAGCGCTGGCCAAGACGAATTCTTCGACCGCGAAGTCAGCACGCTATTGGCCGGGATACCGCAACACGGACGCACGCTGGGCTCGCCTGCTGCGCCGGTGACGCTACAGGTGTTTGCCGACCTCGAGGACAACGACAGTCAACGCTGGGTACTCACGTTACTTCCTACGATCATCGACGAGTTCGTACGTCGCGGCGCCCTGAGGATCGAATATCGCTCCTACAAGACCAACACGGTCAACCCGGAAACGTTCGTCAAGCAACAGACCGCAGCCGTCGCCGCCGGCGCACAGGACATGCTGTGGAACTTCGTCTACACCTTCTACTACGAGCAGGGCAAGGAGTACACCCCCTACGTCACCGAAAGCTACCTCGACCACATAGCCAGCCAGATTCCGGGACTGAATATTGCGCTATGGCACAAAGACCGCAACGATGGCCGGCGAAGCGAACAGGTCGTTGCGGACGACCAAGCAGCCATAGCCGACGGCATCCACGTCACCCCCTCATACCGGCTCGGACACACCGGCGGAGCACTCAAGAACTTCGAAGGAAGCGAAGCCGTCACCTTTCCCCGCCAATACCATCCCACAACCTTCGCAAGCGTCGAAGACGTCGCCAACGCCATCAAGGGAATCCACTAGAGAAGGATCTGGATGACCCACGTTGGATGCCGCTCGGGCCTTTGACAGCGTGGCCGCCCCATTGCGGGTGCGCCGGTTGCAAGGTCACCGGGTGAGCCGGGAGGATCGGCTAGCCGATCCCAGATGGTGCTCGCTGCAAGAATGCTGAGCCCTGAGACAGTCAAACCCCGGAAGGACAAGCATGCCCCTCGACCTTTTGAGCCAGATCCGCCGCGAAATCGACGAGCGGTTGGAGGACTTGCGGCCCCTGTTGGCCGAGCACGAGCGGCTGCTTGACGCCGCGGCAGCGCTCGAACGGGGCGCTTCGACAGTGGTCCCAGCAAACGCGATCGAGCACGCCATCCCGCAGGAGCAGGCGGGCAACGATCTGCTCGAGTCGCCAAACGCGAAAGCTACAGTCTCAGCTAAGCCGTCGCGGCCCAGGCCACGGGCGGGCAGGCGGCGAGCCGGGCGCGCGAAGACCGCGCCGGGCGCGCACAGCGCTGCTGAGACGACGATCCTCGCTGCGCTGGAGCACGGCTCGCATACTGTGGCCGAGTTGGCTGTCGTGACGGCGATGAGCGGGCCCAGCATCAATGCCAGCCTGCGCAAGCTCGTCTCCGAGGGGGCAGTCGTCAAGACCGAGCGCGAAGCCAAGGCCGCCTGGGCGCTGGCGGCTGCCGCTTAGCCGAATGCGCCTGGCGCCTCGCCCGTTGGCGCGTCGGCGACCGACGCCTCTCCGTGGAGACGGCGCAGCGAGAAATAGAGCACTGCACCGATCAGTGCTGTGAAGGGCGCGAGCAATATGTCGAGGATCCACTGGGCGATCGCGACGCCCACAGTGCCGAGGCCCGAGGCGAGGATCGCGATGACGATCGAGATGACGAGGCTAAGCGCGATCACGACGAGGATCACCCCGAAGACCTGCCAGCCGTGGCCGCGCACCAGTTCCCTGCTGCGACCAAAGGCGGCGAACACGCCGTGGCGCTCGATCACGAGCGAGGGGGCCGCGACCGACCAGATCGTCATCAGGAACAGGCCGGGCACGATGATCAGGACGAAGCCGATGCCAACGCCGATCGCCAGGAGGATCGAGAGGCCGATCAGCGGGATCACCACCGGAGCTACGCTGCGAAACAGCTGCTCTACAGAGCTGTCGCGACGCCCATCCTGCACGTCGCGCACGAGTTCTACGACCATTCCCTGGTAGAAGGTCCCGATCACCAGCGCGATCAGTGAGACCAGCGCGCCCGCGCCCCCTGTGAAGACCAGTCGCGCGATCGCGACGATCGCGAACACGGCGATCGCGGCGGGAAATAGCACACCGGCCTGTTCGCGGTAGATCTCAAGCGCAGAGCCGATGACCTCGCCCGGCTTGATCTTCTCAGTGGACATGCGCTCCTCCTCGGATGCGAGAATCGTCGCTGCGTTGTGCTCGGCAGGGGGTACCCGCGGCGCGCGACGGCTACCCCAGTGTTCGGCCTGAAGCTTCTCGGTCCTGCTGGTGGGCGCGCACGCCCTTCGCTCACAGGGACGGCTACCGTGATCTGATGGTTGGTGCTCTGACGGCGCTGCGCAGCGATGCCTACAGGAAGCGACTGACCCTTGTGGCGTGCATCCTCGGCTCGGGCATCGCGCTGCTGGACAGCACTGTTGTCAACGTCGCGCTACCGACGATCCAGCGCGATCTCGGTGGCGGGCTGGCGGCGCAGCAGTGGGTCGTCAACGCCTACCTGCTCACGCTCGGCTCGTTGATCCTGATCGGCGGCTCGCTGGGGGATCTGTATGGCGAGCGACGCATCTTCGCGCTTGGTGTTGGGGGATTTGGCGTGGCTTCACTGCTCTGTGGGCTAGCACCATCCATCGGAGCCTTGATTGCAGCGCGCGCGCTCCAGGGGGTGGCAAGCGCGCTGCTCACACCAAGCGCCCTGGCGGTGATTGTCGCGACCTTCAGCGAGTCCGAGCGCGGTCCGGCGATCGGCAGTTGGACCGCTTGGGGAGGGATCGCCACCGTGCTCGGGCCGCTCGCCGGAGGCGAGTTGCTGCACATCGCCTCGTGGCGGTGGATCTTCCTGATCAACCTGCCGTTCGTCGTGGTATGCCTGGCGCTGATCTTGGCCGTCATCCCCCGCGCCAAGCCACGGGCGCAGACAGGGCGGAGCATCGATTTCCTCGGCGGCCTGCTCTGCGCGCTGGGTCTCGCCGGGCCGGTGTTTGCGCTGATCGAGCAGCCGCGCCTGGGGTGGTCAAGCCCAGGCGTGATCTTTCCGCTGTTTGCCGGCGTAGTGTTGTTCGGCAGTTTTTTGGCGCACGAGTCGAGGACCCGCGATCCAATGCTGCCGCTTGCACTGTTTCGCCGGCGCAACTTCTCGGCCGGCAACATCGAGACGCTGGCGATGTACGCGGGCCTTGCGATCCTGTTCTTCTTCCTGACGATCTTCCTACAGCAGATCGGCGGCTACACGCCACTTGAGGCCGGCTTGGCAACGCTGCCTGCCACCGTCGTGATGTTCATGCTCTCCAAGCGCTTCGGTGGGCTGGCCGACAAGTTTGGACCGCGTCTGTTCATGGGGGCGGGACCGTTGGTGGCGGCGTGTGGACTGCTGCTCTTTCAGCGCATCGGCATACACGTCGACTACGTGACGGATGTGCTGCCCGGGATTCTCGTCTTCTCGCTCGGCCTCGCGATGACCGTCGCTCCGTTGACGGCGGCGGTGCTCGCGGGTGTCGACACCTCTCAGGCGGGGATTGCCTCGGCTGTCAACAACGCTGTGGCTCGCGTAGCGGGGCTGCTCGGCACAGCGGCCGTCGGTGCGGTCGTCGCAGGCTCGTTTGTGTCGGGTCTGGACAGCAACCTCGCGGGTCGCCCGCTTGGGCCGCCGGCGAAGGCGGCGGTCGCCGAAGCCAAGAAGCTGCCGCTGGGTCGTCCTGACACCGCTGGTCTGCCTCGAGCCCAAGCGAATGCGATCACCGTGGCAGCCGATGAAGCGTCGCTGAAGAGTTTTCACCTCGGCCTCGGGATAGCGGCGCTACTCGTCGCCGCTGGAGGACTGGCGGGAGCTGTTGGCGTGCGCAATCCCCAGCGACTGGTTAGCGCCGAGGAGTGCGAGGGAGGAGCGCTCGTCGGCGCGGCGCTCGACGCCGCCGGCTGTCACGAGGGAGATCTGGCGCCCAGCGACGAGGCTCAGCCGACGGTCTCGGCGTAGGCGCGCATCGCCTCGATCACGGGCGCGAGCCGCCGCCCGCGTGCCGTCAGTCGGTACTCGACCATCGGTGGGCTGGTGGGCAGCACAGTCCGCTCGATCAAGCCGGCGCTCTCGAGATCGCGCAAGCGCTCGGAGAGCATGCGCGGTGAGATTCCCTGCACGGCCTCGGCGAATTCGTTGAAGCGCAACGCGCCGCTCAGGGCCGCATAGATGATCGATAGCTGCCAGCGGCGCTCCAGGAGGTCCGCGGCTTGGCGGACCTCCACGGGCACCGGCTGACAGCGACGTGAGCTACGTGCGGACATGGACGGACTCCTTAGGAGACCTGTGCGACCTTGGGCGCCGGCTCCAAGGCCACATCGAGCACTTCATCGACGCTCATCACCGGGTGGAAGCTCATCTGCTCGCGAACCTCCTCGGGGATGTCGTCGAGATCGCCACGGTTGCGCTCCGGCAGGATCACGTCCGTGAGCCCGGCCGCGTGGGCTGCAAGCACCTTCTGCTTGAGCCCGCCGATCGGCAGCACGCGGCCTTGGAGTGTGACCTCACCGGTCATCCCCACCGTGTGCTTCACAGGCCGCTCTGAGAGCAGCGAGGCGAGAGCCGTGACCATCGTCACGCCGGCGCTGGGCCCGTCCTTGGGGATCGCGCCCGCGGGCACGTGCACATGGAACTCGCTGTTCTCGAACGCCGCAGGGTCGATGCCTAGATCCTCGGCGTGGCCGCGCACGTAGGAGAGGGCGATCCTCGCCGACTCCTTCATCACGTCGCCCAGCTGGCCGGTGAGCACCAGGCCGTTGCCGGAGGAGCCGCTGCCCTTCATCGCGGTGGCCTCCACGAACAGCACGTCGCCGCCGGTGCCGGTGACCGCAAGGCCTGTGGCAACGCCCGGGGTGGCGGTGCGAGCCGCCGACTCCTGGAAGAACTTCTGGCGTCCCAGCGCGTCACGCACGGTCTCCAGGGTTATCGCCACAGGCGGCTTCACCTTGCCTGAGGCGATCTGGGTGGCGGTCTTGCGCAGCACGGTGCCGAGCTCACGCTCGAGGTTACGCACACCCGCCTCGCGTGTGTACTCGGCGACGATCGTGCGCAGCACCTCATCAGAGACGCTCACCTCGTCCTCGCGCAGACCGTTGCGGTCGCGCTGGCGCGGCCACAGGTAGCCCTTGGCGATCGCGAGCTTCTCCTCGGAGGTGTATCCGTCGAAGCGGATCACCTCCATGCGGTCGAGCAGCGGTCCGGGGATCGTGTCGGCTACGTTGGCGGTCGCGATGAACATCACCTGGCTCAGGTCCAGTTCCACGTCCAGGTAGTGGTCGCGGAACGAGTGGTTCTGAGCCGGGTCGAGCACCTCCAAGAGCGCGGCCGAGGGGTCGCCGCGCCAGTCGGCGCCGACCTTGTCGACCTCGTCGAGCAAGATCACGGGGTTCATCGTGCCCGCGTCGCGCAACGCACGCACCAACCGTCCTGGCAGGGCACCGATGTAGGTGCGCCTGTGCCCGCGGATCTCCGCCTCGTCGCGCACGCCGCCAAGCGACATGCGCACGAACTCGCGTCCGGTGGCACGGGCAATCGACTCACCGATCGAGGTCTTGCCGGTGCCCGGGGGCCCGATCAGAGTCAAGATCGCCCCGGACTTCGGGTCGGCCTCGATGCCGCGGTCCTGGCGCAGCTTGCGCACGGCCAGGTACTCGGTGATGCGGTCCTTGACGTCTTCCAGGCCCTCGTGGTCGGCGTCGAGCACTTCGCGTGCCGCCACCGGATCCAGGTGCTCCTCAGAGCGCTTGCTCCACGGCACCGCGATCAACCAGTCCAGGTAGGTGCGAATCATGCTCGACTCGCCGGTTTGCTCGCCCATCCGCTCCAGGCGGCCTAGCTCCTTCAGCGCCTGCTCCTGAACCTCCTCGGGCATCTCCGCGGCCTCGATCTTGGCGCGGTACTCCTCGGCGATCGACGTCTCGTCTTCGTCGAGCTCCTTGCGGATCGACTCCATCTGCTTGCGCAGGAAGTACTCGCGCTGCTGCTTGTCGGCGCCCTCTTGCACGTCCTCGCGGATGCGCTTGCGCACCTGCAGCTCGGCGAGGCTGTCGCGTTGCAGCTTGACCGCCAGCTCCAGACGATCGGTCACGCCGAGTGTGCGCAGCAGCTCGACCTTCTGCTCGTAGGTGAGGTTGGGGGAGTAGCCGGCGGAGTCGGCCAGCGGCCCGGGCTCGACGATCGCGCGCAAGAACGCCGCGATGCGCCCGTCGTCGCCGCGCAGCTCGAGGATCTCCTCGACCACGGCGCGGTATTCACGCTCCAGCTCGCGCGTGCGCTTGTCTACCGGCACGTCGTCGGGGCGCTCGTCTACCTCGACGCGCAGCTCGCCTTCAGGGCCGGTCTGCGCGGCGCCGATCAGCGCGCGGTGCTCGCCGGAGAGCGCGACGGCATGGCCGCCGCCAGGCAGGCGCAGCTGCTCTGAGACCTCGGCGATCGTGCCGACCTCGAGGAACTCGTTCTCGTGGCGGGGGACGAGAACGACGCGCTCGTCATCGCCTACGTCGATCGTGAGCGTGATGCCCATGCTCGGGAACACGACGGTGTCATCGAGCGGGATCAGGCGCAGCACGGGCTTGGTGTGCGGCTCGGGTGGTTGCGGGCTTTGTGACGGGGGTGAGGGGGTTGAAGCCATCGCTATACGCTCCATATGTGGTTACGAATTGATAGTTAGTATAGCGCCGTCGTGAGCCTTTTCAAGGGTCTCGCGGAGGATCGCCAAACAAGCTGCGCGGCCACAGCCGCTTGGCGCGCACGACGTTGACCTCGGCCGCGATCAATGTCACCTGCCCGCCCAGGTAAAGCCATGTGAGCAGGCCGAGTACAAACGCAAACAGGCCGGAGGTCTCCTTCGCGTGGCGCACGACGCGCTCGACATAGAAGCCGCCCAGGTGCTGCAGGATCTGCCACAGCACAGCCGCCACGATCACACCGGCCAGCAGGTCGCGGGTGGCGATCTCCTCAGCTGTGAGCAGACGGAAGACGGCAAAGAAAAGGATCAAGTTGGCCGCCAGCGCCACCACGATCCCCACCAGCACTCCCACGATCCCTGTCGTCTGAGCGGTTACATAGCCGGCCGCGACGGTCGAGACGATCGTGAGCAGGCCGAAGACGACCAACAACCCAATCCCGCGCACGCGCCAGGCAAGGAAACCGAGCTGACGTTTGCGCGGGATGTGCCAGACGTTGTTGAGTGCGCTCTGCGCCGCGCCGGTTATGCCGAGGCCGGCCAGCGTCGCACCGAAGAGCCCGATCGCGAGCGCCGGGACGCTGCCTTTCAGGGAGTGCACGTTGTTCTGCAGCTGTGTGCCGATGATCGGGAATTGGCTAAGCGTCGAGTGCAGCACGCTCTCCTGTGTGCTGGGGCTGCCTTCGAGCAAGAACCCGAGCACAGTCACGAACACCAGCAGCAGTGGGAACAGCGAGAAGAAGCCGTAGTAGGCGATCAGCGCCCCCATCTGGCTGCACTGATCGTCGTCGAAGCGCTTGAAGACGGCGACCACGAAGCCGAGTAGGCGTTTGCGCTGCTGGTAGCGGTCGACGGCGTCCAGCCCGTCGCGGAGGAATTGGGAGGGGGGTCTGCGGGCCACTTGCACCGACATGCTTGCGTGTCTACCCGACAACAGCGCTCGAAACGAGTAATTGCCGACACCGGAGCGCTCGGCCGACCGGCCCTGGGGTTGCTCGACCCTGGCGAAACAGTTGCGCTTGTCGCCCGCTCGCGTCGCAAGCTATTGCTCGGCTCCCACCGTCACCGACTTGGGCACGAGGATCTCGAGGATTGCTACAGCCAGGCGACGCTCGAGCTGTTGACCCGCGTCAGACGCGGAGAGCAGTTCGCCGGTACCGCCCACGTCGCCAACGCGCTCGAGCAGAAGTTCCTCTCGCGCGTCCAAGATCGCCGCCGTGCGCTCAGCGGGCGCAGCCCGATCCAGGCCGCCTTGGCGAGCTCGCTTGTGCTTGGCGGCGCAGGCGGTGGGGTAGACGTGGCCGACGCGCGCGCGGACGTCGAGCGGCTGACACTCCTGCGTCAGGACCTGCGCAGCATTGCTCGACTCTCGCACGCGCTCTCCAGCGACCAGCGGCTCGTGCTCGCAAGCGAGCTTTCCGGTGAGCCGGGTTGCGCCGAGCTCTGTCGCGTCCACGGCTGGAGCGCCGAGAAGTACCGCAAGGTGGGCCAGCGGGCGCGCGCGCGGCTGCTGGCGCTGCTCGCAGACGACGGCGCGGGCCCGTTCAGACACGGTGTCCCGTTCGCCGGCGCTCGTCGGATCAGTGAGCAGGGACACACCTATGAGACCTCCTCGCCCCACACATAGGAACGTCCCTTGGGACACCGGCGATCGGTTGCCGAGACGATCGAACGGCGCTTCCCATTCGCACGCAGGCGGCCGGGAGCTTGGCATCTCCCCGTCCTCGCTCCCGGTCGCATGCGTGCTCTGTCCCGAATCGGGAGTGCCGCGCGCATGAGCCTCTGGCAGCGAGCTCCACGCGAGGTCTACCGCGTCTATGGGGACGACCAGTATCTGGGAGGGGAGAGCTCTGCAGAAGGGGACGGCGCGCAGCGGGAGCAGGCGACAGAGGTTGCGCCAGAGGAGAGCACCACAGGATCTTGGACTGCCTTTGCGGGTGGAGCTCCCGCGCCGCGCGCGGGCAACGACAGCAGTTCGCCGCTTCGCTCGAGCAGGTCGCACGCCGGCCGTATGCTCGGGGTTGGCCTGCTCGTCGGCGTCAGCCTCGCAACGCTCGCCGTCCTGCTCTTGAACTTGTCGCATCGACAGGAGGCGGCGCCCGAGTCGCCAGCGCACAGGCCCCGCGTGCAGGCGGGGCAACGAGAGGATCGTGTGGCTGGCGGCGGTCTGGGCTCGACGATCGTCCCCGGCGAGAACACGAGACTGGCTCAGACGCAGCGCTCCTCGACTCCGAGCGCAGTGGCGATCGCGCACTCCTCTGGAGCGGCGCTCGGGGATCGAGTGCCGGCACGCGTCCGGTCAGACCCGGCCTCGCGCCCGCAGCGAGCATGGATGGTGCCGCGGTCGACTGGCAACGGGGAGCCGGTGCCGGGTGCGGTCGAGCCGCCCGCGGCTGTGCCCGTCGAGTCGTTCGCACAAGACGAATTCGGCTTCGAGCGGTGAGCCGGATGTCAAGCGTTCGTCCACCAACGATCGTCAGCGTTACGTCCAGGTCGATGTGGCGGATACGGCTCGCGCGCGAGCTACCGCGCTATCTGCTCCAGGCGCTCGCAATCGTGGGCCTGCTCGCGAGTGCGCGCTTTGCGATCGCGCCGCCGCGACCCGTCTTTACGCGCGCTGCGAGGTCCAGCGCCGCGTCCCCAAATCGCGCAGCCGAAGGCTTCGCCACATTGTTTGCTCGCAGCTATCTCAGCTGGGACTCGCGCGACCCCGAAGCGCACAGACTCGCACTGGCTCCGTTCGTCGGCTCCTCGATGGAAGCCGAAGCGGGCCTGCAGCCACCGCAAAGCGGCGAGCAGCAGGTGCAGTGGACACAGGTCGTGCAGGCGCGCGAGCTTGCCTCGGACGAGCAGCTCTACACCGTTGCCGCTCAAACCGACACCGCCGGCCTGTTGTACCTGACCGTCGGTGTGGTCCGCGAGGCCGACGGCGCGCTGGCTCTCGCCGGCTATCCGGCCTTCGTCGGCGCGCCTGCCGCCACCGGTGCTGCGATCCCGGCGCATTTGCGCGAAGTCGAAGAACCGGCGCTTGCGACCGTCGTGAGCCGAGCCCTGCGCAACTACCTTGCACGCGCTGAATCCGAGCTGGACGCAGACCTGGACGCGGGTGCCCGCGTCTCGCTCCCAGACCAGCCGCTGACGTTGCAGTCGCTCGACAGCCTCGACTGGTCTGTCTACGGACGCGCGGTGCTGGCGACGCTGCGCGCCCGCGACGAACGCGGAGCTCAGTACACGCTCGCCTACGAACTCGGCGTGCTGCAGAGCGCCGGCCGCTGGGAGATATCGGCGATCCAGACGAACACCGACAGCTAGTGCCACCAGCCGCGCTCTCAATCTCGCGGCAATGACCTAACCACCAAAGGAGATCCCGATGCACACGATTCACACGATCCACGCGCTGATTGCCACCGCAGAAGGGGCCTCGCTCGAATCGGCGGCGAGCAAGGCAGGCGAAACGGGCCGCAAGGTTGCGATGAGCCTGATCGCGCTCGGCTTCGCGATCGCCTCGATCGTGCTCGCATTCAGACGCGACTTCAAGGAGGCAGCGGGCATCTTCGCGGTCGGGCTCGTCGCAATCCTGCTCGCCACCCCGGCGGGTGTCAACGTCCTGCAAGACACCGTAAACACACTATTCGGCGCGTCCTGAGAGATGCCGAGCGAAATCCGCTCCTACAGGTGTGTGTTCGACCTGGAGCGGCGCCTATATCGCATCGACCGTTTGCGGCTCAACCCAACTGGCGTGCCGCTGCGCGGAATCGTCTATTTCCTGGCGCTGCTCGCCACGGCACTAGTCGTCGCGGCGTTGCCGTTGGTCGGTCTGCTTGTGCGCATGCTGCCCTGGTACATACGCGACCTCGGTGGACCGGGCGCGCTCGCCGCGCTGCTCACGCTGATCAAGGTCGAGGGCAGGCCGTTTCACCTGGCCGCGTTGGCGCTGGTGCGCTACGGCACAGGGCCGCGCGAGCTATCGGGTCTCAGGCCATGCGTCGCCGCCGATCGATGCTGGCGCCTGGAGGAACTGGTGGTGCTTGCGGACGGCTCGGACTCGCGTCTGCGCCGCCTGCGCTACACCGGTCCGGGCGCGGTGCGAGTCAGCGCAGCCTACGTGCGCAGCAGTTGGCCCCCTGGACCGTTGCGAGCAGTCATGCGCCGGTCTGACATGCGCATAGCGGCGCTACAGGCAAAGCCAAGACCTGCAAAAGGTCAGGTGATCGAGCTCGCGCACGGCGCCCGCCTGGAGGTGAGGCCTTGAAGCCGCCGATCTCCTTCGTCTACGGCAACCTCGTGTTCGGAGCGACCCCCGACGACGTGTGGGCGGCGTTCTCGATCCCCTGCGCCTCATACGAGTGGCTCTCGGTGGAGGCCAAGCGCGCCTGCATGCAAGCGTTGATGGGTGCGCTGGAAGCGCTCGAAGCCGACGTGCAGATCCTGCGCGTCGGACGTCGCTGGAACCTCGCCGGCTACGTGCGCGAACTCGAGCAGACTGGCCACGGCAAGCATGTGCAGGCAAACCAGCGTTACGCCTGCGAGCACGCCGAACACTTGAGCGACGTCGGCAGCGCCAGGCCTTCCCTGTTTCTGCTCGTCAGCCTGCGCGAGCCCGAGCGCGACGTAGCCTTCTACGTCTCTCAGGCCGCCGAACAACATCCGCGCGAATGGCTGCGCTCGATCGCGCGCGCCCTCTCGGTGAGAGACCGGCGCCTGCTGAAGGCCTCCACGCTCGAGACCCTGCGCGTGCGCGCAGACCAGGCCCACGTGCGGCTCGCCGATTTCCTGAGCGCGCGTCCTGCGCGTGGCGTCGAGTTGCAGTGGCTCGTGCGCAGGGCGTTCTGCCGCGGCCTGGGCGAACCGCTCGTCGAGGGTTTGCACGAGCCGCGAGCGCTGGCCTTTGAGCGCAACGGCGAAGCGCTCTTGGCGCCACTTGAAGGCGACGTGGTGCGCTGGCTTGACGGCTACGTCGAGCACCGCGGTCGCGTTCTGCGCATCGAATCAGAGCTTGGCGTCAGCTGGCAGGCGCAACTCGTGCTCGGCGCGCTCCCGGAGCGGGCGATTTTCCCTGGCGCGCGCGTGGAGTTGATGTTCGCGCCGGTCGAGAGTCTGCCGTTCGGAGTGGATCTGTCGCTGAACGCGCGTTTCCTGCCAAACGAGCTGGCGCTGCGGATCGCGCGCAGGCGCGTCCAGGACGCCGACCAGATCTTGCGCGCCGAGTCAGACGGCGATCAGGGTGTCTCCGATGTCGGCTACCAGCGCACCCAGGAAGCAAGAGACCTGCTGGCGCACCTGCAGGCTTCCAGTCGCCCGCCGCTGTTGCGAGCGACGCTCGTGCTGGCTATCGGCGCCGAAGAGGAGGCCCAGCTTGCGGAGCGCGTGGAGACTTGCAGGCGCGCCTACGGTGAGATCCGCCTGCACCGCCCACTGGGCGACCAGCTGGCGCTGTTCATCCAGCAACTTCCAGGTCAGAGAACGCGTGTAGCCGGCTATGACGACACACTGACGACAGAGCAGGTGGGCGCGATGATGCCGACCGCCACGCACGCCGTCGGCTCGCGCGCCGGCTTCTATTTGGGGCACACCCTCTCGGGCTCGCGCCAGCCGGTGCGCTTCAACCTTCGCGAGGGCTCCGAGCGCGACCGCAACACGGCGATCCTCAGCGTCGGGGCGCTCGGCTCGGGCAAGACGACGCTCGCACAGAAGCTCAAGTACGAGGCATTCCTACAGGGCGCGCGTGTGATCGACTGTGACCCAAAGGGCGACCATCGCTTCCACCTGCTCGAGGAGGTCGCGCCGCACGCCGAGACGATCGCGCTGCGCCCAGACCCGGCGCTGCGGGGAATGCTCGACCCGCTGCGCGTCGCGCCCGAGCACCTGCGCCAGGACGCTGCGGTCTCATTCCTGCTCGACCTGCTCCCCAGTCGAGCAGAGGCGGCTTGGGAGACCGCGGTCGTCGGCGCCGTGGACACGGTCTTGCGACGTGCGGCCCAGCCGACGTGTACGGAGGTCGTGCGCGTGCTGTGCGACGGGGAGGGCAGCGAGATCCAGGTCGGCGAGGCGCTGGCCGTCTACGCGCGCTCGGGTCTCACCCAACTCGGTTTTGCCGATGCCTCGGTGAAGCTGGCGCCGGTCGGCCGCCAGCAGGTCACCTACATTCCCATCCGCGACCTTCCCGGCCCCGAACCGAGTACGCCCCGCACGGAGTACACGCAGGCCGAGCGCGTCGGTGTGCAGATCGTGCGCCTGATCGCGATGTTCGCAATGCAGCTAATGTCGTGCGAGCGCGAGCGCTTGAAGCTGTTCAGCTTCGACGAGGGGTGGAGGCTACTCGGTGACCCGGTCGGGCGCACGCTGCTTGCCTCGCTGCAGCGCATGGGCCGCTCGGAGCTGGCGGTTCCGATCGTCTCGACCCAGCTCGTGACCGACGCGCTGATCGGCGAGCGCGAGTCGCTGGAGAACCTGCTCGGAGCCACATTCGTATTCGGCATGCGCTCCGAGGCCGAGGCCGCCCGCGCGCTGATGCTGCTCGGGCTCGACCCCGAAGACCGCCGCGCGCGCGAGCGCCTGCTGGAAATGCAGGCCGGACGCTGCCTGCTGCGCGACCACAGCGGGCGTGTGGAGGCGATCCAGGTGGAGGTGGTGGCGCCGTCGCTTTTGCGTGCCTTCTCGACGACCCCGCCGGTGCAAGATCGGTGAGCGCCAGGCGGGGTATGTACTTGAGGCTGGGTCTCGTACTCGCTCTGCTGTTCGTGTTCGCCGCTGCTGCTAGGGCCGACGCGGATCCTGCCGCGCGCGCGCCAGCTCGCAAGCCGCCCGGCGGAGCCGCAGCGGCCGGGGGCGCTGTGCAGGGAAACACAGCCCCGAGCGGGCCGCCGCTGAGCTCGCCAGTCCAGGTCGGCGGCGGCGAAGACACCGCGGGTGTGCCATCAGCCGAAGGCGATCAGCTCGTCGAAAACGGTCTTGGCAGTCCGTTGTGCCGAGGAACGACGAGCGGCGAGCTGTCCAGCGCCGCGCAGAGCAACTGCCAAACCTCCGATTTCGTCGGTGCGCCGGCGCCCACCAACAACTACGAACTGGACGTCAACATCGACACGGGCGCGCTCGGGCTGAGTAGCGGCGGTCTGCTTTCGGTGATCCAGGACGTGTTCATAGCGCCAGTCTGGAACGCGCTGGTTTGGGTGGTGCACGCGCTGATCGTGATGCTGCAATGGTGCTACACGCTCGAACTGCTGGGTGGCTCGACGATGAGCGGCTTGCGCAGCTCGTTGCGCGAGGCGCAGGCGAGCTTCACCGACCCGTGGCTTGCGCTGGTGCTCGCCGTCGCTTCGGTGCTCGCCTTCTACAACGGCCTGATTCGCCGTCGCGTCGCCGAGACGCTCGGTCAGGCGCTGCTGACGATCGCGATGATGGCGGGCGGCCTATGGATGATTGCCGATCCGCTCGGCACGGTCGGCGCAGTCGGCCAATTCGCCAACCAGGCGAGTCTGGGCACGCTCGGAGCGACCGCTCAGGGCACGACGGCCGACGCCCCGCGGACGCTCGGCGACAGCATGCGCGCGCTGTTCGCCGGGGCGATCGAACTGCCGTGGTGCTATCTGGAGTTCGGCGACGTGCGCTGGTGCAGCGACCCGGCCGCGCTCGAACCGCGCCTGCGCAAGGCCGCGCTGAGCCTCGTCGCCTCAGCCCCCGCCAGCCTCGCCTGCCAGTCGATCCAGGTTGCGGGGTCGTGCCCGTCATCGGGTGAGACCTCGGCGCTGAGCGCTGAGCGCACGGCCCAGCTGGTGCGCGAGGCCAACAGCAACGGTGCGCTGTTCCTCGCGTTCCCGGCCAATTTACCCGAACGCAATTCGGTCAAAGAAGAAGGCTCGCTGTTGCATGTCCTGTGCCAGAGCGACGACGACAAAGAATGCAAAGGCCCAACCGCCGCGCAGGCCGAGTTTCGCTCTGACAGCGGCACTTTTGCGCGCATGATCGGCGTCATGCTGATCGCCGTCGGCGTGCTCGGCATGGTGACGCTGTTCGGGCTGCTCGCGGTGCACCTGCTCGCCTCCGCGGTGCTCAGCATGTTCATGTTGCTGTTGGCGCCGTTTGCCGTGCTTGCCCCTGCACTGGGGGACGCGGGACGGGCGTTTTTCACAGGTTGGCTTGGGCGCATGCTGGGAGCCGTCAGCTCGAAGCTGATCTTCTCGTTTCTGCTCGGCGTGCTGTTGAGCATGCAGCGCATGCTCGCCTCGCTGGAACCGCTTGGCTGGTGGACGCAGTGGCTGTTGATCTCCGCCTTCTGGTGGGTCGTGTTCTTCAAGCGCCACCAGGCGCTGGCGTTTGTGCGCAGTGGTGGACGCGCGCCGGCGGCGCCCACACGCCAGACGCTCGGCGGCAAGCTCCAGGGAGCGCGACAGGCCAAGCAGGATATCGCCCACCCGGTGCGCTGGGCCAAGGGCAAGCTGCTTCCGCCGTTGCCGCATGACGAGCAGCTGAAGAGGCCGCAGCGTGGACACCGCGGGCCTGTCGAACGAGCACGAGGGCGAACAGCGCCGGGGCGAACGGATCGAGGACAGCAGCCGGCTGTCGCCGAAGATCGGGCAAGCGCGGTCGCGCCCGATCGCGCGGCGAGCGGTCATGGAGAGCGAAACCGCCCAGAAAAGCCGCCGAAGATCGAGCGTGCCGCCCGGCTGGCCGCGTATGCCAGCGTTCCGGAGCTCGACGAGGTGGCGCTGCTCGCGAGTGCGCGCCGTCCTCAAGCCCGGCGTGAGCCGCAGTCTCAGCGTGAGCCGCAGTCCCGGCGTGAGCA
The DNA here is from genome assembly GCA_963725265.1 of uncultured Solirubrobacterales bacterium. Taxonomy (GTDB): domain Bacteria; phylum Actinomycetota; class Thermoleophilia; order Solirubrobacterales; family Solirubrobacteraceae; genus Palsa-744. The sequence continues at coordinate 1,197,466 of CAVRXP010000001.1, forward strand.
ACGGTCCCGGCGTGAGCAACAGGCCCAGCGTCAGCTTCCGGCCCAGCAAAAACAACAACCCCAGCAGCCGTTGCCGCGAGCGGGAGGCGGGTCCGCGGACGCGACTGGCTCGAATCAGGCGTCTGCGACATCCACACCGGGCGTGTCCGGCTCGCAGAGCGCGCGCACGCGGACCGCGCGCGAAATCATGGACGACGCGCGCGCGGTGGCCGCGGGACGCAAGCGTCAGCTCGGACTCGACGTGCTCGCCGAGAGTGAGCTCGAGCCGTGAGCACGCAAGCGCTTGCACACCCCGGCATCTCGCAGCGACGCCAGCTGAAGCTGGCGGGCGTGCTGATCGCCACGGCCGCCGTCGTGGCTCTGTTCGCGCTGATGCTGGTCGCCTCGCTGTTGGGCATGGACAACGTCTCGCTCAACAGCGCGCCGGCGAGCTTCGGTGTCTCCGCGCTGGCCGAGGCAGAGATCCCGCCGCTCTACCTCAGCCTCTACGAGCAGGCTGGAAAGCACTACGGCCTTGACTGGGCAATCCTGGCGGGCATCGGCAAGGTCGAGTGCGACCACGGACGCGACCCTGATCCTTCGTGCACGAAGGAGGGCGCCGTCAACCCGGCGGGCGCCGGCGGACCGGCTCAGTTCCTCGCTTCGACGTGGGCCGAGTACGGCGTGGACGCCGACGGCAAGGGGCCGCCAGACCGCTGGGATCCGGCCGATGCCATCTACGGCATGGCCAATTATCTGCGCGCCTCGGGGGCGCCGCACAACTACCGCAAGGCGATCTATGCCTACAACCACGCCTGGTGGTATGTCGAAGAGGTCGAGCATTGGGCTTCGCTGTATCGCGGCCCGCCGCAGGGGGCAATGGATTCCGGCAATGCCCTTGACGTAACCGACGTGGACTGGCACGGTGTCGGCGCGGTTGCCACGATCGCTGGTACGCGGGCAGTGCTCTTGCCGGGGAACGGACACCTCGCGCTCGTGCCCGCGCAGGCTCCGGCGACGGTGCAGGCGATGGTGATCGCGGGCAACGAGTTGCAGGATCTGCCATATGGCCCGGACGGTCATCCCGACCCGCTGGGCGCGCCCAGCGAGGACTGTTCGAGCACAGTCAATTACGTCCTCTACAGCTCCGGCATTCGCGCACTCGCGGAAATCCTGCGCGAGAACCCACTCGCCCAGGATTACGTGGACTGGGGCGACCCGGGCCCGGGTCGCTGGGTCACGATCTACGCGACCACTGAGCCAACCGACCACGTCTTCATTGTGATCGCGGGCTTGCGTCTCGACACGTCATACAAAGGCACCGACGTCGGCCCCAACCGCGACGAAGGAGGCCCGCGCTGGCGCATCCTCGACCACATTCCAACCTGGGCGCACTGGTCGGTGCGCCATCCGCCGGGGTTGTGAGGTGGTGAGCATGCGCGAGGTCGAACACCGGATCAGGTCAGACACCTTTATGCACATCATGGTGTATCGTGGTGTGCGGGTGACGAGAACCAACATCGACATAGACGATGAGCTGATCGATCGTGCGATGCGCGTCTACCGGCTGCACAGCAAGCGCGAGGCGGTGGACCTTGCGTTGCGACGGCTGGTCAGCGAACCGATGAGCGATGAGGAAGCGCTCGCGATGGAGGGGAGCGGTTGGGCCGGGGACCTCGATGAGATTCGAGCACCCGACGAGTTCCCGCAGCGATGATTCTGGTTGACAGTTCAGCGTGGGTTGAGTATCTGCGCCGCACGGGCAGTCCGGTGCATCTCCGGGTCCGCATGGCACTGGAAGAAAAAAAGGTCGAGCTTGCCAGTACAGACGTTGTCCTCATGGAGGTACTCGCGGGCGCCCGCGACGACGGCGATCGCGATCGGCTTCGACGTTTGCTCTATGGACGTACATTGCTGGCCGTCGAAGGACCGTTGGACTACGAGCAGGCGGCTGAGCTCTATCGCGCCTGTCGCCGCCAGGGTGAGACCCCCCGCAAGTTGACCGACTGCCTGATCGCGGCTGTAGCGATCCGCAACCAGGCGCAAATCCTCCACGCGGATGCCGACTTCGACGTGATCGCACGCCACACGCCTTTGCGTCTTGTCACGCTCCCAGTCTGAGCGCCGCCGACTACAGTGCCTTGCCGGTCAGCCGAGCACCGTCATGACCCTCTAAGGTGACGATCATGCGCGAGGTCGAACACCTGCTGATCGGGGGCGGCCTCGCCTGTGCCACCTGCGCCCAGTCTTTGCGCGAGGGCGGCGCCGAAGGGGAGATCGTGCTCGTCGGGCGCGAGCCCGACCCACCGTACAACCGGCCCGAGTGCTCCAAGGGATATCTACGCGGCGAAGAGAGCCGCGAGGAGCCTCAGGTGCAGCCCAAAGAGTTCTGGTCCGAGCAGAACGTGGAACTGCTGACGCGCACGAGCGTCACCGACCTGGACTTGGACGGCCGCACAGCAAAGCTCTCTGACAAGCAGGAGATCCGCTTTGAGAAGGCGCTGATCGCGACCGGCGCGAACGTGCGCCGCCTGAACGTGGCCGGCTGCGAGCTGGAGCAGATCCACTATCTGCGCACGCTCGGCAACGCCGACGCGATCCGCGCGGGCGTGGCCGACGCCGAGCGTGTCGTATTGATCGGCGGCTCATACATCGGCTGCGAGGTCGCCGCATCGTTGACGATGATGGGCAAGCAGGCGACGATCGTGATGCAGGAGGACGCAACGCTGGAACGCGGCTTCGGCAAGACGGCGGGACGCTTCTTCCAGGGGCTGCTGGAATCGCACGGCGTCACGATCCACGGTGCCGACGGACTGGGACGCTTCGAGGGCGATGTAAGCGTTGGCAAGGTCGTCACGACAAACGGCTTGGAGCTGGCGGCCGACGCGGTCGTGATCGGCGCCGGCGTCACCCCTGACATCGCGCTGGCCAAGCGCGCTGGCCTTCAGATCGGCGAGCGCGGCGGCGTGCTCTGCTCTTCGCGTCTTGAGACCTCGGCTTCGGGCGTGTTCGCCGCCGGCGACATCGCCGAGTATGACTCGCCTCTGCACAGGGGCCACGTGCGCATCGAGCATTGGGACGTCGCCTTCAACCACGGAAAGACCGCCGCGGCCAACATGCTAGGCGGCGATGTTCCGCATGAGGTGGTCCCTTACTTCTACTCGGTACTGGCCGACTGGGGCGAACTGGAATACGTGGGTCCCGCATACGAGTGGGATGAGGAGATCGTGCGCGGTTCCTACGCAGAGGCCAACTTCACCACGTGGTATTTGAAGGACGGTCGTGTGGTCGCCGCGTTGACGTTCGGCCGCCCCGACGATCTCGACGCGGCACGCCGGCTGATTGCCGAGCGCCGAGTGCTCGACGAGTCCACTCGTTCGGCGCTGGCAATGGAGGGATCTGGATGAGACGGCGATCTTGACGTGATGCGCGCTCCAGATGAGCCACTCGTCTGTGAAAGCCGGTATGTGTCGGCATGAGTAAGAAACACTACTTTTCAGGGCCCTCCCGTATCCAGTAGCGTTCGACTCACTGGGCGCCTGCTGCCGGATTCCACAGAAAGCGAACATGGGGGCGAAGATGGTCTCGAGAGCGAATCGGTTTGGCCGTACGAAGATGCATGCTGTCTGCGCTGATCGAACTGTTCCCACCCCCCAACAACTATTCCACGCAGGATCTGTTTCGAGTTCGTGTGTGACGCTCCATTGTTCATCCGCCGATCTCAGGCTGTTGCACGCTGATATTGCAACTGATGCGACCGTGGCGCGTATCGAAGCCGTCAATCACCGAGTGTGATCAAGCTTATGCGTAGAGGATCGATCTACACGGCATTGTGCGGAGTAGTCGTGGCTGTTCGTGGCCAGCGCGCTTCCTGGGATTCAGGACCGAAAATATCAAGTCCGGCGTCAGCGAGTTCTAGCGTATGACGTCGCAGGGGGGATTAAGCCATGCCGCGACCTAAGCATCTTATCGATCATCTCACTTATTCAAATGTAGTCGCAACGCTCGCCCTGTTCATTTGTCTTACGGGACTCTCATATGCAGCTGTTTTGCTACCACCGCATAGCGTAGGCACACAGCAGCTACGGGCCGGTGCAGTCACCCCGAGCACCTTGAGTTTTCCACTGGGGGTACAGGGCCTTACTAACGAAAAGCCGATAGACCTAACGAGGAAACCCGGATGCAATTCACCGATGCCGCCGGGAAAGCCAAACCGGATATTCTGTCGGACGACAAAGATTGGCGCGGGCTTGGTGAATACTGTCCATGTGCACCTACGGTCGACAGGGAGCCTGTTTGTGTCGGCGATTGCCGCTCTCCGATACGAAGGCCCTCCCAATACGGTTGCAGACGTCACGCTCAATCTAGTGTCGGATGGTCGTGTGGTGAGTCACAGCGAATCGGTGCTTGCAGGGGGTGACATTGTGCAAGCGCCTATACAAGCGTTGATAGATGTTTCCGGAGGGCCACATAAGGTTGGAATGGCGTTGTCAGCTAATTACTCGTCCTATGGATCGGGAGACGTAATCGTCGCGCCAGTATCTGTGATTGTGGATATCTTTCCAGCTACATAAAAGATATAGAACGCAGTCGATCTGCAGGCTCCGGCTGGAGCCTGCGCTAAATACTGTCACGGCTTCCGTTAGTAGGTAAAGGAGATCAGAAAATGCAGGGCCACGTAAGAACGTCGATGCGACTTATGATAGCCGGAATACTAGCGACAACAGGAGTGGCCCTGTGGCTAGTGAGTTCAGCAGGAGCAATGCTAGGTATCGGCAGTCCATCATCTCTGCCTCGAGGGGCTTCCTCTCAGGGATTCATGCACATTCTTCCGGCCACGTTAACTAGTGGCAGTGAAACTGAACTGTCTTCGCCAATCCCGGGTGCTTCACCATTGGCGGCAGGTGGTCATGGCGAAGCAGTTATATACCATGGTGGGGAAGTTCAACATAAACCGGAACTTTACCTTCTATTTTGGGGCAATAATTTTTTCAACGGTACGCCCCCATTCTACAAAAGTGCTGAATCGGGACACGAAAATGTGTCCCTCTATTCGGAGTATAAGGGTTTTTATGACGACCTGAGCAATGAACTAGATGCGCCGGGGGAGGCCAGCTGGCAAGGCATTATGTCGCAATACTACGGAGCTACGGCTGGGAGCTACGGCGACGCCAGGGTTGTGGGGGAAGCGCAATACACAGCGGTAAACGCCGAGCAGGGAATGACAGCAGCCAATATTCAGCTAATGATCGATTGGTGGATGGAACACGGCTTGAAACAGGGTCCAAATACACAAGTAATTGTGCTGACAGCGCCCGGCACGAGTTTCAACGAAGACCCTGCGAAAGAAATTTTGCCAGGTGGAGAAGAAGAACTCGGATGTGCATATCATGGTATTGACGGACAAGGTTATAGCTTTGATTTTGTGCCATATGCTGGCGATATGGATATCTATTTTAGCAAACATAGAACGCAAAAAGAAATAGAAACAGGAGAAAATGGCAGCTGTGACATTCATCAGGATGGTGAAGCTGAAACTACCCAGCTAATGTGGTCATCAACGGCGATTGCGTCGCACGAGTATGCCGAGGCCGTGACTGATCCGGGTTACAATGGGAAATATGCGTGGTTCTCAGAATCCGGGGGCGAGATAGCCGACTTGTGTGCGCATTCGCCGGTCGATAGCGTAGAATTGCCAGAGAAGAATGGTCGGCCGGGATGGTGGTATGTGACGGAGCTCTGGGACGACGAGGGTGGTAATACATGTAAACTAGAAGATCCGCCATACCCCGAACCGCCGCCTAAAGTTGCAGCCCAGACCCCACGCAACGTAACGCGTGAAACGGCGGAACTAGCGGCGCAGATCGACCCGGAAGGTTTGGAAGCGAGCTATGTCTTCGACTACGGCACGTCTCCTAGTTACGGGCTCGTGAGCGGCCAAGGACATTTGCCGGCCGAAGAAAAATGGACGAATGTCTATATGCCTGTTAGCGGCCTAAAATCGTGTACCACATATGATTTCCGCGTGGTCGCCAAAACCGTCTTTGGCGAAGTAGATGAGCCAAATCAGACGTTGACGACACAGTGCAAGCCACCGAATGCCGAGACGTGGGGCGGGTATAGCGTCACACGCACCGCAGTCACGATGGAGGGCGAGGTGATGCCTAACAGCGTTTCGACTGAATACTGGTTTGATTACAAAGAAGTAGGTGGCGCAGGACGCGAAACCAGCCGTCAGATACTTCCATATATAGACGAATCATGGCACGATGTAGAAGTCCCAGTGATGTCGTTGAAATCTTGCTCGGTGTACGAAATGACGCTTTTGGCCAAGAACTCGGATGGCGAAAAGCGGGCGAACACTGAAGTATTCACGACTGAATGCTGGCCCCCGAGTGTAAAGTCCGAGCCTGTTCACGAAATAAAGCGTGTGGGCGCTACGTTTGAGGGCGAAGTCTATCCCAACGGCCTGCCGACCAAGTACTGGTTTGAATACGGCAAGAAGGGCTCATCCGGATGGACGAAGACATCGGTTTCCGAACCTCCAGCCTCCACAGAGTGGTATCCGGAGAGCGCGAAGATCGGTTCGTTGGAACCATGTAACGAATACCAGTTCCGGATCGTAGCCGAAAACGAAGACTCGTGGAACGGGCCTCCGAAAGGTGTCGTAGATGGCGAAACAGAGTATTTTGCAACACGATGCAAGCCGGTGATCAAAAACGTCCACGTAACCCATCTCGAACCAGGGAGCGTCGTTCTCGAAGCGGAAGTCAACCCGGAAGAAGTGGAAGCAGGGTACCATTTTGAATACGACACGAGAGAATATAGGCAAGGAGAAGTTGCTCATGGGACGAGCGTGCCGGTGCCGGAAGGTTCGGCTGGGGCAGGCATCGCGCTTGTGAAAGTAAACGCGGCGCTCGTAAAATTGATACCTGGCCAGACGTACTACTTCCAGACCGTCACACACAACGTGAGCGGTCAGACCACGAGCGAAACATCATTCAAAACACCTATCGACTGGGAGTCCAATGGCAAGCCGGTCACCCTTTCGGGCGCGGTAAAGGCAGAAGGATCACTTGTTCTGGAAGATCGAGGTATGGCAGTCACCGCTGAATGTGTCGTAAAGGCAGAAGGAAAGAGTGGGATCACGGGTGGCGGCGAAGTTACGAAAGTGACTGGTAGTAAAGGCGAAGGCGTTGTTTTGTGTCATCTTTCAAAAACTGGGTTTTGTGAAGGTTCGTCGGTTGAAATGGAAGCGGTGAATTTGCCGTGGAAGACGGAATTGGTTGATGAACCGGTTAAGAACGAAAAAGGTGAAGTGTTGCGGTATGAAGTTCGGAATAGGTTTTATGGGAGTGTTGCGCCGGGGTTGAAGTGGAAGTGCAAAGATGGGTCTACGGTGTTGTCGGATTCGTGTGTTGGTGAAGTGTCGGGTAATGTTGAAGACGTGTCGTCCGGGGTGCCGGTGGAATTTGATGCCAAGTCACCGCATTTGACGTGTTCCGGTAGCGGTAGTGGTACGGGATCGCTGGAAGGAGCGCTGGTGTTCACGTCGACTGAAGGTTCCGTGTTGAGTGTGAGTGGTGCACCGGCGGGGCCGGTGGCTCCTGTGGTTGTTACTGGGGCGGCGAGTAATGTGACGAGTTCTGGTGCGACTCTATCTGGGACGATTACGGCGAAGGGTGCGGAAACTAAGAGCGCCTAACAGAATGAGTTTTGGAGTTGTTGGTGGCAGATGAGTGCGCAGCCGATTGTGAGGAAGGCTTCGTGGATGTCGGCGCGGCGGTCGTAGCGACGCTCGAGGCGGCGGTGTTGGTGTAGCCAGGAGATCGTGCGCTCGATCACCCATCGTTCTTTGCCGAGCCCCGACCCGTTAGCGGTGTTGCGTTTGGCGATCCGTGGTGTGATGCCCCTTTCGCGGAGCGCGTTGCGGTGCCTTTGGCTGTCATACGCCCGGTCTGCGAGCAGCGCCTTTGGCCTGAACTTGCCGTGAGCGCCGGTCGGGGGGACCCGATCGACGAGTGGGATGAGCTGGGTGATGTCGTGGCGGTTGCCGGCGGTGAGAGTGGCGGCCAGCGGGGTTCCCTGACCGTCGCAGATCACATGGTGCTTGGAGCCCGGCCGGCGGCGATCGACTGGCGAGGGGCCTGTCTTTTCGCCCCCCCTTTTGCTCGCACGTGCGAGCTGTCCACGACCGCCCTTGACCAGTCCAACGCTCCCGCGTCTTGCAGTTCGTCCAAGAGCACTCGGTGCAGGCGCTCCCAGACCCCAGCCTCGTTCCAATCCCGTAAGCGACGCCAACACGTCATTCCCGACCCACAGCCCATCTCTTGCGGCAGATCCTCCCACGGGATGCCCGTCTTGAGGACAAAGAGGATTCCCGTCAGGGCCTGCCGATCAGGCACCCGCTTGCGCCCCGGATACCGATACCGACGCTCGACACGCGGCAACAACGGCTCGATACGAGCCCACAACCCATCACTGACCAAAGGTTTCGCCATAGACACCGTCTACGACAACAGCATCCCAAAACCTCTTTTTGTTAGGCGCTCTAAGTATCGTTTTGAATATGGGCAAAGTATGTCGTATGGGTCGAGCATACCTATGCCGGAAGCGAGTACTGGGTCGGCACGCTTGAAGGTTTCTGTGACTCAAGTCCTGTCTGGTGTAACCCCTGGGTTTGTGTATCATTACCGGCTTGTTGCTACGAATGGCGGTGGGACGAGTTATGGTGAAGATAAAACGTTTACGCCTGGGTTTCCTTCGGCTTGGGATGTGAATGGTCAGGAGGCGTTGTTCAAGAAGATTAAGTCTGAAGGTAAGGTTGTTTTGGAAGACCGTGGGTTGGGCGTGACCGCGGAATGTGTGGTTGACGAGACCGGTGAAGTGTATGATGGGGACGGTGAAGTTACGAAAATGACTGGTAGTAAAGGTGAAAATATCGTTTCGTGCCATCTTTCAAAAACTGGGTTTTGTGAAGGTTCGTCGGTTGAAGTGGAAGCGGTGAATTTGCCGTGGAAGACGGAATTGATCGATGAACCGGTTAAGAACGAAAAGGGTGAAGTGTTGCGGTATGAAGTGAGAAACCGGTTTTATGGTAGTGCGGCGCCGGGGTTGAAATGGAAATGCAAAGATGGTTCGACGGTGTTGTCCGATTCGTGTGTTGGTGAAGTGTCGGGTAACGTTGAAAATGTTTCGCCGAATGTGCCTATAGAATTTGATGCGAAGTCGCCGCATTCGACGTGCTCCGGTAGCGCTAGCGGCACCGGGACGTTGGAAGGCGCGCTCGTGTTCGCGTCAAGCGAAGGGTTGACGTTGAGCGCAAGCGGTGCACCGAGTGGTCCAGTAGCGCCGGTCGTGGTGACGGAAGCTGCTAAGGGCGTGACGAAATCAAGCGCGGAGCTTGCGGGCAGGATCGTGGCGAAGGGTGTCGCTACGACCTATCAATTTGAATACGGTACTACTACGCATTATGGTGGTAAGATCCCCGTGTCGCCGGTGTCCGCGGGTGACAGCCGTCTGGCCATTGGGGTGAGCCAGGAACTTACTGGTCTGGAAGCGAACACACTTTACCATTATCGAATTGCGGCGACGAACAGCGCCGGAACTACGTATGGCGGAGACGAGACATTCGCGACATCTTATCCGCCAGAATGGCTTATCAATGGCAGGCGGACGTTTGGAGCGATAAAGGCCGAAGGCACCGTTGTAGTAAAGAATAGCGGTTTGGAAACCACGGTCGAATGCACGATTGTAGCGAATGGAGAGGTCGGGGGTAGCACGGCGGAAATAGCGCAGATTACTAACACTAAAGGCGAAGGCACGTTCACGTGCCATACTGTTCAAGGAGGTTGGTGTGGTTCGGCGCCGATTGAAATAAAGGCGACTGGCTTGCCGTGGAAGCAAGAACTCGTAGATGAGCCGCTCACAAATGAAAAAGGTGAAGTGCGATACGAAGCGAGGTTGCGGTTCTACGGAAACAGCGAGCCAGGCTTGACGCTCACATGCGACTTCCTGGGAAGCGTCGCGAGCCAGACCTGCGCAGGAGAAACATCGAGTGCGACCGAAAACGTTGTGAGCGGGGTATCGCTCGGGTTCGAAGCAAAGAGCGAGCAGTTGAGTTGCGTTGGCAGCACAATAGGGACCACCACGCTGGAAGGCACGCTACTGGCTAAGAGCACCGCCGAAGGCGAAGTCCTTAGCGTATACGGCGCTACATAGCCAGAACGTGCGAGCCGATGGACGACGAAGGAGTTGCTGTGGAGGAGTGCGGCAGGCCTGCTACCGCCGCTCGACGACCCGGAGCGACCCGTCTGCTTAGAGGCTGACGTGGACGGTCATTGCGAAGCGCGTCCGTGCGTCGCGCGACGTTCGCAGGCTGGCCACTCCGCGGAGCACGATGCCTGCGCGTGAGGTAGGATCGTTGGTAAATAACGGTCGGTGGCGAAGGGAAGCCGGTGCGAATCCGGCGCGGACCCGCCACTGTTACCGGGGATGCCAGCCGCCGGCGCGAAAGCGCAGCCACTGATCTGCCGCTCGGCGGATCGGGAAGGCGCGGAGGGTGGGCCCGGGAGCCAGGAGACCTGCCTCCGACCACAAGCCCACAAGCCCTCGTGGAAAGGGGTGGCTCATGCTCACATCTCGTCGTATCTCCGTGGCGCTCGGCGCCGCGTTTCTGGTCTGTCTCCTTGCAAGCGCTTGCGCTCAGGCGACTCCTATCACTGTGAACCTTCGAGTGGAGGGCTCCTCGGCGACGCTCTACGAAGGACCCGTCACGACCGAAGGCGAGACCTTCGAAACCTCATCAAGCAAAGAGCCCCATCCGTGCGACTACGCCCAGAATGGTGCGGCAAAAGAAAAGGGGAGTGAAGAAGACGGAGACGGTGGCGCGGACTCGGGTACTCCAACTACTGCGTTGCGAGATGCCGCGCTCGCGAGCGGTCTCGCGTTCGATGCGAAGTGGTACGGCTCGGGTGCCAGCGGCAACGAAAATCCAGGCGACTTCTTGGTCAGCCAGGTTGGTCTCGACTCCGAACTGACCGAAGCCCCCTACGACGCATGGGGCTATGCGGTCGACTACACCACGGCGCCGGTCGGCGGGTGCCAGATTGCGCTTGCCCCAGGCAGTGAAGTGCTGTGGGCCTACAACTATTTCAACCTCAAGCATCTGCTGAGCCTCGCCGGACCCGCGAGCGCGAATGTTGGCAGCTCGATCGCTGTCCACGTCGTGGACGGACAAACCGGCACCCCGATTGCGGGCGCGGCGATCGGCGAAGACGTCGCGGGCGCCACCACGACGATTCCCGGCAGCTCTCTGACAAACGCCGAAGGCAACGCCACGGTCACGCTAGCTCATACCGGCACGGTCGAGCTCAAGGCCACACAGTCCGAATCCGTGCGCTCGAACGCGATTAGCGTGTGCGTACACAACGGCAACGATGGGACCTGCGGAACGAGTGCTCCGGGTGTCTCCGTGATCCCGAAAGGGATTCCGGAGATCTCGCTTCATGTGCCCGCGGACGCACCCACGGCCGGCGGTGCCAAGAATGGCCGCCACTACGCCCACCATGATGGGCCTCGCGTTCTGCGGGGTGTTGTGCAGGTACCACCAGGCGGCACGCTACGTGATGTGCGCATCAGCCTGCAGCGTCGCGACGGTCGTCGCTGCCAGGTGTTCAGCGGCGTAAAGGAGGCCTTCGTGCACGCCCGTTGTGGCGTCACGCGCTTCTTCTCGGTCGGCGGCGCCGAGTCGTTCAGCTATCTGCTCCCGGCCTCGCTGCCGCCCGGCCGCTACGTCTACGACATCGAGGCGGTCGACGAGACCGGAAATGCAACTAAGCTCGTTCCCGGTGTCAGTCACGTCGTCTTCTATGTCAAGTAGATCGCGGTCGTTGGGCGCGCGTGTTCGGCGCGCGCCCGTCCGGGTGCCGCTCGGCGTCCTGGGCCTGTCGCTACTGGCGCTGGCGGGCCTGCTCGCGCTTGCCGGTTGCGGCCTTGGGCCCGGACCGACGCCCGGCGGGATCAGCCTGTCCGTCACCCAGGACTTCGGCGCGCTGCCCGTCGGCTACGCGGCCACGCCGCGCGTCAGCGGGCAGGAGACCGTGATGAGCCTGCTGATGCGCAACTACGAAGTCAAGACCCGCTACGGCGGCGGCTTCGTGGAGAGTGTCGACGGACATTCCGGCGGCACGCACGTCGGGGAACCGATCGACTGGTTCTACTACGTCAACGGCGTGGAGGCCCCCAAGGGAGCCGCCGATACCAACGTGCGGACGGGCGATCGCATCTGGTGGGATCTGCACGACTGGAGCCAGACCGACAACATCCCGGCGGTCGTCGGCTCCTTCCCCGAGCCGTTCGTTGGGGGCATCGAAGGCAAGCGCTATCCCGTGCGCGTGGAATGCTCGGAACCGTCGAGTTCCGCCTGCGCGATGGTGCACACCCGCCTCAGCGCGCTCGGCGTGCCGGTGGCCGGCGCCGCCGTCTCAGACGAAGAAGAGCAGTTGACCATGAGGGTGTTGGTTGGCCCCTACTCGGCGTTGGGAAACTCGCTCAGCGTGCACGGCCTCAGCGCTGGACCACGCTCCAGCGGCGTGTACGCCCGCTTCTCCGACGGTGGCCGTATGCTCAGCCTGCTCGATCCCGCGGGCAGCGTCGTGCGAAAACTGGGCGCGGGAGCCGGCCTGATCGCCGCAACGCGCTACGGCGAAGAGGCGCCCGTGTGGCTCATCACCGGCACTGACGCGGCCGGTGTGACCCATGCCGCGAACTCGCTGCGCGAAAGCACGCTGCACAATGTCTTCGCGCTCGCACTCGAACCGTCGGGAACGGCCCAGCCGGTGCCGCTGGCGGGGCCCTGAGCACGCGGAGCTAGCCATGGCGATGGGCGCCACGCTCTTCTACCGCCGCCTCGCGAGTCCGCTGCATGCGACACGCGCGACGGTGGCGGCCGTGTGGGCCTGTGCGCTGATCGCTGCGACGTTGCTCAGCGAAAGCCCGATGGTGCTGGGAGCGCTCCTGATCGGCGTGCTCGGCGCGGGCGCCGGCGCCAGCTTGGGGCGTGAGCTTGCGCGCACGCTGCGAACCGTGTTGATCGTGGCAATCCCGATCGTGCTCGTCCAAGTGCTGGTCTATCACGAAGGCCTGACCGTGTTCGCGCGTCTCGGCGATCTCGGCCCCTTCGGTCAGGGCGACCTGACGCTCGAGGCACTCGTCTACGGCGCCGTTATCGCGCTGAAGGTCGGTCTGCTGATGCTGATCACGACACTCGCCGGCCTTGCGATCGACCCCGATGGCCTGCTCGCCGTGTTTCGCCGTCACTCGTTCCGTTCGGCGCTCACCGCTTCGCTTGCCACGCGCATGATCGGTGTGTTGTCGGCCGACTCGCAGCGGCTGGCAGAGGCGCAGCGCACGCGCCCCGGTGGCAGCGTCACAGGCGCACGCGCACGCGTCAGATTGTTGAGTGCGATCGTCGGCTCCTCGCTCGATCGCTCGATGGACGTGGCCGCGACGCTCGAGCTGCGCGGCTTCGCCGCCGGCCCGCGTACAAGCAACCGAGCACCGCGTCGTCCTTTCTCGCGCCATGACCGTGCGTTTGCCCTTTCCGCTGCGTGTGTGTTCGCGCTCGCGCTGCTAGGGCGGTTGGCGGGAGCCGCGCCGTTCGATGCCTACCCACTACTGAAAATGCCGGTATCCGTCGCGACTCTTCTGCTGTGTCTGGTGCTGCCTGTGGTCGTCCTGCTGCCATTCATCGACCGCAGGGGGATTGAATTTTGAGATCCGCTGTTGCGTTCTCGCAGGTCACCTATGGCTATCCCGAAAGTTCCGTGTCTGCTCTGCGCGGGGTGAGCCTGGAGCTCGATCAGGGTGAGCTGTGCCTGCTCGCAGGGCGCTCCGGGCAGGGCAAGTCGACGCTGCTGCGCGCCGCCTGTGGTCTTGTCCCGCACTTCCACGGCGGCACGTTCGCCGGCAGCGTCAGAGTCGCGGGCATGGACACGCGCGAGCATCCACCGGCACGACTAGGCGCCCACGTCGGCGTGCTGCAGGGCGACTCCGAGACACAACTGGTGATGAGCTCGGTGCGCGCCGAGCTGGCTTTGGCGATGGAGAGCCGCGGGCACGGCGCCACGGCTGTCGCGCGCGCGGTCGAGGAGGTGGCGCTCGCGCTCGGCATCGACCATCTGCTCGAGCGCTCCACCCACGATCTTTCAGGTGGGGAGAAGCAGCGCGTGGCGCTCGGCGCGGCACTCGTCGGTCGTCCGCGCGTGGTCCTGCTGGATGAGCCGACCTCTCAGCTCGACCCTGTCGCCGGCGACGAGCTGATCGGCCTGCTGCGCCGGCTCAACCAGGAGTGGGACACGACGATTCTGCTCTCAGAGCATCGTCTGGAGCGTTGCCTTTCGGCGGCGCGACCGGGTGATCGCGCTGGAGGATGGCGCGGTCGTCCACGACGGCTCGCCAAGCTCGTTCCTACATTTCGCCGCGCAGCACGAGCCCTCGTTGCAGACGCCCGGAGCGAAGCTGTTCGCGCTCGCCGGAATCGGCCCCCCACCGGTCGGCGTCAAGCAGGCGCGGGCGTCACTTCGGCGAGAAGGCCTGCTGCCCGACGAGCCGGATCCGCACTTGGCGCAGCCGGCGAGCCATGGTGAGGCGCGGAGGAGGGACGGGGTGTGTGCGGACCTGCCAGACACAGACACAAGTGGTGCCAACCCGCGCATAGCCGGCGTGCGCGGGAGGCTCACGAGACGAGGTAGGGGAGATGTCGTCGCGGCGTCAGCGCTCGCTTTGCATGGCGTGTGGTGTGAGATCCCGCGCGGGCCGGCCATCCTGCGCGGCGTGGATCTCGTTATCGCTCCAGGCGAACGCGTCGCGCTGATGGGTCGCAACGGGGCTGGCAAGTCGACATTGCTGCGCCACGCGGCCGGCCTGGTCGTCCCGACGCGGGGAAAGATCCAGCGGGCGGGCAGAGTGGCGCTGCTGCTGCAGAACCCCAACGACTATTTCCTGCACGAGCGTGTCCGCGACGAGCTCTCGCAAGAGGCATTGCAGCGTGCGGGCCTCCAAGCGTTGGCTGAGCGCAACCCGCATGACCTGTCGGGAGGCGAGCGCCAACGGTTGGCGCTGGCGATCGTCGCCGACGGAGGCGAGCCCCCGGTGGTGGTTGCACTAGACGAGCCCACACGCGGTATGGATCGCGAGGCCAAGGCGCAGCTGGCCGACGAGCTGCACCGCCGCGCGAGCGAGGGGCAAGCGGTGATCGTCGCCACACACGACCCCGAGTTCGCGGCAAGCTGTGCGCAGCGTGCGATCCTGCTTGCCGACGGGCGCGTGATCGCCGATGGTCCGGTGGCCGACCTACTCGCAGGCGGCTGGTACTTCGCTACCGAGACCGCGCGCATCCTCGGCGGCGCCGGCGGCGCTCTGCGTCCGGAGGATGGAGCCGAGCTGTTGCGCGACGCACGCAGGGGACGGGTCGGAGCGCCGTCAGACGGCCCCGAGGTCGATCCAGCGGGGAACGTGCAAGGGGCGTGCGGACACCAAGAGGGCACGAACAAACAATCCCAACAAACGCCTGCGCTCTCGATCCAAGCCGCGGGGGAGACACACACATGAGCTGGCCGCTCGCCTCCTTTGCGATCGTCGCCGGCATCCTGGTGGCCGGCTGGCTTGCCTACGAGCGCTCGCGCCCCTCCGCGCGCATGGTCGCGGTCGTGGCTACGCTCGCGGCCGTGGCGGCGCTCGGCCGCGATGCGTTCGTGGCGCTGCCCGACGTCAAGCCGATCACCGCGATCGCGCTCGTCGTCGGCTACGCGCTGGGGCCACTGCCGGGCTTCACGGTCGGCGCGATCGGGATGCTGGCCTCCAACATGATGCTCGGCCAGGGCCCTTACACGCCGTGGCAGATGGCTGCCTGGGGCCTTGTCGGTCTAGCGGGTGCGCTGCTCGGGCGCGTGAGCGGCCGGCGCATGGGCCGCTTCGGCCTAGCGCTCGCTTGTGCCGTGATGGCATTGGTTGCCAAGGAGATCATGAACGTCTACACATGGACGCTCGCCGCCGCCCATACGCCGGCCGCGTTCCTGCTGATCGCCGGCCAGGGGCTGCCCTTCGACGTTACGGACACGGTGGCGAGCTTCCTGTTCGGGTTTGCCTTCGGCCCCGAGCTGGCGCGCCTGCTAGGCCGCCTGCGCGCGCGCATGACCGTTGAATGGGAGCCCACCCACCCACCTACCCACTCACCCGCCCATCCGCCCGTCGCCAAGCCGCTGGCGATGCTCGCGGTTGTGTGTGCCGGCGTTGGCGCAGCGGCACTCCCCCCGCGCGCGCGGGGGGCATCGCCTTTGCGACCATCGCCGATGGCCTCGCTAACAGCGGCTCGTGCTCGGGCCGCCACGTCTTCCGCGATCGCGCGCGCCATCGCCTACCTGCAACACGCCCAAGACGGCGACGGCGGCTTTGGCGCTGGACCGGGACAACACAGCAGCGAGCTGTACTCCGCCTGGGCCGCGATCGGGCTTGCGGCGGCTGGGCGCGATCCGCTGACGCTCACGCGCGACGGGCACTCGGTGCTCAACGCCCTGCGCGCCGAAGCCACGACGCTCGAAGGCGCCGGCGACGATGAGCGCACGATCCTCGCCCTGCACGCATGCGGGTTGCCCGCCTCGGACTTCCCGGGCGCAAGCCTGCTCGGCAAGCTGTTGCGAGAACGCTCCAGCGACGGCTCCTTTGGTCAGCTCGTCAACATCACGGCGTTCGCGGTCTTCGCTCTGCGCGTCGCCGGTAGCAACGCGGAGAACGGCGTAGTCAGCGACGCCGGCCGTTGGATCGCAGCCCAGCAGGATCCGGACGGTGGCTTCGGCTTCGCTGGTCGCGGGGGCGGCGAGGACATCGATGACACGGCCGCCGCGCTAGAGGCTGTGATCGACGCCAGCGGGCAGCGCGGGGGTGCCGTAGTCGCACGTGCGGTGGCTTATCTGCGCCGCGCACAGAACCCCGATGGCGGCTTTTCGCAGCAGCTCGGCGGTGAATCCAACGCCCAATCGACAGCCTGGGCGGTCCAGGGCTTGGACGCCGCAGGCGTCAACGTGGGCGCCGTCAAACGCGGTCACAGCCGCTCCCCGCTCGCCTACCTGGAAAGCCTGATGGCGCCCAACGGCAGCGTTTACTACTCGCGCACCAGCGCCCAGACACCGGTATGGGTCAGCGCGGAGGCGCTCACGGCGCTTGCGGGCAAGCCATTCCCGGTCGGCCCCGACTTCAGCGGAGGTTGAGCGACTCTCCTACCCTGAGGAGATGTCAACGAGCTTCCCCAGGGCGGCTCCGGCTGCCCAGCGCGGAGCCGGCGGTCCGCTGCTGCTTGCCGGCGCATGCCTCGCCGGCTTGGCCGTCACGTGGGTGCTGGAGGCGCTTGTGCCGATCACGCACGTCAAGGACGCCATCGCCCTGTATGACTTCACGCGTCTGGACCGGCCCGTTATCGAAGTCCCCGCGCGCCTGCTGCTCGACCTGCTCGAACCGGCGTTTTTCGTCGTGTGGGGGATCGCGCTCGTGGCGATCGCCATCTCCGACGGGCGCAGGCGGCTCGCGCTAGCTGTGGCGCTCGTCCTCTCGCTGGCGCCGGCGAGCGCCGAGCTACTCAAGCCGCTGCTCGCTCATCCGCACGCCGAGGTTGTGCCGCTCTACATCAAAAGCGCCTCGTGGCCCAGCGGTCATGCGACCGCCGCTACAGCGCTTCTCTGGTGTGTGCTGCTCGTCGCTCCAGCCGGGCGGCGGCGCGCGCTGGCGTTGCTTGGCGTCGTGCTGCTCGCGGGCGTCGGCTGTGCGCTTGTGATCCTCGCCTGGCACATGCCAAGCGATGTGCTCGGCGGCTATCTGTTGGGGACGCTGTGGTTTGCGCTGGCGCTCGCGGCCCTGCGCGCGGGTCGCTCGAGCGCCCGCTCGTCAGTCCTCGCCCACCGGAGGAGCCGGCAGCATGCCCCCCGGGCTCCCACAGCAGCTCCGAGCTCGTCGGCGCAGGAGATCCCGGATCGTCGTTTGCTGCGCGGCTGAGGATGAACAGCATGTCCGACAGTCGGTTCAGGTAGCGGATCGCCTCGGGGTTGCACTCCTGGCCGATCGCGATCGCGCGCCGCTCCGCTCGCCGGCAGACGGTGCGACAGACGTGTAGCTGCGCGGCGGTGGGTGTGCCGCCGGGGATCACGAACGAGCGCAGCGGCTCGAGCTTGGCGTTGACCTCGTCGCAGACCTCCTCTATCCACCCGACGTACTCGGCGGTGACACGCAGGCGCATATGGCCCTTGCGGGTGGCATCGGGTGCCCCCTCTGCAGGAGCCGGCACCGACAGGTCGGCGCCGACATCGAGCAGGTCGTTCTGGACGCGCGTCAGCCACGCGCGAAGCCCTGGCAGGCAGCCCGGGCGCCAGCAGCGCCACGCCGAGTGTCGCGTTGAGCTCGTCGACGGTGCCGTAGGCCTCCACGCGCGGGTGACACTTGGACACGCGGCTCATGTCTCCGAGGTGGGTCTCGCCGCGGTCTCCGCCCTTGGTGTAGATGCGCGTCAGGTTGACCGTCACGACCCTTCGAGTCTTGCACAAAGACCCGCCCACCCGGACCGCACTGCGTGGCGTCGGGCAGATCGGATACTTTCCCGGCCTTCATGCGGGTAGGTGTTCCGAAGGAGACCGCCGAGGGCGAGCACAGAGTTGCGCTCGTGCCGGAGGTCGTAGCAAGTTGAAGGCCAAGGGCATCGACGTCCTGGTCGAGGATGGCGCAGGCGCAGACGCGCTGCTGCCCGACGCCGCCTTCGCCGAGGCGGGCGCGCAGCTGACCGCCGATGCCGCGGAGGTGTGGCAATCCGATGTGGTCGTGAAGATCTCCCCGCCGAGTGAGGCCGAGATCGGGCGTCTCGGGGCCGGCTCGATCCTGATCGGCTTTCTTGCGCCGCTGACGAGCCCGCAGACGACGCGCGCGCTGGCGAGCAGCCAAAGCCACCGCGTTTGCGATGGAGTCGATCCCGCGCATCTCGCGTGCGCAGTCGATGGACGCGCTCTCCTCGCAGAGCAACATCGCCGGCTACAAGGCTGCGCTCTTGGGCGCGGAGAACATGGGACGTTTCTATCCGATGCTGATGACCGCGGCCGGCACGATCCCGCCTGCCAAGGTGCTCGTGCTGGGAGCCGGGGTCGCGGGCCTGCAGGCGCTTGCCACCGCCAAGCGCCTGGGTGCGCGCACGACCGGCTACGACGTGCGTCCGGAGGTGGCCGAGCAGGTGCAGTCGCTCGGCGCGCAGTGGCTTGATCTCGGGCTCGAGGCAAGCGGCGAGGGCGGCTATGCGCGCGAGCTGACCGAGCAGGAGCGCGCTCAGCAACAGCAGGCGCTCACCGACGCGATCAAGGGCTTCGACGTCGTGATCACGACCGCGCTGGTGCCGGGGCGACCGGCCCCCAAGCTGGTTACCGCCGAGGCGGTGCAAGGAATGAAGCCCGGCTCTGTGATCGTCGATCTGGCGGGCGAGTCGGGCGGCAACTGCGAGCTGACCGAGCCGGGCCAAGACGGTCGTCAAGCACGACGTGAAGATCGTCTCGCCCTTGAACCTGCCGGCGAGCATGGCCGAGCACTCCTCGCAGCTGTTCGCCCGCAACGTGCAGGCGCTGCTGGACCTTCTGGTCGCCAAGAAGGAGGATCCCGCCCACCCGGGCGCCGAGGGCGAGGTCGAGCTGAAGCTCGACTTCGAGGACGAGATCGTCGCCGGCGCTTGCATCGTGCGCGACGGGGAGATCGTCAATCCGGGCGCCAAGGCAGCCGTGGAGGCAAGCGCATGATTCTCGCAAGCGTCCTGACGACCAACCTCGCGATCCTCGTGCTCGCGGGCTTCATCGGCTTCGTCGTCATCTCCAAGGTGCCCAATACGCTGCACACGCCGCTGATGAGCGGTACCAACGCGATCCACGGGATCGTGTTGCTCGGCGGCCTGTTGCTGTTCGGTCTCGCCGAACTGGATTCATTCAGCAAGGCATTGCTCGTGATCGCCGTCGCCTTCGGCACGATCAACATCGTCGGCGGCTTCCTCGTCACGGACCGGATGCTCGACATGTTCAAGTCGCGCCCGAAGCCCAAGGCCGAGGAGAGCTCTGCCGATGAGGGCAAGCCCGGCGCGGACGGGAAGGCGGGCTCATGACCAGTCTGCCGCTTGCCACAAGCTTCCTGCAGAGCGAAAGCTTTATCTACGTCCTCTACATCGTCGCCTTCTCGCTGTTCATCCAGGGTTTGCGCGGGCTCTCCGGTCCGACCGGCGCCGTGCGCGGCAACCGCATCGCCGCGGTCGGCATGGGCATCGCGGTCGTGGCGACGCTGCTCAACCCGGGGGAGGGCAACTGGGGCCTGATCGCACTCGGCATCGCGCTCGGCGTCGCCGTCGGGGTGCCCGCGGCGCGCCAGGTGAAGATGACCGCGATGCCGCAGATGGTCGCGCTCTTCAACGGTGTCGGTGGCGGTGCGGTGGCGATCATCGCATGGGTCGAGTTCCGCAACCACGGCTCCACCTACGGCTCGCACCTGGCGGTGCGCACGTTCGAATCCGGGCCGTTCGTCGAACACGCCATCGTCCACACCGGCGCGCTACCGACGTATGTGGCGATCTTCTCGGTGTTCGCGGCGATCGTCGGCTCGGTCTCCTTCTGGGGCTCGAACATCGCTTTCGGCAAGCTCCAGGAAATCATCCCCGGGCGTCCGATCTCGCTCGGCTCGGCCCAGCAGATCGTCAACCTCGTGCTCTTGATCCTTGTTTTGGCGGCAGGCATCGACCTCGTATCCGGAGCGCACTCAGAACTGCTGTTCATCGGCATGCTGATCGTGGCGGCCCTGCTCGGCAACGCCGTGGTGTTGCCGATCGGCGGCGCAGACATGCCGGTCGTGATCTCGCTGCTGAACGCGTTCACTGGGCTGTCGGCGGCGGCCACGGGCATGGCGCTCAACAACCCGGCGCTGATCGTGGCCGGCATGATCGTGGGCGCCTCGGGCTCGATCCTCACCAACCTGATGGCGACCGCCATGAACCGCTCGATCCCGTCGATCGTCGCAGGCGGCTTCGGCGGTGGCGGCGCCGTCGAGGGGGCCGAAGGCGCCGGCGAGCATCAGGGCACCGTGCGCTCCACAAGCGCCTCCGACGCGGCGATCCAGCTTGCCTATGCCAACCGCGTGGTGGTCGTTCCCGGCTACGGCATGGCGGTTGCTCAGGCACAGCACGCCGTGCGCGAGTTGACCAAGGAGTTGGAGGCCCGCGGTGTCGAGGTCAGCTACGCGATCCATCCCGTAGCGGGGCGCATGCCCGGACACATGAACGTGCTGCTGGCCGAGGCCGACGTGCCCTATGACCAGCTCAAGGAGATGGACGACGCCAACCCAGAGTTCCAGCGCACCGACGTGTCGCTTGTGATCGGCGCCAACGACGTGACGAACCCGGCGGCCAAGAACACCCCGTCCTCGCCGATCTACGGAATGCCGATCCTCGAAGTCTCAGACTCACGCTCGGTGATCGTGATCAAGCGCTCGATGAACCCCGGCTTCGCCGGTATCGAGAACGAGCTGTACTTCGACCCGAAGACCTCGATGCTCTTCGGCGATGCCAAGTCGGCTGTGAGTGAGATCACAGCCGAGCTGTCGGCTCTCTGACGCTCTGGCGGACGGAGTCTCCTAGAGGCCCTCGTCTCGCCTGTTTTCAGCCCGCCCGTGGCAGGTGGTGTTGCTCGGAGCCAGCGCCGCTCTCTCGACCGTGCGCCCGGATCTCGAGATAAACCTCCGTTCGGTGTACCGACACGTTCGAGGGTGCCTGGATACCGAGGCGCACTTTTGTGCCATCGCTAGATAGAACCATGACCTCGATGTCATCGCCGATCATGATGCTCTGTTTGTCCTTCCGCGTCAGAACGAGCATGAGCCTCAGTTCCCCGACTTGATCCAGCTCAGTCGGACTTCAAGTTTAAGGGCGTCCGCATCGGTCAGACCCTCGGCGCATCGACTTCCCTCTGCGATGCCATCTCTCGTACAAGCTTAGCGCCGGAATGCCGATCTGGAGCCGAAAGCTCGTTATGGTTATAGAAGCGAACATGATCGAACTGGTCAAGAGTCCTTCGATGCGGGTTCTCTCCAAAGGTTGCATTGCTCTTTGGCTGGTTGTCTCGCTCGTGTTCGCGGCACTATTCTTCGCCGTCGGTGCCCAAGCGCAGGGGACGGGCGCCCCTGACGGTCCTGCGGAGACGCCGATAGGCGAAATGGCTACGAAAAGCGGTGCCTCTCCAGAAGAAGCCCCTTCTGTGGTCGAGCAAGCGCCGCCCGTGGCTGAAGAAACGCCCTCCGTAGTCGAGCAAGCTCCGCCGGCGGCGGAAGAAACCCCTCCTGTGACCGAAGAAGCTCCGCCTGTGGTCGAGCAAGCACCCCCTACGAGCGGAGAAGCTCCGTCTGTGGCTCAAGAAGCTCCGCCTGTGGTCGAGCAAGCACCCCCTACGAGCGGAGAAGCTCCGTCTGTGGCTCAAGAAGCTCCGCCTGTGGTCGAGCAAGCACCCCCTACGAGCGGAGAAGCTCCGTCTGTGGCTCAAGAAGCTCCGTCTGTGGTGGAGCAAGCTCCGCCCGTGACCGGAGAAGCGCCCCCTGTGACCGAAAAAAAGATCGTCGAACAGACGACCGGCGAGGGGGCCGCAGGAGCGGGCTCCGAAGCCACCCAAGGGCCTGTGGAAGGCTCGCAGGTGCTCGTTGGCGCAACGGGGCTGACTCACAAAGACGCGACGGGCGAAGTCACGCCGGAAATCTCGATGGCCGTGACGACTTCTGTCGCCCCAGCCACGGCGTCTGAAATTTCGATCTCGCCCGTGCAGCCCCAATCGTCCCTCACCTTGCAACCGCAAACAATCTCGGCACGCAGCGCTGGGCAGACGAGCTGTGTCAGAGCATCGATCGCAGCAGGCTACGCTGGTGGCTGGTTGGACATCTGGGTCGCTTCGTCAGCATCGAACGTCCCCTTCATCCCTGCCGAGGCCTCGCCGACAGCGATCGCGACAGGTGCACCTGCCGGCAGCCTGGGCAATGGTTCTACGGTTGAGAATCATCCCTCCGTCCCCGGATCTGGGTTCGGCGGCGGAGGAGGCGGTGGATCGGCTGCGGGCGGCGGTTCAGGCTCCGCCTCCTCGGCATCCTCCACACTCGTGGATGTCCTCCTCCAAGCAGCGCCTCGCGCGATGCGACGGTTGCGCCTTGCGCAGCCGTCATTGCGCACGTCGTTCTTCGTTCTGATCCCAGAGCGACCGGACTAGCTCCTTCCGGTCTCTCTACCTCGGTCCTGGATCGCCCCCCGATCCAGGTCAATTGGCTATCAGATTCGAAGTTCTGTTGAAAGGAGCTGTATTGATATGACGCATCATTTGACATTGTCAACGGCGAGCCAGTATGCACGTAGTCAGAGCGACGAGGTGGAAGCGGCCTCGGATCGAACCAGCGACGGCGACGGCGAGGCTAACTCGTCAGTTGCTGTGCACTCCCGGCCGCAGCTGACGCTCGCGAGCACGCCCGTCTGGAGGCACAGGCTGATCTTGACGGGCAAGTTGGACTATCGTTCGGCTTCTGAGCTTGAGGAGGAGATCGAGTGTCTATGCCAAGAAGGCGTCACGATCCTCACGCTCGACCTTCGTCGGCTCGACACGATCGATCCAGCCGGGGCCACGGTAATCGCATTCTGCGGCGCCGCTTGCAGAAGGCGAGGACATGATTTTGCGGTGATCCCCGGGTCGCGCCTCATCCATAGCGTGTTGACTGAGGCGGGCGCCACAGGCCTGCTGACGCTCGACCGGAACGAGAGCATTGTTCGCCATTGTTCGAGCCGTTCTTCGGACCGCTTTTCCTCAGATAGGTCGACCACGATGATCCAAAACTTGTGACAGGAGCGGTATCTGCAAGGGCATCGGTTCGAGGTCGGCTAGTTCCACACTGAGCTTGTCGGCGCGCAAACCACGGGTGCGCCGACAAGGTAGGTGGGGAGGACTTCGTCGCGGCTGTTGACGCGCAGTTCGGCGATGAGGATGCGTAGCAGGGCCTTCGTTTGGTCGGTGTCGCCGGTGGCGATGAGCTGTCCGAGCTGGTCGGCGACGGCGTGGAGCGCGGCCGTGTCGGGCGTTGTGGGTGTTGCCCTTGGCGGACATGCCGACGTAGGCGCAGGAGTAGAACCCAGTTCTCTCAGGCCCTTGACAAAAGAGTGGTGGGAGCGCAAGCAAGACTTCGTTGACAGCGGAACCGACGTTCAGTTTCTATGCGCTCTTGACCTGATCTCGTCAAACCAGCAACAGACGGCGTAGTCGTCGGTTGGCTGTCGGCGGGCCCGATACCAGAGCACCAAGTCGGCCAGCAGATCATTCCCATTGATGACGATTTTGTCGCTCTGGGGTCCGAATCGCTTGGCATTCTTGGTGGGTGGACGAATCTAGGCGGCCGCGTTATCGGGACAACGAGGGCTCGCGCTTCTACAGAGCGGGCCGTCTCTCGCCGGAGGAGACCTGGCGGGCTCTCGGGGACGAGCTGGGACGTGTTCTTATGGATGCCCAGCGAGTCTTCTGGCGGGGTCGGCTGGAGATGACGCCTGAGCGAGTCCGCTGATGGCATGGGGCGATCTTTGCTCGCCATTTCCCATACGACGGTGGGCATTTTCGCCAAGAGCGCGCGTACTTCGGGGTAGTGAACGCAGATGGTGGGATGCGCCAAATCGAGGGAAGCTCGCCCGACACTCTGCGCCGGGACATCGCGGAGGTTTGCGTGTCATTCAACGGCGGCATCGAGCGACTCGGGAAGCGAAACACCAGTCTTCTGGAGCAGACTCGCGTGGCGGGCGCTCTGTATGCGGGCATTCTGCGGGTGCATCCCTTTGCCGACGGGAACCACCGCACGGGCTTCGTCGCGCTCTCAGCAGTACTGTGGTCATTGGGACTACCTGCCGTCGAATTCGCGCGGGATGGCGACATGATCGTCCACGACGATGCTGTAGCACCGGCGCTCTTCTCGCCCGACGGAGACATCGAGCCGTTCGCGCGGCTCCTCGCGGCGCGCATCGAATACGCGAGAAGGCCCGCGACATGAGATACCCTCAGGGTATGGAAAACGGCTAGCATCGATCGGATGGGGTGCGTGACGTGGCGCAGATCGCGCGAGGGGATCGACTTGTGGAGGCGACCCCCGAGGCCGTCCGCGAGCTGGCCGAAAGCGCGATGCTGCTCTCTCAGGGCGCTCGTCGCGCGATCGAGATGAGGCGCGCAGCCAACAACGTAAGCCCGGACCCGATGGTGCCCGCCACTCCGGCGACGGCCGAAGCGCGTCGCTCCTGAACGCAAGCAAGCGCCGCGTCAGCCGATCACCACCGCAGGCGCCGCCATCAGTGCATGGTTTGCGCACAGCCAAGTTTCGCCCCACCACAGATGTCTTGTGTAAACCCTGGACCCCGAAGAATGGGTTGGGGTTTGCGCAAGAAGGCCCCTGACGCGATTGTGTGGCGGATCGTAGGCTGGCCTTAGCGATAACGGGGTTTGGGCTGGGCCGCCGGGCTTCAGCCAAATTGGTACACAGTGCAGACAAAACAGACATTGCTAAGAAGGTACTCGTCTATTAGACTCGGATATGGAGAGATAGAGACAAGTTGTTTTTGGAGGGGTCCGCATTTCCGCATTTGGCGGCACAGCTTTTGGTCGACCGCGGTTCGTGCTCGCCCTTTGCATGCTGGCTGGTGCGGCCTCCCTTTGCTGGTCGGCTCTGTGCGGTAGCGCCGGTGCACAGACATCCGCTTCCGTCTCACCGTCGGCTTTGGTCCGAGCCACGTTCGGCGGCCTTGTGCCAAGCGCGCACGCGAGTATCGTCGGAGGCCAGAGCGCAACGATAGCCAGCTTCCCCTTCCAGGTGGCCCTCTATCAGTCGCAGGCAAGCTCGCCTGTCGCCGGCTTCTTCTGCGGTGGAGTGATCATCGACGCCACCCACGTGATTACCGCCGCCCACTGTGTCGCCGGTATCGCTCAGGGCTCGTCTGGGGGAGTGGATGTGCTCGCCGGCTCCACCTCTCTGGAACCGCCCGACCCGGGAAGCGTGCGCGATCCCGTGCAATCGAGCATGGTGGACCCACACTATGACCCCACGAATAGCGACTACGACATAGCTTTGCTGACGCTCGCCCATCCACTGTGGTCGGGCTCAGTCGCGCCGAGCATGAATGGCCTAAATACGATCGCCCCGCTGGCACTCGACCCCGGCGCTGCCGCGAGGTATGCCAACCCCAACTCGAGCCCCGTGATCATGGCCACGGCGAGCGGCTGGGGCGATACCGACCCAGCGCCCGGACATGGGGCAACCTATCCCACGAGCCTGCGGGCGGTAAGGCTGCCGCTCGTCTCCGAAGCGACCTGCGAAGAACAATATTCGACGATAGAACAGCCGATTACCTCGAGCATGATCTGCGCCGGCGGAGGAAGCGCGCACGTGGACACTTGCTACGGCGACAGTGGCGGAGCGTTGCTCGTCGACGCCGACACACCGACGCACCCGCCACAGGACTATGTGCTCGCCGGGCTCGTCGACTTTGGCAACGGCTGCGCTCAGCCCGGCTACGCCGGTGTGTACACCAAGATCTCCAGTCCGGCGATCATGCGCTTTCTCAGCTCTGGCATGGGCGAGGCCGTTGCGCCGGTTGGCACACAGGCCAAGCACAAGAAGAAGCGGCGCAAGAAGCGCGCTCGCCACGGCATCCGCTAGCGAGCCTTCCGCTAGCGAGCCTTCCGCGTCCTCTGGAACACTGGGAGTGTGATCTCCCGAGAAAAGGCAATCGAGGCTCTGCGCGAGAACGAGTTTGACCTGGTCGTCGTGGGCGGCGGGATTACCGGCGCCGGGGTTGCCCTCGACGCCGCGGCCCGCGGCTACAGCGTCGCGCTCGTCGAGCGGGCCGACTATGCCTCTGGTACTTCCAGCCGTTCCAGCAAGCTGGTCCACGGCGGCTTGCGCTACCTGCAGCACTTCGACCTAGGCCTGGTGCGCGAGGCGCTGCTGGAGCGTCAGCTGATGGTCGCCCTGGCGCCGCATCTGGTGCATCCGCTTCCATTGGTCGTGCCCGCTTTCGACGGAGCGCGACCCGATCGGCTGATGGGGGTCGGACTGAACCTGTATGACGTGATGTCGGTCGATCGGGAGCGTCTGCGCGGTCGCCGCTCCCGTCGAAACCGGGGCGAGCGAGGTGCCAGCGAGTCGGGCTCGAGCGCGACCAGGACGGCCGTGATCGAGCAGGGAGAAGCCTGGAGCCCTGAGCGTCATCGCGTCATCTCAGGCGAGGAGGTGGTCGAGCTGCTGCCTGCCATGGCTGGGCGTGAGCCGACCAGTGGCTATCTCTTCTACGACTGTCAGACCGACGATGCGCGTTTGGTCCTGACCGTGCTCGGCGAGGCGGAGCGCTTCGGGGCGTTGTGCGCGAATCGGATCAACGCGACGGCGCTGCTGGAGCACGACGGACGTGCCTGTGGCGTATGCCTATGCGACGAGGAGAGCGGCGAGCGCTTCGAGGTGCGGGCCGCGAACGTCGTCAACGCGACCGGGGTTTGGGCGGATGAGCTGCGACCGCGAGAGCTGCACGACGAGGCTGAGTTGCCGCAGATCAGGCCGAGTCGCGGCACCCACGTCACGTTGCGCCATGAGGATCTGCCGCTGGTGGGAGGCGCGATCGTGCCAGCGGGCTCAGGCCGGACGATCTTCGCGCTGCCGTGGCTCGGGCGTACGCTAGTCGGTACGACCGATAACGACTACGAGGGTCCGCTCGCCCACGTGCGGCCCTCCGAGGAGGACGTCCGCTATCTGCTCGACGCGGTCAACGAGTTCTTTGCGAGCGAGCTCACCAGCGAGAGCCTCACCGGCGCCTACGCCGGTGTGCGCCCGCTGATCTCCACTGGCGACACCAAGAAATCGGTTGACATCTCGCGCAAGGCTGAGCTGTATGAGACCTCCAGCGGCATGATCACGATCACCGGCGGCAAGCTCACGACGTGGCGGCGAATGGCCAAGATGGTCGTCGATCGGCTGGTCGAGCGCGAAGCGCGCGACGCTCCCTGCCGCACCGCCGAGATCCAGCTCGGGCAGGCCGTTGCGGTCGAGGATCTTGCGCCCGCAGCGGGACTCTCCGAAGCAGCCAGGGTGGCGCTCGCGGCGCGCTACGGATTCGGCGCGCACGAGCTACTTGCGTTGATCGCCGAGCGACCGGAGCTTGCTCTGCCGATCGTTGCCGGACTGCCGGACGTGATGGCCGAGGTCGTGATCGCCGCGCGTCGTGAGCAGGCACGCAGTGTGGGTGATGTGCTGCTGCGACGAACGCGACTCGGCCTGCTCGCCGCCCGCGAACTGCTGGCCGACACCTCGGCAGCGGAATCTCCCGTCAGGCGGGTGGCCGCGTTGCTGGCAGGCGAGCTGGGCTGGAGCGAGCAGCGTGCCGCCCTGGAGACCGAGCGCTTCCTGGAGGAGGCCGGCGCGGAGGGCATCCTCGGCCTCGGCTAGGGTATGGGCCCACATGGGTGCCGCTCGCTGTCCAACGCGAGCGGACGCCGACCGCCCCTATCGAACAACCAAGGAGACGATTCACATGACAGTGCTCGACCGCTCAGAGCTGCAGGCAAGTCCGCTCGCCGATCTGCACCTGATCGCCGACCAGATCGGGCTAGAGGGTTTCAGGCGGCTGCGCAAGGCTGATCTGATCGACGCGATCCTGGGCGAGCAGGGGGCTAGCGACGGCTCGGAGCACGGTGAGGAGCATCGCGACAGCGACAGCGACAGCGACAACGACGGCGAGGCGCCCGCGCGCCGCTCACGTGCGCGCCGGCCCTCACGCTCGCGCCGAGCGGGGTCGGCGAGGAAGTCCGTCGAGAGCGAGGATGAGCAGCAGGAGGAGCAGCCTGCCGCCGAGAAACCCGTCTCGGCTCGACGCATGCCAAAGGCAGCGGGCACGCAGAGAGGCCAAGGCGCCCGCGCGGGCGGTGAGCGCGAGAAGTCTGAGGATGGCGAGCGCGTCGCCGAGGGCACCGTCGAGGTGATGGGCAACGGCTCAGCCTTCCTGCGCGTGCTGCCGCCTGAGCCATCCGACGGCGACGTGTACATCTCGGCAGCCCAGGTGCGCCGCTGCGAGCTGGTTTCCGGAGATCGTGTGAGCGGGCCGGTTCGCATGCCGCGACGCTCGGAGCGCTACCCCTCGCTGGTCCGGATCGAAACGATCAACGGCGAGCCGGCCGATTCGGTGGCAGAGGGCACGCACTATGACGAGCTTGCGGTCTCCTACGCGAGCGAGCGGTTGGCATTCGACTCCGAGGACCCTACGTTGAAGGCGATCGAGTGGCTGACCCCGCTCGGCCGGGGCTCGCGTGCGGTGATCGTCGGTGGCGCACGCTCGGGCAAGAGCGAGACGCTGCGCGGAATTCTCGGCGCGCTGGTGGGACGTGAGGGCCTGGAGCTCTCGCTCGTACTCGCGGGCGCTCGTCCGGAGGAGTTTGCTCAGTGGCGAGAGGGACCTGTGGCTCCAGCCGTGTCGCTGACCTTCGCCGCCTCGCCAGAGGCCCGCGCGCAGGCGATCGAGCCGGTGATCGAGACGGCAAAGCGGATAGCGGCGCGTGGCGGCGATGCGGTCGTGTTGATCGACGGCCTGGACGGACTGCCTCCCTACAGCGCGCGCAAGCTGCTGGCGGCGGCGCGCAAGCTCTCAGATGGCGGCTCGCTCACGATGATCGCGACCGCCGCGGAACCGTTCGGCGGCGAGACGACGGTGATCGCACTCGACGCGGTACGTGCGAACACAGGCAGGCTGCCGGCGCTCGACCTGGTCAGTAGCGGCACGCTGAAGCCGGAGCTGCTGGTCGGCGAGGAGGGAGCCGAGGCGATCACGAGCGCTCGCGCGAGCGCCGCGGAGGGGTAGACCCCCGCGCCCCCTCTAGCGGCGGTAGGCCACCCGGCCCCACGAGGGCTCGGGCGCCAGCTCGATCGGCTCGCCTGAGCGATCGTGTTGCACGTAGACGAAGCTGCCGGTGTCCTCGACGAAGGCAAACGTCAACTCGCCCTCGTTGACGCGCTGGTCCAGCCACGCGCCGCGAAACACCAGCCGGCGCAGCCAGTGCACGAGCGAGCGCTCCGCCGGGCCGACCAGTTCCGGCCAGCAGTCGTTGACGTGCTCGCCCAGCGCTGAGGCTGGGTCCTGGATGTCGCCGTTGACGGCGAGGTTGACAAGATCCTCCAGCTCGTCCTCACCGAGCCGTCCGCCGACGAAGCCGAGCTTGATGGCTGCCTGCTCGCAGCGCTCGCCGAAGTCGCGCTCGTTGAAGGTGAAGCGCAGATCGCCGTATTCGAGGACGAAGTCCTCACCGGAGTTGTAATTGCCGCGACGTGTCTTGTCCATGGATGTAGGTTTCGTGGGGGAGTGGATGGGGGGCGCTTGGTTGGGTGCTCGGTCGCCTTGGCCTGTATCGGCTCAAGCCGTCGAGATCATACGCGCGCCTCCTGCCCGTCCGCTGGGCCTGCACGCGATATTGCATTCAGCGGATGCGAACACTGGGGTGGCTGGGCCTCGATTTGGCTGCGCTCCCCTATACGCTGCGCTCTGGATGGCACGCCTCACAGAACATGGCCTACGCCGCTCGGTCGGAGTCTCCGGTCTATTCGCGACGGCCTACGGCAACGTCGGCTCCTCGATCTACTACGCGCTGGGACTGGTGGCGGCGCATGCGCTGGGGCTCACGCCGCTCGTGTTCGTTTTCGCCGGCGGTCTGTTCGCGCTGACCGCCAAGACCTACGCGGAGGGCGCCGCGATGTTCCCCGAGGCCGGCGGGTCGTCGTCGTTCGCGCGCCATGCCTTCAACGAGCTTGTCTCCTTCTTCGCGGGCTGGGCGCTGAGCCTGGACTACATCCTCACGATCGCCATCTCTGCGTTCTTCGTGCCCCACTACCTGAGCACCTTTCCGGGGCTCTCGGGGCTCAACCACAATCCCGGTGACATCTTCGGCGGGCTGATCGTGATCGTGGCGCTGGCCGGCCTGAACATTCGCGGCCTGGGTGAGTCGGCCAAGCTCAATTTCATCCTGGCGATCGTCGATCTCTCGACGCAGGTCATGCTCGTGGCGGTCGGTGCGGTGCTGGTGCTGGATCCCTCTCTGTTGATCCACCAGGTGCACCTGGGGAAGGTGCCGACTTGGCACGAACTGATCTTTGCGCTGTCGTTGGCGATGCTCGCCTACACCGGCATCGAGACCGTCTCGAACATGGCCGAGGAGGCGCGCGATCCCGGCAAGCAGGTTCCCAAGGCGGTGAACCTTGTGGTGCTGGCAGTGCTCGGCGTATATCTGGGCATCTCGATAATCGCGCTGTCGGCGCTGCCGGTGACGGCGGTGGCGGGGCATCCGCATCAGTACCAGACGCTGCTGGGTGTCGAAGGCCACGGCGGCTTCCAAAACGATCCGGTGCTAGGGATCGTCTCGCGTCTGGGCCTGCACGGAACGGTGCTCACAGTCGCCCAGTACTACGTCGGCCTGCTCGCCGCGACGATCCTGTTCATCGCCACCAACGCGGGGATGATCGGGATCTCGCGCCTGTCGTGGTCGCTCTCCGAACACCGCCAGCTGCCCGGCATCTTCTCGCAGCTGCACGCGCGCTTTCGCACGCCCTGGTTCACGATCCTGTTCTTCTCGGGGCTGGCAGGGCTGCTGGTGCTCTACGGCAACACCAACGTGCTGGGCAACCTCTATTCGTTCGGTGCGCTGTTGTCGTTCACGATCGCGCACATCTCGGTGATCGCGCTGCGCGTGAAGCTGCCCGACCAGGAGAGGCCCTATCGGCTGCCGTGGAACGTGCGCATCCGCGGCTCCTCGATCCCGCTCACCGCCGTCATCGGCGGCATCGGCACCGCCACGGTTTGGGTGGTGGTCGTCATCACCCACCCGGAGGCGCGTGTCGTGGGCATCCCCTGGATGGTCCTCGGGATGGTCGGCTACATCGTCTACCGGCGCAGCCAGGGCCTCGACCTGCGCGAGACCGCGCACATCGAGCGCGCAGAGCGTCCTGCCGACTTCGAGGCGCTCGGCTATCGCACGGCGCTCGTGCCGATCTTCGGGGGCGACGTCAGCGCGAGCGCACTGTTGAGCGCGGCGAAGCTGATCGGCGAAGAGGGCGTGGTGTACGCGGTGTTCGTGCTCCCCGTGCCCAGCCAACTGTCGCTCGAGTCTGGCCTGGAAGCCGAGGAGGCCGAGGGTCGCGCCGCCCTGGAGAGCGCACGCATCAAGGCACGGCGCTCGGGCATCAAGATCCGCACCGGTCTGATTCGCACACGCAACCCCGGCGCAGCGCTGGTCGAGGAGGCAAGGCGCGTCGATGCGGACGTCATCTACTGGTCCACGATCCACGCCCCTGTGGGCGAGCAGCGGATCGGCCCGACGGCCACTTACCTGCTCGGCAAGCGCCCATGCAGGGTGATCATCGAGACCGAGAACCGCCCGGCGCGACCGCACGAGCCGGGGGAGCGGGCTCCGCTGGGCGCGCCGGCTTGAACCGACACATAGACCATATCTTGAATAGATTCCGTTGGGTCGGCGTGCTCTCTCTGGGACGGAGGTGGCACGCCGACGCTTTGTTGTTAGGGTCGCGCAGAGGCGAACCGCCTTTGCCTCCCGCGGAGTCGCAGGCGGTGCTCGGCGACCAGCAGACGTATACGCCACGGAGGCACGACCGCACGACCAGGGGAGCGTCCGTAGCCGTCTCGTTCGATCTGCCGGAGGATCTCGCGGTAGAGGGTGACTGCAATGTCCATGCTTCGTCGGCCGCGAGGTAGAAGGGGTATTGCGTCTAGTCCCTCTTCGTACAGTCGGTCTGCACGTGCGATTTGGTCGCGTAGAAGTTGCTTGCGATTGCCCGGTGAGGGCGGTCCGAAACGCTTAATCGTGGTGCTGGCCAGGTAAAGTCGGCCATTGGCATGATCCTCGTCGATGTCGCGCAGGATGTTGGTTCGTTGCGCGGCTCTGCCTAGGGTGGCCATTTTGCGCTCGCAGTCAGGGTCTGAGCTGCCGAAAATCCTGGCGAGCATGATCCCGACCGCACCGCCGACTAGCTGACAATACCTTTCCAGATCCTCTTCGTTTCCTACGGTGGTATGTGTGAGATCGTGGCGCATGCCCTGGCAGAATTCGATCATGGCTTCAGTCGCCAATAAATGTCTGTTCGCCAGATTGGCGAGTATCTGTGTCTCGGGGGTATCGGCCTCTCTATTGTTTAGCCAACGCTCTATTGCTTCAACTCGTTGCTCAGCTTGTGGGTCCTGATTATCCACCAAGTCGTCGATGGTCCGCAATATCCGATAGAGCAAACGGATGTCAGTCTGGAGGTCGTGAGGGAGGCTCCGAACGCACGCGTTGAATGTACTCGCATCCAACGCTACGTTTGCTCCGCTCGCCTTCATTGCCTGGCCGGTGTCTCGTCGTAGAATTGTTGGGCGCATTCCATGGCAACGTTTTAGTGATGGTTTATCGCTCTTTTGTGTGTTCAATGAACGGATGGTGAGGTTAACACAAACGATTACTGTATCATTCCGTCGAGAAGGCGGCGCGTGGCTGAGGTCGAGCCGCTCCAAGCGCTACGATCAGCGACGCCGCAACTGAAACACCGGTCATTACTAGGGCGGTTCGTAGTCCCAACTGCCACGCTGGAGAAAACCTGACGGCTGCGCCGGTAGCTTGGCGCAATGCTCCGTCTATCAGATACTGCCCGATGGTGCCTGCGGTTATGCCGATAAGGCAGCCAGCGATCAATACCGATCCAGTCTCGTAGAATATTAGTCGGACGAACTGGCTAAAGCTCATCCCGATTGACATTAGCGACTCGAGTCTTCCACGCCTTTGCGATATGGCTGCGATCGTCAGCGCGATCACGGATGCGATCGTGGCGATTAGTACAACAATTGTAGTGTTGCTCAACCGTGACAGAGTACTGCCGAGGACAGAGCTAACTTCCGCACGCCGTTCGCTGGCGGTCTGAACGGTGAGCGCTGAACTGGCAACGAGCGCCGAGTCGATCGCGAGCCTACCTTGTTCGATTGGAATGCCGGGCTTTAGAGTGACTGCGAGCTGAGTTGCTGCATGACTGTTCCACAGCTTTGCCAGGTCTTCGCCATTCATGACGATGGCTCCGGACAGCCAGCCGTAATTCGCGACTATTGCGGCGAGTCGTAGGCTGGCGTAGCCGGTGGGTGTGGGAATGATGAAGCGCTGACCGATACGTAGGTGATCTTCTTGGGCGATCGTCTGGCTGATCGCCACCCAGCCGCCTTCGCGTAGGTGTTTGTCGGCTGCACTTAGCGATCCTTCAATGAATTGGCTTGGCGCAATCTGGGCGGGGTCCTGCGGTGGAACGCCGATAACCCATACGCGCCGTCCGGGTAGGTCGAGAAAGGAGTTGCGCCAAGGGAGTACCGAGCTCACGGCACTGAGATGTGTGAGTCGACGTTGGGTTTCAGTATAGGCAAAAGGCTGAGTTGTGTAGACGTTCTCTGGCCCGCCAGGCTTGATCCAAATATCGGCGCTCGAGAGCAGGTCCGCTGCGCCCTTGCGCACTCCGTGCTGAACATCGGCGACTGAGCCGCCGATAAGGGTCACGAGAAAAGCCGCGATAGCTCCCGTCGCGAAGAGGGCGACCGATCGAGCAAATGAGCTGCGCAGCTCGGCCACCGTGAGGCGTACCGCAGGATCGCTACTGCGTCGTGAGAACGTATGTGCTGCCGTAAGCAACCAACGAAGAATCAGGGGTAGGCAGATCATTAGGCCGACCGCGAGTCCGACGAGGGCCACAACGGTGGTGGCCGGCTTCAACGCAGATATGACTACTGACAAGCATATGATCAATATTCCGCAGGTAAAGACGATAGTGTCCGAGAATCGAAGTCTGCGCGCAAACATGAGTGTTCGGCCAGCTGCGTCGGGCTCGGCTGCGGCGCCTCCTCTCAGGGCGATTGTCGCTGGCAGCACCGCTGCTGCGAAGGCTGCAGCCATTCCTCCCGACAACGCAATCAGAACGGTTCCTGTGTTGATTACGCGCTGGCCGCCGATCGCGAAGGCGGCGGCGATATAGCCGGGTACCGAATGGTAAGCAAACAGTGAGATGAGGTCCCCCGCCAGTAGGCCGATAAGCGATCCAGCAAGGCCAAGGATGAGGGCGTCGAACACCAACGAGGCCACGATCAACCAGTTTGGCGTCCCGGTCTCGATTAGGTAGACGATAAAACGTCTGCGCTCCTCGCTTGCCAGAAGCAGTGCATTGTATGCTAGAATCACCCCCGCGACGAGGCTTATAGCACTGAACAGCAGTGTAATCTGTCTTTCTGGCCCCGCCGCGTTTGCCAGCAGCTTTGATTCCGTTGTGACTGGACGGACATTGATCGTAGAGCCGTAACGCTCCACAAGCGTGCCGCGCAGCGGAGTTTCACGTCCCGCTCTGGGCTCGATCAGAAGTCGTGTGATGCGGCTCTGCAAACCTGCGAGTACCTGGACATTGGGCAGAGGCGCCGCTGCGACAGGGCTTTCAGCCACGGCGCCGATCTTGTTGCTTGGTACGACAGCTCCCACCACCATATGCTTGGTTTGACCGCGAATCTGGATAGCTATTTCCATGCCTGGCTTGGTACCGATCGAGCGCGCAGTAGGTTCGGTCAAGACCAGAAATCCTCGATGAGCCGATTCCCCGGCTCGTTGAAATTCCAAAGACAGTCGTCCTTGGAGAGACGCGATCTGCAGGGTGGAGCCCACGAGCGTGAGCGCCCTACGGCCAGTCGGCCCTATAGCGACAATCGGTTGCGTGAGGACTGGTGCGAGGGCCTTTACGTCGTGCATCTGTCCAACTTCTTCAGAGATTCTCTGGCTAAAGCCATCGGCTCCTCGTGAGGACAGTTCGAGAGTAGCTCTACCGGCGACCCCGTGCTCGATTTCTTCGAAGGAGCCTGTGACGCTGCGGTGGGCGACCTGTACGGCGAATAGGAGCGCGACGCCGGCCGCTACGCCGGCAATCGCCATCAACTCGCGCAGTGGCTGCACTCTCAGGTGACGTCTGTAGAAGAGCAGCAGGGTCCGCGGGTAGCCCATCATCTCTCGATTCCCACTAGATCGGGATCGGTCTCTGTCAGCTTGCCGTCGCGCATCTCCAGAACTCGGTCGGCGTAGCGGGCGACCCGCGCATCGTGCGTGACAAGGATCGTGGCCACGCCTCGTTCGCTTGAGAGAGCGCTCAGCAGGTCAAGTACTGCGCTCCCCGTCTCGGTGTCGAGATTGCCCGTAGGCTCGTCCGCGAGGAGGAGTTGTGGCTGACCGACAAGCGCTCGTGCGATAGCGACGCGCTGTTGCTCGCCACCAGAGAGCCTCGCCGGAGTATGGGATGCTCGGTGAGCAATGCCAACATCATCGAGCGCGGTTAGCGCCCGATCTCGCGCCTCGCGGTGGTGAACTCCCCGCAAGAGCAGCGTTATCGAGACATTCTCCACTGCTGTCAGGCCTGCGACGAGATTGAAGCCCTGGAAGACAAAACCAAGCTTAATGCGCCGATAGGTGAGCAGTTCCCGGTTGGTAAGCCTGGCGAGATCGCTGTTTTGGAAGCGCACGCTGCCGGAATCGGCTCGCAAAAGTCCTGCCGCAAGCAGTAGCAGCGTGGTCTTGCCTGAGCCGCTTGGACCAAAGATCGCTACGAGCTCTCCTGCGCAAACACTCATGGTCACGTCGTCCACGGCGCGAACCGGACCTCCGGGGCTCGCGTAATACTTGTGGGCGCTTTCCAGCTCAAGCATCGGCTGCCGAGGGGTGCGACGCAGGCGTTGGCAGCGTGTAGAGCTTTCCTCGTTCATCCGGTGGTTCTGCACCGATGAGCTTGCCATCGCGCATGTAGAGGATCGGGTCGGCACGCAAGATTTGACCTGCGCCGGTGTCAGCGACGAGCACTGCCACCTTCGCTTCGTGAGCGAGGGCGGCGAGCAGCTCCATGATTTCCTCCTGCTCGACGATCGATAGGCCCGAGACCGCACCGTCCACGAGCAGGAGCCGAGGTTCGGTGACGAGGGCGCGCGCGATCGCGGCGCGTCGGCGCTCGCCGTCTGAGAGCTCCTCTGGTGCCAGCTCGGCGCACTCGTCGGCCTCGCACGCCAACAAGAACTTGCGCGCGAGACGCCCTGCTGATCGGCTCTCACAGCCGTCGATGAGCAGCGGTAGTTCGACGTGCTCACGGACGCTGAGGCCGGGCAGCCACGGCTCTCCAGCCCAGACACACCCGACCTCGCGGCGTCGATAGCGCCGCTGCTGGGAGACGGACATCTCGTCCAGGCGTTCGTCCTTGTAGGAGACGAACCCGCTGTCTGGGGTCTCGAATCCTGCAGCGATCCGCAAGAGTGTTGTCTTGCCCGCCCTGCTTGGACCGAAGATCCCCATGATCTGGCCACGCTCGAGCTCCAGGGAGACGTGATCCAGCGCGAGCCTCGGGCCTCCGCGCCGTTGGTAGGACCTGCAGACCTGCTCGAAGCGGAGGATCATTCTTTTTTGCGCTTTGGTTGTCGGGACTGTGTTGCGGCCATGCCCTCGAACAGCTCTTCTCGAGCATCACGCCGAGCCCGCGCCGTCTGGTCGGCGCTCGAGGGCCATATGGCGTCCGGCTGAGCGTGCAGCCACAGGAGCATTTCTCGCGTATCTCTAGCTCGCCGTAGCTCCCCTTCGAGCAGGTCGATGTCGCCGCTGAGGCTCAAGCGAAGGAGGGTGTGGTCGGCCCGCACAGGGTTTT
This sequence comes from uncultured Solirubrobacterales bacterium, assembly GCA_963725265.1. GTDB lineage: Bacteria > Actinomycetota > Thermoleophilia > Solirubrobacterales > Solirubrobacteraceae > Palsa-744. Next base: position 1,235,263 of record CAVRXP010000001.1, read on the forward strand.
TCTGGGGCGGGATCAGAGCGTGGACTTGCTTGAATTCGTTCAAGCGCTTCGTGTAGCTCTCCTCATAGGCATCTATCTGACTGAGCGCGGTCTCCAAGCGTTCAGGGCCGGCAAGCGCGATCTTGAGCAGCTCTGGTCGCCGAGGCAGTTTGGGCGCGTCTTAGGACCTATGCCGGTAGGAGTTGTGTAGCCCGCGTCGAATCTTTTGATCGGAGTGTCGTTCGATCAGGAGGTTCGTGATGGGCTACATGGTGAGCCGGGATGATGGCTGGCGGATGCCGGACTGGTTGTGGGAGCGGATTGGGCCGTTGCTGCCCGAGCCCCCGTCGCATCCGTTGGGCTGTCACAACCCGAGGGTGCCGAATCGTGACGCGATGGATGCGATCCTGCTGGTGCTCAGGACTGGGATGCAGTGGAACGCGCTGGATGCGACTGGTCCGTGTTCCTCGAGTTCGGCGCACCGGCGCTTTCAGGAGTGGCGGGCGGCCGGGGTTTTTGAGGAGTTCTGGCGTCAGGGGCTTTTGGAGTACGATGAGAAGGTTGGGATCGACTGGTCGTTCCTCTCCGCCGATGGTGCGATGACCAAGGCGCCGCTGGGCGGACCCAAGACGGGTCCGAATCCCACTGACCGGGCCAAGGGGGGGCGAAGCGCTCGGTCCTCGCAGAGGGTGCGGGCGTCCCGGTCGGGCTCGATCACGACGGTGCGAACCGCAACGATCACAAGCTGCTGAAGGGTACGCTCGACTCAATACCGATCGAGCGCCCACAGTCAACGGCAGAGCATCCGCAGGGTATCTGCCTGGACAAGGCGTATGACAACGCCGAGGTCCGCAAACTGATCGGCGACTACGAGCTCACACCGCACATTCGTGCACGCGGTGAGGAGATCGCCGAGAAGATCCGCACGCCCGGCTGGCGCGCCCGACGCTGGGTCGTCGAGGCTGCCCATTCCTGGATGAATCGCAACCGCGGCATCCTCATCCGCTGGTCCAAGAAGGACGAGAACCACCTCGCCCTACTACAACTCGCCAGCGGCCTCATCGCGTTCAAGAAGGCACACGCCGCCACCCCCGCCGCCCTACCGACATAGGCCCTTAGCCTGGATCCACCGTTTGATTGATGTTTGGTGGTGAGTGGCGTTTTGGGGCGGGTGGCGAGGTTCCGGTTGTGTGTCGGTGGGTGTGGGTGACGGCGGACGGGGCTTCAAGGGGGAGTGTCGGGATGTTTTCTGGCGGGGGCGATCGCTGGTGTCGGTGCGCGAGGTGCATGGTGGTCAGTTGGTTCGGCGGACGGCGGTCAGGTCGCTGCGGGTAGTGCGCGGATGCGAGCGAGAGCGCGTGTGCGAAGTCGTTCTGCCAGGGCCAGCGCGCGGGGAGATGAAGCGTCCATTGACGTCCTGTGCGGGTCAGGCGGCCGGGTATCCGAAGTAGCCGGCGGCGCATGGTGCGCGCGACGCGGACGGTCTCGCCGGAGAGCCCGATCGTGTTGGTCCAGCGCAATAGGTTGTGCGCGATGGCGGCGATCACTGTCCAGGCGCTGTTCGCGTTGAACTGACCGGAGGGGAAGTGCGCTAGGGCTTGGTCCTTCAGGTCGCGGATCGTGAGCTCCACGACAGCGTGTTGGCGGTGCTCAGCCTCCACGACCTCCAATGGGTCGGTGCGGTTGGTGATGAACGGAAAATATCGCCAGTCCGGCCACAGTTCTGTTTGTGGGCCGATGAGCCGGGTGCGGCGCACGATCAGCCGTCGTCCGTGACTGGTCGTCTCGGCGATCTGCGCTTCACCGTCTTGGGAGTAGTCCTCCAAGGGCTGCCATGCCTTCTCGGGGATCGTTTTGATCGCCGCAAGAACCCAGAACTGCAGGCGCACGCTGATCGAATAGGACCATCCGGAGCTCTGGAGCCTCGCGATTAGCTTGTTGTTCCAGAACCCAGAGTCGGCCCTAAGGAGCTTCTCGCCGGTAGCGCCTGCCCGGGCCACGCGAGCGATCAGCTCCTCGGTGAAGCGCACGACACCCCGCTGCGTGTTCGCCGCTCCCTTGCGCAACCGAACGTGTAGAACCTCACCTGTCCCGGCCCTGGAGGCCAGCAGCGGATGATACCCGCGTTGTTTTGTGTACCCGAAACCGACACCCTCCTTCTTATAGCCGTAGGCTTGGCCGATGAAGCTGTCCACGTCAACGATCAGCCGCTCGGCGCCCGGGCCGGCGCCCGCTCGCCACGCACGCACTAGCGCCTGATCGAGTACTCGGTCGAGCTGGCGGACATGCCCGAAAGTGAACGCCCGCAGAAACGTTCCGAGTGTCGAGGGCGCCGGCAGCCAGCCACCCAACAATCGGCGTGTGCGACCCGCTCGAAGAACCTCACAATCATCGATCGAATCGGCGCCGAGCAGCATCGCGAATACCAGCGCCATCACCTTCCTGCCCGCGTTTGCGGCGCCCGGCAGATCACGCCGAAGCCCCACGAACCGGCCGACCAAACCCTCAATCCCAAGCCGGCCGGCCAACGTCGCGACCAGCGCGATACCCGCGTCTGAGACCACGCGATCATCGTCAAAGACCACCCGCACCCCGTCCAGTCCGACCCGCTCGTCATCCTGCACCATACGAGTGACCTCCTGATCCCCGGGCCGCGACAGCCGCAATCCGTCGCTACCAAGCCCGATTCAGGAGGTCATTCAACGCCCCAACCCGGACAGCACCGGTGCATCCAAGCTAAGATGGCCTCCAGCCAGTCCTCGAACTCCATTACGCCACGATCGGTGATCGAGAGGAAGCGCCGGCGTTTGTCCCGACTCCTCAGGCTGCCGGCCGCCGGTTCAATCAGCCCCTCTTTTTCCAGTTGCTCGACCGTGTTGTAGATCTGGCCAGAGCTGACGGCCCATGTGGGTCCTACCCGCTCCTCAAGCCGGTCGGCGAGCTGGTAAGGGTAGGACGACCCCTCCAGCAGGAGTCCCAACAGCGCGTGCTTAGTCGACATTCTGTCTCCTCCGACCTCTCCTTGGCGGTACTCGTGAACGGGAGCATTCTGCTGAGGCAAACCCTACATCGCGCCACCGGTTCGCGCCAGCACAAAACACGAATACCTTTCCCGAAGGCTCCCGTCTGGCCCTACGTTGGGTCTCTCCTGCTGGCGACGAGCGGAGGCAGAGACTTGCCCTAAAGCCCATAAACTAGCCAAATCGGAGGGCTAGCTTCAGGCTCCTCGGGCTCTCGGAAGCTCCTCCAAAGCAAGGATTCCAAATACCTGTCTTAAAGGTATTGCCAGAACGCCTGATGCCGTGCATCCTCTATCGGGATGACCGCGCAGACACCCACACGACCCACTCGTGGTTCGGGCGCCGTGATCTGCTTCGGCTGGTTCCCGAGGGCCACGGCGAAGTCCGATCTAGCGACGGGCATCGCTGCTCCCGATCGGCGGGGCTGGCCACGTTCGGATGAGGACATGTATCTCGCTGTCACCACGTTGTGGTGTCGGATGTTCATGCGGGCCGAACGTCGCAGGCATCCGCTGCGTCCTTATGTGTTGGGGGATGGTTTTACGCGGTCGGTCTCGAGGGCTTCGGTTGATTCGCTGTATGTCGCGGGCGTTTGTGCGCGAGTTGCGTGTCGTGACGCGCAAGGCGATCGAGAGTCCTGGCCCGTGGAGTTCTGCTCGCGGGAAGCGCTTGAGCTGGCTTCAGCGTGGTGGTGTGCGATCGAGGAGCCCGATGGGCTTGGGGTGCACCATGTCGAGTTGAGCGACGGAATTCTTGAGTTTCGTTCGGTCGCGCACTTCGATGACTGTCCAAATCCAGCGGGTTTTCAGTAGAAATCGCAGACAAGGAGAGTGGGGGTATGGGAGTGTCTATACGATCGGTGTTGGTATGCTTGGGCTGCGTATTGGCCGGTCTGGCGGGGTGCACGCCGAGTGCGGTAGCTGAGGGATCTCCTGTGTCTGGTGGCGTGGGTTCGTTGTCTGGGAATCCGTTGGTGGTGTCCGGTGGCGAAGCATTGGTTGGTAGTTCGCCAGCGGAAGTGGAAGCGGTCAGGCGCGCGAATCCTGAGGCCGTCGCTGCTCGTCAGGTCAGCTCGACGGCCTACGAGGGTTTGAGCGCTGAAGGCTCTGAGAAGTTGACAGGTGAAACGTTTCCGGCCCTGTTTGATGAACCGGCGGGTGGTCTTCCTGCGTTGCCTGCCGGTGCGCGGGTTTTGTCGTATCCCTCGGGTAACGCCGCCGTGCTTGAACTTTCCGATGGTCGGCATGCGGCGCTGTCGTCGCTTGACCCTGTCGCGGTCGAAGCGCAGGAAGGCCGTTATGTTCCGATCGATTTGAGCTTGATCGAAGCGGGTGGGGGTTTCGAGGCGAAGACTCCGGATACGGGCGCGCAGGTGTTTATTCCTGGGCATTTGTCAGAAGGGCCGGTTTTGAGCGGCCTGGATATCGCTATGGCCCCAGTGAACCAACATGGACTGGCGCTTGGTGGGGAAGGAGTGAGCGATGGGGCGAGCGTGTTCTATGGCGACAGTGAATCGGCTTCGGCTGGGGTGTTGGATATGGATACCGTTGTGAAGCCGGATACGTATGGGTTTAGTACGGAGACGATTCTCCGTAGCGAACGTTCGCCGCAGGAGTTGTATTTTAAGGTTCGTATGCCGGAAGGCGCGTCGCTTGTGCAGGGTTCGTCGGGTGCGGTGGAGGTTATGGATGCTGGTGGGGTGGTCGCGGTGATTCCGGCTCCGGACGCGTACGATGCCGAAGGCGCGCCGGTCACGGTGTCGATGGGTGTGTCGGGCGATACAATCACTTTGAGTGTTGCGCACCAGTCGGGTCAGTACCGAATGCCGAGCATGGTCGACCCTACTATTATCGATAATAAAATTTACCTCGGTGGGTCAAGCAGTAACTGGGCGTTTGGGACGGACAACAAAAGCGCTTTTGAAGTGGTGAGCTACTATGATTGGGCGGAGCTTTTTGGTGGCTATGCCGCGCCTGCACAGTATGGATATTTGGTGTATCCAACGCAGGGCGAATCGCATATTTATAAGTTTAGCGCGACTACGAAGCAAGAAGATCCGGCGTGGTTGCATAGTTTGATGTCGATCGCGAGTCCGGGTGGTGGTGGGGAAGGCGAAGAACCCCAACCGGTTTCGGGCGAAAGCAGTCATACGGTCTGTACCGGGTCCTGTGAACCGCAGACCGTTACCGCGGCCAATAAGGAAAATCGGGCGTATCTCGAAGATCGCGCGATCGAACAAGGCAATTCTAAATTCAAGACGGAACTTACGGCGGCGTCAGTGTATTTGCTTCAGGAAAAAGGTCCGTCGGTAAAACTAGATACGAACGATCCTACGATTGAAGGTGTGACTAATCCATTGTATGCGGGGACTTGGGCGAATGATAAATCGATTATCGGGCTGAACGCGTTCGACCCGGGTATTGGCTTGGATTGGGAGGACTTGAAGGCGCCGGGTTGGGAACGCAGACATGCAGACGGTAGTTGTGTGGGGATGCAGTGTAATGAGTGTCACGAAGACACGTGTGTGACGGGCGCCAAAGGTGTGCCTGTCGCATTCCCATTGGTTGAATCTGGGTTGCCTGAAGGTGAAGATACTATCGAAGGTGAAGTGTGGGATTCGGTTGCGTTGAAAGCAACGAGCGCGCAGATGACGCTAAAGTTTGATAATGCGCCACCGCATAGTATCGAACTGCTGGGTTTGCCCAGTGGGAATGAAATTGGCGACGCAACATACCATTTTACGGTAAAGGCGACGGACGGAGAAGGTACGACGCCGAGTTCTGGCGTGAAGTCGATCGTCGTCTATGTTAACGGGAGCAAATTGAGTGAAGTGCCCTCGGCTTCGTGCCCGCACGGGCCTTGTACGGCGAGTGGGGAATGGTCGGTCGATGGGGAAGGGCTGGGTGCTGGCGCTAACACGTTGACCGTCGTCGCCACTGACAACGCTGGTAATGTCGCCGAAAAAGCATTTACGCTTCAGGTTCGTCACGCATCGCCTGTCGCTATGGGTCCGGGAATGGTCGACCCGCAGTCCGGGCAGTTGGTTTTGAAAAGCGGTGGAGTGTCTATGGGTGGCGGGTTGACTGTCAGTGGCGACTTTCGCTCACGCACGCCCTCCGGGCAAGTGGGTCCCTTTGGTGCCCAGTGGGCGTCTGACCTGGCTGGCCAGCAGAGCATCACCAAACAGCCTAATGGAAGTATGATACTCGCGAGCGCGACGGGCTCTCAGGTGATCTTTGCTAAGAAGGAAACCGGCTTTGAATCGCCCCGCGGAGATCCGAACTTGGCGCTCTCTGAAGTCACGAACGAAGGCGTGAAAGAACTGGTTCTCAAGAACGCGGCCGCGAACACCAGCACTACCTTCAGGGTGCCCGCGGGGGGGAGCGGCGAAATATGGGTTCCCAGCGTACAAAAGGGCGCGCTACCAAGCGAAGCAGTTACCTTTTCATCCGAAACGACGACTGTCGAAGACAAACAGGTGACTCGTCCAACGTCCGTGCTGGGGATGATCCCGCCTGGTGTGACCTGCCCGACCGGCAAAGAACTGAAAGAATTGAAAGCTGGCTGCCGCGCGTTGAAGTTTATTTACGCGAAAGAAACAAAAGCTACCGGTGAAAACGAAAACGAATGGAATGAATATAATGGACGCCTGAAGGAAGTGGTGTTCATCGCCTACGAAAAAGCGGTCGGGATCGAGGAAAAGCCTGTGAAGGAGTTCCTCTACGACAAACAGGGCAGGTTGCGCGCTGAATGGGATCCGAGAATATCGCCTGCCTTGAAGACGGTGTACGGTTACGACAGTGAAGGCCACGTGAGCGCGATCACCGAGCCCGGCCAGGAGACCTGGGCTTTCGTATACGGTACGACCGCAGGCGACGCCGGCGCTGGACGCGTCTTGAAGGTGACCCAGGCACCGGTATCGGCACCGTTGTGGGCGGGTCAGCTTCCGAAAAACACCGAAGCACCGAAACTGAGTGGCTCGCCGTTTGTGAAAATCCGAATGACGGTGTCCGATGGAGTGTGGAGCGCCAGCCCAGTAGTGTACGGCTACCAGTGGATGGACTGCAATGCAGCCGGCGGCGTATGCACTGTGATACCAGGTGCTACGAATGCCAACTATACGCCGGTCGGCAGCGATGTCGGCCATACGTTGATTGCACAGGTCACGGCGGTCAACGGCGGCGGCTCAGTGGAGATCTCCAGTGTCGCAAGCGCGGTGGTGTCCGAAAAAGCGGGCGGATCGGAAGGCGAAGCGCGCTCGCCGCAGCCTGGATCCACGATCGAGTACGACGTCCCGATCACCGGTTCGGGCAAGGCCTACGAAATGAGCGCAGGCGAAGTTGGCAAATGGGCCCAATCAGATGTCCCCTATGAAGCTACGGCGATCTTTCCGCCGGATGAGCCGCAAGGCTGGCCAGCCGGCGACTATCGTCGCGCGATTGTCTACTATTTGGACAGCAAGGGCCGGCTGGTCAACGTCGCCACTCCCGGCGACGGAATCGCCACCAGCGAATACAACACAACCAACGACGTCGTTAGAACGCTCAGCGCAGACAACCGCGCAACGGCGCTCAAAGAAGCAAAACCCGAAGTAGCCGCCAAAGAACTCGATACGCAGAGCACCTATAACGGTGAAGGCACCGAGTTGCTCAGCACGGTTGGGCCGAAGCACACAGTCAGGCTCGCGCACGGGCGTACGAAAGAAAACGAAGAAGTCCAAGCGCGCTCGCATACCATCTACTCCTACGACGAAGGTGCGCCAAGCGAAGGTGGCCCTTACAGGCTCGTCACGAAGCTCGTGCAGGCCGCAAAGATCGAAGGCGAAGAAAAAGAATACGACGCGCGCACGACGACGACATCGTATTCCGCTCAGAACAATCTCGGCTGGAGGCTGCGCGCGCCGACAGCGGTCAACACCGACCCCGCTGGACTGAAAATAACGCACGCGACGGTGTACGAACCGGCGACGGGCACGGTCTTTGAAAGGCGAAGGGGCGCGAGCGCGAGTAGCAGCGTATTCGACGGTCGGTTCGGCGAGGAACGCGGCGGCAAGGGCAAGTTTGACTGGCCCGAGGGCATGACGGTCGATCGGAAAGGCAACATTTGGGTCGCGGATACCTACAACAATCGTGTGCAGGAGTTCTCCTCCTCAGGAACGTTCATCCGCCAGTTTGGCTCCTGGGGCACCGGCAACGGTCAGATGGAGTACCCGAAGGGCATAGCTGTCGACAGCAAAGGGCACGTATGGATAGTGGATCCCGGCGCCGAGCGCGTGGAGGAGTTCACCGAAGAAGGCGGCTTTGTAAACGCGTTCGGCAAAGAAGGCGTCGAAAACGGACAGTTCAAGAGGCCGGAAGGAATAGCGGTAGACAGCAAAGGCAATGTCTGGGTCGTCGACGCGACGCTCGACCGTGTTCAGGAGTTCAGCGAAAACGGCACGTACTTGACGAAGTTCGGCGAAGAAGGCACGACCCCAGGGAAGTTCCGCGAACCTCGGCGCATCAGTATTGACACGAAAGGCAACATCTGGGTCACCGACAGTTTGAACTGTCGGATCCAGGAGTTCAACGAAGCGCACGAAGCGATCAAAATCTTCGGCAAATGCGGCAAAGGCAACGGCGAACTAAATGACCCGCAAGGGATCGCATTGGACTCTGCGGGAAACGTGTGGGTAGCCGATGAAAACAACGATCGTATCGAGGAGTTCAACGCAGCAGGGACTTACATATCGCAGTTCGGCGAAGAAGGCTCCACCGACGGCAAGTTCCTGGAAGAGGAGGACCTCGCTGTCGATGGTGAAGGTCACATATGGGTGCTCGACTCCGGCAACGCCAGGGTGCAAAAGTTCTCCTCGACTGGCTCGTACTTGTCGCAGTTTGGCTCCAAAGGCACGCCAGAGGAACCGCTGTACGCTCCAAAGGGAGTTGCCCTCGACGGCAGCGGTCACGTATGGGTCGCCGACACCTCAAACGACAGAGTAATGGAGTACAGCGAATCCGGCGAATACTTGAGCAGCTTCGGATCGGAAGGCACGGGTAGCGGGCAGTTCAAGGCGCCGCGTGCGATCACGATCGATGGCAAAGGCAACATCTGGGTGGTCGATCAGACTAACGATCGCGTCAGCGAGTTCAACGCCAAAGGGGAAGTGCTGCGCGAATTTGGTAGCGCAGGCACCGAAAACGGCAAGTTCAAAGAACCGCAAGGAATCGTCGTCGATGCCAAAGGCAACGTTTGGGTCAGTGACAGCGGCAACAATCGCATACAAGAGTTCAAAGAAAAAGGCGAATTTGTCCGCGCGTTCGGCGAAGCCGGCGACGGAAACGGACAATTCAAAGAACCAAAGGGCATCGCGGTCGATGCCAAAGACAATGTGTGGGTCGCGGACTCCAATAACAATCGCATCGAGGAGCTAAACGAAGAAGGCAAATACATCACCCAGTTGGGGTCCTGGGGCACGGGCGAAGGACAACTGGACTGGCCGCTGGGCGTGACACTCGACGCCAACGGAAACGTGTGGGTCGCAGACACACTCAACAACCGTATCCAAGAGTTCACCGAGCAAGGAGTCTTCGTGCGTGCGCTCGGGTCGGCCGGCAGCGGCAGCGGCCAGATGAGCGAACCGCGGACGCTTGCCGTCGATAACAAGGGGAACGCCTGGGTCGCAGACACCAACAACAATAGTATTGAGCACTGGACCGTCGCGACGCCAAGCGATGTGCAGACCATCTACTACACCACAGCGGCGGACAGCAAGTATCCCGCGTGCGGGGAACATCCTGAATGGGCGAGCATGGCGTGCGAGACGCTACCGAGCGCGCAGCCCGAAACACCTTCGTTGCCGAACTTGCCCGTAAACACCAACACGTACAACATCTACGGCGAGCCGTTGACCAGCATCGAGACCGTCGGTACCAATACGCGGACCACTACCGATACCTATGAAGGTGGTCGGCTGGCGACTAGTCACATCACCTCGACAGTCGGCAAAGCGCTGCCGGAAGTGACCTATCACTACAGCACGACCACGGGTGCTCCCACAGAAGAGAGCAGCGTCGTCGAAGGCAAAACCACAGAGACGCTAACGAGCGGGTATAACGCGCACGGGCAGCTCACCGCGTACACCGATGCCGACGGCAACACGACCAACTACGAATACGAAGGCGAAGGCGCCTACCAGGGAGAACACGAAAAGGACGGCAGGCTAAAGCACGTCAACGACGGCAAGGGCACGCAAACGTACACGTACGACGAAACGACCGGCGTGCTAAAAGAACTGTCCGACTCTGCCGCTGGAACGATCACCGGCACCTACGACATCGAAGGCAACCTCATAAGCGAAAGTTATCACAATGCTATGAGCGCAACCTACACGATCAATCCAGCCGGACAGACCACAGGTGTTCAGTACGTCAAGACCAAAACGTGCGCTGGTACATGTCCTGAAACATGGTATACCGACAATGCGGTGCCATCGATCCACGGAGAATGGATCACCCAAACAAGCAGCTTGGCCAACAACACCTACAGCTACGACAACGCCGGTCGCTTGGTTGAGGGCCAGGACACACCAACGGGTGGTAGTTGCTTAACGCGCCTGTACACCTACGATGAAGAAACCAATCGACTGAGCACCACGACACGTCCACCGGGAGCGGGTGGCGTCTGCGCAGGCGAAGGCGGAACCGTCGAAAACCATGCGTACGACTCCGCAAACCGGTTGATCGACCCAGGCACCGCGTACGACCCGTTTGGTAATACCGAAAAACTACCTGCCAACGACGCTGGAGGCTTTGAACTCACAAGCACGTTCTTTGCCAATGACCAGCTCGCGACACAGGAACAGAACAAACAGACCATCGGATACCAGCTCGACCCGGCAGGCCGCGTCCGCGAAATTGTGTCCACCGGCAAAGTCGTCGCGACGGAAATTCAACACTACTCGGCGCCCAACAGCACGGGGCCGGCGTGGGCCGGCGAACTGTCGGGTAAATACACGCGCTACATCACCGGTATCTCTGGAGCGCTCGTCGCGATCCAACACAACAGCGAAACACCAGTACTGCAGGTAGCTAACCTCCACGGAGACATCGTTGCCACCGCAACCGACTCGGAAGCCGTGACCAAACTCGCTTCCACCATCGGCGAAGCAAGCGAATACGGCCTGCCAGCCACAGAAGCACCACCCAAGTACAGTTGGCTCGGCACACACGAGATCCCGACCACGCTACCATCAGGGACGGTAGCCATGGGCGTGCGCTCCTACATTCCCCAACTCGGCAGATTCCTGCAAACCGACCCCGTTCCCGGCGGATCGGCTAACGCGTACTCCTACACCTACGGAGATCCGGTAAACACTTCCGATCTAACCGGCGAATACACCGCAACCATCGACTCGTACGACGAAGAATACGTAGGCGGACGAGCCGCCCAAGCCGCCGCCATCAGAGCCGCCGAAATACGCGCCGCCGAAGAAGCCGCAGCCAGAGCCGAAGCCGAACGCAACGCCGCCGCCGCCGCCGCAGCACAAGCAGCAGCCTACGACGCGATACTAGCAAGTGAGGAAGGATACGAAAACTACGAAGAAGAAGAATGGTGGGAAGAAGAAGAAGAAGGAGAATACGAATGGGAATACGCCGCCTACAAGCACAGCGGCAAGGACGGCAAGGAAGAAGCGCGTACTGAACCCGCGCTCCTAGTACAGCCGCTAGGGGAACCGACAGCAAGCCTCGAACCGCTGGAACACGGACAGGCCGAGCAGGACGGTCACTATCGCGATGTCAGCGGTGATGGCTGTGGTGACGGTGGCTACTGCGGTGGCCACTGGGTGAAGAAATCCGGCAAAGGCCATTATCGCGGTGAACCTATCGGCGGCAGTCCGTGGGAACCCGTGGATGGATTCTGTATCAGCGTTGGCTGGACTAATCCGATTACCGGATATGTCTGCGGTGCATATGGTGTGGTTCGTGAGGCAACTAGAAAATGAGACGTGCTTACTCCATCTATCTTCTATCTGGAGCAGTTGTCTGTGCGGTACTCGCGGTCCTCGCACTCGTGACCGGACAGTATTTGTGGATCATTGTTGGTGTAGGAGGTTGCGTCTCGTGTCTGTGGGGTTTTCTGAGTAGAAGGCACGCTCAAGGGCACGTTCTACCGAACAAGTCCGCGATTGCTCGATGGCGCGAAGGCAAAGAGCATTGACCTTAATGAGCTGGTCTTACGCCTACGACGTACGACAAAGACGATCGCAGGCAGTCGCATGGCCCCAGAGACTCGGATCTGCTGCCCCGATCTACGCGTGCGACGGCGTGACGGCATGTACGGTCCCCACGCTCAGTGGGACTCAAGAAGAAGGATGGTATGAAGAAGCCAGCTACAAGCCGGGAGCTGGGCACGAAGAAGCGAGTACAGAACCAGGGTTGCTTTACCAGTCACTTAACAATAACGAAACAGGCGCCTCGTTGAGCGGGAATGAATTCGAGGGTGGTAGCGGAACGGTTCGTTACGTAAAGGGTGGCCCAGGGGGAGGTTGTGCACGGACAAAAAAGTGCAGGAGGCAACACGAAATCTGGAGTAAAGCGGGAGGTCGTGGGAAGCCAACTTTTGGCGAAGTCGTCGAAGAAGCGCTCGAATGGGTTGGTGTTGGCGAATGTGTCAAGAACGATGGCGACTGTCCGGGCTTCGGAGGAGCGCCAGGTGTGATTCGAAGATGAAGGATCCCCTTGTGCGCGCACGTTCGGTCCTTGGTGCAGTCTTGGCGTCTGTGATTGCCATCTACTTGGCCCAAATTGACGTAAAGGAGCTTATTGAGGGCCACATTGGATCCGCGCGCAGTTGGCATGTCGCAATAGAGATAGGCATTCTGGCTGGTCTTGCAGCATGGCTCGCAGTGCGTTTGTGGCGAGCAGTCGCAAAAACCGGCAAGGTGCATACTGATTCACGCTGACAATCAAACTAATCAAGGCTACGACGCAGCGTGCGAATTTTTCAAGAAGAAAGCGAAGAATGGGAATACGTGAGCTACAAGCAAGGCGGCAAGGAAGGGCGCAGCGAAGCGCATGCCGAACCGGCGATCCTCGTCCAGCCGCTAGGAGAATCGACCAGTGAAGCCAAGGCTGGCGCGATGCCGCACCTGTGTCTAAACGCGGCGCACGAAGTCTCTAAGGAGGGACCCTGCGCGCGGTACACGAGTATAGGGAGCTGGGTTACAAAACACATTATCCGGCCCGCAGTGCATGCGTGGAACTCGACAGTTCGCTATATCTCTAGGGGCGCTATTGACACGTACAAAGCGACTGGAGCTAATTTTAAAGCCATGTGGGAAGTTGGGAAGAGTGCGTACGAAGACTGGAACGACGCAGGTGAGCCGGTGCCATAGGTTGGGTCTGGATTTACGGTGGCCAAATTATTAAGTGGCGAGCGGGCGAATGATCACGAGGGAGATAGTCAGTAATGCAAAAGCAACCAGTACGACAAACTGTGAGCAAGATATTTGTGCGCTTCCTAGATATTCTCGATGCAATTATGAATTCCCTATAGTGAGAGTGGTTGCGCCCGATGTGTTTTAGTGAATTTCGATCGTTGTGTTCGGGGACTCGTGGAGGGGCTCGTTGTCGTCGGTGAAGGTTAAGCGAGATCGACCGGCTCGTTGGATGTGGCTTTCGTTGTTGCCGTTTGGACTTGGATCGTGGGCTCCGATTCTGGCTGGCGTGCGCTGCGGCGTGTGGCGGTGGACGGCGCTCGGTGTGCTGTGGTCGGGACTTGTGTTTGCCGGATGGTTCATCGCTGCGATCGAACCGTCTGGGAACCGTGGTGAAAGCCTCGTCGGCGGGCTGATAATCGCCGGCTGGATAGGAGGGATCATTACGTCGTTTGCTCTCCGCCGCGGCTATGCGCGGCGCTTTGGCCGAACCCCGCTTGAGCGTGCTCCTTGGCCGGAGCCGACAGTGAGGTCTCGACAATGGTCAGTGCGATATGCGCTCATCGCCTATGTGGTCACCTTTGTAGTAGTCAACGCTGTGGAGGCCGTCCTTTACTTCGGCCTTGGCGTCCGGTTGCGAGTTGGCGTCGGCGTGCTGATGGTGGATGTTGCTCTACTTGCGTCGCTGGTGCCGCTGAGCCGCAGTCGGGGGTTTTCGCGTCAAGATCTCGGTCTGCGTACTGCGCCCGCTGCCCGATCGGTTGTGCTCGCGGGCGTAGCGCTGGTGGTATACGCGCTGATCGCTGGGTTGTGGATCGCTGCGGTACGTCCACACAGCCCTGTGAACACACTTGCTGGCGTCAAGAATCAGAGCACGATCAATGTTGTATTCGCGATCGTAGCCATTGCTGTAAGTGCCCCAATTGTGGAGGAGATCTTCTTCCGTGGACTCCTGTTCAGGAGCCTGCGAAACCAGCTCTCAATCCTGCCTGCCGCCCTCGTCGCAGGAGTTCTATTCGGGCTGGTGCACATCACGAGCTACCCTGTGGTCACGCTGCCGGTTAAGGCCGCCTTCGGGCGTCATAGCATGCTTGCTGTACGAGCGCACTGGCTCGCTTCTACCAGGGATCGGCTTGCATTCGTTCGTTGACGCGAGCGCGATTGACTTGGCTCTCACGGGTAATGACACGATTGTCCTTACGGGATTCTCTTCTGTCGTCTTGGTCTTGCTCATCGGTGCGACGGCAGTTGGGATCAGTAAGAAAGGACGGCCAACTCAGCTCGCAGTGCTTGGTGACCAGCACGACGAGCTAAAGGTAAAAGGGCATCCGCCGCCGACTATCCAGGCGCCATGACCTACGGCTACGAGGACGATATTGACCGTGCGTGGCTGACCACAGGCCGGCCTCAAGAAGAAGGCGAAGAATACGCCGCCTATCACCCCGGCGCCGGAAATGAAGCGCATGTCGAAGATGTAGGACTAGTCCAGCCACTAGGCGAAAAAGAAAGCGGCGGCGAGAATGCGACTACGACGCGCTCGTCGAGTGTTCGATGCAAAACAGGCGTCCAAGGGTCGTGCGGGACCGAACGTAGTGGTGGAGAAGCCTCAGTAGAACCCGCACCGGAAGTTAGGTGCGGTGGAAATGTGGCAAACGAAGACGTGCTGGACGCTGACTCGCGTTTGGCCCATCGTGAGTATGTGAACGCAGACCAGTGCCCTGCGCAGAAATCTTATCCCCGTGGGCGTAGGTGGCATGTGCAGGTAATGCATCAGAAGCCAGGGGGTGTACGGTCTGGACGTGTAAATATCGGCGCGTCTATTGGGGCATGCATTGTGGGCGGCACGGTTGGCGGCTTGGCTGCTGCCTTTTCTTCAGCGGGGCTCGCGACGGAGGCCGGGGCTTATGCTGGGTGCTTTGTGGCGGGTGGGATCGTTACCGTATTCGAAGTCCTGTGAGTCTTAATAACACCCCGCAGCCGAGTTATGATAGGCAATAATAGATCCCGTAAGTTCAAGCTCTACGAAGCCGCAGCTAGTGCTGGACTGGTATGCCTAGCAGTAGTTGGCACATACGAGCTATTTGATATGCCGCCGATTCTTGCAATTGTTCTTGGGGGAGCGATTGGCTATGGACTGGAGTGGACCCGGTTTCGTGGACAGTCTTGGACTATCGTGGCTAGTTGATTGTTGTTGTGGTTGATTGGTTCTCGTATTGCTCTGGTGAGAGGTAGTCGAGGGTGGAGTGTCGTCGTTGGCGGTTATAGAACGCCTCGATGTACTCGAAGATCGCGGAGCTCAGCTCGCGTCTGGTGGGCCACGGTTGACGGTGTACGAGCTCCTTCTTGATCGTCGCAAAGAAGCTCTCGGCGACGGCATTATCATAACAATCACCGCGTGATCCCATCGAGACTGCCACTCCTGCGTCACGCGCCTTCTGTCCGAAGGTAAGACTCACATATTGAGACCCCTGGTCTGAATGGTGAATCAGACCTGGGTCTGGACATCGACGCTCTAGCCCCATTTGCAGTGCGTCAAGGACCAGTTCTGAGCGCATGTGCTCAGCCATCGCCCATCCCACGATCATCCGTGAGAACGCGTCTTGGACCGCAGCGAGATACAACCATCCCTCCCAGGTCCGCAGATACGTCAGGTCGGCAACCCACAAAACATTCGGTGCTGGGGGACGGAACCGCCGGTCGACCAGATCATCGGCGACACGCACTCCTGGGACCCTGATAGTCGTCTTGCCACGCTTGATCTTGACGAGCCCTGCAATACCGGCTTGGCGCATAAGGCGTTGCACCCGCTTGCGCGAGACCAGGACGCCATGACCAAGGCGCAACTCAGCCTGCACTCTACGAGACCCATAAACACCACGAGCCTGCTCATGGATCTCCTTGATCTTCTCAACCAGCCAGGCATCAGCGAGCGCTCTGTCACTCGGAGCACGACGCTCCCATTCGTGAAACCCAGAACGACTAACACCAAGTACCCCACACATCACAGAGACTGGGAAACTGGCCTTCTCCGCCGAGATGATCCGATAGATACTCACCGGGTCTCGGTCTCCGCTGCGAAGAAGACCGCGGCTCGCTTGAGAATTTCACGCTCCTGCTTGAGTCGAGCGTTCTCGCGCCGTAGCCGCCGGAGCTCTTCGCGCTCCCCGGACGTCAGACCATCCCGTTCCCCGATATCGATCTCGGCCTGCTTCACCCATATCCGCAGCGACTGATCACTGCACCCCAAGCTCTCAGCGACATCCCTCAACGAGCGGCCCTGACGAACCAGACCCACCGCCTCACGCTTGAACTCCTCTGGATACCGACGCGCTGGTCGCGACATAGACACCATCCTTTCGCATCCAAACCACAAAAGCAATCAGATGTCCGTCAAACCGGGTCCACTCCAGTCTTGCACGCATTGTGCGTGTAAGCGTTATTGAGAAAGGCGGTCCCGCCGATAAGGAGCATTTGCCATGATCGGATACAAATGGGCCGTGTTTTGGCTGGTGGCGCTATGCGCATTTCGCTATTTGGTTAATCTTTCGTGGGTTGAGAGTATATGCATAGTAATTGCATTGATTATAATGTTTGTCGGTACGGAATGGTATAATCGTTCCCATGCCGGTCGATGTCCTCCACATGACCACGAGGATGCTTAGCTTCAGCCGTCAAGAAGAAGAAGAAGAATACGCCGCATACCACCGAGGTGCCGGACACGAAGAAGCACATGCAGAACCAGGACTGCTGTACCAACAGTTAACAGAAAGCCGGGCCGAAAATCAAACCAACCCGGTAAAGGCCAACATCGTGGCTCTATGCCAAAGCGAACTGAAACGGGATGCGGAACCGAGTAAGTATGGTGCTTGTGCTCGATATGTACACTGGTATAGCGGAATAACTAAAGCTATATGGAAGGGAGTTAAATTAGCGGTGAGGTGGGCGAGCGAAAGCTACTATAACCCTGACGTGAATTGGGAGCCTGCACCATGGAAGCAGGTTTTTGAGGACCTGCCAAGGTATGATTACGGTGTACCACCGCTAGAGTGAGTGAGGGTAGGTCTCCTTGGATGTAAAGACAGGTCGGGTTGTGATCGTGCTCGTTATAATCGGGGGAGTTGTCTATGCATTCTTTTTAGGCGGCGTCGTCTACGCTATTTCGTTTATAGTTGCGCTGCTCGTGTGGACACAGAGGGAAGCTATTTGGTGGAGAGGTTCGGGCTACCGGGGCAGCTTTATTAAATATTTCTGGAGACTCGACAACGACTGGGGGCATCAAGGAACGAAGAAATAGGAGGTCAGCAGACGCCTGCAAGAAGAAAGCGAAGAATACGAAAACGTTGCCGCCCATCCAGGGACCCTCTACGGGGAAGCGCACATCGAAGACGTACAGCTAGTCCAGCCACTAGGTGGAGAAGAAACCCACGACGAAAATGCTGCTACGACGCAGTCGTGGACCGTTCGATGCAAGGTAGGTTTCCAAGGGCCGTGTGTCCGTGATGTTCAGGGCTGCTACGGCCCCTCGCATGGTTGCGGGCATGGTCGACGGCAACCAAACAAAAACGTCTCTGAACCAACCAGTGGAGGATGTCGCAGCCGGTCAGGTTGCAAAGGATCTCCAAATACTGGGCTACAGAATGCTTGCGAGATGGTGGGAGTAGGTATTGCCATTGCGGGATTTCCCGAGGACGTTCCAGCTGCGATAGCAAGAGCGATCAATGGAGGTGGTGCTGGTGCGGCGATCGCGTGCAGATCGCTTTAGTGTTGTGCTGTCTATTCCGCGCCGAGTGATGTTCCCGCGCTCAGGATCCTCGTTGGGATATGCACGTAGGTGGCTCCTGGCCGGCACTCGCCTCTCGACTATTGCAATTGGTCTATTTCTGGTATTTGACGTACGGCAATGGTATTTCTGGCTTCCAATCGTGGCCAGCGCGGTCTTTCTTGTAACCGATACGGTTCTCGCCTACAGGCATAAGCGTGCTGAGAGAGCTGAATAGAACTAGTCGGACAAAGGTTGCGCCTACGATGTAGGTTTCGGCAAGACAGAGGCAAAGTGCAACCACATAGAAGTAAAAGGCCATACAAGTAGATATTGGTCTATAGGCGAGGGGGCGGCGGTTCACTGTGAAGAAGACGAAATAGTCGTAGCACTGGTCGAGTTTTATGTTCCAGGAGGAAAGGTGCTGTATGCTGAGACAGAAAATGGCGGTGAATGTGTCGGCAAAAGCGACGAAGCGGATGAAGCGGCACTCGACCTCTTCGGAACGTCGGACGCTCTCGACGCTGTTTCGGGTTTGATTTCCTTCTTTGATGCGGAGACAGGATGACGATATTGAGAAATCGAACGTGGATTCAGCGTAAGACCTATGTGTGGTGGTTGTGAGATCTGCATTGCGTCATCTGTTATTCGTGGTGCTGCGGTGGCACGGTGCAAAGGTATGGCAAACGCGGCGTAACCATATTAGTTCGCGTGTGGCGGTTGATGTTGCTGACGACATTCGCTGTATGCGGCATTTCAATCGGTGGTTGTGGCGGAGGTGGTACCGATCCTGTTGCGGAGTCGCGGGCGATTGCGTTCGCTCGGGCGGTTAATATTCGTCGTGCCGACGTACCCGAGATCGGGTTGCAGCGCTTGAGTCCCCGTGGCTGCTTCGGTCCAAGCGGCGACTGCCTTCCCCCGTCCGCTTTACTATGCCGGTGCCGCCGGTCGAAGGCGTGCATTCGGTTGTCTATGTTATGACTGAGCCAACTATCGCAAGCCGCAATGTGGCGTCAGTACGAATGGCGACGGCACCTGAGTGTCTCACGAGGCTGAGGACGAGGGAAACGTCGGGACGGGTAATTGGTGATGAACCGTACAAGCTGGGCATCAGCGTGTCGTCGATCCCCTTTCCCCTTGCGGGGGTCGCGGGATATGACCTTCGCGTACAGGGTACGCTTGCAGCCGCTGTTTATCACCTGAAGATGCGTCCGACCTACTACGAAGACACGTTCGGCTTTGCAGTCGGGCCATCCGAGATCGTGCTGGTCTTTACGGGTGTGGAGCACCCCTTTCCATTTGACGAAGAGCGACGGTTGCTTTCCCTGCTTTACGGGCGCGCTAAGACTCACGAGATTTCGTAGCTGACGACTCAGATTTGCCTAAAGTAAAGGGCCCCGTTGAGGCCGAATGTCAGTTAGCGATGTGGTGCATGGTGGGTCTCGATTATCGCGGCTGCAAGGGAGGGTGCCGACGCTGAGCATGACAGCATGGCTCCGCGCCCTACCATCGGTCGCTCTCGCCCTAGGGAAGTGGGCATCGTCGTGGTACTACTCTTTCTCTGGGTCCTATTGGTATTCGTCGCGATAATGGGGGAAGCGTTGGTTTGTGAGACGATTGTAGATGGATTAATCATGTCGGTCTATGTCATCTTGGTTCTGGTCGGTGCACTCACTGTGTTGTGGGGAGAGTGGCTACTTCCTCGTCAGCTATCGGGTGCGCGAGCAAAAATGTCGGTTGATCAGCAGCGGCGCTTCGATTATTTGTTTCAGCGGCGTAGCGTCCGGCGACTCTTTGCCACGCCAGCGATTTGTGGTGGGTTGCTCATCGTTGTGGGCGTTGTGTTCTTGCTAACAAGTTAGTCACATGTGCGGCCACCTGTATGCGCCATGTACGGCGATCGCCAGAAGGTAGTGGTTGATGTGTGTGACTCGTTGTGCCTGGCAACCAACACGACGACCTGAAGGTGGAGGTGCATCTGCCGACTACCATCCAAACGCCGTGACCTGCCTTCCGATAGCGACACCGCGACTGTAAGTGCCAGAGAACATGCACCCCTAAGAAGAATATGTCGCGTATCATCATCAGAGGAGGAATGCTCACGACATGAAGAAGCACAATTCCGAAATAGACGCAGGTCAGTAGGCTCGTTGAGAAGCGCATGATTCGACCAGGAGGAGCATGACTGCCAACCGTTCACTGCTCGTGTCGTTCCTCGCCGGCGGGCTGGGTGGCGCTCTGCTCGCCGGTGCGATCCTCGGGGTACTGGCTGTGAGCGGGAGCTTTGACTCCTCAAAGACGACCGTCACCGTGCAGCAGCAGCCACCCGTCGTATCGACGAGCGACGCGACTGTGCGCGGCGGTGGCGCACTGACTGCACGCCAGGTCTACGAACGCGACGCGCCCGGGGTCGTGTTCGTGAGCGCGAGCGGCGTCAGCCAAGCACAAACACCAGGCGAATTCCTCAAGGGCGAAGGCGGAGGCGGACAAGGCACCGCGACCGGCTCGGGGTTTGAGATCGACGGGTCCGGCACGATCCTCACAAACTGGCACGTCGTGCAAGGAGCCTCCAAGGTCACAGTCGGCCTCGAACACGGCCACACCGTGCAAGCGAGCATCCTCGGCAAGGATCCCTCACACGACATCGCAGTGCTACGCATACCCACCGCGGGACTGACCCTGCACCCGCTCACGCTCGGCAATTCAAACACAGCTCATGTCGGAGATCCTGTGCTCGCGATCGGCAACCCGTTCGGTCTTGCCCGCACACTCACGACAGGCGTGATCAGCGCACTGGAACGCCAGATCCAAGCCCCCAACGGACTAACGATCAACAACGTGCTGCAGACCGACGCGCCGATCAACCCCGGCAACTCCGGCGGCCCACTGCTCAACGAAGACGGCCAGGTGATCGGCATCAACTCCCAAATCGAGACCGGCGGCGAACACGGCGGCAGCGTCGGCATCGCCTTCGCCATCCCCATCAACATCGCCACCAACGAGCTGGCCAAACTCGAGCACGGCGGATGAGAAACACGAATTGCGTTGAGTAGAATCGGTCGACTAGGATGCCCGGCAGTTGAGTTGCTGGCAAGGATCGGACTGGGGGTAGGGCTTTGCGATTCGCGACGGTGAGTCGGCTGTTCGCAGCGTTTGCGTGCGCGGGGTCGCTGTGCGTGTCGGCGCCGACACTCGCCATTGGCAGCGAGGATGACGCGACCGCCACGCGAGCGTATCTGCGCGCGGACGAGGCATATGGGCGAACCGCATATGCCGAGGTGGCGGCGAACGCCGCTGCGATCGAAGCTCGCACGAATGAGATCGTTGCCGAATGTCCGTCTGCCCTGACATATGCTCCGCGCGACGCGGCATTTGGAGAACTCACCGAGGCGGCGGAAATGACGGTGGTGTATGCGGACGTGCCGTCGGTGCGCTCGACGGCTCTGCATCTGGCGGGTGCGATTGAGCATCTGCGCTGGGGTGATGGCAGACTTGAACGGCTCGTGCACTCCCAAGCTGTCGGGGAACGCTCAATTGCGACGCTTGCGCTGCCGGATATCTGTGTTGACATCGCGGCGTGGAGGGCGAGTGCGTACGCGACGCCGCCGTCGAGTGTGACGGGGTTCCTCGCGCGTTTGCGCACGTTCGAATCGGGCGTCGGGCCATCCGAAGAATCGATTGAAACTGTCATCCTGCGTCTGCTTAGGCCCTATGAGACCCAGGCCGAGAGACGGATCGTCAAGCGCATCGAACGGCTTGAGGCGTTGACGAACAGGCGACTGTCGGTGGCGAGCACAGTCGCCAGGGCGAAGCTGGCGGCCGCGCTGGGAGTCTCGGCGCTTTGAGACTCCATGTACGCCTGTCCGGCCTAGTCGCGCTCGCCTGCGCTGCGCTATCGCTCCTGACGTCCGCCAACGCCGCTGCCCAATCGGCGTCGCTGACATTCGCGGCCTGCCATAGCGGGCAGGTCTTCATTCCAGCAGTCGGCTTGCAGTGCGCGACGTTGGATGTGCCCTTCGACCGTTCTAACCCAGCCGCTGGCAGCATCGCGCTTGCCGTCCAGCGAGTGCCCGCGAGTCTGCCGCGTACCGGGGTGATCGTGTTGCTCGCGGGTGGGCCCGGCCAGCCGGCGCTGCCGGCGTTCGAGGCGATGCTCGCGCCGCTCGCGCGCGAACCGGCTTTGCGGAGCTTCGAACTTGTCGCGTTCGACCAGCGCGGGACCGGCCAGTCTGAGGAGTTGCAGTGCCCGCAGGACAGCGAATCGTTCAAGGGAGGTCTGCCGTCTTATCTGGGCACATGTGGGACCGCGCTTGGCGCCACACGCAGCTTCTATACGAGCCAGGAATCTGTGGAAGACCTCAACTCGCTGCGGGAGGCGCTTGGCGGCACGCCACTGTCGCTGTTTGCCGTCTCCTATGGTGGGCGTGTCGCGGGCATGTATGCGCGCGAGTACCCGCAGGGTGTGGCACGCATGGTGCTCGACTCGCCGACGCCGCCCGCGGGAGCCGATGCGCTCGACACGCAGCGCCTGCACGCGCTGCGCCGCGTGCTTGACGAAGGCATCTGCGGAGCCGGCGCCTGCCGCTCGTTCTCCAGCGACCCCTACGCGGATCTAAAGCGCGTGGTAGCAAGGCTGAGCCGTGGACCGTTGCGCGCGAAGATCTACGACGCGCACGGCCGGCTGCAATCGGTGAGCGTGACCGAAGCAGGTCTCCTGCGCTTGCTCCTCGGCCTCGACCTTTCTCAGGGAACGCGTGAGCTTGCTCCCGCCGCCGTCGCCGCGGCCGCCCGCGGCAACGGCGCGCCGCTTGCGCGACTGACGCACTCCCTGCAGGCCGAAGCGCCCGGTAGCTATCTTGCCTTTCCGCTCGATGAAACTGCGCCCGCCACAGGGGCCATCTCCTCATACCCACACGATGACGGGCCGTTCGCGACTGCGGCGCCGCCCGTCGACTCAGCGATCTCGATCGCGCTGTTCACGGCCACCTACTGTCTTGAGAACGAACTGCCATGGTCCTCGGACTCCGCTCCAGCTGGGCGTGTCGCCACGCTCCGCGGTTGGCTCGCCTCACTGCCCGCGGGCGCTACCGCGCCTTTTGCTCCTGCCACGGCCGTCGCAGGGTCTGCGATCTCGCTATGCATGGACTGGCCGGCGACAGCGCCCGCACCGCCTTCCCCGACCGGCGTCTCTGCAACTCCCACGCTGATCCTCTCCGGCGATGACGACCTGCGCACTCCCTACGAACAGGACCTCACGCTCGCCGCGGACTACAGCGACGCGCGGCTGCTCAGGATCCCCGATGTCGGGCACTCCACTGTCAGCACCGACCAGACCGGTTGCGCCAGAGTGGCGATGATCGAGTTCATCGCCACCGCACAAGCGCCTGCTTCGTGCCCCGGCTCGCGTGAAGCACAGGCCCTCCCGCTGGCGCCGTCCTCACTCGCCGAGCTGTCCGCGGCGGCCTCGAGTTCACACCTCTCCGGGCAGGTCGCGACCGCGGCGGCGATGACGATCGAGGACCTCTTCGGCCAGACGAGCATCTCCGGTGGAGGACTGCGCGGTGGCTCCTGGGTGCAACGGTCTCGCGGGTTCGTGCTGCACGGGATGGTTGATGTACCCGGCGTCGCTCTCGACGGCACGATTCGCATAGGAGACAGCATCGAGGCAGTCACGGGTCATCTGAGCGTCCACGGCCGCCTCACCGGAAAGCTCACGCTGCACGGGCTCACACTCAGCGGCCGTGTAGGGGGAGCGCGTGTGCACGCCCGGCTTGCGGCACTGTAGGCATCCGGGCGACATATGCTCTCAGCCGGTCACTGTCCGCTACTCCAAGAGCCACGCCGAGAGGACGCGTGCAGTTGTCTTGTCATCGCCCATTGGGTGATCTACCCCAGCCCAACCACCGCCCGGAAGTGCTGCACGCCGCCCTGGCTCGTTGCCCCCGCGCTCAGCGTGCCGAGCGATTTGAGGTACGGCACGAGGCTGGAGACGCCCGGACTCTGGGCGAGGCCGACTCCTTCGAGGAAGCCGAGCAGCGTCGGGAATTCGACGATCAGGCTCGGTTCGATGCCGCCGCCCAGGGCGGAGGTTGCGCTGGCGTAGGCGGGTGAGGTGGACAGCGTGCTCGACGGGCTGAGCGCGCCCTGGACTGAGGGTTCTCCCGAGCCCGAGCACGAACTTGCCTGCGCCATCGGCGATGTAGATGACGGCCGGGAAGCCCTGCAGCTTGACGCTCATTGCCGCGTCGGTGCCTGCGATAGAGGCGTTGCTGACGATCGCTCCCGCGCTTTTGATCAGGCTCGCCGAGCTTGCCGACCGCCGCGCGTGAGGCGGCAGGGTTGTTGGAGGCGATCACGAGCCCGGCCTGCAGGTTGAACAGGCCGGTGCCGCTGACGAACATGCCACCCGAGCCGGCCCAGCCGGCGAAGTCCTGTTGCAGTTTGGCGTTCGGCGAGTCGATCGCGCTGAACAGCTTTTCGATGCTCGGGCCGCCGAGCGAGGAGAAGATCGTCGAGGTGCCAAACGAGGCGACGCCGTGCAGCAGCGCGAGCGCGCGTGGGAGGTTGGCGCCGACGTTGCCGACGCCGGCGGCAAGCCAGGAGCCTCCTGGCAGCTCACCGAGCTGCTTTGCGCCTTCTTGGCCGAACAGCGGCGCGGAGTCGTTGCTCGAGTGGATTTCGCCCTGTATCGAGATCGTGTTCGAGCGTGGGTGTCACCGACAGCGAGGCGGTCTGCGCGTCGGCAAACAGCTCGCCCAGCAGCGAGACGCCCTGGCCCGCCAGTCCGCCTGAGCCGTGAATTGCCTTGAGCAGCGCTTCGGGCTGGGCGTAGGCGCTTGCGATCGCGTCGCTCGGCGGCTTTACATAGCCGGATGCGCTGGTGATGGGCGAGCCTCCAAGCGATGTGTCGATCACTTCCTTGACGCCCGATTCGCTGCCGATCACGGCGAAGTCCTTGACGATGCCCTCCGCCTCTCCGCTGGCTGAGACCTGGTAGGTGACTCCTCTGTAGCTCGTCGTATGCGCTTGCTGTTCGTGTGCGCGCTCTTCCAAGAACGAGCGAGCCTTGCCGACGTCTGAGGTCTCGAAGCACGATCGCTCCCTGGGCGCCACTCGCGCCGAATGTGCCGGCGCCGAGCGAGGAGGCGGCGCTTGTCAAGCCACCTTCGAGCAGTGCCTGAGCGGAGCTCCCGCTCTGCGGCAGCTTGCTCGTGTCCAGCGAGGTGATGAACATGCCGGCGCTCTGGCCGACCCATGGCTCGATGTCGCGTTTGAATTCGACATGGCTGCCTTCGCTCGATAGCAGCGCCTGCGCGAGGCTGCCGTACGGTTCGGCCAGGTGGGTGAGATGCTTGGCGGCCGTCGACGCGTCGCCGCCGGCCCCACCGCTTGGCTTGACGACCACGTTCGCATAGAGCGGCGCCGATGACCGGCACGAGGCTGGACGGGTCGCCGCTCGAGCCCGAGGACCCGCATGCCCGCGAGCGCTCCTGCGCCGAGCAGCGAGACGAGCGCGAACGCGATGCGGCCGTGCGGCGCTGTAGGCGCGGTGATGCGCGCGACTCCAGGCGGCGCGTGCATATGGCGGGCGAGCAGCGGCGATCGTGCGGGTCGGTCGTGGCGGAGGGCAACGCGTTCCTTTCTCTGTGCTGACTGCTAGGTCTCGGGAGCTCTGCAACGAACGTTACACGCGCCGCCCCTGCAAGCTTGCATGCACGCGCCCAGCGTCTTCGCCGTGACCTGCCTCCCACCGGCAAAACCCAGGCTGAGCAGGCACTTTTGTGCGTTTTTGGGTCTTGGGGCGTGCATTGTGGGAGAAAATGTGCAATCAGGGTTGCATTGTGGGGGAAAGTGGGGTAAGTTCGCGGCAGCGAGCCGTGGTGGAGGAGCTCCTCCCACTCCTCCACCGCGGCTCGATCAACTTGATTGGAGTCCCCAAGTGGCCTTCCGCGGCACCTTCGACCACACGCTCGACGCGAAGAACCGGCTCACCGTTCCGGCTCGCTATCGCGCCGCGCTGTCGGAGGGCGTGGTGCTCGCGATGCCCGTGGACCTCAAGCCGTATGTCGGCGTGTGGCGCCCGCAGGACTACGAGCGCTACACCGAGCGCTCGCTGGCCGAGCTGCCGCCGCTGTCCTCGCGGCTGACCGAGCTCGAGCGCTTCTTCTACGGAAGCTCGCACGACGCCGAGCTCGACGCGGCCGGGCGGATCATGGTGCCCGGCTTTCTCGGCGAGCACGCAAAGCTCAGCAAGGAGGTCGTCGTGGTGGGGGCCGGCGACCGCCTGGAGCTGTGGGATCGCAGCAGCTGGGACGAACACCGACCGGCGCTGCTCGGCAGCGTCGCAGAGATCACCGCGCGCGTTGACCATCCTGCTTGACATGACCACCGCGCACATCCCGGTGCTCGCCGAGGAGCTGCTCGAGCTGCTCGACCCGCGGCCCGGTCAGACCGTCGTCGACTGCACCTTCGGCGGCGGCGGGCACGCGCGCGCTCTCGCCGAGCGCCTTGGCTCGCAGGGCACGCTCGTGGCGATCGACCGCGACCCGCTCGCGCAGGAGCGCTTCCTCGAGCTGGCCCAGGAGATTCCCTGCTCGGCGCGCTTCATCCGCGGCGACTATGCGGAGGGTCTGGAGATGCTCGGCGAAGAAGGGGTGCTCGCGGACGCCGTCTACTTCGACCTGGGCATGTCCTCGATGCAGATCGACACGCGCGAGCGCGGCTTCTCCTACTCCTATGACGCGCCGCTTGACATGCGCATGGACCCGCGTCAAGAGCTCACGGCGCGCGAGATCGTCGCCACCTGGGACGAGCGCCGGCTGGCGGGGATCTTGCGCGAGTTCGGCGAGGAGCGCCACGCCGCTCAGATCGCCCGCGCGATCGTGCGCGCTCGCGCACAGGCGCCGATCGAGACGACGCTCGCGCTCGTCGAGGTCGATCAGCGCCGCGATTCCCACCCCGGCTCGCTTTGCCGCCGGGCATCCCGCCAAGCGCACCTTCCAGGCGTCTGCGAATCGCCGTCAACGACGAGCTGGGACAGCTCGATCGGGCGCTGCCGCTTGCCTGGGGCCTGTTGCGCGAGGGCGGCGTGCTTGCCGCGATCTCCTTCCACTCGCTGGAGGACAGGCGCGTGAAGCGCTTCCTGGTCGAGCGCGCTCGTGGCTGCATCTGTCCGCCCGATCTGCCCGTGTGCGGTTGCGGGCGCGAGCCCGAGGCGGCGCTGCTCACACGTGGGTCGATCGTGCCCTCGGCCGAGGAGACGGCGCGCAACCCGCGCGCCTCCTCGGCACGTCTGCGCGCGGCCGCAAAGCTTGCAGGTTCCATCAACCGATCCAGGAGGTCAAGCATGACCCCGCCCGCCACAGCCCGCCCGCTTCCAAGCGCTGCCGCGCCCGGCACGCGCCGCCCCGCGGCACGCCGTCGCCAGACGCATATCCGGGTCCCAGCGCTCCGGCGCGCTCGGGCTCGCTAGCGGCCGCGGTGGCGATCCCCGCGCCAGGTGTCGCGCTACCGCGCGAGCGCCCGGCGCGACGCGAGCTCACCTTCGCGCAGGCGTCGCGCCAGGCGCGCAGCCCAGCGGCCGCCCGGGCATCGCGCTGCGCGGCGTCAATGCGCTCGAAGGCATCTCCAGCAGCGCATTCTTGGACAGGCTGATCCGTGGACGCCTGTGGATCGGTCTGCTGGCCTTCGCGCTGATCGGGATCGTCGCCATGCAGCTGGTGGTGCTCAAGCTCAACACGGGCATCGGTCGCACGCTCGGACATGTGGCGACGCTGCAGCGCGAAAACGCCCAGCTGAGCATCGAAGACTCGATGTACTCCTCCGAAAACCGGGTTGCGCCGCTGGCGGCGGCCGCCGGTATGACGCTTGCGCCAGCCGGAACGGTCCACTTCGTCGCGGCGAGCAAGGCAGACATCTCGCGCGCCGCGGCAGCGCTCTGCCGACGCGTCGCCCAGGCGTCGGCGAGCGCGACGTCCGCTACGAGCGCCGCCGCAGGCGAATCCTCGACGACGCGGGAGCGCCGGCACGGAAGCCGCCGCCCAGACGGGCAGCGCAGCGGAAGCGTCCAGCGTCGGCCGAAAGCTCCAGCTCATCCACCGACCGCCACGAGCGGGGAAGACGCCGCGGGATCGAGCGAATCTCAGCCGAGCCGGCTCGTCTGTCGAGTAGCCCTCCGTCTAGCGCCGCATCCGCGACGCTCAGCCAGAGCGCGCCGTCCGGACCGCGGCATCGGCCGCGCAGGCGCCCGAACCGCGTCGAGCGCCACGACAGCGCCGTCCAGCTCGAGCGCTACGGCCGCGCCGTCGAGCGGTCCGCGCGGCGGCACCCAGGCGGGCACGCGGGAATAGCCGATGGCGGCTGTCCAACGTCGAGTGGGGATGCTGTTCGCGCTGTTCGTCGTGCTGTTGCTGCTCGCCGGCGCACGGGCGCTCTACCTTGGTGGTCCCCACAGCGGCGTGCTGCGCAGAGCCGCGCAGACGCAGCAGCTCACCTATGAAGTGGTGCCCGCCCAGCGCGGCACGATCACCGATCGCAACGGTGTGGCGCTCGCGATCTCAGAACCCGCGCAGCAGCTCTCCGCAGACCCCTATCTGATCAAACAGCCGCTCGCGGCGGCCCAACAGCTGGCGCCGCTGCTCGGTCTCACCCAGGCACAGGTGCTGACGATGCTCAGCGAGCACACCGGCTTTGTGTATCTGGCGCACGCGCTCGGCTACAACGCGGCGCAGCGTGTCCTGGCTCTGAAGCTCCCAGGCGTCCAGGGCAGTTCCGGTCATGCGCCGCGTCTACCCGCGCGGGACGCTTGCCGCGCAGGTGCTCGGGATCGTCGGCACCGAACACGAAGGGGCCGGGCTCATGGGCCTCGAGTATTCGCAGAACTCGACGCTCGCGGGGCGCGCCGGCGAGCGCAGCGTCGTGAGCGACGCGATCGGACAGCCGATCTCGATCGCCGAAACCCGCCACGAGCGAGCGGGCTCCTCGATCGCGCTCACGCTCGACGCCAACATCCAGCAGCGCGCCGAAGACGTGCTCAGCGCGGTCGGTCGCGTGTTTCACCCCAAGGACTCGACCGCGATCGTGATGGACCCGCGCACGGGCGCGATCCTCGCGATGGCCAACTGGCCGCTGGTCAACGGCAACGACCCGCCCGCCAAGCCCGAAGAAGCGTTCGAGAACCGAGCGGTCAGCTTCAACTACGAACCAGGGTCGACGTTCAAGGTCGTGACCGTCTCCGGGGCGCTGCAGGAAGGGCGGATCACGCCCAACACGGGCTTTGAAATCCCCGATCAGATCGAACTCGGCGGGCGCACGATCCACGACGACACCGAACACGAAACCGAGTCTCTGACGGCCGCGCAGATCCTGGCCCAGTCGAGCAACGTCGGCGCGATCAAGATCGCCAGCCTGCTGGGCCCGGAAAACTTCAACTCCTGGGTGCACCGCTTCGGCTTCGGCGCGCCGACGGGCGCGAACATCCCAGGCGAAGAAAGCGGGGCCACGCTGCCGCTCGAGAAATACTCGGGCTCCTCGATGGGCAACCTGCCGATCGGCCAGGGCGAGCTGGTCACGCCGATTCAGATGGCCACTCTCTATTCGGCGATCGCCAACGGCGGCATCCTGCGCCCGCCGCACATCGTCGGCGCGGTCGGCGGGCACACCGTCCCTGAGCCGGCGGGACGACGGGTCATCTCCACAAGCACCGCCGCGCGAGGTACGCGAAATGCTCAAGGGCGTGCTTGCGCCTGGTGGCACCGCCAGCGAGGTCTCGATACCACGGCTACGAACTCGCCGGCAAGACGGGAACGGCCAGCAAGATCGACCCCCAGACCGGCGAATATTCGCAAAAGCGCCTATGTCGCCTCGTTCGTCGGCTTCGCGCCGGCTTCGAACCCGAAGCTGCTGTGTGCGGTGATCGTCGACGAACCGCAGGCCGACTCGATCTACGGCGGTGTCGTCGCCGCCCCGGCCTTCGGTCAGATCATGGAATTCGCGCTGCCCTACCTTGGTATCCCTTCGGGATAACGCCTCGGAGCCGGATCGACCGTGAGCCATGTCGGTGGGGTATGCGCGAAACGGCCAGCAGGACGGACAGAACGTGCAACCGGTCGGTTGCGCATCGCGACAGGCCGGACCACCGGATCCGGACATGGCCTCTGGCGCGAGCCCTAGACTCTCGCTCCTTGAGCTCACACGGCGCAAAGCCATGAGGTTGGACGAGTTGACGGCCGCGGAGGTGCCCGGACTGCGGGTGCTCTCGCCGACCCCGGATTCGCCCGAGATAACTGGCCTTGCCTATGACAGCCGCCGTGTGTACGCGGGCACGCTGTTCTTCTGCGTGTCTGGATACGAGCGCGACGGTCACGATTTCGCTGCGCAGGCGGTGGCGGCGGGGGCGGTCGGCGCTGGTCGTGGAACGTCCGCTCGGAATTGGGCGTCCCAGAACTGCTGGTGAGCTCGACGCGAGCGGCGATGGGACCGCTCGCCGCGCGCTTCTATGGCGAGCCCAGCTCGCGCCTGCGCGTCGTCGGCGTGACGGGCACCAACGGCAAGACCACGACCGCCCATCTGGTGTGCGCGCTGCTCGAGGCCGGCGGCGAGCGCTGCGGGCTGCTCGGCACCGTGGAATCGCGTGTCGGCCGGTGAGCGGCGGGCGGCGAGCCGCACGACCCCCGAGGCGATCGACCTGCAGGGCGATCTCCGGGCGATGCTCGACGGCGGCGAGCGCAGCTGCGCGATGGAGGTCTCCTCGCATGCGCTTGCGCTCGGGACGCACCGACTGTGTGCGCTTCGCGGCAGCGATCTTCACGAACCTGACCCAGGACCACCTCGACTTTCACGAGACGATGGAGGACTACTTCCAAGCCAAGCGGCGGCTGTTCGTGGCGTCCGTGCCACAGGCCAAGCCGGGCGTCGCGGTCGTGAACCTGGACGACCCCTACGGACGACGTCTGGCGGCCGAGCTGGAGGAGGTGGTGACGTTTGCGATCGACACCGAGGCCGACTACCGTGCGCGCGAGTTGCGGATCGAGCTGGGTCGGACGCATCTGCAGCTGGACACGCCGTCGGGCACACGCTCGCTCTCGCTAGGCCTGCCCGGTCGCTTCAACGTCGCAAACGCGCTCGGCGCGCTCGCCGCTGTCCACACGCTCGGCGGCGATCTCGACATGCTGCTGATCGCGCTCGAGCGTGGCGTGCGCGTGCCGGGTCGCCTGGAGCCGGTCGAGGCCGGTCAGCGCTTTGCGGTGCTCGTCGACTACGCACACACGCCCGACTCGCTGCAGAACGTTCTCAGCACCGCGCACGAGGTCGGTCACGGCCGGGTCATCTGCGTGTTCGGTGCCGGCGGCGACCGCGATCGCGGCAAGCGCCCGCTGATGGGCGAGATCGGGGCTCGGCTCGCCGACGTGTTGCTCGTCACCTCCGACAACCCGCGCTCGGAGGATCCGCAGACGATCATCGACGAGATCATGATGGGCGCAGGCCAGGTCAAGCGTCCCGCGGCCGCGGCACCGATCGTCTGCGAGCTCGACCGGCGTGCCGCGATCGAGCGCGCTGTCGAACTCGCCGAGCCCGGCGACGTGCTGGTGATCGCCGGCAAGGGCCACGAGCAGGGACAGGAGCTCGCCGCAGGCGCGAAGGTGCCCTTCGACGACGTCACGGTCGCCCGCGAAGCGCTGGGCGCACGCGGGTTCCACAGCGCTGGGGTCGCGGCGTGAGGCCTTCGAATGGCGACGAGCGCTGATGGGGCGCATCCTCATCGGGGGCACCGCGGCCCTGCTCATCTGCATCTTCTTGAGCCCGAAGTTCATCGAGTTCCTGCGCCGCCGCGAGTTCGGCCAGCAGATTCGCGAGGACGGTCCTCAGGGCCATCACGAGAAGGCGGGCACGCCGACGATGGGCGGGATCATCATCTTCTTCGCGGTCGCGATCCCGTATCTGATCCTCACGAATTTCGAATGGCGCTCGGTTGGCGTCTTTGGGACCGCGATCGCCTGTGCGTTGCTCGGCTTCGCTGACGACTACACCAAGCTCGTCAAGCGCCGCTCGCTCGGCCTGCGCGGGCGCACCAAGCTCGCGATCACGATCGCCATCTCGCTTGGGCTTTGGTACGTGGCAAGACACGAGGCCAACCTCGCGCCGACGTTGCGTTTGCGTTTCGTGGACTACACCGTCGATCTCGGCGTCTTCTATCCGGTGCTCATCTATCTCGTAGTCGCGGGCACCACCAACGCCGTCAACCTGACCGACGGCCTGGATGGGCTCGCGGCCGGCTGCGGCGCGATCGTGCTGCTCGCCTACATCGGCATCACGTTCATCGCCGAAGACTTCGATCTGGCGATGCTCGCAGGCGTGCTCGTCGGCGCCTGCATCGGTTTCCTGTGGTTCAACGCGTTCCCGGCCACGATCTTCATGGGCGATACCGGCTCGCTCGGCATCGGTGGCGCGATCGCCGGCCTTGCGGTGATGACCAAGACCGAGACGCTGTTGATCCTGATCGGCGGCATCTTCGTGATCGAGGCGCTGTCGGTGGTGATCCAGGTGATCTCCTTTCAGATGACACGCAAGCGGGTGTTCCTGATGGCGCCGATCCACCACCATTTCGAGCTGCGTGCGTGGTCGGAGACGAAGATCATCCTGCGCTTTTGGATCGTCGCTGCGATCTGTTGTGCGATCGGTTTCACGCTCTATCGTCAGAGCCTGCACGGTTGATGAGCGATCTGGCAGGGCGTCTGAGGTGAGATCGGCGCTGCCGTGAAGCCCGGCCCGATCTCCCGCCCGGTCCCTACCTGATCGTGGGTCTCGCACGCTCGGGCATTGCCGCGGCGCTTGCGTTGCGGCGCAGGGGAGAGGAGCGTGCTCGGGGTCGACGCCGACGCTCCCAGCGGCCTTCAAGCGCTTGTGAGCGCCGGTGTCGAGCTACATCTGCGCGAGCAAGGGGTGGAGTTGCTGGACCGCGTGCGAACGATCGTCAAGAGCCCTGGCGTTCCCGCGCAGGCGCCGGTGATCGCCCAGGCCCGCTCGCGTGAAATGGATGTCATCGGCGAGCTGGAGTTGGCCTGGCGGCTCCTGCCCAACGAGTTCATCGCTGTCACCGGCACGAACGGGAAGACCACGACGGTCGAGTTGATCGGCCACATCCACCGCGAAGCGGGTCTGGGGGTGGCGGTCGCTGGCAATGTCGGTGTGGCGCTCAGCGGGCTTGACGGACGAATCGACGCGAGCGCGTATCGTCGTATGCGAGGCGTCCTCCTTTCAGCTGGAGGACACGCTCGCGTTCGCCCCCGAGGCGGCGCGTGCTGCTCAACCTCACGCCCGACCACCTCGACCGGCACGGGACGCTCGAGGCCTACCTGGCCGCCAAGCTTGAGATCTTCTCGCGACAGGACGCCGGAGGACGTGGCGGTGGCGCCGTTCGGATTCCTACCCGAGGGCCTGCCGGGCAGGGCACGACGGGTGAGCTTCGGCAGCGATCCGCACGCTCAGCTCTCAGAGCGCGACGGAACGCTCCACTGGCAAGGCCAACCACTGCTGGCGGCGAGCGAACTGTCGCTTCGTGGGCGTCACAACTTGGAGAACGCGATGGCCGCCGCCGCCGTGTGCCTGGCGCGCGGCTTGGACGTCGAGGCCGTGCGAGCAGGGCTGCGCAGCTTCGCCGGTGTGCCCCACCGCCTGGAGCAGGTTGCACGCAGGGACGGCGTTCTGTTCGTCAACGACTCCAAGGCGACCAATGTCGCGAGCACGCTCGTCGCGCTCGAGGCGATGGCGGCGCAGCGGCTGCCCGTCCACCTGATCCTCGGCGGTCAGGGCAAGGCCCAGGACTTCACCGCGCTGCGTGCTCCCGTCAGTGCCGGCTGCCGCGCCGTATACCTGATCGGCGAGGACGCGAGCGCGATCGAGCAGGCGCTTGGCGGAGCGGACATCGAGGTACACATGTGCGGTGATCTCGACCATGCGCTCGCGCTCGCAGCGCGGCGGCGCGTGCGCGGCGAGGTGGTGCTGCTCTCGCCTGGCTGCGCCAGCTTCGACCAGTTCGCCGACTTCGAAGCTCGCGGCGAGCGTTTCCGCGAACTCGTGCAGG
This sequence comes from uncultured Solirubrobacterales bacterium, assembly GCA_963725265.1. Classification (GTDB taxonomy): domain Bacteria; phylum Actinomycetota; class Thermoleophilia; order Solirubrobacterales; family Solirubrobacteraceae; genus Palsa-744. The sequence goes on from CAVRXP010000001.1 coordinate 1,269,519, forward strand.
GCGCGTAAGTCCCGCTGGTACTAGGCCGCGGCTGCACGCGTCCGAGCAGCCGCGCAAGTGTTCTAGTGGGCACCGCCTGGTGGAAGCCGTGGAGGCTTCCCGGGCTCGATGTCGAAGAGGGCTCTGATGTCTGCAGCCGGACGGCGCTCGAACACCGCCGTGACCCCAAAGTCGCGGGCCAAGCGCGCACCCCGCAGCGCTTCCGATCGGGCGGCGCGCGGGCAGTCGCTTGAGTACAACATCCTGCTGACGGCCACGCTCTGCCTGCTGGCCTTCGGTGCGGTCATGGTCTACAGCGCCTCCTCGGCCAGCAGCCTCTTGCAAAGCGGCGGCAGCGGCACCGGCGAGCTTGTGAAGTTTGTCCTCTACGGTGCCATCGGCCTGTTGCTGATGCGGGTCCTCGCGCGCGATGGGGTCGCCCGCGTCCAGGGTATGGTCGCGCCGCTGCTTGCCGTCTCCTTCGTGCTCGTGCTCGCTGTGCACGTTCCTCACGTCGGCGTGAGCATCAACGGCGCGCGCCGTTGGATCGGTAGCGGCCCGCTCCAGTTCCAGCCTTCCGAGCTGCTCAAGCTCGCGCTCGTGCTGTACGCGGCGACGCTGCTCGCGCGCCGCCCCCAGCGTGTGCACGATCTACGCGAGTTGAGCAAACCGCTGCTGGCGGTTGTCGGTGCGGCCTGTCTGCTGGTTGCCAGCCAGCCCGATCTCGGCACGGCGATGGTGATCGCTTTCACGACCTGCGCGTTGCTCGTGGCGGCCGGTATCCCCGCACGCAACCTCGCGATTATCGGCGGCTCGGTGGTCGCGATCGTCGCCGTGATCGCGATCGCGCGGCCGTATGAGCGTGCGCGGCTGACATCGTTCGTCGACCCTTGGGCCCACGCTTCGGGCAGTGGCTTTCAGGCGGTTCAGGGCCAGATCGCGATCGGCTCCGGCGGCCTGTTCGGAGTGGGCCCGGGGCAGTCCGTGCAGAAGATCTTCTATCTGCCCGAGGCCCAGACCGACTTCATCCTCGCCGTGATCGGCGAGGAGCTGGGCGTCGTGGGAATCTTCGCGCTGCTGTTCCTCTACGGCATGATCGCTTATGCCGGGCTGCGCGTCGCCAAGGCCGCGCGCAGCCTGCACAGTGCGCTGATCGCCGTGGGCATGACCTCGCTGATCGTCTCCCAGGCCTTGCTCAACGCCTTTGCCGTGCTCGGGCTGGCACCGCTTACCGGCGTGCCGTTGCCGCTGGTCTCCTACGGTTCGAGCAGCCTGATCGTCACGCTCGTCGCGATGGGATTGTTGCTGAACGTGGCAGCTGGGGGGAGCGCGCACGTGCGCGCAGTGGCGCCCGCACGAGCAAAGCGCCGTGCGGTCTCCTCCGGAGCGGGTGGGTCCAAGGATGCCCGACGCGCTGTGGGCGACGCCGCGTCGCGCGAACCGGCACGATGGGGCCGTGAGCACATCGCCCAAGAGGATCGTGATAGCCGCCGGCGGGACGGCCGGGCACGTGGTGCCGGCGCTCGCGGTGGCGGACGCGCTGCGCGCTGAAGGCGCCGAGATTAGCTTTATCGGCGGCGCGCGCGCCGAGGCGCAGCTGGTGCCGGCGGCGGACTATCCGTTTCATGCGATCGCCGTGGAAGGGCTGAGTCGTACCAGTCGTGTGCACGCGGCGCGCGCGCTGCTGATGGCGGTGCGTGCGACGTTGCGCGCCCACAGGCTCTTGGGCGAGATCGAACCGGATGCCGTGATGGGAGGAGGGGGGTATGTTGCTGGGCCCGTCGGTGTGGCGGCGCTTGCGCGGCGCATACCGCTCGTGCTCAGCGAGGCCGACAGTCATCTTGGGCTCACCAACCGCGTGCTCGCCCGCTTCGCGCGATGCGTGTGTCTGGCGTTCCCGATCGCTGGTCGCGAGGGAGCGCGCTACCGCTTGACGGGACGACCGATCCCCGCTGTCGCAGTCCAGCGCGCGGCCGCACGCGAGCGTTTCGGGATCGCCGCCGATGAGACATGCGTGCTTGTCTTCGGCGGCTCGCTGGGCGCGCGCACGCTCAACCGTGCGGCCCTCGGCGCGTTCGTCGCTGCGACTTTTCGCGTGCTACATGTGTGCGGGCAGCGCGACTACCCCGAACTTTCGCTGCAGCCCCTGCCGGCGGGATATGACCTGCGCGAGTATCTCGACGTCGAGGAGTTCACCGCCGCGCTCGCCGCCAGCGACCTGGTCGTGGCACGCGCTGGCGGGTCGCTGTTCGAGATCGCGGCGCACGGCCTGCCGGCGATCCTCGTGCCCTATCCGCATGCCTCTGCCGATCATCAGAGCGCCAACGCGCGTTGGATGTCTGAGGCGGGCGCGGCGGTTGTCGTGGCCGATAGCGAGCTCAACGCTTCCAGGCTGGCGCGCGAGGTGGCACAGCTGCTGGCTAATCCCGCCCGCTTGGGCGCGATGGCGAGCGCATCGCGACGGCTCGCGCGCCCCGATGCGGCTCACGACATCGCGGCGGAGCTGCTGGAGGCCGCCGGGCAATGAGAGGACCCAAGTCGGTGATACCGGACGAGCGAGAGGCTCGACGCGCGTGCCTCTCCGAGGCGGGGCAATGACAGATCTCAGGCAGCCGTGGAGCGGGCGCCGCCTGCACTTCGTCGGTGTCGGCGGGGCAGGGATGAGCGGCTATGCTCGCGCAGCCCGCGCCCTCGGGGCAAGCGTGAGCGGGTCAGACAGGGCATCGAGCGTCTACTCCGAGCGTTTGCGCGAGGAGGGTGTGATGGAGGCGAGCATCGGGCACGACGCAGCCAACGTGCCAGCTGGCGAGGGCGTCGAGGTCATCTACTCAAGCGCTGTGCCGGCCGATAACCCCGAGCGTCTCGACGCTCGCCGGCGAGGCCTTGCCGAGCGCCCCAGGGCAGAGCTGCTAGCTGAGCTCAGCGCGCTGCGCCGCACGATCGCCGTCGCTGGTGCTCACGGCAAGACGACCACCGCTTCGATGATCGTGCACCTACTGCGCGAGGGTGGCGTCGACCCCGGCTGGCTTGTCGGCAGCTCGGTCGGACCCGGCCTTGCCAATTCGCACTGGAGCGAAGGCGAGTGGCTGGTGGTAGAGGCCGACGAGTCCGATCGCTCGATGCTCAGCCTCGATGTCGAGATCGCGCTGCTCACGAACGTCGAGCTCGACCATCACGCGACGTTTGGTTCGCTGGAGCAGTTGCGCGCTGCCTTCCGCGAATTTCTTGCTCTTGCACGGCGGGCCGTGGTCATCTGGGACAGGCCTGATTTGCTGGCGCTGCTGGCGCCGCGCATCGGCGCAGGCGAAGTGCTCGCCGGCAACGGTCCGGATGTGGACACAGCCCAGGGCGCATCCATCCTGCATGCAAGCGGGCAGGGCGCGGGAAGCGTCGAGGTCGTCGCTTACGACGTGCCGGCTCCGCAGCTGAGTCGCGACGGCTCGCGCTTTCGCTGGCGTGGGGGCGAGGTGAGGCTAGCTGTGCCCGGCGCGCACAATGCCCTGAATGCGGCCGCGGCGCTCGAGGTCGCCAGGTTGGTTGGTCTGGGCGAGGATGCCCGTGTGGCGATCGCGAGCTTCAGTGGCGCGGCGCGGCGCTTCCAACGTTTGGGAGCGAGTGCTGGCGGCGCGGTCGTGATCGACGACTACGCCCATCACCCGACCGAGGTGGCCGCCAGCTTGAAGGCGGCGCGCACGCTCGCGCCGAAGCGGCTCGTCGCGGTCTTCCAACCGCACCTGTATTCGCGCACCGCCCTGCTAGCCGAGCAGTTCGGAGCGGCCCTTGCGATAGCCGACGTTGTCGTGGTGCTCGATGTCTATCCGGCACGCGAGCGCGCCGAGGATCACCCGGGTGTGAACGGAGAGACACTTGTGCGCTCTACGGTCGCCCAGGCCCAGGGTCGCGAGGTGCTGTGGCGGGCGAGCTTCGACGAAGCTCAGCAAGCGCTTGAGGAGCTATTGCAAGAGGGCGACCTGTGCCTGGTGATGGGAGCCGGTGACGTGGATGCACTCGGACGACGCTTGGTGGTGAGCAATGGCCGGTAGAGCTTCGCCGAAGACCGCGCCGTCGATCGTGCAACGCGATTTTCCGCTTGCTCGTCTGGCGACGATCCGCACCGGCGGCGAGGCTGAGTATTTCGCTCGCGCCGGGAGCAATGCTCAGCTGCGCGAGCTGCTCGTCTGGGCGAGAGCGATCGGAGCGCCGATCGCCGTCGTCGGGTCAGGCTCGAATCTGTTGGTCGCCGACGAGGGTGTGCGCGGTTTGGTCGTCAAGCTCGATCGCAAGCTGGCGTTGATTCAGCACGAGGGGAGCCGCATCGTCTGCGGTGGCGGAGCGCGATTGCCCTCCGTAGCGGCGCGTGCGGCTCAGGCGGGGCTGTCGGGGATCGAGTTCGGGGTGAACATTCCTGGCAGCGTCGGCGGTGCGTTGCGGATGAACGCAAACGCCTATGACGGTCAACTCGCAGACACGCTCGAGTGGGCGGAGATCGCCACCGCCGAGGGAATCGAGCGTCGTGTGGCGGGACAGTTGGGCTTTGGTTACCGGCACTCGAATCTGGCGCCCGGCGAAGTCGTCGCGCGTGCCTCGTTCCTGCTCGTCCCCGCCAGCGTGGAGACGGTCAAGGCAACGCTCGCACAGATGCGCGCACGTCGCCACGAGGCTCAGCCGCAGGGGATCAAGACGTTCGGCTCGACGTTCAAGAACCCGCGGACGACGAGCGTGCCGGGGACGAAGCGCTGGTCTGCTGTTGGCAGAGGCCGGCTGCAACGGGCTGAGTGTCGGCAGCGCACGCTTTGCGCGCAAGCACGCGAACTTCGTCGAGAACACGGGCACAGCCACGACAACCGAGTGTCTGACGCTGATGGCCGAGGGTCGCCGCCGTGTGATCGAGCGCTTTGGAGTGGAGCTGGAGCCCGAGGTTCAAACGCTTGGAGCCGTGCGCTTTCCGTGGCGGGTCTCTGATCAGAGAGTCTTAATCGCAGTTGACCGCGGCGCATGCGCCGCGGTCCGGGGTGGTACATGTGCCACCCGCGGTGGCGCGCATGCGCGCCACCGTCCAGAATGATGTTCATTCAATCGGCACGCGGCGCTCGAAGCGACTCGTAGCGCTCTGCCGCCTGCACGAGAATTTCGAGCATCGCCGGCGTGGCGGGGCTCAGGCGCGCATCGGTTGGCGCGGCAGCGATCACTTGACGCAGCGGTGGTTGGGGCGCGAGTGCGCGGATCGCGATGTCCTCGCGCACGATCGACAGCGCCAGCTCGGGAATCAGCGCGACGCCGACCCCGGCCGCTACAAGTCCCTGAACGGTCTGGTAGTCGTCGCTCTCAAACGACACGTTCGGCTCGAAGCCGGCGGCATGGCAAGAGCGCACGACATGGCGTGCACAGGGGCTCGAGCGCGAGGTCTGCACCCACGCCTCGCCGTGCAGGTCCTGTCAGGCGCAGATCGTTCTTCTCGGCGAGCACGTGCTCGCGTGGGAGTGCCAGATACATCGGATCCTCGAGCAACTCGACGCGTGTCAGGCCTTCGACGCTTGCGGGCTCGTCGAACTCGAAGAGCAGCGCCAGGTCGAACTCGCCGGCATGCAGGCGAGGAGCGATCTCCTCGGGCTCTCCCTCGGCGAGCGTCAACTCCAGCTCGGGATAGCGCGAGCGAAACGTGGCGATCGCAAGCGGCATCAGCGTCGCGCCTGCGGTTGGAAAGGAGGCCATGCGCAGTCTTCCAGCGCGCAGGCCGGCGATCGCAGACAGCTCGTCTTCGGCAGCCTCCAGGCGCGCAAGGATGCCTTCGGCGTGCTCCAGGAGCGCCTGTCCGGCGGCGGTCACGCGCACGCCGCGCGCGTGGCGCTCGAGCAGCGTCATGCCGGTTTCGGCCTCGAGGGTCGCCACCTGCTGGGAGACGGCCGACTGGGTGTAGGAGAGCGCCTCGGCCGCGCCGGAGAAAGAGCCGCGCCTGGCGACCTCGACAAGGACCCGCAGTCGAGCAACATTGAGCATTAGTTGTTCTTATAGCTCAGATTACGAGGTTCACTGGAGCTGATGGCAGGAAATGGTCACCATGTAATTGAAGTTCGGTTTGGATCGTGCCACAGGACGATCGCCACAAGACGGCAATAGGCGCCAGGCAACAAACGAGGCCGGGCGAAAGGCACAAGAGAAAGAGTCGAAAATGTCCGCCAACATCATCATCTCCTATGACGGAACCAACAACGAGGACGACGCGGTTGCGCTCGGCCGACTGTTCGCAAGCGCCGGCGCGACGGTGTCGCTCGCATACGTGCGTCACGCTTCCGAGGGGGAGACCAGTCGCGAGATCCTCGCCCAACACGAGGCCGAAGAGCTGCTGCGTCGAGGCACAGAGCTGCTCGGCGACAAGCGATGCTCCGCGCCACGTCATCACCGACCCCTCCACCCCCGGGGGTCTGAGCAAGCTGGCCGCGCAGACCGAGGCCGACATGATCGTGTTCTGCTCGGACTCGCACACCGCCAAGGGAAGCGTCACGGTCGGCAACTCCGCGCAGCGTCTGCTGAACGGCGGCACTGTCGCCGTCGCGATCGCTCCGGCCGGATACGCGCAGAGACGGGGATTCGCAACTGGGCCGCGGTATCGCCGTCGCCGGCGACGGAGGCGCCCAGGCGACCGCCGAGGCACTCGCCAGAGCGTTCGCCGCAGAGCTCGTCGCGGCAGAGCGGGACGCCGGCCTGATCGTGGTCGGCTCGCGCCCGGAGGCCGAGGAGGGTCGTGTCTCGCTCAGCGCCGCCAGCGAGAACCTGATCGAGAACGCCGGCTGCCCGGTGCTCGTCGTCCCGCGCGGCAAGGCGCTCGAGTTCGACGGTCACGTGGTCGCACCGCCTAGCGAATTCGGACAGGTGGGCGCCTCGCTGGACGACGGTATCGGTCAGCGGGGCGCGTGCCCACCGCGCCGGGCGCGTGCATAGCGCACCAGCGCTTCTGCGAAGTCCAGCGAGCCGCCGAGTAGGTGCCCGACCGGGCCTGTCCAAAGCCAAGCCTCCAGACGGCGTATGCGACGAGCGCGAACCAGCATCGGCTCGCACGGTATCGTGGCAGCCATGCCAACGGCACTGAAGACGACCGTCACCGAGCTGCCCGAGTCGCGCGTGCGCGTGCAGGTGGAGGTCCCCTCGAGCGAGATCGAGGATCGCCTCGCGCACAAGGCCCGCCAGTTGGGCCGCGAAATGAAGCTCCCGGCTTTCGCCGCGGCAAGGTCCCGGCGCCCCTGGTGATCCAGCGCGTGGGACGCGAGGTCGTGCTGGAGGAAGCGGTTCGCGACACGCTCGGCAGCTGGTATTCGGATGCGATCGAGACGGCCGGCATCGTGCCGGTGGGAGATCCGCAGTTGGATCTCGGCCGATCTCCCCGGACAGGGCGCGGCACTGGAGTTCTCGATCGAGATAGGCGTGTTGCCGAGTGCACAACTCGGCAACTACAAGGGTCTCGAGGTCGGTCGTCGCGAGGTCGCTCGTGCGAGGACGAGGCGATCCAGCAGGAGATCGACGCGGCTACGCGATCGCCTCGCGCGACTGGAGACCGTCGAGCGTCCCGCCGCCTCCGGCGATTTCGTCGTGGTCGACTACCTCGGCGCGATCGCCGGCGAGCCGTTCGAGGGCGGTGAGGGCCGCGATCAGCTGGTGGAGCTCGGCTCGGGCAATTTGATCCCCGGCTTCGAGGAGGGCTTGGAGGGCGCCGCGGCGGGGGAGACGCGGACGATCGAGGTCTCCTTTCCAGCCGATTATCAGAGCGAGCAGCTGGCCGGCGCCGAGGCCTCCTTCGAGGTGACGGTCAAGGAGGTCAAGCACAAGCTGCTCCCAGAGGTGGACGAGGATTTCGCGGTGGACATGGGCTTTGACTCGGTGGCGGAGCTCACCGAGGACATCCGCACGCGGCTGGCAGACGCCGACGCCAAGCGCATCGACGCCGAGTTTCGCGAGGCCGCGCTCGACGTGGCGGCGGCCGAAGCCCACGTCGAGACGCCCGAGGCGCTCGTTCAGGCAAAGGCGCGCGAGATGTGGGATCGCATGTTGCACTCGCTCTCCCATCGCGGCATCACCCGCGAGGTGTATCTGAAGATCACCGGACGCGAGGAGGATGACCTGATCGCCGAGCTGCTACCCGACGCGGGCCAGTCGCTTCGCCGCGAGGCGGTGATCGCCGCGGTCGTCGCGGCCGAGAAGATCGTGCCGAGCGAGGAGGACCTGCTCGAGGTGCTGACGCCGACTGCGGAGCGCGAGGGAATCGAGCCGCAGAAGCTGCTCGAGCGATCTGCGCGACTCCGGGCGCCTGCGAGGACATCCGCGAGGATCTCGCCGCTCGCCAGGCGGTCGAGCTGATCGCCTCCGAGGCCACGCCGATCCCGATCGAGCAGGCCCAGGCGCGCGAGAAGCTGTGGACGCCAGAGTCCGAGCAGAAGCAGGGCGAGGGCGCCGGCGAGGCGGCTGCGGCGAGACTTTGGACGCCGGAGCGCTAGCCTAGTGCAGCATCCCGCCAGGGATATGTTCAGAAGGAATCCGGCCTGTAAAGCGAAACTGAAGCGAGGACCATGAGCCCACTTGTACCGATGGTGGTTGAGCAGACCTCGCGAGGCGAGCGCGCGTTCGACATCTACAGCCGTCTGCTCAACGAGCGGATCATCTTTCTGGGGACCCCGTCGATGACCAGATCGCCAACCTGATCGTTGCCCAGCTGCTGCACCTGGAGTCCGAGGACCCCACCAAGGACGTCTCGATCTACATCAACTCGCCGGGTGGCTCGGTGTACGCGGGCCTTGCGATCTACGACACGATGCAGTTCATCAAGCCCGACGTGCAGACGATCTGCGTCGGCATCGCGATGTCTATGGGCGCGTTGCTGCTGGCCGGAGGGGCGACCGGCAAGCGCATGGCACTTGCCCAACGCGAAGATCCTGATCCACCAGGTCTCATCGAGCTTCCAGGGCCAGGCGACCGACATCGAGATCCACGCCAAGGAGATCATCGACGTGCGCAAACGCCTCGATGAGATCATCGCCAAGCACACCGACAAGAAGCTCGAGCAGGTCAGCAGAGGATACGGAGCGCGACTACTTCATGAGCTCCGAGGAGGCCAAGGAGTACGGCATAATCGACCGCGTCATCTCAGAACACTAGTTCTGCGTTGACGGTCGCGTTGTAGGAGGAGGAACTCAAAACATGGCGAGACCAACCGATTCCAACGAGCAGCTCCTGTGCAGCTTCTGCGGCAAGTCACAGCGGCAGGTCAAGAAGCTGATCGCCGGCCCCGGCGTATACATCTGCGACGAGTGCATCGATCTCTGCAACGAGATCATCGACGAGGAGCTGGCGGCGCCGCCCGCGTTCGACCTGGAGAACCTGCCCAAGCCACGCGCCATCTACGACGTGCTCGACGAGTACGTCGTCGGCCAGGAGGCCTCCAAGCGCACGCTGTCGGTTGCCGTCTACAACCACTACAAGCGCGTGCAGATGATGCAGGCCGAGGACTCGGACATCGAGTTGCAGAAGTCCAACATTCTGCTGCTCGGCCCCACCGGCTGTGGCAAGACGCTCTTGGCACAGACTCTCGCGCGCATCCTCAACGTGCCGTTCGCGATTGCCGACGCGACTGCGCTGACCGAGGCGGGCTATGTGGGCGAGGACGTCGAGAACATCCTGCTCAAGTTGATCCAGGCCGCCGACTACGACGTCAAGAAGGCCGAGACTGGGATCATCTACATCGACGAGGTCGACAAGATCGCGCGCAAGGCCGACAACCCGTCGATTACGCGCGACGTCTCCGGTGAGGGCGTCCAGCAAGCGCTGTTGAAGATCCTCGAGGGCACGCAGGCCTCCGTACCGCCGCAGGGGGGACGCAAGCATCCCCACCAGGAGTTCCTGACGATCGACACCACCAACATCCTGTTCATCTGCGGCGGCGCCTTCGCGCATCTCGACAAGGTGATCGAGCGGCGCATCGGGCACAACGGTCTCGGCTTCGCCGCCTCGATGCAGACCAAACAGGAACGCGACACCGGCGAGATTTTCGAGAGCTGTCTGCCCGAGGACCTGATCGAGTACGGCCTGATCCCCGAGTTCATCGGGCGCCTGCCGGTCATGTCGGCTGTGCATCAGCTCACCTGTGAGGATCTCGTCTCGATCCTCACCGAGCCGCGCAACGCCCTGGTCAAGCAGTTCCAGCGCTTCTTCTCCTTTGACGGAATCGAGCTGGTGTTCGCCGAGGACTCGCTGCTGGCGGTCGCCGAGAAGGGCCTTGAGCGGGAAACGGGCGCGCGCGGTTTGCGCTCGATCATCGAGGAGATCCTGCTGGAGGTCCAGTTCGAGCTGCCCTCTCGCCGCGACGTCAAGAAGTGCGTCGTGACGCGCGATACGGTCGAGAAAGGCACTACGCCAACGCTTGTCACCGAAGCCGCGCCAGAGGAGCCGGCTGAGCGCTCCCTGCGCGAGGAGTCGGCTTAGGGCCCCAGTCAGCGGCTCTCGTCCAGGCCCGGGTGGACAGCAAGTGGGGCGCTCAGCACGAGACGGTGTCCCGTAGCCCATAGAACGTTCTCGAGCGTCTCCACGGTCGGGTTGGCTCCCTGCCGCTCCAGCTTGGCGATCGCGGCTTGGCTCACGTCAAGTCGTTCGGCGAGCTCGGTTTGGGTAAGGCCGGCCGCGTGGCGAGCCTCTCGGAGGAGTTTTGCCGCTTCTGGCATGTCGGAGCCAACTATAACTTATGGGTTATAAGTGGGATCGGCGATACCCAGGACGCCGAGCTTTGTCCGATAGCATCCCCAGCCGTGTCCACCCGCGTCGGTAACTCTCATGCATGACGACTTTCGCATCCGCGTAGAGCTGCCGCGTGCGCAGGCGCACGAGCTGCTGCGCGCACTGGAGGCGCACGAGCGCAACGGCGGCGGTGGCCTTCCAAGTCCAGAGCACGTCGCCGTGAGCCACGAGGACGGACACATCTTTCTGTATGCGGACTCAAGCGAGGAGGCCGCGAGCGCACGGAGAACCGTCGAAGCGATCCTCTCCGAAAAGGGCATCGTCGCGCAGGTCAGCTCATCGCGTTGGCATTCCGAGGAGGATCGTTGGGAGGACGCCTCGCTTGCGTTGCCCAGCACCCCTGCCGAGCATGCCGCCGAGCACGAGCGTTTGGAGGAGCTGGAGACCGAAGAGTCAGGGCAAACCGGCTACCCAGAGTGGGAAGTGCGTGTCACGCTGCCCACTCATCACGACGCGCACTCGTTTGCCGAGCGCCTCGCCGCCGAGGGGATCCAGGTGCAGCGTCACTGGCGCCATCTCACGCTCGGCGCCGAAGACGAGGACGACGCCCGTGCGCTTGCGGAGCGCTTGCGCTCCGAGGCTCCACAGGGCTCGACCCTCGATGTCGAGGGCGCTGCCTGGGATGCCTGGGTGGCGGTGAACGGACCGGCACGCCCATTTGCGCTGTTCGGCGGTCTAGCGCAGTAACAGCCGCCGCGGAGAGGCGCAGGTTAGAGCGTGGCCTGAACGTGGCCGCAGTCCTGCGAGGCGTACTGTGCAGCGCAGTAGGTCTGGGCGGTCCACTTGTTCCTGAAGTCGCTCACAAAGTGCTTTAGAGCTTCGTGCTTCTTGCGCGCACCATGCTCGCGGGCTAGGACTCGTCGTTGAATCCCCTGTGAGAGAAGATCCAGGTCCACGCGCAGGAGTATGTCTGCGACGGTCTCCTTGCTCTTTCCCAGGAAAGCCTGGAATTCGCCCTTCTTGGGGAATTGCGCCTTTCGCGTCCGGTTGAACGTTCGCCTTATCTGAGCTGGGCTTACATGAACGTTCAAATCGCGAGCTTCGCCGATGATCCAATCGGCCGATATCAAGAAGCTCATGACCTGAGTCGTGACTTCGGCGGCATTCAGTTGGTGCCCGGCTTGGGAGCTGGACGCGGCTTGAGCTACAGAGCTCCAATGCTGGAAGGTTGCTTCGGTGATCGGTCGCGATCCGACGCATGCCGCAAGTGTCTGCGACTGGGGAGTCGGCGTTGGCGGGGATCCGGCGCTGGTCGTGGAGCCTGAGCTAGGCGGACAAGTTGCTTCGGCCGCCGCTTGGGCTTGGCTGGGGAGGTGTACCAGGAGGATGAAGCAGACGATCGTCGCCGCGCCAGCGATCGCGCGGGGCCACCTGGCTATGGCTGCATCTAGGTCGAACATCCGCGAGAACGATATCTCGAAAGATGGAATGATGGCTTTGTGATCGGGCCTGGCATGGTGCGGCTGCGTACACTCACGCTCCATGAGCGAGCGCATCAAAGAGCTTGAAGATCGAACGCGGTTCGAGCCCTCAGAGGTCGAGCCGCGGATTCTCGAGCGCTGGCTTGCCTCTGGTCTGTTCCATCCCGAGCCTGACGGGGAGGCGAGCGAGAACTACTCGATCGCGATCCCGCCGCCGAACGTAACCGGCTCGCTGCACATGGGGCATGCGCTCAACGGCTCCGTGCAAGACACACTGATCCGCTACAACCGGATGAAGGGCCGGACCAAGTCCCCGCCCACTCGCACGAAGTGGATCTTCGGTACAGACCACGCAGGGATCGCCACGCAGGCGCAGGTCGAGAAGGCGCTACTGGTCGAGGGCGTCAACCGCCACGAGTTGGGGCGTGAGGCGTTCGTGGAGCGCGTGTGGGAGTGGCGAGCGCACTACGGCGGCACGATCGTCGAGCAGTTCAAGCGGCTCGGCGCCTCCTGCGATTATTCCGAAGAGCGCTTCACGCTCGACGAGGGCTACGCACGTGCGGTCGCCCAGGTGTTCGTCGGCCTCTATGAGAAGGGCTGGATCTACCGCGACCGCTACATCGTCAACTGGGACCCGGGCAGCCGCTCGGCGATCTCAGACCTCGAGGTCGAGGAGCGCCGCGAGACCGACACGCTCTATTCGATTCGCTACGACCTGGAGGGCGGTGGCAGCGTCACGATCGCCACTGTTCGCCCCGAGACGATGCTCGGCGACACTGCGGTGGCAGTTCATCCCGACGACGATCGCTACCGGGAACTCGTCGGGCGAAAGGCGATCCTGCCGCTCGTCGGGCGCCATCTGGAGGTCATCGCCGACGATTACGTGAAGATGGATTTCGCCACCGGCCAGCTGAAGATCACCCCTGCGCACGACCCCAACGACTTCGAGATAGGCCGCCGCCACGAACTCGACCAGGTGTCGGTGATCGGCGAGGACGGACGCATGACCGTCGAGGCGGGCGAGCGCTTCGCCGGTCTTACGGTGATGGAGGCGCGCGAGGCCGTGGTCGCCGAACTCGAGCGTGAAGGTCGGATCCTCGCGCGCGAGGACTACGAGCACGAGGTGCCCTACTCGCACCGCTCCGGCCAGCGCATCGAGCCGCTGATCTCGCTGCAATGGTTCATGAGCATGGATGAGTTGGCGCGTCCGGCGATCGCTGCCGTGCGCGAGGAACGTGTACGCATCGTGCCCGAGAACCACCGGCGCGTCTATTTGGATTGGATGGAGAACATCCGCCCCTGGTGTATCTCGCGCCAGTTGTGGTGGGGTCATCGCCTGCCCGTCTACTACTGCGAGACCTGCGGTCACGTCAACGTGGCACTCAGCGCACCCGATGCCTGTACGGAGTGCGCAGGGCACCTCCGCCAAGAGGAGGATGTGCTGGACACGTGGTTCTCCTCCGCGCTGTGGCCTTTCGCGACGCTTGGTTGGCCGCGGGACACCCCCGAGCTGAAAGCTTTCTATCCGACGAACGTGCTCTCCACCGCCAGGGACATTTTGTTCCTGTGGGTTGCGCGCATGATCATGATGGGAATCGAGCTGACCGGCGAGGCGCCGTTCTCCGACGTCTACATCCACTCCGTGATCCAGGCGCCCGACGGGCGGCGTATGTCCAAGTCGCTGGGCACTGGCATCGATCCACTGCAAGAGATCGACCGTCACGGCGCCGACGCGGTGCGCTTCGGCCTGCTTGCGATGTCCTCCACGCAGGATGTTCGCTACTCAGCAGAGAAGGTCCAGCAGGGTCAAGCGCTTGCCAACAAGTTGTTCAACGCGGCGCGCTTCGCGCTGGTCCGCATCGATGCGAGCCTTGGGTCAGAGCGCGCACAGGCTGTCGAGCCGCAGCCGTTGCCGCGCACGGTTGAGGATCGCTGGATCCTTTCACGTCTCACACGGGGTCTTGGCGGACACTGCCGCGCGCATCGAGCAGTACGACTTCTCCCACGCCGCGCTAGGCCTTTACGACTTCGTCTACGGCGAGTTGTGCGACTGGTATCTGGAGATCGTCAAGCAGCGGCTGCCCGACCGAACTGAGGCAGACGACAACGATGACGGCAGACAGGAGCTCGCCGCGACGTTGCTCTACGTATTGCGCGAGACGGCCGCAATGGCTCATCCGCTGATCCCGTTTGTCACAGAGGAGCTTTGGCGATACCTAGAGGACACAGGCGAGTTGCTCGTCGGGTCTGCCTATCCGCGTGCGCGAGAGGATTTGATCGATCCGCAGGCGGAGGCCGAGCTGGCGCGCACGATCGAGGCGGTAACGCTCGTGCGCGGTTGGCGAGACTCGGTCGGCGCAAAGGCCGGCCTATTCGTGGCCGCGCGTCTTTGCGCAGATGGCTACGAGCTGACAGCTCCGCTTCTCGCCCGCTTGGCGCGTTTGCAGTTTCCTCAGGACGACGAGCAGCCTCGGGTGGTAGAGGCGGCTGGCGCAAACGCCACCGGTGGGGATGCCTCGAGCGCGCCCGCGGGAGAGTCCTCGGCAGAGCCGACGGTGGTCGCCTCTATCCCCATTCCGGGCGGCACCGTCGAGGTGCTCTCAGGGGAGGGTCTTGATCTCGGCGCCGCTGAGCGCCGGCGCGAGGCCGCCAAACAGAAGCTGCTTGCGGAGATCGAGCGCGTGCAGGGCAAGCTGGAGCGCCCGGGCTTTGTGGAGAAGGCGCCGGCATCGGTGGTCGAGGGCGAGCGGGAGCGTCTTGGGCGCCTGCGCGCCGAGCTAGAGGTTCTATGAGCCGCCCCGAGCATGCCGAGCGTCATCTGCGCTGCCCCGGGCATACCGAGCTGGAGATCCTATGAGCCAGGATTGGAGTCCCGAGCACGCCGAGCGCCATCTGCGCTCGCTCGAGCTGTTCGGGATGCGCTTCGGGCTGGACCGAATGCACCGCATGATGACGGTGCTCGGGTCGCCCGAGCGCAGCTTCGACTCGATCCACGTGGTCGGCACGAACGGGAAGAGCTCGACCACGCGCATGATCGCCGCGATCCTCGAGCGTCATGGGTTGCGAAGCGGCTGTTACCTCTCGCCGCATCTGATCTCCTATTCAGAGCGCGTTCAAATCGCCGAGCGCGACATCGAAACCCATGCCTTCGCGGCGGCGATCGCACGCGCTGCCTGGGCCGCCGAGCGGGTCAACCGTACGCTCGCCGAGGACGACCACGTGACCCAGTTCGAGCTGCTGAGCGCCGCCGCCTTCTGGGAGCTGGCGCGGCGCGGCGCAGAGGTGGTCGTTGTCGAGGCGGGTCTCGGCGGTCGCTACGACGCTACGAACGTGATCGACTCAAAGGTCGCTGTACTCACCAACGTCGGTCTCGAGCACACTCGCTGGCTCGGTCCCACGCTGCTGGACATCGCCACTGAGAAGCTCGCGGTCCTCGAGGAGGGGTCGGTGTTGGTGCTGGGCTCTCAGCTGCAGCCGGAGGTGCTCGCGCTCGCGCGCAGCGTTGCGAACGAGCGCAGCGCAGAGCTTCTGATCGCAAACCCGGCTCCCGAGGATCTACAGGTGCGAGCGCACGGCTGCTTCCAACGCGAGAACTTCGCGCTCGCACAAGCCGCCGCCGAGTCCTATCTGCGAGACGTCGGGATCGCGCCCAACGAGCAGGCGGTGCAGGACGCTGCGCTCACCACACTGGTCCCGGGTCGTATGCAGGTAGTGGCAGACGAGCCGCTGACAGTGCTCGACGGCGCGCACAATCCGGCCGCGGTCCTCGCGCTGGCGCAGTCCTTGCCCGAGCAGCTCGACGGTCGCCCGCTGGCGCTCGTGCTCGGTGTGCTGGAGGACAAGGATGCGGCGAGCATGCTCCGCACACTGCTGGCGCTGTGCGAGCGCGCGTGGTTCACCGCGCCCCCGAGCCAAAGAGCGCTTTCGCCCGCGACGTTGCAATCTTTGGCTGGCCAACTTGGCTTCGAACGTTGCGCCTGCGAGTCCCAGCCGGCCAAAGCGCTTGCCGCGGCACGCAGCTGGGCGCGTGAGCACGGCGCGGCGGTTCTGGCAACTGGATCTGTCTATCTGGTCGGAGATCTGCTCGCCCACGCAGGCGAGCTTGGCCTAGACGCCGCCGCGACAGGGCCAGGGGAGCCCGACTGCCAGCGAGGCAGTCTGCCAGGAGGGGGATCGTCGTGAACGACGACGGCCCGTCGGTGCTGACGATGATCGGAGCAGTCGCCCTGATCGTGGCGCTCGTGATCCTCGTTTTCTTCGCTGCCGGCTACGGGTTCGGCCGGCTATTCCTGTGAGGTCGGGAACCTGCAAGAACACACCCCTAAGATGCCTGATCGCGCATATTCTGCTCGATAGCCTCTAAACTCGGCCGCCCGATGCGCCATCACGGATCGAAGCGCCCCGTTTCACGCGTGCTTGCAGGGGAATCCCTCAGCGGAGCCGTATAGGTCATCGATGTCACCGCCAATCGCCTATTTCGGAATAGAAAGCAAAAGCTTGAGTCTGGTCATCGACCTTTTGATCCTGTTCGTGGTTGTCCTGTACTTCTCGCTGTTGTACTGGACATACGCGGACGCCCGCCGTCGCATCGCCGATCCGATGCTGGTTGCCTGTGCCACGGTCGCGTCGCTGTTCCCGTTCGTCGGGACGATCGTCTACATGATCCTGCGCCCACCGGAGTATCTGGAGGATGTGCGCGAGCGCGAACTGGAGTTGCAGGCTGCAGAAGCACGGCTGCACGAACTCGACCACAGCCTCTGTCCCCACTGCGACTATCGCATCGAGCGCGATTTCATCCGCTGTCCGAGCTGTCTGCGCAAGCTGAAGGAGCGTTGCATCAGCTGTTCGCGCCCACTCGATCGTGCATGGACGATCTGTCCCTACTGCGAGACCGATGTGCCGACGGCGGCCAAGGCAACGCGACGCAGCGCTCGCTCAGAACGTGCGAGCGCCTCGGCTCCGGCCCGTACTCGCGCGGGCGTCGAGGACGAGCTGGAGATGACCTCGCTCGAGGTGGAGGCGGCATCGCCCGCGCGTGCTCGCGCGGCCAAGCGCGCCGCGGTCAGGGCCTCTGAGCCGGCCGGCTTCGTCGGCGAGGTCTCCTTCGCCGCGGAGTCGAGCTCTGCCGCCGAGACCCCCGAGACCGTACGCGAGGACGTCGAGTCTGAAGCTACCGTCAAGCCGAGCCCGCGCGCGCGCAGTCCGCGTCGTCCGCGCCCGACTTCCTGAGCGCTCCCGAAACACTCTTCCCAAACCAGCCGGCTCTGGGCCGCGACTACCTCCTACGAACCAAAGGAACACATGGACCGCACGTTGATCCTCGTAAAGCCGGACGCCTTCGCCCGCTCGCTCACGGGCGAGATCATCGCCCGCTTCGAGCGCAAGGGCCTGCGCATCGTTGCGCTGCGACATATGACCGTGACACGCGAGCTGGCAGAGCGCCACTACGCCGAGCATGCCGAGAAGCCGTTCTTCGGCGAGCTGGTGGCGTTCATCACCTCAGGGCCGATCGTGGCGATGGTCCTGGAGGGCCGCGATGCCGTCAGGGCAGCGCGTCAGACGATCGGCGCCACCAATCCGCTCGATGCCGCACCAGGCTCTATCCGCGGCGACTTTGCCATCGAGATGGGCCAGAACATGGTCCACGGCTCGGACTCGCCAGAGTCGGCGGCCCGAGAGGCGGCATTGTTCTTTCCCGAGCTGTAGAGCTGAGCGGAGGCGAGATTGCTGTCGCGGCGGCGATGGCGATCTTCACGACGGCAAGCATGTGTGCGGGAGGCTCATGAGCGGGCTCGATCCACTCGTGCTCGCCTCGGCCTCGCCGCAGCGGCGAGCGATCCTCGAGCGCCTCGGCGTGGCATTCACGGTTCGTGTGACCAACGTCGAGGAGATTGCGCAAGGCGACCCCGAGCGGGTGGCCGTCGAGAACGCGCTGGCGAAGGCGCGCGCCGCTCATACGGATAGCGCGCGAGAGACGGTGCTCGGCGTCGACACGCTTGTGGCGCTCGGTCCTCGCATCTACGGTAAGCCGCCAGACGAGCGTGCGGCACGTGAGACGCTCACGGCACTCTGCGCAGAGACGCACACCGTCTTCAGTGGCATCGCACTGTTGCGGGGAGACCGCGAGCAGGTGGAGGTCGCACGCACACAGGTCAGCTTCAGACAGTGCTCGGCGGAGCTGATCGACTGGTATGTGGCAAGCGGCGAGTGGCGCGGCCGAGCCGGCGGCTATGCGATCCAGGGGATCGGAGCGCTGTTGGTGCGCGAGATTCACGGCGAATACGAGAATGTCGTCGGCCTGCCGGTGGCCAAGCTGCTGGACATGGCTCCCGAGCTTCTCTCGGTGCTGGCCCGCGGCGGACGCTGAAGGCGCTTTCCCGCTGCAAATACGCTGTCAATGTTGCAGTCAGGACGCGGCGGTCCGCTAGACTCCCCGCCGGGCACGCCCCGGAGCGCCGGGATGCCAGCCGACCGGCCAGGCGAAGCCGAATCCGAGCGTGCTCCCTACGTAAAAGATGAGCATCCTCACCTACCTCACAGGGTTCGGTGGCCGCGACATGGCGGTCGACCTTGGAACAGCCAACACACTCGTATACGTACGCGGGCGCGGGATCGTGCTGTCCGAGCCGAGCGTCGTCGCGATCGATTCGCGCACCGGCGAGGTGCACGCCGTGGGCATCGAGGCCAAGCGCATGCTGGGTCGCACCCCTGGAACGATCCAAGCCATTCGCCCGCTCAAGGACGGCGTCATCGCCGACTTCGACGTGACCGAGGAGATGTTGCGGCACTTCATCCAAAAGGTCCATCAAAATCGTTGGGCGCACCCCCGTGTGGTCGTGTGTGTGCCTTCGGGCGTGACCGGTGTGGAGAAGCGTGCCGTGGAGGAGGCATGCCTCTCGGCCGGCGCGCGTACCGCCTATCTGATCGAGGAGCCGATGGCGGCGGCGATCGGCGCTGGCCTGCCGGTTGGCGAGCCGACGGGCTCGATGGTCGTGGACATTGGCGGAGGTACCTCCGAGGTAGCGGTGATCTCGCTAGGCGGGATCGTCGTCTCAGAGTCGATCCGCGTAGGCGGCGACGAGATGGACGAGGCGATCATCAACTACGCCAAGAGGGAGTACAAGCTCTTGATTGGCCAGCAGACGGCCGAGGAGCTGAAGCTCGAGATCGGCTCAGCCTGTGCGATGGAGGAGGAGCTTCAAGCGGAGATCCGCGGACGCGACATGGTGGCGGGCCTGCCAAAGACGGTCGTGCTCACTAGCGAGGAGATCCGCCAGGCGCTCGAGGAGCCGCTCTCGCAGATCATCGAGGCGGTCAAGGAGACACTCGACCGCACCCCGCCAGAGCTGGCCTCGGACATCATGGATCGCGGGATCATGCTTGCCGGGGGCGGGGCGCTGCTGCAGGGACTCGACCAGCGCCTGCGTGAGGAGACGCAGATGCCGGCGCATCTGGCGGAGTCTCCATTGACGTGTGTGGCGGTGGGGTCGGGTCGCTCGCTGGAGGAGTTCGAGGCGATCCACCGTTCCAACCGCAACTCGCGCAGTCGTCGCCGTCGATGAGCGTGCCCGTAGGCTCCCAGTCGCTCGCTGGGGCTCGATGCTTCGACAAGCTCCTCAGATCGCGCTGGATACGTGTCGCCGCGCGCACGACACACGGCTACTCTTTCCCATGAACGCTTCGGAAGGTCCCCATTCGTGTATGAGAAGACGGTTCGCCGTAGACGTGCGGTGCTCGCACTGCTCGTCGTGCTCTCCCTGATACTGCTGACTGCCTACTTCGGCGAGCCCTCAAGCGGGGGCCTGCACTCCGTGCAGCGCGACTTTCTCACCGTCGTCTCGCCGATCCAGGACGGGGCCAACAAGGCGCTCAAGCCCGTCCGCTCGATCTTCGGTTGGTTTGGCAGCACGCTCAAAGCCAAGAGCCAGAACGCCGAACTGCGCAAGCAACTCGACAGACTGCGTACCCAATACACGGCCAACCAGGAAGACCAACGCTCCTACCGGTCACTGCTCAAGCTCTACCACCTCGAACACGAGCTCAGCATCGCCGACTACAACCCTGTCAGCGCGACCGTCGTCTATCAATCGCCCAACATCTGGTACTCAATCATTTTGATCGACCGCGGCTCCTCGTCGGGGATCCACGTCAACGATCCGGTGATCGACGGCGAAGGGCTCCTGGGCAAGGTCACCGAAGTCGCATCCGACTCCGCCCAGGTCAGCCTGATCACCGACAGTGCGGTCGAAGTGACCGCGAGGATCAGCGCCACGGGAACTCTCGGGATGGTGCAGCCCGAGGTCGGCGAACCCGGAAGGCTGTTGATGAGCTATGTGGAATCGACTGCAGGCGTCCAACCGGGCGACTACGTCGTGACCTCGGGCACGGTCGCCAGTCCGGGCCAGTCGCTGTACCCGAAGGGCATTCCGATCGGCCAGGTCACTTCGGTCAACGAACAGAACGGGTTCAAGTCGGTCAGCGTCTCGCCGCTGGCCAATTTGCACAGCCTCGAAACGGTGCAGGTGCTGACATACACGGTCGGGTCGCGTGCGGCAACGCTCAACAGCGTGGCGGCTGGACTCTCAGGGCATTCCGGTGGCTCCGAAGAAGAAGCCCAGGGCGGTCAGCTGGCACAGGCGGGGGGCGGCGGGTGAGCTCCGCGGTCAGACCCGTTCGCAGAGCCCGTGGTGCGCAGCCAAGCTCGGCGTGGTTGCCGGGGTCGCTCGTGTGGCGCGTGGCGCTGCTCTCGGCGGTGGTAGTACTCGTGCAGATCAGCATCGTGTCCGAGACCCCGATATTTGGGGTCAGCGCCGACCTAACCCCGCTGCTGGTCGCCTTCGTCGGGCTCTTGTGCGGCTGCACGGTCGGGGCGATCACCGGCTTCTGCGTGGGCCTGGCGATCGATCTCGCGCTGATGCAGACGCTGGGTCTCACCTCGCTCACGTTCACCGTAATCGGCTACTGGGCGGGCCGCTTTCGCGAAGTGCGCGACCCGCAGGCGGCGCTAACGCCGCTGTTTGTCGGCGCGCTCGCGGCGAGCGCCGCCATGGTCGGCTACTCGGTGATCGAGTTCTCGCTCGGGGTCGATGCCCCCGTGAGCTTCGAGCTGGTGCGCGAGATCGTGCTCGGCGTGCTCGTGGACACGATCCTCGCCCTGCCGCTATGGGCGCTCGTGCGTCGCTGTCTGGTCGGTGGGCTCTCGCAGGATCCGCGGCGCCGGCGCCGGCGCGCGTACACAACCGGCGGTCTCAGTCCGCTCTCGCGCACGCGGGGCTCCAGCCGGTGAGCGCGATCGACAGACTGCAGCCGAGCGAGCCGCGCGGGGGCGGGGCCGGTGGGGTTTCATCACCCCAGCTCGCGGTCCGGGTCGCGATGCTCGGCACCTTCGCGCTCGTGATGTTCGGGATCGTCTTCTTCCGTCTGTGGTACCTGCAGGTTCTCAACGGCGAACAGTACGTACAGCAGGCTCGCGCCAACGACCAGCGACCGCTCGTGATCCCTGCGCCACGCGGGGAGATCCTCGATAGCGAAGGCCAGCCGATCGTCACCAGCAGCGTGACCAACGCGGTGCAAATACTGCCGAGCGCGCTGCCTCTCTCGGTGACGGAGCAGGCCGCCGAATACGGCAAGCAGGCGACCAAGGCCGAGAAGCTCTACGAACAGGCGGGGGAGCGGCTCACCGCATATGAGAGCTATTTGAGCTCGATCCATCTACGCGATCGGCGTCGTGCGACCCGCGCCCAGCTCGACGAACTGCACGCACTTGCCGCCGCCCACCGACTGCGGGTGGTCCAGATCCCCACGATCCCCGCGTCGGCGACCGGGCTACGCGAGCTGCTGCATCGCCTCGCCCCGGTGATCGGTCTTCCGCCACGGCTGATCTATGAACGCGTGATCTCAGGCATCGTGCAGATCCCCTACGCGCCCGTCACGGTCAAGACCGACGCGGGCCTCGCGGCGCGCACCGTGCTTGGAGAGCGCCACAACGATTTCCCCGGTGTGCGTCAGGAAGAGGTGGCGATCCGCCACTATCCGTACAGGGAACTTGCCGCCCAGGTGCTCGGCCACGTGGGCCAGGTCAGCACCGAAGAGCTGACGAAGAAGGCCTTCGCGGGCGTCCCTCAGGGCACAGTCGTCGGACAATCGGGCCTGGAGTACTACTACGACCGCTATCTGCGCGGCAAGCCGGGCGTGCGTCGTGTGCAGGTGAACTCCGAAGGCCAGGCGCAGCGCGCCAAGCTCCCCGAAACACCGCCGACGGCGGGCTATGACCTGCGTTTGACGATCAACCTGGCGCTGCAGCGCGAGGGCGAACGCGCGCTGCGCGAAGGGGTGGGTCTCGCGCAAGCAAAAGGCAACCCTGGCTCGGGCGCGGCATTCGTGGCGATCGATCCGCTCAACGGGGACATCTACGGGACGGGCTCCTACCGGAGCTACGACCCCAACATCTTCGCCAAACCGTTGACCAACTCCGACTACGAAGCGCTCGTGGGTGCCGGTGCGAATGAAGGTATCGACCCGCCTGCGCCGCTACTCGACCGCGCCGTCGAAGGCCAATACCCGACCGGCTCCACGTTCAAGCCGATCACCGCGATGGGCGCGCTTGAAGCTGGCGTGATCAACCCCACCGAGGCGCTTGGCGCGGGCTCCTGCATCACCGCGGGTGCCGAGCAGTTCTGCAACTCCGGCCACAATAACTACGGTGCGCTGCCGCTCGTGCAAGCTCTGACTGTGTCCTCGGACACCTACTTCTTCACCGTTGGGCAGTACGCCAACGAACACGGTGGCCTGGTGATCCAGAAAATGGCGCGCGAGCTGGGGATCGGCAAAGAAACCCACGTCGACCTGCCCAACGAGATCGAAGGCACAATCCCCGATCCCGCGTGGCGGCGCAAGCAGAACGAACTACAGGAAAAGTGCGAACACGCCCACCCGCATGGCGCCGAAGAATGCCACATCGTCTCGGAAATCAAAGAATGGACGGTCGGCGACAACATGCACCTGGCGGTGGGACAGGGCGAACTGCTGACCTCTCCACTGCAAATGGCCGTCGCCTACTCGACGCTTGCCAACGCCTACATGAACGGTGGCAACGGCACGGTCGTGCGCCCGCATCTGGGCATGGAGATAGACAACTCAAACGGCGAGCTGGTGCAGACGCTCGCGTTTCCGCCGATCCGCCACGTGCACCTGAACTACTCCTATTTGAACGACGTGATGGAAGGCATCCACGACGCCACCTTCGCGCCGGGCGGCACCTCCGCAGACGTGTGGTTGGGCTGGAACCAGGCCGAACACCCGGTATATGGCAAGACGGGTACCGCCGAACGCACGGGCCAGGTCGAACAGGCGTGGTACATGTGCTTCCTGCCCGATCCCAAGCGTCCGCTGGTGATCGCCGCGACCGTCGAACAGGGCGGCTTCGGCGACGAAGCCGCCGCTCCGATTGCGCGCCTAATCGCCTCGGAGTGGTTCCACAAGCCGCTGATGCTGAAGGCCGGCACCAACCCCGACCATTAGAGATCCAATGTCCGCGTCCTCGCTCAGTCCGGTAGCAGCCGACCGTTCGGTCCAGGCTCGCGGCCTCGCGAGCGCGCCGCGCCTGGCGCTGGATCCACTGCTCACGCTGGCGGTGATCGGGCTCGGGACCTGCTCGATCCTCACGCTTCGGGTCGCCACCCGCAACCTAATCCCAAGCGACCCCCATTACTACGTGGAGCGCCAGGCGATCTATCTGCTCATCGGCTTTGCGGCGATGGTGGCCCTGTCGCGGATCGACTACGCACGTTTGCGTGGGCTGATGTACCCAACCTACGGCGCACTGATCTTGAGCATCCTCGCGGTGCTCGCGCTCGGTCGTGAAATCAAGGGCTCGGTACATTCGACACGCGCGATCAACTTTCCATTGTTCTCCTTTCAGGCCTCCGAGCTTGGCAAGGTGCTGCTGATTGTTGCTCTGGCGGCGTTTGTAGTGGGCCGCTCGCGACGGCTGCGCGAGCTCGATACGACTGCTCGCGTATTGGTCTTGGCGCTGGTGCCAGCGATGCTAGTGATTCTCCAGCCGGACCTCGGCTCAGGTCTCGTATACATGGCGATCGCGTTCATGATGCTGTTCGTAGCCGGCACCTCCTGGAAGCAACTGACGGGGCTCGTGGCGCTTGTGATCGCCTCGGCCGCAATCGTGCTGGTTGCGGCGCCCGCGGTCGGCGTGCACGTGCTCAAGCCCTACCAGGAAGAACGCCTTACCGTCTTTCTGAACCCCTCGGGCAGCACCGGCGAAGGCGCCTACCAGCAGTTGCAGTCGAAGGTCGCGATCGGCTCGGGTCAGAAGACGGGCCGCGGTGGCGGCGAATCGACCCAGATCGAAGGCAAATACGTGCCAGAGGACGAAACCGATTTCATCTTCGCGGCCGTCGGCGAGCAGTACGGCTTCGTCGGTGCCGCGCTCGTATTGTCGCTGTACGCACTCTTGATCTGGCGCGCCCTGCGCATCCTCACGATCTCCAAGGACCTGTTCGGCTCGCTGGTAGCCGCCGGGGTCCTGGCTATGCTGATGTTCCAGGTCTTCGTGAACGTTGGGATGGCAGTAGGGATAATGCCGATCACGGGCGTCACGTTGCCCCTAATGAGCTATGGCGGATCATCAGTCATCACAACGCTTCTGGCAGTGGGTCTACTGCAATCGATCTACGTCCAGGGACGCGCCTCCCAGGCGCTGAAGGGCCGCGTTGTCCGCCATTGAGCAAGATGTCCGTCGAACTCCCCCAACCAGCCAAGGCCGCGCCAAAGACCGCACAGGTCTCGCGCCCGCCTGCACAGGATTCGGCGATACCACGGGCCGTGGGGATCGAAACCCCGCTCGTCCCACCTATTACAGATCTCGAAAGACTGGATCAAATTGAGAAAGCAAGTGCTTGTCAGCGTCGATCGCGCCGAGACGCGCGTCGCGCTTTTGGAGGCTGCCGGAACGCCCGGTGCCTCACGTCCCGCAGGGCGCACCTCCAAGCGCTCGACGGCGCGCCCTGGTGCCGGCTACCGGATAGCTGAGCTCTACATCGAGCGCCGCGGTGGGCGCTCGATTGTCGGCAACATCTACAAGGGCAAGGTGGACAACGTGCTGCCTGGCTTGGAGGCGGCGTTCGTCGACATAGGCCTCGAGAAGAACGGTTTCCTGCACGTCGACGAGATAGTGCTCCCGGGAGTCGAGGCGCCCAAGCGCGGCCGCGGGGGTGGTCGCAAGATCTCAGAGCTGCTGCAGCCAGGGCAAGAGATTGTCGTGCAGGTCGTCAAGGACCCCCTGAAAACCAAGGGCGCGCGTCTGTCGATGGAGGTCACCATCGCGGGGCGCTACATGGTGTACGCGCCCACCGGCGAGGGCGTCGGCGTGTCACGTCGCTTGGAGGATAAAGAGCGTGAGCGCCTGCGCCGCCAGACGGCCAAGCTCGAGATCGGCCAAGGGGGAGTCATCATCCGCACCGCCGCTCACGGTGCGCAGCGGGCGGACTTCGAGCGGGAGCTGCTCTACCTGCACAAGTTGCACGAGGTGTTGATGAAGCGCGTAGAGGACATTCAGGCGCCGGAGATGGTCTTTCAAGAGGCTGACCTCTCGGTACGGGTGGTGCGTGACATCTTCTCCGAGCACTTCGAGCGTGCGATCGTCGATAACGAGCAACAGCACCGCCGGCTCGTCTCGTTTTTCGCGCGCACTGCTCCCGAGCTGGTCGAGCGCGTCGAGCTTTGGGAGGGACCTGAGCCGCTGCTCGACGCCTACAAGGTGACCGAGGCGATCGACGGTGTCCTGTCGCGGCGCGTGGATCTTCCCAGCGGTGGCTACCTGATGATCGACTATGCCGAGGCGCTGACGGTGATCGACGTCAACTCCGGCAGCTTTATCGGGCGCGGCAAGGGCGCGAGCCTCGAGGACACGATCACAAAGACCAACCTCGAGGCCGCTGAGGAGGTTGTCAACCAGTTGCGCTTGCGCGATATCGGCGGCATCATCGTGATCGACTTCATCGACATGGCGCGCGCGCGTAACCGCGATGCCGTGATGAAGACGCTGCGCAAAACGCTCGACGAGGACCGCACGAAGACGTTTACCGCCGAGATATCGCGCTTGGGGCTAGTGGAGATGACCCGCCAGAACGTGACCGAGGGCGTGCGCGAGATCATGAGTCGCCCATGCCCCACCTGCGAGGGCGAGGGCGTGATCCGCTCGGAGGAGACGATCGCGATCGAATTCGAGCGTAGATTGCGCGACCTGGTAGTCGAGCACCCCGACGCCGAGGCGTTCCTGGTGCAGATCAACCCACGTGTCACCGCCCAGTTCACCGGCCAGGGCTCGCGTGTCCTGCACGCGCTAGAGGCCCAGACGGGACGCTCGTTCCACTTCGAGGGCTCCGAAGGCCTCGTGCTCGACCACTTCGCGATCACTTTCCAAGGCACACGCGAGGAGGTCGAAGAACGCGCGTTGCCGTTCCGCGAGGGCGACGAGGTGCTCGTCGATATTGTCGAGCCGCACATGTACGACGTGGACGACGCCGTCGCCAAGCTCGACGGCTACATCATCTCGATCGCGGGTGCCGCACGCAACGTTAGCGAGAAGCGCATGGTGCGGATCGAGACGGTTGGCCGCACGGCAGCCAGCGCGCTGCTGCTGGACGAGTCCGGCGAGGTGATACGTCCGGCGCCGCGTCCGGCCGCGCGTCCCGCGGCCAAACGCCCGCGCAGGCGCTCGAAGTCTGTCGCTCGAGCGGCCGCCGCCCAGTCGCAAACAGGCGAGCAGGAGCAGGCGGCTCTGGACGCGGAGGCCGCACCATCGCGATCCGAGCAAGAGCCGCCACAGGACGAGCAAGAGTCCCCACGGGAGTCTGAGCAGCAGCCGGTGGCGAGCGACCCGTCGGCCGACGGACAGGAGTCGGCGGACGCAGGTGGCGAGGATGACCTACAATCCAAGCCACGGCGCCGCGGCCGCAGAGGCGGACGGCGTCGTTCGGCCGCAAAGGCCCAGGCAACCTCGGAGTAGGAGCACATGTACGCGATCGTCAAGACAGGCGGCAAGCAATACCGCGTCGAGCGGGGTCAGACCCTGCTCGTAGAGCGCCTCCCAGCCGAGGAGGGCGCGAGCGTTGCGCTCGAGCCGATCCTGTATCGCTCCGAGGACGCGGTATTCGACGCGGCTTCGCTGAAGAAGGTCAAGGTTACGGCGAAGGTCGTTGCGCACGAGCGTGGCGAGAAGCTGCGCGTGTTCAAGTTCAAGCCAAAGCGTGGCTACAAGCGCCGCACAGGCCACCGCCAGGAGCTCACGCGGATCGAGGTCACGAATATCTCGATGGGCGCGGCCTCCAAGGAGTCTGCCGCGAAGACCACAGCCAAGCCGGCAGCCGAGAAGGCCGAGACAGCCAAGCCCGAGGCGGCAAAGCCAACGACCGCCAAGGCTGCGACCGCCAAGGCTGCGACCGCCAAGGCTGCTGACGCCAAGCCCAGCAGCGATACCCCCCCAACGCCTGCCGCCGCGAGCGGTGGCAAGGAGCAGGAGGACCCCAATGGCTCATAAGAAGGGACTCGGGTCAAGCCGCAACGGCCGCGACTCCAACGCTCAGCGTCTTGGCGTCAAGACTTTCGCCGGTCAGACAGTCACCGGTGGAGAGATCATCGTGCGCCAGCGCGGTACTCGCTTCAAGCCCGGCGTCGGCGTAGGCATCGGCAAAGACGACACGCTCTACGCGCGTGCGGCCGGTACGCTGCAGTTCACAACCGGCCGCCGTGGCAGGATTGTGAACGTGCTCTCCGAGAACAGCTGAAGCAGCCCCGCCCATGGCACGGGCGGGGGAAGGCTGGACTTGATGTTGGACGATCGCGCACGAATCGAAGTGCGAGCCGGCGCCGGCGGCGACGGCTCAGCCGGTTTCCGCCGCGAAGCGCACGTTCCGCGGGGTGGCCCTGACGGCGGCGACGGCGGTCGTGGCGGCGATGTGGTGCTCGTCTGCGACGACTCGCTACGCGACCTGCAGAGCTTTCGGCGCACCCCCCATTACCGAGCCGGTCGCGGTGGCCATGGAGAAGGCTCTCAGCGTCACGGTGCCGACGGCCAGACGCTGCTCGTACGGGTGCCGCCGGGCACGCAGATCGAAGGAGTAGAGGGCGATGTCGCAGGACGCCGCTGGGACCTGCTCGCCACAGGACAACGCGCCGTGGTGGCCAAGGGTGGCTCGGGGGGGAGAGGCAACAAGCGCTTTGCCACCCCGACGCGCCAAGCGCCACGCTTTGCCGAGCGCGGGTTGACCGGTGAGGAGGGCTGGCTGCAGCTACAGCTCAAGCTGCTGGCCGACGTCGGCCTTGTGGGTCTTCCCAACGCCGGCAAGTCCTCGTTGCTGGCACGCCTCACGCGAGCCACCCCCAAGGTCGCGAGCTACCCGTTCACGACACTCTCGCCTGTGCTTGGGGTGCTCGATGCAGACGAGCGCCAGCTGGTAATCGCCGACATCCCGGGCTTGATCGAGGGCGCAAGCGAAGGCGCCGGCTTGGGCCACGACTTCCTAGCCCACGTCGAGCGCACACGCTTGCTGGTACACGTGCTGGACCTAGCACCGGAGCTCAGCGGCGAGGAGCAGGCAGACGCGCTGGCCAACCACGCCACAATCGAGCACGAGCTAGCTTCACACGACCAGCGTTTGGCGCTCCTCCCACGCATGCTTGCGCTGTCCAAGGCCGATCTCGTGCCACCGCAGCGCGTCAGCGAAGAGGTCTCGCGTTGGTCAGAGCGCCTCGGCGCTAATGTGCCGGTGATCGCCACCTCAAGTGCGACCGGCGCCGGGCTGGGAGAGCTGGCTGTCGAGTTGCTGCGACTCGTGCCGGCCATAGAGCAAGCTGGACAGCCCAGAGGGCGTGGCGTTGGCTTGGGGTCTGACATGGGCTCCGCCGCGGAGGCCGATCAAAGCACCAGCGTCCTTGAGAGCGCGCAGTCATCCGGTGGGGGCGAGCCTGTGCTCGCCGAGCACATGGTGTTCCGCCCGACGCCCTCCACCGGCTTTGCGGTCGAACGCACCGGCCCTGGCTCCTATGCCGTCAACGGCCGCGGAATCGAGCGCTTGGTAGCGCGCTATGACGTCGAGAACGAGGATGCGATGGCCTATCTTGAGGGTCGCCTGCGCAAGATCGGAGTGCTGCGAGCGCTGGAAGCGGAGGGCTTTCAGCCAGGAGACGACCTCGAGATAGCGGGAGTGGTCTTCGAGCTCGACCCGGACGACGCGACATAAGCGGCGTCCGTCGCGGCGTTAGGCCGCAATTCAGCTCCACCCGCGCACACGTCCCGTCGCGATCGCCCCACTCAGCCCAAAATCACCCCGCTCGCACGCGACTGGTGCCCGCACCATCTAGGCTGCCCTCGATGAAGCGTGTGGTCATAAAGCTGGGTTCGAGCATCGTCGCCGACGAGCAAGGCGAGCTGCGCGGAAACGTGCTCGCGCGCATCTGCGACGAGGTCGCCTCTCTGCACCGAGAGGGCAAGGAGGTCGTGATCGTCTCCTCAGGCGCGATCGCGCGCGGTGTGCGAATCATGGGCCTGCCCTCGCGGCCGGGCGCCGTGGAGGAGCTTCAGGCCGCAAGCGCCGTCGGCCAGGGCAAGCTCTACCGCGCCTACGACGAGCTGCTGCGCGAGCGCGAGCTGATCTCCGCGCAGGTGCTGCTGACGTTCATGGATATGAGTGCCCGCAGCCATTACCTCAACGCGCGCCAGACCTTGCGCAAGCTGCTCGACTGGCGGGTTGTACCGGTCATCAACGAGAACGACACGACCGCCACCGATGAGATCTCCTTCGGCGACAACGATTTCCTGGCGGCGCAGGTGGCGATCCTGACGAGCGCCGATCTGCTCGTGTTGCTGACCGACATCGATGGCCTGCACACCGCCGACCCAAGGCACAACCCGGATGCCCGCCTGGTCTCCGAGGTCACAGATTTCGAGACGCTCTCGGGCATCGAGGTCGGCCACACGACCTCACCGCTGGGCTCCGGCGGGATGCGCTCGAAGGTCGTCGCGGCCGATATGGCAACCGCGGCTGGGATTCGAGCTGTCATCTGCAACGGAGTAGGAGAGGACGCTTTGCACGCGGTGCTGACCGGGCAGATGGAGGGCACGAACTTCCCTCCGCGCGCGGCGCGCCACTCATCTTTCAAGCTGTGGTTGCGCTACGCCAAGCCCAGTCACGGGACGCTAGTCGTCGACACGGGCGCCGCGAGAGCGCTGCGCGAGGAGGGCACCAGCCTGCTGCCGGTCGGGATCGTCGACGTGCTCGGCACTTTCGATGCCGGCGATGCGGTGGAGATCGCCGAGCGTGGGCACGACAACCAGGAGCGGGACGGCCTCCAGGTCCTGGCCAAGGGCATCTGCAGCTACTCGGCCGATGAGCTCAGGCGTGTGATGGGCCTGAAGTCAAAGGCGGTCCAGGAGATCCTGCCGCGCGCCAGCGAGGAGGCGGTACACCGCGACTACATGGTGCTCGCCTGAGCTTCGCCCCGGGCTGAGGTTTGGGTTCTATTTCTAGGGTTCCCCGCTCGAGCCAATCTAGATGTGCATGTTTGGGGTCCGTGCACGCGAGCCCCTGTCGTACCCTGTAAGACCATGGCCGTCACCGTCTCATCCGTAGCCGAGGTCTGCGCTCGCGCCCGCGATGGCGCTCGCCTGCTGGCACGCACCGATACCGCCACCAAGAACGCGGCGCTCCTAGCGATAGCAATTGCTCTACGTGAGCGCAGCGAAGAGATCCTCAGTGCCAACGAGCGCGATCTAGCGGCCGGTCGTGAGGTAGACATCGGCGCGGCTTTGCTCGATCGTCTGCGGCTCGACGTAGAGCGGATCGAGGGGATTGCACAAGCGGCTCGAGGCGGTCGCCAAGCTGCCCGATCCGGTGGGCGAGGCGATCGACGGTCATCGCCTGCCAAACGGTCTCGATGTGCGCAAGGTGCGCGTCCCTCTAGGCGTGATCGCGGTCGTCTACGAGGCGCGTCCAAACGTCACGATCGACGCTGCTGCACTGTGCCTGAAGTCGGGCAACGCGATCGTGCTGCGCGGCTCCTCGAGCGCCGAGCACTCAAACGCGGTGCTGTCCTCGATCGCTGCCGAGGCGGCTGTCGGACGCGGGCCTGCCTGAGGGCTGCATCGGCCTGGTCGCCGGTGGCGGCCGCGGCGAGCTGGCCGAACTGGCAACCCAGGACGGCTTGGTCGACCTGCTGATCCCTCGTGGCGGAGAGGGCTTGAAGGCCGCGCTGAAGGAAGTCGCAAGCGTGCCCGTCATCTACGCGGCATCCGGTAACTGCCATGTTTACGTGGACGCATCCGCAGACCTCGACGACGCGGTGGCGATCGTGCTGAACGCCAAGACACAACGTCCAGGTGTGTGCAACGCCGCGGAGACGCTGCTGGTCCACGCCGATATCGCACCCACTTTCCTGCCCCGCGTGCTGGCGGCCCTGAACGACGCCGACGTGCAGCTGCGTGTCGACGAGCGCGCCTCTGCGCTTGCCGGAGATAGCGCTTCGGCAATCACACCCGCAAGCGAGGAGGACTGGGACACCGAGTACCTGTCGCTCACGCTCGCGGTCGCGGTCGTCGACTCGACACAGCAGGCGATCGAGCACATCGCCCGCCACGGCTCCGGCCACTCCGAGGCGATCCTCACCAAAGACACGGCTAGCGCGCGTGCCTTCCAGCTCGGCGTCGATGCAGCCTGCGTATACGTCAACGCCTCGACGCGCTTCACCGACGGCGGCGAGTTCGGGATGGGCGCCGAGATCGGAAACTCCACACAGAAGCTCCACGCACGCGGCCCGATCGGGCTCAGAGAGCTGTGCACGTCCAAGTACCTCGTCGAAGGCGCCGGCCACGTCCGCGCGTGACGGCGGCGAGCGCGTCGGGATCCTCGGCGGCATGTTCAATCCGCCCCACATCGGCCCATCTCGCGCTTGCGCACGCGGCCGCAAACGAGCTTGGATTGACGCAGGTACTGCTGACGCCGGTGCTGATCCCGCCGCACAAGCCCGCCAAGTGGGATCCAGGCGCCGAGCACCGCTTGAGCATGTGCCGCCTGGCGATCGACGACGACCCCGCCCTTGGCGTGTGCACGCTCGAGCTGGAGCGCCCCGGCCCGTCCTATACGGTCGATACTCTGAGAAGCATCCATGCAAGTGACCCTGACGCGGAGCTGACCCTGATCGTCGGCGCCGACATGGCCAGCACGCTGGCTTCTTGGCGTGAACCACGCGAGATCCTGAAGTTGGCGAGCCTCGCGGTGGCAGAGCGTGAGGATACGAGCCGGCGCGATGTGCTGGACGTGCTGTCCTCTCTGGAGGCAGAGACGCGCACCGAGTTCGTGGAGATGCCGCGACTGGACATCTCCTCCTCACTGGTTCGCAAGCGCTTGACATCCGGCGAGCCGATCGAGCAGCTGGTCGGCGCCGAGGTGGCGGCCTACATCGCCAAGCACGAGCTCTACGGCCGCCGCCCGCATACCAAGTGCGCAGGGGTTGGGAGGATGACCTCAGAGCAGCTGCTGGAGCAGATCTGTCGCTACGCCGAGGACAAGAAGGCCGGCGAGCTGGTGACGCTCGACTTGCGCGAGGTGCTGGGCTACACCGACTGGTTCGTGATCTGCTCGGGCAGCACTGAGCGCCAGACCAAGGCGATCCACGACGGCATCCTCGAAGGCCTAAAGCACGAGCACGACCTGCTCCCTCGGCGCGTCGAGGGCTTCAGCAGCGCCGACTGGATCCTGATGGATTACCTGGATGTGATCGTCCACATCTTCACCCCCGTCACGCGCGAGTTCTATCGCTTGGAGCAGTTGTGGGGCGAGGTCCCGGTACGCCACGCCGCCGAGAACGCCTGACCGTTCTTTCGTCGAGTTCTGTTGCATTGACTTTCCCGTAGCGCTAGTGTCGCTGCAAAGCGTCGGGCACAAGGCCGGGCGCAGGTCATCGGAAGGGACACTGCAATGGGTATTTCAACCACCCTACGGGGAGGCTGGCGCCTGCCGTACGCGCTGATGATTCTGGCTGCGGTGATCGCCTCGGCGATGCTGCTACTCGGTCTTGCCGCGCCGACACCGGCTCACGCCGAAGGCCCTGGCGAAGGCACCCCGTGGGTCCTCAGCCTTGGCGACTCCTACATCTCCGGCGAGGCGGGACGCTGGGCCGGCAACACCAACGAAAGCTCCTCAGAGATCGACGCACTCGGTGAAAGTGCCTATTACGACAACGCCGGACACACCGCCGAACTGATCCCAGGCTGTCACCGCTCGCGCTCTGCCGAGGTCTACATAGGGGCCGGCGTGGAAGGCGAGAACCTCGCATGCTCGGGAGCCAAGACGTCCTCGTTCACCAACGAAGAAGGCGAATTCAAGCCTGGCCTTGACTTCTACAACTCCGGCGGCCACGAAGGCCAGGCGTTGATGCTCGAAAAATTCGCGAAAACACACAACGTCAAACTGATCCCGATCTCGATCGGCGGCAACAACTTCAACTTCGCGAGCATCGTGCAGACGTGCGTCGAGGACTTCCTCTTCACGCCGGAATGGTGGCCCTCGTACTGCAGCGAAGAAAAATCGGTCACCGAAAACTTCACCGAAGCAAATGTGGCCAAACAGCGCACCGCGATCAAGGAAGCGATCCTCAACGTCGCCAAAGCGATGAGCAATGCCGGATACACCAGCTCGCAGTACACGGTCCTGATGCAAAACTACCCATCGCCGATACCAAACGGAGAAGGCTTCCGCTACCCCCAAAAAGGCTATTCGCGCCAGGAAGTCGGCGGCTGCGGCTTCTGGAACCACGACGCAAACGAAGCCAATGCGACGCTGCTGCCGACGATCGACACGGCTGTCTTCAAAGGCGCCGAAGAAGCAAAACTCTCCAACCTAAAGACGATGAACATCTCCTCGGCGTTCAACGGCCATCGCCTGTGCGAAAAAGGCGTAGGACTGCTCGAGGAAGAGGGCCTCACCTCCTG
This sequence comes from uncultured Solirubrobacterales bacterium, assembly GCA_963725265.1. Lineage (GTDB taxonomy): Bacteria > Actinomycetota > Thermoleophilia > Solirubrobacterales > Solirubrobacteraceae > Palsa-744. The sequence goes on from CAVRXP010000001.1 coordinate 1,303,698, forward strand.
GAAACAGACAGGCGCAGTCAACAAGACCGAGTGGATCAACCAGATCCGCACGGTCAGCGCGATCTTCCCGCCGTATGAGATCCAGGAAGACCTGCACCCCAACTACTGGGCGCAGCTCGCATTGCGCAACTGTCTGACCCAGGCCTACAACAGCGGTACCCCCAAGGGGGGAACCTGCACGACCTCGGGCGAAGGACTCAACTCCGCCGGAGAGCCAAATATGACGCTGAAATAGCGCTCAGCGATAGCGGCGCGCAGGATGGCGCCACGCTCGACTTGCTGGCTCGACGGGTCACCGAGGTTGGGCGTGGCGCGCCAGTGCCGTTGCTAGTGTTGCTCGCTACGTGCCCGAATTCGACGAGTGGCAGATCGAGTTGCACGGCCGCCGCGCGGTCTACAGGATCGCGGGCGATGGCCCACCGGTGGTGCTTGTGCACGGGATGCTCAATTCCTCGAGCCACTGGCAGTCGGTGGCGCTGGACCTGGCAGATCGATACACGGTCATCGCCCCCGACCTGATCGGCCACGGAGATTCCGCTGCGCCACGCGGGGATTACTCGCTGGGCGCCCACGCGGCGAGTATCCGCGATCTGCTCACCGCCCTCGGGATCGAGCGCGCGACGATTGTCGGCCATTCGCTCGGCGGGGGCGTGGCGATGCAGTTCTTCTACCAGTTCCCAGCCCGAGTGCAGCGCCTAGTGCTCGTATCCAGCGGCGGCCTAGGCCACGAGGTAAGCCCGATGCTACGCACCGCCGCGCTGCCGGGTATGTCGGCCGCTTTGTCGCTCGCGGCTCACCCAAGGTTGCTCGGCGCCGTGTGGGGTGCAGGCACCCGTCTGCGTCGCGCCGGTGTGCGTCAGGGCGCCTACGTGCAGGCGGTCGCCCGCGCGCTGCGCCCGCTGGAGCGCCCACAGGCGCGCGAGGCTTTTCTGCAGACGCTGCGGGCAGTGATCGACGTGCGCGGTCAGCGCGTCAGCGCCACCGATCGCCTGTATCTGCTCGAGTCAATGCCGACGATGATCGTGTGGGGCGAGCGCGACAACACGATCCCGCTCGAGCACGGGCGCCGAGCACACGAAGCGACTCCCAACAGCCGTTTTCGCACGCTCCCGCGAGCTGCGCACTTCCCGCACCTGGAAGATCCCGAGGCGCTCGCGGACGTGCTGCGCGAGTTCCTCTGCGAGAGCGAGCCGTGCGAAATGGACGATGCCGAGTGGGGCGCCCTGCTCGTTCGGCGCTCTACGCGCGAGCGGCGGCTGGCGAGCGCGGCGGGCTCTCTATGAGGGGATCTTCGTAGTCGGCGTCAGGTGCTTGCGGTAGCGCAGAATGTCCTTGGCGTCAGGCGGACTCGAAACCATCATGTCGCAATACCGCTAGATATCTGCCTGACGGTAGGTCAGACTGGAGGTGTGATCGAGGACTTCGACCGTTGTTACCAAGCCGCCCAGTCGCGCGACTCGCGCTTTGACGGGTGGTTCATAACGGCTGTTACCTCGACCGGTATCTATTGCCGGCCGAGCTGTCCCGCGATGACCCCGAAGCGCGAGAATGTGCGCTTCTATCCGACGGCGGCGGCCGCACAGCAGGCGGGCTTCCGTGCATGCAAGCGCTGTCGCCCCGATGCTGCCCCAGGCTCGCCGGAGTGGGACGGCCGCGCGGACGTCGTAGCTCGCGCGATGCGTCTAATCGGCGATGGTGTTGTGGATCGTGAGGGCGTGCCAGGTCTGGCAACGAGGCTTGGCTACAGCGTGCGCCAGCTGCAGCGAATGCTGCTTGCCGAGCTGGGTGCAGGCCCCATCGCGATCGCGCGCGCGCAGCGCGCCCAGACCGCACGTGTACTGATCGAGACAACCAGCCTCGCGATGGTCGAGATCGCGTTCGCGGCCGGCTTCTCGAGCGTGCGTCAGTTCAACGACACGATCCGCACAGTGTTCGCAACAGCCCCAACGGAATTGCGAGTCCGCGCAAGTAGACGAGGGGACGCCGGTAGGGACTCTCGCCGGGACAAGGAGACCTCACACGCCGGCAAGGGCAGGCCCGCCAGCGCGGGTGCGATCCTATTGCGGCTCCCATTCCGCAAGCCGCTATGCCCCGACAACCTCTTCGGCCACCTCGCCGCCACGGCAATCCCGGGTGTCGAGGAGGTACGCGACGGCGCCTATCGGCGCACCCTGCGCCTGCCCCACGGCCCAGGCATAGTCGAGCTGACGCCCACGTCAGAGCACGTCGTGTGTCGTGCCCGGCTCACAGACCTACGCGACCTGACGACCGCCATAGCGCGCTGTCGTTGGCTGCTCGACCTCGACGCCGACCCGGTCGCGATCGACGACCTGTTCCGTGGCGACCCACAGCTGGCCTCAGTTGTGGCAAGGGCGCCAGGACGGCGGGTGCCGCGCTGCGTCGACGGAGCCGAGCTTGCGATCCGCGCCGTTCTGGGCCAACAGGTCTCCACGGCCGCCGCGCGCACACACGCCGCCCGGATCGTAGCTCGCCACGGTGAGCTGGTCGGAGACGAGCATGGCGGGCTCACACATCTCTTCCCAGCGCCCGAGGCGCTCGAGCAGGTGCAGCTCGCGATGCCGCGAGCGCGCACCCGTACGCTCGCGGCGCTGCTCGACGCCCTGCGCAGCAAGCGCCTGTCGCTCGATTCGGGCTGCGATCGTGCCGAGGCGCTTGCGACCCTCTCAGAGCTTCCAGGTTTTGGCCCATGGACCACGCAGGTAATCGCGATGCGAGCACTGGGCGATCCCGACGCATTCCCCGTCGCCGACCTGGGTGTGCGCCGTGCGGCTGAAGCGCTCGGCCTGCCGTCTTCCCCGGCACTCTTGAGCGCCCGCGCCGAGCGCTGGCGACCGTGGCGGGCTTACGCGGTGCAATACCTCTGGGCCTCCACGCCCCATCCGATCAACGATTGGCCGCCGTTTGCGAGCGGCGAAAGCGTCGAACCAGCGTCCACAGGGACGCTGGCAAAGGAGGCAGCATGACACGCACAGGCACGAGCCTGCCCACAACCATCACCACGACGATCGACAGCCCGATAGGCGAGCTGACGCTCACCTCTGACGGGGAGAAGCTCACTGGCATCCAAATGCACGAACAGCGACACCTCAAAAAAATCCCAGCAGGAGCGCAACGAGACGAGGGCAGACTTGCACCTGTCGTCGCACAGTTGCAGGCGTATTTCGCGGGCGAGCTAACCGATTTCGATCTGCCGCTTCAGATGCATGGGACGGAGTTCCAACGTCGCGTGTGGGCAGCACTGTGCGAGATCCCCTACGGCGAGACGATCAGCTACGGAGAATTGGCGCGCTGGGTGGGCAACCCCAAAGCTTCGCGAGCCGTCGGCCTGGCCAACGGCCGCAACCCCGTCGCGATCGTCGTGCCATGCCACCGCGTGATCGGCGCCGACGGCAGCCTCACGGGCTACGGCGGCGGGCTCGATCGCAAGGTGTGGCTGCTCGAGCACGAGGCCGAGCATCGCCCCGGCGCGGGCGCTCAAACCAAGCTCGACCTACAGGCGCAGATCGCCTAGTGGCTTACGGCTGCTCGCCCAGGGGTCGGTCAGCCATGCAGACGCCGTTGACCTGGAGCCAGTGGCGATCGCGGTCGTCGTCATCTCTAAGGAAGGCCCTGGACAGGCCGAGCATGAGGTAGACCTCGATGCCGCGCCTCATGCGCGTCTGCACGTCGGCAACGACATCCGCCCTGATCGTCCTGTGGTCCGCCTCGACGAATCTCAGGTCTGTAACAGGCAGATGAGCCGGCATTTCGTCAGCTCGGATCAACCGCAGGCGAAGTTTTCCGTAGCGGTCGATCTGGATGTCGGACTTGCGCTGGAGCTTGAGGATGCCCAGGGACGCGGTGCCATGTCCTCCCTCGATCGCGTAGCTCCGGTTGTGTCGCTCCAGTTCCTCGCCGAAGATGCCTCGAAGGCTGTGACGCGCATTGGCGCGTATGAGATCGAGATAGCGGTTTGGGCTGAGACGACCGACCACCCGTGCTCTGTTCGGCCAGAACAGGTGATCCTCGGTCTCGGGTGGGTTGGGATTGGCTTTGATGTCACCGAGTTCGACGAGCGCGCCGAGTGCGAAGCCCCCGTGCTCCTCGGTGAGAAGCTCACGAGTGAGCGGATTGGAGCGACCGGTGATCGGACGGATGTGTCGGCCCGTGGTCGGCTCGATCCCGGCTACGCATATACGTGGCGCTTCCATACGCGTGAGATGACTGAGGACGATGCGCATTCATAGGTGTATCGGTCGCACGTTCGGCCAGTATTGAGCGAGGTACTCGCATACGAGCCGGCGATGGCATCTCTCTGCGGTAGCCTCGCTGCAGAGCAACGCTGTCGATAGCTCGAACTCGCTGGGCGAGATCACGCGCTCGATCTCACGCTCGGCCATCAGCTCCATGAAGTCACGTTCGTAGAGCGACCAGTCGCCTTTGCGCTTCTTGTAGTCGTCCAGCAGATCCGCGGTTGGCGCCAGGCGAGGATCGTGCTGGTAGCTCGCGCCCACCAGCTCGCGCAGGAAATACGGAAGATCCCGTGCCTTGGCGAACCCGGCGAGCTGCGACGAGTTGTTCAACCGGACGTCGAGCAGGCGCCTCACGCCGGCCGCCTTCAGGCGGCCGAAGAAATGCTCAGCCGTCGTCTGTGTGAAACCGATTGTGTAGATCTCCACGCAGTCTCCTTGGCGAACAAGCTCTCCTGTGCGCTCTCGACGCCCAGAGCCACCGTGTGCTCGACGAGGATCGATCCGCTCGGAAGGATATGGCGAAGCTCGACCCCGTGGTCGGCAAGGACCTTGCCGACGAGCCGCCGACGATGGCAGTCTCGCGGCTCTGCCTCGCTGCACATCAACGCTATTCGATGCTCGCGGCAACCCTCGACGAGACGCCGGACGGCTGCCTGGAACGCTGCCTGCTCGGCCATACGATCGTAGAGGGCGCGCCCCTGCTCGTCGTAATGATCCTCATGTGCTGGTCGGCCGCCCAGTTCGTCTCCCATGAAGAGATAGTGCGTACCGCCCCTGCGCAGAGCCGCCTCGAGATGCTCGCGATTGAATTGCTCAGCGAAGCGAGAGTAGGGATAGGACCGCACGTCCACGACGAACTCGATCGCCTGACTGCGCATGAGATCGACAAACTGCTCGAACGTGTGGTTGGAATGACCGATAGTCCAGATGGCTGGCTCCGAACGCACGACCACAGATTACCTTCGCTGACGGACAGCCTTCGGGTCGGTTTACGAGCCCAGCGAGCCCAGCGAGCCCAGCGCGGCCAGGGCCGCACCGCGGCCGCACATGCCGTGCACGCCACCGCCGGGCGGCGTACCCGAGGAGCACAGGTAGACGCCCGGGAGGGGCGTGCGGTAAGGGCGCAGACTGGGTAGGGGCCGGAACACTGTCTGGCGCAACGTCGCCGCGCCGCAGTTGATGTCGCCCCCGACATAGTTGGGGTTGTGGCGCTCGGTTTCTACGGCGTTGACGCTGTGGCGAGCAAGCACGCGTTCGCGAAAGCCGGGTGCGAAGCGTTCGATCTGCGCCTCGATGCGCTCGCTCATGTCGCGCTCGGAGCCTGAGGGCACGTGACAATAGGCGTAAAAGGTGTGCTGTCCTGTGGGTGCGCGTGTGCGGTCCACTACGCAGGGCTGCACGGCGATGCAGAACGGATGCTCTGAGTGGCGCCCCGCTGCGACGTTGCTCTCGCTGCGAGCGATCTCCTCGAACGTGCCGCCGATATGCAGTGTCGGAGCGCTGCGGCAGATGTCCGCCTGCCAGGGTACGGGCCCGTCCAGCGCCCAGTCCATCTTGAAGATACCGGGCCCGTATTTGAAGCGACGCATGGCTTTTGTGTAACGCGCGGGCATGCGTTTGCCGGCAAGCTCAATCAGGTGGCGGGGAGCGACATCGAGCAGGGTGCTGTGCGCGTTCGGAAGCTCTCGCAGATCCTCAACCCAATGGCCGTTGTGCAGCTTGCCGCCGTGGCTCTGAAGCTCGGCGATCATCGCCTCGACGATGCGCGAGCTGCCTCCTTCCACGACCGGCCAGCCAACCGTGTGCGCGAGCATACCCAGCAGCAGTGCAAATGCGCCAGTGCCAGGCGCCCCGAGCGGTCGCATCGAATGGGCACCCAACCCGGCCAGCAGAGCCCGCCCTTGGTCGGTCTTGAAGGGGCGAGCGAGCACCGTCGTCGGCCACAGCCCAAGCAAGCCGAAGCGGGCCATGGCCAGGGGATGGGCCGGGGGAGAAAGCAGGGGCGCCAACACCGCTGGCACGATCGCGTCGCTGTCCTCCACGAGCTTGGCGAAGATGCGGCGGTAGGCGCGGGCGTCTTCGCCAAGCGCTGTAGCGGTCTGCTCGACTGAGCCTGAGACGGTCGCGGCTCGGCCGCCGTCGAGCGGGTGGGCGAAGGCGACCTCGGGGGTCTTCAGCGAGAGCCCGGCAAGCGGCTTCTCGGTGAAGAAGGGAGAGGCCGCGAGCAGCGGGTGAACCGTCGAGCAGACGTCGTGCGCAAAGCCGGCAAGCGTCAGCTCCTCGGTGCGGCAGCCGCCGCCAGGCGTGTCGGCCCCCTCATAGACGTGCACGGCAAGTCCAGCACGCGCAAGCGTGAGCGCGGCGGCAAGCCCATTGGGTCCGGAGCCGACGACGACCGCGTCAGGAATGCCCGTCGGCGCGGCGCTCGCGCTCATCGGCTCGAGCGGGAATGGCTTGTCCGTCGCGTGGGAAGGCTCTGTGTTCGTGCCATGCTCACAATTGCAGCACGGCATCCTGCGCGGCGACGATCACCTCGACAGCGGAAGTCTCGACGAAGCGCTCATTCAGATCATCCAGCGCATCGTCGGTACGGTCGGGTCGATGGTGAGCAAGCAGCACCTTGCGTGCTTGTGCGCGGCGCCCCAATTCGACTGCGTAGTCGGCGGCGGCGTGCCCGAAGCGCCCTTCGGCGGCAAGCTCGGCCGCTGTCAGCAACTGCGAGTCGTGCAGCAGCACATCTGTCTCAGCTGCAAGCTCCAGCGCGGCCGGGTGATACTCGCCGCAGCCGTCCGGCCCGGCGCCGAGGGAGGTGGGACAGTGGTCGGGCATATAGGTGAAAGTCGAGCGCCCGTCGCTGACGCGATAGCCAAACGTGCGCCCGCCCTTGTGCGGAATCTCGCGCGCTAACACAGTGAAGCCGTCGAGCTCCTGCTCGCCGGGAGCTAGCGTCGCAAAGCTCCATTTGCCACGTAGCTGGTCCGGTTCCATCGGAAAATGGGGCGGGGACATCGAACGCGCCAACACGGCTGTCGCCCCGGCGCCGTCCTCCTGCTCAGGCAGAAACAGACGTACGCGAGCATCGTCGTGATCGCCCGCGTGGAAGAAGGGCAATCCCTGCACGTGGTCCCAGTGCAGGTGAGTCAACAGGATCGTGCCGCCGAACGCCAGCCCGTCGAGTAGTCCCGTAACCGAGCGTATGCCCGTGCCGGCGTCGAGGATCAAAGTCGGGGAGGGTGCGTCGTCGTGAGCAATCGCCACGCAGGATGTATGTCCGCCGTAGCGCAGAAAATCGGCGCCGGGAGCCGGCGTCGAGCCCCGCACCCCGCAAAGGTTGACTCGCACAGCCTTAGCCCCGCACGGGCTTCTTCATGACAGAGAGGTGGTCGAGCTTCGGTGATGCAAGGATGCGATTCGGATCGTGCTCAGGTCTCGGTAGTGCTCAGGTCGGGCGGGAGCTTAGCATCGGCTGTAAGGCATCCTGATGCCGGCGCCTCTAGCCTTCCTCCGAGCGCCAGCGCTCATACAACGCCGTGAACTCCTCACGCATCTGAGGCGTCAAATCCTCGCTCTTCAAGGCGCCGGTGAGCCTGATCGTGGCGCGCATCTGCTCGAGATACTCGCTGCAGTGCTCGCAGCCCTTCAAGTGAGCCTCGAAGCGTCGCCGCTGCGAGCGTGACAGGCCACCCTCCAAGTAGTCGGTGATCAGCTCGACAACCTGCTGACACACGAGCTCGTCCTTGCGCCAGAACATCCTCACACCCTCCCAAGCTCGGTTTCCAGGGCTTGACGCAGCCGGCTGCGCCCACGGTGCAAGAGGACACGTTGGTTGGCTTCGCTGATAGCGAGCACGTCGCATACCTCCTGGCCGTCGAGGCCGTCGACATCGCGCAGCATCACGACCTCACGCTGACGCGCGGGAAGCTCCGCTAGCGCTGTGTGGATCTGCTCGCCGATGCCCTCCGCCATCAGGCGTTCCTCGCTGTCCTCGATCCAGTGCTGTGGTGGGGACATCCAAGCGCCAGAGACGTCGAAGCGCGAACGATCGACCGCGGGTCCGGCGTCGCCGATCGCCACGCTTCGATTCTCGCTAACACCGGTGCTCCTGGCTCGATTCACAAGGATCCTGAGCAACCAAGTCTTCAGTGACGAGCGTCCCGCGAAGTCGTCGATGCCGCGCAACACACCCAACCACGTATCTTGCACTACCTCCTCGGCCACCGCCTGACTGGAGACAAACGAGCAGGCCAGACGCAACAACATCGACTGGTGCATCGCCACCAATTCGAGGAACGCTTCCTGGTCGCCGGCTCGCAAGCGCACGAGCAGCTCGAGCTCGTCGTCGGCCATCTTCGTTGCCGGCTTGCGCCAGCTCATCGCCGAGATCGCCACGTGCCTTTCACGCGGCTCGCGAACCAGGGAATCGAATCGGTGATGGGGCGCATGTCGTCACGGTAGCCGCCATGGGCTGCGGCGCGTCGCATCTGCGCCGCAGCCCACTCGGCTGGAGTGCTACTGGGCCACGATCCCCTCTCCACCGGCTGCGCCCGGCACTGTGACCGAGCCGATCTCGCTGAGCGTGCCGCCAGCTTCGATCGCATACTCATCGACGTTCCCCGCGCCACCAGCTTGCACGTAGAGGAAGCGTCCGTCGGCAGTGGCAGATGCATCGACGGTGCCCGCGTCGGTTGGAGTCGTGCTGAACAACGAGAGCGCTCCGCCAGGCCCAGGCTCGAAACCGCTGAGCGAGGCGCTGCCTGCGTTCGAGGCATAGAAGCGACCATCGGTGCCGACCACCCAGCAGGTCGCCTGCTCTCCGGTCAGTCCTGAGCTCAATTGCGTGAGCGTGTCGTTCCAGTTGAGCTGGAAGCTCGCCAGTGCGTCGGTGCCTGCCTCCGCGACCACGAGATGCCCGTAGCGATCGGCCACGAGCGAAAACGGTACTGCGCCAGGTAGCGAATTGACTACCGGTGCGCTTGACAGTTGCCCGAACGGTGAGATCCGGAAGACGTCGATGTCGCTGCCGTTAGCCTTGGTCGTGACGATCAGCCGCGAGCCGTCAGCGGAGAAGGCGACCTGCCCAGGAGTGTTGACGAACTGGGGCGTGGCGGTTGGGTTCAGCCCAAGCGGGCGTGCGGACCCGGGCACCGGAACAAGGTGATCGAACAGCACTCGAAAGCCCTGCACTACTCCACCTTCCTCAGCGTTCAGCACATACACAAGGCCGTTCTCGGCGGCGATGCTGACGGGAAACGAACCTCCCGAGCTGAGCACCTGGCGCAACGCGAGGCGATCGCCGAACACGGCGAATACCGAAATCGTGTTGCTGCCGGCATTCACCGCATACAGCAGGTTGTTCTGCTGGTCATAGGTCAGGGAGCCCTGCGAGGCGAGATGGTCGACGACCGAGCCTTCGAGCGCCCCGCCCAACCCGCCTGTGGCATAGCTGCCGGCCGGGGTGAGGGTGCCATTCCAGCCCTGGTCGTAGACGACGATCTGGTTGCCGGCAAGATTGTCCGTCTGCACGAAGACCGCGCGATTGCGGCTGAAGTGCTGATTGCCGCCGCCGAAGGCGCTTGCCGATCCGCCGGCCATCGCCAACACAACTGCGGCGCTCGCCGCCGCGATTCCTAGACGCTTGAAAGCGTACATTGGTGGTTCTCCTGAGGTTGAAGGATTTGCGCTTGCATCCTTCAGTCCACTGAGAGCCAAGAGCGTTACAGCGGTTCACTCGGGTTGTCGGCTCATGCGATGCTCAGCGCCGCTCGTGCCGGGTGCGCATCGCGGAGGCGCTCGCGCAGGATCAACTGACAACCACCTGCGGGACTGACGGTGATGTTGCGTCTGCGCGTGCGCTCGCTGCGCGCCCGCGCCGGCTCGAGCTCGAAACGCCGCAGCATCGCGCGTATGACTAGCTTCATCTCAAGCAGCGCAAAGCTTGCGCCCAAGCAGCGCCGGCGCCCGCCACCGAACGGCAGCCACGTGTAGGTGCCGGGGGCCTGTTCGAGGAAGCGCTCGGGGCGGAACGCCTGTGGCTCGGGGTAGATGGCCGGGTCGTGGTGGACGAGATGCGCGTAGGCGACCAGCATCACTCCGGGTGGGTATGGAAAGCCGCCGATCTCCACAGGGCGCTTGGTCAGCCGCGGCTCGGCGTGGGGGAGGACCGGGCGGTGGCGCAGGATCTCCTGGATGGTGGCCGTCAGGTAGGCGTCGTCGGGGTTGTCGAGCTCCTGGTGGAGGCGCTCGCAAACGGCAGGCTCGCGCGCCAAGCGCTCAAAGCCCCAGGCCAGCTGCGAGGCGGTCGTCTCGTGTCCGGCTACGAGCGCGGTCATCAGCTCGTCGCGCAGCTCCGCCTCGCTCATGGGGGAGCCGTCCTCGTGCTTGGCATTCAAAAGCAGTGCGAGCACGTCCTCGCCTCCGCCGCCCTCGTGGCGGCGCTCGGCGATCAGCTCGAAGATCATCTCGTTTGCGGCGGCCATCAGTCGGTCTTGACGGGCGATCGGGCCGCGCAGTGTCAGCAGTCGCGGTGGGCGTGGGAGCATCGACAGAGGGTTCTGGGAAAATGCGAGCACCTCGGCCAGGAGGTCGCGCAACTGCTCGAGCTGTGCGCCCCGCTCCAGTCCGAAGACTGCGCGCAGGATGATCTCGAGCGTGAGGCGTTGAAGCCGGGGGTGAAGCTCGACCACCTGTCCGCATGGCCATGAGCTGATCTCCTCCTCGGCCAGCTCCTCCATCAGACCCGCCAGCTGCTGCATGCGCTCGCCGTGGAAAGCGGGCAGCAGCAGCTTGCGCTGCTCCAGATGCGGCTGCTCGTCGAGCAAGATCACCGAGTGTTTGCCGACGAGCGGTTCGAGGATGCGCGCGCCCTCGCCGGGGTGGAGAACGTCGGGAGACGCGGTGAAGACTTCCTTGATCTCCTGGGGGTCGGTGAGCACGACGAATGGGCGCTGGCCGATTACGCGGATCGTAAAACGGGGGCCGTAGCGTGCGCGGGCGCGCTCGACGAAGCCGCTCGGGCGGCTCAGGAAGCCGAGTGTCTGCAGGACGGTGGGGATGCGGGGGCCTGGCGGCAGCTGGTCTCTCATCGGTCTCTGATCCTTCGTGCTGGAGTATTGATACGAATGAGTATATCTACTTAACGGTATAATACAAGTGTGAGCTCGACAACGTCACCCGCCGACCGGAGCGGAACAATCGACTGATGCCGCGTGGACACTTCGACCGCTCCGAGCGCCGGGCGCAGACGCGCGAGCGACTGCTGGAGGCGGCGGCCAAGGTCTACGCGCGCCGCGGCTTCGCCGGCGCGACACTGGATGAAGTTGCTGCCGAGGCTGGCTTCACCAAGGGGGCCGTGTACGGGCACTTCGGCAGCAAGGAGAACCTGCTGATCGCGCTCGGCGAGGAGTACACGACCGCGCAGATCGCTGAGCAGATGGCGCTGTTCGACCGCGACCGCGCGACTTGGGAGCGGCCGCTGGCCGGGAGCCATCACTGGATGGATGGTCTGCAGGAGAGCCCGGAGCGCTTCCGCCTGTTCGTCGAGCTGTGGGCCTACTCCCAGCGCGACGAGCACCTGGCGCGACGGCTGGCCGATGCGCTTGCGGCGCTGCGCGAGACCTTTGCGCGCTTCGCGTCGCAGAGCACGCGCGACGCTGGCTTCGAGCCGCCGCCTGGTGTGCCCGAGCAGTTCGCCAACGTGATGCTCGGGCTGGGCGTGGGCCTCTCGATGCTGAAGCTCACCGATCCAGACGCGGTCCCCGCAGAGCTCTTGGGAACGACACTGTCGGTGCTGATCCGCGCGACCGAGTCCAGCGTCCAGGCGCAGGAGGCGTTTGCGAAGCTGGGGGAGCCAGCAGATTGAATGCAGGCGGCTCAAGCGCGCTCGCGCATGTGAAACGCATGCGACTGATGCCGCCGGCCAACCTGCCGAGCTAAGTACAATCGCGGGGCAATTCGGCTTCTACGTATCCTCATCGTTGCTGCGCTGACGACGCTTGCCGGCGCTACCGCATGGGCTGGAACTACCGCATGGTCTGGCGCGCCGGCGCCGAGGCTGCTCGACTCGCAGGGGTCGATGGTCGCCGCCTACGGGGGGTGGGCTGCCTGGAGCCGCTTCGACGCGGCCACTCGTGCGTATGCGCTCGTGCTCCGCTCGCCGAACGGTGCGATCTCGCTGGCGCCCGTCCCCGAGCGGGCCGCGCCGTTCGACATCGAGCTGGGGCCTGACGGTTCTGGTGTGGCGGCGGTCTATTCGCGCTGTTCGGACACCGAAACGTCGCGTGGTTGCCACATCTACGAGTTGAAGCTCGGTGTGGTCGGTGCTATCGAGCAGATGCTGGCGGCGCCCGGCTCCTCGGTCCACGAGCCGGCGATCTGGGACGGACTGCTTGTCTTCCTGCGGCGCAATCCCGGTGGCGGCGACCGCCGGCCGGACAACCTCTTTCAATGGCGGATCGGCAGCTCGACAGCACACTCTGTGGCGCTCCCGGCCTCTCACGGAGGGGTGTCGGCCGAGGCGGGACACTGGCCCAAAGGGCAGACGGGAACAATCTCTGGGCTCACGCTTCACGGTAGGCAGGTCGCGTACTCCACCACGAGCGGCTCGGAATCATTCGGTGTGACGAGCCTGTGGCTGGAGCAAGTGAGCGGCAAGCCGGAGCTGATCGACCAGGTGACCTCTGGGGCGAGCGCCACTTGCGAACACGCGTTTCTCTCGCCCACATTGCTCGGCGGGTGGCTGTATGCCTATCTGCACGACTGCGATCCCTACGCCAACCCACGGTCGGATCGGTGGACGCGCTACAGCCTCGACGGCCACGGTGCGCAGCGTGCGAGGTTCACGTTCGTGCACACGGGCGATGAAATCATCGACTCGGTTGTCCCCGACCGCGGTGGCGTCGATTGGAGCAGCGAAAGTGGGCTCTTCCGGTTGGCGAGCGTCGGCTGGCGCACAATCAGGCGACCGGTGCCCGAAACCTTCTGCTCGTTGGTGCACCCGCTCTGCTGAAGGCGGCAAATTCCCCCACCCTGTGCGCTAGCGTTTTCAAGCTGTGGCGACGACGGTGCAGCGACAGGTTGTGAGCGCAGGCCCTGCGCACCGGAGGTGGCCGATGGTTGGCGCGCTTGTGTTGGTTTTGCTGCTGTTGCTGGTGGTGGGAGTACGCAGGGTCACGACGGAGAGTGCGCCGCCGCTGATCGTCCATCGCACGCTACCCGCCTATGTGCGTCTCGCCGGACCCGCGCCCGCGCTTGCGTGGCCCGGCGAAGGGGAGGCTGCGGTGGAGGTCGAGGGGGTGGGCAGTCTCGGCACCTACGGTGGGTCCCTGCCCGTGCCGATCGCAAGCGTGGCGAAGGTGATGACCGCCTATCTCACGCTGCTCGAGCACCCGCTGGTCGTCGGCCAGGAAGGGTTCTCGCTTTCGATCACGGCGGCGGACACAGCCGAAGAGGAGCAGCGGGAGGCGCTGGGGGAGTCGACGCTGGACGTGCGTGCCGGCGAGCGTCTCAGCGAGCGCCAGGCGCTACAGGCACTGCTCTTGCCCTCGGCCAACAACATCGCGGCGCTGCTGGCTCGCTACGACGCCGACGGGATCGCGCCATTCTTGACGCGCATGAACTCGACCGCGCGAGCGCTGGGCATGAGCTCGACCACCTATACGGATCCCAGCGGCTTCGACGACGAAACGGTCTCCACGGCCGCCGACCAGCTGAAGCTCGCGGTCGCGGCGATGCGCATTCCCGCGTTCGCAGAAATCGTCGATCGGCCTTCGGTCGTGCTGCCGGTGGTTGGACGCGTCGCCAACTACAACGGGCTCGTCGGTGAAGACGGATATGTAGGGGTCAAGACAGGCTCGGACAGGGCTGCCGGCGGGTGCTTGGTGTTCGCCAAGAAGGTTTTGATTAATGGGCGTGCCTTGACTGTGCTTGGCGTCGTGCTGAGTCAGCGGAGCGGGTCGCTGATCGAAGCCGCTTTGGCGAGTGCCCGCCAGCTAGGCGATTCGGTCGCGGCAAGTCTTCGTCTGCGGACGGCTGTGCCGGCAGGCACAGCCGTACTGAGCGCGAACGCGGTCGATGGTAGGAAGACCACGGCCGTCACCGCGAGCGCTCTGCGGGTGCTCGGCTGGGGAGGGGAGAGGATCCCCGTGTTCGTTGCTGCGCATCCGGCGATGGTCCGGATGAAGGCGGGCGAGCCGATGGCGACGGTAGCCGTCCCCGGAGCCAGCGTTGCAAGTGCTCAGCGCACGAGCGCACTCGCGACGCGCTCGGTTGGTGGGCCGTCACTTGGCTGGCGTCTGCGACACATGTTCTGAGAGAAGGTCGCTCAGCATCCTCCGAACTTGACGGGCGTTTCGCAGCGCTTGGCAGCTCACGCGGGGCCGGGGCATTCTGCAAAAACTCGACGCCTGAGGATAGACGCCCGAGATGTGGGCTAAGAGTTCCGATATTCAATATATTCCATATTTTCAACAGAATTGCTATCTTTGGGTACGTCAAATGACGCCAACCAATCAACCAACCCGAAGGAGCAACCATTATGAAGGGCGTAAAGATCACCTTGCTTTGCGCAACCATGCTCTCGATCGCATCTTGCATTGCGGCTACCTCGGCTCCAGCGTTTGAAGGGCCATTTTACAAGGTTGCCGGAAGTAGGCTAAGAGGCGGTCAAACAGAATCGGTAGAAGTCAAGGGCACGACTAAAAATTATGTTCTAAAAGCAACCATAGCAGGCACAGTAATCACGGTTACGTGCACTGGCTCGAAATTCATAGCCGGTGCAACTATTGACGGCTCGACCGGGGGTAACGCCGGCACGAGCAAAGAGAGGTTTGAACTCACAGGCTGCACGCAAACGGGTAACGGCGGCGGCGGGTGCACTGTACTCAATGGTACGATAACTTCCGTCGCGCTGAAGAATACCCTTGGATACAGCGAAGCGGAACGCAAAGGGAAGATCCAATTCTTGTACAAGCCGGAATCTGGGACGGAAATAGCAAATGTGACATTTTTTGGAACCTGCACCATAATATCGTCGGCAACGCTGAATGGTTCGGTGGTGGCCGAAGCGCTCAGCAATGCGGCTACGATTGGGGTAGGGGGGACAAGGGTGGCGGCTAAAGAAGTCGTGGAAATACATTTTCCACCCACACTAATTTCAAAAATCTGGGTGGAAACGGGGGGCTCTCTCAAAAATGAATCGACCTCTCTGGAATGGAGGTCGGTTCCCGTAACGACTTTCGAAGGAGAATCGGAACTACGACTCGGACTGGGCCAAAACTGGGGATTGTACGCATCGGCTAACGAAACCAAATCGGAATTTTTATCAGCCGAATGGTTAGATAGTGGGGTTGCAGTTACGGGCGAATTATCGACCGAAACTACCGGCGAACTGTTATTTGAAGACATCAAAGCTACGACCGGAAAAATCTCCATTTTATGCAGCGGACTCCTCGACGGTTGGATCGGGCCGAATTCATTAGGCTGGACCAGCGAAGTGTTAAATTTATCAGGAGAAGCGATAAGCGCGACCGCGTTATCGGGATTAGCACTTGAATGCACTGCGCAGAAGGGATGTGAATCTGGCAGTGCTCCAAAAGTTTGGCCCCTCCACCTTGGTTGGGAAGCCGAAGTCGATTTAGTGGAACAAACGGGTACTTTCTTCGCGCTCTTATCCTTACCGCACAGCGGTGGCGGCAGCCCTGGTTGGGAGATGGAATGCTTAGTGCTCGGTATAACTGTAACGGACGAATGCACGTCATCTGAAGGTGTCGCCGAACTAACATTAGAAGGCACCAGTCTGTTAGAGAAAATCTCGCCGACGTTCGCGGAATTGGCCGAAGCCAAATTGGCAACATGCTCACTGGGCGGCGAAGAAAGTGGTGTAATCGAAGGAGAAGACTCGGTTGTTCTCAAAGAAGGAGGTGAACTGACGGCATCCGCTTAAGTGTCGGTCCTCTAGGCATCAGCTGACGGGGGATGCAAGTAGGCTGTGCCCGAGCGGAGACGGACGTTGCCTCGCTCGGGCACCGCGGCGATGAGCCAAACCCAAGTCAAACCGAACCGCTCGAGGCCGCTTTGGTCTGCGACTCATGTTCTGGGGGCCCAACGCGCTATACTGAACCACATGGTTCAGTATCAGTCCGGGCTCGACCAGACGTTTGCGGCGCTTGCCGATCCGACGCGTAGAAGCATCCTGCGGCGGTTGGGCTCAGGTAGCGCAACGATCACAGAGCTGGCTCAGCCGTTCGGAATGTCTCTGACAGGGCTGAAGAAGCACGTGCAGATTCTCGAGCAATCCGGGCTCGTCACGACTGAGAAGGCTGGCCGGGCACGTCGCTGCCGCCTTGGGCCACGTCGCTTGGACGACGCCCAGCTTTGGATCGAGACCTACAGACGCATGCTCGACGAGCGCCTCGATCGTTTCGGTGAGCTGCTTAAAGAGGAAGACGCCGAGGCGGCGTCGGCCGTCGAGCTCAAGAACACGCGAAGGGATAGCAGCGATGACCACAGCGACCCACAACCAGGAGGAAGCCATGTCGAGTAATACGACGTTCACGACGCCGACGGAGCGCGAGATCGTTAGCGAACGTGTATTCAACGCACCTCGCGAGCGGGTGTTCGCCGCTTTCATCGATCCCGAGCTGATACCCAAGTGGTGGGGTCCCAGGCGCATGACGACGATCGTCGACCAGATGGACGTGCGTCCCGGCGGAACCTGGCGCTTCCTCGCACGCGACGGCGACGGCCGCGAGCAGGGATTTCGCGGCGTCTATCGCGAGGTCACGCCACCGGAGCGCCTCGTGCAGAGCTTCGAATGGGAGGGAATGCCTGGCCATGTCGTGATCGACACCGTCAGCTTCGAGGATCTTGGCGAGCGCACGAAGCTGACCACGATATCGCTGTTCCACACGACCGAGGAGCGCGATGGGATGCTCTCCTCGGGTATGGAAGGCGGGCTGAGCGAATCGCACGAGCGCCTCGAAGAGTTGCTCGCGCAGGGAGCTTGATCGGCGCTCGAAGGTCAGTCTGACGTGACCGATATGCCGCCCCAATCCTCGGGGGCGACATCGGTGAGGCTTTGTGAGAACGTCCACTGATGGCCGCCAAGATCCTCGGCGGTGTACTGCCGCTCTCCATAAGGGAAATCGGCCGGCTCCATGACGATACGAGCGCCGTGCTTGCGTGCTCGCTCACAGTGCACGTGCGCATCCTCGATGCGCACCATCACTGAATGCGTGACCTCGCCAGGCCGCGGCGGGCGCCGCTCGTTGCGAACGTCTCCGAGGATCACCGCGCCATCGCCAAAGCTCATCTGGGAGCGGTGATCCTCGCCGATCTGCACACGCTCGACGAAACCGAACGCGGCGCCCAACCAGTCAACCGCCGCGCGCACGTCCGGGTAGATCAGGACGGGGATGACGGTCGCTTTCGGGATGGAGCGGTTCGACTTTGGCATCGTGGTCATCCTTATATCGCTTATTAGCGTCATCCTCCGACGCGCATCCCGAGCGAACTCGAAGCTGCCTGCACCAGAGGTAGCGGTGCTCGCAAGCAGCTTGAGTCAGCGGGGATCGAGGATCACGACCGGGATCGTCCGCCCTTTGGCATTACGCTCATAGAAGTCATATCCAGGGAACATTGCGACCAACTCCTTCCAGAGGTGGTCGCGCTCCTCCTCGGCGGCCAGGCGGGCGTGGACTCTGTGAACTTCAGGGCCGATCTGGATCGTGGTATCGGGGTTTGCCATGAGATTATGAAACCAGGCGGGGTGCGTTGGCTGGCCGCCCTTCGAGGCTGCTACGACAATCGCATCGCCGTATTCGTGGTACATGACCGGCGATGTCCGTTTGATCCCGCTCTTCGCGCCCGTATGGTCGAGCAGGACGATTCTGGCATGAGGCCAGCCTGGAAGCGCGCCGCCGACCCTTCCACCAGTCTTCCGATAAAGGGCCACATGGATCTTTGTCGAGCGGCGTCCGGCGTACAGGCCACGTTTGTTTATGAACTGTGAGCTTGAGGACGTGAGCTTTCCGAGTAGGGACACAATCCTCCTTGCGGGCTCGAAAGCAAGCGCGTTAGCATTGCGTCACTAGCTTACTTGCCGCGGAAAAAGTAGGGGTGTTGGTGGCTTGTTCCGTCCGGTGTGATCGTCAGAATGTCCTGCAAATGAGTGGGTTTCTGGTTGAAGGGGGTCGGTATGTTGATGTTGTCGGCGGGGCAGGCGGAGTCGTTGTGGGACGAGGCTTTGCCGGTCGAGGTAAGGGAGTTGCCGGAGGATCTGGCGGCGTTGGATTTGTTGCTCTCGGATCCTGGGTTGTTTGGGCCGGTCGTGGAGCGCTTTCGACGGGAGGTAATCGAGCAGAAGCGGGCGGTGTTGACGGATGGTCGCCCGACGATCGCGATGGAGACGTTCATTCGATTGATGGTGCTCAAGACGCGCTATCGGTGGGGGTATCGGTCGCTGGTGGCGGAGGTCTCCGATTCGATTCACTTGCGGCGGTTCTGCCGGATCTCTTTGTGCGAGCGGGTGCCGGACGAGTCAACGGTCCGCAAGCTTGCCCGCAGGATCGGGCCCGAGACGGTCTCAGAGCTGACGCGCACGCTGATCGCCAGGACGATGCGCGAGAAGCGTTTTCGTCCGCGTGCGGTGCGGATCGACTCGACTGTCGTCGAGGCGGATGTGAAGTATCCGACCGATGCGGGGTTGGCCTCGCATGGGGTGCGTGCGCTGGCGAGGGAGAGTCGCAAGTTGGCGCAGCGGATCGGCGAGAGCAAACGGCGGGTGCGGGATCGCTCACAAGCGATGGGCCGCCGGTTGCGGGGGATCACGCGCACGATCCGGGCTCGCTCAGGGGAAGCGAAAGCGCAGGTGCTCAAGCTCACGGCGCAGACCGGCGAGCTGTTGCGGCGTTCGGTGCGCGAGGCCAGGCGGCTCCTGACGCTCGCGCGGACCAAGGCGCGTGGCCGTGGCGCGAAGGCGAAGCTCAGGGCGGCGACCAAGCTCGAGCAGCTCGTGGATCGTTGCGAGAAGGTCGCCTCCCAGATCACGAAGCGTGTGCAGGGCGAACCGATCCGCGAGCGGATAGTGTCGCTCACAGACCCGGATGCCCGCCCGATCCGCAAGGGCAAGCTGGGCAAGCCGAACGAGTTTGGGTATGTGACCCAGCTCGCGGAGGTGACCGAGAACACCAAGCGCGGCGCGCGAGGACTGATCCTGCCGGCGTCGACCGCGCCGGGCAACCCGACCGAGAATACGCTGCTCCCAGGCACGATCGCCGAGCTCAAACGGCTTCAGATCTCCCCGCGGGAGCTGGCCCTCGACGGTGGGTTCATGCCCGGCCCGACGAACGACGCACTCAAAGATCTCACACCAGAGCGAGTGTTCATCTCCGGCCGCCAGGAACGAGGCTCCAGACGCACCAATCGACGGTTGCAGCGCTACCGAACAGGCGAGGAGGGCCGGATCAGCCACCTCAAGCGCCGCTACGGGATGGGCCGCAGCCGCCTGAAGGGCACCGAAGGCCAAGAGATCTGGACCGAGTGGGGAATCCTCGCCTATAACGCCGACACGCTCGCCGTCCGAGCCCGATGAAACACTCCAAACGCTCCTAACCAGAGCACCACTCATTCACGAACGGCCGCGCCCTCAACAAGCGCGGCCGTTCGTCATCACAGAGACTTTTTCCGCGGCAAGTAGCTTAGCCAGCCGCGATTGTGATTGCCGGTCGCGTCAACGGGGTAGTGGAAATTCCGATGCGTCTTGTGAGCAGACCGGGGATGAAATTGGGAGTAGGCACTCTCGCGATCGGCCTGCTCGTGATCTTCATGGCACTGACGGCGCCGGCGGGCGCGGCGGTCCCGCCCGAAGAGGATCCCTTCTACTCCTATGAAGGCTCCACGCCTCTGGCGAGCATTGCGCCGGGCACCGTGCTGAAGACACGGACGCTCTCCTACCACGTGGCGGGCGTGCCAGTGCCGATCAAAGCGGTGCAGTTGCTCTATCGATCGACGGGTGAGACGGGAGCGCCGACAGTCAACATGACCTCGGTGCTGCAGCCGCCACTGCGCCTCGGCGCTCCCACGATCGTCTCCTACCAGTCCTTCTACGACTCGCTCAATCCAGAAGACGAGCCTTCTTACGCCATCTCCGGCGGGGTCACGCTGGGCGGTCTGATCCCGACTGCGGAGTCGGGCTTGATCGCGCCGGCGCTGCTCGCGGGGGAGACGGTCGTCGTGCCCGACACCGAGGGCGAGACGGCAGATTTCGCGGCGGGCCCGGAGTATGGGATGAACACGCTCGATTCGCTGCGCGCGGTGCTCAGCTTGCCGGCCAGCGGAGCGGCAGGAGCAACGAAGATCGGCCTGATCGGCTATTCCGGTGGCGCGATCGCGACCGGCTGGGCCGCCGAACTCGCCTCTTCCTACGCGCCCGACATCAGCTCGCTCATCGTCGGCGCGGCGATGGGCGGCGTGCTCGTCGATCCCGCGCACAACCTGCGCTATGTCGAAGGCGGCACCGTCTGGGCCGGCGTGATTCCGATGGGGGTGATCGGAATCTCGCGAGCTTTCCACATCGACCTCACCCCGTATCTGAACGAATATGGGCTGCAGCTCTATGACAAGCTCCAGCGCGCCTCGATCGAGACCGTGCTCGGCGAGTACCCGGGTCTCACCTGGGCGCAGATGGCGAAGCCCGAATACCCGACACCCGAAAGCGTGCCCGTCTACGTCGAAGTGGCGAACCAGTTGATTATGGGCAGTCGCGGCACGCCCAGCATGCCGATGTTCATCGGCCAGGGCAACGGCGGCGAACTCGAAGGAAGCTCTGGCAGCAAGGAAGGCGTCGGTCCCGGCGACGGCGTGATGATCGCGGGCGACGTGCGCAGCCTCGCCCGCGAGTACTGCAGCCGCGGCGTCCCCGTGCAGTACGAGGAATACGAACATCTCAGTCACGTTCCAAGTGCCGCGGTGTGGCTACCTGAGGCTGACACCTGGCTAGCCGAACGTTTCGCCGGACTTGCGGCACCGCAGAATTGTTCGAGCATCGCACCGGGTAACTCGCTGGCGCCGATCGGTGCACCATGAACGAATAAGTGGTGCCGTGCGGAAGCTCGTGAGGCGGTATAGATCCTGCACAGGGTGAGACGGAGCTGGGGCCGCATGCTCGCTCGGCGAGCCGGCCCTTGACTCACCCCGGACAGTCGATCCAGCGGTACATCAGCCCGTCGCGAACCTCGTGGTAGGACGGAGGCGCTGGCGGTGGGTCGTTGGAGAGCATGGCGATTACTTCACTCGGGCCATGCAGTTGCTCCTCAACCGCAGTGGTCCAGTGAATATCGGGGTGGAGCAGTCGTCGAAGGCGCTCCCAGTTGCGACGCTCGATCGCATCGAGCACGTCGCACACCGCTGGAACCTGCTCCGCCACGTTCGAAAACCTACCGAGTCTTCGACGTCGTCCGAGATGACCGGGACGGATATATGACTTGCAGTTTATATAAGCTTCTGATTAGATATCGGCTATGACCCCGTTCGAGGCCGTCGCCGAGCCTGCTCGCCGAGCGCTGCTAGATGAGCTGGTCGACGGGCCAAAGGCGGTTGGCACGTTGTGCGCCGCGACTGGGCTCAGCCAGCCGAACACCTCTCGGCATCTGCGGATCCTTCGCGAGACGGGGATCGTTTCGTGCACGGCCGACGGACAGCGGCGCCTTTACCAGCTATGTCCCGAGCGGCTGCTCGAGCTCGATCGGTGGCTGACGCCCTATCGCGCGCTCTGGCGCTCCAGCCTCGACTCCCTCGAACGCCACCTCGACGAAAGGATTTGACCAATGCCGGTTTCCACCGAAGCCATCCTCGAGGACGCACAGGGTCGTCCCGCGCTGCGATTCGAGCGGCTGCTCGATCATCCACCTGACCGAGTGTGGCTTGCGCTCACGCAACTGGACCAGCTGCGTCGTTGGCATCCGTCGCCGTTTGAGCTGGAGCTTTGCGTCGACGGGACGGTCAGCTTCCTGCCGCCTGAGGGCAACGCGTTTGGCGATGGTCGTGTGACGGCCTACGAGCCGCCGCACCTGCTGGAGTACAGCTGGGGGGAGGACCATCTTCGCTGGGAGCTCGAGCCTCGCGGCAGCGGCACGCGGCTGGTTCTGACGCATACCTTCGACGACCGTCTGAAGGCGGCTCGCGACGCAGCCGGCTGGGACCTGTGTCTTGACGCGCTCGCAACCTCGCTGTCAGGTGGGGATGACCCGCCGCCTCATGGAGAGGCCGCGATCCCGGCTGGCTGGGAGGAGCTCAACCGGACGTATGAGCGACGCTTCGGAATCGCGCCCGAGCAAGCCACACCGTCCCCTAGTCGTGTCACCCCCTCCGACACGGTTGCGCCACTGCTGATGTTCGTCGGCAACGCAGAAGAGGCGATGCGCTTCTACGTATCGCTCTTCTTTCCGGCGCGGATCGAGCGGATCGAACACTACGGCGCCGGCGAGCAGGGCACTGAGGGAACGGTCAAGCACGCAACGCTGCGGATCGGCGACTCCACCGTCCAATGCATCGACAGCCCAATCGAGCATGCCTTCGGTTTCACGCCCGCGATCTCGCTCGCCGTCCGGGCGGCATCCGCGGATGCGGTGGACGAAATGTTCGCTCGTCTGTCACAAGATGGCGCCGTCCTGATGCCGCTCGACCGCTACCCATTCAGTGAGCGATTCGGCTGGGTCACCGACCGCTTTGGGGTTTCCTGGCAGCTTACGCTCGCCTAGCAACCTGGGAGATCCCTCGTTTACGGCACCGGCCGGGGGATGTGCGGCGTGCTCTGACACCCACGATTACGGCATCGAAGCTCTCGCTCACACCCGAGCGCGCCTCGGCGGACGACGATAGAGGCCCTCGCTGAACAGCGCGTTGCCCGCCGCGTTCCATCGCTCCAACTGCTCGGCGGTCATGAATGGCTCGGGCAGGTGCCGGGCGATCTGCGCCTGGTACAGCACGGTGCCGAGTATCAACGTGACGCCGTGCAGCGCCGCCCAAGCGATGTCTGCGTCGTCTCGCAACAGCCCGTGGTCGGCCAGCGTCTGCCAAAGACCCTTGGCGATCTCGACGAACGCGTCGAACACGGCCGCGGCGATCCTGTCCCCTTCGGCCACAGCCCGGGCCACGTACAACAGCGCCGTCGGCTGCTCGGCCACGAATGCGGTGACGCGATCGCCGAGCTGCTTCTGCGATTCGACCGGAGTCCCAGCTGCGGGCAGATTGCCGAACGCCTCCGTCGCGAGTCCGACGACGTGCGCTCCGACGGCCTCCACGAGAGCCGCCTTCGTCGCGAAGTGGTGCTGCACCAGGCCGGGTGAGACTCCGGCCGCCTTGGCGACATCACGCAGCGAGGTGCTGGCGACCCCATCGCGCGCGAATCCTTCGAGCGCCGCGTTGCGAATGCGTGCCAGTCCGGTCAGATCAGGGGCCACGACGGCGACCATACAGTTGCATTGTATACAATGTGTGTGTATCTTAACCGAGAGGTGTCAATGTCAGCCGCTAGCTCCTCCCGCGTCGTACGCCTTCATCCGCGTGGCTACATCCGCCACTACGCCGGGCTGATGACGCCAGGCGCCGGCGCTGCGATCCCGGCCCTGCTCGAACGCAACCGCTTGCAGCGGCTCGAGCGGCTGCTGCGCGCGGCTGGCGGCGGCGCTGGGCGACGCAGAGCGAGCCGGCGGCGCATGCGCGCGCTCATCGCCGCGCCGGGCGCTCGCATGCGTTGGCACTCGGTGCTCGGCCCGGTAGCACCGGGACCTGAGCAGGCGATCGTTCATCCGCTTGCGGCGTCCACCTGCGACATCGACTGCCCGCTCGTGCTCGGCGCGATGAACCTCGCGCTGCCCGTGCACCTCGGTCACGAATGCGTCGCCGAGGTCCTGGCAGTTGGTGAGCGTGTGAGCGCGGTAAGGCCCGGCGACCGCGTTGTCGTTCCGTTCCAGATCAGCTGCGGCTCCTGCTTGTCCTGTCGCGCTGGCCACCCCGGCAGCTGCCTCAGCGTTCCTCCGCTGTCAGCCTTCGGCATGGGCGTTGGCAGCGGGCACTTCGGCGGCGCGTTCTCTGACGAACTCATGGTTCCGTATGCCGACGCGATGCTCGTCCCGCTCCCGGACGGGGTCGCGCCGGCCGCCGCGGCAAGCCTCTCGGACAACATCGCCGACGCCTATCGTCACATCGCGCCACACCTGCCGGCGCTGCTCCAGGCCAACGCCGATGCAACGGTCCTGATCATCGCCGGTCTCTCGCGACGACCGCTGGTGAGCGCGAGCGTCCCCCTCTATGCCGGCCAGATCGCCCTGGCGCTGGGCGCGCGCAACGTGCATTTGGTGGACTCGCGAGCGCAGGTGCGGGCCCACGCAGAACGGCTCGGTCTGATCGCGCTTGAGCCGCGCGAGCTACGTGGGCAAGCACCCGCACCGCTGGTCGTGCATTCGAGCACCGATCCGCTTCGCCTCGCCCTCACTCATACCGCTCCCGACGGTGTCTGCACCAGCAACGGCGGTCTGCACCGCAGTACGGGCATCCCCCTGATTCAGATGTACATCCGCCGCTGCACACTGCACATCGGCATTCCCCACGTGCGCACCAACATTCCCGGCGCGCTCGAGTTGATCGCGCGCGGAAAGCTGCGTCCCGAGCAGGTCACCACCGACATCGCCCCGTTTGACGATGCTCCGCGCGCCCTACGCGAGCACTGCCTTTCCGGAGCGACGAAGACAGTGCTCGTGCGTGGAGCCTGATGTGGTGGGTGTGCTCATGCCTGCCGGAATGCACCCACGCCGAGTCCGCCGCGCCAGGGGCGACGGTTGGGAGAGGCGCTTGCTCTGCTCGCGAACGCTGCACTCCCCGACCCAGGGTTCGCAGAGGACATGGAAGCCCTGCTCGACTCGGTGGGTGCAGTGCCATCTGATCCGTGGGCACGGTCCTAGATACCACGGTTTTCGTCGAGTTCGAGCGGGCCACACGTACGTTTGCCTGCCGAACGTGCGATGCGGACCGTCGGCGATCGCCTCGAGGATCGCCTTGGCGCGGATGACGAGGTCGCGATATCGGCTATCACCGCTTCGGAGCTGCTGCATGGAGTTCACAGAGCTACTGAGGAACATCGTGCCTGACGTGAGGCGTTCGTCGCGGCAGTATTGGATGTATTCCTCGTGTTCTCTTTTGACCTGCTTGTCGCACGGGTCCATGCACGGCTCTGGACAGGTCTCGCCTCATCTGGCGCCGATGTTGGAGCGCACGACCGCATCGTCGCCGCTACCGCGATATCGGCGGGTTGGCGGGTCGGCACTGCCAACATGCGCCACTTCGGCCGCATCCCGGTCTCAATGCCAGGCTCATATCGCTGAGCTGATCGAACGTCCCCAACGTAGGTTTGCGCGCTGACAAGAAAATGGAGCTAGTCGGGCTCGAACCGACGACCTTTTGGCTGCCAGCCAAACGCTCTTCCAACTGAGCTATAGCCCCAGGTGGGCCTATCCTATCGCCTTGAGTGCACTTGCTCCGTCGCGGTCTGATCTGTGTGGATTGATCTCCCATAGGCGTGCGAGAGCGGTCTCGAACTCATAGTCTTGTGCCCAGCGGATGCCACGAGCTTGGTTGTTTCGCGTCGGTGCCAGTCTGAGATGAACACCGCAGCGACTAGTGACCTCGCTTATCGGTAGGAGATAGCAGCGCTTGGAGGCTGGTGCATAGGCCGCGATAGCGTCGATTTCGTCGGACGTGTAGCCGGTTGATACGTACCCTTGAGGGGTGTAGCGGTTTGTATTCATCTGGACCAGCAAAGCGCCCTCAAGATGTCGTGCAAGCTTGCATTGAACACGTAGAAGACGGGGATTGAGATCGATCACTAGGTCGTACCTGCGGCCCTCAGATATGGGGCGCAACACTGTCAGTCCGATTTCGAGCGCCTTAGTTGCGATAGCGGCCTCAGCCACGGCCCCCTTCTGGCTTGGCGTCAGATTCAGCATTACACCCCAGCCTAACCCGCCAAATGTGACGTAACACGCCTATTTGTGCTGATTCTGCGCAAATTCAGCGACGCGAGTCAGCACTGACAAGCGCTCGCGCGCAGGCGCTTAGCAGCCGTCCGGCCCTCACCCTCGGCGTCCGGCCCTCACCCTCGGCGTCCGGCCCTCACCCTCGGCGTCCGGCCCTCACCCTCGGCGTCCGGCCCTCACCCCCGGGGAATGAACTCCGGCACGTCCAGGTCGCCGCTCGGGTCGTCGTAGGAGGTGCGGCTGGGGCGGGGGAGAGGAGCGGTCGCGGCGTGATTCGCCTGAGGGCGCGGCTCCTGGCGCGACCTGATCGAGTCGAGCGGTCATGCTGCCGTGGGTCAGCCTCACGTCGCGCAGCAGTCGCTCTGCGTTGTTGCGCATCGAGACGGACAGGTCGTGCAGGTTGCGCGACACCTCGGTGCCGTCGTCGAGCACTTCGCGGGCGATCTCGTTTGCGTCGCCGACGATTTCGCGTGCGTCCGCTCGTGCTCGGGCGCGTATCTCGCTTGCCTCCTCTTCCGCTGCCGCGCGTTGCACAGCTAGTTGCTCTCACCTTCGGCAAGTATCCGTGCAAGTTGCTTCTCGCCCTCTGCAAGCCTCTGCTCGACTTGCTCGCCCGCGCTCGCGAGGGCTCGTTCGGCCTCATCGTGCGCGCTGGTCAACTTCGCCTCGGCCTGCGCCTGAGCGTCCTTCAACAGGCGAGCAGCCTCCTGTTGTGCGCCGGCCAGCTCGCTACCAGCTCGTTCGCGAGCACCTGCCAACTCCTGCGCGGCTTCGGACTGTGCGGCTGTCAGCACGTGCCCGGCTTCGGCGTGGATCTCTCCCACGGCCGCAACCGCCTCATTGCGCGTCTGCTCGGCCTGTGCTCTGGCCTGTTCGAGGATCTCCTGTGCCTCGGCCTCGGCCGCCTGCACGCGGTTGGCCGCTGCGCGGTCGGCCTCGGCGATCCGCTCAGTCGCACGCTCTTCCGCCTGCTCGCGCAACTCCCGCGCGGCGCGCTCGGCGGCGTCGACGATGCTCTGGACCTGCCGCGGTGCCTCACCCAACTCCATCGCCCCATGGTAAGGCTTCCTGCCGGCGCCCATCTTCTCGCCCCCGCGTATGCTCTCGCGCTTGCCATTTCGCATCAAAGTTGCCCAGGCGAGCGCGGCAGCCGCCTTCTTGGCCGTCCTCGCACTCGCTGTCCCCGCGCCCGCAAGCTACGCGTCAACGACAGCCCCAGCCTGTACACCATCGACACTCAACGAGTCGGCGGCGCTGGCCAACGGTACCGTGACGGTCACGCCAACGCCTGACACGCTGGACGCGTCGTATCTGACCCAGATCAGCTTTCTCGGGCCGCCGCCAGCCGACATCACCGACGTCAGGGTCTCCGGCTCGCGCAGCGGCGGGCACAGCGGGCCGTCTGCTGCCCTATTCCCAAGGTGACGGCGCCAGCTTCGTGCCGACCAAGCCCTTCAGCCAAGGCGAGATCGTCACCGTCCACGCCGTCCTGCGCGGCCTAACGTCCAGCACGCCCATCGCCTGGCGCTTCACCGTCGCCGAAGTGGATAGCGTGAGCCGCTCGCTGGAGACACCGCCGCCTCCGCCGCCCCCGCCAAAGTCGAGCGAACTGCAGCACTTCGTCTCGCGCCCGGACCTGCAACCGCCGACGGTAAATGTGACCACGACCACGGGTTCACAGGCGCCCGGTGACATCTTCCTAGCCCCCTATGCCGGACCGGGCCAGTACGGGCCGATGATCCTCGACGGCTCGGGCAAGCTCGTGTGGTTCAAGCCGATACCGAAGGGTGAGCGCGCGGCGGACCTACGCGTGCAGGAATACGAAGGTAAGCCGGTGCTCACGTGGTGGCAGGATCCGCTCGTCTCGGCAGGCCAGAGCGACGCTGGCGTGGTGATAACCAACAGCGCCTACAAAGACATCGCGATCGTACGCGCCGGAAACGGCTACCAGCCGGACCTGCACGCCTTTGCGATCTCACCCCGCGGCACGGCCATGTTCACCGTCTATGACGCGATCCGCTGCAACCTGAGCGCCTACGGGGGCCCCGCCAACGGCGCCGTCGCCGACACCCTCTTCCAGGAGATCGACCTGCACACGGGCCTCGTGCGCTATGAATGGCACGCACTCGACCACGTCCCGCTCACTAACTCCTATATGCCGATCGGCGGCGGCGGCACACCGCTCTCGCCGTGGGACTGGTTTCACATCAACGCCGTCTCAGAACACGGCCCGAACCTGCTGGTCGACTCGCGCAACACCTGGGCAGCCTACGAGGTGCAAGCGCGCAGCGGCCAGGTGCTCTGGCGTCTGGGCGGCAAGCAGTCGAGTTTCGCGATGGGCCCGGGAGCGGCCCCCGCATACCAGCACGATGTGCGCGAAGAGCCCGACGGCACGATCTCCTTCTTCGACAACGGCGGCACGCCAAGAGTGCACCCCGAGTCGCGCGTGATCGTGCTCTCGCTCAACCGCCAGAACGTGACGGCGACACTCCTCTCCAGCTTTACGCACACTCCGGCGCTTTCGGCGCCGAGCCAGGGCGACTTCCAACCGCAGGCCGACGGTAATTGGTTTGTCGGCTGGGGCCAGGAACCGTACTTCTCGGAATTCTCCCCCGAAGGCAAGCTGCTCCTCGACGCTCACCTGCCTGCGCTCTACCAGTCCTACACGGTGCTCAAGTTTCCGTGGACCGGCGACCCCCCGCAACCGCCGAGCCTACTCGCGCGCGCCGGCGCTCACGGTGGCGTTGTGGCCTACGTTAGTTGGAACGGTGCCACAGCGGTCGCGCAGTGGCGTTTGCTGGGCGGGGCCAGCGTGCATACGCTGTCGCCGTTGACCACCGTATCGAGCAGTGGCTTCGAGACGACCATTGCAAGCTCCAGCGCGCAGCGCTATCTGCAGGTGCAAGCGCTTGGCGAGCAGGGCCAGGTGCTGAGCACTTCGGCCGCCGTCAGCCCGTGAGTGCCGCGAGGCTTGCCGCGAAGTTGGAGGCGCAGGTGAAGGCCAGCAAGGAATAGAGCTTGGGTCCTGCTTCCCTACGTTTGCACTGGCAGAAATCGTGGGAAATATGTCCTTGCGGACAGACTGGCGTTGGGGCATGATCGACCCATGTCCCAACGCCAGCGTCCCCGTCAGGTAGCGATCCTCGCCTTCCCTGACGCCCAGAGCCTCGACGTCACCGGGCCGCTGGAGGTATTCGCGGTCGCCCAGACACTGATCGAGGCGACGGGCCGTACCGATCGCGGTTATGAGCTGTCGGTCCTCAGTCGCGACGGCGCTCCGTTGCGCACGTCCAGCGGGCTCGAGATCGTCCCGCACGGCAGCTTCTCCGAGACCCCGCAGCGGCTCGACACGCTGGTCGTGGCCGGCGGCTACGGCTCGCACGCCGCGAGCAAGGACTCAGCCACGCTCGAATGGATCCTGAGCGTATCCAGGCGTGCGCGGCGCACAGCCTCCGTCTGCACCGGCGCCTTCCTGCTCGCCGCCGCGGGACTACTGGATGGCAGGCGCGCCACCACCCACTGGTCGGCCGCAAAAGAGCTTGCCAAGCGCTATCCGAGAGTGCAAGTCGACCCCGAGTCGATCTTCCTGCGCGACGGCCCAATCTGGACGTCGGCGGGTGTCACCGCTGGGATGGATCTGGCGCTTGCGCTGGTCGAGGAAGACCTCGACCGCGACGCGGCGCTCGCGATCGCCCGCCAACTCGTGCTATTCCTGCGCCGCCCCGGCAACCAGTCCCAGTTCAGCGCGACGCTCGCCGCGCAAGAGCCCGCGCGCGAGTCGCTGCGTAACATTCGCCACCTGATCCTCGAGGACCTCGCCAGCGAGCTGTCGGTGGAGGCGCTCGCCCGGCGCGCGCACATGAGCCCGCGTCACTTCGCGCGCGTCTTCCGTGCCGAGACAGGCGTCACACCGGCGCGCTATGTGGAAAGCGTCCGCCTGGAGGCCGCGCGCCGCGCCTTGGAGGACAGCGCGCAACCGGTCGCGGGCGTGGCGCTCGAGTGCGGTTTCGGCACGCCCGAGACGATGCGTCGCTCGTTCCTGCGCGCTCTCGGCGTCGGCCCGGCCGAGTATCGCCGCCGCTTTCACCCGACGGTACGGCCAACCGGCGAGACGCGGGCGGCGTGAGCCAACGGCGCGGTCCCAAGTAAGGGCACGCCCCTCCAAATCCAAAACCAAAGAGAGCAGGTAAATGATGGAGATCGCGATACTCGTCTATCCGAGGTTCGCTGCGCTGGACGCGGTAGGCCCATATGAAGTGCTCAGTCGTCTGCCCGGCACCAAGGTAACGTTCGTCGCCGAGCAGGCCGCGCCGCAACGCACCGACACAAAGCAGCTGGCGATCCTGGCCGACGCTACGATCGGAGAGCTAGCGCACCCCGACATCGTGCTCGTCCCTGGTGGACCAGGCCAGAGCGCTCTCATGGAGGACGGCCCGGTTCACGAGTGGCTGCGCGCGGCGCACGAGACGTCTACCTGGACGACCTCGGTCTGCACAGGCTCGCTGGTGCTCGCCGCCGCGGGCCTGCTCGATGGCAAGCGCGCCACGAGCAATTGGCAGGCAATCGAGCAGCTGCGTTCGCTCGGGGTCGACGCCGTCGAGGAACGCGTCGTCTTCGACGGGAAGATCGCCACCTCTGCTGGCGTCACAGCCGGCATTGATATGGCGCTCCGGCTTGCGGCCCGCATCGGCGGAGACCAGCTTGCGCAGGCGATCCAGCTCGGTCTCGAGTACGACCCTCAGCCGCCCTTCGACGCCGGCTCGCCGCACAAGGCGCCTGCGGAGATTGTGGAGGCCGTGCGGGCTCATTCCCGCTTCGAGCAAGTCGGCTGAGCGCGTCTGCGCGGGGCGCTTCCGATTTTTGGGTGCCCCCCGCGCGCGCGGGGGGCATGGCGTTTTCGGAGAACCGTCCGGGGCCGACCGCTAACCTGCGCTGTCCAATGGCAGAGCGCCGCTATCACCCACAGGAGATCGAGCCACGCTGGCAGCAGGTGTGGGCGCAGGAGCACACCTGGGAGGTCTCCAACGAGCCCGTCCTGGGCGAGCCCGGGGACGCCACCTCGTATGTGCTCGAGATGCTCCCCTATCCAAGCGGCGAGCCGCACATCGGCCATCTGAAGAAATACGCGGTCGGCGACGCAATAGCGCACTTCCACAGGCGCACGGGCCACCGTGTGCTGCACCCGATGGGCTATGACGCTTTCGGTCTGCCCGCCGAGAACCACGCGATCAAGACGGGAGTGCACCCGCGCGACTCGACCGCCGAGTCGATCGCGAGCTTCCAGCGCCAGTTCCGCTCGTGGGGAATCTCGATTGACTGGTCGCGCGAGCTGGGAACGCACGAACCTTCCTACTACCGCTGGACGCAATGGATCTTCCTGCAGCTGTTCGAGGCGGGACTCGCATATCGGCGTGAGGCCGCCGTCAAGTGGTGCCCGAACGACCAGACGGTGCTGGCCAACGAGCAGGTTGTGGATGGCTGCTGTGAGCGCTGCGGCGCCGTGGTCGAAGTCAAGCAGCTCGAGCAATGGTTCTTTCGCATCACCGACTACGCCGAGCGTCTGCTCGGCGACCTCGACGGCATCGACTGGCCCGAGCACGTCAAGACGATGCAGCGCAACTGGATCGGGCGCTCCGAGGGCGCCGAGGTCACCTTCCGTTGTGAGGATTTGGATCCCACCCACCCGATCGACTACCCGGTCTTCACGACGCGCCCGGACACATTGTTCGGTGCCACCTTCTTCGTCATGGCCCCGGAGCACCCGGACGTGTTGCGCCTGGTTGAGGGCACTCCGCAAGAGCAGGCGGTACGCGACTACATCAACCAGGTCCTCACCGAGTCTGGCGAGGAACGCGGCTCTATCGAGAAGACAAAGACGGGGGTAGCGCTGGGTCGCAGCGTCATCAACCCAGTCAACGGCGAGGCGATCCCGATGTACGTCGCCGACTACGTGCTAATGGAGTACGGCACTGGCGCGATCATGGCCGTCCCAGGCCACGACGAACGCGACCACGCCTTCGCGCGCGCGTACGACCTGCCGATTCGGCGCGTGATCGAAGAGGTCCCGGACGATGGGGGAGATACGCACGCCTGGGAGGGGGAGCTGCCTTACACAGGCGATGGTCCGCTGGTGAGCTCCCACCCCGATTTCGACGGCATGCACAACCGCGATGCGCTGACCGCGATCGTTGCGTGGCTGGACCGCGAGGGCAAGGGCCACGCTTCGGTCAACTATCGCCTGCGCGACTGGCTGGTCTCGCGCCAGCGCTACTGGGGCTGTCCGATCCCGATCGTCTATTGCGAGCGTTGCGGCATGCAGCCTGTCCCAGTCGAGCAGCTGCCGGTGATCCTGCCCGACGTCGAGGACTACGCCCCTCACGGCCGCTCGCCGCTGGCGGGAGCCGAGCAGTGGGTTGCCACCGAGTGCCCCGCCTGTGGCGGTCCCGCCCGCCGAGAGACCGACACGATGGACACGTTCGTGGACTCCAGCTGGTATTTCCTGCGCTACTGCGACGCTCGCAACGACCATGCCGCCTGGGATCCCGCCGTGCTGCGTATGTGGATGCCGGTCGACCAGTACATCGGCGGTGTCGAGCACGCGATCTTGCACCTGATGTACGCACGCTTCTTCTGCAAGGCGCTGGCCGACCTCGGCAAGCTCGACTTCCAAGAGCCTTTCAAGGCGCTGTTCACGCAGGGAATGGTCACCAAGGACGGTGCCAAGATGAGCAAGTCCAAGGGCAACGTCGTCTCGCCAGCCTCGATCGTCGAGCGCTACGGCGCCGACACCGCGCGCTGCTACATCCTGTTCGTCGGCCCCCCCGACCAGGACGCCGACTGGTCGGATGAGGGCGTCGAGGGCGTGCACCGTTTCCTCGCGCGCCTCTGGCGCCTGGCGGCAGACACGGCTGAGCGCGGGGAGAGGGGTCCGTTGCCGTCGGTCGATGCGTTCGGTTCGGACAACGGCTCGCCTGCCGGAGAGGACCTCGAGCTGGTGCGCAAGGCTCACTGGGCGATCGAGAAGGTCTCCGAGGACATGCGCCGCTTCGGCTTCAACACTTGCATCGCCGCAGTGATGGAGCTGCTCAACGACTGCTCGCGCATGCGTGAGCAGCTGCAAGTGGACACACTGCGCTTCGGTCTTGCCACTGCAGCCTCGCTGCTATTCCCGTTCGCCCCGCACGTCTCCTCGGACATCTACGAGATGCTCACTGGCGAGCGTGTCTGGGAGCAGCCGTGGCCGCAAGCCGACCCCGAGATGCTCGAACGCGACGAGTACGAGCTGGTTTGCCAGGTCAACGGCAAGCTGCGCGACCGCGTGCAGGCGCCGAGCGACGCCGGCGCGGAGGAGCTGAAGTCGCTATGTCTGGCGGCTCCAAATGTGCTCACGCATATCGAGGGACGCGAGATCGTCAAGGAGATCGTGGTGCCGGGACGGCTTGTGAACCTCGTGGTGCGCTGAGGCGCGCTTGCCTATGCGGTTGGCGGGCAGTCCAGAGGCTATGGAATGCCGTCGAACAGACGACCGGCGGGCACTTTAAAGGCTTCGGCAAGCCTTACGATCGTTTCGAATTTTGCTGCACGTTCCCTGCACTCGAGCTTAGAGATGGCCGTCGTATGTAGGCCGGAGTAGCGCGAGAGATCCTCTTGCGACCAATTGCGCTCACGGCGCAGCTCCTTGACGTTGGCGGCGAAGCGCTCCTGTGGACCCACCGCCCGAGCTTCGGTGTCCTAACCCATAAAGCCAATAGACAAAACGACAACCTGGCGTTATCGTGGCAGGGGTTGTATGGTGCGTTGGGAACCAAACTTGCGGCATGTTCAAAATATTTGGATGGACTTTCTATTTGACAGAAAGATTCAATTTCTAGGATCCTGGAGATGATGCGGTGGGCGTTGAAGATCGTGCACTGAGTATCGAAGAGCAGGCCAGAGCCGAGGAAACGCTTGGAGTCGACCTAATTCAATATGCTGGGCGTTGGGTAGCGGTCCAGGACCATCGAGTCGTGGACGACGACGAGAGCCTGGGGCGCCTAGTTGATCGACTTAACGGACAGCGGGAGACAGCCGCAATCTTCAAGGTACGAGAGCGACCAAACCCGACCGTGGGCTGATGTTGGTCTCCTCGGCGCCGCGATCGAGGCAGTAACGGTCCGAGAGCTCAAGTATTTGCCCACAGGAGAGTGGACCGAGGCAAGCAGGCCGATCCTCCGGCCGGCGCTCGACGTAAAGCTGTTCGACAACTCTGGTCGCACTGTCGCCAATGCTCGGGCTCTGATAGACAGCGGCGCTGACTTTGTGACGTTCTCTACCGACTGGGCCGAGTTGCTGGGCGTCGATATACACGCCGACTGCTCCCCGGCCACAGCGACTGTGGCCGATGGCCATGTCTCGAAGCGGTACGTCTATACCGACGGGCTCGAAGTCGAGCTTGCCGGCGAGCGCATGCTCCTGCCCGTAGTCATGTTCTGTGAGAGTCTGCCGATTGCCCTTTTGGGTCGTCGTGGCTTCTTCGAGCGTTTCCTGGTGCTCCTAGACCAGTCCAATCTGAGGTTTTTCCTCGAGCGTTTGCCAGATGCCGACGAAAATGACGACGACGCCGGGCAGGGCCCAGTTCTCGCGCTCGACTGAGGGGCTGTCGTTAGTCTGCCGCCATCGCCGGTCGGCGCTCGCCGACCTTCACAGCCGCCACGGCGTTCTGGCCGAGCGCCTCGATCGACGTGTCGGGCAGGATGCGCGCCACGCCGTGGGGTAGCCACCAGTTCCACTTGCCAAACAGCTCCATCGCCGTCGGCACCAGCACCAGCCGTACGATCGTCGCGTCGATCGCGATCGCCAGCGCGCAGCCAAGGCCGAGCTCTTTGATCGAAGGCACCCCTGTCAGCGCGAATACGCTGAACACGCACACCATGATCAGGGCTGCGCTAGTGATCGTGGGCGCGCTCGAAGACAACCCTTCCACCACCGCGCGGCGCGTATCGCCGGTCGCGGCGTAGCGCTCGCGTATACGGCTGAGCAGAAACACCTCGTAGTCCATCGAGATGCCGAACACGACCGCCAGCACGAGCGGCAGGATCAACGTTTCGACCGAGCCAAACACGAGCGTCAACACGCCGTAGGCGGCGCTCACCGACAGCAGGTTCATCACCACCGCCTTGAGAGGCAGCACGATCGAGCGCAACAGCAGCATCAGCACGAAGAAAGTCACCGTCATAACGAACAGCGCCACCTTCCACATCGAGCCGAGGACTTCCGCGTGGTAGTCGGCCAGATAGGCAGCATCGCCGCCGAGCAGCGCGCCCGCCGGCAGGCGTGAGCGCAGACGCTTCACGGCTTCCTGCCCCTGTGGCGACTCGCCATCGTGGCGCGGAGTCGCGCGGATCAGCATTTCCTGGCCGCTGCTCGACGCGATCGGTGGCGCCACGCTCAGCACCTCGCGGTCGGTGGCGAGCACGCGCTGCACGGTGGCCGCCTCCGACTTCGGAGCGATCACTTCGAACGGTGTCGATACGCCAGGCCCTGTGACAGCGGCGGCGGCCTGAAAGCCGCGCAGCGTCTCGTTGCCCTTGGGGAATTGACGCAAGGCTCCGTCGGTCGTCTTCAGATGCAAAGCAGGCGAGGCCAGCGCGAGCATCGCGATCGCCGCAGTGGCTGCGGTCAGCGCGGGCCGGCGGGTAACGCGCGCCGTCCAGCTCTCCCAAAAGCCTTTTGGGCTCGGCAGCCGCGCCGAGATCCGCGCGAACAGCCGTCCGCGCGTGTGCGTGCGCTCGCCAAGCAGCGAGATGATGCTCGGCAGCAGGGTCGAGGCGGCCAACACGGAGACGGTCACGACGACGATCGCGCCGAGCGCCATCGAGCGGATCGCCGCGGCGCGCACCATATAGAGGCCGACAAGTGCCGTCACGACCGTCAATCCCGAGAATATGACCGCCACGCCTGAAGTGGCCAGCGCGGTCGCGCGCGCCTCGAGCGGGTCGGCGCCCGCCCGAATCTCCTGGCGGTAGCGCGCGAGCACGAACAGCGAATAGTCGACGGCCACGCCGATCCCGATCATAGATGCCATGTTCGTCACGAACACCGACATTTCCATCGTCAGCGAGAGGAAGTAGATAACCGCGCCGGTGATCAGCACCGACACGAGCCCGAGCGCAAGCGGCAGGCTGGCCGCGATCAGCGAGCCGAACACGGCGATCAGGATCAAGGCGACGATCGGAAAGCCGGTCGCCTCGGCCTTGGCCAAATCCTTCTTAGAGAGATCCTGCAGCCCGGCCCACAGGGCGGACTGACCGACCAGGTGCAGGGCGACTGGCCCATCGTCGGGCCCGTTGAGGTCGAGCTTGCTGCGCAGCTTGGTGGCGACGTTGGTCGCGCCTTCTTCGTTGACTGTCATGTCGAAGGGCACGACGAGTGTGCGCTGGTGTGTCCCGGCGGCTGCGATCGCGCGCTGCATTTGGACGCGCACGATGGGGGAGACGCTAACGTGCGCGACGTCGCGAGTCACGGCGTTCAGCTGTGCGAGTGCTGCGCTCATCTCGCCGGCGGTGGCATTGCTTGTGGGCGCGAGCACGCCCGCGAGCCGCGCCTGCTGGGCGCCTGAAGCGATCGCCGGCAGCTGCTTCAAGACCTTCTGGGAATCCGAGCCGGGGATCGTGTAGCCCCCGCCGGACAAGTGTTCGCTCTGTTTCGCGGCGAAGGGCACGGCGGCTAGCACGAGCACAAGCCAGGTCCCGATCACGGCGGTCCGGTGGCGGCGTAGCCCGCGGTCGAGCTTGAGCATGAAGGTCTGCATGGGGCCTCCCGTGATCGTTTGGCTGCTCAGCCAGTTTCCTGGTTCGGGAGATTATCTAGTGTGATGGGGGACACATATAGGGGATTTCCCTACCTGCGGTCTGGTACGGCCCAAGTTTGACCTGTACAGCGCCGAATGTCTGGCGGTATCGCGTCAACTACGTCATCGTCGCCGGTCACATCGGAGCGCTCGCCTAGACTCACTCCAGTGCCCGCCCTCAAGCCCGTCTACCTGATCCACGGCGATGACCATGGCGCGATCGGGGAGCGTCGTTCTCGCCTGAAGGCGCTGGCCGAATCCGAGGGCGACGCCGCTAGCGTCGAGGTGCTGGCGGGCGAGGCCGGCACGCCTGAAGCGGTGGGGCTTGTGCTCTCCACGATGACCTTCGCGCTTGGCCGGCGCGTGATTGTGGTTGACGGGGTCGAGCGTTTCAAGGAGGCCGAGGTCTCCGAGCACATTACGCCGGCGTTGGCGGCGATGCCGCCCGACACGACGATCGCTTTTTTCGCGCGCGAGGAAGGCAAGACCAAGGCGCCGGCGGCGCTGCACGCCGCGGTGAAGTCCGCCAAGGGACAGATCGTCCAGGAGGCGACGATCAAGCCCTGGGAGCTTGCCGGCTGGGCGCGCGAGCAGGCTACGCGCCTTGGCATCTCACTCGACGCGTTCGCCGCCAAGACGCTTGTGGCGCAGGTCGGCGAGCGCCAGCAGCGCTTGTTGCGCGAGCTCGAGAAGCTCAAGCTCGCCGCCGAGCCAAGCGACGGTCCCATCAAGGTCAGCGCCGAGGACGTCGAGCGTCAGGCGGCCCACTCGACCGCCTACCGTGCCTTTACGTTCGCCGACGCGCTCGTCGGTGGCGACGCGGCAGAGGCGATGCGCTCCTATCTGCGCCTGCGCACCCAAGGTGAGCGTCTGTCCGGACTTGTGTATTTGATGGCTCAGCGACTGCGTGACGCGGAGGGGGTGTCAGTGCGGATTCAGGCCGGCGAGGCACCCGCGGAGATCAAGCGCACGCTGCGGATGCCCCCGCGCGCGGCCGATCGCTTCATCGCCGACGTGGCGCGCACCGAGCCCGAGCGGCTACGTTCCGCGCTTTGCCGGATCGCCGATCTTGAATTGGATACGCGTGGGGGAGCCCC
This sequence comes from uncultured Solirubrobacterales bacterium, assembly GCA_963725265.1. GTDB lineage: Bacteria > Actinomycetota > Thermoleophilia > Solirubrobacterales > Solirubrobacteraceae > Palsa-744. The sequence goes on from CAVRXP010000001.1 coordinate 1,341,901, forward strand.
TTTGAGCGAATCGCGCACGTCGCTGTCCTCGCTCGAAGAGGATACGTTGGCGATACGGGCGATCCTGGCCGTAGCGAGTTAAGGCGCATTGCTCTTCTAGACGGCCGATGAGCAAGCGAGACAAGGACGCAGGGAGCGAAGTGTGCTCCGCACACGAGCGACCGAGGACGCAGTATCGCGCCGCTCAGCGGCCGTCTAGAACACGTGCCGCACGGGACTTCTTGCGTGCACCGGTGTTGCGGTGCAGGGCGCCGCGCTTGACCGCCTTGTCGATCGTGCGTACGAGGCGACGGTGCTCGGTCTCGGTGGCCTCTGAGTCGCTCTCCTTGGCGAGCGTTTCCAAGCGACGGAAGTAGGTCTTGATCGCCGAGGTGTACTGGCGGTTCTCAAGACGCTCGCGCTCGGAGCGGAGGATGCGCTTCTTTTGGGATGCGATGTTGGCCATGTGAAGAGACGCCTGCGACCCAAGCAACCTGCCGGGGCGCGCCGCGCAGCGCCGTACTATAGCGCCCCGTGGCTGTGAGCTCTGACACGGGAGAGGAAGCAGCGGGGCCCAAGCCTGCCAACAGCATCGCGCGCAACACCGCGATGTTCTCGGTCGTGACGGGCTTCTCGCGGATCGTGGGGCTGTTGCGCGAGATCGCGTTCGCGAGTTACTTCGGCACGAGCGCCGCGGCATCGGCCTACACGATCGCCTTTCTGGTGCCGAACTTCGTCGCGCAGCTTTTCGCCAACGCGGCGCTGTCGGCGGCGTTCGTTCCCGTGTTCACCGATCTGCTGCAGCAGGGCAAGAAGCGCGAAGCCTTCCGCCTGGCCTCGACCTTGTTCTGGATCTTGCTGATCGCATTGAGCGTCGTCACGGCCTTCTTCATCCTCGCTGCCGGCGCGATCATGCCGCTGTTCACCGGCCCCAAGTTCGGTCCTTCGACCGTCGCGCTCACGGTTGGGCTTTCGCAGGTGCTGTTCCCGGTCGTGCTGCTGCTTGGCCTCACCGGCCTGCTGCTGGGGATCCTGCAGTCCTACGATCGCTTCACGCTGCAAGCCATATCCCCCGCGATATGGAACGTGATCATCATCGCCTTCCTGGTCGTGTTGCACCCCCACTTCCACGGTGAAGCCGGCATCTACGCATTCGCGATCGGCGTGTTGGTGGCGACGGGCGTACAGATGCTGATGGCGCTCGGGGCGCTAGCCCGGATCGACTTTCGCCTGCAAATGACGATCGACTGGCACGACCCGCGTGTGAGCAGAGTCTTCCTGTTGATGATGCCCGTCACGATCGGCCTGGGCATCGTCAACCTCGACCAGCTGATCAACTCGGCCTTCGGCACGCTTGTCTCCGCCGAAGCGCCTCGCGCGATCGAAAACGCCTTTCGCGTTTACATGTTGCCGCAGGGCATGTTCAGCGTGGCGGTCGCTACCGTGCTGTTTCCGACGATGAGCCGCATGGCGTCTCGTCGCGACACGGCGTCGATGCGCAGCACGGTCGCCTCTGGAATGCGCCAGATCAACTTGCTGTTGATCCCGGCGGCGGCGTTCATGGCGGTGCTCGCGACGCCGATCGTGCGGTTGCTGTTCCAACGCGGTGAATTCGACGCGCAGTCCACGCACCTGGTCTCGATCGCGCTGTTCTGGTTTGCCTTCAGCCTGCCCTTCGGTGGGCTGAACCTGTTGCTCGACGCGGACGTTCTTTGCCGTGCAGCGGCCGTGGATCCCCACCGGCCTGGCTGGGATCAACATCGTCGTGGACATCATCGTCAGCCTCAGCCTCTACAAGCCGCTGGGGATCGCCGGGCTCGTAATCGGGACGTTGGTGGCCAATGTGGTCATGACCGCGCTGCTTGCCCGGCGCGTGCGAATCGGCTTCAACGGCCGCCTCGACGGGGCGCGCACGACGATGATCACTGTGCGCGTGTGCACGGCTTCAGCTCTGCTCGCGGGCGTGTCCTACTCGGTTTGGTACTTGCTTGACACGTTGCTCGGCGTGTCGCTGCCAGCGCAGATCGTTAGCGTCGGGGCGGCGGCGCTTGCCGGGCTGTGGGTGTACTCGCGGGCCGTGCTCGTGATGAGCGTGCCAGAGGCCCACCAAGTGCAACGTTTGATCATGGCCCAGCTCGGTCGGGCCTGAGCTTCGCTCGCGATCGGCGCGGCGCGCGTCGGAGGTAGAGCAAAACGAAGGGCCGAGAAGGCTTTCGCCCTCCCGGCCCTGGTCCGGACAAAGATCACCGGGTTACTACTACGTCCCAGGACTTAATACGTGTCTATGCCTGGGCGGCTATGACACTCCCAACCACCGGGACTGGCCATCAACACAAGGTTGGTGCGTGGCCCGGCTGAACCCGAGGGCTCCGGTTGAGTTGGCGATCCGCCGAACCTATAAGGCTATCGCCTCTACAGTTTGGACCCGCATGGACCAATCACGCATCCGCAATTTCTCGATCATTGCCCACATCGACCACGGCAAGTCGACGCTGGCCGACCGCATCCTCGAGCTGACGCACGCCGTGGAGGAGCGGGCGATGCGCGCGCAGGTGCTCGACTCGATGGACCTCGAGCGCGAGCGCGGGATCACGATCAAGGCGCAGGCTGTGAAGGTCGCCTATACCGCGTCTGACGGGGAGACCTACCAACTGCATCTGATCGACACGCCCGGGCACGTCGACTTCACGTATGAGGTGTCGCGCTCGCTTGCCGCTTGCGAGGGGGCGCTGCTCGTCGTGGACGCATCGCAGGGCGTGGAGGCGCAGACAGTGGCCAACACCTACCTGGCGGTCGAGGCGGGGCTGGAGTTGATCCCGTGCCTGAACAAGATCGACCTGCCTGGCGCCGAGCCCGAGCGCGTCGCGGGCGAAGTGGCTGAGTTGATCGGCGAGCCGGAGGAGGCGATCTTGAAGATCAGCGGTAAGACCGGCGCGGGCGTGGCCGAGGTGCTGGACGAGCTGGTCAGGCGCGTGCCGCCGCCCTCGGGCGACCCGGATGCGCCCCCGCGCGCGCTGATCTTCGACTCGGAGTTCGACCAGTACCGAGGCGTGATCGCCTACATCAGGGTGGTCGATGGTGTCTTCAAGAAGGGCGAGGCGATCAGGGCAATGGCGGCCGGCACGCACGCAGAGATCGACGACATCGGCTTCTTCTCGCCGACGATGACGCCGGTCAAGCAGCTTGCGGCCGGCGAGGTGGGGTATCTGATCACGGGCATCAAGGACGTCACACACCTGCGCGTCGGCGACACGCTCACGACAGCCGTGCGTGGCGGGCAGAGCGCGAGCGAGCCCTTGCCTGGCTATCGCGAGGTCAAGCCGATGGTGTTCTGCGGTCTGTTCCCGATCGACTCCGACCGCTACCCCGACCTGCGCGACGCCCTGGAGAAGCTGACGCTCAACGACGCCGCGCTCTCCTGGGAGCCGGAGACCTCCGACGCGCTCGGCTTCGGCTTTCGCTGTGGCTTCCTCGGTCTCTTGCACATGGACATCGTGCGCGAGCGCCTGGAGCGCGAGTACGACCTGGAGCTGCTCGCGACGATGCCATCGGTGGAGTTCGACGTCACCTTGACGAACGGCGAGGAGCTGGAGGTGCACAATCCCTCAGACATGCCCGACCCGGGCACGATCGCCGAGATCCGCGAGCCGTTCATCAAGGCACAGGTGATCGCCCCGCGCGAGTTCGTCGGCGCGGTGATGGAGCTCTGCCAGGAACGCCGCGGGGAGCCCGCCGGAATGCACTACCTCTCGCCCGAGCGGGTGCAGATGAGCTATGACCTGCCGCTTGCGGAAATCGTGCTCGACTTCTTCGACCAGCTCAAGTCGCGCACACGCGGCTACGCCTCGCTCGACTACGAGCTGAGCGACATGAAGCCGGCCAACCTCGTCAAGCTCGACGTGCTGCTCGCCGGTGACACGGTTGACGCGCTCTCGATGGTGGTGCACCGCGAGAAGGCCTATGACATGGGCCGTACGCTCACCGAAAAGCTGCGCAAGCGCATCCCGCGCCAGCAGTACGACGTGCCGATCCAGGCGGCGATCGGCTCGCACATCATCGCCCGCGAGACCGTCAAGGCCTTTCGCAAGGACGTGATCGCCAAGTGCTACGGCGGCGACATCTCGCGCAAGAAGAAGCTCCTGGGCAAGCAGAAGGAGGGCAAGAAGCGCATGAAGCAAGTAGGTCGGGTGGAGGTACCCCAGGAGGCGTTCCTGGCTGTGTTGGAGATCGGCGATGAGTAGCGCGCCCACAGCGGAGAACGTTTCCCTGGGTGCTTGCCGGCGTGTGTTTTTTGGGATTGGAGGGGCGTGCCTTTTGGGGTACGGCGCGTAGATGCGAATCCTGTTTGTGTGTCTGGGAAACATTTGCCGCTCGCCGACTGCGGAGGGCGTGATGGCAAAGCTCGTCGCCGACGCGGGGCTACAAGATGAGATCGAGCTCGACAGCGCAGGGACCGGCGCCTGGCATGTGGGCGAGCCGGCGGACGCGCGTGCTCGCGAGGCGGCGCTGGCACGCGGGATCGAGCTGCACAGCATTGCGCGGCAGGTCTGCGCCGATGACTTCGAGCGCTTCGATTTGATCCTGGCGATGGACGGCTCCAACCAGCACGCGCTGCGTCAGCTTGCACCGGACGAGGACGCGCGCGAGAAGGTGAGGCTGCTGCGTGAGTTCGATCCTGCTGGCGCTGCGGAGCACGACCTGGATGTGCCCGATCCCTACTACGACAGTCAGCGCGGCTTTGAGATCGTGCTCGACCTGGTGCAGGCGGCGTGTGAAGGACTGCTCGCGCAGGTGCGCTCGGGCGAGCCGCTATGAGTTGCTCGGCAGGAGTGCACGGGCGCTCGTGAGCCTGCCGGCGGGAGCGAGCGAGCCGCGGCGGGTCGGTGGTGGTGATATCAACGAGGCTTGGCACGTGCGTCTGCACGGCGCTGAGGCGTTCGTAAAGACGCGCCCCGAAGCCGGTGAGGGCGAGTATGCCCTGGAGGCGGCCGGGCTGAGCTGGCTGGCCGAGCCCGGCGCACTGCGCACACGACGCGTGATCGAAGTGGCCGAGGACTATCTGGCGCTCGAGTGGGTGGCTCCAGGCAGACTCAGTCCCGCCGGGGTAGAGGAGCTGGGGCGGGGACTTGCCGCCACGCACGCTGCGGGATCGCCCTGCTTTGGCGACCCCGGCTTTGGTGAGCGCCTCGGCGTGCAAGCGAGGATCGGCTCGCTGCGCCTGCCCAACGAGCCAAGCGAGGATTGGGTCTCCTTCTATGCCGAGCGCCGGCTCTTGCCGCTGGCGCGCATGGCTCGCGAGCGGCGTGCGCTCTCCGAGAGGGGCGTGGACGCGGTCGAGCGCGTGAGCGCTCGCTTGGGCGAGCTAGCCGGCCCCGCCGAGCCGCCGGCGCGTCTGCACGGCGATCTGTGGAGCGGCAATGTCTACGCCGACAGCGATGGGCGCCCCTGGCTAATCGACCCCTCAGCCTATGGCGGGCACCGCGAGGTGGACCTGGCGATGCTGCGCCTGTTCGGGGGTCCCTCGGAGCGTGTCTTCGCCGCATACGAGGAGCTCACACCGCTGGCTGAGGGGTGGCGTGAGCGTGTCGGCCTTTGGCAGCTGTTGCCGCTGCTCGTGCATACGCTCCTGTTCGGCGGCTCCTACGGCGCCGAGGTTGAGCGGGTCGCTATGAGCTACGCAGGCTAGTGGTCCCGTTGCAGGCGCCCTGTCGGATAAGGGAGCATGCGCCCCGCCACGATCGAGCAGCGCCGTCGTCTCTACCTGATGGCGCGCGTCGTCATCGCGCGCCACTACCGGCGTCCGCTGACACTTGAGGAAGTTGCGCGAGCGCTGTCGAGCTCACCGCGTCAGCTGACGCGTGCATATGCGCAGTTCGGCGAGACAACCTTCCGCGAGGATCTGCTCACCCGCCGTCTGAAAGTTGGGGCGCAACTGTTGGTCGAGCAGCCGGCGATCTCGGTGCGCGACGTCGCCAGACTGGTCGGGTTTAGCCAGGCGCCGCACTTCGCCAAGGCATTTCGCCGCCGCTATGGCTTGACTCCAGCGGCCTTTCGCGCCGAGGGCCGAGCTTTCGCGCGAGCAACACAAAGCCAGAGCAAGGCGCCTTGCAAATCGGCTCGATCCGACACGCAGTCCGTATGCGTCCTGCGCTCTAGCTCGTAACGTGCATCTCGCTGTCGAGCGCTCCCAGCGAGTCGACCGGTCCAGCTCCCGGTAGGCATAGGAGCATCAGCGTGCCGCCGCCGGGCGCTGCCTGCGCACTGACGCGGCCATCATGCTGTTCGGCGACCTGGCGCACGATCGCCAAGCCCAAGCCCGAGCCTGGGCGTCCGCGCGCCTCGGCGCCGCGATAGAAGCGGTCGAAGACATGGGGGAGATCGGCGGCTGAGATCCCCGGGCCGTGGTCGCGTACCGTGAGTCGATCGCCGTGCATGGCGATTTCCACAGGGCTGCCCGTGGGGCTGTAGTTGACGGCGTTGTCGATCAAATTGTTGACCGCTCGGGCCAGCCTTCCGGGCTCGCCGGTCAGCACGACCTGATCCAGCTCGACCTCGAAAGGCGTATCCGGGGAGTGGCGACGTGCGCGCTCGACGGCCTCCTCGACGATCAGATCGAGGCGCACGTCCTCGCTGCCGCCCCGCGGCTGCTCGCCACGGCCGAGTTCGATCAGGTCGTTCATCAGCAGCGTCAGCTCCTCGGTCTGCTCGACCACGTCGTCGAGCATGCGCTGGCGCTCCTCGATTGGCATGTTCGCCTCCTGCTTGAGGATTTCTATGTTCGTGCGCAGGCTCGTGACGGGTGTGCGCAGCTCGTGCGAGGCGTCGGCGACGAGCTGGCGCTGGGCGTGCACGGAGGCATCGAGCGCGCTCATCGAGCTCTCCAAGGCGTCGAGCATCGCGTTGAAGCTCTTGGCGAGACGCCCGATCTCATCTTCCCCGGCAGGCTGGATCCGATTCGAGAGGTCCTGCGTGCGGGTGACGTGCTCGGTGGCCTGGGTCAGGCGCCTGATCGGCGCCACGGCGGCGCCGGCGACGAGCCGGCCGAGCAGCGCCGCGAGCGCGACCCCGCCGATGTCGAGCAGCACGAGGATCAGGCGTAGGCGTGCGAGCGCGCTGTCGACGTCGGTCAACGGTTGGGCGAGCTGGGCGGCATAGCCGCGAGACATCGCCTCGGTGAGCACGCGCAGGTGGATGCCGTCGGCGCTTGAGTCCTCGAAGAACGATTTGCCACCATGCGCGGCGAGCCCGAGGGCCCTGGCGCCGACCGGCAGTCTCACGTTCGGGGAGGAGGCGAACAGGATCGCTCCGCTGGAGTTGATCAATTGCTGGTAGCCGCGTACCTGGTCGGGTCCGGGCGGCACGCCGGGAAACGCGTTGTGACGTCCGCCCCGTCGCGCGAACGGCGTCGGCCCGTGCTCGAAGCGACTCACCAGCGGTTGCGCGCGGTCGTGCAGCTGGCTATCGACCTGGCCATACAGCTCGCGGGCGGAGAGCAGATATGTGAGGGCCGAGGCGAGCACCACCGCGATCGCTACCGCGGCCGCGGACACGAGCGTGATGCGACGGCGGAAGCTCACGGCAGCGGTGGGCCTGGGTGTCGGGTTGCCGGCGGCTGGCTCATTAGGCCTTTAGAACGTAGCCCACGCCGCGCACCGTGTGCAGCAGGCGCGGCTCGTCGCCGGCCTCGGTCTTGCGGCGTAGATAGCCCATATATACGCCGAGGGAGTTCGAGCTGGAGCCGAAATCGTAACCCCAGACGTGCTCGAAGATGATCGAGCGGGTGAGCACCTGTTTAGGGTGGCGCAGGAACAGCTCGAGCAACAGGAACTCAGTACGGGTCAGATTCAGCGAACGCTCGCCGCGCCAGGCCTCGTGTGCGAGCCGATCCAGGCGCATGTCCTCGAAGCGCAGCGTCTCCTCCTGATCGGTCTCATCCGCTCGTCTGAGTAGCGCGCGTACGCGCGCCATCAGCTCGCGCAGGGCAAAGGGCTTGACCAGGTAGTCGTCGGCGCCGGCGTCCAGGCCGGCGACGCGGTCGTCGACCTGCTCGCGTGCGGTCAGCATCAGCACGGGTGTGCGGTCGCCGCTTTCGCGCACGCGCCGGCACACTTCCAGGCCGTCGAGCACCGGCATCGAGACGTCGAGGATGACCGCGTCGTAAGAGGCGCCTGAGAGTCGCTCTATCGCGTCGCCGCCGTCGCCGGAGAGCGAGACCTCGTAGCGCTCGAGCGTCAGTGCACGCGACAGCGCGTGCTGGACAGCGGGCTCGTCGTCAACGACCAGTATGCGCGCGGGCTCTGCCATGTCTGTTTTCGCTCTCACACGCCAGGGCAATTGGTACCGGGGCGGGCGGCTATGGTGACGGTAGCTGGTACAAGCTAATAACGAGGCCGAAGAGGATGCGAAGAATCGTCGATGAGGATGCCGCCGAGGCGATTCGAGCAGATCAGTCGCGCACGGACGCGGATCGGTCGCTAGCCAGTGGCGAGGACTCCTCGTTACGCGCCGATGGGTCGCGCTCGCAGGTCAACGCGCTGCGTGCAGACTCGGGGGGCTCATCGGTGACTGACCCTCACGGCGAGAGTGGCGACGGAGACATGTCGAGCCAGTCGCGGCGGCTGCGCAACGGGCTGATCAGCCTTGCCATCTTCTTCGCGTTGGTCGCAGCCCTGCTGTTCGCGGTGCCGGGGTTGCGATCGGCCGGCGAGCTGATCACCGATGCCAACATCCCCTGGGTTGCGGCGGGCATCGGCTTCGAGCTGCTGTCCTGCGTTGGCTACGTGATCCTGTTCGAGCTTGTCTTCAAGATGGAGCGGGGCTTCAGCCGGCGACTGGCGCTGTCCGAGCTTGGGGTCAACTCGGTCGTTTCCGCGGGCGGTATCGGTGGGATCGCGCTTGGAGCATGGGTGCTGCGTACGAAGGGCGTGGCGGTCGACCGGATCGCGAGACGCTCGGTGCTGATCTTTGTCTTGACGAGCGCCGTCAACGTCGGTGCAACCGCATTGATCGGCATCCTGATGTGGCTTGGATTGCTGCCGGGCTCGAAAGACCCGCTGCTCACGCTGTTGCCGGCCGGGCTTGCGATTGCGACGATCGCGGGGACGCTTGCGATCGCCGGGCTCGCGGGGCGGCTCGCGACGCGCAAGCGACTGAGCAGCGGACGGTTGCACGTCGCGCTCGTCGCGGTCAGCGACGGCGTGCGCGGTGCGCTTCGCGTGATCGCCCGTCACGATTGGCGTCTGCTTGGCGCGATCGGCTACTGGCTGTTCGACACGCTCGTGCTTTACGTGTGCCTACTTGCTTACGGTCAATCGCCCACGTTCTGGGTCGTGGCGATGGCCTATCTCGTCGGTCAGCTGGCGAACTCGATCCCGATACCGGCAGGGCTGGTGGCTGTCGAAGGGGGCCTGATCGGAATGCTTGTGTTGTTCCATGTGCGGCCGCTGTCAGCCGTGGTGGCGGCGGTGGTCACCTATCGGGCGATCTCGCTATGGCTGCCCGCGTTGATCGGCTCAGCCGCCTTCTTCGGCATGCGTCATGAGATCGGAGAGCCGGTGGGGGCGGCTCCGACGTGGCCGCACATAACTAGCCAGAGGCTGAGAACAAGCTCTAAGGCGATTCAGAGAGACGCTGGCTGGCGGCGATCGCCGCTCGCGCCTTCTGGCAGGGCTGCCCTGGGAGCGTGTTCATGACGGCGTTCAGCTGTGATGGGACCGGGCCTGAGAGTCCTGGGCAGTAGACGGGTGGCGGCAGCTTGGCGCCGGCCGACCCCGGTGCGTTCAGCGGCTGGAGCTGTTCGGCCGCGAGCAGTGCGTGGGCGAGTGTGTCGGAGAAGACGTCGATCGCTACGCGGCCGCTGTAGAGCTCGATCGAGCGTTCTTCGTTGTAGACGGTCGCCGGTACGCCTCTGATCAGCATGTTGCGCTGTGGGCCCAGCGGGGCGTTGGAGTGCAGCGAGTAGATCACGGTCGTGACCTGCAACGGCAGCAGGCAGCTGCCGCCGCCGCCGAGCAGGCCCTTGCCGCTGACGCAGTCGCCGTAGTAGACGCTGTCGCCGATCCCGGCGCTGTAGCTCTTCAGGCCGTCGACGGCGGCCAGCGGGTGGCCGGCGAAGCGTTGGGCCAGCCCAGTAGAGCCTGTAGTAGGGGAACGTCTGCGCTTCGGCCAGGGCCGCGCCGCCGAGCGGCGGCGGATGGACGGTGCCGCAGCCCGATGCGAATGCCGCGAGAACAAGCAGCGCGAGCGCCAGCCCGAGGCGGGCGCGCTTGTCGAGAGCGTTCATCGGCGCTGATTATCGGCTACCGGCGTTTGCGGTGCGCAACGCGACTTCCAACGCTCCCGGCTGTTCATACACGTACAAGCGCGCGACTCGTCCATTCTGAGATCCGACTCGCGTGCGTGCTGAGGCTCGGCGGGGTAGCACGCCGAGCCTCAGCCAACTTATCGGTTCGTGCCGCCATTTTGAGCAGTTCTCGATCTGATGGCGGACGGTGGCGCCTTCGATCACGTCCGGATCGGCCACCAACCCGATCCGTCTCACGCTGTGGGCGGTCTCGCCATACTGAGCCGCTTGGGTTCGGTGGATAGCCATGCACTTGCCGGGGGGCAGCCCCGGCTGGGCTCCTCGCGCAAGTCGCTCGCGGACGTGCGCATTTCGCTGGCGATGCTCACGGCGATCGTGCTTGTCGGGAGCTGGCTGTTGCTTGCTCCCCGCTCGCCGGACTTTGCTGCGCAGACATATCGCGCGACGCTGTTCGAACGCTTTGGCTTCACGGTTTGGGACAACAATTGGTACGGCGGACACCATCTTCCGGGCTACAGCCTGGTGTTCCCTTGGCTTGCGCTGTTGCTGGGGATCCGCGTTGCCGGCGCGCTTGCTGTGCTCGTCTCGACGTTTGCGTTCGAGCGGATAGCGCTCGGCGTGTACGGGCCGCGTGCACGCTGGGGGGCCGTCTGCTTTGCGCTAGCCGCCGCTGGCGATCTGTGGATCGGACGTGTGACGTTCGCGCTTGGCGTCACGTTTGCCGTGCTCGCGGTGCTCGCGCTCGTGCGCGGGCGGCCCTGGCTTGCCGTCGTGCTCACGGTGCTGTGTACTGCGACGAGTCCCGTCGCTGGGTTGCTGCTTGCGCTGGCTGGCGCTACGCACGTGCTCGTCAGCCGCCGTGCGCTTGCCGGGCTGACGCTGGTGCTGCCGGTGCTCGTCGTCGTCCTGCCGCTCGAGGCTCTGTTTCCCGAGGGCGGCTGGGAGCCGTTTGCCGCCAGCTCGATAATCGCGACGGTCGCGGTGACCTTGGCGTTCCTCTATGTCGTGCCGTGGGAGGAGCGGTTGTTGCGGATCGGTGCGCTGATCTATTTGGGCGTGACCTTTCTCTCGATCGCGCCGACGCCGATGGGCAGCAATATCGCTCGCTATGCGGTGATCTTGGCTGGGCCGCTTGCGCTGTGCGTGTTGGGGCGCGATGGCTTCAGCCGTCCCGGTCGTCCGCTTGCGAGCATCGTGCTCGCGGTCGGGGTGATCGTCGTTTGGACTGCCTGGGGGCCGGTGCGCGAGAGTGCCGAGGTGATCGGCGATCCCTCGACGAGCGCCGCCTACTACGTTCCGCTCGAACGCTTCCTCGACGCCCACGGCGGCTCGCTTGTGCGTGTGGAGGTGCCATTCACACACTCCCACTGGGAGGCGGCCTTTCTCGCGCAACGCTTTTCCCTGGCTCGCGGCTGGGAGCGCCAGCTCGACACGAAGTACGACCCGCTGTTCTTCGGCGGCACGCTCACCGCCTCCGCCTACCGCGCGTGGCTCGAGGAATCTGGCCGTCAGCTATGTCGCGCTGCCCGACGTGCGCCTGGATGGATCGAGCGACGAAGAGGCGGCGCTGATCCGCAAAGGCCTGCCCTACCTGCGCGAAGTGTTCTCCAGCAGGCACTGGCGCGTCTTCAGGGTGCTCGATCCCACTCCGATCGCCTCCGCGCCGGCACGTGCTGACTGGGCTGGACCACGACTCGTTCACGCTGCGCTTTGCCATGTCTGGGACCTCGCTTGTGCGGTTGCACTACACGCGCTACTGGACGGTCGTGCAGGGTCACGGATGCGTCGCGCCCGCGCCCGGAGGGTGGACCGCCGTGAGCGTCAAGTACCCCGGTGTGGTGCGTGTGCGTGGCGCGCTTTTCGCTCGCGCGTGGGCTTGGGCTGGCCGGCGATGGCTGCGGTTGAGTCTTGCGACGGCGGCCGCGCGGCGCTCTAGCCGCGGCACGCTCGTGTGCCAGGGCAGCAACCCTTGCGGGTGCTGTCCTCGTGGCGGTGCCGGTCGTGTTCGGCGTCTTTGCTCTTTGCGGCGTTGCGTCTAGAGGTGCGAGTGCATACAGGCCGGTGATGCCCGACAGGTAGAGGTAGTGGTTGTCGCTGATGACCGGGTCGAATGAGCCTGTGCTCATCGAGAACACGACTCTGCCGGTGGAGATGCCCAGGCCGATCGTTCGGTGCGTGCCGAGGTCGGCGAAGTACACGATGTTGCCGACGATCGTCGCCGAGCCGGAGATCTTGCCGCCCGCGTGGTACTGCCACTCGATGTGGCCCGAGCGGGCGTTGAGGGCATAGAACGTGCCGTCGTATGAGCCCAGGTAGATGGTCGGGCCGAGACCCGGAGCGTTCGTGACGGCCGGCGAGGCGTACACGTAGGCACCAGTTTGGACCGCCCAGTCCAGTGCACCCGAGGAGGCGTCGTAGGCGTACACGCGTCCGTCGGTGTTGCCGAGGAACACACGGCCGTACATGACGGCCGGGGTCGAGTAGAAGGTGCCGCTGCCGAGTAGAGCGCCGCCGGAGCCGCTGCGCCACAGCAGATGGCCATGCTCCTCGCCGACGGCCTGCAGCTCGCCCGAGTAGTCGCCGAAATAGAGCACGCCGTCCGAGAGGCTCGGGCTGGCCTTGACCGCGCCCGCCGCGTGGTAGGTCCACAGGACGTTGCCGTTGCTTGCGTTGAGCGCGTATACCGTTCCGTTCTGGGAGCCGAAGAACAGCTTGCCTTTGTCGAGCAGGGGGGAGGACTCCGCGCGGCTGGGCAGGTCGCGCGTCCAGCGGAAGTGGCCATTGAGCGTATTCAGGGCCACGACCCGTCCGGCCTGTGAGCCAGGCGAGCGCGAGAGGATCGTCACGTACACGGTCGTGGCCGACGACGGCCGGAGTGGAGGCCGAGAGCGCGCCCGAGGCGCCTGCTCCAAAGGGTCTGTCCGGTGTACTTGTCGATCGCGTTGAGCGTCGCGTCGTCGGCGAGCTGGAAGATGCGGTTGCCCCACATCACGGGCGGAAACTCGAGCAGGGCGCTGCCGCCGCGCGCCCACACGGTCCTGAACGGAGGTCTTATCGTCGGCGAGGCCGGAAAGAAGCGGGTGTGATTCTCGGTGTAGCCGTACAGGGGCCAGGCGAAGTGGTCCTGGCTTTTGACCCTCGGCAGGGTTGGGGTGGGCTGCGGCACGAACCGGGCTTGTGGGTGGTAGATGTTGCCGGTGCGGTGCTTCTCGTAGAGGTAGGCCGCCAGGACTATTCCGGCCAGCACAAGCAGCGCCACCGCCGCCGCCGTCAGTCGACCCCTGGTCGAGCCGGGAAGCATGCGCAAGCCTCGCTTGGCGCTCATCGCTGGGTCGTCAAGCCTGGGACCGCCGTCAGGCGGCGAGCCTGCGTGACGGCTGCTCGGCCTCGACAATCGCGGGCTGTCGCGCGTGCTCGGCTTGGGCGACACGCCTCGCGCGAACGCTTCTAGAGGGGCGGCCGAGCAGGAAGCCGATCAGGCGGGCGGCGGCGAGCGCGAGTTGAGCGATGCTCACCGTTCCCAGAGGGAGCAGTGTGAGACCCGCAACGAGCGAGAGGATGTCGTGACCGCCGGCGATCGACCAGTTCCACAACAAGTAGTCGGCCAGCGTGAGCACGAGCAGGAAAGCCAGAGCCCTGAAGCGCACGGCTATACCTTAGTGGTCGGGCGGACGGTACGATAGTTGGCGCCTCGCGGGCGAAGTGTTGTGGTTGCACAGAAGCCTTCCAAGCTTCTAGGGCGGGTTCGATTCCCGTCGCCCGCTTCCGTCAAAATGACTCAGGAGGCACTGATGGTCAAGCCCATCCCCGACTACTACCCGCAGGTGATGCCGTACCTGATCGTCGACGGCGCGAACGCGGCGATCGAGTTCTACGAAAGCGTGTTTGGAGCAAGTGAGCGCATGCGCATCGACGGACCCGACGGCAGGGTCGGCCACGCCGAGCTTCAGATCGGGCAGGCCGTGATCATGCTTGCCGATGAGAACCCTGAGATGAATATCCAAGGTCCCAAGTCGGTCGGAGGCACGCCGGTGACGATCCACGTCTACCTCGAGGACGCAGACGCCGCGTTCGAGCGGGCGGTCGAAGCAGGGGCCAAGCCGCTGCGGGTGGTCGAAGACCAATTCTATGGGGATCGTTCCGGGCAATTCGAGGATCCCTACGGGCACCGCTGGAACGTGGCCACGCATGTCGAGGACGTCGCCGAGGATGAGATGTTGCGCCGGGCGGCTGAGGTTGGCGGGGGATGAGCTGGATGATCGAGTCGGCAAGTAAACCCGAGGGGATCGCAGTGGACCAGCCAGGGGTTGATTCGTCTCCTGTGCTCGTGGTCGAGCGCTTCACGGAGCTTCTACGCTGCGGGGATCTGGACGAGGCGGTGGGGCTCTTGTCGGTGGACGTGCGCTACGAGAACGTTGGTCTGCCCACCGTCCACGGGCGCGAGCGTGTTCGACGCCTCTTCGGCAAGGGGTATGAGAATGGAGCCGGCTTCGACGTCGTCATCCACACGATCTGCGCCGACGGAGCATCGATCCTCACAGAGCGGACCGACATCCTCAAGTTTCGCCAGCTCCATGTGCAGCTATGGGTCTGTGGACGCTTTGACGTTCGCGACGGGCAGATCGTGCTCTGGCGCGACTACTTTGACTTCCTTGACTTCAACAAGGGGCTACTGCGCGGGATGCTTGGCGTGCATATCCCAGGGCTCCGGGCCAAAGTACCATCGAGGGCTTGATCTCGCGGGGCAGGTGCCTCGGGGTGTTTGTCCGTAGAATCGAAGGGCACCACGGGGAGTGGCGCAGTCTGGTAGCGCACCCGGCTGGGGGCCGGGCGGTCGCAGGTTCAAATCCTGTCTCCCCGATACCGAGAATCTCCTTTATCTGAGCCAAAATTAAGCTTGTTAGCTCAGTTCGATGGCAGGTTCTATGTTCTATTCATGTTCTATTTTCCGGGTGTCCGGAGCCTGACTCGCCACCGATGTTGCGGTGCTTGGAGTGGATGCGGCTGTGTGTTCAGATGTGCCCTCGCCTTGTTTCTTCCATGACGCGCGGAAACAGGGGTCTTACGCAAAGCGCGATGTGGCTGACCGCTACTCGATTAGCTCTGGTTCAGGCAGGGCGGCTTGGTAGAGGGTGTAGTCGCTGTCGAGCCGAGCTACGGTTGAGAATCCGCTGCCGGTGATCAGTCGTATCGACTTCTCGTTCTGCTCGGCGACGATGGCGATTATGCGCTCATAGCCGTCCTGCGCGGCGTGGTGGACGGTCTCTTCGAGCGCTGCCACGCCAAGTGGTCGGGCAGGCTTCTCCTCCAGCCATGAGCCTTGGGCCTCTTCGTGGATTGCCAGCACCACAAAGTCGGCCGTCTGCGGGTCGTGAGCCTGTTGCACGACGGAGATTGCGATCAGACGGTCGCCTATCTCGAAGAGCAGGATCTTCGTCCCTCGGGTCGCCGCAGTGGGTGTGCCAAGTATCGAGGCCGCGCGGCGTATCACCTTGGCCGCGTCCTGCACGTACCAAGGGCGGTGTCCACAGCGAAACGCACGGATCACTGTGGCGTCCCCCGGTTGGGCGAGGCGGACGGTGGGCGCTGGCAGAAGCCGACGGGCCACCGGTTAGCGCCAGGCTAGCCGTGGACCGATCAGCGCTAGCGGGCGAGCGGCCTCAACGCTGTCCAGCATGCCGTCGAGGTTGATGGGCCAGCGCGGGCGAAGATCGCCAAAGGGATCCTCGTGCAGTTCGTCGGTCGCCGCGTCCGTCCAAGCGGGCTCCACGACTGTCCACAGCGCGCCCTCGCCCAGGAGCTCGACGCGCACTTTGATCGGGCTACCAACGCTGAGTCCACCTGAGGGCAGAGCGGACGCGGGCAATGTATAGCGCTCGCCCGTAGCCGACACGATCTCCGCGGTGTCGCTGTCGAGGCTCACGAGGGTTCCCAGGATCGTGCTCACCCCGATGTCGGCCAGCGGGCGCTCAAGCGCACGGCGCGCGCTTGAGACACGGCGCGCGAACTCGTCCGCCGGCCGACGATCGCCGCGTATGAGACGCGCGTAGATGCCTTCGAGATCCAGCTCACCTGTGTCGATCGACGTCTCGTTCCTTGCCACCTCGGCCAGACGCCGCGCTGTAGGGCCGGACTCGAGCTTGGCCGCGCGGGCTGCTATCCGGAGGGCCAGGTCGGGGCGCTGCTTGCGGTAGGCCGTCGCCGCGTCGCGGTTCAGCGCGCAGAACGCGGTCACCGTACCGCTGAGTCGGCCCGCGCGACGCGGCTTGACTTCGATCCCGCCGGTGATGAAACCGTCTCGCTTGAGGCGGCGAAACGCGCTCTCGCCGGCGCGACCGGTCGGGTCAAGCGCACGAAGAACCTCGCGCTTGGAGAGGAGGGGACGCTCGGTCAACATGTACGGAGCATAGCGATTCTGACACGTCATTTCAACGTGTCAGAATCGCGGTGTGCGAGCTAGCCTGCTTACGTTGCATGTTCTGATTGCTCGCCGTTGCGGAGAGTGGGACTATGCCTATCGTCGCGCGCGCCCTGCGCCTGCCTCGCTACGCGTTTCCCTCAACCACTCCTGTAGGTCGCTTGGTCACATCGACGGCGGCGAGCTTCGTCGCCTCTACGGCCACCGCGACCACGAGCGCGCCTTGGACCGCGTTACGGTGGCCTACGAGCGAACCGCGAGCTCATTCAGGCTCGGTTGTGGTGGCTCCGGACTTAGACTCGCTGCATTCGTGTCCAACAAGCGTGACATCAAGTAATTCAGGCAGGCCTGCCGCGAGGTAGGCTTGACCGCAAGCGAGCGCTACGAAGCGAGCGACGCCCTGCATGGCGAGAAGGCGTCTGGTGACATCCAAGCTGACATGACCTATGGCGAATTGGTGGCTTGGCTGCGACAATGGAAGGACCGATGGCAACCGTCGTAGCCCTAGATGCCTCACCCGCGAACGTACTGCGCTCAATGCGCGGATCGATTGTCGACGCGCGTATCGCCCATCCAGACGTGCTCCACGTCGATGTTCGCGACTCGCACGGCGATCTCTGGCGCCTGGCCACACAAGATGCTGAGTGGTCGCCATCCGACCCAGGTCAGCTGGTCGGGCGCTCTATCGATGATGTGGCCATTGACGGAAAAACAGGAGAGCTACGCTGCATGCTCTCCGATGGTTCAGTGCTCGACGTGAGGCCTGCCGCCGTTGAAGCGAAGGACGATCCACCCAGCTGGGAGCTGGTCAGTCCCGCCGGGATCGTCCTTGAGTTCGGTCCTGGGCTCCGCTGGCAGGTCAGCGGAGCTGACGTGCCAGCCTCGTCGCGTCGCTGAGGCCGCGAAGCCTGTGTGATCGGCTGGTGTGGGACTGCGGTGTGAGAGTGGACGCCCGACCGCTCACGCCCCACCGAATCCCGCTCATCCGAGCGAACCAACACCTGTCTCCCGATTAGATCTCGTTGGATGCTGGTGGGGGCTGGGAGCCGTCTTGAGCACTGGAGGGAATATCGTGCGATCCTGCCTGACGTAGCGCGCGCCAATCGGTGGGGGTCTGAAACGGTGCCCGCGAGCAGCGTCGATCGCCAAGCGCCGCGCGCCTCTCAACGCACCAGCACAGGCCGTTCGAAGGAAGCCGCTTCGGGGATGACAAGGCCTGCTTCGGTTTGAAACCACTGTTCCAGCAGCGAGCAGTACATTGCCCTGAAGTCGGAGGTGTTCAGCAGGTTTTCGTTGACGTCTAGTTTGCTCAGGCCGGGGAATTCACCCACCATCTTCCCGGCGGCGCGGCTGCCGATCAGGAATGCTAGGCCGCCTGCGCCGTGGTCGGTGCCGGAGCCGTTTTCCTGTGGGTGGCGGCCGAACTCAGACCATAGTTGGATCAGGACTCGCTGATCGAGTTTGCGTGCTTCCAGGTCGCGCTGGAAGGCGACCAGCGCGCTCACCGTCTGTTCGAGGTTGGTGCTGAGCGTGGTGGGCTCGTCCGCATGGGTGTCATAGGAGCCGGGGGCGTTCAGGGAGGCGCACCTGATCGGCATGCCCGTGTGCAGCATCGCCGCGAGCACTGCCAGTCGTTCGGCGAATTCGCCGCTTGGGTAGGCGATCGAGGATTTGTCGCCCGATTCCTTCTCGGACTGCACGAAACCTGCCATCTTTGCCAGCACCAAGCTTGTGTCATAGGAGGCGTTGCGGGCTTGTGCGTATGCGGACGAAGGAGCCGGCAGTGCGCCCAGTTCGCCGAACGCTTCGAGGGCTGGTCCGCTCACCGGTTCGCCCAGGCCGTAGGCCCACATCGTGTAGTCCGCCGGCGAGGAGACCGCCGCCACAGGCATGGTGGCGGTTGCGAGAGCGGGTGCCAGCGAGTAGTCGAGCGACAGGCCTTGCAGAGGGTTGTTCGGTTCGCCGACCAGATCCAGGTAGCGGCCCATCCAGCCTGAGCGCGCTTGCGCGTCGAGCTGGCCGACCTCCCAGTAGTGGCGGCTTGTGAAATGGCTCTCGTCGGCCGGTCGGTAGCCGATCGCCGGGAAGGTCGTGACCTTGCCTTCTTCGTGCAGTTCGGCCAGTCCGCTCGCGGCTGGATGCCACATCAAGCTCTCGTCCTCGCTGAAGGGCTTGCCAGTCCCTTCGGCCAATCCCAGCTCTGGGCGAAGTTCTCTGTACTTGGCTTCTCCCACGGGGGCGAGCACCGACAGCGCGTCCCAGCCGCCTTCCATGAAGATCGATACGAGCACCGGCTGTTCTGTGCCGGCTGTGGCCGCTGCGGCTTGGGCTATGCCCTCTTCGAAGTGGCGCGGACTGAGCATCGAGGCGCCGTAAACCGATAGAGCCGCTCCGGCGGAGCGCAACAGGAACGTGCGCCGGTCAAGGCCCGTACCGGCCGGTAGTGGCATTCCGGGCTCGATCACGGGCAGGCCCTTGCCGGCCGCCGCGACGCCGCGACGCAAGAGTTGTGAGCGGGTGAAGTCGTTGCAGGAGCAGCTCTTGGCCACGATCAGCTCTTCCTGTTGGGTGCCGTCGCTCGACTGGCGCTCGCTCTGGCGCACATCTCAGCTCACCTGCATGTCCGGAGAAGTGGCGATCAGCATGCGCAACGCGTTCTGGCGCATCGCGCGGTAGGGGCTCTGCTCCCATTTCGCAAGCGGTTCCTTCAAGCAGGACCGAGCAAAGGCGGCGATGCACTGCTCGGATTCCTGGGAGAGCGGCGGGTTGGCCCAGTAGGCGAGTGCGCTCGCGAGCGCTTCCGTCGGGTCCTCGGTGGCGCTGTATTGCGGCTGGCCTTCCGGGGGCCAGGGGTCCGGATAGGTCTTTGAGGTCACGTAGCTGGCCATTTCCCAGCGCGCCTTGGCGGTCGAGGTGTCCAGCCAGCGGGTGAAATCCCAGCCAGACACGTTGGGGGGGTAGAAGAGCTGCTGGCCGGCGTTTGCCGACAGCCAGGCCCAGGCGGTCGTGTCGATCGGGCGGCCGATCGAGCGCAACAAGCCTGCGTTGTAGACGACGGGCGGCGTTACCAACTCCGGGCCTTCGTAGAAGTCGGGATGCTGCAAGATCGCCTCGACGACCGCTTGGATGCTGTAGTTCGAGCTCACGTACACCCCCTGCAATGAGGCAAGCGTGGCTTCGTCCGGCGGGCTTGCAATGAAGTAGCCCCATAGCTTGGTGACGAAGAACGAGGCGTGCAGTGGGTGTTCGACGCACATGCGCACCGCGTCTTCCCAACCCCAGTTGCCTGTCTTCCCGAACACGGTCTTTTCGTGTTTGTCGTGACGGGCAGTGTCGAATTCGAATTCGACGAGTCCTTCCTCGGATGACCATTCCGCTGTCCAGCCGGTCAGAGCACGGGCCATTTCGCGCACGTCTTCCTCGGTGTATGCGCCGCGGTCGGCGCCCAGCGAGAACAGCTCCATCATCTCGCGCGCGTAGTTCTCGTTCGAGTCGTCCTTCTCGTTGTAGATTCCGTCGAGGAACACGAGCATCGCCGGGTTCGATGTGACGGCCATGAATAGGTCGTGGAAGCTGCCGAGCGCCATGCTGCGAAACAACTCATTCTGTTCGAGCATCATCCGCTGGTTGTTCACCTTTTCGTTGGAGTTGGCAAACCAGTCGTGCCAGATGAAGGCCATCCGCTCGATTAGTTGCTGGTCGGAGCGCACCATGCGATCCAGCCACCAACAGTGGTCCTGACCCCAGGCGCTGTCCGGGTCCAGGGGGTTGCCGTCTTCGTCGACCGGTTCCGGGCCGCTCAGCGTCGCCGTGCCGGAGGGGCGGGTGAGGCCGAAGACGACCTCTTGCAAAGGCTGTCCGACGAGTGCCTCAGCCTGTCCCGGGGTCGGTCCGAAGCCGGCGCGCCATAGCAGGCGCTGTGCCTGTTCGAGGGTGATCGGCGGCGAGCCGACGGACGGGACGGCGGCAGCCGTGGGGGGCGGTGGCGAGGCTGGCGCGGTCGGTAGCGCTATTCCGAGCGTGCCGTGGGGCGCGGAACGATGTGCCGGCTTGCGATGCTCGTTTTTACGTTTGTGTTTGCGCGTGTGGTGCTTTGCGTGCCTTGCGGCTTGCTTCTCGCGCTTCTTGGCGTGCTTGAGTTGCTCCTCGCGACCGGCGTGCGAGCCGGCTTTCCGTCCTGCGCGTTTCTTGGTCGTGAAGATCGTCGTCATCGAGCCGCCGGCGCCCCGCGGTTCGGGCTTCAGAAGAAGTCCTTCGACATAGGGGCCCGATCGGGGCCCTATGTCGAGCTTTGATCGACGGATGTCCTAGACCCGGAGCACCGCGGTGACGCTGAGTCTTAGTCACGGGCCCGATCGTCCCGTTGCGTCACGACGACGCGGCGGGCGGCTGGTCGATGCGCACCAGACTGCCGGATGGGTCACGCACGGCAAAGTCCCGCGTGCCCCATGGCTGATCGGTCGGCTCCTGCACGATCTCGGCGCCATCGGCACTCACCTTTTCGAAAGTGGCGTCGAGATCGTCGGTGTGAAAGTGGACGCCGTTGAGGGCGCCCTTGGCAAGAAGCGCGGCTAGCGCGTCGCTGTCGGCTGGGCTGCCGTTTAGGTAGTTGGTGAGGACGATCGCGACGCTGGGTTGGGAGGCAGCACCGACGGTGATCCAGCGGAAGTCGCCGCGGGCGACATCGTTGCGCAACTCGAGGCCGAGCGTGTCACGGTAGAAAGTTAGTGCGAGGTCGGGGTCATGGACTAGGACGAAGCATTGGGAGAAAGTTAGGTTCATGCCCTCAACACTAGGGGGTTGGCGCCCCGTGCGTTTCTTCGATCCTGCTCGGTTGGAATCCTGCGCGATTCGATCCCGTTCGACCGGCGGCTCGGGCGGGTGAGGTCTTTGGCGAGGCAGCCCGGCACGCTCGCGAGCGCGCTGTGGTCGCGCGCCCGGTATGCCGTCGGCGTCTCGCCGGCCAACTCCGTAAAGCGGGCGCTGAACGAACCGAGTGACGTACACCCGACCGCCAGGCAGACCTCGGTGACAGACAACTCGCCGTGGCGCAACAGCGCCTTCGCACGCTCTATTCTCCGCGTCATCAGGTAGGCGTAGGGCGTCTCCCCGTAGGCAGCACGGAACTGTCGCGAGAAGTGCGCGCTCGACATCAATGCGGCGCGGGCGAGCGCGGCCACATCGAGCGGGCGCGCGTACTCGCGGTCCATCAGGTCGCGGGCGCGGCGCAGATGCGCAAGGTTGGCTATTTCTTCTGGGGTCACGAATGTGAGCGTAGCGGCGAGTGCTCTCAAGACGTCCGCCAAGAACGCGGCCTAGGCCGGCGTGCCGACCTTTTGAAAAACGTGTTCTACGAGGATCGAGCGAACAGTCGCAAGAACAGCAGGAAGACGTTTAGGACGTCGAGGAAGATGCCCGCGGCCAGCGGGATCGCTTCGTCTGTGCCGGCACGGCGCAGACGGTTGAAATCCACGATCGTGTAGAGGCCGAAGATCACTAGTCCGGCAAGCGCGTAGGCGGTGTAAAGGGCCTGGATGCGGATGAAGATGAGCACTATGCCGGCGAGGATCAGCCCGAGCAGCAACCAGAACAATGCGCGGTACAGGAACGAGAGGTCGCGCCGGATCGCATAGCCGCCGGCGCCGAGCCCGCCGACGAACAGGGCCGTTGCTCCCAGCGCTTGGCGAACTGCCGTCGGGTCGGTGGCCGAGTAATAGTTGACGGTGCTTGACACGCCCACGCCAAGCAACAGGCCGAAGGCGAACAGCAGCATCAACGCGAGGCGGTGGTTGCCGCGCGCATTGGCAGCGTTGAGACCGAACAGGCAGCCGAATGCGACCAGCCACGCGATGAACCAGCCAGCGCCGCCCATTTCACGTGCTATGTACACGCCCAGGGTCGCGAAACCGATGGTCAACGCCACCAGTCCCATCACCCTGCCGAACAGCGTTTGCGTTCGTGCCGGTGTTAGGCCTGTCGCGTAGCTCGCCGAGCTCATTCGTGAGATCGTACGCTGTCGGCCTGGCTCGGTGTAGGCAAGAGCCGTGGCAGTGGCGCTTGTCAGTTCGAATCAACTGGGTTGGTGACGGGTAGTCTCTTCAGAGATGTCGGCGGGTACCTTCTACTTCGACCTTGGATCGCCTTACGCTTATCTGACGGCAGAGCGCATCGACGAGGTTCTACCCGAGCCAGCTGTCTGGCAGCCGATCTCACTCGGTGGGCTGTTCAAGGCCAATGGGCGCTCCTCGTGGGCGCTTGCCGGGGTCGATAGTCGCCGTGGCGGGATCGCGGAGGTCGAGCGGCGCGCGCGCGACTATGGCCTGGAGGCCGTGCGCTGGCCGCAGCCCTGGCCGACGAACTATCTGTATGCGATGCGTGCAGCCACCTATGCCTTCCAGGTTGGGCGTGGACGCGAGTTCACGATCGAGGCGTTTCGCCACGCCTTCCTGCGCGGTAACGATCTCGCGATCGAGGAGAACGTGCTGCAGGCGGCCGAGCGGGCAGGCTTGGATAGGGGGGCGGTCGATGCGGCTACGCGCGACCCCGAGATCAAGCTGGCATTGCGTGCCGCCACCGACGTTGCGCATGCGTGTGGTGTGCTTGGCGTGCCGACGGTTGCCGTCGGCGAGCGGCTCTTCTGGGGAGACGACTGTCTGCAGGATGCCGCTGCGACACTTGCAAGTGCATAGGAGCGTTTTCTCGAGCAGGAGATCCGCTGCCGGCAGACGCACCCGGGTCGCAGGCCGAGGTCGCCCGGGTCTGAGCGGGCTTGGCTGCGCGTCGTTGTGGGGGTGGACGCGGCAGGCGACGCCGGCCCATTTGCTCGTGCGATAGGTCTGCCTTCGTCATCTGGCAGATGCCGCCTGTAGCATCGGCCGCCGCCGATGTTCGTGCTCACGACGCTGGTCTACCCGGTTGTGCTCGCGCTGCTGTGCCTCGGCGGTGGGCTGCTGGTCGACCGGGTCAGCGGGGAACTGCTGCCGGCCATGCTGTTTCCCGCGGTAGGGGGGGCCATGCTGATCGTGCTCTCGCAGCTGAGCACCTATATCGCGCCGCTTGCGCCCGCGACTCCCTACCTGCTCGTGGCGCTGGCGCTCACAGGGGCGCTGTTGGGGCGAGAGCGGTTGCGCAACCTTGCGCGCACTTGGCGCGGCTCCACTTGGCCAGTGCTCGTAATTCCACTTGCCTACGTCCTGGCGCTCGCGCCGGTCTTGCTCGCCGGGCGAGCGACCTTCTCCTCCTACATGGCGCTCGCCGACTCCGCCGTGCACATGCTCGGTGCCGACTTTCTGATTCGCCACGGGCAGGATTACTCGCACCTGGACCTGCACAACTCCTACGGGCTGTTCGTGCACGACTACTACGGATCGAGCTATCCCTCGGGTGCCGACACGTTGTTCGGCGGCAGCTCCTTTCTGCTTGGATTGCCGTTGATCTGGACGTTTCAGCCGTTCGTCGCGTTCATGCTCGCGACCGCCGCCGGGCCGGCTTGGGTGCTTGCGCACCGTGTGGGGCTGCGCGGCGGTTGGGCGGCGCTCGCGACGTTGACGGTCACGCTGCCGGCGCTTGTGTATGCCTATGAGCTGATCGGCTCTGTCAAGGAGATTGTCGCCCTTTCGATGATTTTGTGCATGGGCGCGCTGGTCGTGGATCACCGGCGCTGGCTGTGGAATGGTGCGCGTGCAGCGATTCCGTTCGCGCTGGTGGTGTCCGCCGGTGTGGCGACACTTGGCGTCGCGTTCGGCGCCTGGGCGCTTGCCGCGGCGCTCGTGCTCGCGTGCGCGGCGCTCGCCGAGCTGCGTGGCGGTGCGCCCAGCCGGCGGCGCGAGAGCTCGCGCGATCGAGCGTCGGCGCCCACACCCGTCCGCGTGTCCGCGCGTGGCTTGCTCGCCGTACTCGGCACCGGCCTGCTCGTGCTGCTCGTGGCGGCCTGGCCGACATGGGTTCAGTTCGCTGGCTCATTGAACGTTGCACAGGCGATCGCCTCGACTTCCAACCCGGGCAACCTGCACTCGCCGCTGCGTCCGTTCCAACTCTTTGGCGTATGGCTCGGCGGCAGCTACAAGCTGCTGCCAACCGGTGTAGCGCTCACGCTCACCACTGCTCTGATCGCGCTGGTGCTCGTCCTTGTGGTTGTAGGAATGGGGAATCTGGTGCGTACCCGTCGGTATGCGCTGGCCGCTTGGTTCGCTGGTTTGGTGATCGTGTGGCTCGCGCTCGCGGGGCTTGCGAGCACCTGGGCAGATGCGAAGACCCTGATGTTGACGTCGCCCGCGGTGATGCTGATGGCCTGGGCTGGGGTGGCGGAGTTGCGCGGCTCTCGTGTGCGCGTCGCTGCTTCACTCGCGGCCCTCCTGCTCGTGGGCGGGGTGCTCTGCTCCGATGCGCTGCTCTACCACAGCTCGAATCTCGCGCCCACCGCGCGCTATGAAGAGCTGGCCTGGATCGGCAGGCACTTTGCCGGGCGCGGACCGACACTGTTCACCGACTTCGACGAATACTCGCTGTATGAGCTGCGCGGCATGGACGTCGGTGGCCCCGACTTCGTCTATCCGCCGCCTGCGCTCGCGGCGGCCGCCGGTGGCTATGGCGACCCGGTCGATCTCGAGAAGATCGCTCCCGCCGCGTTTGCGGCCTATCCGCTGATCGTCACCCGCCGCGACCCGACTGCCCTCCGCCCGCCCGTCGTCTACCGCCTGCTGTGGCAGGGCGTCTACTACCAGGTATGGGGGCGCATTCCGGGGGGGCGCTTGCGTGGCAAATCGTTTTCTGCTGCACGCGCCGGTCAGCTCGTGAACGTCGCGCTCGCGCACACGGTCCGCCCGCATCGCTGGAAGCTCTCGCGCAAGGGCATCGTCATGGGGGGCGCGGGAACCCTGAGCGCTACGTTCGTCCTTCCCCACGGCGGTGTGTGGGAACTTTGGCTGAAGGGGGACGTCATGCGTGCGCTGAGCGTCCGCGTCGACGGCTTCACTCTCGGTAGGCTCGGCGGGCAACTCGACGGCAACTCGCTCGTGGTCAACGTGATTACTCCACTGCGCCGGCGCCTGGGCGCGGGACGCCACACCTTGACGATCTCGCGTCCCGGCGCCGATCTCGCGCCAGGCGATGGTGGGGCGGCGACACTTGCGGCGATCTTCCTTGTCCCTGGGGGCAGTACGTGAGCGGGACCCCGCAGCCACCCTCGCAGGATCAGATTCTGCTCGGCGATTGTCTTGAGCTGTTGCCGCGCTTGGCAGATCGCTCCTTTCAGCTGATCTACATCGACCCGCCGTTCAACACCGGTCGCGAACAGACGCGCAGGACGCTGCAGACGGTCTCCGACGAGGCCGGCGACCGGGTCGGCTTCGAGGGACGGCGCTATGCCACGCGCCTGCTCGCCGAGAGCTCCTACCGCGACAGCTTCGAGGACTACCTTGCGTTCCTTGCTCCGCGCCTCGAGCAGGCGCACCGGCTGCTGGCTCGCGAGGGCACGCTCTATTTCCACATCGACTACCGGGAGGCCCACTACTGCAAGCTGCTGCTGGATGAGATCTTCGGGCGTGAGTGCTTTCTGAACGAGTTGATCTGGGTCTATGACTACGGTGCGCGCTCGCGCCGGCGCTGGCCGTCCAAGCACGACACGATCCTTGTCTACGTGCGCGATCCCACCGCCTACTATTTTGACGCAGAGGAGGTGGATCGCGAGCCTTACATGGCGCCCGGGCTGGTCACGCCGGAGAAGGCCGCGCGCGGCAAGCTGCCGACCGACGTTTGGTGGCACACGATCGTGCCCACACGCGGCGCCGAGAAGACCGGCTATCCGACGCAGAAGCCCGAGGGCATCGTGCGGCGCATGGTCAGCGCCAGCAGCCGTCCCGGCGATTGGTGCCTCGATTTCTTTGCGGGCAGCGGCACGCTCGGCGCTGTCGCCGCCCAACTCGGTCGGCGCTATGTGCTGATCGACTCCAATCCGGAGGCTGTCGAGGTCATGCGCGCGCGTCTGCTTTCCACCGATACATCCGCCGCCGCCGAAGACGGCGGCGGGCAGGGCGAGGTAGGGTCTAGGCGGTGGCCGACCGCGTCCTGATCCTCTCCTGGGAGTACCCCCCGGTGATCGAGGGCGGTCTTGCTCGTCATGTGCGCAAGCTGGCCGAGGAGCTTGTCTGCCAGGGGGTGGCCGTGGATGTGCTCACGCGTGGGCGCGACGAGTCGCCGGTGTGCGAACAGCAGCACGGCGTAACCGTCCACCGCGTGAGCGAGCCGCGCTTTCCGCGGGACCTCGACCGCTTTCTCGGATGGGTGTCGCAGATGAACGACGACATGCTCGCCGCGGGTGGCGCGCTGGCCGAAGAGCACGCCTACGACCTCGTGCACGGGCACGACTGGCTGGTGGCCAATGCCTGTGTGGCATTGTCCGATCGCCTGGAGATTCCCTATGTGACGACGATCCATGCCACCGAGCACGGGCGCCACCAGGGTTGGGTCGACAAATCGCCGCAGTCGGACATCCACGCGGTCGAGCGCTGGATGGCGCACCGCGCCGACTCTGTGATCACCTGCTCGCACTACATGCGCGGGCACGTCGCCGACATCTACGACATCGACGAGCGTCGCGTGACCGTGATTCCCAACGGGATCGACCCGCGCGATCTGCGTCCCGTCGATGACCTGCAGTCGCTGCGCCTGCAGTTCGCCCGGCCCGAGCAGAAGTTGGTGCTGCTCGTCGGGCGCCTTGTCTATGAGAAGGGTTTTCAGCTCGCGCTCGACGCGCTTCCGGGCGTGATCGAGAAAGTCGGCGGTGTGCGATTTCTCGTGGCTGGCAGCGGCACCCACGAGGTCGAGCTCAAGGCCCAGGCGGAACGCCTTGGCCTCTCAGATCACGGCGTGTTCCTCGGTTGGATCGGCGATGACGCTCTGCATTCGCTCTACCGCATCGCCGACCTGTGCGTGGTGCCCTCGCTGTATGAGCCGTTCGGACTCGTGGCGCTGGAGGCGATGGCCTCCGGCTGCCCTTGCATCGTGGCCGACACCGGTGGTCTGCGCGAGGTGGTCCCCGCCGGCGAGCGCGTCGGCTTGCGCTTCAACGGCGGCGACCCCGAGCACCTTGGGGTGATGATCGAGCGGTTGTTGGTCGACGTCGAGTTGCGCGATCGACTGGTTACCGAGGCATCCGAGCACGTGCTCAGCTTCGACTGGAGCGACGTCGCGCAACGCACGCGCGCGATCTACAGTGATGTCCTACCGCGTAGAGAAGCGACCAAGAGGGAGTAGGGGAGATGCTCGAAGGGTTGATGCAGGACGACTTCCAGCTGACGCTGCACCACCCGCTGCACCGTATGCGCTCGGTCCATCCGGGCGCGGAGGTCGCCACGCTCACCGACAAGGGTGTTACACGCGCGAATTACGGCCAGGTTGCCGAGCGCGTCGACCGGCTGGCGCGCGTGCTCGATCGACTGGGCGTCAAAGAAGGCGAGCGCGTCGGCACGTTCGCTTGGAACAACCAGCGCCACCTCGAGCTATACATGGCCGTACCCTGCGTCGGCGCGGTCCTGCATACACTCAACATCCGACTCTTCTCAGAGCAGCTGACGTATATTGTCAACCACGCCGAAGACGGCGTCGTCTTCGTCGACGACTCGCTTGTGCCGATCCTGGCGGAGCTTGCTCCTACCTTCACCGGAGTGCGCCACTACGTCGTTATGGGCGAGGGCGATGCCGGCTCCCTGCCGAACGCCCTGCGCTACGAGGAGTTGCTGCAGGAAGCCGGCCCCGGCTCCTACGACTACCCCGACCTCGACGAGCGCCAGGCCGCTGCGCTCTGCTACACGAGTGGCACCACCGGCAATCCAAAGGGGGTGCTCTACTCGCACCGCTCGATCTCGCTGCATTCGACGGGTTCGCTGATGAAGGACGCGCTCGGGCTCTCCCAGCGCGACCGTGCGCTGGTTGTCGTGCCGATGTTCCACGTCAACGCCTGGGGCATTCCCTACGCCGCGGCGCTCGCCGGCGCCGACCTGGTCATGCCCGACCGCTTCCTGCAAGCAGAGCCGCTGGCGAAGCTGATCGCCTCAGAGCGTCCCACGATCATGGGCTGTGTACCGACGATCTTCGCCGATCTGCTGCGCTATGCCGACGCGCACGACGTCGACATCTCCTCGCTTGAGAACGCCGCGTGCGGCGGCTCGGCGGTGCCGCGCCAGATGATGCGCGACTTCCAGGAGCGTCATGGCGTGGGCGTTTACCAAGCGTGGGGCATGACCGAGACGAGCCCTGTCGCCTCCTATTCGCGTCCTGGGGAGACCGCTGGTGGCGGTGAGGGTGCTGGTCACGACGATGCCTACTGGGACATGCGCGCCAAGCAGGGCAAGCCGCTGCCGTGGGTGCAGGCGCGCCTCGTCGGAGACGACGGGGAGGAGGTCCCCTGGGACGGCGAGTCGACCGGGGAGTTGGAGGTGCGCGGGCCCTGGATCGCTGCGCGCTACTTCAGCGACGAGTCAGGCGCCGATCGTTTCCACGACGGGTGGCTGCGCACCGGCGACATCGCCTCGATAGACGAGCACGCCTTCATCCAGATAACCGACCGCTCCAAGGACGTGATCAAGTCCGGCGGCGAGTGGATCTCCTCGGTCGAGCTGGAGAACGAGGTGATGGCCCACCCCGACGTGATCGAGGCCGCCGTGATCGCCAAGCCCGACGAGAAGTGGGCCGAGCGGCCGCTGTGCTGCGTGGTTGTGCGCGAGGGGGCCTCGCTGTCGGCCGAGGATCTGCACGAGCACCTGCGCGGGCGCGTGGCGAAGTGGTGGCTGCCGGACGAGTTCGCCTTCATCGGGGAGGTGCCCAAGACGAGCGTCGGCAAGTTCGACAAGAAGGTGCTGCGCTCGCGTTTGAACGACGGCACGCTCCCGGGGCGTGTGACGGTCGGCAGCGCTAGCTGACGATCACGAGATCGCCGATTGCGAGCAGCGGGTACACCTGGGCCGCCGTCCCGATCGGCAGCTCGACGCAGCCGTTTGACTGGGGGAAGCCGTAGGAGGCGCGCGGGAAGCCGTGCACGGCGTCGCCCCCGTTGAAGTAGTTGACCCAAGGCACGCCCGGGTCGCTGTAGTGTGAGCCGTCCGGGTTGGTGCCGGTCATCGTGGTCGACACGTAGCGCGCGTATATGGGGAAGGTGCCGCGTTCGGTTTCTGCTCCCGCCACGCCGGTGTTGGCCGGCGTGGAGATGACCACGCGTCCGCCGCGGTGGACCTCCAGGGTCTCGGGGCTACCCTCGCTGACGGTCACGAACGTGTACGGCGTCGGATTCACATGACCGAGCGTCTCGGCGGCCAGCAGCGACGCCCAGGTCGAGCCGTCGGGTATCCCTGTGGCCGGCAGTCCATGATCGGACTGGTAGACGATTAGGGCGCCGCGTGTGGTCGGGTCGAGCGTTCCGTATGCGAGGCCCGGGTGCATCGGGCTCGTTCGCTGCGAGTCTTGCGGCGGGCGGATCGAAGGCGTAGCGGGCGGCGCTGGCCCGGCTCTCGGCTCGTGCGCCGCTGTTGCGCCCGTGCGCGGCCTCGATCGTGTAGGGCAGGTAGCGCAAGCGCGCGAGCGTCTGCTGCAACCCGCGCAGCGAAGGGCAGGCGACGCGCAGGGTCTGCCGGTGCGCCTTGCCGAGCGGGGGGTGGCCCAGGGCGTCTGTCCCTGCCCACACGGTCAGCGTGTAGGCGCTGCAGGGCTCGAGCGTCGAGGCAGGCTTGAAGGTCTCGGAGTCTCCTACCGACTTCCAGTTCCCGGCCACCGTTGGGCTGAGCATCGGTGCGGGCGAGTTCGGTGCGGGTGGCGCCGACAGCCGAACCACGAGTGGTGCGGTCCCGTTCACGATCGCGCTTGCTGGCAACCCGGTCAGGCGCGTGGGCAGGGACGGACTCGAACTGCTCGCCACCGCCGCGTTTGGTGCCACCAGAGCCGCAAGTGTGCAGGTCAGAATGAAGAAACTTGTCTTAGTCACGGGGAGAAGAGTAGCCAGTCCAACGGAGCTTTGGCGAGGGCGAGACTCCTAAATCCATTAACACGTACTATTCCGACATGGCCTCATCGGTGGGTGGCGCTCCCGAGCACTTCGACGCGGTCGTCGTCGGCTCCGGGTTCGGTGGCTCGGTGACGGCCGCCCGCCTGGCCGAGGCGGGTTGGAGCGTATGCGTGCTCGAGCGCGGAAAGGCCTATCCACCGACGAGCTTTCCCCGCAGCCCGCTTGCGATGAAGCGCAACTTCTGGGATCCCAGCGAAGGTCTGCACGGCATGTTCGACTTCTGGTCGTTCAGCGGGATCGACGCGCTCTGCGCGAGCGGCCTCGGCGGGGGCTCTCTGATCTACGCCAACGTCTTCCTGCGCAAGGACGAGCGCTGGTTTGTCAAAGAAGACCTCGCGCATGGGGGCTATGAGGACTGGCCGGTGACGCGTGCCGACCTCGACTCCCATTACGACGAGGTCGAACGGCGCATCGGCGTGCAGCGGTTCCCGCTCGAGCAGTCGCCCTACGACGAGACCCCCAAGGTACTCGCCTACCGCGAAGCTGCCGAGCGCCTCGGCCTCGACTGGTTACTGGCGCCGCTTGCCGTGACGTTCGCAAACGAGGGCTCGCCGGCCGTGCCGGGCGAGCCGATCCGCGAAGACAAGCCAAACCTGCACGGACGCACGCGCACGACTTGCCAGCTGTGCGGGGAGTGCGACATCGGTTGCAACTATGGCTCGAAGAACACGCTCGACTACAACTACCTGACCGACGCGAAGAGAGCCGAAGCCGATCTGCGAACGCTTTGCGAGGTGCGTTCGTTCGAGCCAGTCGAGGGCGGCGGCTACACGGTTAACTACGTCCGCCACGACCCGACGGCCGAAGGCAGCCCGACCGAAACCGCCGCGCTGGGCCTGGAGAGGATCAGCTGCAAGCGCCTGATCCTCTCGGCCGGCACGCTCGGCACGAGCTGGCTGATGTTGCGCAATCGCGCCGCGCTGCCAGGGCTCTCAGACCAGCTGGGCCTCGGCTTCTCCGGCAACGGCGACCTGCTCACGTTCGCGGTGCGCGCCACACGCCAGGGCGCCGACGGCAAACGTATCGCGCGCGAGATCGAACCGGGCATCGGTCCCGTGATCACGAGTGCGATTCGCATGCCCGACGAGCTCGAAGGCGGCGACGGGCGCGGCTTCTACCTGGAGGATGCGGGCTTTCCACAGTTCGGCGGCTGGATGCTCGAGATGCTGCAAGAGCCCGAGGCGATCGCCAAAGCGCTGCCGAAGGTCGCCCACTATGTGTGGTCGTTGATCCATGGTCGCCACCACAGCGAGGTCGGCGATCTTGCCTCTGCGCTGCTCGGCGATTGCGACCTGTCCTCCGGTCTGTTGCCGCTGCTTGGCATGGGTCGCGACATCCCTGGCGGAAAAATGACGCTACAGGATGGGCGTCTGGAGCTCGACTGGTCCAAGGACGGTCCCTCGGCCCCCTACTTCGATCGTGTCCGCAAGGTTTCTCGAGAAGTCGCCGAGAAGCTCGGCGCCGACTTCCTCGACAACCCGATCTGGCATGTGAACCGCGTAATTACAGTCCATTCGCTGGGCGGCTGTCGCATGGGCAACTCGCGCTCAGGAGGGCGTCGTCGACTCCTTCGGTCGCGTCTTCGGACATCCCGGCCTGCACATCGCCGACGGCTCGGTCATGCCCGGGCCGGTCGGCGCCAACCCGTCGCTGACGATCGCGGCGCTCGCCGACCGCTTCGCTGAGGCGATACTCGACGAAGGAAAGGAGCCAGCCTGAGATGACCTCGCTTGCTTTTACCGAGGAGATGAAGGGCTACGTGAATTTCGGCGAGTCCGACTTCGACCGTGGCTATCGCGCCGGCAAGGACGCGGGGACGGCTTTCATGTTCCACCTGACGATCGAAACGGAGGACATCGACCGCTTCATCGCCGACCCGCGCCACAGCGCCGGCGCCGAGGGCTGGATCGACTCCGACGCTTTCGGCGGCAAGCTGTCGGGTGACCGGTGGCATCTTCAACCTGTTCGTCGAAGAGAGTCCCGGGTACAAGCGCATGCTCTACCGCCTGTGGTTCGCCGACGGCGAGCAGCACCCGCTGACGATGACCGGTTTCAAGGAGGTCCGCTACGACCACGGCCTCGACGTCTGGTCGGAGACCACGACGCTGTTCACGCGCGTGCTGGAGGGCCACTTGGGGCCCGAGCAGGATGCCGACGCGCAGGTGGTAGCGAGCGGCATCCTGCACATCCATCCGCTGGACTTCGCGCGACAGCTGACCACCTTCCGCACCGACCCGGCGCATCGCGTGGACGCGATAGCGCGCTTCGGTGAGCTGTTCGCCGGCGAGCTGTGGAGCGTGTACGGGCCAGAGGGGAAAGCGTGAGCGCCGGGTCCCGCGGCACCCCAGAGACCACTGAGCCTGCGCTATGACCGGGCAGACCGAGCGCGTGGTCGAGTTCACCGCGGGCGACGGTCTGAAATGCAACGTGATCAACGTGCGCGGTACGCGAGCGCCGGCGAAGGGGGTCGTGCTGCTCGTGCACGGCGCGGGTGTGCGCGCCAACATCTTCCGCGCTCCGAGCGGAGGTAACCTCGTCGAACTGCTCGTCGATCGAGGGGTGGGACGTGTGGCTTGAGAACTGGCGCGCCTCGATCGAAATCCCACACAACCACTGGACGCTCGACCAGGCCGCCGTTTACGACCACCCGCACGCCGTGCGCACGGTCTGCGAGCAGACCGGCGCCGATGAGATCAAGGCGGTGATCCACTGCCAGGGCTCCACCAGCTTCATGATGAGTGCGCTTGCAGGGCTCGTGCCGCAGGTGCGCACGATCGTCTCCAACGCCGTCTCGATCCATCCGGTCGTGCCCCTGCTTGCCAAGCTGAAGCTGCGCAGCATGATCCCAGCCACCGCCAAGGTGCTCGGCTACCTCGATCCGCAATGGGGGAGAGTCGGCGCGCCTTGGATCGTGCCCAAGCTCGTCGACGCTTGGATCAAGCTCGACCACCACGAGTGCGAGAACAGCGTGTGCAAGTGGTCGAGCTACACCTACGGCGCCGCCAAGCCCACGTTGTGGCGCCACGAGAACCTCAACGAAGCCACGCACGAATGGCTCGAGGGCGAGTTCGCCGCGGTGCCGCTGACGTTCTTCTCGCAGATCCTGCGCTGCGTGCGGGCGCGCCGGCTGCTCGCCGTCGAAGATCATCCAGAGCTGCCGCGCGACTTCACCGCCCAGGCGCCACAGACCGACGCGCGCGTCGTGTTCATCGCCGGGGCGGTCAATCGCTGCTTTACGGCTGAGAGCCAGCGCCTCTCACACGCCTGGTACTCGAATCACACGCCAGAACGCACTGCCTTGCACGTCTTCGACGGCTACGGCCACCTCGACATGTTCATGGGCGAGCGAGCTGCACAAGATGTCTTCCCGACGATCCTGGCCGAGCTGGAGCGGAGCGTATGAGTATCGCCGGCTTGCTGCGCGGCGAATCCGCCAGCCGTTTGCGCCGCGAGTCCGGCCGTCACGCGCTCGTCGACGGAATCCCCTTCACGCTGCCCGTCGCTTCGCATGAAAGCCCGGCCTTGATGGCGGCCTTCACGATCGACGCGCGTGCCGCAGCCGAGCTGCTGCCGGGAGACGAGGTCCACCCGTTGCGCGTATCGCGCGCGCGGTCTTTGCTGTTGATCTCCGTCGTCGACTACCGCTCCACCAACATCGGGCGCTACATCGAGTTCTCGGTCGCGATCGCCTGCACTCACGGTCGCCGTCCGGCGCCGGCTCTGCTGCCGGCTCTGCCGCTTGCCCAGCGTCTATATGGGACCGGCCAATACGTGATCGACCTGCCCGTCTCCAGTGAAGTATCGGTCAAGGGCGGCAAGGGCATTTGGGGGATGCCAAAGCACCAGGCCAATCTCGACTTCGTGATCGCCCCGCGCACCGTCTCAAGCCAATACGACCTCGACGGTCGGCTGTGTGTGCGCATCGAGGTCGATCGGCCCCGCTTCGAGGCGTCTGCCGCTGTCGCTGGCCACCTCCAACTATTGCGCCTTCCGTGGCATGCTGATGAGGTCGAACATCTCCTTCCGCGGCCGGGCCGGCTTCAACCTGCCCTGGACGCGCTCGGCGCGCCTGCAGGTCGGCGAGCACCCGCGCGTGCAAGTGCTCAAGCGGCTGGGGGTGTGCTCGCGTCCGTTGTTCTGCGGCTACTTTCCCTCGACGGAAGGCATCCTCGACGATCACATCGACTTGTGGTTCCTCTCCTTGCCGACGCCGCCGAGCGTCGTGCCCGAAGGGTTGGAGAGCGTTGTCGGCCTCGGTCAAAGCCAGGAGTGGCTCGCGGCGCCGCAGGACCCGGCGCTCGATGAGCCGGGTGTGCACGTGGCCAAGCCTTAGAATGCGGCCGCGGGATCCGGAGCCGGAGGCTCAGGCGGCCGGACGATGACGCGGGCGTGTCATTCGATTAACTCTTCGCGCGAGGTTGAACCCAGTTCGTTGCGGTAGCGCACCTTGATTTGTGGCCCGGCGAGGTCGAGGATCGCGAAGCCCATCCGCCCCCAGTGATCGCCGTGGTACTCGGAGAATTCACGTTCCTCCCAGGCGCCCGGGTAGGGGATCGGTTCATCAGGCTTGTGCTCCATCAGCACCGGCACACCCCCGTGCCCGATGCAGCGTGGGTTCTTGACCTTCTTGTCTTCCTCGAAGCCCATGCAGCGATGCTCATGGCCCCATAGCCAGGCGGTCACACGGTTGTTGTCAAGCACCGGGGCGAGCTTGTCTCCCAGAGTCGGGCCGAGGTCCTCCTTGTCATAGACGGAGAGCAACTGATGATGGCTGAGCAGCATCAGCTTGCGGTCCGATTCGTCCGCCACGCGCTGTGCGAACTCCGCCTGTGGGTCCTCGAGCACGCCGACGAAGCCGCGTCGAGAGGATGTCGGTGTCCCACGAAGTGTCGAGCGCCACGAGATCCCAGGAGGGAGAGCGCAGTCTGAAGAAGCTCGTCGCCTTGCCGTCGGACGAGCGCTGCTTTGCAAAGCGTTCGTCTCCCAGCAGTGTCTGGAAGTAGCCGAAGCCGCCGCTGTACATGTCGTGGTTGCCGTTCAGCGACCATGAGGTGACGCCGGCGTTTGCCTGCTCTGTGCTCACCGGCCACATCCCGGGCGCCAGCACGTGGCGGCGCACCTCGCCCTTCAGGCCCGAGTAGTAGATGTCGCCAAGGTGGATGACGTGCACCTCGCGGCATCCAGCCAACGCCTCGGAGACCTCTTCGGCCATGAACTTGGCCACCTCCTGCGCGCGCGGCAGGCCGGTGCCCCAGTCGCCGACGATCACGACGCGGGCGTTGTCTGAGATCTCGTATTCGGCCGGTATGGGATTGAATGGATGGTTGCCCTTGGCCATACGTTCGAGCACCGATCCGGCGACGTCGATCACCCAGTTCGGGTCGTCGGGGCCGAAGCGCACCGGGTGCAGGATCGACTCGATCAGATGGATCAGCCAGGCCAGAAAGCCACGGCGCTTGGGGGCCTCGCCGGGCACGCCGCGTTCGCGCAGCTTGTCCTCGAGCGTGCTCTGCAAGCAGGCTCTGGATCGGGTCGCGGGAGATGAAGGGAGCGACGTCGGCGGCGTCGGCTCCGGAGGAAGCCAGCTCCGGGGTCACAGGAGGGAGGGCAGCGCGCAGCCTCTCCACGGGATTGCCGGTGCCTTCGAGCGTCTCGGCGGCCTGCGTGGCCTTCTCCTGCAGTTGCGGCGCGTCGAGCTGATCGCGCAGCGCCTCGACGTACTGGCGCATTTCGCCCCGGTCGACTACTTGCCTGATCATTGGCTCACTTCCAATTCTCGGGTTATTGTCGGGGGAGGATAGCTGTTACGACTTGGCTGCGGTCGCCGCTCGGTTGGCTTAGAAACTCAGAAGGCGACAGTAATGTCGCGCCACTGCTCCTGGACGGGGCGTTGCTCCAGCTGGCGTTCTATTGCGCCGACGATCTCGGCGAACTGACTGTGATCCAGTGTCCAGATCAAGATCAGTCCGGCGTGTGGGCGCTGAGCTTCGGCCCACTCGCGTGCGAGTGGCGCAAAGTCTCGACTGTTGCGTGTCACGAGCACACGCTCCTCGGACGCGGCGAGCGCCAGCACCTCCGGGTCGGGCAAGCCCTCGAAGGCGACGTCTTCGGCTAGCGCCAGTACATCGTGGTCGGCTTCACGAAGTCTGGCTGCGATACCGCGGGGCGACAGGTTGGCGTCGAGTAGCAGACGCAAAGACGTTTACGGGCTTGCCGGGAGCTCGATGAATGGGTATAGCTCGTGCCATAGATC
This sequence comes from uncultured Solirubrobacterales bacterium, assembly GCA_963725265.1. Taxonomy (GTDB): domain Bacteria; phylum Actinomycetota; class Thermoleophilia; order Solirubrobacterales; family Solirubrobacteraceae; genus Palsa-744. The sequence goes on from CAVRXP010000001.1 coordinate 1,378,907, forward strand.
TGGTGTGCGGCGGTTCTGTGCGATCGCTTCGCCGATCTCCTCGGGGTAGCTATCGCGGTAGGCAAGCGCGAGACGCAGTTGACGCTCTGTCAGCTGCGTCTCCTGTAGGAGTCGCTCAGCCGCGCCGAAGTCCTCGAGCATCTCGATCGCCTCCCATACGTCGAGCCCAGAGCCGATGATCCACGGGCGCCGAGCTGCATCGTCGCCACGGAAGCCGATACCGGGGAAGCGGCGTGTTCGGATCGCCTCCTCGGTCAGCGCCTCGACGACGGCGCTCTTAGAGCGCCTCGTGCGCCTGGCCTCCTCTTCGACGGTCCGATCGGTTGGTACCGTGAAGCGGACGCTGAATGGTTCGCCCTTTGCCGTCTTCCGGGGAGCCTGAGATGCCACAGACCCAAGATTATCACACAAAACTTACAGTGTGTCTGACTATGCGGATGAGAGGACTCGAACCTCCACGTCCTTACGGACACGGCGACCTGAACGCCGCGCGTCTACCAATTCCGCCACATCCGCGTGTCGGGGCAGGCGACGATATCGCACCGAGGCCGGCCAAGGCGCGCCAGCCAGATCGACTCGACCATTGCTTGCTGGGCTCGCTGCTTGGACGCTGCGCCCCCGTTCTGCCCCGCGCTTTGCTAGCCTCGACGGCGACTAGACAGGCCGCCATCGTCTAGGGGACTAGGACGCCGCCCTCTCACGGCGGTAACACGGGTTCGAATCCCGTTGGCGGTATAGGCCGTAACCGTTCAGTCCTTGGTTTAGGCGAGTGTGGGGAGTGGGTCGCCGCGGGCGTGTGCGGTGAGTAGGTCGGCTAGGTAGACGAATAGCGAGCGGTGTTGGAGGCGGCAGGTGACTGAGGCCGAGAGGATGCGCTCGATGAAGCGCTCGCCGTTATCTGAGCGAGTGCCGTGCGAGAGCTTGCGGTAGATGACTGGGCCGCGGAGTGAGCGCTCGGCGGCGTTGTTGGTGGGCTCGACGCCCTCGACAGTCACGAACGTAAAGAGCGCTGGCCAGATCTTCAGCAGGTTGTTCGCGAAGCGCCGGTGAAGCCGAGTGCGTTTGCTCTTCTGGGCGGCGTGCTCGAGCAGCTCGCGCAACTCTGCCTGGATCGGCTCCATCTCCTCTGTGAGGCGCGCGCGGTCCTGGTGCTCATCAAACGCATGCCAGGTCTTGAACAGCCGATCGGTGAGCGCAAGGCCCTGCTCACCGAATGCTTTCTGCAGCGCGAGTCCTTCGGAGTGGCGGCGAAAGTCGCGATAGATGTGCTGCCAGCAGACCTGGCGGCAGTAGGGGTCAAGGTGGTCGTAGGCCCACCAGCGATCTGAGCAGGCGATCCCCGGGTAGTCCTTGCCGATCAGCTCTTCCAGACGGTCGCGATGGCGGTCCTCGGCGATCCGGAAGATCGCCGCCTCGGGCGTCGTCGCGGTCCACAGCGTGCGACCCTCCCCGGCGGTGTGCCAGCCGGTCTCGTCCAGATTCACCGCGGGTGAGGAGAGCACCGCCTGCACGAGTTGCTCATGCGGTGAGATGAGCGCCGCCGCGGCGCGTTGGCAGACCTTGTCGACCGCACCGACCGAGAGTGAGATCCCAAACAGCTCCCTTGCCAGCTCGGTCATGTCGCGGCGGGAGATACGGTTGCGCGCTGTCATGCTCACGACCGCGGCCGCAAGCCGGGGACCGAAGGCCGAGCAGCCGATCTCATCGGGCAGCACCCCGGTGGTCTTTGCGGCGCAGCGCGGGCAGCGCAGGCGGTGCGTGCGGTACTCGGTCAAGATCACACTGGTCGGCGGCAGATCGGCCACCTGATGGCGCCCGAAGCGATGCGAGGGAACACGCTCCTGCATGCCGAACTCGTGCCCGCACCCCTGGCAGGAGTCTGGATAGTGATCGACGATCTCATCGACCTGGTCCTCCGGCGCGAGCTTTCGACCAGAGCCATGATGACCAGGCTGTCCGCCCGCCGCTCGCAGCATCTCCTTGGCCTTCACCCGAGCCTCCGCCCGGCGCTGCTGGCGTGTTGCCGGTGGATCCTGCGATGGAGGCTTTGAGCTGTTGCGCGAGCTCTCACGCGTCTGCTCCTCGAGCTTGCCTACCCGCTCCTCAAGCCGCGCATTGGCAACAGCCAACCGCTCAAGCGCCCCCGCCAGCTCAAGGACGAACTCCACGCAGCGCTCTTTGCCAGCCTCGTAGACCGCCTCCGCCTCACTGAGCTCCACACCCCCAAGATTCGCCGCAGCCGCAAACCATCCTTGTTATGGAAACCCACAACTGAACGCTTACTATAGGCCCCTCATTTGCAGGGATTTCCTGGAGTTCAACGGGAATGATTTCGGAGCCGGCTCACTTGCGCCCCGCCGTTGGAAGCGCCGATTTGGGGGCCGTTGGTCTTCAAGGCCAGCGCATTCGACTGCTCTTCCAGTGTGGCTGAGGGCAAGTCTCTGTCGGCCGCAGCTGCAAGGTGGTCCAGGTGCTCAGTACCGGCGACCCGGCTTAGTTTGGGCGTCGTGTGGCAAAGAGCTGGTTCAGTTCGTCGAATGGGGCGGCCTCGCGCAGCCCGGCGAAGCTTCCGTCCTTTGCGATTGCTCGTGCCGCGTGCATGAACGCGCCCCATGCCACGCGGGAGAGCGCTGAGCCGACGCTCACCCGGCGCACCCCCAATTCCTCGAGGTCTGCCATCTGCAGTCCTATGTCGGAGCTCATCAGCACGTTCAACGGTCTCGGGGCGACTGTCGAGACGAGTGTGCGAATGTCGTCCTTCTCACGCACTCCCGGCACGAACAACACGTCCGCGCCCGCGGCGGCAAACGCCTCCAGGCGGCGTACCGACTCGGCAAGGGGGTCGGGGTGGCCAACGAGGAAGCACTCCGCGCGGGCGGTCAACAACACGCCAGCCCCCGACTGGTCGATCGCGCCGCGCGCCGCGCGTACGCGCTCGACGGCCTCCTCGAGCTCGAATAGCGCATCCATACTGCTGGCATCCTCGATCGAGAGGCCCGCGACGCCGGTAGCCACGCAGCGACGGACGTTCTCGGCGACTCCGTCGGGATCACTCGCGTAGCCTGACTGAAAGTCGGCGTTCACGGGCAGTCGCGAGACGCAGACGATGTCGGCGATGTGCTCCAGGACCTCCTCGACGCTCAGCATGTCCAGCGCGTCGGGAAGCCCCTTGGAGAAACTGAAGCCAGCGCTCGTGGTGGCGAGCGCTTGGAAGCCAAGCCCTTCCAGCAGGCGTACACTGCCGCGATCCCACGGGTTTGGCATCGCGAAGCAGCCATCGCGGTGTAGATCCACAAAGGACCGGCGGGGTGAGTCGCTGGCCATCATCCGATGGGAATCCTCTCAGAAGATCATTCAAGGGTCGAGGGTCGCTTCGATATGCGAAGGGTCGAGGGTCGCTTCGATATGCGAAGGGTCGAGGGTCGCTTCGATATGCGAAGGGTCGAGGGTCGCTTCGATATGCGAAGGGTCGAGGGTCGCTTCGATATGCGTGGCGAGGCGCAACGCGAGCGGATCAGCGCCGCTGCGGCACAGAGCTCGCACGGCCGACGGCACAGAGTTAGCCCAGCCGACTGGAGTGAGTCTTTCGGATAAATCCTTCTGCGCACGAGAGTCACTTCTGTCGTAATGTTCTGGTAGTTTGCATTTATACGTGCCTGCCGGAAATACGGTGGTTGCGGTCGTGGCGCACATATCACGGATAAGGACGAAAGGGGTAGCGATGACCGACGACCATGTCGCGCTCGCAGGCAGCGAGCGAGCACGCAAGCACGACGCGCAGCGCGTGGGCGACGTGAATCCGGACACACGGATCGAGGTGACGCTCACGCTCGGCGGTCTGAAGCTACCGCTGCTGGACACCGGCAAGGCGGGTATTTCGCGCTCTGAGCTGGAGCACGGCTTCGGCGCCAGCGACGAGGACATCGCGAAGGTGCGGGAGACGCTCGGGCGTTATGGCCTTGAGGTGGAGGGCTCGTCTGCGCTTGCGCGCAGCGTGCGTGTCAGCGGCACCGCTGCGCAGATGGAGGAGGCTTTTCACGCCGGTCTCGGCATCTATAGGAGCGGGCGCGACGGCGAGTTCCGCGGGCGCGAGGGCGCGTTGGAGATCCCCGCCGATCTCGAAGGCGTCGTCACGGGCGTGTTCGGGCTCGACCAACGACGGGTGGCGCACCGGGGCAGGGGCGCCACCAGCGCATCGTCATCCGTCGCCCAGGTGGTGGGTCTCGGCCCAAGCGAACTGGAAGAGCGCTACGCGTTTCCGGCCTCGAGCGCCGCCGGGCAAACGGTGGCGATCGCGGAGTTCGGGGGAGCGTACTTTCCCAGCGACCTCGGCGAATTCTGCGAACAGCACGGCCTGTCAGTGCCGCAGGTTACGGTCGTGAACGCTGGCGAGCAGCCACCCACGCCCGCGGAAGTACAGGAGCTGCCGCAGGAACAGCGCGAAGAAGTAGAAGACATATCCGGCGAGGTGATGATGGACATCGAGATCGTCGCCGGGCTGTGCCAGGGCGCCGAGATCTTCGTGCTCTTCTCCACGTGGGACGAGAAGGGCTGGATAGACCTCCTGGATGCGGTGATCGAAGGCAAGTCGGGGAATACCTCGGTGCTGTCGGTCAGCTGGGGCTCCGCGGAGGACAGCCCGGACTGGTCGAAAGCAGCGCTCGAAGAGATCGACCAGCGTCTGCAAGCGGCTGCGCACTTGGGCATCACCGTGTGCGCCGCCTCCGGCGACGACGGCTCCGGTGATCAGCTCGAAGACGGTCGCGCACACGTCAACTTCCCGTCCACGAGCCCGTTTGTGCTGAGTGTCGGCGGCACCATGATCGAAGCTGAGGAAGAGGTCGTGTGGTGGGAGGCGCCAGGCACACGCAAGGGCCACGGAGGTGCTACTGGCGGCGGCGTAAGCGTGATCTTCGGACGCCCGAGCTGGCAGACGGTGCGGGTGCAGTCCCTCAACCAGGGCAGCATCGACGGCCGCGTGGTGCCCGATATAGCCGCACTTGCCGGGCCGCCGTTCTACGACCTCGTGATACTCGGCCAGCGTGGCGGCAACGGTGGTACCAGTGCCGCCACGCCACTGTGGGCGAGCCTTATCACGCGCATCGCTGCGGCCGGCAAGCCCACCCAGAAGCCCGTGTTCATGGCGCCGCTTTTGTACGCAAACGCGCCGCAGCAGACACAGCCTGTGGGCAAGCTAGGCTGCGCCGACATCGTCAAAGGCGACAACCGCTCCGAACCACAACCCGGTCAGGGCTATCAAGCTACGCCTGGCTTCGATGCCGCCAGCGGCTGGGGAGTCCCAAACGGCCAACGCCTCGTCGCCGCGTTGCCATAGCCGGCCACGTGGTCTCGGCGAACGAAGTGGAACTGGTCGGAGATCGTACGCTCGAACCCCGTCGCCTTAGACACTGATGAAAGTCCCTCCATCGAGCGATGATCTGGAAGTTGTCGCGGGTCGTTGCGTGTTGCAGTTTGGCGATCCGGCCGGAGCGAAGATTGTTGGCGAGAAAGGTACGGGAGGTGTCCGGCCGCTCGCTGAGGCGATCGCGCAGGCGCGCGCGGCGCGTGGGGGACCGATCGAGGTTGCGATCTCGAAGGTTGCGTTAGCGGCAAGCGGGGCTGCGGCAGGCGGGGCTGCGGCGAAAGGCGCATCGCCGGTGAGCACGACGGCGAAGGCTGTGGCGAAGGCCGAACGCGCCGAGGAACGCGCGACGCACGCGACCGACAAGCTCGAAGCGGTAACCGAAAAGCTCACACAGGCAAGCAAGCTGATAGCCGACGTCGCAACGGGTCACGTCGACGTGAAGGACATGACGGGGCTGGCGGACGAACTGTTGGGGTTGCTGCGCAAGCTCGATCGCGAAGGCCGCTGCGAAGAGGTGTTGCGCGTTGCGCGCTGTTTGGCGATCCTGCTTGCCCTGCTCAAGCGCTGGGCCGAGCTGCTGGACTCGCTGCAGACGACGCTCGATATCGCCACGCAATTGGGCAACACTCAGGGCAGGGCGTGGGCGCTGCACGAACAGGGCACTTTGCACCTCGCCGGTGAAGATTACGCCCCCGCCGACAGGCTGCTGAGCGAGGCGCACGAGCTGCGCGAGAAGATCGGCGACAGGCAAGGCGCGAGACTGACAGGCGAAAACCTGCAGGTGCTGTGCCGAACGCTGCGCGCCCACCTTCACGAGCGGCGAAGTAAAAAGCTCATGCGCACACTCAACAGGCCGGTGCCGACGTTCGTGCTCGGCGCTCTCTTGCTGATATCCGGCGGTGTGGCGGGCGCCGCGATCCGGGGCTCGGGTCGCACACCGCGTCTGCTGGCCAACCACACCGCTGAGATTGTGATCGGACTGACACCTCGTTCTCCGCGAGCGGGAGCGCCGGTGGCGTTCACGGCGCGGGTGATGGGTGGCGAGGGTGCTCGTTACGAATGGCGTTTTGGCGATGGCGGGGGGACGAGCGCGGTGGCGCCCACCCACGTCTACCGGCATCTTGGGACCTATGAAGCGACGCTCACCGTGAGCAACGCGCGCGGGGCGACCCTCGGGCGTGGGACCCTCGCGGTGCACGTCAGACCAGAAGCATCCCCTGCTGAACCGCCACCGCCGCGTGCGAGCTTTAGCACCAGCCCCGTTTCGGCGCTGGTGGGACAGGAGGTCAGCTTCGATGCCGCTTCGTCATCGGATCCCGACCCGAGCGCTTCGATCGTGAGCTACGTATGGAGGCTCGGCGACGGGACGACGCAAAGAGGACCGATGCCCACCCACCGCTACGACAACCCGGGCACGTACACCGTGGAACTCGTGGTCGCCGACACGCGCGAAGCGAGCGCGAGCACGACACGCAAGCTGATCGTCAGGGCCACGACGCCGTCTACGGCTACGAACGTGCTGGCGAGCCCCGGCAACGCCAGCGCGAAGGTGAGCTGGAACGCTCCCGAGAGCAATGGCGGCAGCGCGATCGCCTTCTACACCGTCACGCCTTACGCGGGCGGTGAGGCGAAGACCGCGACCACGGTCTCTAACGCCACGAGCGCGACGGTGGGTGGCCTGTCCAACGGCACCACCTACACATTCACCGTGACCGCCGCCAACTCTGTCGGCAAGGGCCCCGCATCTCGGCATTCCAACGCGGTAACACCGGCCACCACACCATCGGGCAAATTGGCCTCAAAGCCGCTTGCACCGACGGACGTGTCCGCCAGTCCCGGTGAAGGCAGCGCGACGGTCACCTGGACAGCTCCAGCTAATGACGGCCTCGACGCCATTACCTCCTACACGGTCACGCCGTACGTGGGCGGTGAAGCAAGGACCGCTACGAAGGTGTCCGGCGTGACGAGCACGAATGTGGGTGGCCTGTCAAACGGCACTACCTACACCTTCACCGTGGCGGCCAGCAATTCGATGGGCGAAGGCCAGCCATCCCAGCATTCAAACCCGGTGACGCCCACCTCTGCGCCCCCGCGGGCAATGGTGCCGTCCGCGCCGACGGACGTCTCGGACAGCGCCGGCAACGGGCGGGCCACCGTTAGGTGGAGTGCTCCAGTCAGCGGTGGCAGCGCGATCACCTCCTACACGGTTACGCCATACGTCGGCGAAGAAGCGCAGACCGCGATCACGGTCTCCGGCGACACGAGCACGACGGTGGAGCACCTGTCCAACGGCACCGTCTACACGTTCACCGTGTCGGCGAGCAATGCGGTGGGAATGGGCAAGCCCTCGGAACGCTCGCCGCCGATCACACCGGCGGGAGTGCCGTCCGCTCCGCGGAGGATCACGGCCAGCGCCGATGAAAAAGAAGACGCGACGGTCTCGTGGGCTGCACCGGCCAACGAAGGCAGCCCGATCACGCATTACATCGTCACCGCGTACGCTGGCAACTCAGCCGCCCAAGCGAGCGAAGCGGCTGGCAGCGCGAGAACCATCACGATCCACGGTTTGAGCCTGGGGAAGACTTACACCTTCACCGTGGCGGCAGTCAACGGCATTGGTGTAGGGAACGCCTCAGAACACTCAAACGAAGTCACGATCCATTCAACGGCATTGGAGTAGAACGCCTCAGGGCACCCGCTCGACCGGTATGGGTGGCAACTCGGCGGCGTGGCTTGCCCCAAGACGAGCTATCAGACGAAAGCCGGAGCTGGCGGCTCGGCAGGTAGCTGCAGGCTTGCAGGCGCGTCCGTCGCTTGGCCCGGGAGGAGATCTACATCCGCGGCGGTCGCGCTGACTGGGCCACCCAGCCTCGCAGCGCCTCGTGCATCGCCTCCACACCGACGATCGCCGACCCCGGCTCGCTCCAATCCGCCGGCACGACCGCGAACGGCTTGGTCTGCGGGCCACCGAGGCCACCGTGGGAGCCCATGAACTCCTCGAAAGGGGCAACCTCTTCGGTTGCGGGGTCGTATACGCAGTTGACGAGGATGTCGGGGCAGTGCGGGAAGCTGTCGTGGCGGCGTAGATGGTCGGCCGCCGTGGGGTCGAACTCGGCGAGTGGATCCTCGCCCTCGATCGCGTCGTCGCTCAGGCGCCGCTGGCCGGCGCCGCCGATCACCAGAGCACCGTGATCTTTAGAGCGCACCATCACATAGCCAATCCCCGGGTGGGCAGCCAAGGTCTCCAATAGGCGCGGATGCGCCTCGCCTATCTGCTCGGCGGTTAGTCGCTCACGGCTGGAGGGAAGGTAGACGAGGCCAAGACCACCCGAGGCCATCACGATCGCCTCCGTCTCTGCAGAGTCGTCCTTATCGGTCTCGCCGGCCCCCGCTCGTCGGCCCTCCCACTCGCCCGTCGAGCCGCTCGCGCTGCGCTCGGCGAGGGCCTCGCGGTTCGGCCCCAAGGCGACCGTGCCTTGCACCGAGCGGCTGCGCGTGGCTCGTGCCAGCATACGCCCGCCGACGCTCGGCTCTTGGCGCGCGTCGGCCAAGACGGCGCCGACGTCACCCCACGCCTCGTCGATCGCCGCTGGCGCGTACACATCGCCCTGGGCCAGGGCCCCACGCACGACATCCTCGAGCGTCTCCCCATAGCGCTGGCGAAACGGCGCGCCCTGGGTTTGGCCGTGATCGGAGAGCACCACCAGGTGATATGGGCGAGGTGCTTGGGCGCTCGCCCGCTCCAGTCGGGCCAGCTGGCGATCGTGTCGCCCCAGAACCGCCAGCGCATCGGGCTCGCGAATGCCCGAATGGTGGGCCACCTCGTCATAGCCGACGAACGTGGCGTAGCTGACGGGCACGCCCTCGACGATGTCGGCCATCAGCAGGGCTGTAACCAGATCGCGCATCACCACGGCGATCGCGGCACGGATCAGCGGGTATGTGCCTTTGCGACCGACATGAGGCGCGCCGCTGCGACGCTGGCGGGCGGCAGCCCGACGCTCTGATGCGATGTCGGCAAGCGACAGCACGATCGTGCGCATGAATCCGTAGGGGTCGGAGAAGTAGGCGAAGAAGTCCCCGGCCTTCGACCGCGAGCGATCGCGGATGACGCTCATCGTCGCCGTGCAACGCGGCGCGTCACCGGAGAACATATTGCCTCGACTGGTACCGTCGTCGGCAAGCAGTCCCGCGCCGGTGGAATGACGGCGCTCTATCTCGGCCGCGTCGGCGGGATGGTTCGAGACCATCGTGCGCCCCGACTCCTTCTCATACCAGCGAAAGGCAGGCATGTCCCAGTTGCTGCCGAGCAACAGCCCCGCCTGGCTTGCTCCCGTCTGCGAGGACATATCGCACTCCCAGCCGAACAGGCGATGAGAACCGTCTGACAGCCAGCGTGCGATCGTGGGCACATGCCCGTCACGGATGGCCTCGCGCAATACCTTCTCGCCGAGCCCGTCGATCTCGAACAGGATCACTCCCGGAACATCGGTGTGATTCTCGCGGCGGGCGCCACGCACGCGCCTGCGCACGATTCGCAAATGGCGAGCGTCACCGTCGACGTCGAGCAACGGCGCCACCAGCATCGAGACGAGCGCCAACGCAAACGCGATCGCGACGTCGGTCCAGAAGGATGGCGTCTTGCCATCCACGGCATAGAAGGCAAGCGCGACCATGCCCGCGCTGAGGGCAAGCGAGCCGAGCCCGAACGTGACGATCGTAAGCGGCAGCGCGACGCGTATGACCAGCGGCCACAGCACCGCGTTGATGACCGCCATCGCAGCCGCGACCAGGAGCGCCGCATCGAAGGAGAGCGTGTCGCGACCGGACAGAAGCGCGGTCATGGCCACGAGCACCAACGCCTGGACGACCAGCATGGCCGCAATTCTCAGGCCGAACCCCAACAACCTCCGCGTGCCATTCAGACGGGGTCGGCGCTTGCGCTCATCGGTCGTCGAATCGTCCACTTGCTAGCTTCCGGTGATGGTCGATGCTGGCAATTCTGTTCGTCGCGCAAACACAGCCGCAGACCGTATCGTCTTCCTGGGGCACGCCACTACCCTGGTCGAATTGGAGGGTGTGCGGCTGCTCTTCGACCCATTGCTGCGCGGCCGTGTCCTGCACCTACGCCGCCAGGTCCCGCCGGTTGACGAAAGCTTGTTCGCCGGCCCGGATGCGGTATTGATCTCACACTCCCACCAAGACCACCTCGACCTGCCCTCGTTGCGGCGTCTGGGCCGTGAGACGCGTCTGATCGTGCCGAGCGGAGCCGGCATGTGGCTTGAGAGCAAGGGGTTCGCCGACGTGTCGGAGATGGATGTCGGTGAGGTCCTGAAGGTGGCCGGACTCGACATCACGGCGGTCGTCGCTCACCACAACGGCGGCCGAATAGGTGGCCCGCAGGCAAAGGCGCTCGGCTATCTCGTTGCAGGCAGGCACGTGGTCTACTTCGCCGGCGACACCGAAATGTTCGCGGGCATGGGCAGCTTCTCGCCGTCGCCCGACGTCGCATTGCTGCCAGTCGCGGGGTGGGGCCCGAAGTTGGGCCCAGGCCACATGGATCCGCTCCAGGCGGCTCACGCCGTCGAGCTACTCCAGCCACGCCTAGCCATACCCATACATTGGGGCACCCTGCTGCCGATCGGGCTTGCCCGCAACTACCGTGCGCACCTCGGGAACCCGCCGCGACAGTTCGCCGAGCACGTTGCGCGCTTGACCCCCAACGTCGAGGTGCGAATTTTGAGGTCGGGAGAGTCCACCGCTGTAGACTGCTAACAGCTCCGTTCTTGTTGTGATGGCGAAACCATCTCTTGGAGATGTCTTCTTGACTCATAAAGCTCGCAGCCAGTCGCTCGTCGTGATCGTCTCGCTGCTCAGTGTGTTCGTGCTTGCCTCTTGTGGCGAATCCTCCCAGGAAAAAGCCAAGGCCCAGGTATGCCAAGCGCGCTCAGACATCTCCAAGGAAGTCAAGAAGCTCAGTGAATTGACGCTCTCCACCAGCATCCTCACCGAAGCCAAGAGCGGCGTGGAAGCGATCGGCAAAGATCTGAATACGATCAAGGACGCTCAGCCAGACCTTGAACCGGCACGCAGGGAACAGGTTCAGGCGGCAACCCGCACCTTCGAAGCCCAGATCAACTCGATCCTCTCGGAACTGACCTCCAAACCTTCGCTCAGCAAACTCGAAGCACAGCTCAAATCCTCGTTGACGCAACTCGCCTCTGGTTACGAAAAGGCGCTCGCCCCTCTCAACTGCACTTAAGATACGGACAGGCCGGGCAGGGGGCGGGCGTTACACTCGGCGTACTCCCACTTGGGGAGGCCGGAAGGAGCTCGGACAGCTGCACGAGTCTGGTGTGCTGACCGACCAGGAGTTCGCGGACGCGAAGGCAAAGATCCTGGCCTGAAAAGCTACGAGCCGGCGCATGCTCGCGCGCCGGCTCGTATGAGACCGAATGACTCGTTTAGGCCGTCTTAGGCTCGCCGAGAACGGCGAGTCCGTGGATCACGATCAGGCAGATCGCGAAAATTCCAAGCGACCAGAACGGGTAGGCCCCGCCGACCGACAGCAACGAGCCGACCGCTCCGATCGTGGCTGCGATGATCCCGACGACGCGCCCGTAGGCGCCGCCACCGAACAGCGAGAGCCCGGCTGTGAGCTGGATGACACCGAGGACGATCGTGATCCAGCCCCAGGTATGCAGGCTTGCGAACACGTACCTGTTGTCGCTCACAAAAAAGGTTGCGTTCCCGACTGCCGCAATGCCGTAGATGATGTTGATGGTGCCCGCGACCAGCAACAGGATGCCCGCGAACAACGCACTGCCCACTCCTCGCATATGCACTCCTTCGGTAGGGGCGTCTTGTGACACCTGTCACGAGATTCGATGAAGGTGGCGGTAATCCTGTGCCGGACGGCAAGCCATCGGGTTGCGGCAATCGCGTGTCACGACGCCGGTTTGAGCTCCAAGCGTCGCCAATCGGCCTCGGCCTCCTCAGTAGCCGGGATTGGTCTTTACACGCTTACGGTCTGACTCGTGTAGGCGCCCCTTCTTCTCGAGCGTGGCGCATGCTTCGATGATGTCGGCTCCGAGCGTCGCCACGAGCGAGTGCCCGAGCGTCTGCTTGACGAGCGCGCGCATGATCTTCACGTGTTCGGCGTTGGGTGGCAGCGTGTAGGCGGGCACCATCCAGCCGCGCTCGGCGGCCAGTTGGGAGGCGACGTCGAACTCGTCGTAGGAATGCTCGCCTTCCAACTGGAAAGCGACAAGCGGCAGCTGCTCGTCCTGCTCTGAGCCGATCAGGGCGAACTCGCCGCAATCCACGATCTCTTTGGCGAGCAGGCGCGCGTTGTACTGCATCGTCTCCATGATGTATCGGTAGCCGTCGTGGCCGTAGCGCACGAAGTTGTAGTACTGGGCGAGCACCATCGCCGAGCCGGTGGAGAAGTTGAGCGTGAAGGTCGCGTCGCGCTTGCCGAGGTAGTTCTCGTAGAAGACGAGGTCATCGGGGAGGTCGCTCTTTTCTCTGAACACAAGCCAGCCGATGCCCGGGTAGACGAGGCCGAACTTGTGGCCGGATACGTTGATCGAGCGAACCTGCTCGAGGCGGAAGTCCCACTCGGTGTGCGGATAGAGGAAAGGCCAGACAAAGCCGCCGCTGGCCGCGTCGACGTGCAACGGTACGTCCAGTCCCTTCTCGTTCTTGAGTCGAAGCAGAAGATCGTTGATCCCGGTTATATCGTCGGAATGTCCGGTGAACGTGGTCCCGAGCACCGCCGCGACGCCGATCGTGTTCTCATCGACATGCGGTTCCACGTCCTCGGGCCCGATCGTGTACTTGTCCCGTGCGAGCGGCACGATGCGCGGCTCGACGTCGAAGTAGCGACAGAACTTCTCCCACACGACGTGTACGTCGCCGCCGAAGACGAGGTTGGGGCGATCGATCCCCTTGCCTTCCGCCTGGCGGCGATCGCGCCACTTCCACTTCAGCGAGAGCGCACCGAGCATGATCGCCTCGGAGGAGCCCTGCGTGCGCGCTCCGGTCGTCTCGCCCGGAGCGTTGAAGAGGTCGGCGAGCATGCGGATGCAGCGCTGCTCGATCTCGGCGGTCTGTGGGTACTCGGCATGGTCGATGAAATTGGTGTGCAGCGATCCGGCGATCAGTCGCTCGGCCTCGGGCTCCATCCAGGTCGTGACGAAGGTGGCCAGGTTGCGCATCGGGATCCCGTCGAGCAGCACCTCTTCGCCGACCAAACCGAGCGCGTCCTCGGCCGGCATACCGCTCTTGGGCAGCTTGTTGTCAGGAGCCGGCTCGAGCCGGTAGCGGTTGCCGTACTCGCTCTCCAACTTCTCGATTCGTCTACCTACGAGATCCGGTGGCGTCGCATCCGTTTGCTGTCGGCCTGTCTGGTCGTTGGACGGCACGGTCAACCTCCTGAAGTTGCGCTACGGATAGTGGCGAATCTCCTGCGATCAGCATAAGTCCTGCGCACCGTCTTCGCGCGGCGATCGCGCTCTGCCTCCTGCGCATCGTGCTGCGTCGTGCTTCGCTCATCTCGAGCTTCGCTCCATCTCGAACTTCGCTCCACCACGCGCGCGTTTCTCCACCCCGCGTGTAGCCCTATCTCGCGCCTCGCTCACCTTGCACGGCCGAGCTGCCCGTAAGATCACGCGGATGGCGACTGAGCGGGCCCCCGTCCCCTGGCAAGAGCGGTTGCACCCGAGGCGAATCCTGATCGGCGCGCTGGTCATCGTCGTGATCGGCGCCGCGGCGACGCTTGCCGGCTGGGACATAACAAGCTGGTTCAAACACATCTGGGACACGCTCGCGAAAATCCCACTCGGCGACGTGGTCGCGGCGATCGTGCTGATCAGCCTGCAGACGACCGCCACCGCCTATGCCTGGTATTCGATTCTGCGCTACGGATACCCCGACTCCGAAGTGCGCTGGATACAGGTCTTGGCCTGCTACGCGGCCGCGGTAGCGCTCAACTCCGTTCTGCCTGCGAACATCGGCACGCTGGCGATGCTGCTGATGTTCACGACGATTATCCTCGCCGCCACGTTCGCCGGCGTGCTGGCAGGGATGGCGGTACAGAAGATCTTCTTCACGCTGATCGGCGCATTTTGCTACCTGTACCTGTTCCTGACGGTCGACGGGTCGTTCTCGCTGCAACTCGGTTTCCTCAGCGAACATCCGTGGGCCACCGCGATCCTGCTGGTGGGCATCGCGATGCTGCTGTTGCTGGTCGGACGAGTGCTTCGCCGGCGTGTCAAGCAGTGGTGGGAGCAGGCGAAGGTGGGCGCGCAGATACTCGTCCACGCTCGCGCCTTCCTCGGAGGCGTGGTGCTCCCCGAGGCGATCGCCTGGCTGGCGATGCTCGGGACGATCGCCGTGTTCCTATCCGCTTATGACATCCCTGTCAGCTTTCACATCTTGATGCGCGTGGTGGCCGGCAACTCGATAGCGAATGTAAGTTCGGTGACTCCCGGCGGCGCCGGCGTCGTGCAGGGCTTCAACGTGCTCTCGCTGAAGGGCATAACCAGCACGTCCAACGCAACCGCCTACTCTGTGGCTCAGCAACTGGTGACGACGGCCTGGGGCATTCTCTTTGCGATCGCTCTGCTCGTCCGCGCTTTCGGCTGGTCTGACGGCAAGACGCTCGTAGCGCAGTCATACAGCCAGGCGCGTGAGAAGAACGCCGAGCGCTCGGCCGCGCGCAAGGCCAAGCACAGCGGCAGGCTGCACAGCGGTCCCCATCAACCTTGAGGCGCATTCCTCGCGGGTAATACGCGCGTAAGTATTCGATCGGATGCCGGCGCAACTCGCCAACCTAAAGCGGGTTTCAAGGGTGATGTTGGTGTATGGCACTTCAAGCCTGTCTGCGCGCCCGCTCGAGGAGGATCGGTGAACGATGCTCAGCGCTGAGCTGCGACCCATGCGACGGAGAATCCTCGGCGGTTCACTGCGCACCGACGACGCCACGCTCGTGCGGCGCACGCAAGCCGGCGACGAGCGGGCCTTCGCGGCTATCTTCGAGCGACATCACGCGCCGCTGCTGTCCTACTGCCGGCACATGCTCAGCAATCGCGACGATGGCGAGGACGCGTTGCAGCAAGCCTTCATCAAGGCTCATCGGGCGCTGCTCGGCGGGACGACGCCCCGCGATCTGCGCCCGTGGCTCTATGCGATCGCGCGTAACTGCTGCCTGTCGGCGATCGCGGCACGGCGGCCGAGCGCACCGCTGGAAGACAACACGCCGGCGCTCGCTGGGCTATCGGATGAAGTACATCGGCGCGAGGATCTGCGCGAGCTGCTCGACGGCCTCGGGCGTCTGCCCGAGGATCAGCGCAGCGCGCTGCTTTTGGCCGAGCTCGACGATCTCAGCCACCAGGCGATTGCGACGGTTGTGGGCTGTCCGGTGAGCAAGGTCAAGGCGCTCATATACCAGGCGCGCAGCGCCCTCATCGCCGATCGTGACGCCCGCGAGACGCCGTGTCAGGAGATTCGCGAACAGCTCGCGGTGGCTCGCGGCGGCGAACTGCGCCGTGGGCCTTTGCGCCGGCACCTGAACCTGTGCACCGGCTGTCGCGATTTCCAGCTCGCCGTGGGCGCCCAGCGCCAGTCGCTTGCGACGCTGCTGCCGGTGGCGCCCAGCGCCGGGCTGATGGCCGCAATCCTTGGGCATGGAAGCGCGCACGCGGCCGGCGCAGCGGGCATCGGCGGAGTCGGTGCCGGAGCAACACCTGCCGGCGGAGCTGCAGGGACGAGCGTTGGGGTCACGAGTGTCGGGGCTAGCGCCACCGGCGGGAGCGGAATTGCCACGAGCGGGACGGCTGCGCTGGGCAGCGCGGCGGGTGCCAGTGCGGGGACCGGCGCCGGCACGAGCATCGGCACGCTGGTCGGGAGCGGCGTGGTAACAAAGCTCGCCGTCGGCGGGGCGGTCGTGGCGCTGGCGGCGGCCGGCACCGTTGCGGTCCATCGGCGACCGGCGTCGGCGAGCTCGTCTGCCCTCGCGCGTGCACGACTCGCTGCCTTCGCAGCACACGGGGTTCGGGTGGTCGGCAACGGCGGCGCCGCCAACGGCCCGTATGGCGTGAGCGTCCCGATCGTCGGTTCAGGCGACGCCCTGTCCGTCACACCGGCAGGAGAATCCTCCACAGCGCTCACCTACGCAAGCGGTCAGGGCGCTCCCGCGAATGTGGATCCCTTCACGCCCCTTACGAGTGGCGAAGGTTCGCAGGGATCGACTGCTCTCACCACCGCCGGCCCGTCGAATATCGCTTTGACAACCGTTTCTCAGCAGGTGAAAATTGGGCAGGGGACTACGGGTGAGGGCTCTTCCTCCGCACAGGCGCGCAGGGCACGTGCAAAGCTGCGCCGCGAAGCGCTCCGTCGTCGTGCGTCGCGGCTGCGCGAAGCACGCCGCCGTGCATCGAGGCTGCGCGAAGCAAGGCGTCGCGCCCGTCTGCGCAAGGAGCGCCGCGAAGCGCTCCGCCGCCGCCGTCATCCGGCTGCGGCGAAAACTGTCAAGGCCTCAAAAGCTGCGACGAGCCCTGTCGCTCCGGCGCCTGTGCGCACCCGTCATCGACACGTTCTCCCCAGCTCGACTCCGCTCGGTACGTCCGGGACCAGCACGGCGAGCGAAAGCAGTAAGTCAACCAAGGGACAGCGTCATCCCCCAGCAACGAGCCCAGGCGCTGTGGGCACCAAGACGACAGGCGCAGACCCCGGAACCAGCACGACCAGTACCGGTAAGGGGAAGGCAAGCTCTGGCACTGGCGGCGAAAAGCCCGGTTCGAGCACCGCTGCAGGGAAATCCGGCGCCGGCACGGAAAAGGCCGGCTCCTCCAGCGGCAGGGGAAAAGCCGACTCAGGCGCCGGTGGGGAAAAATCAAGCGCCACGGCCGGCGAAAGAGAAACCGGCTTTGGCTCGGGCAGCGGTGCGGGCAAGAGCGGCGACTCGGAAAGCAGCACACCCTCTGGGGCACACCCTGAAGGGCGGGGGGCGGGCAAGCAGGCAGGTGCCGGCAGCACAAGCAGAACAGGTAGCTCAAGTGAAAAGAGCGATACCGCGACGCACAGCGGCGAAGCGAACGGTGCCGCCACGACCAGCGGCAAGGGCAGCACGCCGCTTGCCAAGAAGCATCTCCTCGAAGAAGAACAACTGCCCAACCTTTGAGGTGGGCGTGCGGTCATAGCAGTAGCTGCACACCGCAGCCCAAGCACAAACTCAATGGAGGAACGCGCAATGCGTATTCGTAGATTGGCTCAAGTCGCGAGCTCCGCGGCCGCACTACTGGCACTGGCGTCTCCAGCGGCCGCATCCGCTCACAAGCATCCGAGTCCGAGCGGCCGTTGCGCCGTCGACCTCAACGTCGCGCCCCGCCAGATCACCGCCGGGGATCCCATCGTCGCCTTCGGGCGGCTGCGCTGCACGCCACGTGTGAATGCGGCGGGCCAGACTGTGCAGTTGTACGAGCACTCCTTCGGTACACCCGGATATACGCCCGTGCAGAGCACGAGCACCGGCCCGCTCGGGTTCTACGAGATCACGCAGGCAGGCGTCGACACCAACAGCCTCTTCTATGTGCGCTCGCACGGCGCTCAGAGCGGACGCAGACGTGTGCGGGTGGCGGCACAGGTCACCCTGGGCGGCCCGCCGGAAGGCACCCAGTTGCTCACGGGTGTCCCGAACGCCGTGACGTTCACCGGCACGGTCACTCCGGCCGACGCCGGGGCACTGGTGATCCTGCAACGTCAGAACGCACTCACCGGCAACGAATGGCGGCGGATCGGCGAGACCACGGTCGGCGCCGAAGGCGCCTTCTCGCTCGTGCACAGGTTCGTCGTCCCCGGCGACGCGAACCTGCGCGTGCTCGTTCGCAGTCACGGGACGAACATTCCCAGCCCCTCAGACGTGCTCACGTATGAGATATCACAGGCTCAGAACCCGCAGCTGACGATCAATGCCTCCGTAGACCCGATCACCTATGGGCAGTCGGTGACGATCAGCGGCGTCGCCGCGAGTCTGCCGAGCACGCCGGTCACGCTGTTCGAGCGGACCGCAAGCCAGCACGGTTTCGCGCCGGTGGCGGAAGTCACGACCAACGCCGGCGGCGAATATACCTTCCCGGCACAGTCGCCGCTCTACAACACTTTCTATGAGGTGAGGACAGGCGCCAAGGCGAGCCGCGAGAAGTCAGCCGTGCTGTACGAGGGAGTCAAGGACGTGCTCAGCGCCGAAGTCTCGCCGAGCACGGTCCAGGCTGGCCAGGCGTTCACGGTCAAAGGCACGGTCGCACCCGAACACGCCGGGCACATCGTCTATCTCGAGCGCGAGAATGCTTCGGGCAACGGCTTCCACGTCGTGCAGGTCGCGACGATCGAAGCCGGATCGACATACACGATCACGCACACCGTCTACGACGCCGGCACGAAGCTGTTCCGGGTCCGTGTCCCCGGCGATCGGGAGAACGAGGGTGTGGTGAGCGCGCCGTTCACGATCCAGGTGAACCCGGCCCCGGCCTCCGCGCTGATGCCAGAGGCGCCGGGCAACTCCTCACTGCCGGGCGAAGGTCAGACCGAAGGGACCGAAGTAGAAGCACCGCTCACCGAATAGAGAGCGTCGTCTGGCAACCTGTGGCCGTCCCCGGTGGGGCGGCCACAGCCATTTAGAAGGTCTTCAAATGAGCGTTGCGTCTCATGCCCCCATGTCCGGCACTCTGATGATGTATTCAGGTAGCTGACCGAAAAGGGGGTGTTCGGCAGATCATTCAAGACGAGCCACAACACACGCGGCGTTCACAAACCCTTAACACCCGCCACGCAGCTAATTCTCAGCTCACCTCGACGATATCCCCGATCTTGAGCATCGGGTAGACCTGCGCCGCCGCTTCGATCGGCAGCTCCACGCAGCCGTTGGATTGAGGGAAGCCGTAGGAGGCGCGGGGGTAGCCGTGCACCGCGTCGCCGCCGTTGAAGTAGTTGACCCAGGGGACGTCTGGCACCGTGTATTTGGTGCCGTCGACGTCGGTGCCGGTCATGGTGGTGGAGACGAAGCGGGAGTAGATCGGGAAGATCCCCTGGGCAGTTTCGGCGCCCGGCACGCCCGTATTGGCCGGCGTGGAGAACACGACGTGGCCGTCGCGGTGGACCTCGAGCGTCTCGGGCAGCGACTCGGTGACTGTCACGAACGTATAGGGGGAGGGGTTGCGTTCGTGCTTCTCGGCTGGCCCGCAGCAGCGCCTTCCAGGTCGCCGCTTCGGGAGTGCCAGTCGGTTCGATTTCGTGTTCGGACTGGAACACCATCAATCCGCCCTTGGTCGTCTCGTCGAGCTGGCCGTATTCGAGCGGTGGGCCGTCGCTTACTTGTGGGATTGGGGCTTCAGGCGAGGGGTCGAACGCGTCGATCGCCGCGACGCGCCTGGCCAGGTGCGCCGCCGAGTAGTCGGCAATGCTCGCTTGCGTGGCTGCCGCTGGACTCGAAGCGGCGCTCGTCGTCTGGGGCGCGTCCGCTTGTTTTGTGCTCTCCCGGGCCGCGCTTG
Source organism: uncultured Solirubrobacterales bacterium (assembly GCA_963725265.1). GTDB lineage: Bacteria > Actinomycetota > Thermoleophilia > Solirubrobacterales > Solirubrobacteraceae > Palsa-744. The sequence goes on from CAVRXP010000001.1 coordinate 1,398,821, forward strand.
CTTGCGCCGCGGCAACTTCGGCCTCGAACTGCTCGTGCGCGTATCGAGGAGTGGGCGCCGTAGGGGAGGTACCCGAGTCGTGCCAGCGTCTGTTGCAGGCCCTTTACCGAAGGGCACTGTATGGACAGCGCGACCGTTCGTTGCTTGGCCAGCGGCGAGTGTGCGACGGCGGTGCTGGCCGCCGGGATCGTGAGCGTGTAGTTGGCGCAGGGATCGAGCGTCGAGGCGGGGGTGAAGATCTCCGAGTCCCCGCGCGTCGTCCAGGTGCCGGCGACAGCCGGGCTCAGCGTCGGGCGCGGCGAGAACGAGGCGGGCGGGGCCGAAAGCCTGACGCGCAGCGGTAGCGTGCCGTCGAGTACCGTCCTGGTGGGGGAGGGCGGTGAGGCGGGTTGGGGGCAGCTCGCCGCGTCTGAACGGAGGCGCTGGAGAAGCGCGATTCCAGTCCACCCACACCGAAGCCGACGCCCACGCACGAGCAGCACGATCGCGAGTACGGCCACCAAGCCCAGACGCTCAGCAAGTCTGATCGCGCTCATGTCTCATCCTCGTCGGTGAAGCTGAAGCAGTGGACCGCGCAATTGTACCCTTTCCGGGACAGTTCAAAAACTCGGGCACAGCTAGCGAACTTGCCCCGTATCTTGGAATCGGCGATCGGGCCCACTGTGCTTGAATCGAGTGCTGGAGCTTGGACTTGTATTCGGCGTCCGCCATGAGACTCAGCGCGATTCCTCAGGTCGATACCCGCGACAGGGGGCCGACGGGTATGGGGCCGACGGGTATGGGGCCGACGGGTATGGGGCCGACGGGTATGGGGCCGACGGGTATGGAGCCGACGGGTATGGGGCCGACGGGTATGGAGGTCGACCGGGTATGGGGCTGACGGGTATGGGGGTCGACCGGGAGTAGGGCTCGACGGGCGGGACAAACGCCGCTGCAGGGTTCGCGTCGGCTTTGAGCAAGGGGTTGGCGGCTCGGGGTCGAACAAGCCCGGATGGAGCTGTCGCTTCCCTTCTCCGCGCCGTCTGCCCCGACGATCGGCGAGACTCGCCGGGGGCACGGCGCACAGCGCGGCGTCGAGGTGTCCCGAGGGCATACGCCGCGGCAGGCGCTGCGGGTGGCTATCGAGCAAACGGCTCGCGCTGCGCGCGACGGTCGCGCTGCTGCTGGCGTACTGCCACTGCTTGGCGGCGGCTGGCTGTGGCTGCGCGGCTCCTCGCTGGTCGCGGTCGAGCACGTGCACATATCCGGAGTGCAGGGCCCGGAGGCGATCGAGATCAGAGCGGCGCTCGAGGACTCGGCCAGGCGCATGACCACGATGGACTTCAACGACCGGCGCGCTTCGCTCCGCGGTCGCCTCCTATGCGATCGTCGGCAGCGGTGCAGGTGCAAGCACGAGCTTTCCGCACAGCGTCAGCATCTCGGTGAGCGAGCGCCCGCCGGTCGCCGCGCTCGTCTCGGCCGGGCAGCGCACCGCCGTCGCGGCCGACGGGACCGTGCTCGGGCCGGCGCTCTCCTCGAGCTCGCTGCCGAGCGTGAGCGGCTCGGTCGAGCCGGCGCCGGGAGACGCGCCTCAGCGAATCCGCGGCGCTGGCGGCGGTCACGGTGCTCGGAGCGGCGCCGGCGCCGCTCGCTCGATTCGTGACGCGCGTCTACGAGGGTCCGAAGGGCTCACGGTGGCGATGCGCAGCGGGCTGCTCGTCTACTTCGGCAACGACACGCGCCCGCACGCCAAGTGGCTGTCGCTCGCGCGCGTGCTCGTCTCGCCCAGCTCGGCCGGCGCTGCTGTACATCGACGTGCGCCTGCCCGAACGCCCGGCGGCCGGATTCTCCACGAGCTCGGACGTCGACGACGAGCTCATCGAGCGATACGCCCTCCGCAGACCGGCACATCCGAACCCACCGCGGCCGCGCTCGCGGCGAGTCTCGCCAACGCTGTCGGCGGCGGTGCCGTCACTCCCTCGTCCGCATCGACCACCGCCGAAAACGAAAGCGCCACGAAAGAAAGCGAAAGCGCTTCGAGCGCCGCAGGGCCGGCCGCCGCAGCGGCGAAGCCGGCTCGTCCTCGTCAGCCACGGGCGCCGCGTCCAGCTCGGCTTCTGGCTCGAGCGAAGCCTCGGACAGCAGCGAGCACAGAAGCGTCGGCAGGCGCCGCCGAAAGCGGCTGACACACATCAACCTCGACTCGAGGGTTACTCACGGTGAGAGGCCAATTCTCAAGCGATGGTCGAGGGTTGGCGGTTCTGCAACGAATGTTGCGAGAGTGAGGGTTGCCGTTGACAGGGCGAAGTTCCCTGCATAACTTGCGTATTCTGAAGGCTCGCTCCGCAACGCGGGGCAAACCTTAAACACCTACTGAAGGCTTCGGACATCATGGAGAGCGGCGGCAGTTACCTGGCGGTCATCAAGGTCGTGGGAGTCGGCGGAGGCGGGACCAACGCGGTCAGCCGCATGGTCGACGCAGGGCTTCGCGGCGTGGAGTTCATCGCCGCCAACACCGACAACCAGGCGCTCGCGATGTGCGACGCCGACATCAAGCTCAACATCGGCCACGAGTCCACGAAGGGTCTCGGCGCCGGTGCCAACCCCGACGTCGGCTCCGCCGCCGCGGCCGAGTCGCGCGACGACATCAAGGAGGCGCTGAAGGGCGCCGACATGGTGTTCGTCACCGCCGGCGAGGGCGGCGGCACCGGCACCGGCGCGGCGCCCGTGATCGCGGAGATCGCCAAGAACGAGATCGGCGCGCTCACCGTGGGCGTGGTCACGAGGCCCTTCGAGTTCGAGGGCTCCCAGCGCGGACGCCAGGCGGTCGAGGGCATCGAGCGGCTGCGCGAGGTCGTGGACACGCTGATCGTGATCCCCAACGAGAAGCTGCTGGCGGTCGTGGAGCGGCGCACCTCGATGCTCGACGCTTTTCGCGAGGCCGACAACGTGTTGCGCCAGGGCGTGCAGGGCATCACCGACCTGATCACGATCCCCGGCCTGATCAACCTCGACTTCGCCGACGTGCGCACGATCATGCACGACGCCGGCTCGGCCCTGATGGGGATCGGCAGCGGTAGCGGCGAGGCCCGTAGCGCCGACGCCGCCCGTGCCGCGATCTCCTCGCCGCTGCTCGAAGAGTCGGTCGACGGCGCCACCGGCATCCTCCTGAACATCACCGGTGGCAAGGACCTCGGTCTGTTCGAGGTCAACGACGCCGCCGAGATCATCCAGAACGCCGCCGACCCCAACGCCAACATCATCTTCGGCGCAGTGATCGACGAGGCGATGGGCGACGACGTGCGCGTCACCGTGATCGGCACCGGCTTCGATCACCGTCCCGGGCGGGCCGTGCGCGGCGACCGCAAGCGCCGCGACGAGCGGACGCCCGGACCGGGCTCCGCGCATCGACGATCGTCAGCGCTCGGCGCTGGAGATCTCCGACGACGACATCGACGTTCCGCCGTTCCTTCGGTAGTCACCCTGCTCAGGAACGCTGGGGGCAGCTTTGAATCAACCTGAAGCGCCGAGCACATGCTTTTGAATTTATGACCGAGTCGGGCTGCACATGTGCAGCCCGAGACATGCCGCATGCGGCATGTCTGCCCCCGCACATGTGCGGGGGTGAAGGACGGCGCATGCACCGTCCTATCGACGCGCCACATGTGGCGCGTCACGGGAGCGCACATGTGCGCTCCCTCAGGTGGCGCGTGCGCCACCTGACAACCTTCTAAGCTCATTCTTAAAGCACATGTGCAGCTGTGAGCAGTAATACGCACCGACCTCGATAACCTGCGCGCGTGCCGCCCCGCCGCACCCCGCTCTACGACCGCCACGTCGCCGCCGGCGCCAAGCTCGTCGACTTCGCCGGCTGGGAGATGCCGGTCCAATACCCCGACGGCGTGCGCGCCGAGCACATGGCGGTGCGTGAGCGCTGCGGCATCTTCGACGTCTCGCACATGGGCGAGATCGAAACGGTCGGCCCGGACGCCGAGGCGCTGTTGCAGCGGCTGCTCTCGAACGACGTCGCGAAGATCGCGATCGGCGGCGCGCAGTACAGCGTGCTCTGCGACGAGCAGGGCGGTGTGCTCGACGACCTGTTCACCTATCGCCTGGAGCCCGAGCGCTATCTGACGGTCACCAACGCCTCAAACCACGAGCGCGACCTCGCCTGGTTTCGAGCTGCACGCCGACGAGTTCGATGCCGAGTTGCACGACCGCCTGGACGATTACGCGATGCTCGCCGTCCAGGGCCCCTTGGCGCGCGAGATCGTGCAGGCGATCTCAGATGCGCCTCTGCCGGCGCGCATGACGACGGCCACGCGTCGGCTCGCCGGCGCCGAGGTGCTCGTGTGCGGCACCGGCTACACCGGCGAGGACGGCGTCGAGCTGCTGCTCGCGCCCGACGATGCGCCGGCGCTGTGGGACGAGCTGTGTCGCCGCGGCGCCACTCCGGCGGGCTTGGCCGCGCGCGACACGCTGCGCCTGGAGGCCTGCTTTCACCTGTACGGCAACGACCTGAGTGTCGAGCGCAACCCGATCGAAGCGGGTCTTGGCTGGTGCTGTCGCGAGGACACGAACTTCATCGGAGCTGAGCGATCGACGGCAGTGCGGTCCTGCGCGGCTCGTGGCGGAGCGGTGTAGCCCGCGGACGCCACCGGAAAGGCTCGTCGCGTTCGAGATCGACGGCCCGGGAATCGCCCGCCAGGGCAATCCGATCGTGGGCGGCGGCGTGGTCACCAGCGGCACGCTCTCGCCCAGCTTGGGCGCCGGCATCGGCATGGCCTACGTTCCCGCCGAGCATGCCGCCGTCGGCACCGTGCTTCAGATCGATGTCCGTGGCAAGATTCGCCCGGCGATCGTCAAGCAGAAGCCGCTCTATCGAAAGGCCAGTTGAAATGTCGAGCTATCCAGACGACCTGCTCTACCACCCCGAACACGACTGGGCGCGACTCGACGCCGAGGACCCTGACGTCGCGGTGCTCGGCATCACCTGGTTCGCGCAGGACGCGCTCGGCGAGGTCGTGTTCTTCGAGCCGCCCTCGCCCGGCACGATCGTCCACAAGGACGAGCCCTACGCCGAGGTCGAGTCCGTCAAGGCGGTCTCCGATGTGGTCGCGCCGCTGTCGGGTGAGATCGTCGAGGTCAACGAGAAGCTCGCCGACAGTCCGAACGCGATCAACGAGGACCCCTACGGCGAGGGCTGGCTCGTGAAGGTGCGCATGTCCGATCCCACCGAGCGCGAAGCGCTGCTCGACGCCGACGCCTACATCGCGACGCTCGGCGCCTGACGGAGCCGTCGCGCCGAGCGGCTAGGCTCAAGTCACTTGACTCAGTACACGTCAGTCACCGACAGCGACCTCGCGGCGATGCTCGCGGCGATCGGAGTCTCCTCCGTGCAGGAGATCTTCGACCGCCAGATCCCGCGAGACGTTCGTCTCGGCCGTCCGCTCGATCTGCCCGACGGCCAGAGCGAGCAGGACGTCTACGAGCACCTGCGCGCGCTCGCCGCTCGCAACACCAGCGCCGAGGACGAGCTGTGCTTCCTGGGCGCGGGGATGTACGACCACTACGTGCCCGCGATCGTGGACATGCTGATGGAGCGCTCGGAGTTCCTCACGCCCTACACGCCCTACCAGCCCGAGATCTCCCAGGGCGGCCTGCAGGTGATGTTCGAGTACCAGACCGCGATCTGCGAGCTGACCGGGCTGCCCGTGTCCAACGCCTCGGTGTACGAGGGCCCGAGCGCGGTCGCCTCGGCCGGCTATCTGGCAAAGCTCCACAACGATCGCACGCGTTTCGTCGTCTCCGCCGGACTACACCCCCACACGCTCGCCACGCTGCGCACGTACGCGCACGGGTACGGCATCGAGGTGGTCGAGGTTCCGCTCTCCGGCGGCGTCACCGACCCCGAGGCGTGGGCCGAGGCGATCGACGAGGACACGAGCGCCGCGATCTTCGCTCAGCCCAACTTCTACGGCGCCGTCGAGGACGCCGCCGCCTTGTCTGCTGCCGCCAAGACAGCAGGCGGCGAGCAGCTGGTCACGATCGCCCAGGTGGACCCGATCGTGCTCGGCGTGCTCGCTCCGCCCGGAGAGTGCGGCGTGGACGTGGCCGTGGGGGAGGGCCAGTCGCTTGGCAATCGCCTCGACTTCGGCGGCCCCTCGTTTGGCTTCTTCGCCGCGCGCGAGGACTACTTGCGCAGGATGCCCGGGCGCATCGCGGGGGAGACGACCGATGTGGACGGCCGTCGCGGCTTCGTGCTCACGCTGCAAACCCGCGAGCAGCACATCCGCCGCGAGAAGGCCACCTCCAACATCTGCACCTCACAGGCGCTCAACGCTCTCGCGGGAGTCGTGTACCTGTCGTGGCTCGGACGGCGAGGGTTCGTGGAGCTGGGAGAGCTGCTGCTCAAGCGCACCCACTACGCGCGCGAGGCACTGTGTGCGCTGGACGGCGTCTCGCCACTTCACTCCCAGCCCGTCGTGCGCGAGTTCGCAGTGCGTCTCGACGCGGATGTCGCCGCCGTACGCCGTCGCTGCGTCGCGGCCGGCGTCAATCCCGGTGCGGACCTGCATGCGCTCACTGGACGCGAGCAGGATCGCGGGGGCCTGCTCGTGGCGATCACCGAGCGACGCTCGCGCGCCGATATCGATCGCTTGGTGGCAGTGCTGGGCGATGCGGTCGCCGCCGAGCGAGAGACCGGCGATGAGCTGAGGCGCCCGCTCGAGGTGGGAGCGCGAGTATGAGGCCACCCGCCCACAACACACCCTCTGGGGCGCAGGCCGACACCGCGCTGCAACGCGAGTCGGCGGTCACGATCTTCGAGCGCGGCGCCCCCGGTCGGCGCGCGTTCCAGTGCCCCGAGCTCGACGTGCCCGACGTGTCGCTAGACGAGCTCCTGCCCGCCCACTTGCGTCGCTCTACGCCTCCGCGTCTCCCAGAGGTCTCCGAGCCCGAGATCGTGCGCCACTACGTGCGCCTCTCAAAGCGCAACTTCGACCTCGACTCCGGCTTCTACCCGCTCGGCTCGTGCACGATGAAGCACAACCCCCGTTTGCATGAGCGGGTTGCGGCGCTCCCCGGCCACGCGCGCTTGCACCCGCTGCAGGATCCCGAGCGCGCCCAGGGCGCGCTCGAGCTGATGTGGAACCTCGAGCAGGCACTCAGCGAGATATCCGGCTTGCCCCACGTGTGCCTACAGCCCTCCGCCGGATCGCACGGCGAGCTCGCGGGAGTGCTGCTCACGCGCGCCTACCACGAGGCGCGCGGGGAGACGCGCCACAAGGTGCTCACTCCCGACACCGCCCACGGCACCAACCCTGCGACCGTCACGATGGCGGGCTTCGAGGTCGTGAAGATCGCCACGAACCCCGACGGCGGCGTGGATCTCGACGATTTGCGCGCGAAGGCCGACACCGATGTGGCCTGTCTGATGCTCACCAACCCCAACACACTCGGGTTGTTCGACGCGAACATCCAGGAGATCGCGCGCATCGTGCACGAGGTCGGCGCCACGCTCTACTACGACGGCGCCAACCTCAACGCGGTCATGGGCATCTCACGTCCCGGGGACATGGGCTTTGACATCGTGCACTTCAACCTGCACAAGTCCTTCACCCAGCCGCACGGGGAGGGGGACCCGGCTCCGGGCCAATCGCGGTGTCCGATCGTATCGAGCCGTTCCTCCCGGTTCCACGCATCGTGCGCAACGAGGGATCCAACGGCGACGGCCCGCGGTTCGATCTGCTCGAGGACTGGCCCGGCGCCAAATCGATCGGTCGGCTACGCGGCTTCCAGGGCAACTACGGCTGTTTCGTGCGCTCCTACGCCTACATCCGCTCGTTGGGTGCACCCGGCCTGAAGGACGCCTCCGAGACGGCGGTATTGAACGCCAACTACCTGCTCGCGCGCCTGCGCCAGTTGGGCGTCTCAGAGCATTTGCCGCTGGCCTACTCCAACGCCCAAGCCAATCCCTCAGCTCCGTTGGACAAACCTCCCGCCAATGTCTCATCCCCGCCAGGGGATGAGAAGGATGGTGGTGGCGTCGGCGGGCTGTGCCTCCATGAGTTCGTGCTCTCCGGCGGCCCGATGAAGCGCAACCTGAAGATCAAGACGCTCGACCTCGCCAAGCGCCTGCTCGACTACGGCTACCACCCACCGACCGTGTACTTCCCGCTGCTTGTCGAGGAGGCTTTGATGGTGGAGCCCACCGAGACCGAGACCAAGGAGACGCTCGACGGCTTCGCCGAGGCGATCGCCGAGCTGTTGGCCGAGGCCGCCGAGGATCCTGAGATCGCGCAGCAGGCGCCCTACACCACGCCCGTGCGCAGGTTGGACGAGGTCGCCGCGGCGAAGAATCCGGTCATCCGCCAGGCACTTTGACGCCCGCCCTCGCGCCCCCGTCGGCTGAGGCGGCTTCCCTGTAGCCTGGCTCGCCGTGCGCATCTTCTCCGGCATCCAACCCACGGGCACCAAGCACCTCGGCAACTACATCGGCGCGATTCGCCAGTACGTCGCCGGTCAGGATCGCGGCGAGGCGCTGTACTGCATCGTCGACATGCACGCAATCACGGTCGCCTACGACCCGCGCGAGCTGCGCCGCAGCACTTACGACCTGACCGCGCTGCTACTGGCGGCCGGCCTAGACCCCGCCCGTTGCATTCTCTTCCGCCAGGGCGATGTGCCCGAGCACACAGAGCTGTGCTGGCTGCTCTCTGGCGTCACCGAGCTAGGGCGCCTGCAGCGCATGCACCAGTTCCGCGACAAGTCGCTCGCCCAGCGCGAGCTCGTCTCCGCCGGATTGCTCTTGTATCCGGTTCTGCAGGCCGCTGACGTGCTCGCTTACCGTGCCGAGGAGGTGCCCGTCGGCGAGGACCAGCGCGAGCACCTGGAGCTGATGCGCGACGTCGCCCGGCGCTTCAACGCGCGCTTCTGTGACGGCAAGGAGGTGCTGGTCGTGCCCGAGCATCGCATCCCCGAGGTGGGGGCGAGGATCATGGACCTACAGGACCCGACACGCAAGATGTCGACCACTGGTGGCAGCGAGCAGGGCACCGTGTACGTGCTCGACGAGCCGGCGGCGATCCTCAAGAAGTTCAAGAGCGCGGTCACCGACTCAGGTCGAGAGATCGTTCGCTCGCCCGAGAAGCCCGGTGTCTCGAATCTGATCGAAATCCTCGCGGTGGCGCAGGATGTCTCGCCGGAGCAGGTCGAAGCCGACCTGCGCGACGCGCGCGGCTACGGCGACCTGAAGGTGGCTGTCGCCGAGGCGGTCACCGAGATGCTGGCGCCGGTGCGCGAGCGCTATGTGGAGCTGCGTGCGGACGAGCCGGCGCTCGAGGCAGTGTTGGCCGGGGGAGCGCAGCGAGCTCACGCGATCGCGGCCGAGACGCTGGCCGACGTGCGCGAATACATGGGCGTAGGTCCGCTGCGCACGGTACGGTAGCCGCGTGACGCTTCCCGCGCTCGACCTCGACCTGGAGATCTTCAGCGGCCCGTTCGACCTGCTGCTCGCGCTCGTGCTGCGCGAGGAGGTGGACCTACTCGATCTCGAGCTCGCCGACGTAGTGCTCGCCTACCTCGATCACCTGGAAGGTCGCGGCGAGCTCGATCTGGAGACCGCCACCGAATTCATCGTCCTGATCGCGGCTCTGTTGGAATTGAAGTCGCGTCTGATGCTCGCCGAGGACAGCGAGGAGCTGCTCGACATCGAGCCGGGCGAGGCGGCTGAGGAGCTGCTCGAGCGGATGCTGCAAGCGCGCCGCTACCGCTCGGCCTCGACACACCTGCTGGAGCTGTTCAAGGCCGAGGAGGGCGTACGCTTTCGCAGCGCGCCACTGCCGCGCCATCTGCGCAAGTCGGTAGCTCCGCCTGAGAACGGCTCACAGAACGCGGCCGTGCTCGGGGCGGCGATCGGGCGGCTGTTGCGCATGCCGCCTACGATCAACCTGCGCCACATCGGAGTCCCGCGCGTCACCGTTGCCGAGCGTCTCGATCGCCTGCGCGAGCTGCTCAGGCACGGCGACTTCTCCTTCGAGGAGGCGGTGCGGGGCGAGGATCGCATGACGGTGGCGGTCACCGTGTTCGCGCTGCTCGAGCTCTACAAGCGCGGCGAGGCGTGGTGGGAGCAGGGCGAGAGCTTCGGCGAGATAGCCGTCCATGCGGCCGGCGCCCAGTCACTACAGGCACGCACAGGATGAGCGATACCCCCCGGGGCATCCCCCATGACGGGGGACCCCCCATACCGGGGGGCGAGCAAGCAAGCGAGCCGGGGCAGGAGCAGCCGGCACTTGAGGATCGGCTGCTGTCTGCCGATCAGGAACATGTGTCGGCGACAGACGACGAGACCGAGCATCCGAGCGCTCTGGACATCGAGGGGCTAACAGAGTCCGACCCGAAAGTGGTGCGCACAGTCGAGGCGTTGCTGTTCCTCGCGCCCGACCCGTTCAGCCCGCAAGAGCTGGCGGACGCAACCGAGACCGAGGAGCTTGCCGTGATCGCTGCGCTCGCGGAGCTGGCCGAACGCTACTCGCCAGGCCGCAGCGGCATCAATCTACGCGAGCTGGGAGGCGGATTCACATTCGCCAGCGACCCCGAGACCGAGGACGCCGCACGACGTCTGTTCAGCCGTCCGCGCGCTTCCGTCTTGACGCCCGCACAGGCCGAGACGCTCGCGATCGTCGCCTACCTGCAGCCGATCTCGCGACCGGAGATCACACGTATTCGCGGCGTGAGCGCCGACTCGGCCGCTTCGACCCTGCTCGAGCGCGGCCTCGTGGAGGAGTCGGGGCGCTCGCAGTTCGGCGCCGTGATGTATCGCACGACGACTCAATTCCTCAAGCTGTTCGGCCTGAAGAGCCTCGACGAGTTGCCCGACATAGGACAGTGGGATCCGAGCCCCGAGGAGGAGGCGGAGCTACGCGATCGCCTTCTGCGCGCAGGCGAGGCACGCTCCGGCGACGGCCCCCAGCCAACACAAGCTTCCTAGGACGCGCGCGCAGCTAGCTGGCCGCAGGCGGCGTCGATGTCGCGTCCGCGCGTGAGCCTCACCGTGGCGGGTACACCTCTTGATTCGAGCGCTCCCTTGAACGCCGCGATCGATTCGCGACTGGAGCCGTCGTAGACCGATTCCGTCGGGTTGTACGGGATCAGGTTGACCTTGAACATTTGCGGGTGCTCGAGTGTGCCAGAGCGGCGCGGCTCGAGCAGGCGGGCAAGGGCCAGCGCCTGCTCATAGCGGTCGTTGACCCCTGCGAGCATCACGTACTCGACGAACACGCGGCGTCGCTTGCGCTCATAGAAGGCTCTGCACGCCTCGATCACGTCGGCCAGCGGATAGCGCTCGTTGACGGGCATCAGCTCGCTGCGCAAGGCTTCGTCGGCGGCGTGTAGCGAGAGCGCGAGACGTAGCGGCATGTCCTGCTCGGTGAGCGCTTCGATCCCCGGGATCCAGCCGACGGTGGAGATCGCGGTGCGGCGATGGGTGATACCGACGTCCGGCAGCCGCTCGCAGGCGGCGAGCACGTTGTCGAGGTTGAGCATCGGCTCGCCCATGCCCATGAACACGCAATGGTCGATCGCAGTCAGGCGGCGGAAGTGAAGCGCCTGATCGACTATCTCCGAGGCCGTCAGATTGCGTGCAAATTTCATCTGACCCGTCGCGCAGAACGTGCACGTGAGCGGGCAGCCAGATTGGGAAGAGACGCAGATCGAGTTGCGTCCATCGCGGTAGCGCATCAACACGGCCTCCAGGGGGCGTGCGTCTGAGGTCGCAAAGAGCGCCTTGACGGTACCGTCGCTCGCGCGTCGCTGCTCGCGCAGCTCGAGGCTGGAGAACGGGACGTTCTCGCCGAGCCACTCGCGCAGAGGACCGGGCAGGTTCGTCATCTGCTCGTAGTCCGATGCGCCCTTCGCGGCCCACTCCCACACTTGGCGTGCTCGAAACGCAGGCTGACCCGCGGCGGTCAGCGTTTGGTTGAGGAACTGTAGGTCCATTGGGAGAGGGGGCCTTCCTACCGGTGAGACGCGCATTGCGCACGACACCCGGCTTGCTTCATCCTATGGTTGTCGGCATGCGTTCCCGGACCAGCCAATGCGCCTCGCCAAGTATCTGGCGCATGCGGGCGTGGCTTCGCGTCGCGCTGCGGAGACGATGATCGACGAAGGACGCGTGACCGTCGCTGGCGAGGTCGTACTCGATCCGGCGCGAGACGTCGACGAGAAGTGCTCTCTCACGGTCGATGGGCGCCAGATCTCAGGGCCAGAGGAGCCGATCGTCTATGCGCTCAACAAGCCCCGTGGAGTGTTGAGCACGGCACAGGACCCCCACGGTCGCCCGACCGTGGTCTCGCTTGTCGCAGCTGAGTCGCGTCGGCTCTATCCCGTTGGCCGACTGGACGCCGACTCGAGTGGGTTGATCCTGCTGACCAACGACGGCGCGCTTGCGCAGCGTCTTACACATCCGAGCTACGAAGTTCCCAAGACCTACCGAGTGCGCGTAAGTGGGGGGCCTGTTGGCGAGAGCACGCTTGCCAAGCTGCGCGTCGGGGTGCGTTTGGAGGACGGGATGACCGCCCCCGCGCAGGTGCGGCGGGTAGAACAGGGGGTGTTGGAGGTGACGATCCATGAGGGCCGCAACCGGCAGGTACGGCGCATGTGCGAGGCGGTGGGTCACCCAGTGCTCGCACTCGAACGCATCGCGTTCGGGCGGCTGAAGCTCGGTGAGCTCGCGCCCGGTGCCTCTCGTCCGCTCACCGAGGCAGAGTTGACGCGCCTGCGTGGTAGTCCAGCGGATCGCAAGCAATCCGCGCCGTCTGTGGCTGGTCGGTCGAAGAGGCGTCAACCCACGCGCGGGTCGTGAGCGGTGACTCCCCCGCCCAGCTTTGAAACAATCGCCTCGATGCCGCAACGCCTCTATGCCCTGCGGGGCGCGATCTCGGTATCCCAGGACGACGCGCAGGAGATCCTCAGCGCGACGACCGAGCTGATGCAGGAGATCATGGAGCGCAACTCGCTCGATCCCGATCACGTGGTGAGCTGCATCTTCACGCTCACCGACGATCTCACCGCGGAGTTCCCGGCGGTCGCGGCGCGCGCGCTCGGCTTCGAGCGTGTGCCGCTGCTGTGCGCCCGCGAGATCCCGGTCCCAGGCTCGTTACCACGGGTGATTCGCGTGCTGATCCACTACTACGCCGATGAGGATCACGAGGCAAGACACGTTTACCTAGGCGAGGCAGCCACCCTGCGCGCGGACCTGCAGGCGGCTCAATAGCGCCCGGAGCATCGCGCGGCCGCAGGACGGACGCGCTGAGTCCTCGCTCCGTTCGCCACAATAGGCGGCATGGCACTCGAGTTTTCAGAGCGCATCGCGCGTATTCCCGTCTATCCAGCAGCCGGCGGCTACGCTCAGCGCGCGCCCAAGGTGCGCTTGGCGTCCAACGAGTCGCCGTGGCCGCCGCTGCCGGCGGTGATCGATGCGATCAAGGGAGCGCTGCCGACACTCAATCGCTACCCGGACCCGACCAACTCGCTCTTGCGCGAGCGCTTGTCCGAGCGCTACAGCGTCCCGGTCTCGCGGATCGCGATCGGCAACGGCTCATGCGACATCCTGCTTGCCGCGGGCGAGGCGCTGCTCGAGCCCGGCGCCGAGCTTGTGTATGCGTGGCCGTCCTTTTCGGTCTACCCACACCTCAGTGCCGCATCCGGGGCGCGCGCGGTCACGGTTCCGCTGGATACAAACGACTGTCACGACCTCGACGCGATGCTGCGCGAGATCACCGTCGCCACACGCCTTGCGATCGTGTGCAACCCAAACAACCCGACGAGCACCGCACTGGCGCTGGCGGATATCGCGGGGTTCGTCGCGGAAGTTCCCAAGCACGTGTGCGTGATCGTGGATGAGGCCTATTGTGAGTTCAACCTGCTCGACGATCCCGACGCATCGGTCGAGCTGCTTGCGCACCACCCCAACCTCGTGCTGCTGCGCACTTTCTCCAAGGTCTACGGGCTCTGCGGCCTGCGCGTCGGCTTCGCGCTGTGCGGCTCGGAGGATCTGCCGCGCGCGGTCGACCAGATCCGCCAACCCTTCTTCTGTAACGCCGTAGCCCAGGTAGCGGCCGTGGAGGCGCTGTCCCACCAGGACGCTGTGACCGAGCGCGTCACGCGCACGATCGCCGAGCGCATCTCGGTTGACGAGCGCCTGCGCGCGCTGGGCATCGAGCCGGCGCAGTCGCAGGCGAACTTCTGTTGGTTCGCGCTTGGCGAGGAGGACCCAGAACAGGCCGCGGCGCGAGAGCAGGAGGTGATGCAGGGCCTGGCCGAGCGTGGAGTGCTCGTACGCGGTGGAGGAGCGCTGGGCAAGCCCGGAGCTTTGCGGGTGACCTATGGCACGCCCGAGGAGAATGCGATCTTCCTGGACGCGCTGGGCGAAGCGTTGTGAGAAGTCGGAGACGATTGACGCTCAGCCCTCGACGGTGTGCCACTTCTCTGCTACAAAGTTTGTAGACGATCATGCAGACGACCTCTTCGACATCCGCCTCCGCGCCGGCAGCAGCCAGCGCCCGCACGTCGTATTGGTCGTTTCGCTGCGCCTGGCGATTTAGCTAGGCGCTTCGGCCGTGCCTCCTCCGTGAGCGGAGGCCGACAGGCCGCACCGGGTCCCGAGCGGGACCGAGCGCCGTTTGACCAGGCACTCACGCCTATCGCGATTGCACATCGGTGACGCGACGCTCGCGGAGAAGCAGGAGCACCACAAAACCAACCCGTACTTGAAAGGATGAGCGAATGATGATCGTCATGAAGGAGACCGCAACCGAGGATGAGATCGGCTCGGTCGTAGAGAAGATCGAGCGAGCCGGCGCGCTCGCCCACCGCAGCCAGGGCGCGCGTGTCACCATCATCGGCGCGATCGGCGACGTCGAGCAGGACGCGAGCGTCGAGAGCCTGGGGTTGGAGGGCCAGCCCGGCGTCGACCGCGTCGTGCCGATCCTCAAGCCCTACAAGCTCGCCTCCTCCCAGATCCGCCACGGCGAGCGCACCGTGCTCGACATCGAGGGGCGCAAGATCGGCGGCGAGCACTTCGCGCTGATCGCCGGCCCCTGCACGATCGAGACGCGCGAGCAGACGCTCACGACGGCCGAGGTCGTCAAGGACGCCGGTGCCGCGCTGTTCCGCGGGGGCGCATACAAGCCGCGTACCTCCCCGTACGCCTTCCAGGGGCTGGGCCAAGAGGGTCTGCGCCTGCTCGCCGAGGCCAAGGAGCAGAGCGGTCTGCCGATCGTCACCGAGCTGATGGACATGCGCGACCTGGAGCCGGTGCTCGAGGTGGCCGACGTGGTGCAGATCGGCGCGCGCAACATGCAGAACTACCCGCTGCTTGCCGAGGTTGGTCGCTCCGGGCGTCCGGCTCTGCTCAAGCGCGGGCTTTCCTCGACGCTGGACGAGCTGCTGATGGCCGCCGAGTACATCCTCAAGGAGGGCAACCCGAACGTGATGCTGTGCGAGCGCGGCATCCGCACGTTCGAGACTGCCTACCGCTTCACGCTCGACCTGATGGCGGTGCCGGTGCTCAAGGAGCTCTCGCACCTGCCGGTGATCGTCGATCCGAGCCACGCGGCGGGCAGGCGCGACCTCGTGCTGCCGCTGTCGCTGGCGGCGGCCGCCGCCGGGGCAGATGGGATCATCGTCGAGGTGCACCCGAACCCCGACGAGGCCATCTGCGACGGCCCACAGGCGCTGATCGCAGACGAGTTCGCCGACTACGCGGCGGCGGTTCAGAGCGCGGCTGCGCTCGCGGGGAAGGCGTTCACGACAGCTTGAGGGTCGCTGCGCAAATATGAAGGTGGCGCTGCTCGGGGTCGGGCTGATCGGGGGCTCTATAGGTCTGGCCGCGCGCCGTCGCACCGGCGCGCACGTGGTCGGCTATGACCGCGAGGCGAGCGCCCTGTCGAGCGCTGTGGAGCTCGGGGCGATCGACGAGCCGGCGTTTGCGATCGCAGACGCGGTGCGCGATGCCGATGTGGTGTTCATTGCCACCCCCGTCGGGGTGGCGATCGGATACGACTCTGCTCGCCCTTCAGGCTGCCGGTCCCGACTGTGTGCTCAGCGACGTCGGCTCGACCAAGCGCGCGATCGTGGGCGCGATCTCCGATCCGCGTTTCGTCGGCGGTCACCCCCTGGCCGGAGCGGAGACCGCCGGGGTGCAGGGCGCACGCGAGGACCTGTTCGACGGCGCCACCTGGTATCTCACGCCCGCTGCCGGAGCGGCGTGGCCCGCGGCTGGTGCCTCCTCGTCGCGCGCCGCCGGCGAACACAAGGTGGTTGGTACCGAGCCGGCCGAGGCCAAGGCGGCGGCGCCCGTCGATGCCGCGCCGTGGGCGGTCGAGCGCCTGCGAGGACTGATCGAACGGATCGGTGCGCGACCCGCCGCGATCGAGCCCGAAGCTCACGATCGCCTGATGGCGAGTGTCTCTCATCTGCCGCACGTGCTTGCCAACGTGCTTGTCGCGCAGGCCATTCTGGCGATCGAGCCGGCGGGGAGCGAGCACGATCCGCTCGCTCCCATGGGCGCTGGGCCGAGCTTCCGCGACGCAACCCGTGTGGCGGGCGCGAACACGGCGATCTGGACCGATATCTATCTCTCGAACAGCGATCTGCTCGCGATTGCGCTTGACGGCGCGATCGCGGAGCTCGAGCGCGTGCGCGACGCGCTGCGCGAGCGCGACGCGGGGGCGTTGGCAGCATGGAACGAGCGAGCGCGCGGCGAGCGCGCGCGGCTGCGGCAAGCAGGACTGCTCTCGGGCTCGTAGGCTGGGTCGCAATGGATGTGCATTTCGAGCCCTCCGAGGGGCTGCATGGCGAGCTGAGGGCTCCCGCGGACAAGTCGATATCTCATCGTGCCGCCCTGCTCGGCGCGATGGCCTCCGAGCCGACACGGATCGAGAACTATCTGCATGCCGCAGACACCGATTCGACGCTCGCGGCGGTGCAGGCGCTCGGTGCCCTGGTGCAGGAGCGCGACGGGGTCCTCACCGTACGCGGCACCGGCCTGCGCGAGGCGCGCCTGCCCGCGGAGACGATCGACGTCGGTAACGCTGGCACGCTGCTGCGTCTGCTGCCCGGCTGGCTGGCGGCACAGGAGGGGCGCTCTTTCACGCTCGACGGCGACGAGTCGATCCGCCGCCGCCCGGTGGATCGGGTGGCCGAGCCGCTGCGCTTCATGGGCGCCTCGATCGACGCCCATGAGGGACGCTTCGCGCCATTTACGATTCACGGTGCACGTCTGCGCTCGATCGCCTATGAGCTGCCGGTCGCCTCGGCCCAGGTCAAGTCGTGTGTGCTCTTGGCGGCGCTGGCGGCCGATGGCGCCACGACCGTCGGCGAGCCCGCACGCAGCCGCGATCACACCGAGCGCATGCTGCTCCGCGCCGGAGTCAACATCCACCGCAACGGCAGGCACGTGACGGTCGTCAACGCCGACGAGCTCGTACTCGACCGCGTGATCGTGCCGAGCGATCCGAGCTCGGCTGCGTTTGCGATCGCCGCGGGCGTGCTCGTCCCTGGCTCGCGCCTGCTTGTACGCGACGTTGGCGCCAACTGGACGCGTACGGGGTTCCTGCGAATCGTGCAGCGCATGCGCGGGATCGTGCTCGGCGACCTCGAGGACGAAAGCGGCGAGCTGATCGCGGAGGAGCCGATCTGTGACCTCGACGTGGCTCATGGAGCGCTAGAGGGTACGTTCGTCGAACCGGACGAGGTTCCACTGGCGATAGACGAGCTGCCACTGGTCGCGTTGCTTGGCTGCTTCGCCGAAGGGGAAACGGTCGTGCGCGGCGCCCAGGAGCTGCGCGTGAAGGAGTCGGATCGCATCGCGACCGTGGTCGAGGGCCTGCGCGGGCTTGGCGCCGACATCGACGCGCTGGAGGACGGTTTCGCCGTGACCGGAACACCCCGTGGGGCGCGGGCGGGTGGCTTGCGCGGCGGCACGATCGACGCCGCCGGCGATCATCGCATGGCGATGATGGGCGCAGTCGCCGGCCTGGCCTCGCGCGAGGGGGTCACGGTGCGCGGCATGGAGGCAGCGGCCGTCTCCTATCCGGGCTTCGTGCAGGACATCAAGGCGCTTGCGTCGTGAAATTCCCGTCGACCCACCAAGCACGTGCGACGTTTGCGCAGAGAAGCGCCCGCGCAGGAGCGGGATGTTGTTCGCTCATAGACGAAAAATGCTGATTGCGATCGACGGGCCCGCTGGTGCGGGCAAGTCGACAGTGGCGCGTGCACTCGCGCGGCGGCTCGGCTTCACTTATCTCGACAGCGGTGCCATGTATCGCTGCATCGGACTGCTCTCGCTCGACTCCCCAGACCGGGAACCGGCGTCGCTTGCTCGAGCGGCTCGCATCGAGTTTGCCCAGGGCTCGGCGACCGGAAAGGTGTTGCTCGATGGGCGTGACGTCAGCGACACGATCCGCACGCTCGAGGTCTCCGAGGCAGCCTCGCGCGTAGCCGCCGACCCGGGCGTGCGCGAAGCGACTCGTGGCAAAGCAGCGTGCGCTAATCGCAAGTGGCGACTGGGTTGCCGAGGGTCGCGATATTGGCACTGTCGTGGCACCCGAGGCGGAGCTAAAGGTCTATCTGACGGCAGATCCGGCAGAGCGGGCTCGCCGTAGAGCAGCAGAGCTGGGCGGCGATCAGGCGACCGTGATGGTCGAGCAGACGCTGCGCGACGCGCGCGATACCAGTCGCACTCACAGTCCACTGGAAGCGGCGCCGGACGCCGTCGTGCTCGACACGACCGGCATGAGCTTCGAGCAGGTGGTCGAGCACATCGCGGGGCTTGCCAACGCGGCGCGCCCATTGGCATGAGGCGCTGCGGTCGGGCTCCATGCCCTCACCGTCCCTGGCCTGGTCTGAGGACCCTTGGCCGTTGCCGGGCGCCAAGGCCGGTCATACTCACCTGATGCAGAAGGTAGCGATAGTCGGGTATCCGAATGTGGGCAAGTCCTCGCTTGTCAACCGCTTGGCGGGCTCGCGCGAGGCAGTCGTGCACGAGCGCCCGGGGATCACGCGCGACCGCAACGAGATCGAGTGCGAGTGGGGCGGACGCACGTTCACGCTGATCGACACGGGCGGCGTGGACTTCCAGGACGAGGATCCGCTATCCGGCTCGATCCGCGAGCAGGCGCGCGCGGGCGTGGCTGACGCGCAGGTCGCGGTGCTCGTCGTTGACGCCAAGGCTGGAGCCCGGCCTGGCGACGAGGAGATGGCTGAGCTCTTGCGCCGCGCTCCGTTGCCGAGCATCGTCGCCGCCAACAAGTGCGATGGCGTCTCCGATCTGCCGCTGGCTGCCGATTTCCATCGTCTGGGTCTCGGTGAGCCACTTGCGGTCTCCGCCGCGCAGGGCCTCGGCACGGGCGATCTGCTCGACCGAATTGTCGCGCTGTTGCCGCCCGAGGAGGAGGTCGCCGTCGAGGACGACGAGATCCGACTTGCCCTGATCGGTCGTCCGAATGTGGGCAAGTCCTCGCTCGTCAACCGTTTCCTCGGTGAAGAGCGCGTGATCGTCTCTGAGGTCGCGGGTACCACCCGCGACGCGATCGACACGCCACTGATCGTGGATGGCCGCAAGTTGATGCTGATCGACACCGCCGGCATGCGGCGACAGTCAAAGGTTGCCGACTCGGTCGAGTACTACACGACGCTACGCTCCCAGCGCGCCGCCGAGCGCGCCGACGTCGCGCTGGTGGTGTGCGATGCAACCGACGGCGTCACCGCTCAGGACCTGCGTGTAGCCGAGCTGGCGATGAAGGCGGGATGCGCCACTGCGATCGTGCTCAACAAGTGGGACCTAAACGAAGGAAGCGAGCAGGATCTCGACCACGAACGGGCTGTCGTCGCCGCGAAGCTGCGCCTGCGCCCGCGCGTGCTCACAGCCAGCGCCAAGACCGGGCGCAACGTCTCGCGCTTGATCGCTGAGACGCTTGCGCTTGGGGATCGTCGTCGTAGACGCATCCCGACTTCTGAGCTCAATCGCTTCCTCGCCGAGGCCGTGCAAGCGCGTCAGCCGCCTGTCGGTACGCGCAGAGGCTCTTCTCAGCATCGATTGAAGCTGATCTACATGACTCAGATCGAGGAGGCTCCGCCTCGTTTTGCGATCCAGGTCAACTCGCGCGCTCGCGTCACACGCGACTACGCCTACTTCATCGAGAACCGCCTGCGCGCCCGCTATGGGATGGACGGAGTGCCGCTGATCATCGACTTCGTCGAGCGTGGCACCCGCACGCGCACCCAAGCCGCATAGACTGCTGTCCACTTTTCAAGCGACGCATGGAGCCGATCCCAACGCCATGAGCCAACATTCCGATAAAGAGTTCCTGTTCACCTCCGAGTCGGTCACGGAGGGCCACCCCGACAAGATCGCCGACCAGATCTCAGACGGCGTGCTCGACGCCGTGCTCGCCGACGACCCCTACGGCCGTGTCGCCTGCGAGACGCTCGTCAACACAGGCCTGATCGTCGTCTCCGGGGAGATATCGACCGACACCTATGTCGACATTCAGGAAATCGCGCGTGAGACGGTGCGCAAGATCGGCTACGACAACGCCGCCTACGGCTTCGACTGCGACACCTGCGCGGTCATAAACGCGATCGACAAGCAGTCGCCCGACATCGCCCAAGGCGTGGACGCCGCGTACGAGACGCGCCACGACCCCGCCGACGAGGACGAGCTCGACATCGCCGGCGCGGGCGACCAGGGAATGATGTTCGGCTACGCCTCGAATGAGACCGAGGAGCTGATGCCGCTGCCGATCGCGCTCGCCCACAAGCTCTCAAAGCGCCTGGCCGAGGTGCGCAAGGGCGAGGTGCTCCCCTATCTGCGTCCCGACGGCAAGACGCAGGTCACCGTGCGCTACAAGGACGGGCGTCCTGTGGAGATCGAAAAGATCCTGATCTCCACCCAACACGCGGACGGCATCGACTCTGAGACGCTGATCAAGCCCGACCTGCTCGAGCATGTGCTGCGCCCGGTGCTGCCGGCCGAGCTCTACGACGAGAAGAAGCTGGTCAAGAACTTCCTGGTCAACCCGACGGGGCGTTTCGTGATCGGCGGTCCGATGGGCGATTGCGGTTTGACTGGGCGCAAGATCATCGTCGACACCTATGGCGGCATGGCACGCCACGGCGGCGGCGCCTTCTCCGGCAAGGACCCTTCCAAGGTCGATCGCTCTGCCGCTTATGCGGCACGCTGGGTTGCCAAGAACATCGTTGCCGCGGGATTGGCCGACCGTGCAGAGGTCCAGGTCGCTTATGCGATCGGCGTCGCGCATCCGGTTTCTGTCATGGTCGAGACGTTCGGCACCGAGAAGATCGGCCGCGGGCAGATCGCAAAGCTGGTCGATGAGCATTTCGATCTGCGCCCAGGGGCATTCCGCGAGGAGCTGAAACTGCACCGTCCGATCTATCAGAAGACGGCTGCTTACGGTCACTTCGGCCGCGACGATCACGATTTCACGTGGGAGAAGACCGACAAGGCCGAGGCTTTGCGAGCGGCGGCGGGGCTGGCTGCCACCGGTGCGGGCGTCTGACCGGGAGCACCCGTAGATTGAACGGGTGCCCGCCCCCACGTCCTCGATAGCCCAGGTCGAGCCGATGACGACGGCCCGCGTGTTGCGCGGGCCGTTTGACTATCGCCTCTCTGAGGAGCTGAGCGAGACCGTTACCGTCGGCTCGATGCTCGTGGTCCCCTTTGGGCGACGCGAGATCCTCGGGGTAGTGACGGGGCTCGCCGACCACAGCGAGGTCTCCGAGGAGAAGCTCCTGGCGCCGTTGCGAGCGCTTGAGTTGGGCGTCCCCATCGACCTGGTCGCGCTTGCCGAGTGGCTGGCCAAGGAGTACTGCTCGACGCTAGCCCGTGCGCTTGCGCTTGTGCTGCCGCCGGCGGCTACGCGCCGACTGAGTGGAAGAAAACGCCGCGCTCGGCCTGCGTTGCCCAAGCACATCCAGCTCGGGGCGCGTACTGCCGGGCCGCCAACGCTCACTGTCGAGCAGTCGGCGGCGCTGAGCAATCTCATCCTGGCGCTGCGCAGCGGCCGGTCGCAGACACGGCTGCTTGCCGGAATCACGGGCTCGGGCAAGACGGAGGTATACCTGCGTGCCTGCGCTGAGACGCTGGAGCAGGGCCGCGGTGCGATCGTGCTGGTCCCAGAGATCGCGCTCACCACGCAGATCGTCGGGCGCTTCGTCGAGCGTTTCGGCGACACCGTGGCCGTTTTGCACTCCCGCCTGACGGTGGCCCAGCGCCGCGAGGAGTGGCGGCGCCTGCGCGTGGGGGAGGCACGCATATGCGTGGGGCCGCGTTCGGCCGTCTTCGCACCGATCGAGCGGCTCGGGCTGATCGTGGTAGACGAGGAGCACGATTCCTCCTACAAGCACGAGGGCGACCCGCGCTATGACGCGCGGGCTGTCGCCGCGCGACGTGTAAGCGATTGCGGTGCGCTGCTGCTGCTCGGTAGCGCCACCCCGCGTCCGGAGAGCATGCAGCAGGCCACGGCCGCGATACGACTCTCGCGCCGCGTGGATGGCCGGCCGCTACCGCAGGTCACGGTGCTCGATATGCGCAATCAGCTGCCCGGCCTGCACCCGCTCACAGCCGAGGCGCTGCGGGAGGTGCGCGCGAGCCGTGGCAAGGCGATCGTGTTGCTCAACCGTCGCGGCTGGTCGAACTTCCTCAGCTGTCGTGAATGTGGACGTGTCTGGGGCTGTCCTGAGTGCGATGTCGCGCTTGTGCTGCACCGCGCGAGTGGGATCGTCGCCTGTCACCATTGTGGCCACCAGGAGCGGGCCCCACAGCGCTGCACGTGCGGCTCGATGTCGGTCGCTCGCCACGGCGCCGGCACCGAGCGCGTCCAGCACGAGCTTGCCGCCACGCTCGACGACGGCGATTTCCCCGTCTTCCGGCTGGATGCGGACACGATCGGCGGCGCGAGCGCTGCCACGGCCGGCACGACTGACGGAGTGGGCGAGGCGCTGGAGCGTGGAGGGGTCGGCGATCTGCTGAGCCGCTTCGAGGCCGCACCCGCCGGTGTGTTGATCGGCACGCAGATGGTTGCCAAGGGCCACGACTTCGCCGATGTCACGCTTGGCGTCGTGCTGGACGCGGACGCAACCCTGCGCTTCCCAGATTTCCGCGCGGAGGAGCGGACTTTCGCGCTCGTCACGCAGCTTGCGGGCCGTGTCGGGCGCGGCAACGACGGTCACGTGCTCGTACAGAGCATCGCCCCCGACGCTCGCTCGATCGTGCATGCAGCCGCACACGACAGCGACGGCTTTCTCGCCGGCGAGCTGGAGCGCCGCCGCGCGCTTGGATATCCCCCCTTCTCGAGCTTGATCCGCGTGGTCTGCTCGGCCGAGCAATCCGTACAGGCACATAGCGCGGCCGTCGCGCTGCGCGAGCGACTGGCCGGTTGCGGCGGCGGCATCCTGGGTCCTGCGGGCCTATTTCGCCTACGCGGACGAGAGCGCCAGGTGCTGGTCGTCAAGGCACCGCCAGAGCAGCGCTCGCAGGCGATCGGTCTGATCGGCGCCGCGGTTCGGCAAACGGCCGATTCTCGCGCTCACAGCCGCGTCAATTTCAGCGTTGACGTAGATCCTCAGTAGTAAGCGACTCGTAGATCCAGCTTTCGCGAGCTCTCCCTAGACTTGAGAGGATGAGCGACGACGAGGTGATGGACTCAGAGGTTGAGCCCGAGGAGGGCGCTTCGACGGTAGCCGAGCTGGATCCGGAGACCAGGGCGCGTCGCGACGCGGCCCTGCGCCGTGTACGCAAGTTCGGCGACCCGGTGCTGCGCGCCACGGCGGTGACGGTCGATCGCTTCGACGAGTCGCTCGTGAGCGAGGTCGAGCAGATGGGGGAGCTGATGCACGACGCGCTCGGCATCGGTCTCGCCGCGACCCAGCTAGGTGTGCTGCATCGCGTGCTCGTCTACCGCGCCTATAGCGACGACCCGCTGACGGCACTCGTCAACCCCGTGATCGAGTGGGCCGCCGAGGAGCTTGAGACGCTCGAAGAGGGGTGCCTCAGCCTGCCGGGCGTGCACGTCGAGGTGGAGCGCCCCGCACAGGTGCGCGTGCGCGCCCGCGACGTTTCCGGCAAGGAGGTCGTGGTCGAGGCGGAGGGGCTGGAGGCGCGCGTCATCCAGCACGAGATCGACCATCTCGACGGCATCCTGATCCTCGACCGGATCCCGCGCGAGCTGCGCAAGCAGACGATGCGCGAAATGCGCGAGGCGGTCGCGTCCGCAAGCGCTGTATAACGACGCCTTCGATGCGCACGGTCTTCCTCGGCACATCCGAGTTCGCGGCAGCCCTGCTCACACGGCTGGTCGGCGAGCGCGGGCAGCCGGACAGCTACGTGCCTGCGCTCGTGCTGACGCGTCCAGACCGCCGCGCTGGGCGCGGTCGCAAGCTCGCCTCGCCGCCTGTGGCCGAGCGCGCCCGGGCGCTCGGGCTGGAGCTTGCCCAACCCGAGAGCGTCAACGATCCCGCCACACGCGAGCTGGTCGGCGGTCTCGCGCCCGATGTCGTGATCGTGTGTGCGTTCGGCGCGCTCGTCAAGGAGCCGCTGCTATCGGATTATGAGATGCTCAACGTGCACCCGTCGCTGTTGCCGCGCTGGCGCGGCGCGGCGCCGATCGAGCGCGCGATCATGGCCGGCGACGAGCACACGGGGGTCTCGATCATGCGCCTTACCGCCGGGCTGGACAGCGGCCCGGTATGCCTGTCGGCGAGCGAGCCGATCCACCCGGAGGACACCTTCGGGTCGCTCGCCGGGCGCCTCGAGCTCCTCGGCGGCGACCTGCTGCTCGAGGCCCTCTCGGCGCTGGAGCGGGGCGAGGGCCTGGCGTTCGCCGATCAGGACGAGGGCCTGGTGACATACGCGAAGAAGATCGGGCCCGCCGAGCGCCTGCTCGACCCGACGCGTCCGGCCATCGAGCTGGAGCGCGCGGTGCGGGCCCTGAGCCCACACGTCGGCGCGCGCGTCGCGCTATGCGACGGCGGCCTGCTGGGCGTGCAGCGCGCCGCGCTGGGGACTCAGCCGGCGTCAGATGCAGGCGCGGGCGTGCGCGTCCGCGAAGGCCGGCTGTGGCTTGACTGCGAGCAGGGAGCGCTCGAGCTGCTCGAAGTCCAGCCGCCCGGCAAGCGGCCGATGGTGACCGAGGCATTCCTGCGCGGGCACGGCCTGCCGTCGCCGTGAACGAGCACGCCCACGAGCGGCGGGAGTCTGGCGGTGCTCGCGGCAAGGCCGGCGGCGCCCCGGCGCGGGCGCGACGTTCGAGTGCTCCGATCGCGCCCGCGCGACGCTGTGCCTATGTCGTGTTGTGCCGGGTGTTCGAGCAGGACGCCTACGCCGATCGCGCGCTGCAGGCCGAGGCCGCCAAGCTCGACGCGCGCGACCGTGCGCTTGCGATGCGCCTGGCCTACGGCGCGATCCAACGACGGGCGACGCTCGACCACGTGATCGAAAGGCTCGCCGAGCGCCCCGCGGGCAAGCTGGACGCTTCAGTATCGGCGGCGCTGCGGCTCGGGCTGTATGAGCTGTTGTATCTCGATGGCGCGCCCGACCGCGCGGTCGTCGCCGACTGTGTCGAGCTTGCAAAGACGGGCAAAAACTCCGCTCATAAGCTCGTCAACGCCGTGCTGCGCCGGGCGACGCGCGAGGGAGCGGCCGCGCTGATCGGCGCCTTGCCTGAGGACACGCCCGAGGGGGCGGCGATCGCCCATTCCCATCCGCTGTGGCTTGCACGTCTGTGGTGGGATCAGCTCGGGTCGGCGGACGCCCGTGCGCTAATGGCCGCCGACAACATGCCGGGCGAGCTGGCTTTGCGCGTCAACACGCTTTGCGCTGAGCCGGCAGCGGTCGCGGCCGAGCTGGGCGTGCCCACGCACGCAGACCGCGAGCTGCCCGAGGCGCTCGTGCTCGACGGCCCGCTCGACCTGCATCGCTCCGAGCTGTGGAAGTCGGGCGCGATCATCGCCCAATCGCGCGCGGCGATGCTGGTGGCGCGCGCGCTCGATCCGCGGCCGGGCGAGCGGGTGCTCGACCTGTGCGCCGCGCCTGGCGGCAAGAGCACACACATCGCGGCGCTGATGGGCGGCGAGGGCGAAGTCGTGTCGGTCGAGCGCAACCGGGCGCGCGCGGCCGAGCTGCTCGCCACCGCCGAACGCCTGCACGCGCACAGTATCCGGGTCGAGCTGGCGGACGCTGGAGCGGCACGCCCCGAGGGGTCGGTTTACGATCGCGTTCTCATCGATCCGCCATGCTCCGGTCTGGGCACGCTCCAAGCCCGCCCTGACCTGCGCTGGCGCGTGAGCGCCCGAGGCGTCGAGCAGTTGGCGCAAATCCAGATGGAGATCCTCGACGCGGGCGCCAGGGCGCTCCGTCCGGGCGGCGTGCTGGTGTATTCCACGTGCACGATCTCCGCGCAAGAGAACGAGCAGCAGATCGAACGCTTCCTCGAGCGGACTCGGGACTTCGCGCTCGAGGACCTAAGGCACGAACAGCGATCCCATATCCATCCGCGCATGCCCCAAGCGCTGCTGACGATGCCCCACCGCGATCGCACGGCAGGCTTCTTCATCGTGCGGATGCGGCGAGTGGGGTAGTCCTCCGCGGGTAGGCTCTTATAGGTATGGACGACGCCCAGCCCGCACCCAAGAAAGACCCCGTCGATCTCGGTCCGCTGTGTCCGAATTGCAGCGAGCCGTGGCTGCGCCCGACGAACCTCCCCGGCCGCTACCGCTGCGTCTACTGTCTGCACCGTTTCGAGCTGTCCTCGGTGTGCCCGAACTGCGGTGAGCACTCGACGATCGTGCGCATGTCCTCGACGGCGATCCTCAAGTGCAATAACTGTGGCGACTCGATGTTGATGGCGATCTGACGGCATCGACTGAGAGGATCTGAGCATGTCAAGCGGAGATCTCCTGCGCGGTGTGCGCGTGGCGCCGTCGATCCTCTCGGCCGATTTCGCCCGGCTGGGCGAGCAGGTGGGGGACGTGCTGGCCGCGGGCGCGCGCATCGTCCACGTCGACGTGATGGACGGCCATTTCGTCCCGCCGATCACGCTCGGCCCGCTGGTCGTCGCCGCGTTGCGCGAGCAGGTCGAGGGTGTGGGGGGATTGCTCGACGTGCACCTGATGATCGAGCGCCCAGAGCGACACATCCCGGAGTTCCTGAAAGCCGGCGCGCACTCGATCACTTTCCACGCCGAGTCCACACCCCATATCGCCTACACGGCAAGCCTCGTGCGCGAAGCCGGTGCCAGCGTTGGCGTAGCGATCAACCCGGCGACCCCCGTGGGCGCGGTCGCCGAGCTGGCGGGCGCGATCGACCTGGTGTTGTGCATGACCGTCAACCCGGGTTGGGGGGGACAGCGTTTCATCGAGCATTCGCTGGATAAGGTCGAGCGCTTGCGCCATATCGTCGGCGAGGATGTCGCGCTGGAGGTCGATGGTGGGATCGACCCGGCGACGGCGCTGCTGTGTCGCAAGGCGGGCGCCAACCTCCTCGTCGCGGGTTCGGCGATCTTCGGCGAGGCCGATCCGGGCGCGGCCTACCGCGGGCTTGTGGAGGCAGCGGGCGCTGCTTGACGCAGCGGCGTCGCGCGTCTGTATACGAAGCTCAACATGGCGGCCAGCAAGCTAGTCGCGCCCAGGTACCCGATCTCGGTGCGCAGCAGTTCTTCTGAGACGAGCGGCACCAGCATCCAGCAAACGAACACGACGGCCGCCACGATCCAGCAGCTGGCGGCCGTACGCGCCTGGTTGCGCGCGAGCGCTGCCTGGTTGAGCGCCCCAGATGTCAGGTGCATGCCCATGCCGAGGCCGATCAGCGCCAGCCCGACGCGGCCGTATTCAAAGCTCTGACCGAACAGGATTTTCATCACCGGCGGCCCGATCGCCAGCAGGCCGAGAGCCGCCGCCAGGGCGAAGCCGGCGATCGCCATCACCGTCAAGCGGATCGCCTTGGCAAAGGCCTCGTGGCCTTCGGTCGCCTCCAGGCCCGTCAGGTGTGGCAAGAGCGAAGTTTGGATCGCCTGAAAGAGCTGCAGCGGTGCGCGCGCGATCAGCAGCACGTTGAAGACGATCCCGGCGAGTGCCACGTTGGTCGAGGTGATGTCCACGGTTAGCACAGCTGCGTTGAGCAGTGTCTGCTCGGAGAGCATCACCCCGGAGACGGCGAACGCGAATCCCGACCCGCGCCGCAGCGACAGCTCATCCGCCGTCACAGCCTCCTCGACGCTCTCGGTCCCGGGCCCGGCGAGCGCCGCATCGAGCTCCTCCATCTCGGGCGCGCCGTGGGATTCGCCGGAGCGGCGCGCAAACGCCAGCGGTACGACGATCATCGACACGAACGGCGCGGCCGCAATCCCCAGCACGACGGCAGTCTGGCCATGGGTGACGCCGAGCGCAACCGCCAGCGCGAAGCACAGGCGCGAGGCCGATTCGATCAGCACGAGACCGCCGAACAGTCCGAAGAATTCGTGCCCCGCCAGCCAGCCGCGGGCGAAATAGCTGGCGGCGTAGGCAAGCGTGCCCACCACCAGCACCCAATACAGCGCTGCGTAGTGGTCGAACACGTTGTCGATCAGCACTTCGTGAAGGGCCAGCGCGAGGATCAGGAAGAGGAGCGCAAAGCCAGTCTGGATCGCGATCGGCACGCGCACCGAATGCTGTTGGTGGCCGCGGGCGCGGCGGTCGGCGATCGTGCGGCTCAGCAGTTGTTCGATCGGCCGGTAGATCACCGAGATGATCACGAACATGATCGACCACAACAGGTCCAGCCGCTTGGCCGAGACTTCCCCGAGCACGTGGCTGGCGATCGAGAAGTAGGCGAACGTGAGCACCCCTGTCGAGGCGATCCCGATCGAGAGCAGTCGCGCGCCGCTGCCATATGAGCGTTGGCGAGGCTGTGTCGCGTCTTGCTGCTTGCTCCCCCCGCGCGCGCGGGCGGGATGGGCGCTTACTTCCTCAGAGCCGGACAAGCAGCATCGTCCATGGGAACGGCGAGCGCGCCTCCACGACGTCTCCATAGCGTGAGAGCAACGCCACGAACGAGCGCTTGGACCAGTGGTTGAGATGCCCGGGCGTGTTGCCCAGCTGCGGCAGATAGGCGCCGCGAGTCATGTTCAGCATCCGCCACATAGGCTCGCGCGGCACCGAGACGAGCAGTCGATGCTCAGCGCAACGGGCCATCTCCGAGAGCGTGTGCTCGGGATCGGGCACGTGCTCGAGCACCTCGATCGCGCAGGCCACGTCGAACTCGTTCTCGGCGAACGGCAGGTTCTCGGCGCGCATCACCTGGTATTCGAGGTTCGGCGCCTGGCGTCGCTCCCAGCCAGCCTGGATCGAGCTCTCCTCCAAGTCGATCCCGACGACGCGCCTACCCTCGAGTCGCTGCGCCCACTTGTGCACGAGCACCCCCTCGCCGCAGCCAACGTCGAGCAGCGACGCGGGGCTAGCCGCCGTGAACAGCTCGTCGAGGGTACGCTCGAAAGCGCCCATCATCCGCTGCACCAGCGGATTGGTCGAACCGTACTTGTCGTAGGTGTTGCCGGTGACCACACCGTCCTTGGAGACGGTCACGCCGCCGCTCATACCTCGACCTCCCTCTCAGCGCCGCGGGCGGCGTCATCGGGTGCGACGTCGCCCGCGCCGGCTGCTGGACCGGCGACTGATCCAAGATCGCGCCCACGCTCCACGCCGGCCCGATCGGCTTCGTAGTGGGAGGGCTCGATGCCAAGCTGCAACTCGATCCTACGCACACGCTCGAAGGTCTTCTGCGTCATCACCCGCTGAGCGGCCAGCAGGTCGCCGATCACGCCAAGCGCCCACAGCACGACCGCCGCGATGAACAGCACGGCCCCCAGGATCAAAGACTGCACATGCCCCTTGCCGTCGCCTTCGGCGTAGGCGACGACGAAGCGGATCCAAACGCCGAGCGCCGCCACCCCGATCAGTGCGGCCAGACTCCAGAACACGCGCAGCGGCTCGTACTGCGCGTAGATGCGGAAGATCGAGATCGAGTTGCGCCGCACATACGCGCTCATCGAGGGAAACAGGCGCGACTCGCGCGTCTTGGGATTCGTGCGGATCGGGACGTGGTCGATCGCCACCAGCTGCTTGCCGGCCTGGATGATCGTCTCCAGCGTGTAGGTGAATTTCGAGACCACCAACATCTGGATCGCAGCCTCGCGGTTGTAGGCCCTGAAACCGGAGGTCGTGTCTGGAACCGAGGTCGAGGAGGCCTGACGTACGACCCAGGACCCCAGCCGCTGCAGCGCCTTCTTCAGCGCCGAGAAGTGCTCGATGTTGCTTACCTCGCGATCGCCGACGACCATGTCGGCGCGACCCTCGAGGATCGGCCCGACCAGCTTGACGATGTCTGCGCCCTGGTACTGGTTGTCGGCGTCGGTGTTGACCACGACGTCGGCGCCGAGCTTCAAGCACGCATCCAGCCCAGCCTGAAAGCCGGCGGCCAGCCCCTTGTTGTTGGTGAGACGCACGACATGGTCGACGCCGTGCGCGCGAGCGACGGCGATCGTCTCGTCGGTCGAGCCGTCGTCGACGATCAGCCACTCCACGACGTCGAAGCCGGCCACGTCGCGCGGCAGGTCGGCAAGCGTGGCGGGCAACTGCTCGGCCTCGTTGAAGCAGGGAATCTGGATGATGAGCTTCACCGGCCAAAGCCTAGTTCGCCATGCGCCCCCAGCTGGGGGACGAGCACGGGGTTGCAGGTGCGGAGCTTCATCGGCCAAAGCCTAGTTCGCCGTGCGCCCCCAGCTGGGAGACAAGCACGAGGTTGGAGGTGCGGAGCTTCACCGGCCAAAGCCTATCCCGTTGCGCCGGTGTCTCTAGCGGCGTGGGTCGGAGCGTCGGCCGGCACCCTCCAGGCGTGCGGCCGGGTCGGTGGCGGCCGACGCGCAGATAGGCTCTACGCCGGATGGCAAGCGCGACGCTGACACGGCCCGGGACGGGGGATGAGGGTGACTTGCTAGGGAGGCTGCGCGCCGTGCCGGCGTCGCTGTGGGCGAAGCTGGCGTTCGCAACGATGTGCGTGCTGGCGCTCGTCGGCTACTTCGCCTTCCCCACCTACCCGACGTATGACTCCTTCTACGCACTGCTGTGGGGGCGGGATCTGCTGCACCTGCACATGCCCGACTTCAGTGTCTATCGCGGCCCGACCGAGCACCCGCTGGCGATCGCCTTCGGCGCGCTCTGCTCGATCGTCGGCCAGAGCGGAGCGCGCCTGGTCGTGCTCGGCTCGATCGTCTCGTTCGTCGCGTTGGTAGCAGGCCTGTACCGGCTGGGCAGGCTGTGCTTTGGCCCGGTCGTCGGCGCCTTCGCAGGCCTGCTCGTGCTCAGCCGCTTCTTCATCGAGAACCTCGCCGCCCAGGGCTACCTGGACATCACCTACGTAGCGCTCGTCGTGTGGGCCACGGCCCTGGAGATCGAACGCCCCAGGCGCGGTCCGCTCGTCTTCCTACTGCTGGCGGCGGCGGGTCTGCTGCGCCCCGACGCTTGGCTGCTCAGCGGCGTCTACTGGCTATGGTGTGCCTACCCGGCGGACACATCTACGCGCCTGCGCTACCTGGCGCTGGCGGCGATCGCGCCGGTGCTATGGATCGGCGTCGACGCGCTCGTGACGGGCGATCCGCTCTACTCGCTGCACTCCACGTCGGGCCTGGCCTCCGAACTGGAACGCACCCAGGGTTTCTCCAGCGTGCTCGCCTCGACCTGGAACTACGCCGTACGGATCGACAAGCTGCCCGTCGTGCTCGGCAGTATCGCCGGAGCGCTGATCGCGATCTGGCTGTGCCCCAAGCGCGTGCTCGTGCCGCTGCTCGTACTCGGTACGTTGCTGTTCGTGTTCGTCGCCGAGGGCGCCGCCGGCGCGTCGGTCGTGGACCGCTACATGATCGGCTCATCGGTCGTGATGCTCGTCTTCTGCGCGGTCGCCGTCGGCGGCTGGTCGATGCTCGAGCGGGGCACGCTGCTCAGGCGCGCCTGGATGGTCGCGGCGGCGCTGCTGATCGCCTATGGGGCGGCGTCCGCGGCGAACACGCTCAGTCTCTCGAGCCTGCGCACTACGCTTGCCGACCACGAGAACTTCCACGAGGGCCTTGCCAGCGCCCTGCACAGTCCGGCGGTGGCGGGCGAATTGAAACGCTGTCCGCTGCTGTCGCTGCCGAACAACAAGCTGATCCCCGACGCGCGCTGGATCTTGAACAGCACGGGGCAGCGCGACATCGTCGCTCGCTCGCAGGCGAGCGCCGATGCGCTCAAGGGCGCCTATCGGCTCGAAGATCGTCTGCGCCACGGGAACGTCGCGGTATACCCGCTCGGCGAAGCCGTGTTCGTGGATGCGATCGTCGACGTCGGCGACGACCCGCGCAACCAGGTACCCCCGGCTGGCTACAGACGTCTGTACACGAGCCGCTACTACGCCGTGTATGCCAACTGCTGAGCGGCCGCGGCCTGGGCGTGCGGTTGGGCTGTGCAGCTCGTGCTGCTGTGCGTCGCGGTCTGGGCTCGGCTGCGCCTGTGGGGCATCGGGGAGGGCCTGCCCTACATCTACAACATCGACGAGGCGGGCCATTTCGTGCCGAAGGCGGTCGCGATGTTCTCCGATGGGCTCAACCCGCGCTACTTCGTCAACCCGCCGGCGCTCAGCTACGTGCTGCACGTTGTCTTCGACGTGTGGTTCGGGGGCGGTCACGCCGTGCTGCGCGAATACTCGCGCCACCCAGGCGAAGTTTTCCTCGTCGGACGCGTGACGGTCGCGCTGCTGGGTACCGCCGCGGTGTGGATGCTGTACCTGCTCGCAGCGCGCCTGTTCGACCGGCGCATCGGCCTGCTGGCGGCCGCGATCGAGGCGGTCGCCTTCCTGCCGGTCTCCTACGGCCACCTGGCGCTCAACGACGCCGTCACACTGCTGCCGCTGACGCTCTCGCTGTTCGGTAGCGCAGGTGTCCTGCGCTATGGGCGAAAGCGCGACTATGCGCTCGCCGGGGTCGGCCTCGGGTTGGCGTGCGCGAGCAAGTACACGGCCGGCATCGCGATCGTGCCGCTCGCTGCGTGCAGCCGCCGTGCACTACCTGGACTCGATCGATCCGACGCGCGTCGGATCGAGCTCTGAGTCTCAGATCGGCGATCGCGCGACTCCCGTCCACGCCGGGCGGCGCGTACTGCTCGGCGTGGCGCTCGCCGGAGTGTGCGCGCTTGCATCGTTCTTGCTCGCCAACCCCTACGCGCTGCTGGACTTCAAACTTTTCTACTCCGAACTGGTACACCAATCCAGCCTCTCCGACGAAGCGCAGGGAAAGCTCGGGGCGCCCAAGGAGATCGGGATCTTCTACTACCTGTGGTCGTTCTCCTGGGGCCTGGGCTGGGTGCCGGCGCTGGCGGCGCTCGGCGGCGCGATTGCGATCTGGCCTCGTCACGCCCGCATCGGCTGGCTGCTTGTGCCGGCGGCGATCCTGTTTCTCGGATTCATGGGCTTGCAGGACCGCTATTTCGGCCGCTGGCTGTTGCCGATCTTCCCGATCGCGTGTGTGCTCGCTGCTTATTTCGCCTCGCGGCTCGTGAGTGTCGTCCTCGAAAAGGCGATGCCCCCCGCGCGCGCGGGGGGCATGTCGTCCAGCGCGCCGCGCCGCGGGCGTCTCGCGCTACTCGCCGGGGCGCTGGTCGCGATTATGCTGCTCGCCCAAGGCGTCGTTTACAGCGTGCACAACGACCTCGTGCTTTCGCGCGCCGATACGCGCAACATCACGCGGGCCTGGATGGTCGCCCACGTGCCGCGCGGCACCCCGATCGTGGTCGAGCCGGTCGTGCTCGACTCCTGGATCGAAGAAGGCGCAGGTCGCTCGCGCTCGGAGCGCTGGTTGAAGTATCAGTCGTTGCAGTCGGTGATCGCGCCCGACGGGAGCATCGCCCCCCAGGACGATCCACGAAGTGACCGCTCGAAGACTACGAGACCACGCTCAGTCCAAACCTGATCGGCTGGTACGAGCAGCTTGGGCTACTGCTGGGTCGTGGTCGGCTCGACCGAGTCCGGGAGGGCGCTGGCCGACCCGCGTGCCGCGCCGTTCGCAAGCGCCTACTACCACGCGCTGGCCACCCAGGCCGAAGTCGCCTACCGCGTCTCGCCCTACTCGCCGGGGAGCAGCTCCGACGCGCTTCGGCTTCGACTGGTCGTTTGACTACTACCCGCTTTCCTATGCGCATCCTGGGCCGGAAATGACCGTCTATCGCCTGCGCGGCGGACACTGCGCCCGTAGCCGCTAGGACGCCAGGCCCTATCCTGGAGAAAGCTATGGCGATCACCACAGATACCGACCGGGCGTTGCTCGGACGAGCGATCGAACTTGCCCGCAACGGTGCCGAGCAGGTCAAGCCCAACCCGCTGGTGGGGGCGATTGTCGCGCGCGACGGCGAGGTTCTCGGCGAGGGTTGGCACGAGCTCTACGGCGGCGCACACGCCGAGGTCAACGCGATCGAGGCCTGTGGGGCCGCGGATCTGACCGGGACCACGCTTTACGTGTCGCTGGAGCCGTGCTGCCACGTCGGCAAGACACCGCCCTGCACCGAGGCGATCATGCGGGCGGGCATCGCGCGCGTGGTCGTGGCCTCAGACGACCCCACCGAGAAGGCTTCAGGGCGCGGACTGGGCATTCTGCGCGACGAGGGCGTCGAGGTGGTGGTCGCCGACGGCGAGCTGGCCGCCAGCGCGCGTCTGCTCAACCAGGCGTTTCGCAAGCACGCGCGGGTGGGACGCCCATGGGTGCTGTTCAAGTCGGCGATGACGCTCGACGGCAAGGTCGCCACCAGGGCTGGGGACTCGCAATGGATCAGCGGCGAGGAAAGCCGCCTGCTGGCGCACACCTGGCGGGCATCTGTGGACGCTGTCGTGGTCGGGATCGGCACCGCGCTCGCCGACGATCCGCAGCTGACCGCGCGACCGGACGGGGTTCTGGCGGAACTCCCAACGCAGCCGCGGCGCGTCGTGTTCGACTCGCTCGCACGTCTGCCGATCTCCTCGCAACTCGTCGCCGCCGCCGAGCAGGTTCCCTTGACCGTGTGCGTCTCGCGTGCCGCCGCGCGCGCCGACACCGACGCGCTAGAGGCCGCGGGTGCGCAGGTGCTCGTCGCGACCGGCCAGAATGAGCCCGCGCGCGTGCGCTCCGCGCTCGATCAGCTCGGCGCGGGCGGGATCGCCTCGGTGCTCTTGGAGGGTGGACCACATCTCGCCGGGGCGTTCCTCGACGCGGGCGAGATCGACGAGATAAGGCTGTTTCTCGCGCCGATCTTGCTCGGCGGGCGCACCGCGCGCGATCCGTTGGAGGGCGAGGGCGTCGAGCGCATCTCCGAGGCGTTGCGCGCGCTCAGCTTCGACTGCGACCGTGTCGGCGAAGACCTGCTTGTCTCCGCCCGTTTGCGCGAGTGGTGAGCAGATGTTCACCGGCTTGATCGCAGACCTGGGAAGCGTGAAGAGCATCGAGAGCGACGCCGATGGCGCCACGCTCGAGATCTCGACCGTGCTTGTGGGCGAACTTGCCGAGGGCGACTCCGTTGCGGTCAACGGCGTGTGCCTGACCGCGACGGCTGTGGACGACGGCGTCTTCAGTGCACAGGCGATGCAGGAGACGCTCAGGCGATCCTCGCTCGAGCGGTTGCGGCCTGGCTCGCGCGTCAATCTGGAGCTCGCGCTACGCGCCGACGGGCGCCTCGGCGGGCACGTCGTGCAGGGGCATGTCGACGGGATCGGAACGATCGTCGGGGAGCGCGAGGAGGGCTTCTCGCGGGTACTGGAGATCGAAGTCGCGCCTGAGCTGGGGCGCTATCTCGTGGAGAAGGGCTCGGTGACGCTCGACGGCGTCAGCTTGACGGTGAGCGAGCTTCGCGACGGGGGCTTCTCGGTGTCGCTGATTCCCGAGACGCTCCTGCGCACGAACCTCGGAGAGGCGCAGGTCGGGGATCGGGTCAACATCGAGGCCGACATACTCGCCAAGCATGTCGAGCGACTTTTGAAGACGGAGGCCCACATATGAGCCAGTCCAAGACGAAGACCCCGTTCGCGACGGTAGAGGAGGCCCTGGAGGAGATCAGGCAGGGCAAGATGGTGGTCGTGTGCGACGACGAGGACCGCGAGAACGAGGGCGACCTCACGCTCGCGGCCCAGTTCGCGACGCCAGAAGCGATCAACTTCATGGCCAAGGAGGGGCGCGGGCTGATCTGCCTGTCCTTGACCTCCGAGCGCTGCGACGAGCTCGGGCTCAATCTGATGGCGGCCAAGAACGAGTCATCTTTCGAAACCCCGTTCACCGTTTCCGTGGAGGCGCGCGACGGCGTCACCACCGGCATCTCCGCGCACGACCGCGCACACACGATTCAGGTCGCGATCGACCCCGAAAGCGCCCCGCGCGATCTGGTGCAGCCGGGCCACGTGTTCCCCCTGAAGAGTCGCGAGGGAGGAGTGCTCGAGCGGGCGGGCCAGACCGAGGCGGCGGTCGATCTCGCACGACTCGCAGGGCTCAACCCGGCCGGGGTGATCTGCGAGGTGATGAACGACGACGGCACGATGGCGCGCGTGCCAGAACTGGTCGACTACTGCGCGCGACATGGGTTGAAGATGATCACCGTCGCGGAGCTGATCGCCTACCGCCGGCGCCACGACAAGCTCGTGGAACGCGTCGTCTCCACGCGTCTGCCGACCACTTTCGGCGACTTCGAGGCGGTCGGCTATCGCTCGTTGGTCGACGACAAGCACCATGTGGCGCTGGTCAAGGGCGAGGTCGCCGGTCGCGAGGACGTGCTCGTAAGGGTGCACTCGGAGTGCCTCACCGGTGATGTGTTCCATTCGCTGCGCTGCGACTGCGGCGAGCAGCTGGCCTCGGCGCTGGCGATGATCGAGCGCGAGGGGGAGGGAGTGCTGCTGTACCTCTCCCAGGAGGGGCGCGGCATCGGCTTGCTCAACAAGCTGCGTGCCTATCGTCTGCAGGAGGACGGTCTGGACACCGTCGAAGCCAACGAGCGCCTCGGGCTGCCGGCCGACCTGCGCGACTACGGAATCGGCGCACAGATCCTCGTCGACCTCGGTCTCTCCTCGATCCGCATCCTCACCAACAACCCCAAGAAGATCAAGGGCTTGGAGGGCTATGGCCTGTCGGTCAGCGCCCAGATCCCGATCGAGCACGCACCCAACGAGCACAACGAAGCCTACTTGCGCACCAAGGCGCAGCGTATGGGGCACATCCTGCACCACCAGGGGCTGAACCTCGACGCGGAGCTGCTGCACGCCGAGCACACGCAGGATCGCGAGCACCCTGAAGGGCATGCCCAGGGGGCACAAGCAAGGCGCGGCAAGTGAGGTACGCGATAGCGATCGGGCGCTTCTACGAGGATCTGGCCGAGCGCCTGGAAAGGGGGGCGCTTGACGCTTTTGCGCAGGCAGGGCACACCGACGTGAAGGTGTTCGACGTGCCCGGCGCCTTCGAGCTACCGCTGGCCGCCAGCTACGCGGTCGCCGCGGGCTTCGTCGGCGTGGCCTGTCTGGGTGCCGTCATACGCGGCGAGACCGACCATTACGACTTTGTCTGCGCCGAGGCCGCGCGTGGTATCCAGCAGGTGTCGCTGCAGACAGGCGTGCCCTGCGCGTTCGGTGTGTTGACCTGCGAAACGATGGAGCAGGCGCTCGCCCGCTCCGGCGGCGGCAAGCGCGATCAAGGGCGCCATGCCGCCGAGGTGGTGCTAAGGATGAGTGCGCTAAGGGCACAGCTGGCTCCGAGCGGCTAGACTGGCGAGCTTCATGGCCAAGGTATGTCACAGCTGCGGGAAGGGTCCCGCGTTCGGCAACAGTCGCAGTCACTCGATGGTCGCCACCAAGCGGCGTTTCGATCCCAACCTGCAGAAGGTCAAGATCCTCGTCGGCAAGGCGCCCCGTCGCGTGTATGTGTGCACTCGTTGCTTGAAGGCCGGCAAGGTCACGAAGGCCCTGTAGGGCCGATAGGCGGCGTCAGACTGCGTCCTACCGATCGTGAATCGATACCCCATTCGGGGCACGTAGCGGGATTCCCGATCGGCCAGCACATGTGCAAAGCACATTTCGCTCTCTGTGTCCTTGCCTGACTTGCCTCTCGACCCTACAGGCGCCTCTCGCGTTACAACCGGTCTTTCTGATGGTATGTAGGTTGCTGGCGAGGGGGTTGCCGGCGGAGTGGTTGGATCGAGAAGTCTTTCGGGCTGATGAGTGATACGAACCTGATCCGGTTCAGAGCGGCTGTAGCCGGCGCTCTGGCGCACCTTGAGTCTCGCCGCGAGGAGGTCAACGACCTCAACGTGTTTCCAGTCGCCGACGGCGACACCGGCGACAACATGGTACTCACGCTCAGGGCTGTGCTCGACGAGCTCGACCGACTGCAGGACGGCAACGCGGCGCGCACGATCGACGAGATCGGACGCGAGGAGATCGTTCAGTCGGTGGCGCGTGCGGCACTGTTGGGGGCTAGGGGCAACTCTGGCGTGATCCTCTCTCAGCTGATCAGGGGGGCTGCCGAGGAGCTGGTCAGTCGTCCGGGGCAGCTGATCGACGCGACGCTGATCGGAGCGGCGCTCGCCAACGCCGCGGACCGCGCTTATTCCTCGGTGCGCGAGCCTGCCGAGGGCACGATCCTGACCGTGGCACGCGCGATGGCGCACGGCATCATGGCCGATCTTGCGCACAGCGAGGACGCAGCGCCACTGGGGCCCGCAACCGAGCCGGGCGAGCAGGACCTGGCGATTGCGAAGACGCTCGAATGCGCTGTCGAGGCCGGCACCGACTCGGTCAAGCGCGGGCCCGAGATGCTCGCGGCGCTGCGCGAAGCCGGTGTCGTCGACGCCGGTGGGCACGCGCTGACGGTGATCTTCGCAGGCGTGGTAGCGGCGCTGCGCCACGAAGAGCCGCCGGAGCTCGAGCATTACGCGCCGGCCAAGATTACCCATCCCGAGCACAGCTCCAGCACCTACCGCTATTGCACCAACTTCGCCGTCACCGGCCGCGACCTGGCGCCTGCGAGCTTTGCGCCCGCGCTCGAGCAGTTGGGGGACTCGGTGCTCGTCGTCGGCGACGCCAATACGCTGAAGGTGCACCTGCACACCGACGAGCCCGAGCGCGCGACTGCGCTGTTCGACGGGGTCGGGTCGGTGTCCCATCTGGACGTGGCCGACATGCACGCGCAGGTGACTGAGCGCGAGCTGCGCCTGGCCGCCGGCTCTCACAGCAACGGCAGCAGTGCCCACACCGCAAGCAACGGTGATGGCGCCGCCGGCGGTACCCGCTCAACAGACCCCACCAAGAGGACCGACACGCATGCGCGTGTGCGTTGCGGCGCTCTGGCGGTCGTCAGCGGCAGCGGGCTGGCGCGCATGTACGGCGAGCTTGGCGTGCACACGGTCGACGGCGGCCCGACTTTGAATCCGTCTACCTATGAGCTGTTGGCGGGGATCCACGAGGTGCCAGCCGAGGAGGTAGTGGTGCTGCCCGGTAGCGCGAACGTGGTGATGGCGGCCGAACGCGCCGCCGAGCTCTCGGACAAGCAGGTGCTCGTGGTGGGAGCCACCAGCCAGCAAGCTGGACTGGCGGTGGCGGTCGCGTTGCAGAGCGACCGCGGCGTGCAGGAAAACGCCAAGGCTATGCAGGAAGCGCTCGAGGCGTTGCGCACCGGCGCGGTCGCTCCCGCGGCGCGCGCTGACGCCCAGGGGCGCTTCCAGCAAGGGGATGCAGTCGGTTTCGTCGAGGAGCAGGTCGTCGCTTGGGGGGAGCCGCGCGAGACGTTGTTGGCGGTGCTACAGGCGCTTGCGGCCGACACGGAGCTGATCAGTGTGCTCGCCGGCGACGGCGCGCCCTTGGAGTTGTCTGAGCTGGAGGGCATCATGGACGATCATGTCGAGCTCGAGCTTCGCCACGGTGGCCAGCCGGCCTATTGGTGGCTGCTCGCCGCCGAGTGAGCAGCGCGACCGGCTCCCGGTCGGGTTCGCCGACGTCCGGCCGCTGACGCGCGCTCAGATGTTGGCTGCGCCGGTGCGCTGGCCGCGGCCTTCGCGGCTGACCGTGCCTTTGGACCTCCCGGCCGGCAAGATGACCGATGGAATGGCGGCGCTCGGGATCGAGACGGTCGGCGATCTGTTCGAGCACCTACCGCGCGACCATCGCGAGGCGCGCATGGTCGCGGCGCTGTGCGAGGGCGAGCAGGCAACCGTGGCTGTGGAGGTTCGCTCGATCGCCAGTCGGGCAGTGCGCAAGCGGGGGATGCGCGGCGTCGTGGAAGCGAGCGTGTTCGACGAGAGCGGCTCGATGCGAGCGACGTTCTTCAACCAACCCTGGCTTGCCAGCCGCTACCCGCCTGGCACGCGCCTAGTGTTGCATGGCAAGGCCGATGGTGGCGGACGATTTCGTGTCTCCCATCATGCCGTCGGCGCGGAGATCGCTACGACTGAGACGAGCTCGGTCGCTCATTACCCCGCGGCTGAGGGCATCAGCTCGACCCAGATCCTCGCGCTCGTGCGCGAGCATCGCCGCGATCTTGCCGATGTCGTCGAGTCGCTTAGCGCTGGCGTGCGTGTCGCAGAGCGCCTGCCCGCGCGGGCGACGGTACTCGGGGCGATGCACTTTCAGGGTGCGGGGGCGCATGCTGAGGGTGCGCGTGAGCGACTTGCTTTCGAGGAGCTGCTGCTCAGTCAGCTGGTTTTCCTGATTCGCCGAGGCAGGCGGGCCGCACAAGGATATGCCCTGAGTTTGAGCGAGCCGGCGAGCTTGAGCTCACGCTGGCTTGTAGAGGGACTGCCGTTCGAGCTGACCGGCGATCAGCGCAAGGCGATTGCGACGATTACAAGCGATCTCGAACGGGAGCAGCCGATGCAGCGGCTGCTGATGGGGGAGGTCGGCAGCGGCAAGACCGTCGTCGCTCTGCACGCGATGCTGCGTGCTGTCGAGCACGGAGCGCAGGCGGCACTAATGGCGCCGACCGAGACGCTTGCCGGGCAGCACTTCGCCACAGTGCAGCGGCTGCTCGGCGGCGAGTCGGTGACCGTCGCGCTGCTCACCGGCTCGACCGCTGCGGCGCGAAGGATCGACACGCTCGGCAAGCTCGCAAGCGGTGAGCTGTCGCTGGTGGTGGGTACGCACGCGCTGATCGAGCCCTCGGTGCGCTTCCGCGAGCTGGCGGTGGCCGTTGTCGATGAGCAGCACCGCTTCGGCGTGCGTCAGCGTGCGGCTCTGGAAGTACAGGGGCATGCTCGGCGTCCGCACGTGCTGCACATGACAGCGACGCCGATTCCCAGGACGCTCGCGCTCGCCCGCTACGGCGACCTCGATCGCAGCGTGCTGCGCGAGTTGCCGCGTGAGCGCAAGCCGATCGCCACAAGCATCGTGACCGGTGAGGCCGCGCGCGAGCAGGCCTATCGCGTGCTGCAC
Source organism: uncultured Solirubrobacterales bacterium (assembly GCA_963725265.1). GTDB lineage: Bacteria > Actinomycetota > Thermoleophilia > Solirubrobacterales > Solirubrobacteraceae > Palsa-744. The sequence goes on from CAVRXP010000001.1 coordinate 1,440,303, forward strand.
GAGCAGTTGCGGGCTGGGCGTCAGGCGTATGTGGTTTGTCCACTTGTCGAGCAAGCGCCGCAGGAGGGCTCAGGGCTGGACAGAAGCACGTCTGCCGATGGCCAAAGCGCAAGCGCGCAAGCGCGCGAGCAGGCCGAGCCGGGGGGTGGGGTAGGCGAGGCCAAGGCGGCGACGGCCGAGTTCGAGCGTCTACGCGCCGGCGAGCTCGCCGACTGGAGCCTTGCGCTTCTGCACGGACAGATGCGCCCACGCGAGAAGCAGGAGGCGATGGAGGCGTTTGCCTCCGGGCGCGCGCAGGTGCTGGTGGCGACGACTGTGATCGAGGTCGGCGTGGACGTGCCCAACGCGACCGTGATGCTGGTCGAGAACGCCGAGCGCTTCGGCATCTCTCAGCTGCATCAGTTGCGCGGACGTGTAGGCCGCGGCGAGCACAGTTCGACCTGCATGCTGGTCGGGCCGGCCGGCTCGACTCGTTTGCGTGCGCTTGCCGAGCATTCCGACGGGTTCAAGCTCGCCGAGATCGACCTGCGACTGCGCAAGGAGGGGGAGCTGATCGGCACGCGTCAGTCTGGCGTCGGCCAGTTCAAGTTCGCGATCCTGCCCGAGGACACGGATCTGTTGGAGCGCGCTCGTGCTCGGGCTCGGGCGATTCTGGCGGAGGATCCTGGCTTGAGCGGACCGCTGCACGGGCTGCTTGGCGCGGAGCTGGAGCGTGTTTTCGGTACGGAGGCGCTGGCGCCGATCCCGGCATGAGGGTGATCGCGGGACGTTTCGGCGGCCGGCGTTTGAATGCGCCGCGAGGGCGCACGACGCGGCCGACCTCCGATCGCGTGCGCGAGGCGCTGTTCTCGATGCTCGGCCCGATCGACGGGGCGAGCGTGCTCGACCTGTTCGCCGGGACTGGGGCGCTTGGCATCGAGGCGCTCTCGAGGGGGGCTGCGAAGGCGCTGTTCGTCGAGCGCGACGCGGCCGCGGTGACGGCGCTCAAGGGCAATTTGGCGCGGCTCGAGCTTGACGAGCCGCAGGCGCGGGTAAGGGTTGGCGAGGCGCTCTCGGCACTGCGCAGCGCACGCAGAGCCGGCGAAACATACGATCTCGTGTTCGTCGATCCTCCATACGACCAGCTGCGCGACTCCGAGCGTGAGCTGTCGGCCCTGTTGCCGACGGTGCTCGCTCGCGGCGCGCGCGTGGTGGTAGAGAGCGATCGGCGGGCGCCGGCCGAGCTGCCTCTGGCCGTGGCGCAGCGCAAGCGCTACGGCGACACCACGATCACAATCCACAGCACAGAGGACAATGAGGGTCGATAGGAGAACATCTTGCGAGCTGGATGCGGCCGTCTGGCGGCGTCAGAGGCCACCCGCGATGCTCGGCGTGCTGGCCGATCTCCGATCGGTAGCACGCCTGCGCTCGCGTGCGGCCTCTGCCATCCACCAGCCGACCACCCCATCTCACAATCTATTCTCCTACCGACCCTGATGAGCGTTGACAAGTCGATAGCCGTCTGCCCGGGCTCCTATGACCCGATTACTAATGGCCACCTGGATGTGATCCGCCGTACGGTGGACCTGTACGACGAGGTCGTCGTCGCGGTCGTCAACCGTTCGGTGCGCAAGGACGCCACGCTGTTCGGGATCGAGGAGCGAATGGCGTTTATCGAAGAGGCGCTCGCGGATGTTCCGAATGTGCGCGCGCAGCCGTTCAACACGCTTGTCGTGGACTTCGCCAGGACGGTTGGAGCGAAGGCGATCGTCAAGGGGCTGCGGGCGATCTCGGACTTCGAGTACGAGTTCGAGATGAACCAGCTCAACCGCAGACAGGATCCCGAGATAGAGTCGGTGTATCTGATGGCATCACCGCAATACAGTTTTCTGTCCTCCAGCGGCGTCAAGGAGCTGGCGACGTTCGGCGGGCGAATCGACGATCTTGTGCCGGCACGGGTGGCTGTCCGCTTGCAGGAAGAGCTGGCGCGCTGACGAACTTTGGTTGACGTGAGACCCTTCATATCCTTTTCTTATGTCGTGGGGCCATATCGGATGCTCCACGGAGGTGATCGCTGATGGACGTGCTGGTGCTGATCGACAAGCTCGACGATTTGGTGCACAACGCCAAGTCGGTGCCCATGACCGACCAGGTCAGGGTCGACAAGGAGGAGATCTACGACATCCTCGACCAGATGCGCGCGACGATCCCCGAGGAGATCAAGCAGGCGCGCTGGATCGTCAAGGAGCGCCAGGAGATGCTCGCCGAGGCCAAGAAGGAGGCCGAGCGGATCGTCAAGGAGGCACGGGAGCGCCAGGAGAAGCTCGTCGGCGACGAGGAGGTCACCAAGCAGGCCGAGCGGGCTGCCGAGGACATCGTCGAGGATGCGAGAGCGCGAGAGCGCGAGATCAGGCTTGGCGCCGAGGACTATGCCGATGAGATTCTTGGCACGCTCGAGGTGAACTTGTCGAAGTTCATCGCGGCCGTGCAGCGCGGCCGCGAGCGTTTGCAAGGCAAGGACGAACCGGCCGAAGTTTCCTGACGCCGGATTGCCGGCGGTTGAGGATTCTCAAGTATTGGAAGACCATGCCGCATGCGGCATGGTCCCGGACCGCACATGTGCGGTCCGGCAGGTCGGTGCATGCACCGACCTGAACAGCCTCCTGGACGGCTGTACTCGAACCTTGGGTGTTTCCCGCTCCGGTGTGCGCGCACGCGAGGGGTGCGACATTTTGAGTAGGGTGCCCGCGTGAGCTCGGCGAGTAGATTCAAGCTGGAAGCAGCCAAGGTGCTGCTCGGCACCGGCATCCTCACCCCGGTCAGGCCCGATCGCGCCGTGCGCTCGGTGATGGCCCTGCGGCGCTGGGGCCCCACACCGGCCGCGGCATATACGGGCTCTGCCGCGCGCTTCCCCGAACGTGAGGCGATCGTCGACGAGCGTGGGACGCTGACCTTCGAGGAAGTGCACCTGCGCACGAACGCGCTCGCGCACGAAATGCGCGCCGCTGGCATCAAGGAGGGGGACAGCGTCGCGATCATGTGCCGCAACCACCGCGGCTTCATCGAGGCGACGCTCGCCTGCTCGAAGCTGGGAGCGAGCGCCCTATACCTGAACACCGCCTTCGCAGGACCGCAGATAACCGACGTGATGCGCCGCGAGGACCCGGTCGGGCTCGTGTACGACGAAGACTTCGCGAACCTTGTACACGATGGCGGTGAGGGTCGTATTCGCTTCGTCGGGTGGAGCGAGCCGGGGGCCGCTGCGGCGGACCCAGCGCTTGAGGATCTGATCGCGAAAGGCAGCACCACCGATCTCACCCCGCCGGCGGAGCCCGGCAGAGTCGTGATCCTCACCTCCGGCACGACTGGAGCGCCAAAGGGGGCCGCACGCAAACAACCCGATTCGCCGCTGCCGTTGGCGGCACTGTTCTCCAAGATCCCATTGAAGGCGCGCGAGACGACGATGATCGCCGCGCCGATGTTCCATTCGTGGGGATTCGGGCACTTCACGCTCGCGCTACCACTGTCCTCGACGGTCGTGCTGCGCCGGCGCTTTGACCCCGAGGAGACACTGCGGGCAGTCGCCGAGCACCGGGCGACAGCGCTCGCGGTGGTGCCCGTGATGCTGCAACGCATTCTCGAGTTGCCGATCGAGACGATCAAGAAGTACGACACCCACGCGCTGAAGGTCATCGCGCTGAGCGGCTCGGCGCTGCCGGGCGAGCTGGCGATCCGCGCAATGGACACATTCGGAGACGTGCTCTACAACCTGTACGGCTCCACCGAGGTGGCGTGGGCGACAATCGCCACGCCCGCCGACCTGCGCGCGGCACCGGGCACGGCCGGCAAGCCTCCGCTTGGGACCATTGTGAAGCTGCTCGACGAGCAGGGACACGAGGTGCCCAAGGGCCAGAACGGGCGCATATTCGTCGGCAACGAGATGGTCTTCGAGGGTTACACCGGCGGTGGCGGCAAGGAGATCATCGCGGGGCTGATGAGCACCGGTGACGTCGGCCGGATGGACGCCGCGGGCCGACTGTTCGTGGACGGTCGCGACGACGAGATGATCGTCTCCGGTGGCGAGAATGTGTTCCCACGCGAGGTCGAGGACCTGCTCGCCGATCACGAGGGCATCGAGGAGGCCGCCGTGATCGGCGTCGAGGACGAGCAGTTTGGCCAGCGACTGAAGGCATTCGTGGTCGCGCGCGAGGGCTCCGGCCTCGACGAGGAGGCCATCAAGGATTACGTCAAGCACAACCTGGCCCGCTACAAGGTGCCACGCGACGTCGTCTTCATGAAGGAGCTGCCGCGCAACGCGACGGGCAAGGTGCTCAAGCGCGAGCTGCACGAGATCGCCTGACGCCGGCCGGGACCTCAACCTCTGTTACTAACCTGAGGGGATGCCCGCTGTGACGGACATTCTCGACCTCGGCGGACTGCGTCTCGGCGCAGGTGAGGGGCGATCCTTCGAGTTGGTGGTGCACGTCCAGCCGTTGACGTTTGGCGGTGAGCCATATGCGGTGGCACCTGCGACGCTGCCGGTCAGGCTCGATGTATCGCGCATGCTCGGCAACGGTTTCGCATTGCGTCTGCGTCTGCTCGCCACGCTCGAGGGTCCTTGCATGCGCTGTCTGAAGGACGCGGCGCCCGAGATAGCGGTCGACGCACGCGAGGTGGACCGTCCCGGTGGCGGAGAGGAGCTTTCGAGCCCTTACCTGGAAGAGGAGGCGCTCGATTTGGCCAGCTGGGCGCGCGATGCACTAATGCTGGCGTTGCCGACGCAGGTGCTTTGTCGCGAGGAGTGCGCTGGACTGTGCGCCGTCTGTGCCGCCGATCTGAACGAGACGGGCCCTGAGCACACCCACGAGCGTCCCCCGGACCCACGCTGGGCGAAGTTGAGCGAGCTAAAGCTCGAATAGTCGTGGGGCGCCGGGGGGTGTGTTGTATTTCAAATTGCGAATTCGTTTCATCCTGAATAGTTCCATGACGAAAGGATCTCGCAATCGTGGGAACAAACGCCAGGCCCAAAACCCACCACAAACCTGCTCGCAAAGCCTGCGCCCGTCGCTGCGAGGCTCGAATGCCTCCGTAGCCTGGTAGCCTGTCCGGCCGAGATGGCGGTACCCAAGAAAAAGCAATCGCACAGTCGCACAGCCCTGCGTCGCGCCAACCACAAGATCGAGGCGCCCACGGTGAACGAGTGTCCGCGCTGCCACAGCCCGCGCAGGCCGCATCGAGTGTGTCCAGAGTGCGGGACGTATGCGGGTCGTGAGGTGGTCGCTCAAGGAGCGCACGGCCACGATCACGAACACGACCACGAGTAGTCGCCAAACATGACCGGGTCGGCCAGTCGCGGCGGCCGTGCAGCGGAGCCCGACATGCGCGCACACACAGTCGTGGCAGTCGACGCAAATGGTGCTGACCTGGGACCGTCCGAGGTCGCGGCTGGAGCACGGCTCGCGGCAGAGCGGGGCGTTCATGTGCTGCTGTTCGGTCCGGCCGTCGATTTCGGCGAGGTGGGCGCGGGCGTCGAGGTGGTCGATGCGCCGGTGTCGGTCGCCAAGAGCCCTGACCCTGTCCGGGCGGTGCGCTCCACCCCGCAGGCATCGATCGTGCAGGCCGCGAGAGCCGTGGGCGAAGGTCGTGCAGATGCGCTTGTGTGTGCTGGTGGCACCGGTGCGGCGCTCGCTGCCGGCTTGTTCAACGTGAAGCGCGCGCCCGGTATCCACCGTCCTGCGCTCGCTCTGCCGATACCTATTCCAGGATCCCCACCCACCCGTGCGGTGACGCTGCTCGACGTCGGCGCGAGCGTGCAGGCGCGCCCAGAGCACCTGGTCCAGTTCGCCTTCATGGGAGCGGCCTTCGCGAGCGCCGTTCTCGGTGTCGAGGACCCGCGCGTCGGTCTACTCTCAAACGGTGAGGAGTCAGAGCGCGGCAGCGAGCTGGTCGTGCAGGCGGGCAAGGAGCTGGCGCAACGCTCCGGCAACGGGCAGCTGCGCTTCGTCGGCAATGTGGAGGGCGGCGACATCGTCGACGCGGTGGCCGACGTGATCGTCACCGACGGTTTCACCGGCAACATCGCCCTGAAGTTGATGGAGGGTGTCTCACAGACGATGTTGCGCGCGGTCAGAGACGCCGCGACGTCCTCGTTGCGGGGCAAGTTGGGTGGACTGTTGCTGCGCTCCTCGCTGCGTGGCTTTCGCGACGAAATCGACCCCGAAGGAGAGGGTGGGGCCTATCTTTTGGGTTTGCGTCGTCTCGCCGTGGTCCCACACGGGCGCTTTGCCAGAGACGGCTTTGCTCAGGCGATTCTGCGCGCGGAGCGTGCGGTGCGTGAGGATGTGGTGGGCGTCACGCGCCGCGTACTCGACGAGGCCGGCGCGCTGAAGAGCCCGCCCATGTCCGGCAATCCGGCTAGCCTGGCGGGCGAATGACCCGCGAGGAAGTTTTCGTCCTGATCCAGGCCCACCTGGCCGATGAGCTCGACGTCGAGCCCCAACTGATCGGAGAGGGCACCCGTTTCAAGGACGATCTCGGGGCCGACTCGCTGGATCTGTACACGCTCGTCCAAGAGCTCGAGGACACCTACGGCGTAAAGATCGAGGACGAGCAGGCCGCTGAGATCCTCACCGTCGGCGAGGCGGTCGATTTCGTCGTGGCACACTCAGACGATGGCTAGCGTGCAGAGCAAGGACGGAGTGGCACAGCTGCGCTCGCTGCTCGAAGAGCTGCCCGAGGAGCTGGCGCGTCAGGTGTTCACGCACGCCTCCTGGACAGAGCGCCGCGGCGACTCCTACACGCGACTCGCGTTTCTCGGCGACAGCGTGCTTGCGCTGGCGGTCACCGCGCACCTCTACCCGCGCCTGGAGGCTGAGCGTTTCGGAGCGGGTCGCCTCACCAAGATTCGCGCGCAGGCGGTGTCGGGTCCCTCATGCCGCGCCGTGGCCGAACGCCTGCAGGTGGGAGAGCGCCTGCGCGCCGCGGCGCCGGAGAACGGCGAGGGGCGGATGGTCGGGCTGCTTGAGACCGAGCGCGTGCTCGCGTCGGTGATCGAGGCGGTGATCGGGGCTTGCTACCTGCACTTCGGCTACGAGCCGACCGCGCAAGCGGTCGTGGAGGCGTTCTCCCCGGAGATGGAGGAAGCGCTCGAGAATCCGCTTGACTTCAAGTCGGCCCTGCAGGAGGCGCTCGCCCGCCGTGGCGATACCGTCGCCTACGAGGTAACCGACGAGCACGGCCCGCCGCACGACCGCACATTCGTGGTGGTCGCGCTGCTCGATGGCAAGCCGCTCGGCGAGGGACGTGGGCGCAGCAAGAAGCACGCCGAGCAGCAGGCGGCAGGAGAGGCGCTGGAGAGCCTCGCCAAGGCATGAGCACGCATGGCGGCGCCGGGCGGCGTCCTCAGTCGCTTATGTGCCAAGCACGCTGCGCTTCTTGCGTCCTTGCCCAGCTTGCCCTGCGTGCTCATGCCGAGCCGATGCTCATAGATGACGCTCAGAGGGGTGGGTTCGCTCGATGCACCTGAAGTCGCTCACCATGAAGGGCTTCAAGTCCTTCCCCGATCGCACCAAACTCGACTTCGGCCCCGGCGTGAGCGTCGTGGTCGGGCCTAACGGCTCGGGCAAGTCCAACGTCACCGATGCGCTGTTGTGGGCGATGGGCGAGCAGTCGCCGCTGGCCGTCAGAGGCCAGTCGATGCAGGATGTGATCTTCGGCGGCGGCCGCGGCGTCCAGGCACGCAGCGCCGCGGAGGTAGAGATCGTGCTCGACAACTCCGATGAGACGGTCGATCTGCCGCTCGCGGAGATATCGATCGTGCGGCGCCTCGATCGCTCGGGCGAGGGCGAGTACCGGCTCAACGGCGCGCGCGCGCGCCTCGTCGACGTGATCGAGGTGCTCTCCGACACGGGCCTTGGCAAGGAGACCCATTCGGTCATCTCCCAAGGGCGAGTGGAGGCGATCGTGACCTCCAAGCCGCGCGACAGGCGCCTGCTGATCGAGGAGGCCGCTGGGCTTGGCAAGCACCGCAAGCGTCGTCGCCGCGCGCAGCTGAAGCTGGAGCGCACGCAGGAGAATCTAGACAGGGCGCTCGACGTGGAGCGCGAGGCGCGCACACGTCTGCGCCCGCTCAAGCGCCAGGCGGAGGCCGCCGAGCTGCACGAGCGCTTGGAGCACCAGATGCTGCAAGCGCGCTTCGAGCTCGCCCGCGAGGCTGTCCGGGCCAGACGGGTGCAGCTCGTCGAGGCCGAGGAAGGCGTGCAGGCGGCGAGAGCGGCGCGCGAGCAGATCGAGTCGCGCCTGCGCGCTGTCGTGCGAGCGACGCGGACTCGCGGAGAGCGCGTTGGCTGAGCGCACCGAGCGCCACGACGCGCTCTCCAAGAGGGTGTACGAGGCGCGCTCGGCGCGCGAGCGCCTGCAGATGCGTGGCGAGCAGGCAGCCGCCACAGCCGCGACGCTCGCCCAGCGCGCGAGCCGCATCGAGATCGAGCTCGGCGCACTCGAGCGCGCGCAGGCGATGGGGCGGCGAGCACGGCGAGCCGGCTGCAGGAGCAGGCAAGCGTCGATCGCGTGCGCGCGCTGGAGGCGGCGCTCGCGGAGATCGACAGCGAACGCGAGCGCGAGCTGGAGCGCGAGATCGAAGGCATCGAGCACGAGCGCGAGCAGGCGAGCCGCGCGCGTGGCGGAGCTCGAGGGCAGGCCCAGGCTGCGCGCGAGGCGCGTGAGCAGGCCGATGCGCTGGCCGAGCGTGCGCGCGCCGGCTTGCGCGAGCTCGAAGCCGAGGCCGAGGCGGCACGACGCGAGGCGGCGAAGGTCGGCGCCGAGCTGGCCGCCGCCAACCAGTTCCTGCGCAGCCATGCAGGCGCGCACGGCGCAAAGGCGGGCGCGCCGCGGGCGCTCAGCGACGCGCTGCAGGTCAAGCCGGGTTATGAGCTGGCGCTTGCCGCGGCGCTTGGCGGTCGTCTGGATGCGGCGCTGGTGCGCGACATGGAGGGTGCCCGCACGCTGCTCGACGGGGTCGGCCCCGACGGCGGCGCAGCCCTGCTCGCGGGAGAGGCGGCGGGCGAGAACGACGACTCTCTGGGGAAGGAGGGTGGGGGCGAGAGGGCAGTCGTTGGGGGGCGAGGACCGCTCGGCTGAGCCGGCCGGCAAGCCGCCCGCGGCGGGTGCGCTGCGTCTGACCGACCTGCTTGGCGGATCGGGTCCGGTGCTTGCGCTCGCGCACAGGCTGCTTGCCGACGCCTGGGTGGTCGAGCGTCTGGAGGACGTCGCCGAGGATTTCCGCGGCATCGTCGAGTACTCCTTCGGGGCGCGTCCTGTTCGCCGGCTGGGGGGAGCTGCGCCAGGTGACGGAGGGCGGCAGCCGAGCGGGTGCTCGCGCGCCGCAACGAACGCGACCGGCTGATCGCCGAGAGCGAGCGGCAGTCGCTGCCGAGCACGCCGCGAGGGCGACGGTCGAGCGTGCGCTCGAGAGACACGCGAGGCAGACGTGGCGCGCGACCGCCCGATGGCGCTCTGCGCGACAGCGAGCGCCTGCTGAGCGAGGCGGCTGAGGCTCAGCGCAAAGCGCTGTGGCTGATCGAGCAACGCAAGGCCGCGCCGGAGCAGGGCCCGCTGGCGGTACGTCGCGCGGAGTTGCAGGGTGAGCTGGCGGCGGAGCGCAGGCAGGCCGAGCGCAGGCTCATAGAACGCGAAGAGCGCGCACGGCGGATCGAGCGTTTGCGTGCCCAGCGCGCCGCCGACCTCGCGCTCGCTCCGCGCGCCGAGCGCTTGGCGGGGGTGCTCGCCGGGGTCGGTCGAGGCGATGGCGGGCCTGCTCGAGCAGATCGAGGCGCTGCTCAGCGAGGATCGCGCCGCGGGCGAGCAGGTCTCCGCGGAGTTGCGCGCGTGCGCGCAGGAGGAGGCCGAGATCCAGGCTGCGTTGCGGGTCGAGGGCGAGGCGGTCACCGGGGCCGAGGTCGCTGCTCAGCGCTTGCGCGATCAGGCGGCCGAGGCAGAGGAGGAGCTGCGCGAGGTCTCGCGGCGCCTGGAGCTTGGGCTCGAGGAGGAGGAGACGACGACGGGGCCGCTCGGCGAGGAGCAGGAACAGGCGCTGCGCGCGCGTCTGGAGCGCTTGGCGCGCCGCCGCGAGCAGCTTGGCCCGGTGAACCCGCTGGCTCAGCAGGAGTACGCCGAGGCGCTCGCCCACGTCGAGGAGCTGGAGGAGCGCCGCACCGATCTGGAGACGGCGCTGCGCGAGCTGCGCGGCGGTGATCCGCGAAACCGACCGTCAGATCCACGAGACCTTCAACGAGACGTTCAGCGCTGCGGCGCGCAACTTCGAGGAGCTGGTCGGCGACGTGTTCCCGGGGGCAACGGGACGCCTGCGCCTCGTCAAGGACGAGCAGGGCCCGCGCGCGGTGATCGGCGGGGAGCCGGCGCCGGAAAACGGTGGGGCTCAGGACGCCGAGGCGGCCGCCGAGGTCGAGGCTGAAGCCGACGAGTCACCGGACGCCGAGGAGATGCTGGGAGTCGAGATCGAGATCACGCCGGCCGGCAAGTCCACCAAGCGGCTTTCGCTGCTCTCCGGAGGGGAGAAGTCGATGACTGCGCTCGCTTTCATGTTCTCGGTGTTCCTCGCGCGCCCGTGCCCCTTCTACGTGCTCGATGAGGTCGAGGCCGCGCTCGACGACCTCAACCTCGATCGCTTTCTGACGCTGTTGCGACGCTATGCCGACCGCGCCCAGTTCATCGTGATCACCCACCAGAAGCGTACGATGGAGGCCGCCGACTGGCTGTATGGCGTCTCGATGGCCGACAACGGCGTCTCGAAGGTGCTCTCGCGGAGGCTCCCCAAGGAGGAGCCGACGCCGCAGGTGGCCGCGGTGGAGGACCCGCCGCAGGTCGCTCCGGTCGCATAGGCGATGCCACGCGACTGGTCTGAGCTGTTCATCACCGACGGGCCGACACAGGCCTCGGCGCCGACCGACTCTGAAGGGCGCAGCCAAGCAGGCTGGGGAGGGCAGCGAACGTCGCCGAGGGCTGTTCAAGCGCTTGCGCGAGAACCTCTCGAAGACACGCCAAGCGCTCGGATCGGAGATCCAGGCAACGCTGTTCGCGACGCTCGACGAGCACACGTGGGAACGCCTGGAGGAGGCCTTGATCATGGCCGACGTGGGCGCAAGCACGACCGCCGCGGTAGTCGAGACGCTCGAGCGCGAAGCCACCGAAGGGGGGATGAGCAGCGGCGAGGAGCTGTCGGAGCGGCTGATCGAGTTGCTGGCAGACACCGCGCGCAGCGAGAACGACAAGATCGACATTCGCGCCAAGCCGACGGTGATTCTCGCGGTCGGAGTCAACGGCACGGGCAAGACCACGACGATCGGCAAGCTCGCCTGGCATTTGCGCAAGGAGCTGGGGGTGAGCGTGTTGCTCGGCGCTGCCGACACGTTCCGTGCGGCCGCCACCGAGCAGCTGGAAGGGTGGGCCCAGCGCGCCGACTGTGAGATCGTCACCGGACCCGAGGGCTCAGATCCGGGTTCGGTCGCCTTCGAGGCGGTCGCACAAGCGCGAGCGCGCGGAATCGACGTGGTGATCGTGGATACCGCCGGACGCTTGCACACCCAGGACGATCTGATGGAGGAGCTGGCGAAGGTCAGGCGCGTGATCGCGCGGCAGCTCGAGGGCGCGCCGCACGAGACGCTGCTGACGGTAGATGCGACGACTGGCCAGAACGGTTTGCGCCAAGCGCAGATGTTCGCCTCCACGGCTGGCGTCAGCGGAGTCGTGCTGACCAAGCTCGACGGTACCGCGCGCGGAGGGATCGCGCTTGCGATCGCGCGCGAGCTCGGACTGCCGGTGAAGCTGATCGGTATCGGCGAGCAACTCGAGGACCTGCGCCCGTTCGACGCGGACGATTTCGCCCGTGCTTTGGTGGCGGAGGCATAATCAAGTCATGGACGCTTGGATCCTATGGTTGGCGGTAGCGTGCATTCTCGGTGTCGGAGAGATGCACCAGGGCGGCTTCTACCTGGCGCCGTTCGCCGTCGGAGCCGCGCTTGCGACCGTCGTGAGCTCTGCTGGGCGTGGGGCCCTTGCTCGCGGTGATCGTCTTTCTGGCCGCGTCGGGGGTCGTGTTCGCGACGCTGCGCCCGGTCGCACAGCGTCATCGCAGGTTGCCCCCGTCGATCCGCACGGGCGCGGCGGCACTAATCGGCCGCAAGGCGATCGTCTTGGAGCGGATCGCCAACGACGAGGGCGTCGGCTGCGTGAAGATCGACGGCGAGGTGTGGACGGCGCGCAGCTTCGACGAAGATGAGATATTCGACCCGGGCGAACGCGTCGAAGTCGTCGAAATACGTGGCGCGACAGCGCTGGTAATGCACTGAGACACTTGATGGGCTGAGAGCCCACAGAAAGGAAGACCCCAAGCCATCATGGTCGCCCTCATCGTCATAGCCGTGGTCGTCATGTTCGCGCTGATCGTGGCCGCACGCACGGTCCGCGTCATTCCTCAGGCGCGCGCGGGCGTGGTGGAGCGGCTCGGTCGCTACAGCCGCACGCTCGAGCCTGGGTCTGACGCTCGTCACGCCGTTCATCGATCGCGTGAAGCCGCTCGTGGACCTGCGCGAGCAGGTGGTCAACTTCTCACCGCAGTCGGTCATCACCGAAGACAACGTCGTCGTCGCGATCGAAACGGTGCTCTACTTCACGATCACCGATCCGCGCTCGGCCACATACGAAGTGGCCAATCCACTGCAGGCGATCGAGCAGCTGACGGTCACCACGTTGCGCAACGTGATCGGTGGCCTGACGCTCGAGGACACGCTGACCGCCCGTGAGAACGTCAACACCCAGCTGCGGGTCGTGCTGGACGAGGCGACCGGCAAGTGGGGCATACGCATCAACCGCGTCGAGATCAAGTCGGTCGACCCGCCGCAGGACATCAGGGCGGCGATGGAGAAGCAGATGCGCGCCGAGCGCGACCGTCGCGCGGCGATCCTGACCGCCGAAGGCGAGAAGCAGGCGCAGATCCTCACCGCCGAGGGCCAGCAGCAGGCGGTGGTGCTGCGCGCCGAGGGCGACCGCCAGGCCGCGGTGCTGCGCGCCGAGGGCGAAGCGAAGGCGATCGACACGGTGTTCAAAGCGATCCACGAGGGCAAACCCTCGCGCGAGCTGCTCAGCTACGAATATCTGCAGATGCTGCCCTCGCTCGCCGAAGGCGACTCCAACAAGGTGTTCGTGATCCCCTCGGAGTTCGCCGAGGCGTTCGGCGGCATCGGCGAGGCGATCGCGCGCCGTAGCGAGACCAGCCGCAACTCCGCCGGACTCTGCTGACCGCGCCGACTGAGCCTACGGGCCGCGTGCCGAGCTGCGAGAATTGACGTCTGATGTTCGACTCCCTCGCCGAGAAGCTGCAGGCCACGCTGGGCGACGTGCGCCAGCGCGGCACGCTGACCGAAGCCGACATCGACGGGGCGATGCGCGAGATCCGCCTCGCGCTGCTCGAGGCGGACGTCAACTTCAAGGTCGTCAAGGGCTTCACGAGCGACGTGAAGGAGCGCTGTCTTGGCGCTGACATCGTCGGCAAGCTCAATCCGGGCCAGCAGGTCGTCAAGATCGTCGCCGACGAGCTGACGAGCCTGATGGGAGGGGCCTCGGCCGGACTGAGCTTCTCGCCACGACCGCCGACAGTGATCCTGATGGCGGGCCTTCAGGGCTCGGGCAAGACGACCGCGACGGCCAAGCTGGCGCGCTACCTGCGCGAGGAGCATTCCTCCTCGGTGGCTCTGGCGGCCTGTGACGTCTATCGACCCGCCGCGGTCGATCAGCTCGTGAAGGTCGGTGCGCAGGCGGGCGCGACGGTGTACGAGCAGGGGACCGAACGCGATCCGGTCGAGATCGCGACGTGGGCGCTGCGAGCGCGCCCGCGAAGAGGGCAAGGACGTGCTGATCGTCGACACGAGCGGACGCCTGCACGTCGACGAGGCGTTGATGGCCGAGCTCGTGAAGATCCGCGACGCCGTCAAGCCGCACAACGTGCTGCTCGTCGTCGATGCGATGACCGGTCAGGACGCCGTCAACGTCGCCGAGCAGTTCGCCGCGGCCGTCCAGTTCGACGGCGTGGTGATGAGCAAGCTCGACGGCGACGCCCGCGGCGGCGCGGCGCTGTCGGTCAAGGCGGTCACAGGCAAGCCGATCCTGTTCGCCTCCACCGGCGAGAAGCTCGACCAGTTCGAGCGCTTCCATCCCGACCGCATGGCCCAGCGCATCCTTGGCATGGGCGACGTGATGAGCCTGATCGAGACCGCCGAGCGCCAGTTCGACGAGACCCAGGCGGCCGAGCTGGAGCGCAAGCTGCGCCGCAACGAGTTCGGCCTCGACGACTTCCTCGACCAGCTCAAGACGATCCGTCGCATGGGTCCGCTGACGAACCTGCTCGGCATGATTCCCGGCTTCGCCGGCGCACAGTTGAAAAACCTGAAGGTCGACGAGCGCGAGCTCGATCGCATCCAGGCGATCATCCTCTCGATGACCGCCGAGGAGCGCAGCCGCGCCCGAGCTGATCAAGGGCTCGCGCCGCCTGCGCATCGCGCGCGGCTCGGGCACCAACGTGCAGCAGGTCAACCAGCTCGTCAAGCAGTTCGGCCAGATGCGCAAGATGATGCGCGGTATGAGCCGCGGCAAGATGCCCGATGTCGGCGCGCTGATGAGACAGGCTCGCTGACGCACGCGGGGCGGTCCCTATAGACTCAGAGTGTGGGCGTCTGGCGACGTCGGCCGCAACTCCGATCTTCGCTTATCACCTGAACCGTCTAAGCTCTCTGCTGGACTGGATAAGCACTCAGAGAGGAAACCGTGTCGGTAAGGCTTAGGCTCACGCGTGTGGGCGCAAGGAAGAACCCAGTGTGGCGAGTAGTCGTCGCCGATCAGCGCTCTCCGCGCGACGGGCGCGTGATCGAGACGATCGGCCACTACAACGCCCAGACGGACCCTTCGACGATCGTGATCGACGAGGAGCGGGCAAAGAGCTGGCTTGCACGTGGCGCGCAACCGTCGAACACGGTTGCGAAGCTGCTGCGCATTCAAGGCATCAGCTAGCAGCCAGCATGCTCCGCGGGTGATCGGATGTCCTCCGAGGTCATGAGAGAGCTGTTGGAGTACCTGGCTCAGGGCCTGGTCGACCGTCCCGAAGAGGTATCGGTGGAGCAGTTCGAGGAGGACGACGGGACCGTCGTGCTCGAGCTGTGCGTCGCGGACGAGGACTACGGGCAGGTGATCGGTCGCGGCGGGCGCACCGCTCATGCGCTGAGGACGGTCGTGAAGGCCGCCGCGGTCAACGAGAAGCGCCGCGTGCTCGTCGACATCGTCGATTAGGGGCAGCGAGGTGAGCGCCGGCTCGGGCGATCCCAAGGCAAGTGGCGAGGGCGCAACCCCGGCTGAGGCGGTCGGGGCGCCCTTGGTAGGCGATGTCGACGCGAGAAGCGATGGCGGCGATGACTCGCGCGCGGTTCCTGCCGGTCGCGTTGGTCGTGCTCACGGTCTCGATGGCAGCTTCTACGTCACCGGCGCGCGACCGCGATTGCTTACCGTTGGCACGACGGTGACGCTCGACGGTCATACGGCCACGATTGTGAGGCGGGCTGGCACAGACGAGCATCCGATCGTACGCTTGGAGGAGGTTCAAGATCGTCCAGCCGCCGAGGCGCTGCGAGGGCAGGAGCTGACGGTTGAGCTTGCCAAGGCCCCGGCACTGGAGGAGGGAGAGTGGTGGGCCCAGGAACTGGCAGGCTGCGAGGTCATGGACGGCGAGCGACACGTGGGCACGGTCATCGGGCTGATGGAGCTTCCCTCGTGCGAGGCTTTGGAAGTACGGCTCGTCTCATCAGAGGCTGACGGCACAGCCCAAGCCGGCGGGCTCGGGCTCCGCGGCGGGTCAGTTGCTCGTGCCGATGGTGCGCGACGCCATCCGTCACGTCGATCCAAAGCGCAGGCGCATCGACGTGAACATGGCGTTCCTGGGAGAGGACTGATGGAGATCGACATCTTCACGCTCTTCCCCGAGTGGTTTGAGTGGTTCGAGGCCCAGCGCCATGTGCGCAACGCGCTCGACGGCGGGTCGCGCCTGCGCTACGTGAACTTTCGCGAGCACACGCCCCTGAGCGGCGGTCAGGTCGATGACACCCCCTTTGGCGGCGGCGCGGGAATGGTGTTGCGTGTCGACGTGATGGACGCCGCCATGCAAGCTCACTACGGCATCGACGCGACTGAGGTGCGCAAGCGCCGACGGGTGATCGCGCTTGCCCCCGGGGGAAGGCTGCTCGACGAGAGCTACGTGCAGGAGCTGGCGGCCGAGCCGGCCCTGACCTTGCTGTGCGGGCGCTACGAGGGCTTTGACGAGCGGATCGTCGAGCATCTCGCGAGCGAGAGCTGTCGATCGGTCGCTACGTCCTCTCCGGCGGGGAGCCGGCGGCGATGGTCCTCTGCGACTCGATCCTGCGCAAGCTGCCGGGTGCGCTTGGGCACGAAGACTCGGCTGTCGAGGAGTCGTTCAGCGAGACGTTGGAGGGTGAGCCCGAGTATCCGCATTACACGCGACCGGCTGAGTACCGCGGCTGGCGCGTCCCTGAGATCCTGCTCTCCGGCCACCACGAGCGTATCCGCGAGTGGCGCCTGCGACAGAGTCGTGCAAGAGGAGAAGCAGCGAACGGCGCTCCATAGGGCAGGGTTCGCTACCATTCGCGGGCGCGTCGGGCCGTGCAGCGACTTCCGCTCACTCGACGCCTTCTTTTTGCCATGAGCACCGTCATCGAAAGCATCGAGCGCAAGCAGCTGCGCCGCGTCCCCGACTTCGGGCCGGGCGACCGCGTGCGCGTCCACTTCCAGGTGATCGAGGGCACTCGTCGCCGTATCCAGGTGTTCGAGGGTGTGGTCATCAAGCGCCAAGGCCATGGAGCTCGCGAGACCTTCACCGTGCGCAAGCAGTCCTTTGGCGTGGGTGTCGAGCGTATGTTCCCCGTGCACTCGCCAAAGATCGAGCGCATCGAGGTGGCTGCCCGCGGCGACGTGCGACGAGCCAAGCTCTACTACTTGCGCGACCGCGTCGGCAAGCGTGCCCGCGTCCGCGAGCGTCGCTATACCGGGCCCGAGGAGACAGTTCAACCGGGCTTGCTGCACGAGCCGACGGAGGCCACGGACGCCGAGGGTGCGACCGCGTCAGAGACGGCTGCTGAGAGTCAGGTCGTCGAGACACAGGGCTCCGAGGCGGGAGAGACTGAGACAAAGGCTGCCGTTGACGCCCAGGAGGCCGAGCAGACGACGACTTCGACTGAGGCTCAGGGCGAGCCGTCCGCTTCCGTTGCGCCAGTGTCCGACTCGGATGAGGGGGCTCCCGAGACGGCCGCGGCCGCGACTGACGAGGCAGACGCGTCGACTGTGGCCAAGGACGAAGCCGACTCCCCCTCCGACGCTGGCGACAGTGGAGCCGGCGAGCCTTCGGCGTGAAGGAAGGACCCACCTCGGTGAAGCCGGCTGAGGATAAGGGCGAGCCGAAGTCCAGAACGAACTCGATCGTCGAGTTGGTCGTGATCGTGCTCGTCGCGATCGGCTTGGCGCTCGGGATACAGGCGTTCGTCGTCAAGCCGTATCGGATTCCCAGTGGTTCGATGGAACCGACCTTGAAAGTAGGGCAGCGGGTGCTTGTGAACCGCATCGACGTGCACTTCAAAGAACCGCACGTCGGCGAGATCATGGTGTTCCATCCGCCGAAGAACGCCGAACAGCAGGTGTGTGGGCCACAGCCTCACATGGTCACTCCCGGCGGCGCGGCCTGCTCTACTCCAGAGCCGGAAGAGGCCAGCGTCAACTTCATCAAGCGTGTTGTCGCCGGACCGGGAGACGAAATCTACATCAGGGAAGGGCATGTCTTTCGCAAGGCCGCCGGTACGACCCGGTTTGTGCGGGAGAAAGACTCCTACATCACCCCATGCGGCGGCTCCTCGGAGTGCAACTTCTCCAAGCCGATCAAGATAGCCGCCGGTCACTGGTTCATGATGGGGGACAATCGTGGCGAGTCGGACGACAGCAGATTCTGGGGGCCGGTCCCCACAAGTTGGATCATCGGAGGGGCATTCGCCACCTACTGGCCTCCCGACCGCATTGGCTTCCTCTAGCGCTCGGAACGCTCCGGGCCCATCCGGGGGTCGTTCCTCCAGAGCGCCGTACTCCAAGCGCACGGCTCGGCGTCGTGCGCGTGCCAAGAGCGGACAGCGGCTGTTCGCCTTCGACCGTGCGCTGGGAGCACGTATGGTCGCGGGTGTGGATGAGGCTGGGCGCGGCTGTCTGGCGGGGCCGCTCGTGGCTGCCGGAGTCCTGTTCGATTACGAGCGGATCACCACGAGCGAGCTGCGCGCCCTGGCAACCCTCAACGATTCCAAGCAGCACAAGGCGGAGGCCCGTGAGGAGCTCTATCCGCTGGTCCTGAGCGCAGCCGCTCGCGTTACCGTGGTCTCGCGCTGCGTTCGCGGGATCGATTCGCGCGGACTGCACCGGACGAATCTGGCGGCGCTGCGCGACGCGATCAGGGGAGTGACGCGCGACATCCCGGGTGAGGTCGTGTGCTTGATCGACGGCTTTGCCGTACCCGAGTTCGAGCGTCCGCAACGACCGATCGTCAATGGCGACGCTACGAGCGCTGCGATCGCGGCGGCCTCGATAGTGGCGAAGGTCACGCGCGACCGCTATATGCACCGTGCGGATCAGCTGCATCCCGGTTGGAGCTTTGCCGAGCATGTCGGCTACTCCACGCCGGTCCACCGCGAGGCGATCGGCCGCCAGGGCGTCTCGCCACTGCACCGCATGTCGTTTCAGTCGACGGCCTACCAGCAATTGGCGCTGTGAGCATTCGACTCGGGCTTGACGCGAGCGCCAGTTTGGCGATCCTGTTCGTCTCACCATGCTCCTTCGACATGGTCGAGACGCAGTAGACGGTCGGAGCCGTCGACGATCACGCCCACCGCGTCGAAGCGGATCGTGCGCGCCTGAGGACGCGAATGGCTGTGCTCGTACAGCCAGGCGCAGGCCAGCCGCTTCAAGCGTGAGCGTTGGCTGAGCTTGAGCCAGGCAAGCGGCTGTTCCTCGGGGCATAGCCCGCGGCGACGATTGCTCGCGCGGCGTGCCTTGACCTCCGCGAACACGAGTACGCTGCCGTCGAAGGCGATCAGATCGATCTCGCCGTGACGGGTTCGCACGTTGCGGGCGATCACTACGAATCCGAGTCGCCGGAAGTGACCAATCGCAATGCTCTCGCCGAGAAAGCCAAGCGCACGGCGTCCCTTGTCGGGTGGTCTTGGATCAGATGGGGCTGGGCTCGCTGGACACATGGGCTGAGCCTACGACGAAAAATGTGACAAAAGACGCACAAATGTGCCGATCTTGAGCCCAAATGATCATGTGGGTTTCGAGTGGTCGACCCAGACGTCTTTTGTGCTTGACTCGACAGGCTTCTCAGCGGCATCTGGATTCTCTGGGGGTCTGGATCGTCCCGTGTGTGCCATCGCGAAGGTTGCCCGGCGGCTCCACTCCACAGGCAAGCCGAGCACAGATACGTCGTGGCGAATTAGGCGACTTGGTTGCGCTGGCGGGCTGGCAAGATCGAGCATCGCAAGCCTGTATCAAGCACGATCGATGCCCGGCAGGAGTGCCCTTGATGGCTGGGGTGAGTTTGCGCCGCGAACCAATGCCCGCGGGGTCGGCGCCACCTGCTCCCACAAGTAAAGTCCATATGCTAGTCTTCATCCGACCAGCCGGCAAAACTGACTATAGGCATGTTTCTGAATACCAGGATACACTCACGATGAACGGAGATTGCGGTGACCGTCCAGGAGGAAGCGTGAAGACGGCTCCTGGTTTCCATCGGGGATGCGCAGGCCGAAGTCGGCTACGAAGTCGGCCGCTGGGTGGATCGACGGCCGACCCCGCCTGCGAAATTCACCAGCCTGGATGCGCGAGCAGCTATCTGCACCGATCCAAGCCCGTCAAAATCCCGCATGGGGTGGCCTTGTCCCGTGCGTCGAGATGGGAGGAGCCCTATGGCGACGTCGATCGCTAGCCGTGTGTGGGAGGCGCCGAACCCCGATTACCAGCGTACGGTGAGAGACGCGTTCGAGGGACAGAAGGCGATGGCGCTCATCGGCGCCACTCTAGGCCTTTTGGAGCCGGGTGTCGTGGAGATCAACCTGCCGATCCACGAGATGGTGATGTCACACATCCCAGGCATCGTGCATGGAGGAACGCTTGGCATGATCGCCGACAGCGCGCTCGGCTTTGCCGCTCTTACCCTCGCCGAGCCAGGCGCGGTGGGCGTTACGGCGGAGTACAAGATCAACATGCTCTCGCCGGCGATGGGAGATGCGCTCGTCGCACGCGGCGAGGTGGTCAAGCCAGGCAAGAAGATTACGGTCGCACGCGCTGATGTGACCGCGCTGAACGGCGATCGGGAAAAGCTGGTTGCGACGGCTCTGGCGACGTTGGTTGCGCTATGAACCAAGCGGAGAGGACAAACATCGAGGCCACCGGCGACGCTCAGCTCTCCTCGCTCCTTTACAGATCCGAGGGCCGCATTGCGCATATAGTGCTCAATCGTCCCAAGCAGGGCAACGGGATAACCCTCGACCTCGCGCGGGAGCTCTCCTACTGTGTCGAGCGCGCAAACCTCGACCCGTCGATTCATGTCATCGCGCTGTCAGGTAACGGCCGCGGATTCTGCGGCGGCTATGATTTTACCCAGGCCGCCACGTCACTCACAGGACACGACAGCGATGGCGAGGGCGCGGATGCGATCGAGGGCTCTCCGCTCGACATCAAAGTCGTGGGAGCCAACCACAATCCGCACGAGACGTGGGATCCCGTGGTGGATTTTCAGATGATGTGGCGCAACGTGCGCGGCTTCATGAGCCTGTTCAACTCTGAGAAGCCGGTGATCTGCAAGGTACACGGCTTCTGCGTCGCGGGCGGCACGGATATGGCGCTGTGCGCGGACCTGATCATCGCCGAAGACGATGCCAAGATCGGCTATCCGCCCGCCCGTGCGTGGGGCTCGCCGACATCGGCGCTGTGGGCCGCGCGAATCGGCCCGATGCGTGCCAAGCGCCTGCTGTTCACCGGCGACTGTCTCTCCGGACGCGAGGCGGTCGAATGGGGGCTCGCGGTCGAGAGTGCCCCTAGCGATCGACTCGACGAACGCTTCCAAGTGCTGCTTGAGCGAGTTGCGCGGTTGCCGATCAATCAGTTGGTGATGCAGAAGCTTCTGATCAACCAGGCGCTGTACGCGCAGGGCTTGCACGCGACGCAATTGCTCGGCACGTTCTTCGACGGCATTGCCCGGCATACCAAGGAGGGCTACGGCTTCATGACGCACGTCGCAGAACACGGTTGGCGCGACGCCGTGCGAGAGCGGGATGAGCCATTTGGCGACGCCGGATCATCGACATTCAAGGGGTGAACAAAATGATCACAATCGAGCAGGTAGCGGATGCAATCCGCAATGAGCTGCGGGGAAAGTTGCCCGCTGGCATCACGCTGGACGAGAACACTCGCCTCAAGGACCTGGCGCTCTCAAGCCTCCAAACCGCTGAGGTCGTGTTCACGCTCGAGGAGGACAACGGTATCGAGTTCGACACAGCGCGTGCCGCGGACGTAAAGACGCTTGGCGACCTTGTGGAGCTAGCCAACGAGGCCGCCGGAGCCGAGAGCCGCTGACGCTGAGCTTTAGAAAGGAGAAAGACGCACAATGGACGGACGTGAGCACCACAGCTTTATCTTGATATCGTCGGTCGTGCCGCTGCTCGGGGTGTGCGCTGCCGTCGTGCTGCTCTGGAACGATCTCGTCGGTCCCTCCGATCTGATCGTGTTCGCTGTCATGTATGTGGTCGCTGGACTGGGTGTATCGACCGGCTATCACCGCCTGCTAACCCATCGCTCCTTCGAGACCTATCGTCCCATCCGCTTCCTGTTCGCGACGTGCGGTGCGATCGCGGGTCAGGGCCCGCCGATCATCTGGGCTGCGCATCATCGTCGCCACCACCGTTTGGCCGACAAGCCTGGCGATCCGCACAGCCCTTATGAGCAAGATCAGCCGGGTATCAAGGGTGCCCTGAAGGGACTTTGGCACGCACATCTCGGCTGGCTTTTCAATACTCATCTCACCTCAGACCCGGTGCGCTATTGCCCCGATCTGGCACGCGATCGAGATATGCGCTTCATCAGTCGTTATTTCGTCGGTTTCGTGTTGCTGGGGGTGCTGCTGCCGGCGCTGCTCGGGTTTGCTATCACCGGCACACTGCTGGGTGCCGCAACGGGTGCCCTGTGGGGTGGTCTGGTGCGTTTCTTCGTAGCCAACCACATCACCTATGCGGTCAACTCTGTCGGTCACTACTTTGGCTCTCGTCGCTTTCCGACCCCCGACGAGTCGCGCAACGTCAACTGGTTGGCGCTCCCCTCCTTTGGTGAGGCATGGCACAACAATCACCACGCCTTCCCTCGCTCGGCCAGTCACGGTATGCGTTGGTATGAGATCGACATCAGCGCGATGCTGATCGGACTGCTCGATCGACTCGGCCTCGCTTGGGATGTCGTCAAGATCGACCGCCAGACCCAGGATCGACGAGCCAGGAGTCGGGCGCGTGGGAGCGGCGGCCGACAGTTGCCATCCGACCCACCGCGGCCGCTGGCCGAGCGTAGGGACCTGACGGTTCTCAGCGCCACAGACGTTGAGTGAACGTCCGCCGCTTGCGATGAATCTTTGGGATTCCCTCACCTCCAAGGGCGCTCGCTCGTCTTCTTCGCTTCACTGTTGGGTCGACGGACGCTTGGAGAGCGCGCGGTGGAGCGAGGTCGTACGCGACGCCGAAGCGATGACTGCAGGCCTACGCCTGGTAGGCGTGAGTTCGGGCACGCGCGTGGCAAGCGTGCTCACCAACGGTCCGCAGGTCGTGCGGGGCATCTTGGGCGTGTGGCTCGCAGGCGGTGCGCTCGCCTCGCTGCCTGTGCCCGCCCGTGGCATGGATATGGATGAATACGGACGCCAGCTGGCGCTAATCTGCGACGGGCTGGATCCTGTGGTGCTCCTGCTCGAGGAGCGTATGCTCGGCGCGCTCCCGCAGGAGCTAGCCGGGAGCGTTCGTATTTGTTCCTGGGAGTCGCTGGCCGATAGCGGCCGGGTCGAGCCGTCTCCTCCTGGAGATGACGAGCTCGCGTTCGTGCAGTACTCGTCGGGCAGCACGAGCGCGCCCCGGGGCTGCATGCTCACCCCGCATGCGATCACGGCTCAGCTAGAGCTGGTGATGGAGATGATCGAGGGTCGCCCTGGACGCGAGGTGACAGTGTCGTGGCTGCCGCTTTCGCACGACATGGGCCTGTTCGGTTGTCTGCTGACCCCATGGGCATACGACTTTGAGCTCTATCTGTCCTCGCCCGAGCGCTTCATGTTCTCCCCCCGAACGTGGTTCGCAGACATTGCGCAGTTCGCGGCCACGATGACTGCCGGGACCAACACGGCGCTGCACCTCGCTGCGCGCGCCTATCAGTCCGGGCGCTTGGCGCACGAGCTGTTTGTACACGCCTGCATCATCGGCGCAGAGCGGGTCGAGTGGGACACACTGCGCCTCGTCGTGGAGACGTTCCAACCGTACGGCTTCAGGCAGGAGATGCTGATGCCGGCCTATGGCCTAGCGGAGGCGACGCTGGCGGTGACCGCGACACCTGCGCGAGAGGCTCCCAGGCACCTTGTGATGGACGCGATTGCGCTCGCCGACGGCCAGTTGCGCGAAGTGGCGCCCGAGGACCCGTGCGCGACGCGATTGATCAGCTCGGGTGTGCCCTGCAAAGGGGTGGGTTTGCCGGGCGCCGCCGCGGACAGCCTCGGCGAGATCAGAGTGTCCTCGCGCGCGCTTGCAAGCGGCTATTTCGCCGACCCCGAGGGTACCCGCGAGCGTTTCCGCGAAAACGAGGTGCTTACCGGCGACCTCGGTTTCACGCGCGAGGGTTACCTGTATCCGGTTGGACGCGTCGATGACGTGCTCTCGGTCGGTGGGCGCAAGGTTTACTCGCGTGAGATCGAGAATGCGGTCGACGCGCTCGATGGCGTGCGACGTGGATGTTCCACGATCGTCGAGCGTCGCGACGGCAGCTCCCGTGGCCTGATGTTGTTCGTCGAGATCAAGGACGGCTTGGACGATTACCACTCACTGGCTGAGCGGGCAGCGTCAGTAGCGATGGCAAAGGCGGCGGTTGCGCTCGACACGTGCGTAGTTCTCCAGAAGGGCAGCCTGCCCAAGACGCCGAGCGGCAAGATCCAACGCCACCGTTGTCGGCAGATGCTCGACACCGGCCGCTTCGAGCCGCTGGCAACCATCGAGCTGGTCTCCAAGCAATGAGCTCCACAGGCCACAAGCGCGAGCGCACGATTCTGCTCACGGGGGCCTCCGGGGTAGTCGGACGTGCCGTGGCTGGCGAGTTGTCAGACCAGAGCTTGATCGGTCTCGTGCACAGCGACGCGACCGTGCCCGACCTCGACGAGGTGGTAAAGGGAGATCTGGCGCTGCCGCGCCTGGGCCTGACGGCGGCGCGCTGGCGCGAACTGGCCGAGAGAACCGATGCGATCGTTCACTCCGCAGCACTCACCGCATGGGGCCGACCCTACGCGCACTATCGGTCGATCAATATTGACGGCACCCAACGAGTCGTCGACTTTGCGCGAGCGGCCGATGCCCCCGTATACCTGCTCAGCACCTGTTTCGTGCGCGCGCTCGAGTTGCACGCGATCGAGGAGCTCAGCGAAGGCAACGTCGTCAAGCCCTACATATGGTCAAAGCGCGAGTCCGAGCTGCTGCTCGGCGCTAGTGGTGTTCCCCACACGATCTTTCGTCCCACCAATCTCGTCGGCGATTCACGCACCGGCGCCAGCAGTCGACCGCAGATCGTGCAGGCGATGTCGGACTGGATCTCTCGCGGCAAGGCTCCATATTTCCCTGCTCATCCTGGCAATCTGGTGGACGTAGCGCCACTGGATCTGCTGGCGATCGCGGTCGCTCACGCGATCGAACTGGAAGACCTCGGCAGTGAATACTGGGTCGCCTACGGGCAGGATGCGATGAGTGTCGAAGATGCTCTGGAGGTCATCGTCGAGCACGCGCGCACGCTTGGCCGTGAGATCGAGCGGGCTCCGGTTGTCGATCCCAGCCTACCGCTGCCGATTCCCCTTGCAGAGATACCAGCCATATCTCGTCCGTTCCTGAAGGTGCTCATTGACGTCAGCGAGGTGACTCACGCGTGCGGTGGAACCCTGCCGACGTCGTTGCCCGAATTGCAGGGGCGCTTCGGTGTCCCGGTGCCATTGAGCTCAGATGCCTACCGGTTGAGCCTCGGGTATTGGGCATCCGAGCGTGCACAGGAGCGGCGTTCGGCAGGAGCCGCAAGGTGACAGATCATGCGCTTGTCAAGTGGGATCGGCCCGCACTCGGCTCGACGGTGGCGCTGGTGACGGGCGCGAGTCGGGGCGTCGGGCGCGGGATCGCGCTCGCGCTCGGTGACTGTGGCGCCAAGGTATGGGTGAGTGGGCGCAGCGTGAGAGGTGCGCCCACCACCGAGAATCTGCCAGGCACAATTCAGGACACAGCCGAAGAGGTGAGCGCTCGTGGTGGGATCGGCGTCGCGGTGCGTTGTGATCACACGGTCGACGCCGATAGCGAGGCGATCTTCGCGCGCATCGAACGCGAGGATGGGCGCCTGGACCTGCTGGTGAACAACGCGTGGGCAGGCTACGAGCGTGCGCAGGAGGCGCGCTTCGACGCGCCCTTTTGGGAGCAGCCACTGTGGCGCTACGACCTGTTTGCCGGATCGCTGCGCGGCCAATTCGTGGCGTCCCGCCTGGCGGCGCCGCTGATGCTCTCCCACAGCAAAGGCCTGATCGTCAACGTTTCTTTCACCGACCGTGACGTGTACCTGGGTCAGGCCGCCTACGACGTGTGCAAGTCGGCGTCTGACCGGATGGCGGGAGCAATGGCATACGAGCTACGCAGACACGACGTAGCCGCCATCGCCCTACACCCAGGTTTCGTCGGTACGGAGCGCGTCCAGGCTGCGTGGCAGCTGCTCGGCGAGGGCCCGGCCCAGGTCGTTCACTCGCCTGAGTATGTCGGGCGTGCGATCGCGGCACTTGCCGGGGATCGCGACGTAATGGGGCTGTCTGGCCAGTCATTGGCTGTGGGGGATCTCGCC
Source organism: uncultured Solirubrobacterales bacterium (assembly GCA_963725265.1). GTDB lineage: Bacteria > Actinomycetota > Thermoleophilia > Solirubrobacterales > Solirubrobacteraceae > Palsa-744. Next base: position 1,466,535 of record CAVRXP010000001.1, read on the forward strand.
ACGAAGTACGGTTTCACAGACCTCGACGGCCGCCAGCCGCCAGCGTTTCGGCTCGAAGGCCGGATGACGCTGGCGACGCGCATGGAGCGTCTGAACCGGCTCGTCGCCTCTCAGCCAGGCGGCCGCGAATGAGCGGAGGGTCGCAGAGTGAGATGAAGGTCGTTCGCGGCTCGCTCGAATACGGTGGTGCGTCGGTGGCGGCGATCCGTCATCACTACGACGTCGGCAACGACTTCTACGCATTGTGGCTCGATTCGACGCTGACCTATTCGTGTGCCCTGTGGGACGGGACAGAAGACAGTCTTGATGCCGCTCAAGTGCGCAAGCTCGATTATCTGGCCGATGCGGTCGATGCGCGCCGCGCGCAACGCGTGCTCGACATCGGGTGTGGTTGGGGCAGCATGCTGCGACGATTGGCCCAGCGGTATGCGGTCGGATCTGTGGTTGGTCTCACGCTGAGCGCGGCACAGGCCGAGTCCATTGGTGGCTGGGCTGACGCTCGCTATGACGTGCGCGTCGAGAACTGGGCCGACCATTCTCCACGGGCTCCATATGACGCGATCGTCTCGATCGGCGCCTTCGAGCATTTCGCCGATTTCGGTATGACCCGAGCCGCGCGCGTGAACGCCTACCGTCACTTCTTCGAGCGCTGTCATGACTGGCTGGAGCCTCATGGCCGGCTCGCGCTGCAGACGAATATCAAGGGCAACAACGTGCGACTGGACCATCGGACGGTGCGAGAGCTCATGTTCATCGTCAGGCGCATCTTTCCCGAGTCAGAGCTGCCCTGGTTGTCTGAGCTATTCGAGGCAAGCGAGCGCCGTTTCGACGTCGTCTCGGTGCGCAACGACCCGGAGCACTATGAAAGGACTTGCCAGGAGTGGTTCGAGCGATTGTGTGCAAATCATGTGCAGGCCGAGGCACTGGTCGGCCAGGAGATCCTCGCCGACTACAAACGGTATTTGCGCGCGGCTGTCGAGGCGTTTGCAAATCGTCATCTGGGCCTCGCGCGAATTGTATTCGAGCGGGTTTAAAGGAAGCGAACTTAGTGTCTCCCACGAGCACGGCACTGCATCTGGATGGCGCGGCGACGCTTCGGCACAAGATCTACTGGCGCGACACCGAGCCGGTGCAACCAGGGCCGCCGCTCGAGGGAGAGGTGCACTGCGACGTGTGCATCGTAGGCGCTGGCTACACAGGAATGTGGACGGCGCATTTCCTCAAGCAAGCCGAACCTTCGCTTGACATTCACATCCTGGAGGCGGACTATGCCGGCGCCGGCGCTTCTGGCCACAACGATGGCTTTGTGACGCCGACGATCGGTCACAGCCTGTGGACACTTGTTCACCGTTTCGGAGTGGAGCGTTCCAAGGCAGCCTATACCAGTGTCGGTCGTTCGCTGTTGGAGCTCAACCGCTTCTGTGCCAAGTATGAGATCGACGCGGAGCTTGAACCAAATGGGTTCTATCTGGTTGCAACCAGCCCGGCACAGGTGCCGCGACTCGAACGCGATCGCGATCTCGCGGCGCGCCTTGGCGCACGCTTCGCGTTGCGGCTACTGGATCGAGAGGAGGCCCAACAGCGCATCGCCTCGCCGGCGATCCACGGTGCGCTGGAGAGCGGCGGCGCGCTTGTGAATCCACATCGACTCGCGCGTGGCCTCGCGCGAGTCGTGCGCGACCAGGGGGTACAGATACACGAGCGCACGCCTGCACACGCATTGAACCATACCTCTTGCGGTCAGCGAATAAGGACGCCGCGCGGGGGTGTTACAGCGCAATCCGTTGTACTGGCCACGAACGCCTATCAGCACCAGTTCACGCCCTTTCGCAGCCAGGTAAAGCCGGTTTGGAGCTACGCAATGGTGAGCGAGCCGCTCACCGACGAGCGGCTCGCTCAAATCAGCTGGCCCGGCAGGGAGGGCTTTGTTGAGGCGTGCAACTTCATCCTGTTCGGTCGGCTTACCGCGCAGAATCGCCTGCTGATCGGTGGCGGGCCGGCGCCGTACTTCTACGGGCGCGACATGGATGAGGCTCACATTCGCAACGAGTCTGTGATCCGCCGGTTGCGGGCGGCGCTGACACGTTACTTCCCTGCCTGGCATGACCTGCGCTTCACTCACGCATACGGGGGCTGCGTGGCGATCACGCGAAACCTAGTGCCGCATCTGGGTGAAACCGGAGACGGTATTTATTACGGATATGGCTATTGCGGGAACGGAATCGCGATGACGCACACAGCCGGCAAGGCGTTGCGCGACCTTGTGTTGCGGCGCGATAGCGACTATTCCAAGCTGCTGTTTGTCGGGGCACACGAGCCAGGTTTTGCGCCCGAGCCTGTGTCCTATCTCGGCGCTCGTGCGCTTTCCACGTTGTTGGAGTGGCAGGACCGACATCCGGGGATCCTCAGGCGACAGTTGATCTGACGGTGGGCGCCGCCACTCCATCGATGTCAAGCAGCGATGCCTTGCCGGGTGGTGTTCGACGCTCAGCTGCCCTGACGTTGTGCTGTGCCGGTGCGTTCGTTGCCTTCCTGGACACTACTATCGTAAACGTCGCGTTCCCGGATATCGAGCGGGCGTTTCGCGCCTCCGCCGGCCTGGGGGAGCTGTCGTGGGTCGTCAACGGCTACTACGTGGTGCTGGCGGCATTTCTCGTGCCGGCTGGACGCGCCGCCGATCGATTGGGGCGTCGTCGATCCTTCGTGGCGGGTTTGCTGTTGTTTGCCGCCGCCTCCGCGGCCTGCGCCGCTGCCGGAAGCGTCGATGTGCTGGTCGCGATGCGCCTGCTTCAAGCAGCGGGCGCCGCGATCCTGATACCCACGTCGCTGGCGCTGTTGCTACCTGAATTCACGCTCAGTCACAGGCTGTCAGCGGTGTCGCTGTGGGGCGCGGCTGGAGCGCTGGCCGCCGGAATCGGACCGTCGCTTGGCGGAGTGCTCGTGGACGTTTGGTCTTGGCGCGCGGTGTTCCTGATCAACGTACCGATCGGGATCCTCGCGGCTTGGGGCGCGCGGCGGCTGCTTGCCGAAGAACGCGAAACGGGGCCGCTGCCAGATGTGCTTGGCGCTGCGCTGCTTGCCCTCGCGCTCGGACTGATGGCGCTTGGCATCGTCAGAGGGCCTGAATGGCACTGGGATAGTGCCAACACGCTTGCGTGCCTGATCGCCTCAGGCGTGCTGCTTGCACTGGTCGGCTGGCGCTGCGTGCGCCAGCCGGAGCCCGTGATCGATCCGAGCCTGCTCGATTCCACCAGTGCCGTAATCGGCAACCTGGGCACGCTGCTGTTCTCGGTTGCCTTCTATGCCGCGATCCTCAACAACGTGCTTTTCCTGACCGGGGTTTGGAAATGGTCAGTGCTGGCAACGGGCCTGGCGATCAGCCCCTCGCCACTGATCACCGCAGCAGTTGCTCGGCCGGCGGGTCGTCTTGCCGAGCGCGTCGGAGTACGGGCCGTGATCCTCCCGGGCGTCTTGCTCTATGTGATTGGCACACTTCTGCTTGCATGGGGTGCAGGGCAAAAGCCGGATTTTCTGAGCCACTGGCTGCCCGGCGCGGTGTTCGTGGGGGCCGGCATCGGGCTGGTCCTACCGAACCTGATCGGCGCAGCACTCGCCGGCGTCGATCAGAGCAGGCTCGCGGCGGGAAGCGGCGTCAATGCCGCGGCACGCCAGCTCGGTGGGGTGCTTGGCATCGCCCTGCTCATCTCGATCCTCACAGCCGGTGGCCAAGACGAGCTCGCCGCGCACCGCTCCGGCTGGTATCTGGCTGTCGGATTCGCGCTCGTCGCCGGCGCTGCGGCGCTTTTGCTGGCGCCCCGCCGAGGAATCGAGCAATCGGTCTGAGCTGCTGTCTCCGACGGGCCTGGCGTCGCTCGCATAGCCTTGGACTGATGTCCGTCGAGTCGCTTCTCCCAGCTCAAAGCCGTCCAGCGGTAGGTTGACCTCGGTGTGCGCGCAGAACACTCGCACGCCGCGAGCGCTTACGATCGCCGGCTCGGATTCGGGCGGCGGCGCCGGTATACAGGCTGACCTCAAGGCGTTCGCCCACTGTGGGGTACACGGTATGAGCGCGATCACGGCGATCACCGCGCAGAACACTCTCGGCGTGAGCGCAATCCATCCTGTTCCGTTGGAGATGATCCTTGCGCAGGTCCGAGCTGTGGTCGGCGATATCGGCGTCGACGCCGTCAAGGTTGGCATGCTCGCGACGGCCGAGATCGTCAACGTTGTGGCGCAGGCGCTCGACGAGTTGCCTTCTGGGACGCCGGTGGTGGTAGATCCGGTGATGGTGGCGGAGTCTGGCGCGCCACTGCTCGACCCGGCCGCACGGTGTGCGCTGATCGCCGAGATCCTGCCACGCGCCACCGTCCTCACCCCGAATGTGCCCGAGGCGCGTGCGCTTGCCGGGAGCGTCTCGGCGGCGGACGCTCTCGCGGCCCGCTCCCACACAGATCGCAGGCGCGAAGGTGGGGAGGAGGCCGAGGCCCACGACCTCATTCGGACCGTGCTGGCGCTGGGTTCACACAGCGTTGTGCTAACCGGCGGCCACCGCACACAGGCGGTCGACCTGTTCCTCGATTCTGGCGCTCCCGATCGGCTCGTGAGCATCCCGGGCGAGCGTCATCCAGATGGCGCGGCGCACGGTTCGGGGTGTACCCACTCATCCGTGCTCGCCGCGCAGTTGGCGCTCGGTCTCGATCCGCTTCGGGCTGCGTTCGCCGCACGTGCGATCACCGGCGCAGCTGTCGCGGGCGGCTTGCGCGACGTGGGCGAGGGTCCAGGTCCGGTCGACGTCATCGGTTTGGCGAGTTTGCGTCGGTCCTAGTTCCCGTTTTCAGACCAGGAGGGGTTTGCCATAATCGGTGGCGATGAAGTTGCTGCGCGTCAAGCCCGGACACGGCGAGGTGGTGCTCGCCGAGGGCGATGTGACGGTCCCCGAGCAACATGCCGAGCTGCTCGCGGCGTTCCGTCGCGAGCTTGACGCGGGCATGTGGGCCGCGGTGCCAACGAGCACCACAGCGGGACGGCGCGAGGCCGAGCTGGTCAGGAGCTTCGAGGAGATCCCCGTCGACGCCGAGCGCGTGATCTTCTTCCCCCGTGCCGCGGGTGGCTGCTGATGCTCGCCGAACCACCTGATCTCCCCGCCACAACGGTACGGGTCCGACCGCGTCCCCTCGCGACAGGGCCAACACCCTAGAGATGGCACTCCCGCTCGCTACCGCAGCGCTCGTACTGATTGCGTTGCTGTGGGTGATCGCACTGCCGAGTCTGCGGGCTGGCGCCCCGCGCGCGATGCGAGAGCTACGCATAGGACATCTCCCTGAGCCGGCCGTGGCTGACGGCTATGACCCCGGGCGCGAACTGCGCGCTGAGCAGCGCGCTCGCGCATTGCTGCGCTCGTGTGTCAACGAGGAGGAGTGGGCGATGTACAGCGAGCTGGGCTTTCTTCGTGTCTGGGGCTCGCTCGAAGCGTCCCCTTCGGCGTATCTCATCTATCCCCACAAGCCGATCCTCGCTTACGATCCGCGCTCTGAGTCCGTCCTGGGAGAGTATTGCGTCGAGTTTCCCGATCGCACTTGCCCCTACGGCAGCTCCAGGCTGCCGGACTCAGACGACGTGCTTGCCAAGTGGATGGCGCTAAAAGCCGACGAGCGCTCGTTGATCGAGCAGGCAAACATGCACCTGCCCGGACGCCAGATCCGAGTGGCGAAGGCCAGCCGGGATCTCCTCCGGCTCGCCTGCTGGGAGCGCGAGCAGGCCGCCGCAGGCGAGCCGAGGCTGCGCAGCGCCCGCAGCGCGCTCAGCTAGATTCGCGCCGGCCAAACGTCTAACGCTGCGCGTCGTCTCATCCAGGTAGTGTTTTGCCGCTGTGAGCAGCCCACCAGCTTTCGACGTCAAGCACCGCTCGCGCGCCCTGATCGAGGGCCCCGAGCGTGCCGCTGCACGCGCCTATCTGCATGGGATCGGCTACACCGCCGAAGACCTCGCCAAGCCGATCGTCGGTGTCGCGCACTCGTGGATCGAGACGATGCCGTGCAACTTCAACAACCGCGTGCTGGCTGCGAAGGTCAAGGATGGTATCCGGGCGGCTGGCGGCACGCCGATGGAGCTGAACACGATCGCGATCTCAGACGGCATCACGATGGGCACCTCGGGGATGCGCGCCTCGCTGGTATCGCGCGAGCTGATCGCAGACTCGATCGAGCTGGTCGCCTCCGCGCACGCATTCGACGCGCTGGTCGTCATTTCCGGCTGCGACAAGACGATCCCGGGCGCGGTGATGGCGCTTGCGCGCTTGAATATCCCCGGTCTGATGCTCTACGGCGGCTCGATTCGCCCCGGTCATTACAAGGGTCAGGACGTCACGATCCAACAGGTCTTCGAGGCGGTTGGCGCTTTTGCGTCCGGGAAGATCACCGAGCAGGAGTTGCACGAGTTGGAGGAGGCCGCTTCCCCGGGCGCGGGTGCGTGTGGCGGTCAGTTCACGGCCAACACGATGGCGATGGCCTTCGAGGTGCTCGGCATCTCACCGGCGGGCTCCTCGATGGTGCCGGCTGAGGACGGGCGCAAGCTGCAGGTGGCGATCGACTGCGGCGAACTGGTTATGGACGTGTTGCGCAGAGGACTGCTTCCCAGCGATGTCATCACCAAGCCGGCGCTCGAGAACGCGATCGCGGCTGGCGCGACCAGCGGCGGCTCTACGAATATCGTGCTTCATCTGCTTGCAGTCGCACGCGAAATGGGTGTACCGCTGTCGATCGAGGAGTTCGACGCCATCTCGGAGGCGACGCCGCTGTTGTGCGACCTGCAACCGGGCGGTCAATATGTCGCCACCGACCTCTATGAGGCTGGGGGCGTGCCGCTTGTGGTCCGTCGTCTTCAGGAAGCCGGCGTGCTGCGCTCAGAGGCGATCACGGTCACGGGACGTACGATCGGCGAGCACGCCGAGGCCGCCGAGGAGACGCCTGGTCAGCGTGTGGTGCGTGCGCTCGCCGAACCGTTGAAGCCGACTGGCGGCTTCGCGATCCTGCGCGGCAACATCGCTCCCGACGGGTGCGTCGTCAAGCTCGCCGGCCACGAGCGTCGCCGTCATGTCGGTCCGGCGCGCGTATACGACGGTGAGGAGACGGCCATGGCCGCGGTTCTAGCGCACGAGATCTCTGCGGGTGACGTCGTGGTGATCCGCGGCGAGGGTCCCGCAGGCGGCCCAGGTATGCGCGAGATGCTCGCCGTCACGGCGGCTATCGTCGGCGAGGGGCTGGGGGAGAGCGTCGCTCTGATAACCGACGGACGCTTCTCCGGTGCGACCCATGGCTTCATGGCTGCCCATGTCGCGCCCGAGGCTGTCAGGGGAGGCCCGATTGCCGCGCTCGCCAACGGCGATGAGATCACGATCGACGTCGATTCCCGTCGCATCGACGTTGCCCTGGGCGACGTCCAGATCGCAGAGCGCCTGTCCAATTACACCCAGCCGCCACGCGCCGACAAGCACATCGACGTGGCGATCCGCAAGTACGCCAAGCTCGTCGGCTCGGCCGCCGAGGGCGCTGTCACGAGCTGAGCTTCGGTCGCGGCCGTCCGTTGAGGGGTTCTTGAGGTTGAGGGGTTCTTGAGGTTGAGGGGTTCTTGAGGTTGAGGGGTTCTTGAGGTTGAGGGGTTCTTGAGGTTGAGGGGTTCTTGAGGTTGAGGGGTTCTTGAGGTTGAGGGGTTCCTGAGGTCGAGGGGTTCTTGAGGTCGAGGGGTTCTTGAGGTCGAGGGGTCTTGAGGTCGAGGGGGTCTTGAGGTCGAGGGGGTCTTGAGGTTGAGGGGGTCTTGAGGTTGAGGGGTTCTTGAGGTTGAGGGGTTCCTGAGGTTGAGGGGTTCTTGAGGTCGAGGGGTTCTTGAGGTCGAGGGCTCCTGAGATCGAGGTCCTACTCAGCGATGAACTCGCTCAGCAGCCTGTTGAAGGTTGTGGGGCGCTCGAGCATCGCCACGTGCCCGGTGTCATCGAGGATGACCTTGCGCGAGCTCGGGATCAGCTCCTCGAACACGCTTGCGTCGCTGACCGGAATTACCCTGTCTTCCGCTCCCCAGACGATCAGCGTCGGGCAAGCGATCTCCGGCAGGCGCTCGCGGATCGGATAGTCGATGTTCGCCCGCAGCGCCTGTATGAAACCGGGCTTGCCGGCGCCACGGATCTGCTCGGCAGCCAGCGGCGCAGGCAGGCGACTGGGGTGGCGCGCGACGAAGCCGAGGGAGATGTTGCGAAGGCCTGCGCGGCGCGACATCCAGTCCGAGCGGGTAGCCGTCCAGCCGGTATAGGCGGCGACGATCGGGGCAGCCCGGCGTAGGTAGGGCTCGATCCGTTCCACGTCGCGGTGACGGTAGGTGCTGATGCCAGCCGCCGAGACCAGAACCAGTCGCTCGACTCGCTGCGGATAGGAGATCGCCAGCTCTGTCGAGATGAAGCCACCCATCGAATTGCCCACCACGGTGGCCGCGCTTACCCCGAGCGTCTCCAGCAGTCCGTCGAGTGTGCGCGCATAAGCCGAGATCGTGATGCGCTCACGCGGCATCGGCGAGTGCCCGAAGCCGGGCAGGTCCATCGCGATCACGCGGTGATCCTCGGCGAACACCGGCAGCTGCTCGAGCCAGTTCGGCCAAGAGCCGGAAAGCCCGTGGACGAACACGATCGCCGGGCCTTCGCCCATATCGATCGTGTTGAGCGGATCGCCGCCCACCGTCACCCAACGTTGGTGCCTTCGCCAATCGACGTCAAGCCACTTCGAGCGTCCCTGCGGACCATAGGACTCTCGCCGCTGGCTCCCGTTGAGAGTTCCCACGCCGCTCATCTATGAATAATCTACCGTCCATGCGCATCGCCATCGATGTCGATTCGACTCTGCACCACTATTGGGACGTCCTCTCGGAGGTTTCGCGGCGGCGTTTTGGCATAGAGCTGCCCTACGAGGAGCAGTTCACCTGGGGGATCACGCGTCTGCGCCCAGACCAGCTTGAGCTGTGCATCGAGGAGAGCCACAGCGACGAGACGATCCTTGCCGGTCGTCCCTATCCAGACGCCGTGGAGACGATTCGCGAGTGGAGCAGCCAGGGTCACTTCATCCACATCACGAGCCATCGGGCGAGCAGCTGCGCGGCGGCGACCGCGCGCTGGCTGGAGCAGCTCGAGCTTCCCTTCGACGATCTGTGTTGCTCCTATGAGAAGGTCAGCCGCTGCGTCGAGCTCGACATCGACATCCTGGTCGACGATAGTCCCCTCAATATCAGCGCCGCGATCGAACGGGGGATCGCCACGGCGACGATCCTGCATCCCTGGAATGCCGAGTTGTGCGAGGTCGAGGATGTCCTCGGCGCCCGCAACTGGGCAGAGCTTGCACAGCTGCTGGCGCCGGTTCTCACAGCGCCCAATTCCACGCTTCTCAGCCCGCACTGAGTGGGTTCGTCGACGGCAGGCAGACAGTTGCGCTGCCCGTTTGCAACTCGCCACCGAACCGGGCCAGGACGGGTAGTCTGCCTTTTCACGGCAGGGCGCCCGCCGCTGATGGCGAATTAGGCCTGGGGATGAGCACTGCCACGGCTGAGAAAGCTTCGAGTCTGAGCGGCCCCTGGTTGCAGGCGCTCGCACTGCTCGACGAGGATCTGCGTCGCACGAACGCCGCGCCGCGCACCCGCCGCGCCTACGCAGTGGACACACTGCAGTTCGCTTGCTGGATCGACGCCCAGGCGATCGCGCCCGCGGCCGTCGCTCCCCGCGACGTGCGTCGCTATCTGGCGATGCTCACAGAGCGCGAGCTGTCGGCTACGACGACCGCGCGCAAGCTTGCCGGGATTCGAGCCCTGTTTCGCAGTCTGCGCGAGCACGGTCACATCGAGCAAAGTCCGGCGGACCTGCTGGCCACGCCGCGCCGCGCCTCTCATCTGCCGCATGTCTTGAAGGTGCCAGAGGTTGGGCGTCTGCTCGACTCCATTCCGGCCGGCGGCCCACTTGAGATACGCGATCGAGCCCTGTTCGAGCTCGCCTATGCGTGCGGTCTGCGCGCAGAGGAGATCGTCTCGCTGAACGTAGTGGACGTAGACCACGACGCCGAGCAACTGCGTGTCGAGGGCAAGGGTGCAAAGACCCGCTTCGTCCCGGCAGGCGAGCTGGCGCTCAAGGCCGTGCGTATCTACCTCGAGCGCGCTCGTCCAGCGCTCGCCAGTACGCCCATGGGCGACTCGCAGTCAAGAGCCGTTGGATCCAGGGCGACGGTCGGATCCAGGGCGACGGAATCGGAGACCAGCGGGACGGCCCGCCCGCTCCAGGCATCCGCCGATGAGCGGGCGCTCTTCCTCAGCCGCTCAGGCCGGCGGCTCGGCACAAGCGATGTTCGCCGCCGCCTGAGGGCATGGACGACGCGTGCAGGAATCGCCGAAGAGGTCTCCCCGCACGCCCTGCGCCATAGCTTCGCGACTCACCTGCTCGACGGCGGCGCAGACCTGCGCAGCATCCAAGAGCTGCTGGGCCACTCGAGTATCTCAACCACTCAGGTCTACACTCGGGTAGAGTCCGCCAGACTCAGAAGCGCCTATGCGCGCAGTCACCCTCGGGCCTGATCGGCGGGAGAAGACCCTGGAGACGAACGTCAAAGCGATCGAGCTGCGCGAACTGTGGCGGCGGTATAAGAATGACAACGACACTCGCGCTCGCGAGCGGTTGGTCGTTGCCTACTCGCCGCTGGTCAAGTATGTGGCTGGACGTACCGCCGCCGGCCTACCTCCGCACGTCGAGGAGGCGGACCTGGTCTCCTATGGGCTCGTGGGTCTGATCTCCGCGATCGAGCGTTTCGACCCTGCCCGCGAGATCAAGTTCGAGACATATGCGATTACGCGCATCAAGGGCGCGATCATCGACGAGCTGCGCTCGATCGACTGGGTGCCGCGCAGCGTGCGCGCCCGTGCTCGGGAGATCGAGCGCGCCAACACCAAGCTCGAGCATCGTCTGCAGCGCACTCCGACAGACGAGGAGATGGCCGCCGAGCTGGAGCTGACCGTGCCTGAGCTGCACGAATCGCTGCTGGCCATATCGCACTCGTCGGTGGCGGCCCTGGACGAGCTGTGGAGCGTCTCGGATTCCAGCGGAGACCAGGTTTCGCTGATGGACACGATCGAGGATCCCAATGCCCCCGACCCCTCGCGCGCTCTCGACGTCGGCGACTTGAAGGATCGCATTGCCGACTCGATCGCCTCGCTGCCCGAGCGTGAGAAGCTGGTTATCGCCCTCTACTACTACGAGAACCTGACGTTGCGGGAGATCGGCGAGGTCTTGGGTGTGACCGAGTCGCGCATCTCCCAGTTGCACACGAAGGCCGTGCTGCGCCTGCGCGGACGCATGCAGGAGGCCTCTTTCGACTAAAGGGTGCTTTCAGAATGAGCTGCACGTCTACACCCCCTTTTTGTGGACTGGAGAGATTCATTTGGATATGTAGCCTCCTATCTGGGCAACCGCACAAAGGGGGTGTTGAGAAGATCATCCAAGCGAGCCGCGCGACCCGTCGTTCACGGCCCAGAGCGTGCCCCGTATGGCTTCATTTTGAAGCACCTCCCAAGGGACACCGGCGCCTATACAGCGGCTCTTGCTGGCGCTATCTTGATAGGTAGCGTCCAGCTAGGAGAGACATGCGCCCGGCAGCCGATCGGATTCGCAACGTCGCCCTCGTCGGCCATCGCGGCTCGGGCAAGACCTCGCTGCACGAGGCGCTGCTGTTCGAGGCAGGGGTCCTCGGTCGGCTGGGCTCGGTGCCCGATGGCAGCACCGCCTCCGACATCGATCCCGACGAGCAGGCGCGTCAGATGTCGATCTCCACGACGCTCAGCTGCCTGTACTGGCGCGAGCGCAAGGTCAACCTGCTCGACACCCCCGGCGAGCCCAGCTTCATAGCCGACGCGCTGGCGGCTCTGCGTGTATGTGAGGCGGCCGTGTTCCTCGTCAGCGCCGTCGAGGGTGTGCAGGCGAGCACTGCGCGCCTGTGGGAGCGCGCTGGCGAGCTTGACATCGCGCGGCTCGTGTTTGTCAACATGCTCGACCGCGACCGCGCCGACTTCTTCGCGACTCTGGAAGGCCTCAAGCGAGCGTTCGGACCGCACGTGGTAGCCACCGAGATTCCGCTCGAATCAGATGGCGGGATCGAGGGGGTGGTCGACCTGCTCGACATGGCCGCGTTCCGGCAAGGCTCGACGGGGCGTGGCGCTCTGCGTGAGGCGCCGATTCCCGAGCAGCAGATGCCGCCTGCCCAGGAATACCGTGAGCGTTTGATGGACGAGGTGTCAGAGCTCTCCGACGTGCTCATGGAGCGCTATCTGGAGGGGGAGGAGATCGCTCACGAGGAGATTGCGGCAGCGCTCAAGCAGGGCACGAACCACGGCGAGCTGTTTCCCGTCATGTGCGGTGTCGCGACGCGCAACCTCGGCACTTCGCGCCTGCTCGACGCGATTGTCGAGGACCTGCCCTCGCCTGTAAAGCACGGTCCGCTCGCGGTCGGGGAGATCGAGCTCTCGGCCTCCGATCGGGGCGAGCTGTTCGCCTACGTCTTCAAGACGCGCGCGGACCCATACGCTGGACGTGTCAACCTGTTGCGCGTCTACCAGGGAGTGCTCTGCCACGACACCCAGGTGCTAAACACCCGCGCCGGCGCGCGCGAGCGAATCGGAGCGCCGATTGTCTTTGCCGGCAAGAGCGTCGAGCAGGTTCAGGAGATCGGTCCGGGCGACATGGGCGCGGTGGCAAAGCTCAAGGAGACGCACGCCGGGGACTGGCTGGCTGCCCGTTGGCCCGTGTCCGGTTCCAGCGGAGAGCAGCTTGGCTCGCTGGAGATGCCGCATCCTCGTCTGCCGGCGCCGGTGATGGCATTCGCTGTCGAACCAGGCAGCCGGGGGGAGGAGGACAAGGTCTTCTCCTCGCTGCGCCGTCTGCAGGAGGAAGACCCGACGATCGACCTGCACCGTGACCCGCAGACAGGCGAGCAGATCGTCGCCGGGCTCTCGCAAGTGCACGTCGAAGTGATCGTCGACCGTCTGCGCACACGCTTCGGAGTCGAGGTGACACTCAAGCCGCCGCGTGTGCCCTACCGCGAGACGATTCGTGCACGCGCAAGCGGCCACGGACGACACAAGAAGCAGAGTGGGGGACGCGGTCAGTTCGGCGACTGTCTAATCGAGATAGAGCCGCTGGCGCGAGGTGACGGCTTCCAGTTTGTCAACCAGATCAAAGGCGGGGCCATCCCTAGCCAGTTCATTCCGGGGGTGGAGAAGGGCGTGATCGAGGCGATGCAAGCGGGACCTGTCGCGGGCTACCCCGTCCAGGACGTTCGCGTCACGTTGATCGAGGGCTCCTTTCACGCTGTCGATTCCTCCGAGCTCGCGTTCAAGCTCGCCGGCACCCAAGCGATGAGGCAGGCATTGGAGCGGGCCCAGTCGGTGCTGCTGGAGCCGGTCATGCTCGTGTGCGTCTCGGTCGCCGAGGAGTACGTGGGCGAAGTGCTCGGCGACCTCAACGCTCGCCGGGGGCGCCCGCAGGGCATGGAGCCTAAGGGCTCGGCAACGGAGATCAGAGCGGAGGTGCCGATGTCGGAGATGCTCGACTACGCACCCGACCTGCGCTCGATAACCCAGGGCCAGGGCGACTACACGCTCGAGTTGCTGCGCTATGCGCAGGCGCCGGGAAACATGGCTAAGCAGGTGCTCGGCGGTCGCGACGGCGAATCGGCCACAACCCGGGCCGGCGCTCACGCTTGAGTGGGCTCACAGACCTTGGGGCGAGCTGCCGACGGGCTCGCGGACGGATGCCGTCCCAGCCGAGGACAGAGCGTCCTTTTGCCCGTCCGGCTACTCTGGTTGGCCGATGGCTACGAGAGCAATCGTCACCTCGCACCCAGTCGTCGCCTGCGACGTGTGCGGCAGAAGCCTTTTGCGAGGGGAGACCCCCGACGTGTTTCTCGCCGGTGGCCAGCGCCGCACGGTCTGCGAGTTGTGCGTGCCGAGGGCCGCGGCAGAGGGCTGGTTGCGCGAGGCCGACAACCACGCGTCGAGTGTCCGCCCGACCCGCGCGCGCCGCGCCGGCTCGCTGCTCGGACGCCTACGCCAGTTGCGCGAGCCGGGCCAGGGTCCGTCGCGTCGGGAACGCAATGACGCTGCTAGTCAAGAGGAGACATATGCAGGGGGGTCGTTTCCCGAGGAGCGCCTGTACGAGCTCCTCGACGGCGAGGTCGAGCGTGGAGATCCTCGCGAGCCGGAGGTCTACGTCGGCTCTGAGGAAGCATTGGAGCCGAGCGAGGGCGAGTGGAGCGCAGAGGATGGTTTCCTGTTGCCGGACGGCGAGCATCCCCTGGATCCAGCGGGCACGCAGGCTCGTCCAGCCCGGGCCGGTCAGCCCGCCGAGCGGCAATCCGCCGCTGCGGCCTTTGGCTCTGGCACTTCAACCGCGGGTGAGCTGAAGGTTGCGCGGGCGCTCGAGGTCTTCAACGCCGGCGAGCAGCCCAGGCGCGTGGCCGGCGTTGCCCGCTCGCTTGGTGCGCCTACGGTGACTGTGCGCCCACTCGAGGACTCCGGCAGCACCGTCGCGATAGTCGTCGCCTGGGAGCTGTGCTGGTACCGCTACGAGGTCGACCTTGGCGACGAGGCCGCAGGCTTGCAGCTCGTTGCCCAGGGTATGGAGCTCGACGAGCTGTCCGAGGAGGATAGGGTCGCGAACGCCGCCGCGGATGAGCGCGGCGAGCTCTCTGCGCTCGGCGCCTGAGGGCCCGAGAGAGCGCCTCGTCGACGGGGTGCTAGCTGCGAGCATCCTGAGAGTGTTTGCAGTCAAGATGACGATGCGCTCGGCTGTCGTGTTCTGCGCCCAGTACGATCTAAGGCGATGATCTACTGCGTGGTGCCAAAGCCGCTTGCCGACGAGCTGTATCCGAAGCTTGTAAAGCACTATGAGAATGACGAGAACGTGACGGTCATCGTCGACCGTCGCGAGTCCGACCGCCGCGCACGCGGCTCACAACCATCCGAGGCCGACTTGCAGCGTCGTGTCGTGCGCGATCGTCGCCGGGCTCGTGTGCCGGGCGATCTGCCGCCGCTCGTCGACGGCTCTTAGCGCAGCAAGATGAAGGTAGTTGTGCACGTCGATGGGGGCTCGCGCGGCAACCCCGGGCCGGCGGCAGCCGCGAGCGTCGTCTCGACCCCCTCCGGAGAGGTTTTGGACGAGGCATCCGAGCTGCTTGGAACGGTTACCAACAACGTGGCCGAGTACCGGGCCCTGCTACTCGGTCTGGCGCGGGCGAGTGCGATCGGGGCGAGCGAGGTCGAAGTCGTCAACGACTCCGAGTTGATCGCCAAGCAGGTTCAGGGTCTCTACAAGGTCAAGCACGCCGCCATGCGTCCGCTCTACAGCGAGGCGATGACAGCCCTGCGCGCGTTTGCCTCGTGGAAGATTCGCTCGGTCCCGCGCGCGCAAAACGCACATGCGGACGCGCTTGTCAACGCGGCGCTCGACGGTGCGGCCGCGACTGTCAGCGGCTGAAGTCCCGCGCCGCCCATCCCGATACGCTCGGCTCGTGCTCAAGCCACGCAACCGCGAGCTGTTGGGCCTAATCCCTGCGGCTTTGCTCGTCACGGCCGGTTTCACCGCGATCTTCATCCAGCAGGAAAACAGCACGCTCGAGGCCTCGACGAACGTCACGCTCAATCGCGCTTCGAGCCTGTCGCTCACCTACGGGCTGCTCTTCCTGGGCCTGTGCCTCGCCGCGCACCTGGTGATCCGCTTCGCGCTGCCCTACGCCGATCCGTATCTGTTCCCGCTGGCGGCGGTGCTCGCGAGCGTCGGGATCGTGATGGTCTACCGCATCAACCCATCGCTGGCGCGCCAGCAAGCGCAGTGGATGGTGCTCGGGCTGATCCTGTTCGCCGTCACGATCCTGTGGTTGCGGCGCACGGGCATCGGCGTGCTCGAGCGCTACCGCTACACGATCGCGGCGGTCGGGATCCTGATGGCTGTGCTGCCGCGCTTTCCGGTCATCGGCGAGCAGGTCAACGGCTCCTATCTGGACATCCATTTCGGCTCGGTCTCCTTCCAGCCTGCCGAGCTCGCGAAGGTCGCGATCGTGATCTTCCTGGCCAGCTACCTGCGCGACAACCGCCAGATCCTGGTGACGGCGGGAAGGCGTGTGCTTGGCCTGACCGTCCCGCCGATGAAGCAGTTCGGCCCGATGCTCGTTGTGTGGGGCGCAGCGATGGGCACGCTGCTACTCACGGGCGAGCTTGGAACCTCGCTGATGTTCTACGGGGCGTTCCTGGCGTTGCTGTACGTCGCGACCGGCCGCTTCTCGTTCCCGCTGATCGGGCTCGTGCTGTTTGGCCTGGGCGCTTGGTTCGTAGTCGGCCACGTCGGGCACGTCCACGCTCGTGTGCTCGCCTGGGAAGATCCGCTGGAACCGAAGCTGTTCCACAGCGGTGTCAGCTACCAGCTTGGCCAGTCGCTGTTCGCCCAGGCTGACGGCGGCCTGCTCGGCACGGGCTTCGACCAGTCGCTGCTGGTGATCCCGCATACACGCGAAGCGATCTTGCCGGTGCCCGAAAGCGACATGATCTATGCGGTCATCGTCAACGAGCTGGGCCTCGTCGGCGCGGGAGCGTTGCTGCTCACGTATCTGTTGTTCGTCGCGCGTGGCCTGAAGACGGCGATGCTCGCTCGCGACTCCTTCTCCAAGCTGCTGGCGGTCGGGCTGTCGTTCATCATCGCCATGCAGGTGTTCGTGATCGTGGGAGGCGTCACGCGCGTGATTCCGCTCACGGGTGTGACGTTGCCGTTCGTCGCCTATGGCGGCTCCTCGGTGGTCATGAACTTCGTGCTGCTGGCGTTGTTGCTGGTGGTCTCAGACCGCGCGCGCAGGCCATATTCGTCCTCACGCTGAGCAGTTTTGGGCGTGATTGTGCACTTTTGAGCAGGTTCGCTGCGGCTTTCGGTCGAAAACCTCCACATACCTGGACACTCGTGAGTATTCGAGTGACGTTCGATGAGTATTGCCGCCATGCCAACTTCCACGACCGACGCCAGCTCCAGCTTCGTCATCCGAGCGCGCGACATGCGGGCGGGTGGGACTTCGATAGACCGGCGCCGGCGCTACCCAGCCGGACCGGCCAACTTCTCCTCGCCCGCCGGGCTGCACCCGCGACCGTGGCTTGGGCGCCTGCGCCACGCACTGCGCGAGGACCTGTTCGTGCTCCACTACCAGCCGATCGTCTCGCTACAGGGGGGAGCGGTCTCCCACTACGAGGCGCTGATCCGCCTGGCGGACGATCCCGACGGCCCGCTCACGCCTCCCTGCAGCTTCCTGCCGGCGGCTGAGCGCTATGGCTTGATTCAAGAGATCGATCGCATGGTGATCGGCAAGGTGATCGCCCTGATGGGTGGCGAGCTTGCCGAGCGAGACGCCCGCGTGGCGGTCAACCTGTCTGCTCTGTCGATCACGGACCACGGCATGCTCGCCCATATCGAGCGTGAGCTTGACCGCCACCGCGTCGATCCAGGACGGCTAGTCGTCGAGGTCACCGAGACGGCGGCGATCGGCGACATGCGCCGCGCGCAGAGCTTCTGCGAAGGCGTCCACACGCTCGGCAGCTCGGTCGCGCTCGACGACTTCGGCGCGGGCTTCGGCTCCTTTCAATACCTCAAGCAACTGCCGTTCCGCTACCTGAAGATCGACGGCGACTTCATCCGCACGCTGCCCTCTTCGCACAAGGATCAGCTGGTCGTGCAGGCGCTTGTCGGCGTGGCTCGCGGAATGGGCAAGCAGACGATCGCCGAGTACGTCGGCGACGAGGCGACGATGCGCTTACTGCGCGAGTACGGCGTCGACTACGCGCAGGGCTTCGAGGTCGGCCGTCCCTGCGGGCAGGTCGAGGCGTTCGCTGTTTAGCGCGGCTCAGGCATCTGTGTGCGCAACATTGCGTCCCACAGCCTGTCGGGCAGCAGTTTGCGCTGTAGCACCGTGAGGCGCGCGGAGGGAGTAAGCAGCATGCGCGATGGCGCGCGACGCCGCGAGATCGCCTTCTCGATCGCCTTGGCCACGACATCCGGCCCGCCGCCGAGGTGGCGCATCGGGCCCTCGTAGACATCCTTAGTCATCGCCGCCAGCTTCGTGTTGAACTTTTTGTAGGGGTCAGTCAGCGTGCTTGCTGCCGGGCTCGCTGTCTCGCTCTGCTCCGGGCTTGAGCCGCCGCCGCTGGAATCGGCTGCGGCGACCGTAGCGGCGGCCGTCTTGCCGAACTCGGTCACGATCAGCCCTGGCTCTATGAGCGTGACGTCCACGCCAAAGCCCCGCACCTCGAAGCGCAGCGCATCGCTGATCGCCTCGAGCGCGTGCTTGGTGGCGTGGTAGAAGCCGGCGCCGGGCAGCGTCAGCTTGCCGCCCATCGAACCGACGTTGACGACCCTGCCCCAGTTCTGCTTGCGCATCGCCGGTAGCACGAGTTGCGTCAGTGCGACCAGGCCGAACACGTTTGTCTCGAATTGGCGGCGCACCGCCGCCAGCGGCACCTGCTCGATCGGACCGCCCTGGGAGTAGCCGGCGTTGTTGACGAGCACGCCGACGGCGCCATGCTCGCGCTCGATCGTCTCGACCGCGGCGCGCATCGAGGGCTCGTCGCAGACATCCAGCTGCAATAGCTTGCAGCCCGCGTCAGTCAGGTGTTCGATCGACTCCAGGCGCCGTGCGCTTGCGTAGACGCTCCAGCCGTGACCGGCCAGCCGCTTCGCGGTTGCCTCGCCGATCCCGGAGGAGCAGCCGGTGATGAGCACGGCCTTGGAAGGCGCATCGGACATTTGCTCAGCATACGGGCTAGGCTCCCGTCTTCGATGCGAGCCGTCACCTTCCAAGCACCCGGCGAAGTGCTCGTCAAGGACGTCCCCGAGCCCGAGCTCTCCGATCCCGGCGATGCGATCGTCCAGATCGAGGCCACCGGCGTGTGCGGGTCGGACCTGCACATCTACCACGGCCGTGTGAAGATCGAGCCGGGCTTCACGATCGGGCACGAGTACGTCGGCACGGTGCTTGCCGTCGGCGAGGCTGTGCACAGCGTCAAGGTCGGCGATCGCGTGCTCGGCTGTTTTCAAACGGCCTGTGGGCACTGCTATTTCTGCCGGCGCGGCTGGTTTCACAAGTGCGACTCCTCGCGTACCTTCGGCCATGGCGCGGCGCTCGGCTCGCTGCAGGGCACACAGGCCGAGCGTGCTTTGGTGCCGAGCGCCGAGCTGGTCTTGCGCAAGATTCCGGCGGGAATGAGCGACGAGATAGCCCTATTCGCGGGCGATGTGATGGGCACGGGCTTTCACGCCATCGCCGATAGCGGCATGCGCCCAGGCGACGTTGCCGCCGTGCTCGGCCTTGGACCGGTCGGCTTGTGCGCTGTGCAGGCGGCCAGAGCGTGTGGAGCGGCGCATGTGATCGCGATCGACACAGTCCCAGAGCGCCTGGCGATGGCTGAGAGCTTCGGCGCCCAAGCCGTTCACCTGAGCGAGGGGGACCCACGTGCGGCGGCACGCGAGGCAAGCGCAGGCCGCGGCGTGGACGTGTGCATCGACGCGGTCGGTAATCCGCAAGCTTTTGACCTGGCACTGAAGCTGACGCGAAAGTGCGGCACGGTGCAGGCAGTCGGCGTCTACGCCGAGCGCGCCGAGGTCCACATGGGTTTGTTGTGGATCAAGTCGTTGCACGTGTGTGCCGGCCATGCCAACGTGATCGGCCACGTCGATCGGGTGTTGGCGACTGATGTCCGCCGGCCTGCTCGATCCGTCGCCGCTCGTCACCCATCACATGACCTTGGAGCAGGCTCCAGAGGCCTACGCTCTATATGACCGCCGCGAGGCGCTGAAGATCGTCCTCAAGCCCTAAGGAGCTTCGATGAGCACAGTTGCCCAGCCAACCCTCCCTGACGCGCTCAGCGATGGCGCGCGTGACTTCATCGCCAAAGAGCACGGCCTGCTGATCGGCGCGGAGAGCGTGCCTGCTGCGGACGGGCGCACGTTCGCAACACTCGATCCCGCAAACGGCCGCGAGATCGCCACCGTCGCCCAGGCGGGCGCCGAGGACGTGTCTCGTGCAGTAGGCGCGGCGCGCGGGGCATTCCAGAGCGGTCCGTGGTCCTCGATGGCGCCCTCTGCTCGCGGCGCGCTGATGATGGCGCTGGCGGATGCGATCGAAGCGCACGAAGAGGAAATTGCCCAGATCGAGTCGCTCGACAACGGCAAGCCAGTGAAGCTCGCCCAATACGTCGATGTGCGCGGCACGATCGCCCACCTGCGCTACTACGCCGGCTGGCCCACCAAGATCGAGGGCAACGTCTTGCCCGTCACGGCTCCCGACATGCTCTGCTACACGCGCCGTGAAGCGGTCGGCGTGTGCGCTCAGATCGTGCCGTGGAACTTCCCGCTGCTGATGGCTGCCTGGAAGATCGCCCCGGCCCTTGCGGCGGGTTGCACGATTGTGCTCAAGCCCGCCGAGCAGACCCCTCTCAGCGCGCTGCGCCTCGGCGAGCTGGCGCTCCAGGCCGGATTCCCGCCGGGTGTGCTTAACGTCATCACCGGCGACGGCGAGACCGGGGCTGCGCTCGTCGAGCATCCTGACGTTGACAAGATCGCCTTCACGGGTTCCACGGCCGTCGGCCGTGAGATCGGAGCCAAGGCCGGCCGCGCGCTGAAGCGCGTGACGCTCGAGCTCGGCGGCAAGTCGCCCAACATCATCCTTCCCGACGCCGACATCGAGGCGGCCGTCAAGGGCTCCTACCAGGCGATCTACTTCAACTCGGGCCAAGCCTGCAACGCCGGCTCGCGTCTGTTCGCGCCGGCAGAGCGCTTCGAGGAGATCGTCAGCGCCCTGGCCGAGCAGGCCAAGGCCACGCGTCTGGGCGCGGGCCTCGACCCGCAAACCCAGCTCGGCCCGCTCGTCTCCGCCGAGCAGCGCGACCGCGTGATGTCCTACATCGAAGCTGGTAGCGAACAGGGCGCCGAGCTGCTGGCCGGCGGTGGACAAGCGCTCGCCGACAGCGGCGGTTGGTTCGTCGAGCCGACGCTGTTTGCCACGAGTTCAGACGAGCTGAGCATCGCGCGCGAGGAGATCTTCGGCCCGGTGCTCGTCGCCTCTCCGTACGACACGCTCGAGGAGGTCGCCGAGCGCGCCAACGCAAGCGACTACGGCCTCGCGGCCGGCGTGTGGACGCGCGACGTCGCTAGCGCCCACCGCCTGGCCGCGCTGCTGCGCGCCGGCTCGGTATACATAAACCACTGGGGTGGCGCAGACGCGTGCGCGCCGTTCGGGGGCTTCAAGGCCTCCGGCGTAGGACGCGAGCACGGCCACGACGGACTCGACGCCTACCTGGAGACCAAGACCGTTTGGACCTCGCTGAGCTGAGGGCTCTGGAGTCGTGAAGGTCCTTTGAGCTCGATAGCCGAGCCAAGCCCGCTCGTGGGCGACACCCGTGCGCGCGGGGACACGCGCAGCTGGGCGCCGGCTCTGGCCGGCGTGTTCACGCTCGTGCTGCTTGCCGCGACGCTTGAGATCGTGCTCGACGGCGCGGTCGGCCATTCGCCGCTGATCCCCAAGTCTCCCGATATCGCCTCCTGGCTCTCGGCTGTGGGGGAGCGCCTGGGCTATCGCGTCTTTTTGATCGCGCTGCTGTCCTACAGCGGTGCGTTCCTCGGCATCCTGCTGCTGGCGCGTCGCATCTCCACGCGCTGGGCGATCGCCCTCACTGTCGCCCTGCAGTTGATCGTGTTCGCCGGGCCGGTCCTGATCTCGACCGACGTCTTCAGCTACATCGCCTACGCGCGCATGGGGATCGTGCACAGCATCAACCCCTATCTGCACGGGCCCACTGCGATCTCCGGCGACCCCGTCTATCGCTACGTCGGCAAGGACTGGGTCAAGGTGGCGACCGCCTATGGACCTTTGTACACGCTGCTCTCCTACCCGTTGGCGGCGCTCGGGGTCGTCGGGGCATTGTGGGGGATGAAGCTGGAGGCCCTGTTGGCGAGCGCGGGCACGCTCGCGTTGACCTGGCGCTGCGCGCGCATGCGCGGCTTCGACCCGAAGTTCGCGCTGATCGTGGTCGGCGTCAACCCCCTGTGGGTGATCTACGGCTTGGGAGGAGCTCACAACGATCTGATCATGACGCTCTTCTTGATGGGCGCCGTGGCTCTGACGCTGACGAGCGAAACAGCGCCCACGCCAGATCGAGTCAGTGCGCGCCGCGAAATGTATGCGGGCGCCTCTGTCCTCGGTGCGACGCTGATCAAGGCCACCGGCGTCGCGCTGCTGCCGTTCATGCTGCTCAGCCGCCGCCGGCTCGCCCCGCTCGTCGGGGCGGCGTTTGCGGCGATCTTGGCCGCGTTCATTGCTTACGTCGTGTTTGGGATTCACGGTGTCGACATCGTCTCGGCGCTCAACCGCGACGCGGCCTTCGTCGGCACCGACAGCTTCCCGACCGAGATCGCCCACCTGTTCGGCAAGCCGGGAGTGTTCCCGGTCGACCACGATCTGCTCAAGGCCGCGCTCGTGCTGATCGTGCTTGCACCTGATGTGGCGCACGTGGCGCGGCTATGACTGGGTGGCGGCCTCGGCCTGGACGCTGCTTGCGATCGCGGTCACGAGCACATGGCTGCTTGCCTGGTACACGCTGTGGTCGCTGCCGCTTGCCGCGGTCAGCCGCGATCGGCGCGTGCTCTACGCGACGCTCGCCGTGCAGGCGTTGTTCGTCGTCCACCAGACGGCACCGCTGTTCGCACCGGTTTCGTGAACGAAATGCCGGCACCTGCGTCCAACCCCTCGCCGCCGGCCGCCAAACGCGGTTCGTGGGAGTGGCTGCCCGAATGGGCTCGTCCGCTCGATCACGAGCGTCGCGGCCTGGGCAGCCTGCGTCTGGCTGAGACGACGATCCTGATCCTGCTCGGGGTGCTTCCTGGCGGTGGCGACGGTCAACGACGTGGTGCAGCAGACCCACGTCAACCACCGGCTCAGCGCCGACCTGCTGACCTGGCGTACGTTGACCGGCCACGACTACGTCAACCTGGACACCGAGCAGGACGTCAAGACCTACAGCACGCGCGACACGGTCTGCGGGAACGTCTCTCCCGGCGCGCCTGGAGAGCGTGCCCAGGTGTGCCTGATGCTCGTTGGAGCGGTCGTCACGGGTCTGCGCAGTGTCAGCGGCGGCTACTACCTGCCGCCTTACAAAGCGGACTTGCGCGCCAACCGTTACAGGTGCTTCGGGCTGGCCAGCGAAGAGGGACTGTGCGGTCTCGGCTCGCCGCCGGCCGGCTCGCCGCCGTCCCCGCCGTTGCCGCTCGGTCGCCCGTGAGCGGGGTCCCGCAACCTGGCGCGCGCTGAGGCCGCCGCAGACAGCCGCGGCGAGTGGCCGGCCCCGCGCGCGACGACATCGGCGTGACTGATTGCCGCGCTGTCCTGGTGGCCGCTGCTTGCGATCCTGCTGCTCGCGGCAATCCTGCGCCTGAGCACACTCGGCCTGCAGAGCTTCTGGTACGACGAGGCGTTCACGCCCGTGCACGTCCTGCGCCCGAGCCTCGGCGGCCACTTTGCACAACGTCGTGCACACCGAGAACACGCCGCCGCTGTGGTACGTGCTCGAGTGGGGGATCTCGCGCGTGCTCGGCACCGGCGTCGTGGCGCTGCGCCTGCTCTCGGCGCTTGCCGGCATCGCGACCGTCGCGGTCGCCTGGGCGATCGGCGCCGAGCTGGCCGGTCGTCGCGCCGCGATCGTCACGGCAACGCTTGTCGCGGTGAATCCGCTGTTCGTCTGGTATTCGCAGGAGGCGCGCGCCTATGGGCTTGTTCGTATTCACGGCCTCGCTCGCACTGCTGTGCTTCTTGCGCGCGCTGCGCGAGCCGACGAACCGGCGACTGGCGGAGTTCGCGCTGAGGCTTCGCTTGCGCTACTCACCCATTACTTCGCCGTGTTCCTGTTGATCCCGATGGCGTTGTGGCTGATGTGGCGGGCGCTGAGGGGTGGCTGGGGTGATGAAAGCGGGATGCCCCCCGCGCGCGCGGGGGGCGTAGCCAAAACGAATGATGTGGACAGGCAAGGGGGGCCTGTCCTGGCACGCGCGGGGGATACACCCGAAGCGAGCGGTCGTGGTAGCGGCCAGCTCACAGGACGGGCACGCCCAAATCCCAAACACATCTCCGCGTCCTGTTGGCCCTCACGCTGCCGGCGATCGTTGGGCTGGCGCTGCTCCCGCTGATCCTCGCGCAGGGGGGACACGGCACGCAATGGATCGGTGAATGGGCGCTTGCCAGCCGTCTAGAAGCGATCCCTGCAGTACTACCTGACCGGCTACAGCGGTTCTCCGCTCGGCCACGGCATCGAGGCGCTGGTGGCGCTTGTGATCCTGGCAGGGGTCGTTTACGGACTGTGGAGCACGCTCACCCGCCGTGAGGAGCGCGGCGCGCTGATCATGCTGACGGTTACCGCCGCCGGGGTGCTCACACCTGTCGTGCTGGCTCTGCTCGGGGCTGACTACCTGGCGCCGCGCAACCTCGTGGCGGCGATGGTGCCGCTGAGCGCGCTGCTTGCGATCGTGATCGCCGCGCAGCGCACCGGTCGTCTGGGCATGGCCTTCGCGGGCCTGCTGGCGCTCGCCTTTTTGATACTCAGCATCGATGTGAACCTCAGTCCGCGCTTGCAGCGCGGCGACTGGTCCGGGGTGGCTGCACGTGCTGCGCTCGGCGCAGCCCAAGCACGTGATCACCACGGTCGAGCTTGGCTCGGCGCCGCTCGAGTATTACCTGCCGCGCTTGAACAATCTGCATGCGGGGCAGAGCGTCAGCGTGACTGAGATAGACGAGACCGGCTACGCTCCGCTACGCCCCGACGCCGAACGAGCGCCGGCTCGCGGATTCCATCTCACAGAACGACGTGACGTCAACGGTCTGATCGTGTACCGCTTCACATCCAGTGCGCCTGTCACGATTTCCCAACGTATCGCTGCTGCGCGCGGTGATCGCGGAAGATGGGCGCCCAGAGGCGCTTGTGCCCATAGCATCGTCAGGGAAAACTCTCTAGCGTCCCAACACATGTCATCGCAGATCGCGCAGACAGTCAGCGAGGCGCAGGTGACATTGGAGCTGGCCCGTGAGCGCCTGCTCTCACTGCAGGACCAGGACGGATGGTGGCGCGGCGAGCTGCAGACGAACGTGACGATGGACGCGGAGGACATGCTGCTGCGCGAGTTCCTGGGCATCCGCCGCGCCGAGGAGACCGAGCGCTCGGCTGCTTGGATTCGCTCACAACAACGTACCGATGGAACATGGGCAAACTTCTCACGATGGACCTGGCGATCTGTCGACGACGATCGAGGCCTACTGGGCGCTGCGCCTGGCCGGTGAGGAGCCAGAGGCCGAGCACATGCGCGCGGCCGCCGACGTTCGTGCGCGCGCACGGTGGCATCGAGCGCGCACGCGTGTTCACGCACGTGTGGCTTGCGCTGTTCGGCCTGTGGTCGTGGGACCAGGTGCCGGCGCTGCCGCCGGAGATCGTGCTGCTGCCCGCGCTGGGTGCCGCTGAACATCTACGATTTCGCCTGCTGGGCGCGCCAGACGATCGTGGCGCTCTCGCTGGTGATGGCACATCGCCCGCAGCACGAGCTGCCCTTTGCGCTTGAGGAGCTGCACGGCCCCGAACCGTGGCGGGCGGCCGAGCCGACCAGCGCGCGCGGACGTTGGCTGACGCGCCTGGATCGTGTGCTGCGCGCCTACGAGCGTCGGCCGCTGCGAGCTGCTGCGGCGGATCGCGATGGGGCGCGCGGAGCGCTGGATCGTCCGCCGCCAGGAGGCTGACGGTTCCTGGGGCGGCATTCAGCCGCCGTGGGTGTATTCGCTGATGGCATTGCGACTAAGGGGCTACGCGCTCGAGCACCCGCTGATGCGACGCGGGATCGAGGGCATCGACAGCTTCATGGTGGAGCAGGGCGAGGGCGATTCGCGCGGCCCATTGCCGGTCGGCGAATCGATCGCGCCGCGCGGCAGCCGTCGCTTGGAGGCGTGCCAGTCGCCGGTGTGGGATACGGCGTTGAGCGTGGTCGCGCTCAGCGACGCCGGTCTGGCCGGGCGATCACCCGGCGCTGGTGCGTGCCGGCGAATGGCTGCTCGGCGAGGAGGTACGGGTTCCCGGTGACTGGCGTGTGCGCCGGCCCAACCTGCCTCCTGGAGGGTGGGCCTTTGAGTTCGCCAACGACAACTATCCCGACGTCGACGACACGGCAGAGGTGGTGCTGGCGTTGCTGCGTTTGCGGGCGACCCCTGGCGTGAAGCAGGCGGTCGAGCGTGCGGTCGGTTGGACCAAGGGCATGCAGAGCCGCGAAGGCGCATGGGGGGCCTTCGACGCCGACAATACGCGTTCGCTCGTGCGCGAGCTGCCGTTCTTGGACTTCGGCGAGGTGATCGACGAGCCGAGCGCGGACGTGACCGCGCACGCTGTCGAGATGCTCGCGGCGCTCGGCCGCGCGCGGCGACCCGGAGACCGTGGCGGCCGTGCGCTGGCTGATCGAGCGCCAGGAGCCCGGCGGCTCCTGGTTCGGGCGTTGGGGGGTCAACCACGTGTACGGCACCGGCGCGGTGCTGCCGGCGCTCGTCGCGGCCGGGGTGGCGCTTTCTGAGCCGTGCATCAGGCGCGCCGTGGCCTGGCTCGAGCGCCACCAGAACAGCGATGGGGGTTGGGGTGAGGACCCTCGCTCCTACGATCACGTCGAGTGGATCGGACGCGGCGAGAGCACCGCTTCGCAGACGGCCTGGGCGCTGCTTGCTCTACACGCCGCCGGCGAGCGCTCGGACGCGCTGGCTCGCGGCGTGCGCTGGCTCGTGGACACCCAGCGCACCGACGGCGGCTGGGACGAGGCGCAATACACGGGGACCGGCTTTCCCTGCGACTATTACATCAACTATCACCTCTACCGACTCGTGTTCCCAGTGATGGCGCTCGGTCGCTGTCTGTCGGCAGGGCACTGATGGTGCATGTCGTGCCGCTCGAGCTGACGCCTGCGAAGCCCCCGAGCGCGCGCGCGGTGATGCAGCAGGCGGGCGGCGAGAACTTTCCCGTGGCGATGCGTGTGCTCTCACGCGTGCACCGCCGCCGGCTGCTTGCCGTGTATGGGTTCGCGCGTCTGGCCGACGAGTTGGGCGACAAGCTGGCCGGGGATCGTCTGGCGGCGCTCGACTGGCTGGAGGCGGAGCTGGACCGCGCATATGCCTCGAGCGCGCGCCACCCGCTGCTCGTGCATCTGCAGCAGACGCTTGCCGAATGCGCATTGCCGCGTGAGGCATTCGTGCGCTTGATCGAAGCCAACCGTTTGGACCAGCGCCGCCAACGCTATGAGAACTGGGAGCAGCTGGAGTCCTACTGCTCGCTGTCTGCCAACCCGGTCGGCGAGCTGGTTTTGGGTGTGTTCGAACTGGCCAGCTCTGAGCGAATCGAGCTCTCCGATCGTGTCTGCACCGCCCTGCAACTGGTCGAGCACATCCAGGATCTGCGCGAGGATGTGCGTCGTGGCCGTTATTACCTGCCTGCGCAGGATCTGGCCGGTTTCGACTGCACGCACGAGCAGCTAGCTCGGCTCTGCGCGCAGGGCGATCGTGATTTGGATTTGAAGTTCGTGCCCGCTGTTTCGTCGGCGCCTATAGGGGATTTCGCGGGCCAGTCCGATCGTCTGCGCCAGGCGGTCGCCTTCCAGGTGCAGCGGGCGCGGGACCTGTTGGCCGCCGGCCTGCCGCTCGTCGCGAGCGTGCACGGTCGGCCAAAGCTTGCGCTGGCCGGTTTCGTCGGCGGTGGCGAGGCGGCGTTGGAGGCGATCGAGCGCGCCGGCTTCGACGTGCTGGGTGGGGTTGGGCTGCCTAGCGCTCGCCGGCGTGTGCGGCTCGTCGCAAGCGTGTTGGCGCGCAGTCGCGCGAGCGCCACCGACTCCAGCACCAGGAAGACGCCGCTGCGATGAGTCCCGAGCAGGCTTACAAGCACTGCGAGTCGTTGACGCGCCGGGCGGCCGCGAACTTCTACTACGGCATCATGCTGCTCCCCGGCGAGAAGCGTCGCGCGACCTGCGCGGTCTACGCCTTCGCACGACGGATCGACGACATTGGCGATGGGCATTTCGAGCCGCGCGCGAAGCTCGAGTTGCTCGACGTCGCCGAGCGAGCACTGCAGAGTGCCTCGACGGCGAGCATCGACCCGGTGATCGTGGCGCTGGCCGACGCCCATCAGCGCTTCTCGCTGCCGATCGAGGCGCTGGAGGATCTGATCGCCGGTGTGCGCATGGACGTCGAGGGCGCGAGCTATGAGAGCTTCGAGGATCTGCTCGTCTACTGTCGCCTGGTCGCGGGTTCTATCGGCAGGCTGTGCCTGGCGATCTTCGGCGCGCGTACCCCTGCGGGCACAAGCGAGCAACAGCAGGCGCACCGTCTCGCCGACGATCTCGGCGTAGCCCTGCAGCTGACGAACATCCTGCGCGACCTGCGCGAGGACGCCGCGCTCGGGCGCGTCTACCTCCCGCGCGAGGATCTGCGGCGCTACCAGGTGAGCGACGACGGTCGCTTCGACGGCGGCGAGGGCCAGTTGGATGCGCTCACGCGCTTCCAGGCGCGGCGTGCGGGCGAATGGTTCGATCGGGGCCTCGAGCTCGTGCCGCTACTGGATCGCCGCAGCGGCGCTTGCGTGCTCGCGATGGCCAACATCTACCGTGGCGTGCTCAGGCGCATCGAAGATGATCCCGAGCGCTCGCGAACCGTGCGTGTGTCACTGCCGATCTGGGCGAAGGGCTGGGTGGCGAGCCGCAGCATCCTCACGGCCGCGCTCGGGCGAGCGCCGGTCCGCGATCGGCGTTGGCAGCTTCCTTGAGCGCGCGGCGCGTGATCGTGCTCGGCGGCGGTCTCGCCGGGATCACGGCGGCGCTCGACTGCGCGAGCGCCGGTGCGCAGGTGACGTTGATCGAGGTGCGCCCGCGCCTTGGCGGCGCCGCCTACTCGTTTGAGCGCGAAGGTCTGCTACTCGACAATGGCCAACACGTGTTCCTGCGCTGCTGCACGGCCTACCGCGCTCTGCTTGCGCGTCTTGGCAGCGAGCGGTGCGTAATGTTGCAACCGCGCCTGGAGATCCCAGTGCTCAGTCCACATCGACCCGAAGCGGTGTTGCGCCGCAACGGTCTGCCGGCGCCGCTGCACCTGGCCGGCGCGCTGTTGGGCTATCCCCACCTGACCTTGGCGCAGCGTCTGAATGCCGCCCGTTCAGCGCTCGCGCTTGGGCGGCTAGATCTGGGTAGCGCTTCCGGGACGCTGGGCGAGTGGCTGGCCGCTCACGGACAGGCCCCTGCGAGCGTGGCGGCACTGTGGGATCTGATCGCGCTGCCAACGCTCAACCTACCGGCCGCGGAAGGCTCTCTGGCGCTCGGCGCCTTTGTGTTGCAGACGGCCCTGTTGCGCCACAACGACGCAGGCGACATCGGCTTTCATATGCGGCCACTGAGTGAGACGCTCGGCGATCCGGCGGTTCGTGTGCTGGGGGAGGCGGGAATTGACGTGCGGCTCGGGGTGCGAGTCGAAGCGGTCGAGCGTCTGCGCGTGCGGGCCGAAGCGGTCGAGCCTCTGCGTGTGAGGGCGGAAGCGGTCGAGCCTCTGCGCGTGCGCGCCGGCGGCGAGGATTTGCAGGCCGAAGCGGTCGTCTGTGCGTTGCCACACGAGCGCGCCAGCGCCCTGCTCGAGCCGCTGCTCGGCGAGGAGGCGAGCCGCTGGAGCGGCCTGGGGGCCTCACCGATCGTTAACGTGCACATCGTGTACGACCGGCGTGTGTGTGACCTGCAGTTTGCGGCCGGGGTTGGGACGCCCGTGCAGTACGTGTTCGATCGCAGCAGCGCAGCGGGGCTCCTTGAAGGTCAGTATCTGGCGATATCGCTGTCCGCTGCCGCGGAGGAGATGGAGCTCTCCTCCGAGCAGTTGCGCGAGCGCTATGTCGATGCGATGGCAGACCTGTTTCCCCGCGCACGCGGAGCGGTCGTGCGCAGCGTGCACGTGAGCCGAGAGCACGCAGCCACCTTCGCTGCACGCCCTGGCACAGAATCCTTGCGCCCCGGTCCGCGAACGAGTGTGGCCGGCCTGGTCATGGCCGGTGCTTGGACGGACACGGGCTGGCCGGCGACACTGGAGGGGGCTGTGCTCAGCGGGCACGCCGCCGCGCGGGAGGTGCTGGCGTGAGGCAGAGTCACGACGCCTGGGATGCTTTGCATGAACCGGCAAGTCAACGGAGGGGGGCGTTTGCGTGAGCCGTGTGAACCGCGACGCGAAAGGGATGCTCGCGTGAGCGACCTGCTCGTGGCTGCACCTCTGCGCTTGGAGGCACTTGCGATCAAGGCGGGGGGTAGGAAGCTGCGCATCCAAAAGACCGGTATGGGCCCCGCGCGCTCGCACGCGGCGGTCCCGAGGCTGCGCAGCGACCCGGCTGCGGCGCTGGTGGTGATGGGCGTGTGTGGCGGTCTCGACGATCGTTGCGAGCCGGGCGACGTCGTGGTCGCCGACGAGCTGCTCGATGGCGAGCGCGACGAACACACCGAGATCGTTGCTGTCGAGATGGGCAAGCTCGGGAAAGGGGGCCAGTCCCCGCGCCTTGCCTGCCCTTCGGCTGTGCCGCTCGCCGAGGCGCTCCAGCGGCGCGGTATCGCGGTGCGCAAGGCGGCTGTGGTGTCGGTGGCACACATTGCTCATGGCGAGAAGCGCGTCGAGCTGCGCGAACGTGGGGGTGTGGTGGTGGACATGGAGTCCGCTTGGCTTGCCGGCGGCGCGCAGGGTCGGCCGTTCGCTGTAATCCGGGTCGTAGCGGACACTCCCTCGCGCGAGGTCACGCGCCCGCTGTTGACGTTGGCGGGAGCGGTGCGCGCAGCGCTATCGTTGCGTCGAGTAGCTGCGGTGCTCGAAGAGCTGGTGCGTGAGCAGGGAGCGCACACCGTGCTCGTCGGTACCGGATCGGGTCTCAGGGCTCTCGATGGGCCCGCGGCAGACGAGCGAGGTTCCTAGATGGCGGTTCCGGTTAGACAGGGTGCGCGAATGGGTTGGTACTTGACGCGTCAGCGCTTGGCGCGACGCGAGAAGTTCCCACTGATCGTGGAGCTCGAGCCGCTGTTCCAGTGCAACCTGGCGTGCGCCGGCTGCGGCAAGATCCAGCAGCCCGAGCACGTGCTGCGCCAGCGCATGTCGGTGCAGCAGGCGGTCGGGGCGATCCAGGAGAGTGGCGCGCCGATGGTTTCGATCGCCGGGGGGGAGCCGTTGATCCATCCTGAGATCCATGTGATCGCCTCTGAGCTGATCAAGCGCAAGCGCTTCGTCTATCTGTGCACCAACGCGCTGCTGTTGGAGCGCAAGCTTGCGAACTTCAAGCCGAGCCCTTACTTCGCATGGGCGATTCACATGGATGGTTTGCGAGAGCGCCACGACGCCTCGGTCGAACGCGACGGGGTGTTCGAGAAGGCGGTTTCGGCGATCCGCGCCGCCAAGGCCGCCGGCTTTCGCGTGACCACGAACACGACCTTCTTCACGCACGATTCGGCCAAGACGGTACGCGACGTGCTCGACTTCCTAAACGACGACCTCGAAGTCGACGAAATGATGATCTCGCCCGCGTACGCCTACGAGAAGGCGCCCGACCAGGAGCACTTCCTCGGTGTGCGCCAGACGCGCGAACTGTTCAGCGAGGCGTTCGCGGGCGGGCGGCGCAAGCGCTGGCGGCTGAATCACAGCCCTCTGTTCCTCGACTTCCTCGAAGGCAAAGCCGAATTTGACTGCACTGCCTGGGGCATCCCCAGCTACTCGTTGTTTGGCTGGCAGCGGCCTTGCTATCTGATGTCAGACGGCTACGCCGCCACATACAAGGAACTGATCGAAACGACCGACTGGAGCAGCTACGGTCGCGGCAAAGATCCGCGCTGTGAGAACTGCATGGCTCATTGCGGGTATGAGCCCACGGCCGTGCTGAAGACAACGCATTCGCTGCGCCAGTCGGTACGCGCACTGGTCAGCTGAGATTTGCGCGGCGCCGGCTGTCGCACACGGTTTGCCCGCTCTGCACCCGCGACTATCGGGATCATCTCTCATCGGGCATCTCCGCGTCCGCTCGGCTGCGGCGAATGTCCTGCCAGGTCATGCCCTCCCTGAGCAACGCCGGCACGCCGAGACTAAGCGCCGTCAGCAGCTCGATCGCTTGCAGGATGATGCCGTAAGCGAGGGCCTGCCCGGCGCCGACCCCGTAGGCGGCGAGCACCACCAGACAGGCGGCCTGGAACACACCGACGTTCGAAGGGGTTGCGGGCAGCACGGCGCTGACGTTGACAGCCAGCAGGATCGCGGCCGCTGTCACCGGCGTGGCCTCTGGGTTCAGGCCGAGCGCGAGCATCACCATGTAGCAGGAGCCCCATTGCAACGCCCAGGCGAATAGTTGCGCACCCACCGCGGGTACTCCGTAACGTGGCTTTGCGAACGCGAGGAGGCCCTGGCGCCCGAGGCGCAGCAGTCCGGCGAAAGCGATCGCTGCTGCGCGGATGCGGGCACTGTGCGAGCGCTGAGCCAAGCGCAGTAGGGGAGGGACGCCGAGCACGAACAGCGCCACGAACACAGGCGCCGCGACAACGGCCTCCAGGGCAGAGGCGTGACCGCGCAGCAGCGGCACGCTCGAGAATGTGACCGCGGCGAGGATCCCGAGCGCAACCAGATTGATTAGCGTCTGCGAGAAGACTGTGCCGGCGACGATCGCAATCGTGCGCGTCGTGGGCCCCTGAAGGCGGCGGCTCAGCACGACCACGCGCGTGGGCTCGCCGATCCGCCCCGGAAAGACAGCGGAGGCCATAACGCCGATCATCATCGCGCGCACGATCGGCCCCCACCGCAGCCGCTGGCCGGGAAGCGCGGCGCGCAAGATCGCACGCCAGGAGACTGAGCGCGCCAGCAGCGAGAGCATCATCAGCGTGAGCGCCAGCACGAGCCAGCCCGGACTCGCCGAAATCAGGGCGTGGCCGACATGCGGCAGATTCAGCCGGCTGAGCGCGTACACGAGCAGCGCCGCGAGCGCCAGCGCGAGCAGGACCAATCCGCCACGCCGTGTGCCGCGATGTCCTCTGGATGGACCCTCCATTCGCAAGTGTCTATCAAAGCCCGTGTCGCCAGGGCCAGGATGACTGGCTGCCAGCAGGTGAGCACACCCGGTCTGTGCTACGGCTTCGTTCCCAATGACGCCCTCCGGTGCTGGCGGCGACGTAAAGGGTGACTGGAGGGATGCTAATCGTAGTCTACGGATTATTACAAGGATGTGAGCTATCGCACTTTATCCATGTGAGTGATCCGAAACGCCCTCATCTACGCAACAGAAACAGTCAGTTACTACTAGCTGGACTAATCATAAATAGGTTGGAATGCTTCACAAACACGTTGGGTAGTATCGAGATATGGATCCAAAGGGTGCGGTCTCATGGTTGGCTCGTCATCCGGACTCTCATGCGGCATATACGGCCGGTTGGGAGGATTTGGCGTGTCCCCTCGAGTCGTGTCCGCGTCCAGCAAGAGATTGGGGGAGGTCAGAGTCATGACGCAAGATCAAGATATTGCGATCGCACTATCGCCAGCGCAGATCGAGCAGGTGATCCGCTCTGCGGGCCATGCCGGCAACGGCACGGTCTCGAGCCTGCTGGTGGCGGCGCTGGACAACGCCCATACCGAGCCCAACGGCAACCACAACGGTCGCCGTTCTCTACATGAAGAGACTCAACTCGCGCTCTCGAGCGCGCTGGGCGATCCACAGCTTTCGCAGTCGCTGCTGCGCGGACTGGCGATCCTCTCCTGCTATGGGCCGGAACGGCCCTGGCGAGCAATCATCGATCTCGCCAAAGAGCTGGATATGTCTCCCTCGACCACCCACCGCTACGTGAAGACACTGCGCGCGGTCGGGCTGCTCGAGCAAAACCCCAATACGCGCGAATATCGCCCTGTGGCAATCTGAGGACGCTAGAGATGGATTCGCTCAGCGACCTTCGTAGGTCGCGTGGCCGGGTCCGTTCTCCAGGAACGAGCGTACCGCGCGCTTGAGGTCCTCGGTCGCGAAAAGCTCGCCGGCGAGCTTCGGTACCTGCTCGTCGGCGCCGCGTGCGCCGCCTTGCTCCAGATAGGCCCGCACGATCGCCTTGGTCGCGGCGTGTGCACGGGTGGGCCCGTCGGCCAGCTTGCGCGCGAACGCGCGCGCGGCCTCGTCGAACCCTTCATCTGGGAGCACCCGATTGACCACGTTCCAACGCTCGAGCGTCGCCGCGTCGTATAGCTCTCCGGTCATCACCAGCTCGCGCGCTCGTGCCGGCCCAGCGCGCTCTGCCAGGCGTTGTGTGCCGCCCATAGCGGGTGTCAGACCCACGACCGTCTCGACCAAGCCGAAGCGCGCTGACTCTGCCGCCAACAGGATGTCGCAGCCGAGCGAGAGCTCGAAGGCGGCCGTCAAGCACAGGGAGTGGGCCGCAAAGACCGTGGGCAGCGGAAGCTGCTCGACACGGTGCACGAGATCGAGCAAACGCACCCACATAGCGGCTGCGTTCTCCGGGCTGAGGTCGTCAAAGACGTGCACGTCCACTCCTGCGCTGACGACCGATCCCTGCGCTCTGACGAGCAGGCCTCGAGGGGACGCCGCACCGTCCCCGAGATTCTCCAGCGGCCCTTCGAACGGCTCACCATCTTCCAGCGGCGCTCTGAACGGCTCATCTGAGGAGCTGTTTGCGACAGTTCGGCAGGCATCCAGGAGCCGATCCACCGTCTCGGAAAGCTCGCCCATCAACTGCTCGTCGAAGAGGTTCAGCGGCGGGCTGTCGATGCTCACGATCGCCAGCGGGCCATCGTGGTCGAGTTGCACTCGGCTCATCGACGTGGCTCCATGTCGCGGAGCCTACAGGGCGCCGCAGCGATCGAGCTCCGCGGCTGGGCGGGTGGGTCTGTCGGTGCCGGTGAGAGACCGATCCCTCTTGGTCGGTTGAGAATTGACCCTCATGGGCGTTGGCAGAAGTGTCCGGGTCGCATCGTTTGATGTTTCCCGGGCTTCTCTGCGTCGGACGAATGGACGAATGTCTCTAACTACCCTCAGCAGTCGGCAAAAGTCAAAAAAGCCCGCAATGCCTACTGTTGTCGTCGAGGTCGCATAGCTCGGCGGTAG
The DNA here is from genome assembly GCA_963725265.1 of uncultured Solirubrobacterales bacterium. Taxonomy (GTDB): domain Bacteria; phylum Actinomycetota; class Thermoleophilia; order Solirubrobacterales; family Solirubrobacteraceae; genus Palsa-744. The sequence continues at coordinate 1,501,770 of CAVRXP010000001.1, forward strand.
CTCGTGGCCGCCAGCCGTTGGCGGATGCCACGAGCCGACATCTGCTGGGGTATTGTCTATAGGCAGGATCCGTCAGTCAGCTGGAAAAAGGAGAGGTGGAGAGTTGACGCCGAGATCTGAAGAGGGCTTCGCAATTCGGCCTTCGACGGCTATGGCCCACCTGTTCTCGCGAGTGATGCTGACGCTTGTGAATCGCGCCGCACTTATCGTGCTTTTTCCAATCGTTGGCATCCGTCCTTGCGCCTGCCGGGAGCTTGGGGCTCGCTGATGCTGCAGCTCGAGGAGGTCGTCAAGCACTACCGAGTGGGCGACGGAGAGATTGTGCGCGCCGTGAACGGGGTAAGCCTATCGGTCGCGGAGGGCGAACTGGTGGCGCTCTATGGTCCAAGCGGCTCTGGAAAGACGACATTGCTGATGCTGATCGCGGGGCTGCTGGTGCCCGATAGCGGCAGCGTGACAGTCAACGGACGAGACGTCTCGAAGCTTTCGGCTCGTGAGCGAGCGCGCTACCGACGCGCTGAACTTGGATTCATCCGCCAGTCGCTCGATCTGATACCGGGAGTTCGCGCGGACGACAACGCTGCGCTGAAGCTGCTTGCCAGCACTGGACGGCGCGATGCGCAGCGCAAGGTGGCGCCGCTGCTCGAGCGGTTGGGGCTCAACGGACGTGCCCAGCAGCGGGCTGAGCAGCTCTCGATGGGCGAGCGCCAGCGAGTCATGATCGCGCGAGCCCTATCGACCGGGCCCAGTCTCGTGCTTGCAGACGAGCCCACCGGGAGTCTCGACACCGACCGCGGTCAAGAGGTGCTCCGCCTGCTCGCAGAGGTATGTCACGAACGCGAGGTGGGCGTCCTGCTCGTCACGCACGATCCCAGGGCGGCGGCGTTCGCCGACCATGTGCACGCTCTACGCGACGGACGACTCGTCGAGTATCAGCCGGATCGCGCGTATGAACCGTTCAGCTCGCAATGAGCAGAGGATGCGCAGTGGTTCCAGAGCGTTGAGCAGAGCATGAGACTGTCGACGATCTTCTACCTCTACCGTGTGCGTCTGCGCGCTCGGTTTGTACAAGAGTTGCTTGCTGTTACGGGTATCGCGGTCGGCGTCGCGCTCCTATTCGCCTCGCAAGTCGCCAACACGAGTTTGGCGGGCTCGGTCGCCAACCTCACCAACGGCATCGTTGGGAACTCACGCTTGCAGGTGATCGCGCGTGACCCGTCAGGGTTCAGCCAGCGACTGGTATCTGATGTCCAGCAACTTCACGGTGTACAAGTCGCCGCGCCGGTTCTGGAGAGCAGCGTGAATGTTCGCGGGCCAGGGGGCGCGCAGTCGGTCGATCTGATCGGTGTGAGCGTGCGCTTCATACAGCTCAAAGGCCAACTACTGAATGGTGTCAGCGCGACGCAGCTCTCCAGTCAGCAGGGAGTAGCTCTCCCTGCGCCGGTGGCGGAGCGTATCGGCGTCAAATCGTTGCAGCCCGTGACATTGTTGGTCGGCGACAAAAGCGTCAGGACGATCGTGGCGCTTGTGCTGGGCGTGAGCGATATAGGTGTGGGTGTAGACAGCCCGATAGCAATCATGCCGCTCGGCGAGGCACAGCAGATGGTGGGTCTCGCCGGCAAAGTAACGCGCATGCTGGTGGAGCCCCAACCAGGCCACGACCAGCAGGTGCGAGACGAGCTGAACGCTATTGCCAAAGGCAGGCTCAATGTCCGCTCAGCCAACTTTGATGCTTCGGTGTTCCGCCAGGCAGAGGGTCCGACCGCACAATCAACAGAGATATTCTCCGCTATCAGTGCGCTCGTGGGGTTTCTCTTCGCGTTTAACGCGATGCTGCTCACTGTCCCCCAGCGGCGCAACCTGATCACCGACCTGCGACTCGATGGATACATGCCATTTGAAATCGTAAAGGTCATGCTATTTGACACATTGGCCTTGGGTACCGCTGGTGTGTTGGTGGGACTCGCGATAGGCGATCTGCTCTCGCATAGTTTTCTACAGGCTGAACCTGGCTACCTCTCCTTGGCCTTTCCGGTCGGATCGATGCATATCATCGATTGGCAAAGTGTGGCGATCGCCGCGGCGGGCGGCCTGCTCGCAGCAGTCGTGGGAGTGATGGTCCCATTGCGCCATGAGGTCTTTGTCTATCGAGCGTTTGCGGAGCAGGGCAATAGGACCACGAGACACGTCAGCTCGGCGGTGGTGTTCGCATGCGGTCTTGTATGTGTGACGGCCACGACCATCATTCTCATCGCCGGGATCGATACCGTCGGAACGGCGCTCCTTGCCTTTGTCAGCCTTACGTTGGCATGTCTCTTGATTCTGCCCGTCGCGTTTGGCGGCGTGATGGCTTTGATGGATCGCCTGCAGCGCCCGGTTATGGGCGTGTCATCGCGGATCGCGCTCATGGAGCTACGGTCGAGCACTACGCGCGCTCGCTCGCTCGCTATCGCGGCGACTGGGGCGGTCGCCGTCTTCGGAAGCGTGGCGATAGAGGGGGCCAAGAGCAATTTGCAAACCGGGCTCGTTCACTCGGCGGCCGAACTGAGCCTCGGAACTGACCTATGGGTCACCCCATCGGGTGGAGCAACTACACTCGCGACCACGCCTTTTCCCGACAGGTATAGCCGAGAGCTGGGACGTTTGCAGAGTGTTAGCAGTGTAAGCAAGTATCGTGGTGGATTCCTTGACCTGGGCAATCGTCGAGTGCTGGTCATTGGCTCGCCGCGCACGAGCCCTCGGCTTTTGCCAGTGACGCAGGTCATCGAAGGAAGGCTGTCACTAGCACTGTCGAGACTTCGAAAGGGCGGCTGGGCGACCATGTCTCAGACGCTTGCGGAGGAATACGATCTTCATGTGGGTGACTGGTTTACGTTGGCCTCACCGCAACCTATACGGTTGCGCATCGCGGCGGTGACTACCAACCTCGGATGGTCGCCGGGAGCCATAATAGTGAACGCGGAAGACTATGCCCGTGCTTGGAATAGTCGGCAAGTCAGTGCCTATCAGATAAATATCAAGCCTGGAATCCCGCTCACGCAGGGACTGCGCGAAATACGGCTCACGCTTGGTTCGGGCTCTGCACTCGTTGTCCAAACCGCAGCCGAGCATGAGCGCAACGATATTGCTGCTCAACGGCAGGGACTGGCACGTCTCACGCAGATCGCGGTGCTGGTATTGGTGGCCGCGGCGCTGGCGATGGCAGTCGCTATGGGAGCGATGCTATGGCAGCGCAGGCCCCGACTGGCGGGAATGAAGGTCGACGGGTTCAGTCAATGGGAGTTGTGGCGCGCGCTCTTGTGGGAGAGCATCCTGCTACTTGGGACTGGGTGCACGATCGGCGCTGTTTTCGGACTGTACGGACAACTTGTCCTGAGCCACGCGCTCGTCGGCGTAGCCGGGTTTCCGGTCGTCTACACGATCGCGGTGCCGGTGGCTATAGCCAGCCTGGCGATCGTTGCGGCAATCGCGCTTGGCGTGGTGGCCCTGCCGGGTTATCTGGCCGCCCAGGTGAAGCCGGCACTCCAAGAATAGTTATCAAAACGACCGTTCTCCAAGAACTGCAATGCCGCGGGGAACTAGCAATACTGGTCGGATTTCGTCCGGCCAAGCCTGGGCTCTGGGAACCGCGGTCGTGCGCGAGGCGGTCTGGGGTTTGCGGGTGGTCTCTCGTGAGGTAGACAGGTGGCGTGCGCGCGCAGCAACAATCCCAGATGCGACGATTCGCGAGGATGCGCTTGCTGCACTGGAGCACAAGCGCTCGAACACCGAGGGTGCCAGCCTCTTTTGGATCATTCCCAGACGGCGATGCCGTCGACTTTTGAACCTACTAGTCGCATACGAGATAATGGCCGATTTTCTCGATAGTGCGATTGAGCGTGGTGCTGCCGTCGGAGTAATCAATGGACAACAGCTTCACCTCGCGCTGATGGATGCTGTAGACGTAGATCGACCGATGTCAGATTACTATCGATATCACCCGTGGCAGGACGACGGAGGCTATTTGGTACGGCTCGTGGACGCTTGCAGGAGAGGATGCGTGACACTTCCGTCCTATCAGGGTGTCAGGCCTCTATTGATGCGAGCCGCCGAGCTGGCCCAGGTGCAGGGCCTGAGTCATGAGTTGGACGTGCGCTTACGCGACGTGATCCTGAGGGCTTGGGCTGCTCGACAGGTCGGACCCGAACACGAGCTTGGTTGGTATGAGACGACTGGAGCAGCCAGCGCTTGGCTTACAGTACTGGCCTTGATGGCAGTGGCCGCTGAGCCGACGCCGTCGCCGAACCATGCGTGGGACGTCTATTTAGCTTACTTTCCATGGATTGCGCTTACCGCTACCTTGCTGGACAGCTACGGCGATCTTCTAGAGGATCGAGCTAATGAGGAGAACAGCTACATCAGTCACTACGGGTCGCTTGAGGCTGCTGTATTGCGGATCGGCGAAATCATGCGTCGCGCTTCCTTGGAGGTTAGTTTATTGGATAACGGTGAGCGTCACTCAGTGATTTTGGCGGCCATGATCGCAATGTACCTTTCCAAGGACAGTGCGCGTACTGTCGAGATGCGGCTGAGCAGCCGCAAGTTGCTTCATTCTGGAGAGTCGCTCGCCAGGCTGCTCGGTCCTGCCCTACGGTCATGGCGAGTTGCTTATTCGTTGAAGGACACGTGAACTGTTTCATACCCGATGTGCCTTCTGGTGTGGCTCGGGCTTTGCCTCGGGGAAGCGTTCGAGTCCATCGTCGGGGATCGGCTCCCAAGACGCTGCATAGGCAACGAACGTCCGCCAGCTCGGTCGCACTCCTGGGTCGCTGTCGAAGGCGCCCATGCGCACGCTCATCCGTCTGGGGTCCTGCGGACTGCGGCTGAACAGATGTGATCCGCAGACACTGCAAAAGCACTTCTCGTGACCGCCGTCGGGGTGTCGCCAGCCCCTCAGCAGGTCCTCCCCTTGCAGGAACCGCAACGTGCGACCATCGATCCGCGCCTGTGCCGATGCGGCTGTTCCAGTTCGACGCTGGCAGCGAGTGCAATGACAGTAGCCCGCGCCATGGGGTGGCTCGCTGAGCGCAAAGCGCACACCGCCGCACAGGCAGCCCCCTGTGATCTGAGCGTCGCTCATGGCGACATTGTGACACTCGACACGGGTAGCAGCGTCAGACGAGTCGCCCCATCGCGGTGCTGCCGAACCCCAACGCAAGCATCTCGTGTTCTGCTGCGAGCCGTCATCAGACCTCGCAAAATTATGCTGGCCTTTCCGAGGGCGGCGAAAGCGGCTGAAGGGACTCGAACCCTCGACCTTCTGCATGGCAATCGCCCCGCGAGTTGTCGCTTTCCGCAAAGGCCGGGGAAGATGGCTTAGATACAGGGGCCTTTTGGGGGAATTCGTGAGGTTGGTTTGGTACCCGCCGTGGTACTAGCGAAAGATTCCGTCCGAAGTGTGAGTTATTGTCTGCACTGTAAATCGACCAAGGAAGGCGTCGAAGTGCGGAATCTCCCGAGAGCGAATCTGCTCGTGGTGGAGCGCGAGGACGGCCCGTGTACTACGCGAAGTGGCGACACGACGGCCGACAGGTGAAGCGGTGCGTGCGGCGCGTCGGGCGCGCGTGGATCGTGCGTGGCGACGCGGCCAAAGGCCGAGCGGCGGCGAACGCGCCACGACGGCTGGATCAAGCGTCAGGGTCGGGTGGGGGAGGACTACTTGTGCGAAGACGAAGCGGTTGCGCGCATCCCGAAGCTGATCGCCGAGCATGAGGAGGAGCAGAAACGCGCTGTCGCGCATCTTGGCCCAAGAGATGCCGAGCGCCGTACTGCTACAGAACGAAATGACCGCATGAGCGCCACCTACAGGCGGCGACTCAAGCGCGCTCCCAGGATCTTCATGGATGTCGATTTCAAGACCGTGCGGCGCGATGTCGTGGACTACTCGATCGTGTTGCTCGCGGAGGTGGACGGCAAGCTTGAGACGATCCGGGTGTACGACGGCGCTCACGGAACGAACGAGCTGCACCGATACACACGTAATGGCGGCAAGCAGCGAGCAGAGGCCGCCCACGACGGTACGCTTGGCGAAGGTATGCGAGCTGCAATCAACGACATCAAGCGCGGATACGGAGCTATGATCGAAGCATGGCGCAAGCACTGAGAACCGACAAGACCGAATCTGCAGCAGGTCGCGTGATGGACGAAGCAATCGAGCTGGCGATTGAAGAACGCTCGCCGTACCCTGAAAAGTCGCTATTCATCGACGCCGACGAGCCGGACATAGGCAGCGAGATATGCAGGGCTGCCGATGAAGGACGCGCCGTCGTCCTGGTGGACCCCGACGGCACCACCCGCACGCTGCTTCCTGAGCTGGCACACCACTAGCGCGACCCCGGCGCAGCAGTGATTTCAGCCTGGGCACTGATCCCTGACCGTTGGTCGTCGGGACGGAACTGCAGCACCTAAGGGTGTGTAGCTTTGGAGTCCTTGGACGTCGGGGCGGCCTCTGCCGCCGTTACAGGCTCGATCAGGTGGACCGGATAGCCGTGCGACTTTGCGTTGCGTGCTAGCGGCCCATCGAGTGTCCACAGCTGGGCGTCCAGCTCCTGGGCGAGAGCAAGATAAGCGGCGTCGTATGCGGAGCGTCGTTCAAGGGTCAGGGCGATACGTGCGACGCTTGGAGCATCGTTGAGGGCGTGATAGCTGATCGGCAGTTCGTCGATCACTGTCCACGCCTCGTCGAGCGCATCGTCGCTCAGTGTGCCCTTTGCGGCCTTCTTGACGAATGCATTGATGATCTCGTAGCGAGCGAGCATCGGTGAGTGCAGCTGCGTGTCGTCAGCGCTCCATGCACGAAGCATCCCTCCCACGGTCTCCGCCGCCTCCTCGTTGGTTACGAACGCGACGAGTGCGTTGGCGTCGATGACGACGCTCACCGGTGCTCAGCACGCCGGTCAAGCTCGTCTCGGCCTGCACGTATGAGGGAAGTCGCCTCTTCGGTGGGGGGCAACATCGCCCGCAGGCGGGCAGCGCGCTCGAGCGTCCGCTCCAACTCGGCCATGTCTACAGGCGAAGCCGACAGGTTCTCGGCGAGGACTCCCTCGGCGGTTGCGTCGACATCGAGGTGCCGACGAGCGGCCTCACTACGCAGCAGGGCATAGGTTCTCGCCCCAAGATGGATCGTTCGATCGGCAGTAGCCATAAAAACAGTCTACGAGCGAACCGGACGCTTGCAACACCGGGGCCTCGCCACGTTATCGCTCCGCGCTAAACCATCATCACAACAAAACCTTCGGAGAGCTGCGTATCGAGTCGATCAGCGCTGCGCGCATCGAACGCTGGCGCGACGAGCAGGTGGCCGACCACGGAATGAGCCGACGCAACGCAAACAAAGCTCCTGGCGATCCTGCACGGCATCTTCGAGCACGCCGTGCGCAAGCATGGCCTACTGAGCAACCCCGTCAAGGAAGTCGAGAAGCTGCGCGAGTCCTACGAAGCCGCCCGCTTTGACTTCTACTCGCCCGAGGACATCCGCAAGCTGGTCGCAAACGCCAGCGACCCCCAAGACGGGACCATCGATCTCACCGCCGCGTTCAGCGGGCTACGTCGAGGCGAACTGATCGGGCTACTTTGGGAAGATGTCGACTTCGAGAACCACTCGATCCGGGTCTGGGAAACCGTCACGCGACGCGAACGCGGCGTACCCAAGTCACGCAAGTCACGCACCGTCCCGATGGTCGAGGACGTCGCCACCGCGCTCAAGCGTCTGAAGGGCCGCGAACACCACACGCAGCCCAAGGACCCGGTGTTCGTCGGCGAGGATGGAGGCACGATCGACGGCGCGGCTCTGCGCCGCCGCTACATAGACGACCTCGATCGAGCCGGCCTGCGCTTCCTGCGCTCCACGACCTGCGGCACACATTCGGGTCGCTCGCGATCAACTCGGCGTCGATCGTCCAGGTCCAAGCATGGATGGGCCACGCCGACATCAAGACGACCATGCGCTACCTGCACCACAAGAGCCGCGCAGACGACGCACGGCAGCTATCGAGCGCCTTTCGGCCGGCGGACGACGAGCGCGAGGCAGCCTGACGCATCGCGAGGGAGACGCACGCCGGCGCCGCAGGCTAGAATGGCCGGGTCGCGCGGCTGTAGCTCAGCTGGCTAGAGCGTCGCCTTGCCATGGCGAAGGTCGAGGGTTCGAATCCCTTCAGCCGCTTTCAAGAAGACCCTGCAAATTGTAGGGTCTTCCTTTCTGGGTCGCATCATGGGAGCTGCTGCAGGCCGTGGGGAGCAGTCGTAAGTTAACAAGCTCGGTGGCGTGCGTGCCGGTCAAGCGTTCAGTCGAGGGAACTGTTAGCCGCGCTGGCCCAAAGGCTGGTTTGCCGCCGTGATCGAGGTTGTCCCGCGTGGCGTAGAACTTGAGGTGGCGGTCCTCCCGCCTCGTCCGGTCGTGTTGGGACCGTGGCGAGTGCGAAATCGGTCCATTCGAGACAGGAGGAACCGCCATGAAGAAGGTACATGCGAGCGAAGACGCGCTGACGCAGGCGCCGGCACTGCCCGAGCGGGTGCAGGCCGCGCTGGGGGATCTGGTCGGCGCGGCGAGGGAGGGTCTACTCGCTCTGAGCGTGGGTGTCGGGCTCGGCGTGATGCACGAACTGATGGCTGAGGAGGTGGATGAGATCTGTGGCCCAAAGGGCAAGCACGACCCGGAGCGCGTCGCTTATCGGCACGGCTCAGATGACGGCGAGGTCACGCTCGGGTCGCGGCGGGTGGGGGTACGTCGGCCGCGGATGCGCGCCAAGGACGAGGGCGGCGAGGTGCCGGTCGAGACCTACGAGCACTTCGCCAGCCGCGACGTGTTGAGCGCTGTCGTGCTGGAGCGGATGCTCGCGGGCGTCTCTACCCGCCGGTTCGTGCGCACCCAGGAGCCGGTCGGCGAGCAGGTCGAGGCCGAGGCGCGCTCAACGTCGAAGTCGGCTGTCTCGCGCACGTTCGTGGCGCGCACCGCTGAGACGCTCAAGGCGCTGATGAGCCGGCGGCTTGAGGACGTGCGCCTAGCGGTGCTGGGGGATGCGGCGAGCTATAGCGCGTATTTGGAGTCGCGTACGGTCGCGCCTGCTCGTGGCGACTACTACCTCTCTCCCGACGGGGAGCCGACGGAGGCGCCAGGCGTCTGGCATGTGTTGGAGGAGACGCGCGAGCGGTTGGGGTTGGACGCTGGCGGGGCGGTGAGTGCTGAGCAGTTGGTGGCGTTGATGGAGGGCCGCCATCCTGAGAGCGGTGAGTTCATTCGTCGTGCGGGGTCTAACGGGCGTCGTGCGGGCGGGATCGATTTGACGTTCAGCGCACCGAAGTCGGTCTCGGGGGTGTGGGCGCTCGGCAGCGAGGAGCAACGGGAGGGTGTCGAGCTCGCGCACGGTCGAGCCGTGGCGAGAACGTTGGAGCATTTGCGTGATGAGGTTCCGGTTGTGCGTGAAGGTGCGGGTGGTCAGACGCTTTCGACTGTGGGGGATGTGATCGCCGCGGAGTTTCGTCACACGACCGCGCGTGGTGTTGGGGATGGTGAGGCGCCGGACCCGCAGTTGCATAGTCATGTTGTCGTGACGAGCGTGGTCCGCAAGGACGGTCAGGTCGCAGCGGTCGCGAGCCGTCCCTTGTTCCGTTCAGCGAGGGAGTTGGGTGCGTTCTATCGAGGCGCACTCGCCGCCGAGCTTCAACACGAGGGCTATGACATCAGTGCGGGCACTGGTCGTGATGGCTGCTATTTCGAGGTCGCGGGGATCTCGGAGGGTGCGCGGGAGGCGTTGAGTGGTCGCAGTCGTGAAGTGTGGTTGGCGGCGGAGCGTTTCCGTGCTCGGTATGGGCGAGCACCGGAGCGCCATGAGCTGCGTAACGTCAAGCTCGAGAACCGTCGCGCGAAGATGCCCCAAGACCGCATGGAGCTACAAAACATCTGGGAGGACCGCGCCGGCGACCAACATCTCGATCGTGCTCATGTCGAGAGTCTTCAACACGACGGGCCGGGCAGTGTGTTGCGCGAGGACCAGGAGCGTCGGGGGGATTGGCGGGAGCGGGTCACTGGTTCGTTGACGATGGAGGGTTCGACGTTTACTGAGCGGGAGTTGCGTGCGAGCGTGCTTGAGCAGAGCGTCGCCGAACTCGCCCCAGAGCACGTCAGCGAACGCTCGCAAGAACTCGTCGCCTCGGGTTAGGTCATACAGCTTGAGGACGGGCTGATGACTACGCGTGAGATCAGGGGCATGGAGCGCGACGTCCAAACCAGGATCGAGGGGATGGGCGAGGGCACCGGGGCCGAGGTCAGTGAGCAAGCAAAGACAGCCGCCATAGGAGAGGTTGAGGAGCGGATTGGTGGTGTGTTGAGTGATGAGCAGCGCGAAGCCCTCGACCTGCTCGTCGGTGATGAGCGTGTGGCGGTGTTGGTGGGTCAGGCCGGAGCGGGCAAGGGCGTCGTGATCGACACCGCCGCACGAGCCGAGCAACACGACGGCCGCGAAACCTACGGCGTCGCAGTATCCGGGTCCACCGCGGAGACGTTGGGCAAGGAAAGTCCGGCATTGGAGGGTCAGACGATGACGCTGGATTCGCTGGTCGCCCAAGCACGTTCGGGAACGCTCGTCTTGGATGAGAACACGACCGTGTATTTCGATGAGGCTGGGATGGGCGACACACGACGACTACACGCCCTCACCGAAGTCGTCTCCGAGGGCGACGGGGAGCTGGTCGTGATCGGCGACCCGCGCCAACTACCGGCGATAGGTGCTGGTGGTTTGTTCGAGGAGGTCGAGCGGACTGCGCCGACGGCGAGGTTGAGCGAGGTCAGACGCACTACCGATCCGGAGGAGCAGCGGGCGTGGGCGGATTTGCGGGCGGGCCGCTCAGAGCAGGCGATGGCCCACTACCAGGCCCGTGGCCAACTGCACTTCTCAGACACCCGCGATGACGCGGTAGAGCAAGCCGTCAAACAATGGGCCGAGCTAACCCAACACGAAGACGTGCGCGAGGTCGCACTGATGTCTGACGCCTCGACGGGTGAGATCGACAGGATGAACGCTCGCGCGCAACACTTGCGAGCTGAGCGTGGCGAACTCGGCCACCAAGAGCTAGACCTACCCCACGTCGCCTACCGGCTACGCGAAGGCGATCGCGTCGCGTTCATCTCCCAACACCGCCCCGAGGGAGAGTGGCGGATCGAGAACGGCACACGCGGCGAAATCCACGACATTGATCCCGAGCAGCGGCGGGTCGGTATCCGAACCGACAGTGGACGCCAGGTGGCAGTGGACGGAGAGGATTTGTCTAGCCTGCGGCTCTCCTACGCCCAACATCTCTACCGTCAGCTCCCAAGGCTGGCGAGAAGGCGACGGTGCCTGGCTGGCTTGAGCTGACGGGTGAGCGTGAGCGCTGGCGACGCGAATTGTGGTCAAGCGTTTGTGCGCTCGCCGAGCGCTACCCAAGCGTGTTCTCGAAGCTGATCGCGGACTGGTGGACCGATAAGGCACTCGTGGAGATCCTTGGTGCGCTTAGCGCGTGGCGTGGACAGCTCGACGCGGGCGAGAACCCCGATCCGCGCGCCGAGCTGCTGTTCCATGACCGCCTCGAACTCCTAGAGCGCCGTCTCACCCAAACCAGCGACCCAACCGCCCCACGCTTCACGGGTGGCTCACCACCATCAGCCTGGCTCACATAGCCAAAGCCTGTTTCTGTGCGTGATTTAGGGGCGCGCCGATGAACAAATTGCCACGCGCGCACCTTAGGGTCCTTTCGGATTTCAATACATCCACGCGTCCGAATATGCCACGACCTAGTGGCAAAATGTCCGCATATTGCGAACATTTTGTTGTCCCGTTGATTGACATCGCTTCGGAAGCCGGGATAGCACTACTTCGCGTCGGGGTCATCGGTCTTTGGGCGCAGTTTGTGAAGGCCAAATTTGTTCTACAGGGGAGACGCCATGGCACAGGAAAAGGGCCGACGCAGGAAAGCTCGCATGAGTCGGCCAGCGGGCCGGCTTTCGTCGATCGGTGTGAGCACTGAGCACGGTCGCTGCCTCGCATCTCTTACCGCCCTTGGAGCGATCGTGGTCGCCGCTCTGCTGATGGCGCTGATGGTTCCAGCCTCGTCATCTGCTTCACTACCCAAATCGATTAGCGCCGGCATGCCGGAAATCGCCGAATGGGTGTATCGGAATGGAGCATTGAAAGCAGACCCCCTTCCTTGTGAAGCTGTGTGTAAAAGCCTTTGGACTGGCGAGCATCGTCCCAGTTTGGCCTTGTCCCAGGAGGTGTGGGATGAGCTTGGGGAACTTGAGACTACAGGTACCGATCTATGGGGAAGTCTAAAGAACTTCAAGAACGGCTGTGGAAGGTTACACTGGGTTCTTCGCCGTTGAGGGTCGGGTGGCACATCGGCGAAACGACCGACGGAAAGTGGCTGGGGCTAACTGGTCCAACCTCTCCCGGAACGCCCTACTGTGAAAACTGGGAGACGCTTCCCTATGCTCAGGGAGAACAGATTGGCACGAGCTTCTATAGTATACCGTATGCTCCAGGCAATGAGTGGTATCTGTTCGCCTGCAAAGGTACCGTTGAACGGGTCTACGAAGAAGCGGCGGCGCACGAAAACCCCGAAAAACCTGAAGACGGCTGCTCCGGGTATGGTGAGGAAATCCCTGGCTGGTCGAAGCAGGAATGGCAGTGGAACGCGTGTTATGAGGGTTATTACAAAGGTAAAGAGTACTCGCTCCAATCTACGCGAGTGCTTTTTACCAACAGTTTCATTTTGCTCGACCCGAAGACTGGACTGGCCAAAGCCTCGAAAATAACGTCGAGACGATCGGGGCAAAAGATCCTGGTGTCGAAACTGTGATAAAAGCGGCCGAAGAAGCTCTAGGCAACGACCCGTTCTTGCGTGAAATTCTCAGGTGGGAACTTGAAGGTGAATCCGGTCCCGATCCGCTAGCGGTCTCCAGCGAAGAAGAATATGGGTCGACCAACGAAGCTACTCCTAACAAGCCCAAATGTACGATGGGTCATCCCGTTAACTGCGCGACCGGCAACCAAACCGAGACGCAGACAGACCTCACTGTGGGCGGCCGCGGACCTGGCCTAAACCTCACACGCACCTATAATTCACAGCTTGCGGCAAACGAGAGTTCCCCGGGACCGTTTGGCTACGGTTGGACAGGACCTTACAGCGCCTATCTGGAAATAAACGAAGAACTTCGGCTTGCGACTGTGCATCAGAGCAACGGTTCGACGGTGCGTTTCATGGCTTCGGGCACACATTGGACGCCCGCCGATCCCCAGGTTCAAGCGACACTAGTCAAAGAAGGTAGCGAATATAACTACACGCTTCCGGATCAGACGGTCCTGCATTTCAACAGCGCAGGCCGCCTCACTAGCGAAACCGAACGCAACGGTAACTCAGTGACAATGAGTTACAACGGCAAAAGCCAACTTGAAACTGTCACCGATGGCGCTTCCCGAAAACTAACGTTTACGTACAACGGGGAAGGATTTGTCGAAAGCGCCAAAGACCCGATGGGCCACACCGTAAAATACACTTACGAATCAGGAAAGCTAGCGAGCGTCACCGAGCCTGGCGAATCCGGCGCGAACTGGAAATTTAAATACGATTCGTCGCATGAGATGACGGAAGAGACTGATGGCCGCGGTCATACGATAAAAACAGAATACGACGGGTCGCATCGTGTGATTTCCCAAACCGATACACTTTCACGCAAACGCGAATGGAAATACGCGAGCAGTGAAACCGGAGACGAAACCACCATTACCGAACCAAACGGGTCGACTACCGTCGAGAGGTTCAACCTAGCCGGAGAGCCAACAAGTGTGACGCACGCGTCCGGCACGGCAATCGCCCAAACCATCAAAAGCGAATACGACAGTTCGTACAATCTCATCGTGACCACCGACCCAAACGATCACACCACTAAATACGGCTATGACGCTGCCGGGGATCGCACAAGCGAAACCAACGCACTCGGCAACACAACTCTATGGACCTATGACTCGAAGCACGACGTGACAGCGACCACCACACCGAATGGCGAGACGACGACAATCACCCGCAACAGCCACGGCGATCCCGAAACGATCTCACGACCAGCACCCGGCGAAACGAAACAGGTTACGAAGTACAAATATGATTCTCATGGCGACCTGGAAAGCGTCACCAATCCGCTCGAACAAACTACGACATACGAATACGACTCCAAGGGCGACCGCGCCGCGGAAATCGATCCTACAGGCGACAAGCGCACCTGGGAATACAACGAAGACTCTCAAGAAATAGCCACAGTCAGTCCACGCGGCAACGTCTCCGGCGCAGAACCGGCCGCCTTCACGACAACGACCGAACGCGATCAGCGGGGTCGTCCGATCACTGTCACCGAACCACCACGGGAACCTGTCTACAATTCTGCGTTTGGCTCATCCGGTTCGGGCAACGGACAGTTCCAGTTCCCGACGTTGGGCGCGCTCACCTCATCCGGAGACTTGTGGGTGGCAGACAGTTCGCTAGACCGCTTGCAGGAGTTCAACGAAAAAGGAGAATATGTCACTAAGTTCGGTGCCGAAGGTACCGGTGACGGCCAATTCAAATTCCCGTTCGGTGTGGCGATCAACAAAACAACCGGCGATATCTATGTAGCCGACCGTGAAAACTATCGTATTCAGGAGTTCTCCTCGACCGGTACATTCATCCGCGCTTTCGGCTACGGTGTGAGCGACGGTGCCGAAAAATACGAGGTCTGCACGACCGGTTGTCGTGCAGGGCTCATGGGCAGCAAAGTTGGCGAGTTCTGGGAGCCTGACGGCATCACGATCGACTCCAGTGGCAACCTATGGGTCGTAGACGAAGTCAACGACCGGTTGGAGGAGATCAGCGAAACCGGCGAATACCTCAACGAGTACGGAAGCAAAGGCAGCGGCAATGGTCAACTCTCCGGGCCCGTCGCGATCGCCTACGACAAAGGCAACCTGTACGTGACCGAAGCGATCAATGACCGCGTACAGGAGTTCTCGACCGAAGGAGCCTACGTCTCAAAGTTCGGTTCGGAAGGCGCTGGCAACGGCCAGTTTGAGGTGCCCTACGCGATAGCGGCGGGTCCGAGCACCAGCGAGCTGTACGTGACCGACCGCGAAAACAATCGTGTTGAGATCTTCACGGCATCGGGTCGGTTCCTAAGCAGCTTCGGCTCCAAAGGCAAAGGCAGCGGCCGGATGGAATCCCCCACCGGCGTGGTCGCCTCCGCGAGCGAAACGCTCTATGCCAGCGATCACAACAACGAGCGGATCGAGAACTGGACGGGACTGACCGCTAGGGTCACCAAATACGCCTACGATGCCGCTGGCAATCTCGAATCGATGACCAACCCAAACGGTAACAAAACCAAATACACTTATGATGCCGACAACGAGCTTACGAAGGTCGAAGAACCAAACAGCACAGTCACAGAAACTGGGTATGACAGCGCCGGGCAGATAACCAGCCAGACAGACGGCAACAAAGACACAACGAAATATGTGCGTAACGCGCTTGAGGAGGTCACGGAAATCATCGACCCGTTGTCGCGTAAGACGACGAAGGAATACGATGCGGCCGGGAACCTGACGAGCGTGATCGATGCAGCTAAACGTACGACGACATACAAATACGATGTCGCTAACGAGCTTACAGAAATTACGTACTCGGACGGCAAAACGCCTACCGTCAAATATGAATACGACAAAGACGGAAACCGCACCAAGATGACAGACGGAACCGGCAGCACTAAGAGCGCCTAACAGAATGAGTTTTGGAGTTGTTGGTGGCAGATGAGTGCGCAGCCGATTGTGAGGAAGGCTTCGTGGATGTCGGCGCGGCGGTCGTAGCGACGCTCGAGGCGGCGGTGTTGGTGTAGCCAGGAGATCGTGCGCTCGATCACCCATCGTTCTTTGCCGAGCCCCGACCCGTTAGCGGTGTTGCGTTTGGCGATCCGTGGTGTGATGCCCCTTTCGCGGAGCGCGTTGCGGTGCCTTTGGCTGTCATACGCCCGGTCTGCGAGCAGCGCCTTTGGCCTGAACTTGCCGTGAGCGCCGGTCGGGGGGACCCGATCGACGAGTGGGATGAGCTGGGTGATGTCGTGGCGGTTGCCGGCGGTGAGAGTGGCGGCCAGCGGGGTTCCCTGACCGTCGCAGATCACATGGTGCTTGGAGCCCGGCCGGCGGCGATCGACTGGCGAGGGGCCTGTCTTTTCGCCCCCCCTTTTGCTCGCACGTGCGAGCTGTCCACGACCGCCCTTGACCAGTCCAACGCTCCCGCGTCTTGCAGTTCGTCCAAGAGCACTCGGTGCAGGCGCTCCCAGACCCCAGCCTCGTTCCAATCCCGTAAGCGACGCCAACACGTCATTCCCGACCCACAGCCCATCTCTTGCGGCAGATCCTCCCACGGGATGCCCGTCTTGAGGACAAAGAGGATTCCCGTCAGGGCCTGCCGATCAGGCACCCGCTTGCGCCCCGGATACCGATACCGACGCTCGACACGCGGCAACAACGGCTCGATACGAGCCCACAACCCATCACTGACCAAAGGTTTCGCCATAGACACCGTCTACGACAACAGCATCCCAAAACCTCTTTTTGTTAGGCGCTCTAAGTACGTCTACGACCAGCTGGACCGGCTAGCAGAAACCGAAAACGGCCACAAAGAAATCGTCAAGTACGAATACAATCTCGCGAACGAGAAGACAAAGATCACGTACCCCAACGGGAAGAGCGTAGCTAACGTCTACGACAAAGACGGACGTCTGGAAAAGGTCACGGACTGGCTTGAACACACGACCAAATTTTCTTACGATCCCGACTCCGATCTGACGGCGACTGTGTACCCCACCGGGACTGCAGAGGAAGACGTATACGCCTACAATCTCTCCGACCAGATGACCGAAACCAAGATGACAAAGGGCGCGGAAACACTTGCCTCGCTCGTTTACGCACGTGACTCAGACGGTCAGGTATACGATACGGTCAACAAGGGCCTGCTGGGCAGCGAAGTCACGGAAGCCGCATACGATCCCAACAGCCGCCTGACAAAATCCGGCACGACCGCGTACGAATATGACGCGGCGAACAATCCGACCAAGATTGGCACGAGCACGTACAAATACAACAGCGCCGATGAGCTCGAAAGCGGAACAAGCGCAATCTACGCCTACAACGAAGTGGGTGAGCGCACAAAAACGACGCCCGGAACAGGTCCAGCAACGACGTACAGCTACGACCAAGCGGGGAACCTGACCTCCGTTGAAAGACCCAAAGAAGGCGCAATCAGCGAAATCAAAGACACCTACACTTATAACGGCGAAGGACTACGCGCATCACAAACAATCTCAGGCACGACCAACTACATCGCGTGGGACACAGCCGAAAACACCCCACTTATCCTTAACGATGGCACCGACAGCTACATCTACGGAGTCAACGGCCTTCCCATCGAGCAAATCAACAGCGCCGAAAAAGCACAGTACCTACATCACGACCAGGCCGGCTCCACACAGTTTATCGCGGGAGAAACTGGCACAACAGAAGCCGCCTACTCCTACAGCCCCTACGGCGCGGTTGAAGAACACACGGGCACGGCCACGACCCCGCTCGGCTATGACGCCCAATACACCAGCACAGACACGGGGCTCGTCTACATGCGGGCACGCACCTACGATCCGAGCACGGCGCAGTTCCTCACAGTCGATCCAGAGGTCGGGACGACGCGGGCACCCTACAACTACGCCGAAGACAATCCGCTCAATGAGGCTGACCCGACCGGGCTCGGGAACTGGCTCAACCTTGGTCTCCCGTCCCCCGGCGAAGTCGCCGAATCGCTCAACCCGATCAAATACTACGAAGAGGAGATCGAATCCTACGAAAACGGTTGCGGATACTTCGCATCCGTCGCACACGGCATTGAAGGCGCCGTCGTGGGTGCGCTGGACGCCAGCGGGGCAGGCGAGGAGGAGCTGGGAGCCGAGGCTGCCGATCAAGGAGTCGCGGGCGTCATTAAGGGTTATACCCAGCACGGCCTCGAACAAGCTATCGAGCGAGATGCCGGTAGAGGGGTATCACCAAGTGCGATCTTGGAAGCTGTGCGCTCGCCCGTCTCAGAGAGCGTCCAAGCCGATGGCGCAACGCGATATGTGGGTCAGAACGCCGTAGTGATTGTCAATGAGGACGGCGGTGTGGTTACGACTTGGCCTACAACTTCGGCCGGTGTGCGAAACCAACCATGACCGAGCCATCCGGAATGCCCCCTTTGTCTGCCAATATGGCCGCGCTTCTGCGGAACGTGGTGGAGCGGCACGGTTCTGATCTGGTCCCGCTGATAGACATCCTTGGTGTTCGCCCCCTCTCCAAGGATGACCGGGAGGCGTTGAGGGGTGCTGTGGCAAGCGAACTAACAATCACGAGTGGGGCACTCGATGGCGCGTATGAACCGACTCCTTTTGGCCTTGAACTTGAGGCGCTGATCGACGCCCTGGGACACTGTTGAGCGATTATCTGCGTGTACGGCCAGTGCCAAATGAGTATCGAGCAAATCAGTAGCGGTGGCAGCGTGTCCTATCTGCATCACGACCAGGCCGGCTCAACCAGGCTGATAACCGGCTCCACGGGGACCGTCACCGGCAAATGCACCTACAGCGCATACGGAAACTCCGACCTGCGAAGGCACCACGACCACCCCGCTCGGCTACGACGCCCAATACACCAGCACAGACACCGGACTCATCTACATGCGCGCACGCACCTACGACCCCGCCACCGCGCAGTTCCTCACGCAAGACCCGCTTGAGGCAATCACCCGCGAACCGTACAGCTACGCAGGCGATGACCCGCTCAACTACAGCGACCCAACGGGGCTCTTTCTCGGCATACCCGGTACGCCGTCCACCGGCGAAATCGTGGGCGCGATCGGCGAACACTTTGGACAGATCGTCGCAGTCACGGCTGGCGGGGTGTGCATCGTCGCGTCGGCTGGCGTATGCGCTGGCGCGATCGTGATCGGTGGTGTCGCGAATGCTGGCGTGATCGCTGCAAAAGGTGGTAGCGCTGACGAACAGGTGCTGAATGGGGTGGCGACCGTTGCTGGCGCGATTCCTGCCGCGGCCCTGGCCCGTGCCGCGGCCGCGGCTTCGGGGGACTGTCTGATTAACGGTGGAAGTGCTTGGTCTGACCGAAAGGGATGACCATGACGGAGCTGGTGGAGTCGACCGATCCGGAGGAGATGATCGGGTCTATGACTACAGATATCGTTGATCAGAAGCAGCTTGCTGAGCAGCTCCTTGCACAGGCCGAGGAGCAGAACATCGAGCTGGTCGGTCCTGGTGGGCTTTTGAACCAGCTGACCAAGAACGTGCTCGAGACCGCGCTGGATGCGGAGATGGTCGAGCACCTTGGCTATGAGAAGCACGACCCTGATGGCCGCAACAGCGGGAACTCGCGTAACGGGACACGCGCCAAGACGGTTTTGACGGAGATCGGCCCGGTCGAGATCGAGGTGCCGCGGGACACCGAGTCGACGTTCGAGCCACAGATCGTCAAGAAGCGCCAGCGCCGGCTCACTGGGGTCGATGAGATCGTGCTGTCGCTCACCGCTCGCGGGTTGACGACAGGAGAGATCGCTGCGCACTTCGGAGAGGTCTATGGCGCCCGGGTCTCCAAGGACACGATCAGCCGGATCACGGAGAAGGTCGTTGCGGAGATGACGGAGTGGCTGGCCAGGCCACTGGATGAGGGGCGGTTTCTAACTGTCGTTGCGAATCAGCTAGTTACTTGCCGCGGAAAAAGTAGGGGTGTTGGTGGCTTGTTCCGTCCGGTGTGATCGTCAGAATGTCCTGCAAATGAGTGGGTTTCTGGTTGAAGGGGGTCGGTATGTTGATGTTGTCGGCGGGGCAGGCGGAGTCGTTGTGGGACGAGGCTTTGCCGGTCGAGGTAAGGGAGTTGCCGGAGGATCTGGCGGCGTTGGATTTGTTGCTCTCGGATCCTGGGTTGTTTGGGCCGGTCGTGGAGCGCTTTCGACGGGAGGTAATCGAGCAGAAGCGGGCGGTGTTGACGGATGGTCGCCCGACGATCGCGATGGAGACGTTCATTCGATTGATGGTGCTCAAGACGCGCTATCGGTGGGGGTATCGGTCGCTGGTGGCGGAGGTCTCCGATTCGATTCACTTGCGGCGGTTCTGCCGGATCTCTTTGTGCGAGCGGGTGCCGGACGAGTCAACGGTCCGCAAGCTTGCCCGCAGGATCGGGCCCGAGACGGTCTCAGAGCTGACGCGCACGCTGATCGCCAGGACGATGCGCGAGAAGCGTTTTCGTCCGCGTGCGGTGCGGATCGACTCGACTGTCGTCGAGGCGGATGTGAAGTATCCGACCGATGCGGGGTTGGCCTCGCATGGGGTGCGTGCGCTGGCGAGGGAGAGTCGCAAGTTGGCGCAGCGGATCGGCGAGAGCAAACGGCGGGTGCGGGATCGCTCACAAGCGATGGGCCGCCGGTTGCGGGGGATCACGCGCACGATCCGGGCTCGCTCAGGGGAAGCGAAAGCGCAGGTGCTCAAGCTCACGGCGCAGACCGGCGAGCTGTTGCGGCGTTCGGTGCGCGAGGCCAGGCGGCTCCTGACGCTCGCGCGGACCAAGGCGCGTGGCCGTGGCGCGAAGGCGAAGCTCAGGGCGGCGACCAAGCTCGAGCAGCTCGTGGATCGTTGCGAGAAGGTCGCCTCCCAGATCACGAAGCGTGTGCAGGGCGAACCGATCCGCGAGCGGATAGTGTCGCTCACAGACCCGGATGCCCGCCCGATCCGCAAGGGCAAGCTGGGCAAGCCGAACGAGTTTGGGTATGTGACCCAGCTCGCGGAGGTGACCGAGAACACCAAGCGCGGCGCGCGAGGACTGATCCTGCCGGCGTCGACCGCGCCGGGCAACCCGACCGAGAATACGCTGCTCCCAGGCACGATCGCCGAGCTCAAACGGCTTCAGATCTCCCCGCGGGAGCTGGCCCTCGACGGTGGGTTCATGCCCGGCCCGACGAACGACGCACTCAAAGATCTCACACCAGAGCGAGTGTTCATCTCCGGCCGCCAGGAACGAGGCTCCAGACGCACCAATCGACGGTTGCAGCGCTACCGAACAGGCGAGGAGGGCCGGATCAGCCACCTCAAGCGCCGCTACGGGATGGGCCGCAGCCGCCTGAAGGGCACCGAAGGCCAAGAGATCTGGACCGAGTGGGGAATCCTCGCCTATAACGCCGACACGCTCGCCGTCCGAGCCCGATGAAACACTCCAAACGCTCCTAACCAGAGCACCACTCATTCACGAACGGCCGCGCCCTCAACAAGCGCGGCCGTTCGTCATCACAGAGACTTTTTCCGCGGCAAGTAGTTAGGGGGTGTGGTCTCCATCGTGCCATCAATTGTGTTGGTGTGCGGTCTTGGAGGCATGCTCGTGGCCTGTCGTTGAGCTCGATAGCGACTTCTTGTAGGTGTTCGTTGGTGATCTGGTGGAAGTTGGTGCCCTTCGGGAAATATTGGCGTAGCAGGCCGTTGGTGTTCTCGTTGGTGGCGCGTTGCCAGGGCGAGTGGGGGTCGGCGAAATAGATCTGCAGTCCGGTCTGGGTCTCGATCCGCTCGTGCTCGAACATCTCGTTGCCCTGATCCCAGGTCAGCGTTCGGCGTAGTGGGGATGGTAGTTGGTGAAAGATTTTGACCAGGGCGTCCGCGACGTTCTTGGCTGAGTGCCCGCCACGGATCGGGACAAGCAGGGTGTGGCGTGTCTTGCGGTCCACTAGCGTCGCGACTGCGGAGCGTTGGAACGCGCCGACCAGGAGGTCGCCCTCCCAATGACCAACTTGGTTTCTTGTCTCCGCGACCGCGGGGCGGGTGTGGATCGATTTCAGGTTCGTGCACTGCTTCAGGGCGCCTTCGCGAGTGCGGCCCCGACCACGCCTTCGTCGGTGGGAGCGGCCAGTTCGCAACGCCTGCTGGCCCGGGTGCACTACCAGGCCTCGATAGACGGCCTCGTAGATCGTCTCGTGGCACAGATGCCAGTCCGTGCGCTTTGGCCACCGTCGTCGCAGCCACCTGCTGATCTGTGCCGGCGACCAGTGCTTGGCGAGTTTGCCAGCAATCAGGCCACGCAGCTGGTCATCGACGCTGACCCGTCGCGGTCTCGGGCGTCGCCGCCGCAGGTGAGCCTGCCCATGGGCATACCAAGGCTGGTAGCGGCCATCGGGTTTACGGTTGCGTGCGATCTCCCGGTAGACGGCCTGATAGCTCTTTCCGATCCTGGCAGCGATCGACTTCACCCGCTCCCCGGCCGCTAGCCCGTCCGCGATCTCGATCCGGTCGTCTTGGGTCAAGTAGCGGCTGTCGATCGGCTCATCGACGAAGCTCACCGAGCCGGCCTCGATAAACCACAACGACCCGCAGCTGAGCGACACACCCACCCGCCGGGACGCGACACCACCACTCGCACCCTGGCGGATCAGCTCGAAGTAGCGACGCTTGGTGTCCGCCGGGGCCTTGTTCCACGCCACATATGGCATTGCGATTCCTTTCGTTCGGGATTCGCAACCATGACTAGAAACCGCCAGGTCTACCCCGTGATCTTCATCGACGCGCTCGTGGTCAAGGTTCGTGACGGGCAGGTGATGAACAAGCCGGTCTATGTCGTGATCGGTGTGACCGTCAACGGGGAGCGCGACATCCTCGGGCTCTGGGCCGGCGATGGCGGCGAGGGCGCGAAGTTCTGGCTCAGCGTGTTCACCGAGATCAAGAACCGTGGCGTCAAGGATGTCTGCATCGCTGTCTGTGACGGTCTGAAGGGTCTACCGGAGGCGATCACGACGACCTGGGAGCTCGCGACCGTCCAAGCGTGTGTGATTCATCTGATCCGCAACACGTTCCGGTTCGCGTCCCGCAAGTACTGGCAGGAGATGAGCCGAGACCTCAGGCCGGTCTATACGGCGCCTTCAGAGACTGCGGCCAGGGAGCGCTTCATGGAGTTCGACGCTAAGTGGGGCAAGCAGTACCCGGCGATCAGCAAGCTCTGGGAGAATGCCTGGAGCGAGTTCATACCGTTCTTGGACTACGACGTTGAGATCCGGCGCGTGATCTGCTCAACGAACGCGATCGAGTCGATCAACGCGCGCTACCGACGCGCCGTCAGGGCCCGCGGGCATTTCCCGAACGACACGGCCGCCCTGAAGTGCCTCTACCTCGTCACCAGGTCACTCGACCCGACAGGGCGAGGCAGAGCACGCTGGGCCACACGATGGAAGCCCGCCCTCAACGCATTCGCAATAACCTTCCAAGGAAGAATCAACTAACCCGACCAAGCCACATCCACCGTTAATCGGACACTCCCCCTGAAAACGGGGACCGAAAGCGCTCTGGGCAACCTCGCGCGGCAACTCGGCCCGCCAGCGCTCACCACAGCCCGGACAGCACACCCGATGACACCGGTGCTCGGTGACCACCACCGAGATCACAGGCAACTCCTCCACCTGCCAGCGCACAGGCTCGCCCACCGCGACCCGCTCCTCACGCGCAAACGCGTAACCACACCCGCAACGATCGGGCCAATGCTCGATCACCCGGTCAACCGCCCATGCCGGCAGCAGCGGCCGGCCCCTGCCTTCATGACCGGGCTGGGCGCCCTGTTTGCGACCCGATGAATCCTTGCCACGCTTCGGCGCCGCGGCGGGCGGATCGGCACTCGGAGGAGTAGAAAAGTTACGCGAACTCCGGTTCAGTCGACGCTCGAGCTGAGCGATCCGCTCATCCTGGCGCGCGACCCGCGCACTCAACGCCTGGATCTGGGCGTCCATCCGCAAAAGCACCTCCACGACCGCCTCACGACCAGCGTCATAGATCGCCCCCGCCTGAGCACGCTCCACACAACGAGATTCGACCTGCCCAAGCTAACTCCCCCCAACCCACTGAACGCTTACTAGAAAGCGTAAGCGTTCAGTTGTGGGTTTCCATAACAAGGATGGTTTGCGGCTGCGGCGAATCTTGGGGGTGTGGAGCTCAGTGAGGCGGAGGCGGTCTACGAGGCTGGCAAAGAGCGCTGCGTGGAGTTCGTCCTTGAGCTGGCGGGGGCGCTTGAGCGGTTGGCTGTTGCCAATGCGCGGCTTGAGGAGCGGGTAGGCAAGCTCGAGGAGCAGACGCGTGAGAGCTCGCGCAACAGCTCAAAGCCTCCATCGCAGGATCCACCGGCAACACGCCAGCAGCGCCGGGCGGAGGCTCGGGTGAAGGCCAAGGAGATGCTGCGAGCGGCGGGCGGACAGCCTGGTCATCATGGCTCTGGTCGAAAGCTCGCGCCGGAGGACCAGGTCGATGAGATCGTCGATCACTATCCAGACTCCTGCCAGGGGTGCGGGCACGAGTTCGGCATGCAGGAGCGTGTTCCCTCGCATCGCTTCGGGCGCCATCAGGTGGCCGATCTGCCGCCGACCAGTGTGATCTTGACCGAGTACCGCACGCACCGCCTGCGCTGCCCGCGCTGCGCCGCAAAGACCACCGGGGTGCTGCCCGATGAGATCGGCTGCTCGGCCTTCGGTCCCCGGCTTGCGGCCGCGGTCGTGAGCATGACAGCGCGCAACCGTATCTCCCGCCGCGACATGACCGAGCTGGCAAGGGAGCTGTTTGGGATCTCACTCTCGGTCGGTGCGGTCGACAAGGTCTGCCAACGCGCCGCGGCGGCGCTCATCTCACCGCATGAGCAACTCGTGCAGGCGGTGCTCTCCTCACCCGCGGTGAATCTGGACGAGACCGGCTGGCACACCGCCGGGGAGGGTCGCACGCTGTGGACCGCGACGACGCCCGAGGCGGCGATCTTCCGGATCGCCGAGGACCGCCATCGCGACCGTCTGGAAGAGCTGATCGGCAAGGACTACCCGGGGATCGCCTGCTCAGATCGCTGGTGGGCCTACGACCACCTTGACCCCTACTGCCGCCAGGTCTGCTGGCAGCACATCTATCGCGACTTTCGCCGCCACTCCGAAGGACTCGCGCTGCAGAAAGCATTCGGTGAGCAGGGCCTTGCGCTCACCGATCGGCTGTTCAAGACCTGGCATGCGTTTGATGAGCACCAGGACCGCGCGCGCCTCACAGAGGAGATGGAGCCGATCCAGGCAGAGTTGCGCGAGCTGCTCGAGCACGCCGCCCAGAAGAGCAAACGCACTCGGCTTCACCGGCGCTTCGCGAACAACCTGCTGAAGATCTGGCCAGCGCTCTTTACGTTCGTGACTGTCGAGGGCGTCGAGCCCACCAACAACGCCGCCGAGCGCTCACTCCGCGGCCCAGTCATCTACCGCAAGCTCTCGCACGGCACTCGCTCAGATAACGGCGAGCGCTTCATCGAGCGCATCCTCTCGGCCTCAGTCACCTGCCGCCTCCAACACCGCTCGCTATTCGTCTACCTAGCCGACCTACTCACCGCACACGCCCGCGGCGACCCACTCCCCACACTCGCCTAAACCAAGGACTGAACGGTTACGGATTCTGATACTGCCGGTGGTACTTGTGTGGTACTTGGGGCAGTCAGCTCTGCGTGCCAACGAGCTTGCGCGCTGCGACCTGCTGCTCGTGCTCGAACGCCGGCGCGAGTCGCTGCAATTCCGGCGTGGCGAGACCCATTACCCGTGCTACCTCTTGCCAGCGTGCAGTCGCAGTAGATAGCTCATCGACGATCTGGCGAGCCTCAGCCTCCGAGAGCCTGAACAGGCCGGCCACGTTGAGCGCGGTGGCGAGGCTGGCTTCCGCATTGTGTTCGTCGATTGCGGTAGCAAGCTGTTTGGCTGCGCCTTCGGGGTTGGGATTCAGATCAAACACAGGCGAGAGCGACCAGCCTGCGGTGCTCTTGCGTAGGAAGCCGTGGTTGCGCAGGTGGTCGTCGGTGTTGGAGATCAGGATCGTGAAGGTGATCCGCCGCCACAGCTCGCGTAGGTCCGCGTTGACCGTTGGCGAGCGTTCTTCGATCGCTTCCGCGATTTCAAGGTAGCTCGCTTGCTCGCCGTCCCTGGCTTGGAGCATTGACATTGCGCTCAGGTAGCCGACCCGGCCGCTCGCGTCACGGTCAAAGCGACGCACCACTAGCACCGGCCGATCCTCGACGACGTGCAACTCGTGCTCAGGTACGTTGATGCCGCCGGCCTCTGCCAACTCGAGCGCGACGGCCTCCCATCGGATCACATCCCATTCGTCGATGCTGGGGGATGGGAACTTGGCGATCCCCAGGTGCCCATGCGTGTCGAGCACGTGCGCCTTCGGCCGCGCGCCGCCGAGCGAGCTGCCGCCGTGAAGCAGCAGACGCAAATCCTCGCTCGTCGGTTCGTCGCGTTCTAGCTCTTCAGCTGCGTTCAATAGTCGCGGGAGCATGATCAGATCCGGAGCTCCTCCGGCGTCGACCGCGAGGTATTGCTCGCCGCCGCGCGCGCGAAACCGCAGCGCGCCTTGACGAAGGTCGTCGCGCGCACCGAGTAGGAAGTCGATCTCAGCGAGGGCACGTTGTTGCGTGGCGGCTTCGCGGGCACGTTGCGCCTCCACGCGCCGGACGAGTCGCCGTCCCCAACCGTCCGGCGCGCAGTCGGACATCGCGCCGAATAGCGGCTGCCCGAGGGCCGTCTGATGCTGCCCACTCTGCAGGGGCAGGCCGGGGTCGAGCTCGTAAGCGTCCGCGCGCTGAAGGTAATCCTCTCGATAGCTGAAGGTGGCCGACTCCATCTGACCGTGGTGATACGTCCACAGCCGTCCCGCCGGAAGGTCTTGCCCGCCGAGCTGGACGTCGACTTCGATCGGCTGCTCAACCATCGTCTGTCAGTCGCCTCGGGCGTACCCGCCGCGGCAGCTCTTGGTCTGAACGTAGACGGCCGATGTCGCTGGCAAGTGGGTCGAGTGCCGTCGCTAGAAGGTCCTGAATGCCGAGTGCCCGCAAGATTCGGAGCAGGTTCTCGATGCTGACACCGCCGTCGCCTGCCTCGAGGCGCCGCACGACCCCCCGCGAGATGTCCGCCCGCTCGGCGAGCTGAGCCTGCGTCAGGCCGCGTAGCTTGCGCCACGAAGCAACGCTCTCGGCTAGGTTGCGCTGCGCTCGACGGACCGCAAGCGGCGCCCGTTGTTTTGCAATCTTATGCTCCATATATAGATCACTATAGACCATAACAATCTATATATCGACCATTAGAGCAGCGGAGATTAGCGAGTATCATGGCGCCCGCGGTGAGGCCGAATTTCAGTCCTGTGTCCGCCGTGGTACTTCCCGTGGTACTTCAGTGAGCGAATCTGAGCTGATCGAGAGCACCTGAGAGCAGCTCACAAGCCTCATATCACCTGAGCCGAGGTCCGGAGGCGATTTCGAGCCCAGTATCGCCCACTGTTCCGTGCATTGTGCGAACCGCTGGTGGCACGCGGTAGGTGGGGATGATGGTGTGTTGGTCGTGGACGCGGATGTCCTTGATGAGGAGGCGCAGCAGCTCCTTGGCTTGCTCGGGGTTGGCGGTGGCGATGAGCTGGTCGAGTTGGTCGGCGAGCGCTGCCAGGTTTGCCGTGTTGGGCTGTGTGTCGGCGTGTGCGGCGAGTGTTTGGGCGAGCTGGTCCTCCTGGTCGCGCAGGGCTTGTAGGCGTGCGTGGTGGCGCTCGATGCGCTGCTGGCAGATGTCGGGGTCGAGCTTTGCGTCCTCGAACGCCTGCAGGTAGCGGTCGATCTTGCGTTCGAGGTTTTGGATGTCGGCGCGCACGCCGGCGAGTTGTTGCTCGTGCTGGGGGCGGTCCGTACTGGCCTGTTCGGCGGCTTGGGCGAGTGCGTCGTTGCGAGTACCCAGGCCGAGGAGTCGCGGCATCAGGATCTCCGATCGCTGCTCGGCGCTCGCATCTCTGCCCGACTCCCTGCCCTCCGTGGGCTACACCGCCTTATGATCCCCCTTGTCTGCATTCCCAACTGATCGGCACCTCAGCCGCGAGCTTTTGAGTCTCGAGTTCGTCTCCTCGGCATTCGTCCGGGAGGGGATGCTGCGAAGGATTCGCGGCAACGACACCATCCCATCTGAACCGCCAACCGCATCAGTGGGGTAGAACGCCCAAAAATATGGCCTGATAAACGGGATGGCGTCCCACCAAACAGGTCGAAACGTCATCCCATTGGGAATTGAAGCGTTAAACCCTCGATTTGGGCGGTCAAGCGACGTCCGATCTCAATTCTCAGGCGATACAGGACGATGCCGTGGCGCCGGGACCCCGACCTGACGCTGTGAGCGTCGCGCAGTCTGCTCCCCGAGGAAGACTGTCTGGCGCCACGTAGATGTTCGTTCCCGTGTGGGCCCTGAGCATCACACGCAACACGATCTTCGACTTGCCCCGGCGCCCAGATCTTGCCTCGTCGCGGATACTCAGCGTGACTCTGCTCGGGACTCTCAACGTGTACTTCGCCATCAGGAAGCGCTTCGTTCGAGTTCCCGTGCTCGCCAGGAAGGAACTGAGCTTGAACCTCTCGATGAGCCCCCGACGCCTCGGTTCTGAGTGTGGCCCTGACGCTGCGACTTGCGCGGTTCTCTCCGGATAGGAAGCCACCGAGTCGACCTCGTTCGTTCCCGTCACCACGATCGCCAACACGCGACCAACGTCTGAACCCGTAGGCGTGAACGAGATGCTCGTCGCGCCCGGGATAGCAGCACACCCATCGCCGCTAGCGTCGCAGAGGTCCCACTGGTAGGCGTACGTGATCGGCGGCATTCCCGTCCAAGTCCCGGCGGTGGTTGTAATCGTCCTGCCTACGCTCGGCCGCATTGACGAGAGTCCCGGCGGGAGAGTATTCGCCGGACAGATTTCCTCCCGACACGGTGAGCCGGCGAGATGGGGGAACTGCCCGGGCGGCATGAAGCCAATGAAGTCGGTGTTCAGATTCATCGCCGCTGACATCCACGTAACCGCCAACCCGAAGTCTTCAGGGGTATCACTGCCACCCCAACTCTGGATGAACGATCCATCCGGTAGAACTTCTTGAACGTAACCTAGGTAATAGCCATCATTGCTGCACTCCGACTCGCCCTCCTGTCCCATCCAAATCAAGTCTTCACAAGGCGCGAGCCAAAGATCCCCGACTTGCGGAGTGTGGCTCACGGGATACCCCACCGCTTCAGCGTCGACGAGGAAGCAGAGATGGGGAAGGACCGCGCTGCAGTCCTTGTAGTTGTAGCCGTACTGCATTACCGCGTACATCTCAATGTCAGGACGCTCCTCGGCCGGCCAATACGCGCTGTTAACGTACTTCTCCGGGTTGTTGGCATCCGCTGGCGGGAGAGAGCCTGACGACACTCCACAGTCGTAGTCGTTTTGAGCCGTCGGAGGACAAGCCGGTGGCGTGTTGGCCGCCGAGGGAGCCGGAAGCTGGCTCGGGGATGGGTAGTGGAACTCGCCGCCGGGGATGGTGGCACCGGGTGGTGCTGACGCCGAGAACGCGGGCGACGCGAGCAACGCAACCGCGATGAGAACGACGAATCCTGCGCATAGGCTGTTGGATAGACGAGCCATCGCCCGATCATATCTTCGAAGGCCACGGCGGAGCCAGCCAAAACCAGCATGCCGTTCAATAACTGTCGGCGCCGGTGGGAAACTGACCCCTCTTCGCCGGTTGAGATTGACCCCCCTCGGGTGGTGGCGGAGGCGTCCGGGGTGCTGGTGAACCTGGCTCGATCGTGTTGTCGAGACCGGGAGACGGACGTGGTGGACGTGGAGCAGTGGGCCGAGTTGCGCAGGGAGCACTTCGTCTCGATCAAGGAATTGCTGCGTCGCACGGGTTTGGCGCAACACGATCCGCTCGGCGCTGAGCGCCCGGTGTGATTCGCGTGCCATCGCACACGCGCCCGCCGCAAACCACGAAACGTTCACGGCACGATCGTCGTAAAAGCCGCCGCGTCCGGCCTTCTGTAGCAGCGCGGCGAGCATCTTCAGGAACGCGACGGCCCGCGCCTCCGTTGTCGTGATGAACAGCAGGCAGGGGCAGAAGTCGTAGCGCTCTGTCCATGCGGCTTGCGCGGCGTAGGCGGCGTAGGCGCCGGCCTTGACCTTCAACCGCGCGTGACTCATCGTCCCCAGGTCAAGCTCCACGAACGCGAGCAGCCCAAGGCCCTGCCCGTCGTGCAGTTCGACCAGCGCGTCCGGCGCCAGCGTCCGCGAGCGCCCCTCCGCCGTAAACGGCTCGCGCGGCTCACGGTCAAAGCGAGCAAGACGAACGCCCGGCGTCTGGGTGGCGAGCAGCGCGTAGAGCTCGGTCACACCCGCCGCGTGCGCCAAGAACAACGGGTTCGGCTCGGCACGCTCGCCACCGCGCGGTGCGGGCGCTCCACGCGTGAGCGTGTCCGCACGACGCGAGGGCCACAGGTGATACGGAGCGGAGCCACGCTCACGGTAGGGGCGGCTGCGACCGAGCAGACCAGCACGGTGCAGATGCTCGGTGCGGTAGCGAAGCGTGCGACCAGGCACATCAGCAAGCAGCAGCTCAAGCTGAGTCGAGGTCACGACACGCTGATCGCTCACCAGCCCGATGATCCGCCGGTCAAGCTCGCTCAACGACACCACCGCCGCCGGACCATGAGGCACGCGCCGCCGCCTCGCCCTGGCAGTCACGAAGACACCGAAGAACGAGATTTACCAATACAGTCGGGCGCGCCCTCACCACCCGGAACCGCGACAGAACCGCCGTTTTCGCGCCGCCGGCCTTGCCAGTCGGATGTGCAGCCATTGGCAAGACGTGAGCGCCGCTGGCGGCGGGCGCCGGAGAGCTCGCCGCTGCGCCCCGGCTCATCGGTGCGCCCAAGCACCGGGCGCTCGGCGACGAGGATCAGCGCAGAGAGCAGCTCGATTGCCTGCGCCGCCTGCTGCGCCTCAAGCGACTCAAACCGCGGCCGGGCAAGCATCGGCTCGGCACCTCGGTCGGCCTCGCCGCGGCTATCGCGGGCCGGCGCTGCGGAAGCGTTCGCGCGACGCGCTCGCTTCGCGGGTCGCCTGGAGCGATCGTGCCGCTCGCCCGGAACGGGAGAGGTCTGGTGTTGTTGGGGATGGTGTTGAGCATCATCAGTCGATCTCTTCATGCAGTTGCGTGCCGGCGGAAGACCGCTGGGCTCCGGGACGGACCCCAGCCCACCAACGAGAGCACGATCCCCGGCGGATGTCAAGGGCTTCTCGCGGCTCTCAACGCGGCTCACAGGTCGCTCACACGACGGCCGACAAGCAGACTGGCGAGCTTTTACGCTTGGAGGTGCCACCGGGCTACGTCTACGCTCCCCTCGGCAGGCACGCAACTCCTGTTTGCCGGCGATTACCGGGGATAGTGTTCTTGTGCGGCAACTTCTCGACAGCGCAGCAGCGCTACGACGAACTCGCCCACGCCCTCGATGAACAGCTCAGGCTACAACCCACGCGCGAGACGCTGGTCATGTACCGGCAGTTGCTTGGACAGAGCTAGCAAGTCTGCTCCTGATTTTTAGTCTGGTCGGGAATCTGTACCCGACGAGCGATCCGCCTCCTTTGCTGGAGGCGAACGTCAGCTTTTGTGGTAGTGGCGCGGGGTGCGTAGCTTCCTGGTCCACATCGCAAAGGGGGTCATTCAGATTGGGCTTGTGGTGCTGGGCCAGTGAGAGCAACGACCATGAGCCCGACCCAGGTGTCGACAAGCGTTTCGTCATCCACTTGGGCTGGGATGCCGAGGACATCGCGTAGCAGGCGGGTGCAGAGCAGCGATCCGAGCCCGAATGAAGCTATCGCCGTAGCCTCCTCGTCCGTGATCGTGCGCTTGGCGCGTTCACTGATCCACATAGCAAAGTCTATGAACGTCGAGCTTACGAGCTGCTCGACGGCGGTGGTCAGCAGCTGTGGTCGGTTGCGTGCGTCGGAGGCTAGGATGCGCAGCAGCTCGGTCTCGCTGTCGAGCTCGGCAAGAACGTAACGCGCGGTCAGTGTCAGTTCGGCTTTGAGGTCTCCGAGCGATCCGAGTACCTGCCGGATCTCGCGGAGCGCGCCGAGTCGTGAGAGCTGGCGCTCGATCCCGGCGGCGAGCACGGCTTCCTTGCTTGGGAAGTGGTGGTAGATGCCGCCGGCTCCAGGGGTGAGTCCAGCGGCGGCCTCGATCTTGGCGATGCTGGTTGCGGCGTAGCCGTACTGGCTGAATAGGCGCATTGCTTCGTCGACGATGCGCTCTCGGGTGGGGGCCGTGCTTGACATCTGCCCGACTAAGTATACACTTAGCTGAGGCCAGTGGATGAAGAAGGAGATGTGTTTGATGTCCGACGCCAGGCTCCCCCAGATACAGACGACGCATCACCGAAGGGCGATGGCATCACGCGCGGGCGCTTGCGGCGTACCGCTCCGCTGGCTGCGCTGAGCGCGCGTACCGCGGGCGAGGCCGTTGTGGTGGGACTGCGGAGCAAGCTCACCGGTGCTGACAGCACCGAGTTCCATGTGCGCACCGCGGAGCGTTATGCCGAGTTGCTCGGTCGCTCCAAGGGCGCGCTGATGAAGGCCGGGCAGATGCTCTCGTTCGTCTCCGCTGGTCCCGCGGTACCGGCGGAGTTCCTGTCGATCTATCAGGCGGCGCTAGCGCGGCTGCGCGACGAGGCGCCGCCGATGGCGCCTGAGCTCGCGCGCTCCGTTCTTGAGCGCGAGCTCCAGCAGCGGACCGAGAGTGCGTTTGCCGAGTTCGATTGGGAGCCTCTGGCGGCAGCCTCGATCGGCCAGGTCCACGCCGCGCGGCTGCACGACGGGCGCACGGTAGCGGTGAAGATCCAGTACCCGGGGGTAGCGGATGCGATCCAAGCTGACCTGAAGA
This sequence comes from uncultured Solirubrobacterales bacterium, assembly GCA_963725265.1. Lineage (GTDB taxonomy): Bacteria > Actinomycetota > Thermoleophilia > Solirubrobacterales > Solirubrobacteraceae > Palsa-744. The sequence goes on from CAVRXP010000001.1 coordinate 1,534,637, forward strand.
ACAACGAGCTGATGGCCACCTTCCTCGGATTGATGCTCGGTCTTTCGCCGAGGAAAATGAGCTTTGACATTCGCGGCGCGGGGCGCGAGATCACCGCTCGCATCATCGAGGAGCTGGACTACCGTCAGGAGGCCGCCAACCAGACGGAGTTTGCCGACATCTATCGCGGACACCCGTTCATCCACGTCCCAGAGGTGATCGCCGAGCTGAGCACCCATCGTGTGCTGACCCAAGAGCTCGTACAGGGTAAACCCTGGAGCGATGCGCTCACCGCCGGACAGGAGCTGCGCGACCAATGGGCGGAGGCGATCCACCGCTTCGTCTATGCGACGAACCATCGCTTCGGCCTGCTCAACGCCGATCCGCATCCCGGCAACTATGTCTTTCACGACGACGGGAGCGTGAGCTTCCTGGACTTCGGCTGCGTCAAGCGGTTTGGGCGCGAGCAGAGTGAGATGATGGCCGCGATCGGGCGCGCATGTCTACGCGATGACGTGCTCGGGACATGGCACGCAAGCGTCGAGGCTGGGTTCTGGCGATCCTCAGATCCCGTCACTCCCGAGGAGGTGTTCGCCTACTGGCGTGAGCCCTGGGAAATGTGGTGGGCAGAGCAACCGTTCACGATCACACCGGAGTACGTGTCCAGGTGGATCGAGCGCAAGTTCTCACCGACTGGCCCCTCGGCCAACGCCTTCCGGTACATCACGGCCTCGCCCGAGTACACGATCATGGGCAGGATCGAGATGGCTGAGGCGTCGGTGCTCGCCGATCTGCGCGCCAGCGGTTATTGGGGGTCGATCGCGGCCGAGTTCTTCGAGAACAAGGCCGCGTTCACCGAGATGGGCAAGCTCGACCACTCGTTCTTTGCCGAACGTCAGGCGACGAGCAATCATGCCTGACTGGCAAGCATGGCCGTTCCCGACCGAGGACCCCTACCCTGCCTATTACGTCGCGCGTGAGCAGGCACCTGTTCAGTGGAACGAGGCGCTCGGCGCTCATCTCGTGCTCTCCTACGAGTGCGCAGCAGACGTTCTGCGTAGTCCCGAGTGGAGCTCTGATCCGCGCAACAGCCCGCAGATGCTCGCCTCGCTGGGTGGGCCAGGCTCCGTCTCTGAACAGTGGAGCCGCTCGCTGCTTATGAGCGACCCACCGGCCCACGCAAGGCTGCGGACCGCTGTGAACCGCTTTTTCACGCCGCGAGCGGTGCGGGGGATCCGCGGACGCGTTAGCGCGATCGTGGACAGTGCATTCGCGGCGCTGGCAGACGGTGAGCCGGTCGAGTTGATGAGTGAGCTCGCCTATCCAATCCCGCTCGCGGTCATCGCGGAGCTGTTCGACGTCGGCCTCGAGGGTGCAGAACTACTGCGCTCAGAAACTCCCACGCTCGCACGGGTACTTGAGCTCGACCCGACATCGGAGGAGATCGAAGCGATCGGCATGGCGGCCATGACCCTGATGCTTTTCCTTGTCCCGATCGTCGCGCGGCGCCGGGCAGATCCGGGTGAGGATCTGTTGAGTGTGCTGGTCCATCCCCCCGACGGCGACGCGGCGCTGGAGACCGATGAGATCGTCACGATGTGCCTATTGCTGCTCGCCGCCGGTCATGAGACGACCGCGAACCTGATCGGCAACGGCACGCTCGCGCTGCTTGAGCACCCCGACCAACTCGACTGGCTCGCTCGGCATCCCGACCTATGCGCCCAAGCCGTCGATGAGCTCCTGCGCTACGACAGCCCCGTCCAGGTCGCCTCCCGTGTCGCCCGAAACGATCTCATTCTTGGCGGAGTCAGCGTGCGCAAGGGGCAGCAGGCGCTTGTCGTGCTCGGCGCGGCCAACCGCGACCCCGCACGCTACCCCGATCCAGACCGGCTGGACCTCACACGCGCCGGGTCGCCTCACCTCGCATTCGGCAACGGCCCGCACTTCTGCATCGGCGCCGGCCTTGCCCGACTGGAGGCGCAGGAGACCTTCAATCGCCTCGCGCAATCGGCATTGAGATCGAGAGCCGGTCGCTGGTTGCATCGCCGGGATCACTCCCGCACGTTCCGCCGTCTGCGAAGCCTCCATATCGGGGGCAGCGAGTCCCTCCCTTCGACGCACACGCTCGATGCCGTACCCACCCCGTAGGCGCCCATGATGTTGTCTCTCGACAAGCGTGGCCGGGCGCCGCTGCTCGCCGCGCACGTGACCGACTTCCGCGGCGTGGACTCGCCGGTCATGTGGCGCCACGCGGCACGCCAACAGCTGACCGGTCTTCCCGGCTTGGTGTTCGCCAAGGCGATGCCGTTCATCGGATCGCGATCGAGCGCAGGGTTCGGTGCGGGCGTTCCCGCCGCTCGCCGCCAGGTGCTACTCACAGCATGGCGGACCCAACCAGACTTCGAGGCATTCCTCGCTCACCCGATCGCCAATCGCCTCACTGTCCAGGCCAACTCGTGGTGGGCGTTGTTCGAGGTCGCTTCGACGCGCGGATCACACTACGGGGTCACGTCACTGTCCCCGACCGACGTCAGCTCAGGAGCGTTCGCCGTGCTCACCCTTGGTCGCATACAGTCACGGGACCTGGTGCGGTTCCTGCGCGAGGGCACCCGGCTGGGGGCGTACATCCGCGAAGCGCCCGGGCTGATCACCGCCTACTCCGCCGGCGTTCCGCTCACCGGCAACTGCACGGTGAGCATCTGGGAGTCAGAAGAGGACATGATCCGCTTCGCCTACCGCAACACAGACGGGCACGGCGGCACCGTTCGGCGCGACCCGCCGATCCTCACCGAGCAGCTCAAAGCCCGCATGCGGCTGCGTTGCCTGGGTGGAAGCTGGGACCCGAGAACACCCCACGCCGACAGGCTCGCGCGACTCGCCGCGACGCTGAACGATGGGTGGATCGGTGTGACGGGCGCGTGAAGTTATGCGCGTGCTGATCGTCGGCGGCGGCGTCGCGGGGTTGGCGCTGGCGGCGAAGCTGGCCTGTCAGGGGCGCGAGCCGCTGGTCGTGGAGCAGTTGTCCTGCTATGGCGAGCATGGGTTCAGTGTTTCGCTCTATCCGTACGGTTCGGCGGTGCTGCACGGGATCGGCGCTTATCGCGAACTCGCGGCGCGCGGGGTGCAGATGAAGACCTACGAGATCGGCGATCGCCGCGGAAGGGTGATCCGCAGGATCGATTTCGAGCGCCTGCTGGGCGTCGACGGCCCAACCTACTTCACCACTCATGCGCAGCTGATCGAGTGCCTGCGACGCGCCTGCGGCGAGCGCGTGCAGCTGCGGATGGGAAGCACCGTGAGCGCCCTGGAGCAAGCTGGCGAGGAGGTCGAGGCGACGCTCAGCGACGGTTCGACCGAGCGCTTTGATCTGGTCGTCGGGTGTGATGGGGCGCACTCAGTCACGCGCGACCTGCTGTTCGGCCCGCAGCGCGGTTTTGACACGGGCTGGGTGGGCTGGACCTGGTGGGCGCCGGAGGGGATCTTCCCACCCGAGACAGCGCGCGAGCACTGGCTTGCAGGGGCACTGTTCGGCGCCTATCCGGCACCGGGTCAGACGATGTGCATCATCGCGGTACCGCGTAGCGTCGTCGACCCCGCCGGCGAGCTGGATGAGCGGGAGCTGCTCGCAAGGCTCGGCGGCGCACTTGGCCAGCTCGCCGGCACCCCGGCGCTCGCCGCCGCGCTCGCGACGGCCTCCGAGGTTTGGCCGTGGCGGTTGCACGACGTGCGCTCGCGACGGCTGAGCAGCGGCCGCGTCGTGCTCTGCGGCGACGCCGGCGCCGCGTTCCTGCCCACCGCCGGGGTCGGTGCGTCGGTGGCGCTACGCTGCGCCGCTGCCCTCGGTGAGGAGCTCTCGCGCGCCGACGCGCGCCTGGTCCCCCTAGCGATCGAGCTGTATGTCAAGCGCACAGCGAACACGGTGTGGGCAAACCAGCGCGACTCGCGCCGCTTGGCCCGCGCGATGTTCCTCCAGAGCCCTCTCGCGGCCCGGGGACGAGAGCTGCTGATCCGTCACACGCCGGTACGAATGATGATCGGCTCAATCCTCGCGGCGATGCGCCAACCACTTTGAACACGTCTACACGACATCGGCCGGAACGCGACCTCCCGCCCCAGCAGCCACCACTCCTCGAGCCGGTAGGCGATGGCTGCTAGAGGTGTCTCTGCTGCTCGTCCGGGAGCCGCGGCTGCTGCTCTGAGGGCAATCCAGGCAGGCGCCGCGGCCATCGCTACAATTGACGCTATCCAAGATGTCAAGAGGCTCGACGCCTTCGGGGCTAGATGCCACGCAACTCGGTGATAGGCCGGACGAGCTGAGCACAGCCCTGTTACAGGGGCACAGCCGCCTGGGTCGCATTGCGATCCTTGATCGTGGGCTAGAGCACATGGCTCGCCCTGCCGGGCGTAGTGCTCAAGGCGAAGGGAAGAGTCCGCGCCACATAGCGTCTTGTACGCCACCGACTCGGCAGGGGGAGTCGTGACGTGCGAGGTCGCCAATGGCTCGGAAGTCTCAGAAGCGTAGGAAAACAAAGCAGCAGTTGGAGTGCGAGTCGCTGGAACTGTGGCTTTTGGAACGCCGCGTACGGCTGGTACTAGCAGGCCTGCTCGGCCTCGCCAGTACGATTGAGCCGTTCATCGGGGTGTACTGGCCCGTCTCGGCCGGCACAGTCGCGGTCGCCGTGCTGTCCGCGTTTGGCTCTGTCGGCCGATGACCGCCAAGCACAGTGCCTCGCGCGGCTAGCTGTCTGACCCGCCAGCTACGCTCGCTGTGGCTATGGACGATACGCCCACAGTCCTTGTCGAGTCGGTACGGCCGTTGGAGGCTCCACAGCTTGTCGGACTGGCCGACGCCGTACGCGATGCCGGCTTCGAGCCCGAGCACTCGCTCCCGATGGAGCAACGATCTGCCGGCGCAGCCACCTTCATAGCGTTGCGCCTTGCCGACGCTGCCTCGGCCCTGTTGATCGAGAAGCTCGCCGTGTCCATAAATCGTTGGGTCTCGGAGCGCGCAATGCCCCTTCTGCGTGCGCGTGGCGTCTCGTCCGTGACGGTCCCGATCTATGGCCCTAGCGGCGAAGTGCTCACTGAGGTCCACGTCGCTGACGACGCGGCGGACGCCATCCTCACACCGCAGCGTACTCGTGCGTGACGTCCCACAGAGGGACCAAGCGCGCCCCCGCTATGCCGTTAATCTGCGACCTCCCTCGGGACGGTCGTTTTCGTCGGGGTCGACGTCGGGGATCAGCTCGGGCGTGATCGTGGCGGCGAGCTTGAGGATTTGCTGGTCGCGGTCGTAGGTGATCTCGAGGTCGAAGGCTTGGAAGATCGCGGCGAGCTTCTCCTCGGTGGCGGTCGCGAGCGCGGGGCGTAGGTCGGGCACGGCGTCGAGCATCGCGAGGACTTCGTCCGGGTCGTGTCCGGCGGGTCGCTTGGTCTTGAGCGTGCTGAGCGCGTTGGTCACGGCGGCCTTGCGGGCGGTGAGCTCGACGATGCATTCTGAGGCGAGCGCGACGATCGGGTGGTTGGGGTCCTCGTGCTCCTCCAGGCGCAGGGCCTCCCGCGACTGACCCTTGCGCCGAGGCGGATGGCGCAAGCGCAGGAGCGCCACTCGCCGCCCACGGGAGGACGATGCGCTCCACTTCCGGCGGCCGACGAAGGACACACCTCCAGCGTCGGCGGAACTTTACAGCCCGCCATTGGCGACGTATCAGGCGATTCATGCCTGCCCTCGGTCGCCAGGGCGGTAGGTGCAGCAGCGGAGCCAGCATTCCATACAACCCGAGAAGGGTAAGAAAGCCGCAGAGGCAGACAACGAACGCCGGGACGCGCGCCGACGTGGGCTGGACCGCGAGCAGAACCGCCGATGTTCCAGCCAGGAGCATCACAGCGCCCCCAGCGGCGCTCCAAGCGCCTGTGTGCTGTGGATCGGGGTGCCATCGCATATGCGCCTCAGACTACGGCCCCGACCGATCTCTGGGATGCCCCCACCCGACTCAAATGCCCGCTTTTTCCGTCCGGTTGCTACTGCCTTACGCGGCCAGGACTTCGATCGGAGCGTGTCGCGCCCGCTTGCCCTTCGGCTGCGGACGCACACGCAACTCGATGTAGACGTCGAGCGCGTCGGCGACGTCGGCGACGGTGTCCAGTTGCACGTTGCGGCCCTTGCCGTCCAGCAGCCGTGAGATCACGGAGGGCTTGACGCCGATACGACGTGCCAGCTCGGCCTTGGAGATATTGCTGCCCGCACGAACCTCGTCCAGGGCGATCAGCAACTCGGCGAACGCGACCAGCTTCGCGACCTCGCGCTCGTGAGCGGCGCGGTCCTCGGCGGTCGGGAAGCTCTCGGCGAGCAGTTCGGCGAAGGCGGCGCTTTCCTTGGACTTGTGCATAGCTCGGTCACCTCAGTTCGGGAGAGCAGATCGTAGCATAGAAGCTATGGCATATCGACGCCGACATCCGGCCACCACTCGGTGTCACCGCGTCCGAGCGCGACGCGGTGAGTGGCCTGGTAGTCCTTGCGATAGCGGTCGATCCGTCGGTACTCCGACTGCGGCGCCTCTGTTCGCACGGGCTTGACCACGCCGCCGAGCATCACCAGCGAGGGCAGCGCCAGCCCATGTGCCGGCGCGTCTCGGTCGATCACGCAGAACAGCCGGTAGAGCTTGTTGGAGTGCTTGTCTCGCGCCTCGCAGATGCCGCTGAGATCGATCTCTTTCTTGCTGGCCGGCTTGTGCATCAGACGCCAGCGCTGCGTCGAAGTGGGGAACCTCGGCGGGCCGACCTGTAGCACGGCCCTCACGGTCGTCAGCAGCTCGATCCGAACGTCGATCGGCGTCTTCTCGCCGGTGAGGAAGTCCCATGCCGGGCGCTCCCCGCGAGCCGTCTCGTAGAAGACGGGCTGCCAGCGATCTTCCTGCGTGCGCTTGGTCTTTGTCACCGACCAATCATCGCCCACGAAGCGGCAGGAACTTCACGGCGACAGCGCCCTACGCCCCGACATCCAGCGCCCAACCCTCAAACTCGGCGCCATCCGCCCAGTTCGCGCTATGCCCAGTATCGCCCATTAGACGTAAGATTCCGGAGCGTCGTTTCAGCGATCGCTTCCCGCTGTCAAAGCACGATCGAGCCGTCTGTGCCAGCTGACACTGCCGCTCGTCGCGGATTGCCGTCGATCCTGTGCCCTGAGTATCGTTCTGGCTCATGTCCCTATGGACTCTGGCGGCGCTGCCGCTTCTGATCGGGATCGCGAGTCAAGTCCTGGGCGTCGAGGTCGAGGGATGGCTTCACCGTCGTGCGGGAGAAGAAGTACGGGCGGCCGCAGCCTTGCTGCCCGAGCCTGAAGCGAGCCGCCGAGCCGCAGAATGGGACAAGCACCTCCATGATCTGGCTGACGAGCCGATTAGGGCATACCTGCACGCCAAGCGACTGCGGTTCATGGCGATTCGCATCGCACGTAACTCAGCTGTCGCCAACAACTGCGGCGCCGGACAGAAAAGCGAGCAGTCCGAGCTACGCAGAGCCACTATCCAGCGCGCCGAGGGACGCTGTGCCGCGTGTAGTAGGAGCGTCGATCCCTGGTGTTTGGAGTTTCATCACATCGTGCCGGTCGCTCGTGGCGGCTCTCCGACGGTTGAGCACTTGCTTCTCGTATGCGCCGATTGCCACCACGGTCTCCACGCTGCCTCCTAATCGCCCACCTCACTTGTCCGCGCGCACCGCCACTCCACCGGCTCGGCGTCTGAGGGCCTTCAACGCTCAGGGCCTCCAGGTGGGTTGCGTTTCGCCACCATCCTTCCTTCAGCAAAGGACAGCGCCTCCGGGTAGCGGGTGTGCGATCCAACGGTGGTGGCCCACATGATGCCGCACCAGTCGTGACTGCCCTTCCAGCGTGTCCGGCGAGATGAATAACACTTGAGAGAGCATTGCTAGAAGCCTGCCCAGTGAATCTGGCGCAGATACTGGATCTGCCGGAAGGCATACCCGGAGCTTTCCGGGTAAGCCACGCGCAGGCAGGGTGCGCTGGCCGATTGCGCGGTGAGCACGCAATGCTGGTAATCGGTGACATCCGGCCAGCGCCGACCGAGCACGATGCCGGCGGGGTAGCCAATCAGCACCAGGATGGCAATGAGCGAAACGGGGACCGCGATCGCGTTGCGCAACAGTCGTGGGCGGTCGGATAGAACATGCTGGAGGACGACCAGCGTCACGACGATGGTTGCCAACAAGAACACGAGCGTCGCGGTGACATATCGGCTGGAGATAGCCTCGACAGTGCCCAGCTTGAGCCGTCCTACACCGGTCAGCGCGGCGCTTACAATCCCAAATACCCCGAGAGCGATCCATGGCGCTAGGCGCGGTAGGGCTTCGCGGTACCGTAGCCCTACGTAGCAGCACGAGGCGAGGAAGGCGCCCAACAGGGCGGTGCCGCTGAGTACGGCCACGATTTGGGTGATCACTGCGCGGTGGCTGGTCGAGAGTGGATTGCCGAGGTACATCAACACATACCCCACAAAAGCTACCGGATGCTCAAGTGTGTAGGTCACCGAGCCCTGGGCGGGGTTGGTGCCGTGATAATGGTAGTAGTAAGGGATTGCTATCAGCACACCGATGACGGTCCATGCCCACTTCCAAGCTGGCTTCTCACCGCGGCAAAATAGGATGATCAGGCCGGCGACCCAAGCCAAGACCCCGGCCGCCAAGGAGTAGTCGGCCACGGTGGCCGCGACAGCCGCAATTCCCAGCCGTGTCTTCGAGAGCGGCTGTTCTGAGGACAGTATCGTCACTGTCACGAGCAGGCCCACCATGCACAAGAACCACTCGATCTCCCATCCCCAAATCCAGTTTTCGTACTGGTTAGGTGAGAAGACGATCCAAGAAAACCCCACCGCCAGGCCCCATCGCGTCACGGCTCGGTCCGGGAACGTCTGCCACACCAGTCTCAGGACCAGCATGAAAAAGAGGCCAGCCAGGAGCAGGTCGGCCACGATCTCCCACGAAATGGTCCAGTGGGAGATCGCGGCCATACCCAGCATCAACAGGTTCGGAAAGAAGGGCCGGTGCTCGTTGTGCTGTGCCATCACATCGGCAAATGTAAGCGTGCCGGCGTTCATCTCGTGGATGAGCGGTATAAAGTTGAATTCGTCGTTGAAGGGCACAAGGATCGCGTGTTGCCACGTGAACCAAATCAAAATAGGTAGCGGCAAGAGCATGGCCGCACCTACCAACCAGCGTTTATGGCGTTCCAGCTGAACTGGCACTTTCACGGGTCCAGTCGGTCGCGAGGCTCGGTTGTGGCGTGCTGCAACACATAATGCCCGCGATCTCGGTGTGCCGCCATGGGCGCTGACTCTACTAGATTGACTGATTCCCTGTCAGGGAACGTGGTTGGGGTCAGGCGCCTCCAAGCTCCTGGCATCGAGCCTTGGAATACCCGACGCAGCGGCATTCTGAATTGTTTCTCGCTGGATGGATGCGCCACGCAGGCATCTCTTTCTTGTCGGCAAACAAACCTAGGGACCCGAGACGAGCGAGAGCGCTTAGTCGACAGCCCTCAGCCCATTCGGATCGAGGTGTCCCGCTGCTGCCCCGGGCAACATCGCTTGCCCGAGAGACACGGTCCCGATGATTATCTTTTCGGGGATACCACCCGTTAGGGCCCCCTGACGCTTCTGATAGCTGACCTGGAACTTCTCGGTCGCGGCGCAGGACGGCGTGTAAACGAACCGACCCAGCGAATCGGTCTTCACCAGTTCGTGGGCCTTGACGTCGCGTTCCAGCGACCAGGATGTTTCGATGCGCCCGCCGATCTTGCACTTGGCGATGCCGTCGATGTCATATTCGCTGCCGGCTGAGCTCACAGCATAGGGGGCCGTGAACTCGACCTGGCCCTTGTAGCAGGGGAACTTCAGATAGGCCGCGCTGCATGCCGCGTGTGATTGGGCCAGCAGTGTCAAGTGTACGGGCTGGTCCAAGTACCGGATGTGGGGATGGCGAGACACGCTGATCTTGCGCAGCGGGCAGGATCTCCTGATCGGGGCGCCAACGCCCTGCGAGCACAACTTGCCGCCAAAGCGGAACGTCGCTGCGAGAATCATCCCGGGTAGCCTCGGGCGATATGCCAGTCCCACGTTGACGGAGCTCGGCCCCGCTATGCCCGAGGTCGAGCCTCCGGTCGTGTCCTCGCTCTTGATGTAGCCGGCCGGTTCGACGATCAGGAATCCACCGTCGGGCCGGCTGACGGGGATCGTCCGGATGCCCGTGGGTGTCTTGTAGGTGACGCTGACGGCGTACGGGCCGAGCACCCCATAGGCAAGGGCGCGCAGGTCCCCTACGGGCGGCACCCCTGTGGGGTGAAGCGCTTCGCCGGGGTGCTTTAGCGGAGGGCCGCTGAACTCTGCGGGCAACAGGCGCACACCGCTGCGGTCTGCGCCTAGGTCTTCGAAAATCACCGTCTGCCCGTCGGGGACGCATTCGACTTGGTCGGCCGAGCCGCCGTAGCCGGGTGGCAGCACGGTTGCGGGCAGCGCATGGAAGCGCCCGTCGTCGCCGAAGGCGCTGTCCAGTCCCAGTACGCCGAGTTGGGCACCGTCGACACGGCCGACCTGCAGGCAGAGCTGTCCACGGGTTGTGTGCTCGATCCGCATCCCCCAGGGCAAGCCGCCGCCAGGGTCTGCCGTTAGCAGTGCGAGATGGGCCGACGCGCCGGCCAGGGGCAGGCCGTTTCCGGCCGCCGCGTTCAGAGGGACTTCCGGTTTGACGGGGCTACCGCTCAAGATGCCGGTGGCGGCCAGCGCGACCGCGCTGGCGCCGAGGAGGAGGGCGGCTGCCACCGAGAGGCTGTGCAGACGGTTGGAGAACCAGTTGCGGCGGTGCTCGGTCGCGCCTGCATCCTTGCGTTTTGCGTCCGCGTCCCGGCGCCCTGCGGCCGCGGCCAGCTCGCTGCCGAGGAACTTGTATGGGTCTCTCATGCGCTCTCCCTCATTTCTCGTCTGAGAGTCGTCAGGCCGCGAGAGACACGCTTGCGGACCACCTGCTCGGAGCACCCGATGCCGGCCGCGATCGCTGCGTACGGCTCCTCCTCGAGGACGCGCTTTTCGATTGCCTCCCGTTGCTCACCGGGAAGTCTTGCCAATGCCCGCTCGAGCTCCGAGGCGCTGTCGCGCTCGACGAGCTCGAGCTCCTGCTGCTCGAAGGAGATCCGTTCCATGCCGAGGCGGCGACGAGATGCGTCGTCGACCCGGCCGCGTCGAGCCGCGTCGAGCAGCAGGTGTCGGGCGATCCCGATCAGCCACGCGACCGCAGGGCCGCGATCTCCGTCGAACTGCTCGCGACGCTCAAGCGCGCGGGCGAAGGTCTCGGCGAGAAGATCCAGCACGAGATCGGGGCGCGCGCCGAGGTGGCGGCGCAGATATCCGCGGATCAGTGGATGGCGACGTTCGTACAGCGCCGCGAAGCCCTCGGCATCGCCGCGGACCAGCAGCTCCTCGTCGCTCAGAGAGTCGATCATCCGAGGTGTATACGGATCAGTCCGGCAATTTGTGACCGGCCCTGGCTTGAGTCATGTGGGTGGCGGTCGGCGCGCCGCGTTCGCTGGCGGTGCCGGTTGAGCTACAAGTGGCATGATCTCGGGTAGACGCTCGCGGACAGTTTCCCGCCAGGAAAGCAACATCTGCCGAGGAGGAATCGATGGGCTTCGACCAATACCACGAGCCGCCGCAGGAGCTCCCTGAGGAGACACGGACGTTCGCGCGGCTTTGCGCATCGCTGACCGAGGAGGCGGAAGCGATCGGCTGGTACGAGCAGCGCCTGGCGGTCGAGCGCGATCCCGAAGCTCGGGGGGTGATGGCTGATGCAGTAGGCGAGGAGTACAAGCACTTCTGCATGGACCTGGAGTTCCTGCTTCGCCGCAAGCCGAAGTGGCGGGAAACCGCCGAAGGGGTGCTCTTCCAAAAGGGTGACATCGTCGAGCACGGCGAGGCAGCAGAGGCCGTCGCCGGGAGCGCCACTTCAGCGGAGGGTTCTCACTCGGAGGGCACTCGTTCTGAGTGGGCAAAGTTTGCCGGCACGTCGGCTGAGCTTGCCGGCTCACTGGGTATAGGAAGTCTCAAGGAGGGGCGATGAGCCATCTACTGCGCGAGCACGCGCCAATCACTCAGGACGGCTGGAAGAGGATCGACGAGGAGGCCCGCGAGCGTCTGCTACCGGGGCTCGCCGGTAGGCGACTGGTCGATTTCTCCGGACCTCACGGCTGGGAGCATTCGGCAACCAACCTTGGTCGTGTCGAGGACGTCGAGGTGAGCCCGGTCAAGGGAGTGGAGGCAAATCGCCGTGTTGTCCTGCCGCTGGTCGAGTTGCGCGCACGCTTCACCGTCTCTCGCGAGGAGCTCAGAGCCGGCGACCGTGGTGCCGAGGACATCGACTTCGATGCACTCGACGTCGCCGCGCAAAGCATCGTCGAAGCCGAGAACCTCGCCGTGTTCCACTCCTGGCCAAAGGGGGAAATCGATGGGATCGGCGAGCGCTCACCCCACGGTGCGATCAAGAGTGGGGGAGGCGTCGAGAAGTATCCCGAGCACGTCGCCCGCGCTGTGGAGCTGCTGTTGCGAAAAGGGATTGCCGGACCGTACGGCTTGGCGTTGGGGCGCGAGGAATACACGCGCGTGGTGGAGAGCGCCGAGCACGGTGGCTACCCGTTGCTCGATCACCTGCGCAAGATCCTCGAGGGTCCGATCGTGTGGGCGCCGGGCGTGAAGGGAGCAATCGTGCTGAGCATGCGCGGCGGTGACTTCACTTTCGAGTCTGGTCAGGATCTGGCGGTCGGCTATGAGTCTCACGACAGCGACACGGTCACGCTCTACCTCGAGGAGTCCTTCAGCTTCCGCGTGCTCACCCCCGAGGCGGCCGTCCCTATCTCCCCGATCGAGAGCTAACCTCTCCAGGAGCGTCTTTGGATCGTTGGAGTGCGCTCAGTCGATTAGGCGCTTGCCCAACCGCCAGATCGCAAGTCGCCACATCGCAAGCGCGAACGCGATCAACACTGCGGCGTGCCCGATGTCGGCCACGCCAAGGTTTCCCAGCGAGGCGTCGCGCACGAGCTGCACGCAGTAGTACAACGGGTTGAACTTGGCGATCGTGCGCAATACGGCCGGCAGTTGCGATACGGGGAAGAACGTGCCGGCGACGAGGAACATGGGGGTGAGCACCGCGCTGGTTATGTAGTTGAAGTTGTCGATCGTCTTTGCCACCGCGGCGACGGTCACGCCGAACCCGGCGAACCCGAAGCCGGTCACGAAGCCGATGAAGGGCACCAGCAGCATCCCTACGTTCGGTTCCAACCCGAAAGCGATCCCCACAAGCAGCGGCGCCATCCCGTACACGCCGGCTCTGATCGAGATCCACAGCATCTCGGCGGTGACGAGCTCCTCGACATCCACGGGCGACGCGAGGATCGCGTCGTAGGTGCGCTGGAACTGCCAGCGGATGAACGTGTTGAACATGCCCGGGAAGGCGGAGGAGAACAGCACGGCGGTGGCCACGACGCCGGTTGCCACGTACTGCTCGTACTTCAGTCCCGCGATGTGGGGAAGGAGCGAGCCGAAGCCGAGCCCGAAGGCGAGCAGGTAGATCGTTGGCTGCACGATCGAGGAGAAGGTGGTCGCCTTCCAGTAGCGCCCGAAGATGGCTACGTCGCGGCTCATCACGCCGGCGAGCGCAGCTGGTTCCAGGCGGCGGATGCGCCGCGGCTCGCGCTTGGCCTCCTGGGTCTGCGGAAGTGTGCTCAAAACGCTACGCCCCCCGCGCGCGCGGGGGGACGCCCCTTTTCGCAATACAGATCCCCGTCGGCGATGTTCCTATTTTCGGCGATGCCCCCCGCGCGCGCGGGGGGCATTCCCGTTTTGCGATGCGTATCGCCCCTCATTCGATCTCCTCGCCGGTCAGCGCCACAAATGCATCCTCCAGGTTCGCGGGGCGGCGCACTCCCTCAGGCGCTGCCCCGTCAAGCGTCTCGGCGCGCATGATCGCCACAGCCGGGCCGCTGCGCCGACTGGACCAGCCGTTGCTGTTCGCCAGCTCGCTCACCTGCGTCAAATGCTCCGGCGGACCGTACACCTCGACGACCTGCTCGCCGGCGTACTGCCTCACCAGCTCTGCCGGCGTGCCCTGTGCGACGATCTTGCCGTGGTCCATCACGGCCACGGTGTCCGCGAGGCGCTCGGCCTCCTCGATGTAGTGCGTGCTCATCAGCGCCGTAACGCCACTCGTGCGCAGCCCGTCGATCAACGACCACAGCTCCTGGCGTACCTGTGGGTCGAGCCCCACCGTGGGCTCGTCGAGCAGCACCAGTCGTGGCTGGTGGATCAAACCTCGAGCGACCAGCAATCTCCTGCGCATCCCGCCCGAGAGGTCGCGCACGATCGTGTCCGCGCGCGGCACGAGGTTGGCGATCTCTAGCGCCCGCTGCACGGCAGCCGGGCGCTCGCCGCGCGGTACGCGATACAGGCGTGCGTACACCGTCAGGATTTGCCGACAGGTCAGCTCGACGTCGAGGTTGTCCAGCTGGGGCACGACCCCCATCTCCAGGCGTGACTGCTTGGATTCGCCCGGCAACGAGTAGCCCAGCACCGACAGCTCGCCCTCGTCGGCGATCGTCTGCGCGGTGAGCATCCGCATCGTCGTCGACTTGCCCGCGCCGTTCGGCCCGAGCAGGCCGAAGCAGATGCCCGGCGAGACCTCGAGGTCGAGACCGTTCACCGCCACAATCTCGCCATAGCGCTTGACCACGCCGCGCAGCGAGATCGCCGCCACACCGTCCCGCGCATCTGTCCGTGCCGGCACCTTCGCGCCTGCCATCTCTTGTGAATCTCCCATCCCGACCACTCTAAAGGGGGCGAGAGACGCACAAGGGGGAGGCGTCGCCGATCTCAGGGTGGGCGTCGCACATCGGCCCGGCACGCGCGCGCAAGCGCGTGCCAGGTCTCCATTACCAGCTGTATTCCACGCCACGCGCGCTCGTACACGCGCGGGCACGCCATTTTTCAAAAATACATCCACCCCATGGGCTCACCCTGCCCCGTCCCCTTAGGAGACGCTGACAGTCTGCGACTGGCCCAGTGAATCGCCGTGAACGTCGAGCGCGTGCACGGCGAACAGAGGCCCCGTCGAGGTGCTGTGCAGAGCGCTCTCAAAGCCACGTGCGGTCGTGCTGGACACAGTAGTCAGTGCCGTGGCCTGCTGGCCCGCCAGCAGTTGCCAAGTGTGAACGCCTGTCGCTCCGTTCCAGCTTGCGTAGACGGTCGTTCGCCCGCGACCGTCGCGGTTTACGGCGATCGCCGGTGTTTCTGCCGGTAGGCCGCTCCAAGGGAGGCGAAAAGCCCGGTAGGACTGATACTTCGCGCCGAGCTCCGCGTCGAACACGAGCCGGCCCGAGCGCTCGAATTCCGAGACACGCGGCACTTCGCCCCAGCCGATGAACACGTTGCCGTTGTCGAGCAATTGCATGTTGCCTTGGCTGCCCGTGAGGATCTTTGGATGGGTGTACTGGCGCAATAGCGTCGCTGTCATCGCCTGCTCGTCGACATCGAGAATTAGTCCGCGTGAGAGCTTCTCCACCGCGGGGGTGGCTCCGTTGTCGAAGATCGTCAGCGTGCCGTCTGGTTGACGGCGGGCATCGTGCTGCCAAGCGAAATTGCTCCCGGGCGCCATGTCGAAGTCGCTGTGCTTACCGCCCAGACGCCAGAGGATCGTGCCTTTGCGGTCGAGCTTGTAGACGGTATGGGTGCTGCGCGAGGAGACGAGCAGGTTGCCGTCGCCGTCGAGGTCGACCGAGTTGATGTGGAAGAAGTCCCAGTTCGCGGCTTCGACCGGCGCGTAGGACTCCGTGAGCGGGATCCGATCGAGGCTGTGCCACTCCAGCAGCACCCTGCCGCTGGCCAGGTCTATCTCCTGGAAGATCGCGTCTTGGATCGTGCCTTTGCGGGGGCCGGCGACCGAACTCAGGTCGGCAGCTGTGATCACGTAGCTCGTCAGCAATGCCGTATCGCGTGGGGTGATTACGAACTCGTGCAGATCGCCGTGCAGCCCGCGCGCGGCCTGCACGCGGCGGATCGTGCGGTAGGCGGAGTCAGCGATTACGTATTCGCCCACGCCGTGGCCGTATTCGATCGCTCCCTCCCACCAGGTGAGCACCGGCGCGCCGCGGTAGCTCTGCACCCGGAAGTTGGCCGTGACCTTGTCTTCCAGCGGGTTCTCCCAAATCGGCTGGCCGTCGGCCGCGACGATCACCGCGCCGACCTGGCCGACCGGCACGTTGTAGGGCGCGATGAAGATCGGATCGCTGGAGGCTCCAGGTCGGCTGCTGGTGACCGTCAGAGAAGGGATGCGCAAGTCCGGGCGCGTGTGCCACGCAGGCACTTTGGGCGGTCCCGGGTTGGACGGTGTCAGGGCACCCGAGACGATCTCGCCCAGCGCTCCGCTCAGGCCCAAGCCGAGCGCTCCGACTCCGGCGGAGCGCAGCAACTGCCGGCGTGTGATCGTATGGGTCATCCGATCCATCTCTACCCAGGAAAGCGCATCGCGGGAAAGCTCACCTGAGCAGCGTCTCAAGCCAGCCTGAAGCGCAGCGAAGAAAACTGCCCGAGATCGGCGCCCCGTGCAAAAAAGGTCTCGGGGGTGCGTCATACACTCTTGGGAATGGGCTCGGCGGGCATCGACGGCAGCGTTCCGGTTGGAGCGGATCTCGCGGGCGCCACGAGCGATGGCGTATTTGCCGAGGTGATCCGTACGGCAGCGCTCACGAAGGTCTACGACGGCGCTGACTTCGCCGCCGTGGATGGCCTCGATTTGACGGTGTGCGCCGGTGAGATCTTCGGTCTACTCGGCCCGAATGGGGCGGGCAAGACGACAACTGCCGGCATGCTCACCACGCGCGTCGTCCCCACGTCCGGAGAAGCCTGGATCGGCGAGGTCGATGTGATCTCAAGTCCTGCGCTTGCCAAGCAGCTGATTGGGATGGTCTCCCAGCAGAACACGCTCGACCGCCAATTGACGGTGTGGGAGAACCTGTATTTCCACGGGCGCCTGTTCGGCATAGGCGCAGGCGATTCCTCGCGCATCGCCGACGAACTGCTGGAGCAGTTCCAGCTCGCCAAGTGGGCCAAGGCGTCGGTGTTCGCGCTCTCCGGCGGGATGGCCCAGCGCTTGATGGTGGCGCGCGCGATCTTCCATCGTCCGGCCGTGCTGTTCTTGGACGAGCCCACTGCTGGGCTTGACCCACAGAGTCGTCTGGCTCTGTGGGAGATCCTGGGCGAGCTCAACCGTGAGGGACAGACGATCCTCTTGACGACCCATTACATGGAGGAGGCCGAGCAGCTGTGCGGGCGCGTAGCGATCATGGACCACGGCAAGATCCTCGCGCTCGACACGCCGGCGAACCTGAAGCGGTCGGTCGACGCCGACACGATCGTGACGGTCAAGGCCGACGGCGACATGGACGCGCTTGGCGCTGCCCTGTCCGGAGGGATCGAGGGCGCCACGCGTACGCGTGTGGTCGAGGGCGGCGTGGAGCTGCACGTACAAGGGGCCAAGCGGCTTGTGCCGAGCGTGGTCGACGTGGCCGAGCGCGGTGGTTTCGAGGTGGCCGACTTGTCGGTCGCCGAACCAAGCCTCGAGACCGTCTTCATCAACCTGACCGGTAAGGAGCTGCGCGACTGATGGCCACGCCCGTCACCACCTCCGTCGAGCCGACCGGCCTGCCCGTTGGTCACACGCCGATCACGCTGAAGCCGACGCGCTCGACGATGGCCGCGAGCCGCACCGCGCTGCGCGCGTTGATCCTGCGCGATCTGGTCGTATTGCGCAAGAACTTCGGCGAATTCGTCGTGCGTACGATCATCCAGCCGTTCCTGCTCGTGTTCGTGTTTCTGTATGTGTTCCCCTCGATCGGCCAGGGTGTCGGCGGGGGCGGCGGCAAGGTGGCCGAGTCGGCCTTCGCGACGGTGTTGGTGCCTGGCGTGGTGGCGATCTCGATCATGTTCCAAGGGATCCAGGCGGTGGCGCTACAGCTCTCCGCGGAGTTCGGCTACACACGCGAGATCGAGGATCGCGTGCAAGCACCGTGCCCGATCTGGCTGGTGGCCATCTCCAAGGTGCTCTCTGGCGCCGTGCAGGGGGCGCTTGCGGCAGTGATCGTGTTTCCGATCGCGGCCGTCATCCATGCCCCGGGCGTGCACGCGCACCTGACCGTGGACTGGCCGGTGCTGTTGACTTTGATCCCGCTTGCATGTGTGGCGATGACCTCGCTCGGGCTGCTGCTCGGCACGATCTTCGAGCCACGCAACATCGGCTTGATGTTCGGCTTCGTGGTGCTGCCGCTGACGTTCCTCGGCGGCACCTATTACCAGTGGACCAAGCTCGCGCCCGTCCAGGTTTACGGCATCCACTGGCTACAGATAATCGTGCTCGTCAATCCCTTGATCTATGTGGCCGAGGGCATGCGCGCGGCGCTGACTCCGATTCCGCACATGTCGCTTTGGGCTGTGTACCCCGTTCTCGTGGCCTTCTGTGCGGGCTTCCTGGCGCTCGGTCTGCGCAGCTTCCGCAAACGCGTGCTCGTATGAGCGCGATCGAGGTCATCCACTTCAGCGACCCCTGCTGCCCATGGGCGTACTCGGCGAGTCCCGCATTGGCGGTGCTGCGCTGGCGCTACGGCTCCCAGCTGCAGTGGCGATTGGTGACGATCGGCCTGACCGAGTCAGCCGAGCAGTACTCAAGCCGCGGCTACACACCCACACGTGCCGCGCTCGGCAACATGCGTTTCCGACGCTTCGGGATGCCTCTCGCCACCGAGCCGCGAGCGCGCATCTCCGCCACCGCACGCGCCTGCCGCGCGATCGTGGCCACGCGGCTACTCGACCCTGAGCGCGAATACGAAGTGTTCAGGGCGCTGCAGTTCGCCCAGTTCACAAGCACGCTTGTGCTCGACGATTCTCGTGACATAGCCACAGCGCTCCAGGGTGTGAGCGGACTGGACGTGCAGGCCGTCGTGGGCGCACTCGACGACGAGCAGGTCAGCGCCGCGTATGAGGCCGATCGTGCGCTCGCGCGCACGGCCGCCGGCGGTCCCACCGAGTTTCAGGGCAAGGCCGCGCAGAGCGACGGCCCGGTGCGCTACACCGCCCCATCGCTGATCCTGCGCGCTGGCGAGCAAACGCTCGAGGGGGGCGGCTTTCAGCCCGTCGAGGCCTATGACGTGCTGATCGCCAATCTCGATCCCACGCTCGAGCGTGAGCCGCCGCCGGAGAGCCCGCTGGATGCGCTGCGACGCTTCCCCGAGGGGCTCGTGACTCAAGAGGTGGCGGCGATCATGACGCGCGGCAACGATGCCCCCGACCGGGTAGACGCGGAGAGCAGGCTGGTCGAGCTGGTGGGGGAGGGCAGTGTGCGCCGCGTGGCGCTTGGCGACGATGCCCTGTGGCTCGCTGGCAGCTGACGCCGTGAGCGCTGCCTGGAATGTTGGCCACTGGGACCGGGCATCCGCGCAGAGGGGACCAATTCGCGGTGGGTAGGTAGCCTCTCCCTACATGTCGATCACCGTGACACTTCCCGACGGCAAGGCGCTGGAGCTGCCCGACGATGCCACTGGCTCGGATGCGGCTGCGGCGATCGGACCGGGACTGGCTAAAGCAGCGCTCGCGATCGAGTTGAGCCATCCCGAGGAGGGGACCCAAGAGGTTCGAGACCTTGCGCGGCCACTGCCAAACGGGGCGCAAATCGCGATCCTCACCGCCAAGAGCGGCGACCCCTCGCTCGCGCTGATCCGCCACGACGCCGCGCATGTGCTGGCAAGCGCCGTGATGGAGCTGTGGCCAGGCGTGAAGATCTCGATCGGGCCCGCGATCGACAACGGCTTCTACTACGACTTCGACTTCCCCGAGGGCGTGTCCATCTCCGACGAGGACTTCCCCGCGATCGAAGCGAAGATGGCCGAGCACGTGCAGGCGGCTGAGCCATTCGTGCGTGAGGACGTCTCGGTGCAGAGCGCACGCGAGCGCTTCGTCTCAGAGAGCCAGGACTACAAGGTCGAGCTGATCGACGATCTTCTCGAGGCGGCGCCGGCCGAGCAGCCGCTGCAAACCGTCTCCCTGTACACCAACGGGCCGTTCACAGACCTGTGCCGCGGTCCGCACGCGCCAAGCACCAAGACGGTGGGCGCCTTCAAGTTGCAGTCGGTCGCCGGTGCCTACTGGCGCGGGGACTCCAAACGCAAGATGCTGACCCGAATCTACGGCACCGCCTTCCACACGGGCGCCCAGTTGAGCGAGTACCTCGAGCGCCTGGATAAGGCGGCACAGCGCGACCATCGTAAGTTGGGGCGCGAGCTTGGCCTGTTTCACTTCTCCGATGTCTCCCCCGGCGCGGCCTTCTGGACGGGAGCTGGCACGAACATTTTCAACACACTCGTCTCGCTTTCTCGCGAGATGGGCACTGAGCGCGGCTACAGCGAGGTCAAGACGCCGCTGATCTACGACGCCGAGCTGTGGAAGACCTCCGGGCACTGGGGCAAGTACAGGGAGAACATGTTCACCGTGCAGGTCGAGGAGCGCGAGATGGGCGTCAAGCCGATGAACTGCCCCGGGCACGCCCACCTGTTCAACAGCAGTCGCCACTCCTATCGCGACCTGCCCGTGCGCTACTCAGAGCCCGGACTGCTGCACCGCAACGAGGCCTCGGGCGTGCTGCACGGACTGCTGCGCGTCAGGCACTTCGCCCAGGACGACGCTCACATCTTCTGCAGCGAGGAGCAGATCCAGGAGGAGGTGGCAGGCTGCCTGGAGTTCGCCTTCGCCACATACCGTATGTTCGACTTCGACGTGCGCTTGGAGCTCTCCACTCGACCCGCGCAGCGTGTGGGCTCGGACGAGCTGTGGGATCGCGCCGAGGAAGCCCTCACGAATGCACTCGACTCCCAAGGTCTCAGCTATGAGCTCAATCCGGGCGACGGCGCCTTCTACGGCCCGAAGATCGACATGCACATGACCGACTCGCTGGGCCGCTCCTGGCAGCTCGGCACGGTGCAGCTCGACTACAACATGCCTGAACGCTTCGGGCTCACCTACACGGGCGCCGACAACGTCGAGCATCAGCCCGTGATGATCCACCGCGCGCTGTTCGGCTCCTACGAGCGTTTCATCGGCATCATGATCGAGCACTACGGGGGAGAGTTCCCACTGTGGCTCGCGCCGGTGCAGGCGATCGTGCTGCCGATCTCCGAGCGCCTGAACGATTACGCCGAGAGTGTGCGCGAGCGCCTGCGCGCGGTCGGCCTGCGCGTCGAGTGCGACGATCGCGGCGAGTCGGTCAAGCGCAAGATCCGCGAGGCCGAGCTGCGCAAGATCCCCAACATGCTGATCGTCGGCGACCGCGAGGCCGACAGCGACAGCGTGTCGCTGCGTACCCGTGTGCGCGACGGCGATGACGGCGCAAGCGCGGGCGATCGCGGCAGCGTCGCGGTGGCAGAGCTGGTCGAGAATCTGCTCGGGGAGATCCGCGCGCGTGGCGTGCACGAGCACACGGGTTAGGAACAGTCGAATGCAACATCGGCGAAAGTCCTTGCGGGGCGCCGCGGGCCCGCTATACTCGGCCGCCTTGAAGCTCGGAATCCATTCACGGCTCTGCGCGTAGCAACGACTTGACGCGCACCCCCACACGCTAGTGGCCGTTCCCCGAAGGTTCGACCGCAGGCCCCCCGAGCGGGACCTCACCAGGATCAACGAGCGTATCCGCGTACCCGAGGTGCGCGTGATCGACGACGAGGGCAACCAGGTCGGCGTGATGAAGACGCCCGAGGCGGTCAAGTTCGCCCAGGAACGCGACCTGGACCTCGTGGAGGTCGCGCCGGAGGCCAAGCCGCCCGTCTGTCGTGTGCTCGACTACTCCAAGTACAAGTACGAGCAGGCCCAGAAGGTCAAGCAGGCGCGCAAGCACCAGCAGCAGATCACGATCCGCGAGATCAAGTTCCGCCCGAAGATCGCCGAGCATGACTACGACACCAAGAAGCACCACGTCGAACGCTTCCTGCGCCACAAGGACAAGGTCAAGATCACGATCATGTTCCGCGGGCGCGAGGTCACCCATCCCGAGCGCGGCGTGATGATCCTCGACCGGCTGGCCGAGGAGCTGGCCACGCTCGGTGTGGTCGAGCAGCGCCCCACCCAGGACGGGCGCAACATGACGATGATGCTCGGTCCCTCCAAGGCCGTGCTCGCGGGCAAAGTGGACGGCGACGATGCAGCCCATGCGTCGGAGGAGGGCCATGCGCCGGAGGAGGGCGAGACCGCAAGCGAGGCTCCGAGCAACGGCGCCGTGCGCTTGCCCGTGGCGCCGGTCCCGCAAGCCGAGGAGAGCGACGAGACGCTTGTCGAGGTTCCCTCGGACGGGGCCGCGGCTGACACGCAGGACGGCGCTCCCGACGGCGTCGCACCGGCCGCTGAGAGCCAGAACGGCGCTTCAGACGGCGCCGTGTCATAATCATCGCTTCGAGGGTGGCCCAGGCGACTGTAGGTCGCCGAGCCGGGGCCCTCGATTTTCGATACCCATGCCCAAGATGAAGACACACAGCGGCGCGAAGAAGCGCTTCAAGGTCACCGGCTCCGGCAAGGTGCGTGCCAGGCACTCCTACTCGAGCCACATCCTCGAGAAGAAGTCGCCGAAGCGCAAGCGCACGCTGGCCAAACCAGTGATCCTCTCCGACCATGACACGCCACGTGTGAAGCGGCTGCTCGGGGTGGGCAAATGACGCGCGTGAAGCGGTCTGTAGCCGCACGCAAGAAGCGCAAGGCGACGCTCGAGCTGACGAAGGGCTTCCGCGGCGAGGCGCACTCCAACTACAGACGCGCCAAGGAGGCGCTGATGAAGGCGGACGCCTATGCCTACCGCGACAGGCGCAACCGCAAGCGCGACTTCCGCAGGCTGTGGATCACGCGCATCAACGCTGCTGCGCGCCAGAACGGCATGAGCTACTCGCAGTTCATGCACGGACTGTCGCTCGCCGGCATAGAGCTTGACCGCAAGGTGCTGGCCGATATCGCCGTGCGCGACGCCGACACATTCCGACGTTTTGCCGAGACCGCCCGCGAGGCGTCGGCTGCCTGAACCGCAACCGACACGTAAGCCTCTCGGGCGTCGCTCCTGTACAGGACCGGCGCTTTTTTTATGCCTGAAGGGCACCGGGACCGAGAACCGTCCCAAGCAACGACGACAATTTGGATTTTGACCCGATGACCACCATCACCTCCCCTCACAACCCCCGTTTGAAGGAACTGCGCAAGCTGGCGCGCCGGCGCGAGCGCGAACGTAGCGCTCGCTTCCTGGCCGAGGGAGAGGACCTGATCATGGCTGCGTTTGCGGCGGGTAGGCCCGCGCTCGCGGGCTATCGGGTTGCAGGCACTGAGATCGGCGGGGTCGGCTTCGAGGACGTCGAGGAGAGCGTGATGGCGGGCCTTTCCACGCTTGCTTCGGGCACGCGTGCGATCGGCGTCTACGAGCAGCGCTTCGCAAAGCCTGTGGGGCCACTGTGCGTTTATCTGCATGGCGTCGGCGATCCCGGCAATGTCGGCGCTGTGCTGCGCAGCGCGCTCGCCTTTGGCGCGTCGTGTGTCGCGCTTGGGCCAGGCTGTGCCGATCCGCACTCGCCCAAGGCGGTGCGAGCGAGCATGGGTGCGATATTCGCAGTCGGGCTTGCGCGTGTTAGCGACCTGAGGGAATTGCCCGGCACACGCGTCGCGCTTGTAGCGCGTGCCGGCGAGCCGATTTGGAGCGTGCGGAGGGGCGTTGGCAGCGATGATGTCCAGCGGGCGCGAGGGGGCGTCGGCAGCGATGATGTCCAGCGGGCGTCAGGGGGCGTCGGCAGCGATGATGTCCAGCGGGCGTCAGGGGGCGTCGGCAGCGATGATGTCCAGCGGGCGCGAGGGGGCGTTGGCAGCGAGCTCGATCAGAGCGTGCGAGACGGTCGCAAAAATGCGGTGCCCCCCCCGCGCGCGGGGGGCACGCCCTCTGACGAACAACCGACTGCGCTCACATTGCTGGTCGGCGCAGAGCGCGAGGGGCTTCCTGACGGTGTCCTCGATGCCTGCGAGCGCGTCGCCCACATCCCGATCTCAGCGGAGTCGCTGAACGCGGCGATGGCCGCGACGGTGGCTCTCTACGAGATGACACGGGGTGGGCGGGACAACGACGATAGGGTCCCAAGCTCATGATCGAGCGGATCGAAGAGCTACGGGCGCAAGCGCAACAGGAGATCGAGGCTGCTCCGAGTAGCGAAGCCGTCGAGCAGCTGCGTGTGCGCTATCTCGGACGCAAGGCCGAGCTGCCACAGATGCTGCGTGGTGTAGCCGCGCTGGAGCCCGAGCAGCGCGGGCTGGTTGGTAAAGCCGCAAACGTTGCTCGGCGCGCGCTCGAGCAGCTGATCGAGCAGCGTGCGGCGCGGCTGGACGCCGACGAGCTCGACCTGCGGCTGGCGGCGGACACGCTCGACGTCACCCTGCCAGGCACTCCGCCACAACCGGTCGGGCGGTTGCACGTGTTGACCGCGACGATGCGCGAACTGGAAGACATTTTCCTTGGGCTTGGCTTCACCGTGCTCGAGGGGCAGGAGGTCGAGACCGTCCACTACAACTTCGATGCGCTCAACCATTCGCCGACGCATCCAGCGCGGGCCAAGACCGATACTTTTTACATTCGCGGCTCCGAAGCTCAGGCAGCCTCGGATGCACCGGCGCAGGATGGACGGCTCGGTGCGCCGGGGGATCTTGTCCTGCGCACGCACACCTCCCCGATGCAGATCCGTGCGATGGAGGCGCATCCGCCGCCGCTGTATGTCGTCATACCCGGGCGCGTATACAGGCCGGACAGCGACGCCACCCACACACCCCAGTTTCACCAGATCGAGGGTTTGGCGGTTGACGAGGACATCACGCTCGCCGACTTGAAGGGCACGCTGCTCGCGTTCGCTCGGACCGTGTTTGGGGATATCCCTGAGGGCACAGGTGAGCGCGACGTGCGCCTGCGCCCGCACTTCTTCCCGTTCACCGAGCCGAGCGTCGAGGTCGACGTGTCCTGCTTTCATTGCTCGGGCAAGGGTTTCATGAAAGACGGCTCGCGCTGTCCGTTGTGCAAGGGCGAGGGTTGGCTCGAGGTGCTGGGTGCCGGCGAGGTCGATCCGAACGTCTATTCCTACGTGCCCACGACCGAGGCCAACGCACCAGGGTATGACCCCGAGAAGGTCCAGGGGTACGCCTGGGGTATGGGGGTCGAGCGGATCGCGATGCTTAAGCACGGAATTCCCGACCTGCGCCTCTACTACGAAAATGACCTGCGTTTTCTGGAGCAGTTCGGATGATGCCCGACTCTTCACATAGCTCCGCACTCTCTCCGAAGGAGATGGTCGGATGAGGGTTCCGTTGAACTGGCTGCGCGAATACTGCTCGCCCGATCTCGATACCGCACAGATCGAGGAGCGTCTGACGATGACCGGCACGAAGGTCGAGACGATCCTCCACCACGGGGTGCCTTCGGTCGAGAACTTCGTCGTCGGACGTGTGCTCACGGCCGAGCCTCACCCGGACGCGGACCGGCTGAAAGTGTGCACTGTGGACGTGGGGGAGGGCGAGCCGGCTGGGATCGTCTGCGGAGCGCCGAACGTCACCGCCGGGCAGACCGTTGCCGTGGCGTTGCCAGGGGCGCGGATGCCCGACGGAACCAAGATCAAGGCCGCCAAGCTGCGTGGGGTGCCGTCCAAGGGCATGATCCTCGCCGCCGACGAGCTCCAGATCGACAACGACCACAGCGGCATCATGGTGCTCGACGAGCTTGTCATCGACGCCGAGTTGGCGCCAGGCACGCCGTTGGCTGACGTGCTTGCGATCTCTACGGATGTATTGGAGCTAGAGATCACTCCGAACCGGCCCGACTGCCTAGGGGTTTACGGGGTGGCGCGCGAGCTACATGCTGCCACCGGGGCTCGGCTTGCACCCGAGCCGTGGGGCGAGGATCTGGGTAGCAGCGGACCGCTGATTGCCGAGACTCAGAACGGCGGTACGTCGCCGCTCTCCCGGGCGGAGTCGGTGCTCTCCAAAGACGATGCCCCCCGCGCGCGCGGGGGGGCGGCATCTTTTGAAGTAACAGTCGAATGCCCCGACCTTTGTCCCCGCTTCACCGCGCGCGTGTTCGAGGACGTCACTATCGGACCCTCGCCGCCGTGGCTAAAGGCACGCTTGTCTGCTGCCGGGCAGCGGCCGATCAACAACGTCGTGGACATCACCAATTATGTGATGCTGTTGTGTGCGCAACCGCTGCACGCATTCGATCTCGACCGCGTCGCGGGCGCCAAGTTGACGGTCAGGCGCGCCCACGACGGCGAGCAGGTGACGACGCTCGACGGGCAAGCGCGCACGCTCGACAGCGAGATGGTCGTAATCGAGGATGCCGAGGGGCCGACCTCGATCGCCGGCATCATGGGCGGTGCGCGCTCGGAGGTCCAAGCTGACACGAAACGTGTGCTGATGGAGGTCGCCAACTGGAGCGGGCCCAACATCCACCGCACCTCCTGGGCGTTGGGGCTGCGCAGCGAGGCCTCCTCGCGCTTCGAGAAGGGACTTGCGCCCGAGCAGTGCATGTATGCGCAAGCGCTTGCGACACACTTGATGGTCGAGCTGTGCGGCGCCCGTGTGCTCCCTGGAACGATCGACACCGAACCTGGGGGCGCGCCGCCACAGACGATCCGCTTGCGCGAACAGCGCGTGCAGGCGATTCTGGGAATGCCGGTGGCGCGTGAGCGCCAGGCCGAGATTCTGCGCGCGCTCGACTTCGGTGTGGCGAAGGTGGACCCCCCATCCGGGGCGCCGGTCCCCCCATCCGAGGGGCAGGCGTCCTCCTCCTCCTCCTCCTCCTCCTCAGGCCAGAGCAGCGAGCACTCTCAGGCCGGATTGGACGTGACGGTGCCGCCCCTGCGCCGCGAGGACGTGACCCGCGAGGCCGACCTGATCGAGGAGGTCGCGCGCATCCACGGGCTGGACGCACTGCCGGCGACGCTGCCGGCGCGTCGCGGCGCCTACGGGCGCCTCTCGCGCACCCAGCGTTTGCGCCGCCGCGCAGCCGACGCGCTCGTCGGGCGCGGCCTCTACGAGGCCGTCGGTTGGACGTTCACGGCGCCAACGTTGCACGACCGCCTGCGGCTGCCCGAGGACGACCCGCGCCGGCGCGCGCCCGTCATCGAAAACCCGCTGTCTGACGATCAGTCGCTGCTGCGCACCACCCTGCTCGGCTCGCTGCTCGACGTGGCGGCGCACAACTGCGCGCGCGGGATGGTCGACTTCGGGCTATTCGAGATGGGGACGTCGTTCGTGCTGGACGGCGACAGGTCACCTGGATCCACAGGCGTGCGCGAGCTTCGCTCGCTGGCCGTGCTGCTCTGCGGCAAGGTCGTGCCTGCCACCTGGAGCGCTCCAGACCCGCCGATAGCGGACGTGTTTGCGCTCAAGGGCGTACTGGAAGCGTTGGGCACGGCGCTGCGGTTGGGGCTCGAGTGTGCTCCCGGCGCGCAACCATTCCTCCATCCAGGCCGCTGCGCGACTGTGTCGTGCGCAGGGCAGGAGCTGGGCTGGCTGGGAGAGCTGCACCCGCTCGTCGCGCGCGAGTGGGGTATCGCCGGCGCGGCTGCGATGGAGCTGCGGCTCGATCTGCTGCTCGACAGCGCCGCGGCCCAGGGTTATCGCGATGTGATCTCCTATCCGGCGCTACGCCAGGACGTGGCCGTCGTGCTTGCCGAGGAGGTCGCGGCCGCCCAGGTGCTCGACGCGGTACGCGCGGCCGCTGGCGAGCTGCTCGACGACGTGTCCGTGTTCGACGTCTACAGCGGACCGCAGGTGGGGGAGGGCAGGCGCTCGCTGGCGCTGTCGCTCGCCTTTAGGGCGCCCGATCGCACGCTCACCGACGAGGACGTCGCGCCCGTGCGCGAGCGGATAGTCGTCGCGCTCGGCGAGTTGGGGGGTGAGCTGCGTGCCTGAGATCGCGCCGCTCGTCTCAAATGCCCATGCTTGTTTGGTCGAGCTGGTGACAGGCTCGGCCGGCGGCTTCTGCGTGCTTGCTGGGGGTGAGCTTCGTGCCTAAGGCACTTGTCGCCGGCGCAACCGGCTTCGCGGGGGCTCTGGCCGCACACCTGCTCTGGCGCCATCCCCAGTTCGACCTGCAAACGGTCACGGCACGCGCCGATGCTGGGCAGCGCTTGGACCGGCTCTATCCGCGCTACCGTGTGCCGCTGAAGCTGCAAGAGCTCGATCTTGACCGTCACGCCGACGTGGACGCGGCAATCGTGGCCTATCCGCACGCGGCCTCGGCCCCGGTCGTCGCCGCGCTGCGTGCGCGTGGCGTGCGCGTCGTGGACCTCAGCGCGGACTTTCGCCTTTCAGAGCTTTCCACCTATGAGCAGTGGTACGGACCGCACCCGCACCCGGAGTTGCTCGAAGACGCCTCCTACGGGCTGCCTGAGCTCCACCGCGAGGCGATCGCCGCGGCGGACCTCGTGGCCACCCCCGGCTGCTACCCCACGGCGTCCCTGCTCGGCCTTGCTCCGCTCGCGCGCGCCGGGCTGATCGCCGACCTGGTGATCGACGCCAAGCAGGGTCTCTCCGGTGCGGGCCGTTCGGCCACCTGGCAGACGCACTTCTCCAACAGCGGCGAGAACATCCTCCCGTACAACATCGTCCACCACCGTCACACGCCGGAGATCGAGCAGCAGCTGGACGATCTCGACCCCACCCATCCCGGTTTGCGCGTGCAGTTCACACCGCATCTGGTGCCGCTCGACCAGGGCGAGCTCGTCGACTGCTATGTCACGCCAACGCGCCCGATCGAGCAGGACGAGCTGGACGTCATGTACGAGGACGCCTATGCCGGCGAGCCGTTCGTGGAGATCGCGCCGGGGCCCGCCGAGGTACGCGACGTGCGCGAAACGAACATCTGCCGGTTGCACGTAGCCGTCAGCGAGCACACGGGCAAGGTCGTGGTGCTCTCGGCGATCGACAACCTGTGGAAGGGCACCTCTTCGCAGGCGGTGCAGAACCTCAATCTGATGTTCGGGTTCGACGAGGCAGCGGGGTTGACGTGAGCGGCGCCACCGAGATACGCGGTGACCAGTCGACGGCAGGGCCGCCGCAGCCGTTCTTCGGATCGCGCTGGGTGGACGCACCCGCGCACGTGCGCGAGCTTGGTCCAGACGCCGGTTTGCCGGCAGGTTTCCGCGCGGCCGGCGTGGCGTGCGGGATCAAGCCGAGCGGCAACCCGGACGTCGCCTTGCTCGTGTGCGACGCCGCTGCCCCGGTGAGCGCCGCCCGTTTCTCCGACACGGCCGCTCCGGCGGCGCCGGTGATGCTCAGCCGCGAGCGTTGCACCCTGTCGGCGCTGCGCGCGATCCTTGCCAACTCCGGTTGTGCAAACGCCGCCACTGGCAAACGGGGTATGGAAGACGCCGCCAAGACGCAGGGTGCGGCGGCGATGGCGCTCGGGATCGAGCCGTCGCAGGTGTTGCTCGGCTCCACGGGCGGCATCAGCGACTACCTGCCAGTCGAGAAGGTGCTCCGCGGGATACTCGACGCGAGCCGAGAGCTCTCGCGGCCGGGCGACACGAGCTTTCAGCAGGCGATCCAAACCACCGACGCTTTCGAGAAGCGCGCCAATCTCGGCGTCTCGTTGCCCTCGGGCGAGGTGCAGCTCAGCGCCCAATGCAAGGGCGCCGGCATGATCTCCCCGCGCTTTGCCACGATGTTCTGCTTCGTCGAGACGGATGCCCAACTGGCTCCCGAGACGGCCGAGCTGCTGCTGTCGGTGTGCCTCAAACGCTCGTTCGACCGTTGCACCGTCGACGGCCAGCTCTCCACCAACGACACCGCCGCGCTGATCTGCTCGGGGGAGAGCGGTGTCGCGATCGCACCCGAGAGTGAGGACGAGATGCGCTTTGGCGAGGCGCTCGACGCGCTCATGCGCCAGCTCGCGATTCTGATGGTGGCCGACGGCGAGGGCGCCGGGCGGATCGCGCGCGTCGTGGTGCGCGGCGAGGATCAGTCCCGCGTGGAGATCGCCGCGCGTGCGGTCGCCAACTCGCCGCTGGTGAAGGCGGCGCTGCACGGCGCCGATCCCAACTGGGGGCGCCTCGTGCAAGCGCTCGGCGGTGCGCTCGGTGGCGGCGGGCTCGGCGGCAGCCACCTGCCGCTCGACGTACACATCGAGGGCATCCAGGTCTGTTCTGCAGGAGCCGCGATCGAGTACGACCAGAACGCGCTCGCCAAGGCCGTGCAAGGCGGGGAAATCGAGTACGACATCACTCTGCCCGGCGACGGCGCGGAAACCGAGGTGTTCTTCTCCGACCTGTCCTACGAGTACGTCCGAATAAATTCCGAGTACACCACGTGAGGGGACACCCGCCATGCGCGACGTAGCAACGCTGCTGGAGGCACTCCCCTACATCAGGGAGTTCCATGGCAAGACGGTGGTCATCAAGTACGGCGGCGCCGCGATGGAGGACGCCGGATTGCGCGAGGAGTTCGCACGCGACGTGGTGCTGCTCAAGTACGTCGGCCTGAATCCGATCGTCGTGCACGGCGGCGGGCCGGACATCACCTCATATATGGAGCGCCTCGGCCTGCCGGTGCAGTTCGTGGGCGGCCTGCGCGTGTCCGACCCGGCCACTGTCGAGGTCGCCAAGATGGTGCTCGTCGGCAAGGTCAACAAGGAAATCGTCCTGCGCCTGGGCCGCCACGGTCAGCCTGCAGTCGGCCTGTGCGGCGACGACGGCTCGCTGTTTCGCATCGCTCGCCGCACCGCTCCGGACGGTCAGGACATCGGTTTCGTCGGCTCCATAGAGCGCGTTAACGTCGACGTGCTCCACCACGTCGCACTCGATTACATCCCGGTGATCGCCTCGGTTGGCTCCGATCGCGAGGGCAACTCCTACAACGTCAACGCCGACGAGGCCGCGGGCGCGGTCGCGGGCGCGCTCGGCGCCTACAAGGTTGTCTTCCTGACCGACGTGGCCGGCTGGCTGGCCGACCCACAGGACCCGGCCAGCTTGATCGCCCAGGCCAGCGCCAGCGAGGTCGAGGCGCGACTTGACACCTTGCAGGGCGGCATGCGCCCCAAGCTGGCCGCCTGCGTCCAGGCGATCAATGGCGGTGTCAACTCCGCTCACATAATCGACGGCCGCATCCCACACTCGCTCTTGCTGGAGCTTTTCACGGACGCTGGCATTGGCACGAAGATCCAAGCTGCCGCATGAGCCTGGCCGAGCTGCAAGAGCTGGAGCGAGGATCGGTGATCCCCTCCTATGCGCGCCTCCCGGTGGAGTTCGTGCGTGGTGAGGGCACACGGCTATGGGACGCGGAGGGCAACGAATACCTCGATTTCCTGTGCGGCATCTCGGTCACCTCGCTCGGACACTGCCATCCAAGGGTCGTGGAGGCGGTGCGCGAACAGGTCGGCCGGTTGATGCACGTGAGCAATCTGTTCTACACCGAGCCGGCAATGCGATTGGCCGCACGGCTTTCGGAGTCCAGTTTGGGTGGGAAGGTCTATTTCTGCAACTCGGGCGCCGAGGCCAATGAGGCGGCCATCAAGCTCGCGCGCAAGGCAAAGCCAGGCGGTGACATCATCGTCGCCTACGGCGCGTTTCACGGCCGCACATACGGCGCGCTATCGGCTACCCCACAGGAGTCCAAGCAAGCTCCCTTTGCGCCGCTCGTCCCTGGCTTCAAGGCGATCGCCCCTGAGTCCGCCGTGCTGGATGCCCTGGTGGACGAGCGTACAGCTGCCGTCTTGTTGGAGCCGATTCAAGGAGAGAGCGGCGTCAACGTGCTGCCGGACGAGTTCCTGCGCGCGGCGCGCAAGATGTGCGATGAGCATGGCGCGATGCTCGTGTTCGATGAAATCCAGTGCGGGATGGGTCGCACCGGGACGGTTTGGGCCTACGAGCAGACGGGCGTCGTCCCAGACGCGATAACGAGCGCGAAGGCACTCGGGGGCGGCCTGCCGATCGGCGCTCTGGTCACTGGTCCAGCCTTCGGCGAGATCCTGCAACCCGGCGATCACGGGTCCACCTTTGCGGGAGGTCCGGTCGTGGCCGCGGGTGCTCTGGCGGCACTCGAGGAGACATGTTCGGAGGATCTGCTCACCCGCGTGCGGAAGCGCGGTGCGTCCTTGGCAGACGGCCTGGCCCGTCTGCCGCACGTAGTCGCGGTGCGAGGCCGCGGTCTGATGCTTGCCTGCGAGCTCGATGTGTCTGCTCCGGCTGTGATGCGTCGTGCGCTCCTCGACGAACGTCTGATCGTGAATGCGACCGGGCCGGCGACGCTACGACTGTTGCCGCCACTCACGGTCTCCGACGAGGAGATCGAAGACGCCCTTGCGCGCCTCGCTGGTTCGCTCGCGACTTCCGGGATCTGACATTGCGTCGTTGGCTGCCGGATGGACTCGAGCTGGACGACGATCCCAAACGGGTTCGGAAGCTCGGCTTCCGCCCGCAAGCGCCGCCGTATCCGCTTATGGAACGCCCGCCCGTCGCGGGCACCCGCTAGCCTTCCCGCGCGTGACCGACCCGCCGAGCAGCCTTCCCGCACCAACCGCCTCCTACGAGGCGCGTCCCGAGGACGTCCACCGTGTGCTGCTGCTCTACTCGGGCGGCCTCGACACGAGCGTGATGCTCAAGTGGATCCAGGACTCATACGTTGCCGAGGTGGTCTGTCTGACCGTCAACCTGGGTCAGCCGGGCGAGAACTACGAGGTGATCTCCGAGAAGGCGCTGCGCCTGGGCGCCTTGGAATGCCACGTCGTGGATGCCCGCGAGGAGTTCGCGCGGGAATATGTGGTCCCAGCTATCAAGGCCAACGCGCTCTACGGAGGCGGCTACCCGCTGTTCACGGCGCTCGGGCGCCCACTAATCGCCAAGCTCGCGGTCGACTACGCCCGCCGCTCTGGCTGTGACACGATCGCCCACGGCTGCACCGGCAAGGGCAACGACCAGGTGCGGATCGAGGCCACGGTGGCAACGCTGGCCCCTGAGCTGAAGACGATCGCGCCGGTGCGCTCCTGGCAGATGGGTCGCGAGGAGGAGATCGCCTATGCACGCGAGCACGGTATCCCGGTCAAGGGTGGGACCGAGGTGGCCCCATATTCGATCGATGACAACCTGTGGGGCCGCTCCTCGGAGGGACGCTGGATCGAGGAGCTAGACCATGCGCCGGAGGACGACGTCTTCCAACTGGTGACGCGCCCCGAGCTGGCCCCGGATGAGGCCGAGATCGTGGAGGTGGAGTTCGAGCGCGGCGTGCCGGTTGGCCTGAACGGTGAGCGTTTGCCGCTGGTTGATCTGCTCGAACGCGCCGCCGAGATCGCCGCGCGCCACGGTGTCGGCATCGTCGACCACATCGAGGACCGCATCGTGGGCTTGAAGGTGCGCGACATCTACGAGGCGCCGGCGGCGGCGATCCTGCTGCCCGCCCACCAGGAGCTGGAGAAGCTCGTCTGCACGATCCACCAAAACCAGTTCAAGGCGGGCCTGGACCGCCAGTGGGCCTATCTCGTCTACGCGGGCCTGTGGTGGGAGCCGTTGCGCGGCGACCTCGATGCCTACATGGACTCCGTCAACGCGCAGGTCAGCGGCACGATCGGCCTGAAGCTCTACAAGGGCCACGCGCGCGTTGTCACTCGCGCTTCGGCGAACGCGGTCTACGACCAGGCGCTGGCGTCTTTCGGCGAATCCGGCGGCCTGTTCTCGCAGAGCGCCTCGCCAGGTTTCATCGAGCTTTGGTCGCTGCAGTCGCGCATGGCCTGGCGCCTGCGCAACCAGTAGCAGACGCTTTGCCATAGCTCTGGGCCGGAGCGAGCTTGCGCGCGAGGTTTCAGTTTGTTTTCCAGGGTTTGGGCGCCCTGTTTGGAGGGGTCGACGTGTACGGAAAAGAGCGATGCCCCCCGCGCGCGCGGGGGGTGGTGGCTTTTCAGTGGTAGGAGCCGTCCGGGGCCGTCTCTAGTCTGGTGCCCCAATGATGATCGAGGAGAGCGAAACGCCGGATATGCCTGCGCAGTCCGACGCCACGCCAGACGTACTCGCCGCACGCCGCGCACGCCGTGCCGAGGCCGGCGATCCGGTCATAGCCCGTCGCGCCGAGGCGGCCGAGGCGGCCGTGCGCAACCTCGAGACCCACCTCGCCGCGCTCGAGCAGCGCCTGGAGGAGGTCGGGCGCGAGCGCGAGCGCATCGCCCAACAGTTGATGGAGCGCGAATCGGACGTACGCGGGGCCAAGCAGAGGGAGTACGCCGAGCAACAGCTGCGCGTCGAGGCCGACGAGCGCGGCGAGCGCTTGCAGCGCGAGATGCGCGGGCAGATCCAGGAGCTGAGCAATCGCCTGGAGGAGACTGAACGCGACGTGCGCGAGCTCAGCGCCGAGCTCAGCCAGCTGCGCGAGCGCGATGCCCGTCTGACGCCGATCGTACGCGAGCTGATGGACGTCGCCGCGGGCCTGCGTGCAGGCTTCGAGCGCGAGCTGACCGCTCTGCGCGAGGAGCTCCAGCAGCAGGTCGTGTGGGAGCGCGAGACCTATGTGCGCGAGCTGACGGCGATGGGCGCGCGCATGGAGGATCTGCGCTTCGAGCTCACACGTACCGCAGACGACCTGCGAGCCCAGCTGAACGAGCCGATCGACCCGGCGCTGCTGCAGCACACAACCGAGCCCGAGTCCGAGCGCGAGGCCATCCACCGGCGTGAGATGGCCGATGCGCTCGTTGCCGCCGTCGAACGTCTGCGCGCTCGCGTTGCCGAGGTCAAGGAGGCCGAGGTCGATGAGCAGCGGCCCACGGTGGCGGTCGAGGAGCCTTCCGCGGTCGAGCCCGAGGTGGTTGCCGAGCCCGAGACTGCCAGGGAGCCAGAGGCGACCGAGCAAGGTGTCGTCGAGGAGCCTGTGGTTGCCGAGGAGCCTGAGGCGACCGAGCAAGGTGTCGTCGAGGAGCCTGTGGTTGCCGAGGAGCCTGAGGCGGTGTCCGAGCCTGTTGTCGTCGAGGGGTCCGAGGCGGTTGAGCCTGTCGTCGTCGAGCAGCCAAAGGCTGTGGCGTCTGAGGTCTTCGTAGAGCCTGAGGCGATAGAGGGTCTTCCGACCGTCGAGCCTGCAGTCGTCGATGAGCCAGAGCAGCAGGTCGCAGAGCCAGAGCAGGTCGCAGAGCTCGAGCAGGTCGCAGAGCCCGAGCCCGTCGAGGGGATCGTCGTAGCCGACGAGCCCGTGGCCGTCGCAGAGCCCGAGGCGATAGAGGTTTTGGAGGAGCCCGAGGTTCTCGAGGAGTCCGCGGCAGCTGGGGAGGAGCCCGAGCTCGTCGCACAACCCGAGGCGCTCGTGGACCCGGAGACCGCTGAGGAGTCGCCGGCCGACGAGCAATCCGTCTCCGATGAGGAGTCCTACGTCGACGCCGACGAGCAGTCCCGGGCAGAGGGGCTTGCCGCGCCGATAGCGCCGGCCGAGCGGCTGGCGCCTTCCGAGCCGTCGGTGCCGGGTCTTGGCCCCAGCGAGGCAATTGCCGCAGGTGCGATCAGCACGGAGCCGATCGCTCTGCAGTCGCGTCTGCTCACGGTGCCGGACAAGCGGATCTCCTGGCTGGCGCCGGCGATTCGCAAACTCGCCGGTGAGCGCGACGCAAAGCTGGCCGCGGAACTGGTGATCGAGTTGATACCGGCCCAGCGCGAGGCCATCGAGGGGCCGCTCAACTACGAGATCAAGATTCGCGAGCTCGGCACCTTCTACGTGACACTCGATCCGAGCCAAGCAACCATCTCCAGGGAACCGCGCGGCTCGATCGACTTCTCGCTGGAGGGTCCGGTCGCCGCGTTCAGCGAGCTCGCTGCTGGCGGCGCTTCGCGTAGGCAGCGCGGTCTGCGCATCCGCAAGGGCCGTCGCAGCGCGCGACGCTTCCTCAAGACGCGGCGCCGTCCGATCGCGCTCGCCGACCTGGCCTCGGCCGGGGTCGATGTCTGGCCGGGGTTGCTGCTGCTGGCAATGGCCGAGGCGGTCGACCCTGCGTGGACCAGCGGACGGCGCTTCGAGCTGGCCTTCGACATCCAGGGCACCTCGGGGATCGTCATCTACGTGCGCGTCTGCGATGGCGAGCCGATCCTCGTGAGCCGAAGCGCGGCGGGCGAGCCCGTCGCCACGATCTCGCTCAGTGGGCACGCTCTGATCTGTCTGCTCGCGGGCACTCAACCGCCGCCGGAGGATCGAACCTTCGTGACCGGCGACGCGAGCTCTGTGGACGCGTTCCTACAGTGGACGGCGCGCGCGCAGGGCCTCACAGTCGCAGGCTCCTGAGCTTTTCGGCTCGCCACCTTCGGGCGTTCTTCCAGGCGGTCAAAGGCGTCTATCGGTCCGCCGCCGGAGCGCATACCATCCAAGCTCTGTGACTCCCCAGTCCTGCGCCCATCTGCACGTCCACTCCGAGTACTCGCTGCTCGACGGCGCATGCAGGATCGAGGACCTCGCAAAGCGTGCCGCCGAGTTCGATCAGCCGGCGCTCGGGCTCACCGACCACGGCGTCATGAACGGCATGGTGGAGCTCCACAAGGCGTGCTCGAAGCACAACGTCAAGCCGATCTTCGGCTGCGAGATCTACATGGTCGACGACCACGCCGCGCGGGGTCCGGGCCGCGTCGAGCGCAACCACCTCACGCTGCTGGCCGCCAGCGACATCGGCTATCGCAACCTCGTGCAACTCTCCTCCGCCGGTTTCCTGGAAGGACTGCACAGAGGCAAGCCGTCGCTCGACCTGGCCCAGATCGAGCAGCGTTCCGAGGGAATTATCGCGCTCACCGGCTGCCTGGCCTCGCGCTTCTGCCAGCGACTGCTCGACGATCGCCCCGACGACGCCCGCGCCCATGCCGACGATCTGACACGCATCTTCGGCGCCGAGAACGTCTATTTCGAGGTTCAGAAGAACGGTCTCACCGCACAAGACAAGTGCAACGAGGGAATCGTGCGCATCGCCGCGGGAGATGGGCGGCAAGCTGGTCGGCACCGGCGACGTGCACTATCTGCGTCGCGAGGACTACGACCACCACACCGCGCTGCTGTGCGTGCAAACCAAGAGCACGCTGGCCGCACCCAAGATGACCTTCGAGACGAACGAGTTCTACCTGCGCGATAGCGCCGAGATGGCAAGCTCCTTCGCGGAGTGGCCCGAGGCGATCGCGAGCACGATCGAGATCGCCGAGCGCTGCAACGTCGAGCTTGAGCTCGACAAGCAGCTGATCCCCAAATACACGACCCCCGACGCCTCAAGTGAGCGCGACTACCTACGCGAGCAGGTGCTGCGCGGTCTACACGTGCGCTACGGCGACCCGCCGGCCGCCGAGGCGATCGCGCGCATGGACATGGAGCTCGGCGTGATCGACCGTATGGGTTTCAACGCCTACTTCCTGATCGTCTGGGACTTCGTCAAGTTCGCCAAGGAGAATGGGATCGCCGTCGGTCCCGGCCGTGGCTCGGCGGCAGGCTCGATCGTCTCCTATTGCCTTGCGATCACCGACGTCGATCCGCTGCGCTACGACCTCCTGTTCGAGCGCTTCCTCAACCCCGAGCGTGTGTCGATGCCCGATATCGACATCGACTTCTCCGTGCGCGGGCGCGAGCGCGTGATGCGCTACGTGACCGAGAAGTACGGGCGCGAGTCGGTCGCCCAGATCGTCACCTTCGGCAAGATGTTCCCGCGCGCGGCCACCCGCGACGCCGCACGTGTGCTCGGTCGCGACTACGGCGCGGGCGATCGTCTGGCCAAGCTGATTCCCGACCCGATCATGGGTCGTGCTCCATCCTTCGAGGATTGCCTGAAAGCGGGCGAACCGTTGCGCAAGGCCTACGACGAGGAGCCCGAGGCGCGCACGATCATCGACGTCGCCAAGGGTTTGGAGGGGATCGTGCGCAACTCCTCGATCCACGCCGCGGCAGTGGTGATCGCCGATCGGCCGCTGACCGACATCGTGCCGCTACAGCTCGCCGACGCCGGCACCGACGAGGACGGCGAGCGCTCCTTCCGCACAGTCACACAGTTCTCGATGAAGCCGATCGAGGAAATCGGTCTGCTCAAGATGGACTTCCTCGGTCTGCGCAACCTCGACGTGATCGAGGACGCGCTCGACATCATCGAGCGCTCGACCGGCACACGACCGGACATGTCCACGCTGCCGCTTGACGACGCGCACACGTATGAGATGCTCACGAGGGGCGACTCGATCGGCGTGTTCCAGTTCGAGTCTGAGGGGATGCGCGAGGCGCTGAAGAAGGTGCGCCCCGATGAGTTCAACGACCTCGTCGCGCTCAACGCGCTCTATCGGCCCGGTGCGATGGATCAAATCCCGGTCTACGCCAGGGGCAAGCACAACCCTGAGGCCATCTCCTATCCCGACGAGCGCCTGCGTCCGATCCTCGAGTCATCCAACGGCGTGATCCTCTATCAGGAGCAGGCGATGCAGATCTCCAAGGAGATCGCCGGCTTCTCAGGCGCCAAGGCCGACGATCTGCGCAAGGCGATCGGCAAGAAGAACCGCCAGGCGATGGCCGCGTTGAAGCCGGAGTTCGTCGAGGGCTGCCGCGCGTCTGGAACCTCGAGCGACGTGATCGAGTTCCTCTGGCAGACCAACGAAAAATCCGCCGACTACTCATTCAACAAGTCACACGCCGCCTGCTACGGGCTGATCGCCTATCGCACCGCTTGGCTGAAGGCCAACCACACCGCCGAGTACATGGCGGCGCTGATCTCCTCGGTAATGTCAACCAAGGACAAGGTCCCCTTCTTCGTCGCTCGCTGCGAGGAGATGGGCATCGAGATCCTGCCGCCCGACGTCAACCTCTCAGACCACGAGTTCACGGTGGTGGATCGCAACATCCGCTTCGGCCTCGATGCCGTGAAGGGTGTTGGCTATCAGGCTGTCGAGGCGATCAAGTGCGCTCGCGACGAATCGGATCCCGCCCACCCCAAGCCGTTTACGTCGCTGTGGGACTTCTGCGAGCGCGTCGACAGTCGCGCAGTCAACAAGAAGGCGATCGAGGCCCTGATCAAGTGCGGCGCGCTCGGCTCCACCGGCGCCAGCCGCAAGGGCATGCTCGCCGTCCTCGAAACCGCACAGGCGGCGGGCCAGAAGGCCCAGCAAGACGCGCTCGTCGGCCAGGGCTCGATCTTCGACCTCGACCCGCCGGCAACTAGCACCTCAGGTGGGTCCGGGGGTCCGGCGCCAGGGGCGGGCCTGCTCAAGCCGAGCAACCCTCCGATCCCAGCGGAGGAGTTCGACCAGCCGCAACTGCTTGCCGTCGAGAAGGAAGCGATCGGGCTGTTCATCTCCGCTCACCCGCTCAAGCCGATGCGCGAGGCGCTCAGGGCGCGCGTGGACTGCTCGCTTGTCGCGCTGTCGGGACGTCGCGACAAGGACTGGGTGACCGTCGGCGGGATCATCACCGAGTCCAAGAAGATCCGCACGCGCAATGGCGACCACATGATGTTCGCCACGCTCGACGATCTCGAAGGCGCCGTCGAGATCCTCGTATTCGGCAAGGCGCTCGCCGAGCAGGAGGCACTCGGCACGGAGGCGAGCGCGCTCGCGGTCGATCAGGTGGTGCTCGTCAGAGGCCGCGTCGATCACAAGGAGGCCGGCAAGACCTGCGTCGTCGTCCAGTCGGTCGAGCGCTTCACACCTACCGAGCAAGAGATCGAGCGCGCCAACAGCGAGGCCAAAGCGCTCTCCGTAGCGCGGGCCGCGGCGGCGCAACCGGTGCGGCTGCAGGTGGATGCTACTCGTCTGCTGGCAAGCGCGATCGAGGATGTCAAGGACATCATCGAGACCAACCACGGCCCAGCCGAGGTGGTGCTGGAGATGCTGACAAGCGCCGGCACGCGCATCCTGCGCCTCGGCGAGGCCTACCGCGTACAGCACACGCCGGGGGTGCGCGCCGAGCTGGAAGCCGCTCTGGCGCCGGCCCCGGCGCTTGCGGCAACCGGCTAGCGTCGCCGGCCAACGTTTCCCACTAGGACGTTCGCACACCGCCGCTCAGGGGATTCACGCTTGGGAGTTTTTCGCGCTTTGAGGTTTCTCGCTTAGGACTTCTTCTTCTTCTTCTTCCCCTCCTCCTCCTCCTCCTCCTCCTCGCGCTCGCGCACACCCCGATCGTGCAGCGCCACGGCGAGCTGGATCTCCTCGCGAGTTGGTCCCGAGCGGTTCTCGCCGGGTGTCTCCAACACACACGGCAGCTCCTGAAACGGAGGCGCGGAGAGAAACGCCGCACAGCCGCTCTCACCGAGCCCCCCTGTGCCGACGTTCGCGTGGCGGTCGCGGTTGGATCCGAGCGGGGTTTGGGAATCGTTGAGGTGCAACGAGTCCACGCGCTCGAGGCCGATCTTTTCGGCGATCTCCTTCGTTAGCTCGTCCATTCCCGCGTAGGTGCGAATGTCATAGCCGGAGGCGAACAGATGGCAGGAGTCAAGGCACAGTCCCAGTCGCCCGTCGTCACCGGCTGCCTCGAGCAGGGCCGCGAGCTCGTCGATCGAGCGTCCCAACGTGCCGCCCGCGCCGGCCGTGTTCTCCAGGTGAAGCGGGCAAACCTCGCTGTCGGCAAGCGCCTCGCGAATCGTCTCACCAGCGCGTGCGACCGCCTCGGCTGCATCGCCGGTCTTGGCCGAGCCCGGGTGCAGGACAACGCCCGCGGCACCGATGTCGTGTCCGACGCGCAGCGAGTGCGTGAGCGACTCGAGCGACTTCCTGCGGATCTCGGCGTCCTCGCTTGCGCAGTTGAGCAGGTACACCGCGTGGATCAGGACAGCGTCGATCTGGCTGGAGCTCATCGCCTCGCGAAACGCAGCGACGTCCTCCTCGCGGTAGATGGTCGGGCGCCACATGCGCGGCGACTGGTTGAAGATCTGGATCGCGCGACAGTCGCGTTCCAGCCCTCGCTCGATCGCCTTGGCCAGGCCGCCGGCGGGGGAGACGTGAGCGCCGATCAGCACGTCGAGGTCCTCCCGAATATGGCAGACAGCCCAACTCGCGGTGGACGCCGGCAGGCTTGGGATTTCACGCATCGGCGCCGGGCGACTAGCATGGCGACGATCCTATGAGAGTTCGCTTCGCTCCATCGCCCACAGGCGCGCTGCACATCGGCGGCGCGCGCACCGCTCTGTTCAACTGGCTGCTCGCGCGTCACTCGGGCGGCCTTTTCCTGCTGCGCATCGAGGACACCGACCGCGAGCGCTCCACGCCCGAGAACCTCGAGCAGATCCTCGACGCGCTGCGCTGGCTGCAGCTCGACTGGGATGAGGGCCCCGTCTTCCAAACCGAAAGAGCCACTCGCCACCAGGAGGTGTTGGAGGCGCTGCTCGCCGGCGGACATGCCTATCGTTCGAGTGCGACAGCCGCAGATGTAGCCGCCTACAAGCAGTTGCATGGCGCCGAGCGCGGCTTTCGCGGCGAGGAGCGAGACGGTGCAAGCCAAAAGGACGGCGCAGTA
The DNA here is from genome assembly GCA_963725265.1 of uncultured Solirubrobacterales bacterium. Lineage (GTDB taxonomy): Bacteria > Actinomycetota > Thermoleophilia > Solirubrobacterales > Solirubrobacteraceae > Palsa-744. The sequence continues at coordinate 1,576,177 of CAVRXP010000001.1, forward strand.
CGGCTGCGCGTACCCGATGGTGGCGCGACGGTCGTACACGACCTGATCCGCGGCGACACGACCTTCGAACACGTACACCTCGACGATCCCGTGATCGCGCGCGCCGACGGCTCGGTGCTCTACAACTTCGCGGTCGCGATCGACGACCTCGACGCGGCCATCACGCACGTCGTGCGCGGCGAGGATCACCTCTCGAACACCCCAAAGCAGTTGCTCGTCCTGCAAGCCGCCAAAGCTGTCGGCTTCGGTACCGATCACGCCGAGCCGTTGTATGCGCACCTGCCGCTGCTGCACGGTCCCGATGGCAAGAAGCTCTCCAAGCGTCACGGCGCCGCATCGGTGCAGGAGTTGCGCGAAGCGGGCTATCTGCCCGAGGCGGTGCGCAACTACCTGGCCCTGCTCGGCTGGGGCGCGGGGGACGACGCCACCGTGCTCTCGACCGAGCAGCTGGTGGAGCGCTTCGAGCTGGAGCGCGTCAGTCGTAACCCGGCCCGCTTCGACGAGGTCAAGCTGCGGTGGCTCGACGGTATCTATATTCGCGGGCTCTCGGTGGCAGAGCTCGCCGAGCGTGTGCTCGCCTACCTGCGCATCGCCGATCCGCAAGCGGCGAATGCTGCGCTTGCCGATCGTCAGCTGCTCGAGGGCGCCGTCGCGATCAGCCAGGAGAAGATCCAGACGCTCGCCGACTTCTGGCCGCTGGCGGGCTTCTTCTTCACCGGCGTCGCGCAGGACGTCGCCGCGCGCGAACGCTGGTTGGGGGAGCGTGGTGTGTCGGTGTTGGGTGACGCGCGCGTGCAGCTCTCAGCGGCTCCGAGCTTCGAGGTCGAGGCGGTACAGGCCGCGCTCGCGCAAGTCATCGAGCGTCACGACGCCAAGCCGCGCGAGGTTTACCAGCCAGTGCGCGTGGCGATCGCCGGCAGCACCGTCTCACCCGGCATCTTCGAGAGTGTTGCGCTGCTCGGTCGCGAGGAGACCCTGCGCCGCATCGATCTCGCACTCGCCGGCTGAAGGGCCGTTCCCCTAGGCGCAGGGTCTGTCGGGGAGCAGGCCCGTCGGTGCAGGTCAGCCGGGGGCAGGTCTGTCGGGGCTGGTCTGCTGGGGGCAGGCCTGTACGGCGCAGGTCCGTCGGGGGAGGTCTGCTGGTTGTGGTCTGCTTGGGGCAGCTCTACCGGGCGCAGATCTGCCGGCGTAGGCTCCCGCTAGCTTGGCACTAAGAGCCTGTTCTTTGAACAAGCTGTGTGGCGTGAGCACATAGTTGTGAACGTTGAGTGTGTGGGTTCGCCTTTGAATGGTCCCTAACACCCCTAACACCCCCCTTTTATGAACGCGTACCTAAAGGTTAGGTACCTAAATAAATCACTTGTGTCCGAACAAGGGGGTATAGAGCGTGCAGATCATGTTGAAAGACCCATTGGTGGTGCTCTTGTCGGGTTGGCGGTCTGAGGCCGAGTTGGCGGTTTGGGCCGATTCCTCGGCGTATCGCTACTAAAAAGAGCGGGCGGCTATGCGTTTTGGGAAGGGACCGCTCAACAAACCGTCTGTAGCTGCCGATAGGACCCCTGACGACCAGATGGGTCGGCTCGGATGCCGCCCACGTCAAGAAGGTGTCATGGGCACGCAAGCAACAGTGACAAAGCCAACGCACGGAAGCGACTCCGCGGATCCCTCCGCGCTCGGGCGAAGCTCGGGCGGTTCGGGCGGTTCGGGCGAGCGCCATCAAAACGAGGGCCACGGCCGCCGCTTGATGCGAGCCTTCGAGGCGCTGGACGCGTTCCCGGCGTTGTCAGAGTCACGCAGTCGTCTGCTAGCGGTCATCTCCAAGGACAACGTGGCGACCGCCGATATCGTCGCTGCCGTCGAGTCTGACGTGGCGCTGTTGATCGCCGTGATGCGCCTCGCCAACGAGGGACGCGGTCCCTCCGAGCGCATCGAGACCGTCGTCGGAGCGGTCGACAGGCTGACGCCCGCTGCGGTCGAATCGATCGCCAGCAGGGTACGCACGTTTGACTTTTTCGAACACTCCACCGGTTGGGACACGGCACCCGAGCGCTTTCGCCTGCACGCGCTCGCCACCCAGCACACAGCCGACCGGCTCGCGGCCGAGGTCGGCTATGAGCACCGCGACCGCCTGACGGTCACAAGCCTGTTGCACGACGTCGGCAAGCTCGTGCTGATGCACGCCTACCCCGGCTATATCGCTCAGGTCAAGAAGGAGGGTCAGACACCCGAGAAGCGCATCCATCAGGAACGGCGCGAGCTGGGCGTAGACCACGCACTGGTGGGCGGGGTGCTGGCACGTCGCTGGGGTCTGCCGCCGGCGATCGCCACGGTGATCGAGCGCCACCACAATCCCGACGCCGGTGGCGAGGCGGCATTCGTACGCCTCGCCGACATGCTCGCGCACTACGCTAACGGCGCAGCGGTCGCGCCGGGGGAGATGCTCGCCTGCGCCCGTGCTCTGGGGCTCGGTCCCGAGGAACTACGCCGCGTGATGTACGAGTTGCCCAGCTTCCGCGCTCAGCGACAGCGCACGGTCGATCCCTGCCCGCTCTCCGGCCGCGAGGTCGGCGTCTTGCAGCGACTCGCCGAAGGCAAGGTCTACAAGCAGATCGCCCACGAGCTGACGCTCTCCACGAGCACGGTGCGCACCCACCTGCACAACATCTACGGCAAGCTCGGTGCAGTCGATCGCGCCCAAGCAGTTCTGATCGCCACAGAGCGCGGTTGGTTGTAGACGCGTAGCATCGCGCTTGCGCGATGATCTCGATTACAAGCAAGTCTCCCTACGCGGTGGCCGCGCTCGCGGAGCTGGGTCGCGCCGGTGGCTCGGAGCCGGTGCCGATCGGCGAGCTCGCTCGGCGTCGCGAGATGCCGGTCCAGTTTCTCGAGCAGCTGTTCGCTGTGCTGCGCCGGGCCGGCGTGGTCAACTCCCAGCGCGGTGTCAAGGGCGGCTACCGTTTCGCCCGTGACCCAGCGCATGTGAGCGTGTTGGAGGTCGTGGAGTTGCTTGACGGTCCGCTCGGCCGCGACGCCGACGGTGTCTTCGGCGATGCCGCCAAGGCCGCCCGCGAAGTGCTCGAGCAGACGAGCATCGCCGATGTGATCGAGCGCGAAGCACGCGACTCGGGCGCGAGCATGTACCACATCTGATCCGAGCCACTATTGTCGTGGACATATGGGGTCAATTCCGATCAACATTGCGGAGCTTGTCGGTGGGACGCCGCTGATTCGCCTGCAGCGGATGCTCGAGGGGGCCCCCTCCGAGCAGAACGGCGTCGAGCTGTACGCCAAGCTCGAGGCGTTCAACCCGGGTGGGAGCGTCAAGGACAGGATCGGCGTGGCGATGATCGAAGCGGCGGAGGCCGAAGGCCGGATCGAGCCGGGGCGCAGCACGATCGTCGAGGCGACGAGCGGCAACACCGGTATTGCGCTTGCGTTCGTGTGTGCCGCCAAGGGATATGACCTCTTGTTGACGTTGCCTCAGGGAATGAGCCGCGAGCGCGAGATCCTGCTCAAGCTCTACGGCGCAAGCGTTCAGATCACCGAGTCGCTCGGCGGCATGGGGGAGGCTGTGCAAGCGGCGCAGGCGATGGCACGCGACCCCGACGTGTTCCTGCCAGACCAGTTCTCCAACCCCGCCAATCCGCAGGCCCATCGCCGCACGACCGGCCCCGAGATCGCGCGTGCGCTCGACGGTCGCGTCGACGTGCTCGTCGCCGGTGTCGGCACCGGCGGCACGATCACAGGCGTTGGCGAATATCTGCGCGAGCAAAACCCGAAGCTGCACATCGTGGCGGTGGAGCCGAGCGGATCGGCGGTGCTCTCGGGCTCGCGGCCAGGTCCGCACCGCATCCAGGGCATCGGCGCAGGCTTCCTTCCGCCGGTGCTCAACCGCGAGTTGATCGACGAGGTGATCCCCGTCTCTGACGACGACGCGATCCAAACCGCGTGGAGTTGTGCGCGGCGGGAGGGACTGCTCGCCGGAATCTCCTGTGGCGCTGCGCTGTGGGCGAGCCTTCAGGTCGCCGCGCGAGAGGAGTCCAAGGGCAAGCGGATCGTGACGATCATGCCCGACTCGGGCGAGCGCTACATCTCGCAGGCGTTCTTCGTGCCCTCCCAGAACGCCTGGGCCTGAGCATTGCTCAAAGACTTGGCCTTAGCATGCGCTTCTTTAGAACGTCTGCGATTGATGAAATACGGCACTAAATGGAATTAATCCAAGTAATGTGATTCACTAGCTGGCTAATGATGGAGCTACAGGCTGCCACTGGTCGGACTGTGCCAGCTTTGCGGACGGCGATCCGGATCCGGCGCCCAGCCCTGACCTCCGAGGCCTGGATGTCGATCGGGGTGGTGGTCGCGTTCCTGGGCATCACGCTGTGGTGGCTTGGACAAGACCAGACCATTCCGATCTTCGATGCAGGCATTCGTCTGGCCCAGGCGATGACCGTCTACGAACACCTGAGCGCGGGCAGTGTGGGCACGGCGCTTACGGTCACGAGCCCCTATCCGCCTGTCGCATACCTGGTGGGTGCGCTGGGAATCTGGATAGGGGGCTTCGGCGTGACCCCGCTGGTGATCGCCGAGAACCTTGTCTTCGTGCCGCTGCTCGCGCTCGGTTGCTACAACGTCGGGCGGCTGGCGTTTGGTGCTCGCGCCGGTCTGCTTGCGGTCGTGTTCGCGTTCGGCTCGCCGCTGATCACGGCCCAATTCCACGTCTTCATGATCGATGCGCCGGAGGCCGCGATGGTGGCGGTCGCGGTGTGGCTGATACTCGCGACCGAGCGCTTCTCGCGCATCGGGGTCTCGGCGGCCGCCGGCGTGGTTGTCGGCCTTGGCATGCTTACCAAGGAGCCGTTTGCCTTCTTCGTCGCCGGCGTTGTGTTGGTGACGTTGATACGAGGGGGCTGGAGCGCATGGCGTGGCTTCGCGGTGTTCTCGATCATCGCGCTGGCGCTTGCTGTGCCGTGGTATCTGAGCAACGTCGCCGAAGTGGAAGCCCTGGCTCACGGAGCGGCGCAGGCCGCGTCTGGCCCGAGCCTGGAGCAGGGGATCGCGCCGCCGCGTTTCTCACTGGCCAACTTGAGCTGGTATTTCTGGAACGCGGCCAACTTCCAGCTGTACCTGCCGCTGTTCGTCTTCTCGCTGATTGGCGGGCTGTGGACAATCGTCGGCTTCGCGCGCCGGCGACCGGTCAGCCCATTTGCCTGGGAGATCACGATCGGCGCGTTCGTGGCATGGGCGGGGATTACCGAGACGTTCGTTCACGACACTCGCTACAGCATCCCTCTCTTGCTCTACTTGGCGGTGTTCGGCAGCGGCTGGGTCGCGAGCCTGAAGCGCCGCCCAGGACGTGTTCTTGCCACGGGCGTGCTCGTGCTGATCGCGCTCTTCAACGTTCTCGGCGCCAGCTTTGGCGCCGGAGGTGCCTATCAGATCAAGCTTCCGGGAGAGAAACCCGGGCCGCTCGATGCTCAGGGCATCCTCACGCTTCACAGTGACAACGGATTCCTTGTCTCCGGGCCGAAACGCGACGGCGACGTGCTCGGACTGATGCAGGCGTTGCGGCGAAACGGTGTGCGTGAAATCGCTTTGCTGAACATGGGGCCAAAAGAACCCCCGCCCGGTTATACGCCCGACTTCTCCGAAGCGGGCCTCGTGGCGTTTGCGCGGATCGCCAAACTCGAGGTGCTCGACGACGAATACGGCTTGCCGAGTGGGCTGACCGACTCCTTCGCAACCCTCGGACACGGGCCGATATCGTCCTCGGAAGCGCCACCGTGCGCAAGGCTCAGCGACGGCACGGGCGTGTGGGTGCGGCTCGGGGACCCCAACGCGTCCTCCACCAAGGACTATTGCCCGTTCCGCCATCCATCCTTCTATTAGTCGTCCACTATTAGTCGTCCGCTATTTTTGCGCGAGTTGTCCACTACTCGCAGCGCGCGAGTCATCCCACGATTCGCGCGCGGCCACCGGCGCCCGCTACGCTTTCTCCATGCTCGGCATCAGGACCTTCGCACGAGTTGCAAGGGAGCTGCGACGGGATGTCGCAGTGGCCCGGGACCGCGATCCCGCGGCGTGCGGCGTGCGGCCGGTGGAGATCGTCGCGACCTGGCCGGGGATACAGGCGTTGCTGGCCCATCGCGTGGCCCATGCGCTGCAGAGCGCGGAGATCCCGGTGCTGCCGCGCGCGATCGCGCTTGTATCGCGAGCTCTGACGGGTATTGAGATCCACCCGGCGGCGAATATCGGCAATGGTTTTTTCATCGACCATGGCTCCGGCGTGGTGATCGGCGAAACGGCCGAGATTGGCGACGACGTCACGCTCTATCAGGGCGTCACGCTCGGCGGCACGGGTTTCGCTACGGGCAAGCGTCACCCAACCGTGCAGGACAATGTGACGATCGGCTCGGGCGCCAAGCTGCTGGGTCCGATCACGATCGGCCACGGCGCCAAGATCGGCGCCAACAGTGTCGTCATCACCGACGTGCCACCCAATTCCACGGTGGTTGGCAACCCGGGTCATCCGGTGCGCGTGGACGGCCGTCGTCCCGAGGGCCCGGACGCCGATTGGATCCACCTGCCGGACCCGATCGCGGAGGCGATCCAGGGGTTGGCCAGTCGCATCGGCGCGCTGGAGCGGGCGGTCGCCGAGCTCTCGGGTGAGGAGGCCGAGCCGCCGGCGGAGGTACGCCCTCTGCGTACGGTCAAGGGGCCAAGCCCGGCGGGGGGCTGAGTTCTCGATGGGGGCTGAGCTCTCTACCGCGGACTGTGGGGGTCTTTGTGTTTGAGGATTGGGGGGGTTGTTGAGGGGGTTTGATGTCGAGGGGAAGGCCGACTGGGGTTTGAGTGCGGGGTTGTATCCAAATTTTCGAGATCTTTTACGCCTGTAACTATTTTGACTCGAAAGAAGTACGGAATTTTGAATACAACCCGCCGCCCACCGGCCGGCCCCTAGTGCGAAAACGCATCAAGTTCTGTCAGTAGAACACGTTGCGGCAGCGGTGGCGCGGGCGCGCCTTGTACTCGGGGGCCTGGCCGCGGCTCCATAGCCAGGTGTCGATTGCGCGCGCGGGCACACCCGTGCGCTGGGAGATCAGCTCGCACGCATGCAAGGCGCAAGCGCGGATCTCACGCTCGACTCTACCTAGCGCCAGGGGTTGGCCGCTGTCGATACGAGTCGCGAGCGCGTCGTCGTAGAGCAGCACGCCATCGCAACGCAGCACGTGGGGCACGAGGTTGTCGGCGAAGATCGTGAGGCGGTCGAGATCGTCGAATTCGGCCACGCCCGCGAGCGCCAAATCGTTGGCGAGGATCTGCGCACGCTTATAGAAGCCGCGATCGTCGAACATAGCCATGCCGCGCGCGAGCATCTCGGCCAAGCGCTCGGCCGAGCCGCCCGACTTGGCGAGGAGATCGAGCGCTCGCCGTTCTCCCAGGAAGCTCCCGAGCGCGCGCAGTGCCTGCGAGTACAGGCTCATCAGCTCGTTAGTCGGGTTCTGGCCGAGGATCTCGGCGATCCCGACTGTGTCCACGTGCGATAGCCAAGCGGCCGTGGGCGGGCCGTGCGCACGGACGTGGTCGGCCAGCGCCCAGGCCACGGTGAAGTAGCCGCTGACGGGTCTACCGTCGTGGCTGCGCTTATCGAGCGTGGGGAACCAGCCCGAGCCAAAGTTGATCGCGTCGAGTGCGAGCATGTAGTCGGCCACGTCGGCCGGCTCGCCCTCGAGGTAGTGGAAGAGTGGGTCGGGCGGTGGTGGCGTCGTCGGCTCCACCTCGGCGGCCGCGTCGAGGTCGATCCGCACCGAGCGGGCGTTGGCGGCGATCCGCGCGCACGATCCGCGGACTTCATCGGCGATGCTCACGCGGCAAACGTTACGCCGCAAGGTCGGTGTGGCTATCCCGCAGACGCCGGCGCTCGAGCCGTGACGTTACGCGGCGAGGCTGGTGTGGCTATCCCGCAGACGCCGGCGCTCGAGCCGTGACGTTACGCGGCGAGGCTGGTGTGGCTATCCCGCAGACGCCGGCGCTCGAGCCGTGACGTTACGCGGCGAGGCTGGTGTGGCTATCCCGCAGACGCCGGCGCTCGAGCCGTGACGTTACGCGGCGAGGCTGGGATGGCCGTTCGCGCACGCCGGCGCTCGAGCCGCGGCTCACCGGCCGACCCCGCTTCTATGCTCCTTCCAGATGCACGAAAGAGACCGCTCGAACGCCGCACAGGCGCTGTCCGACCCACACTCGGCGCCCTGGCAGGCGCCGCCGGACGAGCATCCGGAGCGCGTCCAGGCTCTGCTGGAGGGTCTGAACGAGCCCCAGCGCGAGGCCGTTACCCACGGCGAGGGTCCGTTGTTGATCCTCGCCGGCGCCGGCAGCGGCAAGACGCGTGTCCTCACTCACCGCGTGGCTTTCCTGATCTTCACGGGCCAGGCTCATCCGAGTGAGATCCTCGCGATCACCTTCACCAATAAGGCGGCCCAGGAGATGCGCGGCCGAGTTGAAGGGTTGCTTGGAGGCAGTATGCGCCGCATGTGGCTGATGACCTTCCACGCCGCCTGCGCACGCATCATGCGCGCGCACGCCGAGCGTCTGGGCTATACGTCGCGCTTCACGATCTACGACCAGGCCGACGCGCGGCGGATGGTCAAGCGCTGCATCGAAGAGGTCGGCGTCGACCCCAAGCGCTTCGCGCCAGCGGCCGTCCACAGTCAGATCTCCCAGGCCAAGAACAAACTGCTGTCCGCGTCTGACTGCGCGCAAAGCGTCGGCTCGCAGTTCGAGGAGGTGCTCGCCGAGGTCTATGCCCTCTACGAAGGCGAACTGCTGCGCATGAACGCGATGGACTTCGACGACCTGCTGTTTCGCACCGTGAACCTGCTGGAGCTGTTCGAGGACGTGCGCACCCACTACGCGCAGAGCTTCAAGCACGTGCTCGTAGACGAGTACCAGGACACCAACCACGCTCAATACCGGCTGCTGCAGCTGCTCGTGGGAGGCGGTCGTCAGCGACCAGCGCACGGCGATCCCGTCAGCCTCCCAGGCCATCGCAACCTGGCGGTCGTGGGAGACGATTCACAGTCAATCTACAGCTTCCGCGGAGCCGATGTATCCAATATCTTGGATTTTACTGAGGATTTCCCCGACGCGCGTGTGGTCAAGCTCGAGCAGAACTATCGCTCCACGCAGACGATCCTCTCGGCCGCCAACGCCGTCATCGCCAATAACCGCGGCGGCATCGCCAAGCGGCTGTGGAGCGAGAAGGGAGCCGGCACGCCGATCAGGGTGCACGATCTCGACGACGAGCATGCCGAGGCGCGTTTCGTCGTGGGCGAGGTCGAGCGTCTGCTCGACGAGGGCGCCTCGCGCGCGGAGATCGCGATCTTCTATCGCACCAACGCGATGTCGCGCGTGATCGAGGACACGCTCGTGCGACGCGAGATCGCCTACCAGGTGATCGGCGGCACCAAGTTCTACGAGCGCGCCGAGGTCAAGGACGCGATCGCCTATCTCGCATGGATCGCCAATCCGTTCGACGTCGTCAGCTTCCAACGTGTCGCGAACTCTCCACGGCGCGGGCTCGGACAGACGTCGCTGTCGCGGATCGTCGCGCACTCAGCAAGCGTGGGGGAGTCGGTCTGGGAGGTGGCTCGCGCCAGCGATCGCATTCCCGGCCTGGGCGCCGCGGCGATCAAGTCGCTGAGTCGCTTCATGGCGACGATGGAGGATTTGGCAGAGCTAGCGCGCGGCGTCCCGCAGGAAGCATCCTCCGGGACGGACCCTGAAGGGCATAAGAGGCCAGGTGGGCAAGCAGGCGGCATCCCGGTCGGCGACCTGATGGAGGCGGTGCTGGCGCGCAGCGGCTACATGGAGGCGCTCGAAGCCGAGTCCGTCGGCCACGGCGAAAAGGCCTTCGAGTCCCAGGGCCGCATCGAAAACCTGCAACAGCTCGTCGAGGTGGCGCACGAGTTCGACGCCAACAACCCGGCCGAGGAGGACACGCTCGAGCGTTCCTGCAGGAGATCGCGCTCAAGGCCGACGGCGATTCGCGCAAAGACGACGAGGGCCTCGTGACGCTGATGACGTTGCACAACGCCAAGGGCCTCGAGTACCCGATCGTGTTCGTGGCCGGTTGCGAGGAGGGCGTCTTCCCGCATCAGCGTGCGCTCGACGAAGGCGGCATCGAGGAGGAGCGGCGCCTGTTCTATGTGGCGGTGACCCGCGCGATGCGCGAGCTGTATCTAACGTACGCCAGGCGCCGCTCGGTGTTCGGTGCCTCCACATACGGTCTTGCGAGCCGTTTTCTCGACGAGATCCCCACAGAGCTGTGCGAACGTACCCCGACGGGCACACCCTCTGGGGCGCAGGCAGGCGATTCGCTGTCGGTGTCGCGTTCCGGTGGAGCGCGGATCGGCGTGGGTGCCTTCGCCGGCGTGGGAGCGCGTGGGGGAGGCGGCGACTGGGTCACTGCCTCTCGTCGGCCGGCCGGTGCCGCCTCCTATCGCCTCGGTGATGACATCGTGCACGCCGCGTTCGGCGAGGGCGTCGTCACCGGGGTCGAGCCTGGCGGGATCATCGTCGTGCGCTTCGCCGGCGACGGTTCCGAGCGCAAGTTGATGGCCGACTACGCCCCTGTATCGCGGCGGGGATAGATGCAGAAATCCCAATTTCAAGAATGACGGGGCCGCATGCGGCCCCGTCCCGGGGCGCACATGTGCGCCCCGGCCGGTCGGTGCATGCACCGACCGGAACATCATCAATACGATCCACGGAGTGACGGCGACGATCATCGACGGTAAGGCAATCGCCGCGCGCGTGCGTGCAGATGTCGCACGCGATGTCGCGGAGCTGGTCGCGAGCGGCGCGCCAGCGCCCGGCCTGGCGACGGTGCTCGTCGGCGAGGACCCAGCTTCAGCCGTCTACGTAGGCGGCAAGCAGCGCGCGTGTGTCGAGGTCGGGATGACCCCGTACGACGAACGGCTCCCCGCCGATGCCGGCTTCGAGCTCGTAGCTGGCCGTTTGCAGGCTCTGAACGACGACCCGGCCGTCAGCGGCGTGCTGCTGCAGCTGCCTCTGCCCGAGCATCTGCATGGCCCTACGCTCACGGGCCTGATCGACCCGCGCAAGGACGTGGATGGGCTGACGCCGGTCAACGCAGGTCTGCTTTCGCTCGGCCGCCCGGGTCTGCGCCCGTGTACACCCTCGGGTGTGATCGAGCTGCTGGCAAGCGTCGACGCGAAGCTGGAGGGAGCCGAGGCGGTCGTGGTCGGCCGCTCGAACCTGTTCGGCAAGCCGATGGCGCAGCTGCTGTTGGAGGCGAACGCGACCGTCACGATCTGTCATTCGCGCACGCGCGAGTTGCGTGAGGTGTGCGCCCGCGCGGACATCCTGATCGCGGCCGTCGGTCGCCCCGGAATCGTCGAGCGCGACTTCGTCAAGCCGGGCGCGATCGTGATCGACGTGGGCATGAACCGCCTTTCCCCAGAGGAGGCGGGCACCAAGAGCCGCCTTGTCGGCGATGTCGATTTCGCGGCGGTCGCCGAGGTGGCAAGCGCGATCACGCCAGTGCCGGGTGGGGTGGGCCCTATGACGATCGCGATGCTTCTCAACAACACTTTGCAAGCTGCCCGGGCACAGCGCGACCCGTCCCCGGGAATGTCCGTAGGGCCACGATGAAGCTCACGCGACTGCGCTCAGGAGAGTTGATCGCGCTCGTCGGCGCGATCCTCGTGATCGTTGCGCTCACACGCCCGTGGTATGAAAACGCCGGAGTCCTGCTCAGCGCATGGGCGACGTTTGGGCCGGCGGTCGTGCTGATCATGCTCGCCGCGCTGGCCGCCCTGGCGCTAGTCCTGACGACGATCACCGAGCGCTCGACCGCTTTCCCGGTGGCCGCCGCAGTGTGGTGCGTCCTGTTCGGCCTGATCGGCGTGATCGCCGCGATCGTGCGTGTGCTCGAGCGCCCACACGGCGCAAGCGCCCTGTGCGCAGGCGCCTGGCTGGCGCTGGCCGGCACGATCCTGATCTTCGCCGGCTCGTGGCAGTCGATGCGCGACGAACGCACGTCGCTGTACCCGCCGGTCGCCCCTGAGCCGCGCAAACTCACGACGTAAGAAGGTGTCTCAAAATCCGAGCGGATCCCGCGGTGCCGCAGATTTTGAGACACGTTCTAAGATGCGCCGTCGATGATCGACCGTGACGAAGTACTGCACGTGGCGTCTTTGGCGCGCCTGCGCCTGAGCGAGCAGGAGATCGAGCCGATGGCGCGCGAGCTGTCCGCCGTGCTCGACCACGTCGCCAAGATCGGCGAGCTGGACCTCGAGGGCGTGCCGGTCACCACACACGTCGCCGAGGTGACGGGCAGGCTGCGCGCAGACGAGCCGTGCGAGTCGCTCCCGCGCGAGGTCGTGCTGGCTCAGGCCCCGGCCGTCAGCGGCGAGGGTTTTCTAGTCCCTTCTCCGCAGGCATGATGATGCGCCGCCTCGCCCGGAGTCAGGACGCACAGCCACTGGCACGAACAGCGTTTTGGAGGAGCCGGCTCGCCCCGAGTCGGGACGTCTGGGCACCAGTGCGAACAGCGTTTTGGAGGGGCCGGCTCGCATGAGCGAGAAGGAGCTGCTGGATCTGTCGGCCGTCGCTGCCGCCCGCGCGCTTGCCGCCGGCGAGATCGAGGCGGGCGAGCTGTTCGACGCCTACCGCGAGCGCGCGCAGGCAGACGAGCTGAACTGCTTCACCTGGGTCGCGCGGGAACGGCCGACGACACAGCCTTCGGGTGTGCCGCTTGGCGGCGTGCCGCTCGCGGTCAAGGACCTGTTCTGCACCAAGGACGTGCCCAGCCAGTCCGGTTCGCGCATCCTCGAGGGCTACCTGCCCCCGTACACCGCGACGGCGGTCAAGCGCCTGCAGGCGGCTGGCGCGCCGTTGCTGGCCAAGACCAACCAGGACGAGTTCGCAATGGGCTCCTCCAACGAGAACTCCGCCTACGGCCCGGTCCTCAACCCATGGGACCGCACGCGCGTCCCCGGCGGCTCCTCCGGCGGCAGCGCGGCTGCCGTCGCTGCCGGCCTGGCCCCGTGGGCGCTGGGCACCGACACGGGCGGCTCGATCCGCCAGCCGGCTGCTCTGTGTGGAATCGTCGGCCTGAAGCCGACCTACGGCGCCGTCTCGCGCTACGGCATGATCGCCTTCGCCTCCTCGCTGGACCAGGCGGGCCCGCTGACGCGCGACGTCAGCGACGCCGCGCTGATGCTGCGCCACATGGTCGGCCGCGACGAGTGTGACGCTACTTCTCTGAGTTTCCCGCACGAGATCTCATTGCCGAGCGCGGAGAGCCTCGCGGGCGTCCGCTTGGGAGTGCCCGAGGAGCTAACGGGCGAGGGCATCGAAGCGGGCGTGCTCGCAGCCTTCAACGATAGCTTGCAACAAGCCGAGCGTTTGGGCGCAAAGGTCGAGCAGGTGCGCCTGCCGCACGCCCCACATGCGCTATCGGCCTACTACGTGATCGCTCCGGCGGAGGCGTCGTCGAACCTGGCCCGCTTCGACGGTGTGCGCTATGGCTTGCGGGTCGATGCCGACGACCTGGAGGGCATGTACACACGCACGCGCCACGACGGCTTCGGCCCCGAGGTCAAGCGGCGCATCATGCTCGGCACCTATGCCTTGTCCTCGGGCTACTACGACGCCTTCTACGGTCGTGCCCAGCGAGTACGCACGAAGATCGTCGAGGACTTCCGCTCTGTCTTCGAGCGCGTCGATTTCGTCGTCACCCCAACGAGTCCGACGGTCGCCTTCGAGCTGGGCGCGAAGACCGGCGATCCGCTTTCGATGTACCTCAACGACTTCTGCACAGTGCCAATGTCGCTGGCCGGCATCCCCGCGATCTCGATCCCATGCGGCCTGAGCGGGGCCGAGCGGGCCCTTGGCCCGGGTGGAAGAGGCCTACCTGTCGGCTTGCAGCTGGCCGGCCCGGCCTTCAGCGAGAACGCGCTGCTCGACGCGGCCTATGCGCTGGAGCGGACGTTCGGTTTCGACGCGACCCCGGCGCGTCTGTCTGCCCACCGCGATGGTGGGTCACCGGAAGGGGGGGTATGAGCAAGCAAGCCGTTTTCGTTTGTCCGCATGCCTCGGGTGTATGCCTTCAAATTGGCGATGCCCCCCGCGCGCGTACCCCATTGCGGGGCACAAGCAGGGGGCATCGTTCGTGACGACGACCTATGAACCCGTCATCGGCCTGGAGATACACATCCAGCTGGCCACGCGCACGAAGATGTTCTGCGGCTGCGAACTGTCCTTCGGCGACCCTCCCAACACGCACACGTGCCCTGTCTGTCTCGGCCTGCCGGGTGCGCTGCCGGTAGTCAACGCGCGCGCGATCCACTTCGGCCTGATGGTCGGCATGGCGCTCGGCTCGAAGCTGGCCCCACGCTCGATTTTCCACCGCAAGAACTACTTCTATCCAGACCTGCCCAAGGGCTACCAGATCTCCCAGTACGACGAGCCCCTGTGTCTGGGCGGCCAGCTGGCCGAGGTGCGCATCCACCGGGTGCACCTGGAGGACGACGCCGCCAAGCTCGTCCACGTCGGCGCGAGCGGTCGCATCCACGCCTCCGATGCGTCGATCGTCGACTTCAACCGCGGCGGCACGCCGTTGGCGGAGATCGTCACCGAGCCCGACCTGCGCTCGGCCGAGCAGGCGGGAGAGTGGCTGCGGCTGTTGCGCACCACGATGCGCCAGCTCGGCGTCTCCGACGTGAACATGGAGGAGGGCTCGCTGCGCTGCGACGCCAACATCTCGCTGCGCCCTGTCGGCACGAGCGAGCTTGGCACGAAGACCGAGCTGAAGAACATGAACTCCTTCCGCTTCATCGAACGCGGCATCCGCGCCGAGATCCTCCGCCAGGAAGAGATCTTGAGCGGCGGCGGTCGCGTCCTTCAGGAGACGCTTCATTTCGATCCCGACAGCGGTCGCATCACAACGCTTCGCTCCAAGGAGCAGGCGCACGACTATCGCTACTTCCCCGAGCCAGATCTGGTGCCGGTCGCGGTCGAGCAATCGATGCTCGACGCGGCCAGTGCCGCGATGCCGGAGCTGCCGGCCGCGAGGGCCGAGCGCTTCGAGCAGCTTGGCCTCAGCGTCGAAAGCGCTCGACGCCTGGCGTTCACAGCCGAGCTCGGCGACTACTTCGAGCAGGCCCTCGCCGCCGAGGCGACCCCGGCGCCGGCGCCGCAGACGCTTGCCAACTGGATCGTCGCCGACCTGCTCGCCCGTCTGGATGACGGCCAAAGCCCGGCCGACTCGCGCGTCAGCCCGGCCGCGCTGGCCACACTCTCGGGTCTGGTCAGCGCCAAGCGCGTGAGTGTGGGCGCGGCGACGCCAGGTGCTCGACCGGCTCGTGGCAGAGGGAGGAGACCCTGTCGCGATCGTCGAGTCGGAGGGTCTTGCGGCACTCGATGGCGGGGACGATCTCGCCGCCGTTGTGGCCGCCGCGCTGGCTGCCAACGCGGATGCTGCCGAGCGTGTGAGGGGCGGCAACGCTAAGGCGATCGGCCCGATCGTGGGCTATGTGATGCGCGAGACCAAGGGCCGTGCCGACGGCGGCGAGGTCACGCGCCTCGTAAACGAGCAGCTGGGGATCTGAACAGCAGGCATCTGAGTGGCTTGGCTCGGTGCAGGAGTGATTGAAAATGGCTGTGCCCCCCGCGCGCGCGGGGGGCATGCTGGGTTTGCGGCGCATAGGTGTCGGTCGCCACAGTAGATAGGTCATCGCCGAATCCCAACTGAGCGAATTACACGGCCAGCTGCGGCATCTCCGCAGTCAGGACACCCGTGCGGCCTACATTTTGGACGAAAGGCCAAACACATCGGGGCTGTCCGCGGGCAATATGTTCGACATGAACAGGCCGAACTCAAATTCGATGGCAACTCCTCCTCGGCGGTTTCTCCTGCTGCCAGAGGACGCCGCGGATGTTCCCGGCCAGGGTGTGCGCATCCGACGCTATCGCCTCACGAGCGTCGGGCGCTCCCATGGCCTGGATCGTCCTCCGGCGGGTGGGTGGGAATCCCATGCATGGAATGTGCCGCGGGTGCCATAGCCAGGCGGATGGTGCGTGTAGGGCCAGGGATGGCGCGTAGTGCCAAATCTCGCCGCGAGTCCCCTCCTCGTGGTGAATGGAGCGCGGCCGGGCAGGGTCTCAGAGCCTGCCCGGCCGCGCCCCTCTGTTTTTGAGGTACGCTCTAAGCGTGAATCAATCGCGTACAGAGCCTGAGTCGCGGGCAGGGGGATTTGGCAAGCACATCCTCGCGGCCTTGGTGTTGCTGCTCGCGGCTTGGATAGTGGTGAAGCTCATCGTCGGGATCGTGACGGCGCTCTTCGTCCCAATCCTCGTCATCGCAGCGGTAGTGGCCCTGATCTGGGCATGGCGCGTCCTCTTCTAGAACCCTGTCCGTCTGGTCTCCTACGGCGACAGCCGCTTGGGTGACGCGCCTGTGGCCTACCCTTCGGTGAAGCTCCAATGGCCTACGCTTCGGTGACGCTCCCGTGGCCTACCTAGTCATCTGCTTCTGCTTCGGTTTGGCCGGTGGCATCGTGGGCCGCATCAAGGGCAGCTCGTTCGTGCTGTGGTTCTTGATCTCGGCCGTCGTGCCCTTCCTCGGCTTGATCGCCGCGATCGTATATCGCAACGACCGCGACGAGCTGCGCCGCCAATGCCCAAAATGTGGCCGCGTGACCAAGCTCCACGACGCTCTCTGCACCCGTTGCGGGGAGGAGCTCGAGTATCCCGAGCAGGTACTCGTGCCCGAATCCTTCCAGGGTCGCGCCGCACCCCATTCTGGCTGACGCGCGACGGGCAACTTCGGCTTGCCTAAGCCGATTTTGGCTGCCCTAAGCCGATTCTTCGCATAGGCTGTCGCTTAGATGTCCGTTACAGCTGAGAAGCCGACTCAAAACACTCGCGAATCACTAATCGCTCGCCTGATCCATCGCGGCGGCTTCGAGGACGAGCGCTCGTTCGTCCTACGCGTCGTTCAGCCCGCGCTGGTGGGAATGATCGACGGCACCGTCTCCTCGATTGCGCCGATCTTTGCCGCGGCGGTCTCTTCCAACTCGCACACTGCCTTTGTCGTCGGTCTCTCAACCGCACTGGGGGCCGGGATCAGCATGGGTATCTCAGAGGGTCTCTCGGACACAGGCGAGACCACGGGCCGCGGCACGCCGTTCGTGCGCGGCACGATCACGGGGGGTATGACAGCGCTGGGAGGGATCTTCCATACACTCCCGTTCCTGATCTCAGACACCCACAGGGCGCTGATCGTCGCCGGCTGTGTGGTTGCCGTGGAGCTGTTCGTGATCGCCTGGGTGCGCCAGCGCTTCCTCGACGTATCGTTGCGTTCCTCGCTGATCGTCGTCACGCTCGCGGGCGCGATCGTGCTCGCCATAGGCGTGGCGATCGGCAGCTCCTGAGCGCCTCCAGCCAGGCCCGCCGCCCCCCAGCGCGTGGTTGCTGATGCCGTTTTCAGCCGTCGTTGCAGAGAGGAAGACCGGTCGATGGGCCGAAAACCCGCTGGTAGACTTGCTCTAGCGAAAAGGGCATTGCCAAGCCCTGCGATGTTTAGAAACCCGAATAGAACGAAAGGAGGTCGGTGCAATGCGTGCAGTTGACGCAGTCATGGAATGCTTGAAGGCGGAGGGCGTGGACGTCGTCTTCGGACTGCCAGGCGGTGCCAACCTCCCCACCTACGACGCCTTCGTCGACGGTGGCCTGCGCCACATCCTGGTGCGCCATGAGGCCGGCGGCGGCCATGCCGCCGAGGGCTACGCCAAGGCCACGGGCAAGGTCGGCGTCGCATTTGCCACCAGCGGTCCGGGTGCGACCAACCTGATCACGCCGATCACAGACGCGATGATGGACTCCGTCCCCGTCGTGTTCATCACCGGCCAGGTGCGCACCGAGCTGCTCGGCACCGACGGCTTCCAGGAGGCCGACACGATCGGCATCACGATGCCGATCGTCAAGCACTCCTTCATGATCCAGGACCCTCTGGAAATCCCAAGGGCGATCCACGAGGCGTTCTTCCTGGCGCGCAGCGGCCGCCCGGGCCCAGTGCTGGTCGACATCCCGCAGGATCTTTCGCGAGCCGAGATCCCCTACGAGCCGGTCGCCGACGTGCGTCTGCCCGGCTATCAGCCCACGCTCGAGGGCAACCAGAAGCAGATCCGCCAAGCGGCAAAGGCACTAGCTGCCGCCAAGCGCCCCGTGATCTACGCGGGCGGGGGCGTCGTCAACGCGAACGCCTCCGCGGAGCTGACCGAGTTCGCCACCAGCGATCGCTTCCCCGTGACGTGCACGCTGATGGGTCTGGGAGCTTTCCCTGCGCCGCATCAGCAATGGCTGGGAATGCTCGGCATGCACGGCACGCGTGCCGCCAACTATGCGATGGACGAGGCCGACCTGATCTGTGCCGTCGGCGCGCGCTTCGACGATCGCGTGACCGGCAAGCTCTCCGAGTTCGCCCCCAACGCGAAGTTCATCCACATCGACGTGGACCCGGCAGAGATCTCGAAGAACATCCCCGCCCACATCCCGATCGTGGGCGACGCCAAGCACGTGCTCGCGAAGCTGCTCGTCGAGTATCGCGCATTGAGCGCCTCGAGCGATCGCCTGAACGAGTGGTGGCAGCGGATCGAAGGCTGGCGCGAGAAGTACCCGCTCTCCTTCGAGGACAGCGCCGACAACGAGATCAAGCCGCAGTACATGGTGCAGGCGCTGTACGAGGCCACGGGGGGAGACGCGATCATCACGAGCGACGTCGGCCAGCACCAGATGTGGACGGCGCAGCACTACGATTTCCCCAAGCCTCGCCGCTGGATCAACTCGGGCGGGCTCGGCACGATGGGCTTCGGTCTACCCGCGGCGATGGGCGCGGCCGTCGGCTGCCCCGAGATGACCGTCTGCTGCATCGCGGGAGACGGCTCGGTGCAGATGAACGCCCAGGAGCTTGCCACCTGCGCGCAGGAGAAAATCCCGATCAAGGTGTTCATCATGAACAACGGCTACCTCGGCATGGTGCGCCAGTGGCAGGAGCTGTTCTGGAATGGTCGCTACAGCCATGTGGAGACGGGCGACTACCCCGACTTCGTCAAGCTTGCCGAGGCCTACGGCGCGACGGGCATGCGCTTCGAGGACAAGACGACGCTTGTAGAGGACATGAAGCGCGCGATCGCCACCGACGGCCCGGTCGTGGTCGACGTGAAGGTCACGCGCGAGGAGAACACCTATCCGATGATTCCCGCCGGGCAGGCCGCCCGTGAGATGGTGGGGTGAGTGCTCATGAGTGAACCAGCCACCAAGGAACCGTTGAGCCTGGAGGGGTTGCAGGCCTCCGGCAACCTGCGCTCCGGGCGCAAGCACGTGCTCTCGATCCTCGTCGAGAACAAGTCGGGTGTCCTCACAAGGATCGCCGGCCTGTTCGCCAGGCGTGGCTTCAACATCGACACGCTCACGGTTGGGCCGACCGACGACGAGCACATCTCGCGCGTAACGCTCACCGTCGACGGCGCGATCCACCCGATCGACCAGGTCACAAAGCAGCTGCACAAGCTCGTCAACGTGCTGAAGATCCGCGACCTGGAGCCCGGTGACACGGTTGCGCGCGAGCTGGCCCTGTTCAAGATCTCCGCCGACGGCGCCCAGCGCGGCGAGCTGATGCAGATAACCGAGATCTTTCGCGGCAAGGTCGTGGACGTGACCAAGCGCTCGGTGATCGTCGAGGTGACGGGCACCACCGAGAAGGTCGAGGCCTTCGAGAGCATGGTGCGCCCGTTCGGCCTGATCGAGATGATGCGCACGGGCGAGATAGCGATAGCGCGCGGACGGGCCGAGACGTGACGGGCAGTAGGGACATATGCAGTGAGGACACAGGCAGTAGAGAGATATGCAGCAGGGACGTAGGCAGTGGGGACGCAGACAGCGGGGGCACAGGGTCAGACAAGCGAGGGATGGGGTATCCAGGGAATCGGCCGGCTGTGCCGGGCGGCTTGGGATGCTGAACCCGTGACGCTCGAGACAGGCGCGCGTTCGCGCTCGGGGCGCGGCCACCCGTTCGCGCTCAGTGACGCCGACCGTGAACGTCTGCGCGCGCGGCTGGATCTCGCGCTCCAGCGTGCGCGTCGCTCCGGTCATCCGACGCTTGCGACGATCAGCTGTGCGGTGGCAGGGACTGTCGATCCGGCAGCCGTCGTGTGCGCCTCGCGCCGCCCCGGCGAGCCGTGGTTCGTCTTCGAGCAACCCGACCGTGGCGGCGCGGCGCTCGCCTGCCTTGGTCAGGTCGTCTGCTTGGAGGATTCCGGTCCCGACCGCTTCGCGACCGTCGCCGACCGCTGGCGCTCGCTGTCTGCGCGGGCGGTCGCAGACCCTCCCGGCGATCCCGGCGGCGGGGCCCCCGTGGCCGTCGGTGGCTTTGCCTTCGCGCCGGGCGGAGGCGCGTCGCCGGCATGGAGCGGCTTTGAGCCCGCGTCGCTGGTCGTCCCGGAGGTTGCGCTCGTGGGCGAAGAGCACGACGGCGAGCGGCGCGTACGGCTGACGCTCGCCGCGCTCGCCCAACCAGACGACACGACCGACGATCTGCTCGCCGGCTTGGATCGCAGGCTCGGCGAGCTTGCGGACCGGCCGCTGCCGTTGCTCGACCCGGCCCCGACGGGCCGCTTTCAAGTCTCGAGCGGGATGCCGCCCGAGCACTTCGAGGCCGCGGTCGGACGTGCCATTGAGACGATTCGCGCGGGCGCACTGCAGAAGATCGTGCTCGCGCGCGAGGTGCAGGTGCACGCGCCGAGCGCGTACGACCCGGCCGCCGTCTTCGGTGTCCTGCGCGACGCGTTCCCCTCGTGCTTCGTGTTCTGCGTGGGCCGCGGCGACGCGACGCTGGTGGCAGCCAGCCCCGAGCTGCTCGTGCGCCGCGAGGGCCAGCGCGTCTCGACGATCGCGCTCGCCGGCTCCACACGACGCAGCGCCGACCCAGCCGTCGACGCCCACCTCGGCGAGCAGTTGATGCGCGACGAGAGCTACCGCGAGGAGCACGCGATCGTGGCAAGGCGGATCGAGCGCACGCTCAACCGCTACGCGATCTGGGTCGCCACCCCCTCCGAGCCGACGCTCGTGCAGATGGCCAACATCCAGCACCTGGCGACTCCGATACGAGCACAGTTGGCCGCGCCGGTCGAGGCGATCGAGCTGGCCGGCCTGATGCACCCCACGCCGGCGGTCGGCGGCGAGCCGTCAGAGGGCGCGCTCGGCCTGATCCCGGCATTGGAGGGCCTGGACCGTGGTTGGTACAGCGGCCCGGTCGGTTGGACCGACGCCGCCGGCGACGGCGAATTCTGTGTGGCCCTGCGCTGCGCACTGTTGCGCGGAAACCGTCGCCCGCTGCTATGCCGGCAACGGCATCGTGCGCGGCTCGGACCCTGCGGCCGAGCTGGCGGAGACCGAGATCAAGCTACAGGCCCTGCTGCCTCTGCTCACGAGCTGATCGCCCCCGTCACGGCGTCCCAAACACGGCGGTGCAGCTCGACATTCGCGCCACGCTCGGTTTGGACTTCGACGATCGTCGAGTTGCATGCCGCCAATGCCCGCTCCAGCGCGGCTCGAAAGCCGACGACGTCCGCGACGCGCTCGTGATCAAGGCCGTAAAGGGCTGCTGCCTGGGCGAAGTCGAGCCCGGTCGGGGTTGCCACATGCCGGATGTACACGTCGTCCGTCAGCGCCATCTGAGATTTGGCCACCGCCAGGAAGTCGAAGATCCCGCCGCCCCCGTTGTCGAGCAACACGATCGTCAGCTTCAGATCGAGGCGGCTGGCGGCGAGCAGCCCGCCGAGGTCGTGCGCGAGGGCCACGTCACCGATCAGCAGAACCACCGGGCCGCCGCACGCCGCGGCGGCGCCGAAGGCGCTGGAGACGGTGCCGTCGATGCCGTTCGCGCCGCGGTTGCACAAGACGCGCGGGGGATCCGCGCGCGCCGGCCAGAACGTCTCGATGTCGCGCACCGGCATCGAGGAGGCGACGAACAGCGTCGGCCTCTTCGGGCAAAAGCACCCCCAGCTCGGCGGCCACTACGGGCTCGCTCAACCCGCTCGCGCCGAGCACACCGAGGATCGCCTCGGCCGCTCGCTCGTCGGCGCTGCGCCAGCCGGCAAGCCAGTCCGGATCGGCGCTCGGTGCGTGCAGCTGCGCGAGCGCCGCGGCCGGCTCGAGTGCGAACACGCGGCACAGCGTCGAGTCGGGGTCCGGCCAGTGGCCTTCGGGGTCGAGCAGCGCCTGCGGCACGTCGCGCAGTCCCGCGAGCCACGAGCGCAGCGGCTTGGACGTCGGCAGGTCGCCGACGCGCAGCACGATGTCCGGCTTGACGGTATCGGCGAACGCGGAGTCTCTCAGCAGTGCGTCGTAGTGCGCGACGGCCGCCGCGCCCCGGCGCGCCCCGGATAGCGGGTCGGCCAGCAGCGGCCAGCCCGCCGCCGCACAGAACGCGGCCGCGGCCTCGCCCAGCGGGGTGTCGCGCTCGTGGCGTCCAGCCACCACCACCCCGCGGCGGCAGCTACCAACCGGCCCGGCAAGCGAGCGCGTGTCGTCGGGCTCACAGCGGCGCGCGGGGGAGAGGGTCACGAGCGGGCGCCCGTCGGGACGCCCGCCCCCGAGCGACAGGGCCTCGTCCCACACCAGCGGCTCGCGCAATGGAAAATTAAGGTGTACGACCCCCGGCCGGCCCTCCAGTGCCGTCCACCAGACGCGACACGCGAGTGTCCGTATCCAGCGCACCCGCTCGGCGTCGGCCGCGTGATCGCCGACCTCGAAGAACCACTTGGCAAAGCCGCCGAAGATCTTCAACTGGTCGATCGTCTGTCCGGCGCCGCTGTCGCGCAGCTCGGGTGGACGGTCGGCGCTCAACACGATCAAGGGAACTCGCGCCTCGTGCGCCTCGACGACCGCCGGCAACAGCTCGGCGACGGCGGTGCCGGACGTGCAGGTGAGCGCGACCGGCAGTCCCGAGGCCTTAGCGAGACCGACTGCGAAGAACCCAGAGCAGCGCTCGTCGATGTGGGAATGGCAGTGCAGGCGTCGCTCGCGGGCGAGCGTCAGCAGCAGCGGCGTACAGCGCGAGCCCGGCGAAGTGCAGGCGTCGCGTAGCCCACAGCGCGCCAACTCGTCGACGAATGCGCCCAGCAGCTCGTAGGTGTCCGCGGCGGTCATGGGAAGTGTGGGCGTGTCATTTCATGAAATCGGTGGGTTGGCACATAGGATGTGATGTGTGGCCGAAGATGTCGTTTTGCTACATGGGTTCGGTGGGACCCGCCACGCATGGGCGGACGTGGAAAGACACCTGCCCGCCGAACGCTATCGCTCGCTCGCGCTCGACCTCCCCGGGCACGGCGACCAGGCGAGCGTGCGAGGGCCGATCACGTTTGAGAAGTGCGTCGCAAGCGTGCTCGATCGTAGCCCCAAGCGCTTCGTGCTCGGTGGCTATTCGATGGGTGGCCGCATCGCGCTGCACATCGCTCTGCAGGCGCCGCAGCGGATCGAGCGGCTCGTGCTGGTGTCCGCCAGCGCCGGCATCGAGGACGCGGAGGAGCGAGCTGCGCGCAGCAAGCGCGATCGGCGTTTTGCCAGGGAGATAGCGAAAGGGTCGATCGAGGAGTTCGTCGAGCGTTGGCGCGCCAAGCCGATGTTCGAGGAAGACCCGCCGGAGGTCGATGCGCTTGCGCGCGCCGACCAGTCGCGCAACACCCCGCGCGGGATTGCCGCGGCGCTACGAGGCGTCGGCACCGGCGAGATGGAGTCGCTGTGGGAGCGCCTGGCGGAGCTGAAGATGCCCGTGATCGTGGTGGCAGGTCAGCGCGACGGCAAGTTCGTGAGAATCAGCGAACAGATGGTCAAGTTAGTGCCCGACTCGCTGCTGCAGGTGACCGGGGGTGGCCACTGCCTGCTGTTCGAGAAGCCGAAGATCGTCGCCAGGGCGCTGGCGTAGGTCGCCAGCCGAGCGGTCAAGCGCACCCCCTGTCACCCAGCCCGATCAAACAGTCTGAGCCGAGCGCAACCCGAGTCGAGCGCAGCCCAAGCCAGTTCCGCTCGCGGACGCGCGGCTGAGCGCGCCTCACGGCGGCTGCACCCCAAGTCCCGCACCAGCGGGCACCGCGATCTCGCCGTTCGCCGGCGCGAGCTGGTCGCCAAGCCCTTCGAACATCGCGAGCGTGGCCAGGCCGCAGGCAGGTAGCGGCCCGCGCGAGGCTAGCGCCGCCGCGGTGTGCACCCCGGCGGACACGCCGAGCGGCCCGTCGAGCGTGGAGGCGACGTACACCTCGGCACCTGAGCTGCGCACGAGCGCGGCCGCCGCGAGCAGCCCGGAAATGCCTCCGCAACGGGAGATCTTCAAGCACACCGCGTCGGCCACCCCGGCTGTCAGCGCACCGTGCTCGGCGGCGGTCTCGTCGATCGCCACCCTGGTGGCCACCCGGTCGCGCACTTCGCGCACGCGGGCGAGACCGTGCACCGGCTCCTCGACGAGCTCCAGGCCGACGGGCGAGAGCGCTTCGATGTTGCGCACCGCCTGCTCCACATCCCAGGCGCCGTTGGCGTCGATGCGCAGCTGCACGTGCGGGCCGGCGGCCGCTCGAATTGCCATGACCTGTTCAAGGGGGCCTTTACCGGCACCGACCTTGACCTTCAGGCACCTGATCTTTTGTTGGACTGCAATTCTTGCTTGGGAAATCGCACCTGCGCGATCGAGAGCAGACAACGTCGCGTTGACCGTGACCGCCGCCGCGGGAGTGTCGGTCAAAAGGGAGGCGATCGGCCGGCCCGCACGCCGCCCGGCGCGGTCCCACAGCGCCAGGTCGATCGCCGCGAACGCCTCCGGCAGATCCTCCACACGGCGGCAGGCGTCGACGATCTCAGCCCCGTTCATGCCATTCGCGCATTCGACCACTGGCCTATAGCGCTCGAGCGCTGCTTGCACACGCGCGATGCTGACCCCGTCGTAGGCCTCCAGCGGCGCCGCTTCGCCGTAGCCGACGACGCCGCCGTCGTCGAGCGCGACGATCAGCAGCTCCCGCTCGACGATCGGCCCGTAGGAGGTGAGCAGCGGCTCGCGCAGGCGCAGCACGTGTCGCCGCACGGTCATCCTCATGGGTTGCGCCGCCCCCGCGTCAAATCCCGCCGCTTGTGTGGATGAGGGTGGCGAGTACCGAGTCGCCTGTGTGGAGGGTGGCGAGTACCGAGTCGCTTGCGAGGATGCCGGCAGTGAGCATCAAATCCCGCCGCTCGCGAGGATGCCGGCGGCGAACAGCAGGCAGAAGACGAGTTGCAGGGCCCCTGTCTTGGCCAGGGCGCCGTTCAACGCGGGCCCGTCCACGCGCGAGCGGACGACGCGCACCAGCGGGATCGCAAGCGGGATCGCAAGCCATGGCAGCAAAAGCCAGGCGCTCATCGAGCCCAGCAGCCAGGGCAGCGGCACGAGCACGAAAGCGCCCGCGACCATCGCCGTGTACAGAGTGCGCGTACGCGCACGTCCGAGGCGCACCGCCAGCGTGCGCTTGCCCGCGCGCCGGTCGGTCTCCAGGTCGCGCACGTTGTTGACGACGAGGATCGCGCTCGCGAGCAGCCCGACGGGGACCGCGCACGCGTACGCCTGCCAGGCCAGTTGCTGCACCTGCACGAAATAGGAGCCGCTCACTGCAACGATCCCGAAGAAGAGGAACACGAACAGCTCGCCGAGGCCCTCGTAGCCGTAGGGTCGCGGGCCGCCGGTGTAGAGCACGCCGGCGAGGATCGAGGCGCCGCCGACCGCGATCAGCTCCCAGCCGGCGACGAACACGAGGTAGACGCCGCACAGCACCGCCAGCCCGAAGGTGACGTACGTGGCGAGCAGCACCATGCCAGGGGGCACGAGCCCGCCCGCGGTGACCCGCACCGGCCCGAGGCGGTCCTCGGTGTCGGCGCCGCGGCGCGCGTCGGAATAGTCGTTTGACAAGTTCGTGCCGACCTGGATGAAGATCGCGCCGAGCAGCGCCGCGACGAACGCGAGCGGACGGAAGTGCCCGGCGCCGAGCGCTAGCGAGGTGCCGACGAGCACCGGCGCGACCGCCGCCGGCAGCGTGCGCGGGCGCGCCGCCATCAGCCAGATGTGCACCGCGCTCGAGCCTTTCGGCTTCGGCGCGGTGGCCGGCGTGGGTGTGCCGATCGTGCCCATCGTCGTCAAGAGCGCCTCGCCTTCATGCCGGTGCCATCACACCAATCGCGTCATGTCGCGTGTCTGGTTCGCGCCTCGCCTTCATGCCGGTGCCATCACACCAATCGCGTCATGTCGCGTGTCTGGTTCGTGCCCGAGGACACCTCGGCCATCATGCGCGCCTGGGGAACTGGTCGAAGTCCGGCTGGCGCTTGTGCTTGTAGGCCTCGCGCCCCTCTTTGGCCTCTTCGCTGCCGTAGAACAGCAGGTTGGCGTCGTGGGCAAGCTGCTGGATGCCGGCGAGCCCGTCCTCGGATGCATTGAAGCTCGCCTTCAGCAGCCGCAGCGCAAACGGCGAGAGCGCCAACATCTCACGACACCATTGCACGGTCTCCTCCTCCAAGCGCTCGAGCGGGACGACCGTGTTGACGAGCCCCATCTCAAGCGCCTGCCGAGCGTCGTACTGGCGGCACAGGAACCAGATCTCCTTGGCCTTCTTGGTGCCGACCACGTTCGCCAGCAGCCCGGCGCCGAACCCTCCGTCGAAGGAGCCCACGCGCGGCCCTGTCTGGCCGAAGCGCGCGTTCTCGGCGGCGATCGTCAGGTCGCACACCAGGTGCAGGACGTGCCCGCCGCCGACCGCATAGCCGGCGACCATCGCCACGACCGGCTTGGGTAGCCGGCGGATCTGCACGTGCAGGTCGGTCACGTGAAAGCGCCCGGGGCGGCTGGGATCTGGATTACCGGCCGCGTCCTCGGCGAGGTAGCCGGAGTCGCCGCGTACGCGCTGGTCGCCGCCTGAGCAGAACGCCAGCGGCCCCTCGCCGCACAACACGATCACACCGACCTGCGGGTCCTCGCGGGCCAGCTCGAACGCCCGGGAGAGCTCCACGACCGTCAACGGCCGGAATGCGTTTCTGACTTCGGGCCGGTCGATCGTGATCTTCGCGATGCAAGGCGCCTGTCCTGCGGATGGCGTCTCAGGCTCGACTGACTTCTCGTAGCGGATGTCGGTAAAGCTGGCGGCTGCTGTCCAAGTGGTGCTCAAGGTCGATCTGTACTCCTGTGTGGGATCCGCGCGATCTTTGGGCGCGCGCCGAAGATTCAAAAGCGAAGGCTAGCTGGAGGAGTTCAGAGTGGCGTTGTTGCGGCCCCATGACAATCTCGCGGGCGGCGCATGCCATCCCGCGACCCGGTCGTCTCAACCCACCTCCGTCGAGTCGTGAACCCTTAGGGTGTGGGCCATGCAGGTCGAGGCATGGCTCAAGCGCGCCGCACGTATAGCGCCGACGGTCACGGCGCTGCAGGCGCCGGACGCGCAGCTCACATACGCCGAGCTACAGCGAGCTGCGCACGCGGCTGCGCTGCAGCTGGCCGAGCGCGGGGCGCGCGGGGGCGAGCGGGTGGCGATCGCGCTGGCGCCAGGCGTCGCTTTCGCCCAGGCACTGCACGCCTGTATGTTGTTGGGGGCGATCGCGGTGCCGATCGATTTGCGCCTGCGTCGCTCCGAGCGCGAGCGTCTCGCCGCTGGCGCGGCGGTGCTCGTGGACGAGCCGCTGTCGGTCGCGGCAGCGGCCGGGGGAGAGTTGCGGGCGCGCACGTGGGATGACACCCACGATCTCGATGCCGTCTGTGCGGTGATCCACACATCCGGCACGACCTCCAATCCCACTCCAATCGAGCTTACGTACGGAAATTTCCTTTGGAGCGCGATCGGCTCGGGGGTAGCGCTTGGCGTCGATGCGAGAGAGCGCTGGTTGTGCGCGCTGCCGCTCTCGCATGTCGGCGGCCTGTCGATCCTGATTCGCAGCGCGATCTATGCCACGACCGCGGTAATCCATGAGCGCTTCGAGACCGAGCGCGTGCTCGCCGCGCTGCAGCTCGAGGAGATCACGCTCGTCTCGCTCGTCGCGACGACGCTCGCGCGCTTGCTGGACGCCGGCTTGAGCGATCCGCCGCAGCTGCGCTGTGCGCTCACTGGTGGCGGGCCCGTGCCGGCCGTGCTCGTAGAGCGTGCACGCACCGCGGGCGTACCGGTCCTGGAGACCTACGGCCTGACCGAGTGCTGCTCGCAAGCGGCCACAGCACCGCTGGGCGCATTGGCAGCGAGGGAGGGCGGGCGCGTGGCGGGAGCCTCCGGAGGTGTCGCACAGGAGGCTCCCGTGCATGTCGCGCAAGGCCCCCCTTTGCGGGTTTCGCCCGCCGGCGACCCGGCCCCCGACCTGGGCGCAGGGGTGCCGCTGTTCTGCACTCGCACCGAGATTGCGCCGGACGGGGAGATCCTGCTCTCTGGTCCCACCGTCGCGCGTGGCGCGCGGGCCGCGGACGGTCGCCTGCACACCGGCGATCTCGGGCGCATCGACGAGCGCGGCTACCTGCACGTGACGGGCCGCAAGGCCGACACGATCGTCAGCGGCGGCGAGAACGTCGCGCCGAGCGAGGTCGAGGCGGTACTCGAATCCTGCCCAGGCGTGCGCGAGGCGGCGGTGCTCGGACGCGCGGACGAGCAGTGGGGCGAGGCCGTCAGCGCGATCGTCGTGCCGGCTCCGGGAGCACATTTGGACGAGCGATCCATCCGTTTGCATTGTGCGGCTCATCTGGCATCTTTCAAGGTGCCGAAGCATGTGACTTTTGCCTCAGCCCCCCTTCCTCGCACCGCGTCTGGCAAGCTGTTGCGCAGGGAGCTGTAATGGGATCTTGTGATGAGCACCGTTCAACCTGAGGAAGGACGCGGCAAGCAGGCGGCGCGCGAACAGCGCGCGGCGAGTCTCGCCCACTGGGAAGAGGCCGCTTCCGGCTGGGTCGCGCGCCAGGCGACGCTGCGCGAGCTCTCCGCGCCGGTCTCGCACTGGATGATCGACCAGGTCGATCCGCAGCCGGGCCAACGTGTGCTTGAGCTGGCCGCGGGTCTCGGCGAGACGGGCTTCCTCGCCGCCGAAATGGTGGCCCCGGTCGGCGGCGTGATCACAAGCGACCAGGCCGACGCGATGCTCGACGGCGCACGTAAGCGCGCGGGTGAGCTGAACCTCACGAACGTGGAGTTCCAGGTGCTCAATGCCGAATGGATCGACCTGCCGGTGGCGAGCGTCGACGTGGTGCTGTGCCGCTGGGGCTACATGCTGATGGTCGACCCGCTGATCGCCCTGACCGAGACGCGCCGCGTGCTGAAACCGGAAGGTCACGTTGCGCTCGCGGTGTGGGACGCGCTCGAGTACAACCCGTGGGCACGGCTGCCGGGCGTCGAGCTGCTGGAGCGCGGCCTGATCGAGCCGCCGCGCGAGGGCGCGCCGGGCCCGTTCGCGCTCGCCGACAAGCAGCGCGTGCGCGACCTGCTCGAGTCGGCAGGCTTCTACGACGTGTGGGTCGAGCCGCTGGAGTTGACGCAGCGCGCCGCCAGCTTCGAGGAGTTCTGGGAGACGACGCTCGACATCGCGCGCGTCTTCCACGACGCGGTGCTCTCGCGCCCGGAGTCTGAGATCGCGGACATCCGCGACAGCCTGGCGAAGCGCTTCGAGCCGTATACCGCTAGGGATGGCTCGCTTGAGATCCCGATGCGCACTTTGATGGGAGTCGGCACGGCCTGAGCGTCTCGGACTCCAAGACACCGAAAAGCGTGTGCGCGTAAACACCCCCTTTTTGTGACACGCCGATTTTGAACACTCAAAACCCAGCGGACCGCCTCGATACGGGTCGGTCGGATACGCTGGCGCCATGCTCTATGACGACGACGCAGACCTAACGCTCCTCGGCCCCCCATCCGGGGGGGGCGCCGGCAAGACCGTCGCAATCCTCGGCTACGGCTCCCAGGGCCACGCCCACGCCCTCAACCTGAAGGACTCCGGCGTCAAAGTCGTGGTCGGCCTGCGCGAGGACTCCTCCTCGGCTGCCAAGGCCCGCGCGGATGGTTTCGAGGTGCTCTCGCCGGTCGAGGCCGCAAGCCGCGGCGATCTCGTGATGATGCTCGTGCCCGACGAGTTGCACCACCAGGTTTGGGATGAAATCTCAGACGGCATCGCCGAGGGCAACGCGCTGCTGTTCGGACACGGCTTCTCGATCCACTACAAAGAGGTGGTGGCGCCCCCAGGCGTCGATGTGGCGATGATCGCCCCCAAGGGGCCCGGCCACCTCGTGCGTCGCCAGTTCACTGAGGGCAGCGGCGTACCCGGCCTGATCGCCGTCGACCAGGACGCGACCGGCAACGCTCGCGCGCTCGCGCTCGCCTACGCCAAGGGCATCGGCTGCACGCGCGGCGGTGTGATCGAGACGACCTTCAAGGACGAGACCGAGACCGACCTGTTCGGCGAGCAGGCAGTGCTCTGCGGCGGCGCCTCGGAGCTTGTGCAAGCGGGCTTTCAGACGCTGGTCGACGCTGGGTATGACCCGGAGATGGCCTACTTCGAGTGCTTGCACGAGCTCAAGCTGATCGCCGATTTGATGTACGAAAAGGGTCTTGCGGGCATGCGCTACTCGATCTCCAACACGGCCGAGTACGGCGACTACACGCGTGGCAAGCGTGTGATCACCGAGGAGACGCGCGCGGCAATGCGCCAGATCCTCAAGGAGATCCAGGACGGCGATTTTGCCCGCGAGTGGATCGCCGAGAACCGCGCCGGCCAGGAGAACTTCAAGCGCATGCGTGCCGAGCAGGCCGACTCGCAGGTCGAGCACGTCGGCGGCGAGCTGCGCAGCCACATGGCTTGGATAAAAACCTCATTTTGACCCGCCCACCCGCCCACCCGCCCATCTGGCCCTTCGAGCCAGATCGAAGATGAGGGTGTATACCCACATGGCCCAGGCCAGATAACGATGAGCAAGTCGCCCGATCGCCCTGTCGATCGCGTGATGGGGCGCGAGCTGCGCGGCGGGGTGTTCAAGCGCCAGGACTCACACTTCCGCGAATGGGTCGGCGTGCATCCGCTGACCGGCAAGCGTGGGCTGCCCGTGAGCGCCGGGCGCTACCACCTGTACGTGTCGCTTGCCTGTCCCTGGTGTCATCGCACCGCGATCGTGCACGAGCTTGCCGGGCTCGGCGAGGCGGTTCAGGTCCACTACGTCGCGCCCTTTCGCGACGAGCATGGCTGGGCGTTCACGGGGGAGCGCTTCGAGGACGGGCCAGGAGGGTGCTACGTCGATCCGCTCAACGGCTGGAAGCTGATGAGCGAGGCCTATTTCAAGAGCGATCCGAACTACGACGCGCGTGTGACGGTGCCCGTGCTTTGGGACAGCCAGAAGCAGCGCATCGTCAACAACGAGTCCAGCGACATCATCCGCATGTTCGCCGCCGCCGACTCGCTCGGCGGGCTTCCCCTGAAGGGCGCACCCAGAGGGCACACGGCAGGCAAGCAGGCAGGTGGCAAGAAGGACGCCAAGCTCGACCTGTATCCCCCCGCTCTGCGCGCGGACATCGACGAGGTCAACCTGCGCGTGTACGACACGATCAACAACGGCGTCTACAACGCGGGCTTTGCGCGACTGCAAGGGGCCTACGAACGCGCCTTCAAACGGCTGTTCGAGAGTCTTGCCTGGCTGGAGGAGCTGCTCGGCAGGCAGCGCTACCTGCTGGGCGAGCAGATCACCGAGGCCGACTGGCGATTGTTTCCGACGCTTGTGCGCTTCGACGAGGTCTACCACCTGCACTTTCGCTGCAACTACCGGCGGATCGTCGAGTACCCCAACCTGTGGGGCTACACGCGCGAGCTGTACCAGTGGCCGGGGGTGGCGCAGACGGTGGCGATGGATCAGATCAAGCGCCACTACTACACGACCCACGACGAGCTCAACCCGAAGCACATCATCCCGCTCGGGCCCGCCCCGGATTGGGACGAGCCGCACGGACGGGGGTAGTCGCCCGCGGGCGTGTGCACGTTACGGGGGGTGTGTTCGTGCACGCCGTGTCCGGTAAAGGGGGCTGTGTTCGTGCACGTCCGTGTCCGGTAAAGGGGGGTGCCTTCGCGCAATGGGTATTCGTGTATCGCGCTCCTCTCCGCGAGGGATACGCGTTCGCTACACTCGCAGGCGTCGTCGCGACTGGCGCACTAGGTGGAGTTCACCACCGGGGAGCGACGAGCTGTCTTGCCGCGCGCCTGGGCATCCTTCGATCATCGACACTCCGCGAGGACGCCCTATGACGCTCAACCTCAAGCGCAGGACACTCAACTCGAGATACCCGCCGAGCTGAAGCCCGCCGACGGTCGCTTTGGCTGTGGCCCTTCGAAGGTGCGCCCCGAGGCGCTGCAGCGCCTGGCAAGCGACGGCGCGCGCTGATGGGGACTTCGCACCGCCAAAAGCCGGTCAAGGGGCTGGTGGGCGAGGTTCGCTGCGGGCCTTGCCGAGCTGTTCTCGCTGCCTGAGGGCTATGAGGTCGCGCTCGGCAACGGCGGCGCGACCGCCTTCTGGGACGCGGCCTCCTTCGGTCTGGTCGAGCGGCGCGCGCTGCACCTGGCCTTCGGTGAGTTCTCCCAGAAGTTCGCGACCGTCACGAGCGACGCTCCCTTCCTCGAGGATCCGCTCGTCGTCAAGGCTGAGCCGGGCGAGCGCGCCGAGCGCCGAGGAGGTCGAAGCGGCGCTGGCCGGGCGCGGAGGGCACGGTCGACGCGATCGCCTGGGCCCACAACGAGACCTCGACCGGCGTGATGACGCCGGTGCTGCGTCCCGCGGCCGCCGCGGCGACGCGCTGGTGCTGATCGACGCCACCTCCGGCGCCGGCGGCCTGCCGGTGGACGTCTCTCAGGCCGACGCCTACTACTTCGCCCCGCAGAAGTGCTTTGCCGGGGATGGGGGGCTCTGGGCCGCTCTGCTCAGCCCCGCGTCGGTGGAGCGGATTTCGCGGATCGAGGCCTCCAAGCGCTTCACGCCCGCGTCGCTGTCGCTGCCGATCGCGCTTGAAAACTCGCTCAAGGACCAGACCTACAACACCCCGGCGCTGGCGACGTTGTTCCTGCTGGCCGACCAGATTCGCTGGATGCTCGACGGCGGCGGACTTGCCTGGTGCGTGGCGCGCAGCAGCGAGTCCTCGACGCACCTGTACGAGTGGGCCGAGCAGAGCGAGTATGCGACGCCGTTCGTGACGCGCGCCGGCCAACCGCTCGCTGGTCGTCGGCACGATCGACTTCGACGAGGCGGTCGACGCGAAGCTGCTGGCGAGCACGTTGCGCGCCAACGGGATCGTCGACGTCGAGCCCTACCGCAAGCTTGGCCGCAACCAGCTGCGCGTCGGCATGTTCCCGGCGGTCGAGCCCGACGACGTGCGTGCGCTGACAGCCTGTATCGACTGGGTCACAGAGAGGATCGCGTCATGAGCGAGCAACGATTGAAGGTGCTCGTCAAGGAGAAGGTCGGCGACTCTGGCGTCAAATTGCTCGAAGAGCACTTCGACGTCGACCTCGGCATCGACTGGTCAAACGAGGAGCTGGCCGAGAAGATCGGCGCCTACCACGGCATCCTGATCCGCTCGGCGACGAAGATGACCGCCGAGTTGATCGACGCTGGCGAGAACCTGCGCGTGATCGGCCGCGCCGGCGTCGGCGTCGACAACGTCGACGTCGAGGCCGCCACGCGCCGCGGCATCGTCGTCGCCAACGCACCGCAGTCGAACGTCGTGACCGCCGCCGAGCACACGATGGCCCTGTTGCTTGCCTTGGCACGCAACATTCCCCAGGCCTATGCCTCGCTGACCAGTCGGCAAGTGGGAGCGCTCCAAGTTCTCCGGCGTCGAGCTGTACGAGAAGACGCTCGGCATCCTCGGCTTCGGACGCATCGGCCAGCTCGTCGCCGCGCGCGCGCGCGGCTTTGGCATGCGCGTGCTCGCCTTCGACCCGTTCGTCTCGGCCGAGCGCTACCGCGAGCTTGGGGTGGAGAAGGCCGAGAACAGCGAGGAGATCTACGCGCAGGCCGACTTCATCACCGTGCACCTGCCAAAGACGCCGGAGACGGCCGGTTGGGTCGAATGCCGAGGCGTTCGCGAAGATGCGCGACGGCGTGCGCATCCTCAACGTCGCCCGTGGCGGGCTGATCGACGACGCGGCGCTGAAGGACGCGCTCGACTCCGGCAAGGTCGGCGGGTGCCGCGCTCGACGTGTTCCCCTCCGAGCCGATCACCGACTATCCCCTGTTCCAGGGCTACCCGCAGGTCGTCGTCACGCCGCACCTGGGCGCCTCCACAGCCGAGGCGACCGACCGCGCCGGCTACCAGAGCGCCGAGCAGGTCGTCGCGGCGCTGACCGGCGGCGTCGTCTCCACGGCCGTCAACATCCCCTCGGTCGGCGCCGAGGACATGGAGGTGCTCGGCCCGTTCCTGCCGCTCGCCCGGCGCCTCGGCCGCTTGGCGATGTCACTGGCCGAGGGCAGCTCGGTCGAGCGCATCGAGGCCGCCTTCATGGGCCGCATCGCCGAGTTCGACACGCGCCTGCTGACGCTTGCGGTTATCAGCGGCGCCCTGGAGGGCCGCACCGAGGAGCAGGTCAACCTCGTCAACGCGCCCGAGCATGGCCCAGCAGCGCGGCATCGTCGTCGAGGAGAAGTCCGTCACCGAGGCGCAGGACTTCAACGAGCTGATCCGTGTGACCGTCGTCGCCGGCGGCGAGAAGGTCGCGGTCGCCGGCACCGGCATCGGGCCCAACCGCGTGCCGCACCTGGTCGAGGTGCAGGGCCGGCGCCTGACGATCGAGCTGACGCCGCACGTGGCGGTCTTCCGCTACGCCGACTTGCCGGGCATGATCGGCCGCGTCGGCACGATCTTCGGCGCGCACGGGATCAACATCTCCTCGGCCGCGGTCGGTCACACCCCGGACCACGATGAGCAGCGTCTGGCGGCAATGGTCGTCACGACCGACGCGCCGGTGCCGGCGCGAGGTCGTGCAGGAGATCGTCGCCTCCGAGGGGTTTGTCGCGGGCTGGGCCGTCGAGCTCTCGCAAGTCGAGTAGGCTGATCCACGATGCGAGCTGTCGTCATCACCAAACACGGAGGGCCCGAGGCGCTGCAGGTGCAGGAGCGTCCCGACCCGCGGCTCGCCTCCGGCGAGGTGCGGATCGAGGTCGCCGCGTGTGGAATCAACTTCGCCGACGTGATGGCGCGTATCGGCGTCTACCCGGACGCGCCCAAGCCGCCGTGCGTGGTCGGCTACGAGGTGGCCGGCACCGTCGTCGAGCTCGGCGAGGGCGTGGAGGGACTCCAGCAGGGTCAGCGTGTCCTGGCCAGCACCGTGTTCGGCGGGTATGCCTCGGTCGTCTCGGTAGCCGAGCGCGATTGTGTCCTCTTGCCCGAGCGGCTTTCCTTCGAGCAGGGCGCCGCGATCCCCGTCAACTACGCGACCGCCTGGGCCGCCTTGGTGGGCTATGGCAGCCTGCAGCCTGGCGAGCGCGTCCTGATCCACTCGGCCGGCGGGGGCGTCGGGATCGCCGCCGTCCAGCTCGCGCGCCGCTTCGGCGCGAGCGAGATCTACGGCACCGCTTCGCCCGCCAAGCACGAGCGCGTCCGCGAGCTCGGCTACGACCACGTGCTCGACTACCAGGACGTGAACACCAAGGGAGGGCTGCCCCAGTTCGACGTGATCCTCGACGCGATCGGCGGGCACAGCCTGCGCACGAGCTACAACCTCCTGCGTCCCGGTGGACGGCTCGTCGGCTTCGGCGCCTCCGCGGTCGTCTCCGGCGCCAAACGCAGCCTGCCCACCGCCCTGCGCACCCTGGCGCGCATGCCGCGCTTCTCGCTGGTCAAGCAGATGTCTGAATCGAAGGCTGTGATCGGCCTGAATATGCTCACCCTGTTGAAGGACCGCGGCACGATCGAGCCGTGGCTCGAGCCGTTGCGCGGATTGCTCGACGACGGCACGATCGAGCCGGTCATTGCCGGCTCGTTCAG
Source organism: uncultured Solirubrobacterales bacterium (assembly GCA_963725265.1). Lineage (GTDB taxonomy): Bacteria > Actinomycetota > Thermoleophilia > Solirubrobacterales > Solirubrobacteraceae > Palsa-744. Next base: position 1,612,242 of record CAVRXP010000001.1, read on the forward strand.
CTTCGAGGAAGCTGGCGCCGCCCAAGACATGCTCACGCAGCGGCGTAATATCGGCAAGGTCGTGCTCATCCCCTGAGGTGTTGCGCTTGCCGTGGTGGGTGCTACCCTGCGTGGCACATGTCGTTCCAGTTCTCCCTGTCGCTTCTCCTTCTGCTCCCCCCTCGGGGGGAATAGCGCGTGGCGGCCGCGTAGCCGCAAACCAGAGGAGAAACGAAAAAGCGAGAGAACTGGAGAAGTGAGGACGACATGAGTGACAAGGCTGCAGTACAACGAGACGAGCGCGACCGCGTAAGGGTGTTTGACACGACCCTGCGCGACGGCGAGCAATCGCCCGGCATCTCCTTGAACCAGCAGGAGAAGCTGGAGATCGCCCAGCAGCTGGCGCGCCTGGGCGTGGACGTCATCGAGGCGGGCTTTCCGATCACCTCGCCCGGCGACTTCGAGTCGGTGCAGGCCATCTCCCGGGAGGTCGAAGGCCCGGTCATCTGTGGCCTGGCGCGCACCGCAAAGCAGGACATCGACGCCGCCTGGGAGGCGGTGCGCGACGCCGGGCGCCCGCGCATTCACACATTCATCGCCACCTCTGACATCCATATCGAGCGCAAGTTGCAGACCACGCGCGAGGACGTCAAGGGGCAGGTGCGCGCCGCCGTCGCGCACGCTAAGAGCTACACCGACGACGTCGAGTTCTCCCCCGAGGACGGCTCGCGCTCGGACGTGGCGTACATGGCCGAGGTGATCCAGATCGCGCTGGACGAGGGCGCCACGACGATCAACGTGCCCGACACCGTCGGCTACACGATGCCCGAGGAGTACGCCGCGATGTTCACAGAGCTGTACCGCCTGGTCCCGGGGCTGCGCGATGTGGTCGTCTCCGTTCATTGTCACGACGACCTTGGCCTGGCCGTGGCCAACTCGCTGGCTGGCGTGCAGGCGGGCTGCAGACAGGTCGAGTGCGCCGTCAACGGCATCGGCGAGCGCGCCGGCAACGCGTCGCTTGAGGAGATCGTGATGTTGCTGCATACCCGCGAGCCCGCCCTGGGCCTGTGGACCGGGATCGAGACGACCGAGATCGCTCGCACCAGCCGTCTGGTCTCGCGTCTGACCGGCTACCCGGTGCAGCCCAACAAGGCGATCGTCGGGCGCAACGCGTTCGCACACGAGGCCGGGATTCACCAGGACGGCGTGCTGAAGGAGCGTGCCACCTACGAGATCATGGACGCCACCACGGTCGGCCTGCAGAGCAATGCGATCGTGCTGGGCAAGCACTCCGGTCGCCACGCACTGAGCAAGGCGCTGGAGGAGATGGGCTTCAAGGTCGACGGCCAGGCCCTGAACACCGCCTTCAAGCGCTTCAAGGAGATCGCCGATCGCAAGAAGCAGGTCACGGCGATGGACCTGGAGGCGCTGGTTACCGAGGAGCTGCGCGGCGACGACGTGGCCGCCTACGCATTGGTGGACTTCGAGGTCGCAGCCTCGTCGGCCAGTCCGCCGATGGCGCGCGTGAACGTCAGCGTCGAGGACGGCAATGTGAAACTGGGGGAGTCCTCCGGCGACGGGCCGGTCGACGCGATCTTCAAGGCGATCAACGCGGCCACGGGCGTCGAGGCGGCGCTGCGCGAGTTCCGCGTCGACGCCGTCACCGAGGGCCAGGACGCGCTTGGAGAGGTCTCGGTCGTCGTCGAGGTGCAAGGCCAGACCGGCGCCGGCCAGGGAGTCTCCACGGACATCATCGAGGCCGCCGCGCGCGCGTACGCGCGCGCGCTGTCGGTCGCGGTAATGCGCGCCCGCGAGGGCGAGCGCGGGGTGGGATTGCCCACGCCGACAGCCTGACGGTCTTCGCGTCCGCGCGGACGCGCGTTCCAAAAAGACGGGCGGCGAGATTCGCTTCCTCGGGAATGTTCCATTTGCCATGGGATATGTACCATTCGGCTATGTGGAGGACGCTTGCTACAAGCGAGTCGGGGTGGCTCGCTCCTCTCTGTTCGGCCAGGTCAGGCGCACAAGCTCCCGGCGGCGCATGACGCGCGCGGCCGTCACGCTTGCGAGCGGGCTCGCGCTCGTGGCGGTCGGCCTGGTCGTGACACTTGCGGGTTCTCCGGCCGTGGTGGCGCGCACGAACGGCACACCCGCCAACGAACCGATCCGCGAAATCGGCGGCGGCGTCGGTGCCTGTCAGAGCGGTGAAGCGCTGCCCGCCGGCGTATCGGCGATCCGCCTCACGCTCGTGGCCAACGCCGGGCCGCGGGTGACGGTCACAGCGCTGTCGGGCTCGCGCGTGCTGGTCCGCGGCGTCGCGAACTCCGGTTGGACTGCGAGCGCGGTCACCGCACCCGTCAAACCGCTATCTCGCACGGTCGCGGGCGCACGGGTCTGTTTCAGGCTCGGCGCCGCCCCGGAAAAGGTGCAGGTCGGCGGTTCGCGCACAGGCGCCGCGGTGGCCGCGCACTACCTTGCGGGCGGCGCCCTGCCTGGGCGCTTCACGGTCGAATACCTGCGCTCGGGCAGCAACTCGTGGTGGTCGAGGCTGGGCGTCGTCGCGCGGCACATGGGGCTTGGACGTTCCCCGAGCGGCGGCTGGATCGCCCTGCTGGTGGCGCTGTTGATGGTCGCGACGCTGGCGGTCGGGTCGTGGCTGGCGGTTGGGGAGCTGCGGTGAACAGGACGCGCGCACGCCCGCAACGCAGGCAGGCGCCGCCGCGCGGGCGGTCGCGTTTCGCCGCGTCCTCGCGAGCGCGCGGCGTGCTCACAAGGACGCGCGCGGCGCTCGCGCGCGTGCCGCGCGCCGCCTGGTTGTGCGCGCTGGTGGCGCTGCTCAACGCGGTCTGCTGGTCGCTGATCACGCCGCCGTTTCTCGCGCTCGACGAGCCCGACCACTTCGCCTACGTGCAGCAGCTGGTCGAGACGGGGCGCCTGCCGTCCTCTTCGGAAAGCGAATACTCCCGGGAAGAGCAGGTCGCGCTGAACGATCTGCATCAGGCCGAAGTGCGCTTCCGTCCGGCCAACCACACGATCTTCTCGAGCGCCCAGCAGGAAAAGCTCGAAAGCGACCTGGCCCAGCCGCTGTCGCGCGCCGGCCCCGGCGGCGCTGGCGTCGCCAGCGCCGAGCCGCCGCTCTACTATGCGCTTGAGACGATCCCCTACGTGCTCGGCTCGGGTGGGTCGATTCTCACCCAGTTGACGCTGATGCGATTGCTGAGCGCGCTGTTCGCGGGGGTGACTGGGCTGTTCGTGTTTCTGTTTCTGCGCGAGGCGCTGCCCGAGCGACGCTGGGCGTGGACGGTCGGTGGGCTCGGGGTCGCGCTCGGGCCGCTGCTCGGATCCTCCTCATCCTCGGTCAACCCCGACGCGCTGCTGATCGCGGTGTCGGCGGTCGTGTTCTATTGCCTGGCGCGCGCGTTTCGCCGTGGGCTCACACAGGGCTCGGCGCTCGTGCTCGGTGTCCTGACCGCGACGGGCATCGTGACGAAGCTGAACTTTGCTGGACTGGTGCCCGGAGTGGTGCTCGGGCTGATCCTGCTCGCGCGCCGCGAGGCGCGCACGGTTGGCGCGGGCGCCTACTACCGGATGCTGGCGCCGGCGCTTGCGATCGCGATCTCCCCGGTGGTGCTGTACGGGGTGGTCAACCTGCTCTCCCATCACCCGCTGTTCGGGCTCGTGTCCGGCGGCACATCGAGTTTGACGAGCGCCCGGCACTCGATCTCCGCGGAGCTCGACTACATCTGGCAGTTCTACCTGCCGCGGCTGCCGTGGATGCACAACGATTTCAGCGGCATCTCGATCCCGCGCCAGATCTGGTTCAGGGACGTGATCGGGCTGTACGGGTGGGGTGACACGACGTTCCCGCGCTGGGTGTACGGCGCGGCGGTGGTCCCGGTCGCGGCGATCGCACTCCTGTGCGTACGCGAGCTGGTGCGCCTGCGCAGGCCGCTGGGAGTGCGCGTGGCGGAGCTCGCCACCTACGCGGTCATGACGCTCGGCCTGCTCGTGCTGATCGGCGCGTCGAGCTATCTCTCCTATCCCAACGCGGCGGCGGAATTCACCGACGCGCGCTACCTGTTGCCGCTGGCGGGGCTGTGGGGTGCGGTGCTGGCGCTAGCCTCGCGTGGCGCGGGGTGTCGTTGGGGGCCTGCTGTCGGCGCGGCGATTCTCGTGCTGGTGATCGCCAACGACCTGTTCGGCCAGCTGCAGGTCATCGCCCGCTACTACGGCTGAGGTGGACGGCGGGCGCCTCACAGCTCCATTGTCTCTGACTTTCACTACATATCCGCACTGGTTTTTGAGGTGAGCCGTCTGACACGGCGACGTGCGCGAAGCCAAGGTGCGCGCATATGTACTGTTTGGACATATGGAGGTGTTGCGGCTGTTTGCAATAGGGTCATGCGGATCGTTCGGATGAGGCGGACAACGGTCGCGCTCGTGGCAGGTCTGGCGCTCGTCGCGATAGCGATCGCCGTGACCCTGTCAGGCTCGCCGCTAGTGGTAGCCCACACCAACGGTGTAGCGGCCGATTATCTGATCGGGGAATCCAAGGGCGAAAACGTAGCCTGCCAGTCGGGGGAACTGTTGCCGGCCGGCATCACGGCGATCCGCTTTCACTTCGAATCCGACGCGGGCCCGCGCGTCAGCGTCAGCGCGTGGTCGGGTGGGCGCCTGCTGAGCAGCGGCGCCGCGCCGAGCGGTTGGACGGGCGAGGCGGTGACGGTCCCGCTCACGCCGCTTGCGCACGCGGTGGCCAACGCACGCGTCTGCTTCGTCCTGGGCCCCAGCGCGGAAGATGTCGCCGTCACCGGCACGCAGACGAGCGCGGCCGTGTCGGCTCGCGGCGGTAATGGGGAAGCGCTGGCCGGCAGGTTCAGAGTCGAATACGAGCAAGCCGCGCACGGCTCGTGGTGGTCGATTGCGAAAACCGTGGCGCGCCACCTCGGACTGGGTCGTGAGCCGGCCGGTACGTGGATCGCTCTGCTGCTGATAGCGCTGATGGGCGGATCCGTGCTGGGCGCCTCGTGGCTGCTGTTGAGGGAGCTGCCGTGAAGAGCTCCGCGAAGAGCCGTCCTGTGAAGAGGCGTCCTGTGAAGCGCCCCGTGAGCAATCCCGCGAGCAGTCTTGTGAGCAAGCTTGCTCGGATCCCAACGGCTGCCTGGGTGTGTGCGCTGCTGGCGATCGCGAACGCGACGTGCTGGTCGCTGATCACGCCGCCGTTTCTGGCGCTCGACGAGCCTGACCATTTTGCCTACGTACAGCTGCTGGCCGAGGGCGAACGTCTACCTTCCTCGCCGCGGCCGGAATACTCGCCGCAGGAGACGCTCGCCCTGGAAGACCTGCACCAGCCGCTGGTGCGCTTCGACCCGACAGACCACACGATCTTCTCGCGCGCCGAGCAGCACAAGCTGGAAAGCGACCTGGCAGGCGAAGTCTCCAAGGTTGGCCCCGGCGGTGTCGGCGTCGCCGCCTCAGAGCCGCCGCTGTACTACGCGCTGCAAACGATCCCCTACGGGCTCGCCTCGGGCGGCTCGATCCTCGACCAGCTTCAGCTGATGCGGCTCTTCAGCGCGCTATTGGCAGGCATCACGGCCCTGTTCGTGTTCCTGTTCTTGCGCGAGGCGCTGCCGCGCCAGAGCTGGGCGTGGACTGTCGGCGGACTCGGCGCCGCGCTCGGCCCGCTGCTGGGTTTCTCCTCGAGCACGGTGAACCCCGACGCGCTGCTGTTCGCGATCTCCGCGGCGCTGTTCTACTGTCTGGCGCGAGCTTTCCGGCGCGGCCTCACGCAAGCGTCTGCGGTCGCGATCGGCGTGCTGATGGCGCTCGGGTTTCTCACCAAGCTGAACTTCGCCGGGGTCGCCCCGGGCGCGATCCTCGGCCTGATCCTGCTCGCGCGCCGCGAGGCGCGCGGCGCTGGCGCACGAGCCTACGCGCGGACGCTGGCGCCGGCGCTTGCGATCGCTTTCAGCCCCGCGATCCTCTACGGCGTGGTCAACCTGTTCTCCGCTCACCACACGTTCGGGATCTTCTCCAAGGGCTTCGCCAGCCTCACCGGCAGCCACGGGTCGCTCACCGGCGAGCTCAGCTACATCTGGCAGTACTACCTGCCGAGGCTGCCGGGCATGCACAACGACTTCGGCGAGCTGGATACCACGAGTCAGGTCTGGCTCAGGAACTTCGTCGGACTCTACGGCTGGGCGGACACCCCATTTCCCAATTGGGTCTACAACGTCGCGCTCATACCGCTCGCCGCGCTCGCCGCGCTGTTCCTGCGTTCGCTGGCGCTCGACCGAGTCGCGCTCGTGCGCCGCCGGGCCGAGCTCGCCACCTACACGGTCATGATGCTGGGGCTGATGCTGCTCGTCGGGGCCTCCGGCTATCTGGCATTCCCGTCCACCGCGGTGGAATACACCGACGCCCGCTACTCGCTGCCGATGCTGGCGCTGTGGGCGGCCGTGCTCGCGCTCGCTGCGCGCGGCGCGGGACGTCGCTGGGGCCCGGTGGTGGGCGTCCTGATCGTGTTGCTCGTGATCGGTCACGACCTCTTCAGCCAGCTACAGGAGATCGCGCGCTTCTACGCCTGACGCGTGCGCAGACGATGCCGCGGCATCGTCGTATGTGATAACGTACGCTCGTATGACACCTTCCACGGTTACGCGCAAACAGCGACAGGCCGAGCAGCGACCGGCCTGGGAGGCGTTCGACTCGGCTGTCATCGGCGCGCGTGTCAAGGCACTGCGCGAGGCTTCCGCCCTATCCCTACGGGACCTCGCCGAGCGTAGCGGGGTCAGCGCGCCGATGCTCTCACAGGTCGAGCGCGGCGAGACGAGCCCGACGCTGACCGTCGCCGCGCGCATCGCGGCGGGCCTGGAGCTGCGCCTCTCGCAACTGCTGCGCCTCGACGAGGGCGGCGCTGTCACGATTGTGCGCGCGGGCGAGCGCGGGGGAGGGGGCAACGCCAAGCGCGGCCACCACTTCGAGGTGATGACCTCCGGCCAGCCGGGCCAGCGCGCGGAGCTCTCACGCCATACGCTGGCACCGGGCGGCGCGACCGGCGCGAGCGACGATCCGCCGATGCACGAGCCAGGCAGCCGCGAGACAGCGCTTGTCGAGCGGGGCGCCGTGGTGCTCGTCTGCGACGGACAGCGCCACGAGCTGCGCGAGGGCGACTGTGTCACTTTCGACGCCGACCTTCCCCACCATTTCGAGAACCCGACCGACGCCGAGGCCGCCTTTCTCGCGGTCGTCTCGGCGGGGTTGCGACGTAGTTAGGAGAGTCATGCCGAAGACCATGTTCGAGAAGATCTGGGAGGCCCACGAGGTCTCAGGCGGACTGTTGTACATCGACCTGCACCTGGTGCACGAGGTCACGAGCCCGCAGGCGTTCGACGGCCTGCGCCTTGCAGGGCACAGGGTGCGCCGACCGGACCGCACGCTGGCCACAGCCGACCACAACACGCCGACCGACGGCACGCCTGTGGCGGCTCGCATCAAGGACGAGCTCTCGCGCGTACAGGTGCAAACGCTCGAGCGCAACTGCGCGGAGTTCGGCGTGCCCGTCTACTCGCTCGGCTCCGAGCGCCAGGGGATCGTGCACGTGATCGGCCCCGAGCTGGGCGTCACCCAGCCGGGCATGACGATCGTATGCGGCGACTCGCACACTTCCACGCACGGCGCTTTCGGGGCGCTGGCGTTCGGGATCGGCACCTCCGAGGTCGAGCACGTGCTGGCGACGCAGTGCATGGTCCAGCAGCGCCCCCGTTCGATGCGTATCCGCTACGGGGGAGCACTCGGCTTCGGTGTCACCGCCAAGGACCTGATCCTCGGCACACTGGGTCAGCTGGGCGTCGGCGGCATGACCGGCCACGTCGTCGAGTACGCGGGTCCGGCGATCGAGGCGCTCTCGATGGAAGGCCGCATGACCGTCTGCAACATGACGATCGAGGGCGGCGGTCGCGCCGGCATGATCGCGCCTGACGAGACCACCTTCGCCTGGTTTCGCGAGCGCGAGCTGCCGGGCGCTCCACACGGAGCTGAGCTGGAGCAGGCAATCGAGCGTTGGCGCGAGCTGCGCACCGACGAGGGCGCCTTCTTCGACAGCGAGGTGGCGATCGACGCCTCGGCGATCTCCCCGCAGGTCACCTGGGGTACCAACCCGGGAATGGTCCGTGCCGTCACCGAGCGCGTCCCCGCACCTGAGGAGTTCGACTCGCCGGCCGATCGGGAGGCGACCGAACGAGCGCTCGACTACATGGCTCTGGAGGCCGGCCAGCCGATCGAGGAGATAGCGGTGGACCGTGTTTTCATCGGCTCGTGCACGAACTCGCGCATCGGCGATCTACGCGCCGCCGCCGAGGTCGTCGCCGGGCGCAAAGTCGCCGCGTCTGTCAACGCGATGGTCGTCCCGGGCTCGCAACAGGTCAAGGCGCAGGCCGAGGCCGAGGGTCTGGATCGCGTCTTCCGCGAGGCCGGTTTCGACTGGCGTGTCGCGGGCTGCTCGATGTGCTTGGGCATGAACCCGGACATCCTGCAGCCGGGTGAGCGTTGCGCCTCGACCTCGAACCGCAACTTTGAGGGGCGTCAAGGGCGGGGGGGACGGACACATCTTGTCTCACCGCAGATGGCCGCCGCAGCAGCGATAGAAGGGCACTTCACTGACATTCGGAATTGGAGCTGAGATGGAGCCAATAAACACGATCTCGGGCAAGGTCACGCACCTGGACCGCGCCGACGTCGACACCGACCAGATCATGCCCAAGCAGTTCCTCAAGCGAGTGGAGCGCACCGGCTTTGGCGAGTTTCTGTTCTACGACTGGGCCAAGGAGCCGGGTTGGGAGCTGCCGGCCAACCCGATCCTCGTCGCGGGTCGCAACTTCGGCTGTGGCTCCTCGCGCGAGCACGCCCCTTGGGGCCTGCAGGACTACGGTTTTCAGGCGATCCTCGCGCCGAGCTTCGCGGACATCTTCTACTCCAACTGCACGAAGATCGGCCTGCTGCCGGTCGTTATCTCCGAGGAGGATTGTCAAGCGCTCGCGCACGCGGGCGTGGGCGAGGTCGATCTCGACGCCCAGGAGGTCCGCTTCGCGGGCCGTGAGGTGGCCTTCGAGATCGACCACGAGATCCGCCGCCGGCTGCTCGAGGGCCTCGACGACATCGGCGCCACGCTGACCGAGGAGGACGCGATCTCCGCCTACGAGCAGGATCGCGAGCGCTCCGGTCCGGTGACGACGGCTCTGTAGCTGTCAGGATCGCCGCTATCGAGCAGTCGCGCGCTCGAACACTCACCATCGTCCCCATAGGAGAGCAATGGCACATCAAATCGTCACCCTCCCCGGCGACGGGATCGGACCTGAGATCCTCGCGCCGACGCTCGAGCTGCTGAATCGGCTCGGCGACTTCGAGTTCGAGGAGCATCCATTTGGCGGCGCCGCGATCGACCTGCACGGCACGGCGCTCACCGACGAGACGCTCGCCGCCTGCAGGCGAGCCGACGCGGTGTTGCTGGCGGCGGTCGGCGGGCCCAAGTGGGACACGACCGCCCCCGACGCTCCGCGCCCGGAGCAGGGCCTGCTCGGGCTGCGCAAGGGCCTCGGCCTGTACGCCAACCTGCGCCCTGTCAAGCCGCTGGAGGCGCTGTACGAATCCTCACCGCTGCGGCGCGAGCGGATCGAGGGCACCGACTTGCTGGTCGTGCGCGAGCTGACGGGCGGCATCTATTTCGGCGAGAAGACGCGCAGCAAGGACCACGCCTCCGACGTCTGCGCCTATTCGCGCGAGGAGATCGAGCGCATTGCACGCACCGCGTTCGGCGCTGCGCGCGCGAAGGTCTCCAGCGTAGACAAGGCCAACGTGCTTGAGACTTCGCGCCTGTGGCGCGAGGTGGTGATCGAAGTACACGCGCGCGAGTTCCCCCACATCCAGCTCGAGCACGTGCTCGTCGACAACGCCGCGATGCAGCTGGTAGCGGCCCCCAAACACTTCGATACGATCCTCACCGAGAACATGTTCGGCGACATCCTGAGCGACGAGGCGGCGATGATCACGGGCTCGATCGGGATGCTGCCGAGTGCGTCGCTTGGTAGCGATGGGCCAGGTCTATTCGAGCCCGTGCACGGCTCCGCACCGGACATCGCCGGGCAGGGAATCGCCAACCCGCTGGCCATGTTTCTCTCGGCGGCATTGATGCTGCGCCACGGCCTTGGTTTGGAAAGCGAGGCGGCGGCTGTAGAATCGGCTGTTGAACGTGCGCTCGACGCGGGTCTGCGCAGCCCTGACCTTGGTGGTGAGGCTGGTACCGCGGAGGCGACGCGAGCGGTGCTCGAGCAGCTCTAACCAGGAGACGACGACGTGGAGACAAGCGACTACATCTGGATGAACGGAGAGCTCCTCGCCTGGGAGGACGCCAAGGTCCACGTTCTCACGCATGGGCTGCACTACGGCACCGGGGTCTTCGAGGGCATCCGTTGCTACGACAGCGAGCTGGGGCCCGCGATCTTCCGTAATGCGGAGCATATGGAGCGTCTGCTGCAGTCCTCGGAGCTTTATTACATGCCCGTCCCGTACACGGCGGCGCAGCTGCAGGCGGCCGCGCGCGAGCTGGTGGCTGCCAACAATCTGCGCTCCTGCTACATCCGCCCGATCGTCTATCGCGGCTACGGCTCTATGGGGTTGAACCCGATGGACGCGCCGATCGACGTGACGATCGCTTGCTGGGAGTGGGGCACTTACCTGGGCGAGGACGGGATGGCCAACGGGATCCGCGCGAAGGTCTCCTCGTGGCGGCGCATCAGCCCTGACTCGTTGATCCCGCACGCTAAGGCCTCGGGGCAGTACCTCAACAACGTGTTGGCGAAGGTCGAGTCGATGAAGGCCGGCTACCAGGAGGCGATTCTGCTCGACGACCACGGCCACGTGTGCGAGGGCACGGGCGAGAACATCTACATCGTCGCCGGCGGGGAGATCGTCACGCCGGGCCACCACAATTCGATCCTCGACGGGATCACGCGCCGCTCGATCATGCAGCTGGCGGGCGACCTCGGCTACCCGGTCGTGGAGCGCAACATCGCGCGCGCCGAGCTGTACCTGGCCGAGGAGGTCTTCATGTCGGGCACCGCGGCCGAGCTGGTGCCGGTCGTGGAGGTGGACGATCACAAGATCGCCTCCGGCAAGCCGGGCGAGGTGACGCGCCTCTTGCAGGGCGCGTTCGACGACGCGATCCACGGCCGCTCCGAGGCCTATCGCGAATGGCTGGACGTTGTGAGCCCGCCTGCATCCGCCACGCCGAGCGCCAACGGCTCCAGCGCCTCCCCCATGTCGGGGGTCTCTGAGGGATCTCCGAGCGCCTCTTCGTCTTCACCCATGTCGGGGGTCCCCCTTGGTGGATCCCCGAGCGCTTGAATGGGCGCAATACAGCTCTACGACGCGACCCTGCGCGACGGTATGGGCGGAGGTGGCATGAGCCTCACCGCCGAGGAGAAGCTGCGCGTCGTGCACGCGCTGGATGCGCTCGGCGTGCACCTGATTGAGGCGGGCTTCCCCGCCTCAAACCCGAAGGAGCTGGAGCTGTTCGGGTTGCTGGAGCGCGAGCGCCTTCAGGTCGCCGAGATCGTCGCTTTTGGCATGACGCGTCGGCGCGAGGTGTCGGCCGAGCGCGACGAGGGCCTGCGCATCCTCGCTGAGTCCTTCGCGCCGCTGTGCACGCTGGTCGGCAAGAGCTCGCCGCTGCACGTCGAGAAGGTGGTGCGCGTCTCCCCGCAGGAGAACCTGGCGATGATCTCCGAGTCGATCGCCTTCCTGCACGCGCAGGGCAAGCGCGTGCTGTTCGACGCCGAGCATTTCTTCGACGGCTACGCCGCCGACCCGGCCTATGCGCTTGAGACGCTGCGCGCCGCCGCTGCAGCCGGGGCCGAGCGGGTGGTGCTGTGTGACACCAATGGCGGCTCGCTGCCCGGTCGCGTGCACGCTGTGGTCGAAGCGGTGCGCACAGAGCTGGCGGACGCGCCGCTGGGCATCCATACGCACGACGACGGCGGCTGCGCCGTGGCCAACACGCTGGTGGCGGTCGAAGCGGGCGCCACGCAAGTGCAGGGCACGGTCAACGGCATCGGCGAGCGCACCGGCAACGCCAACCTGATCACGATCGTCGCCGACCTGCAGTTGAAGCTGGGCTACGAGCTGCTTGAGGACGAGCGCCTTGAGCGCCTGACGGAGACCGCGCACCTGGTGGACGAGCTGCTCAACCGCACGCCCGACCCAGCACAGCCGTATGTCGGCAAGCACGCGTTCGCGCACAAGGCGGGCATGCATACGGCGGCGATCCGCGCCGACGCCGCCACCTTCGAGCACGTCGCCCCCGAGCTGGTCGGCAACGTGCGCGACGTGCTCGTCTCAGAGCTCTCCGGGCGCGGCACGGTGATCGAGAAGGCGGCCGAGGCGGGGATCGAGCTGGACGAGCAGGCGGCTGCGCGCACGCTGGAGCGCGTCAAGCGCTTGGAGCACGAGGGCTTCCAATTCGAGGCGGCCGACGGCTCCTTCGAGCTGTTGATGCGCCAGGAGGCGGGCTCGTATGAGCCGTTGTTTCGGCTGGAGTCCTGGCGTGTGATCGTCGAGAAGCGCGCCGACGGCAACGTCGAAACGGAGGCCACGATCAAGATTTGGGCGCCCCCCGGTCCTGGAGAGCAGCGCTTCGTCTGCACGGCGGAGGGCAATGGCCCCGTGCACGCGCTCGACCGCGCGCTGCGCGAGGCGATCGGCGAGACCCATCCGCATCTGCGCGAGGTCGACCTTGTCAACTTCAAGGTGCGGATCCTGGACGAGGCCAAGGGGACGGGGGCCGTCACGCGCGTGCTGATCGATGCTTCCGACGGCGCGCGGGTGTGGGGCGCGATCGGCGTCTCGGAGAACCTGATCGCCGCTTCCTGGGACGCGCTCGTGGACTCTTTGGAGGTTGGCAGCCAGTCGCACCAGTCGCGCAGCCCCTCGACGCCCGCCGTGGATGGCTCGCTTGGATGAGCCGGAAGCAATGCCGCTGGCCCAGCCTGTCGTGGGTGCCCTGGAGGAGAAGTACATCTCCGAGGTGTTCGCTTCCGGGCAGCTGTCGCTGGGCCCGCGCACGCTCGAGTTCGAGCGCCTGTTTGGCGAGTTTGTCGGCAGTAGCTTCGCCTGTGCGGTCTCAAGCGGCACCGCCGGGCTGCACCTGGCGCTGCGCGCCGTCGGCGTCAGCGACGGCGACGAGGTGGTCACGAGCCCGTTCTCGTTCGTGGCCTCGGCGAACGTAGCGCTGTACGAGCGCGCGCGACCGGTGTTCGCCGACATCGACCCGGTGACGCTGAACCTCGATCCGGCGGCGGCCGAGGCGGCTGTGACATCTAGCGCACGCGGGCGCTGCTGCCGGTGCACATCTTCGGCTATCCGGCCGACATGCCAGCGTTCGAGCGGATCGCGGTCAAACACGGGCTTGGGATCGTCGAGGACGCGTGCGAGGCGCTCGGCGCTATACACGCGGACGGGACCCCCGTGGGGGCGCGCGGGAATCCGGCCGTGTTCGGCTTCTATGCCAACAAGCAGATGACCACGGGCGAGGGGGGGATGGTCACGTTGGGCGATCCCGAGCTGAAGGCGCGGATCGACTCCGAGCGCAACCAGGGCCGCGCGCCGGACATGGGCTGGCTCGACCACGACCGGCTGGGCTTCAACTACCGTCTGTCGGACATCGCCTGTGCGGTCGGCGTTGGGCAGATGGCGAGACTGCCCGGGATGCTGCAGCTGCGCAGACTGGCCGCCACCCTTTATCGCGAGGAGCTCGTAGGGATCGAGGGTCTGGAGTTGCCCTGTGAGGATCGGGGTGGCGAGGAGCGCGGCTGGTTCGTGTACGTGGTGCAGCTGCCACATGGGGTGGAGCGGGACATGGTCGTACGCAGGCTTGCCGAGCTGGGGATCCAGAGCAAGCCCTACCTGCCGGCGATCCACCTGATGAGCTTCTACCGTGAGCGCTTCGGCCACCGTGAGGGCGAGTTCCCGGTGTGCGAGGACGTGGCCGCCCGCTCGCTGGCGCTGCCGCTGTACCCGGGCATGGGGCCCGAAGAGGTGGGACGCGTTGGCCAGGCGCTGCGACGCGCGCTGGGCCGCTGACTCGGCGAGCACTAGACCATTCGTCCAAGCGAAAATGTCTCCGACTCCGTCCCGGACCATCTCGGGGCCGGAAAAAGGCTGCTTGCGCAGGGAAAAAGCATTACGCCCTCTTTAGGCCCGTTCCACTAACCAGGCGCCCCAAAAAGTTCTGACTGGCGGATGAGGCCTAACTGTGATAGAAATCCACCCGGCGTCTGCCAACCAACCAAGACACCGGAACACCGGATGGGCATGGCCCGGGGCCGAGGTGTCGACTCGGCACTTCGGCTCGGGCCACCATTTGTGGGGTATAACAAGCGATCGTATGGCTGCTCCGACGTTCATCACGCTTGGCCCATCGGGGACGTGCCACGAGAACGCGCTACAGCGCTATCTGGAGTTTCAAGGCATCGCCGACGCGCACGTCGAGCTGGTGCGCGACTTCGCGGTGGGCCTGGAGCGCGTGTATGCCGAGCCGAACGGGTTCCTGCTGCAGTGCAGCTCCCACCCGGACGTGCACATCGTGACCGAGCGCTACCGCCAGGAGGTGTTCGTCGTCGACACGTTCATGTATCCGGCCAAGGAAATGGGTCTGATCGTGCGTCGCGACGCGCCCGAGCCGCGCAGCCTAGGAGTTGTGGCGGCGGCGATGGGCTACCCGGACCTGGCGCGCTGGGAGACGATCGTGCAGGAGCCCGCCAACCCGATCGTCGCGGAGAACCTGCTGGCCGGCCGCTACGACGCTGGCGTGACGTTCGTTGTCTTCGGCGAGGAACACCCGCAGGAGCTTGAGGTGCGCGAGCGCTACGGCGAGGTCGATACGACGTGGCTGCTCTACGGGCACCGCCGCCGCTACCGCGGCGAGCTGATCGGACAGCGTGTCCCGTGGTTGTTCGCCGAGCAGCCCGAGCGAGAGGCGGCCGTGTGAGCCAGGTCCAGAGCGAGCTGGTCGAGGGTGCCGGCTACGCGATCGGCGACCTCGACACGATCGGTGAGGGCTACGGCTTTCGCAAAGTCCGCAAAGCGCTCGGCGTCAGCGCCTTCGGCGTCAACGCGCTCGTGCGCCCGCCGGGCTATGAGACGAAATGGCACTACCACGACCTGCAGGAGGAGCTGTACTTCGTGCACCGCGGCTCGATCGAGATGCAGTTCGGGGACGGCAGCACACACCTGCTCGGCGAGGGCTCCTTCGCGCGCGTCGACGCCGCGACAGTGCGCAAAATCCGCGTCCTCGGGCCCGGCGAGACGATCTACGTGTGCGTGGGCGGCAAGGACGGCTACATCGGGCACGACGGACGCACGCCCGAGGGCCTCTAGCGCGCCGTGGAGCTCGAGCTCTCCGGCAAGACTTTCCTGATCACGGGCGGCTCCAGCGGGCTCGGACTGGCGCTCGCGCAGCGTCTGCTGGCAGAGGGCGCCCTGGGAGTGGCGCTGATGGCGCGCGACGGCGAACGCTTGGCCGACGCGGCCAACGGCCTGCGCGAGGCCGGCGGTGAGGTGCTGCGAGTGCCAGGGTGACGTCAGGAGCGTCGATGATCTCGTGCGCTTCGTCGAGTCGGCGCTCGAGCGCTGGGGGCGCATCGACGGCCTCGCCAACAACGCCGGCGAGCTGTCCGCGGGGGCGTTTGCCGAGCACGACGACGACGTCTGGGAGCGGGACCTGGCGCTGAAGCTGATGGGCGCGGTGCGGCTGACGCGCCTGGCGCTAACCGCGCTGCGGGAGAGCCGCGGCGCGGTGCTGAACACGCTGGCGATCTCCGGCAAGGCGCCCGAGGCGCTGAGCACGCCGACGTCGGTCACGCGCGCGGCGGGGCTCGCGCTGACGAAGGCGCTCTCGCGTGAGCTGGCGCCACAGGGCGTCCGCGTCAACGCGGTGCTGATCGGCGTGATCGAAAGCGGCCAGCTGCGCCGCTACGCGGCCGAGGCGGGGATCACGCCAGAGGCCTACTACGAGCGGATGGTCGCCGCCAGCGGCATCCCGTTGGGGCGCGTGGGGCGCCCGCAGGAGTTCGGCGCGCTGGGAGCGTTCCTGCTGTCCGAGCGGGCGTCGTACGTGACGGGCGCGGCGGTGAACCTCGACGGCGGGCTGTGTCCGGTGGTCTAGCGATCAGGGCACGAGACTGTCGAACAGCGCGCCCACCCGCCAGGCGCCGCCTTCGTGCTGGACGATCAGCTCGGATTCGGGCGCGTGCTTGAAGCCAATGACCACCAGTCCGGTAGCGCCGTTGAGGCGTACGGCGGTCACGACCATGCTCGCGGGTTCCTCGGCCACCAGGTGCGCGTGCTGCTGGGCGAGCATCTGCGACATCGCAGTTGCGCACTGCCCGTGCGCGCCCGAGCCCGTCCCCTCGGCGGCGAGGCCCGAGGCGAGGCTGGGGCTCAGCAGCGCGCAGGCGCCGGCACCGTTGCTGGCGAGCGAGGCGGCGTAGTAGCGCTTGACCACCTCGGCGATCGCCTGCGCCTGCGCCGGGCTCGCCTTGGCGGGGTAGCTTTCCAAGAGGCTGCCGTCGTCCTGCCCGGGGTCGGCCGCGTGGTGTCCGTCGTCGCCGTCCTGGTCGCCGTCTTCGTGCACGTAGCCGCCGGACGGCGCCGTCCTGATCGCGCTTTCGCCCGGGGCGGTAGCTGCCCCGATGTCGCTGGACTGTGCGCTGGTGCTCGTGACCTTGCTCGTGCCGCAGCCTGTGGCGACGGCGCACAGCAGTGCGGTCGCCAGCAGCGCGAGCAGCGGCCCGCGCGGTCTAGACCAGCGGCAGGTCATAGATCTGGCCCATCCTCCAGACGTGCCCTTCGCGCTTAGCGGGGATCTTCCGTTCGGGCATCGTGCCGAAGCGCAGGAGGGCCCACGCGTAGCCGCGTTCGACGCGCACAGCCGTGACCTGCAGGATCGGAACCTCGGCCGCCAGCTGCGCGTGGAAGTGCTTGAAGAGCGCGTCCAGCACCTGCGCGCAGTCGGTCGCGCCGCGCATGTAGGCCGGCCCGCCGGGTTCGCGGCTGTCGTCTTCGGTGATGCCTTCGGCGATCGGCGAGTAGAGCATCGCGCAGCCGCGCGCTCCTTCGCCGGCCAACGCAATCGCGTAGTAGCGCTTGACGAGCGCCGTCAGCGTGCGCTGCAGGGACGGGCTCGCGGCGTGGCCGTAGTCGAAGTCGAGGCTGTTGTTGGTGTCGTCTTCGGCTGCGCCGATGTCGTTATCTTTGTCGGCGTCGGCCTTCGCTTCCAGCGGCGCGGGACGCAGTTCGGCGGCGCTCGGCGAGTCGCTCGCGGGCCTCTTCGCAGAAGAGCTGTGGCTGGCGCCGGAGCCCCCGCACGCACACAGCCAGACGGCAAGCGACGCGAGCGCGACCAGCATGAGCAGGCGCGCGACACCGCCCCGCCGATTGGTGTCTGTGCGTGCCATCGGAAGCCCGATCGTAGCAAGCGTTCGTACTACTGGGCGAATCATTCGATTATTCCGTCGAGCAGGCTGAACGCCCGCCACGAGCCGTCGATGCGGCGCAGGACGAACTGGCGCACTTCCGGCAGCTCGGGGAAGTCGAGGATGGCTAACGCCCGGTCGCCGTTTACGCGGACCTCGATCACCTGGAGAGCCGCGCGCTTGGCGGCGATCGCCGCTTGCTCGCGTCTGAGGAGCTTGGAGACGATCACGGCGCAGCTCGTGCCGCGCAGCGCGGGCGAGTTGCCATATTCTTCGACGATCGTTTCGGCTACCAGTGGCACGAGCATGGCGCAGACGCGTGCGCCGTTCGCGGCGGCGGCCGCGGCGAAGTAACGCCCTACGAGCGTCGTGATCGCTTGGCGATCGGCGGCGTCGGCCGCGTGGCCGTAGTAGAGGACGTGGGCATCGTCGTCGTTGTTGTCGTTGTCGTTGTCGCGATCGCGCACGTGCTTGGAGGCGCTCGTCGTGGCGTGACCGGAGCTGGAGCCGGCGCACGCCGTCAGGCTGAAGCAGAGCGCGCAGAGGGCAAGCGCGGTGAGCAGGTATCTCATCGTGACTCCAGCATCCAGAATTCTTCGAGAAGCGTAGCGCAACGCCTCGACTGACAGTCCTTACCCAGAGCCCAGTAAGTAAAACTTATTCCATCTCCCGCGACCCACCGAGACTTTGTGGCAAAGTATGTGTTCAGTCTTGCGTTGCCCTGAGGCAGCGCTTAATCGCAATTGGGAGGGTGGGATGTTCTCGAAGATCGGTAAACGATTCACGTACGTGAACGTTTTGATGACGGTGGCGTTGGTGTTCGCGATGACGGGCGGCGCGTATGCAGCGCGCAAATACCTGATCACTTCGACGAGTCAGATCAGTCCGAAGGTGCTCAAGTCGCTCAGCGGCAAGGCCGGTCCCGCCGGAGCGGCGGGGGCAGTCGGACCCGCCGGTTCCGCCGGACCCGCCGGACCCACTGGACCCGTCGGTCCCGCCGGACCGGAAGGCAAAGCCGGGTCGGCCGGAACAAATGGCACCAATGGCACCAACGGCGAAAGCGTGACCGTCAAAGCGTTGACGGGCAACCAGGGCGGCTGCGCCGAAGGCGGCTCGGAATTCTCGAACAAAACCGCGAAAACCTCGGCCTGCAACGGCAAGGAAGGCTCGCCCTGGACGGACAAAGGCGTGCTGCCGGCGGGCGCGAGCGAGACCGGCCAGTACGCTCTGTACGCGACGGCCGTGAAGGAAGAAGAATACATGTTGAGCGCGATCTCCTTCTCGATTCGGCTCCCGGAACCGCCGAAGGTGACGTTCGTCGCGGCCAGCGCGATGCCGAGTCCGCCATGCAAGGGCAGCGTGGAAACGCCCGAAGCCGAAGCGCCCGCAGCCGGCGAAAAACCCAACCTGTGCGTGTTTGAAGGCGAAACACTTGTACACAAGGGCGGGGTGCGGCTCTTGGGCGGCGAGGAATTGAACCTCACGAAAGAATTGAAAGGTACCATGGTGACGGGGTACCAGCTGCTGTTCGAAACGCTGGTGCTCAAAGAACCGCTGAGCGAAAAATTCCCGATCGGGGTCTCGGCGGAAGGCAGTTGGGTGGTGACCGCCTGACGGCAAGCGTCCTGTGCCCGGGCGGCTTGGCTCGCCCGGGCAGAGACGCTCCTGAAAGCGCTGTTCGCGGCCGCATGAGCATGGTTTGGCTTTGTGCTTGACAACCGTCGGGGCGTGTGCAACAGTACGGCGTGGCCTGATATACGGAATGCGGTTGAGGGCTGTGGGAGCGTTTCGTCGATCGGCCCTGATGGCCCAATTGGGCTATCAGGCTCTAGTTGGCGGCCTTGACGAAGGGACTGTATCGATGGTTGAAGGTGGTAGAACGCGACGTGTGGGCGGTGGCCGTCGGTCCCTAGCGGACCGACGGCTAGTGGCGTCCTGCGGAGTGGGAAACACTTCTGGACCTGGGTTTGGTCTCTGTGCGAGGATGCTCGTTGGGTCGGGATGCGGGCTTGTGCTTGCTGCTCGATCCGGAGGACCGTAGGACAAGAATAAGCGGGGCTGGTCTGGTGCTCTCTGACCAATGTTGTACGGGTGCTCTGGCCGGCCGATCTCAAGCCTCGCGATAGAGGCTCAACCGGGCCTCGGTGAGGGGAAAGGTAGGATGAGTGATGAGGAAGCTTCAAGTGTTGGGTGTTGCGTTGATCGCGGTGTTCGCGTTCGGTGTGATTGCGGTGGAGTCGGCGTCTGCGGCGCCGACGTTCTTATTAGCGGTGTGGTTAGTCAACAAAGAAGAACTGTTAGCAGAATTATTAGTCGAAGTAGACGGCGAACTCGAACTGGAAGACACGAAAGTGCCGCTCGTCGGCAAAGCTAGTGCGTTATGTGATGGAATCCTTGACGGGTGGGTTGGTCCGAACTCGTTAGGTTACGTCAGTGAAGTGTTAACGTTAGGTGGTGGAGCAGTCAATACGACTGCTTTAACCGCGCCAGGACTGAAATGCACCAACGTGGAAAACTGTGCCGAACCGACTACGGTTTGGGCGGTCAATCTTGGTTGGGAAACTGAAGTCGAGTTAATGGAAGACGGAGGCTCGATCTTCTTCGCCGAGTTATTGACGAGTCTCAATGGCACCAAAACCGTCGGCTGGGAGGTTGAATGCAGTGGCCTCACCGACACATGCACGATCGCCCAGGGTGCCGCTGAAATTAAGTTAAATGCAGCAGGGACGGCAGTAATAGGAGCATTCTCTGAAGCATTTACATTATTAGCTGGTAATATGAACGCCACGTGTTCATTGGGTGGCGCAGAATCGGGTGTAGTGAAGGGTGAAGGTGAATTCTTACCTGATGCTGGTGAATTGAGTGCGTCGTCTGAAACGTTGGAAGCATAGGTTGTTTCGGATAGTGTTGTTGTGATGGTTTAGTGTGTTCGGGTGGGGCGTTGGTTTGTTCCACCCGGACACTGTATTTGGTTAGCGTCGCTTTGTGGGGGTGTGGTTGTGAGGGTGTGGGTGTTTTATGTTGTGGGGCGGCGTTGGTTTGGGTTTGTTTGTGTGCCTGTGTTGGTGTGGGTGGTGTTGTTGTGTTTGGTGGGGAGTGCGTTTGGGTTGGTGGCGGGTCGTGGGTATGAGTTGGTGAGTCCGGTGTTTAAGGGTGGTTTCGGTGCGACGCGTATCGAAGCTGTCTCGGCTGGTGGTGAAAGTGTGGCTTTCTTTTCGCCGGGGGATTTTGCGGGTGCGCCGTCGGGTGCGGTTTTACTCGACTATTTGGCGCGTCGTGGCGCGTCGGGTTGGTCGACGGTGCCGTTGATGCCGCCCGCTTCGTTGGTGGCCTCTTTGCAATCGCTTGATGTGTCTCCGTCGCTGAATACGGTGTTTGCGATGGGTCAGCCCGGCCCGGTTTACGAAAGCCCGCTACCCGTAGACGATCTTTTCGTGCATGGCACAAGCTTGCCGGATACGCTGGCTGGTTGGGAAGCACCGTTCGCCGTTCTGAACACGGAAGTGGTAAGCACAGTGTCGGAGAGGGGTGCTGATCCTACGTTTTGTCACGTATTGTTGGAGAGTGGTAGTTATGCCCTGTTGTCTGAGGCGGATGGTACTGAAGATCAGTTGTATGAGTTTGATCGTGGTTGTGGTGGTGGTGGTGGGTTGGCGTTGGTGGCTGTGGATAATCAGGGTGGTTTGATTGATCGTGGTTGTGGTGTGGATTCCGGTGTCGAAAAGTTTGCTTTGCATGGGGCGGATACGTTTAATGCGGTGAGTGTGGATGGTAGTGAGGTGTTTTTCACGGATTGTTTGAGTGGCTCAACAAAGGCGTCGAGTCCGCATCAGTTGTTTGTGCGTTTGGGTGGTGGTCGGACGGTGGAAGTGTCTAAGCCGTTTGTGCGGCCTGAAGTTTGTGTTGAAGTGCCGTGTGTTGGGGCGTTGGGGCGTGGGTCGGCGGAATTTGTGGGTGCGTCTGAAGATGGGTCGAGGGTGTTCTTTACTGCGCCGTTGGCGGCGGGGCAGCCGGCGTTGGTGGCGGGGGATACTGATGTTTCGAATAACTTGTATATGGCGGGTATTGGTTGTCCGGAAGCCAGCCCGGAATGCGCGGCGTCGGAAAGGGAAGTGACGGGGTTGAGCGAGGTCTCTCATGATGGGAGTGGTGGGCCGGCGGATGTGTTGGGTGTTGTGCGTGTCTCGCCGGATGGGCAGCGTGTGTATTTCGTGGCGGGTGGTGATTTGTTGACGTCGGCGCAGCAGCAGGCGTTGGAAGCTGGAGAGAGTCCTGTGCCGCGTGTGGGTGCGGATAATTTGTATGTGTATGATGGTGCGGCTGGTGGGTCGGTGTCGTTTATCGGGGATCTTTGTTCGGGGCATGAAGTGTCGGGTAGTGTGCAGGATATTCGTTGTCCGGGTGGGGGTAGTGACGAATCGTTGTGGACCAGCAATCATGCTGAAGCGCAGACGGCGGGTCCGGACGGGAGATTTCTGGTGTTCGCGACGTATGCGCAGTTGACCGGTGATGACACGAATGGTGTCAGTGATGTGTACCGTTATGATGCGCTGACGGGGACGCTGGAGCGTGTCTCGCTCGGGGAAGGTGGGTATGACGCGAACGGTAACGGTGGCGGACAGGGTTCTACGATTATGGCGGGTCATCATGGTGTTGGCTTGGAAGGTGCTCCGGTTCGCTCGCAGTATGAAATGGACGATCGGGCTCTCAGCGAAGACGGTTCGCGGATTGTGTTCGTCTCGGCCGATCCGCTCTCGCCGGATGCGATCAATGGTTTAGTGAATGCTTATGAATGGCACGAAGGCGTGGGTGGTGTTGGTGGTAGCGTGTCGTTGGTGTCCTCGGGCAGCGGGGTAGAACCTGTCGAAGACGTGGTCATCTCAGATGACGGTTTGAACGTGTTCTTCGACACGGTTGAAGGGCTCGTGCCGCAGGACACCGACGGAGCACCCGATATCTACGATGCGCGTATCGAAGAACCGGGGAAAGAATTCCCCACGGCACCGGCCAAACGCCGGTCCTGCGAAGGCGATGGGTGCCAGGGCCCGTTGACCAATCCAGCGCCGCTGCTGGTTCCGGGCAGTGTCGTGCAGACACCGGGCCAGAACATCATGGCGCCAACATCAAAACCGACGGTCAAGCACAAGAAGACAACCAAAAGCAAACCCGGAAAGAAAAAGACAAAGACGAAGAACAAGCATACCGGCAGCAAGGCGAGCAGGAGTCGGATCGCCGCCGTGCGTACTGGTGGGATGACTGTCGTGGGGGGGAGAGGTCGATGAGGGTCACGATTGTGCGTTGTGTCCGTGTGCTGGTGTTGGTCGGGAGTCTGTTGTTGTGTGTCGTGTCGTCGGCGAGTGCGCTGGAAGGCGCTCCGTTGAAATTCGCGAAATTCTCGTTGGAACCGACTGAACAGACCGAAGCGATCTTGCTCTCTGAAAATGGTGGCTTGAGATCTTACGAATTCATAAATCGGCCTTATAAGACGCCGTATACGCAGGCGGGCGGTCATCCGTGGGCTTTGACGGCTACTGGTGAATTCGTGACGGAAGTGGGGGCGGAAGGCTATGCTGTCCCGACGCGTGATGTGAAGGATCTGGTGACGGTGCTGCCGCCGGGTTTGCTTGGCGATCCGATGGCTGTGCCGCGCTGCTCGCGGACGTTGGTGACGCACGGGGGTGGGGATCTGTGTCCGGCTGATACGCAGGTCGGCGTTTACAGGCTGCACGACCTTGGCCCGACAAAAGAATATTTGGCGCCGATCATTAATGTGGAACCGGAAGCCGGCCAGTCAGCCGAGTTCGCGCTCGAGAACACGACGCCGCTGGATACGCCGCTGCTGACCGCGCATCTGGTGCGGACTTCGGTCGGGGGTGTGGAAACGTATGGTTTTACGGTGGTGAGCAAAGATGCCCCGCTGGTGTCTTTGAAGAAGTTCGAAGTGACGTTCTGGGGTGTGCCGGCCGATCCGAGCCATGACTTAATGCGGGGGATGGTGTGTCGCAAAGCGTCAGCGGAACCCCTGTTGTGCGAAGGCGGCGAAGAGTCTGCGGGCGTGTTGGCGGTGCCGTTTGTGTCGATGCCGACCGATTGCGCGGGCGGTCCCGAGCAGACGATCGTGCGCGCGGACTCATGGGAGGAACCGGGGAGCGTGGCTGAGGACGGCCAGTATTCGGGTTTCACCGAAGCGTCGTCTCCTTGGCCTGCCCCGACGGGGTGCGATGTGTTGCAGTTCAAACCGGGGACCGGTATCGAACTTGAACCCGAAACCGAACTGGCAGACGAACCGGTCGGGCTGGGCGTAAACTTGAAAGTGCCGTTGAACGAACAGCCCGGGACGGACACGACACCATTGCTGCGCTCCACGAGCGTTACGTTGCCCGAGGGAATGTCCGTATCTCCTGGCGTGGTGGATGGGATCCAGGCGTGTAACGCGACGGGCCCGGAAGGGATCAACATCACCGGTCCTGAATCGGAAGTGGTGGGGGAAGACGGTGAATGGCAGCTCGCGCCGGGGAAATGCCCGGACGCGTCGGAGGTCGGGGAAGCCGAAGCGATCACGCCGTTTTTGCCGACGCCGGTGAAGGGGCATGTGTACCTGGCGAGGCCGGGTTGCGGCGGCGCGGGGCAGGCGGCTTGCACAGACCAGGACGCGCTGGATGGCAACCTTTACAAGCTGTATCTGGAACTGGGCGGCGAAGGCACGCTCGGCGATACGGGCATCGAGTTCAAGGTGCCGCTGGAAACCGAGGCGAACCCCGCGACCGGGCAGTTGACGACCGTCGCGAAGGAACTGGTGCAGGCGCCTTACACCGAAGTGCGGATACGTTTGCACGGTGGTCCGCGTGCGCCGATCGCCAACCCGCCGGCGTGCGGTCAGGCGACCACGATGGCGGACTTCACGCCGTGGAGCGCGCCGGGGCTGACAGGTGAAGGATCGCTGGTCGCGGGCACGCCCGACCTGGTCTCTTCGTCGTACTTCGACGTGTCCGGCTGCTCCAACCCGACGCCGTTCAACCCCGGTTTCGTGGCGGGCACGGTCACACCGCAGGCGGGACAGTTCAGCTCGTTCACGATGAACCTTTCCCGCGAAGACCGCGAACAGTACATAAAGGGCATCCAGTTGCATACGCCGCCGGGCCTGTTGGCGCTGCTGGCGAGCGTGCCGCTATGCCCCGAAGACCAGGCCAACGAACCGAGCCGCTACGGGGAATGCACGGCGTCGAAGATCGGCACGACTAGGGTGGCCACGGGGGCGGGCTCGCACCCGTTTGAAATCGAAGGCGACGTCTTTCTGACGGGGCCGCATGATGGCGCTCCGTTTGGGCTGTCGATCGTCACGCACGTGGTCGCGGGCCCGTTCAATCTCGGCCTGGTGGTGGTGCGTGCGCGTATCGACATCAACCCCGAAAACTCGACGGCGACGATCACGACTGACGAAACGGGGCCGTATGCGGTGCCGCAGATCGTCTTCGGTGTGCCGGTGCGCCTGCAGCGGATCTCGGTCGACATCGACCGGCCCGGCTTCATGTTCAACCCGACGAGCTGCGCCGCTCAGCAGATCACGGCCAGTGTCTCGGGTTCACAGGAGGCGGTGAAGGGCGTGTCGAGCTCGTTTGCGGTTGCCGGCTGCAAAAGTCTTGCCTTCAAACCGAAGTTCTCAGCAGCGACCAGTGCCCATACCAGCCGTAAAAGCGGGGCGAGTCTTGACGTGAAGCTGTCCTACCCGACAGGCTCGCTCGGTAATGAGGCGAATATCGCGCGGGTCAAGGTGGATTTGCCCAAACGCCTGCCGTCGCGGCTGACGACGTTGCAGAAGGCCTGTCCGGCGGCGACGTTCGCCGCCAACCCCGCGCAGTGCCCGGCTGCGTCGATCGTGGGGATCGCCAAGGCGAGGACGCCGCTGTTGCCGGTCGGGCTTGCCGGGCCGGCGTACTTCGTCTCGCACGGCGGCGAAGCCTTCCCAGACCTCGTGATCGTGTTGCAGGGCGACGGTGTGAGGGTCGATTTGACCGGTACGACGTTCATCAGCAAAGGCATCACGAGCAGCACATTCAAGACGGTGCCAGACGTGCCCGTCGGTACGTTCGAGCTGTACTTGCCCGAGGGTAAATACTCGGCGCTGGCTGCTAACGGCAACCTCTGTAAGTTCGAGAGCCAGCTGAAGATGCCGACCGAATTCCTCGCCCAGAACGGCGCGGTCATCAAACAGACCACGCAGATACAGGTAACGGGGTGCAAAGCCGTGGCGAGCAAGGCCACGCGAGGACACCCCGCCAGGGCAAGCGCACGCGGACAGACCGCGCGCGCGCCCCAGACCACCAACGCCGAGGGAGGCGCACGCCGATGATCCGCATGAGAAGCCTTCTCCCGGCGGCGAGCACGATCGCTACGGTCGCACTGCTCACCGGTGTGGGCAGCGCACCCGCGGTCGCTGCTCCCATCAAGCTGGTCCCCAAGAGCAGATTCGGCCGGCAGGTCAACGTGACCGCGACGGCCGCCAAAGCAGGCCCCGCGCTCGAAGACGCCTGCGTCGAATCCAAAGAAGCGTGCCAGGCCGGCGAAAAGAGCAGTGTTCCTGGCGGCTTTGAATACGCCGAAGGCGTCGCGGGCACCGCGACAGGCGACATATACGTGGCGGACGGGGGCAACCACCGCATCCAGGAGCTGACAGCGAGCGGACAGTTCGTGCTGATGTTCGGCAAGGACGTCGACGAAACCACGGGCGGGGACATCTGCACGGCGGCCTCCAAAGACGTGTGCAAGGCCGGCGTGGCGAGCGGCGCGCCGGGCGAGGTCGGCAGTCCATACAGCGTCGCGGTCGACCCCACCAGCAGCGACGTCTATGTCGGGGAAGTTGTCCCTGCGGGTACGGGAGCGTCGGGCGAGCGGGTGCAGGAGTTCACGCCCGGTGGCCAGTTTGTGCTCGAGATCGGCAAGGAAGTCAACGCCAAGACGAAAGGCAACCTCTGCACCCACGCCGAAGAAGAAAAAGAAGGCGTCGTATGCAAGGCGCCCGCCGAAGCGACATCACATACCGTCGAAGCGGGCTCGTTCCACTTCGAAAGGGAACTCGGCAACCTGCTGGCCGTAGGCCATGAAGGGCAGTTGTATGTCGGTGAAGAGGGACGCGTCCAGGAGTTCAACAGCGGCGGCGAATTCAGCGGCGAAATCCCGCTCACGACGGAAGCGGGCAGCGGCGTGGTGGCGCTTGCGGCCGACCAGAGCGGCGACCTGTTCCTCACGTTCGGCAGGGACGTCAGCACGAGTAACGTCGTGCGCGAGTTCGACGCGCAAGGCAAGGAAACCAAAAGCTTTACGGTCGCGCCCCCCGAACCGGGCGCCGAAGTCGGGATCTTCGCGCTCGCGGTGGACGCCGGCGGTCACCTCGCTGTCGTCGCCCAACAGCAGGTCGGCTCGACGATTACCCTGTTCGGGTCGCTGTATGAAACCAGCGACGACCGTTTCCTGACGGCTTTCGCGGCCCCGGGCAAGGAAGTCAAGGGCATCGGCTTCGACGGCGCCGGAGAACTGTTCTCAGCGACCGGCACCGAACGCTACATACTGGCCTACAAACCAGAACCCGTAGCCGAAATGACGACGCTCCCAACGACGTGCGTGGAAGGCGCCGCGACAGAAACGGACGTGACGCTCAACTGCCAGCTCAACGGCGAAGTGAACCCCGAGAACGTCACAGAAACAGAAGTCTGGTTCGAATGGGCGCGAGGCGGATGCGTGGGCTTGACAGCGACACCAAAGCAACCCATAGAAACAGTGAACGTAGCGTTAATCGTGAGCGCACCGGTGCAAGCACTGCGCCCGAACGAAACGTACTGCGACCTAATCGCAGGCGAAGACGCCAACGTCAAGTCCCCCGAACGACTGGACGGCGAACGCGAACAGTTCACAACACCGCTTGTCGCGCCGCGGCTGCTTGGCGAACCGCAGGCGCAGTTCGTGGGGCCCTCCTCGGCCGTCATGTTCGGCGAACTAAACCCAGAGAACGCGAACACCGACTACTATTTCGAATACGCACCGGGAAAAACAACGCTCGCGCAATGCGCCGGGATCCTGGACCAATGCCTCGCAGGACCCCTGCAACCCGCTTGCAGCGGCGTTGCCAAAACGCAGCTCGGTGATGCGTCGGTGTACGGCAGGATGGGAGGCACGCTCGAAGCCAGCGGCCTGCAGCCCGGCACGGAATATAGTTACCGCCTGTACGCCGAAAGCGAAAATGACGCGAAAACCGAACATTGCGCAGCCAGCAGCCCCGAACAGACGTTCACGACTGCTGCAGCACCCGAACCGAGTGCGCTGACCGCAGGATACAGCGCGCTGACCGCGACGAGCGCGATCGTCTCGGGCACGGTCACACCGGACGGCGTCCAGGTAACGTACGCGTTCGAACTGGGCGTCTATGACGGAGCGAGCACACAGTACGGAGTCGTTGCCTCCGGGCTGGCCGGCCCCAGCGGCGGCCCGGTCGAAGAGACGCTTGCACTGACGGGTCTGCAGCCCGGCACGACCTACGCCTACCGGATCTCGGTCTCCAGCGGCTACATCGACAGCGAAACGCACACGCTGACCGGCCAAACCGGACAGTTCACGACCAACGGACTGCCAACCGTGCTCGCACCACCGGTCGAGCTGAGCCAGCTGCCGACCCCGAAAATCGCCTTCCCCAAGTCCGCGCCAACCGGACAAAAGAAAAAGAAGGCAAAGCACAAAACAAAGCACAAACCCGCCAAGAAGGTCAAGAAAGCCCGCAGGAAACGGTAAGCAGGCCACTCCAAAGATGGCGGGTCACGCTACGCGTGACAGGGCAAGCGTGGCCGTGTAGAATAATCCCGAATGTAAGGACTAAACCAACCCTTCGGGAGGATTACAATGTTACACGCACGAGTGGCGACACTGGCAGCGGCTATCGCGCTTGCCGTCGCGGGTTGCGGTTCGGCAAAAACGCAGTCGCAGAGCACAGCGACGGCCACGACGACCGCAGCGGTCACGATCGCGACAGGGACCCCTTTGACGCGCGCCCAGCTGCTCGCCAAAGCGGACGTGATCTGCGAACGCGCTAACACGAAGCTCAAGACGATGTCGGCAAGGACGATCCCCGCATACGTGCGTCTGCTGCCGCAAATGGCACTCTATTACAACAGCGAGGCCGAAAGCCTCAGCGCGCTCGTACCCCCAGCATCCATGGAACCCGCGTGGAAACAGATCGTCAACGACGTTCACCTCTACGGCGAGTACGAGATCAGCACCGCCAGATACGCCAAAGAAAAACAAGAAAAACTAGCCACCCACGAATACAAAAACAGCGTCGCAACCGCCACCCAATGGATAGCCACCGCCAAAACAGCAGGCTTCACCGCATGCGCACACACACGATAAAAAACAAGCCAAAACACCAAACGAAACTTTCCTTGACTTAAAAGAGTTTACTAGCTAGAATGTCGTCGTGAGCCACTGTGGGCTCACGACGACATTCTGCGGGGCCGGACTGGCGCTCTCTAACCTTGTTGGGCGGTGTTCTGGCCGGCCGATCTCAAGCCTCGCGATAGAGGCTCAACCGGGCCTCGGTGAGGGGAAAGGTAGGATGAGTGATGAGGAAGCTTCAAGTGTTGGGTGTTGCGTTGATCGCGGTGTTCGCGTTCGGTGTGATTGCGGTGGAGTCGGCGTCTGCTGCGCCGACGTTCTTATTAGCGTTGTGGTTAGTCAACAAAGAAGAATTGTTAGCAGAATTATTATTCGAATTGGACGGCGAACTCGAACTGGAAGACAACAAAGTGCCGCTCGTCGGCAACGCTGGCTTGTTATGTAGTGGGATCTTCGACGGGTGGGCTGGACCAAACTCGTTAGGTTACATCAGTGAAGTGTTAACGTTAGGTGGTGGAGCAGTCAATACGACTGCTTTAACCGCGCCGGGGCTGAAATGCACCAACCTGTTAAACTGTACTGAACCGGCCACGCTTTGGGCGGTCAATCTTGGTTGGGAATGGGAAATCGAGTTAATGGAAGATGGAGGCTCGATTTTCTTCGCCGGCTTATTGACGAGTCTCAATGGCACCAAAACTGTCGGCTGGGAGGTTGAATGCAGTGGCCTCACCGACACATGCACTACAGCCCAGGGTGTCGCTGAAATTACGTTAAACGCGGCGGGGACCGCAGTAATAGCAATATTCTCCACGGCATTTACGGAATTAGCTGGTCTTAAACTCGCGACGTGTACATTGGGTGGCGAAAACACGGGTGGAGTACGAGGTGAGGGTGAATTCTTACCGGATGCCGGTGAATTGAGTGCGTCATCTGAAACGTCGGAAGCATAGATTGTTTCGTGTAGAAGTATTGTCGTGATGCTTTAGGTGGTGTCCGGGCGGACGATTCGTGTCCCCCCGGACACCATTGTGCCTCCGCGCAGAGGCAGGTCGGCGTGGTCGCTTGCTCAAGTGTTTTGCTTCGGGATCAGGCGCCGGCCCGGGAGCTGCGCCGCGCAACGCTGCCACTCGCGGCGGGAAGCTCGACTATCGCGCGTCGGTAGCGCAATGGAAGTCAGAGCTGGCTGCGCGCCGCCCGAAGACCGCGAAGCTCGCCTGTCGGTGCCGGTGGAAAACTGACCCGTCTGCGCCGTGGTGGGTTCAAGCGAACGTCGCAACGATGGCTTGTGTCAGCAAGCTATCAGCGCGTCGAATAACTCTTGTGGCGGGCGGTCGTTGAGCACGATTCTGGGGCGGTCGTTGAGCTCGTTCTCCACGGCTAGGAGGTGCTCGACGGTGTGTGCGGTCAGGTCGGTGCCCTTGGGGAAGTAGTCGCGTAGGAGCCCGTTGGTGTTCTCGTTGCTGCCGGGCTGCCAGGGCGACCGCGAGTCGCAGAAGTAGACCGGGACACCGAGCGATTTAGTGATGCTGAGGTGGCGTGCCATCTCAGTGCCCTGATCCCAGGTGATCGACCGCAATAGCGTGGCGGGCAGATCGCCCATCCGGGTCTGAAGCGCGCTTCATGGAGGCTGTCCGCGCGTCACGGCAGGGAAGGTGCAGCAGCCTCACCAGCCGGGTCTGGCGCTCAACGAGCGTGCCGATCGCTGAGCCCTGGTTCTTGCCGACGATCAGCTCGCCCTCCCAGTGGCCGGCCTCTGAGCGACTCTCCACCTCCGCAGGACGTTCGTGGATCGTGAGCATCGGCCGTTCGAACCGTGACCGGCGGCGGTCCGTCCGTTGCTGAGCGCGGCGGTGATCACGGCCGGTGCGCAGCGGTGAGCGTCGATGCGGCGCCAGCCGCGTAGGTCCCATCAACGGTGATCCCGGCTCATAGACGGCCTGGTAGATGCTCTCATGCGACAGCCACATCGCCGGTTCTTCGGGGAAACGCTTGCGCAGCTGCCGGCTGATCTGTTCTGGGCTCCACCGCTGCCCCAGCAGCTCTCGGCGACGACACGGCCGAGGTCGCGTGGTTGGTCTCGATGCGCGCCGGTCACGACGCCGTGCGCGACGCGCGCACGCGCGACGGTGCGCCTCAAATGGGCGGTAGCCGGGCCGCCGGCCGCCGGTCCGGTTGCGCTTCAACTCCCTGGAGATCGTTGACGGCGACCGGCCGACCCGCCGGGAGATCTCTCACGGACCCCGACGCCCTCGTGGTGCAAGTCGGCGATCTCTCGATCCTCTCCTGCTGGGAGAGATACCTCGCGCTGATCTCGCGGACTTCGAGGCGGTCCAGCGGCGCTCGACGAACCTGACCGCGACGCCGTCGCGATAGACGGTGTAGCCGCGGGTCCAGTTAGCCGCGGCGCTCCTAGAGATACCGACCTCACGGGCCGCGCCACGGATACTCCAACCCTGCACTCCTAGCTCCATGAACCACTGGCGCTTGACCGAGAGCGAACGGCGCCCCGGCCCCTTCTTCACACGACGACTCGACAACACGACCCCCTCAAAATCAGGGAAGTATTGCGACGTTCGCTTGAACCCACCCCGGCGCTACAGGGTCAATTCTCAACCGGCCTTGACAGACGGCCGCCCAGGACAGCGAAAACCCGGCGGGGCATTCGAGCGCAAAGCCACCCGGATCGTGTTGCGAGCCAGCCCAGTGCGACGCATCAGCTCCTTGATCGACACCCCACGAACGAAGTGCTTCCGGCGCAGCTCTGCCCACCGCTCTACGTCCAGCACGCTCCTTCTCCCGGTCTCGGTAACAGCGACCGAACCAGGCTAACCAGACCCCGGGTGCCTCCGCCACCGCCCCAGGGGGGTCAATTCTCAACCGGCGAAGGGGGGTCAGTCTCTCACCGGCACGACACGCAATAGCCTTCGAAGGAAGAATCAACTAAACCACCAAGCGGATCCACCGTTAATCTGACACTCCCCCAGGGCGATCATCGTGTGTGTGCGCATGCGGTGAAGCCTGCTGTTTTGGCGGTGGCTATCCATTGGGTGGCGGTTGCGACGCTGTTTTTGTATTCGTGGGTGGCTAGTTTTTCTTGTTTTTCTTTGGCGTATCTGGCGGTGCTGATCTCGTACTCGCCGTAGAGGTGAACGTCGTTGACGATCTGTTTCCACGCGGGTTCCATGGATGCTGGGGGTACGAGCGCGCTGAGGCTTTCGGCCTCGCTGTTGTAATAGAGTGCCATTTGCGGCAGCAGACGCACG
This sequence comes from uncultured Solirubrobacterales bacterium, assembly GCA_963725265.1. Taxonomy (GTDB): domain Bacteria; phylum Actinomycetota; class Thermoleophilia; order Solirubrobacterales; family Solirubrobacteraceae; genus Palsa-744. Next base: position 1,644,388 of record CAVRXP010000001.1, read on the forward strand.
TATGCGGGGATCGTCCTTGCCGACATCGTCTTGAGCTTCGTGTTAGCGCGTTCGCAGATCACGTCCGCTTTGGCGAGCAGCTGGGCGCGCGTCAAAGGGGTCCCTGTCGCGATCGTGACCGCTGCGGTCGTCGTGGCCGTCGCTGTGCTCTGCGACTGCGTTTTTGCCGAACCGCAACCCGCGACGGCAAGCGCGATAGCCGCTGCCAGTGTCGCCACTCGTGCGTGTAACATTGTAATCCTCCCGAAGGGTTGGTTTAGTCCTTACATTCGGGATTATTCTACACGGCCACGCTTGCCCTGTCACGCGTAGCGTGACCCGCCATCTTTGGAGTGGCCTGCTTACCGTTTCCTGCGGGCTTTCTTGACCTTCTTGGCGGGTTTGTGCTTTGTTTTGTGCTTTGCCTTCTTTTTCTTTTGTCCGGTTGGCGCGGACTTGGGGAAGGCGATTTTCGGGGTCGGCAGCTGGCTCAGCTCGACCGGTGGTGCGAGCACGGTTGGCAGTCCGTTGGTCGTGAACTGTCCGGTTTGGCCGGTCAGCGTGTGCGTTTCGCTGTCGATGTAGCCGCTGGAGACCGAGATCCGGTAGGCGTAGGTCGTGCCGGGCTGCAGACCCGTCAGTGCAAGCGTCTCTTCGACCGGGCCGCCGCTGGGGCCGGCCAGCCCGGAGGCAACGACTCCGTACTGTGTGCTCGCTCCGTCATAGACGCCCAGTTCGAACGCGTACGTTACCTGGACGCCGTCCGGTGTGACCGTGCCCGAGACGATCGCGCTCGTCGCGGTCAGCGCGCTGTATCCTGCGGTCAGCGCACTCGGTTCGGGTGCTGCAGCAGTCGTGAACGTCTGTTCGGGGCTGCTGGCTGCGCAATGTTCGGTTTTCGCGTCATTTTCGCTTTCGGCGTACAGGCGGTAACTATATTCCGTGCCGGGCTGCAGGCCGCTGGCTTCGAGCGTGCCTCCCATCCTGCCGTACACCGACGCATCACCGAGCTGCGTTTTGGCAACGCCGCTGCAAGCGGGTTGCAGGGGTCCTGCGAGGCATTGGTCCAGGATCCCGGCGCATTGCGCGAGCGTTGTTTTTCCCGGTGCGTATTCGAAATAGTAGTCGGTGTTCGCGTTCTCTGGGTTTAGTTCGCCGAACATGACGGCCGAGGAGGGCCCCACGAACTGCGCCTGCGGTTCGCCAAGCAGCCGCGGCGCGACAAGCGGTGTTGTGAACTGTTCGCGTTCGCCGTCCAGTCGTTCGGGGGACTTGACGTTGGCGTCTTCGCCTGCGATTAGGTCGCAGTACGTTTCGTTCGGGCGCAGTGCTTGCACCGGTGCGCTCACGATTAACGCTACGTTCACTGTTTCTATGGGTTGCTTTGGTGTCGCTGTCAAGCCCACGCATCCGCCTCGCGCCCATTCGAACCAGACTTCTGTTTCTGTGACGTTCTCGGGGTTCACTTCGCCGTTGAGCTGGCAGTTGAGCGTCACGTCCGTTTCTGTCGCGGCGCCTTCCACGCACGTCGTTGGGAGCGTCGTCATTTCGGCTACGGGTTCTGGTTTGTAGGCCAGTATGTAGCGTTCGGTGCCGGTCGCTGAGAACAGTTCTCCGGCGCCGTCGAAGCCGATGCCCTTGACTTCCTTGCCCGGGGCCGCGAAAGCCGTCAGGAAACGGTCGTCGCTGGTTTCATACAGCGACCCGAACAGGGTAATCGTCGAGCCGACCTGCTGTTGGGCGACGACAGCGAGGTGACCGCCGGCGTCCACCGCGAGCGCGAAGATCCCGACTTCGGCGCCCGGTTCGGGGGGCGCGACCGTAAAGCTTTTGGTTTCCTTGCCTTGCGCGTCGAACTCGCGCACGACGTTACTCGTGCTGACGTCCCTGCCGAACGTGAGGAACAGGTCGCCGCTCTGGTCGGCCGCAAGCGCCACCACGCCGCTGCCCGCTTCCGTCGTGAGCGGGATTTCGCCGCTGAATTCGCCGCCGCTGTTGAACTCCTGGACGCGTCCCTCTTCACCGACATACAACTGCCCTTCATGGCCTACGGCCAGCAGGTTGCCGAGTTCCCTTTCGAAGTGGAACGAGCCCGCTTCGACGGTATGTGATGTCGCTTCGGCGGGCGCCTTGCATACGACGCCTTCTTTTTCTTCTTCGGCGTGGGTGCAGAGGTTGCCTTTCGTCTTGGCGTTGACTTCCTTGCCGATCTCGAGCACAAACTGGCCACCGGGCGTGAACTCCTGCACCCGCTCGCCCGACGCTCCCGTACCCGCAGGGACAACTTCCCCGACATAGACGTCGCTGCTGGTGGGGTCGACCGCGACGCTGTATGGACTGCCGACCTCGCCCGGCGCGCCGCTCGCCACGCCGGCCTTGCACACGTCTTTGGAGGCCGCCGTGCAGATGTCCCCGCCCGTGGTTTCGTCGACGTCCTTGCCGAACATCAGCACGAACTGTCCGCTCGCTGTCAGCTCCTGGATGCGGTGGTTGCCCCCGTCCGCCACGTATATGTCGCCTGTCGCGGTGCCCGCGACGCCTTCGGCGTATTCAAAGCCGCCAGGAACACTGCTCTTTTCGCCGGCCTGGCACGCTTCTTTGGATTCGACGCAGGCGTCTTCGAGCGCGGGGCCTGCTTTGGCGGCCGTCGCGGTCACGTTGACCTGCCGGCCGAATCTGCTCTTGGGGACCAGCTTGATGGGAGCAGCGACCGCGGGTGCGCTGCCCACACCGGTGAGCAGTGCGACCGTAGCGATCGTGCTCGCCGCCGGGAGAAGGCTTCTCATGCGGATCATCGGCGTGCGCCTCCCTCGGCGTTGGTGGTCTGGGGCGCGCGCGCGGTCTGTCCGCGTGCGCTTGCCCTGGCGGGGTGTCCTCGCGTGGCCTTGCTCGCCACGGCTTTGCACCCCGTTACCTGTATCTGCGTGGTCTGTTTGATGACCGCGCCGTTCTGGGCGAGGAATTCGGTCGGCATCTTCAGCTGGCTCTCGAACTTACAGAGGTTGCCGTTAGCAGCCAGCGCCGAGTATTTACCCTCGGGCAAGTACAGCTCGAACGTACCGACGGGCACGTCTGGCACCGTCTTGAATGTGCTGCTCGTGATGCCTTTGCTGATGAACGTCGTACCGGTCAAATCGACCCTCACACCGTCGCCCTGCAACACGATCACGAGGTCTGGGAAGGCTTCGCCGCCGTGCGAGACGAAGTACGCCGGCCCGGCAAGCCCGACCGGCAACAGCGGCGTCCTCGCCTTGGCGATCCCCACGATCGACGCAGCCGGGCACTGCGCGGGGTTGGCGGCGAACGTCGCCGCCGGACAGGCCTTCTGCAACGTCGTCAGCCGCGACGGCAGGCGTTTGGGCAAATCCACCTTGACCCGCGCGATATTCGCCTCATTACCGAGCGAGCCTGTCGGGTAGGACAGCTTCACGTCAAGACTCGCCCCGCTTTTACGGCTGGTATGGGCACTGGTCGCTGCTGAGAACTTCGGTTTGAAGGCAAGACTTTTGCAGCCGGCAACCGCAAACGAGCTCGACACGCCCTTCACCGCCTCCTGTGAACCCGAGACACTGGCCGTGATCTGCTGAGCGGCGCAGCTCGTCGGGTTGAACATGAAGCCGGGCCGGTCGATGTCGACCGAGATCCGCTGCAGGCGCACCGGCACACCGAAGACGATCTGCGGCACCGCATACGGCCCCGTTTCGTCAGTCGTGATCGTCGCCGTCGAGTTTTCGGGGTTGATGTCGATACGCGCACGCACCACCACCAGGCCGAGATTGAACGGGCCCGCGACCACGTGCGTGACGATCGACAGCCCAAACGGAGCGCCATCATGCGGCCCCGTCAGAAAGACGTCGCCTTCGATTTCAAACGGGTGCGAGCCCGCCCCCGTGGCCACCCTAGTCGTGCCGATCTTCGACGCCGTGCATTCCCCGTAGCGGCTCGGTTCGTTGGCCTGGTCTTCGGGGCATAGCGGCACGCTCGCCAGCAGCGCCAACAGGCCCGGCGGCGTATGCAACTGGATGCCCTTTATGTACTGTTCGCGGTCTTCGCGGGAAAGGTTCATCGTGAACGAGCTGAACTGTCCCGCCTGCGGTGTGACCGTGCCCGCCACGAAACCGGGGTTGAACGGCGTCGGGTTGGAGCAGCCGGACACGTCGAAGTACGACGAAGAGACCAGGTCGGGCGTGCCCGCGACCAGCGATCCTTCACCTGTCAGCCCCGGCGCGCTCCACGGCGTGAAGTCCGCCATCGTGGTCGCCTGACCGCACGCCGGCGGGTTGGCGATCGGCGCACGCGGACCACCGTGCAAACGTATCCGCACTTCGGTGTAAGGCGCCTGCACCAGTTCCTTCGCGACGGTCGTCAACTGCCCGGTCGCGGGGTTCGCCTCGGTTTCCAGCGGCACCTTGAACTCGATGCCCGTATCGCCGAGCGTGCCTTCGCCGCCCAGTTCCAGATACAGCTTGTAAAGGTTGCCATCCAGCGCGTCCTGGTCTGTGCAAGCCGCCTGCCCCGCGCCGCCGCAACCCGGCCTCGCCAGGTACACATGCCCCTTCACCGGCGTCGGCAAAAACGGCGTGATCGCTTCGGCTTCCCCGACCTCCGACGCGTCCGGGCATTTCCCCGGCGCGAGCTGCCATTCACCGTCTTCCCCCACCACTTCCGATTCAGGACCGGTGATGTTGATCCCTTCCGGGCCCGTCGCGTTACACGCCTGGATCCCATCCACCACGCCAGGAGATACGGACATTCCCTCGGGCAACGTAACGCTCGTGGAGCGCAGCAATGGTGTCGTGTCCGTCCCGGGCTGTTCGTTCAACGGCACTTTCAAGTTTACGCCCAGCCCGACCGGTTCGTCTGCCAGTTCGGTTTCGGGTTCAAGTTCGATACCGGTCCCCGGTTTGAACTGCAACACATCGCACCCCGTCGGGGCAGGCCAAGGAGACGACGCTTCGGTGAAACCCGAATACTGGCCGTCCTCAGCCACGCTCCCCGGTTCCTCCCATGAGTCCGCGCGCACGATCGTCTGCTCGGGACCGCCCGCGCAATCGGTCGGCATCGACACAAACGGCACCGCCAACACGCCCGCAGACTCTTCGCCGCCTTCGCACAACAGGGGTTCCGCTGACGCTTTGCGACACACCATCCCCCGCATTAAGTCATGGCTCGGATCGGCCGGCACACCCCAGAACGTCACTTCGAACTTCTTCAAAGACACCAGCGGGGCATCTTTGCTCACCACCGTAAAACCATACGTTTCCACACCCCCGACCGAAGTCCGCACCAGATGCGCGGTCAGCAGCGGCGTATCCAGCGGCGTCGTGTTCTCGAGCGCGAACTCGGCTGACTGGCCGGCTTCCGGTTCCACATTAATGATCGGCGCCAAATATTCTTTTGTCGGGCCAAGGTCGTGCAGCCTGTAAACGCCGACCTGCGTATCAGCCGGACACAGATCCCCACCCCCGTGCGTCACCAACGTCCGCGAGCAGCGCGGCACAGCCATCGGATCGCCAAGCAAACCCGGCGGCAGCACCGTCACCAGATCCTTCACATCACGCGTCGGGACAGCATAGCCTTCCGCCCCCACTTCCGTCACGAATTCACCAGTAGCCGTCAAAGCCCACGGATGACCGCCCGCCTGCGTATACGGCGTCTTATAAGGCCGATTTATGAATTCGTAAGATCTCAAGCCACCATTTTCAGAGAGCAAGATCGCTTCGGTCTGTTCAGTCGGTTCCAACGAGAATTTCGCGAATTTCAACGGAGCGCCTTCCAGCGCACTCGCCGACGACACGACACACAACAACAGACTCCCGACCAACACCAGCACACGGACACAACGCACAATCGTGACCCTCATCGACCTCTCCCCCCCACGACAGTCATCCCACCAGTACGCACGGCGGCGATCCGACTCCTGCTCGCCTTGCTGCCGGTATGCTTGTTCTTCGTCTTTGTCTTTTTCTTTCCGGGTTTGCTTTTGGTTGTCTTCTTGTGCTTGACCGTCGGTTTTGATGTTGGCGCCATGATGTTCTGGCCCGGTGTCTGCACGACACTGCCCGGAACCAGCAGCGGCGCTGGATTGGTCAACGGGCCCTGGCACCCATCGCCTTCGCAGGACCGGCGTTTGGCCGGTGCCGTGGGGAATTCTTTCCCCGGTTCTTCGATACGCGCATCGTAGATATCGGGTGCTCCGTCGGTGTCCTGCGGCACGAGCCCTTCAACCGTGTCGAAGAACACGTTCAAACCGTCATCTGAGATGACCACGTCTTCGACAGGTTCTACCCCGCTGCCCGAGGACACCAACGACACGCTACCACCAACACCACCCACGCCTTCGTGCCATTCATAAGCATTCACTAAACCATTGATCGCATCCGGCGAGAGCGGATCGGCCGAGACGAACACAATCCGCGAACCGTCTTCGCTGAGAGCCCGATCGTCCATTTCATACTGCGAGCGAACCGGAGCACCTTCCAAGCCAACACCATGATGACCCGCCATAATCGTAGAACCCTGTCCGCCACCGTTACCGTTCGCGTCATACCCACCTTCCCCGAGCGAGACACGCTCCAGCGTCCCCGTCAGCGCATCATAACGGTACACATCACTGACACCATTCGTGTCATCACCGGTCAACTGCGCATACGTCGCGAACACCAGAAATCTCCCGTCCGGACCCGCCGTCTGCGCTTCAGCATGATTGCTGGTCCACAACGATTCGTCACTACCCCCACCCGGACAACGAATATCCTGCACACTACCCGACACTTCATGCCCCGAACAAAGATCCCCGATAAACGACACCGACCCACCAGCCGCACCATCATACACATACAAATTATCCGCACCCACACGCGGCACAGGACTCTCTCCAGCTTCCAACGCCTGCTGCTGCGCCGACGTCAACAAATCACCACCCGCCACGAAATACACACGCTGCCCATCCGGCGAGACACGCACAACACCCAACACATCCGCCGGCCCACCACTCCCATCATGAGAGACCTCGCTCAACCCCGTCACTTCCCTTTCCGACGCCGCGCATTCCGGGCTGGCTTCCGGACAACCAATACCCGCCATATACAAGTTATTCGAAACATCAGTATCCCCCGCCACCAACGCCGGCTGCCCCGCCGCCAACGGCGCAGTAAAGAACACCCTCGACCCATCTTCAGACGCACCCACAAATTCCGCCGACCCACGCCCCAACGCCCCAACACACGGCACTTCAACACAAACTTCAGGCCGCACAAACGGCTTAGACACTTCCACCGTCCGACCACCACCCAAACGCACAAACAACTGATGCGGACTCGACGCCTTTGTTGAGCCACTCAAACAATCCGTGAAAAACACCTCACTACCATCCACACTCACCGCATTAAACGTATCCGCCCCATGCAAAGCAAACTTTTCGACACCGGAATCCACACCACAACCACGATCAATCAAACCACCCTGATTATCCACAGCCACCAACGCCAACCCACCACCACCACCACAACCACGATCAAACTCATACAACTGATCTTCAGTACCATCCGCCTCAGACAACAGGGCATAACTACCACTCTCCAACAATACGTGACAAAACGTAGGATCAGCACCCCTCTCCGACACTGTGCTTACCACTTCCGTGTTCAGAACGGCGAACGGTGCTTCCCAACCAGCCAGCGTATCCGGCAAGCTTGTGCCATGCACGAAAAGATCGTCTACGGGTAGCGGGCTTTCGTAAACCGGGCCGGGCTGACCCATCGCAAACACCGTATTCAGCGACGGAGACACATCAAGCGATTGCAAAGAGGCCACCAACGAAGCGGGCGGCATCAACGGCACCGTCGACCAACCCGACGCGCCACGACGCGCCAAATAGTCGAGTAAAACCGCACCCGACGGCGCACCCGCAAAATCCCCCGGCGAAAAGAAAGCCACACTTTCACCACCAGCCGAGACAGCTTCGATACGCGTCGCACCGAAACCACCCTTAAACACCGGACTCACCAACTCATACCCACGACCCGCCACCAACCCAAACGCACTCCCCACCAAACACAACAACACCACCCACACCAACACAGGCACACAAACAAACCCAAACCAACGCCGCCCCACAACATAAAACACCCACACCCTCACAACCACACCCCCACAAAGCGACGCTAACCAAATACAGTGTCCGGGTGGAACAAACCAACGCCCCACCCGAACACACTAAACCATCACAACAACACTATCCGAAACAACCTATGCTTCCAACGTTTCAGACGACGCACTCAATTCACCAGCATCAGGTAAGAATTCACCTTCACCCTTCACTACACCCGATTCTGCGCCACCCAATGAACACGTGGCGTTCATATTACCAGCTAATAATGTAAATGCTTCAGAGAATGCTCCTATTACTGCCGTCCCTGCTGCATTTAACTTAATTTCAGCGGCACCCTGGGCGATCGTGCATGTGTCGGTGAGGCCACTGCATTCAACCTCCCAGCCGACGGTTTTGGTGCCATTGAGACTCGTCAATAACTCGGCGAAGAAGATCGAGCCTCCGTCTTCCATTAACTCGACTTCAGTTTCCCAACCAAGATTGACCGCCCAAACCGTAGTCGGTTCGGCACAGTTTTCCACGTTGGTGCATTTCAGTCCTGGCGCGGTTAAAGCAGTCGTATTGACTGCTCCACCACCTAACGTTAACACTTCACTGACGTAACCTAACGAGTTCGGACCAACCCACCCGTCAAGGATTCCATCACATAACGCACTAGCTTTGCCGACGAGCGGCACTTTCGTGTCTTGCAGTTCGAGTTCGCCGTCTACTTCGACTAATAATTCTGCTAACAGTTCTTCTTTGTTGACTAACCACACCGCTAATAAGAACGTCGGCGCCGCAGACGCCGACTCCACCGCAATCACACCGAACGCGAACACCGCGATCAACGCAACACCCAACACTTGAAGCTTCCTCATCACTCATCCTACCTTTCCCCTCACCGAGGCCCGGTTGAGCCTCTATCGCGAGGCTTGAGATCGGCCGGCCAGAGCACCCGTACAACATTGGTCAGAGAGCACCAGACCAGCCCCGCTTATTCTTGTCCTACGGTCCTCCGGATCGAGCAGCAAGCACAAGCCCGCATCCCGACCCAACGAGCATCCTCGCACAGAGACCAAACCCAGGTCCAGAAGTGTTTCCCACTCCGCAGGACGCCACTAGCCGTCGGTCCGCTAGGGACCGACGGCCACCGCCCACACGTCGCGTTCTACCACCTTCAACCATCGATACAGTCCCTTCGTCAAGGCCGCCGTCTTAGCCTGGATCCACCGTTTGATTGATGTTTGGTGGTGAGTGGCGTTTTGGGGGCGTGGCGAGGTTCCGGTTGTGTGTCGGTGGGTGTGGGTGACGGCGGGCGAGGCTTCAAAAGGGGAGTGTCGGGATGTTTTCTGGCGGGGGCGATCGCCGGTGTCGGTGCGCGAGGTGCATGGTGGTCAGTTGGTTCGGCGGACGGCGGTCAGGTCGCTGCGGGTAGTGCGCGGATGCGAGCGAGCGCGCGTGCGAAGTCGTCCTGCCAGGGCCAGCGCGCGGGGAGATGAAGCGTCCATTGACGTCCCGTGCGGGTCAGGCGGCCGGGTATCCGAAGTAGCCGGCGGCGCATGGTGCGCGCAACGCGGACGGTCTCGCCAGAGAGCCCGATCGCGTTGGTCCAGCGCAATAGGTTGTGCGCTATGGCGGCGATCACTGTCCAGGCGCTGTTCGCGTTGAATTGGCCGGAGGGGAAGTGCGCGAGTGCTTGGTCCTTCAGGTCGCGGATCGTGAGCTCCACGACAGCGTGTTGGCGGTGCTCAGCCTCCACGACCTCCAATGGGTCGGTGCGGTTGGTGATGAACGGGAAATACCGCCAGTCCGGCCACAGTTCTGCTTGTGGGCCGATGAGCCGGGTGCGACGCACGATCAGCCGTCGTCCGTGAACGATCGTCTCGGCGATCTGCGCTTCACCGTCTTGGGGATAGTTCTCCAAGGACTGCCATGCCTTCCCGGGGATCGTTTTGATCGCCTCAAGAACCCAGAACTGCAGGCGCACACTGATCGAATAGGACCATCCGGAGCTCTGGAGCCTCGCGATCAGCTTGTTGTTCCAGAACCCAGAGTCGGCCCGCAGGAGCTTCTCGCCGGTAGCGCCTGCCCGCTCCACGCGAGCGATCAGCTCCTCGGTGAAGCGCACGACACCCCGCTGCGTGTTCGCCGCTCCCTTGCGCAGCCGAACGTGCAGAACCTCACCTGTCCCGGCCCTGGAGGCCAGCAGCGGGTGATATCCGCGTTGTTTTGTGTACCCGAAACCGACACCCTCCTTTTTGTAACCGTAGGCTTGGCCGATGAAGCTGTCCACGTCAACGATCAGCCGCTCGGCGCCCGGACCGGCGCCCGCTCGCCACGCACGCACCAGCGCCTGATCAAGTACTCGATCGAGCTGGCGGACATGCCCGAAAGTGAACGCCCGCAGAAACGTTCCGAGTGTCGAGGGCGCCGGCAGCCAGCCACCCAACAATCGGCGTGTGCGACCCGCTCGAAGAATCTCACAATCATCGCGATCGAATCGGCGCCGAGCAGCATCGCGAACACGAGCGCCATCACCTTCCTGCCGGCGTTTGCGGCGCCCGGCAGATCACGCCGAAACCCCACGAACCGGCCGACCAACCCCTCAATCCCAAGCCGGCCGGCCAACGTCGCGACCAGCGCGATACCCGCGTCTGAGACCACGCGATCATCGTCAAAGACGAACCGCACCCCGTCCAGTCCGACCCGCTCGTCATCCTGCACCATACGAGTGACCTCCTGATCCCGGGCCGCGACAGGCGCAATCTGTCGCTACCAAGCCCGATTCAGGAGGTCATTCAACGCCCCAACCCGGACAGGACCAGTGGATCCAGGCTAAGCCCAACAGCCCTACCGGACCATCGGGACCCGATCGGCGAAACGCTCCAACGACCCTCAACCCGCATTCCGAATATCAGGCCACGCCATACTATCGCACACACTCCAGCCGTTGTCAAGCACAAGGGAGTGTCCGATTAACGGTGGATGTGCTTGGTGGTTTTAGTTGATTCTTCCTTCGAACGCTATCGCGAACGCGTGTTTAGGGCGGGCTTCCATCTCATTGCCCAGCGTGCTCTGCCTCGCCCGGTGTGGTTTAGGGCCCCTGGTGGCGAGGTAGAGGCACTTCAGGGCGGCTGTGTCGTTGGGGAAGTGTCCTCGGGCTCTGACGGCGCGTCGGTAGCGGGCGTTGAGCGACTCGATCGCGTTCGTGGAGCAGATCACGCGCCGGATCGGTGTGCCTGGCGAGGTTTGTTCCTCTTGGGAAATATTGGCGGAGAAGACCGTTGGTGTTCTCGTTCGTCCCTCGTTGCCAGGGGCTTTGAGGGTCACAGAAATAAATGTGAAGTCCGGTAGCGATCTTCAGCTGCGCGTGTTGTGACATCTCGGCTCCCTGGTCCCAGGTGAGCGATCGGCGTAGCTGCTCGGGCAGCGTCGTGATCTGCTTTGTAATCGCGTCGCGGACTGCTTCGGCGCCGCGACCGGCGAGCGGCTGACCGTGCTTGGTTCTTGGGCCGCCATGACCGGACATCGGCGGTAGGTGAAGCAGCATCGTAAACCGCGTGGTGCGCTCCACCAGCGTCCCGATCGCGGTGCGGTCCGCGCCGAGGATGAGGTCGCCCTCCCAGTGGCCAGGAACCGCGCGATCGTCGGCCTCAGGGGGACGCTCGCTGATCATGATTTGCTCGGTAACGAAGCTCTTGCCACGCCCACGGACGCGTGCTCTGGGGACCCGCAATGCTCTGCCGCTGCGCAAACACGCCGTGAGTTCGCGTCGCAGCGCGCCGCGGCCCTGCACGTAGAGCGCCTGGTAGATCGGGCGGTTTCTAACTGTCGTTGCGAATCAGCTAGGGATGAGGTGCGGTTTCCATCGTGCCATCAATTGGGCTGGTGTGCGGTCCTGGAGGCATGCTCGTGGCCGGTCGTTGAGCTCGATAGCGACTTCCTGGAGACGCTCGTTGGTGATCTGTTGGAAGTTGGTTCCCTTGGGGAAATACTGGCGTAGCAGGCCGTTAGTGTTCTCGTTGGTGCCGCGCTGCCAAGGGGAGTGGGGGTCGGCGAAGTAGATCCGCAGCCCGGTCTGGGTCTCGATCTGCTCGTGTTGGAACATCTCGTTGCCTTGATCCCAGGTCAGCGTTCGGCGTAGCGCGGATGGCAGTTGGTGAAAGACTTTGACCAGAGCGTCCGCGAGGTTCTTGGCTGAGTGCCCGCCACGGATCGGGACGAGCAGTGTGTGGCGTGTCTTGCGGTCAACTAGCGTCGCAACTGCGGAACGTTGGAACGCGCCGACCAGGAGGTCACCCTCCCAATGACCCACTTGGTTTCTTGCATCGGCGACCGCAGGCCGGGTGTGGATCGATTTCAGGTTCGTGCACTGCTTCAGCGCGCCTTCGCGAGTCCGGCCCCGACCACGCTTGCGTCGGTAGACCCGGCCAGTTCGCAGCGCCTGCTGGCCCGGGGCCACCACCAGGCCTCGATAGACGGCCTCCTAGATTGTCTCGTGGCACAGATGCCAGTCCGTGCGCTTTCGCCAACGCCGTCGCAACCACCTGCTGATCTGTGCCGGCGACCAGCGCTTGGCGAGTTTGCCAGCAATCAGGTCACGTAGTTGGTCATCGACGCTGACCCGTCGCGGTCGCTGCCGTCGCCGCCGCAGGTGAGCCTGCCCATGTGCATACCAAGGCTGGTAGCGACCGTCGGGTTTACGGTTGCGTGTGATCTCCCGGTAGACGGTCTGATAGCTCTTTCCGATCCTGGCCGCGATCGACTTCACCGGCTCCCCGGCCGCGAGCCCGTCTGCGATCTCAATCCGATCGTCTTGGGTGAGGTAGCGGCTGCTGATCGGCCCATCGACGAAGCTCACCGAGCCAGCGTCGATAAACCACAACGACCCGCAGCTGAGCGACACCCCCACCCGCTTGGAGGCGGCAGCACCACTCGCACCCTCACGGATCAGCTCGAAGTAGCGACGCTTCGTGTCCGCCGGGGCCTTGTTCCACGCCAAATACGGCATTGCGATTCCTTTCGTTCAGGATTCGCAACGATGACTGGAAACCGCCCACGATCCAGCGGCCGGGTCAACCATTCGGTCATCGCACCAACGACCTTCTCGGTGATCCGGCTAATCGTGTCCTTGGAGACCTTGGCACCATAAACCTCCCCGAAGTGCGCGGCACGATCTCCCCAGTCGTCAGCCCACGCGCGGTCAGCGACAGCACGATCTCATCAACACCGGTGAGCCTGCGCTGGCGCTTCTTGACGATCTGCGGCTCGAACGTCGACTCGGTATCCCGCGGCACCTCGATCTCGACCGGTCCGATCTCCGTCAGCACCGTCTTAGCGCGCGTCCCGTTAGGCGAATTCCCGCTGTTGCGTCCTGCCGGATCGTGCTTGTCATAGCCGAGGTGCTCGCTCATCTCCGCGTCCAGCGTGGTCTCAAGCACGCTTTTGGTCAGCTGGCCCAACAGCCCGTCCGGGCCAACCAGCTCAATGTTCTGCTCCTTGGCCTGCTCCAACAGCTGCTCAGCCAACTGCTTCTGATCAACGATATCTGTAGTCATAGACCCGATCATCTCCTCCTGATCGATCAGACCCGCAATCTCCGTCATGGTCCATCCCTTCGCTCAGACCAAACCAAATCCACCGTTCATCAGACAGACCCTGTGCTTGACAAGCGCCGGGCTGTGTGCAACAGTACGGCGTGGCCTGATATCCGGAATGCGGGTTGAGGGCTGTGGAGCATTTCGTCGACCGGGTCCCGGTGGCTCAGTAGGGTCGTCGGGCTAGTCGGCAGCCTTGACGAAGGGACTGCATCGATGGTTGAAGGTGGCAGAACACGACGCGTGGGTGGTGGCCTCCGGCCCTTTGGGGCGGTGCGCTAGTGGCGTCCTGCGGAGTGGGAAACACCTCTGGACCTGGGTTTGGTTCTGAGCGAGGATGTTCCTCGGGTCGCGACAGGGGCTTGTGCTTGCTGTTCGACCTAGAGGACCGTAGGCGTAGGATAAGAATAAGTGGGGCCGGTCTGGTGCTCTCTGACCGTGTTGTACGGGTGCTCTGGCCGGCCGATCTCAAGCCTCGATAGAGGCTCAACCGGGCCTCGGTGAGGGAAAGGTAGGATGAGTGATGAGGAAGCTTCAAGTGTTGGGTGTTGCGTTGATCGCGGTGTTCGCGTTCGGTGTGATTGCGGTGGAGTCGGCGTCTGCGGCGCCGACGTTCTTATTAGCGTTGTGGTTAGTCAACAAAGAAGAACTGTTAGCAGAATTATTAGTCGAAGTAGACGGCGAACTCGAACTGGAAGACATCAAAGTGCCGCTCGTTGGCAATGCTGGCGTGTTATGTAGTGGGATCCTCGATGGGTGGGTTGGTCCGAACTCGTTAGATTACATCAGTGAAGTGTTAACGTTAGGTGGGGGAGCGGTCAATACGAAAGCTTTAACAGCGCCGGGGCTGAAATGCACCAACCTGTTAAACTGTGCTGAACCGTCTACCGTTTGGGCTATCAACCTTGGTTGGGAAACTGAAGTCGAGTTAATGGAAGATGAAGGCTCGATCTTCTTCGCCAACTTATTGACGACTACAAATGGCACCAAAAACGTTGGCTGGGAGGTTGAATGCAGCGGCCTCACCGATACTTGCGAAGCCCCTGAAGGTGTCGCTCAAATTACGTTAAATGCAGGGGGGACGGCAGTGCTAGGAACGTTCTCTGAGGCGTTTACGTTATTAGCGGGTGCTAAAATAGGAACATGCTCGCTTGGTGGCGCAGAATCGGGTGAAGTGCGAGGCACGGGTGAATTCTTACCTGATGCTGGTGAATTGAGTGCTTCGTCTGAAACGTCGGAAGCATAGGTTGTTTCGGATAGTATTGTTGTGATGGTTTAGTGTGTTCGGGTGGGCGTTGTTGCCCACCCGAACACTGATCTGGTTGGCGTTTGCTTTGTGGGGGTGTGGTTGTGAGGGGGAGAGCAGTTTATCTTGTGGGGCGCCGCCGATTTAGTTTTACTTGTGTACCCGTGCTGGTGGGGGTGGCGTGGTTGTGCCTTGCCGGAAGTGCTTTCGGGCTCGTTGGTGGTCGTGGGTATGAGTTGGTGAGTCCGGTGTTTAAGGGTGGTTTCGGTGCGACGCGTATCGAAGCTGTGTCTTCTGGTGGTGAAAGTGTGGCTTTCTTTTCGCCGGGGGATTTTGCGGGTGCGCCGTCGGGTGCGGTTTTACTCGACTATTTGGCGCGTCGTGGCGCGTCGGGTTGGTCGACGGTGCCGTTGATGCCGCCCGCTTCGTTGGTGGCCTCTTTGCAATCGCTTGATGTGTCTCCGTCGCTGAATACGGTGTTTGCGATGGGTCAGCCCGGCCCGGTTTACGAAAGCCCGCTACCCGTAGACGATCTTTTCGTGCATGGCACAAGCTTGCCGGATACGCTGGCTGGTTGGGAAGCACCGTTCGCCGTTCTGAACACGGAAGTGGTAAGCAGGATGTCGGAGAGGGGTGCTGATCCTACGTTTTGTCACGTCTTGCTTGAGAACGCGGCTTATCCCGTGTTGTCTGAGGCGGATGGTACTGAAGGTCAGTTGTATGAGTTTGATCGTGGTTGTGGTGGTGGTGGTGGGTTGGCGTTGGTGGCTGTGGATAATCAGGGTGGTTTGATTGATCGTGGTTGTGGTGTGGATCCGGGTGTCGAAAAGTTTGCTTTGCATGGGGCGGATACGTTTAATGCGGTGAGTGTGGATGGTAGTGAGGTGTTTTTCACGGATTGTTTGAAGGGTCTTGCTGTGCCGGCGAGTCCGCATCAGTTGTTTGTGCGTTTGGGTGGTGGTCGGACGGTGGAAGTGTCTAAGCCGTTTGTGCGGCCTGAAGTTTGTGTTGAAGTGCCGTGTGTTGGGGCGTTGGGGCGTGGGTCGGCGGAATTTGTGGGTGCGTCTGAAGATGGGTCGAGGGTGTTCTTTACTGCGCCGTTGGCGGCGGGGCAGCCGGCGTTGGTGGCGGGGGATACTGATGTTTCGAATAACTTGTATATGGCGGGTATTGGTTGTCCGGAAGCCAGCCCGGAATGCGCGGCGTCGGAAAGGGAAGTGACGGGGTTGAGCGAGGTCTCTCATGATGGGAGTGGTGGGCCGGCGGATGTGTTGGGTGTTGTGCGTGTCTCGCCGGATGGGCAGCGTGTGTATTTCGTGGCGGGTGGTGATTTGTTGACGTCGGCGCAGCAGCAGGCGTTGGAAGCTGGAGAGAGTCCTGTGCCGCGTGTGGGTGCGGATAATTTGTATGTGTATGATGGTGCGGCTGGTGGGTCGGTGTCGTTTATCGGGGATCTTTGTTCGGGGCATGAAGTGTCGGGTAGTGTGCAGGATATTCGTTGTCCGGGTGGGGGTAGTGACGAATCGTTGTGGACCAGCAATCATGCTGAAGCGCAGACGGCGGGTCCGGACGGGAGATTTCTGGTGTTCGCGACGTATGCGCAGTTGACCGGTGATGACACGAATGGTGTCAGTGATGTGTACCGTTATGATGCGCTGACGGGGACGCTGGAGCGTGTCTCGCTCGGGGAAGGTGGGTATGACGCGAACGGTAACGGTGGCGGACAGGGTTCTACGATTATGGCGGGTCATCATGGTGTTGGCTTGGAAGGTGCTCCGGTTCGCTCGCAGTATGAAATGGACGATCGGGCTCTCAGCGAAGACGGTTCGCGGATTGTGTTCGTCTCGGCCGATCCGCTCTCGCCGGATGCGATCAATGGTTTAGTGAATGCTTATGAATGGCACGAAGGCGTGGGTGGTGTTGGTGGTAGCGTGTCGTTGGTGTCCTCGGGCAGCGGGGTAGAACCTGTCGAAGACGTGGTCATCTCAGATGACGGTTTGAACGTGTTCTTCGACACGGTTGAAGGGCTCGTGCCGCAGGACACCGACGGAGCACCCGATATCTACGATGCGCGTATCGAAGAACCGGGGAAAGAATTCCCCACGGCACCGGCCAAACGCCGGTCCTGCGAAGGCGATGGGTGCCAGGGCCCGTTGACCAATCCAGCGCCGCTGCTGGTTCCGGGCAGTGTCGTGCAGACACCGGGCCAGAACATCATGGCGCCAACATCAAAACCGACGGTCAAGCACAAGAAGACAACCAAAAGCAAACCCGGAAAGAAAAAGACAAAGACGAAGAACAAGCATACCGGCAGCAAGGCAAAACCCACCACCCGATAGAAGGGGAGTGTCATAGGAACTGTGTGGGCATGAGCGAAGGAGATCGCTATGCCTACTACTACGCAGGATCACATTGAGGTTCAGGAGCTGGTGTTCCCCGCCGCCGGGGAGCGGAGGGAGCCCGTAGGGCGACCGGAGCGGTGTGCTGGGCATGGCGTTTGAGATCGGAGGTGGAAGTCCTGTACTGGGACCCTGACAGGGGGAACCCAACATCGATGAGGCAAGGGCGCGGCCCGGAATTGACCGGGCGGTCCCAGTGCGGCTGTTTGCGCTGCGGGGCTTCCGTGAGGGCGGGTCTGAAGGAAGCCGTAGGTGTGTCGTGGTCGCGAACGAGAGTGAAGCGCCGTAAGGCGTCCTTTGGGTGGGTGAGCTGGCCGCCAGCAGCGATGCCCTGTTCCTGTTGGTCCTGGGGGCGTATTGGCGGCGTGATCGCGGCGAAATCTCAGCGTCTTACCCCAGGAGGTCTGCTGGGTTCCAGTCGTTTGGCTGGTAGGCCGGAGAACGAGAGGACGACGGTTGATGGCCCAGCAGAAGTCGGAGGATCGCGTATTACTGGAAGGCGGGGTAATGCCCGTTGAGCGTGCCGGGTCGAGTCCCGGCGGGCAAGGGAAGGCGATCCCGGTTGATCAAACGGCGTGGCAGCTTTGCCTGCCGATCGTGACAGCAGAAGACCCGGAAGGGTCCGCTCGTGTGGTGGCCTCGAACGTGTCGGGGACCGTTCATGCGGGGGTGCCGGAGGCGATCGTCAATGCGGAGGAGGTCACGTCGGTGACGATGGAAGGGGTTGTGAGCCGTTTGACGGCGGCGTTGGTGAAGGTGGTGTCGAACAAGGGAGCGCCTGGGCCTGATGGGCAGACGGTCGGCGAGCTGCGCGAGCAGTGGCCGATCGTGGGTCCGGGGCTGGCAGCCAATTTGCTGGATGGGAGCTATCGGCCTGGCGCGAGTCGCCGGGTGATGATCCCGAAGGTGGGTGGAGGCCAGCGCGGGCTGGGCATCCCGAACGTGACCGACCGGGTGGTCTGTGAGGCCGTGCGGCAGGTACTCGAGCCTGCGTTCGAGCCGACGTTCCATCCGTCGAGTCACGGGTTCAGACCGGGTCGTGGTTGCCACACGGCGATCGAGGAGGCCAAGCAGCATCTGCAAGATGGGTACGAGTGGGTGGTGGACATCGATCTGGAGAAGTTCTTCGATCGAGTCTGCCACCAGCGGCTGATGTCCCGGCTCGCTCAGCGAGTTCCGGACCGGCGGCTGCTCGTGCTCATCGGACGGTTGCTGAAGGCCAAGATCGTGATGCCGGACGGCGTTGTGGTCGCAAACGAGGAGGGCGTGCCGCAAGGCTCGCCATTGTCCCCGTTGCTTTCCAACATCGTGCTGGACGAGCTTGATTGGGAGCTTGACCGGCGTGGTCATAGGTTCGTTCGCTACTGCGATGACGGCAACGTCTACGTCAAGAGCGAGCGAGCGGGACTGCGGGTGATGGCCAGTCTGGCCGGGTTCATCGAAGGGCGCTTGCGCCTAAAGATCAACCAAGCCAAGTCGGCTGTCGCTCGTCCGGAGGACTGCCATTTCCTCGGGTTCAGCCTGCGGTTAGACCCGCAGACTGGAACCGTGGAGGTTCTGCTCTCCCAGCGCGCCAAGCGCATGGCGATGGCGAAGATCCGTCAGCTCACGCCGCGATTGTGGGGATGGACCCTTCAGGGGTGCATCCTGCGGATCAACGCGTGGCTGCGGGGATGGCACCAGTACTACCGGATCGTCTCGCGCGGCGAGCAGTTCGTGTTGCGCGCTCTCGATGCTCATATCCGGCGTCGCTTGCGTGCGATCCTGCTGCACCACTGGAAGCGCCGTCCGACGATCGTTCGCAACCTCATCGCCCTCGGCGCCCAGCCGCGGGCAGCATGGCACGGCGTCTATACGGGACGCAGGTCCCTGTGGGCGCTCAGCCATATCCCGCAAGTCGATAACGCTCTGCGGACCCGGTTCTTCACCGACCGTGGGCTCGACTCGCTGGTGATGCTGCACCGTGTTTGGCACGAGGAGATCGTTGCCCCCACCCACGGGCAGCTTGCGATGGAGTGGGGATAGGTCGAGGTCGTTGAAAGCGGCCGGCGGCGGGGTTCATAACCCGCCGTCCCGAGGAGCCGTGTGTGAACAGCACAAGCACGGTTCTGTGGGAGCCGGGGCGGGCAACCGCCCCGGCTACCCGACGACCGGCGGCGGCGCGCTCGCTGTGGACCCCCAGTCGCTTTCGCGGGAGCTGGTCGGTGAGGCCGTCGATCGTGTGGCTGGCCGCCGTCGTGTGCGGCAAACTCTCGGGGTGCCGTCTGAGCGGATCAGTGATGAGGTGATCGATGAGCTGCTCGCCGGCGCGAGCACGGAGGAGGAGATCGCCGGGCCCGGCGGGCTGCTCGCCGATTTGACCAAGCGCCTCCTAGAGCGGGCGATGGAGGTCGAGCTGACCGATCATCTCGGTTACGAGCCGCACCGGGAGCCACCGGGCGGCGCGGAGAACCAGCGCAACGGCACCTCGCCGAAGACGCTCCTCACCGAGCACGGGAAGGTCGCGCTTGATGCTCCTCGCGACCGAGACGGCAGCTTCGAGCCGAAGATCGTCCGCAAGCGTCAGCGGCGGTTCGTCGGGTTCGACGAGAAGATCCTCGCGCTCTACAGCCGCGGGCTCTCCACACGGGATATCGAGGCGCACCTCGCTGAGATCTACGGCGTGAAGGTCAGCCGCGACCTGGTCAGCAAGGTGACTGACGCGGTCATGGACGATGTGCGCGAGTGGGCCAAGCGGCCGCTGGAGGACATCTACCCGATCGTGTTCCTGGACTGCATGGTCCTGAAGATCCGCGAGGGCGGCAGCGTGCAGCGCCGCGCGCTCTACCTCGCCTTGGGCGTGACGCTCGACGGTGAGCGTGACGTGCTGGGCATGTGGTTCCAGGAGACCGAGGGCGCGAAGTTCTGGATGCAGGTCCTCACCGACCTGAAGCAGCGTGGCGTCAGGGACATCCTGATCGCTTGTGTCGACGGGCTGACCGGTTTCCCCGACGCGATCGAGGCTGTCTTCCCGAAGACCACGGTGCAAACATGCATAGTTCACCTCATCAGGGCGAGTCTCAAGTATGTGCCGCGCCGCGAGCGGGAGCAGGTCGCTTGAGACCTGAAGCCGATCTACACCGCTGTGGACGCTGACCAAGCACAGGCCGAGCTCGAGACATTCGATGAGAAGTGGGGCAAGCGGTTCCCGGTAATCACCCAGGGGTGGCTAAACGCGTGGGAGCATGTGATCCCGTTCCTCGCATTCCCACCGGACGTTCGCCGCGTGATCTACACCACGAACGCGATCGAGGCGCTCAACCGGCAGCTGCGCAAGGCGATCAAGACGAAGGGCAGCTTCCCCAATGAGGACGCCGCCCGCAAGCTCGTCTACCTCGCCCTACAGAACGCCGTCCCGCAATGGACACGAACACGGAACTGGACGACAGCGCTACTCGCGTTCAAGATCCACTTCGGCGACCGCGTCCCCGATACCGCAAACTAACCATCACTGATTGACACCCACAGAGAGCCACCGTTTACAATTAACCAAGAAACCAGCCTACACAGTTAATCTGACGCCCTCTCGCTTCGTTCCGCCTCTAGTACAGGGTCTGTCTGATGAACGGTGGATTTGGTTTGGTCTGAGCGAAGGGATGGACCATGACGGAGATAGTCGGTCTGACCGATCAGGAGGAGATGATCGGGTCTATGACTACAGATATCGTTGATCAGAAGCAGTTGGCTGAGCAGCTGTTGGAGCAGGCCAAGGAGCAGAACATTGAGCTGGTTGGCCCGGACGGGCTGTTGGGCCAGCTGACCAAAAGCGTGCTTGAGACCACGCTGGACGCGGAGATGAGCGAGCACCTCGGCTATGACAAGCACGATCCGGCAGGACGCAACAGCGGGAATTCGCCTAACGGGACGCGCGCTAAGACGGTGCTGACGGAGATCGGACCGGTCGAGATCGAGGTGCCGCGGGATACCGAGTCGACGTTCGAGCCGCAGATCGTCAAGAAGCGCCAGCGCAGGCTCACCGGTGTTGATGAGATCGTGCTGTCGCTGACCGCGCGTGGGCTGACGACTGGGGAGATCGTGCCGCGCACTTTTCCAGGAGGTCTATGGCGCGCGGGTCTCCAAGGACACGATCAGCCGGATCAGGGTCTGGTAGGGTCGGCGGGAGGCGCCTGGGCCGCACGGCTGTAGCCGACTGGAGTGGTTTCTGTCAAGGCCGGTTGAGAATTGACCCTGTAGCGCCGGGGTGGGTTCAAGCGAACGTCGCAATACTTCCCTGATTTTGAGGGGGTCGTGTTGTCGAGTCGTCGTGTGAAGAAGGGGCCGGGGCGCCGTTCGCTCTCGGTCAAGCGCCAGTGGTTCATGGAGCTAGGAGTGCAGGGTTGGAGTATCCGTGGCGCGGCCCGTGAGGTCGGTATCTCTAGGAGCGCCGCGGCTAACTGGACCCGCGGCTACACCGTCTATCGCGACGGCGTCGCGGTCAGGTTCGTCGAGCGCCGCTGGACCGCCTCGAAGTCCGCGAGATCAGCGCGAGGTATCTCTCCCAGCAGGAGAGGATCGAGAGATCGCCGACTTGCACCACGAGGGCGTCGGGGTCCGTGAGAGATCTCCCGGCGGGTCGGCCGGTCGCCGTCAACGATCTCCAGGGAGTTGAAGCGCAACCGGACCGGCGGCCGGCGGCCCGGCTACCGCCCATTTGAGGCGCACCGTCGCGCGTGCGCGCGTCGCGCACGGCGTCGTGACCGGCGCGCATCGAGACCAACCACGCGACCTCGGCCGTGTCGTCGCCGAGAGCTGCTGGGGCAGCGGTGGAGCCCAGAACAGATCAGCCGGCAGCTGCGCAAGCGTTTCCCCGAAGAACCGGCGATGTGGCTGTCGCATGAGAGTGTGGGCGCCGGCTGAATACTGGGCCACCTGCGCCGGTTGAAAACTGATATGTCGTGTTGTTTGTCAAGTGGGTGTGTTTGATTGCGTCCGTGTGGCGGGCGGGTTTGGGGGTGGTCGGGAGAGCGGGGCGCCGGGCTCGGTGTCGGCGTTGCCAGTCTGATGATGCGGGGGTTGGGTACCCCAGGGCCCGGTTTCGTGCTGCCAGCGTGCGCTGTCTAGGAACGGGCGTGGCACTCCTTTTTCGGGGTGCTGCTCATAGTTTTATCGCGCGTGCTGGCCGCTGGTGGCTCGGCGCCCCGCTCTCCCGGCCGGTAGGGCTGTCCGCGAGGGTCAGTCGGCGGTCGCTGCTGCCCAGAGGAAGCACGCGAGCTCGCGTGCGCACGCGACGACGGTCACGTTGTGCGGCTTGCCGCGGCCGCGCATCCGGTGATAGACCCGGTGCAGCCTCTGCTGCGCGCGGTTAGCGATCTGCAGGATATGGTCGGGCTGGCCTTGCTGGCGGTTCTTAAGGGTCGCCCCGATCCGTGGTGGGCGTCCGTAGTGCCAGGCTGACTCGACGAGCAGTCGGCGAGCGAAGCCCGATCCCGTCTTGGTGATCGAACCCTGATGCGAGTTCTCACCGGACTGGTGAAGAGATGGGATCAGCCCGAGCCACGCGCTCAGTGCGTTCGCTCGCTGAAAGCGCTGCCAGTCACCGCCGATCTCGAGGTGAAGCGCGAACGCGGTCAGTGTGTCAACGCCCCGGAAGCAGCGGAGCCTCGCGATGGTGGGCCACCACGCCTCGTCTTCTGCCAGGCGCGAGAGCCGCTCAGCGATCGCCGTCTTGCGCGCTGTCAGCCCATCAAACGGAGGCGATCAGATCCGCGAACACCAGATCACTGACAGCCTCATCGAACTGTTGAGCCGCGAGCCAGCGCCGGTGAGCCACAGTCCAGGTCGAGGACTCGGGATAGACCCGGCCGTGACGCAACAGCATCTTCGAGACCCGGTGACGAGCCGTCATGAGATCCCGTCGGCATGCATCGTGAGCGCGCATCAGCTCGCGAGCGGCCTCGACCTCGACCGGTGGGACCACGACCGTGGTCAACGAGCCGGCGAGCAGCAGCCGCGCGAGCAGCTCCGCGTCCTTGCGGTCAGTCTTCACCCGATCCGAGGGGCCCCGGGGTGTCTTGCCCGGCGCGATCACCTCGACGGCCACCCCCGCCGCGATCGCGGCACGATAGAGCCCAAACCCGGTCGGTCCCGCCTCATAGCAACCACGCACCGGACCGGGCAAACCCAAAAGCCACGCGACCGGCTCCTCAACGCCCGGCCCGAACCGCGCGCGCAACAGCTCACCCGTCGAAACGTCAATCGCCGCAGCATGCGTCGAGCGAGCATGGACATCGAGCCCCACATAAGTCACCATTCCGGTCATGGCCGGACCTCCTCATTGAATTGGGATCAGCCGGAGCCGTTCTCCGGCCAGACAAACCCCCGCGAGGAGTGTCCGGCCTACCTCCGACGGTCAACCCAACGGGCGACCCACGACATAGGGTCTAGGCCACTTGGCGTGGCGGCTGGATGTCCGGCTGGGTCGTGACGCTCGTTTGATCTCATCGGATCGGACGGGAGGGAAGGCGGTGGTCGGCGTGGAGCAGTGGGCTGAGGTGCGGCGGATGAAGCGGGTCGAGGGGCTGTCGGCGCGGGAGATCGGCCGTCGGACGGGGTTGGCGCGGGACACGGTCTCGAGGCTGTTGGCGGCGGAGGAGCCGCCGCGTTATTCGCGGGCGCCGGCGGGGTCGATCCTGGATCCGTTCAAGGACTGGGTCTGTCAGCAGTTGCAGGCCGATCCGAAGGTCCCGTCGCAGCGGTTGCGGGAGCTTGCTGTGGAGATCGGCTATGCGGGCGGCAAGACGATCTTTGACGCATATGTGCGGGAGGTGAGGCCACGGTTCTTGGTCAAGCGCACGTTCCAGCGGACGATCTATCGGCCGGCGGAGTTGATCCAGTGCGATTTGTGGGAGCCGAGCGCGCACGTCCCGGTTGGCTATGGCCAGACCCGCCGCGGATGGGTTGTCACGACGCAGTCGTGTTGGTCACGGGCGTTTGCCGGCACTTTGGTGTTCAGCAAGGAAGCGCCGGACATTCTTGCTGGGCTCGCGCGCTCGATCTCGCGGCTGGGGGTGCGCCCGGAGAAGCTGGTCTGGGACCGCGAGTCGGCGATCGCCGGGCGTGGCAAGCCGAGCGAGCCGTCTTGTCCTTCTGCGGCCAGCTGCAGGTCGGCTGGATCATCCTCGATGCTGGTGATGCTCAGGCGAAGGGGCAGCTCGAGCGTCAGCATCGGTTCCTTCGCTCGAACTGAGCCACCAGCGGCCAGCACGCGCGATAAAACTATGAGCAGCACCCCGAAAAAGGAGTGCCACGCCCGTTCCTAGACAGCGCACGCTGGCAGCACGAAACCGGGCCCTGGGGTACCCAACCCCCGCATCATCAGACTGGCAACGCCGACACCGAGCCCGGCGCCCCGCTCTCCCGACCACCCCCAAACCCGCCCGCCACACGGACGCAATCAAACACACCCACTTGACAAACAACACGACATATCAGTTTTCAACCGGCAAAACCGGCCTACTTTTCAACCGGCCTTGACATCCCCAAGGGCACCGACCTGACCGCACACACCGTCGAGCACCTCCTGGCCGTGGAGAACGAGCTCAACGACCGCCCGCCACAAGAGTTATTCGACGCGCTGATAGCTTGCTGACACAAGCCATCGTTGCGACGTTCGCTTGAACCCACCCGTCGACAATGGGGCCAGTTCAGATGTCTACACCCATCCGGATTTGCGCGCGCTCGATGATTGCCTGGCACGGAGCGGAACATTGCTTGATTTAGAAGAGTTGGTTTGTTAGAATAAGTTTGAGTCTTGAACGACTTGCGGAAGACCATAAGCAGGGCCGGGCCGGCGCTCTCTGACATTGTTGTGCGGGTGCTTTAGCCGGCTGATCTCAAGTCTCGATTGAGGCTCGACTGGGCCTTGGTGAGGGAAAGGTAGGATGAGTGATGAGGAAGTTTTATTTGTTGGGCGTGGCGTCGGTAGCGGTGTTCGCGTTCGGTGCGCTTGCGGTGGAGTCGGCGTCTGCGGCGCCGACGTTCTTATTAGCGTTGTGGTTAGTGAACAAAGAAGAATTGTTAGCGGAATTATTAGTTGAAGGCGACGGGGAAGTGGAAATGGAAGACACGAAAGTGCCGCTCATCGGCAACGCCGGCGTTTTATGTAGCGGGATCTCCTATGGATGGGTTGGGCCGAATTCGTTAGGTTACGTCAGTGAAGTGTTAACGTTAGGTGGCGGATCGACCAATACGACTGCCTTAGCTGCGTCGGGATTGAAATGCACCGACCTGTTAAGTTGCGCGGAACCGTCTACGGTTTGGGCGGTTAACCTTGGTTATGAAGGGGAAGTCGAGTTAATGGAAGATGAAGGCTCGGTCTTCTTCGTCGGCTTATTGACGAGTAAAAACGGCACCGATAAGGTCGGTTGGGAGGTTGAATGCAACGGTCTGACCGATACTTGCGAAACGGTTCAAGGTGTCGCGGAAATTCATTTAAATGCGGCAGGGACGACGGTGCTAGGAACGTCCTCTAAAGCATTTACGGAATTAGCTGGTGCTAAATTGGGCACATGCTCACTTGGTGGTGCAGAATCCTGTGAAGTGCGAGGCACGGGCGAACTCTTACCGGACGCCGGCGAATTGAGCGTTTCGTCTGAATCGTTGGAAGCATAGATTGTTTCGGTAGAAATATTGTCGTGATGTTTAGGTGGTATATCTGGGCGGGCGATCGTGTCCCGTCCGGACACCTCTGTGCCTCTGCGCGGCGGCGGGTAGGGGTGGTCGCTTGCTCGAGCGTTTCGTTTGTGGGGCTCGTGGATGGCAATTAGTAAGGGCTGGACCGGTGCTCTCTGGCCATGTTGTGCGGGTGCGTTGGCTGGCCGATCTCAAGTCTCGATTGAGGCTCAACCGGCCTCGGCGAGGAAAGGCATGATGAACAATGAGGAAGCTCCAAATGTTGGGTGTGGCGTTGGTGGCGGTGTTCGCGTTTGGCGTGCTCACGGCAGCGTCGGCGTCTGCCGCGCCGGTATTCTTATTAGCGGTGTGGTTAATCGACGATGTAGAACAGCTAACAGAATTATCAATGGAAATAGACGGTGAACTGGAACTGGAAGACAACAAAGTGCCGCTCATCGGCAATCTTGGCGTGTTATGTAGCGTGCTTCTCCATGGATGGGTTGGACGAAACTCTTTAGATTACATTAGTGAAGAGTTAAGTTTAGGTGAGGGATTCGTCAATAAGGCTAGTTTAGTCGCCCCGGGGATGAAATGCACCGATCGGTTAAACTGTACTGAACCGGCCACCGTTTGGGCGGTCAACCTTGGTTGGGAATCGGAAGTCGAGTTAATGGAAGATCTAGGGGCAGTCTTTTTTGTCGACTTAATAACGAGTGCGAATGGTACGAAAACTGTTGGTTGGGAGGTCGAATGCAACGGTCTCTCCGATACTTGTGAAGCCGCTGAAGCTGTCGCTGAAATTCATTTAAACTTCGCTATCTTGTTGGGAACGTTCTCCAGGGCATTTACAGAATTAGCTGGTGCCAAATTGGGAACGTGCACACTTGGTGGTGCAAATACGGGTATAGTGGAAGGCACGACTGAATTCGCACCGGATGAAGATGATTTGAGCGCGTCTTCTGAATCGTTGGAAGCATAGATTGATTAGGTAGCAGTACTGTCGTGATTTTAGATGGTGTGTCCGGGCGGTGATCGTGCCCGTCCGGACGCCACTGTGCCTCCGCACGGTGGCGGTCGGCGTGATCGGCTGTTCGGGTGTTTCGTCGCGGGTCAGGCGTCGTTGTTCGCGGCCGCGCCGACTATCGACGTCGATCGGGCGAGTTTGGCCCTGCGCCGCCGGGCGATCACCCGAGCGTGCCTGTGCGGCACGAACGCGATCGCGCTCTTCTGCGGGCGCTCGGAGCGCGGCTCGACGACGCGTAGCTCGACCGCGCCGATCACGCTCGCGATCACCTGCTTCATCAGCAGCTGCGCATACGGGGCCGCCAGGCAACGGCGCACGCCGCCGCCGAAGGGGATCCACGTGTACGTGCCGGCCGGGCGTTCCAGGAAGCGTTCGGGACGGAAACGCAGTGGTTCGGGGTAGATGTCGGGGCGGCGGTGCACCAGGTGCACACACGGCGCGACCGTCGTTCCCGCCGGGATCGTGTAGCCGCCCAGCCGCATCGGTTCCAGCAGCCGGCGCACGACAATCGGCGCCGCAGGGCACAGGCGCATCGTCTCCTTGGCGACCGCGTCGAGGTACGGTCCGTCCGCGCCCTCGGCGTCGACCTCCGCGCGCAGGCGCGCGTACTGCTCTGGGTGGCGCAGGATCCGCTCGAACGCCCACGAGATCAAGCTGGAAGTCGGACCGTCGGTCAGCAGCGTGACGAGTTCGTCGCGCAGGTCCTGCTCGGTCATCGGCGCGCCGTCCTCGTAGCGCGCCTGGCCGAGCATCGCGGCGATGTCGCTGCCGTCGGTGTAGTCGGGGTCCTGTCGGCGCAGGCGCACCTGCTCGAGCACTCCCCGCTCGACCGGATCCATCATCGCGCGGTAGTCGCGGTTGCCTGCAAAGCGACCCGGCCCCGCCGCCGCCAGTAGGTTCAGGCGCTTGGGGTCGTTCATCCAGTTTGTCAGCCGCCGCAGCGAGGCGCGCAATCGCGCGCAGCTCGTCTGTCTCCACCGACCCGAAGACGACGCGCATGATCGCCTCCAGCGTGATCTCCTGCATGCGCGGCCACAGCTCGAAAGCTTCGCCCAGCGGCCACGTCGCCACCTCGCGGCGTGTGACCTCGGCCATCATCTCGCTGTATCCCTGCATGCGCTCGCCGTGAAACGGGGGCAGCATCAGCTTGCGCCGGCGCACGTGCTCAGGCTCCTCAAGCAGCATCACCGAGCGCGGTCCCAGCAGCGGCCCGAGGATCGAGTTGGCAAGCCCCACCCCGAGCACCATGTGATCGGCCGTGAACACGCGCTTCACGTCCTCTGGGATCGGCCAATATCACCCATGTGCCGGCGTGCTTGACGCGGATCGTGAAGATGTCTCCAAAGTGCTTTGACAGCGCTCCAGGAACGGCAACGGCCGCCGCGCCCACGCCACCGCCTGCAACGTGCTGAGCATTCGCGGCCCTGACGGTAGCCCTCCACCAATAGTGCGACGAGTCAGAAGATATGGTATTGTCGCACCCGTCATTTGGCCGGTTCCCCACAAACAAAACTCATGGGAGACCTCCGATTGATCGGAGGTCTCGCCCGGTGGGTTGGGCATATAGGCACCAGTACCTTAAGCGGTGAAAGGACCGGACTTAAAATCCGGTGATCCGGGTTCGAGCCCCGGCTGGTGCATCGGGTTAGGACTGATGCGGGAGACGGGGCTGGTGTTCTCACTCCAGGGCTCCCGTCTCCCGCGGTGGACGGTTGTGCGATCAGCTCGTCCTCCATCTTGCAGGTTGCGCCGATCAAAAGCTCGAACAGCGCGGCGGTGAAGTCGGGCGGCAGAGCCGCTTCGGCGCCGCGCTGCAGATAGCGGGTGCGCACCTCGACGACGCGCTGGGGCTGCATCATCGGGATGTCGTGCTCGCGCTTGTGGTAGGCGACCTGGCGGCACACCTCGAAGCGTTCGCCCAACAGGCGCGCGATCTCGCCGTCTAGGAAGTCCAGGCGTGTGCGAAACGGCGCGAGGCCGCTTGCCGCGTGCCCTTCGGGTGCGCCCCGCTCGGGGGTCCCGTCAGAATCTGGGCAAGGTGTAGTCATAATCCTCGTCGTCCTCCATCAGTAGGCCCGCCGCGAACGCCTCGCTGCAGTTGGCCAAGGCGTCTAGCGCGTAGCCGCCCTCCTGCACCACACAGATCGGGCGCTCGCAGGAGGAGAGCACTTCGCCGATTTCCATGAAGATCGTCTGCGAGAAGTCCCACGAGCCGTGCGGGTCGCTGGCGACGATGTCGTAGCCGAGCGAGAGCACGAGCGTGCGCGAGTGCGGCAGCAGGTCTTCGATCACGTCGCTCATGCTGTCGATGTAGGTGTCGCGGTCCGGCGGGGTATTGAACTCGACGAAGATCTCCCGCTCGCCCGGTTTCACCCAGCGCCACGGGACCTCCTGCATCGTCGAGGCGTGCAGCGAGGCGAGGCGCACTTGCTCAAGCTCGGCCACGATCGCCGAGGTGCCCGTCGGGAAATGAAAGTCGAGGTCGAGGATCGACACCGGGCCCAGGCCGCCCTCGCACAGCGCATACGCCGCTGCCGCCGCGGTGTTTAGGTAGCAGTAGCCGCCTAGCCACGCAGGGCCGGCGTGATGGCCCGGCGGGCGGCACAGAGCGTAGGCGAACTTGGCCCCGTCGACGATTCGCTGCGCCGCGCTGACCGCTGTGCGCACACCCTCAAACGCCGTCTCCACCACACCCGCCCACACCGGGCTGTCCGCCGGCAGGCCCGGCGGCGCCCACTCGGGCATCATCCGCGGCTCGTCCCAGCTCACCTTGCGCAGCGCTTCGAGGTACTCCGGCTCGTGCAATGCTGCGAGGATGCGCTCGACCTGCTCGCGCGAAGCGTCCGCCTTGGCGGGACGCACACCCTCGTGGCGCGTCAGGCCCTCGCGCACTTCGGCGGTTCGCCGATCGTCGTCGTGGGCCTGCATCATGCGTCCGTGGCGATCGAGGATGAACGGCGCTCCATCGTCGCTCATGCCGGTGGCGGACTGCTCGACCATCAGCAGCTCGGGTGCTCGCGTGACTGGTAGCGGAATCACGTTGCTCATATCCGTCTCCTCATCCGTATGCCGATCTCTGCGAAGTCGTTGTTGACATAGAAAGCCTCGGTGGCGCTGACGTGCTGGTAGCTCGCGCCCGGCAGACCCACCTCGATGCGATCCACGCCCCGCTTGCGCGCCAGCTCGACCAGGGCTTCCACCAGCTCGGCGCCGATCGTCAGGTAGCGGTAGGCCGGCTTGACCCACAGCTCCTGGATCACGCCGTAGCGGCCGGGGATGCGCATCGCGATCTGCCAGCTGGCGCCGACGATGCCGACGATCTCGCCGTTGTTCTCGGCGACGAGCACCGTGCCGCCGGCGCAGTCGTCGATCAGCGCGTGCGCGGTCTCGGCCAGCACCGGTGTCGCTAGCGGTTTGCCGCCTAGCTCGACGAGCAGTTCGCGCACGCACGTCCCGACCTCCGGCACATCCTCGTGTGTCGCCTCGCGTATCTCCCAGGTCACTCCCCACTCCTCCTCGGCATCGGGCTCGATCGGGATGATCGGGCTCATGGGACGCTCGCCTCCGTCGCCGCTCCCGCGAGCTGAGGCTCCAACTGGACCGTCCACGCCTCGGGGGCGTCCGAGCCGCTGACCGCCTTGGCGATTGCCGCCATCGGCGCGCGCGCCTTCAGCAGGATCTCCTCGAACTCCTCCTGCGGGTCTGACTGCATCACGATCGCGCCGCCCGCGCCGATCGTCGTGGTTTTGGCGCCCCTACTGGCGTCCCCACCCGGCCTTATCACGATCGTGCGGATCACGATGCTCAGGTCGACGACGCCGTCCAGGCCGAAATAGCCGATCGCGCCCGAGTAGACGCCTCGCGCCTCGCGCTCGATGTCGTCGATGATCTCCATCGTGCGCAGCTTCGGCGCGCCCGTCATCGAGCCGCCGGGGAAGCAGGCGCGGACCGCGTCGATCGGGGAGCGGCCCGGCTCCAGCGTGCCGATTACGTTGGAGATCATCTGATGGACGGTCGCGTACTGCTCGATCACCATCAGCTCGGGCACGCGCACGCTGTCCACTTCGCAGACGCGGCCCAGGTCGTTGCGCAACAGGTCGACGATCATCAGATGCTCGGCGAACGTCTTTTCGTCCTCGGCCAGCTCTTTGCGGGTCGCCTCGTCCTGCTCGGGGTTTGCGCTGCGCGGCGCCGTGCCCTTGATCGGACGCGCCATCACCTTGCGCTCGCGGTCGACCGACAGGAAGCGCTCGGGCGAGCTGCTCACGACCGCCAACTCGCCCAGCTTCAGGTAGGCGGCAAACGGCGCCGGGTTGGAGCGGCGCAGGCCGCGGTACAGCGTCCACGGGTCCGGTTCGGCGTCGGTGTGGATCTGGTCGGTGAGGCACACCTCGTAGGACTCGCCGGCGCCCAGCGCGCTCTGGCAGCGGGCGATGTCGGCCAGGTACTGCTCGCGACCGCGGCCGGGGCGGAAGACGACTGGGGGTTTTGGGGGAGGAATGGGCGTGCCGTTCGGTGTCTGCTCGCCCGAACCGACCGCGCGCGCGTCGCCCGATTCCGGCGCCGCGCGGGGCGTGCCGTTCGCTTCCAGCGCGGCCGGCTCGGCAGCGAGTGCGGCGCGCACCTCTCGCTCGGCCTCTTCGAGCCACCGTTGCGCCTCGGGCTCCTCGCCCTTGGCCAGCGCCAGCACGTGCGTGCGCCCGCGCACGTGGTCGATCGCGACCATGCGGTTGGCGAGCATCTGCACGGCGTCGGGGACGTCGGAGCGGTGCGCGTTGGTGGCGCCGCAGTCGGCCTTCAGCTCGTAGCCGAGGTAGCCGACGAAGCCGCCCACCAGGCCGTGGTCGGGGTCTTGGGGGGGCTCGATCGCACGGTCTTCGAGCTCGCGATCTAGCACCTCGAAGAACGAACCGTTTTCCTCCACGACTCCAGTGGCGTCGTGGCGGGTAAGGACGCCTCGCTCGACGTCGTATTCGAGCACCAGCCGGCACGCCCCCATCGAGGAGCCTAGGAACGAGTTCTCGCCCAGTTTCGTGGACGTGCTGGCGCTATCCAACCAGAACGCAAAATCCTCATCTCCGAATAGCGTTTCGAACAATCGCTCCGCGTTCGGCTCGCCCTCGTAGCGTGCGGCTCAGTAGGCGCACGTCCGTCTCGGCGGCGCTGCGCCGCTTGCAGCGCCGGGGCGGCACGCTCGGGCGGTTCAGACGCCGCGCGCGCTTGGGCTTGCGTTCTTGGGCCAGTGCGTAGAAGTTCTCGAACAGCTGGTGGCCGTATTCGGTGCAGATCGACTCCGGGTGGAACTGCACGCCCCACAGCGGGCGCCTTGAGTGTTCGATGCCCATCACCACGCCATCGGCGGTCCAGGCGATCTCGCGGCCCTCGTCTCCCAGCGAGCCGGACACGGCCAGCGAGTGGTAGCGCACGACCTCGAAGTTCTGCGGGATCCCGGCAAACAGGCCCTCGCCCGTGTGCTTGACGGGGGACAGGCGGCCGTGCATGACCGTCGGCGCGTAGCTGACGGTCGCTTTGAGCACGTGACCCAGGCCCTGGTGGCCCAGGCACACGCCGAGCACCGGGATCTCGCTCTCGCGCAGGATGTCCGCGCACACGCCGAAGTCGTGCCAGCGCGCGGGGTGGCCGGGGCCGGGGGACAGCACGATCGCGTCGAAGTCCCAGCGCTCGAGCGCCCGCCAGGAGACCATGTCGTTGTGCACGACGATCGGCTCCTCGCCGCAGGCCGCCGCGAGCAGGTGGAAGACGTTGTAGGTGTAGGAGTCGTAGTTGTCGACGAGCAGCGTGCTCACAAAGACCCCCTTTGCGTTGCACGTCCAAATCGGGGGTGCCCCCCGCGCGCGCGGGGGGCCTTGCCGTTTGCGGCCCTCATCGACCCGCCTCCAGTCCCAGTCCGCGTGTGCCCCTCAACCCGCTCATCGTCCGGCCTCCAGGCCGAGACCCCTAGCGGAGCGGTCCAAGAGCGTGTGAATCACCCGCTCGACGTGGCTGGAGCGCTCGCCTTCCAGATACCAGCGCGCCAGGTGGCGCAGGTACAGCGCCAGCGGCGTGACGTCGTAGCGCTCGACCGCCAGGCGCAGATGGCGACGGTAGATCTCCGACTGCACGACCGCCGAGCGGTAGTCGGGATCCTCGGCGGGGCGTTGGGCGGCCTGGGAGCTTGTGCGGCTGCCGTGGTGGGCGCGTGCGCGCACCAGATCCCAGCCGAGCGACTCGCGCTCCAACAGCAGCTTGCCCGTGTCGAACTCAACGCGCGGCGTCACCGGGTAGGGCAGGAAGTAGCCGAGCGCCACCTGCGCCGGGATGCGTTCGGGGGCGGGATGCGCGCGCAGCACTTCGCGCATCGCCGGTTCCTCGTCGATCCGTTTCTCGATCCATTCGATCAAATCGTCGATCAACAGGCCGCCTTCGTCGCTGGAGCTGACGGCGCGCTTCTGCTGGGCGACCATCCCGTGGAAGATGTCGAGCGTGGGGTGCACGCCGCGGCTTAGGTGGCCGTTCTGGGACCCCTCGGCGCCCTCCTCTGCGCTCGCCGCCCCGTTTGCGGGACGGCTGAGCTCGCTCCATCAGCTGGCGGATGCAGGTCGAGTGCGCGACCCACTCGGTGCCGGTGATCTGGATCGTCGTCACGCCCTCGAGGTCTGGGGCGCCCATCCAGTAGGAGACGGCGCGCATGTGCTGGGTGCTCTGTCCGTCGGCGCGCAGCAGCGGCATCTCCAGCATCTCCTGCGACGCCGGTCGCGTACAGCACGACGCCGTCCTCGCGGCGCGTGAGCGTGCCTTCGCGCAGGCCGCGCTCGGTCAGCGCGCTGCCTTCCTCCAGGAAGTCCGACTCGAAGAACACGCGGTCGAAGGCGACGCCGAGGCGCGCGAGCGTCTTGCGCTGGCCCGAGATGACCCACGCGCGCGTCTTGAACCACAGCTCCAGCGCCTCGCCCTCGCCGGCCATCACGCGTTTGAGCAGCTCGTCCGCCGCGTCGTTCTGCATCCGCAGCTCGCGCGTGAGCGAGTCCTCGCGCTCGTCGATGCCCTCCTCGCTGAAGCCTCCCGCGGCGACATAGTCGGCGTAGCAGAGGCCGACGAAATGGTCTGACTTCTGGTCGCCCTCGGGCCACGCGGAGGTGTGGTGGCCGCTGCGGATGATCCCCGCCATCGCCTCGCCCATGCTGCGTCCGGCGTCGGAGATGATCGAGCGCCGCTCGACCTCGGCCCCGGCCTGTTCGAGCGCGGCGGCGAGCGCGTTGCCGATCGCGAGGTTGCGCAGGTGCCCGACGTGCAGGGCCTTGGTCGCGTTCGCGTCCCAGAACTGCACGGAGAAGCGCTCGCGGCGCGCCAGGTCGACGAGCTCGGCTTCGTCGCCGCCGCCGGCCTCAAGCGCCGCTCCCGTCGTCTCGATCCAGCTGTCGTCGAGGCGCAGCTCGACGCCGTCCTCGCGGTGGGTGAGCGTGCCCACCCACGGCTCCTCGCGCAGGCGCTCAAGCGCGCTCGAGCGTCTCGGGGTCGTTCTGCCAGTCGGGCACGCGCGGCACGAGCTTGACGTCGAAGCCCGCGCTCGTCCGCCTGGGCGCACGGGCAGCCCAGGGCGCAGGAGCTCCATCCTCCGCCGATACTTCCTCGAAATAGTCAAAAAGGTTGGTTGTCATGGAGCTAGCGAGGAGGTTGAGTCGAGCATATCGAAATCGGGACGCTTCGCCGAGCAAATAGTGAGAAACACTAAATGGGGGCTGAGCGCCGGTTTTCACTGTGACGGAGATTCCGCCTAAAAGTGAGAAACAACTGTGCCTTTCTGCTTGCGCTTAAGCTTGCCACATGATAGGAAGCACGCGGCCCCTCCAGGCTAACCGGTTGCCGGGGCGTTCTCTGACCTGACCAAAGACGCGCGCCCCGGCACCGGTGTTCTGACAACCTACTCGGGAAGGATCTGGGTGCAAGATGGTCGTTACGGGTTGTATGACGAGAACAAGGGTCTGAAAGGTCATGCGCAAACATGCCCATCACGGATGGCAGTGGACACCCGCATACGGCTCGCGCGAGGGCACGGCCCGTTATGTGCTGCCGCGGCGCGCAGACTGGGATCTGCGCTGTGAGGAGACCCCGTGCGCTGACGTCGGCGGACGCATGACCAAACGCTGGAAGCCGCGGCGCGGTCGCTGGCGCGCGGGGGGTACGCGACGTTGAGTGCCCTTGGCAAAGTGGAAACTTACGAGCGATCCCGGCTATTGACAGTCGCGAGCGGCTTTTGCGACGGCCCGATCGGTGGGGTGTAGTCTTACGACTGTGCGTGAGATACGCCTGTATGACTCGCTGAGCGGCGAGCTCGTGCCGGTCAGCGCGGGAGACGCGATCAGGGTCGAGGTGCGCGGTCTACCGGTCTCGGCCGACGGTTACGTCGACGTGGAGTCCACGCGGCCGCTTGTGCTGTTCAGCTTCCTCGAGCGATTCCTGCGTCGCGAAGGTTTCGCGACGAAGTTCCTATTCGACTCACCCGACGACGACGACACACTCTACGAGATCGCCGAAGGGCGCGAAGCGCCCGTTTCCGGCGTCGGCGGCACCGCCGACGGCGAGCAGGGGGCTGAGCTGGATGGTGAGCGGCGCGCTGAGCTGGATGGTGAGCAGGGCGCTGAGCGGGATGGTGAGCAGCGCGCTGAGCGGGATGGTGAGCAGGGGCCTGAGCTGGATGGTGAGCAGGGCGCTGAGCGGGATGGTGAGCGGCGCGCTGAGCTGGATGGTGAGCAAGGCGCTGAGCGGGATGGTGAGCAGGGGCTTGAGCTGGATGGTGAGCAGGGCGCCGAGCTGGATGGTGAGCGGCGCGCTGAGCCGGATGGCGAGCAGGATGGCGAGCAGGACATCGAGATGAGTCTGTTGGAGGTGCAGCGCTCGGACGTGGAGCAGTGGGTGAACGTCTGCTTCGGCGCGGGCCGCGAGGGCGCCGCGCATGGCTCGGCGACCTCCGGCGAACGTGTCCTGTTGAGCCATGCGCTCGAAGAGTTCGGTCACTCGGCGGTCGCGCTGTATCTGCTCGGCACGCACTATTCGCTGCCGCTCGGAGACGCGCACGCGGGTCTGATCGCCGGCTCGCGCAACGCGTCGAGCATTCGCAAGGCGCTCGAGCGGCTCGTGCCCGACCAGCCCAGCCCGCCTGACATGCGCCACTACGTCGAAGATTTCCGCGACGCGCTGGCCGACGACCTCGATACGCCAACGGCGTTCGTCGTCATGTTCGAATGGCTTTTGGAGGCGGAACGCCGTGGCAACGACGTCGGCGACAACGACCTGCGCGTGATGCTCGAGGTGTTCGAGCTGGAGCATCTGGCAGCGCGGACAGGGGTGTCTTAGAACGTGTCTCAAAACCTGAAGTGCGTCCGCATGCGCTCCTGGGCCAGGCTGGGTCGTCGCGGGACGTCGCAGCGCGTACTGGTGGAATGTGCAAGACCTCACGCGGTGATCCAGCGCTCTCGCGCGGCGATTCAGCGCCCTTACGCGGCGATTCAGCGCCCTTACGCGGTGATTCAGCGCTCTCACGCGGTGATTCAGCGCTCTTACGCGGTGATTCAGCGCTCTTACGCGGTGATTCAGGGTCCTTACGCGGTGATTCAGGGTCCTTACGCGGTGATTCAGGGTCCTTACGCGGTGATTCAGGGTCCTCGCGCGGTGATTCAGGGTCCTGACGCGGTGATTCAGGGTCCTGACGCGGTGATTCAGGGTCCTGACGCGGTGATTCAGGGTCCTCGCGCGGTGATTCAGGGTCCTTACGCGGTGATTCAGGGTCCTCGCGCGGTGATTCAGGGTCCTCGCGCGGTGATTCAGGGTCCTCGCGCGGTGATTCAGGGTCCTCGCGCGGTGATTCAGGGCTCTCACGCGGCGATCCAGCGCCACGTCCAGGGACGTATCCCGGGGTGCTGCAGGTTTTGAGATGCGCTTTTAGAACGTGTTCCAAATGAGGGGTGCACGTTGATACCCCCCTTTGGGGACACGGATGATTTATTTAGGTACCTAACCTTTATCTTTGTGTTCGCACAAGGGGGGTGTTGCGCGGATCATCCAAAGACAAGCGATGAAGTCCACGCTCACAAACCCACGAACATCCCCCACGCGCTCATTCTGAAACACCTTCTTAGCCGCCGGGGCGGTGACGGTGAGAATGCCACGCGTTAGCATCGTCATCCCGGCCCACAACGCGGCCCGCTTCCTCGACGCGGCGATCGAGTCGGTGCGCGCGCAGACATTTTCCGACTGGGAGATCGTCGTCGTCGACGACGGTTCGCGGGACGGCACCTGGGAGCTACTGCAGCAGGCCGCCGGCCCACGCGTGCACAGCTTTCGCAGAGAGCATGCGGGCGGGCCCGCGGTGGCGCGCAACCTGGCGCTGGAGCACGCCACGGGCGAGCTCGTGGCCTTCCTGGACGCGGACGATCTGCTGTTGCCCCGCTATCTGGAGAGCCAGCTGGCCTACTACGAGGCTGCGAGTCAAAGTCCGCCGGGCCGGCTTGCGGGCGGTGGAGGTGGGAGTGGAGGTTCGTCGGGTCGGGTTGCGGGCGGTGGAGGTGGGAGTGGGGGTTCGTTGGGTCGGGTTGCGGGCGGTGGAGGTGGGAGTGGGGGTTCGCCGGGTCGGCCTGCCGGCGGTAGGGGGGCGAGTCGGGGCGCGCGGGGTCAGGTGGGGCTGGTCACCTGTGACGCCAGGATCCTGATCGACGAGCAGTACGCGCCCTTCACGCACCTGCAATACATCCCGGACCGCTATGCGCCGATAACGCTGGAGCGCGAGCTACGTCTCAACGTGATCTACGGGGCCTGTCTGGTGCCGAGCGCGGTTGGCGCGGACGTCGGCTGGTTTGACCCTGAGCTGTTCGGCACCGAGGACTACGGGCTGTGGATCAAGATCCTGCAGGCGGGCTATCGCGCCGTGCTCAACGAAGAGGTGCTGGCCGTCTATCGCCGCACTGCCGGCAGCGTGTCTTCGAACATCGCCAGCCAGGGGCTGAACAACCGCCGCGCCTACACCCTGGCGCTGCGGCGCGGCTCGCTGACAGCACGCCAGCGGCGCATCGCGCGGCGCGCGATCCGCTACAACCGCGCGATGGAGGAGGTTGCGCTGCTGCGCTTCTCCGGAGCCGGCCGGGGCTGGGCGATCGTGCGGCGGCTGCACCGTCTGCCGTCGCTGGCATGGGTGGCACTAACCAACCCGCGCATGTGGCCGGAATGGCTGCAGCTGCTGCGCACCGGAGAGGCCAAGGACGCGGCCGAGCTGCGTGCGCATCCATGAACGACGACGTCACCGTCATCGTCACCTGCTTCAACTACGGGGCGTTTCTCGCCGAGAGCGTGCAGAGCGCGCTTGCACAGGAGGGCGGCGAGCCGCACGTGATCGTCATCGACGACGGCTCTACCGATGCGGGTACGCTCGCTGCGCTGGAGCGGCTGCCGCCGCAGGTCGAGCTTGTGCGACAGGCCAACGCCGGCGTCGCCGCTGCGCGCAACGAGGCGCTGCGGCGCGCTCGGACGCCTTACGTGCTGGCGCTCGACGCCGACGACAGGCTCGCCGATGGCGCCCTGAGGACGCTGCGTGGTGCGTTGGAGGCGGATCCCGAGATCGGCTTTAGCTACGGGCCGATCGGCTTCTTCGGCGCATGGGAGGGGGTGATGAAGCTGCCGCCGTATGACCCCTATCGGCTGCTGTTCCGCCACAGCATCGGCCCCAGCGCGCTCGCGCGCCGCGAGCTGTTCGCGGACGTCGGCGGCTACGACCCCCTGTTTCGCGGTTACGAGGATTGGGAGCTGTGGCTGCATGCGCTGCAGTGCGGCTGGCAGGGACGGCTCGTCGAGCAGGTGACCCATCTATATCGGCGCCACGGTCCCACCCGCCATCACGACGCACGCGCGAATTACCGCGCGATCTTCGGCCAGCTGCGGGCCAAGTACCCCGCGCTGTACTCGCGCGCCGGGCGCCGTCGCCTGGCGGCGCAGTCCGAGCTGGGCCCGGCCGGGCGCTTTGTCTACCGCTGGTGGTGGGGATTGCGCCCGCTGCCGGCCTCGGTCGAGCTGGCTCTGCAGTCGGCGCTGTGGCGGCCGCGGGGGCGCTCGCGCTCTGCGAGCTCCAGTGATACCCAGCTTGGTCGGTGAGCTGTGGTCGGTGGCGGTGGCGGTGGCGGTGAGTTGTGGGCGGTGAGCTGTGAGCTGTGGTCGGTGGCGGTGAGCTGTGGTTATGGGCAGTGGGCAGTGGGCAGTGGGCGGGGGGCGAATGGGCTGAAAGGGAGGGGGAGAAGGTCAAAAAATGGCCGGTCCAGTAAAAGGGGGTGTTAACGAGCAGACGGACAATGTTCGGTACCTAATCGTTCCCAGGCGTGCCAGCAAAGGGGGGTGTTTTCCGGGCGGCGCGTGCGCGTGCCAGCGCGACCGCCAGTCGCCGCCGGCCCTCGAAGACCGCGTCGGCGCGCACCGCTCGCGCTCGCGCTACCAGTCCCGGGATGGGGGAGAAGCAGGTGACGCGTACTAGGCTCCCGCCGAACTGGGCCTTGTAACTATTGACACGACGTTCCTTGCTCGATCTCTCTCCGGCGCGAGCGCGCCCCAACTCGAACACGTCCACTCCCTGGCGGCGGCATGCGGCGATCGCGCCGTGCAGGCACAGCGGGTTTGCCCT
Organism: uncultured Solirubrobacterales bacterium; assembly: GCA_963725265.1. Lineage (GTDB taxonomy): Bacteria > Actinomycetota > Thermoleophilia > Solirubrobacterales > Solirubrobacteraceae > Palsa-744. Next base: position 1,684,038 of record CAVRXP010000001.1, read on the forward strand.
GGAGCTCAAGCCGCTCGCCGAACTGCAGCCACTCCAGTAGATCGCCCGCGACTGGTAGGCGTGGCAGAGCACGCCCGCCAACGGCTCGCCCCCGGCGTCCAAGACGAGCACCACCAGGTCTTCGCCGCCGCTTGCCGTAACCGCCTCGCTCATCTGCGGCCAGTAGCCCGGCAGCTTGGGCAGCAGACCTGTCCGTCTCCACGACTCTTCGTGCAGCGGTTGGAAGCGGGCGTAAGCGTCAGCCCGTGCCGCCGGCTCGCAGGCACGGACATACTCGACGGTGAGACCGCTCCGGAGCGCCTGGCGGATTTGGTTGCGCGCGTCGGGGTCGTAGGTGCGCACCGACTCGCCCGCCAGCCAGTCGCCGTCGAGTGCGAGCGCGCCCGGCCCTCGGCCGTCGGCCGTCGGAATCTCCTCGGGCGCGCTGATGCCGCGCAGATCGCACAACCGTCCGTAGATCTGCTCGAGCGCGATCCCCTCGCTCTCAAGCAGCTGTTGCAGCAGTGTCACACGGCCGAGCTCCCCATAAGCCGGCGCCTGAGCCGACTGGCGGATATGGAACGGGATCTGCCGGTTGGCCGCGAACAGTTCGGCCAGCGCAGCTACAGAGCGGCGCAGTGCTCCCTCGCGAGCGGTGGCCGGGAAGACCACACCGCTGTAGCCGCTGTCGATTCCCGAGGCATTCCACGAGTGGACGGTCAGGGCAAACAGAGCATTGCCCTCGCGTGAGATCAGAAACACATCGGCGGCACCGCTTTGAGCACGGGTGAAATCGATGTACGGCGCGAGATGGTAGAGCGTGTGGTCCGGCGAGCCGCACAGCCAGCGGGTCACCGCTTCGCGGCTGTCGGGGTCGCTGAGCGAGCGCATCGTGCATCCAGGCGGCAGCCGCAGCGCATCCCGCGCCTTTTGTCGGTCGCGGCGCGAGCGATGCGCGCGCCGACCCGAGCCTGCCGTCTTGCGCTCGGAAGGGTGCGAAAGCGGGTGCGAAAGCGCAAGAGTCATCTCCGGGCAGAATTCTAGATTTCGCTACGGTCTTCGACAAGCGAACGCGAGTATCTTGACCTAATGAGCGCGCCAGCAGCCGCCGCAAAGCTCGTGCGCAACACTCTCGCCAACGGCGTCGGCAGCGTGGCGGGGATCCTCGTCGGTTTGGCGCTCACACCGTTTCTGATTCACCGTCTCGGCCTGGACGCATACGGTGTCTGGGCCCTGGCCCTGACGATCACGTTCGCCGGCGGGTATGCGTCGCTGTCGGATCTCGGCATCGAGGGCGCCACAGTCCGCTACGTCGCCGAGTCGAGCGCCGACGGCGACCTGGCAGCGTTGAACCGTGCCGCCTGCACCAGCCTGGCGGTGTTCTGCACGATCGGCCTGGTGCTCGCCCCGATCGCCGTCGCGCTCGCGCACCCGTTCGTTCTCCTGTTCGGCGTGCCGCACCATCTGCAGGGCGCCGCTACGGTCTGTTTTGCGCTGGTGGGAGCGCAACTGGCCTTCGAGCTCCCCGCCCGTGCCCTCGTGGCCGTGCTCGAGGGCACGCAGCAGTTCATCGCCTACCAGAGGGTGGAACTGGGACGGATGCTGTTGCAGACGGCGCTGTATGTGATCGTGGTGCTGCGCGGGTGGGGTATCACCGGACTCGCGGGCGCGCTCCTCTTCAGCTCACTCGCGGCTCTGCTCGCCTATTGGATCGAGGCTCACAGGGCCGTCGCCGGTCTACGCGCAAATCCGTTCGCCGCCAGCAGGAGCGAACTGGCCCGGCTCGCGCGTTTCGGCGGCGGCGTGTTCACGCTGCGACTGGTGAGCACGATCTACAACCAGATGGACAAGCTGATCGTCGGCATCGCACTCGGACCGCGCCCGGTCGGACTGTACGAAATCGCCAACAGGGTCAATCTCGGCGCCGCCACGATCAGCTCGGCGTCCGTCTCCGCGATCGTGCCGGCGGCGGCCTCGCTGCGCCGCGAGGCGCTGTTGTTGCGTGACATGTTCGTGCGCGGATCGTGCTACGCCACGGCCGTCTCGCTGCCGTTCGCGGTCGCCGTCCTGATCTTCGCCAGGCCGCTGCTTCTGTCCTGGATCGGGCCCAGCGCGGTGCCGGCGACCGGCGCGGTGCGACTGTTCGCGACATACGAGATCCTGCAAATGGTCAACAACGTCGGCTCGACGATGCTCTACGGGCTCGGGCGCATCCGCTTCCCGCTGGTCGTCAACACGACAGCCACGCTGGCGAACCTGGGACTGTCGATCGCGCTCGTGCACCCGCTCGGCTTCTCTGGCGTGATCGTCGGGACGCTCATAGCGAACGGGCTGGCCTGGCCGATCCTGCTCTGGTATTACCTGCGGGTGTTCGACTGCACTCCGCGGATGTGGTTGCGCCGCCTGCTAGGACCCAACCTGCCGGGTCTTGCCATCCAGGTTGTCGTGTCGCTTGCGCTGTACACGACCGTTGCCGCCCACACACACTCGTTCCTCGTGGTGATCGCGCTGGTCGCCGTGTCGATCGGGGCGTCGTTCGCCACCTTCCTGTTGCTCGGCGTGCGCGGAGAGGATCGCCGTGTATTCGCGCAGACCCTGCGCCGCGCGGCGAGTCGTGCTCCTACCGAGGTTTCGGTATGAGTGCTGCGCCCAAGCTCTGGTAACCCTCTGAGGCGTCCAAGCTTCGATAGCTCTTTCTCGGAGGTGCCTAAGCTTCGATAGCTCTCTCTCTGAGGTGCCAAAGCTCCGATAGCCTTCTGAGGCGTAGTAGAACTGTTTTGATTTTTTGAACCAGGGCGCGGCCCGGATGAGCCGCCGCGACCTTGCGCGCCGCCGCGGGAGGAGTCAGAAACAGCGGCTTGGCCGCTGTGGCTTAGGAGACCGGCAAGTTGGGTGACCAGCTATTCTTGATGTCCGGATGATTCTGAAGAGTGTGCAATACGGCCTTTGTTCCATCCTGGGGCACGGCCCGGATTTGGATCGTCTTTTTGCCTCGCTGCGTCGATGAGCCTGTCAACGGTCATCCCGATTCCCTTCAACGACCTGCGCCGCGCTGTCGATGCGGGCGAGGAGGTGGCACAGGCAATCGAGCGGGTTGCGCGCAGCGGGTGGTACCTGCTGGGTGAGGAGACCGCGTGCTTCGAGCGGGAGCTGGCCGAATACCTGGGAGTTGACGAGGTGGTCGCGGTGGCGAGCGGTACCGACGCGCTCCAGCTGGCGCTCACGGCCCTCGCCCTCCCCGGCCAGGAGGTCCTCACAGCCGCCAACGCCGGAGGCTACGCCACCCTCGCGGCTCGTCGTTGCGGCCTGACGGTGCGGTTCGCCGACGTCGACGAGGGCGATCTGCTGCTTACGCCCGACGCGGTCGAGAGGGCCCTGACCCCGCAAACGAGCGTGGTGGTGGTGACGCATCTCTACGGCAAGATGGCCCGCGTGGAGGAGATCCGCGAAGTTTGCCGCGCGCGAGGTGTACGCGTGCTCGAGGACTGCGCGCAGGCTGTCGGAGCCCGAGCCGGTGGAGCTCTGGCCGGAGCCGTCGGCGACGCCGCGGCATTCAGCTTCTACCCGACGAAGAACCTCGGCGCGCTTGGCGACGGGGGCGCGGTCGCGACCTCCGAGAAGGCACTCGCGGCGCGCGTGCGCCGTCTACGGCAGTACGGCTGGGAGGCGAAGTACGAGATCGCCGAAGATCGTGGTGGGAACTCCAGAGTCGACGAGATCCAGGCGGCGATCTTGCGCACGCGGTTGCCTCACCTCGACGAGTCGAATAGGCGGCGCCGGGAGATCGCCCGGCGCTACGCCCAGGCACTGGCGGACACTCCCCTAAGGATGGTGCACGGGGTCGGTGAGGATTACGTCGCGCACCTGGCCGTGGTCCGGACGCAACATCGCCAGCTGCTGGCAGCCGAGCTCGGAGCGCGGGGCGTCTCTACGGCCGTCCATTATCCGCGTCCGGATCACAAGCAGGCCGTCCTGTGTGCCGCGGAGACCTGCCTGCCGGTGACAGAGAGAGCTTGCGAGGAAGTTCTCTCGCTGCCCTGTTTCCCAGAGCTTGAGGACGAAGAGGTGGACAGTGTCTGCTCCTCCCTGCGGGCTGCCGCGGAGTCCCTGCCGTGATGCTCGAGGCCACCGTGGCGGCCCCCGTGGAGGTGGGGGAGAAGGCGGGCGCCGTGGTCAATTCGGTGATCGTCCCCGTGTATCGCAACCAGGAGAGCCTGCCGGAGCTCGTCGGCCGCCTGGAGGATCTGGCCGCCGAGCTGGATGGTGGGCTGGAGGCAATTTTCGTCGTGGACGGGTCGCCGGACGAGTCGGGGGCGCTGCTGCGAGACCTGCTGAGCGGCAGTCCGCTGCGCTCCCAACTCGTCTGGCATTCGCGCAACTTCGGGTCCTTCGCGGCGGTCCGAACAGGTCTCTCCGTCGCGAAAGGTCTCTATATGGCGGTTACGGCGGCTGACTTGCAGGAGCCGGCGGAGCTTCTGCGCGCCTTCTATGCGCTGCTCAGGACCGGCGAGCACGAGGTTGCCCTGGGCGTACGGCGCAGCCGTCAGGATCCGTGGGCAAGCAGCCTCAGCGCGCGCTGGTTCTGGAAGATCTACTGTCGCTGGGTCCAGCCGCAGATGCCACGTGGTGGGGTGGACGCATTCGCGTGCACGCGCAACGTGCGCAACGCGCTGCTCGCGCTGCGGGAGGCGAACAGCAGCCTCATCGGGCTCCTGATCTGGCTGGGGTTTCGCCGCGTCGAGGTGCCCTATGACCGGGCCGGGCGCGCATACGGCCGCAGCGCGTGGACACTGCGCAAGAAGGCGCGCTACCTGTTCGACAGCGTGTACTCCTTCACCGATCTTCCCATCAACCTGCTGCTGGCGGTGGGGGTTAGTGGGGTGCTGCTCTCGACGGCCGCCGCCGCCGCGGTCAGCCTCGCCTGGCTGTTTGCTGGGGTTCGCGTAGCGGGCTACACGCCGCTGATGCTGGCGATCCTTCTGATGGGCTCATCCATCCTGTCCGGACTCGGTCTCGTCGGGTCCTATGTATGGCGTACGTACGAGAACAGCAAGCGCCGCCCGGACGCAGTGCAGATGCTGGTCGAGACCTTCGATGGCAAGCGCTGAGCCTGTAGCGGAGGCCAGGCAGGCGCTGCGCCATCCTTCCGCCATCTGCACCGGCGCGGACATAGGGTCGGGAACCCGTGTGGCTGCCTTCGCGCACGTCATGTGCGGTGCGCGGGTCGGAGCGGACTGCGAGCTCGGCGACCATGTGCTGGTGCAGAGCGATGTCGTGATCGGGGACCGCGTCAGGGTGGAGTACGGGGTCGCGATATGGGACGGGTTGCGCATCGAGGACGACGTGCTGGTAGGTCCCAACGTCTCGTTTACCAACAGGCCGCTGGCCAGTGGGCAGGCACATCCGTCAAATCCCTGTCGTACAACCATCTGCGCGGGGTCCTCGCTCGGCGCCAACTGCACGATCCTCCCCGGCATCACGGTTGGCGCTGGAGCGATGGTTGGCGCCGGCAGTGTACTTACGCGTGACGTGCCGCCCCACGCGGTGGTCGCAGGGAACCCGGCTCGAATAGTCGGCTATGCCGACACGGACTATTACGACCCGCGTAGTGCTGCGCGTGTCGACACCTCGGCGGGGACCGAGGAATGGCCGCAGAAATTGCGCGTCGAGGGTGTTTCACTGCACCGGCTGACATGTGCGGACGACCTACGCGGCTCGCTGGTCTCAGCGGAGGTGGGCGGTCACATTCCGTTCGAGCCGCGCCGCTTCTTCACAGTCATGGAGGTTCCCTCCAAGGACGTTCGCGGGGCACACGCCCACAGGTTGTGCGAGCAGTTCCTTGTTTGCCAGGTGGGCCACGTCGCGGTTGTGGTGGACGATGGTGAGGTGCGAGAAGAGGTTCTCCTCGACGATCCCGGCATAGGGTTGTATCTGCCCCCGCTCATATGGGGAACCCAGTATCACTACACCTCCGATGCGCTGCTTCTCGTGCTCGCTTCGCGACCCTACGAGCCTGAGGACTACATCCGCGACTATGACGAATTCCTGGCGCTGCGGTAGACGACTCGCACGTGATCAAACCCGGACTACACAAAAGCGCAGTCATCGATTCGACCGACATCGGCAGTGGCGTCACAGTCGGCGAGTTCGCGGTTGTGCGGGACGGGGCTCGCTTGGAAGACGGGGTCGTGATCCATCCCCATGTGGTCATAGAAGACGGAGTTCTGATCGGTCCCCAGACAGAGGTATTCCCCGGAGCCTTCCTTGGAAAGGAGCCGAAGGGGGCGAGCGCCGTCGCTCGGCAGCTGCGATTTGACAGGAAGGTAATGGTTGGTGGAGGGTGCTCGATCGGCCCTCACGTTGTGCTGTTCTACGATGTGGAGATCGGTGAGGGGACGTTGCTCGGAGACGGTGCGTCGATTCGTGAGGGCTGCAGAATCGGACGGGGTTGTCTGATCTCTCGCTATGTGACGATCAACTACGGGACGGTCATCGGAGACCGCACCAAGATAATGGATCTCACGCACCTGACAGGTAACTGTCGTGTCGGATCTGACGTCTTCATCAGCATGGCTGTCGGGACGACGAACGACAACAGTCCGCTGCTCGTCGATGGAAACGTCGAACAGAGAGTTCGCGGTCCTGTGATCGACGACGGGGCCATGGTCGGCGGAGGAGCAACGCTGCTTCCGGGAGTGAGAATAGGCGCTCGTGCGATCGTCGCGGCGGGCTCGGTGGTCACCAAAGACGTACTGCCACGAACCATGGTGGCGGGTGTGCCCGCAGTCTACAAGCGCGATGTTCCAGCCTGACCTGGGATCTTGAACACGGCGACGTCGGGATTTGCGTAGAGGAGCTTGGCAACGCGATCGAGCCTGGGAGAAGGAGAGGGCCCGTGAAGGCGGTCGATCACGATGTAGCGCACCCCGTAGCGGTTGTACAGCAGCGATATCGCCGCGGGCGATGCGTGTAGCACAGCCGCGTTGTTGATCGCCAGCAGGCGTGGAAAGGGGGTCCCGGTCTTTTCGCCCGACACATAGGGAGCGTCCTGAGAGGTGTACTGCCACGACTCGAGGAAGACCCGGCGTTCACCGAAGGCCGAATAGTAGAGATAGCGAGAGCCGCCGTCGCCGCCGAGTTCGTGATTGTTCACGGCGATGACGGCGGACGGTTGTGTATGGTCGCGCAGCCACTGCAGCCCGCGCAGCAGGCCGGTGGTGATGCCGCGATGAGAGCTGATGCCCGAGCGTTCGAATGTTTGCTCGCCGTCCAGCCAATGATCGATCGCCGGCGAGGTCTGCTCGAAGAGCTCGGATGCCACGGTCAGACAGACAAGGACGACTATGCCAAGCGTCAAGATCTTGCGCCGGGCACTCACTGTGGCGGCTTTCGTCCGCCGGTGCAACAGCCAGACCGTTAGGGACACCACACACGCGAGAAGGGCATAGGCGGGCAGGAGAGCCACGGTTGAGCGGTTCGTCCAAAGGACGAGGACGACCGCGAGCACACCCGCCGCACCGACGAGCCCCGGCTTGAGGAAATCGACCGGCCTGAGACGCAGAGCTCCCACCGCCTTTGTCACTCCCACCGCCGACACGAGGCTTGCGCCAAGAAAGCCGTAGACGACGAAATAGATCTGACTGTCGCCAGGTATACCGATCAGCAAGAACGGCAGTAGCGAGGCGGCGAACATGCAGAGCAGGAGACGCTCTGGCGAGGATGCCGCTCGACGGGGCAACCACCGGTCCCTGACATAGAAGACGCCGGCGAGCGAGAGGAACAACGCGCACAGGACGAGCGCCGCGGCAACGCCGCAGGCCAGCGCATATACAAGTGAATCTCCCGCACGGTGGTAGATCGATGCCATGCCTGTGTAAGAGAGGAAGCTCAGTGGTCTGAGGGTCTGCCCCTCTCCGCCGCCGCGATAGATGAGCACGTAGCCAGCGATTCCGATTGCCACGAGTACCGCCAGGCTGGAGATCTGGCTGGGTCTGAACGTCTTGAGGTGAAAGCCGCGAGGAGACACTTGTCCCAAGATGAACAACGACTGCCCGGCAATGAGTACCGGTATGACTGACGCCTTGGCGCCGACCGCGCCGAATGACAGGATGCCGAGCGCAAGCGCATAAGGAATGGGCGAGCCGCGTGTTCCATGCGCCAGCCCGTCGACGAGGGTAACGCAGACGGCGAGAAAGAACACGACGCCGAGCTGGTAGGAGGGACTGAACTGAAAGCCCAGGACGGGGATGCCGCCACCGGCGAGATTGCTCCACGAGAAGTTCAGCTCGCCCGCAAACAGGCCAAGGATAAGCGCGGTGAGGCCCGCGGCGAGGCTGCCGCCCAGCTTGCGCCCGAACGTGAAAAGCTGCAACGCGATCAGACAGACCAGGAATGTCGGCTCTAGGCGCATCACGATCGTCGACAGTTCGAGTCGCGTCACCTGAGCTACCGCTGCGAAGGCGATGTTCACGAAAATGTGGTAGTGAAGAGCCACCCCGCTGACGCTCGGGTTCATGAAGGGCCAGTGATGCAGCAGCTCGGCGGCCAGGGACACGTTGAAGATCAGATCTGGGTAGTAGCTCGCGCTGTCGATTTCGCGCGGCAACGGGCTTGTGGCGAACAGGGTCAGGTAAAGGACGAAGACGGCGCCGGCCGTGACCAAAAGCACGGCGAATGCGGACATGCGTGTCACAGTCCAGGGCGTTACCGACGATCGTCTCGGTGCCAGCGTTGCGCGCCGCTTGTAGAGGATGGGGACAGTGGCGAGGATGAACAGGGCCGGGTAAATCGAGAACAGCCAACGCTCGCCAACCGCCGCGCTGAGGACAAAGCAGCCGATCTGGATCGCCAGCCCGAAAGGTATGGCAAGGGCGAGGCAATCCGCCAGGAGCCGTGGCCGTCCGACGAGCAGGAGGTAGGACAACAGGCCCGGCACGAGTGCAAACGCGACCTGAAAGCCTGTAAAGAGAAGCAGTTCGATCACAGTCACTCCAGCGACGAGCAATGCGACGGACACGATCGTCGCGCACAGGGCCCAGAGGAGGAGCAGCGAGCGCGAGGCAAGGACGCTGGGGACCTGGAGCGTTGGCAACGCAGATTGTGTCGCGGACGCGCTCATGCCGGATTCTGCTCTGCTGTGGGCTCGGCGCTGTGGGGTGAGCGCTCGAGTCGCACGAGGCCGTCCGCGTCTGAGCCGACGGGGTGAAAGCCCGATCTTTCGAAAGTGCGCAGCGAAGCTTGGTTCTCGGGCCTGACGTGGGCGCACAGCAGCGTCACATCGGCGCAGGCCAGCGCGCACGCGCCGGCCTGCGCCAGCACAGCCGCGCCCAGGCCGCGGCCACGGGCCTCGGGAGCCAGCGCCAGGTGCACCTCTGCCGCGCCGTTCGTCTGCGGGCCGACGCGCACGTGGCCAATCGCGACCCCATTCGCCTCTGCCACCCACAGCCGGGTCGAGTGGTCCGCCAGCGTACGCGCCAGCCAGCTTGCATGCTCCTCGGGCGCGATCTCGCGGGGGCTTCGCGACCAGCGGCGCGTTTCGACGTCGTTGCGCCAGGCCAGGATCCGCATGCCGTCCTCAGCGCTGGCAGGGCGCAGCGTCACGACCGGCGCGAGCGCGACCCTGCGGCCCTCGCGCGCGGAGACGCGCGCCGCGTCGATCACAGCCATCACCTGCTGCGCCGAGCATGCCGGCACCGGCGCGGGCCCACCGTTGCGCGCCGCCTGCAGGAAACGCTCGAGCTGCGAGCGGTAGGTCGGTGCGACGTCGCTCGGCACCGCGCGCCGCCAGGTGGCGCCGGAGGGGTCGTGTCGTGTGAGGGACTGCTCCTCCCAACTCCAGTGGAGCGTGCCCGCGGAACCCACGATCCGGCAGCCGCGCGTGTAGGAGCGGTCGAAATAGTCGACCCCGACCTCGGCCACACCGCCACAGGCCAACTCCAGCGCGATCAGCGCGACGTCCTCCACATCTGTCTCTAGCTCGGAGGCGTGGCGCGCCAATGCGCTCACCGAGCGCGCCGGGCCGGTGAGACACAATAGGTAGTCGAGCTCGTGTACCGCCACGTCGAGCAACACACCGCCGCCAAGCTCACTGCGAGCGCTATAGCTCTTGCGGTAATCGCTTGCGCTTCGCCAGGCGGGCAGCCACGAGCCGCACCACGCCGAAGCTCGCAGGATGTTTCCGACAGCGCCCTCGGACACCAGCGCCGACAGTGCCTGTACACCCGGGTGCTCGCGCAGGTTCATCGCGACCGAGAGCGTCGTGCCGCACTCCCGCGCTAGGAAGTCCAACTCGGCGGCGTGAGCGGCGTCGAGCGCGAGCGGCTTCTCGACGAGTACGGGCACTCCGAGCTCGATCGCCATGCGCGCGTGAGCGGCGTGCTCGCTTGAGGGACTGGCCACGATCGCGGCATCGACTCCCTCCAGACACTCCCGTGCACTCGTGCTGGAGAGCGCCCCGGAGGTTGGGAGGACGGCCGGATCTGGGTCGTAGACCGCCAGCTCGTGGCCGAGTACGAGCGCGATCTCGGTGTGGCGGCGGCCGATCGAGCCCTGCCCGAGGACCGCGACGCGCATCGCCTCAGACCTGCTCCCAGGTGAGGACTTCGTCGGCCTCGATGTCCACGCGGGCGACTCGACCTACCACACGGTCGATGTCCTTGGGCGCGATGCCATAACCCGGACGCTTGACGACCAGATGCTCGCGTGCGATCTGCGTGCCTGCTGGGATGTCGCGCGCGGCGATCAGGCTGCGGCGGGCGAGCCGGTACATCTCCTGTGCCTCCAGAGCGCTTGGCCCTTCCAGGCGACCGCTGCCGAGGGCTTGCTCGATCGCGCGTATGCCCGCGACGAGCTCACGCAGCTCGGCGGGCTCGATCGCAAACGGGTGGTCCGGGCCGGGCATGCTGCGATCCAGCGTGAAGTGCTTCTCCAGCAGCTCCATGCCGAGCCCGCGCCCGCCGAGCGCCACAGCGATGCCCTCGCTGTGGTCGGACAGGCCAACCGGAACGCCGAAGGCCGCACGCATCGTGCTCATCGCGCGCAGGTTCATTATCTGCGGTGGAGAGGGGTACAGCGAGGCGCAACGCAGTAGCGCGACCCGCGATCCGCCACCTCGTGCGAGCGCGTCCAGCGCGTCGTCTATCTCTCCGTAGCTTGCCATGCCACAGGAGAGGATCAGCGGCAGTTCGCTGGCCGCGGCCGCGGCGATTAGCTCCAAGTCGACCAGCTCGAAGGAAGCGATCTTCATCGCGGGCACGCCGGCTTCGCACAGCTCCTTGACGGCGTTGACGTCAAACGGGGTCGCGAAGAACTGGATGTTGCGCGAGCCAGCGTGCTCGGCCAGCTCTCCGATCCATGCGCGCGGCAGCGCGATGTCTTCCAGCAACTCCGAGGGTGGCTTCTCGGAGACGCCGTGCAGGTAGGCAAAGCGAGGCGTCTTGCTCGAGTACAGCGCCCTGCCCGAATACACCTGGAACTTGACGGCATCGGCGCCTGCCTCGGCGGCGACGTCGATCAACTCGCGCGCGATCGCGATGTCGCGGTTGTGGTTGGCGCCCGCCTCGGCGATCACATATGTCGGTGCGCCGGCGCCCACCGCGCGCCCGCCGATCTCAAAGCTCGAATGAAGCAAACGTGCGGCCATGACGCTCAGCTGGGTGTGCGAAACGCCGGCGTCAACGCAGGTCCCTGCAAATAACGCTCGACGTCGTCTGGCAACGCGCTCGCGAGCACTTCGAAAGCGTCGTCGTATGCGTCGAGCGCAAGATCGATATCCACCTCGGTGTGCCCCCAGGAGATGAAGTTCGAGCCGTTGAAGAGGATCTCGCGCTTGATCATCTCCTGTTGAAGTAGCGACTTGGCGGGCAGCGTCGCGGAATCCGGGTCGGGCTCGCGCACGCTTACGATCGTCCACGGAGCCGCCCCCGAGCAGCGCACCCAATCCTCGAGGCCGTGGTGCCCGATCGCGGCCAGGACGCCCTCCTGCAAGCGGCGGCCAAGTCTCCACAGATGCTCGTGCACGGGCTCGGCGGCGAGCACTTCGAGCGTCGCTTGCGCTGCCGCCAGCGAGAGCGTCTCGCCACCGTGGGTGCCGGAGAAGAAGACATCCTGTAGCTCGTCCATGAGGCTCGCCGGGCCCGCAAGCGCAGAGATCGGCATGCCGTTGCCGAGCGCCTTGCCGAAGCAGACCAGGTCGGCGCGCACGCCGAAGTGCTCCTGTGCGCCCCCGGGCGCCAGGCGAAAGCCGCTGATTACCTCGTCGAAGACGATCAGCGCGCCGTGGCTGTGGGCCAGCTCGACCATCTCCTTCAGCAGCGCCGGCGCGGGCTCGATCGCGCCGATCGGCTCACACACAACGCAGGCCACCTCTCCGGGGTGGCGCTCTAGTGCCACTCCCAGCGCTCCTAGATCGCCGAAGGCGACCGGCTCGACCAGCGAACGGACCGCTTTGGGTACTCCCAGGTGGCGGCTGGTCGAGCCTATGTACCAGTCGTGCCAGCCGTGATAGCCGGTGACGATCACACGCTCGCGCCCGGTGTGCGCGCGTGCGAGGCGCACCGCTGCGCTCGTCGCATCCGACCCAGACTTGGCAAAGCGCACACGCTCGGCGCCGGGCACGAGCGCCACGATCCGCTCGGCCACCTCGATCTCGATCGGGTGGGGGAGTGAGAAGACGATTCCGCTGCGCAGCTGCTCGACGATCGCCCGCTCTACCACAGGGTGACGATGTCCGAGCAGGATCGGCCCGAGCGCCATCGGGAAATCCAGATACCGGTTTCCATCCACGTCCCAGACGTGGGCGCCCTGCGCCCGCTGCAGATAGGTGGGAGCCACACCCTGGACCCATTGCGTCGGTCCCTTGCTGAGCGTTTGGCTGGCGCCGGGGATCAGCTCGCGGCCGCGGCGCAACAGCTCGTCGGAGCGGCGCAACGAGCGGGTCCTGACGGAGGTTGGGGCGTTCATTTGCGCTGGCCCTCCGCGCTTGGCGTCAAGCCGCTGCTCTGCGTCAAGCCGCTGCTCCTCGACGGAGCCGACCGCATTCCCTTGCTGGAAGCGCCCTGGGGCGCCGGCGCGCGCCGCGGGAGCGAGTGCCGGTTGGGGGCAGCGAGCGCGCGGCGCACCTCATCGGCCACTCGCTTGACGTCGCTGTCGCTCATCGTCGGGAAGATTGGAAGCGAGAGCGCCTCTTCGTAGTAGGCCTGGGTGGCCTCCAGGCCTTCCATCGTGTAGCCGAGCGAGCGGTACAGGCTGTGAACCGGGATCGGGATGTAATGCAGCTGTACGCCGATCCCGCATGCGTGCAAATGCTCGTACGCTGCCCGGCGGCGGCCCGCGCCTTCGCGAAACCGCACCACGAAGAGGTGGTAGGCGTGGTTGGCGCCAGGCTGATTGGCCGTCGCGGGAAGCTGCAGCTCGGCGATCTCGCCAAGCAGTTCTCTATAACGATCGGCGATCTTGGTGCGCGCCGCGACGAACTCCTCCAGGCGTGCCAGCTGGTGCTCGCCGAGGGCGCACTGGAAGTCGGTGATGCGGTAATTGAAACCGAGCGAGTCGATGTCGTAATGCCAGCCGCCGCGCATGACGTCCTGCTCTGGCTCGCCGCGGCGGATGCCGTGGGTGCGAAAGCGTCGCAGCGCGTCCGCCAAGAGGTCGTCGTCGGTGCTGACCATGCCACCCTCCCCGCTTGTGATCGCCTTGACAGGGTGAAAGCTGAACGTCGTCATATCGGCGGCCCCGTCGCCGCCGAGGGGCTGTCTGCTGTCGAGGGGTCGTTCGCTGTCGAGGGGCTGTCTGCTGTCGAGGGGTCGTTCGCTGTCGAGGGGCTGTCTGCTGTCGAGGGGTCGTTCGCTGTCGAGGGGCTGTCTGCTGTCGAGGGGTCGTCCGCCGTTGATGGGCCGTCCGCCGCGTCGCGCGCCGAGCGCGTGACTGGCGTCCTCGATGACCACGAGGCCATCGCGACGAGCCTCTTGCAGTGGCTCTAGGTCGATCGGCAGCCCGGCCATCGAGACCGCGACACATGCCTTGACCTGCCGAGGCAAGCCCTGCTGGAGCGCGCTCTGCAGGTCCAGGTTGGCGGTCTCGGGGTCGATGTCGCAGAACCTCGGCCGGGCGCCCACGAACAGGGCGCAGTTGGCCGAGGCGACAAAACTCAGCGGAGTCGTGAGCAACTCGTCGCCGGGGCCGAGGCCGGCGGCGTGCGCCGCGGCATGCAGCGCGGCGGTGCCGTTGGCGAAGGCGACAGCGTGACGCGCTCCGAGGTATTCACAGAAGGCCCGCTCGAATGACTCCACGCACGGTCCCTGAGTGAGAAACGGGCTCTCGAGGACGGCGCTTACCGCCGCAACGTCTGTCTCGTCGATCGTCTGGCGGCCGTAGGGGAGGAAGTCCGTCAAGGCACCATCTGAAGCGACGGCAGCATCGCCCGCAACTCCTCGGCGGTGAGCTGGGCGGGATTGGTGTCGCTGCTGTAGCGGAAACCGTCGGGGACGGGGGCTCCGTGCAGATAGGGATCGTTCCGCCACAGGGGGAACTCGGGGTGGATCACGTAGCAGTCCTCGAGCTCGTGGGCGTGGCGCGACTCGTCCTCGGTGAGCAGCACCTCGCTCAGCTTCTCGCCGGGGCGGATCCCAATCGTGACACGTTCGGCGTCTGGGGCGACGGCTTCGGCGATCTCACTTACGCGCATACTGGGGATCTTCGGAACGAACACCTCGCCGCCCTCCATCAACGCCAGGCGCGAGAGGACGAAATCGACGGCCTGGGGCAGCGTTATCCAGAATCGTGTCATGCGCTCGTCGGTGATGGTGATGCGGCCCTTGTCTGCCTGCGCGAGAAATATCGGGATCACGCTGCCGCGGCTGCCGACCACGTTGCCGTAGCGCACGCTCGCGAAACGGGCCAAGGAGTCGGCCGCCAGGGCATTTGCCTGCGTGACTATCTTCTCGGCGCACAGCTTGGTGGCGCCGTAGAGGTTGACAGGGTTGACGGCCTTGTCGGTGCTGAGCAGCAGCGTGCGCGGCACCTCGTTGGAGATTGCCGCTGCAACGACGTTCTCGGCGCCAATGATGTTGGTCTGTGCGGCCTCGAATGGGTTGTACTCGCAAGCGGGCACCTGCTTCAGGGCCGCCGCATGGATGATCAGATCGACGCCGCGTGTGGCGCCGACGAGACGGTTGCGGTCACGCACATCGCCCAGAAAGAAACGCAGTCTTGGCTCCCCAGGATAGTGAGCCTGCATCTCAGACTGCTTGAGCTCGTCTCGGCTGAAGAC
This sequence comes from uncultured Solirubrobacterales bacterium, assembly GCA_963725265.1. Lineage (GTDB taxonomy): Bacteria > Actinomycetota > Thermoleophilia > Solirubrobacterales > Solirubrobacteraceae > Palsa-744. The sequence goes on from CAVRXP010000001.1 coordinate 1,699,285, forward strand.
CCGGATGACCCTCGGATCGTGCTCGGCGAGCAGTGTCTCGATACAAGCCTTGCCAAATGACCCCGTGCCGCCGGTGATGAAGATGGTCTTGCCGTTCAGGTCCATTTCACTCAGGTCCATTGCACGAATGTGGGGCGCGGTTCAGGTCCATTTTCAAGAATGCCGCTGTGCGATCAGTTCCGAATGCTGGAGGTCATCCAAAGAGCTTAGCTGTCCGCTCCCGCTTTTGGATAACGCACGTCGGTGCTGGCTGCGCGATGGGGCTTTGTCGGGGGTGCGATGGGGTCTTGTCAGGGGTGCGATGGGGCTTTGTGGGGGGTGCGATGGGGCTTTGTCAGGGGTGCGATGGGGCTTTGTGGGGGGTGCGATGGGGCTTTGTCAGGGGTGAGGTGGGGCCTTTGTGGGGGGTGCGATGGGGCTTTGTCAGGGGTGCGACGGAGCCTTGTCGGGGGCGCGATAGAGCTCTGTCAGGGCGCGCGCCGCGCGCCCCGCGCCCTTGCCGTCAAAGATCTTCCGTCCGCGCTCGGCAAAGCGTCTGCGCAAGTCGGGGTCTTGCAATTGCTCCAGGGCGCTAGGCAACTGCTCCAGCGAATCGCCGCGTGTCAGGTCCAACACAGGCGCCAAAGTGCTGTCGCTCAAGCCTTTCAAGACACGCCGCTGGTTGGCGGCGATGGCGATCGCCAGCTGCGGAACTCCGGCGCAGGCGATCTCATAGGCGCTCAATCCGGCTGCCGTGATCGCAAGGTCGACATCTGGCAGTACGTCGAGCAGAGAGCTCGGCGAGGGCAGCTGGATCGTGTGCGCGACGTTTAGATCATTTGTTTCTGACTTGCCACTACCGGTGAGCAGGATATCGGCATCGGGGAAGATCAAGTTTGCGATCGATGCGATCGGAGCGAGCAGCTGACGCGCCGTAAGCGTTCCGCCGACAGTCACCAGTATCTTGTCGATCTGCCTGCCGGGACGGCCGCTGCCGGCGAGCGCAGGGTCAAGCGGCGCGTAAGACGGCCCAGCCAGCAGGCGGCTGTTGGAAGGGTCGACCCTATCGAGGTGGTAGTCGAGCAGGACACCACAGTTCGGGCAGTGGTTGGCCTCGGCGATCGTCGCGACGAGGGCGAGCCTGTGCGCCAGATCGCAGATCGCCTCCGGCGCGATTGCATATGAGTCGACGACGGCGGCGTCGTAGCCCTCGACGGGGATGCCGCAGCAGAAATCAGGGTCAGCCATGCGCGCTTGGAATTTGGCGCGCGTCAATAACCAGCCGGCGAGTCCCTCATAGGTCCCTACGAAGCTGACCCTCCAGCCGAGTCGTGCAAAGGCCGCGGCCAGTGGGAGACAGCGCGCGACGTGCCCCGCACCGATCTGCTCGTTTCCATCGCAGCGAAAGACGAGGCGCTCGCCTGCGACAGAACCGCTCACGCGATATCCGCGATGGTCGAGGTGCTACCCGCGACCGCCGCGGTGCCATGCGATGCGATGGTCGAGGTGCTACCCGCGACCGCCGCGGTGCCATGCGATGCGATGGTCGAGGTGTCATGCGATGGCGGTGTCTTGGCGTTTGACGCAGGTCTCTTGGGCATGACGCGAGTAGCTTAATTGCTCTATGAGCTCGGTCGACGGAGCGTTGGCGATCGTCCAGGCGCGCATGTCCTCCACACGCCTGCCCGGTAAGACTCTCGCGGATGTGGATGGTGAGCCGATGCTGTTGTTGCTGCTGCGGCGCCTGAGTCACGCTCGTCGAATCAGCGGGATCGTCGTCGCTACCAGCACGGACAGCTCAGACGATCCGATCGAATGTCTTGTTTGTAGCGCGGGCGTTGCGGTGAGTCGTGGCCCGCAACAGGACGTGCTCGCGCGTTTCCTGTTGGCGATCGGCGATCGCCGCGGTCCGATAGTGCGCATCACGGGCGACTGCCCGCTGATCGACCCCGGGATCGTCGACGACACCATCGAGCGGTTTTTGTCGGTTGCGGGCTGCGCCTACGCAAGCAACATCCAGCCGCGCACCTTTCCCGACGGCCTGGATGTCGAGGTCATCGACCCCGCGGCCCTGCGCGCGGTTGCACGCGAACCGTTGGGGATCGAGGATCGCGAGCACGTCACCAGTGCGATTCGCGCCCAGCCAGGGCGCTTTCGCCAGGCGGCGCTGCTCGGAGGCTGCGATCTGGGCCAGTTGCGCTGGACGGTGGATGAGCCGGAGGATCTCCAGTTCGTGCGCGCGCTCGTACCCCGTCTGGCCGACCGCCGTGAGCAGGCCGGCCTCCGGGAGATCCTGTCCGCGGTGCGCGCAGCGCCATCGCTGGCGGCATACCACGGATGTCGTGGATAGCTGCTTAGAACGTGTTTCAGGACGAGCACGTGGGGGGATGTTCATGGTTTGTGAACGCGGGACGTCGTGGCTTGTCTTTTGGATGACCCTCACAACACCCCCCTTGTGCGGACGCCTAGACGAAGATTAGGTACCTAAATAAATCATTCGTGTCCACAAAAGGGGGTATCAACGTGCACCGCCCATTTGAAACACGTTCTGAGACCCATTTCAAAATAGGCGGTGCGGGCGTGCGGTCTTTGAAACACGTTCTTAGAGCTCAGGGCTCAGCTGAAGTCCGTGCGGCGCTGATAGTCGATCACGCTGTCGATGATCTGATCGAGCGATCTGCCCGCGTGCCAGTCGATCGCCTGTTCGAGCTTGGCGACGTCTGGTACCCGTCGCATCATGTCTTCGAAGCCGGCGCCATATGCGTCTTCGTAGGGCAGCAGTTCGATCGGGGAGGAGGATCCCGCGCGAGCGCGCACGCGCTCAGCCAACTCGCCAATCGATATCTCTTCGGTGGAGCCGATATTGAACACCTCGCCATGGTGCTCTCCGAGCACCATCAGATCGGCGAGTGCTTGGACGGCGTCGTCCACGTGCATGAAGCACCGGCGCTGAGTGCCGTCGCCGTAGACGGTGATCGGCTGTCCCGCCAAAGCCTGTTTGACAAAGCGTGGAATGACCATCCCGTAGCGGCCTGTCTGTCGTGGGCCGACCGTGTTGAACAGACGGCCGATCGTGGTCGGCAACCGTCGCTCGCGCCAATATGCGATGGCTAGAAACTCGTCGATCGCCTTCGAGCACGCGTAAGCCCAGCGCCCGAGCGTGGTCGGTCCGATGAGCAGGTCGCCATCCTCGCGAAACGGAAGCTGGGTGCTCTTGCCGTAGACCTCGCTGGTGGAGGCTATGAACAGCGGCTTGCCCTTCTTGGCGGCGTGCGAGAGCACGACCTCGGTGCAGTGGACATTTGTCTCGATCGTGCGCACGGGGCTGTCGACGATCAGCTCCACACCCACTGCGGCGGCGAGGTGATAGACGGCGTCCGCCAGGTCGACCGACTCGGCCACGACGCGGTCGTTGTCGGCAGAATCGATCGTGTACTCGAATCGTTCGGCGAAACGCAGATGCGCGATATTGGCCATCGAGCCGGTCGAGAGGTTGTCGAGCACATGTACCATGTGCCCGCGTCGCAGCAACTCCTCGGCCAGATGGGAGCCCACGAACCCGGCACCGCCCGTGATCAGAAAGCGCACCGCTCAGCCCGCCCTGACTGCGCCAGGGGATATGCGCGCGAGCTCGTCGGGGAGGCCGAAGTCTCCACCGTCGAGGATGCGCTCGCAGATCCAGTCGAGGTAAGGATCGGCCCCGGGCGCCAGCGCGGCGGCGTCGCGCGGGATGCGCTTTACCTTGCCGCCTTCGGCTTCGACCAGCCCGAACGGGATCATCGCCCGCAAAAAGAACATGTGGGCATAGCGCATGGCCAGTTCCACTGCTCCTACGGGAAGCTGTTGGGACTCTTGCCCCAGCACGCGCGCCAGGTCCTCTGGGCCGGAGATGTCGGTGGTGAAGCCTCGTCCGCGATAGTGGGTTGCGCCTGCAACGGCGACCTGCTTACCGCGTGCCGCCGCCTCCAGGCCGACGGTGGTGGTGTACGTGAGCAGCAGGTCTGAGATGTCAAGCAGCGCGTAGGAGGAGAGGGCGTCTCGCGCTGGCACGATACGGACGTTGGCGGGAATCTCACCGAGCCGCGAGAGGAGTATCTCGCCCACCTCCTCGCGCGAACCCCAATGCCTCTCCGCCGGGTGTGCGCGCACGACCAGGACGAGTTCCCGGTCGGCGGCCAGGCGGACCGCCTGCTCGACCCAGTCGAACATCGAGGAGAACCCGACGTCACGGCCCAGCGTGGCGCTGTCCCATGTGACGTTCGTAAAGAGCGACACGATGTGCTCGCCGCGACTCAAGCTCAATCGTCGCCGGAGCTCACCGAGATCGTCCTCGACGCGATCGTAATAGGACTCGTGAGCACCGATCCCATGAGCTCGATCCTCCAGCAATGACCTCACTTCCGAGCGTTGCCAGACGTCGAGCGGCTGGTCCTTCACCGCATCCCAGAGTTGGTCGAGGTCGTAGTCTGGAGCAGGCGTGTCTTGGGAGAGGACAAGCGCGCCGCCGCGCGGAGCGATCTCATACGTCGGTGCTCGCACGCCGTGGCCGAGAGCGAAGCGGCGGATACTGCGCTCGGCTCCGAACAGGCCGTTGAGCAGGAAGACGACATCGGGCTTGAACTCTTCGAATATCTCTGCGATCGCGTCGCTTACTCCCTCGGCCGCGACCGCGAAATCCTCTGTCAGCTCCTGCGCATCGGCAACGCGATCGAGGAGGCTTGCCTTCAGCAGCCAGGCCACGTTGCCAAGGGAGTCTTGACGAGCGTTCGCAGCTGTCTTCTCGGTGAGCTTGGCGGGCGCGTCGCGGACATGCGTACTCCACGGCATGTGATCGCCGAGCCGATAGCGTCTCAGGCCGGATACCTCGGCCACCCGGTCGGTCAGCCAGGCACAGCGATCGCAGGGTCGCGGGTGGGCACGACGTGCCCACCCGAGCTCGCATGCCGGCATGCCGCCGCCGCAGGTGAGGAGCGCAACCTCCGCACCGCGCAGGCGCAGTGCCTGGGCGATAACAAGCTCATAGGCGTTGTGCGTGGACCAGCCACGCAGCGAAGCGACCAGGATTCGCGGGCGGACTGCGTCGTCGAGCTTCGCATCCGCTGTGGGCTCACCTATCTGCGTGCTCAGTGTGGCCATGTCGCCTAGCGACGTGGCGCTGCGCTCGAAGGCCCTGTCCAATGGACGACGAGCACGCGCGAGCAGGCGATCGATTGTGCTCGGCTGTAGATTGCCCTTGCCCCCAAGCTCGCGCAGTCGTCCGAGAGAGAACATATCCGCATTATCAAGCAAGTTTCGATTTTCTAGCTGACGGGGCGATTCCGGTGATCCGCAATCCGGGCTTGTCCCCTTGTCCGGTGGCGGCCACTTATCCTGTGTCCCGTGCGGTTTCTCGTGCTCGACCATCATTTCTCCCAGGACATCGCCGCCCTGCGCCGCGCCGCAGGCGACGAACTCCAGCTGGACACGATGCCCTACGACCTGTTGCGCTCAGAGGCGCTTCGCGTCCTGCCCGAGGAGGTGGGCAACGGTCTCCAGGCCTACACGAGGCCCGAGCTCGAGGGAGCCAGGCGCCGCTATGCCGCGATTCTGCGCGAGATCTTGGAGGATCGCTTTACGGCATCGCCCTTCGACGCGGTCCTTTTGCCATCGGATACGTTCTTCTATGTGCGATCCGCGCTCGCGCCCGTCCATGCGCTAGGGGTGCCGTTGCTAGTCGCCCAAAAGGAGACCACGATCTCCGAGTACACGATGGGCGAGCACGCCGAGCAGGTACGGCGCTTCGCATTGCCGCTTGCCGATCGCATGACCGTCTGCAGTGAGAGACACAAGAGCTTCTGGATGCGTGCCGGGTGCGCCGAGCAGCGCATCGTGGTGACCGGACAGCCCCGATTTGATTTTTACAGCAACCCGTCGGAGTGGCCGGCAGAGGCCATCCCTGGGGAGGACGGTCCCAGTGTGCTGTTCCTCTCCTACGCGCTCGACGCTTACCATCCCGCTGAGTGGGAAGGCCCGCGCGGGGGAGGGCCGCGCGGTTGGAGCGCCCTGCACTCTCAGACCGAGCAAGGCTTGCACGAGCTCGCCCGTCATGGCTGGCGTGTGATCATCAAGCCACACCCCCAGCAGCCGTTGGACGCTCAGCGGCAATGGCGTGCAAACGCGGGGGAGTTGTGGGGGCGAAGGGTGTTCATGGTCGACCCTCAGGCTGACGTGCGGCCCCTGATCGTCGCGGCAGATGTCGTCGTCGGCTTTCAGAGCACGGCTCTGCTCGAGGCGATGCTGGCCGGTCGTCCCGTGCTCTATACGGGCTGGGACCGGGCCGCTGCGACTCTCGGCGATCAGCTGATCCCTTTCCATAGCTGGGAGCCCGACATCACTGTTGTACACAACGCCGCAGATCTCCCGGACGCGATCCTCGCGACGAATGCGGCAGTGTGCTCGGCCGATGCGTTGCGCAGTAGGCGCGAGATTGCCGAACGTTATCTCGGGCCCCTGGATGGGCGGGCCGCCGAGCGAACCGTGGCGGTGCTGGAAGAAGAGGCGGCTCTGTGGGCTGCTCGACGAGGCGCGCCAGAACGGGAATTGCGTGTACGGCTCGCCCGGCGTCGTGCGCCGCTGCGCATCGCCCGGCGCACTCGCACGAGCGCGCGAACCTTCAGGCGCCGGGTGGGCGCGATGCTCGGGCGTTGACCGGTGTGTTGACCGGTGCCATCTCGCGCGGTTCTCGTGTGAGGTCCTCGCGCGATTCTTGCGCGAGGTCTGACTCCGAATATTGGGTCTGTTCTGCCCGCTGCTCCTGCAGTCGGAGTCGCTCGTCGAGCAGCGCTTGACGTTGCGCGAGCGTCTCGCTCTGGTCGCTCAGACGCGAGACTGCGGAGGAGAAGTGCAGCAACAGCAGCAGGATGAACCCGATCGCTACGAAGAAGAGGGCATTGGGCGGATAGAAGACGCCGATGGCGTGGCTGATGCTCGCGAGTGCGCTGCGCCAGATCGCCAGGGCGAGCAACACCACAGCCGACAGGAGCCACAGCAGCGCATAGCGCTCCATCAGTCGGCGGCGTCGAACCAACTCGAGCACAGTGAGCAGAAGCACGCCCGCACCAATGATCGCCACTAGTTGGATTCGTGCCTGCATATAGAACTAGACTACCTGTTCGTGCTCAGCGCCTCACCCTTGCTTAGATCGATTCCCGCCCGGCGACGCCCGAGTCCCACAAAGAGCGCCAGTAGCACCTTGAGCATGTAATAAGCGGACTTGCCGGTGCTGATCGATGACACGCCGCCGCCGCGGGTGTACATCCTCACGGGGGTCTCGCTCATGCGCAGGCGGTTGTGATGGAGGATCAGCACAGCCTCGACCTCGGGGTAGTCGTGCGGGTAGTCCAACGCAAACAGTTCGATCGCCCGGCGGTTGTACAGGCGAAATCCGGAGGTTGGGTCGCTGACGCGCGTTCCCACGATCCGCGACAGCAGAAACGCAAAGATATGGATGCCAGTGCGGCGGCTGATCGGCGCCGGGTAACGGTGGTCGTCGGTCAGGAAGCGAGAGCCGCATACCACGTCGGCATCCTGCTCTTGCATGGCCGCGATCAGCCGCTCCAACTGCTCTGCGTCATGCTGGCCGTCCGCATCGACCTGAGCTAGGAAGTCATAGCCGTGCTCGCGCGCGTATACGAACCCGGTCTGCACAGCCCCGCCGATGCCGACGTTGAACGGCAGTTTGAGAACCTTGGCCCCAGCGGCCTGGGCGAGCACCTCGGTGCTGTCGGTGGAGCCGTCGTCCACGACGAGCGTGTCGAACTCTGGGGCGTCTCGGCGGAGCGCCTCGATTACATCGACGATCGTGGCCGACTCGTTATAGGCAGGCACGACCGCGAGGTATAAAGATCTTGTGCTCATCTCGTGAGGTATCCCAAAGCGGCGTTGGCACAATGGTTGGGGGCGACGGGGCAGCCCGCGATCGCATCTCTGCATACTTGTCGCTCGGCATGAGCGCAGCGATCACAGCCGTAGTGGTGTCCTTTGCGGATCCTGCCGCCAGCTCTAGGGCGATCGAGAGCCTGCTCGAGCAGTCGCTGAAGCCGATTGAGGTGATCGTGATAGACAACGATCCTGCCGGCAGGACTACACGCGCGTTGGCCGCCGATCGGCCGTTGCCGACTGTACGGATCGTGCACCCGGGGACAAACCTCGGCTACACACGCGCGGCCAATCTCGCTGCTGGAGAAGCCGCAGGGGAGTGGCTGTTCTTTCTCAATCCGGATGCCGTGGCGTGCGAGGACTGTTTGGAGCGCTTGTCCGAGGTCTCCGACGACGCCGAGGTTGCCATGCTCGGAGCGCAGGTGCTTCTCCCCGACGGCCGCGTCAATGCGGGCGATAACCCGATCAACATCGCCGGCATATCTTGGTCGGGGGGGTATGGGCAGGTGCGGGAGCACGGACCGATCCGCGAGACAGCGGCGGTGTCGGGCGCGGCCCTCATGGTTCGGCGAGATGTATTCGTAGAGCTTGGCGGTCTGTGCCCATATTTCTTCATGTATGTCGACGACACCGATCTGGCGTGGCGCGTGCGCTTGGCCGGCAGACGGGTGCGCTACTGCCCGGCGGCGGTGGTCGTGCACGACTACGACTTCGAGAAGGGCTCCCATAAGTGGTTCTATCTTGAGCGAAATCGGGCCTGGGCGCTACTCAGCAATTTGCGACCGCGCACGCTTGCGCTGCTGGCCCCAGTGCTGCTGGCCACCGAGGCGGTGGTCGTGATACACGCGATTTCCGAGGGCTGGCTTGGCGAGAAGGTGCGCGCCTGGGTTTCTTTGTTCGCACAGGCACCGCAGCTGATTCGCTGGCGTCGATCGGTGCAGCTCAAGCGAAATGTTTCTGATTATCGGGTTCTGGCGCAGTTCTTAGGAGGGATAGAGACCCAACTAGTGGACACGCGCCTGCCGCGCTGGGTCAATCCGTGCATGGAGCGCTACCGGCGCCTGGTGCTGGCCCTGCTCGTGCGCGAAGAGGGTTGACAGCCGATGCTGAGGGCTCCTCACGTGCTCGCGCGAGCCTCGCTAAGCAACTCCGCGTCCTGGCAGGCAGCTCCTGCTTGCGCCAGTTCATCCAGGGCGATCCCACTCATCTCGGCCACTTCGAGCAGATCATGCTCGCCGTCGGCGTAGTTGAGCACCCACAACAGGGCGTCTGTGAAGCGAGTGCTATCGCGTGTGCCGAGCGTCCCGTATAGACCTCGGCGCCCTAGCTGTGGCTCGCACATGGGCACGCGGCTTACGTAGCGCCTGTTGGTCTCGAGGGTGCGCATGATGCGCTCGTAGACGTCGATCGATTCGCGCACCGCGCGGATGGAGAGCAGATCGCGATTGTCCAGCGAGGTGTGGTACTCGGGGTAGCTGCCGTACATCGAGCGCATCACCGACGCCACCGGCAGATTGAAACCGGGCGAGCAATATTGGCGCTCGTCGCTGCCGCTGGGGAAGAAGTCGAGTACCGTCGGCTGCTCGGGCAATTGCTTTAGTACGTACAGGGCAGCGCGATCGGCAAGGGTGTCGCCACGACGCGAGCGCTTGAGCGTAAAGCGATCGCCGACGCCAACGCAGCTCACGACGTAGCCGGCAAGCAGGGATTCGCGTAGATGCTCGCCGCGCAGCGAGAGATAGGCGATCGCGCCGATCGTCTCAGGGGTAAACACAAATCGGTAGGTGAGCCGGCGCGCAGGCCAGCGCGACAGGCGTCGGTACAGAAAGGCCGCCACCAAGGGGCCCGAAAGCTCGTTGTTGGCCAGCGAGGGATGGCAGGTGTAGGTGGAGATCAGCACCTCGCCCTCGCCGTCCCCTGGCAGCACAGCCTCGCCGATGGAAAGGCTTCCCTGGATGTGCTCGGTGTCGACTACAACCTCGTAGTCGCCCTCGGGCAACTCGTCGCGCTGATGTTGGGAGATGCAAAAGCCCCAGCGTCGCTCGTAGTAGCTTGTGATGTAGGGAATCGCGTGTGGCTGCTCGGGAAGACTGTACAAATGTGCGTCCAGTTGCGCGCGTGTCTGTGTGCCTCTATATGGGATGGAATAATTGAGCAGGTGGAGGTTGTTCTCGGCCACATCGAGGATTCGCTCGCCCGTGGGGGTAAGGACATAGGCCTCGCGCACCACCCACTCGGGAGGCACAGTCCAGTCGAACACTTTCGTGGCGCTGGCGATCTCGATACGCCGCAGTGGCGCTACCTCGGAGAGGATCGCGAGCGTTTCACGAACACCCTCACCGGTGATGCTGCGCAGGATGGGCCACAGACGGTCAAGCAGCCGTTCGACCTCGCTGTCGCTCTCGGTCAGGTCAGTGGGCTCAGGGGTTATTGGTGGCCTCCACTACCCCGGCCGAGCAAAGAAAATAGCCGCGCCAATCGGAGGGATCGTGCTCCAGCGCGAACGCTGCGCGGCGAAATGCCTCGCCTAGAGCGGACTCGAGCATGGGCGGCGCCGGGTGATAGTGATACCAGTGGATGCGAGCGTCGACGAAACCGTTGCGCTGAAACACCTCGACGAGCTCGAAGGGATTGTGAAACTTGGAGAGGATCGCATCGTAGCCCGGTGCAGTCTCGCTCGCGGAGCCTTCGCCCACTGTCGACCTGATCTGCGGCTGGTCCATCGCCAGTCTGTGCTCCAGATCTTCGGCGACCGTTTGTGTGACGGCAGGCTCTACGCCACCGAGCAGATCCTCCACGATGAATTCCTTTGTATACCTATTGAAACTAAAGAGAGAGAAAAGCTTGTTACGGAACTCGACCAATGCAGTGCCGCCCGGCCTGAGCAGCATGCTCAGATTCTGGAGGAACAGCGAATCGTTGGCTACATGGGGCAGCACCCCGGCGGCGATCACGGCGTCGAAAGGGCCATCGCTCAGCTGGTGGGCAAAGGTGACACTGTCCTGGATGTCTCCCCAGGAGATGGTCGACGGGGGCAGGCCCTCCTCGGCAATACGCGTCTTAGCCTGCTCGACCATTGCCTCGGAGATGTCGCAGCCAGCGACTTCGAGTCCCATGCGCGCAAGCGTCAACAGTGGCGTTCCCTCGCCCACGCCAACCTCGTACACCCGCCGCGCACCAAGTGAGGCGAGTCGGTTGACCAGTATTTGCAGCCTGAAATAGTTGGCCGGATACTCTCCCTCGCTGTCGAGTTGTTGACGACGGTATTGAAGGTGATAGTCCGCGGCTACCGTGTCATAGTGGGCTGCAACCTCGTCCGTCTGAGTGTTCGGTCTAGCCATTGAACTAGTCTATCAAGCGGAGTTTCCGTATGCTGCTACACGTGACAATATCGCCGTGCTTAGCCTGTATTCCTGATAGTCGAGACTTCGTGTCAGCATAACTCTCGGGTTGCATAGTGCGGCTCAACCGTAGTAGCGTCCGGCCACAAGTATCTGGCTGAAAATATTATGGGCCAAGAAGAGGACGATGATCAAAGCGCCCACCGCAGGACCCCAGCGTCGCCCGGCGCCACGTGCCGCGAGCGCGAGTACCAGCCCGAGTAGAGGGATCAGCGGGAGCAGGTATCTGGGGTCCGCAAAAAGACCTTCGGAGGAGTCGATATATGAGCTGAGACCTATCAGCGTCAGCAGTCCAATACCCATCACCACGTAGACAGCGACCTCGGCGATTCGTGGGCGTAGCGCAGCCCGATCGACGGCGACCGCGCGCAGACACAGCAATGCCAGTATGCCGGTGGGGACGAGCGCAAGATTATTGACCCAGTCGGGGAAGGAGGTATCCAGCCAACCGTAAAAACCGACCCCACGGTTGAACCACAGTCCACGCGTCGTGGAAAGCCCAGGGAAATAATTTGTCATTCCTGGCAGGTGCGGAAGGTATAGCTGCCATACATAGCTGATCTTGCTGAAGATGGATCCCTGTGCGCCTTTCAGCTCCAGCACGTGAGAAACGACTCCCAGCGCAGCATGACCGGAGAGCAGGTTGACGAGGACATAAATCCAAACCGGTGCAAGCGCGATCGCCACAGCGAGTCCAAGCGAGCCATAGGCAGCGCGCCCAGCGCTCCGCGAGGCCCTGATCGTCAACACGATCATGCCGAGGACTATCCCTGGTACCAGGCCGATGAAGTTGACCTTTGTGAGGAAGCCGACAGCGATCAGTGCGCCGATCGCGATCGCCAGCGTTCGTGTGAGTCCGCGCCTGAATCCGCGCGCCAGAAAGTAGAAGCTCATGGCTGAGACGGCTGTGAGCATCGAGTCCGGGTTGACTGCTCCAGATATGAAACCGAGTAGTGGCGCCAGCGCGACGCTCAGCGCGCCGACGGTCCATGCCCATCGCACTCCGGGCAGCGCCTCGCGAAGGAACAGGAAGACAAACAGCGCCGTGATAGCTCCCATAAGAGCACTCAGCAGTCGCATCGCCTCCAGTTGGTCAAGGAGCGTCCCAGAGGATGCCAGTCCATAGGGGATCGTCTCCAGGAGGTAATACAGTGGGGGATCGGCGTAGGCTCCACCGACGCCTCCTTCGCCATGGCGGGAGAGGCGTTGATTCATGTCGTTCTGCAAGCGTTGCTGTTCTGCGGCCGTCGAGATCGTGTGGGTTTCAGGACTTTGGCGAACTTCGTATTGACGAATGTCGCGCAATACGGCTTCCTCTTCGGGTGAAAATGTAGATTCTGAGGACGTCGGCAGTTTGGTGTTCTCGGCGAGTTGTTGGGTGTAGGCGAAATGGGACGGCTCATCGGTGACCTGGAAAGGTGGGGTCAGGATCGACCAGCACACGGCGTTGATGAGCGCGACCGTCGCGCACAGCCATGCTGCCTTTGGAACGCGCTGCAGCGAAGCGCGTGCCTGTAGGAGCAGGCTCGACATGTTTGAACCGTCTGTCGGTTTGCGCTTGGTTCTTCTTTTGAGCGCCTGTGCTCGTCTGGTAAATGGTCGCGAGCCGACCGCGGCTGCTCCGGGCTTTGACTTGACCGGTGTCGAAGTACGCGACTTTGCCTTCCCGCGCTGGCTCATCGTAGCTCCCGCAGTGATACCCGAACGACGATCAGGACGAGCCCGAGCATCAATATCAGCACCAGGTAGGCGACCCATGTACCGCTGGGCGCATGCCCCAATCCCATGTGGTGGACGATCGAAGACACGAACGAGGACCACGACTTGCTACCCGGCCGGAGATATTCGGCGTGCAAAGTTGCATCTTCAAGCACGTTGGCCTGTGGCACCGAAATGTGTCTGGGTGTGCCGTAATAGCGGATCGGCTCGACCGCCGGTCCTACGGTCGTGCAAATGCGAGCGCCGTCGAGCGCGTGAGTAAAGCTCGCCACGGGGACGGCGACGTTGGGGATCGACGGTCCCCCAGCTATCCGCCATCCTTCCCTGATGACGCGTGAGCCCACGAGAATCCGCACGGTCACGGCGGGGCTGAAGTGAAGCCCTTCGATGCCAAGTCGTATCGCCGATGTGCCTTCTGGGATAGGGCCTGCCGGCTGGCAATTGCTCAGCTTTCCCTTTTCTTCCAGTTCGACGTAATCCGTGCTGGAAGCCGAGTTCGTCCTTGCGACCGTGAGCGGCGAATGCGCCAAGACGGCGATGAGCGCGACGCCGATCGACGCCAGGCCGACCGCGAGCGCAGCAATCACGCTTCGTCGCACCGTGGACATCCAATCTTGATTGTAGGGAGGGTCTCGACCATCGGCACACCGAATCTTGGCAGCTTTCGCTCGCTTCGACTAGTCTGGGCTGTAGGCTGGCGGCGTATCGCTCTTGGCCGAGGTCGCGCCTTGCATTGACGATCGCCGCGAGCCCATAGACTGCGGGCCAACCATGTCGCGCTTCCACGAGCCCCAGCACCCCGACTTCGTGCGCATGAACACGTCGGTCGGCTTCGACCGACGTATGTGGCCGCAGGACATCGCCCAGTCACGCGCCCACGCGAAGATGCTTGCCGCACGCGAGATCATCTCCGGGGAGGATCGCGACGCGCTGCTGGGGGGACTCGAGCAGGTGGCGCGTGAGCTGGAGCAGGGAAGCTTCGTGTTTGTCGAGGGCGACGAAGACATCCATATGGCGATCGAGCGTCATCTGACCGAGTTGGTCGGCCCGGTAGGCGGCAAGCTGCACACGGCTCGCTCGCGCAACGATCAGGTGGCGACCGATCTCGTTATGTATACCCGCGAGCGCGCGCGCGAGGCGCAACAGCTGCTGAGCCGGTTGATGGGGGCGCTGATCGAGCGTGCCGAACAGCACATCGACTGGCCGCTGCCCGGCTATACGCACCTGCAGCGCGCGCAGCCCGTCTATCTCAGCCATCATCTGCTCGCCTATTTTTGGATGCTGGCGCGCGACCGCGAGCGCTTTGCCTTCGCCGAGCGCCAGTGCTCGCGTCTGCCGCTTGGGGCCGGTGCGCTTGCAGGTGTGAACTTCGACACCGACCGTGAGCTGGTGGCGCGCGAGCTTGGTTTCTCCGAGCCCGTGCCCAATTCGATCGACGCCGTCTCCAACCGCGACTTCGCCCTTGACTATCTGGGCGCCGCGGCGACTTGCACCACGCACCTATCGCGTTTGGGCGCCGAGCTGGTGCTGTGGTCCAGCGCTGAGTTTGGTTTTTGCGAGCTACCAGATGCGTGGAGCGCGGGCTCCTCGATCATGCCCCAGAAGAAGAATCCCGACGCCGCCGAGTTGTTGCGCGCGAAGGCACCGCGCGTGGTTGCCCATCTGAGCGGACTGTACGGTGTCATGCACGCCCTTCCCCTTACATACAACAAGGACCTGCAGGAGGACAAGGAGCATCTATTCGATGCTGCCGACACGCTCGAGCTGGCGCTCGCCGCCGCACACGGCATGCTCTCAGGCGTTGCGTTCGATCGCGAACGTCTCGCCGAAGCCGCCTCGGATGAGCTGATCGCCGCCACAGACGTCGCCGATCTGCTCGTGCGCCGCGGGCTGCCATTCCGCGAGGCCCACGGCGTGGTGGCGGGGCTGGTGCGTGTGGCGGTGGACAGCGGCAGAGAGCTATCGCAGTTGAGCGTCGAGGAGTTGCGCGCGCAGAGCGAACTGCTCGACACGCCGCCGGGCGCAAGCAGCGAGTATTACGAGGTGCTGGCACGCGACTCGTGGCTCGAATCGAAGATATCGATGGGTGGGACGGCCCTGCCGCGCGTCAACGAACAGCTTGAGCTGGCGCGCACGATGCTGGCGGATGCGCCTCGCGGCTGAGTTCTACGCGCGAGCAGTGCTCGAGGTTGCGCGAGACTTGATCGGCTGCGTCGTAGAGCATCGCGGTGTGTCCGGCGTGATCGTCGAGACCGAGGCCTATCACGAGAGCGAGCCGGCATGCCATGCGTTCGTCGGCGTCACCTCACGCACGCGCACGCTTTTCGAAGAGCCGGGGCTCGCCTACGTTTACCGCTCCTACGGCATCCATGCCATGCTCAACGCGGTGTGTGAGCCCGCCGGGGTGGGCGCGGCGGTGTTGATCCGTGCGTTGGAGCCGCTTGAGGGAATCGAGCAAATGCGCTTGCGACGCGGAGGCGGGGGTGGGAGGTTGCGCGATCGCGAGCTCTGCTCGGGTCCAGGCAAGCTCACGCAGGCGCTCGGGATCGAGCTTGCCGAGAACGGGACGAGTCTCCTGAATGGGCCCGTCGCGATCAACTCGCCGCCGCCCACAACGAAACCGATCTCTGTCGTCTCCAGTACCCGTATTGGCATCACGAAGGCAATCGACCTGCGTTGGCGCTTCTGCGCCGCTGACAGCGCCCATCTCAGCCGCCGGGGCTGACACCGCCGGTGGCTTCCGCGCCACCGGATTTAGGTGCGCTAGGGGCTTCGGCGGGCGCAGTTGGTTCTGGAGTGGCCGGCGGCGGGGTCGTCGGCGTCGGCGCGGGCGTCGACTGTGGCGCCGGTGACTTTGGCGTTTCGACTTTGCCTTCTTCGCTGTGGTTGCCAGTTGCAGGCGTGCCCGTCGGAGCGCCTTTGGTCGCTTCACCGGCGCCGCTCTTCGGACCGCCGGCAGCAGGCGGGGGCGTGGCGGTCGTTTCGCCGGTGCTACTCGAGGTTTCTTCCTGTGAGCCGGCTCCCGAGGCGGAGCTTGAAGAGCGTGATGAATCGGCCTTGGCGCTCTTGGCGGCCGTTACCTGGCTGGCGCGTTCCTTTTCGACCTGCATTGCGGAGGTCATGAAGTCGTGCCAGATCAGCGCTGGAAATGTCCCGCCGAGTACGGGTCCACCGTCGAAGTCTGTGGTCATCGGTACCAGACTGTTGGGATAGCCCACCCATACCGCCACCGTGTACTTGCTGTCCCAGCCCACGAACCAGGCATCGCCGTAGTTGGAGGTTGTGCCGGTCTTTCCGGCGGCAAACTGGCCTAGCGCTGCCGCCTTGGCTGTGCCGTACTCAAGGACTGTCTCCAGCACGGAGGTCTCGGTGTTTGCCACTTCGGATGGCAGCACACGCTTGAGCATCACCGAGTTGCGATCGCTGTGATGGCCGTCGGAGAGTACGTTGCCGGCTGCGCTCACTTCCTGGATGCCCACGGGTTGCCAGTTGGATACGAGCGAACCGCTGACGCGATCGCCCCCGTGGGCGATCGTCTCATAGGAGTGGGCCATGTCGAGCGGTGTGACACCCACTTTCAAGCCGCCGATCGTCATCGCTGGGTTGGTGGACAGCGGGGTTGTGATACCCATCCGATGCGCCAGATCGGCGATTCGTGTCGTGCCGACCTTCAGTCCTACTTCGGCGTAGATCGAGTTGTCCGAGTAGGCGGTCGCGTTGGTCAGCGAGTTCTCGCCGGTGTAGGCGCCTTCGTCGTTGTGTACGACGAACTTTTCCGTTCCGTTGGGTCCGTGGACGAAGAACGTCTTTTCGCGCGAGGGCCACTCCGATTCCGGGGAGATGCCGTCCTCAAGTGCCGCCGCCAGGTCGAATGCCTTGAAGGAGGAGCCGGGCTGGCGCTCACCCTCCGTGGCCAGGTTGAATGGCGTTTCGTCGTAGTTGCGCCCGCCCACCATCGCGCGCACCTCACCTGTCGAATTTTCGATCGCGACGAGGGATGCAGTGGGTCCTTCGGGGCCAGGAAGGTAGCCGCTGATGGCCTGTTCGGCGGCACGCTGCAAGCTCAAGTCCAAGGTCGTCTTGATGCGCAATCCGCCGTTGTACACACGGGCCGCGCCATAGCGTTCGAACACCTGCTGCTGTACCCAGCTCGTGAAATAGCCGACGTCCACGCCTTCCACAAGCGGCTGCTGCGGCGTCTGGATTTCCCTGGCGGTGGGTAGCGGCTGGCTGACGCTTTTGTCGTAGACGGCTTGGTTGATGTAGCCCTGCTTGAACATCTGTGCAAGCACGACATCGCGGCGTGTCTTGGCTTCGAGCGGGCTGACGGCGGGGTTGTAGTCCGTCGGGGATTGAATGATGCCGGCGAGCAGCGCCGCTTCGGCTGGCTCGAGCTCCTGAACGCACAACTCATGGCCGGGGGTGCCGCAGCCTAGATGCTTTGGCTGCGAGCCGAAGTATGTCTGGGCGGCGGACTCGATCCCATACGCGCCGTTGCCGAAGTAGATCGTGTTGAGGTAGGCGGTGATGATCTTTTCCTTGGACCACTTGTGCGATAGCTGGTAGGCAAGCGCCGCCTCGCGCAGCTTCTCGAGGATCGTCCTGTGCGATTGAGCCGCAAGCGCATTCTTGATGAACTGCTGCTCGATCGTCGAGGCTCCCTGGACGGTTCCTTTGTGGAGCACGTCCTGCACGAACGCGCGTGCGATCCCGCGGATGTCGACCCCGCTGTTGGTCTTGAAGCGCTTGTCCTCGATCGAGATCACCGCGTCCTTGACGATCGTTGGGATCTCGGTCGGTGTAACGATCACGCGGTTCTGTTCGCTGATCACGCCAATCGGATGGCCGAGATCGTCGAGCAACTCTGAGCTCTGGGCGTTCTTGAATTGCGAGAACCTCGTGAGCGAAGGCAGGTCTGATGCCACGGCCACGAACATGCCGAACACAAAGGAGATGAGGCCGAGCAGCAGGACGGCGAAGAGGATCAGCACGAAACGAAGCCTCTTCAAGCGCGGCCGGCCGCCGGCAGGCAATGCGGCTAGCTCCACCGGGACGCGAGAGTCTAGCATTGGGCTCCATGGCGAATGCCCACACGGTCGCGACCGCAAACGTGCCCGCCGATTCAGCCGACGCAACACGGCTGAGCCTCAATTCGGTCGACAGCCTTCCTGGGGGGGCACTAGCGCGGAAGCTGGACGAAGCCAGCGCTGAGGGCCGTCCGCTGCGCGTAAAGCTTGGGATCGACCCGACGGCACCGGACATCCACCTCGGTCACGCGGTGGTGCTGCGCAAGCTGCGCGAGTTCCAGGATGCCGGGCACCTTGTGGTTCTGATCATCGGTGACTACACAGCGCGCGTGGGAGACCCTTCTGGTCGTTCGACCCTGCGGCCGATGCTCAGCGAGGCCGAAATCGAGACCAACGCCGCCACCTTTCAAGCGCAGGCGCTGAAGATCCTCGATGGCTCGCCAGAGAGGCTGGAGGTGCGGCGCAACGGCGAATGGCTGGACATGCCGATGGTCGATCTGCTCGCGCTTGTACGTACGACCACGGTCGCCCAAATCCTGGAGCGCGAAGACTTCGCCAAGCGCTGGTCGGGCTCGGAGCCGATCTCGATGCTCGAGCTGCTCTATCCGTTGCTCCAGGGTTATGACTCGGTCGCGATCCACGCGGACGTCGAGCTCGGCGGGACCGATCAAAAGTTCAACCTGCTCCTGGGGCGCGACGTGCAGCGCGCTTACGGGCAGGCAGAGCAGGCGATCATGACGATGCCGATCCTGGTCGGCACCGACGGCACGCGCAAGATGTCCAAGTCACTTGGCAATCACATCGGCGTGACCGACGAGCCCGCGGAGATGTACGGCAAGACGATGAGCATCCCCGACGAGGCGATGGACGACTACTACAGACTGCTACTCGGCAGGGAGCGCGACGCGGCGCTCGAGCCGCGCGAGGCAAAGCGCGCTCTCGCGCGGGAGATCGTGACGTGGCTGTACTCGCCCGAGCAGGCGCTCGCTGCTGAGCAGGCGTTCGACCGTGTCTTCGTGCAGCGCGGGGCGCCCGAGCAGATCGAGGAGCTCGTCTTCAAGGCGCCGGACGGGACGGCGCATATGCCCGGTCTGATTGCCGATGCGCTTGGAATGTCTCGCTCGGAGGCCCGTCGCCTGATCGACCAGGGTGGCGTCTCGCTCGACGGGCAGCAGCTTGACGCCGGCGAGCACGACCTTGCCACCGAGCGTTTGGACGGCGCCGTTTTGCGTGTGGGCAAGCGCCGCTTCCGCAGGCTGCGCGCTGGCTGATCGGCAGTCGATGCTCTGCGGGCGGCACCGCGCCCGGACGAGTTCAAGGCCCACCGCGGTAGTGCTTGGCGATGTGGGCTGCCACCCATGTGCTCCGAGTCCACCCGACAAGTGTCCGCACGATGGCCTATAGTGGCTCAGCACAGCAGCTCGGCTCTGCGACCGAGGCGGTGGGCGACGCTCACAACGCACGGTCCAGCAGAGGGCGCTATACTGTACGGTCGGCCTGTAAGCGTCCTTGGGCGTGGGCCGAACGGTCTCCTCTAACGAGAAGTCCTCTCGAAGAGGCTACGGCGGTCTTTGAAAACTCAACAGCATGCGCACCTACGATCGAGAATCGATCATGGTGTGCGTCCAGGTTCGACCCGTCACGGGAGCGCTTCGGCGTACTCGGTGACGGCAAAGAGTCAAGTAGAGAAGTACCCCGTCATAGAGGGGGCCACGGTGTATGGGTCCCTATCACCTATGACAGCTTTTCGTGAAGTTCTTCACGGAGAGTTTGATCCTGGCTCAGGACGAACGCTGGCGGCGTGCTTAACACATGCAAGTGGAGCGACGAACCAGGGCTTGCCCTGGGGCAGAGCCGCGAACGGGTGAGTAACACGTGGGTTACCTGCCTCGATGACCGGGACAACCCGAGGAAACTCGGGCTAATACCGGATGTGCCCGCAAGGGGAAAGGAAGCTTCGGCCTCCGCATCGAGATGGGCCCGCGGCCCATTAGCTTGTTGGTGAGGTAACGGCTCACCAAGGCTTTGATGGGTAGCTGGTCTGAGAGGACGATCAGCCACACTGGGACTGAGACACGGCCCAGACTCCTACGGGAGGCAGCAGTGGGGAATCTTGCGCAATGCGCGAAAGCGTGACGCAGCAACGCCGCGTGGGGGAAGAAGGCTTTCGGGTTGTAAACCCCTTTCAGTTGGGACGAAGCCTCATCGGTGAATAGCCGCGTGGGGTGACGGTACCTTCACAAGAAGCACCGGCTAACTACGTGCCAGCAGCCGCGGTAATACGTAGGGTGCAAGCGTTGTCCGGAATTATTGGGCGTAAAGAGCGTGTAGGCGGCTTGATTAGTCTGCTGTGAAAGTCCAGGGCTCAACCCTGGAATGCCGGTGGATACTGTCAAGCTAGAGTCCGGAAGGGGCGAGTGGAATTCCTGGTGTAGCGGTGAAATGCGCAGATATCAGGAGGAACACCAATGGCGAAGGCAGCTCGCTGGGACGTGACTGACGCTGAGACGCGAAAGCGTGGGGAGCAAACAGGATTAGATACCCTGGTAGTCCACGCTGTAAACGATGACAACTAGATGTGGGGGGTGTCGACTCCCCCCGTGTCGAAGCTAACGCATTAAGTTGTCCGCCTGGGGAGTACGGCCGCAAGGCTAAAACTCAAAGGAATTGACGGGGGCCCGCACAAGCAGCGGAGCATGTGGTTTAATTCGACGCGACGCGAAGAACCTTACCTGGGCTTGACATGTGCCTGACCGCCATGGAAACATGGCTTCCCTTCGGGGCAGGTTCACAGGTGGTGCATGGCTGTCGTCAGCTCGTGTCGTGAGATGTTGGGTTAAGTCCCGCAACGAGCGCAACCCCCGTCGCATGTTGCCAGCATTTAGTTGGGGACTCATGCGAGACTGCCGGTGACAAACCGGAGGAAGGTGGGGATGACGTCAAGTCATCATGCCCCTTATGTCCAGGGCTACACACGTGCTACATTGGCGCATACAGAGGGCTGCGATACCGCGAGGTGGAGCGAATCCCTTAAAGTGCGTCTCGGTTCGGATTGCAGGCTGAAACTCGCCTGCATGAAGGCGGAGTTGCTAGTAATCGCGGATCAGCATTGCCGCGGTGAATACGTTCCCGGGCCTTGTACACACCGCCCGTCACACCACGGGAGTGAGCAACACCCGAAGCCGGTGGTCTAACCCGCAAGGGAGGAAGCCGTCGAAGGTGGGGCTCGTGACTGGGGTGAAGTCGTAACAAGGTAGCCGTAGCGGAAGCTGCGGCTGGATCACCTCCTTTCTAGGGAGCACATAACAGTGCCCCGAGCGTAACGGCCGTCAGGTCCCTGGCTCACTTGTGAGTCTTGAGATCCTGAAGGTGGCAGAACACTCGGGCCTAGCATGTCGACCGAACCTGGCTGGGTGGGTGCGAGCGCACGACTTCCCTGACTACTTGGGAAGCACGGTGCAGACACCTATAACAACGCCAGCATGCTGTTGAGTTTTGAGAGACCGGCGTCCGCCGGCGGTGGGGCAGACGCGCAAAGAGCGCGCCCGCACTACCCAGCGCCGACCGGCGTTATACGCCTCTCGACGGTCCTTGAAAACTACACAGAAGCCACATCAGCCGCCATCGATAAGCGGCGGCTGAATAACGGGTATCACCGGACCGATGGAGCCCACATCCCCGCAAAGGGATGTAGTCGAAATCGGTCAGATCACCGTCAAGATAGTAAGGGCGCATGGTGGATGCCTTGGCACCAAGAGTCGATGAAGGGCGTGAACGGCTGCGATAAGCCACGGTTAGGCGCTGAATGGCCTATGACCCGTGGATTCCCGAATGGGGAAACCCAGCGCTGGTAATGCGGCGTTATCCCCGGTTGAACACATAGACCGGGCGAAGACAAGCGGGGGAAGTGAAACATCTCAGTACCCCGAGGAAAGAAAATCAAAAGAGACTCCCTGAGTAGTGGCGAGCGAAAAGGGATCAGCCCAAACCCGGCAGATGTAAGCGGACATGCGTTGTCTGCTGGGGGTTGTAGGGCGTTTGTTCCGGGTCGTGTCCGGCCCGGCAGGAGTTACAAAATCATGTGGTAGTCGAAGCGTGTGGAACCACGCACCATAGAGGGCAACCGTCCCGTAGACGAAACTGCATGATCTTCTGTCAGACGTTCCTGAGTAAGTCCGCGCCCGTGAAACGCGGACTGAACCTGGGGGGACCACCCTCCAAGGCTAAGTACTCCTTGGTGACCGATAGCGGACTAGTACCGTGAGGGAAAGGTGAAAAGTACCCCGGAAGGGGAGTGAAATAGTACCTGAAACCGCGCGCCTACAAGCGGTGGGAGCAGACTTGTTCTGTGACCGCGTGCTTTTTGCATAACGAGCCGGCGAGTTACTCGTCTGCGGCAAGGTTAAGCGATGAGCGGAGCCGTAGCGAAAGCGAGTCCTAATAGGGCGACATAGTCGTAGGCGGTATACCCGAAACTGAGCGAGCTATCCATGGGCAGGCTGAAGCGGGGGTAAGACCTCGTGGAGGGCCGAACCGACCTAGGTTGAAAACTGGGCGGATGACCTGTGGATCGGAGTGAAAGGCTAATCAAGCTCAGTGATATCTGGTTCTCTCCGAAATATATTTAGGTATAGCCTCGGATAAATTACGTAGTGGCCGTAGAGCACTGTTTGGATAAGGGGCCCTACCAGGTTACCGATTTCAGGCAAACTCCGAAGACCATTACGTCTACTCCGGGAGTCAGTTGCTGGGGGATAAACTTCAGCGTCGAAAGGGAAACAGCCCAGACCGCCAGCTAAGGTCCCTAAGTACTAGCTAAGTGGGAAACGATGTTCGAGTGCATAGACAACCAGGAGGTTGGCTTAGAGGCAGCCATCCTTGAAAGAGTGCGTAACAGCTCACTGGTCAAGTGTTCGAGCGCGGACAATGTAACGGGGCTCAAGCTAGTCACCGAAGCTGCGGGTGTGTGAGGTCTTCGGACCGATCACGCGGTAGGAGAGCGTTCCCATGCCAGTAAAGCGGCGGCGTAAGCCAGCCGTGGAGGCGTGGGAAGTGAGAATGCCGGCATAAGTAACGAAAGAAAGGTGAGAATCCTTTCCACCGATTGCCCAAGGATTCCTAAGTAAAGTTCGTCTACTTAGGGTTAGTCGGGACCTAAGGCGAGGCCGAAAGGCGTAGTCGATGGCCAACAGGTTGATATTCCTGTACCACGTAACTTCCGTTTGACCGATGGGGGGACGAGGAAGGCTAAGGGAACCCAGGCGATGGTTGTCCTGGGACAAGCATGTAGGGGTGGTCCATGTCAAATGCGGGACCGCATAACCTGAGGTGCGATGTGAGCTGGCACTAAGCCGGCGACTCCCCAACGCCATACCTCCGAGAAAAGCCTCTAGGGAGGAAGTGCGTGCCCGTACCAAAACCGACACAGGTGGGCAAGTAGAGAATACTAAGGTGATCGAGATAACCATCGTTAAGGAACTCGGCAAAATTGCCCCGTAACTTCGGGATAAGGGGCGCCCCAGTAGGGTGATGTTCTTCGCGAACGGAGCCCGAGGGGGCCGCAGTGAATAGGCTGAAGCGACTGTTTACCAAAAACACAGGTCTCTGCTAAGTCGTAAGACGACGTATAGGGGCTGACGCCTGCCCGGTGCCGGAAGGTTACGTGGAGTTGTTAGGGCTTGACCCGAAGCAGCGAAGCTAAGCCCCGGTAAACGGCGGCCGTAACTATCAGTTGACCGAGGTAGTTGTAAAACTTGGCTATATGCTGGAACACCCGTGTATCCTGCACTACGAGTTCCGTCCGAAGTGGGCGGTACCGTGAAAATGTGTCAGGTGCGGACAATCAGCAGGAAAGGCCATCTATAGAGACCATTGAGGTCTCACTCGGTAGCTTCTTGTCCGGGTTCGCACTGGGAGAGGGAAGTTTCATGATCGTCTGCCGCAAACGCGGTGACTATCGACGAAGCTTCAAGCTCTCGGCTGCCTTCAACGTCTCACAGCACGAT
>CAVRXP010000002.1:0-1752374 GCA_963725265.1 uncultured Solirubrobacterales bacterium
AGCAGGGTGTATGAACTTCTTTTTTTCGATTCCTTCCGCTTTAGAACTATTTCGCTCGTAACCAACTTCTTTTCAAGAACACTCCAACACAGAGCCCTCTTATGTCCATGACAGACCCGATAGCCGACTTCCTCACGCGCATCCGCAACGCGATCCACGCCGCGCACGAGACCGTCGACATTCCCGCCTCCACGCTGAAGGCGGAGATCGCACGGATCCTCGCCGAGCAGGGCTACATCGACTCGTGGGAGGTGCTCCCGGCACGCGACGGCGCCGCTGGTCAGCTGATCGAGATCCGCCTGAAGTACACCGACGACCGCCGCTCCGCGATCTCAGGCCTCAAGCGCGTCTCGCGACCGGGGCGACGCACCTACGTGGAGGCCACACGCATCCCGAAGGTGCTCGGCGGCATGGGAACTTCGATCGTGTCCACCTCGCGCGGTGTGATGACCGGCCACGACGCCCGCGCCGCGGGCGTCGGCGGCGAGGTCCTGGCGCAGGTCTGGTAGGTATCTGGAGATGTCGAGAATCGGTAGACAGCCAATCCCCGTGCCCTCCGGCGTGACGGTCGCGATCGAGCCCGAGTCGGTGCGTGTGAAGGGGCCCAAGGGCGAGCTGTCAGAGCGCATTCCGCGCGACATCGAGGTGGCTCAGGACGGCGAGCGACTGCTGGTCTCGCGTCCCACCGACCGCGGCGAGCACCGTGCGCTGCACGGCCTCACGCGCTCGCTGGTGGCCAACATGGTCCAGGGTGTCACCGCCGGCTATGAGAAGCGTCTGGAGATCCAGGGCGTCGGGTATCGCGCGCAGCTGAAGGGCAAGAACATCGAGCTTGCGGTGGGCTACTCCCATCCGGTCCCGATCGAGGCGCCTCCAGGCATCGAATTCGAGGTTCCCCAACCCACGAGGATCGTCGTGAAGGGCATCTCCAAGCAGCAGGTCGGCGAGATCGCCGCGATCATCCGCAAGCAGCGCCCGCCAGAGCCCTACAAGGGCAAGGGCATTCGCTACGAGGGCGAGTACGTGCAGCGCAAGGTGGGCAAGCGCGCATGACCGTCCTCACAAAGGAGACCCGCCGTCTCAAACGCCGCCGCCGCGTACGCGCGAAGGTGTCTGGCACAGCGGAGCGTCCGCGCGTGTCGGTGTTTCGCTCCAACCGCGGCCTCTCGGCGCAGCTGGTCGATGACGCGAGCGCTCGCACGCTGGCAGCCGTGCACTGGTATGAGCCCGAGTTGCGTAAACTTGCAGGCCTCGAGCGGACCAAGCGCTCGGGAGAGCTGATCGCCGAGCGCGCGAAAGCGGCGGGTGTATCGGAGGTTGTGTTCGATCGTGGCGGCTACCGCTACCACGGCCATGTGCGCGCGTTCGCCGAGGCGATCCGCGAGGCAGGCATAACCGTCTAGGGCTCGTCTCCCCGCTACCCTCTCTCACTCTTATGAATTCAGATAGATCAGTCAATGCAGGCAGCCTCGACCTCCAGGAGCGCGTGGTGGAGATCAACCGCGTCGCCAAGGTGGTCAAGGGCGGTAGGCGCTTCTCCTTCACCGCGCTCGTCGTCGTCGGCGACGAACGTGAAGTGGTGGGCGTCGGCTACGGCAAGGCCAACGAGGTTCCGCTGGCGATCCAGAAGGGTGTGGAGCGCGCCAAGAAGGATCTGTTCCGTGTGCCCAAGCACGGCAGCACGATCACTCATCAGACCACCGGCATCTTCGGCTCCGGGCGCGTCCTCTTGAAGCCCGCCTCTCCGGGTACCGGCGTGATCGCCGGCGGGGGGGTGCGTGCGGTGCTCGAGCTCGCGGGCATCCACGACATCCTCTCCAAGAGTCTCGGGACCCAGAACCCGATCAATCTCGTCAAGGCGACGGTCGCCGGGCTGCGCGGGCTGCGTACTCCGGCCGAGGTTGCCGAGCTGCGCGGACTGTCGATCGCAAAGGTGCTCGGGTTGACCGAGCAGCCGACAAACGGCGCCGCGGAGACCGTTGAGGGCGCGGCTGGGACAGACACGGCCGCCGCAGCGGACACGGCCGCAAAGGACACCGCCGCGACAACCGAGCCGGCTGGAGTAACAGTCGCCGACACCACCGCCCAAGGGGAGAGCCCAGCGGATACAAGCGCCACCGAGCCGTCTGCAGACGCAACCGAGGCCCCCGCCTGATGGCGACTCTCCAGGTAACCCAGAAGCGCTCCAGCAGCGGCTCCAACAAGCGTCAGCTCGACACGCTTCGCTCGCTCGGCCTGCGGCGCATCGGCCACACCGTCGAGGTCAAGGATTGCGATCAGGCACGCGGGATGGTCCACGCGGTGCGTCATCTTGTCGAGGTTCAAGAGGAGCAGAGCTCGTGAGCCCTGCCGCCAAGACCGCCGCCGCCAAGCAGGCCGAGGAGGCCAAGGACGAGCAGGAGCAGCGCGTCGGACTGCACTCGCTGAAACCGGCTCCCGGCAGTCGCCGCCCGCGCAAGCGCGTGGGGCGTGGCGAAGGCTCCGGTACCGGCAAGACCGCCGGTAGGGGCCAGAAGGGCTACGGCTCGCGCTCTGGCGCCAAGAGCCGCGCACGCTTCGAGGGTGGGCAGATGCCGATCCACATGCGCATGCGCAAGCTTCGAGGCCCGCACATGAAGAAGTCGATGCCCTTTGAGATGTTCCGCACCCACACTCAGCCCGTAAATGTCTCTGACCTCGAGGCTCGCTTCGACGCCGGCACGGAGGTCACGATCGAGCTGATGCAGTCCAAGGGGCTGGCTACGCGCAAGGGCATACCGGTCAAGGTGCTTGCCAAGGGCGAGTTGAGCAAGGCGCTCACGGTGCACGCCCACGGCTTCAGCGCCGCCGCGCGCGAGCGCATCGAGGGTGCCGGCGGCACCTGCACTCTCATCGAGAGCTAGAATCGCACGACCGGTGCGTGCGGACCTATCCCGCGTGACCGGCTAAACCAATGCTCTCGACGATTCTCAGCGCCTTCCAGGTTGCGGATATCCGCAAGAAGATCATGTTCACGGCAGCGATGCTGCTGATTTACAGGCTGGGCTCGCACGTGCCCGTCCCGGGCGTGAACCTGACCGCCGTCAACAACTTGCAGAAGCAGTTCGGCGGCTCGGGCATCCTCAGCTATCTCAACCTGTTCTCCGGCGGAAGCCTCTCGCGGATCGCAATCTTCGCGCTCGGGATCATGCCCTACATCACCTCCTCGATCATCCTGCAGCTGCTGCAGGTCGTGGTGCCCTCTCTGGAGAAGCTCTCCAAGGAAGGCGAAGTGGGCCAGCAGCGGATCACCCAGTACACGCGCTACCTGACAGTCGGTCTCGCGTTCGCCCAGTCGATCGGCTACGTGTTCCTGTTCCACTCGCTGCAGGCCAGCGCCGGCGAATCGGTGATCACGCACTTCGATTTTGCCCACATCTTCCTGATCGTGATCTGCCTGACCGCCGGCTGTGTGCTGCTGATGTGGATCGGCGAGCTGATCACTCAGCGCGGAATCGGCAACGGCATCTCGTTGCTGATCTTCACCTCGATCCTCTCGCGTCTGCCCACCGGCCTTGAAGCCTGGTGGACGACCCAGGATCAGGTGTTCAAGGTGATGATGCCCTTCCTCGTGCTGTTGGTGGTCGCCGGGATCGTGTTCGTGCAGGAAGGCCAGCGACGGATCCCCGTGCAATACGCCAAGCGCGTGATCGGCCGGCGCATGAGCGAGGGTGGGCAGACCTACCTGCCGCTGCGCGTGAACATGGCCGGGGTGATCCCCGTGATCTTCGCGGCGAGCATCATGGCATTCCCGCCGACCGTCGGAGAGCTGATCCACACACCCTGGGCGAAAAGCGTCTCGGACTTCTTCACGCCCAATGGCTGGCACTACGTGCTGGGCGAGTCGATCTTCATCATCGTGTTCGCCTACTTCTACACAGCGGTCACCTTCAATCCGGTCGACCAGGCCGACAACCTGAAGAAGTACGGTGGGTTCATCCCGGGTGTGCGCCCGGGACGCCCCACGGCCGAATTCCTCGACCGGATCCTCGCGAGATTGACGTTCCCCGGTGCGCTGTTCCTGGCGGCCGTGGCGGCGCTGCCGGCGATCCTGTTCGCCCAAACCCACCAGAACTTCGACTTCGGCGGCACATCGATCCTGATCGTGATCGGAGTAGCGCTCGAAACGATGAAGCAGCTTGAGGCACAGCTGATGATGCGCAGCTACGAGGGCTTCTTGAAGTAGAGCTTTGCCCCAGCGGGTAGGCTCACATGGCAGTGGTCGAGACGAATCTCATATTGCTGGGTCCGCCCGGCGCCGGCAAGGGCACGCAGGCAGAGCGCCTGAAGGCAGACTTCGCCCTCGTGCACATCTCCACGGGGGACATGCTGCGCGCTCAGGTCGCGCAGGGCACAGAGCTCGGCCGGGAGGCCCAGAAGTTCATGAAGGCCGGTGAGCTCGTACCCGACGAGGTGATCCTCGGGATGATCGGAGAGCGCATCGGCGAGCAGGACGCCCGCGAAGGATTTCTGCTCGACGGCTTCCCGCGCAACTCCAGTCAGGCCGACGCGCTCGGTAAGACACTGGAGAGCTCCGGACGTCGATTGATGGCCGCGCTGTTGATCGAGGTGCCCGACGAGGAGGTTGTCAGGCGGCTGGGCGGCCGGCGCGTGTGCTTGAAGAGCGGGCACGTCTACCACGTCGAGTTCGATCCACCCAAGCGCGAGGGAGTGTGCGATCAGGACGGCTCGCGGCTGATCCAGCGCGAGGACGACCAGGAGGACACGATCCGCCGGCGCCTTGAGGTGTATGCGCGCCAGACCACGCCGCTGATCGAGTACTACGAGAGCGCTGGACTGCTGCATCGTTTCGACGGGCAGCGCAGCCCCGACGAGGTGCACGACCACATCCGCGCGACGGTTGCGACCCTGCGCATGGAGGACAAGCTCTAGCAAGAGCCACTCCGCCTCGGGCGCCGGTGCAATGGCCTGCTGTGGCGAGCGAGAAAGATAAGCTCCTCTGGTGATCGTAAAGAAGTCACCCGAGGAGATCGAGAAGATGGCTGCCGCCGGCGTCGTCCAAGCCGCCGCGCTGGACCTGGTGGCCGGCAAGATCCGTCCCGGCGTGAGCACCGAGGAGCTCGACGTGGCCGTCGAGCGCTTCATTCGCTCGCAGGGGGCGATCCCCACCTTCAAGGGGTACCGCGGCTTCCCCGGATCGATCTGCGCATCGCCCAACTCGATGGTCGTGCACGGAATCCCCGGTAGGTACCGG
The DNA here is from genome assembly GCA_963725265.1 of uncultured Solirubrobacterales bacterium. GTDB lineage: Bacteria > Actinomycetota > Thermoleophilia > Solirubrobacterales > Solirubrobacteraceae > Palsa-744. The sequence continues at coordinate 5,234 of CAVRXP010000002.1, forward strand.
CTGCAGCGAGGTGACATCCTGTCGGTCGACATCGGCGTGACGCTCGACGGGTGGGTGGCCGACGCGGCGCGCACCTTCGCGGTCGGCGACATGACCCCGCTTGCCGAGAACCTCCTGAGCGCGACCGAGCAGGCGTTGTACGCCGGGGTGGAGCAGTCAAGGATCGGCAATCGCATGGGCGACGTGTCGCACGCGATCCAGCGCGTCGCCGAGAGCGCGGGCCTGTCGGTCGTGCGATCGCTTGTGGGTCACGGAGTCGGCAAAGATATGCACGAGGACCCGCAGGTGCCCAACTATGGAAAGCCCGGCAAGGGGCCGCTGCTGGAGGAGGGCATGGTGCTCGCGATCGAGCCGATGACCACTGCAGGACGCGCATCGGTGCGAGTGGCCGGCGACGGATGGGCGATCTTCTCCCAGGACGACTCGCTCGCGGCGCACTTCGAGTTCACCGTGGCGATCACGCGCGAAGGCCCCCGTGTGCTCACGCCCTGGCATCTTGGCGCGGATGAGCGCGGGTCCGGCGCGCACGGCAGGGAAGCCGCGACTTCAACCGGATAGTTGCTACCATCCGCTGTCCTGCTCGAACGCGCGAAGCTTGGCGTGTTAGAGCACAAACCACGACGCGGTAGCGGCAGCCGTCCCGGCGGCCAGAGCCGGGTCGCAGGGACCAGCCGAAAGGGATCATGAAGGTAAGACCGTCGGTCAAGCCGATGTGCGAGAAGTGCAGGATCATCCGCCGCCACAAAGCGGTTCTCGTCATCTGCCAGAACAAGCGTCACAAGCAGCGACAGGGCTAGCCGGCAGATGGCACGTATCGCCGGGGTCAACCTTCCCCTGAACAAGCGCTCGGAGATCGGGCTGACCTATATCTATGGCATCGGTCGCTCGACCTCCAACAAGATCTTGAGCGAGGTGGGTGTGAGTCCCGAGACCTACATTCGCGACCTCACCGAGGACGAGGTCTCGCGTCTGCGAGACGCGATCGACCAGTCGCTCACCGTCGAGGGCGATCTGCGCCGCGAGCGCTCGCAGGACATCAAGCGCCTGCAGGAGATCGCCTGCTATCGCGGCCTGCGCCATCGCCGCGGGCTGCCCGTGCGCGGACAGAAGACGAAGACCAACGCACGCACCCGCAAGGGTCCCAAGCGGATGCAGGTCGCGGGCAAGAAGAAGGTCAAGAAGTGATCCTCTACAGACTCCCCACCGTCCTGGCGCACGCTCCGGGCGCGCACGCGATGGAGGCTTGCTGATGGCTGCCCCCAAGCGCCCTGCCCGCGGTCGGCGCAGGCAGAAGAAGAATGTGCCTGTCGGCCAGGCACACATCAAGACGTCGTTCAACAACACGATCGTGTCGCTCACCGACACCCAGGGCAATGTGCTCGCGTGGGAGTCGGCCGGCGGCGCTGGTTTTAAGGGCTCGCGCAAGTCGACGCCCTTCGCCGCACAGGTCACCGCTGACGCTGCTGCCCGCAAGGGCATGGAGCAGGGGTTGCAGAAGGTTGAGGTCTATGTCAAGGGCCCGGGTTCGGGTCGCGAGACGGCGATCCGCTCGCTGCAGGCCGCTGGGCTCGAGGTGACCGGCGTAAAGGACGTGACCCCGCAGGCCCACAACGGGTGTCGCCCGCGCAAGCGGCGGCGCGTCTGAGATGGCCGTGAGCGCTTCGTCATACTGCGTCTTCGCTCGCTCATGTGCTCAGCACGCCACGCTCGCTGCATCCTTGTCTGGCTCGACTCACGGTCATCTCAGAGGAGCAAGGTAATGGCAAGAGACACAGGACCACAGTGCAAGCAGTGCCGTCGCGAGGGACAGAAGCTGTTCCTCAAGGGTGAGCGCTGCCTGACCGACAAGTGCGGCGTCGAGCGACGCTCCTATCCGCCGGGCGAGCACGGACGCGGTCGTCAGAAGCAGAGCGAGTACCGCCTGCAGCTGCGCGAGAAGCAGAAGGCCCGCCGCTACTACGGGGTGCTCGAGAAGCAGTTCCACGGCTACTACGAGAAGGCTTCGCGCCAGCCCGGCATCACCGGTGAGAATCTACTCGCGCTGCTGGAGTGCCGTCTCGACAACGTGATGGTCCGCCTCGGATTCGCCGCCTCGCGCAGGCAGGCACGCCAGCTGATTCGCCACGGGCATTGGACGGTCAACGGCCGCCGGGTGGATATCCCCAGCTACCAGGTGCGTCCTGGTGATGTGATCGCGATCAAGGCGGACACTCCGGCGATGCAGGTGGTAAGGGATGCCACCGAGCTGACCGGACAGATTCCCGCGTGGCTCCAGGCCGACCATGAGTCGCTTACGGCCAAGGTGCTGCGCAAGCCGGAGCGGCGCGAGGTGGCCGCACCGGTGCAGGAGCAGCTCATCATCGAGCTGTACTCGAAGTAGGCGCTTTCCCCGCGTCCGACCTCGCCTGATGGGGGGTTGCGACGCGCCAGAGCCGGTGCCAGTGGGCGCCGGTAGGACACCAAAACGACGTTAGGACCCTGATGCTCGACTTCCAAATCCCCCGGATCACCAGCGAGTCCGTGGAGCAGAACCGTGGCACGTTCACCATCGAGCCGCTCGACCGCGGATTCGGCTACACGTTTGGGAATTCTTTGAGGCGTGTGCTCTTGTCCTCGCTCGCCGGCGCCGCCGTAACGAGCGTGCGCATCGAGGGCGTGGCGCACGAGTTCTCCACCGTGGAGGGCGTCAAGGAGGACGTGACCGACATCGTGCTCAACCTGAAGGGCATCGTGTGCCGGATGCACTCCGACGCGAGCGAGGTCGAGGCGCCGCTCGTGGTGACCGGACCGGGGGAGATCACGGCCAAGGACATCGACCTGCCCGCCGGTGTCGAGATCCTCAACCCGAACGTGCACGTGGCGACGCTCGAGAAGAAGACGAAGCTCGAGCTCTACATGACGATCGGTCGCGGTCGTGGATACCGTCCGGCAGAGGAGAACAAGTCGGCCGACCAGCCGATCGGCGTGATCCCGATCGACTCGATCTTCTCGCCGGTGCGCCGTGTCGCTTACGCAGTTGAGCAGGCGCGTGTGGGGCAGAAGACGGACTTCGACAAGCTCACGCTCGACATCGAGACCGACGGCTCGATCGAGCCGCAGGCCGCGCTGCGCGAGGCTGCCGAGCTGCTGATCTCCCAGCTCGCGATCTTCACCGACGCGGACCGCATCCAGGAGCTGCGCGCCGTGCCCGGCGGTCAGCTCGACGGCCACGGCCTCGCGGTCGGTGGCGGTGGCGCTCCGGCGGCGTTGCAGGGCGAGGAGTGGAGCATCCTGATCGAGGAGCTGGAGCTCGGAGTGCGCTCCTATAACTGCTTGAAGCGCGCCGGCATCCAGACCGTCGGCGACTTGATCTCCAAGTCTGAGGGTGAGCTCAACGCGATCCCCAACTTCGGCAAGAAGTCGATCGATGAGGTAATCGAAACGCTAGAGGCGCGAGGGCTGCACCTGCGCCAGGACTGAGCGGATGCCGCGCGAACGGTCAGCGCTCTAGACTGACCGTTCGCGGCACGCCGGACGACCACACACAAGCCATGAGACACCAGAAGACACGCAACAAGCTCAGCCGCGACGCGGCGCATCGCAAGTCGCTGCTCATGAACCTCACCAAGGAGGTGCTTGAGCACGAGCGGATCAAGACCAGCGAAGCGAAGGCGAAGGCCGTGAAGCCCGAGATCGAGAAGCTGATCACGCTCGCCAAGCGTGGCGACCTGCACGCCCGTCGCCAGGCGCTGTCGGCGCTCGCGCAGGACAAGTTTGCTGTGCACAAGCTGTTCGAGGAGGTCGCTCCCCGCTATGCCGAGCGGCCAGGCGGATACACGCGCATCCTCAAGCTTGGTCCGCGTCGCAGTGACGCGACCGAGATGGTGTACCTCGAGCTGGTGTAGCGGCCGCCCGCGCGTCGCGCACCCCCGGCGGGGCACAAGTGGTCTCAAAGCTCACGCTGCAATACGACGGCGCCGAGTTCGCGGGTTGGGCCAGCCAGCCAGACCTGCGCACCGTGCAGGGCGAGCTCGAGCGAGCGCTGCGGACGGTATTGGGCGAGGACGGTCACGACGGACAGTCGCTGACGGTCACGGTGGCGGGTCGCACCGACCGCGGTGTGCACGCGTGGGGGCAAGTTGTGAGCTATCGCCACGAGGCGGTAGACCCACTGCGTCTCAATTCGCTGCTTCCCCGAGATATGGCGGTGCTTGCCTGCGAGCCGGCTGACGAGAACTTTGACGCCAGGCGTGATGCCACCAGCAGGACCTACTGTTACCGCGTGCTTGCCAGACGCACGCGCGATGTGTTCGAGCGCGGGCGCGCATTTTGGTGGCCGCGACCGCTCGATCGCTCGCTGCTGGAGCGGTGCGCCGAACTGTTGCCCGGAGAGCACGACTTCACCGCGTTCACACCCACCGAGACCGAACACACGCGCTTCGAGCGCAACGTGCTAAGCGCGGAGTGGCGCGCGAGCGGGGATGTGCTCGAGCTGTGGATCGAGGCGGGCTCGTTTCTCAGGCACATGAACAGGGTGCTGGTGGGCACGATGCTCGAGGTAGCCGCCGGGCGTCGTGAGTTCGAGCAGTTTGCAGAGCTGCTGGAGGGCAGGCCGCGCGGCCTCGCCGGACCGACGGCTCCCGCGCAGGGCCTCGCGCTCGCCTCCGTGCGGTACTAGGGCCGGGTCGGCGCCTATGCTGGAGGACGATGGACGTGCTGCTGACCAACGACGACGGGATCGAGGCCGACGGCCTGCAGGCGCTGCGTCGCGCACTGATGGGGGTCCCGGGCGTGCGGCTGGTGACGATCGCCCCCGACGGCAACCGCTCGGCGATGGCACGCTCGATCACAACGCGCCGGCCGCTGTGGGTGGAGGAGGTGTCGTTTGCCGACGGCACCGTTGGTTATGCGACCGATGGTACGCCGGTCGATTGCGTGCGCCTCGCACGGCTGGGGCTGGTCGAGGATTTCGACGCGCAGCTGGTGGTGGCGGGGATCAACCACGGTGCGAATCTCGGCGATGACATCACCTACTCGGGCACGGTCGCTGCGGCGCTGGAGGGCGTCGTGCTGGGGTTGCCCGCGATTGCGGTGTCCCAGCAGTCGCGCGGGCGCGCGCTCGATTTCCGCTATGACGGCGGCTTTGACTTCGACGTGGCGGCCGGCTTCGTGGCGCGACTGGTGGAGCGCATTGAGGAGCTGCCGATGCCTACGGGCACACTGCTCAACGTGAACGTGCCCGCGGGCGAGCCCGACGGGGTGGAGGTGACGAGTCTCGGCAAGCGCATCTATCGCGACGAGCTGAAGGTGGTGCCACACGAGGACGGCTCGCCCACACGCCAGCGCTACTGGATATATGGCTCCGATCCGGGTTTCCAGGACGAGCCGGGCACCGATCTGGCGGCAGTGGCCGAGGGGCGCATCGCAGTGACACCGATCCACTTCGACCTCACCCACCATGGCGGTCTGGAGGTGCTGCGGGGCTTTGATCTGCAGGCGTTGCTCGCGCCCGTGCTCGACGGCGGGAGCGCGTGAGCGGGCCGTCAAAGAAGCGACGGGGGCTGGCGGAGCCCGAGTCACCCGCACAGGCCACCTCAGATTCGGGTGCGCCCACTTCGCCGCCCGCGGGGGCACTGCCTGAGCAGACGCGCGCCCGCGCCGCCGAGCTGCGCAAGCAGCTCGAGTATCACGGTCACCGCTACTACGTGCTCGATGACCCGGAGATAGGCGACGACGCATACGACGCACTGCTTGACGAGCTGCGAGCGCTGGAGGCCGAGTACCCGCAGCTGCAAACGCCGGACTCCCCGACCCAGCGCGTCGGGGGCGAGCCGGTGGGGCGTCTTGAGAAGGTGGCGCACCTGGAGCCGATGCTCTCGCTTGGCAATGTGCGCAGCGAGGAGGAGCTGCGCGCGTGGGTGGAGCGGATGAAGGCGCACCTGGGACGCGAAGGGATCGTGCGCACGCGCTTTGAGTATGTGGTGGAGCCGAAGGTGGACGGGCTCGCGGTGAGCTTGCTGTATCGCGACGGGACGCTCGAGCGTGGCGCTACGCGCGGCAATGGCGAGGTGGGGGAGGACGTGACGCACAACCTGCGCACGATCGGGCAGATTCCGCTGCACATCGAGGACGCTCCGCCGTTGCTGGAGGTGCGCGGCGAGGTGTACATGTCGCTGAAGGACTTCACGGAGGTCAACGAGCGCCGCGCGGAGGGAGGACTGTCGACGTTCATGAACCCGCGCAACTCGGCCTCCGGCGGGGTGCGCCAGCTTGATCCCGCGCTGATGGCCGAGCGTCCGCTGTCGATGTGGGCCTACCAGGTCGGGGTAGCGCCAGATCTCAAATTCGAGACGCACTGGCAGGCGCTCGAGTGGTTGCGCGAGCATGGCTTTCGCGTGAACCGCGACATCAAGCGCCTGAAGAGCGAGGACGAGGTGGTCGCGCAGTGTTTGCGCTGGCAGGAGCGTCGCGGCGAGCTGGACTTCGAGATCGACGGCGTCGTGATCAAGGTGTCCGACTTGCAGCTCCAGCGTCGCCTGGGCTCGGTCGGTCGCGATCCGCGCTGGGCAGTGGCGTGGAAGTTTCCGCCAACCACAGCGCTCACGCGCCTGAACAAGGTGATGTGGAACGTGGGGAAGTTCGGCGACCTGCGCCCCTACGCGGTGCTCGAGCCCGTTCCCGTGGGCGGGGTGGTGATCAAGCTCGCGACGCTGCACAACGAGGAGGACATCGTGCGCAAGGACATCCGCGCGGGCGAGGACGTGATCGTGCTGCGCGCGGGCGACGTGATCCCGCAAGTGGTCTCACCCGCGCCGCACGTGGTCGAGCACAAGGGTCGTCCGCCCGTGACGCGCCCGCCGGCGCGCTGTCCTTTCTGCGACACGCCGACGGTGAAGCCGAAGGACGCGGTGTTCACTATGTGCCCCAACCGCGATTGTCCAGAGCGGGCGTGGCAGCTGCTGAAGCACTTCGTGGGGCGTGCCGCGATGGACATCGAGGGGCTCGGGGAGAAGCAGGTGGCGTTGCTTCAACAGCAGGGCCTGGTGAGGACCGCCGCCGACTATTACCGTTTGCACGAGCATCGCGAGGAGCTGCTGGAGTTGGAGGGGTTCGGTGAGCTGTCGGTGGCCGCGCTGCTCGACGCGATCGAGGCCTCCAAGCAGCGGCCGTTTGGGCGCGTGCTGTTTGCGCTCGGGATCGAGGAGGTGGGTGAGGTCACGGGGCGCAACCTGGCGATGCGCTTTCGTAACATCGTGACGCTGCTGGACGCGAGCGCCGAGGAACTCGCTGAGACCCCTGGGATCGGCGAGAAGATGAGCGCCTCGATCCACACGCAGCTGCACGACGAGCGGATGCTCGCGCTGATCGCCGATCTGCGCGCGATCGGGCTGCGCTTCGCCGAAGCCGGACCGGCGCCCACCAGCGGCCCGCTGGCAGGCAAGACGGTGGTGCTGACAGGCACACTGCCGACGCTCTCGCGCGAGCAGGCCACCGAGCGCATCCAGGCGGCGGGAGGACGCGTGACAAGCGCGGTGTCGAAGAAGACCCACTTTCTCGTGGCGGGCGAGGGGCCGGGCTCGAAGCTGGAGAAGGCCGAGCGTTTGCGCGTGCGGGTGCTGGACGAGCGCGGTCTGCTGGACCTGCTGGGTCAGTAGCTTGCGAGTGTGACCGTCATCCGGTCTTGAACGACGTGTGCCGTTTCGGTTGCGATCCCGTCGTTGAAGATTGCGAACGCGATGATGTTGCCGTTGGCGGCCTGGCAGTAGCCCGCGAGGTTTGATGCGCCGGTGAGCGTGCCGGTCTTCGCCTGGCAGCGTCCGGCGGCGGGGGTGCCGCGCATGCGTTCGGAGAGCGTGCCGCTCTCCCCGGCGACCGCGAGATCTTTGCGAAGCGTGGTGCCGAGCGGACTGCGGGAGAGGTCGCTCAGCAACGTCACGATCTGCTCGGGTGAGGTGTGGTCTGAGCGCGAGAGCCCCGAGCCGTCGACGACGCTCGGGTACAGCCCGAAGTGGGAGGCGAGGGTGCTGCGCACCACGGCCGCTCCAGCGGCGGTGGTGCCGGCGCCGGCGTAGCGCGCGCCGAGATCCTTGACGAGGGTCTCGGCGAAGAAATTGTCAGAGGGAGGGAGCATCAAGCCGAGTAGCGTCGAGAGCGGAGGCGAGGGGGCAGTGGCCAGCAGCGTCGCACCGGCGGGCGTGCTCGCGGCGCCACCGCCGTGGACGGTGTCGCCCTCGGCACGCAGCGCGCCCCGCAGCTGTAGCGCCGCGTATTCGGCGGGAGCGTGCGGTCCTTTCTCAGAGCCGGTTTCGCCGCGGTTGAAGGAGAGGCCGCTGAGGACGCCTTCCAGGTAGGGGTCGAACCGGTAGTTGCTGGAGGGCTCGCCGCGCAGCGAGTCGAGGTAGGACTCGTCGCCGTCGATCGTGCCGGTGACGCTGCGGATTCCGTCGGTCTTGACGAGCTGCTCGGCGAGCGTGGACACCGAGGCGCCCTGGCCGTAGTAGTGGCTGTCGATGAACGAGATGCTGCCGAACGTGGGATCGCCGCCCCCGCGCAGATACAGGTTGCCGTCCCACACGCCGTTTGCGGCTGGATGTCCCGTGCCGAGCACGGTGGTGGCGAGCGTGGCCGCCGGGCCCATCAGCTCCAGGGCGGTGGTGGAGGTGTAGAGCTTCTCCACCGAGGCGGGCGCGCGCGTGACTTCGGCGCGCTCGGCGAACAGCGGCGTCGAGGTCGTCAGGTCATACGCATAAGCTCCCGACTGTGATCCGGCGGCAGACAGCTCGTGGCTCAACTGACTGCTCAGCGGGCTCTGGGCGCTTGACTTGTGGCTCATTCGCTCGCTCACCGCGCTCCGGGTGCCAGACACGGCCGAACCTTGGCTCGATTGTTTGTCATTCGCGCTTGATGCGGCCGACAGCGACACTGTCGAGAGGCCGGTGCACGCAATGGCTGTGAGCGTTGCGAGCGCGATTGAAAGCTTGGGGGATCTCATGCGTTCCGGTAACCCTACGTACAATCAGTGGTGATGGGCGAGGTTGTCAACTTGAAGGCGGCCGCGAAGAGCGGCTCGCGCTCTACAACACGAACCGCCGCCAAGCGGAGCGCCAAGGCGGGCACGAACCGGCGGCGCAAGCCGCAATCCAAGAAGACGGCACTGGTGCTCGGCGGAGGTGGGTTCACCGGAGGCGTGTATGAGATCGGGGCATTGCGCGCGCTCGACCTGCTTGCCGCCAATCGCACGATCAACCAGTTCGACGTGTACGTGGGCACCTCCGCGGGCGCGTTTGTGGCGTCGCTGTGCGCCAACGGCGTGACCCCCGAGGAGATGATGCGGGTCGTCACCCACCAGGGTCCGCAGGCTTTCAGGGACATCGATCTGGGCGACTTGTTGCGCCTGAACCTGCCTGGCCTTGCCCGCACAGGCGCGCGGCTGCCGCTGCGGATGGCGTTACTGGCGCGCCAGCTGATTCCCCAGCTCGGCCAGGTGTCTTTGATCGACATCCTGCTCGGGATCGCCGAGGTACTGCCGAGCGGTGCCTACACGGGTGCGGGCATCGAGCGCTACATGCGCAGAGTGCTCGAAGAGGACGGACGCCACGACGATTTCCGCGAGCTCGCTCACGAGCTGTATCTGGTCGCCACCGACCTCGATTCCTGCGAGCGGATCGTGTTCGGCTCGAAGGGCTTTGACGACGTGCCGATCTCGACCGCCGTGCGCGCGTCGGGTGCCCTGCCGATGGTCTACGCCCCAGTGCGGGTGGGGGACCGCGAGCTGATCGACGGGGGGATCGTGTCCACCACCAACCTCGACGTCGCGGTGGAAGCGGGCGCGTCGCTGGTGATCGTGATCAACCCGATCGTGCCGTATGTCAACGACCGCAGCGATGACGGGAGTGGGCGCCCGGCGCGGCGAATCTCCGACCGGGGTTTCTCGAAGATCGGCTATCAGGCGTTCAAGCTGCTCGGCCACCGTCGTTTGCACGAGCTGGCGAGCATGTGGGAGGAGCGCTATCCGGGGGTGGACATTGTGTTGATCGAGCCGGAGCCCACCGATGAGCTGATGTTTGAGACCTCGATCATGAGCTTCGCCTCGCGCATCGAGATAGCTCGCCATGGCTTTCAGTCGGTCACCTATCATCTGCTGGACGAATATGAGCGCTACAGCGAGATCTGGGCACGCCACGGCATCGACATCTCAGAGCGGCGCGTGCGCAAAGTGGTCGACCACTTCGAGGCCGAGGAAGAGCAGGTTGGCGCGTGGCGCAAAATCCTCGAAGGCACCACCGGCGCGCTGCTGCGCCAGTCCGGCTCAGCCGGCTAGTTCCAGCGCGCGGTCGATTGCGCTGAGCAGGCGAGTGGAGGCGGCCTCGTCGTGGATGGAGATCCTCATGTGGCGCGGCTCGCCGAGCGCGTCGCCCGCCGCGACCAGCACACCCGAGCGCGCGAGCCGTGCCGCCAGCTCGCCGCCGTCGACGTCCTGGTGTGCGACCCACAGGAAGTTGGCCTGACTGTCTGACACTTCGAAATTGCGCTGACGCAGGGCGGTCGTCAGGCGAGTGCGCTCCTGTGCGACCCGCGCGACGCGCTTGGCAAGTTGTTTGGGGAAGATGCGCAGCGCCTCGAGCGCCCCCGCCTGGGAGATCTCACTTACGCCGAGGTCTGGTTCGAGCTCGGCAAGCAGGTCCTCCGCGCCCGGTCCTCCGATCGCATAACCGCAACGCAGCCCCGCCAAGCCCCATGCCTTTGAGAAGCTTCGAAACACCAGCAGCCGGGAGTGATCCCGAAGCAGATCCAGCGATGAGCCGATCGGTTGGGCATCGGCGAACTCGACCAGGGACTCGTCGAGCAGCACGCCGACTCCCTCCGGCAGTCCCGCGAGTAGTCGCTGCAACTCGCTGGTCTGGAGTAGCTCACCGGTGGGATCGTTGGGACTCGCCAGCGCCACGACCCGCGTGTTGGGGCTTACCGACGCCAGCAGCGCGTCCACGCCGCCGCCGCTGACGGGCACCGCGCGGCCGTGGGCACGGCGGGTCATGATCGGGAACAGGGGGTAGGAGGGCCATGAGGTGATCAGCTCCTGGCCAGGCCCGATCAGTGCGCGCGTGGCGGCGCTCAAGAGCTCGGCGGATCCGTTGCCGATGATCACTCGCCCAGGCTCCACGCCATGGAGCTCGGCGAGCTTCGTGCGCAGCTGTGAGCCGCGCATGTGCGGGTAGCGCTGCATGCCACGACGCGCAACGAATGTGATTGCGCTCACGATCTCGGAGTGAGGCAGATCCGGCCAGGTGGTTTGGGAGAGGTCGAGCGTGGCTACGCGCGTGAGCGCCTTGCGCCTGGTCTCCGCGGCCTCCTCGCGCAGACCGCTGTTGACCTCATCCTCGCTCATGCCCTCAAACTGTTTGTAATAGTCGAGCAAGCCCACGGCCTAGCCTCCCGTTACGGCGTGCTGATAGCTGGTTGTGCTCACGGCCGGTTGCCGGAGCTGACGGTCTGTCCGGGACCGTGGAGCACGACGAACCACAGTGCGAACACCAGCGCGCACGCGGCGGCGGTCGCGCCAAACACGCGGTTCAGCGCGCCCAAGCGCTGGTCGTAGCCGGCGGCGCGGCGCACGAGTATCCACGCGTTGTCGATCCGTCGCAAGATCACCAGCGCGCCGAACAGCAGCACACCCAGCGACACGAGTCCCACAAGCACTCCGATGCTTACGCTGCCGGTGAGATAGTTGATCTGCGCGCTCACCCACAGGCACGCGATTGGGATCGGTCCCCAGCACAGCAGGCTGCCAACGACCATCGCAACAAACAGCCAGTTGGCCAGATAGCGATCGATTCGCTGGCGGGAGGCACTGCCGCGCTTGGGTAGTGCTCGGAAGCGGACCGGCGCTGTGCCGGGTCGGCGGCCTACAAACAGGCCGCCATTCTCACTGGGATCTGAACGCATCGGACTCTATCTTCGCAGCTAAGCGCTCATCTTCGTGCAAGAAGATGAGTCTGAGCGCACAATTCGGGGATTGCGGGCAGAACTGTGTGCCCGCACGGGTCGCAATTGGGGCCTTTCGCGACGTGATCGCCGTCGCCTGGCAGTATGTTCAGGATCGTGATCGATATGCATGTTTGGCCCCCCAGCTGCGATTGGCAGTCGCGTTGCACCGTGTGCTCGTCAGCTGGCCGACGGGCGTCACTTGCATCGCTGTCGAGCAATAAGCTACCGTAGTAGGAAGATGTCTGCAAGCTCCTCCCGTGTACGCCCGGCTATCCGTCCTCGTGCGGCTCATCTTGGGCCCGAGCGGCGAAGGCCGCTGATCCTGGATGTTGCGCTCGATCTGTTCCTCGAGCGTGGCTACAGAGGAACCTCAATGGACGCGGTGGCGAGCGCCGCGGGTGTCACCAAGCCTGTCGTGTACAACTGCTTCGCCAGTAAGGCTGAGTTGTTTGGGGCTCTGTTGGACAGAGAGGAGCAACGTATGTTCGCGCAGTTCAGCGCCGCGCTCATCTCAGGAGCTCCCTCGGGAGACTTGCGGGCCACGCTCGTGGCGGGGTTCACCTCGATGCTGCATGCCGTGACGGACACACCACAGTCCTACAGAGTCGCTCTGCTCGGCGACGGCGAAGCGGCTGCGGTCATCGAGGCCAGGGTGCAGCGTGGACGCAACCGGCAGATCGACGCGATCACCGAGGTTGCGCGCTCGTGGTTGCGCGAGCGGGTTCCTGCCGATCGGCTCGACGCGGCTGCGCAGTTTGTTGGGCAAACGCTCGTTAGCATCGGCGAAGCGGGTGTGCGCACGATGCTCGCCGCGCCCGACCAGTGGAGCCCCGAGACGCTCGGGCGTAGGCTTGGAGAACTCGCTGCGGGTGGCTACTCGTCGCTGCCCTGGGCTTAGCGGGCCGTACCTCTACCCGCCAGCCTTCTTCAGAGTCGTCCTGGTTCTCCTGCAGAGCGCTCAGCTCGTGTACAGCGCGTCAAGCACGTCCGCGTACTTTGCGGCGACGACGTTGCGCTTGACCTTCAGCGTGGGCGTCAGCTCGCCCGTCTCCTGAGTGAGGTCGTGTGGGAGGATCACGAACTTCTTGACCTGCTCCACGGGCGCGTAGCGGCGGTTGGCGCGCTCCACCTGCTCGCCGATCATCTCGCGCACCGATGACTCCTTGCACAGTGTGGAAGTGTCCTCGGGGAGGTTGCGCTCGCGTGCGTAGGTTGCGATCTCTTCCTCATCGAGGGTGATTAGCACGACCAGGTAGGGCCGCTGGTCGCCGTGCATCACCGCTTGTGAGATCCAGCGGCACTGCTTGAGGTCGTTCTCGAGGTTCGCGGGCGTGATGTTCTTGCCGCCCGCGGTGATGATGATGTCCTTCTTGCGGCCGGTGATCGACAGGTAACCATCCTCGTCGACCGAGCCGAGGTCGCCGGTGTGCAGCCAGCCGTCCTCGACCGAGCCGAAGCTGGCGTCGGCGTTGTTGTGGTAGCCCTGGAAGATGTTGGGACCCTTGATCAGCACCTCGCCATCCTCGGCGATCTTGACCTCGACGCCCGGGAACGGTCTGCCGACCGTGCCGAACTTGTGGTCCTCGACTGTGCACACCGTTGCGGCGGTGGCGGTCTCGGTCATCCCGTAGCCCTCGAGCACCGGCACGCCGGCGGCCCAGAAGAATTCGAGGATCTCCTTGGCGATCGGCGCGGCGCCGGTGACCGCATGGCGCACGTTGCCGCCGAAGATCGCGCGCACGTTCTTGAACAGCTGCTCGTCAGCCTCTTCGAAGGGCTTCATCAGCTCGGGTGGAACCTGCTCGCCGCGGGCCTGCAGGTTGCGCACCTTGATCCCGAGCGCGATCGCCTGAACCGCCTGCTCGCGCTCCTCGGGTGACTTGGCTTCGATCGTGGCGTTGGCGAGCGTGTAGATCTTTTCGAAGATGCGCGGCACCGAGGGGAGATAAGTGGGTTTGACCTCCATCAGCTCGCTCACGATCTGCTTGGTGTCGCCGCCGAAATAGGCGATCGTGGTGCCGAGGTCGAACGTGGCCAGCTGGATCAGGAGCGCGAACGCGTGCGCGAGCGGCAGGAACAGATAGGCAACCTCGTCGTCCTCGATCTGGCCGACCTCGCGGATCATGTTGGTCATCGAGCGGTAGTTGCCGTGGCTCAGCACGCACCCCTTCGGAGGCCCGGTGGTGCCGGAGGTGTAGATGAACGTGAACGGGTCCTCTGGTTTCACCGCGTCGCGCCGTGCCTCGAGCTCGGCGGCGTCGCGGGTGCGCCCCCGCTCACGCACCTCATCGAGCGTGATCGCGGGGATCGGCGGCTCGCCGGCGGAGGGGTCCATTACGACTACGGTGCGCAGGTTCGGAACCTGCTCGCGGATCTCGGCGATCTTCGCAAGCTGTGCGTCGTCCTCGCACACGATCGCGGTGGCGCCCGAGTCGGAGATCACCCACAGGCACTCCTCGGGCGAGTTGGTCTGATAGATCGGCACCACAACCGCACCGGTGGAGGTGATCGCCATGTCCGCGTAGGACCACTCGGGGCGAGTGTTGGCGAGGATGCACACCCGATCGCCGGCTTCCACGCCGAGGTCGATCAGACCGAGGCCGATCTCCTGCACGATCTCGGCGAACCGCGCGTAGGTGACATCGTGCCACTCGCCGTCCTGCTTGTGGCGGATCGCCACGCGCTCGCCGTGCTCATCGGCCGATCGCGAGATCAGATCGGCGATCGTGCTCGATCCGGTGGTCGACTCTGGTGCGCTGGCCTCCATTAGATGACTCTCCTCCTCGATGACCCCGACGACAACATGGATCTTAGGGCCTTTGCGAGGGCGTTTGTGGCCAGCCGGCCAGGAAACCGAATTGCGTGAATGTCAGGCGAGCGGTCAGCTATCGACGGAAGCCGTGCGCCGTGTGGGTGCGCTCTGGCGCAAACTCGCCATGAACAGGCTCTTGTCGATGCGACCCTTGAAGATCGGCACGCCGTGTTCGAGGCACTTCGAGAGCACTTCTTTGCGCTCCAAACCGGCTTCGTGGGCGAGCTCGGTGGGCGTCAGGTGGTTGGCCATCGGAAGAACCTCCTATCGGTGTGGTCGCTGGCTTAGATATACCCGTGCGACCGGACGCAAACAACGCAGGTTTGCTCTAGATGGGGTTGGGCACGTCGATGAACACGTGCTCCAAGCCGAAGCGCTCGCTGAGATGCTCGCCCAGTCGTCTCACGCCGAACGTCTCGGTGGCGTAGTGGCCTGCGGCGATGAAATGGATGTGTGCCTCCTGAGATTCGCTCATCACCCGCTCCGCAGGCTCGCCCGTGAGAAACGCCTCGGCGCCCGCGGCGATCGCATCGGGCAGGTAGTTGGCGCCCGCGCCTGAGACGATCGCCATGCTGCGGACCTGCTCGGGTCCGGCGTCGAAGATGAGCGGTGCGCGCGCCGTGAGCTCCGCCACGCGCGCAAACAACATGCTCGCCTCGAGGCCCTCGTCGGGAAAGCGCGCGAGGAAGCCGATCGACTCGCCGTCGTGCATGGCGAAGGGCTCAAGCTCGGTGGCGCCGAGCGCGCGGGCGATCAGCGCGTTGTTGCCCACCTCGGGATGCGCATCGAGCGGTAGGTGGTAGGCGGCGAGGCTTACGTCGGCGTCGAACAGCAGCTTGAGGCGATGCTTCATGCGGGCGTCGATCGGTGTGGGTGTGGAGCCCCAGAGGAGGCCGTGGTGGACAAGGAGCAGGTCGGCTCGAGCGGCGATCGCTTGCTCGAACAGCTCGGCGCCGGCGCTTACACCGGTGGCGAGCTTCGTGACGTTGGCGCGGCCAGGTACCTGCAGGCCGTTGGGGCAGTAGTCGCGGAAGCGCTCCGGCTGGAGCAGGCTGTTGAGCTCACCGATGATCTCTTGCAGCTGGCAGGGCATCGCGCGAGCGTAGCGGTGTGCGAGGGCAGGGTGCACCGCGGGCTTTGCACTCGTGAGTGGGCCGGCGTGCGCGGTGTGGGATACTTCGGTCTGCGTCGGGGCGTGGCGCAGCCTGGTAGCGCGCGCCGTTCGGGTCGGCGAGGTCCCCGGTTCGAATCCGGGCGCCCCGATTGGTTAGAGAACCGCGAAGGCCAGCGAACACGGGCGAAAACCCCCGGAAACACTGGCCCTAGCGGTAGGTGGTTTGCCCGTGTTCGCGGCTGTTCGGTGGTCTGGAGGGCCGCAAACGGGATGCAAGGCTGCGGAAACGGGATGCAAACGGGATGCAAGGCGGTTTCCCCGGCCAGTGACCAGCGACTTGATCGGGGTCGCCGCCGACGACTAGCGTGCGCGCTTGGCAGCGCGGCGCTGCATCTGGATGAGCAGCGGCACGGGCGCCGCATCCTCGGGGTCGGGCACGACCAAAATCTCATCGCCAAGCAGCTTGCGATGAGCGTCCAATACGGCACGGTGATTGACGATGGTGGTGGCCTCGCCAATGAATGATCGCCCCGGCATGTACGGCTCCAACCGAACGGTCAGCTCGGCGACGGCAACTATGTAGCTGGCGGCGGCCTTGGGGCCGACCAGCTCCTTGTCCTGCTCGGTGACGTTGTGCGAGTAGGCACTGATGCTCTTGGCGCCTGAGCGACGCGGATGTACGAGGGCGTTGCGGACCTCGAAGAGAGCGAATAGTCGCTGCAAGGGCAGCCTTCCACGGTCGAGCGGCGGCTCGACGCCGACCAGGCGGGAGCCGATCAACAGCTTCTCCGTCGTAACGAGCCGATCGAGCGCCTGCGCGTCTCGTGCGGGCAGCGCAGCCTCAAGGAACTCATTGGCATACGCCTCGGTGGAGAGGGCAGCAAACAGCACCGCGTTCCGTAGGAAGCTGAGGCGACGGTTCATGGCGCTGAGCCGACGCTGCGAGGCCTCCAGCATCGAGCCTGGTAGTAGTCCGCTATCTCGGCGTAGAGCGCGGGTGCGCTACTCGCAGCGGTCAGCGCCTCAAGCGCCTGATTTCAGATAAAAGGCCGACGACTGGGCCGCACGGGGGAGGGAAGGTGTTTCGGGACTCGGCGACATTCTGCACAGCATGGCCTACGGGGAGGCCGGTGGCGCGTGTCGAGACAGTTTTATGCGGAGCCGACGACGTGCAGGTGGCGCGGTGTCTCGGTGGCCGTGTTCCGCTGCCCATAGTCGTCCATCGCGCGCTGCGCACGCGCGAGCGCGCGGCGCCGGCCGAGCTTGGTGTAGACGGTGGCGATGAGGTAGCCGCCGTCGTCGTGGCCGACTATTTCGGCGACCGTCGCGGGGTCGAGGCCGAGGCCGCCGTCCTCGACGGGATCGACCATCCATTGAATCGCGCGGTGCTTCAACTCGTAGAACTCCTGGCCTGGCATCCCTGCCGATGCGCGTACCGAGTGCCAGAGGTTTGACCAAGTGCTGCGCAGCATGTAGCCGCCGCGGGTCGCCGGGAACACAATCTCGCCCTTGGTACGGTCGATCGTCTTTCCTCGACGCGGCATCGTTTCTAGGTGCGCGCGAAAGCGGGGGCTCATTACGACCCATCGGCCGTCGTCATCCTTGGGCCATGTGATCTTGCCGGCGTCGAGGTCGAGCTGCCAGCGCACATGGATCAGGTTCTCCGGGAAGTGAATATCGGGTCGATGCAACGCGAATACCTCGCCGGGACGCATCGCTGCGTCGCCCACGCCGAGAGTCGCGCCCTCAAGGACGAGCCCGTAATCGTCTGCCCGGCTTTCGCGGGCGGCGTGGCGTAGCCGCTCGTACTGCTCGTCGGTGATGATCTCGAAGTCGGGTCGATCTACTCGGCGCTTGCGCTTGCTCGCTCCAAGGCGGGTGAACTGGTTGCGCTCGATCAAGTCGCGGTCGAGTGCGTGATTGAAGAACTGCCGTACTGCTTGCTGAATGTTGGCGCCCTTCGGCCGCGTCCACGTCACCGCCTCGTCACGAGTGAAGCTGTCGATCGGCCGGTCGTGAAACTCGCGTAGGAACGGTCGCAGCCCATCGCGCAACCGTCGCACGGACGAATCGCGTCGCCCCGTCTCCTTCTGCGTCGCCTCGCCATCCGGCCACGTCATCGTGATCCGGCCGTTCTCGTGAATCGTTGCGCCTGCGAACTCAAGCACGGTGGGAGCGAGGCGCCGGGAAGGGTTGGCGACTTCCTCGCGCAGTTCCGCTAGGCATCGTTCCTTGGCTTTGCGGAACTCCTCCATGTTGTCGTGCGTGCCGATCCACTTCCTGCGGCCCTTGTACTTGGCGAACCCGGACCACTTCGGATTGTGACGTGAGCCTCGGTTAACCGGCATCGGGCACGCCCTCCTTTGCCACGGTGGATGCGTAGCGCTCGCGTAGCCATGCCTCGACCTCGGAGACGATGTAGCGGTTCATCCCGCCCATCCGCAGATACGGGAGGCCGAGATGCTGCTGCAACTCAATCCAGCGGCGGGTGACTTGCAGGTGATCGGCGAGTTGCTGCTTCGTGACCCAGTGCTCGCGCGACTCGATCGCGGCTGTCATGTGCCTGCCGTGTCGATACTCGTTTGGTCGGTGCCAGTGGCCTGCGCGAGGCGCCGGCCAAAGAGGGTCGGGCGTTGGCGCTGCTTGCCGTGTCCCGCGAGCGTGGTGCATCGCTGGCTGCGATCAGAGCAGACCCGAGCCGTGATCTCAAGGTCCTGGCAGAGATAAGGTCTCGCGCATCGTGTGGACAGGCCCGGGGCGCGTTTCTGGCGTGCTGGTGCGGAGAACGCGCTCATCGAGCGGCAGCGGGTCGAGCCTCGGGAAAAGGAGCAGCCGTCCCTGCGCTCGAAGACGCGCCCAGTCGCGTCAGGCCGGCTCGGCGGGAGGGTCCTGCTCGACGCCGAGCGCCCGCTGCACCCAGGCGACATCCTGCCACGCGCCGAGCTTCCAGCCGATCCGCCGATACACGCCGACCGGCTCGAAGCCCATCGCCCGGTGCAGGCCCATGCTCGCTTCGTTCGGCAGTGTCATACCCGCGACCGCCATCAGGTAGCCGCGCGCCGCGAGCCGCTCGAACAGCGCCTCGTACAGCGCGCGACCCGAGCCGGCGCGTCGCCGGCCCTGCTCGATGTAGACGCTGACCTCGCACGAGAAACGGTAGGCCGCTCGCTTCTGGTGCGGCCCGCCGTACGCATAGCCGACGACTCGGCCCTCGTCTTCGAGCACGATCCATGTGTGCGTGCGCGTCGCCGCCGCAATGCGTTGGGCCATCTGCGCGGGTGTCGGCGGCTCGCCCTCGAAGCTGACGGCCGTCTCGCGCACGTACGGCGCGTAGATCGCCGCGCACGCCGGCGCGTCGTCCTCGCTTGCGTCTCTCACCGTCGCACCGGACACGTTCGGCCTCAGCATACGCGGGCGTAAGGCTGACGACGACCGGCTTGGTGGATCGTGTCACGCGCGCACCCTCGATCTCCGCGACGTTGATCTGCGCGCGGATCGCCGGGCGTCTCCACGCTTCCGGTCGCCTTGGCTGGGCCGTAGCGCAGCCGTGAGTACGTGGCGGGCGAGCGGTGGAGGGACGGCGTTGCCGACCTGCTCAAATTGCCTGGTCTTTGTGCCTTGCCAGGGGTAGTCGGGCGGGAAGCCTTGGAGGACTGCGGCTTGTGTGATCGTGACGCGCACGGCGTTGGCGCCGCGACGCTGCTGATAGCGGCCGGGCGGGTCGCTCGCGTTCTCCTTGTGCCCCGGTGGTTGAACCCGCTTGTCGCACGCGACGGTCGTCGCTGGGCGCTCCTGCGCCCACGGAGGCGCTGACGCTTGGTCGTGCGGCGCGTCGGCGTCGGGTGCCACCCACTCGACCTTGTTCGCGGAATGACCGAAGTGAATTGTCGGCGCGGGCTCGTCTGTCTCGCGCACGGTCGCGCTCGCTCGGGTTCCGTTGCGCCACGCCCAGCCTCCGCGCTCTTGGCCCTCGCCGCTCGGGAGCTGGCGGCCGACGAGCGCGCCGTCCTTGGAGCGCCGTGTCGTCGTGAGCGTCGGAGCTGGACGACGAGCCGGCCACCCGAGGTCAGCGTCAGCCTGCGCCGAGCCGGGATCGGACGATGGCGCGACGCCGCTGGTCTGCCAGCGATTGACCTTGGAGGTGACGGTTTGCGACGGTGCGCTCGTGGGGTCAAAGCCCTCGTGGATGCGCTCGCCGCTGCGCCTGACCTCCACCCACGCCCGCTGCTCGCGCGTCCACGAGCGCACCCGTCCGGTCAGCGCGAACGCGGGCGCCGACGCCGCGCGGCGGTCGCGCTCCCGGAAGCTCTCGCCGTCGTCCTGGTCGCTACGACGGGGGAAGCCAACCCGGTCGGTCGGTGTCCAGCCGAGTGCCTGGGCCATGCTGACCCACGGCAGTAGGTGAAGCTCGTCCGCGGGGGTGTCGCGGCGGCGCGGGTTGTAGGAGCGATGGGTGGGAGCCGGGAGGCTCACCGGGCCGTCCAGGGAGGCGATCAGGAACGCCCGTTTGCGGGTCTGCGGCACGCCGTAGCGCTCGGCGCTAAGAATCCCGGCCGCCGTCTGATAGCCATGCGCGCTGAGTAGCTGCGCGAACAGGCTCCACAGCTCAAGGACTGCGGGAACTTGCTCAAGTGCGATCCAGCGCGGGCGTAGCGCGACGGCGTAGCGCAGTGGCTCCACAGTGAGCAATGAGCGAGGGTCGCGGCACCTGCGCAGGTGCTGGGCGCGGCTGTCGTGTCCGGCGGCGAGCTCGTGCGCGCACGCGATGACCCGTGGCTTGTCCAGTCGCCCCAGACACTTGCCGGCGCTCGAATATGCCTGGCACGGCGGGGAGCCGATCAGACCCCACAGCGGCGCGAAGTCGCGTGGGTCCAGCAGTGAAACGTCGGCTCGCAGTCGTGCGTGCCCGGCAGCCTGCCCGGTCTGACACGCGCATGGCTCGTTCTCTATGCCGAGCGCCGTATAACCGAGGGTCCGCAGAGCCTCATCCCAACCGCCGGCTCCCGCGAACAGGTCGAGGATCATTCCCTCGGTCATGCCGCTCTCCTGCGCGCTGTAGCGCTCGATTGGTGAGAGTGAGGCTTTCGGAAAACGAGCACGTCTTCATGCGCGACGACCTGCGTTCGGTCTCCCTGCGAGCGGTAGCGACGAACGTGAAGTGTCTGCCAGAGCGAGGGGCGCATCACGAGTTCGTCGTCGCGGATCGTCGCCAACAGGCCGATGACGTGCTGCCAGTAGAGAAGGCCGGCGCTCTCGCAAAGCGCGATGGTGTCACCGCTCAGGTTGCGCAGCGCCCCCCGAGCGCGCATGTTCTTGGTGACGCATACAAGGAACCCTCCGGGCTTGAGCGTTGCTGCGCAGACGCGGTAAATCTCTGCCATCGCCGTGAGGTATGTGTCACCGCGGGCGTGGCCGAGGTTGCGCCGGTCGGGGCTGTAGTTGGTTGTGTCGTGCCGGCGCAGAGGTTCACTCTTATCCCTGACATCAACGCATGTGTCGGCGATCTCGCAGGCATAGGGGGGCGAGGTAAGGATCAAATCGACACGGCCATAGGCCATGTGGGCGAGCTTGCCGGCGCGTCGGGTGGTGCCAGTGAGGAGGTCTTGCGCGTTTGTTGTGAGCAGCCGGGGTAGCTGGCGGGCGTCGCCTTCGATCACTCTCGCCGGGGCGTGGGCGCGGCCCTCGTGGTGGGCGTGGTCGAGGTTCGCGGCGGCGAGCTTCGCCCAACGGGGCTCAAGCTCGACGCCGACCGCTCGGCGCCCGAGGTTGGTCGCCTCGACCAGCGTCGTGCCGATCCCGCACATGGGGTCCACCACGAGATCGCCGGGGTCGCTGTAGGCTTCGATTGCGCGGCGCGCGAGCGTGGGAAGCATCTTCGCGGGGTGCCGATTTGAGTCGGGCACGTAGCGGCGATAGCGCTGCCATTGGCTCGTCTTCTGCGCGCACGGCCAGACCGCGAGCGGCAGGTCAGATGTCTTTCGAGTGGATTTGGTCAAGGTGGTTGGGCGTCAGAACGGAAGACCCTTGCACTAGATAAAGGTCGTTTCTGGCGCCCTAGCGGTACAGCTCGACACAGATAAAATGATGGAGCGACTGCGCGCCTTCCAATTGGAGGGGGGTCTGTACCGCAGGCGACCTCGACGGCACTTTTATCTAGTGAGAGGTCGCCTTTGTCCGGTGTCACGCACGGACGGGACGGGATTGAGAAAAACTGCTGGCGTCTCCCGCGCGGAGACGCCAGCTTGAGCACTAGGCGACTGCGTTTTCGAGCGTGCGCGCGATCGTGTCCACCGTCTCGGCATAGCGCCGGATCGCCTCCACGTCGTTAGCCTCTCCCCAGCCCGCGATGTAGGGGATGCCCTCTCCCGACGTGTCCAGTCCGATCGAACCGCAAACGATCACGGCCGCCGTCTCCACGATGACCTCGGCGTCCGCGCGCCCGTGCTCCTTGTAGGTCGGTACGCCTACCGCGTGTGACAACTCGTGAACGAGTGTGCGGACTCGACGGTTCGCGCTCGTCGTGTTGGTCGAGACGCAGATCAGTTTTTCGGACTGACTGCAAAATCCGCCGCTGTGCTCTAGCGGCCGATACTCGACGCGGTAGCCGATGCTTTGCGCGAAGCGCTCCAGCTTGGCGATGTAGGGCGCGTGCGAGTCGCCAGTGACGGGCTCGCACGGGGGGTCTGGCAGTGGCTCGCCGTCGGTCTGCGATATGTCAAAGACGGAGACGGCGCGGAATAGCGTGATCGTCTCGTCGGTTTCGCTGCCGTTGTCGTCGCGTTGCTTGACGACCATCGGCGCCATGATCTTGATTGAGTGCTCGCCCTTGCGGACCTGGCGGCCGAGCTGCTGCCATGCCTTGAATCCTGCGACCCGCGTAGCCTCGGGGCATTGCATGGCGATCAACATGCAGTTACCCACGCTGTAGTCGTGGAACGTGGCGCGAGTCTCGGCCCACTTGCGCCAACCGTCCGACGTGAGTAGGGCGCGTGCTGCGCGCTGGATCGCGTCCCGTGTCTCGGCTCGCTTTGTCTCGCGGTATGCCGCACGCTCGGCGTCTGAGAAGGTGCGTCGGCGCGCTATAGTTTTGGCTGGCATCGAAAATATCCTTTCGTTGTCCATGAGCCCGGACGTTGGCGCGTCGCGGGCTCACCTTTTGATTACTTGAGTGTTACACCATCACGCCTGCTGTGTCTCTTTACAGCGCGTCGATAACGGCTTGCGTGTGGTGCAGCGCGGCCGTCTCGGCTGCGCTGCGGCTGCTGTGCTTCTCCTCGTCGTACTCGTCATCGCTGACGTAGCACGTTGCGCGCCACGAGTAATCACCGAGGCGATCAACGGTGGCGAGGATGATTCCGAACTCTTTACTTTCGTAAGTCGTCGTGTCGTGTGTGCGACTTACTGTTATGTCGGCGGTGGTGTTCGTCATAGATATACGAGACCAGGTCAAACAGTGAATGTCAAGGCTCTTTGCTCTAAGATTCGCTAAAGATTTTGGTGATACTTGCCGCTGTCTCGGCGGCGGTTGTGACGACGGTGAGAACGGAGCATGTAACAGTAGAGCTCCATACGGTGACGGCGATTGGGGCGCGTGTGTTGGCGATGGCAGCGGTCGCGGTTTTGGCGCGGCGCGCGCTCGGTACGGCGAGGATCACGAACGGGTTAACGTCGCGTAGGCTGCTGCGAGGTAGTATCTCGGCGTATCGTTTGGCCTTCTCGCGCAGGATTCGGGATGTCTCGGTGCCACGGTCAAGCTCAAGGAGTACGTGCAGCGGCGCGCGGCGGGGAAGGGTGAGCACGCCGTAGCCGTCGGGTAGCAGGGTGCCGGCGAAAAGATGGGCGAGGGTGCGGACTCCGTACCACTCCGAGAGTGCGCCGTGGTTTTGGTTGGCTTCGACGGCGAGGCGGGTGAAGAACTCGTTGGCTTCGACGTGGTGCGTGAGATTGCGGCTTGTGGCGTAGTTGAGCGCGTCGGCGTGCGTGTAGTGAAGCCGGCTTGGCTCGAAGCCCTTGTGATCGGCGACTATGAGCGCGCCTGCCTCATCGAGTATCCAGTGGTAGGGCAGGGTGCCCTCGCCTCGTCGGGCGCCTGGACGGAAGCGGTCGAGCACGCGCAGCTCATACAGCAGTCCGAGGCGAGCGGCAGCGGTCCTCAGTCCGGTGAAGTGAAGGCGCTTTAGCTGGTCGGTCCTCAGGACGTGGTGCTCGTAGCAGTCGAGGGCGATGCGCCTGTCACGCTCAGTCAAGTGCGCTGGCAGGGTTGCGATGTGCTGCTCTCGCAGTCGGCTCGGCCGGCTGGCTTTTGTTCTCTCGGAGAGTTTTGTGTTTGTCCCTACCTTATCGGGGTTGCTTATTTTCACCGGATTATCGTGATTTGCGGCGGTTTTCATCGAATCAGGGTCCTCCACACTTAATTGGAGGGGGAATTGGAGGACGTATTGGAGGGGGAATTGGAGGACGTATTGGAGGGGGAATTGGAGGACGAATCGGCAGGCGTCATCCTGGCTCGCACGTCGCGCTGTGCCTCGACCGGCATGGCTGGCGCTCGCTGGTCGGCGGCGAGCTGCGCCTCGATCTGCTCGCGCGTCATGCCGTAGCGCCTGCGCGCCGAGGCCCTGACCGCCTGCGCCTGCTCGGGCGTGGCCGGGCTCAGGCTCTCGGTGGTGAGGGTAAACGCGCGGCCGGGCTGCCCTTGGTTGCAGAGCCGCAAGGCGGCGGTGTAGAGGGGAAGGTGCGCGAGGTCGTGTGCGGATAGCTCGGGGCGGACCTCGCGCTCAAGCGCCTGCGCGTCATCGCGCGATACCTGGAAGTAGACCTTGCTGCGGGCGTTCGCGCCGATCGCCTCGCGCAGGTCGCGCGGGAGCTGCGCAAGATGCTGGTGGGCGAGGCACAGCGAGAGGCGGTAAGAGCGGGCCTCCGCGAGAACATCCTCGAACGGCGTGGGGAGGTTCAGGTAGTTGTGGACCTCATCGACGTAGCAGGAGGCGTCAGGGCGCTGGTCGGGTGGTAGGGCGGCGCGGGCGAGCGCGGCCTGCCAGACCCGTGCGAATAGGAACGAGCCGAGCAGGCGGCTTGTGTCCTCGCCGAGGGTGCCCTTGGGGAGCTTGGCGAGCAGCAGGCGTCCCTCGTTGATCGCGCGGGGAACGTCGAGGGTGGTCTTTGACTGGCCGACGATCGCGCGCACGGGGCGGCGCAGCAGGAACGCGCGCAGCTTGTTCAAGAGCGGCCCGGAGGCCTGCGCGCGCAAGGGGTCTGAGAGTTCGCCGTACCACTCCCAGAACGGGCCGAGCACGGGGTCTTTGATCTGTGCGGCGAGGCTTTCCTGCCAGTGGCGGTCGGTCAGCAGGCGCGGCACGTCGGCGAGGGTGCTCGTCGGTGAGGCGGTGCTGAGTGTCAGCACGGCGGCGCGGAGGATGTCGTCGGTGCGTGGCCCCCAGTAGCGCTCGAACACGCGGCGGAAGATGCCGACGAGCTGATCGACGCCGAGATCGCGGTCGGGGCTATCGAGCACGTTCAGGCCGGGCGGCGCCTCGTCCAGCGGGTCCAAGAGGTCAACGTCGTTCTCGCGGCCGGCGGGGATGCGCGCGAGAATGTCCTCGATCAAGTCGCCCTTCGGGTCGATCACTACTGCGCCCCTGCCGGCGTCAAAGTCCGCGAGCACGAGCCGCCCGATCAGCGTGGACTTCCCCACGCCGGTCGGCCCGAGGACGTGAATGTGCTGGCGCGCGTCGGGCACGGCGAGGTTGATCTGCCGGCCGTTGGAGCCGCAGCCGAGCGGCTTGCCCTGCGTGGGCAGTCCGGGCGGTGGTGCGATCTCGCGTGCGCCGGCCATCACGACGCCAGGGATCGCGTCCTGTCCGGGCAGGTGCGCGAGCGCGGCGAGCTCGGGCACGCCGAGCAGGAACGCGCGGCGCCCCAGACGCCGTTGACGGAGCTTCAGAAGCGCGCGTGGGGCGTGCCTGCGACGCAGGAAGACCCGTGTGCCGTTGTATGGCGCAAACGCGCCCAGAACGGCGTGGATGCGCCCACGCGCCTCCTTGCGCGAGTCAGCGGTGACGGTGACGCGGATGACGCAGCGGTACAGCGACCCCGCGCTCTTGCTCATCGCCTCCCGCACGTCCGGGGTGATCGTCGGATCGAGCCGTGGCGGCGCGGGGGGCTGGGTGCGGAGCGCCTGCATGAATCGCAGCACGCGGCTGGTCGGCTCGCCTTTGCGTATCCGCCGCGCGGCGTTGCGCAGCCGGTGTTGCTCGCGGCTGGTCGCCGGCCGGGCAATGACCTGGATCAGCGCGCGCTCTGAGTCGGTGAGCCCCGATAGCTGGCCGAGGATCAGCGGCAACGGATCGGGATTCAACGACGCATCGAGTGAGAACCATCCTGGGCCGGAGAGCGCAAGCTCGGAAGTGAGGCGCACCATCCCGCGTGGCGGATATGCAGTGTCGGGCTCATCCGGGGCTACGGGTTCGGTGCTAGCGCTCGCGCCGGGCCATGCCGCGCTGACCGCGCGCTCGATCAGGCCGGGTGGGATCACCTTCGGCACCCACAGGCGGAAGACCGTGCCCGTCTCGCTCGCGGCGATCTCCCAAGAAAGATGCGGTTGGCCGATCAGCACACGCGCGAGCCTGGGGCGCAGCAGGTCGTGAAGCGCTGACCACAGCAGATGTCCGCCCGTGTCCTGCACGTCGGGCGGCACGCCGATCCGCACGAGCCGCGCGCCTCGCGGGAGAAGGTTGCGCTGCACCGCTCGGAGCAGCAGCACACCGATAGTCACGGCGAGCGCGAGCGCCGCGGCGAGCAGCGCAAGATGCTCGATCGTTCCGAGCGCACGGTGAGCGAACGCGAGGCCTTCATGCAGCGGCCTGTTCGGTTCGAGCAAGTAGCGTTCAAGCGCGCGGTTGGGATGCGGCCCCGCCGCGGTGCCGGTCGGATGGTGGGGCGTCCGATGGTGGTGTCTCATCGCGCGCTGCCTTCGCGTGCGGCGGGACGAGTCGCGCCGAGATAGCGGTCTTCACCCCACTGTGCGCCGACGCTGGTGGGGAACGGCTCGGTGCGAACGCTGGTCCCAGGATGCGGGGCGTCCACCATCTCGCCCGAGCGCACGACCATCCCGACGTGCGTTACTTCGCTGGGGCTCTGCCCGAAGAAAACGAGGTCGCCGGGCTGTAGCTGGGCGCTGGCGGGCAGGCGCGGTCCCGCGTCGTACTGTTCCTGGGTGGTGCGGGGAAGGTTGATCCCGGCGAGCCGGTAGGCGGCCTGTACGAGACCGGAGCAGTCATAGCCGGACGGGCTCTCGCCGCCCCACACATACGGCACACCGATCTTGCTCAGTGCGAACGCGAGCGCCGCACCCGCCGCGCCACTCGACGGCACGATGACGGGCGTGGCCTGCTGTTCATAAGTGGCCGCCCAGCGCAGGACCTCTTCGACGTATTCCTGTGAGTGGTTGTACGTGAAGATCGCGCGCTGAAGTTCCTGCGGGGCGCCGTTGGCCTTCAGATACCGCGCGGCGCTGAAGATCGCATCCGCGGGGTTCCAGCGGTCGGGGGGACCGTGCCCGGTGGCGCTGACGCCATAGGTCGCCCATGTGGAGGCGAGGAATTGCATCGGGCCACCGGCACCCGCGTAGTTGACCGCGCCCTCCTTCGTGCAGGATGGGTCGGGGTTCTGGCCGTCGTCGCACTCCACCTTCCCGATCCCTGCGAGCACCGTCCACGGCACGCCGTAACGAGCCCCGGCAGCTTGGAACAAGCGCAGGTATTCCGGTGGAATCCCCGCGACCCGTTCGATGCTTGAGCCTGGCTGGCCGAGGCTGATCCCCGTACCGGCGCCGAAGACCCCGGCGGCGGCGCCGAGGAAAAGCACGGGCAGGATCACGAGCAGACCGCATGAGCTGAGCGCGGCGCGCTTCACTGCGCAGCCTCCGCAAGCTCGGCGGGATCGCTGGTGACAAGCTCATGCTCGGCGGGACTCGCCTTCACCGCGAGCGGGATACGCTGCTCCCCGGTGAGCAGCAGCCCGTGGCCGGCGGGGCAGGTCAATAGGTAGGAGCGCTCCCCGGCGGTCAGCGCGAACGCCTGCCCAACACGGTCGATCGCCTGCGGCGATTGGTGCAGCAGAAAATGTTGGGAGGCGTTGTTGACAACGGCCTGCCCGAGCGGGGAGTCCAAGAGGTCGCCGGGGTCCTGAGTGATCGTCGTAAGGCCGGTCCAGCGCTTGCGGGCCTTCTTGGCGAGCCGGAATAGGAACCGCGCGCCGGGCGCCTCCCGTGTCGCGCTCGGCGTCTCGCGCATCAAGTCCCACGCCTCATCGACCAGCACGACACGGCGGCGCAGCGGACCCTCAAGCGAGCGCCAAATCGCATCGAGCGTCAGCATCAGCGCGGGAGCGCGCATCCGCTCGGGCAGCCCGCGCAGCGAGAAACAGACAAGGTGACTATCGGGCTGCACCGATGTCGGGCGGTCAAAGAGCGAGGAGTGCGAGCCCGTCGCATACGGCGATAGGCGCTCCGCGAGCCGCTTGCCGGTATCGCTCTCGGCCACCAGCGCGCGCACGAGATCCGCGAGCAGCGGCGCGGGCCGGCGGTGCGTCGCTGGGTCGGTCGTGATCCCGGCGGCTTGGTAGGCGGCGCGGGCGCTGCGGTCGAGCACGGCAAGCTCGCCGCCGTCGAGGCCTCCGGCGAGCAGTTCGATCAGGTCCGCGAGAAACAGAATCCGCTCGTCCAGCGCCCGTGATTCCTCGCTCGTGGCGGGAAGATCGAGCGGGTTCAGCGCA
The DNA here is from genome assembly GCA_963725265.1 of uncultured Solirubrobacterales bacterium. GTDB lineage: Bacteria > Actinomycetota > Thermoleophilia > Solirubrobacterales > Solirubrobacteraceae > Palsa-744. The sequence continues at coordinate 33,895 of CAVRXP010000002.1, forward strand.
ACGGCGCTCGGCCCGGTCAGCGGAAGGTACGCGCCGCCGACTGCCTCACAGAGAGAGTGGTACTCGTCCTCGGGGTCGAGGATGAAGACCTGCACGCCGCGGTAGAGCAGCCGCAGCGCTTCGAGCTTGGCGGCGTAGCTCTTTCCTGCGCCGCTGTAAGCCAGCACCACGCTGTTGAAGTTGGTCCGTGCGAAGCGGTCCACGAGCACCGGGGCGCCACTGTCGGTAAGCCCGTAGAGAACGCCGTCCTCCAACGGGGGGTCCGCGCTGGCAAATGGGAACCCTGCGGCGAGCGCGGGCGTATCGAACGTGCGCCGCAGCCGCAGCCGGTCACTGCCGACCGGCAACGTCGAGAGCCACCCGTCCCACGCCCGGAACGTGGCGGGTACGACGTGCAGCAGCATCGAGGCGCACAGCGCCTTCGCGCGTTCGGTGCGCTCCTGCAGCTCCTCCCGACTCGGAGCAGTGATCGACAAATAGAGCGCGGAGCGAAACAGCCGGCTCTCCCCACGGGCAAGCGCGCTTGCCAATTCGTCGGCGTCCTCAGCGGCGGCGGCAAGCGTCGGATCGGACAGGCGCCCGCGGTCGGCGTCGATGCGGCGACTGGACTCAAGCCGGGCGCGCTGGCGGCGCAGCCTGTCAGCGGCCAGCGCGGGCGGGATCGGCCCGATATGCAAGGTCAGGTCAAGCTCGCCGGCAGCGTGAAGCAGTGGTGCGAGCCATCCCTGGTTTACCTCGCGGGGGTAGCCGGTCACGGCAAGACTGCGATGCCACACGGTCCCCGTGCGCAGACAGTCCCGCTCGATCTGCACCGCGCTCGGCGCTGGCAGCGAAGACCCACCCGCGGGGCCGTCGTCATCGCGTCTTGTGCGAACGCGCGGGAGAGAGGGGAGCGCGGCGCCTCTCAGCATCGGCGGATCACCCCGTCCAGTTGGGAGCCGGCGGGCGGTCCTGGTGGTTCCAGCGCGTCGAGCAGCAGCGCGGTGGCCTGCCTGCCGTCGAGGGTGTGAAGCTCAACCCCGGCGGCGTGCAGCAGCCCGGTTGTCTCGCTGGCGCGGCGCTCGAGGTCTGCCTTGGCGGTCTTGCGCTCGCGGCTGCGGGTGCTGAGCACGAGCAGGATTTGACGGCGGCGCAGGCCTTCGCCCTCGTTGGCGAGCTCGTGGAGGAACTGCGCGTAGGTGTGGGCGCAGTGGCGCAGCGCAGGGTGGGGGAGCCCGTGCGCGGCGTGCTCGATCGCGCTCGCCCTGCCGTCGAGATCTACGAGCTCTGAGCGCACAGTGATCGCGGCCGGCTCGGTGAGGCTGTTCAGCCACTTACCGTATGCCTCGGCCAACGCCGCCTGCTCCTCGATGCTGCGAAGCGCCCAGCTCGTCGCGCTCGCCCCGAGCAAAAGGACGCTTGTCCCGTCGGCGAGCTCAACGACGCCGCTTGTCAGGATCGTGCTGACCGGCACCCGCAGCAGCGACACGCCGGGCTCGCCGGGCGCCCCCGTCAGCTTGCCGGGCAGGCCTTCCGGTGCGGCGACGCGCCGCGGGGATTGGGTGAGATGCCGTGCGGCGGCGAGCGCGATGCGATCGCCCGTGAGCCCGTCAAGGCGCCCCAGCGCCAGCGCGACGCCCACGAGCGCCAGCGGCACGGCGAGCGCCGCGGCCACGGGCGTCGGCAGTACCGAGCTGGCCGCCGAGAACACCCCGTAGCACACGATCGCGCTCACACCGAGGATCACGAGCTGGCGCGCGGTGAGCCCCCACGCGAGACGGTCCTCCATCTCCACGTCCGCGGGTAGCCGGATACGCCCACCAGCGCTCACAACACACCTCCGAGCGCGCCCTTTACGACGCGGACAAGCACATAGGTCTTTGCCATCCGAGCCGTAGACGAGGAGTGCCGGCGGGACAGGACCATTTCCTTCGCCCAGAACGGAATCCGCAACAGGATGTAAAAGAGGCAGAGCACCAGCAGCAGACTGACCAGGCCTCCGCCGGTCCCGATACCCAGGACGTTGCTGCCCGAGGCGAAGAACACATGCACGGCCGCGGCCAGGGTGAGCGCTTGGGCGATCTGTACGCTGAGCGCGGCGAACATTCCGCGCCACCACAACCGCGCGAGGCCTTCAGTCTGTGGGAGCCCGTGCGCCAACAGCAAAAGCGGCGCGGCGCACACCAACAGCACGATCACCGCCGCTCGGACCAGGTAGAGGACCAGCAGCGCGACGGCGAGCAGCGCGCACGCGAGCCCGAGCAGGATCAGGAATATCCCGCCGTCCGCGATCGAGTGCAGCACCAGCAGCTCAAGCGTGTGTCCGGCCTGTTGTGGTTCCACCCCGTTGCCGAGTAGCGCCGTGGAGAGGACGTTGGCGATGTTCACCATCTGGCCGCAGATGGCGAGGCTCGCGTTCGACGCGATAGCTGCAACTGTCAGCCGGGGGAGGAGGTCCTTCAGCGCGTAGTTGCTCTGTAGCGTCTCGTGGCTCATCACGAGCGCCCCGGCCGCGACCACGACAAGCACGAGCAGCGAGTCGGCGACCCCGACCGCGAGCTGCCAGTAGGAGCGGACTTCGGCCTCTCCCGCGATCTGCGGTGTCGAGAGCAGCGTGCGTCCGACGAGCACCATCGCCGGGTCCAGCGCATCCTTCACGAGTCCGGCGAACCATTCGTTGATCGCGTTCTCGATCTGGCCGGGGATGTCAAAGAACCCCGGATGGCTCGCCTTGCCAGCGCCGACGCTCTTGCCTTTGACGGGCGGCGCTGGGTTCGGCAGCGGCGGGCCGACCTGGATGCCGCCACCTTCGACCGTCGTCCCTTCGCCTTCGGATGTGCCACGGGGGAGCGGGGGCGATGCGGCCGGCGCGGTCGCGGAGTGCGCGGACGTGCTCGTGGCCGGCGCCGCAGCGGCCGGTGTAGCCGCCAGCGTCGTCGCGGCGAGCGTGAATACCGCGGCGAGCGCGGCGAGGATTCTCAGGCGCGGTCTCACGCGCCGACGATGTGCTGCAAGACCGAGACGAGCACGGGCGCGAGCGCCGCGAGCGCGTAGCCGCACAGCGCGGCCCGAAGCGCGGTCTTCGCACGCTCGATCTGGCCGGGGTCGCCCCCCGACAGCAGATAGCGCACCCCGGCCACGGTCAACAGCAGCGAGGCCAAGCCGACGAGCAGCCCGATCAGCCAAACCCGGATGTTGTCCACCACCTGACCGAGGCTCGTCGCGGCGTCCGCGGCCTGTGGCACGAGCAGGGCTGCCACGAGCACGAGAGCGGTTGCGATGGCGAGTCTGCGGGTCATAACAGTTGCTCGGGTCCGGCGCGGGAGCGGACCCGTGGTTCACCTCCTTCGTCTGTCTCGATTGGTCACTTCCGTTTGACTGGGCCTACGCCCGACGCCGAACGACCCGAGCACTAGATAAAGGTCTGTTTTGCTGTCCCCGCGGTACAGGCCGGTGCCCAAAAAAAACGAGGAGGCGCCGCTCGGCACGCTGGCGGCGCAGCTTCATCGTGTTGTACGAGACGCCCGCCGAGCGCGCCAACTCCTCGACCGAAACACCGTCTATGCGGCTCTTGAGAATGATCTGCGCCTCCTCCTCAGCGAGCGCGCCCGCCTTCACCGCACGATCGAGCAGACCATCCACGTCACCCTCGTCCGAGGGCCGATACGCCGGGGATGGGTCGTTGTACGCGGGGTCGATATCCAGCCCGCACGGCACCGAACGGACCCGGCGAGCGCGCAGCGTGCGAACGGTCTGATTCAGCGTGTCCAGCAGCAAGTTCGCGGCGACCCAGCGCGGACGGCGCGAGACGGGATAGCCACGAATCTGCTCCCACACCGCGCCGAGCAGCACCGCCAAAAACTCCTCTTGGTCGTCCGCGTCGACGATCATCCGTCCGGCGAGTCGCAGCAGGCCGGGGCGGATCGTCTCAAGCACGACACGGCCGCCCAACGGGTCCTGCTGCGCCCACCTGAGCAGCGCGCACAGCACCCGATCCTTCTCCGCTCCCGCGCCGGCCGCCTTGTGCATGAACCGCACGAGCGCCTTGAGGTCAGCGAACCGCGACAAGGCCGGCTCGGCTTCCTGCCGTGAGCGAAACCGGCTGTGCAGCAGCGGGCGGTTTAGCTCGCGCTGCCAGTCCTCCTCCAGCGTGTCCAGCGGGTTTGGGCTCATCGCTCCAGCTCCTTCGATCGGGTTGAGCCGAGCTTGCCCGCGACCACTTGCAGCGCGGATGACAGTCAGCAGGCAAAACCGCTGACACGCCCACAAATCAGGGATGTTCTAAACACCGAATCAGTGGGTAGTACGGACGGTTAGAGATACGGAGAGGGCCCTATCTATGTGTCGTGCCGCCCACATCGCTCCCCGGCAGACACGCCGCCGCACGCCGCGACGACGCGCTGAGCGCTGCGCCAAACCGCGACTCACAGGGGCTCTCAGGCATGTTCTCGTCTTCGCCTCGCCTGATGACCAGACGCCCGCGAGAGGCCCATTTGTGGCTGCTTTCGGGCTGTGTCAGTGGATTTGCAAGTTCGGTGCAAGTGATTTGTCAGCGATTTGTCAGTTCCCCGTGGAAGGAATAGGCCGATGAACCCCTCCCGTCTCAGGCTCTCCCGACTCGTTCCCTCGCCACAGCCTCAGCGCGTCGCGGACGCCAACGGCTCGCCGCCCGTGGTGCGCCCGCGCGTGCAGCTGGCGGGCGGGCCACCCTCCCCGAGTGGCGCGGGCTGGCGGCGTCTGCTGCAACCGCTCCCGGCCGCTGGCGTGCTGCTCACGCTCGTCGCGCTGCTGGGCTACTGGGGCGTGTACGCGGCGAGCACCAAGCGCACGCCGGTCCTGCTCGCCACGCACGCGCTCCCCGCCGGGACGGTCTTGAGTGCGAGCGACGTGCGTACCGGCAAGCTCGCCGGGGAAGGCTCGGTGCTCGCGGCGCTTGTTCCCGAAAGCGAGCGTTCCCAGGTCATCGGGCAGCGGCTCTCGACGGCCGTGCCGGCAGGAGCACCGCTACCGGCGGGGGCGCTCGCCGGCCACCAGGCGCAGACCTCCGCGTTCGTGCTCTCGATCCCCGAGTTCGACGTGACCGGAGCGCAGCTACAGGCCGGGGATCGCGTCACCGTGCTCGCCACCTTCGGCTTGGGCTCAGGCCAGGCAAGCTCGCGTCCGGTCGCCCGCAACCTCGAAGTCCTCTCTGTCGGTGAACCACCGGCCAACGCGGACCCGAGCACCGCGACGGTCCCGGTCGGCGTCGCGGTTGGCAACCCCTCGCAGGCGTCCGCGCTCGCGCTGGCGAACGAGGACGCCAAGCTCGATCTCCTGCTCGAAGGGTCCGGCGCGTCCACCGCCGCGATCCCGTCCGCGACCCAAGGCAGCTTGCCATGACCCGCCCGCGAGTCGTGCTCGCGCTTACCCCGCTCATCGAGCGCGAGATTGAGCCGCTGCTGTTCGACCCAAGCGATCCGCCGCTCGATCTGCTCGCCAGCGTGGTCGAGGCCGACGAACTGGCGCGTGCTGTAAAGGAGCAGCAACGAGTCGATGCGGTCCTCCTCTCCCCGGAGCTTTCCGGGCTCACGCCGGCTCACTGCGAGCGCGTGCGCGCCACGGGCATACGCCTCGTCGGGCTCGCGCTCGATCAGCGCGAGCGAGAACTGCTCGACACGCTGGAGGTCGATGCCAGCCTCGACAGCACCGTCTCCCGCGAGGAGCTGCTGAGCGCCATCAGAGGCGACGCCACGGCCGGCGAGAGTCGCCCTGTCGCGGCGCCACCCGTCACGCCGGTAGCCGAGCGCCGCGAAGACCGAGGCGGGAGCGTCTTGGCGGTCATCGGCGCGAAGGGCGCCCCCGGCTCAAGCGAGTGCGCGGCATCGCTCGCCGCGCTCGCCGCGCGCCGCTGGCCCACGCTGCTCATCGAGGCCGACGCGCTCGGCGGCAACCTCGCACTCCGCCTGGGAGCCGACCCCAGCAACGGGTCGATCCTCGGCGTCATCCGAGCGACACAGGCCGGCGACGGCGCGCTGCGCGAGCTCGTGGAGCGCTGGACATACGAGCCCGAGGGTTGGCCGTCGGTTCTCCTCGGCGCGCCCGACCCACGCGCGCTGATCGACCTCGCGCAGCCGGGCGCGATGACACGCGCGCTCAATGCGCTCGGAGGCCTCTACCCGCTGGTGGTGTGCGATGTTGGGTTCCCGATCGAGGACGCCCGCTCGGCGCACCTTCACCGCGAAGCGCTGATCGCCGCCGACTCGGTGATCGTCGTCCTCGGAGCACGAGAGCCCCAGCTGCACGCCGGGCTGCGTCAGCTCGACATCATCCTCACCGAGCTTGGCATCCAATCCGAGCGGCTAAGGATCATCGTCAACGCGGTCGGTGGACCATCACGCCGCGAGAAGGGCACGATCACAGCGACGATCGCCGAGCACCTCGCCGAGCGCGACCTGACGGTGGACGCCTGGCTGCCGTGGGACGCCCGCGGCCTGCGGCGCTCCGAGCAACACGGCAAGCCGATCGCGCTCGCACGCCGCCGCAGCGCGTTCACCCGCGCGCTCACGGGTCTGCTGGACGAGTTGTTCCTGCCCTCCACGAGCCCGCACACCAGGCGACGCAAGCGCCGCCTCGCCGCGCCCCCCGGCGGCACTCCGAGCGCCGAGCGCGAGGAAGTGGTCTGGCAACGATGAGCACCCCGGACACAACGACCAACGGCGACGCGGCCGAGACGATCCGGCAACGAGTCGAACACGCGCTGACCGCCGAGCAGGTTGACCTCACAAGCCAAGCTGGCCGCGAGCGCACCCTGCAGCTCATCGACCAAGAGATCAGCACCTACCACGCCCAAGCACTCAGCGGCGCCAACGGCCATCTTTCCGAGCACGACCGCACGGCACTCGCTCGCGCGCTCAGGGACGACCTCGTAGGCCTCGGCACGATTGCCGAGCGGATGCTTTCCGACGAGGACGCCCAGGAGTGGATGGTCAACAGCCCAAAGCGCGTCTTCCGCGACGACGGGCAGCACATCGCAAGGGTGCCCGACCTCCTATTCCAAGACGACCGGCAGGTCCGCGCGTTCCTCGAACGCCTCCTTGAGCAGGTCGAGGGCAAGCGCCTTGACCGCATCACCCCCCGGATCGAGGCGAGGCTACCCGACGGCTCCCGGCTCACCGCCGCGATCCCGCCAGTCTCCTCAAACGGACACGTCATCTGCTCCATCCGCCGCTTCCGACTCGCCGCGGGCACCCTGCACGAGCTTGTCGATCTCGGGTTCCTCACCACCACCGCCGCAGACTTCCTCGCCGCGTGCGTCCGCGCCGGAAAGAACATCCTGATCGCGGGGCGCGTCAGCGCCGGGAAGACCACACTCCTGAACGCGCTCGGACGGGCTGTTCCCGGCACCGAGCGCATCGTCATCTGCGAGTCCTCCGCCGAGCTGCAACTGCCCGCCGTGCTACCCAACTGTGTCGGATATGAGGCCCGGCCGGCGAGCACGGACGGGCTCACGGCGATCACGCTCGAGGACTTGGTAGCCGACGCGCTGCGGATGAACCCTGACCGCATCATCGTCGGAGAGTGCCGCGGCCCCGAGACGATGGCGATGCTCTGGGCGCTGGCGACCGGGCACGCCGGCATGACCTCAGTCCACGGCGAGTCAGCCGAGCACGCCCTTACCAACCTCGCCCGCTTCGCGCTGACCTCCAGCGCAAACGTCGAGTCAAGCCAGGCGCTTGAGTGGCTGCGCGAGATCGACGTTGTAATCCACTGCGACCGGCCCCGCAGCTACGACAGCGGCGAGCGACGCTTCCTCCCCCGCCACATCGACCAAATAGTCGAGGTCGCCGGCATCGAGGGCCGCCGCATGACACTCAACCCACTATTCACCGGGGCCGGCAGCGACCTTGAATGGGCCGGCACCGGCCCCGCGTTCCTCGATGACCTCCAAGCCGCCGGATTCAACACGCCATGAAACGCTCCGCTCTCCTGATAATCATTGCGATTGCGCTCACGCTTGCTGCGAGCGGATGCGGTGCCAGCAAAACCAGCACCCCAGCTAGTCACACGTCCCCCGCAGGCACGACGACCACCCAGCAGACGGCGCCTGCTGCTCTCGAAGACGCGGTGCGGGCAGCGCTGAAAGAAAACGGGCGCTTGTCCAACTACGTCCTCTGGGGCAACACGATCCCCTCGTGGGCATCACAGTCAACGAAGGGACCTGCGCTTGCAGCGTTGACGGCCTCGGCCGCAGGTCGCCGAAGGCAGGGTGTTCGGGTGCGTTCCCTGTCTGAGCACCTAAAAATCCTTTCGATCCAGCTCGATCCGTCGTATATGTCCGCTACAGCGGTGATCGCAGCCAGCGGACAGGTCGCCGTATACAAACACGGGAGACGAGAACGCACGGTCACACTAAACGAACACGACCGTTTGGGATTGCATCGCCTCGGGCAGGCAGTGCGGTTCGTGGTCTGGGAAGTAAAGGCGCAGAAATGAGCGCCTGTGTTCCCGCCTGCGTTGTGCTCGGCTCACTTGTCTGGGTCGCATCTGCGTCGGCCACCGGAGTCAACATCGGTTATTACTCGCAGCAGAACACGCCGAGTCGAGCCGAAGCAGGTAGCTCAGTCACAGTCACGAGCAGCAAGCCCGGCCGTGAAAGCAATGCTGGGCCGGCACCTGTGGGCGGTGGTGGTGAAGAAGGTGGCGGGGGCGCCGGCTCGTCTGCGTCCAGTGGACCACCCAACAGCGAATCAGGGTGTGTCGCCGCAGGTGAAGTTAATGTGTCTCCTTGTTATGGGGTGGTGCCTGCGCCGGTTCCGGCGAGGCCCGGCCGGGCGGCACCCGGCCCTCCGCCGGTGAATCCTGCTGCGATGGCCGTCTCAGCGGCCACCCAACTGAACCTGTCAGTGGGCGGGATCATTGTGAGTCCGTCTGCACGGACGATGGGATTGACCGGCGCGGCCTCCTGGTTCTGGCTCGAACCGGCGCCCGCGTCCCGCTCGGTGTCGGTTTCTCTGCGTGGCGAGCAGGTGACGGTCAGCGCGAGCGCTGCATCGGTTCGGTGGAGCTTTGGTGACGAATCCAGCTTGGATGCGGGGTCGGGGGTGCCTTACCGGCCTGGGACGCCGCCTGCTGGCGCGGTTCGCCACGTCTATCGGACTCGTTGTCTGCCGGGCGATCAGGGGCACGACCCGAATGTGCTCTCAAGCTGCGGCCCGAATGGGTATCGCGTCGAAGCGCTGGTGCAGTGGGCGATCTCCTACACCGCGAGCGGCCCGGTAGCTGGTGGCGGCCCGTTGCCCGCTCGCTCCACTGAAACGTCGATCAGCTACCCGGTGAGCGAGTCTCGCGCGTTCCTTACGACGGAAGGCGAACGATGATCGGGTTCCTGCTCGGGGTGATCTTCGCTGCCGGCGTCGGGCTGGTGTGGCTCGGTGCAGTGGTGGGCGTGAAGCTCTCCGCGCCTGAGCGTTCCTCGCGCCTGGGGGCGCTGCTTGACAACGCCACGTTGGATATTGCGCCGTACACGTTCATGGCGGTCATTGTGGGTTGCGGGCTGTTGCTGGGGCTGGTGGCGTGGTGGATCGTGGAAGTCCCGGCGGTCACGATCGCTGGACTGCTGGGTGGCGCGTGCGCGCCGGTCGCGTGGGCGCGCTCACGTCGAGGCCGCCAAGCGCGCGAGCGCGAGCGCGCCTGGCCCGCGGTGCTCTCGCAGCTCGCCGACGCACTTGAGGCGGGGCTCGCGTGGCCCGCGGCGGTGGCGCTGGTCGCCGAGTCGGGGCCGGAGGCGCTGCGCGGCGAGTGGGCAGCGTTCACTACGCGCTTGCGCAGCGCCGACTTGGACACGGCGCTTGAGGGACTGCGCGAGACGGGAGAACGCACGGCTGACTCGGTTGCGCTGCTGCTGCGCGCGGCGCTCGTGGACCTCCCGGCCGGTGGTCTTGCGCCCGTGCTGCGCGAGCTGGCCGGTGTCCTCTCTGAACGCCTTGAGGCCCGCGAGCGGGCACGCTCGCGGGCCTCTTCGATGCACGTTGAAGCGGCGATCCTCGCTCTGAGCCCGATCGTGATTCTGCTGTTGATCGGACTCAGCTCGCCCGGATACCTGGACGCCTACCGCAGCACGGGTGGCACGATCGTCGCGCTCGTCGGCGGCGGGCTGATCTTCGGGTGCTACCTGCTGATGCGCCGGCTGGGACGTGTCCCCGAGCCCCGCCGCACCATCGGAGGCCGATCGTGAACGGGACGCTCGCGCTCTGCTCGATCTGCCTGGTGGTCGGCGGGCTGCTGCTGTACGCGCACGCCCTCTCGCGTCGGCGGCCATCGCTCGCGGTACGGATGGCTCGCGCACGAGGAGAACACCCCATCACTCTCGGTCGGGAGAATCCGTTGGCTGCGAGTCTGCCCGAGTCGGTGCGCGTGAGGAGTGAGCGCGTCATGGCGATCTATGAGGGTTGGCTGCGTCAAGCTGGTCGCAGCGAAGCGCCCGGCCAGCTCTTTCTCAAGAAGTTGCTGCTCGCGTTCGCCGTGCCATTCGTGCCGTTGCTGCCATACGCTGCCGCGGTCCAGCACTCACCCTCGATCGTGCTCGTGCTGATCCTCGCTGTGGTCGGTTTCTTCGTTCCCGATCTCGCACTGCGCACCGAGGCCCGCGAGCGGCGCGAGGCGCTGTTCCTCGACTTGCCAGAGGCCGTCTCGGTAATGGCGCTCTCACTACGCGCCGGACAGTCACTCAGGCAGGCACTCGAACTCGCCGCGCATGACTGTCAGGGACCACTCGGGGATGAGCTGACACGAGCGCTTTCACTCGCCCGGCGTGACCGGTTGCTCGGTGAGCGCGAAGCGCTGCGGACGGTCGCCAAGAACACGGGGGAGCCGGCGTTCGCCCGGTTCGCGGAGCTGTTGTGCGCGAAGGAGAGCCCGTATGTCGATTTCCTCCGCGCCCAGGCCAGAGAGATGCGCGCAGAGCAAAACCGTTACCTGGAACGCGCGGCCGACCGCGCCTACCTGGCGATGCACGCGCCGCTGGTCCCGCTGCTGGCGGTGCTCGTGCTGCTCGTCTCCTACGGCTTTTTCCACTTCCTAACCCAAACGGTATGAAAGAAAGGAGGATGGTCATGGGCATCCTTGACGCGATTTGGTTCCGTCTCCTCGACACGGCGCTCAGAGTGCGCGATGAGGAGCGCGGCGACAGCATGGTCAACTGGGTCGTGCTCGCCGTCGGGCTCGCTGCCGCCGCCGCGGCGATCGTGGCGATTGTCAGGCCCGCGATCGAAACGGCCGCGAACAAGATCGTCAGCGTCCTATCCGGCGCCTGACCCACGAGGAGGCTTCCGGTGGTGGGACTACGCGAACGGCTTGCCGGTGAGCGCGGCGACGCGCTGATCTCCGGGCTACTCACGCTCGGCCTTGTGCTACTCGTGATCGCGCTGGCGATACAGGCGCTCGCCTACGCACACGCCCGCAACGTCGCGCAGGCCGCGGCACAGAACGGCGCGGAGGCAGCCGCCTCCGAAGGCTCCGGGGCAGGCGTCAATCGCGCCCAGGTGATCCTCACCGCCGCCGGGGGAGCCGGCGCAGGCCTTCACCCCTCCGCGCGAAGCAGTCCCACCGTCGTGACCGTAACCGTTGCGGGCTCGGCGCCACACGTCTTTCCCGGCGTTGACCTGATGCTCCCCGCGATCACCGCGCACGCGAGCGTCCCAACCGAGCGCTACCCCCCAGACGAAACACGACCATGACCATCGGCGGACTGACACGCAAGCTCAAAAGTGAGCGCGGAGAAGCGGCGATGGTCAGCGGTGTGCTGCTGCTCGCCGGGGTGCTGATCCCGCTCATGTTCCTGATCGCGCTCTACGCCCGGATCGAGCTCGCGCAGGTTGACGCGCAGCAGGCCGCCCGCGATGCCGTGCGCTCCGCTGTGCAGGCGCCCAACCCCGCCGCCGCCCACGCGGCAGCCTCCACGGCGCTCGCCCAGGAACAAGCCGGCGCGAATGTCCCACTCGCGCTTAACCTCACCGGCACGTTCGCGCGTGGGCAGGTGATGAGCGCCCACGTCACCGCCAAAATCCCGATCGGCGCGCTGCCGCTGCTCGGGCACTTCGGCACGATCACCGTCCACGCCGACGCAAGCGCCCCGGTAGACCGCTACCGAAGCATCCTCGAACGCCCATGACCCTCCGAAGGCTGCACAGACGCTTGACCGGTGAGCGCGGCTCGGTACTCATCACAGGCCTTTTGCTCTCCCTCGCATTGATAATGGTGATCGGCGCGGCGGTGGACATCGGCCACGCCTTCCTCGTCAAGCGCCAGCTCGCCTCGATCGCCGACGACGCCGCACTCTCCGGTAGTCAGGCGATCGGCCTCCAAGCTCTGCACGAAGGCCACCTGCAGCTCAACCCAACACGGGCGCGCACCGAAGCGCAGCAGACGATCGCCGCCAACCATTCCGTCATCAGCCAGGTGACAGCCACGACAAGCAATGTGACCGTGACCGTCACCCGGCACGTCCCGACGATCCTGCTCGGCCTCGTCGGCTTGAACACACTCACAATCACAGCGCACGCGACCGCCGGACCACGCGGACCATGAGACGAGCGACCCTAACCTGCGCAGGAGCAGGCGCCGCGATCCTGCTCGCGGCCGGCGGCGCCGGATTCACAGTCGGCCCGTTCGGGCTCGCACGACTCGCCATCCTTGGCGGGGCGCTCGGCCTGCTCGCGCTCCATGACGTGCGCGAGCACCGCATCCCCAACCGCATCGTGCTCCCCGCAGCCACGATATGCGCCGCGCTTTCACTCGCCGAAGGGGTACACCCAAGCTCCGGGCTCTACATCGGCGCGGCGCTTGTCGCCCTGTTGCTCGCGGTCAGCCTCGCCGCGCCGGCAATGCTCGGCATGGGCGACGTGAAGCTCGCGCTGCTGATCCTCTGCGCCCTCGACGCCTTCGCGCCACTCGCACTACTCATCACCCTGGAGTTGTACGCGCTGATCGCGCTGTACCTCCTCAGCCGGCGCGGACGCGCGGCGCTCAAAATCTCGTTGCCGCTCGCGCCGATCACCGCCGCCGCGTGCCTGATCGTCCTCCTGCTATGAGACGCCACCCGCTCACCGCTCGTATCGGCGGCGCCGCCGCCGCAGTCGTATCTCTCACGGCACTGATAATGCTGTGGCAGCTCAGACCCGGATTGCCGCAAATCAGCTCCCTCACCGCGCCACTGACCACAGCGATTATCCAGCAAGGCTTGGCCTGCATCGTATGGTTGCTCGCCGCCTACATTGGGCTCTCAGTCTTCATCCGCGCCGCGCAGGCCACCGTCCACAGCTCCCCCTCCCGGCGCGCGATGGTCCTGCCGGGGGTGATACCGAGCGCGCCGCCACCCAGGCCACGAGCAGCGGCACCCCGGACTACCCCTACTCGATTTCCTCTCACCTTTGCTCCGCGACCCGCGCCGACCGCCGCCGACGCGCCAGTCTCACGGGTCGCGCTCGCCCTACCGGCTACGGCCTCGTCACCCGATGCGTCATCAGCGACACACGCCCCAGCCGCGACGCAGGAGCGACCGGCCCTCTCGATCTCTGTCCTCGGCCCATTCAAGGTCAGCGGAGCCAAGCGGGCACTCAAGCGAGCGCCGACGCGCGAGCTGATCGCGTATCTCGCGCTGCAACCCAAGGGCGCCAGCCGCGACGAGCTGATCGAGGCGCTATGGCCCGCACAAGACCCCGAGCGCACCCGACCCCGCTTCTGGCAGTCCGTCACCGACGCGCGACGCGCACTCGCCGACGCATGGGTCCACGACGGCGAGCGCTACCAACTCGACCGCGCGAAGGTCAACATCGACCTCGACCAGCTGGAGCAGCTTCTCGAATCCACGGACCCCGAACACGATGATCCCGAAGCCCTCGAAACAGCGATCGGACTCTGGCGCGGCGAGCCCCTTGAAGGCACCGACTACGCCTGGGCCGACGGGCATATCCGCCGCCTACGCGCCACCCTGCTCGAACTACTGGAGCGCGCCGGACGCTCACGCCTCCAAAGCGGCGACGCTCGCGGCGCACTTGAAATGGCCGAGCAGGCAATCACGCTCGACCAGTTCCACGAGGCAAGCTGGCGCCTCGCCCTCCAAGCCGAACATGCGCTCGGGCTACGCGAGTCGATCACCCGACGCTACGACGAGCTTGCCCACGCGCTCGATGAGCAGCTCGGGCTACAGCCAACACGCGAGACGCGGGTCATGTATCGGCAGCTACTCGGGCAAGACTAGATGGCGCGTAGGTCGAGCGCGTCCATTCTGCGGAGTGCGTGGGATATGCCTCAGACAATGGGTTTCGCTGCAATCCTGTGTGCGCCTTCCTGGCCCCGAATGCGGCAGCAAGATTGTGGTATTCCTCGGCGGTGAGCGAGCAGTTGGGCGTGCGGCCCGTCGAGCAGCCTGGACTCTATTTCAGCCACCCGGCGTGCCTGGAACACGATCCGCGTGTGCACATGCCCGAGCACCCGGACACGCCTGAGCGGCTTGTGGCGATCGAGCGGATGCTGGCCGCGGACCACTGGCTGGGCTGGGAGCGACGCGCTGCCCCACCCGCCGAGGAAGCACAACTGGAGCTGATTCACGGCGCCCGTCTTGTGCAGAGCATCAAGGAGCTGTCGCTGGCCGGTGGCGGGGCGATCGACCCGGACACGTTCGTCGGAGAGCCCTCCTACCGTGCGGCGCTGCACGCCGCCGGCGGCGCGTGCGAGATGACAAGGGCGCTGATGGCGGGCGAGGCGAGGCTCGGGTTCTGTGGCGTGCGTCCCTCGGGCCACCATGCTGAACCGGATCGCGCGATGGGCTTCTGCTTGTTCAACAACGTTGCGATCGCCGCGGAGCTGGCGATCCGCGAGCTGGGCGCCAGGAGGGTGTTGATCCTGGATTGGGATGTGCACCACGGCAATGGGACGGCTGAGGCGTTCCGGCGCCGCTCGGATGTTCTGTTCGTGAGCATCCATCAGGCGGGGATCTATCCGGGCACGGGCTCGATGAGCGAGGTGGGCTCAGGTGCGGGCGAGGGCTACACGATCAACCTGCCCGTCCCCGCGGGCTCTGAGGAGGACCTGTGGCTCTCGCTTGTCGAGCACATCGTGCTCCCGGTCGCCGAGAGCTTCGCGCCGGAGCTCGTGCTGATCTCCGCCGGCTTTGATGCGCACCGTGAGGACCCGCTGGCGGGTTGTCGTCTGGAGGCGGGCTCGTTTGGGGAGATGGCTCGCCATGTGCGGGGGCTGGCCGTATCGCTCGGCGTGCCGCTCGGAGCCGTTCTGGAGGGTGGCTACCAGCCGGCCGCGCTGGCAGAGTGCGTGCGGGAGACGCTTGCCGCGCTCGCCTCCGATGAGCCGGCGCGATCGGCGGCGCCGGAGCCGCTTTTGACCTCGCGCGCCGCCGCTCATGTAGGGCACTACTGGACTCTGTAGCCGCGCCACCCGCGTAGTTTCTCCCCGCCATCGACAGGGGCAGCAACGGATGCGTGGCGCTGCGCTGGGCGCGAGGCTGCTGGCACGATGACTGTTCCTCCATTGCCACAGACGCCCAGCGCCGTTGCAGATATGAGCGAGCCCGAGCTTGTCCGGCTGCGCGATGGCTCGCTGGTCACGCTGCGTCCCGCTACGGCCGCCGATGAGCCCGCGTTGCGCTCGTTCCTGGCGGGACTGTGCCTGGAGGCTCGACGTCTGCGGTTCTTCAGCGGCGCCGTGGACTTGAGCTGCGCTGCTCATTTGGCGGCGGACACGAGCGCGGGACGTTTCGGGCTGGTCGCACATGACGAGATGGGCGCGCTGGTCGCTCACGCCCTGTACATCCCGCTCGATCGCAAACGGGCGGAAGTCGCGGTGGAGGTTGCCGATCACCTACACGATCGCGGCTTGGGCACGATCCTCATCGAGCGGCTCGGGGCGGTCGCCGAGCGCCACGGCATTACACGCTTCGTGGCCGAGGTGCTGCCTGATAACCGCGCGATGCTGGATGTGTTCCGCGACGGCTTCAACGCTCACGTCGCCTGCCGCGATGGCGTTGATCGGGTCGAGTTCCCGACCTCAGCGTGGCGCACGGCGGGTGAGCGATTTCCCGAGCAGAGCCGGCCGGATGATCCGACGGCCGCGGTTACATCCTGACGACGGCTGGGTTCGCGCCCAGCGTGGTTGCGTAGTCGCGTAGCTGATCGCGGGCGTCGGGGTGCGCGGCGTGCTCGATTATGAGCCGGGCCTGGGCGCGCTGGCTGCGCCCGAAGATGTGCGCGGCGCCTTGCTCGGTGATGACCGCAGAGTGCTGGAAGGAGGTCACAGGGCTGTCCAGGTGGGGCACGATCGTCGAGGTGTCGCTGCGCTCGTGCCAGGAGCGAAGCGCGATCACGGCGTGCCCGCCGGGCGAGTGCAGGGCACCCTCTACGAAGTCGGGCTGGCCACCGAAGCCGGAGTAAACGCGCCCGCCAATGTGGCTTGCGCCGGCCTGGTCGTGAAGATCGACCTGCAGCGCCGTGTTGACCGAGATCATCTGCGCTCGTGCCGCGATCCGCGAGGGATCGTTGGTCGTCTCGGTGCGCGTCATGCAAAGCCTGGGGTTGTGGTGAACCCACTCGTACAGCTACCTGGAGCCGAACATGAAGGAGCACACGATCGGCCGTTCACGGTCGAGTGCACCCGCGTGCTCAAGGCCCATCACCCCGTCGGAGATCATCTCCGACCAGATCGCCAGGTTGCGCCGGCCGGCGAGCGCGCGCAGCGTCGCGTCGGGGACCTGGCCGATACCGAGCTGCAGCGTGGCGCCAGCGGGCACGAGGTCGGCGACGCGCTCGGCGATCGTCTGCGCATGGTCGTGGCTGGCGCTGATAGCGGTGGTCGGGAGGTCTTGCTGGGCCTCGACTGCGAGGTCGATGAGGTCTTCGGATAGCTCGCCGTCGCCGAGCGTGTAGGGCATGTCAGGGTTCAGCTGGGCGATGACGAGCCCGCCGCGGGCACGCACATGCTCGACGGCCGCCGGCAGGATGTTCACCTCGATCCCGAGCGAGACCTTCCCCTTGTGTGGTGTGGAGGTGTGCAGTAGCACTACGTCGGGCGGGCGCAGCGTGCCGAGGAGCCTGGGAACGAGCGAGAGGCGCATCGGCAGGTAGTCCAGTCGCTCGCCGGTGTCGCGCATCCCCGGCCCCACGAACGGCGTCTCGAAGATGACGCCCTCGCGGGCGGGCAACGGTGCCTGCGCGGCGAGCATGAACAGCCGGTAGCGCTCCACCGCGCCCTCCAGGGCATCGAGCAGGACACGCGGGGTCCCGAGATTTCCGCTGGCGATGACCCGCGGCTCGCCGGCGCTCAGCGCGGCGAGCGCCGTGTGCAACTCGCGCTGGGAGATCACCTTCATCTGGCGTTCAACACTACGCGCCGGCGGCGAGCACGGTCATGGGTGGTAACTACCGAGCTCGCTCAGGGATCAGTGCGGTAGGCGCCCGCGCCGGCGGCGAGTTGACTTGTAAGCGGTCAGAGCGACCGCGATCGAGCACCCCGCGATGTAGGAGGAGCAGATAGATGAGCGTTTCGTCCCCAGCACCTGTGATATCCGGCCTGGAGCTGGTCCGCTCGTTCGCGCAGCTCGGCCGCGAGGATGTGCTGTTCGCGGGCGGCAAGGGCGCGAATCTGGGCGAGCTGACCTCGGCCGGGCTGCCCGTGCCGGATGGTTTTGTCGTCGGCGCCCCGGCCTACGCAGCGTTCTGCGCTGAGAATGGTCTGCGCGAGCGCCTCGCGGAGCTGCTTGACGGCGTGGATGTCGAGGACACCGCGGCTTTGCAGGCAGCGAGCGTCACCGCGCGGGAGATGATCGATGCCGCCCCGATGCCGGAGGCTCTGCAGCACGAGATACGCTCGCGCTACGAGCGGCTCCTCGGCGAGGACACCGAGGGGCCTGTGGCCGTGCGCTCCTCAGCGACGGCCGAGGACACCGCCGAGACCTCGTTCGCGGGAATGAACGAGACCTTCCTGAACGTCCGCGGCTCAGGCGCGGTGATCGACGCGGTTCGCCGCTGCTGGCGGTCGCTGTTTGGGACGCGCACGATCTACTACCGCGGCATCAACGGCTTCGCACAGGCGGATATGGACATCGCGGTCGTCGTACAGCGCCAGATAGCCTCGACTCGCGCCGGCGTGATGTTCACGGTCAACCCCGCGACGGGCGAGCGCAACGAGTTCGTGATCGAGGCGTCCTTCGGTCTCGGCGAGGCCGTCGTCTCCGGCTCGGTGTCACCCGATCGCTACGTGATCGAGAAGGACCCGCTGTGGGTGCGTGGTCGCGTCACGTTGTATCTGCGCTGCCGCGAAGTTCACTACAAGGAGCTCGTGGTCGAGTTCGACGACGCGGACGGAGGGACCCGTATACGGCGCCTCTCGCGCGAGGAGGGTAAGCGGCCGACTCTGGATGAGCGAGAGGTCATGGCTGTCGCCGAGCTGGGGCTGCGTATCGAAGAGCACTACGGCTCCCCGCAGGACACCGAGTGGGCGTTTGACCCCGACGGGCACCTGTGGATGCTGCAGAGCCGTCCGATCACCACACTCCACGACGAGCAGGAGTCCACACCCAGCGCTGCCACGCCGTCCGCTGAGCAGCCGCAGACAGTGCTTTTGCGTGGGCTGGGCGGAGCGCCGGGCAGCGCAAGCGGCGCCGCGCGGGTGCTCACCTCGCTCGCGGACGCCGACGCGCTCGGCGACGGGGATGTGCTCGTCACCCACATGACCTCCCCTGATTGGCTGCCGCTGCTGCGCCGTGCGGCCGGCGTCATCACCGACTCGGGCGGTATGACCTGCCACGCCGCGATCGTCTCACGAGAGCTTGGCATCCCCTGCGTCGTCGGGACCAGCGAGGCGACCAAACGGCTGCGCGACGGTGAGATCGTGACCGTCGACGCTACCCGAGGGCTCGTATTGGAGGGCGCCTGCGCACCAGGGCCCGCGCGGGTGCCCTCCGGCGTCCAGCAGCCCGCAACGGCGCCCCCGGCGGCTGGGGTGACGGCGACGCAGATCCTCGTGAACTTGTCTGAGCCCTCACAGGTCGACCGTGTGAAGGATCTGCCGGTCGATGGTGTTGGCTTGTTGCGGGCGGAGATGATGGTGCTGGAGGCGCTGGCCGGCGATCACCCGCGCACGCTGCTCGAGGAGGGCCGGGGCGAGGAGCTTGTCGCCCGCATGGCGGAGGGCTTGAGCGCGTTCGCGGTCGGCTTCGCGCCGCGGCCAGTGACCTACCGCACGATCGACTTCCGCACCAACGAGTTCTCCGGGCTGCGCGGAGGAGAGCGGTTTGAGCCGCACGAGTCAAACCCGATGATTGGCTACCGTGGCGCGCTGCGCTACACCCGCGAGCCGGATGTCTTCGCGCTTGAGCTTCAGGCGATACGCAGGGTGTGGGACGCCGGCCAGCGCAACCTGCACGTGATGCTCCCGTTCGTGCGCACCGCCCGCGAGCTGCGCCGCTGCCGTGATCTGATCGCCGAGTCGGGACTGCTCGACCGCGCCGGCTTTGAGCTGTGGGTGATGGCGGAGGTCCCCTCGGTGCTGTTCAACCTCTCCGAGTACGCGGCACTCGGCGTGAGCGGCATCTCGATCGGCTCCAACGACCTCACCCAGCTGCTGCTCGGCGCCGACCGTGACAACGAGGTGCTGGCTGAAACGTTCGATGAGCGCGACCCGGCGGTCACGACGTATCTGCGGGAGTTGATCCCGCGCGCCCGTGAGCTGGGGTTGCGCACCTCGATCTGCGGGCAGGCGCCGTCGGTGCACCCCGAGTACGCCGAGCTGCTGGTGCGCGCCGGGATCGACGCGATCTCCGTCAACGTCGATGTGATCGACCGGACCCGAGCGCTGGTGGCCGCGGCGGAGCAGCGCGTGATGCTCGACTTCGCACGCGCGCACGACACCGCTGCCGAGCGGACTGCCGTGCCCGGCGCGCATTTTGGAACCCGGTGATGTTGCAGGTCCGTATCCACGGCCGCGGCGGGCAGGGTGTCGTCACCGCCGCGGAGCTACTGGCGCTCGCGGCCTTCGATGAGGGCCGCTACGCGCAGGCGTTCCCGAGCTTCGGATCAGAGCGCATGGGCGCCCCGGTGGTGTCGTTCTGCCGGATCGACGATCACGAGATCCGTGTGCGAGAGCCAGTAATGGCACCCGACGCACTGATCGTCGTCGACCCGACGCTGCTGCACCAGGTTGACGTGTTCGGCGGCCTTACCCCGGAGGGGTTCATCCTCATCAACACCACACAGAGCTTTGACGAGCTCGGCCTGGGCGAGTTCGCGTCAGGCTTCCGTCACGAGCGACTTTTGACCGTGCCCGCCGGTGAGCTGGCACGCGAACACGCGGGGCGGCCGGTCGCCAACGCCGCGCTGCTCGGTGGTTTCGCGGCGCTCAGCGGGCTGGTCTCGTTGGACGCCGTTGTGCAGGCGATCCGTGAGCGCTTCACAGGAAACGTCGGCGAGGGCAATGTGGCGGCGGCGATGGCGGCCTACGCCTGGGTCGCGGACGAGCGCAAGGAGCTGAGCGGTGCTGCGTCAGGTTGAGGGATCGCGCGCTGTCGCGGAGGCGGTGGCGTTGTGCCGGCCGGAGGTGATCTGCGCGTACCCGATCTCACCGCAGACGCACATCGTCGAGAATCTCTCCCAGCTAGTGAAGGGCGGTGAGCTTTCACCCTGCGAGTTCGTGAACGTCGAGTCGGAGTTCGCCGCGATGTCCGTCGCGATCGGCGCCAGCGCTACCGGCGCTCGGGCCTATACGGCAACGGCGAGCCAGGGGCTCTTGTATATGACCGAGGCGCTGTACAACGCCTCGGGGCTCGGCCTGCCGATCGTGATGACTGTCGCCAACCGCGCGATCGGCGCCCCGATCAACATCTGGAACGACCACTCGGACTCGATGTCCCAGCGCGACTCGGGCTGGATCCAGCTCTACGCCGAGACCAACCAGGAGGCGCTTGACCTGCACATCCAGGCTTTCCGGCTGGCCGAGGAGCTTTCCACTCCGGTGATGGTGTGCATGGACGGGTTCATCCTCACGCACGCCGTCGAGCGTCTGGAGATCCCCGATCAGGAGCAGGTCGACGCTTTCCTGCCTGCCTTCGAGCCTCGTCAGGTACTCGATCCTGATGAGCCGGTATCGATCGGCGCGATGGTCGGACCGGAGGCGTTCATGGAGGTGAAGTACCTCGCGCACGCCAAGCAGATGCAGGCGCTCGAGCTGATCCCCGAGATCGCCTCCGATCTCAAAGACGCGTTCGGGCGCGACTCGGGTGGCCTGATCCGGCCGTACCGTGCCGCGGACGCGGAGACGATCGTGGTGGCGCTCGGGTCGGTGCTTGGGACGATCAAGGACACGATCGATGAGCTGCGCGAGCAGGGCGTGAAGATCGGCGCCATTGGGATCACCTCGTTTCGCCCGTTCCCATTGGAGGCAGTGCGCAGGGCGGTACGCCAAGCGCGGCGTGTGGTCGTGCTCGAGAAGGCACTGGCAGTCGGGATCGGCGGGATCGTCTCGACGGACGTCCGCATGGCGCTCGCCGGCATGCAGTTGCACGGTTACACGGTGATCGCGGGTCTCGGTGGTCGTCCGATCACAAAGGCATCACTACATGGGCTGTTCCGCGATGCGGCGGCCGATCGCTTGGAGCCGTTGACGTTCCTGGACATGGACTGGGATGTCGTGAACCGCGAGCTTGGACGGATCGACGCCTCGCGGGCATCGGGTCCGCACGCGGAGAACATTCTGCGCGACCTCGGCACGGTCGCGGCGGGGCCCGTGTGAGGAGCAGACAAGCATGACCGCGCCCACGATCCGCTTCTACCAGACCGGCAGCTTCGCAGTCGGCAACCGGCTGCTCGACCCTGAGCAGCGCTCGGTGCAGGCCGACGAGCAGCGAACAAACTCGATCACCTGTGGGCATCGCGCGTGCCAGGGCTGCGGGGAGGCACTCGGCGCACGCTACGCACTGGATGCCGCGATGCGCGCCACCAACGGCCAGATGATCGCCGCGAACGCGACCGGCTGCCTGGAGGTGTTCTCTACCCCTTACCCGGAGACCTCCTGGCGAATCCCGTGGATCCACTCGCTGTTCGGGAACGCTCCCGCCGTATCGACGGGGATCGCAGCGGCGCTGCGGGCGAAGGGCCGCGAGGACGTGCGCGTCGTCGGCCAGGGCGGCGATGGCGGCACCGTGGACATCGGGATGGCGTGCCTGTCGGGGATGTTCGAGCGAAACGATGACGTGCTCTACATCTGTTACGACAACGAGGCGTATATGAACACGGGCGTGCAGCGCTCGGGCGCCACGCCGCCCGCCGCGCGCACTGCCACCACGCAGGCTGTCGGCCCGGAGCCGGGGAACGTGTTTGGTCAGGGCAAGAGCGCGCCGCTGATCGCGATGGCGCACGAGATCCCCTACGTCGCGACAGCGACCGTCGCCGAGCTGCGCGACCTGGAGGCGAAGGTCAAGACGGCGATGGGGCTACGAGGCGCGCGCTACCTGCACGTGTTCGTCCCCTGTCCACTCGGCTGGGGCAGCGCGTCGAAGGACACGATCAGGATTGCCCGTTTGGCGAAGGAGTCGGGCATCTTCCCGGTGTTCGAGGCGCGCGACGGCGAGCTTTGCGGTGTCTCTGAGATTCGCCGGCAGGTGCCCGTCGAGGAGTACCTGCGCCCGCAGAAGCGCTTTGCGCACCTGTTCGAGCCCGAGCTGCACAGCGAGGTGATCGCGCGCATCCAGGCCGGCGCGGATCGCAACATCCGCCGCTTCGGCCTGCTCGGCGGGCGCCCCGGCCTCGCTGAGCGCCGTGACGAGCAAGGGGCGGTGAGCAACGGTGGATAAGCCGTTTGCGATCACGCTGGACGTTGGATCGAGTCTTGCCAATAAGACGGGCTCCTGGCGCCAAGAGCGGCCCGTGTATGTGCACAGGCTGCCGCCGTGCAATCACGGCTGCCCGGCCGGCGAGAACATTCAGCAGTGGCTTTACCACGCCGAGTCCGGCGACTATGAGACCGCGTGGCGGGAGCTGGTCAAGGACAACCCGCTGCCCGCTGTGATGGGCCGTGTCTGCTACCACCCATGCGAGACTGCCTGCAACCGTGCGCAGCTGGACGATCCCGTAGGCATCCACGGTGTCGAGCGATTCCTCGGCGATGAGGCGATCCGCCAGGGCTGGCGACTGACCGTAGAGGCCGAGCCGACCGGCAAGCGTGTGCTCGTCGTCGGCGCCGGTCCCTCCGGCCTGTCGGCGGCTTACCAGCTCGCGCGGCGCGGGCACACGGTCACGATCCGCGACGCGGGGCCGGTCGCCGGCGGCATGATGCGCTTCGGCATCCCCACATACCGTTTGCCGCGGGATGTTCTGGACGCCGAGATCGCGCGCATCCTTGACCTCGGGGTCACGCTCGAACTGGACAGCAAGGTCACGAGCATCCTCGATGCGATGCGAGACGGCGGGTTCGACGCGGCGTTTCTGGCCGTCGGTGCGCACATCGGCAGGCGTGCATACATTCCCGCCGGGGAGGCCGCGCACATCCTGGACGCGGTGACGCTGCTGGCAAGCATGGAGGGCCAGGAGCGCCCGTTGCTCGGCCGTCGCGTGGTCGTCTACGGCGGCGGGAACACGGCGATGGACGCCGCGCGCACCGCCAAGCGCCTCGGGGCGAGCGACGCGATCGTCGTCTACCGTCGCACACGCGAGCGGATGCCCGCCCACGACTCCGAGGTGCAGGAAGCGCTCGAGGAGGGCGTGATGATGAAGTGGCTATCCACCATCCGCCACGCCAGCGAGGGCAGGGTGTTGCTGGAGAAGATGGAGCTCGACGAGAGCGGACTTTCCGCAGCCCACCGGCGAGCTGGCGGAGCTGAAGGCCGACTCACTCGTCCTCGCGCTCGGCCAGGAAGCCGACCTGTCGCTGCTCGACGGCGTGCCGGGCCTACAGGTCGAGGATGGTGTCGTTCAGGTCGATGAGCGCATGATGACCGGCCACGAGGGCATCTTCGCCGGCGGGGACATGGTGCCGGCCGACCGCACCGTTACCGTCGGCATCGGGCACGGCAAGCAGGCCGCCCGCAACATCGACGCCTGGCTTGCCGGCCGCGAGTTCACGCACCCTGCGGTCGGAGAGCTTGCAGACTTCCCGACGCTGAACACCTGGTACTACGCCGACGCACCATTGACCGTCGCGCCGCAGTTGGACATCATCCGCCGGCAGTCCACCTTCGATGAGGTGACACAGGGCCTGGATGAGACCAACGCGCTGTTTGAGGCGCGTCGCTGCCTGTCCTGCGGCAACTGCTTCAGCTGCGACAACTGCTATGGCGTGTGCCCCGATAACGCGGTCCTCAAGGTCGATGAGGGCGACGGCTATGCGTTCGACCTGGACTACTGCAAGGGCTGTGGAATCTGTGTGCAGGAGTGCCCCTGTGGTGCGATCGAGATGATCCCCGAGGATGTATGAACATCCGACGAGACAGAATGTGAAAGACCTATCGGGCAGTAGAGTGGAACGGATGGGAAGGCAGGCAGGCGTCGTGCTCTACGTGCTCGCGCTGGTAGCCGTCGTGGTCGCCGTGGACGTCTTGTTCTTCAGGCATCGGTTCTGGGAGCGCCTGATCGTCAACGTGGGGATTGTCCTGGTGTTCGGGGCGTTCTATTTGAGGTTCGTGAAGCGAGTGAGCGGAACGCCCCCGATGCACGCAGCCAACGACAACGCCGCGCGGACAGGTCTTCGCGGGTGGTGGGCATCCCCTCCGCGATCCGGCTTGCAACGCCTGATCAATCCGTGGGAGTACCGCCACCTCCGCGCTTTTGGCCTCACGCGCATTGCCGGTAGCTTCGTTGCGGCCACCGCGGGCGTCGTGTGCCTCTCCTACGCCGCCTACGGATGGGGAGCCTTCTTCCTGGTTATTGGCGTGCTGAACCTCGCGGGTGGCTACTGGTACATCACTATCGCTCGCTCCTCATCTCCGCGAGCCTGAGCCCGCTGGGAATGCGTCAACCGGCGGCGGCGTGCGCGTGCCCATGACCGTTGGGGCCGGTGAGCTTGTAGGCGCGTAGTGAGCGCTGTACGTCGGTGATCGAGACCAGCCCGACGGGTCGGCCGTCGGCGTCGATGACCACGGCACGCCCGAACCTGGAGAACGCGGGCCGCTCAAGCAGTCGTGCCACGTCCTCCTCGGTGTGGACGATCAAGGCGGGGTCGCAGTCGGCTACCGCGCGGATCTCTGCCGGGGAGCACCGCCCGCGCAAGTACGCCTCGACCTGGGCGATGCTGACCAGCCCGATCGCGTGGCCCTGCTCGTCGGTGACGGGAAATGCGTTGTAACGGTAGGGGCGAAAGTATGCCTCGGCGGCGTGAGCGAGAGAGGCGTGCTCGGGGATGCTCACGGCCGGCGTGGACATCAGCTCACCCGCTGTCACGCCAGAGAGGGCCGCCTGGACCTGTGCGCCGACGGCCTGCGCACCGGCGGCCATCACGATGAAGAAGCCGATCAGCGCGAGCCACAGCCCCTCGGGTGCGCCTCCCAGGAACTCGAGGCCGCCGAGCACGATCATCAGGTAGCCGAACGCGCGACCGACGCTCGCGGCGGTGTCTGTGGACTTTCCGATATCACCGCTGCGGCGCCACAGCAGCGAGCGCAGCACCCGCCCACCGTCGAGCGGGAACGCGGGCAGCAGGTTGAAGACGAGAATCAGCCCGTTGACGAACACCTGGTATTCAACGAGCGCACGAATGGCCGCCGGCGTGGAGGACGGCAACAGCAGCGCCACCACGCCGAAGCAGGCGGCGATCACCGCTGTGACGGCGGGACCCGCCAGGGCGTAGCGCAGCTCGTCGCGTGGGTCGTGTGCCTCCCCGCGCATACGCGAGACGCCGCCGAGCAGCCACAGGTCGATCTCCTCGACTTCGATGCCGTGCCGCCGCGCGACGATCGCGTGGCCGAACTCGTGCGCGAGGATGCTTGCAAACAAGAGCAGCGCGCTTGAGAGCCCCAGCGCGTAGGACGCGGCGGGGCTGATGCCATGTATCACTTCGGGGAAGTAGGAGGCGCCCAGCGACCAGGTGATCAACGCGACGATCACCAGCCACCACGGGCTGACCCCGACGGGGATTCCGGCGATGCGCGCTATGCGAAGGCTGCGACCAGGCATTGCTCACACCGTAGATGCCCATAGCGGTGCCGGTCATCAGTGCTGGCCCCGGTAATCCTCCGTAGTGAGCACTGAGTGCTCCAGGTGGGAGCAGCGGATACGGCGGTGTGGCGGGCAGGGCGAAGATGGCCCTCGGATCAACACACAAGCCGGGAGGATCGAAACAGTGCCAGCAACAAGCGCCATCCCATCCGTATCGCCCGAGCTGGCGGTGAGTGCCGTTGGACTGCTGAGCGGTCGGCGTATCACTGCCGGTGGGGTTGAGCGCGAGCACCTTCTGGACCGGCTGGCTCAGCTTCGCGCGATCCTCCCGGCGTTCGCCGAGGAGCTGGCGACCGCGCGCCGTCAGACGGCCGCGCTGCGCATAGAGAACCGCGGGCTGCTGGCCGAGGTGCGCAGGCTACAGCGCCAGCGTGGAGAGACCCATGCACGCTCCTGAGCACGTAGAAACACGCAACGGGGACAGTGTGAGTCCCCGATGCGTCGGCCCTGAGCCGCTTCTAGCGTCCGTTGCGCTGAGCGTCCTTTCTTGCACACAAACCGACCAAAGGTGGAACCCGAGATGAAGGCCCTCGTTTATCACGGTCCCGGCGAGCGAGGCTGGGACACGGTCGATGACCCGACGATCATCGACCCAACCGATGCGATCGTGAGGATCGACACGTCAACGATCTGCGGCACCGACCTGCACATCCTCAAGGGAGACGTGCCGGAGACCACGCCGGGCACGATCCTCGGCCACGAGGCCGTCGGCACCGTCCAGGAGGTCGGAGCCGGCGTCAGCACCGTCGCCCCAGGCGACCGCGTGCTGATGTCCTGCGTGAGCTCCTGCGGACGCTGCCGCTTCTGCAAGGAGGGCCGCTACGGGCAGTGCTTGGGCGGCGGCGGCTGGATCTTCGGGCACCTCATCAACGGGCTGCAGGCCGAATACGCTCGCGTCCCGTTCGCCGATAACTCCGTCTACAAGGTGCCCGCCCAGCTCACCGACGAGCAGGTGCTGTTCCTCGCGGACATCCTGCCCACCTCCTTCGAGGTCGGGGTGCTCAACGGCATGGTCTCCCCCGGCGACGTGGTGGCGATCGTCGGCGCCGGCCCGATCGGCCTGGCAGCGATCCTCACCGCCCGCCTCTACACGCCGGGGCGGATCGTCGCCATCGACCTCGCCGACAGCCGCCTTGAGAGCGCCACACGGTTCGGCGCGGATGACGACGATCAACAACTGGCGCGAGGATGCTCGTCGCCAAGGTCATGGAGATGACAGACGGCCTCGGCGCAGATGTGGCCTTCGAGGCGGTTGGCGTGCCGGACACGTTTGAGCTCGCGGCCGATCTGATCCGTCCCGGTGGTCGAGTGGCGAACATCGGTGTGCACGGCAAGGCGGCGAGCCTGCATCTGGAGAAGCTGTGGATTCGTGACGTGACGATCACGACGGGACTGGTGGACACGTTCAGCATCCCGCAGCTGATGCGGCTGATCGCCAGTGGCCGCCTGGACCCCTCGCTGTTCGCCACGCATCGTTTCGCGCTCGGAGACACGATGAGCGCCTACGACACGTTCGCCGACGCCGCGAACACCGGGGCGCTGAAGGTCGTCCTGCAGGGCGAGAACGGCGACCGGCAGATGGTCGCCGCTGAGCGGAGCGTGGCCGTCGCATGAGCCAGCTCGCAGACAGCATCGGGGGAAAGTACGGATACACAGAGGTCTGTCTCGCCGTTAGGCTCCCTGATCAGATGGTGTCCAGGCTGATTCGAGGCGGCTCCTCGTGAGTCCCGTGGGCGTGCTGGGCGCGATCGTCAACCTGAATCACCCGGCCCATACGGTGGATTGGAGCTTCGTCCACCTGTCGGTGGCGAACGTCGTCGTGATCGTCCTGATGCTGGTCGTGTTCGTCCTTGCGATCCTGCTTCCGTTCCCTGGGGCGGCGCGCAGGCGCGGCGGGGCATCGTGAGCGTCGCACCCCCTCCCTCCGGTGAGGGTGCGACGGCGCACCCCGATACCTGGACGGTGCGCGTCAGGGAAGCGGCCGTCGAGGCGCTGCCGCCCGAGAAGCTGCTCCCTGACGGTCAGCCGACGTATGTCGCCTCGTGGATCTACGTGTTCGGGGTCGCCTCGATCGCGTCGCTGATCGTGATCATCGCCTCCGGCTCGATCCTCGCCTTGAAGGGTCCCGCCTGGTGGCACGACACAGGCGTCGGGCACTTCTTCAACAGCATCCATATGTGGAGCGTCGAGCTGTTCTTCTTCGTGATGGTCGTCCACCTGTGGGGCAAGTTCTGGATGGCCGCGTGGCGCGGAGGCCGCGCGCGCGTGTGGATGACCGGCGCGATCACGTTCCTGGTCGCGGTGCCCTGCGCGCTTACCGGCTACGTCTCCCAGCAGAACTTCGACGCGCAGTGGATTTCCACGCAGGCCAAGGACGGGTTGAACTCGGTCGGCGTCGGCGCGTTCTTCAACGTCACGAACTTCGGGCAGATGTATAGCTACCACGTGCTGCTGCTGCCCGTGGCAGTGGTCGCGCTCGTCAGCGCGCACGTGCTGCTCGTGCGCCGCCACGGCGTCGTGCCACCGTTCGAGCTGGACAAGCGCAGGGTCGCGCTCGCAGCGAGCGGGAGCGGCGAAGCCGACGGCTCGCCCGAACCGTCGACCGGAGCGCAGACGTGAGCCTCCTGTCTCCCAAGGACGACACCCAGCCTTGGAAAGGCGGCTATGCGCCGTATGACCTGATCAAGGAGTTGTGCATCGCGGTCGGCGTGATCGGCCTGCTGGCGGTGGTGCTGACCGTGCTGTTCTCCTCACCCGATGACAAGCCGAGCACGATCGCGCAGTGGTCGCGCGAACAGCCCGTGAACTTCATCGCCACGGCAGCGAAGGAGCTCAACGGCACGAGCGACACGGCTGAATACGGCCCCCCGTATAACCACAACAGCGGAAGCGTGCAGCACTTCCTGTTCCTGCACCCGCAGCGCTGGCTCGGCGTCAGTCACCCGATCAACACCGCTGAGGATTACGTGATTGATCCGCTGCGGACGATCCCCGGCGACCCGGCCCTGACGAGCGCCGTCTCGGAATATCAGGCCGCTCCCGAAAAGACCAAAAAGGAATGGGGCGAAGCCTACGCCAAGCCACTGGAAGAATATGAAACGGCCATCGAAGAAAAGAAGGCGCCGCCCAAGACGGTGGCACTCGACCCGAGCACCGGCGCGGTGACGGTGCAGGCGAGCGGGACGGGTCCCGTACCGACGATGATGGCCGGGCTGCTCGGCCTTGCAAAGAGCGGTGGCCTTGACGGGAGTCTCTTGACGAGCAACCAGTTCTTCCAGACCGACTACACAAAGCCGCTGCTGTTCATGGCCGACGGCGGCCTGCTCGGCGAACGCGCGGAAGCTCAGCACCTGCTCGGTGAGCAGTGGGGCATGATGAACGAGACCGGCAGCTACCCCGGCCAGGCATGGCTGTGGCTGTATACGCTGTGGTATCAGGTGGAACCGATCAAGTCCTCATCCAACGCAGACATCCAGGTGATGCTCATCATGGGCCTACTCAGCCTCGCGTTCGTCTGCATCCCCTTCCTACCGGGCATCCGCAGCCTTCCCCGCAAGATCCCGATCTACAAGCTGATCTGGAAGGAGCACTACCGCTCCCAGCAGAGCGTGTAAGTCAGCTGCTGGACTCGCGCTCGGTGCTGATCAGCCCGCGGTCGATCGCGTAGGCGACAAGCTCCGCGCGACTTGAGAGCCGGAGCTTCTGCTGGATGTGCGAGCGATGTGTCTCCACCGTTCGCACCGACAGGTAGAGCTGCTCGCCGATCTCGGTGTTGGTGTTCCCCAGCGCGATCAGGCGCAACACGTCCACCTCACGCGGGGAGAGATCATCGGGCGGGCCGGGCGGCGGCTCTGAGGCCATGCGGGCGCCAAGCCTGGGGTTCAGATAGCTCTCGCCGACGGCAGCGCGCCTGACGGCCTCGACCAGCTCCGCGTGTGCGGCCTCCTTGAGCACGTAGCCGAGCGCGCCGGCGCTGAGCGCCTCGCGGGCGAACGCGGGCTCCTTCTGCATCGTCAGCACGACGATCTGCGTGTCGGGGAACTCCTCGCGCATCGCGGGGATCGCCTCAAGGCTTGAGCCGCCCGGCATGTTGAGGTCGAGCACGAGCACCTTGGGGTGGTGGCCGAGCACGTAACGGCGCGCGCCTTCGGCGTCGCTGGCCTCGGCGACAACCTCGAAGTCGGGCTGGTTGTCGAGCAGCATCCGCAGGCCGGTGCGCACGACCTCATGGTCGTCCGCGAGGACGATACGGATCGTCTCCGCAGGCTGGGGCTGTGCGCTGCCGTCCTCGCCGGTCGACACGGTGTCCTGGTTGCCCATAGCCCGTCACGATACCGGCTGAACCCGATACCAGACGCGGGCGGGCCGCCGAAGGAGTCGCCCGTCGCAGAACGCCCTCAGAGCGTTCTGCGGAGCGGGGACGTCCGCGTGCTCGCCACGGTGGGCGACCGCGTAGAAAAGCGCAATCGGGAGCGCGCTAAGCCCCGATGGTGGACGAGTGAGCCGAATCTATCTTCTCGCTCACAAGGTAATTCAACCGGAGGAACGCAATGGCAACTGCCGCACATACACACTCAGTCCCGGTCCGCTCTCGCGAGGCCACCACCGCCCGTATCGCCGACGTCGCGAGCTACTGGCTGATCATCGCGGCGACGTACATGACGTTCGGATTCCTGTTCTATTACGCCGCCAAGGAGAAGCTCTTTGACGACAGCGGCACGATGCCCGCCGGGTTGGCTAAGGGCTTTCACGGCTCCTTCATCGCCTCGTTCCCCGGCACCAACACGTCCTGGGTGCTGCTCGGTCTGCTGGAGGGTCTCGTGTTCCTCGTGATCGCCGCGAGCGTGCTCACGGGCGAGTTCCTGCCGACCCGCCGCAAGCCGATCCTGCTGAGCGGGATGGGTCTCGCGATCTTCGCGTTCGGACTGATGTCCTTCGCGGAGAACATGATCGGTGAATTCGCGACTGTCGCGGAGCTGTTCCAGTACCTCGTCGGTACGGCAGTGCTGATCGTGCTGGTCCTGCTGATGCCGCCATACCGCAAGACCGCTTGGCTGTCGAGCTTGACTAATCGCGGCGAGTAACGCTCGCGCTCTAACGCCCGCCGGGCGCATCCGGCGATCTCACTGGGGGGGGAGGCTCGCAAGCCTTCCCTCCAGTCGTCTGCCAGGAAGGTTCGACTAAAGGGAAGAGGGGCCCCCGCAAAGCTGACCATGAACCACCGGAACCTCTGCCATCGTCCGCCAGCTAGCGTGTTGGCAGCGGTTGGATCGAGGTGTCGCTGGACTGTAGGAATGCTTCGACTGCGCTGACGTCGAGGGGACGCGAGAATAGGAAGCCTTGTCCGTGGTCGCAGTGTTCGCGTTGCAGGGTCTTGAGCTGGACCTGCTCCTCGATGCCCTCGGCGAGTGTCTCGATCTGGAGCGTCTTGCCGAGTTGCACGAGCGTGTGGATCAGCGCGGCCGACTCATCGGAGGCGGCGATGCCTCCGATGAAGGATCGGTCGATCTTCAGAGCGTCGACCGGGAATTGGCGCAGGTAGGCCAGTGAGCTGTAGCCGGTGCCGAAGTCGTCGATTGCGATGCGAACTCCGAGCTGCTTGAGTTCGCGCAGGCGTTGGGCGGTAGCCTCGGCGTCGCGCATCAGCGTGGTCTCGGTGATCTCGAGTGTCAGACTTGCCGGGTCCAGTCCGCTTTGCTCTAGTGCGCGGCGCACGTCGTCGATCAACTCGTCGCGGTCGAGCTGGCGTCCGGACACGTTCACCGACACGCCGATCCGGTGGCCTTGTCTGTGCCATGTGGCGGCTTGGCGGCAGGCCTCTTCGAGCACCCATCGGCCGATCGGGACGATCAGTCCGCTTTCCTCGGCGAGGGGGATGAACTCGATAGGTTGCATGACCTCGCGTGTGGGATGGTGCCAGCGGATCAGTGCCTCGACGCCGATCACGTTCTCTGTTTGCAGGTCGAAGGTGGGTTGGTAGAGCAGGAATAGCTCGTGGCGCTCGAGCGCCTCAGCCAGGTCCATCTCGAGCGTGAGCCGGTCCTGCACGGCGGTCTTCATCTCTGACTCGAACAGCGTGTAGCAGTTCTTTCCAGCCGCCTTCGCTTCATACAGGGCGACGTCGGCATCGCGCAGCAGCTCATCGGCGCTGCCCCTCAGACCAGAGGCGACGCCGATGCTCGCGGTGATCGCGAGCTGACGGCCGATCTCCTTGTTCATGTCGTAGGGTCGGCGCAGCACTTCCAGCACCCGCTCGGCGACGAGCTCGGGGCCGGCGTCGAGCACGGAGCCCTCCACGAGTACGACGAACTCGTCACCGCCCAGGCGGGCCGCCGTGTCGCCCTCGCGCACGACACCCGCGAGCCTCGTGGCGATGATCCTCAGCAGTTCGTCGCCGGCGGCGTGCCCGAAGGTGTCGTTGACGTGCTTGAAGCCATCAATGTCGACGTACAGCGCCGCCACCGGGAGGCGCTGGCGCCGCGCGCGGGCGAGCATCTGCTCGGCCCTGTCGAGCGCAAGCACACGGTTGGGTAGCCCGGTGAGAGCATCGTGCAGCGCCTGGTGACGGAGCTGTCCGGTCTTCTCCTCGACCATCCCCAGGGCGTGCTCACGCGAGCGCGTCAGCACCAATACCAGCGCGAACAACAGGGCACTCACGATCGCGCCGCCCACCAACACCAGCAGTCCCTGCACGTTGGCAGACAGTCCGCTGGCAGCGCTGGCTCCCCTCACCTTCACGATCCACGTGCCATCGATTTGCAAGGTGTCACCGTGCGTGAGCTGGTTGGCGGTTGCGGCAGCGCCCGCCCGGCCCATGAGTTGAGAGCGCTGGCCGGGATTGCTGTGGTACAGCGCCACGGCAAGGCTGCGGTGTCCGCCAAGGGCCGACCGTATGAGAGTGGCGATATGGAACGAGCTCGAAACCCAGCCGGCGAGCGCCGCACGGCGTTGTGCGGCGCTCGCCAGGCTGGCGCCGCGTCTATAGAAGGCGGCTTCGATGAAGAAGCTGCTAACCCCGTCAGCCGTGACGGGGTAAACCAGAAACCGCCCGCTGTCCGTGAGCGACTGCATGAGCTCCGCCTGCGAGGTCCCGCCCGCCGGATACCCACCGATCGGGGAGCTTGGATTGCACCAGTCTCCCTGCAGCAGCCGTGTGATGCCTGGGCTGTACGGAGTGTCCACGCCGCCCGCCGAGAGCAAGCAATAGCGGGCACGCCCATCCGGGACGACAGGTTCAAGCCTGCCTCCCACGAGCGCGCGAAATGCCGGATCGGCGTCACGCCGTGCCCGAAAGGCCGTGAGTTCGGCCGCCGGCACCGACCTGACGACCAGTGTGCCAAGGCCTCCCACCTGTCGCTGGTGGCCTTCCAGCTCAGAGAACCACTGATCGAAGCCGCTGGCGCTCAGACCGGGCTGCATGGTCAGCACACCGCGCAGCGTCGCTACGAAGTCAGTATCGCGACGCAGCAACGTCTCCAGCGTCCCGCTGACGTCGGTCGCGGTGGTCTGAAACGCCTGCTTCTCATGCGCGCGCACGCTCGAGCGCCACAGCAAAGCGCCGGCAACCGAGACCCCCAAGCCAAGCAAGAGGATCGTGCAGGCGACCAACATCCACCAGCGTCGTCTGTCCCCGCCAGCGCCTGCGCGCGATGCGGCCGACGCAGCGCCGGCGACGGGCCGATCGAGCGACTCAGGCATGGCGGCTTCTCATCCAGAGACCTAGCGTGATCTTCGTCGCTGAACCTCGAATCCTTCTGTGTTTAGAACGATGGAGAAGTTTGGAACTATCTCTACAATGCTTGATAAGTCGACGGTCTATAGGCATGCTTGACTAATCTCGATGGCTCTCGACAGATGTTCGAGAGCACTTGTGTGGAGCTGAGTGACCCGTGCCCTAGCCCGTGGCATTAGGCACCCATCGAGCGTGTGATTACGACCGCGCCAAGCACGAGACGGGCACCCTTTTTGTACACAGGGGATGCCTGCCGGTTAGGTCATCGGCGAAGCCTCCAGTACGCCGCCGAGGCATGGTCCGGGAGCAGACGCCCCGTTGCGCTGAGCTGATGGGGTCGTATGCGCTACTCGCCTTGCGCTGCCCAGTAGGTCTCTGCCTCGGCCTCCATGACGGCCAAGCGCGTGTAATAGTCCGGGAACTCGTTGAGGTGCGCTCGCGCGATCTTCGCGGTTACGGTCACGTCGTCGTCGGTGACGTTGGTCTGGAGATCCTGCGTGCCGTGCTCAAGCTCAACGTCCATCCCGATCCGAAGCTGCTCGACGTCGAACGACGAGGTCTCCCAATGGATGCCTATCTGCTCGCCGGCTGCACGGGCCTCCTCGACCGTGAAGTGGGTCTTATCACTCATGACACCGAGCTTACGCTCAGCGCGCGGATACTGCGCTCTAGGCGGTAGAGCCCTGGCCTGGGCCAGTTACAACACGGGGCAACACGAGCAGTGAGCAGCGTGCGTGGCGCTCGAGGTAGTCGGAGGTGCTGCCGAGCACCAGGCGCTTGACTGGACCGTAGCTGCGTGAGCCGACCACCAGGAGATCGACCTGATCGCCGAACGCGGCCAGCTCCTCACCCGCAAGGCCGTAGACCGCGCGACCCTCGACATCGGACAGTTTGCTCATTCGGCTGGTTGCCTCTTGGAGCATCACGTCAACGCTGTCTCCGATCGCTGGGGGAATGATCCCGGTGTAGGCGACTGTGGGGATCGAGACGACTTCCAGTGCGTGAACCTCTGCACGGGTTGGCGCGGCGAGCGTGTGGGCCATCGCGAGCGCCGCCTTGCTCTCCGGTGAGGAGTTGTAGGCGACACCGACCTTCGCGATCGGGGTGGGGTGCTCGGCGTAGCCGAGGGGTGCGACGGCGACCGCGCAGGGAGCGCCGTTCAGCGCGGCGCGCGTGTCATCGCCGAGCATCGCGCGCCCGAATGCGCCGTGACTGCAGGAGCCCACGACGATCAGGTCGGCGTTCTGCTCCTCGGCCTGCTCGTGCAAGCCGCGGCCGGGACTCATCGACACGATGCTGGTGAGCTCGGCTTTGACATCGGCCGCGGCGCGCTCTTGCTCGAGCAGCTCGTGGGATGCCTCGCGCTCTTCTCTGACCAAGCCGGGGGCGATGGCGTGCGATGGGCGCAGATCGCCGGTGTGGACGTGGGCGAGCGTTAGTTTTCCATCGGGGTTTGTGAGCTTGCAGGCAAGCGCAATGGCGTCACGGCCACCTGCCCTGCCGTCCACTCCCACGAGCACGTTCTTGAACATCACAGGTCTCCTTGTCGGTGTCCGTACACCCTAGATCCCAGATTGTCCCGGCAGCATCGGGGCTGGCTCCTGCACGGCGTGCGGGTTTTTACGGAGCATCCCGCGATATACGCCGAGTGTGCTTTAGAGCGACGATGCGTAGCATGAGCCGGGTGCCCGATCTAACACCGCAGGAGCCTGATGGTGCAGGCGCCAGCTTGACGAATACGCACCCGCCGATGCCGCGCGATAAGCGTGGCTGGCATGTCTCCCCCGCACCTGATGGGCGGGGGATGCCCGAGCAGGCACCGAAAGGGCCGCCAGCGCACCGCAGACCCGGCTTCTTGTGGTTCGTGGTGTTCCTGCTCGCGCTGAACTGGATCTCGGTGCTGATCTTTGCGCCCGCGGCTGGTCAGCCGCGAGTAACCGTGTCGTTCAACCCCTTCTTCCTCGAACAGGTCAAGGGCGGCGAGGTGAAGTCGATCTCCTCCAAGGGCGACACGATCCAGGGCACCTTCAAGCACAAGGTGCGCTATCCAGCCACAAACAAGAAGGCGACGCCCAGCACCCTGTTCGCCACCCAGGTCCCGTCGTTCTGGAACGGCAGCCAGCTATCGGCGCTGTTGCAAGAAAAGGGTGTGGAAGTCAACGCGAAGTCGACGAGCACCAGCCAGTCGCTGCTCAGCGAGTTGCTGCTCGGCTTCGGCCCGACCCTCTTGATCGTTGGTCTGTTCATCTTCATCGCTCGCCGCGCCGCGAAGGCCGGCGGCGCGATGGGAGCACTCGGGAACTTCGGACGCTCGCAGGCGCGGCGCGTTGACCCGGCGAAGATCCTCGTCACGTTCAAGGATGTCGCTGGCATCGACGAGGCCAAGTCCGAGCTCTCGGAGATCGTGGATTTCCTGCGCAATCCCGAGCGCTACGGGCGCCTGGGCGGACGGATGCCTCACGGGGTGCTGCTCGCGGGCGCACCGGGAACCGGCAAGACGCTGCTCGCCCGCGCGGTCGCGGGCGAGGCGCACGCGGCGTTCTTCTCGATCTCCGCCTCAGAGTTCATCGAGGCGATCGTCGGCGTCGGCGCCTCGCGGGTGCGTGACCTGTTCGTCAAGGCGAAGGAGGCGGCGCCGGCGATCATCTTCATCGACGAGCTCGACGCGATCGGACGCTCACGTCAGGGGTCGGTGTCGGTCACGGGCGCGAACGACGAGCGCGAGCAGACGCTCGACCAGATCCTCACCGAACTCGACGGTTTTGAAAGCTCGGAGGCTGTCGTCGTGCTGGCCGCGACCAACCGTCCAGACGTGCTGGACTCCGCGCTGCTGCGGCCCGGCCGCTTCGATCGCCGCGTCACGGTGCAGGCGCCCGACCGTGGCGGGCGGCGGGAAATCCTCGCGGTCCACACGCGCTCGATCCCGCTCGACCCGTCCGTCGACCTCGACGCGCTGGCCGCGAGCACGCCGGGGATGGTCGGAGCGGACCTTGCGAACCTCGCCAACGAGGCCGCTCTGCTGGCTGCTCGCCGCGACCACGAGAAGGTGCAGATGGCCGACCTCACTGACTCGCTGGAGAAGATCATGCTTGGCTCCCCGCGCGGCATCCTGCTCTCCCCAGCCGACCGCGAGCGCACCGCCTACCACGAGTCCGGGCACGCGCTCGTGGGGATGCTCACCGCGGGCGCGGACCCTGTGCGCAAGGTCTCGATCATCCCGCGCGGCATGGCGCTGGGAGTGACGCTCTCCACTCCTGACTCAGATCGTGTCTCGTACTCGCTTGAGGAGTTGCAGGCGAAGATCCGTGTGGCGCTCGGCGGGCGCGTAGCCGAGGAGGTCGTCTACGGCACGATCACCACCGGCGCGGAGTCCGATATTCAGCAGCTCACCATGATCGCACGCCAGATGGTCGGCCGCTGGGGCATGAGCGAGGCGATCGGCCCGATCGCAGTACTCCCCGCCGACGGTGAGGGACCATTCCTACCGGGGGTGAGCGCGACCTCGGAGTCCACCCAACGTCTCGTGGACGAGGAGGTCAGGAGGATGATCGACACCGCCCATCAGGAGGTCACAAGCCTGCTCACAGAGCACCGCGAGCAGTTGGAGAGTCTTGCTCAGGCGCTCCTTGCGAGCGAGACGCTCGACGGGCTCGATGCGTATGCGGCAGCCGGAGTGCCCGTGAGCCAGCAACAGCAGCCGGTCGTCCTCTCCTAACGCAGATGACTAGCGGCGCCATGAGATAGACAGCGCGTAGGTTTCAGCCCACCACCGTGTAACGCACCGGCACCTCACGCTCGGACTGCTTCGGCGGGCGCTTGTACTTGCGCCGCTGGCGCGGCGGGAGCTTCACCTTCTTGGCACTGTCCGGGTGCTCATAGGGAATCAGCGAGAGCAGGTGGCTGATGAGGTTCAGGCGGGCGGTGCGCTTATCGTCTGCCTCGACCACATGCCACGGGCTGTGGTCGGTGTCGGTGCGGGCGAACATGCGGTCCTTCGCCTGCGCGTAGTCAACCCAGCGCGCTCGGGCCTGCAGGTCGGTGGGGCTGAACTTCCAGCGCTTGCGCGGGTCGGTCAGGCGCTTCTCGAAACGGCGCTCCTGCTCGTCGTCTGAGACCGACAGCCAATACTTGATGAGCGTGATCCCTTCGTTCTGCAGCGACTGCTCGAACTGCGGGCAGAAGCGCAGGAACTCCTCGTACTCATCCGGGGTGCAGTAGCCCATGACGTGCTCGACGCCGGCACGGTTGTACCAGCTGCGGTTGAACAGGGCAATCTCTCCGGCGGGGGGCAGGTGGGCGGCGTAGCGAGCGAAGTACCACTGCGTGCGCTCACGCTCGTCGGGAGCTGGGAGCGCCACGATGCGGCAGGTGCGGGGGTTCAGATAGGCCGTGATCCGCTTAATCGCACCGTCCTTGCCGGCCGTGTCGCGCCCCTCGAAGATGACCACCAGCCGACGTTGCTGGGCGACGATCCACTCCTGCATGTAGACGAGCTCGGTCTGCAGGCGCAGCAGCTCCTTCTCATACTGCTTATAGCTCAACTGTTGCGGGGCCGACACCGATCGCATCCTCGCACTTCTGAGATCGACTGTCAGGTCGATCTGGCGGCTGCGGTGCGTCGCTTCTGCCGGGTTGAGTGCTCGCGCTGGCGCTGGCGTGCGGCATCGACGATCGCGCATACTTCCGCTGGCCGTTTGACGACGTGAAGCACCGTGAGATCCGCAGCGTCGATACGGCCCTCGGCCAGCACGCGGGCGCGTAGCCAGTCGAGCAGGCCGTCCCACTCGCCGTCGCCGAGCAGGATTACCGGGAAGTGTCGGATCGTCGCGGTCTGGATCAGCGTAAGCGCCTCGAACAGCTCATCGAGGGTGCCGTAGCCTCCGGGGGCGATCACGAAAGCGCTGGCGTAGCGCACGAACATGACCTTGCGCGCGAAGAAGTGACGGAAGCGAAGGGCGATGTCCAGGTAGGGGTTGGGCGCCTGCTCTCGTGGAAGCTCGATGTTGCAACCGATCGACAGCGCGCCGACATCGCGCGCGCCGTGGTTGGCGGCCTCCATCAGCCCTGGGCCGCCTCCGGTGATGATCGCGTAGCCCGCCCTGCCCAGGCACGCGCCCAGCTCGCGGACCAGCGCGTAGTCGGGGTGCTCGCGAGGTGTACGTGCTGAGCCGAACACCGTCACAGCCCGCTCGATATGGGCGAGCGCGTCGAAGCCCCTGGCGAACTCGCCGGCGATGTCCCGCACGCGCTCGGCGTCCGCGGCCCGCACCTGTGGCGGCTCATCGCCGAGCCACAGCAGCAGCTCCTCATCGAAGGTCAGCTCATGCCCGGCAGTGCTCTCGGTCTCGTGTGCCACGGGCCAAGCGTAGAGTCTTGAGCTGTGATCGACGACGCGACCGTGACAGACCCGCCCGCTGTCCTCTCGGGCGAGGAACTGCTCGCGCTGGATGCCTACTGGCGGGTCGCGAACTATCTGTCGGTCGGCCAGATCTATCTGCTTGAGAATCCGCTGCTGCGCGAGCCGCTTGCGATCGAGCACGTAAAGCCACGTCTGCTCGGGCATTGGGGCACGACCCCCGGCCTGAACTTCATGTACGTGCACATGAACCGGGTGATACGCGAGCGGGACCTGAATGCCCTCTATGTGGTGGGTCCTGGCCACGGTGGTCCGGGGGTTCTCGCGAACGTGTATCTCGAGGGCACCTACAGCGAGGTCTACCCCCACATCGGCCGTGACGAGGAGGGCCTGCGCCGCCTGTTTCGCCAATTCTCTTTCCCCGGTGGCATCCCGAGTCATGTGGCGCCGGAGACGCCGGGGTCGATCCACGAGGGCGGCGAGCTTGGCTACTCCCTCGCGCACGCCTACGGGGCCGCGTTCGATAACCCCGACCTGCTCGTCTGCTGCGTGATCGGTGACGGCGAGGCAGAGACGGGACCGCTGGCGACGAGCTGGCACTCCAACAAGTTCCTGAACCCAGCCCGCGACGGCGCGGTGCTCCCCGTCCTGCATCTCAACGGCTACAAGATCGCCAACCCGACGGTGCTCGCCCGCATCCCGCAGACAGAGCTGCGGTCTCTGATGGAGGGCTACGGGTACGCGCCGCGCTTCGTCGAGGGCGATGACCCGCAGACGATGCACCAGCTGATGGCCGCCACCTTGGATGAGGTCACGGCGGAGATCACGGAGATCCAGCGCCGCGCCCGCAATGCAGATCCCAGCCACCCGTCCGAGCGTCCGCGCTGGCCGATGATCGTGCTGCGCACCCCCAAGGGCTGGACCGGCCCAAAGGTGGTCGACGGGCTGCCAGCTGAAGGGTCGTTTCGCTCTCATCAGGTCCCGCTCTCAGACCTGGCTGGGAATCCCGAGCACCTACGTCAGCTGGAGGAGTGGCTTCGCTCCTACCGCCCCGAGGAGCTGTTTGACGAGAATGGCGCACTCCGGACGGAGCTGGCGGCGCTTGCACCCGAGGGTGAGCGACGCATGGGCGCGAACCCGCACGCCAACGGCGGTGCGCTGCTGCGCGATCTTGAGCTGCCTGACTTCCATGACTACGCCGTCGAGGTGCCAGCGCCGACGGCGAGCATCAGCGAGCCCACGCGGGTGCTCGGCGCGTTCCTGCGCGATGCGTTCAGCGCCAACCCGGCGAACCTCCGCATCATGGGTCCTGACGAGACGGCATCCAACCGCTTGGGCGCGGTGTTCGAGGTCACGAACCGCGCGTGGGACGCTGAGCGCCTGGACAGCGACGATCACCTCGCGCCCGACGGGCGGGTGATGGAGGTCTTGAGCGAGCATCTCTGCCAGGGCTGGCTCGAGGGCTACCTGTTGACGGGTCGGCATGGCCTGCTGAACAGCTACGAGGCGTTCATCCACATCGTGGACTCGATGTTCAACCAGCACGCGAAGTGGTTGAAGGTGACGCGCGGCATCCCGTGGCGCGCGCCGGTGGCATCGCTGAACTATCTGCTCTCCTCACACGTGTGGCGTCAGGACCACAACGGGTTCTCCCACCAGGACCCAGGGTTCATCGACCACGTGATCAACAAGAAGGCGGAGGTTGTGCGCGTGTACCTGCCGCCGGATGCGAACTGTCTGCTGTCCGTCGCCGATCACTGCCTGCGCAGCCGCGACTATGTGAACGTGATCGTCGCCGGCAAGCAGCCGGCGCTCAACTACCTGACGATGGACGAGGCGGTCGCGCACTGCACGCGCGGGGTCGGCATGTGGGACTGGGCCTGCAGCGACGGCGATCAGGAGCCCGACGTGGTGCTCGGCTGCGCCGGGGACATCCCGACCCTTGAGAGCGTCGCCGCGGTGGCGATCCTGCGCGAGCGTCTGCCTGATCTGAAGGTCAGGCTTGTGAATGTTGTCGATCTGATGCGCCTGGAGCCCGACACCGAGCATCCGCACGGGCTGCCCGATGCAGAGTTCGACGCGCTGTTCACGACGAGCCGGCCGGTGATCTTTGCCTACCACGGCTACCCGTGGCTGATTCACCGTCTCACCTATCAGCGCACCAACCACGCCAATTTCCATGTCCGCGGCTACAAGGAGGAGGGCACCACCACCACGCCGTTCGACATGGTGATGCTCAATGACCTGGACCGCTTCCATCTCGTGATGGATGTGATCGACCGGGTGCCCGGCCTGGCGGAGCACGCGGCGCACATACGTCAGGAGATGGTCGACGAGCGGCTGCGCCATAGGGCTTACACACGCGAGCACGGGCAGGACCCGCCCGATGTCACGGACTGGTGCTGGCCCGGCTCGATCGAGGCTCGATCAACATAGCCTCGGCGATGCGGGTCCTGGTCGTCAACGCGGGCTCCAGCAGTCTGAAGCTGGCGCTGCTCGACGGCGATGACACTGTGATCGCCGCGCGGGAACTGGATGCTCCTCGCGCGCAGGTGGACCCGGATCAGCTCCGGGCCGCGCTGGACACGGTGCTGCGCGAAGCGGACGCTGTTGGGCATCGCATCGTCCACGGAGGCGCGCGCTTCACGCGGGCTGTGAGGATCGACGCCGATGTGGAGGCGGGGATGCGCGAGCTGTGCGACCTTGCGCCGCTTCACCAACCTAAGTCGCTCGCGGCGCTGGATGCAGTGACGGAGATGCTTCCAGGGCTGCCAGCGGTCGCGTGCTTTGACACAGCTTTTCACGCTTCTCTACCGGATGCCGCCGCGACCTATGCGCTGCCTGGGGTGTGGCGGGAGCGCTGGGGGCTTCGCCGCTACGGCTTCCACGGCCTCTCGCACTCATGGGTCGCGCGTCGCACACCTGAGCTACTCGAACGGGGCGCCTCGGGGCTGCGGATCGTGAGCTGCCATTTGGGGGCCGGTGCGTCGCTGTGCGCGATCGCCGACGGCCGCTCGCGGGATACGACGATGGGATTCACGCCGCTGGAGGGCCTGGTGATGGCGACCCGCTGCGGTGACGTTGACCCGGGGATGCTGCTGTGGCTCTCAGAGCGCGAGGGACTGTCCGCCGCGGAGCTGGCGGATGCGCTTGAGCACCGCTCCGGGCTGCTGGGATTGTGTGGCACCGCTGATATGCGCGAGATCCTCGCTCGTGCCGACTTGGGGGACCTGCAGGCGCGACTCGCGCTTGATGTCTACCTGCATAGGCTGCGCGGCGCGATCGCCGCGATGGCCGCAACCCTGGAGGGTATGGATGTGCTCGTGTTCACCGGCGGCGTCGGCGAGTATTCACCGGCGGTGCGCTCTCACACCGCCGAGGGGCTCAGCTTCCTTGGCGTGAACGTCGATGAGGCTCGCAACCGGCAGGCAGCAGGGGACGCCGAGATCGGCGCGGACGGGGCGGGTGTCCGCACACTCGTACTCGCCAGCCGTGAGGATCTTGAGATCGCCCGGCAGGTCAGGCGGGTACTTGATGACCAGCCGCCGCAGGCGTGAGCCGGCTTTCGCGGGCCAGCATCCGCTCGACGCCTATCGTGCAGACACCGAGGCTGACTACGGCCGCGGCGACGATCGCGGTCGCGACCGTGCTCGATAGGACGTGCTCGGCAAGCCCGAGCGAGGCGATGGCGGCCGGCACACCGAGCTGTGCGCTGGCGGCCAGCCCCGCGCTCGGTGGCCTGCGCGTGATCAGGACCGCGGCGAGGTGGATCACGATGTTCAGCAGTGCGAGCGCGGCGGCGAGCACGAGCATCTCGGGATGCTCAAAGAGTCCGTGGAGGTCGAGCTGGGTGCCGAGCACGACGAAGTAGAGGGGTATGAAGAAGCCGTCAGCTACTCCCCGCACCTGTGTGGAGAGTCGTTTGGGTCCGCCGATCAGCGCGACCATCAGCCCGGCGGCGAAGCCCGCGATCAGGACGCTGGTGCCGCTCTTTTGAGCAATCCATGCGAGGAGGAACAGGACGAGCAGCGAGAGGCGCAGATCGAGTGCCCAATGGCGCTGCTTTGAGAGGTGGCGCACGTGTCTCACCCACGCATGGCCTCTGAGCAGGCGCGCGGTGGCGAGCAGCAGCAGGACGCCTGCGGCGACGAGCAGGCCGCCGAGCAGCGCGTGCAGGGTGCGGCCTGGCTGCAGCACGATCGGGACGGAGAGGATCGTCACGATGTCCGCGATCGTGACCTGTGCCATCACCGCCAGCGCGTCGAGCCCCGTCGCGTCGGCCTCCTCCAGCGCGGGCAGCAGCACCGCGGCGGACCCCGATGCGAGCAGCACGGCGTAGACGCTGGCGTGGGCGGTGCCGGCGACTGCGGCGGCGAGCAGACCTGCCGGTATGGCGAGCACCGCGACGATCGCAGCGAGCAGCGTCCCGCTACGCAGCGAGCGGGCCAGCCGTGGGTCGCGCAGCGGCAGGTGCATCCCGACGGTCAGCATCAGCATCGCGAATCCCACTTGGCCGAGAAAGGAGATCGTGGCGTTGGTGGGGTCCACGATGCTCAGCGCTTCCGGGCCGACGAGGATGCCGGCGATGATCTCACCGACCACAATCGGGACGAACCGTCGTTCGCTGAGGGCAAGCAGTGGGCCGCCGAGCCCGGCGAGCACGACCACGGTCAGGGTTCCAAAGCTCACCGTGGACGCAGCCTACGCAGCCTGCGGACGGGTGTGGCGGCGTATCAGCCAGCGGCGCAGCTCATCAGCACCCCACACGATGAACGGGTATGGCAGCAGGAACAAGAGATCGTGTACTGGCAGTGCCGCGGTTCCCAGCAGCGATTGCATCGGTGGCATGTAGATGAAGATGGCGGCGAGCAGCAGCTCGGCGATGATCGCGCCGAGCAGGTAGCGGTTGCTGAGGACGCCGATGGACCGCAGCGAGGCGCGTCGGGTGCGCACGGCGAACGCGGTGCCGATCTGCCCGGTGATCATCCCCAGGAACGTCATCGTGGTTGCCTGCAGGTAGGCGTGGTGAAGCGGCGTGCCGGCGCTTACGGGGTCGCCTGTGTGCCAGCCGGCACGGTCAAGGACGTAGAAGAAGCCGGCGAGTGAGAGTCCGGCGACCATGACGCCGAGGAACAGCCAGGCGCGCAGGAGCATCGGTGGCTGGATGACGCCCTCTGAGCGTGGTCGTGGCGGACGGTCCATGCTGCCGGGCTCGATCGGGTCGCGTCCGAGCGCGAGCGATGGCAGCGTCTCTGAGCCGACGTCGAAGGCGAGTAGCTGCAGCACGGTGAGCGGCAGCGGGATCGCTCCGCCGCTGAGCGCGAACACGAGAAACGGCGCGACCTCGGGTGTGGCGTGAGCAAAGATGTACTGGATGAACTTGCGAACGTTGTCGTAGACCTGACGCCCTGCCTGGACCGCCTCGACGATCGTGGCGAAATTGTCGTCGGTGAGGATCATCGTCGATGCCTCGCGGGCCACGTCGGTGCCCGAGCGGCCCATTGCCACACCGATGTCGGCGGTGCGCAGCGCGGGCGCGTCGTTGACGCCATCGCCGGTCATTGCGACCACGTGACCCTGGCCGCGCAGGGCCTCGGCGATCTGCAGCTTGGTCTCCGGTGAGGCGCGGGCAAAGATCACCTCGCGGCCGGTGGCGAGGATGTCCTTCACCTC
The DNA here is from genome assembly GCA_963725265.1 of uncultured Solirubrobacterales bacterium. Classification (GTDB taxonomy): domain Bacteria; phylum Actinomycetota; class Thermoleophilia; order Solirubrobacterales; family Solirubrobacteraceae; genus Palsa-744. The sequence goes on from CAVRXP010000002.1 coordinate 78,821, forward strand.
CTGCTCGTGAAGATGGTCGAACTCCTGTGCGTTGACGATCAGCGGCTCGGTGCCGCCAATCCCGACCTGGCCGGCAATCGCTGCCGCGGTCAGCGGGTGGTCGCCGGTGATCAGCACGATGCGTATGCCTGCGCGGTGGCAGCGCTCGACGGCGTCGAGCACCTCGGGGCGTGGTGGGTCGCGCATTGTGACCAGGCCGAGTAGGCACAGCTCGCGCTCGGCGTCCTCGCGGCGCGGTGGTGGCTCACCGTGCTCCAGGCGCCTGTGAGCGAGCGCCAGCACGCGCAGGCCCTGCCGGGCGAAGCTCTCTACCTGGCGGGTTACGCGCTCGCGCTCGGAGGGCCCCATCGGGTGCTGCTCGCCATCGGGCAGGAGCACAGTGGTGCAGCTTGGGAGCACCGACTCGGGGGCGCCCTTGGTGTGCAGCCAGTCGAAGTCTTTGCCGGTGTCGATGGTGGACATCAGCTTGCGCTGCGCGTCGAAGTTGTACTGGTGAGTGCGCGTGTGCTCGCGGCTGGCCGCGTCGATGCCGGTGGCGAGCTTGTGCGCGGCGATGAGCAGCGCGACCTCGGTTGGGTCTCCGCCGCTATCGCCGTCGGCGTTCAGGTGAGCGTTGTTGCACGCGGCGGCAGTTTCGGCTAGGGCTGTGAGGGCGGCGTCGCTGGTGTGCTCCAACGGGTCTGATGTCTTGGGGTCTAGCGCGATTTCGTTTGTGAGCGTCCAGGCCGCGACGGGCCGCATCTGGTTCTGGGTCAGGGTGCCGGTCTTGTCGGTGCAGATCACGTCGGTGGAGCCGAGGGTCTCCACGGCGCTGAGGCGCTTGACGAGCGCACCCCGGCGGGCGAGCGCGCGCACCGCGACGGCCAGCGCCAGGGTGATTACTGGCAGCAGCCCCTCCGGCACGTTGCCGGCCAGCAGGCCGACCGCGAACACGACGCTGTTGGTGAAGGACAGGCCGGCTCCGAAGATTGCGACCGGGACGAAGGCGATGGCCATCGCGATCGCGATTCCCGCGATCAACCATGCGACCTTACGAACCTGGCGCTCGAGTGGGCTCGGCTCCTCCTTGACTCGCTCAGACAGTGCGGCGATGCGCCCTAGCTCGGTGTGCATCCCGGTCGCGAACACGAGACCCTGGGCCTCTCCGCCGGTTGCGCTCGTACCGCTGAACAGGAGATCCCGCGCGGCGATCCGCGGTACGCCGGTGTCGATCAGCTCGGCGGAGCGCAGCACCGGCGCGGACTCGCCGGTGAGCGTCGAGAGGTCAACCTCCACGCCACCGGAGATCAGGCGCATGTCGGCCGCGATGCGATCGCCCTCCTCGACGACCACAACGTCGCCGGGAACCAGATCGGCGGCCAGGATCGAGGACGACTGTCCATCGCGCAGGACCGTGACGTGCTGAGGCAGGAACTGCGCCAGGGCCTCCACCGCCCGCTCTGCCTGCATCTCCTGCACAAACGCGAACACGGCGTTGAGCAAGATCACCAGCAGAACCGCGACCGCAATCGTTTGGCTGCCAACGGCGAATGACAGCGCCGCCGCTAGCCACAGCAGCAGCGCGAGCGGATGAGTCAGCTGACGCGCCAGCTCCCCCGGCCACTTCAAGCCACCCCGGCGGCTCAGTTCGTTGGGGCCGTACTGGATTAGCCGCCGCTGTGCCTCGCGGGCTGAGAGGCCCTCCCGTGAGCTACGCAAGTCACGCAGGAGCAGTTCCGCGGCCTCCTCCACGTCAACCTCCGAGCCTTGCACGGGGGTTGGCTCGGTCATGCCTTGCCCAATGATCCCGCAGACACGTTGGCCCCGTGAGAGTCAAGCGTGCTCAGCAGGCGCAGCTCCTCCATCAGCAGGCGTGGCAGCAGGAAGTGCTCGCGTACATGCTCGCGTCCGCGCTGGCCGAGGTCTGCTGCCAGCTCGCGGTTGCGCAATAGCTCAAGCATCGCGGTGGCGCACTCCTCGGTGCTGTGCACGAGTCGTCCGCCGACCCCGGCGGGCATCTGCAGGGGTATCCCGCCGGCGTGCCCTGCGATGACGGGGGTGCCCTTCCACAGCGACTCGGAGACGACGAGACCGAAGCCCTCGCGGATCGACTTCTGCACGATCACCTCCGATAGGCGCTGGAAGGCGTTGACCTCGACGTTGCCGACACCCGTGAGGTTGGTGTAGACGTGGATCAGCGGGTCGTGCTCGGCGGCGTCTGAGACCTGCTGGTAGACCCCCCAGCCCTCGGGGTCATCAAGTGCCATCGAGCCGACCAAGGCGAGCTGAAGCTCCGGTATCTCCTCGCGCACGAGCCGGTAGGCGTCGACCACGCCGAGCGGATCCTTCCAAGGATCAAAGCGCGAGACCTGCGTGACGAGCCGGCCGGGGAGATCGACGCCGATCCAGTCGAGGATCTGGCTGGCCATCGCCTGGTCGAGCTCCATGTTCTTGGGGCTCAACGGGTCGATCGCCGGGGGGATCACCTCGACGCGGTTGATCGGCAGGCCGGGTGGTACGAACTCTCCCATCGTGAACACGGCCGCGTCGAAGCCCTCCAGGTAGGGGGCGAGGAAATGCCAGGCGTCGGGGTTCGGCTCGCTCGTGTCGATGTGACAGCGCCATACCCAGTGCGCGTTGCCCTTGCCGTGGGCCTGCAGCAGCCCGACGGGCTGGGGGTCATGGACGACGATGAAGTCGTAGCCGCCGTCGAGCGTCGCGGCGTTCTCCTCGTTGCACTGACGGTAGGCGGCCTGCTCGGCCTCGGTCAGCGATCGTGGGGCGCCCTGCAGCGCGTTGTGCAGCGCCTTGGTGGCACGGAAGAAGCCGGGGTTCCCGCCGATCACCTTCCAGTCCACGCAGAGGCCGAGATCGCGCAGCAACGGGACGCTCGAGCGCAACAGCTCTGAGACGCCGCCGCCGTAGGCGGTCGCGTTGACGTGCAGGATGCGCGCACCCTTCAGCGCCTTGGCGTGCTCGCGCAGCTCCGCCATGATCTCCGCTGGCGCGATGCCATCGTAGGAGTCAAGTGCCCAGCGGCCGACTGTCACCTTCTGCAGCATGTCCAGGTCCCCTCTACTCTCCGGTCAGGTCGCGTCGCCTGAAGGCCCACATCGCCGCGAGCGCGCTGGCCAGTGCGATCCCGAGCATGACGAGCGCCGCGGCGCCACGAAACGGCTGCGCGGGTACGAGCCCGACGTGCGCGAACGGTGTCGCCTGCACGAGCCATTTCGGCACGCTCAGCAGGGAGCCGAACAGGTCCCACAGGAACGCGACCGTGACCAGGCCGTAGGAGAGCCCGGTGCTTGCTCGGGGAACGATCGCGTAGGCGAGCGCTGCGATCCCGAGGAACATGACCGCGACGGGCAGGCAGTTCAGGCCCGCTTCGAGCATCCCCGTCAGGGAGATGCTGACGCCGCCGGACTCGGCGCCGGCCCAGGTGAGCAAACCAGCGGTGAGCGAGATCGCGACAGCACCAGCGACGGCGAGGGCGAGCCTACCTCCCAGCCATCGGCTGCGGCTGACCGGCAGGGAGAGCAGCGTCTCCAGTCGCTCATCGGCTTCCTCGTGGCGTGCGGCGCCGAGCTGCGCGCACATGAACAGGCTGACGGCCAGGACGAAGAAGATGAACACGAACGCGAGGTAGCCGGTGGGCGTGATGATCGAGCCGGTCCCGAGCTTTGAGACCTCGTGTTGCAGGCTCTTTGAGATCCCGGCAGTCGAGGTGCTCTTTGCGATCACGCCGGTGATGTAGGCGAACGCGCCGATGCTGGAGAGCCACACGATCAAGCTGCTGCGCTCTGCGCGCAGCGCCTGCGCGGTCGGCGAGGACAGCAGACCTAGACGCGGCTTGGCGCTCTCACGACTCGGGAGGACGCCGGTGCCGATGTCGCGGCTGGCGGCGATCCGTGCGGCCACCGCGAGCAGCAGCACGGTTGCCGCGGCCGGCAGCAACAGCACGATCGGATGGGCGCCGGTGAACGGACGCACTTCCTCTGCCCAGCCGAGCGGGGTCGCCCAGCGAAGCCAGCCGGCGCTCGTGGAGGTGTCGGCGATGACTCGCAGCGCGAGGAATAGGCCGACTGCCGCGCCGCCGAGCTCGAGCGCCATCCTGCGTGTCGAGGCGAGCTGGCTCGTGAGTGCGCCAACCCCTACGAACACGGGCACGATCGAGGCAGTTGCGAGGGCGAGCTCGGCTGAGCCGCCCGCCGGCAGGCCAGATCCGACCAGGCCGGCGAACTCGGCGAGGCCCAGGATCAGGATGCCTGCGGCGATCGCGCCCAGCGCGGAGAGATACGCGGTCCCGCGCCCGACCGAGCCCGCGAGCACGAGCTCCATGCGGCCGGTGTCCTCCTCGGTGCGCAGCGCGCGGACTGCGGCGAGCAGCCCGAAGACGGAGGCGAAGATCGCGAGCGTCCCGCCGACGCGCCAGGCCGTGTAGCCGGAGACGGTCAATAGGTCGTGTGGGACGCCGTAGAACAGGCGGATCGCCTTGTTGTCGCCGAAGCTGCGGGCGAATGCGAGCCGGCTGGCTAGCGTCGGGTAGGCATCGCGGTAGCCGACCGGCTGGATGTAGGCGATCACTGCGAACAGGTAGGCGAAGGAGATCGTGCGGACCCGAGCGTCCCGGAACGCCCGCCGCGCCAACGCCCGCGGCGCAGTGAGACCCGTTCGTCTTCTGCTCGATGCGGGCGCGCGGGGAGCCGCGACCGTCCCGCTAGTCACCGACATGGCCGTCGGAGCCGTCGTAGTGGTGCAGGAATATCTCCTCGAGCGAGGGCTCGCGGCTGCTCAGTGTCGCGACGGGGTGCTCAGCAAGCGCGGCGATCAGCGGACCGACGCTGCCCGAGACCTCGAAGCGCAGCGCGTTGGGGCCCGCGCTCTGCACGTGGACTCCCGCGAGCGTCGGCAGCTCCGGCGCGGGGCCCGCGAATGTCACCTCGACGGTCTGCACTGCGAGGTGGCGCAGCTGCGCAAGCGTTCCCTCATCTACGAGCTTGCCGTCTCGGAGTATCCCAACACGGTCACAAAGCGCCTCGACCTCGCTGAGAATGTGAGAGGAGAGAAAGACGGTCTGCCCACGCCCCTTGGCCTCCTTCACACAGTCTCGGAACGTGACCTCCATCAGCGGGTCAAGGCCGCTCGTAGGCTCATCGAGCAGCAGCAGATCAGCGCGTGTGGCGAGCGCCGCGATCAGTTGAACCTTCTGGCGGTTGCCCTTCGACAGCGTGCGGATCTTCTTGCGCGTATCGAGCTGGAAGCGCTCAACGAGAACTTCGCGGTAGGCAACGTCGGTGCCGTGGTGCAGATGCGCGAGGAACTCGAACGTCTCCTCGCTCGTCAAGGATGGCCAGAGGAATGGCTCCCCGGCGACGTATGCGACTCGCTCGTGGGCGCGTACCGGATCGCTCCAGGCATCCAGGCCGAACAGCTCCGCTCGCCCACTACTCGCGCGGTGTAGCCCTAGCAGCAGCCGAATCGTGGTGGTCTTGCCCGATCCGTTGGGTCCGAGATACCCGTACACCTCGCCCTTGCAGACCGTGAGATTGAGCCCGTCGAGCGCGAGCGTGCTCCCGTAGCGCTTGGAAAGCCCGTCGGTATGGATTGCTGGGCCGGGTGAGCCTTGCTGCGGAACGGCTGGCGGGTTAGGTTGAAGGGCGATCACGGACATGCGACAAGGATCTGGCGTTCGCGTTGACTCAGCATCCGGGGTTTTCCCTGACGTGTCGGCGGGAGCGCCGCACCGCCATTGCGCCGGAGCGGTCTGTGCCGCGGGTGGAGGTCAGGCCGCGAGGTCGCTCTCGGGGCATACTGCTTTGGCGGGAGCTCACGCCTGCTTAAGCCGTTCATCGCCGCCGATCTCTTTCAGGGTCGTCCTCGCCGGTTATGGATAGCGCATGAGCCGCTGGCAGGTCGTGTGGCTGGGGTTGGCTACCTCTGCGGGGCGCCGGCAGAGCATGGGCAGTCGGATCGACGGCGGGGTCCGTGGAATACCGCGTAACGAGCGCAGGGGATTACCGATGGAGGTGATCTCCGTGCGCCTTTACCGTTGCAGGCTGGATATTGGACTAAGCGAACTGTGCGAAAGGCGGCCTGGCGATGTTGGAGAAGATCGTGGTGGGCTACTCAGGCGACGAGGCTGGGCACGACGCGGTAAATCTGTGCGGGCAGATCGTGGCTGCGCTGGGCAGCGCGGTGACGGTCGTCTACCCCTACAGCCCGCTGCTTTCCTCTGTGCCTGCACAGGCGGCCGAGGATGGTATCCGTGCGGAGTTGAGGGCGCTCATGCCGGATAGTGAGATGCTGGCGCACGCGACTTATCACTGGAGCAGCTCGTCGTGGCCGATCCACGCTCTGCACAGCATGGCCAGCTATGAGAACGCGCAGCTGATCGTGATCGGTGCGGCACGCGAGGGGATCGCCGGTCATCTGCATGTCGGTCTGATGGAGCGCATGGTGCACGGCGCGCCGTGCGCGGTGCTGGTGGCGCCTGCCGGCTACGTCGCCGGCAGGGGGCTGCGCCGTGTCGGCGTGGGCTACACCGACTCCGCCGAGGGCAAGACGGCGTTGGGTTTGGGCCATGAGTTGGCCCAGGTCTTCGATGGCGAGCTGAGCGTGATCGCCGCGTCCGGGCTGAGCCTGTTCGTCAGGAGCTATGCCGCGCAGGCGGCGATGGTGTCAGAGCTCGAAGCCGAAACCTATGCGGCGACGAAGGCAAGCCTTCAGAGCGCGGTGGCGGAGCTTGCCGGTGGCGTGCCCGTCCGTACGCAGACTGTCGAAGGCAACGCCGCTGATGTGCTGGTGGAGCGCTCCCGTGAGCTGGATCTCCTTGTGCTCGGCTCCCGCGCGTATGGGCCGGTGCGTCACGCGCTGCTCGGCAGCGTCTCGGCAGCGGTGATGAGGGAGGCTCACTGTCCGGTGCTGGTGATGCCACGCGGCAGCGAGCCGGCCGCAGGCGAGCCAGCCAGTCTTGACGACGTGTCGGCGAGCGTCGCCGCCGACTGACAGCAGCGCTTGAGCCTTGAGCACAACGCGCCACCACGAGCAGGATGCTGGCGCGGAGCGCAACGGAGCAGCCGGTTTGTCGGTCGTGCAAGCCCTGGGCGATCCGGCGATGTATCCAGGGCACCAGGCGGTGCAGGTGCACGAGACCCATGCTTCTTGGGTGTTTTTGGCTGGCGAGCGTGCCTACAAGATCAAGAAGCCTGTGCGGCTTGCGTTCCTTGACTACGGCACACTCGCGCGCAGGCGCGCGGCCTGCCGTGAGGAGGTGGCCGTCAACCGTGAGCTTGCTCCCGGCATCTATCTCGGGGTGCGCGCGATCATCCACGGCCCCGGAGGGTTTCGCTTCGCCTCCGAGGACAGCGCCGGCGCGGTGGAGTACGCGGTCGTGATGCGCCGCTTCGATGAGGCGCACTCGATGCTGGGGGCGATCCGCTCAGGTTCTCTCACCCGCTCGCATATACAGCAGGTCGCTGGGTGCCTGGCCGAGTTTCACCAGCGCTCACCCGCGCTTGCCGCGGACGGACCACAGCACGTGTTGGACAGTTGGATGGTGAATGTGGGGGAGATAGAACGTCTGCCTTTCCCTGCCTCCTGGCGGGTGGAGACAATGCGCGGGTTCGGCGAGGCGTTCGTGGATGCTCATGCGCGTGAGCTTGAGCGGCGCGTGGAGCGGGGGCTGGTGCGCGACGGGCACGGGGACCTGCGCTGCGAGCACGTACTGCTCGGCCCGCAGGTCCGTGTCGTTGATCGGATCGAGTTCGACCCGGCGCTGCGCCAGATGGACGTTGCACGCGATCTTGCGTTCTTGGCGATGGACCTTGAAGCTCACGGCCGGCGCTGGGCTGCGCGGGAGCTGGTGCGCGCCTACCGGCACGCGGGTGGTGATCCGGGCTCCGAGCGGCTGCGCTGCTTCTACAGCGCCTATTGGGCGCTCGTGCGCGCCAAGGTGGCGTTGATCGCAGCCGGCACGCATCACGGCGCGCTGCGTCGTCGGGAGCGGGCGCGGGCCGAGCGTCTGTGGGGGTTGGCGGAGCGGTTGTGCTGGCGGGCTCGTGGCCCGGTCGCGATCGTGGTCTGTGGGCCGGCGGCGAGCGGCAAGTCGACGCTGGCCGCCCATCTCGCCCGTCGAGCGCGGCTGCCGGTCGTCTCCTCCGATGTGCTGCGCAAGCGTCTCGCGGGGGTGGCGCTCGGCGAGCGCGCAAGACCTGAGCACTACACCAAGGACTTCACTCGCGCCGTCTATCTGTCGTTGGCCCGCGAGGCGCTCGCGCGCCTGGAGGGCTGCGGTGGGGTGATCGTCGATGCCACTTGCCACACGCGCCGCGAGCGTGCGCCGCTCTTTGATCTGCTTCGCCGCGAGGATGTGACCCCCCTGGCTGTCCAGTGCCAGGTGAGGTTGCAGACGGCGCTCGCGCGAGCCGCCAGCCGGATGCAGAGCCCAAGCCGGGTCTCAGACGCCACGCCAGAGGTTGTTGCTGCGCAGTTTCATCGCTTCCAGACGCTGGATGAGCTACCCCAGGAGTGCGTGCTCGCACTGGACTCTGAACAGAGCGTGCAGGAGCAGACGGCGGCGCTGACACGCGCCGTCGACCGGCAGATCAGTCTGCGCGCGAGCGGCCAGCGTGCTTACCGGACTGTCTCTGAGTCCGTGCTTTCCCACCACGGGTAAGGGCGTTTCCCCGCTCAACACGGCTGCTGCCAGCACATACGGTTGGGGCATGTCTGGACACTTGCAGTTGGCTCCCAGTATCTCTGTGGATGTATCGCCGCTGCCGGTGGCCGACCCGATCCAGGTGGTTGTGGCCGACGATCACGCCTTGATGCGCCGTAGCCTGCGGCGGCTGCTCGAGAGCGAGACGAACATCGAGGTGATCGCCGAGGCCGGCGACCTGACGGGCGCCGTCGAGCACGTGCACGACCGTCGCCCGCATGTGCTGGTGCTCGACCTGAGCATGTGCGGCATGTCGAGCCTGCAGACGATCGGCCAACTGCGAAAGCGAGTACCGGACACGCAGATCGTGCTCGTCACGATGGAGGAGAACCCTGCTTTCGCGCAGCGTGCTCTAGCCGCCGGCGCGCTGGGGTTCGTCTCCAAGGATCGTGCCGACACCGACCTGCCCGAGGCGGTGCGTGCCGCTGCCCGCGATGAGGAATATCTGAGCCCGAGCGTCGCGGCTCGCCTTGCTGCGCTTCACCGCTCGCTGACCGGCGATAGTTTGACGGTGCGCGAGGTCGAGGTGCTGAGGTTGATCGCGCTCGGCTACACGACCGTCGAGATCGCTCGAAAACTGCACCTCTCGCCGCGCACGATCGAGACACACCGCGAGCACATCCACCGCAAGCTCGGCGCCCGTACCCGCGCGCAGCTGGTGCGCTATGCGCTACGACACAGCCTGCTGGGTGCCTGAGATTTCGGCGGGAGCTGAGGGGGGCAGCGGCAAGCACGCGGCCAGGAGCGTGCCGTTGGAACCCGAGGTGATGTTGAGCGTCCCGCCGGCCAGGGCGACCCGCTCGTTCATGCCGAGCAGCCCGAAGCCGCTGCTCTGAGCGCTGGTGTCGAATCCTTGACCGTCGTCCTGCACTTCGATCGACAGCTCGCCGTCGTTCTGTCTGACCAGTACGCGGACGGTGTTGGCGCGGGCGTGCTTGGTGATGTTCGTGAGCGCCTCCTGCAGCAGCCGGTAGACGGTGGTCTGCATCTCCTTGTCCATGTCCTGCTGGTCTGCGGAGCGAGCGGGTAGGTCAAGCTCTGAGTCGATCATGGCTCCGCTCTGCTCGCGGTGGCGGTCCAGCAGCGCCTCGATCGCAGCTCTGAGGCCGAGGTCATCCAGCGCGGCGGGGCGTAGCTCGGTGATGATCGCCCGCAGGTTTTCGATCTCGCGTTCGATGTGCTCGGCCGCCTCCTCCAGCGCGCCGCGCGCCGGGTTGAGGTCGTCCTGGGCGAGCACCGAGGCGAGCAGCAGCCGCAGCCCGCCGAGGCTCTGCAGCGTCTCGTCGTGCAGCTCCCTGGCCCAGCGGCGTCGCTCGGCGTCGGCGGCAGCTAGCGAGCTGCGCAGCCGGTCGGCCTGCACGCTCTGCGCGAGCGCCACGGCGGTCGCGGCGCTGACCGCGAACGTGCGCAGCATCTGCTCGTCGTCCTCGCTGAACACGCCGCGGTCGGCTCCGTGGTCAAACGCGGCGAGCAGACCGACCGCGTGGCCGCGGTAGACCATCGGCACGAGCAGCGCGGTCTGAGCGTCGGGGACCCCGAACTCTCGCGGAGCGATCCGCAGACGAGCGGCGACATCGGTGATCCGTTCCGGGCGCCCGCGTTCGAGTACCTGCCCGGAGGTCGAATCGTCGATCGGCAGGCGCACACCTTGGGGGTTCTGCGCGTGCCCGGCGCTGGCCTGCACGACCAGCTCATCCCCGTCGCGCAACATGATCACGAGGCTGCCAGCGCCGACGAGCGCACGGCCGCGCTTGACGATCAGCTCGAGCACGTGCTCAAGCGCTATCTCCCCACCGATCGCAACGGCCACATCGCGCGTGGCCTCAAGGCCGCGGAAGGCTTTCTCGAGCTCGTGGCGGCGTAGCTCGCTGACCTCGTAGAGTCTCGCGTTCTCGATGGCGACGGCCGCCCACCGTGCGAGCATCACGACGGCTTGCTCGTCGGCCTGCGTGAACTCGCCGTCCTGCTTGTCGGTGAGATACAGGTTGCCCCACGCCTGGCCGCGGACGAGGACGGGCACCCCGAGGAAGCTGCGCATCGGCGGGTGCCCTGTCGGGAACCCGTAGCTGCTCGGATGCTGGCCGACATCGGCCAGGCGCAGCGGCTCGGGGTGTTCGATCAGCGTGCCGAGCACCCCCCGGCCACGAGGCAGATCGCCGATCGCGCGGTGGGCCTCCGCGTCGATTCCCACGGTCAGGAACTGCTCAAGCTCAGAGCGATCGTCGTTGAGGACCCCGATCGCGGCATAGCTCGCCCCGGTGATCTCCCTTGCCGCCTCAAGGACACGATCGAGCACAGCCCGCTGGTCAAGCTCGGTGACAAGCGCCTGCCCAACCTCAAGTAGCTGTTGACGCCACGGCTCCTCAGAATCTCTGGTCATCGCCCCATCAGAGCTTACCCGTAGTCTGCCCCCCCGCCCTGCGGGCTTCCCCTGACAGAGCGGGCCGTTCAGAACCTACGCTCGGCATCGGCGTCGATCAGCCCGAAAGGCGCCGTCCGAGCGCGTAATGCCCCAGCCCATGAGCCCTTCTGAGAAACCGAGCCCTACGCCGGAGAAGCGCACATTGCGTGCACTGCGGCGATGTGATCGGCGCCTATGAGCCGATGATCCTCCTCGAGGACGGCAAGCCACGCAAGACCTCCGCCTCCGCAGAGCAAGACAGGGACCCGCACGCCGGCGAGTGCTACCACGTGGCCTGTTACCCGCAGTGAATGTCAGTCGCGCTATCCGAGGAAAACCGCACCCCTTACGCGCGGCTACTGCGGATGACGCAGCGCGTGCGTAGTGAAAACCTCAGATCACACCAATCCCACGCGCAAGGAGGAAAGTTAATGTCGCTGCCAGCCCATTTCAGTGAACTCGCCGTCTGCGAGGTGATGAACTCCGGGGTCATCGACTGCCCGCCGCAGACACCGCTCACCGAGGTCGCATCGTTGATGGCCGAGAACACCGTCCACTTTGTGATCGTCGACGGCCTCGCGCGTGGCCCCCATCACACCGAGCAACTCGTGTGGGGCGCCATCTCCGATATCGACCTCATGCGCGCCGCAGGCACCGGGAGCATGGACGGCGAAGCGGGCGAGATCGCCGCGACCGAGATCGTCACGATCGAGCGCGGCGAGGAGGTTCAGCGCGCAGCACAGCTGATGGGCGAGCACGAGTGCTCGCACCTGATCGTGACCGACCCAGACTCGGGCCGCCCGCTCGGCGTCGTCTCAAGCCTGGACGTGGCCCGCGCGCTCGTGTGGGGAGTGCGACCGTCGAACAAGGTGCCGACTCCGTAGTTTCCACGTTTGCGAGCACGGATTTACTCGACTGCCAAAGCCCACACGCGACCATAAGCTCCTGAGCATGACCACTCAAACCACCAAAACCAAAAAGCAGCGAGTGCTGATCGCCGGCGGCGGCGTAGCGGCGCTCGAGGCCGTCCTTGCGCTGCACGAGCTCGCGCCGGAGCTGACCGACGTGACCGTGATCGCACCCAACCCCGACTTCCACTACCGGCCGATGACCGTTCGTGAGCCGTTCGCCGCAGGGACAGGCCCGCCGCTACCCGCTCGCGCCGATCATCAGCGACGCCGGCGCGCGGCTCGTGACCGACGAGCTTGCATGGGTGGACCCGGACAAGCAGGTCGCCCACACCAAGGGCGACGCGGAGCTGGAGTACGACCGGCTCGTGCTCGCGCTCGGCGCGAAGGCCGTCCCGCGCTATCAGCACGCGGTCACGATCGACGCGGCGCACATGGATGAGATCCTGCACGGCGTGATTCAGGATGTCGAGGGCGGCTACATCAAGAGCCTCGCGTTCCTGGCGCCTGGCAGGATGGCCTGGCCGCTGCCGCTGTATGAGCTGGCGCTGATGACCGCCGGTCGCGCCTATGACATGGGCGTCGAGCTCGCGGTCACGCTCGTCACCCCCGAGGACGCTCCGCTGGCGATCTTCGGGCAGAACGTGAGCGGCACCGTCGCGGGGTTGCTCGACCGCGCGGGCATCCAGACGATCCACTCTGCCTACGCCGAAGTCCCACAGGCTGGCGAGCTGGTGATCAACCCCGGCGACCGGCGCCTGCACGTCAACCGCGTGATCGCGCTGCCCGAGCTCTACGGCCCAAGCGTGCGCGGCATCCCGTTGAGCGAACACGGTTTCTTGCGCGTGGACCCCTACGGGCATGTTCTCGATGTCGAGCACATCTACGCGGCCGGGGACTGCACCGAGTTCCCGGTCAAGCACGGCGGCGTCAGCTCCCAGCAGGCCGATACGGTCGCGCTGTCGATCGCCGCGGACGCCGGTGCCACGGTGACACCCGAGCGGTTTCACCCCGTGATCCACGGGATGCTGCTGACGGGCGATAAGCCGCTGTATCTGACGGCGAAGATCACCGGCGGGCACGGGTTCAGCTCAGAGATCACCGACACCCCGGCGTGGGAGCCGCCGAGCAAGATCGCCACGAAGTACCTGGCGCCCTACCTGGACGCCCTGGACCGCGAGACGACACCGGCATGACCCGCTCAGCCTCCACGGGCAGCGACGCGGGAGGGCCTTGCATGGTGCTCGGCTATGACCGCAGCGAGGGCTCGCGCCACGCCGCCCGCTGGGCGGCAAACGAGCTGGCCTCGGGCGGCAAGCTCGTGATCGTGTATGCCTGCCGGGCACAGCACATGCCGCCGAGCCCGCTCAGCACCAGCGGCGAGCGCCACGACGAGGGCCGCGCGATCCTCGATGAGCTGATGCTCGACGGCGATGACGCACTGTTCGACATCGACCTTGTGACCCAGGTCTCAGACCAAGACCCCGCCGCCGCGTTGATCGACGCCGCCCAGCGCCACGATGCTCGCGCGATCGTGCTCGGCGCCAAGCCACACTCGCGGCTGCACGAGGCGCTGGGCACGGTCACGACCGAGCTGCTGCAGACCTCGCCGGTGCCCGTCATCACGGTGCCGGCGACCGCGCCGGCCCCCGGCCGTCCGCTCATGCAGTCCGCCGCCGCAGAGTGAGCGCCCCGAGCGTCAGCGCGATCAGCGTCGCGCCGACGATCACGGCGACATCGAGCGCGACCCTGCCGCCGAGCGGGCGGGGATGGGTGGCGCGCGCCAGCGCGTCGTAGGCGTAGGTGAGCGGCAGCGCGCTTGAGAGCCCGTAGAGCACGCCGGCCATCTCGTGCCGGTCTACGAACAGCCCGCATAGCAGTAGCTGGGGGAAGATGATCGCGGGCATGAACTGCACGGCCTGGAACTCGGTGCGCGCGAACGCGCTGACGAACAGGCCGAGCGCCATGCCGAGCACGGCGTTGCCGACGGCGAGCAACCCGACCAGCCATGCGCCGTGCGGGGCGTGCAGGCCGAGCAGGAGAAACCCGACGAGGCACACGACGAGCGCCTGCAGCGCGGCCAGCACGCCGAACGCGATGCCATAGCCGGCGAGCAGGTCGGTCTTGGCGAGCGGAAGGCTCATCAGCCGCTCCAGCGTGCCGCTGGTGCGCTCGCGCAGCATCGCGATCGAGGTGACGAGGAACATGATGATGAACGGGAACAGCCCGCACATCGGCGCCCCGATCGCCTGGAAGGTTCCGGGCTGCCCGTCGAACACGTAGCGCATCAGCACGAGCAGCCCGACCGGCACGAGCAGCAGCAGCGCGATCGTGCGCCGGTCACGACGAATCTGCCAGAGCACACGCCTGGCCGTGGCGAGTGTGATCTGCACGCTCACCTGGACGCCTGCTCGATGATCGTCAAGAACGCGCGACCGAGGTCGTGCTCGCCGGTGCGCTCGCGTAGCTGCTCGGGGGTGCTGTGCTGAAGCAGTGCCCCCTCGCGCATCAGCAGCAGCTCGTCGCACTCGCTGGCCTCGTCCATCACGTGGCTTGAGATCAGCAGGGTGCTGCCCGCCTGGGCGAGCTCGTGGAAGGTGCCCCACAGCTCGGCGCGCAGCACGGGATCAAGGCCGACGGTCGGCTCGTCGAGCACCAGCAGCTCGGGCTCGCCCAGCAGCGCGGTTGCCAGCGACACACGCGAGCGCTCCCCGCCGGAGAGCGAGCCGACGACCTGCTGCTCGCGTCCGGCCAGGCGAACCGTCGCAACGACCTGCGCGATCCGCTGGGCGCCGACGCCGAGGATCGCAGCGAAGTAGCGCAGGTTCTCGCCGATGCTGAGATCGCCGTAGACCGATGGAGCCTGCGTCACGTACCCCACGCGCCGGCGCAACCGTGGCGAGCCGGCCGGTTCGCCGAGCACGCTCACATGGCCAGCCTGGACGAGCTGCACGCCGACGATCGCGCGCATCAGCGTGGTCTTCCCGCACCCGCTGGGACCCAGCAGACCCGTCACCGACCCCGCGGCTACACGTAGCTCGAGGCCGTCGATCACGGGCCGTCCGCCGCGCACGACATGCAGATCCTCGATCTCGATTGCCGTGTCGGCCATGTGGCCGCACAAGCTATCCGCTTAGGTTCTGTCTGCGCTTACAATCGGGCAGGTGCAGGTTTGGGAGCTAGATCGTCTGCGTGTCGCCGCGCACCATCCGCAGATCCTTCGCTCCGACGAGGACGCGAATCGCGTCATCGCGTTGCTGCTGCCCCAGGGCGAGGCTCTGCAGGAGCACCAAGTCCACGAGCACGCGCTCGTGTTCGTCCTACGCGGCGAGCTGTTGGTGAGCGCAGGCGCCAACGAGTGCACTCTGTCAGCGCCGAGCCTGATCCATTTCGACCCCGGCGAGCGCCACGAAGTACGCGCGATCAGCGAGTGCCAGCTCGTTCTGTGCCTAGCGCCCTGGCCCGGCCCCGGACACCCGAGCAACACCACCCCGGCATAGGGGTCTGCGCCAGCACGCCGTCGCATGCAGCCCGCGAGGCGCGGCACGGCAAGAACGCCCGCCGGCTCGCGTGTACACCTCTCCAGGCACCACCATTCCGTCCTTGCCGCGAGAGCCCTCTCGGCCTTCGGCATTCCGCGGGCGGTGCTATCAACCTCCTCGCCACCTGCCTGCAGCCGCTGCACCCGGCCGGCACGACCGCGACCGTCTTCGTCGCTGTGGCGCTCGAAGCAGACGACTTCGTGGTATCCGGTGGCGTGAAGTTTCGCGTCAAGCTCCCGACTCGCAAGGCCGCCTACACCGAGGAACAAACCCACGGCTACGAGGTCGATCTGGTCGGCGCCCGCGCCGACCGTCTTGTGCTCGCGAGCGTGAAGTCTGCCTTTGGCTCCCGTGGTGTTGTCGCCGAGCACGTCACCGGCGAAACCTCAAACCAGGCGGCGAGCCGCCGCTACTGGCTCCTGAATGACAAGGTTGTGCGGTCGCGCGTCGTCGCTGAGGCGGCCAAGCGCTACGGCTACCCCATCAATCAGGTGCAGCTTCGCCTCTACGTCGGGCGCTTCTCCGGCCGTAAGGCCGGCGCGCACGAGCAGCGAGTTCGTGCCTGGGCGGCAAAACAACGCGTCGGGGGCGGCCCGATCGAGGTCATCGACGTCCACGACGTTGTCCGAATCGTGCGCGAGGCTGCTGGCGACACGCAGTACCGCGACAGCCCGGTCCTGGTCACGCTAAAGGCACTACACGAGGCTGGTCTGATCACCGGCTAGGGCAGGCTCGCGACGCTCGGGCAAGCGAGGTCTTTTACCCGACAACATCTTCGAGCGTCTGCGGTAGGACCGCGACGTCATGCAGCGCGATCGTGTCATGGCGAGCGAGCATCTGAGACCGGCTTAGCTCGTGAACCCACTGCCGCTCGGTCACGACGATGTCGCAGTGAACCGTCGCGCATGCGAGGTAGGCGATGTCAATCATGTCGTTGGACTCCCATGTGTTCGCTGGGTTGCGGTGGCGCTCTAGCCTGAGTCGCAGCGCTGCATCTCGCGTTGGCATCTCAGCGATGAAGTTGCGCGCCAGCGGCAGTAGCTCTATGAGCAACTTACCGCCGTCCTCCTGTGAGAGATCCGGGCGGACCCGGCCGATCGGCCCCAGCGCGTCTCGGGGCAGCCCGGCTCTCTGCAGCGCCCAATCGATGTTTTCCCAAATCTCCAGCACGGCACTGACAGCGAGCACCGCCTCGGCCATCTCCGGCGACCTGGCGTCCCGCTTCCGGCCAGCGGCCAGCACCTCCTCGCCGTGGCGGTACAGGTCACCGAACTCCCGGTGACCCCGACCATGCTCGTCAAAGCCGGGCGGGCGGTTAGCCAGGTGCGCCAGCTCGATCGCGAGGTCGAGAGCCTCGCGCGGCATGTTGGGATTCAAACCTGAAGCGTGAGCAAACCCCCAGCCAAGTGCCGGGTACGGAGCGCGAGGAAGATCTAGGTCCGCCAGCCGAGAGATCACAGCGTCGAGCTCGTTGTTGCACAGATCCGGCGGACGCGCCAGCGTCCGTCCGCGCGAGAGTTCGAGCATCGTCTGCGCCAGGCGTCGGCGCCGGCTGAGATTTCCGGCCCTCCAGGTCTCAATGTAGTGGCCGACCGACAGCGGGAACTCCACAAGTTCCATCGCGACGCAGTGCCGTGCTACGTCCAGCGCGGCTCGGAAGCGCTCGCCTCCCGGCCGTCCGTGCAGGGCGCGCCCGAGATCAATCCACTTGGCCTGGTCGAGGTAGATCGTGACTATGCCCGTGATGCTCGCACGCTCACAGGGCTCGGTCGTGGTTTCTAGCTGTGGTCGGACAGGCTTTCGGAGTGTGTCAGAGCATGCCGGCCGAGTGCCGGGACGAGCTGGTCGAGCGTAGGGATGACCTTCGTGCCGAGACGCTGCGGTAGGCGCGCTGCGTTCGCGAGGCTGCACGCGTGCCTGTCGGTCACTACCACGTCGCAGTAGGGGATCGCCACGCTCAGAGCATCGAAGTCGAAGATATCGTTGGGCTCCCAGCGGCTCTGCGGATTGCGGTGGGCGGCGGTTAGCAGCGATATCCAAGCGTCGGCGCTCGGCATCGAATCGGTTAGCTGACGCGCCCTGTCGATGTCCTCGGTGAGTTCGCCAACCAGATCCACGCGGCGGTGGGCGTGACAGGCTTCCTGGAATGCGTTGACGAGCTCAAACGCCAGGTAGCGGCCCGCGACAACATCGCGCACGCGATCGCGATACTCCGGGTTGGCGACGAGCCGCAGCGCCAGTTCTCGCTCGCTTTGGGCGCGGTCCTCGGCGATCTGGCGAGCAACCGTCGGATCCCACCCCCGCGCACGCATCTCTGCGACCTCCTGCTCGCCCGTGGGTCCGCGCAATACATCGCGTGTGACCTGGAGGTTCGCGGCGCGCGAGAAAGCGTCATACGCAGCCGGCCCGCCGGGCCATTCCTGCCGCACCCGGGCAGTGACGTCGCCCTCCTCCTCAGAGTGTACGGTCAGGCCGCCGCGCCTGCCGAAGGCTTGAATGGCCCCCAAGCCCAGGAGCGGCGCGCTGGGGAAAAGAGAGGGCGTGCCGAGGAGCTGCGCGAGCGCGGCGTCTAGCTCGACCCGCATGACGCTCGACCGCGGCATGATGCACACGAAGCCGCTCAACTCCTCCATGAGCCTCGCCAAGTTCGAGCGCCGTTCCGCGTCCCGGATGCCGTCGACCTCCATGTAGTGCGCCGCCGAGAGCGGAATGACCACGGTCCCCCCGGCGCTCCGCAGCGCTTCAAGCGCCTTCTCGTAGCGCTTGCCGTTGGCGTGTCCAGTCGCGGCCTGCGCCAGATAGATCCACTGATTCATGTCGAGGTACACGAGCGGCCTATCGCCGTCGGACCTCAACTGCGACGAGGGCCACGCATACTGCGTCTGCGGCCGGTCGAGGCCAGGGCGCAAAGCCCGGCGGGAGGCGACTGAAGGCATAGACATCCAGCGTAGAAGCCGCGGGCGATAACACCTCGGCTGTACGCTTGCCCGCGAGATGACCGACGCCGCGATCGACTTCCGTGGCTTGGACTCGCCTATCGTTCAGGCGGGGATGGGCGCTGTAGCTCGGCATGAGCTCACCGCGGCCGTGTCCGAGGCCGGCGGGCTCGGGACGATCGGTGGCGCCCGCGGCCGGATAGCGCAGGAGCCGGCCGCCGCGCGAAAGCTCACCGGCCGGCCAATCGCCGTGAACCTCGTGTTGCCGCTGTTGCGCCGTGGCGACGTGCAGGCAGCGGCGGAGGCCGACGTGATCGTGACCTTTTGGGGCATACCACGCCGGCTTGCCGGTGGCGCCTGGGTCCACCAGTGCGGCTCGGTTCAGGAGGCGCAAGCGGCCGAGGCAGCGGGAGCGGACGCGGTGATAGCCCAGGGCGTCGAGGCGGGTGGGCACGTCCGAGGTACGACGCCGCTGCTCGACTTGATCGAGCGCGTGCGAGCTGCGGTCAAGATCCCGGTTCTGGCAGCCGGGGGGATCGTTGACCAGCCGGGTGTGCGCGAGGCGCTTGATGCTGGGGCGGTCGCTGCCGTCCTGGGCACGCGCTTCCTGCTCAGCGAGGAGAGCCGCGCACCCCGATTACAAGCTGCGTTGCCTACAGGCTGACCGCACGGTGTTCACCGAGCTGTTCGGGCTCGGGTGGGCCGAAGCGCCGCATCGCGTGGTGCCGAACGCTGCGACCCGCCGCTGGCTCGGCGATCACGACGCGCGCGGGCCTGGATGGATCAGGCGCATCAATCGGCTCGCCTCACCGCTCGTGATGCGCGTCCCGGAAGGGCTCCAGGATCGGGCGCTTGCGATGCAGCGCCCATCGCTCCCCCTTCTCGGCCCGCCGATGGCTCTGGACGATGGCCCGCGCCGCCTCGTGGACTCGGGCCCGCTCTACGCGGGCGCGAACGTGACGCGAATCTCGGAGATCCTTCCTGCCGCGCGAGTAGTCAGCGACCTGACCCCGTAGCTATGGTGCGGACGATGCAGCGGGCAACTCGGACGTTATGAGACAAGCGGTCGCACTAGCTCTGTTCGCAACGCTCGGGCTCGTTGCGAGTTCGGCTGCGCGGGCCGCGCCCCGCGCGACGGGCCGGTGTGCGCCCACGCACGTCCGCGGCACGCCGTTCTCCGTTGTGGTGCGTCGGGGGCGGGTGTCGTGCGGCGAAGCGCAGCGCGTCGTCCACGCCTTCCAGAAGGGCGGCGGGGTCGAGCACACGGCCGGCACCACTGAGACGTGGAGCGTGGACGGCTGGGATTGCCTCCGCGGCGCCGCCGCCACGGAGTGTTTCAAGGGCGGTCCGAACTACCGCCGTGCGCTGGAGGCCGTGGAAGCGTTCATCCAAACGCGGCTGCCGGCGGCGCCCATCGGGTCCGTCCTCACGGTCCACGAGCACGGCGACGCACTCCAGGTGTCGGCCCGGCTGCAAGACCCGGTTGCCGCTCAGTACGGACCCGGCCAGACGCCGAAGGAAGGCTACCGGGCCGTTGCCGTGTTCCTCAACCTCAGTAACAACAGCTACGGGACGATCAGCGGCGATGCCAACGGCTTCACCAAAATAATCGGGTCCGACGGCCTGACATACAACTTCGATCCTTATGTGTGGCTCGGCTCAACCGCGGCGCAATGTGGGGAATTTAGATTCGGTGAATACTCGCTCCTCCCCGAATCCCGTGAGGGTGGGTGCGTCGGGTACCTTTTGCCGGAAGCCGTCGCTGTTCAGGCGGTGCAATTCGGGACGTATCTTGAGCCCGAAGCGCAGTGGAACACCTAGCTCGCTTCAAGCCTCATCCGCCCGAGCGGGAATAGGCTGCGCGCATGGGTAGGCTCCCCCTCGCTGCTCACTGGACGCGGCTCGCGATGGCATCGTCGCTGGTTCCGGGTGTCCGCACTGGGCGGTGCGTTCGTGGTAGCGCCGTCATCTACCGCAAGCTCTCGCTCGGCAGCCAGTCCGAGGGTGGCGAGCGACGCATCGAGCGCCTGCTCTCAGCGCACACCACCTGCCGCCTTCAATGCCGCTCGCTATTCGCCTACCTCGCCGATGCCATCACCGCCCACACCCGCGGGCGATCCAGTGCCCCTACTCACCTGAGCAGCCACCAACCGAACGCTTACCGGGTTTTGGGGTTGATTTCGGAACGCCTGAAAATTGTGGTGTTCTCGGTTCGATTCCGAGTCTCGCCCACAGCTCCTCCCTATGCGATGGCGGGCTGTGCGATCTCTCGGGCACACATCTCTGATGCGAGCATGTAGAGCATCTGTTCCGGCTGGGCTGAGATGAACTCGATGATGAACGGGCCGAAGGGACTGGCAATCATCTCCTCGAATGTGTGCGGCCTGTACCGGACGACTGAGCCGAGGTAGAAGAGGGTCGCCCACATAGAGCCGATTTGGGGAAGGGTGTTCCCTTTCTGGGTGCCGAGATAAACGTAGTAGCGCCGATATGCACTGCCGGGAATTGCGCTTACGATCTCCCACAGATAGGGGCGCACAAGGTCGGCGAGCTTCTGAATGACCTCGACCGGGTCGTTCTTGTATTTCGCTGTCTCGCGCAACTCGAAGCAATATGCTTCCGCATCAAGACTGCGCACCTGCCTGAAGGGGGCACCGAGTTTGCCATCGTCAAGAACTGTCGCGGGGGTGAAACCGTATCGGGAAAGATCATCGAGTCGGACAGAGATGCATACCCACACGGCTCTCTTCTTCTCGTCGTATCGGAACTCTGGCTCGGCACGTACGAAACGCTCGCCTTGGTCCTCCGCATCTCGCCACTGGCGATGGCCCACGACGATCTGTGGAAGCAGGTCGCTCACCTGTAGCCGAGCCTTGTCCTGCGGTGGTTGATAGCCCAGCGCGGCCAACACGGTAGGGAATACGTGGACCTTCTGTCCGCTGTCGCGGATGACGAGCTTCGCGGTGTCCAGCGTCAACCCACCGCCCTTGTCCACCGGGAGCTCGATAAGACCATGATGAGCGTGATCCAGCGAGGCTTTGAGCCTGGATCCACCGGTGTTGTCCGGTGGTGAGGGTTGAATGACCTCCTGAATCGGGCTTGGTAGCGACAGATTGCGGCTGTCGCGGCCCGGGGTCAGGAGGTCACTCGTATGGTGCAGGATGACGAGCGGGTCGGACTGGACGGGGTGCGTGTCGTCTTTGACGATGATCGTGTGGTCTCAGACGCGGGTATCGCGCTGGTCGCGACGTTGGCCGACCGGCTTGGGATTGAGGGGTTGGTTGGCCGGTTCGTGGGGCTTCGGCGTGATATTCCGGGCGCTGCAAATGTGGGCAGGAAGGTGATGGCGCTCGTGTTCGCGATGCTGCTCGGCGCCGATTCGATCGATGATTGTGATGTGCTGCGGGCGGGTCGCACCCGCCGTCTTTTGGGTGGTTGGCTACCGGCGCCCTCTACACTCGGAACGTTTCTGCGGGCGTTTACTTTCGGGCATGTGCGCCAGCTCGACCGAGTACTGGATCACGCGCTGGTGCGCGCGTGGAGGACGGGCGCCGGTCCGGGCGCCGAGCGGCTCATCGTTGACGTGGACAGCTTTATCGGCCAGGCCTACGGTTATAAGAAGGAGGGTGTCGGTTTCGGTTACACCAAACAGCGCGGATACCATCCGCTGCTCGCCTCCAGATCCGGGACAGGCGAGGTCCTGCACGTCCGGCTGCGCAAGGGACAGGCAAACACGCAGCGCGGTGTTGTGCGCTTCACCGAGGAGCTGATCGCGCGCGTGGCGCGAGCGGGCGCTAGCGGCGAGAAGCTTCTGCGAGCCGACTCTGGGTTCTGGAACAGCAAGCTGATCGCGAGGCTCCAGGGCGCCGGATGGTCCTATTCGATCAGTGTGCGCATGCAGTTCTGGGTCCCCGAGGCGATCAAAGCGATCCCCGAGAAGGCGTGGCGGCCCTTGGAGGACTACTCCCAAGACGGTGAAGCGCAGATCGCCGAGACAACCAGTCACGGACGACGGCTGATCGTGCGCCGCACCCGGCTCATCGGCCCGCAAGCAGAACTGTGGCCAGACTGGCGATATTTCCCGTTCATCACCAACCGCGTCGACCCCTTCGAGGTCGTGGAGGCCGAGCACCGCCAACACGCTGTCGTGGAGCTCACGATCCGCGACCTGAAGGACCAAGCCTTGGCGCACTTCCCCTCCGGCCAGTTCAACGCGAACAGCGCCTGGACAGTGATCGCCGCCATCGCACACAACCTATTGCGCTGGACCAATGCGATCGGGCTCTCCGGCGAGACCGTCCGCGTTGCGCGCACCATGCGCCGCCGGCTACTTCGGATACCTGGCCGCCTGACCCGCACAGGGCGTCAATGGACGCTTCACCTTCCCGCGCGCTGGCCCTGGCAGGACGATTTCACCAGCGCGCTCGCCCGCATTCGCGCACTACCCGCAGCGACCTAACCGCCGTCCGCCGAACTCGCTGACCATCACGCACCTCGCGTCGACACCGGCAATCTTGCCCTGCCAGAAAACACCCCGACGCACCCCATTAAAGCCTCGCCCGCCGCCACCCACGCCCACACACGCACAATCAGACCTCGCCGCACCCCCAAAAACACCCATCGCCACCAAACACCAAACCACGCGGTGGATCCAGGTTGAGACCTCGAACTCGTAGCAGCGCCTTCCCGATGTTCAGGAAGGCGTAGTAGTACAGCAGCGGGTTGGCCGAGATCTTCTCGCGTGCGGCGATGTAGAAGTCGTGACCTTGCTGCAGGAACGCTGTCGGCTCGGCCCTGTCGCGCTTAGGCAGTCGGGCATCGATTGCGCCCTGCATCACAGCCCACGGGCTGACCGCGAAAATCGTGTCGGACAGGCGCCATCGTCTGCCCTTACGCACAGCCGGAAAAAATGAGAACTCGACCTCGCGCTGGTTGATCTCCAGCGGCATCCCAGGGCGACGAGATAGGCAGTTCATGGTTGCCTACGAGTCACTTCTTGCGGTGGGTTGCACTGTCTGTGCATGCTCGTGGTGGGCTCGGAGTGCGATGACCGCGACCCAGATAAAAAAGATGACTCCGGGGATCTCGACCAGGAGTGATAGGAGTGATTCGTTTAGATCAGCATGGCGTGCGGTGAGGCAGTCGAACCATGCATCGGCTGCGATAAGTGCAGCTAGAGATGCCGATGCAAGCGCCGCGAAGGCTGAGCGCCTGATCAGGAGGAAGCATGTGGTTGCCGCGAGGCTTGCCATCGCCAGGTCATATCCGACCCAGGCGATACGCCAGTGCACAGCCAGGTACTCATGCGGAAGCGTACTCGCGAGATGAAGTGTGGCATAGGCAATAAGCCACGCTGCCGTGATGGCGGTGCCGGCGGTAGCGAGGCGCCCGAACCGTGTCTTCTCCCGTAGGGGTCCGACGCTCTGTTTGGTCGCTTTTGCTGTGGAGGCTAGGTAGCGCTGCAGCTCGCCGTGCTCGAAGAAGTAGTAGTAGCCGACCGGCCGCACGAGGTGGACCTCGGCGGCCATTGCGAGGAACTGGGTTACGCGAATAGGCCCACGCCGCTGCAGAGCCCAGAGCATCACCGCCGCCGCTGGCACGCCAAGCGAGTCGAGGAGCGCCAGCAGCACGCAGATCGGCACGGCAAGCAAGACAATCGGGGTGCGGAAGACGACGTCCAAAGCAAGGGCAACGATGACGCCAGCGCTGACGCCGATCGCGAGGCTCGCTCCGAGTGTGCTCCAGAATGCCCGCCGAGGCGTCAGGCCGCTATAGAGAGTGGCGTCGTCAACGTAGAAGAGCTCGTACAGCGTTGGTACGACGCCGAGCATCGCACCAGCGATGGTCCCGGTGAGGATCGTGAGCCAGTTCGAGGTGACCGTGTGCAGGCGCAGTTCCAGGTGGTGGCTGGCTGCAAGGCCGAAGATCGTCCCGGCGGCGACAAAGGCTAGGGTGAACGGCCACTGGCGCATCGCCTCGAGCGCGAAGCGCCCCGGCCCGAAGCGCTGCAGAGCCATCACGCGGGTCGCGGCACCCTCGCCGGCCAGCATGAAGAACGGAAGCGTCACGGTGGCGATACCGGCCGATAGGGGCGGTTCGAAGACCAACAGCGCGAAGGCGCCCACCAGGGCGGCCGACACTACGGCCCTGGCTGCTCGTAGCGCCAGGCGGGCTCGTGGCCCGTAAAGGAGTGGCCACCGCGCGAAAGACATGGCCTGCTCGTGTTCTGCGGCGGCAGCGCAGTGGCAGAGCCAACGCCTGACACGGGTCGGCTCCCAGCCGAGCTCCCGCGTATCCCACTCGGCAAGCCTCGCCTCGACGTGCTTGTCCCAGAGCCACGACTCGACCTGCTCCGCAGTGGCCTGATCACTGATGGGCTCCCGCCATTCGAAGTAGACGTCGCCGGCCAGGCGCAGGTACAAAGGGCTGCGGATCGCATCGACGACTCCCGGCGCAATCGTTGCCGCAAGCTCCCCGAGCTTGCTCCGCAACTGGTTCTCGGCTGGCAGCGCCGGGATGTCCAACAGCCCGGCTCGGTTGAGCCGATCCAGATGCGTGCGCTCCTCCGGGGCGACATGGCCGTCGCGAGCCGTTATCACGAATCCCCCGAGGTCATCGAGTCGGGCCAGCAGACGCCGGCGTGGATCGCGCGATGAGCGTGACTGAGTGCCACTGATGCGATTGAAGACAGCAGTTTCCGCGAGCGGGAAGCTCTGCAGCGCTAGGGCCGCGGCATCAGGGACAGTCTCCAGCCCGTCGAAAAGAGGCAAGATCAGATGCCCGGCAAGCAGACGCTCAACGTCAGCGGGGTCGGCACCGAGAAGCTCCGCGATCTCCGGCACCAACCATTCCCGGAGATGAGCCTTCTTCGAGTCATAGGTGGCGAGCCTCACCACGACCGCAACTGGGCCGTCGGGCTTCTCGTTCATCTTGCGAGCGATGCGGTGGAGCAGGACGGACTTGCCCGCGCCAGCGGCCCCTTCGACCAACCAGCGGTCGCGCGAGGCGCTGCCCAACGCGTCGGCGAGGGCCTTGGCGGTCAGTGGATCGCGCGTGCCTTCGACCTCGACCGGGATCATGCCGCCTAGCGAGTCCTGCAGTGCCCGCGCCTCCTGCAGTTCCCTGGTCGAGAGCGCCAGCGAGCGTCCACGGATCGCCTTAAGCGGGTCAGCCTCGCTCCTAGCACCTTCGAGTCCCGAGGTAGCAAGCAGAGCCACAAGTGTCGCCACGAGAGCCGCCAAACCCCAGACGACATGCCCAACAATCCCGCTCGTCGCAGCACCGTACGAAGTCGCAATCGCCGCTAGCCAGCTCGCCACGGCCACGAGCAGGCGCAAGCGGGACGTTGTGCTTCGCGGTCTTCCCACGATCAGTATTCCTGGCGTCCGTGCTGCCTGACCGCCGGTTTCGTCCCACGGCGCTCAAGCGAGCCAGGCGTCTCTACTCGTGGCGGTGTTCGATCGGGACGCTTATCCATCGCCGGGGAGTCAATCGCATCGAGAAGCCCGAGGGTATCCGCACAGAATCTCGCCACCTCACGCGAGTACGCCGACCGTGAGGAAGTGTCGTTGCCCGCCACCCCCAACAGGTGGGGCAGGTGGTTCTCTCGAGGCAGGGCAATCGCGTGGGCTATAAGTCTTGGCTGGTGCCCTCTCCTAATTCGCTCGACCAGCCTGGGGGGTTGGGCCGACGCACTCCGCTCGTCGGCCCCCCGGTGGCCGCCGCTTGAGCCGGCGTGTCCGGTTCATGCGCTCGGCAGCTCTAGCGAGCTATCGGGCGGCGTGCGAGGATCGCGCGATGGTTATGCCCGCTGAGGCGATCGCGACGACGATGCGACCGCTCGTTGTCAAGCTCGAGCGCGCCGTCTCCCAGCTCATCGAGCACGGCGACGTGCCGACCAAGCCGATCCCACGAATCGAGGCCGAGCCCGACGGGTCGGGCAAGCAGTGGATCGACACCGACATCGACACATGGCGACTGCGCCTCAACGCCATGCCGACGCTCGAAACCGGCAGCTCGCTGTTCATCGCCGAACAGCTGATCGCCCGGGAGCTGGGAATCGACCCTCCCACCGTCCACGACCGCGAGCGGCCCTGGACGCCGCAGGGGGAAGTGATCAACGTGTTCCTCGAGGACTACCTCAGCGCCGCATACGGCGCGTCGGTGCCGACTCCCACACCGTTCGACGACCCAGCCGATATTGCTTTCGCGAGCAAGTCACACGCCTGCACGCGTTCCTCTCAGAGACCCACTTCTCCGGTGAGCTGCTCCTGCTGATGGCCGGTGTCACGATCACCGCTCAGACACTGCAGTTCGAGCCGGGCTTGGAGATCGTCCCCTTCTCCGCAGCGCTGCGCGACGAGCTGTGGAGCATCGCGGGCTGGGGCTCCACGCAGGTGCAGCCGCTTCAGGCGCACGACTTCTTCGACATCGCCTACGTCATCTCCGCCGAGGTTGACGGGGAGCGACTAGGTGGTTGGAACGTCCTTGTACACCAGTCATGCGACGCGTCACGAATTGCCGCGCCGCAACTGGGTTACGTGCCGAGGAACACGAGGACGGCTCGTACGCGGCGATGGTCCTCGGCCGCCGGGGCGAGGTTGAGCTTCGCGAAGATACTCGTGACGTGCCTCTCGACGGCGCGCTCAGTGACCACGAGTATCTCGGCGGTTGCCTGATTGCTGCGACCCTCTGCCATCAGGCCAAGCACTTCGCGCTCCCGCGCGGTCAGCACGTTCAGTGGATCGTCTGTGCGTTTGCGACCTAGCATCTCTGAGACGACCTCGGGATCGAGCGCGGAGCCTCCCTCGGCGACTCTTCTGATCGCATCGGCGAAGTGCTCTAGGTCCGAGACGCGGTCCTTGAGCAAGTAGCCGACGCCGGCGGCGTCGTCTCCCAGTAGCTCCAGCGCGTAGTCCTCCTCGACGTACTGCGAGAGCACCAGCACACCAGTGTCCGGCATCTCTTCCCGGATCACGCGTGCCGCGCGCAGCCCCTCGTCTGTGTGGGTGGGCGGCATGCGGATGTCGATGATTGCGATGTCGGGCTTGTGTGCCCTGGCCTTTCGCAGTAGCTCCTCGGCATCCCCGGCCTGACCGACTACCTCGAACTTGGCCTCCTCGAGCAGCCGCACGATGCCTTCCCGCAGCAGCAAGGAATCCTCTGCGACGATCACGCGCATGGGATCGTTGCCCTGAGGATGGTGCCCAACCCGTGCGGACTCGTCAGCTCGAGGCGGCCGTCGAGCGCCGCGACTCGATCTTGAAGCCCTCGCAGCCCCGAGCCCTGATCGGCGTCGGCGCCCCCGACGCCGTCGTCGCTCACCTCGATGTCGATGTGGCCGTTGTCGCGGACGACCCCCACCGTTACTGTTTGCGCGCGCGAGTAGCGGGCCGCGTTCGTAAGGGCCTCGGCGACGACGAAGTAGACCGCCGACTCGATAGACTGCGGGAGCCTGTCGGCTGGCGTCTGGAGCAGTTCCACAGGAACCGGGGAGCGGCTGGCGAGGCCTTTGAGTGCTGCGTGCAGGCCGCGATTGGTGAGCACGGCCGGGTGGATCCCTCGTGCGAGCTCGCGCAGCTCCGCGGTCGCCTCGTTCAACTCGTGGAGTGATTCGTCGAGGAGCTCCGCGGCCCCTTGTGGGTCGTGCTCGATGCGTTCTCTTACCATTCGTAGGTCGATGCCGAGGGCCATGAGTCGCTGCTGGGCGCCATCGTGGAGGTCCCGCTCGAGTCGGCGCCTTTGCTCATAGCCGGCCTGCACGATGCGTGAGCGTGAGGCCCGAAGCTCGGCAACCTTCGCCCGTAGTTCGGCGTCCAACCGTTCGTTTCTGAGCGTCAGACCGGCGGCGGCACCCGCTGTCTGCACCAGTTCGCGCTCCTCCGCGAGGCCCGAGCTGTGCACGATCGCAGCGATTCGTTCGCCCTCGTGCTCGACGATGGTGGAGACCTTGCCCGTCGGCGCGGGATCGACCCGAACCGCCTGACCGTCGGCGTCCACGTAAGCCTCCTGGTCCGGTACCCAATATGCGAGCTCCAAGGTCGGGTCTCCAAGCGCGTCCGCGAGCGCATTGCGCAACGCTCCGCGGCCACCACCCTCACCGAGCTGGGCCAAGAGCGCGCTGATCGCGTCGGCTTCGCTGAACCGGGATCGCAGGAGGCCCACCAGGAACGCAAACGGTAGGCAGGCGATGGACGCGAACAAAGCCAACGTCTGCGCGTCAGAAATGTCGCTCGACAGGCCGGCCTGTTCGACGACGAGGGCGGCCATCAGCAGCAGAAACGTGAGCCCGCCGACGGCGACGATCGGGGCGAACACCCTCGCTCGCCCTGGGGTGCCGCTACGCCAGCGTCGATAGAGGACCGCGACCACGGCACCCAGCAACGCGATCGAGATGTCTAGTTGCGCCGCTTCGAGTACCTTCGCAGCCTCGGAGTTTTCGATCAGCAGCGGGTTACTGGGGTCGGCCTTTGATGGGTCGGTGAACAGGAACACTCCAAGCTGCACCACCGTCGTGTTGACGTAGGCGATGGTGACCAGGAGACGATCCAGCCGAGTTTCGAGCCTCCCCGAGGGAAACGACAGCAGCAGCTGGATGAGCACCGCGTAGATCAGCACCTCCCCGACCGAGGCGATCGCGAACACGACGCTGTCGTTGGAAAAGGCCAACCCCTTCACAAAGCCGCTGAGGCCGACCGCGACCATCAGCGGACCGATGTTGCCGGCCGGCCGCTGCTTCCAAACCCATAGCCCGACTCCCACGAACCCCCAGCCGGTGGCCAGGAACAAGCCGGCAAACGCGCCCCGGTGAACGTTGTGCTCCCCGTTGAGCATGACCACGAACGCGGCGACGCCCATCAGGAACGCCAAGCCGGCGAGACCGATCAGGGTGCGTCGCGGTGCGGTCATCGGATGAGTAAAGAGATCGCCTCCGCGCTCAGCTCGCTCTTGGCGACGAACCCGCGTGCGCCGCTGGCGCCCACCGCCTCGTCAAGGTCGGTGAAGTCATGGCTCGAGACAAGCACTATCTGCGGGGTAGCGCCGTTCGCACCGAGTAGTCGCCGCGTAACCTCGAAGCCGTCGATGTCGGGTAGGTGCACGTCGAGTAGCAGGACCTCTGGGTTCAGCTTCTCCACGGCAGCCACAACGCCGTCACCGTTGTCGAGCTCCCCGACGACGTCGTAGCCGTCGGCTTCGAGCATACGCCTCGCGCTGGCGCGGAAGCTGGGGTGATCATCCACGATCAGGACAGTCTCTCTCATGAGAGCTGATCATCGCGCACGGCCGCGCTTGGTTCCATACGGCTGGCCGCCCCGAGCTGGCGGCAAACCGACGTATCCCGGGCCGCTACCCGACGTCACAGACGCCTGCCAGGCCCCCTGGCTTCTTCCTCGCTGAACGAAGAGCCTGTCGTCATGCCCGAAGTCAAGCCCAAAGGGGGATGCAGCATGACCGCCACGACCGCTAGCACGCGAGCACCGCGCACGAGCCCAGCAGGAAAGAACGAACCATGCATCCTTCGACCAGACGCTTCGGTCGCGGCCGGATCACCGGCCTGACCCTGATCGCCGTCCTCACGCTCGGGCTCGGCTACCTCCACTTCGCCGGGGGTTCTACGGCCGTCTCCGTGCCTGCCGGCGCGCATGCAGGCCAGCTGACGCTCAAGAACTGTACCTACAACACCGAAAAGGGCGCCTACGCCGCCGACTGCGGAACGCTCGTGGTGCCCGAGAACCGCGCCGACCCGCACTCGCGGCTGATCGCGCTGCCGGTCATCCGGATCCGTGCGCATTCGGCACACCCGGGCGCCCCGATCTTCCGCCTGGAAGGCGGCCCCGGCGTCACGAACATGTCGTTCGCAGACGCCAGTCGGTTCACCGCCAACCACGACGTCGTCCTCGTCGGCTACCGCGGCGTCGACGGCTCCGTCCGGCTCGACTGCCCGGAGGTCGAGTCGGCCCTCGAGCACTCCGCCGACTTCCTCGGCCAGAAGTCCCTCGATGCCTACTCGAACGCGTTGCGCTCGTGCGCGAAGCGGCTCGAGGCAAACGGCGTCGATCTCGCCGGCTACACACTCCCCGAACGGGTCGACGACCTCGAGGCGGCACGGAAAGCCCTCGGCTACCACCAGATCGACCTGTTGAGCGAAAGCGCGGGCACCCGCACCGCGATGATCTACTCCTGGCGCTACCCGACCGCCATCCACCGTTCGGTGATGATCGGCGTCAACCCACCCGGCAACTTCATCTGGTACCCGAAGACGACGGACGAACAGATCGAACGCTACGCCAGCCTCTGTGCACAAGACGCGACGTGCCACAAGCGCACCAGCGATCTCGCCGCGACGCTGGAGCGGACCGTCGCGCACATGCCGAACCGCTGGTTGTTCTTTCCGATCAAGAAGGGCAACGCACAGATCGCCAGCTTCTTCGGACTCATGGAGACGACGGAAAACGCCTCGCCGCTCTCCGGACCGATGACCCTAGACGCCTGGCTCTCGGCCGCCCACGGTGACTCGAGCGGGCTCTGGTTCGAGTCGCTCCTCGCCCAGATCGCTTTCCCTGAAGCGTTTGTCTGGGGCGACGTCGCAGCTGTCGGAATGGCCGACAACCAAGCTGCCGAGCGTTACTACTCGTCAAGCGAACACGACGGCTCCTCGATTATCGGCAACCCCGGAACGGAATTCCTCTTCGGCGGCGGAGGCCTCCTGCACGCATGGCCGGCCACCGCGGCCGACAACGAGTACACCCATGTCCAGACATCGAACGTGCAGACGCTCCTGATCGGCGGCAGTCTCGACTTCGCCACCCCGCCCCAGAACGCGACCAAGGAGCTCCTCCCCTACCTGCCCAACGGCCACCAGGTCATCCTCGCCAACTTCGGCCACACAACCTCCTTCTGGAGCGAACAGACCAAGGCGAGCACGCACCTGATTAACACCTACTTCGACACAGGCAAGGTCGACGACTCGCTATACAAACCTCAAACGGTCAAACTCACGCCCGAATCCACACAGACCGGACCCGCCAAGGCCATCGCCGGCGCGATCATCGGCCTCGGACTCCTCATGATCCTGTCACTGCTACTGATGTGGCGCCGGAAGCACAAGCGCGGCGGCTTCGGGCGCAAGGCGAGCGCGACACTGCGCTCCGTCTACCTGCTGGTGCTCGGCCTCGGCGGATGGTTCACCGGCCTGACCATCGTGCTGGTCGCTTTGCCGACAGTGCCCGCTCGACAGCGAGCTCATGGCCGTTCTCTCCATCGCCACACCGATCGGCCTCGGCAGCTACTTGGCCTGGGTCAACCCCGACCGGCCGGCCAGGGCCACGAGGATCGGGTTCGGGGTCGCGCTGATGGGCGCCCTCGTCGGCGCGCTGCTGGGGTTCAACGCAACAGCCGGGCTCATGGCGGTCATCACCACGATCGTCGGAGCAGCTGCCGGTGCGAACCTCGGCCTGATCGCCCTCGACGTCGCACGAACCGGCGAGCGGCCGGAGACCGTTCCGCCCATCGCCACTGTCGACAGCGAGCCGACGCCGCAGGCCGAGCCAGCGCCGATCGCCATTCCAGCGGTCGAACACTGACCCCCGGAGTCCGTTCGCGCAGAGGATGTGGCGGTGTGCTGGTTGCCGCCACATGCTCTGCTGGCGTACGTGCTGGCCTCGCACATTGGCTGTGCATCAGCAGGACGGCAGCTTTCGCGCGATGTCCTACGAGGCGATCGACTCAATCGACGATGCTCGACGTGCGATAGGCCCGCGGGCGCCATCATCTTCTGGTGAGGCGTGAATACATCGCCACGACGGCTAGACCCGACTTCGGGGTTTGTGCCGCCGACCCCCGCATCGCGGCACAAACCCACCGGAATCCGCACGTATCCGCAGGTATCTCGGTGGACCGCATGGCCGGCGGCGACTGCTGGCGGCGTCCCAAAAATGCCCGCAAACAGGCACTTTTTGCTACGCTCATCCGAGCGGGTCAGGGCTGGTCGCCCCACCACTGAAAATCGTGGTGTCCCCGGTTCGAGTCTGGGTCTGGCCATCGCAAAGCCGCTGCAAATGGGCGGGTATTGAGATAGCGGTCGCTATGTCTGATGCCATAACTCGGTGTCGGCCTGCGGGATGATCTCGAGCACACCGTCAAGGTCGAGCAGGGCCGCCGTTGCCTCGCTCGCCGTGCTGGGGACGTGAGGAGGGCTCCGGTCCGAGGGCGCAAGACACCGGGGGTTACGAGCTGCCCGGTGACAGCACGGGCAGGCCGGCCGCTGTCGCTCGTTCAGCAAGCTCCCCGTCGTAAGTGACGATCTCATCGGCGCCGACCCTGAGCGCGACGGCGAGATGGATGGCGTCGTTGGATCGCAGCGGCGTGTGCGTGCCGGCCGCGAGCAGATCCCCGCGTGTGAGGTCGATCAGGCTCACCGAATCGAGTACGGCCCCCACCGCCCCGAGCTCGACGTCTTGGGGGTGGCGCCCTGCGGCACAGTGCATCTCGGTGTGCAGCAACCATGAGGAAACCAGTCGCCGATCATCCCAACCTGTCAGCTCCGCAGTCAGCGCCTCAGATTGCGGCTCGTCTAGGACGAGCTTCATCGCGGCCGAGGTATCCAGATAGCTGATCGTCACCAGCGGCCACGGACGTCGGCCACTATCGCTTGGCTGTCGGCCGTACCTTTACGTCGAACGATTGACCGCAAGCTGGACGGGGGGTTGCGCGCCACCCGCACCTGACCTCGGGAGAGGAGATCCGCGAGCGGATCGGTGCCTGGTGGCACGATCAACGCCGCGACCTGGCCGTTATTGGTGACCTGGATGGTCTCGCCATCGGCGACATGACGCAGGATGGCACCGCTTTGATTGCGCATCTCGCGATGAGTCACCGTCCTCATGTCGCACAGCGTAGCACGCCGTGCTGGTGATCGTCCAACCAAGCCCGGTGAACGAGATCCCCAGGGTCGTGTTCTCGAACTCGATCGCGTCCGCTGACTGGGACGAGACGGCGAACGGCGTCCAACCGCTGCAGTTCGATGGCGCTATGATCGGCTCTGTGCCTGAGTCGTCTCTGCCTCTAACCGGCGGCTGTAACTGTGGCGCGGTGCGCTTTGAGCTCACCGAGACGCCGGTCCGCGCCGGATACTGCCACTGTACTCGCTGTCAACGACGAACGGGCACCGCCGCCTCGCCTTCGGCTATCGCCAACGCCGGGACTTTTCGAATCGTCAGTGGCGAGGATCGCGTCCGGCGCTGGAACGCAGGTGACGGAGCGGACAAGGCATTCTGCGGCACCTGCGGCTCAGCGCTGTTCGGACAGCATCCGGAGAGCCCGGAGTTCATCAACGTTCGCATGGGATCCTTCGATGGCGACCCCGGGGTACGGCCGATGGGTCGCCTGCATGTTGCCAGCGCGGCCGTTTGGGAGCCAATTCCCGACGATGGCCTACCCCGCCTTCCCGGACCTCTCGAAGCGTAACTCGCACACCGCACGGCAGCCAACATGGATGCTCCTTCATAGGAGGCGCAAATGGCATCAGTCGAGAGAAACAAACCGGCACCCCTCGAAAACGATCTGCAGAACACGCGCGTCGGCGATCGGTCGAACTTCCGGGAGGGGCCGCCGCACGAGCTGTTCCGGCGGCTGCGCTCGGAGTGTCCGGTGCACTGGTCGGACGGGATCACCGAGTACCCCGGCGAGGACGGCTTCTGGTCGGTGACCACCGCCGAGGACGTGCATGAGGTCAGCCGCGACTGGGAGACGTTCTCCTCGGAGATCGGCGGCTTCACGGCCGCCAAGAACGCCGGGCTGTCGCTGGAGATGCAGCAGGCGATGTTCATCGGGATGGACCCACCCAAGCACGACCGTCTGAAGGCGCTCTTCCAGCGCGGCTTCACGCCCAAGCGGATCGCCGAGCACGAGCACGCGATTCGCGCGATCGCCACCGAAGTACTCGACCGGCTCGCCGGTCGAGAGAGCTGCGATCTCGTCAACGATGTCGCCCAGCCTGTGGTGGCGCGTGTGATCGGCAGCTTCATGGGCCTCACCGCGGAGGACGACGCGGTGTGGGCCAGACTGATGAACGCGATCGTCGGTGCCGGTGACCCGGACGCCACGCCGGATGGCGCCGGCAGCGTGATGGAGAACGAGGTGCCCGAAGTGTTCGAGCGTTGCGGGCGGCTGATCGCTGAACGTCGCGCCGCACCGACTGAGGATCTGACGAGCGTGCTGGTGCATGCCGAGCTCGACGGCGAGCGACTCGAGGATCACGAGATCGTGATGGGTTTCCTGCTGTTGATGGCGGCCGGGAACGACAGCACCAAGGCGACGTATTGCAGCGGGATGCGTGCGCTGATGGAAAGCCGCGACCAGCTGCATGAGGTCGTGGAGGATCCGTCGCTGATACCGGGCGTGGTCGAGGAGTCGCTGCGCATGTTTCCCGCGTTCGGCCACTTCGCCCGCACCGCCACCCGCGACACCGAGCTGCACGGCCAGAGCATCCGCGAGGGGGAGAAGCTCGTGATGTGGTACCCGTCCTCCAACCGCGACGAGTCCCGCTTCGAGGATGCCGAGCGCTTCGACGTCAGGCGCAACCCCGAGCACCAGGCGTTCGGTGCCGGCGGCCGGCACTACTGCCTCGGTACGGCGCTCGCGCGTCTGGAGCTGCGGATCCTCTTCGAGGAGACCCTCGCCCGCTTTCCCGAGATTGAGATCCTCGATACCCCGACATACCTCGAATCGGCGTTCGCCAACCAGATGAAGACGCTGCCGGTGCGGCTCTCGCCGCCGGTTTGAGCCCGAGGTCTGGCCATCGACACTTGATCCGCGGGCTTGTCTGACTCAATGCGCCTAGCCACCTGGAATGTGAACTCAATCAAGCAGCGGCTGCCGCGGCTGTTGGGCTGGCTCGACGAACGCGCCCCAGACGTCGTCTGCCTGCAGGAGACCAAGCTCGCCGACGACGCCTTCGACCAGCTGCTCGAAGGGGAGCTGAAAAACCGTGGCTATGCCTTCGCGCGGCACGGCGAGACGCAGTGGAACGGGGTGGCGATCCTCTCGCGCGTGGGGCTCGAGGAACCCTTGCCGGGGATTCCCGGCGCTCCCGGCTTCCCCCATCAGGAGGCGCGTGCGATTTCGGCCACCTGCGGCGGGATTCGCGTGCACTGCGTTTACGTGCCGAACGGGCGTACGCCCGGTTCCGAGCACTACCGCTACAAGCTTGCCTGGCTCCAGGCGCTTGCAGAGCTGGTCCGCGACGGGGCCGCGGAGACGATCGTGTGCGGGGACATGAACATCGCGCCTGCCGACATCGACGTGTTCGACCCCAAAGCCTATGTGGGGCAGACCCACGTCACGGCCCCGGAGCGGGCCGCGCTGGCCAAGCTGCAAGGGGTGGGGCTGCGCGACGTCGTGCGCGATCGCTGGCCCGCCGAGCGCGTGTTCACCTACTGGGACTATCGTGCCGGCATGTTCCATCAAGATCTGGGGATGCGGATCGACCTGGTGCTTGCCAGCGCGCCGGTCGCCGAGCGCGCTTGCGCCGCTTGGGTCGACCGGCAGGCGCGCAAGGGCACCAAGCCCAGCGATCATGCTCCCGTGATCGTCGATCTGGACGAGGCGCCGGACGGGGACATCGGACCGCTTGTGCCACCGCCCTCCGCTCGGCCGCTCAAGCGAGGGCCGGTCAAGCTGCCGCAATCGTCGTGACGAGGTAGCGGCGGCTCTAATCAAGCGGGGGGGTCTGACGGCGGGCGCGGAGAGGGACGGCGATCGCCATCTGGGCTTTTATTGGTTGAGCCCCACCGTTTCCAGCGCTTGGTCCCAGTCGTCGAAGCCTTGTGCTGTTTCTATCCGCTGCAGCTGGGTTTCGATGCGCGCCGTGGTGGCCAAGATCGCCCTATCGGCAGGCTGCTCAT
Organism: uncultured Solirubrobacterales bacterium; assembly: GCA_963725265.1. Classification (GTDB taxonomy): domain Bacteria; phylum Actinomycetota; class Thermoleophilia; order Solirubrobacterales; family Solirubrobacteraceae; genus Palsa-744. The sequence continues at coordinate 115,206 of CAVRXP010000002.1, forward strand.
AGGGGGTCAGCAGTGACCTCGGGATCGTCTTCGGTTCGATCGCTTCGACGTGCTGCTGGAGCTGGACCGTGCTCGCCGGGGCCGCCTTGAAGCCGTCTTGCTTCCAAGCGGTCACGTCGCCGCAGACGTTGGGTGTTTGCAAACTGGCGAGTTCCTGCAGATCGGTCGCATAGCGCTGTGCCATGTGTGTGAGCTTCGGATTGCTCCAGTGCAAGCGGCGCACGGTTTTTGCGAACGTCCGGATCGGGCCTGCGTCGGTGGCGTAGGATGCCGACCAGAGCGCCACCACCACCTCGTAGCTGAGATGTTGCGCTTCTTCGTCTTGGGGCGAGCCTGCGCCCAACATCGGGCATTCCTGGCCGAGCTTGTGGATCATCGTCTCGATGTTTGCCTGCGCCGTTTTGACCTTTGTCTGTGTGGCGCGGTTGAGCGCGTAGTTGGCGCGGATGTAGGCGTGCGTGGAGGCGATGTCCTGGCGCGAGCCCAGGGCCGTGGCAGGAACGACACCGACCACGAGCACCGTGAGAATCGTCGCAATAGGTCCCCTCATCCCAGACCAAGGGTAGCCGCTTGGCGCTCGCCGATCGCCAAGCGGCGACATCCGCGGTTCGTCGGTGGCCCTGGCGAGCGCTAGCTGCTTTGGACCAGTAGCAGGCGGTTGGCGTCCTGGTCGCGGAAGAAGAACATCGGCGGGACCGGGTCTCCCATGCGCATCACCTCGGCGTCGACGTCCACGCCGCGAGCGCGCAGATCGGCGTGGTCGGCGTCGATGTCCTTCGTGCTCAGAGCCACACGTGTGTCGATGCCGCTCGTTTCGCTCTCGCGCGGGATTACCAGTGAGAACGTCGTATCGGCGCCGGCGAGCCCGACTTCGACCCAGCGGTCGCCTCTGCCGAAAGGGGTGTCCGAGCGCAGCTCGAAGCCGAGCTTGCCGACATAGAACTCGATCGCCTCATCCTGATCTTTGACGGGGATCATCACGGTTCCGACGTGGGCGATGTGGGTTGTGCTCGTCGTGTCGCTCATCTCTGCTCCTGGCCTCCTGGCATTGGTTGAGGTTGCTCGGCCTCGACTCTGGGCGATAGCAAACCCGGTCGTGCTTGGCGCGTGCTCTGGCAGCTTTGCGCATAGTGCTCGAACCTGCAAGTGGGATACAGAGCTCTCCTATGGAATGCTCGCTTGGCGATGAGCGGTCCCCGTGCAAGCGTTGAAAGGCTGTCGGCTCGAATCCAATGGCTCGTGCGTGCGATCCAGGAGGAAGACGAGGCGGTGCTCGAAGGCGTTGTGCACCTCAGCCAGTCGCGGCGTCTGTTCGCGCCGCTGGCCTTCACCGTCGGCGCTTTTGCGATGCTGATCGACGGGCTCAAGCTGCTGTTGACCAACTGGCGGTTGACGTTGGTGCAGATCCTTCCGGCGGTGTGGATCTGGCTGGCCATGTTCGACCTCAAGGCGCGTGTCTTGCGCGACAAGTCCTTTCCCGCCCTGCGCGGGCCGGTCCTGATCCCGATCGCGCTGGCGATCGTCGCGATCACGATGGCGTGCTTCTTCCTCAACGCGATATTCGCCTTTGCGATCACGCGCCCGCCGCGGCCTGAGATCCGACCGGCTTACGTACAGGCGCGCGGGTACCTGCGCCCGATCTTCGCTTGGGGGGCTGGGGTCGGCGCGGCGCTCGCAATCGCGACGACCGTCGCACCACGGTGGGGCAGCCCCTGGTTTGCGCTGGCTCTTGGTGCTGTGATCGCGGTGATGATGGTCTGCTATGTGGCTGTGCCCTCGCGGCTGATCGGCGTCAAGCCGCAGCGCACCAGACGCGAGAAGTTGACGGCCTCGGCGCTTGGCGCCGCGCTCGGCACGACCGTGTGCACGCCTCCCTACCTGCTCGGGCGGCTCGGCATCCTGATGCTCGGCTCGAAAGTGCTGCTGATCCCGGGGATCGTGCTGTTGACGTTCGGTTTCACGCTGCAAGCGGGGGCGACCGGCGCGGTCAGGGCGATCAAGATGAGCCTCAAGCTGACGGCGGCAAAGCCACTCGAGGAGCCTGCGCCTGGGTCAGAGGAAGCGTCTTAGCAGCGTGGCGCGTGCGCGAAACACACGCCTGGAGGCAGTCGAGGGGTGATTGGATGGGTTTTGAAATGGCGTGCCCTTCCTTGTCCTTGGCCCTGAGCACATACGGTCGCATTTGACGACCGTCGCCAGTCAGCGCGTGCCTTGACGTCGATCTGCGCTCTGAGCACGTACGATCGCGTTTGATGACTAACGCCGATCAGATGCGTGCCTTTGCCGAGTCCCGCGCCGAGCAGCTGGCCGCGCCGGGCCTGAGCCCCAAGCCGCGTCGCCGTGTAGCCGTGCTGGCTTGCATGGACACGCGCATCGACCTCTTCCCGATGCTTGGCATCGAGCGCGGCGACGCGCACATCATCCGCAACGCTGGCGGTCTCGTGACCGACGACGCGCTGCGCTCGCTCAGCGTCTCTCAACGCAAGCTCGGCACCGAGGAGATCGTGGTCGTGATGCACGATGGCTGCGGCTTGCACGGGGCCTCCGAGGACGAGTTCGCCGAGGCTCTTGCTAGCGACGGTGTGTTGCCGACGTGGCGCATGGGCGCGTTCGAGGACGTCGAGGCGACCCTGCGCCAGAGCCTTGCGCGACTGCGCTCAAGCCCCGAGTTGCCCGCTCGCGAGCAGATTCGCGGGTTTGTGTTCGACCCTGAGAATGGCACGCTGCGCGAGGTCGCCGACGAGCCCAGCGCTGGCTGAAGCCACGCGCGAGCGTTCGCTGCTACTCGCCGCGCGCGCGCTCGTCGCCGGTCCGCATCCACAGCGCGTGAGTGCTGAATCCGTGGCGCTCGTAGAAGCGGATCGCCTCGGCGTTCGCGGCCAGCGCATGCAGAGAGAGTTCCTTGACGCCGAGCGTGCCAAGCTCCTCGCGCACCGCTTCCAGCAGCGCCGTTCCTGTGCCCTGGCCGCGCTCAGTCGCGAGCACCGAGAGCGTCTCGATCTCGCCTGCCCGCTCGCTGATCGGCCAGGTGGGAGAGCCCTCGCGCACGTTGACCATCGCGTAGCCGATGGCCTGTCCGTCGCGCTCGGCTAGCAGCACGAACGCGTCGGGGTTTGCCAGCCATCGCTCGTACTGGCCGCGCCGACGCGGCCAGGACTGCGCGCGCGAGCGCGGCGGGCCTAGCTCCGGTGTGACGCTCGCGTGGTGTTCGCGCAGCGCGTTCCATAGCGGCTCGATGCGATCGAGCTCGTCCACCGATATACGAGTTATCTGACAGCGGTACATCGCCCCCGAACAAATACCAGGCACGACCTTCAAATCCCATATCCACGACGCCACCCGATCGAATGCTTGTGACGTTCGTCGCTAGTCGTCCGCTGTGGCGGGTACCAATATGCGCAAGCCGTGTGTCGCCTAGAGGGAGGTGCTAGCCGTGAACGACCGTCCCGTGGAGCTGATCGTCAGCGACGACCTGCAGCGCTCGCGCCCGAGCGTGTTCTTTCGCCTGCTGCTGGCGATTCCGCATCTGATCTGGCTGGGCCTGTGGGGTATCGCCGCTTCGGTCGCGGTCGTCGCGAACTGGTTTGCCACGCTACTCGCCGGCCGCTCCCCAGACGGGTTGCACGACTTCCTGGCGGCGTACGTGCGCTACCGCACGCACGTGATCGCCTACCTGTTTCTGATCGCCGAGCCGTTCCCACAGTTCACGGGACGGGCTGGCAGCTACCCGATCGATCCGCGCATCGAGGGGCCGCGCCCACAGAATCGCTGGATCGTGCTGTTCCGCGGCCTCCTCGCCGTGCCGGCGATCCTGCTCGAGGGTGCCTACGGCAGCCTGCTGTTCGCGGTGGCTCTGCTCGGCTGGTTCGCGTGCCTGGCCACGGGTCGCATGCCGCTCGGCCTGCGCAACGCCGGCGCACTCGCTCTGCGCTACTCGGCCCAGACTGACGGTTATGTGTTGCTACTGACCGACGCGTACCCGTACAGCGGCCCGGTGCGCCCACCCGCTGGCGTGGCCGCTTCCGTCGCCGTCACGGAGCCGCTGGCCGAGCCCACGGTGTAGGCATCCCGCCGAAGGCCGATGGGCCGATATCGAGAGCCGCCCACGTAGTAGCATCGTGGACCGCGCGCGCCCGTAGCTCAGTGGTCAACGGTTCTCTTCGGGGAGCCAAAGAGCAGCGGTCTTTCAAACCGCAGGCCGCGGGTTCGATTCCCGCCGGGCGCACTTGGCGAATCCCGCTTGGATTGGGGGGATACGCGCTTTTCGGGGTCCACTAATAGTGCCGTCTCGTCCTCGTGGGTACCACTCGTGGGTACCAAACGGAGTGTTTCCGTGCGTCGGCTTGCGGGCCGGTCAGTCGGATGCCGTACTCCAGCGACAACATCGTCCTCCAGGCGCATGTAGCTGCAGCCACGAGCAGCGATCTCGCTACGTGGTGGTTTGGGGCAATGCGCGCGCTTGCAGCCAGCGCCAGAACACGCGGGCCGAACCTTTGAGCGCTGGTCGAGCGCGAGAGACCGCGCACAGCTCCCGGCCGAGGTCCACGTCTGAGACTGGGATCCCGATGAGGGTCCCGGCGCGTTGCTCGTCCTCAATCGCTAGGCGCGAGATCAGCGTGAAGCCGCCGCCGGCGAGCGTGCGCTTCAGGCTCTGCGCGCTGGCCATCTGTGCAGATGGCTCTAGACGCACTCCGGCACGCTCCAGCGAGGCCTGCGCGACCGCGCGGGTGCCCGACGATGCCTCGCGTGTGAGGTAGGGCTGCGTGACGAGCTCGCGCGCACGCAGCGTGCGTCTGCGTGCCCATGGGTGCGAGTGGGCGACGGCGACGACGATCTCGTCGCGAGCGAGGACGAGTGTCCGCAGGCCGTCCATCGCGTCGTTTGCCCCCACGAACCCGATCACCTGCTGGGTCTCACGGATCGCGTCGAGCACTCGCCCGCTGTTGAGCACTTCCAGTTGCGGGTGAACATCCGGACGCTCTGCGCGGAACTCACCGAGCCAGCCGGGAAGCAGGAACTCACCGATCGTGAGACTGGCGATAAGTCGCAGCTCGGCAGCATCCTGCTGCTGGGACTCTGCGATCAGACGCGCGAGCGCGTCCAGGCCGTCGAGCGCGCGCTTGACCTCGGGATAGATCGACCGGCCCAGTGCCGTGGGGCGCACGCCGAAACGTCCGCGCTCCAGCAGCGGAGCACCGACGCGCCGCTCAAGCGAGTGGATTCGCTTCGTGACAGCCGACTGGGTCAGCTCGAGCGCGTCAGCGGCGGCGGCGAGGGTGCCGCACTCCACGGCGATCGCAAACGCCACGAGCTCGCTGCCCGCAAGCGGGTTTGCCAACGAGGCCACCGATCGCACCACCCGAAACATAGCATTCCCATTCGGAATCGATGAAGGCCGCATGCGACTGGTTCTCGTGCCATCGCGGCGCGATCCTCTCCTCATGAGCACACGTGAACTCCCCACCACCGTCGCGGCCGACGACGCGTGCTCGCCGCGACCGGCAAGGCGCCTATTGCGCGAGCTGGAGCATCCCAGCGAACTGTTCGCCAACCTCGGGCCGAACTGGTTTGCCTCGGTGATGGGCACCGGGATCGTCGCGAACGCCGCCGCGCTGCTCCCGGTTAGCGTGCCGGGTCTGCACACCGCGGCGCTCATCGTCTGGGTGCTCGCGGCCACCATGTTGATCGCGCTCCTGGGCGCAACCGCAATCCACTGGATGCGCCATCCCAAAGCTGCCCGCGCACACGCCAGCAACCCCGAGATGGCCCCGTTCTACGGCGCACCTCCGATGGCGCTGCTTACGGTCGGCGCAGGCACGCTGCTGGTCGGCCGCGAGCTCACCAGCACGCACGCCGCGGTGCTGATCGACGCTGTGCTGTGGGCGACCGGCACCGTCACGGGTCTGGCGAGCAGTCTCGCGATTCCCTATCTCATGTTCACGCGCCACCGCATCGAGCAGCACATGACGCTCGCAACCTGGCTAATGCCGATCGTCCCGCCGATGGTGTCTGCTGCCACAGGCGCCGCGCTGGTCGCGCACCTCCCAGACGGACAGGATCGCCTGACGCTGCTGCTCGGCTGCTACGCGATGTTCGGCCTCAGCCTCATCGCGTCGCTGATCGTCATCACGCTGGTGTGGGCGCGACTGGCCTACCACGGCCCCGGACCCGCCGAGACAGTCCCCACACTCTGGATCGTGCTCGGCCCACTCGGACAATCGATCACCGCCGCAACCCTGCTCGCCGACCAGGCACCGCACACGATCGGCGCGCCCTACGCCAACGCCCTAAACGCGCTGAGCGTACTCTATGGCGTACCGATCTGGGGGTTCGCCGCCCTATGGCTATGCCTCGCGGCCGCCATCACGCTGCGCACCGCACGCGAGCGGCTGCCGTTCACACTGAGCTGGTGGAGCTTCACCTTCCCGGTCGGTGCACTCGTGACAGGAACCTCCGAGCTCGCCCTGCACACCCACCTCCACGCGTTCACGGTCGCCTCAATCGCCCTCTACGCCCTACTCCTCGCAGCATGGGCGACCGCCGCACTCAACACCGCGCGCGGAGCCCTCACCGGAGGACTCTTCCGACCCCACGCCCTCGCACCGCGGCCAGCCACGCCATCGCCCCTGAACGTGTGAGAACGAGATCTGCCGGCGCTCTGGATCCGTCCGGGCCGGCCTGCGGGGCACCCACCCTACGATCGCGCCCGGACAGCAACCTTCGATCCCGCAGTTTCGTGCCCCGAGTTTCCCTAGGAGGGCTTGGCGAAACCCACAAGGCTAGTATCCATGCGGGATCGGAAAGCCGGTCGGAGGTCGGTACCCCATCTTCCGGCCGACCTTACCCCAAGGACGGCGAGGGCCGACGAGTCGGCTACCCCCACTGCGGGGCTTGCCAACTCACGATGGAGCGGAGCCTGACCGGATCGAGTCCTATCGCTCCGAGATCGTCCGGGATCTCAGAGAACTCGTACAGGAGCCGCTGAATCCATCCGATGGATATTTTCAGCCACTCCCTGAGCAACGTGTGCTCGTTGAACGCTGGCTCCGCGGTGAGGTGCGGTACCACCTCAATGTGGGGGTCTGGCCCGGTCTTGCGGGCGTGGACCAGGCCGAGTTCTGTATCGACCTGCAATGCCTTTCGTTTGCCGGTCGTCTCGCTTCGCGAGAGAACGCAGTCCTGTTGATACGTGACCTCTATGTCGGTCGTGATCGGGATTGCCCAGACTGGCTGGACCGTCCGGTGCTTATCGCTGGTGTTGATCTCCACGAGTTGAAGAAGCGCGGACCAACGCACCCGCGAGGGATGGTGGTACGGCTGATACCGACGCACTCGTGCGATGTCTGCTCGGGTGGCCCCAGGCAGCTTGGACGAGAGGGAGGCGTTGAAGTCTTCTCGGTTCTTACAGATTGGGAAGTAGACCTGTCGCCTCTGCCTCTTGGAGAGAGTGGCCGGGGGCTTGTGTCCACGCGTCACTATCGCCCATGCAAGCTGGTCGAGAGCACTCCGCAGATTGTTGGCGATGTCACCGAGGATCAAGCCCCAAATGGGAGGCATGGGATCGATGTCGGTGATGATGACGGCGAAGCCGTGGCGTTTCGGCTGGTAGTCAGCCCGCACCGTCAGCGTTGGTTCGTCGCCTTCGTCCGTGCCGATGGCGTCGAGGTGAGCTTGCAGCGTTTGCGCGTGGACTACGGCGCGCCCCCACTTGAGCCATGCGCTCTCGAACAGCGGATCGTAGGTTTCGACTCCTGCCACAGTGTCAGTGGGCAGACTACTACGCCGCCAGCGCCATCTTCGCCCGTTCCCGATTCAGGGCAATCGTCAACTGAGAGAGGATCGTAAGGTCGGCATGAAGCCGTACACGCTCGAGCTTGCGCACTCTGAGAGGCGCAAGGCTCCATTCGTTCTTGAGCCTGCCGAATGCTCTCTCGACGGACGCGCGGCCACGGTAGAGGCCCTTCCAGCGCAATGTCTCGCGTGGGACAAGGGGATGGAGACGGTCGGCCTTGATCCACCTGGACTTTGTGGCACATTCGCCTGTGGGGCAACGCCACTTCGTTGCCTTGCGGTCGTAGTCGGCTCCAGCGAATCTCTACTCGCCGTGCTCACACGTCGGGGGCTTGTCCTCACCACGCTTGACGGCGGGGGTTTGCCTCAAGCAGATGATTCCGAGGCCCTTGAGCTTGTCGAGCAGGGGAGCGACCGTCGGGGATTCGTTCATGCGGCCCGTCTCAACCTTCCAAGCGAGCGGAAGGTCTGTCTTGGAGCACACGGCCATGTGGAGGCGGTACCCGTAGAAGCCGCCGCCCTTGCGTGTCGAGGCGCTGGGATTCTGGGTCCCAAGCCAGGTCAAACAATTCTGGACGACCCACTAGCACCGATCGCTGCTCGGCACGACGCCCGCGTACGGGCGCAGACCTGATGCTCGTCCAACGCCAGCACGTCGCTGGCTCGGCGGGCGCGCCTGCTTTCCGTGTAAGGAGGCACTGCGGTTATGCTGCGGACCGTCCGTCGTCTCGTGCATACTGGGATGTCACAGTGCAGATCGGAATTGACTTTTTGAGCCAGATCCCGCGACTGCTTCGCGAACTGGCTGAGATCGTCCAACAACCGCTGGACCGTCGCAGAGAACGTCGGCACGAATTCTACGAGAAGGAGATCAGTCCCGCGCATGAGTCAATGGTTGCTATTCACGAGGACTATCTGAGCGGTTTCAAAGAGCTGCTTGCCCTGATGGACTCACACGACGACCTCGATCGCACGATCGAGCTCCTGCGTACCAAGCGGCTTGTCATGCTCACGAAGCGGAAGGATCGACAGGCGTTTGCCGAGGCTCTCAAGGACGTCCGAAAGCGTGGCTACCTGAAACAGAAGGAGCTTGCTCGGCTTGTTGATTATTCGGAAGCAATCCAGGAGTACATACGTGCAGCAAGCCCGGCCGATTCGAGGGTTTCGTGGTACTCGGCGTTTATCGACAGCTTCGAAGCGCTCGCAAAGCGGGGCGAGTCGCCTTATGGTGCTACCTACCCGGCGATCTCTTCTGGCGGGCCGCCCGCTGCGATCGTCCGCGATGCAGTCGCCGAGGCCATCCAACGCGACCTCCCCGAGGCATGGCAGGCCTACTCCACTGCGTACCAAGCCCTCCAGCTAGAGTTGACGCGGTAGCAGCAAAGCAAACTACGCGGCAGTGCAGGGCTACTCGCCGCGCGTGCCAACCTCACCGGCGCCTCCAACCGATCGCCGCCGACTGAGACCTGCCCAATCTGAGGCCGCCCGCGAGCCGCACAAGTTCGACACGCCGGCTCATATAGTGGATATCCGATGTTCACGCCGAAGACGACGGTGAGAGCGACGCCTGGCTCCAGCAAGACCTGCTTGTTCTGTGGACGCGGCAGCCGGAGGGTCGGGAGCAAGCACGCGGGGCTTTGGGGACTCGGAACTGGCTATCAACCTCGCAATGACTCACAGACTCCGCCAATATCAGATGACCGCCATCAGCCCGCCGCCAGTATCGGAAAACCCATTCGAATGGAAAGCGACTGGATACATGCAGGTCTCGGCGACGGGAGTAGACCTTCAGCACGAAGACAACACACAGCGAAGAAACATTTACGCAGGGCTGCTTCTAGGCTTCGCCCTCAGTCTTCTGCTTCCGTGTGCGAACTCAATCCGCCGTGCGAAGCAGCTCCACGCGCCGCGCGGTACAACATGAGCATGTATCCGGAGGTACGCGTTTACGCAGATCCATTCGAGGGACTGACGGCCCAGCTCACCGAGCTGCGCGGTCTGATCAAGATCGTCCCGCCGCTGATCGACGCGGATCGCGAGCGGCGCTGGAGGGAGATCAGCGAGAGGCCCAGCGACGGGGAGGACGGCGATGTCATAGACGTGTATGGAGTCGAGGCGGGCCCTGAAGAGGGATGGGGGTTTGCGGACTTCGGTCGAACGATCCAGGTCGCAGCCGTCGTCTTCGCATGGGCAGTCTTCCAGGACTATCTCGCTCATGAACTCAAGAGGAGCTATCTGAGCTACGACTTGTCCGAGTATCCAGCTCTGGAGGTGCTCGTCCAAGACGACGTGCGCAACTGGGATCGCCGGTTCGACCGGATAGTGAAGCGCTATGGGGACTTCGCGGAAATCGCGCTGAGCAAGTTGCCGAGCTGGCATCACGTCCCGCACGCGCAGGCGCTACGCAACGCTCTTGTGCACAACCAGGGCCAGTACACGCGAGCGTACCTAGACACAAAGCTCGCCTATCGACCAACCGAGGAAGATCTTCCCTTCACCTTGGTTGACGACGATTCTGCGCTCATCGATCACGAGGTCATTCCGCTGTCGTTCACGTTGGCCGACGCGGTGATCACGCAGCTCGGTGCCGCAGCGACCGAGGTCCGCGAGGCGATTGACGAGGCCCGACGCAATTAGGGTGCGCCACAGCGTCAGGGTGCGTCGCGATCTCGCTTCCGCCTCGAAGAAGGGCAGTGTCTTGGTCGCTCACCAGGCTTCTGAGGTGGACGATCTTCGAGAGCCTCGGCTGAGAGTCAACACACGCTCGCTTGGCCGCACAAAACTGACGGGAAGCGCAGTGGGCTCGATCGCCGACGCGTCTACCATCAAAGCATGCCCGATGTCCCCGCCGAGCCGTGTAGCCACGAGTTCGAGGTGCGCCAGCCTTTGGAGGCGACGTTGAGATTCAGCGCGTCGCTCTCCGCCGTCCCGCTCGTACACGTCGCCTCGGCCTCGGTGTATGCGAGCGGGGGCGCAACCCAGGTGATGGGGCACGCCATCTCCTTGCCCGGCGCAAGCGGGTATGTCCCGGCCTTCGCTCGACGCGCTTGAAGATCATCCTATGGGGTTTCACTGTGAGTACCACCACCCGTTGGAGTCAGCGCGTTGGCGTGTGGCCGGTCAGTACGCCTTCGATGCTCTGGCGGATGTAGAGCCGGCGGCGGCCGATCTTGACGCTTGGCAGGATGTTGCGGCGTGCCCAGTCTTCGACGGTTGAGACGGGGGCGTGTAGGAGTGCGGCTACCTCGCGTCCTGTCATCACGTCGGCTGCGGTGAGACGTTCTGTGGGCGCCGTAGCCGGCCCGCCCGCCTGTCGTTGATGGATGTCGTCGCACGGTCTCATGTGGAGCCTCGATCTCGCCCGAGCCAGTCGACGGTTTGGCCGGGGTTCGTGGGTCGCCGCCAGATCGGGGCGTATGGCCCGTGGGCTTGGAGGTCTTCGAGGAGCGCGAGCGAAACATGGACCTCGGGGGTGCTTTGTAGCCGTGGGTCGTTTTGGCAGAGTGCGAGGACGGTCTGTGCGCGTCGCTGGAGGGAGGGTCGGGGCTTGCCTGCGAGGACACAGATGATGTCGGGGAAGATCGGGTAGCGGGCTTGCCACGCGGGCTTACTGGATGGCTGGCCGTGGTTTGATCGTGCGTGGCGGTAGAGGTCGGCGTAGCGCGCGAGCTTGTTGGCGAGCGTGTCGGTGGGGACGGTCGCGCGGTCGAGCTCCAGGAGCCGGTAGTGGAACGTCATCTCCTGGCCGATGGCGAGGTAGGTGAGCAGGGCGTCTGCGATCAGCAGCTCGCCGCGAGCGTGTCCTGGGGTGGGGGCGTGGTGGGCGATCTCGTGATGCCAGGCGAAGGGCCCGAAGTCGTCGCCGCGTGCGCGGGCGGTTTGCATGAATGCGATCGCGGTGTCGTTGACGGCGAGTGTGTGTTGCCAGAGTGGGCCGGCTGCTTGCTCGGGGGTGATGAGCTTGCGTCGTGTCTCGACGCGGGTTGGGATCTGCTCGACGGCGTTTGCTCCGGCGGTGGTGAGGTAGTAGAGGCGTGGTCCGCCCTTGCCTGGCCTTACAAACTCGGTCAGTCTGCGTGTGGCGAGCTGGTGCAGGACGCGCTGGGCCCACCGTCGCGAAGAGTCGGGCATGTGCATTGTGTGGATTTGTGTGGTGGCGAGCAGCCGGTGTTGGTAGATGCTGGTCAGCACCTCGGTGGCGACGGCGGGCAGCGGCGGCGCGGCGGCCTTCAGTCCCATTGCTCATCCCCCTCCAGCGCGACCGGCGTGTGGATTGTCCGCCCGCGCGAGACATGCTCGCCTTGGGCTGTCGGTGCTTGGTGGAGCGCTTCGACCGCTTCACGGATGTGCTGGTCGTGGCTCTCGTGTGTGGCGAGCGCTTGTGTGATCGACTCGCGTCGTGTCGTGGTCTGGATCGCTGCTTGGAGGGCTGGCAGCTGCTCGGGGTGATGGTGTTCGGCGTGTAGCTCGCGGGCGGTGACGCCGTGCACGAGGAACGGCTTTGTGGCCCGCTCGCCTTGGGTGATGGAGGCGAGGTAGGTGTAGCGGGCGAGGCCGGTGATGGTCTTCGCGTCGAGCTGGCCTGCCCACTCGCGGGCGATCATGCCCGCGGCCTTCGCGTTGACTGTCGAGCTGAGGAGATGGGAGCGGTTGGTGGTGACGGCGTTCCATGTCGCTTCGGTTAGCCGCTCGGGGTTTTGGTTGAAAAGGAACGCGCGGCCGCCGTACTTCGCGGACTGCTCCAAGAGCGCGGGGAGGTTCGGACCGTCGTAGGTCTGTAGCTCGTCGCAGAACAGCCAGAACGTGCGGCGACGCTCCGGTGCGATGCTGGCTCTGGCCTTGGCGGCGTGGAGCACGTCGTACACCAAGAGGTTCGCGACGAGGCGATCACGGGTGGATCCTGAGCCGGGGCAGGCGAGCACGATTAGCCCGTCGCGCATCGCCCGCCGCGCGTCATAGGTCGAGACGGGCGAGCCAAGGAACGCAGCGACGGGACGCGCGGCACGGAGCCGGTCGATCAGGTTCGTGACGGCCGTGACCGCCTCTGCGGGCAGTCTGGGGAAACGGTCCTGGAAGAACCCACGCGTGCCGGCGGACAGCGCCGGCATGATCGCTGCGCGCCAGTCGTCGTCGGAGAGCAGCGTTGGGACCTGGAAGATCGTTGGCGCGCACTCTGGTGGGAGTGCGAGCGCGAGCTCGACGAGTGCTTGGGCGGCTTGTGTGGCGAGGTTCAGCGCGCGGGTGTTGCGCTCATCCCACCGCAGGGCGGCGGCGAGGGCGTCCACGAACGCCTCGACCTTGCCGGCGGCCTCGGCCGGAGTGCGACGCTCCAATGCGAACAGGTTCCACGCGGGCGCTTGGCTGTCGTTTTCGGTGTCGGCGAGGTTGATCTCCACGACCCGCTCGCGTATCCCTGGATCGGTGAGATAGGGCTTGATGTCCTTGAGCGCGTCTGAGTGCGGGTCAAGGAACAGGCCACCGTGACCGGAGCGCGCGAGCGCGATGAATTGTCCGATCGCCGTCTCGGTCTTGCCGTAGCGGGAGCGTCCGGCCATGTAGGCGAAGAACGTTCCCTTGACGGGCACGCCGACGATCCGCTCTCCGCCACGGTCGGTGATCTTCCCGAGCGGGATCAACCCCTTCTGTCCCGAATAGGTCGGTAGTCCCGGCGGGGGTGGCGGGATCGCGCCACCGGAGCGCGCGACGTTCTCCACATAACAGTGGACGGTCGGCGGCTTGAGCAGCCCCGCGATCTCCGACGCTCCAAGGATGCTCGTCCTGGCCGGGGCGAACCTGCCGCTGCTCAGTCGCCGGTCGAACTTGCCGCGTCGCCACGGGGCGTCGGCTCCAAGGAATCCGAGGCCACCGAATCGCAGGCCTGCAGCGCGGAGATGGTTCTCCCCGGCGAACATGTCAAAACACGACAGCAGCGCATGGGTCAGCGCTCGTACGGGAGCCTTCTCGCGGCCACGAACACAGAGCAGGATCTGGGTCGCGAACAGCGGGTCTGACGCGTCGAGCTTGCGCTGCAACGCGCGCGTCTGAAACAGCCGGTCGACCGCATCCGCCGCCGGCAACCTGCCCGTCCTCGACTGCTGCCCAAGGAGCCCGTCGACCAGGCCGGCGCTCTGGAGGCCTGCTCTGCGCGCGGCGTCCTTGAACATCCGCTTGCGAAGCCGGCGGCTCTGCCCTGGCGTCTTGGGGAGCAGATCGATCGCCACGAGTGCACCCTCGCCTGGACCGTGCAACCGTCCAAGGACCCCGGCGATCCCTTGCAGCGGGTCGGGATCGAGACCGGGATCGCCGAGCGGCTGGCCCGGGTCGTGCGCGAGCCGCAACTCGACCCGCACCGTGTGCCCCTCGCGCGGGAGCGTGACCCGGTCGCACTCTCTTACTTCGAGTTCGTTGTAGGCGGTCAACGCTGCACCGAGTGCGGTGCGGGCACGCTCGGGCACTTCCAGCCGGTAGCGCAGCACGCCGTGGCGGTCGGGCGCCATCAGGATCCGCACCGCGGTCCCTGGACGCTCAAGCCAGCCGACCAAGAATCCTCGCCGCGTGCGCGTGAGCTGAGCCGCGAACCGACGGATCGCATCCTGCGACGGGTCGAACGTATCTGCGGGCAACAGTTCGAACTGCACCCGCGAGCGAAGAGCACGACGGGACAACACAACACGCAACACGGCGAGCGGGAGGGCAGTGAGCAGGGCGCTACTGGTCAGCGGTAGTAGATCGGCCCGAATCGCGGTCGGGCTGAACACACCGGGTCCAGGGTGCTCCTTGGTCACCACGTGAAATGCGAGCGCGAGCAACATCAGCGCCGCCAGCCCAATGACCGTAGTCCGCTCCGTCAGCGTCGTAGTCCTCACCAGGTCACCTCCGAGATAGAGATGTCGCCAAACCGAAGGCAGAGCGAATCGCAGTGCCAGAGCGGGGATTCGCCCGGTCGCGCCCTCACCCGCCGCGAACCAAAGAACGAACCAGGAAACGAACCAAAGAACGAACTAGGAAACGAACCAGGAAACGAACCGTCCGCCGGGCCTCTCACGATGCACCGCCCGCGTAGATCACGGCTTCGATCACGCGTCGCGCCAACGGTGGCGGGACGGCGTTACCGACCTGCTGGAACTGGCGGCCGCGCGCGCCCTGCCACGGATAGTCGGCAGGGAAACCCTGGAGCACCGCAGCCTGCTCGACGCTCACACGGATGGCACCCTCGCTGCGGCCCGGCGCACCAGGACGATTGGCGTTTCGCTTCGCGCCGGGCCGCGCGATCCGCGAGTCGCACGCGACCGTCGTCGCCGGGCGTTCACGGACCCAGCTCTGGTGGCCTCGCGCGATGATCGTCGGCGCGGGCTCATCGGGACCACGCAAACACTCCGGGTGGCGAGGCCGGTTGCGGAAAACCCATCGTCCACCGCGACCGTGAAACGTCCACGACCCCGAAGCCGTATCGAGCGTATGCGCGGGTGCTCGCAGCGGACGAGTGAGACCGCACGGACGACGACCGCTATTGGTCTGGTTATTCGTCTGCACAACCCCGTCTGAACTGCACCCCAGCGCTTGGGCCATGCTCACCCACGGCAACAGCCCCAGCTCCCCAGGAGGGGTCTCCCGGCGGCGCGCATCGTAGGAGCGGTGGGTCGGCGCGGGCAGAGTCACGGGTCCGTCGAGTGAGGCGATCAGGAACGCGCGCCTACGGGTCTGCGGCACGCCGTAGCACTCCGCGCGGAGAACCCCAGCCGCCGTTTGATAGCCCTGGGAGGCGAGGAGCTCCGCGAACAAAGTCCAGAGCTCGAGGACGCCGGGGACTTGCTCCAGCGCGATCCAGCGTGGGCGCAGTCCGAGCGCGAAACGCAACGGCTCGACGGTCAACAGCGACCGTGGATCTCGGCATTCTCGTCGCCGTTGATCGCGCGTATCGTTCCCAGCAGTGAGCTCGTGCGCGCACGCGATCACCAATGGCTTATCAGTCCGGCCCAGCCCCTTACCAGCCGTCGAATACGCCTGGCATGGCGGGGAGCCGATCAAACCCCACAATGGCGCGAAGTCCTGTGGGTCGAGCGTGGAGAGATCGGCCTGTAGGCGTGCGTGCCCGGCGGCTTCAGCGGTCTTGCAGGCCCAGGGTTCAAGCTCGATCCCGAGCGCGTCCAGGCCGAGCGGGCGCAGGCCCTCCTCCCACCCGCCCGCGCCAGCGAACAGGTCGAGGATCTTCCCCGGCTGTCTACTGGCACGGCGGTTGCGGGAGGCCGTTGTCTTCCTTGACTGTGGCATCGAGATTCCTTTCTCGATCAGGACGCAACCCCAAACGGGATGCGCCACGTTTGACATGAGCTTGTATGACCATCCGCCCGGTCACGCTTCCGTTCGGTTGGCAGAGGGTGGTTGTGCGTACCCGTAGATCGGACCCGGCTCGCCAGCGGCGGCGGCGTGGGCGGGGTCGAACGGGCCGACACGCGTGACCTTGTTGGCGTAGTTGCCCTCGACGGTCGCGATCTCGCCGTTCGCCAGGACACGCACGACGATCCCGACATGCAGACTGTCACCGGGTCCGGTCCCGTAGAACACGGCGTCGCCTGGGGACGGTCTCGCGCTTGGCGGCAGGACCCGACTGTGGTGTTCTGCGACCCAGGTGTACAGCGAGCCGGAGTACGCGTAGAGGGATGTGGGGCCGGGCAATGGGATGCCGGCGTGCTGCCAGACCCATGCGGTGAAGAGGCTGCACCACTCCTCGCAGGGCCCGTAGATCGTGCAGTTCGATCCGGCCGGATGCTCTGTTTGACCGACCTGGATTTCGGCGATCTTGACGATCCCGGCTCCCGCACCTGCGCCGGCAACTGGTGCGGCGGAGCATCCGGCCGGGCTTGCGACTTCGACTGGTTGCGCGAGTTCGCCATTGGTGGGGGCTGGTGAGCCGCTGCCGGTGAACCCGTATTGCACAGCACGAGCCATCACCTCACTTGCGTAGCTGACGGCGCTGTCGGCGCATGCGCCGTAATAGCGACAGGCGGCTTGGAAGTATTCGTTGTAGGTGCCGCCGGTTGGTGGGGCACCCATGTCTTCGCGCAGGATCCTCGCGGCGGTATAGATCGCGTCCGCCGGATCGTTCACCGACGCCGTTTGACCTGGGCGCGCGGAGACTTCATAGCGTTCCCACAGGGTGGGCCCCGATCCTGGACTGCATGGGCTTTCACGCTGGTAGGCGATCTGCATCGGGCCGGCGCAACCTGAGCTGTTGGTGCCGGCGCAGGTGCCGTTGTTGCACTCTTGCGCTCCGATGGACGCGAGGAACGTCCAGTCGATATCGAACCGCGCACCCGCCTGCTCATAGAGACGCAACCTTTCCGGCGGAATGTCCTGCACTGCCGCAGCAGACGGCGCGGGACCGTTCGTCGTCGCCGCGGTTCCTGTTGGTGTTGCTGCCTTGCATGAGAGGCTCGCGCCGAGCACGGCTGCGACGAACCCGAGGGTTGTTGTGATCGCGAGGAGTACGCCGGCGCCTGCGAACCCGGAGCCGACCCACCACCACAGCGCATGGCTAGCGTTCGAGGAGTTCCGGCTCATCAAGCACCATCCATTCCGGTGACGAGCAGCCGTCCGCCGCTATGGGTTACGAGCAGGTTGATCGTGTAGTCGGCGACGCCACCGTCACTGACAAGCGCACTCACGCCAACCGTCCCGGCTGGTGCGGTCGCGGGCGCCAGCGAGATCACATGCGGGTGCCGCGCACTCATGGCCAGCGAGACACGCGGCGGGAGTGCCGCGAGCGCGTGCTGGAGGCTGGCGCTCGCGCCACGAATACCGGCGACGCTGCCGCGCCCGTAGAGGTAGGCGAGGTAGCCGGTAAGGAACTGGCGCGCGACGCGCTCTACCGACGGGAACGCTATGCCTGGCGTGGACGGCCTGTCGCCCGCAATCGATGGCGGTGAGACGGGTGATTTTCCGAGCGGCGAGCGTGCAGCGAGCACGCGTCGGCCGGCGTGCGTCGTCGTGCTGGTCGCGGGCGCAGTGAGCGCGAGCAGGCCGACTGTGATCGCAAGCACGACGATCGATGCGATGAACGCTTGGCGGCGCTCGTGATCGGCTATCGGCCGGTCCCGCAACGCGATAAGCCAGCCGCTCATGAGGACCCACCTGCTGTCTTGGCGCCTGTTTTGGCGGGTGTGTTGGTTTTTGAAGTTGGTTGGGGCGCACCGGGCTTTTTGCCGGTGCGCCCCGGTTGGAGTGGGGGAGTAGTGGCGGGACTGTGCCGGCCGGTCGCCATTCCCGCGAAACGGGTAGCGGTATAGAGGACGGGCAGGAGTCCCAGTCGATCGCCGTCACTGGCACGAGTGCCGGTGGTCGCGGCGAGTAGGTCCCCGGTGAGCTTGTTGCGATACAGGAACGCGGCCCACAGAAACGTGGCCTGCAACACGAAGCTGAGAAGCCATCCAAGGTTGCTCGTTGCCTCCGCGAGTGCACGGCAGATCGCGAGGACGATCGCGAGGATCAGCGAATAGACCGCCTTGCGGAGAAGGAAGCTGGCGAGCCTTGTGAGCCAGCCCTTGAAGAACTCGTGGCCGCGTCCCGGGAACACACCGATCACGAGCGCAACGGGCGCGAAGGACAGCAGCAGCAGGAACAGGATTTGGGAGACGATCACTCCGAGGCAGAGCGCCCCGAGCAACAGCAGCACCCCGTCGGCACAGAGCATGATCACAAACGACAGGAGCAGCCGTTGGTATTGGCCGCCCTTGCCCATAGCTTCCGCCGCAGGCTCATCCACCGGACCCAGGGGATAGCTCCCGCCTGTCTTCGCGGGATCACTGTTGGGAAGGTCGCTGCTCTTGCCGTGTTCGAGTGCCGCGTGCTCGGCGTTGCGTTCTGAGGACTGAAAGGAGTAGGCGAGAAAGTGCGGCGCGTACTTGTGCAGAGCGTTCACACAAATCTTGTGTTCCGCACCAACTTCAGTGCCAGTTTCAAGCTCGGCCGCGAGCTTCGCGTCCATGTCTGGGTTGCTGGCGAGGGGCCGGACTGCTACCGACTTTGGTTTGCTCGCGACGGGGGTGGCGACGCAGTGCTCTATCCCGCCGAACTCCAGCACCGTCCAGGGCTGGGCGATCAACAGTTCAAAGAGCTGGCCGCTCGCGGCCTGCTTTGCTTCCTGTTCACCACCGAGGGTGCCTTTGCTCGTGATCGACAGGAACGCGGTCGAGAGCTGGTTGGTGAGCTGGCTCGCGGGACCGATCGTCGCCTGGGGTTGGGTGACGATCCCGAGCGCCAACACCAGATAGACGAGTGAGAGGCCGAGCTTTCCGGCGGTCTCTGTGTAGCGGCGTTGAACGAGTGTCTTCCACATCGCCCAACAACCCGTCAGGAGGATCGAGACGACCAACCATGGTGCACCGAACGTATTTGCGTAAATACTGTGGATCGCTTGGGAGACGGGCGTGAGCGCACCCGACCCGGGATTACCGTTCCCGTTGACGAGATCCAGGGAGAACGCGAAGGAGAACAGCGTGATCAACAGCCGCGACATAAACGCGCAATACAGCCAGAGCACCTGCGCCAGCATGTACGCGATCAAAGGCGGTACACCGGAGACGTCGATGCCGCCCGTGAGGCTCGCTTCAACCCCGTTGAAATACTCGTCAAGCTCGTAGTTGGACAGCGGGTAGCGTTCCACCAGCCCACCCGCCGGCAACTGCGGAGCCGGACCGACATTCCCATACACATCGCTACCGAACGCGACGGGCGCCGCAACCAACAACAAGACGAGCACAAGGCTGGTGATGAGCAGCGCACGACAGTGACGCCGCGCCCACCCGGCGAAACGCCTAAGGGTGTAGGCGGCGGTTCTCATTTGCCGCTCCCCGTCGTCGCTTGGGCGGGTGTCGTATCGAACGCTTGGAGCAGATGCTCGTAGACCGGGTCGACCTGCACCTCACCCACACGACCATCCAGGTCGCGCATCAGACAACGGCCCTGGCGAAACCCGCAAATGAGACTGACCAGTCCTTGATCGTCTGGGTCGAGGCCGATCAGCGAGAGTGCCCTGGCGGCCTCGGTGTCGGAGTCTTGGCCGAAGATGAAATAGGCGCCGATGAGCTCGGAGAGTCCGTCGAGGTCGGCGGTGCGCTGAGTACCCAGCAGGAGTGTCGTGTTGAACGCGCGGCCCAGCCGGGTGAGGCGGTCGACGATCACCCGTCCTCGTGGGGAGGCCAATAGGAACCATGCCTCGTCCAGCAGGACGACCTTGTGGCGTGAGCGGTCTTGGGAGACGAGCCGCAACACGTACGCCGCGACCAACGTCAATGTCGCAACAGACACACGCTCTGTGCGGGTGTACGTGTCGCGGGCTGCTGCTGGGTCGGGGAGTGAAAGCCCGGGCATCCGGATCGTCACCACCGACCCACGCGTCTCCACTGTTGTGTCCTTGCCGGTCCCGAACCCGAGACGCGCGAGACCGAAGTCGCTTATCACCTCAAGTGCTTCACCTGCGTCGCGAGCCGGCTCCTGCTCGCTCTGCTTGAGGTGGTCTACGACGCTCATGAGGCCGCGGGAGCCTTCGCGTATCGCATCGCGGACGGCGCGGCTGATCGCGTTCTCCCACGTTGCCGGCGGGTCGCGCAACAACTCCAACAAATATGACGACGCGATCTCCTCCCGAAGATCAGCCGGACCTATCGCCAACGGGTCGAGCTTTCCCTGCTGAGAGGGCTCACCGGAGAGCTCGAGCACTTCAAGGCGCCCGGCAAGCTCGGGGAGGTTCTCCCATCCGTGGTCGGGCTTCGGATCGAAATCAACGATCAACGAGCCCCTGCGCTCGGCGGCGTAGGCGATCGTTTGTGCCGCGACGGTCTTGCCCGACCCCAACGTCCCCACCAGCAATACCGCCGATGCGCGTGACTCGCGCGATGACTGCGTCGGGTCATACCGAACCGGACGCGGCAAGCCTGTTGGCGCGTATCCCAGATATGGGCCGTGTGGTGAGCCGACGGTTCGTGTCGCTGTGGGTACGAGCGCTCCGAACTGCTCGACTGTGATCTGCTGTGAATAGTCGAGCGTGACCCCGCCATCGGTGCGCAGGACGTGGTCGAAGAACAGTTGGTGTTGCAGACCGGCGGGACGATGGAGCTGAATGTCGCCGTAGTGCTCGCGCAGAACACTGACGCGACGCTCAAGCTCTTCCTGACTGGGTGCGCCGAGTGCGAGGCCGATCCAACCCGTCAACATCGGCGGACGCGAACCCGCCTGCAATTGCGCCTCGTACTCCCGCGCGAGCGTCCTGTCCTCGTCGGCCTGTAGGCCGGGACCGAACGCTGCGCCCTGCACCTGCTCGGCATACGCATGCTCGACGTCCGCGATCCGCTTGCGTACCTGTGCGAGCGCGTCACGATTGCCAAGCCAACGCGCGTGCAAGACTGCGTCGACGGGGAAATCAATGCTCTCCAGGGGTGCGAACAACAGCTCGGCGCCGGCACCGGGGAACTCCGGGGCGTCGGCGAGCGCACCCACTGCCAACATCGCCTGGAAGCACCGGACGCGCTCACCATCGACGCGTAGTGTCCGCTCGTGCTCGGTGATCGCAGCGTTCGCGTTGCGCCAGAGAACCTCGCTGAGCGGCTCAAACGCTGCCTCTCCGTCGGGCGCGTGTACCACGAGTGCTTGGGGCTTCCAGTAACGATCGACCCCGGCTTCCGCGACACCACGAGCAGCGACCCGCGCAAGCAACCACTGAATATCGACCGTTCTCGCACGCTCGGACACGACGACGCTCGACAAGCGCTCGAACAGCCGACGCTCGGACGCTCTGAATTCCTCGATCCGGCTGGCTGGGATTGAGGAGTGTTTGCGAGCGCCGACCACACCCTCGACGTGAGCACGCAAACGATCGCTGAAACGGACGAGCCCCGAACCGAACCCCGCCGGTGCGCGTTCGTTGAGGGATACCGCGAGATATGTCTCGGGGACGTGTGAGCGCATCCCCACCAATCGCTCGGCATGCCCAGCAAGAAACGACTCCCACGCCTGCTTGTCCTGGTGGCGGGGGTCGAGCAGACCGAGCGTATCCCGCACATAACTGCCGGTGGGGTAGGCGCGGTTGACACGCCACAAACTGAAATCGGCGGCGACAGTGTGAGCCAACCGCTCCAAGCGGCGTTGCAAATCCCACTTGCTCGATACCGCACGGAACGGGTAGGACACCATCCCAAGCCGATAAAGCGCGACACACCCGCCGTTTTGGCTGAACAGGAGATTGCTGTGGGCGTAGGAGAGGGGGAAGCGGGTCATGGTCTGACCTCGATGACCTGGCCCTCATCCAGATCGACACACATCGCGACCATCTCACTCTCCCGCACACGCCTGCCGGCGGCGGGACGCGCGACCAGGCGACCACGCGCCGGGGTCAGCACCACACGCCGTGCGAACACGACCCGCGCCGGACCATGCACCCGCCCGTGGTGCAGCACCGGATGATGCTCGTCATGGCCGAACCACACCCGCGGAGACCACGTCCACTGCTCGCCATCCACAGTCACAGGCCGGCCGAGCGAACGGCGGCCCGCACGCAACCGCACAGCGAGCCGCGAAAACAGATGACGGTGCCCTGAGCGACCGTCAGGTGTCAACTGGCCAGCCGCAGTCGCCACAAACCCTGGCAGCACAAGCAGACGCAGCGGCCAGTCGACCCAACCCAACACGACGCCCGATAGCTGCACGGTCGCGGCGATGCAGGTGCTGGCGATGAGTGCGCCGCGCCATCCGCGCTCAGCACCCAGCAAGCCACCGATCCCGGCCGCGACGGCCGTGAACAGCAGCGAGCGGGTACTGAGCAACAGGATCACCAGCAGCGTGCCCGCCGCCCAGCCAAGCCAGGCAAGCGGGACGCCACCGGGGACGGGCAAACGGCGCCCGTCGATCTGGTAGATCCGGCGATCCGGCTTGAAGATCCGCTGATAAGAGCGGACAGGTGAAGGAGAATCACTCACCAGCCCACTCCTATTCGAAGATCTGCTTGCCGATTGCTTCAGCGGCTTTACCGATCTGATCCGGCGCGAACACCATCCACGCCACCACGATCGACGCGAACAAAAACACAGCAAGCTCGGTGTAACGACGGTTCCACAAGAAAACGAGGCTGAAAGCCGCGACTATCCCGCCATACACCTCACCCGCATAATGCTTCAACAACCCGCCAACATTCGCACCGACATCATTACCAGCAGCCAGCGCAGCAGACGGAACAAAAGCCAACAACAAGACAACAACAACAACCGTCGAGAACAACCGACGGTAAACCTGCGAGGAATGAGACCAACTTGGATTTTTGGTTAGAGAAGTCATCACCCCCTGGTTTTTACGGAGCGCGAAACCAAAGATCCACAATCACACAAACGCACAAGCGTACGATTGTGAATCCGCCATAGCTGAGGAGCTCCTGCTGTCGTGTATCCGTAGGCAAGGCCACTCACCGTCGCGCAGTGGCCAGCTACGATGCCGCCGATCAACAGGTGCTCGGTCTGACGATGTCCGCGAGCTCGTCGAAATGTCCAGCGGTACTTGCCACCGCTTGGTCGAGCAGCTGGCAGGCTGTGAAGTCAGACACCGTGTAGCGCACACAACGCCCGTCGCGCTGGCGCGCGAGTATCCCCGCCTGATAGAGGATCCCGAGATGTTTCGAGACGTTCTGCTGCGTCAATATCCCCATCTCTATTGAAAGACGATCGGTCAACTCCTGGACCGTGGCCTCCCGGCCCTGCAACATCGTCACGATCCGCATCCGTGTCGGCTCACCGATCGCATGCATACGACGAGCCACAAGATCAAGTAGATCCCCAGATAGAGCCGGTATCTCCTCCTTGAGAGCCACGGTCACAAATCCCTTTGGTAGACCCAGGCCGACGGTGCGTCATCGGCCCGGACTACCGCATGTGTGCACCCTCTGATCCGACCGAGAGCGCGATACGGGACACATGGACCGCGAAAAAGATCGCGTGCTGCGGAGGATTAGGGGCTTCTTGGCCGACTTTCGCCTCGAGTCGCATGGGCGACGAGCGCCGAGAGCCGGATGCCGAGCCCCTTCTCAGCCAACACGATGAGCTCTCCATAGTCTGGGTCGAACTCGCCGGCTTCAAGCTCGTGGATGCGCCGGAGCGTATTGCCGGTCCTGGCCGCAAGCAGGCCTGCGCTCACGCTTCGCTGCTCGCGAAGCTCTCGCACTGCCTGCCCGAGAATCACCAATTGCCGTTTGGGCTCGCAGTTGGGCGCGCCAGCGCTCACAGCGACTCCCCTGGCCATTGTGAGTCCGGTGGCCGGTGCGTCCGATGATCTTGTGCGTCCAGAAGGGCGACCTGGACGATCGCCTCGGAACCAAACGCCTGCAACTCAAACGCCCGCCGCAGCGGATCATGGCCTTTGCGCAATCTCGCAGCTCGGGGGGACTCGATCCCGAGATCGAGTCCATCGAGGTCGTCCTGCGCGTCAAGAGCAAGGACTTCGAGGGCTTTGAGAAACGCCCAGCGGTGCTCGTTGAGATCGATCCGGATCGCACCGGAGCGATCCCTGTCGCTCCAACCAAGAACCTCAAGCAGCGCGAAGATCCGCTCCACTCGTTCCAAGTGCTCCACATACCACACGGGACACTGCTCTTCGCGCGACCAGTCAGCCGCGCTTGCGATCCTCTCCGCCACCTGCTTGATCACGCTATGCAGCGCGTCACGCAAGTAAACGACAATCTGTGGGGGTGTGTACAACATCGAATTCATTGCGGGTTACCTTTCCCTAGTCGGTTTCAACGCCGAGAAATCCACTCCCAGCCTTCGGCGTCCCACCAGCAGGGGGTCTTTCAACAACCCACCCGCGGTTGCGCGCGTCAGACCATCTCGATCCGGCTGTAGCTCAACGCCGCGCTCGACGGTTTGACCAACTCGTCCGAGCGGTCGATCACGCCTGCCCCCCGCATGCTGTCCAGCGCATCGATGACAGCCACCCTGCGATTCTCGCCCAACACGGCAACCACATCCCGGCGCGAGAACGAATCCTCGCCCTCAGGACGGTCTAGCATCAGCGCCAAGATCGCGTCTTCGAGGCTACGCTGCGCCTCGCATGGCCCACGGCCCTGATCAATCTCATCGCAGCGCACCGCGGCATGCGTGGCGCTCACCAGTCCACAGCACAGATGGACCAAACCGCCATCTCGCAGACGCTTCAAACATTCGGGGATGCTCCCGGGGGAGCTGATCTCTCGCGCGATCTCGGTTTCAGACCACGGCCGATGATCGTCGGGACCAACAAGCAGCATGAGAACGGCGCCGTCAAGACGGGCTAGCTCATCAGGGTCATCTGGGGTACGGTGGCGGTGCATGGGAGCTATACCTCCTGTGTCACGGTCCCGGGCGGGGCAGCAACCCCGCGCCGGGGCCAACATCGGATTCGATTGGCCATGCCGCTTGGCTCGGGCCCTAACTCGGCTGGACCGTGCGGCAGCGCGAACATAGGCCGTGGGCCGACGAACGTCAAGGGCCTGGCTTTGAGCGCGTCGGACGCTCCATAGAAGTACTGCCTTCGGCGATGCGCGCTTAGAAACCGTGCTTCGACCGGGACAGCTCGCGGGAGGCGCGTTCCGACCCCCAGCGCACAGGACTAGTTGCCACAGATTCTTGCCCGGGTAATCCGTCATGCGGCCCGACGTATCGCTTTACTAGCCTATAGGCGGACGCCACCATGTCGGTGCCGAGCCGACTTCCATTATGCGCCCGTTGAGAGCCGCCGTCACGGCGGTCACGCCAGCGTCAAGACCCTTGTGGATCTCGAAGTCCCAAAAGACGTACCACGAGCCAGCCAGCGGCTTCCAGTTCGCGATCCACCCACCTGTCGCGCAAAGGGGACATTACTTTTGGCTCGCGAGAAGCACTATCGCCTCGTGCTTGCCGACAATGTGAGCCGCGAGGAGCTCGTCCGCTGCGGTCGCCGGCCGTTCGATTAGAAAACACGCTAAGGCAGTCAGGTCTCAGGCTATCTCAAAACCCTTCGGACTTTGCTATTGAAAAAGGGGGTGAGGTCGGTAGAGCAAACGTTGTGACTCGTTGCAAATGTGGACGCGAATCACGCTACCTGCTTCGTCACATGAACTGACTCCCTGAGCAGTCTGTTGCGGTGCACAGTGCTGTGATCTCTCCGTGATGATCAGTCATCTCTATCAAGACGTTCTCGCAGGAGAGGGCGTCTATAAGCATGTTGTGCCAAGCTTGGGGCTCTTTGGGTCCTAGATTTATCAATAGGTACTTATATCGTCCGCGAATGCGAGGCAGGAGATCACGGAGCGCTGTAAGGGCGGAGTCATAATAGGGATCCATAATGATCAGATCAAACCAGCGGCCCGGGATGGTTCCTGTCAAATCTTGCTTGAGAAAATGACAACGTGCGCTCGCCTCCCCGAGCGTCTCAAGCATGATCTTCTCGTCGCCGTGCGGGTCTACGCAGGTAGCCGTTTGCGCACCATTACGAAGAGCTACCGCAGCGAGAGCACATGTGCCAGCAAATAGGTCTAGCACCACTCGCGGTCTATGTGCAGCAACGATCTTCTCGACGGCGTGGATCATCGCCGTCGAGGGGCCTGAGGGCCACTTTCCCGCGTAAAGCAGATACATAAGGCTATTTCGCTCCATTGCCCTATGGAGAGGAGAGCCCTCTAGAATCTTACCGTCGCGTAGCGCCTGTTTCAGAGGAACCCAACGCTGTATCACCGTTGCTGGCTTAGCGAAACGTCCGGAGGATTCCACATCCACTACCAACTCGTACTCGTTCCAAATGTGTTGTCCATGCTTGCCAGCAAACCATCCGTGGATATACCCAAAAATATAGTTCTCGTGGTAGCCTCTAAGCTGATGTGCGTCAAAAGGCGGAAATTGGCCGAGGATTGTTTGTCGATTAGGACCATCAACCCGTATAACGATAAGGGTTCGCGCATGCCCAGTTTCAGGTTCTGGAATATCGAGTTCCTCGATAGAGGATATAGTCCACCGCTGATCTGCATCCCCCGACGGCATCAGGCGTTCAAGCGCACATTCGGCTATTTGCTGAAATTCACGATCCTTCGCAAGGGCGCACATGATCTCTTACGGCTCAACATAGAATGATATGCAAGGAACCTCATATATGTTAGGAACCCTAATATCACCCGCGAGTACATTACCGTTGCCCTGGCTTTCGGGCTCGATCCTCTCGTAATCTGCTCCATCTTGATGATCGCGAAGCAACTTCGCGTCCTTGACCTTAGACGGCTCCGGTATAAAGACCATAAACGAAACGTCCCGCGTCAACGCCCATGTGGGCATCTCAAAGAATTGGTCTCCGTCGAGAGACTGACATCGCAGTCGAAAACTAGCCTCATAACTAAATGTACTCCTGGGAGCGAGACCATGTGGTATTTCGACCTCTATACGCTTTAGCTGAGCAGTTTCTACAACTAGTCTATGGGCCAACCGTTGCGAAGATGATTGCTCCGTAATGATGAGCTGCATGTCCTCGATAGCGATAGGCTCGCGCGGTGTAATTGTCAGACTGTCAGAGCGTAGTATTTTGGCCCCAAGATTTAGAGCGCCTAACAGAATGAGTTTTGGAGTTGTTGGTGGCAGATGAGTGCGCAGCCGATTGTGAGGAAGGCTTCGTGGATGTCGGCGCGGCGGTCGTAGCGACGCTCGAGGCGGCGGTGTTGGTGTAGCCAGGAGATCGTGCGCTCGATCACCCATCGTTCTTTGCCGAGCCCCGACCCGTTAGCGGTGTTGCGTTTGGCGATCCGTGGTGTGATGCCCCTTTCGCGGAGCGCGTTGCGGTGCCTTTGGCTGTCATACGCCCGGTCTGCGAGCAGCGCCTTTGGCCTGAACTTGCCGTGAGCGCCGGTCGGGGGGACCCGATCGACGAGTGGGATGAGCTGGGTGATGTCGTGGCGGTTGCCGGCGGTGAGAGTGGCGGCCAGCGGGGTTCCCTGACCGTCGCAGATCACATGGTGCTTGGAGCCCGGCCGGCGGCGATCGACTGGCGAGGGGCCTGTCTTTTCGCCCCCCCTTTTGCTCGCACGTGCGAGCTGTCCACGACCGCCCTTGACCAGTCCAACGCTCCCGCGTCTTGCAGTTCGTCCAAGAGCACTCGGTGCAAGCGCTCCCAGACCCCAGCCTCGTTCCAATCCCGTAAGCGACGCCAACACGTCATTCCCGACCCACAGCCCATCTCTTGCGGCAGATCCTCCCACGGGATGCCCGTCTTGAGGACAAAGAGGATTCCCGTCAGGGCCTGCCGATCAGGCACCCGCTTGCGCCCCGGATACCGATACCGACGCTCGACACGCGGCAACAACGGCTCGATACGAGCCCACAACCCATCACTGACCAAAGGTTTCGCCATAGACACCGTCTACGACAACAGCATCCCAAAACCTCTTTTTGTTAGGTGCTCTTATAAGGGTAAGCCAATACCTGATAGATATCCAGCCGTTGTCTAGATAATGGATCTCGTGACGCTGGCTAGCATATGCAACGTCAAATGCTGGTCCAAACTTGCCTGGATGTTTATCGCGAAACGACGCTAGGTTCTCTTGCAACCTGAGCGCGATCACATCGTCGCGCGTGTCCTCTTGTCGTTCGCGATTGGCGAGCCATAGAGACGACGCCGCATCTACATACGCGCGGATGGTCTTAGGATCTGGCCGCTTCTGCTCAAACTGTTCACCCAAGTACTTTTCCAGCGGAAAATCAGACATCGAAACCAAAAGATCGCTGAGTACCTCATCATCGAAGTAGAAGATCTTTGGATGCCGATTTTGGCGTGCCTGGATCCAGGCCTTTGCCGTCTGGGACAATCCGCTCTTAGTCATGACGACAAACGCGTCGCACTCGTCAGATGACAGCGCATTACTCGTCGCTAGTATCAAGCTGTTTTCATTGATGCCGCGAGAATTCCAGCCCCTGCATCGAACCCACCAAGTCTCCGTCTGTTCGAGTGTAGGATTTCCAACCGGGACGCGAGCACGGAAGTCTATATTATTGCTGTTCCCCTGCTTGCCAAACGGTTCAACCTCGCAGCCATTACTCCGCAGGAACTCCGCGCAAAAATCTTCGAACGTATTATCGTCTAGCTGCTTCAAAGGTAGTCTAGCCATGACTACTTCCTATCGATCTGAATCGATCACTCCAGGTGACAATCAACTAGTTACTACAAATTGGCAAACATCATGCGATCCGCTCCGCGGCACTCAGTTGCAACTGCCACGGGCGCGAGCAAGCGGCGCGTAGCCGCGACGATCCGCGTCCCGCTACGAACCGTTAGTCACGGGTGTGCGATGGCGACTACCCCGATCGCTGGACAAGGGCTCCTACAAAGGAAAGCGGTCTGCGACCTCCACCTCCACCTCCGCCTCCCAATCTACCGTGTCCGCTTGGTTCGGGAAGGTTGGCCGGCGGCCCAACGACTGCGCGACTTTGCTGCATGACTCCTCCTTCGTCTATTAGATGGACTCGAATAGACCGACGTTGGCCGTAAAGCATCATCGCGGTCGGTTCGAGCCTACAGCACGTGCCTACACGGCGCAACCAACTTGCGCCAATTAGGATCATTCGCATTTGCGACATGGCTCGGGGGTCACGCAATCTCGTCTCTACGCAGCGAGCACGGTTGGCGAATCACGCCGAACCGATTAGCAGGACAACGCACCAGGTAAGATCCTGGCCAGAAGAGTTCACGATCTTTAGCACGGGCGGCAACTCAGGTATAGTTGGCGCATGCGTTTCTGTCTCGCATCCAACAAGATCACAGAGTACCCTACAGTCGTATTGAGGCCCTGATAATTGGGACGACTACGGCTATAGAACGACCTTTTCTGTCACATTGCATCTTGGGCCTAGGCAAACACTCGCGCTTGAGCACGTCAAGATTCTCCGGAAGGGCCAAGAGGGAGGTACGACCGAACTGCCGGACGACTTCGAGAAGCTCGATAGCGACTATTGCTCCCTCGGTCAAGCGTCGTCTTACTATGAGATGTTGGCAAATGCAGGGGAGGACATTTACCGCCTATTTTTGACGGGTCTGCGAGACATAGTATTCCTGCCCAGAGTACGAGCCAAGTTCTCCAAAGAGCCCGGGCTACATACGTCTCTCTTGCGCTTTGGTTCGGCAGCACGAGCTCTAGAGGATGCTCCTCCTCTGTTCAAGTCGGGTGGTCTGAAGACGACAGATGGAGCAGCATCTTTTATCTATGAATTGGCTGATGCAAATCTATCAACGGAGTTTAGGTTCGGAGATATCTCAGATCTACCGAGTCGTCTCACTGCAATCATAGGTTACAATGGGGCGGGAAAGACCCGTCTACTTGCCAGGTTGGCCATGCTTGCATATGCGGACGAGTACGAAGAAGAGGCGCCAGACTTTGTAAAAGAGAATGGACGATATCTGGACCGCGCGCCTACTTTTGGAGCTATCATTGCTATTTCGTACAGCGCATTTGACGATTTCACCGTACCCGGCCAAGGTGAATCTGAAAATGCAGAGCTTGACCGGGAGCGAGTACGGCGAGGCCAAGCATCGGCTAGAAAATATACGTATTGTGGACTTCGGCAGGTAGATAGCGATGGAAAAGTATCGAGTTCGCTTAAGAGTATTGAGCAGCTTACCGAGGAATTCCACCGTGCGCGTAAGCGCGCACTAGAGAAGGAGCGTGTGGAGTCCCTGCAAGCGGCAGTAAAACCTGTAGCCGAAGAGCCCTCATTTCAGACTATCACGGACTTCCCTGAGATAACTGCGTCGGAGGTTAGATGGCGATCCGCGTTTTCCCGTCTAAGTACCGGTCACAAGATCGTCCTAAACATTATCGTGCAGCTATGCGCTCATCTGGAGCGAAGGTCAATCGTACTTTTCGACGAGCCGGAGTTGCATTTGCACCCGCCGCTTCTAGCAGCGTTGCTCAGGTCGACCGGCATAGCACTTGAAAGACACGATTCGATTGGTATCGTGGCGACACACTCGCCTGTCGTGCTGCAGGAGATACCAGCGCGGAGCGTAAAGGTACTTCGTCGTTATTTTAGCGACGTGACTATAGATAGTCCCGAAATTGAGACATTTGGCGAGAATCTAGGCCTGCTCACAAAGCATGTTTTTAATCTTGACAGCAGTGATACTGACTATCAAGGAATTCTTTCTCGGCTAGCGCTCACCCACGATATGGATGAACTTGAAGGTCTATTCGACGGTCGGATGAGCGCACAAGCAAGAAGTCTCGTGGTATCTGCACAGCAGGTCGCAGAAGCTATATAAATGCAGAGCGTTAATGCTCCTACGCTGGATCCCGAGACCGTATATAGGAGTATAGCGTCTGCTCGAAAGAGTAGCCAGGTGCGAGCTCGCCTTGCGGAAGCTCAAGAATTAGTGCTCGTTGCGTACGACGCCTACGCAAATGCGAACACCAGTCTGTGTGTCTTGAAGCCTGCCGTTATCACCCCGGCCTCGCCAAGGGACCTCAAGACCAACTACGACTACCTGATTAAGTCGGCAAAGCACTTTTCTGGCGAGATCATGGCGAACAACCGTGGGGGACGCTGCCCGTCGTGTGGGCAGGGACGTGCAACAACGCTAGATCACTACCTTCCAAAGAGTGTATACCCAGAGTTCTCTGTTCTTCCATTGAATTTGGTACCCGCTTGCGTAGTGTGCAACCAGACTAAGGCCTCGTCGTATGAGTACGGGGGTCGTGGTCTTTTTCTACACGCTTACCTAGACGAAATACCTGGCGAGCGCTTTCTTTTCGCCAAGGTTGAGGTACACGGCTCTGCCATCGTCGTAAAATTTTGGGTCGATCCTCCTCGATCATTTGGCGACGACCTTCAGCAGCGGATCACTACTCATTTTGGGAAGCTTAAACTTGCCACATATTATTCTATCGAGGGAATCAATGAGGTGAGCGAGAGGCGGGGTAGTATCGAAGACATGATAAATGATGGATTGGGGCCTCCTGAAATTGCGTTAGCGCTGCGACGCGACGCTGACAGCGTTGCTGGGAGCAAGGGTGTCAATTATTGGCGCTACTCTTTGCTGGACGCGATGGCTGAGAGCGAAGAGATCTGCTCTGGCGCATTTTGTAAGTAAAGATGTGGTCGCAGCCCCCGGTGCTAGGCCGCGTAATTTCGTCGAGTGTGTAGGCCTACTGGGAGGCACCGCGCGAAGGGTAGGGCCGGCGCTATCGAAGAAGGGACGATGAAGGATAGCCAGGATGAGGCGGCCACCGAAAATTTCGACGGCCACATTTAGGAGGAGCCCGGCGGGGCAGTTAGTGGTGCTGGCCCGGGATAGGTAGACGATGCTATTCGGGTTTAGTTTCGGTGCTCGCGCTGCGAGCTCGCGCGGGCTGATGAAAATGGGTGATGATGTGGGGGTCGCCCGTGACGCCGTTCTTTTGCCTGGTGCTTGTGAGCCCGAGTTTAGTTTGGTGTGTGGGTCTCCCCGGAGCTCCGGACTGTTGCCTTGAGCACGCCTGTCAGACTCGTTTGTTCTTGAGGCCCCTGGGCGGCGATCGTGTCGATCGACGATTGCGGGATGGTTTCGTGGAGACGATTGTTGAGCGTCCGGCGGCGCTGGATGTTCATAAGGAGCAGGTGACCGCGTGTGTGCGGGTGCCCGCCGAGCAGGGGGGTGGCCGTGAGCAGCATGTGGCCGAGTTTCAGACGACGGTGCGGGGTTTGCTGGCGTTGCGTGATTGGCTGGAAGCCCATCGTGTCGAACAGGTCACGATGGAGGCGACCGGAGTGTTCTGGAAGCCGGTATGGGCGATCCTGGAGGACGCTTTCGAGTTGGTGCTGGTCAATGCTCGACACGTAAAGCAGGTTCTGGGTCGAAAGACCGATGTTAAGGACGCCGAATGGTTGTGCCAGCTCGCGGAGGCTGGGCTGTTGCGAGCGAGCTTCGTGCCGCCGAAGCCGATCCGTTCGCTGCGGAACCTCACCAGGTATCGCAAGACCCAGATCCAGGAGCGCCAACGGGAGGCCAACCGTTTGCATAAGGCGCTGGAGGACACCGGGATCAAGCTGAACTGCGTCGCCTCGAACATTCTCGGGGTCTCCGGTCGCGCGATGCTCGACGCGTTGATCAACGGCACCACCGACCCGGAGGTTCTGGCCGACCTCGCCAAGGGCCGCTTGCGGGTCAAGCTCCCCGCGTTGCGCGAGGCCCTTGAGGGCCGCTTTGACGAGATGCATGCCCTGTGGATCGGTGCGATCCTCGCGCACATCGATTTCCTGGACGAGCAGATCGACCGGCTCTCCGACGCGATCGAGGAGCAGACCCGCCCTTTCGGAGCGGACGTTGAACTGTTGTGCACGATCCCCGGTGTTCAACGGCGCGGCGCGGAGGTCATCATCGCCGAGATCGGGGCCGACATGAGCGTCTTCAGCATCTGGCGTCATGGGCCGGACAGTGCCCCGGCAACGACCAGTCCGCGGGCAAACGACGCTCTGGCAGGACCCGCAAGGGATCGAAGTGGTTGGACTGGACGCTCGAGGAGAGCGCGCTGGCCGCGGTGCGCAGCAAAGACACCTATCTCGCCGCGCAATACCAACGACTACGCCCGCGCCGGGGACACAAGAAGGCACTCGGCGCGGTCAAGCACTCGATCCTCTGCACCATCTGGCACATGCTGTCCACCGGCGAGCTCTACGACGACCTCGGCGGCGACTACTTCCGCAAGCGAGACCCCGAACACACCACCAAACGCCTCATCGCACAGCTCGAAGCGCTCGGACACACCGTCACGCTGCAGGAGGCGGTGGCAGCCTGAACGCTATTTTCCTGTCAGGACTTGACCGCGATGTCCCACGCACGTTGCAGCAATGCCGCTAGTCCGAGAGTAATCGCCATCAACAGCACCCAACCCATAACGAATGCCTCCCGAACCGCTGTGTGGAGGCGCAAGAGGTCGCTCGGTTCCAACGCGGTTGCGCTAACAACTGGCCATGCCGACAGCACGAGGCCGACTGCGGCGAGGAACAGAAACACCACCGAGCCGAGGGCGAGGCACTTCTCGGGCCTCGACACGTCGCTGCGTTCATGCAGCGCACCGATCGCTGCGCGGCGCTCGTTGGCGAGGAACGATAGTGCCGCGAGAAGGAAGGACAGCACTCCGAGGTAGTTGCGCAATTCGTCATCGGTCATGCGAGGCCCAGGATTTCCGTTGAAATTCGTATCTTTTTCTTGGCGCCATCGCGAACAATCTCTATCTCCTGTGGGAATTCGATTGAGCGCTTCGACCGATCCAGTGAGACCTCCCCGATCAAGCCAGCCGCCGCGATTGTCTTGACGGCATAGGCAAATGCCGCGGCGGTAGCAAAGGCGACCCTGTGCTTAGGCGCTTGGCCCGTCTCCTTTTTCGGATAGGACAGCTTCGCCGTAGCGATCATGTGGGCCTTTAGCGAGTTCTGTAGTGCCGCCTCGTAAGTAGCCTGCATTCTCCGGGTAATGGCACCTGCGGTGCTGGGCATTACGCGGAACAGCACGGCCACGATCTCGTCGGGGAAGATTTCGCTGCGCAACTTGCACAACTCCAGTAGTCGTGCGGCTCGCACATCGTTGAGCGCGGTCGGGACGGGCCCGCTGCCTCCGACGGTCTCAAGCGCATCGATCGCGCTCGCGCGAATCGCCGCTTCAAGCAGTTCCTCTGGGGCGACGACCCCAGCGGCGCGCAGTCGGGCGACCGACTGGTTGAACAGGCCTACCGGAACCCCGAATGTAATTCCATGATGTGGCATCGGTGCCTTGATATTCGATATGTCGCTAGCGGATCCCTGCGACCCATATTGGGTGAGTCCGCACCAGCGGCCTATGAGGCCCTAGACTGGTCGTCAAGTGGTTCCATACTCGAAGTGCTGATATCCCTTTCTTCGGGCCTGGCGGGGTAATAATGATCGCCATCTGCTGCCCAAGTTGTAGTGACGAGAGCGCCTGTGGTAGGTTTGCGTATCCATTCCCTTGCTCCGAGCTGCAGGGTTGCTCTCGATCAGCCAGATAGCCACGACTTCCTACGCCTGGGGCATAAATGCGGCCGTGAATGCTTCGGCTTGCTCCGAAGCTGGTCGAGCATGCAGGTACCGACTAGTGGTGGTTAGGGCACTATGTCCCATCGCCTTCTGAATCGTGACGACATCGACACCACTGGCCGCGAGCAGCGAGCCGAACGTGTGGCGCAAGTCATGGAAGCGTAGTGGTCGAGCATGGGCCTTGCGCTGCGCGCGCCGGAAGCGACGACGTAGCGCCGAATCGTCTAGTCTGCGGCCAAGCGCATTGCAGAAAACGAGGTCGTCAGCGCTGGTGAAATGCTCGCGACGGCTTGTGCGAGTCAGTGCCGTCGCCGCCTGGTCGGCCAACGGAACTCGTCGTACTCGACCTGACTTGGTGGAGGATTCGACTCCTGCGCTTATCGCCCGAGCGATGGTCAGCGCTGACCCAGCGAAGTCGATATCGCGCCAGCGCAGCGTCAACAGCTCGCCTTGCCTCAAGCCGGCGTAGGCGGCAACCCGAACCATCTCAGCGTCCTGGCGATCCTCGGCGAGCTGGGCGTCGCGCTCCTGCGCGCTGACTGCTGGCCGGGAAGGGTCGCGATGAAGACCGTCCTCCAAAGCGTGCGCTAGCGCCTCGACCTCCTCGGGAGCGTAGAACACCAGCGCGTCGGGGTGGCGTTCCTGGCGCTTGTCGGCATGCTCGACGGGGTTAGCGGACACTCCAAATGTCGAGGGCTTGGTCGCATGATTGAAAGCGGCCGCTATGACGCAGCGATACTTGTTCACCGTCCTCGGCGATGCGCCTGTGGCGCTGATCGTAGTCAGCAGCTCATCTATCTCTCGTGTTGTGATCTGCGCCGCTGGTCTATCGCCGAGCGCGGCCATTACATGGCCAACCGTCGTGCCCGAGCCGTACTTGTATGGAACGCCCGGCTCTCCCAATACGTAGGCGTGGTCCCGCAGCGTTGAGGGCTTCGCGCCGCGCACGTCTTGAAGCCAGCGCAGGTATGCCTGCGCGACCTCACGGAAGGTCACGCCACGGGTACGACGCTCCTGCTCGACCCGCTCGGCATTTGCCGCTTCGTTCACGTAGTCGGCCACCAGTCGCGCCGCCGCGACGTGTGCGCGGCGCTCGTCGTAGGCGTCGTCGGGCAGTCGCCCCCGGTGCCGGCGCCAGCAGCCCGTGCCAGGGTCTTGTTCAAGCCACGCCTGGCCGATGCGACGCTTGACCTGCCGGCCCTGGTGGCGGAACTTCGCCTCGTAGAACGGTTGGCCGCGATGCTCACGGATGACGATGGTGGGGTTAGGGTTCTGTGCTGGCATCGGCCCAATCTCCGGTGGCCGGCCCCCGGCGGCGGTAACTGCGCGGGAGCGCTTTTATGTTGTCTCTGTGCAGGACTCTAGCAGGTGGGTACCACATGGGTACCAAGACGCTCATGGGTACCGCTTTGGGTACCAAATCAGTCTAAACCGTAGTCGATAAGCCGTTTTTATGCGGTCGGATCGGCCCAATCTACGTGGCTCAGTGTGCCGCAGCCGGTCTTTCAAACCGCAGGCCGCGGGTTCGATTCCCGCCGGGCGCACTTGTCGAGATCCGCTTGGATAGGCGTGATCCAGCGTTTCAGGGGGACGCATTAGGTCCCCGATCGTGCGGGGTGGTAACGGAAGTGGTAACACGGCTTCGGTTCCTGGCTCGTGGACCTACGTCCGTTACGTCCCTGCCTCAAGCGTCGACCTCCACCATCTCGAGCAGGCTTGCTCGTAGGGGAACCCGGCCTGTCCTAGCGGACGCGGAGCCGGAACGGGAATTGGCCTATGGCTTGGTGGAAGCGGTAGCTGAGCCGTATGCGCCCGTCTGGGCTGGTGCGTGGTGTGCGGATCGGCAGCCTCGTCGAGCAGTCGGCTTGATAGGCGAAGCGAGCTGTGGGTGTAGGGCCCGGGAGATGCTGGACGGGCTGATCGGCGAGAGCACTGTGCTTGCACTGGTGCTGGCGGGTAGTGGGTCGGCGGCGGCCGAGACCGCCAAGACGTCGGCGAAGAGGACGAGCAGGATCGCGACGAGCAGCACGGTGACGATTGCGGGGTGGGGTGCCGGGGGGCGCATCTGTAAAGACTCCTTGTGGTTCGAGCTCGGGCCCGGTTTGGCCCGCTTGCCCCTATGTCGCTTCAGAGCGCGATATGCCCCCCCTCCCAATTTTTCGTGAAGGTCTTCTCATGGCTCGAACGGGGTGCCGCCGTGCTGTTTGACGACCGGCGAGTTCGCCTGGTGCGACGTGGCTCTTGGGGTGGGGGTGTTGCCGAGGTAGGAGAAGCCGCCCGGCGTGTGCTGTTCGCTGGGACGCGGCAGCCTGTGCGAGGACGGTTGTGGTGCTGGCCGCTTGCGTGGGACGGCGGGCGCTACAGGAGCTGTCGGCTGGACGACATGGGAGTAAAGAGCTGGCGGGCGCCGCGAGGCAGGGTGGTGGCGAGCTGGATGGTTGCTGGCAGTAGCGTCGACGAGGCCGCCCGCGAGCAGGAGCACGCCGGTGATCCCTGCGGCGAGCTTTGCGCCGGCGCTCGTACCCGCCACGACCTCCAACACTCGCTCACGAACCCCATCCGCCTGCGGTGCCCAGACCCGTTGAAAGAGGCGAGCGACCCGCGAGGCCGCGGCTTGCAACTGGTCGAATATGGAGGCGTGCAAGGTGGTGTAGGCGGGTAATGGCAGCACCGAGAGCGCACGCGCGTCAAGCGCGGCCCGCAGGCTCGGCGCGTCGGTGTTGTGTCGGATCTGGCAGGTGTGACAGTGGCGCAGATGCGCGAGCGCCTTACCGACCGCCATTTCGCTGTTCTCTTTCCCTGAGAGCAGTGAGCTGTTCGTTTTGCGAGCGGTGGCCGCAGAGCCTGCCGGTTGAATACAGGGTGAGGGAAGCGTGTGCGCTTGCGCTCGCAAGTGCGCGTGAGCGTCAGGGCCTCCGTCTCGGGTAGTCCGAGTGTGGTCGCGATCGCTCGCCAGGATCGTCCGTCTGCGCTCGTAGCTTGATCCCGCGGTGTGGCGCGGCACGCAATGCTCCGGGGACTCATAGGCCTCGTCCTTCTCGACGAGTGCGGCGATCATGGCGCCGTAGAGGTCTTCGATTTCTGCGACGGAGGATTCCCAACACGCCCGGAATTGGCGGGCGGTCCACAACTCGCGCTCACGCCACCGTGCAAGCAACACAGGCGTATCCACAGCCGGGCGTCCTGCTCCCAGCCGCGAAGGTGCCGGCCGACTCACGAGGACTCTCCTTGCCGGCCGCCTCGCGGACGCGGTCCATCGTCTCATCGAGATAGTCCCGCAGCGCCTCAAACGACACCGCCTCCCCGGCTGGCCCGTCGTACTGGGGGTGGTGGGCTGCCGCGTGCAGCAGCATCAGCTCGTACTGGCCCGGTAGTGCATCGGTGAACGTCTCGCGCCACTGCGGGTTGGAAAGGCCAAGCATCAGTGCCGTCTGCGCCAGCTCTTGCTCGCGCGCGAGTCGTCTCTCCGCATAGGAGCGCTTGCACTCGGCGCAGAACCTCCGGTGAGACACAACCCGCCTGTCGGCAGGCAGGAGCACCGGGCTGGGACTCCGGCACAAGGCTGCCGCACCACAAACACTGCTTGACTTCAGACGCACGAGGATGGTGCGCGAGCCCAGACTGATCGCCCGGCCTCTGACTGTCGCGACGCGGTCGAGGTATCAATCAGCATCGACTGAACATCCGGACTTTCGTAACAGTGGAATTTCGGGCCATCTTTTGGCGCAAGTAGCGAACTAGGGCCGCCCATTTATTGACACTCCTGCGTCATTCGGGATAGCGTAGCCCTGCGTCTATTGCTCGGCGCAGGGTTTGTCTGACTTGGGTGGTTCGATAGAGGGGGCACGAAGTGTTGTTGAGATGGCTTTGGGAACGACTGATGTGTAATGCCTCGTCACGGTATGGCATCTTTTCTCAGGGCCGCTGCAGTACGAAGATGCGCCCGTCTGTCTCGGCGGGGGTGGTGACGCTCGTGTTGGCGACTGTGTCTGCCGTGATGCTGATGATGCCTGTCTCGGCGTTGGCGCTACCAAAAGCGATCTCTACCGACATGCCGGAAGTCGCGGAATGGGTATATCGAAACGGCGCCTTGAAGGAAGACCCGCTTCCATGTAAAGCTGTGTGTAAAGCGCTTTGGGTTGGTGAGCACCGGCCCGAATCGGCGTTGTCGCAAGGGGTGTGGAACGAGCTGGGAGAATTGGAGACGAGGGGTACGGGTCTTTGGGGAAGTCTAAAAGAATTTCAGGAACGGCTGTCACGGGTGACGTTGGGGTCTTCGCCTCTACGGGTGGGGTGGCAAATCGGCGAAGCTCCTGGAAGCAAGTGGATGGGGATCACTGGCCCTATTTCTCCTGGAGTTCCCTATTGTGAAAATTGGGAGACTCTGCCCTTTGCTCAAGGAGAACAGATCGGCACTAGCTTCTATGGCATACCGTATGCTCCGGGTAACGAGTGGTATCTGCTTGCTTGCAAAGGCACCTTGGAACGGGTATACGAAGAACCTGCGGCGCACGAAAATCCTGAAAATCCCAGCGCAGGATGTGCCGGTTCTGGAGTGCAGGTCTCTGGATGGTCTGAAGAGAACTGGTGGTGGAATGCGTGTTATGAGGGTTATTACAAAGGTAAAGAGGTACTTGCTCCGATTTTCGCATCCGCCTTTTATACACCGTTCCATTTCGCACGTCCAGAAGAATGGTTGGGTCAGAGCCTCGAACACAACGTTCAGACAATAGGGCCAAAAGATCCGGGAGTTGAAACGGTCATCAAAGCTACGGAGAAAGCGGTAGAAGAAGCTCCGCTGCTGCGGGAAGTTATCAGGTGGGAACTGGAAGGTGAACCCGGTCCGGACCCCTTGACGGTCTCCAGCGAAGAAGAATACGGGTCGAGCAAAGAAGCTACTCCTAAAAAGCCGAAATGTATGAGCGGTCATCCGGTCAATTGCGCCACTGGTAACCAGACCGAGACCCAGACAGACTTGACTGTCGGCGGCCGCGGACCTGGCCTTAACGTCACACGGACATATAACTCCCAGTACGCGGCGAACGAGAGCTCTCCCGGACCGTTCGGTTACGGTTGGACGGGTCCTTACAGCGCCCATATAGAAATAGACGAAGAACTGCAGCTCGCGAACGTTCATCAGAGCGACGGCTCGACGGTGCGCTTCATGGGCTCAAACGGACAATGGGTGCCGGCAGACCCTCAGGTTGAGTCCACACTTGTCACGTCGGGCAGCGAATACAAGTACACGCTGCCAGATCAAACGGTGCTGCACTTCAGTAGCTCAGGACGGCTAACGAGCGAAACGGATCGTGACAGCAACTCAATCACCATGAGCTACAACAGCAAAAACCAGCTCGAAACAGTAACAGATGGAGCAGGGCGCAAACTAGCATTGACGTACAATGGCGAAGGGTTGGTCGAAAGCGTAAAAGACCCCATAGGCCACACTGTCAAATACACGTATGAATCCGGAATGCTCGCAAGCGTTACAGAGCCCGGCGAATCCAAAGCAAACTGGAAATTCAAATACGACACGTTGCATCAGATGACCGAAGAGACTGACGGTCGCGGAAACACCATCAAAACCGAATACGACAGCTCACACCGGGTAATCTCCCAAACCGACGCGCTTTCACACAAACGCACCTGGAAATACGCCAACACCGAAACCGGCAATGAAACGACCATCACCGAACCCAACGGCTCGACCACGGTCGAGAAGTTCAATACGGCAGGAGAGCCAACAAGCATCACGCGCGCATCGGGTACCGCCATCGCTCAGACCACGACCAATGAATACGACAGCTCCTACAACCTCATAGCCAGCACCGATCCAAACGGCCATACCACAAAATACACGTACGACGCCGCCGGGGACCGCACGAGCGCAACTACCGCTCTCGGATACACAACAGCATGGAAGTACGATTCGAAACGCGACATCATTGCGACAACTACCCCTGACGGCGAGACAACAACGATCACGCGCAACAGTGCCGGCAACCCCGAAACGATCTCGCGTCCGGCACCAGGAGAAACAAGCCAGGTCACAAAGTACAAATATGACACCTACGGAGACCTCGAAAGCGTAACCGATCCGCTCGAACGAACGACAAAATACGAATACGACTCCGAGGGCGACCGCACATCAGAAATCGACCCCGAAGACGACAAGCGAACCTGGGAATACAACGAAGACTCACAAGAAATCGCAACCGTCAGCCCTCGCGGCAACGTCGTCGGCGGCAAACCGAGTGAATTCACAACCAAAATCGAACGCGACCAACGAGGACGCCCGATTAAGGTCACGGACCCACTCAGCCACACCACCAAATACACATATGATGCCGCCGGGAACCTAGAAACGATCACAGACGCCAATTCTGACAAAACTAAGTACACCCACGACGCGGACAACGAGCTGACTAAGACCGAAGAACCAAACACCACAGTCACCGAAACAGGATACGACAGCGAAGGACAGATCACGAGCCAGACCGACGGCAACAAAAACGTGACGAAATACGTACGCAACGCTCTCGAGCAAGTCACAGAAGTAATCGACCCGCGCGAACGCAAAACCAAGAAGGAATACGACGACTCTGGCAACCTCATAAAGCTCACCGACCCCGAGAGTCGCACCACAACATACACATACGACGCAGACAACAGACTCACCGAAATAAGCTACTCCGACGGGAAAACGCACGCCGTCAAATACGAATACAACGGCGATAACAAGCTAACCCACATGACCGACGACACCGGCGAAACCATAAACACTTATGACCAGCTCGACAGGCTCATCGAAGCCAAGAACGGACACAGCGAAACCATCGGCTACGAATACGATCTCGCAAATCAGCTAGTCAAGATCACCTATCCCAGCGCCAAAACTGTAACACGAACATACGACAAAGACGGACGCCTCGAAAAGGTAAGTGATTGGCTTGAACACACAACCAAATTCACCTACGACGCCGACTCTGACCTCACCGCCATAACGTTCCCCTCGAGCACAACCAACGAAGATAAATACACATACAACGATGCGGACCAAATGAGCGAAATCAAGATGCTCAAGAGTTCGGAAACCCTCGCATCACTCGTCTATACCCGCGACAGCGACGGCCAAGTCAAGAAAGCCACCTCTAAAGGACTCCCCGGAGAAGAAAAACCGGAATACACCTACGACTCGAACAATCGTCTAACCAAAGCCGGATCAACCGCCTACGAATATAATATGGCCAACAGCCCCACAAAGATCGGGACCGGCAGCTATACCTACAACAAAGCAGACGAACTCGAAACAGGACCAAGCTACACCTACACCTACAACGAAGTCGGTCAACGCACCAAAACTACCCCAACATCTGGCTCTGCCACCACCTACGGCTACGATCAAGCAGGAAACCTAATCTCCGTCGAACGATCCAAAGAAGGCGAAAAAGCCGCAATCGAAGACACCTACGCCTACGACGGCACCAACCTACGAACCTCACAAACGGTCGCCGCCACAACCACATACCTAGCCTGGCAAACCAACGAAACCACCCCAATACTCCTCAACGACGGGACCAACAGCTACATTTACGGTCCAAACAACCTCCCCATCGAGCAAATCAACAACACCACCGGAGCGGTCACGTACCTGCATCACGACCAGGCGGGATCGACCCGGCTGTTGACAGGCTCGACGGGCACCGTCACCGGCAAATGCAGCTACAGCGCCTACGGCACGCCCACCTGCGAAGGGACCACTACGACGCCGCTCGGGTTCGACGGCGAATACACATCGCCGGACACGGGGCTCATCTACATGCGGGCGCGCACCTACGACCCGGCGACGGCGCAGTTCCTGAGCGTCGATCCGCTGGCGAAACTGACCAGGGCGCCCTACAACTTCGCCGAAGATAACCCGCTCAACGAGAGCGACCCAACCGGGCTCGGAGACTGGCTCGGCCTCGGCATCCCATCCCCCGGCGAAGTCCTGTTCCCCGGTGGCGGATCGGGGCAGGCGTGTATAGGAGGCACGATCAGCTACGGCGGCGTGTCGGTGGGCTTGGAAGGGTGCTACGTGCACACTCCCCACGGAGAAGGCGTCACCATCACACCAAGCGTCACGGGCGGACCGGGTCTTGGCATCAACGTTCACGCTGGGGCCGGTGAAAGCAACGCCTGTCATGTGAGCGAATACGGCGGCCCCTTCAGTCAGGCGGGTGGGAGCGCCGAGTTCGGGACCGGCGGCTACTACAACCGTTTTTCCAGCCTTCCCTACAACAAGCTGTCTGGATCTAGGTCGGTAGAAGGTTGGACGGCCGGGGGTAGCGTTGGTCTGGGCGCCGAGGCTGGGGTGGGAGGTTCGTACACCTTCACAATCCCGATCGGGGGAGGAAGCGGCGGATCGGGATCATCGGGTTGCGGATGCTAGGAACCGTATGCCACGCGGGGTGCGGGTCTACGCCAAAGAGCACGATAGTTTTGTTCATGGTGCTCGGGGCGATTCTGGTGATCTTCGGTCGTCGGTTTACGCTGTGGAGCCTTCGCCCGTACTTCTCCAAGCAGCGGCTCGCTGAACTCGACCAGCCTGGTCAACGTCGCTTGCGGATGTTCGTCAATTTCTCGCGGGGGACGGGCGTTGTCATCGGTCTTTTCTTTGTCGTGACCGGCATAGTGAGTTTGTTGAAATAGGCATCTCGACCAGATTAAGGATAAATACTAAAATATGTCTATACCACCCGACGCAAGTGATCAGGTACTTGGGAGACGCATACTGGCAGGACTCGTGGATGTCTTGCTACTCGGGCTAGTGTTTGTGCTGCTCGGCGTGATTACCGGGGGCGCGCACTCAAGCTCTAGCTCGGCGAGTGTGACATTGGGGGCGGGAGGGACCGTGATCTTTGTCTTGATTGCCGGAATATATTATTTCGGCTGCGAGAGCACAGCTGGTCAGACGATAGGCAAGCGACTCGTTGGTATCCGAGTCAGGAGCGATGACGGCACACCCGCTAGCACCCGTGGCGTTGCGATACGCACGATCCTGCGAATCATTGATGTACTCCCATTGTTGTATCTCGTCGGGTTCGTGGCCATGATGGCGACCGGTGTCAGGCGCCAGCGTCTCGGTGACCTCGCGGGCCGGACCACTGTCACGAGATAAGATGATCTATGTGTACGGTCGGTGCGAAACTACAGTCGAGCAAATCAACAACAGCACGGGCACCGTGACGTACTTGCATCACGATCAGGCAGGCAGCACGCGGCTACTGACGGGCTCAACCGGGACCGTCACCGGAAAATGCACCTATAGCCCCTATGGCACGCCGACCTGCGAAGGGACCACGACGAC
This sequence comes from uncultured Solirubrobacterales bacterium, assembly GCA_963725265.1. Lineage (GTDB taxonomy): Bacteria > Actinomycetota > Thermoleophilia > Solirubrobacterales > Solirubrobacteraceae > Palsa-744. Next base: position 159,396 of record CAVRXP010000002.1, read on the forward strand.
GCCACTCGGCTACGACGGGCAATACACCAGCAGCGACACCGGGCTCGTCTACCTCCGCAACCGCGCCTACGATCCGGCGACCGCGCAGTTCCTGACGGTCGATCCGCTGGTGTCGATCTCGGGCGCGCCCTACAACTACACGGGCGACAACCCGGTCAACTACGGCGACGCGGTCGGGCTGCTCTGGACGCCACTGGCCGGCGGCGCCGGCGCTGATGCGGCCTGCGGCGCCACCATCGAGATCCCTGGCGTTGACATCGGCACCTGCGGAGCCGCCGGAATCGGCACAGGCATCGCAGCCGCCGCCGCCATAGGCGTCTTTACAGCAGTCGCCGGCAACGAAGGCGGCGACGAAGGCGAAGCAGAACTCAAGAGAAAAGAAGCCGAAAGAGAGAACTGCGGCAACCCGGCAGAGCCGCCCGGATCGAAATTCGAATGGAAGGGCAAAGGGCCGGTGGGCAGCAATGAAGGGTCGTGGTGGGATCCCGACACTGACGAAAGTTTGCATCCGGACCTGGGTCACGCAGAACCCATCGGCCCGCACTACGATTACGAAGCCCCGGACGGATCGGAATATCGCATCTACCCGGACGGCCGGATAGAACCCACAAAGCCATGACCGGCTCGGCTATATCCACTGATATAGATCAGACGGTCGCACTCGACTGGTTGCGTTACTCGCTCGGCCAAGGAGAGGTGATCTCGCCCGCTGCGCTCAAGTTCATCGAGGAGCGCCGGGGTCACGCATATACGCTCGCTCCCGACACGGTTGACCCCGCGCGGCTGGCGAAACCTCGTGAAGGAGGAGTAGTCACAATGGGCGGGGCGCTAGCCGCCCTTGCCAAGGTGCTCGAAACGCTGACTGAGCGGGGTGCAGCCTGCGTGGTGGTCGAGGACTGTCTGCGGCTGAGAAGAGACCCGAAACCCAGCTTGGACGGGCTGCTGTTGACGGCGTTTGTTGGTGAAAAGGTGATTCACTGGGCCGGGCTTGAGGGCGGGACAGACGCCGCGAGTCTTACGCTCCATCGTGGCTCGGGCAAGTATCCGCTGAACGCATTTGTCACATCGGCGCCGGCGGAGGAGCTTGGGCTCGTGGATGGTGCTGATCGCGATTCCGATGTCGCCGGTCGGGTGGTCGGATCGCTGTTGGCGGTGGTCGTGGCTGCCTACGACGCCGAGACGTACATCATCTGGGAACCAACATAACCGGCGCGGCGTCGGGACTCTGCGCCCAAAACTACGTGTACGGCCAGGCCAAAATGATTGTCGAGCAAATCAACAACAGCACCGGAACAGCCCTCTACCTCCACCACGACCAGCAAGGATCAACACGCCTCCTCACCGGCTCAACGGGCAAAGTCGAAGGGAAATGCACGTACAGCCCCTACGGCGTGCCGACCTGCGAAGGGACCGCGACCACGCCGCTCGGCTATGACGCCCAATACACCAACTCGGACACCGGCCTGATCTACATGCGGGCACGCACCTACGATCCGAGCACCGCGCAATTCTTGAGCCGCGACCCGTGGGTCGCGGTCACCGGCGAACCCTACAGCTACGTCGGTGACAACCCCCTAACCTTCGCCGACCCCACAGGACGCTGCAGCGTGTGGTGCGTCGTGGGCGTCGTCGCCGGAGGCATCGCACTCGGAACTGGTGTTGGAGAGGTGGTTATAGGCGGCGGTGCCGTGGCAGGGGGCGTACTAGGTGGGATCTCTGTGGTGGCCGGCGCTGTGGGAGCGGGGGCGGATGCCAAAGAATGCGCTGGCGGAAGCGGCATCGCATGTGTGGGCGCTGGGGTGGGAATCGTTGCCACCGGAGGCGCTGGCGCTGTTGCGTTCGGGGCCGTCACCGGTACAACTGCCGCGGGGACGACTGCGATCGGTCTCTCGGCGAGCGGCATAGGTTCTCTCGGCGACGTAGCCGGCGCCTTGGCTTCACCCAACACGGCGGAAGGCTCCACAGCGACGGGTTGTGGATGATGGCAAAGCCGGACTTCGAGGCTACCTGGTACCCGCGAATCGGCAAGAATGCCGCTGAGGAGCTACGCCGCGGCAGGAAAATTGTCACCTTTGGCATCGTGTCGCCCGTGTTTGCAGTTGCTGCAGGACTTCTGATCGGCACCGGTACAGTAGATGATGTCCTCGGCTTTGCATCAGCTACGGTGGTCGCAGTCTACGTCGCGCTGTTCATACATGCCCAGGTGAGAATCGCGGCGGCATTGTCAGAGTGGTATGGCGTCAAGATTCGCGGGATACCCGTCATGACCCCGAGGCGGTTCGATGAATTTGCCGAGAAACGTGGGCTACACAGGCCGGATGAGAAAGTTGCGAGTGGGCAGATGGCAAGGTCTTCGGATACCGGGGCGGGGCACTCGCGTTAGGTGCGCCGACTCGGCTAAACCCACTGAGGTAGATCAGACGGTCGCGCTTGACTGGCTGCGTCACTCGCTCGGCCAGGGGGAGGTTGAGCTGATTTCGCCTACGACGCTCAACTTCATCGAGGAACGCGAGGGTCACTCATACACGCTCGCCCCAGACACAGTTGACCCCGCGCGGTTGGCGACTCCTAGTGACGGCGGAGTCACTAAAACGGGGGATTCTCGGGCGGCCCTTGCCAAGGTGCTCGGTACGCTCGCCAAGCACGGTGCGGCTTGCGTGGTGGTCGAGGACGAGCTTAGTCTGAAGCGCCACCCGAAACCGAGCTTGGATGGGCTGTTGAAAACGGCATTTATTGGTGAACAGGTGATTCACTGGGCGGGGCTTGAGGAGGGCGCAGAGGATGCGACCGTCGCGGTCGATCGGGGGTCAGGTGACTATCCGACGAACGCGTTTGTCACGTCGGCGCTCGTGACGGCGTCCTTGTGCGCCGCCTCGATCCGCTCGCGATCTTCCGGTGAGGATGCGGCCCATAGGGCGGATACGTCCTTGGGTGGACTAAAGCTCATGTCGATCCCAGCGACCCTCGTACCGTTGCCACCGGCGGCTCTGAGCTCGCGCCCGTCGTTCGGGGCCTGGCCGTTCATCAACGAGAGGAGCTTGTCGCGCTGCACGACGCTGTCGGGTGAGATGCCGAGCGATGCGAGGACGGCGGGGTTGCCGTGCCACTCTCCGGTGGCGCCCTCGCCGGTCTCATCGGCAGGGTCGATGTAGTAGTCGCCTCGTTCGGAAGTCGAGGTCAGATAGGTCGCGTATTTACCGGCATCGCTGCCCTGCACCTTGTGAGTCGTCTGCATGCTTTCGAACGTACGGCGCGTAGGCAAGCGGTACAAGGGCGCGAGGCTGAAAGTGAAACTCAGGACTGTTCAGCTCAGTTGGGATGATTACTCTTAACATTTCTCATCGAGAGAGATTGGGGTCACAGCACCATCGGTGCGTATAGTCTGCATCGCGTTGTGAGGGGCGTTGAGGGGTAACTGCGCTGTTCTTGCAAGGGGCGAGGTTCGAGGACGCTTTGAGGAGTGGCGGAGGGGTCGGGGCCGTCTCGGCCACGGCCCCGACCCCGAGTTCGAGGTGTAGGCGAGCTACTACTAGGGGCGTGGATGACACGAACGTGGTAGAGGCTCTCTGGGACCGAGCGGAACGCCCGTCTATATCCCAAAATAAATCGGTGTTGCTATTGGGTAAGCGCGGGGTGGGAAGCAGGCAGCAGCCCGGCTTGGCCGATCACCTCGCATACCCCAGCGGCACTCGATCTTGGTGTTCGGCCACTCCAGCCCCGGGCCGGCCTCGCCGATGACTGAGAAGATTGATCCCCAATGCCGGGGACTTGCCCATATGCCGCCTGATTCCAAGACCGCTCTTATCGACTACTGGCGCGGGGTTGAGCTGCTCTCCCCTCAGCCGCTCGGCAAGGTTGAGGAGGGCGACGAGCGCGTTTCGCGGGTTGAGGTGGGTGCCCCGCTTCCGTGGCATTCGAGTCATCCGTTGCGCGCGCTCTGGTTGGGGGAGAAGCAGACTTGGCGGCATTTGGTGTTCTTGGGCGTGTACTCGCTGGATCGCGCTTTTGGGGATGTGCGCCGGGCGTACCCAGCGGATGAGCAGATGCCCAGTGAGCGTCAGCGGGCGGGGGAGAGTGCGCTTGCGGCTTTTGTGGTGGCCGACGACGGGCGGGCGATCCTTGCTTCGGGAATGCTTGCGAGCTGCGCTTGGGCTATCGGCCAGGCTATGCGGGAGGGCCCCGCTGCGGTCGGCACAGCCAGCTTTGAGCGGTCCTCCTCGGCGTTTCGTGGTGAGTGGGAGGAGGAGGTGGCCGCCTCCCCCGACGACGAGCTCGCTCGGGAGCTTGAAGGGGAGGGCTGGTTCGTCGGCCGCGAGCTGGACGGCGAGGATCTGGGTGCCTGTCTTGCGCTTGTTGCTCGGCGCCTGGAGTTGGATCGGCTACCCGCCGACGCCGAGCTGCGTCGCGCTCTGGAGATCAGGGTTGTCAGTCGCAAGGTCCCCCCGCGCGAAGCGTACGCGGCGGGTGAGCGTGAGCTGCTCAACAGCTTTTACGCGGAGGATCTGCGTAAGGTCGGCCGTGCTGTCGAGCAGGGCGCTTGCGGGCGAGCCTTGCGCGAATACCTGACTCCGGCCAACAGGATCGACATCGGGGCGCGTGTGGATGTCGAGCGCGCTCTGAAGCGTGTACGCAGGGCGCTCTCGCCGCATGGCATCCCGCTCGGTCGCTGGCCGAGTCCGAGTGTGCATGTTCCCTCGCTGGGCCAGCAGCTTGGCCTCAATGAGATCCTCGCCGATCGCGGGAGGGGAATTTGGGCGGTCAACGGACCGCCGGGAACGGGCAAGACGGTGATGCTGCGCGACCTCTTGGCGGCGCTGGTTGTCGAGCGGGCCAAGAAGATGGCCGAGCTTGACCCGGGTGAGGCGTTCGGGGAGCCCTTGCCGTGGCGGGGCCGGCGCGTCCACCCGCCGGTCGCTGAGTTGTGCGGCTATGAGATTGTGCTCGCCTGCGCGACGAATGCGGCGGCTGAGAACGTGAGCGCGGAGATTCCTGCGGTGGAGGCGATCGACTCGCGATGGTTGGGCGCGTGCGACTACTTCTCTGAGATTGCCACGCAGATGTTGACGCCTCCGGATTGCGACCCGCCCAGAGAGGCGTGGGCGATGGTGGCGGGCGTCCTCGGCAATCGCTCCAAAAACAAAGCGTTCGTGAGTCGGTTCTGGTGGCAGGGGCTACGGGGGCTACTTGATGGACCGGAGTCGAAGTCGACGCCGAGCTGGGAGCAGGCTGTGGCGCGTTTTCGGGAGGCCCTTGCGTGTGTTGAGAGCACTCAGGCTGAGCGGGCGGTTTACAGCGGCCTGTTGGACGCGCGCGAGGACGCGGTGGCCGAGTGGATGGCAGGGCGCATCCATGCCGATCGTGCGCGGGCGAGTTTGGAGGAGATTGAGCCTGAGCTGGCCGTGCGGCACGAGGCGGCCGGAGTCGCCGCAAGCGCGGTCGCGCGCTGCAGGGATGCGTTGCGTGCGCACGAGCATGTGCGCCCGGCGCTGGTAGAGCGGGTGCGCACGCTGGGAGGCGCTATGCGCGCTTGGCGCACGCAGTGGGCGCGACTGAACACGGCGCTTGAGTACGCCGAGCAAGCCGTCGGCGACGCGCGCGCCGGCCTGGCGCCGGTCGAGGCGCGCGCGGCCGAGCTTGCCGCTTCGCTAGAGCGCCATGAAGAGGGTCGACGCGTTGCGGAAGCCCGGGCGCGGGAGATACAGGTTGAGCTGCCCGGTGCGCGCGAACGCTGGGAGGCAGATTTCCCCGAGGCTTTGCCGGCGGACGATCGCTGGGCCGAGCCCGCGGAGCGCGAGCGGCGCGAGCGCTGTGCTCCGTGGATCGATGGCGACTACAACGCCGCGCGCGTCGAGCTGTTCCTCGCCGCCCTCGCCCTGCACCGTGCGTTCATCGAAGCGGCCGCACCCAAGATGCGCGCGGGCCTGCGCTGCGCGACCGAGCTGATTTCAGGACAGGCGGGCGGGGATGTTTCGCCCCAGGCCGCGCGCGCGGCCTGGCAGTGCCTATTTCTCGCGGTCCCGCTTATGAGCACCACGTTCGCTTCGTTCCCGTATGTGTTCCGTCACCTGGGCCAGCAGGACCTTGGCTGGCTTTTGATCGACGAGGCCGGCCAAGCCACCCCTCAGGCGGCCGTGGGAGCGATCTGGCGCGCGCGGCGCGCGGTCGTCGTCGGTGACCCGTCGCAGTTGGAGCCGATCGTTCAGCTTCCGCGCAGCATCGAGCGCGTACTCAGGGCCGAGCACGGGATCGACTTCGGGTAGCTGCGCAGCGACCCCTCGGTGCAGAGCTTGGCCGATCAGGTGTGTCCGCTTGGCACATACCGCGAGTCGGGGTTGCAGTCCGTCTGGGTCGGCATCCCCCTGAATGTGCACCGTCGCTGTGAGGCCCCCATGTTCGAAATCGTCAATGAGATCGCCTATGGCGGGCAGATGCTGAACTGCGCCCCGGATCGTGGGGAGTGGCGTCTGGCGGGCAGTCACTGGATCGATGTGCCGTACGCGCCGTCGAGCGGCAATTGGGTTGCGGCGGAGGGCGCCGCGCTCGAGCAGCTGTTGGCGGGCCTGCACTATGAGATGGTGGACTTTGCCGAGGTGTTCTTGATCACGCCCTTTCGGGCGGTGGCACGGAATATCAGGAAGCATCGCAAGACTTATCCGGGGCTCACTGCCGGCACGATTCACACCGCGCAGGGCCGCGAGGCCGACATTGTGATTCTTGTGCTCGGGGGCGATTCGCGGCACCCTGGTGCGCGTGCCTGGGCGGCTGAGAAGCCCAACCTGCTCAATGTCGCGGTCAGTCGCGCGCGGCGGCGGCTTTATGTGATCGGGGACCGCGCTGCCTGGACGGGGCTGCCCCACTTTGAGACGTTGGCGGCCTCCCTCCAGTCGCTGTCTGCCGTGGGGGGGTCTTCCTCGACGCGGCCGCTGAGCGGTGGGCGCTTGTTGTGACAGTGGCGCGTCGTCTGCCATGCGGAGGGGCGGGCTGGTTGGAGGTGGGCGAGGGCCAGAGGCTTGTGCGTGCCGTTCTGTCGGCGCCACGACGTACGGTGGTCGTGTGCCTTCAAGTGAGCTAACACGTCTGCGCGGACTGCTCGCGGATGCGTCGAGCGCGGCGCGCGAAGTCGGCGATGACGTGAGGTCCGAGCCCGATGGGGCAGGCTATTTCGCGGACGCGGCAGCGAGTGGCATCGACGGCGCGATCGCGGCGATAGCGGCGTATGACGGCGAGATCACGATGTTCGTGGGCGCGGGTGTATCGATGGAGGCGGAATTGCCGTCGTGGAACGCACTCGTGCGCAAGCTGCTGATTCAGGCTCGCCCGGGAGAAGATGAGGAGCTGCTCGCCGCGTGGGCAAAGACAGTCCTGCAAGAGGGCCCGCTTGCGGCGGGTGCCGTGGCCGAGGCGCTGTACAGCGACGAGCGGGTGTTCCGTCGCGTCCTACGTGACGCGCTGTACATCCGAGAGCCAAATACGTACGCCCCCGGTGCGCTGGCTGGCCAGATCGCATGGTTGAAGCAGCGACTGGCCGCTCGTCTCGCGCTGCTGACGGTCAATTACGACGGTCTGCTCGAGGCGGCCCTCGCTGAGCGTGGGCTTGAACCGGCGTCCTACGTGCGCGGCTGGTCAGAGCCGGCGGGAAAGGCCGCCGTGTGGCATTTGCACGGGCGACTCATGCGTGATGCCGCCGGAAAGAACTGGCGAAAGGAAGGCAATCTGGTGCTCTCGGAGGGCAGCTATGTGCGCTCGACCGCAAGCACGTTTCCCCAGGGTTTCGTCGCCGAGCGCCTGCGCGGCTCGCTGTGCGTGTTCGTGGGATTGAGCATGACCGATCCGAACTTCATACGCTGGCTCTACAACTCCGCCGACGAGCACGATGGACCGCGCTTCGTGATCTTCGTGCGCCAGGCGTCGCCCGTAGCCGACCGTGGCGTGCGCAAGATCCTCGAAGAGTCGGCGACGGCGAGGTGGGCGCGCTACAACGTCACGCCGGTGTGGGCCAACTACTACGGTGAGGTGGCCCAGATAGTCCATGAGATCGGCCTGCGCTGTGACGGCGGCAAACCAGTCGAGTTCTCCGAGCGCGCCCGTCGTCGTCTTCAGTGCGGAGCCGCGCGCCTCAGCCCGTCCGACGGAAATGAGTTTCGCGAGGCCCAGCAGGAAGTCTCGGCATGGCTGCACGGGCGTTTGTTAGACATCGGCGCCATCTGCGAGGCAGAGAGGCCAGAAGTTGACCTCTCCGGCCACCACCTCGGCCTCGGGCTGTGGGCGGTCGATCACGAGCGGGGCGAGGTCGTCAATTGGGCGAGTGCGGATCGCGCCTACCAGGAGCCCGACGCCGCCCCGGCCAACCCGCTGCACGTTCACAGTCGCTGGGTGGCGGCCACGGCCATCGCCAATGGCGTCTCGGTGGAGCAGGACCCAAGGGTCTACGCGTCGCGCTGGCGGTTCGTGCGAGCGATCCCGATCGTAGTCGAGCCGGAGAGGGAACGCAGCATCGTGGGAGCGATCACGCTTACCTCGACAACGCCGCTTGAGGAGTTCCCTCTCGCGCAGGCGTTAGCCCCGCCGGGCCTGTTGAGCGAGATCGACGCGTTCTTGAGCGGGAGGGCGGGCGGTTTCTTCACGGGCTCGTGATTCCGCCTGCATCCGTGGCATACTCAGGTTCATGCGCAGGCTAGCCACATCTGCAGTTGCGGGGGCCTACACGGTTCACGTGGCGCGAGACCCGAACAAAGCCTCGGCTGGCGTGCAGAAGGCTGCCGCCAAGGCCGCCAAGAAGGCAGACCACGAGACCGAGGCGATCAAGGCAAGGCGTCGCCCGAGCGCTTGACCGCGGTCGCCCTAGCAGGGGTCTGTCAGTTTTTTTGTGTAAGTGGCTTTGTTGGTCATGTGTGGTTGTGGTTACTGTGTGGCGGTGAGTCTGTCGCCGTAGTGGATTGTTAGGGCGTTGAGGATTTGCTTCCAGTTGTGGATTCGTCCGGTCATGTTCTCGCGGTTCTGTCGGCGTGTGGTGGCGACGAGGTAGAGCACCTTGAGTGCGGCTTGCTCGTTGGGGAAATGTCCGCGGTGGCGAACCGCCCTGCGGAACCGGGCGTTCAGCGACTCGATGGCGTTTGTGGTGTAGACGATCTTTCGCAGCTCGACTGGGAACTCGAGGAACGGTACGAACTCTTGCCATGCATTCTCCCACGAAGCGATCATCGCGGGATAGAGGGCACGCCAGTTCTCGGCGAACTCCTCGAAGTGCGCTTCAGCGGCCTCGACAGTGGGAGCGGTGTAGATGTCGCGCATCTCGCCGGAGATCTTTGCCCAATACTTGCGAGAGGCGTATCTGAGACCGTTGCGCACCAGGTGAACGACACACGTCTGCACCGTCGCTTCAGGCCATGTGACCCTGATCGCGTCGGGGAGCCCTTTCAGACCGTCACAGCAGACGATCAAAGCATCGACGAGCCCGCGGTTGCGGAGCTCTGTGAGCATCGTCATCCACTGCTTTGCGCCCTCCCCGCCAGACGGTCCGAGCCACAGGCCAAGGACGTCGCGCTCACCCTCGAGATTCACGCCTATAGCGACATAGACCGGCCTGTTAGCGACCTGGCTGCCCCTGACCTTCACCACGATCGCATCAATAAGAAGGACCGGGTAAACGCCCGCGGTCCAATGGCCGGCTCTGCCAGGCGGCCATGTCCGGCAACACGGCGTCGGTGATCTTGGAGATCGTCTCCCGCGAGATTTCAGTGTCATAGACCTCAGCCAAATGAGCCTGGATCTCCCCGGTCGTCAACCCCTTCGCATAGAGGCTGAGCACATTCGCCCCAAGCCCCTCCAAGCGCCGCACATGCTTAGAACCTATCCCGGTAGGGAGGATTCCCAGTCGTCCCCGGCGAACTCTTGAGCCGATCTGTTGATCGGACATAGGAGGCTCGATATGGGGTTGGTCGACCGCGATGATGGTTGGCGTATGCCGGACTGGCTGTGGGAGCGAGTCGAGCCCCTGTTGCCGCCTCCGCCCGAGCATCCGTTGGGAACTCACCGCCGGGGCGTGGCGAAGCGCGAGGTGATGGACGCGATCTTGCTCGTGCTGCGCACCGGCATGCAGTGGAACGCGCTCGACGCGCGACCGGGGTGTGCAATTCCTCTACGGCACACCGGCGTTTCCAGGAGTGGGAGCAGGCGGGGGTTTTCCACGAGATCTGGCGCCAGGGTCTGCTTGACTACGACGAGCAGGTCGGTATCGACTGGTCCTGGTTGGCGGCCGACGGGGCAATGACCAAGGCACCGCTCGGCGGGCCGAAGACCGGTCCCAATCCCACTGATAGAGCCAAGGGGGGGCGAAGCGCTCGCTCCTGGTCGAGGCTGCGGGAATCCCGATCGGGCTCTCTCACGACGGCGCGAACCGCAACGACCACAAGTTGCTGAAGGGAACGCTCGACTCGATCCCGATCGAGCGCCCCGAACCGACCGAGGGGGACCCTCAGGGTCTCTGCCCTGACAAGGCATACGACTTCCCGGTCATCCGCGAACTGCTCGGCGAGCGCGAGTTCACACCACACATCCGCGCTCGTGGCGAGGAGATCGACCTCAAGCAGCGCAATCCCGACTGGCGAGCACGCCGCTGGGTCCTCGAGGCCTGTCACTCATGGCTCAACCGCAACCGGGGCGTCCTCATTCGCTGGTCCAAGAAGGACGAGAAACCACCTCGCCTTCCTACAACTCGCCAGCGGCCAGATCGCCTTCAAGCGCACGCACGCAGCGCGGACGACAGCGGCCCTATAAGGATAGGCCCTAAGTGAGTCCTGGGTCGACACCGGTGTCCACGCTGAGGAAAGGCTCGCGGTTGAGAGAGCCGAAAGCGCTGATCGTGAAGGGTTCTCCTTCGGGGGTGCGCCCGCTGGCGAGTTCCGTGCTCGTCGGTCCGTCCGGTTCGTTGCGTGATTCGACGCAGCGGTATCGCGGCAGTTTCACGATGAGCACGACGCTCCCGTCGGCATTTAGCTCGACGAGGGACACGGCGTGGCTTGTGCTGCCACGGATCTCCTGGGCGTAGATGCCCGCAGGGCCACCATCTCGTCGCGATACACGGACCACGCGCGATTCGATCGTCCGTCTGTCGGCGAGCACCAGCCCGACCGAGCGCACTGAGGCCGGAACCGCTGTCTGGATCGTCTCTATGCCTTCTTCGCAGAACAGTGCGGGGTGCCGGTACTGGGGCAAGGAGAGACAGATGGGGTTGTTGGGGCCACCCTCGATCAGCAATTCGGGAGCGCCCGGCCGGGTGTATGCCACGGCCGCCGAGCGATGGCAAGAGCCCAGAGAGCCCGGCAGCCCGGACCCGGTGCTCACCTGGAAGCGAGTACCGGCGGCGGTACGCCCGTGGCCGACAGTGATCGACTTGGGTTCTTCGGTCCCGACTTGCGGGAACCCGACGATCCGGTCCAAGCCGAGAGCCGTCCGCACGGCGGCACTCCCGCGGAGAAGGAGCTCAAGTTCGGCCGCCTTGGTCTTGCGGATCAGTGCTCGATCCGATGCGTTCTCATAAGGCTTCAGCAGTGTGCCCAGTGAACGTTCCTCCTCCTGTTCGGAGTTCCTCAGCGCTTCTCGTGAAGCCTCGAATTCCCGGCTGGCCGCCGACAGGGCGCGATAGCCGCTCTGAGCCCACGCCCTCGCGTCTTCACAGAACAGCGGAGCGGGAGCGGAGATGACTTCGAGTTTGGCCGTGGTCGCGGGCTGGAGCGCCGAGGCGATCGCCGGGTTACTCCACCACAGCTGGCGTACTTCAGCGGCGTACGCTTCCTCGGCCGGGCGATACAGTCTCTCGCGGGGCTGGTCGACCGCCGTATCGAGTTCCTCTTCGATAGTTTCCTTCTGCTGGGACAGGCGGGTGTTTTCGCCCTGGCACGAGGTGGGGACGTCTGGAGCGGCAGAGACGGTTTCTGTGGCATCTCCGACACCACACCGGGGCATTCTCGAGCGATCTGCGCCGCCGCAGCGCCCTCCGTGGTGCGCGCCGCGGAGGCTTCTTGCAACAGCGCCGTGACGAGCTTGTACTGGGCGCTCAGGTAGGCGTGTGTGGCCTGCGCGTCGGAACCCGACGCGGCGGCGAGCGGAACGCTGCCGCACAGCGCCGCGGAGGCGAGGACAAGTGCGGGGCCGATCCGCCACCTCCATCGCGCCGGCCACCGCTTCCGCGTTGGATGCAGCGACAGGTTGCGACAGCGACTACCGTCGTTCGCATTCACAGACAGCGAGGATATAGAGCGCGAACTGCCACCGCGTTGGGCGGAAGCGGGCATTTCGATCGGCCTTTGTAGGGTGCATCCTTGGGACGACGATCGGGTCCGAGGGGCGGCGCGGTGAGTGCTTCCGCAAGCGCCGAGACCTCGATTCCCTTCCAACTGTGGGACTCGGCATCGCTCAGCGGCTTCCCGAGCGTCGCGTGAAGCATGAGGGTGCAGGGTGCAGTCTCGCAACGCCAGTCATTGAGAACGCTAGTTCTCCGGTCAAATCGGCGCCGCTTTTCCTCGGTTTCTCCCCTCAACGATGGCGGAGAACATGTCGGAGGCGTCCACCGTCATGGACGCTGGAGCGCTCGCCAGCGCCGTCCCGTGAGACCGAGGATGGCCACGGCCAGCTGATGTGCCCCGAACGGCGCACGAATAGTCGAGCCTCGGGATGCTCAACGGTGTGCGCGGCAAGCCGTAGCTTGCTCATTGTCGCGGAGCGAGCAGCGCACCCATCCGTAGCTCATACGGAACAGGATGATGACGAACATCAAACCACGCACCGACACGTCACTGAGCGTATCGGAGCAACTGCTTCCGCCGTCTCGATGACCTTCACTGACTTTGTAACAAGTTGCAACTTGTTACAAAGTCGTGGTATGGTCGTTCTAGAGAGCGACCAGCGAGCAGGAGGCGACATGGCCAACCAGCTGAGCATCGACGGGGCGCAAACGGCGCCGGCGCGGGATCGCGAGGAGGACCTCAAGCCGGGTCTGCCGCCTGGTTCGCGGTGGCCGGCAGTCGTGCACACGGCGGCGGTGTTGTGGTTCACCGAGCGTTATGTTCGCTGGGCGTTGAGCAAATTCGACTCGCCGCGCAGGCATCGCCTGGTCGGTCTCGGCGAGTACGTATCGGTTTGGGACCCCCAGCAGATCAGGGAGCTGTTTACGGCCGACAGCGATGTCGTACGTGCGGGCGAGGCAAACGCCAGCACGCTCGGACACGTCGCGCCAAGTTCCCTGCTGGTCTTGGACGGACAGCGCCACGTGCGGATGCGGCGCCTGATGTCGCCACCGTTTCACGGCGATGCGGTGCGCAGGTACGAAGACACGATCGTCGAGCTCGCCGCAGCCGAGGTGCAGCGGTGGCCGGTGGGCGAGACGTTTGCGATCCATCCAAGGATGCAGGCGATCGCGCTGGAGGTGATCCTGCGTGTGGTGATCGGTGTGCGCGATCCCGAGCGGATGGCGCGGCTGCGAACGCTGCTGCCGCGCGTGGCGCAGGCGAGCATCCTCGCCTACATGGCAGAGACGAACCATCCGCGCCTTGCCGACGGTCCGATCGGGACGCGGCTGCCCTGGTTGCGTGCGCGTCGCGAAGCCGACACGTTGCTCTACGAAGAGATCGCCGCCCATCGTGCGGACCCCGACGGGCGCGAGGATGTGCTCGCGCTCCTGATCGCGGCACACGACGAGAACGGCGAGCCGCTCTCAGACACCGAACTGCGAGACCAGCTCGCAACCCTGCTCATCGCCGGGCAGGAGACGACCGCGACGGCACTCGCATGGTGCTTCGAGCGCCTGCTGCGCCACCCGGCGGCGCTCGAGCGGCTCGTCGAGGAGATCGACGGCGACCACAGCGATGCCTACCTCGGCGCCGTCATCAACGAGACGCTCAGAGTGCGACCGCCGCTCGATGGAGTGTCGCGCAAACTCTCAACCCCGCTGCGGATCGGCGGCTACTTGCTGCCCGCCGACACGATCGTAATCGTCTCGATCGTCGGGTCGCAGCTCTCCGACGGGTTCACAGAACCCCAGCAGTTTCGCCCCGAGCGATTCCTAGATGAGTCCCCGCCGCCCTACACACTGATCCCGTTCGGCGGCGGGCCGCGTCGCTGCATCGGCGCCAGCTTCGCAGTGATGGAGATGAAGACGATCCTGCGCATCGTGCTGAGCCAGGTCGAGCTGTGTGCGCCTACGCAGAAGCCTGAACGCCCGGTACGCACCCGCCGTCTCACCACATACCCAGCCAAGGGCGCAAGCGTGATCGTCACACGCAGGCGGCATGCCGCGGAGACGCAGGCAGCCTAGCTGGGTATGGCTTGATCGGTGTCCGGAAGTGGATGGACTCGACTCGCCCCGAGCACGCATCATGTAAGTCAGGAGGCAACGTGTCTCAGTCGTCCGAGCACGTCGGTCGTGGGCGCCACCTTGGCGTTCTCGTAATCGGAGAGCCGCGAGGCCGAGGTGCCAGCGGCGCGCGCGAACTGGCGTAGCGTCATCCCGCTCTGGACGCGCCAGGAGCGGATCTGCGCGGCATATTCTGCTCGGCCCCGCAGGGTTATGTCCTCGCGCGCATGACGGATCACCTCGTTCATGAGCGCGTCGACGCCGTAGTGCTCGCCCCAGCCGACGATCGTCTCGGTCGTGCGCGCGGCGGGTCCCCAGGGATTGCTCCGGATCGTGTTGGCCAGCTGGCGCCAGTCAGACAGCGAGCCGCGATCGACGACCGTCTCGATCGCCTCGGCTGGCCATCGGTCCATCGGCTGGGTTGTGTCGAAGTCGAGGTTGCGAAAGCGCAGCGTCATCGTGCGATTCTCCGAGCCAGCTCGATGAGCACAGTCTCGACGGCGGACCAGTCGTGCCAGCGGGGGTCGAGCGCCTTGTAGCTGGCGAGCTGCGAAGTCACCTCGGCGTCGCGCGGCTGAGGGTCGGCCAGCTGCTTGACGAGCTGTGTGGAGACCGCTTCCGGCCGTGGGTTGATGTCGGCGTAGTAGTCGTCGATGTCGGCAAGCACGGCAGCCGCCTCGTCGAGCCCGAGCTGGGTCGAGAGGGCCGCGATGTCGAGATAGTCGCGCGTCTGGTTGCGGCTGATCGCAAGCCAAGCCTTGATCCGCAGGATCTCTGGAAGAGTCGGCACTACGAGTCGCCGGCCGCGCACCTCTATCTCGGTCGTCTCCAGCGGCCGACTGCGGAGCAGTTGGCGCACGCCGGTCTCGATGCCCCCGAGTTCGCCGAGGATGATCTTCCCCGGCTGTGCCTTCGCCATCGACCAGTCCCCGAGCGCCTCCAGGTTCTCGAGGATCGCGTCGAAGCGCTCCGCGAGGTCGACCACCACGTGGTCGTGATCGAACGACCGCCGGTGGTGGGCGTAGAGCGCCGCGGCCGAACCTCCGACAAGCACGGCGCCGGGGACCAGCTCCTGCAATTGCGAGGCCTTCTCCAACACATCGTCCAAGGAAGGCTCCATATGGGCATGTTATCAGATCAGATAACAGACTACTGTTCTGGCCGGGCCATCCCGCGCCCTACGCGTCGGCCGGCACGCCCAACTCGTCTCGCAGCACCTCGAGCGCGCGGTCGATCGCTGTTACGTCGCGCCCGCCGCCGACAGCCAAGCGCCGGTCCTTGCCGCCGCCGCCACCGCCGACGAGCTTGGCCACGGTACGCACGACGCCGGGCGCGTCGCCGCTGTCGCCGGAGAACGCCACGGCGAGCGCGACCGCCTCGCCGTCGGGTGAGCCGATCAACCCCACGGCGCGGATACCTGCGCGTGCGACGAGCTCGGCGGCGATCGTTCGCAGCGCCTGCTGGTCGCGCTCGTCCAGCCGTGCCACGACGCTCCCCTCGATCGCGGAGTCGGCGAGCGAGCCCGCCAGTTCGCGGTCGGCGTTGGCGGCGAGCGCTTTGCGCTGGCGTTCCTCCTGGCTTAGCGACGTTCTGTAGGCGCGCGATCGCCTCTGGCACAGAGTCCGGCGCGACATGCAACGACTCGGCCGCAGTGTGCAACAGCCCTCGCGCGCGACGGTGGTCTTCGTGCGCCGCCCTGCCCGTCAGCGCCTCGATGCGGCGCAGGTTGGCGCCGACGGATGACTCGCTGCGCACGACGAAGCCGCCGATGCGCCCTAGCGCCGGCACGTGGGTGCCGCCGCACAGCTCGACCGAATGCTCGCCGGCCCGCACGACGCGCACGATCTCGCCGTACTTGTCGCCGAAGAACGACATCGCCCCCTCGGCGCGCGCGGCGGCAAGCGTCTCCTCGGTGGTTTGTACCGGCTCGTCGCTGAGAATGTCGCCGATCACAAGCTCTTCGATCTGCGCGATGTCCTCCTCGCTGAGCTGGGAGTGGTGGTTGAAGTCGAAGCGCAGGTAGTCGGGTTCCACGAGCGACCCTTGCTGTTGCAGTTGCGATCCGAAGACGCTGCGCAGCGCCCAGTGCAGCAGGTGGGTGGCGGTATGGCTGCGCCTGATCGCATCGCGCCGGCTCTCCTCCACACGCAGGATCGCCTCCTGTCCCTCCACGAGCGTGCCGCTTTCCAACCGAGCACGGTGGCGGATGATCCCCTCAAGCGGCCTGTCGGTGTCGATCACGCGGGCTCTGCCGGTCTCGCTCTCGATCGTGCCGGTGTCTCCGACCTGACCGCCGCTTTCGGCATAGAAGGGCGTCTGCTCGGCGAACACTTCGAGCGTGGGATGGGCAGGATCCTCGCTCTCCCCGCTCAGTACCCGCAACAACCTGCTCTTCGTCTCCAACTGCTCATAGCCGAGGAACTCGGTGGGTGCGAGCCCGTCGAGCTCGGCCACGAGGCGACCAGCGGACTGGCTTTGCAGCTCATCGCCAGCGCCGCCCGCGGCGGCGCTGCGCGCAAGCTCACGCTGGTGGGCCATCGCCTGCTCGAAGCCATCCAGGTCGAGCCCGACTTTTCGCTCGGCGGCAATTTCTGAGGTCAGCTCCACCGGGAACCCGTAGGTGTCGTGCAACTTGAAAGCATCGTCCCCGGAGATGACGGCCACGCCATCGGTCATCAGGTCCTCCAACATGCCCAATCCGAGGCTGAGCGTCTCTACGAACCGGTGCTCCTCGCGCTCCAGAATGTCGCTGACCATGCCCAGCGAACGCTCGAGCTCTGGATATGCGCCGCCCATCACCTCGGTCACGGCGGCCGCCATCGCGGCCATCAGTCCCTCGCGGGCACCCAGGCGCTGACCGTGGCGAATCGCACGGCGGATGATCCTGCGCAGCACATACCCTCGCTCCAGGTTCGAGGGAACCACGCCGTCGGCGAGCATGAACGTCACCGCGCGCGCGTGGTCGGCCACGATGCGCAGACTCACATCGTCCTCCTCGTCGCGACCGTAGGCCCGCCCCGCCAGCTCCTCCGCCGCGCCGATGAGCCGGCGCAGCACGTCGGTGTCGAACACCGATGACTTCCCTTGCACGATCGGCAGGATCCGCTCCAGCCCGGCGCCGGTGTCGATGTTGCGCCTTGGCAGCGCAACAAGGCCGCCGTCCTTCAGGCGGTTTGATTCCATGAACACCAGGTTCCATATCTCGACGTAGCGGTTCTCGCCTCCGTGCGCCGGACCGCCCCCCTCTCCAGCCTCTGCCCCCATGTCGTAGAAGATCTCCGAGGAGGGCCCACAGGGCCCTGTGGCGCCCATCTCCCAGAAGTTGTCAGCGTCCATTCTTTGGATGCGTGCGCTTGGCAGGCCGACGAGCTCTTGCCACAGCTGCGCTGCTTCGTCGTCGCCTGTGTGCACGGTGGCCCATAGACGCTCGCCCTCAAGCCCCAGCGTCTCGGTCAGAAACTCCCATGCGTACTGGATCGCCCCCTCCTTGAAGTAGTCCCCGAAGCTGAAGTTCCCGAGCATCTCGAAGAACGTCAGATGGCGTGTGCTGCGCCCGACGATCTCGATGTCGTCGTGCTTGCCGCGTACACGCAAGCACTTCTGCGCCGAGGTGGCGCGCGGCGAGGATGGCGGCTCTTCGCCGAAGAACACCGGCAGGAACTGGACCATGCCGGCGTTCGTGAACAGGGGCGCGGCGGGGTGCTCGGGCACCAGGCTGGCCGAGTCGGTAAGCCTGTGGTCGCGCGCGACGAAGAAGTCGAGGAAACTCGACCGCAGCTCATCGACATTGAGGTATCGGCTGGTGCTCAAAGCGAGCTAAGCCTAGCCGGCTGAGCCCCCATCTCGATATGCCCTTACTCCAGCCGGATCGCCCGCATCGTGTGCTCGTCGGGCAGCTTGTCGATGATGCGCCGCAGGATCTCGCGCTCCTGTGCCTGCCCGCGCTGCAGGTCGCCGAGCAACAGCTTCAGCGCGGTATGGGTGATCTTCATCTGTTGGGGATTGAGCGTCACCGTCAGCTTGCCGCGCTCGTCCGGCTCGGCGCCAAGGCTCGCGATCACTTCGCGTGCCAGCCCGCGGATATGCGGCTCATGGGCCTCGTCGGTGATCAGCAGCCGCAACGCGCTGCTCGCAGGCGTGAGCTCTTCAGCATCGAGGAACAGGTGGTAGGGAGGCTCAGCCGCGTCGTCAGTGTCGTTCATGGCGCTCCTGTCGGTTGCGATGTTTCGTGGATGCTAGAACGATCGTCCAGTGTGGACATGTGGGCGCATCCTTCCATGAGGGATTGCCGTAGACCTCAGTAGAAACCTCGTAGGGACAAATGGACGACGCAGGCGTCGTCCATCGAACGCGATGACGCCACAGCCACATCACAGCCAGCCCAGGCACAGACCGCTCCGTCCGGCGCGCCTGGTCGAGATTGGCTCCTCCGAGTTGACGACCGAGCCGATGAAGTGCGTGTGGAGTGGCTACCCCCACTACGACCGCGACTGTCGCTCGCGGATCCCGGCGAGCGTCGTGGTCAAAGCGTGGCACCGTGAGATGGGCCGCAAAGGCGCGGTGGAGGGATTCTTCAACTTCACCTGGCGTCACGGGGTGTGGCTGGCGTACGGGCTGAGTGACGGCGGCGTGCGCGGCGTGTACTGCCCGACCCATTGTTCAGAGCGCGATTCGCGCGGGGTGCGGGTGCAGGACCGGCGGGCCGACCAGCAGACGGGCACAGCGCTGCAATAGCATGGCGCTCCCGTGGCGCGCACCTCAGTAGCCGATCTCAAATCCCACCTGCAGGAGACCGTCGAGCTGCGCGGGTGGGTGCACGCCATCCGCGACCAGAAGCGCATGCAGTTCTTGGTGGTGCGCGACGAAACCGGTCTTGCCCAGCTGGTGCTCGGCAAGGATGACCCCCCCAGCGAGTGCAACGAGGCGATCTCCGCGCTCACACCCGAGTCGGCGGTCACGGTCACCGGCGTGGTGGTCGCCGACGAGCGCGTGAAGTTGGGCGGCCTCGAGGTCCAGCTTGCTTCTCTGGTCGTGGACTCGCCCGCCGAGCCCGAACTGCCGGTCACGGCCGAGTCTGCTTTGGACAAGCGCATCGACTGGCGCTATCTCGACCTGCGGCGCGCCGATCGCCGTCTGATCTTCGAGGTGCAATCGACTGTGGAGTACGCGATGCGCGAGTACTGGCGCGCCCAAAAATTCATAGAGATCCACACCCCCAAGCTGATGGGCTCGGCCAGCGAGTCCGGCGCCGAGCTGTTCAAGGTTGACTACTTCGAGCGCATCGCCTACCTGGCCCAGTCGCCGCAGTTCTACAAGCAGATGGCGATGGCGGGCGGCTTTGGCAAGGTGTTCGAGATCGGCCCGGTGTTCCGCGCGAACCCGTCGTTCACTTCCCGCCACGACACCGAGTTCACGAGCGTGGACGTGGAGATCGCCTGGATCGACTCGCACGAGGACGTAATGGCCTTCGAGGAGCGTTGGCTGGCGCACGTGCTGGGTGTGGTGGCCCGCGAGCACGGCGAGCAGATCGCGAGCACGTTTGGCGTCGAGGTGGGAGAGCCGAAGTTGCCGTTCCCGCGCATCACGCTCGCCGACGCCAAGGCGCTGCTGGCCGAGCACGGCCACGAGGCGCCGGGCCCCGATCACGACCTCGACCCGCCCAGCGAGCGGGCGCTGTCGGCGATCCTTGCCGAGCAGACCGGCAGTGAGTTCGCGTTCGTCGTCGACTACCCCACGTCGGTGCGCCCTTTCTACCACATGCGCCACGAGGACCGGCCAGCGCTCACCAAGAGCTTCGACCTGCTGTGGCGAGGGATCGAGCTGACGACAGGAGCCCAGCGCGAGCACCGCTATGAGCAACTCCTGGCTCAAGCAAAAGAGAAGGGGGTGGAGGTCGAGCCGATCCAGTACTACCTCGACTTCTTCCGTTACGGCGCCCCCCCGCACGGCGGTTTCGGCTTTGGTTTGACGCGCCTGTTGATGCAGATGCTCGGGCAGGAGAACGTGCGCGAGGTCACGTTCCTGTACCGAGGCCCCAATCGTCTGGAGCCGTAGAGCACCTCTTGACGGCTAGGGCAGCGGAGCGCCTCTGCGTCGGGTCGTAGCGCGCCCCACCGCCCCGGGGGGATCGGGACGGTGGGGACCTTTTGGGGAGAGGAGTGTCGCTTCGCCTCCGTGCGTGCGCTCTTCTCGACGGTCACGCAACTCGCGGGACGCGTCGATTGCTCTTTCGCAAGCGCTTACGAGCTGACTGCTCTTATACGACAATCGTCTCCCCAGTCCGTGTATGGCGCCCTCTACGGTGTGGGAGCCGTCCCGAGCAAATCGGAAACTGTCCCGTACACAACGCGACACACTAGGCAAGGCATATGGAAACGTCTATAGCCAACATGGCCCAAATAGGCTGGATGCGGTTGGACGTATGGGTGCACGAGCCATGTTCCGGAGGCGTTTGCAGTGGCCTTGAAAACGCGTACCGTCCGCACTGCGCACTACCTTGCGAAAGCATGCTCGTCAACGAGTTCACAGACGGTATGGAGGTCGACCAGGTGCTGCTGGTGCGCGCGATCGAGCGTCGCTCGCGCCGCGACGGCGGCGATTATCTGCGCCTGCAGTTGGGGGACCGCACCGGCGCGGTGGCCACGATGGTTTGGGAGGAGCTGGCCGAGATGGAACGCCTCGCGCCGGCCGGCGCCCCGGTCCACGTGAGTGGCCGCTACACCGTCCACCCACGCTTCGGGCCACAGATCAATCTGCGCGCCGTGACCGCCGCCGAGCCCGGCAGCTTCGCGCTCGAGGAGCTGCTCGACGGTCCCGCGCGCTCCGCCGAGCAGATGGAGGCAGACCTGCGCGAGCTGCTTGGAACTGTGCGCAACCCCCACCTGAACACACTGCTCCAGCACGTCTTCGGTGAGAGCTCGCCGCTGTGGACGCGTTTCCACGGGGCGCCGGCCGCCAAGCACTACCACCAGGCATACCGCCACGGACTACTCGAGCACTGCCTTGGAGTGGCTCAGGCCGTCAGTGCGATCTCGGCGACCTTCCCCGGGATCGATCGCGACGTCGCGATCACCGGCGCGCTGCTGCACGACATCGGCAAGCTCGATGCCTACAACGAGGACGCGCAAAGCATCGACCTCACCGATCTCGGCCGGCTACACGGCGAGATTCCGCTTGGCTACTACCGTATCCGTCGCACGATCGAGGACATCGACGGCTTCCCTTCTGAGCTCGAGTGGGCGGTACTGCACATCATCCTCTCCCATCACGGCTCGCTCGAGCACGGCAGTCCCGTGACGCCATGCACGCGTGAGGCCACGCTGGTGCACATGATCGACAATCTCGGTGGGCGCCTCGGCAGCTTCGATCGTGTCGAGAAGGAGCTTCCGCCTGGAGCGCGCTGGTCGAACTTCGACCGCGCGATTGGCTCGGGCGCGTGGTTCAGCGCACGGGAGCAGCCGCAGCCCGCCGAAGAGTCCACGCGCGAAGCTGCCTAGGGGCCTATCCCGGTAGGCCCTGAACGGCCTGTAAAAGCCGCAATTTGCGAACGGCTTGGATCCCGGGCGAATACGTCTCGCCACTGGGTTCTATCTTCTAGTGGATGGCCAAGGACACCGAGAAGCTGATCCGCCAGCTGTCGCTGATCTCATACCTGATGGCCGAGCGCAGACCGGTCACAGCACTCGAGATCAGGCGCGACGTGGAGGGCTACAGCGGCATGAACGAGGACGCATTCGCGCGCCGCTTCTACGCCGACCGCTCAGAGCTCGATTCGCTGCGCATCCAGCTCACGGTCGATCGCCCCGCCGACGGGGCCGCCGAGCAGGAGAACTACTCGTTGCGTCCCGAGAACTTTCACCTGCCGGCGATCGAGTTCTCAGACGAAGAGCTGGCTGCGCTGCAGGCCGCGCTGCACCTGCTCGACGGCGAGTTCGCCTATGCCGAGCCACTGCGGCTCGCCCTGCAGCAGATCACATGGGGACGCCCCAGCCCGTTGCGCGCACCCGAGCAGCGCTCGGCTGCATTGGGCATCACCGCCTCCGCCGGCGGCCATGAGCTGTCGGTGCGCCTGGCCAAGATCGAGACGGCGATCTTCCGCAACAAGACGATCACCTTCGACTACTACACGATGGCACGCGACGAGACCGGCTCGCGGCGTGTCGACCCCTACCACTTGCTGTTTCAGGGGGGCGAGTTCTACCTGCTCGGCTATGCGCACGAGCGCGAGCAGATCCGGGTATTCAGGCTCTCGCGCATTCGCGGCAAGGTCTCCTATGCGACCAAGGCCGAGCACGACTTCAGGCGTCCCGCCGACTTCGATCCCCGCGAGTATGCGGGCCGTGCCGAGTGGCAGCTCGGGGACGAGCAGGGCACCGCCGAGGTGCTCATCTCTGAGCGCATCGCGTGGCAGATCGAGCGCCACTTCGGCCGCTACGGTGAGATGCTGTCCGCCGAGGGCGAGGGACAGCATCCCGGCGACCGGCTACTGAGCACCAGCTACTCGAGCGCGCGCATGCTCGTGTCCTGGGTGCTCGGGCTCGGCGAGAACGCGCGCCTGCTCGGCCCGTCTGCGCTGGTCGAGGAACTGGCACGGCGCTTGGCGCTGCTCGACGAGCGCCACAGTGAGGGCCTCGAGCTTGCCGACAGCGTGCCGGCGATCGAGGAGCCGGTGCTCGGAGCTCCGACTCGCTCCGCCGTCGCGCCCCCCACCGAGGGGCACAAGCGTGCGGACCGCCGGGCTGCGGGGGTGGAGCGCGATCCCCAAGCCGAAGCGGCGATTCGTCCCGAGCGCTTCGCGCGTCTCGTGACTCTGGCAAGCATCCTGATCCAGGCCGGCAGGCGCAGTGAGCGCGTGAAGATCGCCGAGCTGTGCGAGCGTCTGCAGCTCACAGACGAGGAGCTGCGCGAGGACATCAACGTCCTGAACGTCGTCAACTTCGGCGGAGGCTCGTATGTGCTGTACGCCGAAATCCTCGAGGAGGAGGGCGAGATCGATGTCGACCCCGAGCCCTACAGCGACAACTTCGACCGACCGGCCCGGTTGTTGCCAGTAGAGGCCAAGGCGCTCGTTGCGGCGATCGATCTGGTCGGTGAGCACATTCCCGAGGGCTCGCTCTCCTCCGCGCGCGAGAAGATCGTGGTGGCGCTCGGCGAGGACCCGATGGAACAGGGCCTGCAGGTCGCGCATGCGACAAGCGACGATTCCGAGGTGGCGCGTACCGTCTCACGTGCGATCGTCGAGCACCGTCTGGTCGAGCTTGACTACTACAAGGCAAACGAGGACGAGTTCTCCCAGCGCCGCGTCGAGCCATACGCGCTAACAAACGGCCAGGAGGGCTGGTACGTGGCCTCCTTCGACCCCGCCAAGCACGAGATGCGCCACTTCCGCCTCGACCGCATCCGTCGCGCGCACGTCACCGACGAGACGTTCGAGCCACGCCCCGAGGTCGATCCGGGCGCCGAAGTAGAGGGCTGGATGCGTACCGGCGAGGTTCAGGCCTCGCGCACGGCGCGTGTGTGGATCTCCCCGGAGCGTGCGCGCTGGGCACGCGAGCAGCGCCGTGTGGTAGACGAGCTGGTGGACGGCGCGATCGTGGTGCAGCTGAGCTTCGCCGGTACCGACTGGCTCGTGCGCGAGGTGCTCAAGGAGGCTGGCGACGCGGTCGTGCTCGAGCCCGAGGACGCCCGCGAAGCGGTACTCGCCGCTGTGCGGGGACTGCGCGCGGTCCCCGCGGGCGTCTCGTGAGCCGCCGCGAGCAGATCAAGATGAGCGAGGCCGAGGTCGCATCGTTCCTCGAGGAGGAGCGCACGGTCACCTGTGCGACGATCGGGCCGCGCGGCTGGCCGCATCTGATGCCGCTTTGGTATGTGGTACGCGGACCCCGTATATGGGCATGGACGTATGCCGCGTCTCAGAAGGTACGAAACCTCGAACGCGATGCTCGCGTCACGCTGCAGGTCGAGGCCGGCGAGCAATATCAGGAGCTGCGCGGAGCGATGTTCGAGTGCGAGGCTGCCGTCCACCGCGAGATCGAGACGGTGAGCGCGCTCGGGCAGGAGATCTTCAGGCGCTACGCCTCGCCGCGTGGGCAGCCCCCGGTCCGGCAGTTGCCCCAAGACTTGGTCGAGATGCTCGACAAGCAGGCCCTCAAGCGAGTTGCGCTGGAGTTCCTCGAGCTACGCCGCGCAAGCTGGGACCATCGCAAGCTGGCCGGCGTCTACTAGGCTTCACCGCGATGAAGGGACTGATCCTCTCAGGGGGCAAGGGCACGCGTCTGCGCCCGATCACCCACACGAGCGCCAAGCAGCTCGTGCCTGTGGCCAACAAGCCGGTGCTGTTCTACGGCATCGAGGCGATGGCCCTCGCGGGAGTGAAGGAGGTCGGCATCATCATCGCGCCGGAGACCGGCGAGGAGATCCGCCAGGTTGCCGGCGACGGCTCGCAATTCGGCGTGCGCATCGAGTACATCACACAGGACGAGCCGCTCGGCCTGGCCCATGCGGTCTTGACCGCCGAGCCTTTTCTAGGAGACACCCCGTTTGTCATGTACCTCGGCGACAACCTCCTGCAGGGGGGTATCTCCGATCTGGTGGCAGCCTTTCGCGAGAGCGGACCCGATGCGCTGATCCTGCTCACCCCCGTTCCGGATCCCGAGAACTACGGTGTGGCGGAGTTGGCGCCCGCTCCGGCTGGAGAGGTGGGTCGCGTCGTGCGGCTCGCCGAGAAGCCGTCCGAGCCGGCTACCGACCTGGCACTTGTGGGCGTGTACATGTTCACCGCTGCGATACACGACGCCGCCCGCGCGATCGACCCTTCAGCGCGCGGCGAGCTGGAGATCACCGACGCGATTCAACATTTGGTCGACAGCGGCCGGCGCGTCGAGCCGCACATCGTGCGCGGTTGGTGGAAGGACACCGGCCGCCTGGAGGATATGCTCGAGGCCAACCGGTTGATCCTCGACAACTTGACCAAGCGAATCGAGGGAGAGCTGCTCGACTCGCAGGTGGACGGGCGCGTGGTGATCGAGGCGGGCGCGCGCCTGGAGCGCGCGACCGTGCGCGGCCCGGCGATCGTGGGCGCCGGTGCCCAGCTGCGCGACTGCTACATCGGCCCCTATACGGCCATCGGCAGCGATTGCCGCGTATCCAAAGCCGAGGTCGAGCACTCGATCCTGCTCAGCGGCTCTTCGGTGTGCGATCTCGACGGGCGCATGGAGTCCTCGCTACTGGGTCGCAACGTGACGGTGCGCCGCGGCGATCGCCAGCCGCGCGCATATCGGTTCATGGTCGGGGACAACTCGGACATCTCGATCCTGTAGAGCTTCCTGTGAGAATCCTCGTCACCGGCGCGCAGGGAATGCTCGGCCACGATGTGCGCCGCGTCGGCGAGCGCGCGGGGCACGAGTTGATCCTCGCCGACCTGCCGGAGCTCGACATCACCGACGAGCAAGCCGTCGTCTCCTTCTACGAGCGCGAGCGACCCGAGGCGACGATCAACTGCGCCGCCTGGACTGACGTGGACGGCGCCGAGAGCCACCGGCAGGCAGCCCATGCCGTCAACGCGCGCGGCGCCGGCAACCTGGCTCGCGCCGCCGCCGGTATCGACAGCCCGCTGCTGCACATCTCCACCGACTATGTCTTCGACGGCAGCGCTCCGTTGGATGCGAATGGTCGCGCGCGAGCGTATGTCGAGTCGGACCAGACTGCCCCCCGCTCGGTCTACGGAGAGACCAAGCTCGCCGGCGAGCGCCAGGTACTAATCGCTTCTCCGGCACACACGGTTGTGCGCACCGCATGGCTCTACGGAATTGACGGCCCCAACTTCGTAGCGACGATGCTGCGCCTGGCGGGCGAGCGCGAGGCGGTGCAGGTGGTCGACGACCAGGTCGGCTCGCCCACCTGGTCGGGGCACCTGGCGCCGGCGATCTTGGGCTTGCTCGAACGCCAGGTGAGCGGGCTCGTGCATCTCACCGGCGCCGGCTCGGTGTCGTGGAACGGCTTTGCCAAGGAGATCTTCCGCCAGGCGGAGGTCGACTGTCGTGTGGAGCCGGCCACTTCCGCTGAAATGGCGCGTCCCGCGCCGCGTCCGGCATGGTCGGCGATGGAGTCCGAGCGCGAGGACGTTCTGCCGATGCCCGATTGGCGCGACGGGCTCGCCGGTTACATGGCCGCGTGCGATGGGCTTGAGCGCTCATGATGAGATGATGTACGTATGAGATTGCTTGTCTGCGGTGGTGCCGGCTTCATCGGCTCCAACTTCGTGCGCATGCGCTTGCGTGAGAGCGGCGACGAGGTTGTCGTGCTCGACAAGCTCACCTACGCCGGTCGCAAGGAGAACTTCCACGACTTCGCCGATGATCCGGCCTTTCGCTTCGTGCACGGCGCAATCGAGGACCCCCAGGCTGTGGCAAGCGCGCTGGACGGGGGTGCGCAAGGTGAGGCCCCCCGATCGAGGCGATCGTCAACTTCGCCGCCGAGACGCACGTCGACCGTTCGATCGCCGAGCCCGATGCGTTCGTGCGTACACACGCTCAGGGAACTTATGTCCTGCTGGAGGCCGCCCGCGAGCGCGCCCTGCGCTATCTGCAGGTCTCCACCGACGAGGTGTACGGCTCGATCGAGGACGGCTCCTTCACCGAGGACTCGCCGCTGCGCCCCTCCTCGCCCTACTCGGCCACGAAGACCGGCGCCGACCTGCTCGTGCAGAGCTACTTCCACACCTACGGCTTGCCGGCCACGATCTGCCGGGGCTCCAACAACTATGGCCCCTACCAATACCCGGAGAAGTTGATCCCGCTGATGATCCTCAACGCGCTGCACGGCGATCCGCTGCCCGGTCTACGGGGACGGCATGCAGGTGCGCAATTGGATTCACGCGACAGACTTTGACCGCGCGATCGGCCACGTGCTCGAGCACGGTATACCTGGCGAGGTCTACAATGCCGGCGGCCCCGACGAGTGCGCCAACATCGACGTGGTGGGACGCATCATCGAGCTGACCGGCGCGGATGAGTCCTTGATCGAGCACGTCACCGACCGTCCAGGCCACGACCGTCGCTATTCGCTCTCTTCGGAGAAGGTCAGGGCACTTGGCTGGGAGCCGCGCGTGCGCTTCGCCGAGGGCTTGGAGCAGACGGTGCGGTGGTATCGAGAGAACGAGTGGTGGTGGAAGCCGATCCGCTCAGGCGATTACCGCGCGTATTACGAGCGCCAATATGGCCGCTCGTTGGCTTGACCGATTGCGCTGGCGCTGAGTGGCGTCCTCCCTTCGGCTCAGTCAGCCTGCCCGCCCGGCTACGCCAGCAGCCTGAACTCAGAGTGTCTTTCAAAATGAGCGCGGTGCGTCTCAACACCCCCTTTGCCTGGACGCGAGTGCTTTATTTAGGTACCCGGCCTTTATCTACGTGTTCGCAAAAAGGAGGTGCCGGGAAAAGGGGGTGTCGAGGGATCATTCAAAGACGAGCCGTACACCCCCGGCGTTCACAACCATGCACATCGCCACACAGCTCATTCTGAAAACACGTTCTGAGAGCGCCTATCAGTGGCGTCGATCAGGCGTGCGAGGCGCTGCCCAAGCCGGAGATCTTCCAGTGCGAGCCTTCCTTGACCAGTGCGAGCACCGTGACACGGTTCTTGCCAGAGTAGGTGCTCTTTACGTGCGCCAGCGCATGTTGGCCGTTGACGACAATCGATTCGATCGTCAAGCCCAGTGCGTCGATTTCGTGTAGCTGAGCCTTCAGCACTGTCTGGCATCCGCCTACGCGAGCCAATTTGGCGGTCAGCGTCGCGGCGAGATCGTCTTCGCAGAGCTTCTTCTCGTCCTCCGCGGTTGCGTCGGCCTGGAAGTTCGAGACCGTCTGGGCGACGTTGTGGCTTTCGCCTTTGAAGTTGCCTGTCGAGGCCGTTTCGCCGCATGCAGCGAGCGCCGAACGCGAGCACGAGCGCGGATATCCCAGCGGCGAGCGGTCTCGTTGGCGGAGTCATCGACCGTAGCCTATGCGAGCCGGAGCCGCCGTGCTGTCTTCAATCCAGCCCGGGCGGACGTCTCGGCCACCCCCGCGACCAGCCGGCCGGGCTGTCGCCAGCGCCGGCTCGGCTACGCGAGGGCTTCTCTGCGAGGGTTCTGTCCTCAGGCCTGCTCGTCGTCGCGGCGGTAGCCGAGACGCGCGGAGATGTTGTCCGCGGTGGCAACGAGATGCGGGCCGAGCGCGTCGACGAGCTCCTCCAGGGAGATCATCGAGCTGTGCGCCGCGATGTTCACGGCCGCCACGACCTCGCGCGACTCGGTCCGGACGGGCGCCGAGATCGAATGCAGACCCTGGGCGAGCTCTTCGTCGTTGACGGCCATGCCCTCCTCGAGCACGTGCTCGAGTTCGGTGCGCAACGCCTTCTTGCTGGTGATCGAGTTCGGCCCGCGACGGGTGAGCGTCATGTTGCCGATCAGATCGCGCTGCTCGTGTCTCGGGCAGGTTGGCGAGCAGGACCTTGCCCATCGATGTGCAGTAGGCGGGCAGGCGCGAGCCGGGACGCAGGTTCAGGTCGATCTTGTTCTGTCCGCGGCGGAAGCTGCGGGCGCGATCGACGTAGAGGATCTCGGGACCGTCGAGCACCGCAAGGTTGACGGTATAGGAGGTGCGCTGACGTAGCTCCTCGAGATAGGGGCGCGAATGCTCGCGTAGCCCTGTCGAGTTCAGCGCGGACATGCCGAGATCGGTCACGCGCAGTCCGAGCCGATACTTACGCGAGGCACCCTGCTCGAGGAAGCCGAGTGCGACGAGCGTGATCACATAGCGATGCGTCGTGGAGCGACTCATCCCCAGGTCGTCGGCGATGTCTGCGATCCCGAGCACGGGACGCTCAGGCGTGAAGCAACCGAGGATCGCAAGTCCCCGCTCGAGCGACTGGGAGTATCGTGGCTCACGAAGGCTTGGTATCGACCACTCGCCGTCTTGGCCTGATTTGGAAGAATTCGAGCTTACTCTAGGCATCTCTGCTAAGGCCCCTATCCGTAGTGCCAGAGGTGCCTCTACTGGGTGCACCTCAGTTGAACAGTCATCATACTTGGGAATGCCGACATTCTCAATCGAGAGCAGCATCTCGAACTCTGTTCGTCCGATCTTGGCCCGCGGATCGTGTCCGTATGAGGTCGTGCAGAGGTTTGCGACATAGCTCATGTCATCCGGTAGTCACTGTGTATTCCCTTTATCTATGCCGAATTTCAACTCCATATACGGAGTTTTCCGAATCGAGGCATCACGAGGTGAGCGGCTGGACGACTGCGATGATCGATAGCTCAGAATTGAATACTCAGGGATCGAATTTTGCGGGGGTGTGGGTTGCATGAGCGAACGCTTGACCTACATCAGTGGAGCGCTACCAGGCGGGCTCGACGAGGAGTTCGAGAGCACGCTCGCCCGACTGCGTTCAGCGGCGCCAGAGCCTTTTGCCCACCTCATTGGCGGAGAGGAGGTTCGCGACAGGGAGAGGTGTTCGAGCGACACGATCCCTCCGACGCAAGCGGACAGGTCAGTCGTGCGCATGCCGCCGACGCCGGCAGACGGTCGCTGAGGCGCTGCGAGCGAGCGAGCAGCGCGCGGCGCGCAGTGGAGTCGGACGCCCTATGGCGAGCGCTGTGCTCATATGCGCGCGGTGGCCGACGTCGATCGCCGAGCGTCGCGATCGAGCTTGCGGCGGTCGTGAGCTTGGAGACGGGCAAGACGCGCATGGAGTCGACTCGCCGAGGCGCAGGAGGCGATCGACTTGGTCGAGACCTACTGCGCGGCGATCGAGGACGGCCGAGGGGTTTACGGCGCCGCTCACGAGCCTGACTGCGAGCGAACGCAACTATCGAGACGCTCAGGCCCTATGGCGTGTTCGGCGTGATCGCGCCGTTCAACTTCCCCCTGGCACTGGCGGTGAACATGCTCTCGGCGGCTCTGATAGCGGGCAATACGGTGGTCGTCAAGCCCTCGCAGGCGACATCCTGGACGGGTGCGCTGCTCGCCGAGGCACTTACGGCGGGGGACTGCCCTGCCGGTGTCTTCAATTTGGTGCAGGGTGGTGCGGACACGGGTCGCGCGCTCGCGGCCGGCGATGTCGCGGGTATCGCGTTCACCGGGTCGGTGCCAGCGGGACGGGAGATCGCTCGTACGCTGAGCTCTGGAGCCTGGGCGCGGCCGGTGTTGGCGGAGATGGGTGGTAAGAACCCCGCGATAGTCACCGCCAACGCCGATCTGGAGAAGGCTGCGGAGGGCATCGCCAGAGCGGCGTTTGGGCTCTCCGGGCAGAAGTGCAGCGCCTGTTCGCGTGCAATCGTCTCGAACGAGGTCCACGACGAGTTGCTCGAGCGACTGGACGCGCTCACGCGCACGTTTCTGGTTGGAGACCCAGCCGATCGCGCCTCGGCGCTCGGGCCCGTCATCGACGGGCAGGCCGTGGCTCGCTTCGAGCAGAGCGTCGAGGTGGCTCGTCGCGACGGGCGCGTCGTCGCCGGCGGCGAGCGGATCGAGTTGCGCGGCGGGCATTTCGTCGAACCGACAGTCGTCAGCGACCTGCCGCCGGCCCACGCGCTCAGCCGGCGGGAGCTCTTTCTGCCGTTTCTTGACGCGTTACCCGCGTGGAGGGGCTCTCGGAGGCGATCGCCGAGGCTAACGCGGTCGACTACGGGCTGAGCGCCGGGATCTTCAGCGAGGACGATGCCGAGGTCGATCGTTTTCTCCAGGAGATCGAGGCCGGCGTGGTGTACGTGAATCGCCGCGCGGGTGCAACCACGGGGGCGTGGCCAGGGGCACAGTCCTTCTGCGGCTGGAAGGCCAGCGGTCTCACTGGCAAGGGCGGCCTCGGGCCGTACTATCTGCAGCAGTTCATGCGCGAGCAAAGCCGCACAATCGTGAGTTGAGGATGGTTGAACCCTCCGCTCCCGGCGCGAGGATCTCGGGGTTGCCCGCGGGGTCTCGTCTGGCACCGCGCATGGCCGTCGCCCTGGAGGAGTATCACGGGCGCTTGGCCCGCACGCGCGCATGGATGCGCGCGCAGGAGATCGAGCTGCTGCTGCTTTGTCAGCCCGAGCACTACAACTGGCTGTCGGGCTACGAGCCGACAAGCGCCTTCTATTTTCAGGCGCTGATAGTGCCGCTCGCCGAGAATGAGCCGCTGACGCTGCTCTGCAACAAGGCCGAGCTGTTGCTGTGCGAGGAAACCTGTTGGGTGAGCGACGTTCGCGCGGTCTGGACGCACGAGGATCAGATCGCCCGTCTGCTCGAGGTCCTGTGCGAGCGCGACCTGGCCGGGGCGAGGCCTATCGGCGTGAACCTGTCGAGCTACCACTTCAAGGCGCGTTACGCGTCTGGAGCTCTCTCGCGGCCTGCCTGAAGCGCAGATGATCGATGTCTGCGCCGCGCTCGACGACCTGCGCCTGGTCAAGAGCCAGGCTGAGATCGCGCTGCTGCGTGCGGCAGCGCATGTAGCCGACCTCGGCGTGAGCGCCGGTATCGAGGCGATCCACGCCGGTGTCAGCGATCACGAGGTGATGGCCGCGATCCAGCAGGCGGTTGCGCTGGCCGGCGGCGAGTTTCCCGCCTACCCGACGCTTGTGGACGCGCGCGGCACGCTGCACGGCACGCCGATCGGCAAGCTGCTGGAGGAGGGCGACGTGGTTTATCTGGAGGTGAGCGGAGTCGTGCGCCGCTACCACTGCAACATCTCGCGCACGGTCGTGGTCGGTGAGCCCTCGCCGCGTGTGCGGGAGCTCTACGAGGTCGTGCGCGAAGCGCTCGATCGCGCGACCGAGGCGCTGCGGCCCGGCGTCAGCGTCGCGGAGATCGTGGAGCTTGTCGCCGCATGCCACCGCGGCTATGAGCAGAACACCTGGGGTCGCTTCGGCTTCAGCATGGAGATCGCCTATCCGCCGATTTGGATCGGAGCGCTGAGCCTGATGAAGGGAGATCCCCACGTGATCGAACCAGGCATGGTCATCACGATGGAGCCCGGGCTGGCCTATAGCGACGGCGCCACGATGATGCTGGGCAACAATGTGCTCGTCAAAGAGGACGGGCCGGAGGTTCTCAACGAGGTGCCCGTGGAGCTGTTCTGCAGGTAGTAGGCGAATGATGCCCCAGCGCGACACCGTCCACTGGTATGCCGGACCGAGCACCTTCTACCGTGCGCCGGCGCTCGCGGTCGGCGAGGTTCCCGCTGCCAGTGTGGCTGTGCTGGGTGTGCCGCTGGACTCGTGGACGCTGGGGCGCAACGGCCAGCGTTATGCGCCGAGGGCGATCCGCGAGGCGTCGCTTTATCTGGCGGGCTACTACGGGCTACAGACCGAGCCCGTTGGCTATGTCAACATCGTCGACGGGAACGTCTGGACGGTGCCTGACGAGGCGCGGCTATTCGACGTCGGCGACGTGCGTATCCACCAAGGTGACGTGCGGGCGCAGATCGAGGCGATCGCGGCGCCGGTCGCGCAGCTCACGGCGCGTGGCGCGATGCCGGTCGTGCTTGGCGGCGATCACTTCGTTCCCTATCCGTCGTTCATCGGCTTCGCGCGCGGGCTTCGCGAGAGTGCCCAGGATGCGAAGGTCGGATTCTTGAACATCGACGGTCACCTCGACTTTTGGGATGAATTCCGCGACATGGGCGCTCTCAATCACGGCACCTTCGCACGGCGCATAAGCGAGCACGAGGCAGTCGGGAACATGGTCTGGTGGGGTTTGAACGGGACGAACATCGCCGAGCCCGAGCAGCTGCGTATCTGCAAGGAGCGTGGATTCGTCGGCTACACAGCCGCTTCGATTCGCCGCCGCGGCGTGCTCGAGACGATGCGCGAGGCGCTGGAAGTCGCCTCCGAAGGAGTCGATCGCGTGTATGTGACGTTCGACATCGACGTCACAGACGGCGCCTACGCTCCGGGTACCCACTCGATCGTGGTAGACGGCCTCACTTCAGGTGAGGTTTTGGCGGCTCTCAGCGTCCTCGCAGAGTTCGAGAGTGTCGGAGCATTTGACATATGCGAGATGATTCCGCAATACGATGTGGGGGGAGGGCGCACCGCGCGCTATGCGGCGCACGCGATCCTCACGGTTATCGGTCATCGAGTGCTCGACTCTCAGCCATCAATCCCGCGGGACATCCTGGATGCCGTGTTCCGTTGAGGCACGTTCTGAGCGCAGGGGCTGGTTGCCCTCGCCAGGTCAAGCTCTGCGCGCGCCATCGCGTGCGTTTGGGAAACGGTGGCCGAGCCGATTGGGCTAAAGCGCAGCTATGAGAGAGGAAGAACATGCAGCCAATGAGTTGGGGTAGGAGCCGTGGGGTGCTTGGGTTGCTTGTGGCGCTTGCGGTGTGCCTGGGGGTTTCCGCTTGCGGTAGCAGCGGCAAAAGCTCTACCACGCTGACGATCGGTGGTTGGGGCGCGCCGATCGACGAAGCCACGCAGAAGGCCTACCTGAACCAGTTCGACGCAGAAAACAAACTGAAATCACAGTTCGTCGATGCTCCGGGCGTGCAACTCGCGCGCGTGGAAGCGCAGAACCAGGCC
Organism: uncultured Solirubrobacterales bacterium; assembly: GCA_963725265.1. Lineage (GTDB taxonomy): Bacteria > Actinomycetota > Thermoleophilia > Solirubrobacterales > Solirubrobacteraceae > Palsa-744. The sequence continues at coordinate 193,277 of CAVRXP010000002.1, forward strand.
AAACAGATCCAATGGGACGCGGTCGACTCGCTCGATGGAGGCTCGGCCTACACGCTCTATGCGAAAGGCGAGCTGAATCCGCTGCCGTCTGCCACCAAGGCGCGTTTCGAAAAAGAACTCGGAGTCCAGAAGGTCACGCCTTTCGGCTTCTCCCACGGCAGCCTGGGCGACGTGATCGTTTGCAATACCGAAAAGATGAAGCGGTGTCCGGCGACGATGGCGCAGTTCTACAACACCAAGGAATTCCCCCAGCAGCGCATGTTCGGCGGGATCGAGCCGATCGAGGCGATCACCACCGCCGAGGTCGCAGCCGGTATGCCGATAACGCAGACCGCTACGACGCCGGTGAACGTGAAAGCCGTGATCAAGACACTCGAAGGGCTAAAGCCGCACATCAAGGTGTTCTGGCAGTCGGGCGAACAACAGCAGCAGATCATGCGCAGCGGCGAGGTGCCCCTAGGGATCATGTGGAGCGACCGCGCCTACCAGCTCATCTCCCAAGGAGTGAAACTAAAGGTCGTGTGGGCCGAAGGCGCGTACGAGCCGAGCTATTGGGCCGTGGTGAAAGGCGGCAAAAACGAAGCGGACGCTTCGAAGCTGCTCGAATTCATCGCCAGCCACCCGAAGTCCGAGGCTGTCTGGGCGGAAGTCGTGCACGACTCGGTGCCAAACCCGCTCGCGCTCAGCTATCTGCCGCGCTCGATCGGCTCGCAGCTGGCCGACAATCCGGTGAACCTCAAGCAGTTGGCGACGCCCAACTTCCTGTGGTATGCCCATAACAGCGACGAGCTGAACACCGCGTATGAGAACTTCCTGCGCGGCTAAGGCTTGTGAGCCCTAGGTCGCGCGCGGGACTTGTGAGATGGGGCAGGCTGGGGGGAGCATAAATGGCGAGCCTTCCAGTGTTGCCTAACGGACTCCCCCATGGTCGTGACGCTCGCGACCGTGGGGGAACCGCCTGGAGTGCGGTTCTACCCAACCGCTGGGCGCTGTTGCTCGTGCTGCCACTGCTGGCGGTGCTGCTGGGCTTCGTCGTCTATCCGCTAGCCAAGCTGACAATTGACTCGTTTACCACCGGCGAAGGGGCTGGCAACTACACAGCGGTCCTGGAAAGTCCCGCCGGCAGGCGGGCGTTGATCACGACGCTGCTGTCGAGTGTGCTCGTGAGCGTCGTTGCGGTGACGCTCGGCGGCCTGTTGGCCTGGCACATAAAGGTCAGCAGCAGCACTTTCGTCAAGGCGATCCTATGGCTGGCGGTGCTCGCTCCCTTCTGGATGGGGACGGTCGTCAAGAACTATTCGATCGTGATCCTGCTGTCCTCCGAAGGGCCGCTGGACAAGGGCCTCGAACTGCTCGGCCTGGCACCGGTCTCCTGGCTGTACACCTCGACAGCGGTCGCGATCGGGATGGTCTACACGATGGTTCCCTATGCCGCCTTCTCGCTCTACGGAGTGTTCCTGAGTATCGACCGCTCCCTGCTCGACGCCGCCCGCGGCCTTGGCGCCTCGCGCGCGCGCGCGATCAGCTCGGTGATGTTGCCGCTGGCGATGCCCGGGATTCTCGCCAGCGGTGCGCTCGTGTTTGCGATCTCGCTCGGGTTCTACGTCACGCCAGTGTTGCTCGGGGGGGCGCAGGCTCCGTTCATGGCCAGCTACATCCAGGACTACATCTTTACCTTCTATGACTATCCGATCGCCAGCGCCGCATCGGTGATCCTGCTCGCGGTGGCCCTGCTCACGCTCGGCCTTGCGCTGGCGCTGGTCGGACGCGGGCGCCTGCAGCGGGCGGCGGCGTGAGGCGCACGCTACTGGGCGATCGCTTCACCGGCGCCGCGAGCGTCGGCGTGGTCGCGGCCACCGCCTTCGTGCTGCTCGTGCCGGCAGCGCTGGTCGTGATGCTTTCCTTCTCTGACGATCGCTTCTTCGACTTTCCTCCGCACGCGTGGGGGCTCGGCCAGTACCAGAGACTGCTGGAAGACCCGCGTTGGGGCTCGGCGCTGTGGCTGTCGGTGAAGATCGCCGCGCCGGTGGCGTTGCTCGCCGCGCTCGTGGTTGTACCCACGCTGTTTACGATCCACCGCAGTCGCCTGCCTCTGCGCCACGCCCTGCAGGTCGGCGGGATCGCCGGCATCATCCTCCCCATATCTGCCTATGCGGTCGCGATGTACGGGCTGTACGCTCAGATCGGCCTGCTGGGCACATATTGGGGGCTGGTGCTTGCCAACTTGACGCTTGCGGTGCCGGTGATGCTGCTCGTCACCAGCGCCGCCATGAGCCGCATATCACCCGAGCTCGAGCTGGCCGCGATGGTCGCGGGCGCCAGCCGGGTGCAGGCCTGGTTTGCGATCACGCTGCGATTGCTCAGTCCTGCGATCCTGGCCGGAGCTGTGCTTGCGTTCGTGACGAGCCTCGACGAGGCGGTGCTTGTCAACTTCCTTGGCGGTCCCGGTCTTGAAACTCTGCCGAAGGCGATCCTCGACTCGGTGCGCTACGGCCTGGAACCTGTTATCACCGCGATCGCCACGCTGCTGATGGTGGGCACCAGCCTTGCCATGGCGCTGGCCGCGCGACTGGCACGCGGGGCTGCGTCGTGAGTGCGGAGACGGTCCTTGACATCCAGGCGCTGAGCAAGTCCTATGGCGATACGCCAGCGCTCGAGCAGGTCAGCCTGCATGTGCATCAAGGCGAGCTGCTGACATTGCTGGGGCCCAGCGGCTCGGGCAAGACGACCCTGCTGAAGGTGATCGCAGGCTTCGAGGCGCCTACGGCGGGGACCGTGCTATTGCGCGGACGCGACATATCGCGACTCTCGCCCGCCAAGCGGGGGGTGGGGATGGTCTTCCAGCACTATGCGCTGTTCCCGCACATGACCGTGGCGCAGAACGTCGGCTATGGCTTGAAGCTAAGGCGCGTGCGGCGCGCCGAGCGCGAGCGGCGCGTTGGCGAGATGCTTGAGCTGCTGCGGCTGAGCGGGCTTGGAGGGCGCTATCCGCGCCAGCTCTCCGGCGGCCAGCAACAGCGCGTGGCGCTCGGCCGCGCGCTCGCATACGACCCTGAGGTGATCCTGATGGACGAGCCGTTGGGGGCGCTCGACCGCGCGCTGCGCCTGGAGATGGAGGAGCAGATCCGCGCGATCCACCGCGAACTGGGAGCGACGATCGTGTATGTCACCCACGATCAGCAGGAGGCCCTGGCGCTGTCGGATCGCATCGCGATCATGCGTGGCGGGGAGGTCGCGAGTGTGGGCGAGCCGGCGCAGCTGTACGCGCGGCCGGCGGATAGCTTCGTGGCGGGGTTCTTCGCAAACGCGAACCTGCTGGCGGTAGCCGAGCATGAGCTGCTCGGAGACGGCAGCGCGCGCGTGCGCTGCGGGGAGGGCGAGTTGCGCTGTGCGACCAACGCGACGGCCGGTGATCGCGTCGTGCTGGCTGTGCGTCGTCGCAGCCTGCGTCGTAGCGCCTCGATAGGGTCGCTGCGGATCGCAGGGCCGGTGGTCGAGATGCTGCTGTTCGGCGACGAGCAGGAGATAACGATCGACTCGTCGGCACTCGGGCGGGTGGTGGCGACGATCGACTCGCGCGATTGCACGGGGATCGCGTTGGGTATAGAGCTCGAGCTGTTCGCGACCGCGGATGAGGCGGTGCTCGTTCCGCTCGTGTGAGCTGTGGGCGTGCTGGATGTTTCCTGGTGCTGTGAGTTGCGGCGTGCTGGGTCTTGTTCCCTGAGTCCTGCTGTGGGCATGCAGGACGCCGTGTGAATCCCGGGAACTTCGGTCCGCCGTTGGGGAACGCTCGAATTGCTGCCAACATGGCAAGCCGATGGAGCGGACTCCGATCGCCACCGACATCCGGGCGCCCACGGCTCGGGAGTTGTACGAGCGGGCACTGCGCAGCTTGCCGGGTGGCAACGCACGCTCGACGCTGTTCGTCGCTCCCCACCCTCCATACGCCGCGCGCGGCGAAGGGTATGAAGTCGTCGACGTCGACGGGCACCGGGCGATCGACCTGCAGAACAATTACACGGCGCTGGTGCACGGGCATGCGTTCGCGCCGGTTGCCCAAGCGGCCATGGCGGCGCTGGCGCAAGGCTCGGCCTTTGGCTTGCCGACGCTCTCGGAGATCGAGCTGGCCGAGTGCCTGGCCGAGCGTGTCGGCTGGGCCGAGCGCTGGCGCTTTGCCAACTCTGGCACCGAGGCCGTGATGATGGCCGTGCGCGCCGCACGCGCCGCCACTGGGCGTGACGGGCTGCTGCGTTTTGCCAATTGCTATCACGGCAGTTGGGACGCGGTTGTGCGCCGTGGCTCCCACGGCGTGCCGGCGGCGGCACAGCGCGACGTGCTGACGCTCGAGCTCGGCGACGAGCAGGGCTTCGTAGACGCGCTCGAGGAGCACGCCGGACGGATCGCGGCGGTGTTGCTGGACCCGATGCCCAACCGCGCCGGCCTGCGGCCGCTGGAGCCCTCGTTTGTGCGGCTTGTGCGCGCTCAGACGGAGCGCCACGGAATCGCACTCGTGCTCGACGAGGTGATCACTTTCAGGCTTGCGCCGGGCGGGTTGCATTCGCTGTACGGCATCGAGGGCGACCTGGTCGCGCTCGGCAAGATGATCGGTGGCGGCTTTCCCGTCGGGGCTGTCGGTGGACGGGGGGCTTTCATGGATGTGTTTGATCCTCGTCGCCCAGATGCTGTGGCGCACGGTGGGACGTTCTCGGCCAACCCGGTGACGATGCGCGCGGGGCTGGCGGCGCTCGAGGCGTTTGGGTTGGCGGAGATCGAGCGTGTGAATGCACTTGGCGAGGGGCTGCGCGTGGGATTGCGCGAGCGCGGTTGGTCGGTGAGCGGGCAGGGCTCGCTGCTACAGATCCAGGCACAGGATCCGACGGCTCTCTGGTGGCGACTGTACGAGGCGGGTGTGTTGATCGCTGGGAATGGGCTGATGTGCATATCGACGCCGATGGACTGGTCGATCGTCGAGAAGACGCTGCTCGCGTTCGACGAGGTTGGGGACGCGGCTCGGTGAGGGCGCCGTTGGGTGGATGCCTCTCGCCATTGGGCGGGCGCCTGTATGTCATGGGGGCAACGCCGGGCGCGCCGCAAGCTCGCGATCTGCGAAGCTCGCGATCCGCGACGCTCGGTGCCGACGAGCATCCGCGGCGACGTTTGACCGGATGAGCGGCGAAGGGCCCTCGGTTTGCATTGTCGGCGCCGGTGCGATTGGGCTCTGCAGCGCGCTGGAACTTGCTCGTCGTGGAAGCGAAGTGACGGTGCTCGATGCCAGACATGTCGCGGCTGGCTCTTCTGGGTTGTCCGTCGGAATCGTCGAGACCCAATATCTCGAGCGGCTGGACATCGAGTTGCGCGTTCGCGCGATGCGCACCTTCGAGTGGCTCGAGCGCGAGCATGGGTTGTCTGTCGTGCGCAACGGTTACCTGCGGCTGGGCCACGATTCTGACTGCGGCGCGGCGTTCGAGCGCAGCGTGGAAATCCAGCGCGAGCTGGGTGTGCGCGACGCCCAGGTACTAGATCCAGCGCAGATCGCACAGCTCGCGCCGGCGATTCGCACCGATGACCTGCATGCAGGGTTGTTCGGACCCAGCGATGGCTTCATCGACGGCCATCTCTACTGTGGGCTGCTTGCGGAGCTGGCCGTCCGCGCAGGCGCAAAGCTGCTGCTCGCGAGGGAGTTGCTTGACGCCGAGCCGCTGGCCGGCGGCAGGATGCGGTTGAGGACCAGCGGTGGGGCGCTTGAGTGTGACATTGTGGTCGACGCCGCCGGCGCCTGGGCCGGGAGGGTGGCAGCGCTGCTCGGCTGCGAGCTCGAGCTGATCCCCCAGCGCCACCAGGCGTGCGCGGTGCACCTGCCGCACGAGCTGGGCTACATGATGCCGTCGGTGATGGATTACACCCCCGGCAGCGGCGAGCGCGGCCTTTACTTCCGCCATGAGGGGCCAGGACGGCTGATCGCCGGACTCCATGGTGAGGAGGTATCCGCACCCAGCGCGAACCCCGACTGCTACGCGCGTCAGGCAGATGCGGAGTTCCTGGAAGAGCTTGCGGGCAAGCTCTCAAACCGCCTGCCTGGGTTGGCGGACGCAGCTCTGGGCGGGGGCTGGGCTGGGCTGTATCCGGTGAGCCCCACCGGTAGGCCGCTTATCGGTCCGGTGGCTCGTGGCGCGCAGGTGATTCTTGCCGCCGGCGCGGGCGGGTCGGGCATCCAGCTCTCGCCGACGATCGGCGAGCTGGTCGCCGACTGGGTTCAGCATGGTGAGCCGCTGGCCGTCGCGGGCGCGCGGCAGCTCGCGCCTTTTTAGAACGTGCTCCAAAGAGATCGGCACGCCGGCACCGCCTATTTTGAAATGGGTTCGGAGGTCTTGGAACGGTCTCGGACATCTCGGAACGGGTTTCGGAGGTCTTGGAACGGTCTCGGACATCTCGGAACGGGTTTCGGAGGTCTCGGAACGGTCTCGGACATCTCGGAACGGGTTTCGGAGGTCTCGGAACGTGTTTCAAATGAGGGGTGCACGTTGATACCCCCCTTTTGGTGACACGGATGATTTATTTAGGTACCTAATCTTTATCTTCGTGTTCGCACAAGGGGGGTGTTGTGAGGATCGTCCAAAGACGAGCGATGACGCTCGCGTTTCACGAACCATGAGCATCCCGCTACGTGCTCATCCTGAAGCACGTCGAACGTCTTTCGGGATGAGCGGCACGCCCGGATCCATCCCTGGACACGGCGCTTGCAGTCGCTAGCGACGCGCCAGCGCCGTCAGCACGCAGCGCGCCAACTGCTCGTCGCCGGTGAGCCGTAGTTGCGCGGTGTCGCTCTCCGGGCCGAGGGCAATCGCCCAGGCGGTTGGTGGGCCGGCGATGCTTGCCCACGGGACGCACTGTCCTGGCTCGACGAGCTTGACCTGGCCGTCTTGGATGTCGAACAGCTGGCTGCTCGGCGCTTCGAAGTCTTCGATCAGCAGCTCTACCACGCCGCTGGGCAGGGCCGCGCCGTCGAGCAGCGTCGGCAGTGCGCGCAGCGTCTCGTGCACGCTGAGGTGCTCGCTTGCCTGCTCGTTGTGCGCAGCTATCGCCGCCGCGGGCCGCCTCACTCCGATGAGCCAGCACATCCACGCTGGGGCTTTTACGCGCCTGCCCGGTGGGCGCCCAGCGGGTGACTGTTGCGTTTCGTCATCGGCCATTCGCGGCAGTCTAATCGAACAATCCCGAGAAACGACTTTGTCGCGTTCTTTGGAGATATTCCAGCAAGCTGAGTTGGTATCTGCGTCCGCGCGACAGTCGCTTGCGCGCTAGCCTCGGCGGACGTGGCAACCGCAAAGTCAGACCCGTTGGCAGCGTTCAGCCCGGCGGTGCGCGCCTGGTTCGAGGCGTCCTTTGCCGAGCCCACCGCCGCCCAGGCGCAGGCTTGGCCGGCGATCGCAAGCGGCGAGCATGTGCTGCTGTCGGCTCCGACCGGGTCGGGCAAGACGCTAGCCGCGTTTCTGTGGGCGCTCGACCGGCTGGGTGCGCAGGCAAACACCAAGGCGGCGGGCGTGCGCGTTGTGTACGTCTCGCCGTTGAAGGCTCTGTCCTACGACATCGAGCGTAACCTGCGCGCGCCGTTACGCGGGATCGGCGCGGACGTCAGCGTCGGCATCCGCACGGGCGACACCTCGCAGGCCGAGCGCGCCGCGATGGCGCGCAAACCGCCGCAGATCCTGATCACCACGCCGGAGTCGCTGTATCTGATCCTCGGCTCGCAAGCGCGCGCAGATGCTGAGCAGGGGTCGAGACGGTGATCGTCGACGAGATCCATGCGGTGGCTTCGGTCAAGCGCGGCGCCCACCTGGCGCTGACGCTCGAGCGTCTGGAGGAGCAGGTGGCGCAGCGCGAATGGACCCGACGCTCCCGCGTGCAGCGAGTGGGTCTGTCGGCGACGCAGACTCCACTCGAGGAGGTTGGGCGCTTTCTGGTTGGGCCCACGCCGCAAGGTGCGGATCATCGACGCCGGCGTGCGCAAGCCGCTGGACCTGCGCATCCATGTGCCGGTCGAGTCGATGGGCGATTTGGCGGGCCGACGGTCTCGCCGAGCGACGATCCGCTGCAGCCGGTGCCAGGGCAGCGAGTCGACGCGCAACTCCATCTGGCCGGCCATCTACCCGGAGCTGTTGCGTCTCGGTGCGAGAGCACCGCTCCACGATCGTGTTCGTCAACAACCGTCGCTCGGCAGAGCGGGTCGCGCTGCGTCTCAACGAGCTGGCCGCTGCCGAGACAGATGACTCCGAGCGTGCCGACGGTAGTGGGAATGGTTTGGATGGGGCCGCCCTGTGGGGCGGCCTGAAGGGCGTGCCCGTACAGGCCCGTGAGCCGCTCGCGCTGCGCGAGATCGCAAGAGCCCACCACGGCTCGCTCAGCCGCGAGGAGCGCACGACGATCGAGGAGCAGTTGAAGGCGGGCGAGCTGCCGTGCCTGGTGGCGACCTCCTCGCTGGAGTTGGGCATCGACATGGGTGCGGTCGATCTGGTGCTTGCAGATCGAGTCGCCCAAGTCGGTGGCACGCGGTTTGCAGCGCATCGGGCGTGCCGGCCACGGCGTCGGCGATGTCAGCAAGGGGCGCATCTTCCCCAAGTTCCGTGGCGACTTGCTCGAGTGCGCGGTGCGTTTGCGGCGCATGCGCGAAGGCGCGATCGAGCCGACGGTCGTGCCGCGTAACGCGCTCGATGTGCTCGCCCAGCAAATAGTCGCAATTGCCGCCTGCGAGGCGGGCAGCAGCCCGGACGACGCCAGGACGTTGGTGTCGGCGTCGAGGAGCTGTACGCGCTCGTCACACGCACTCACTCCTACTCCGAGCTTGCCGCGCGCGCTGCTTGGAGAACGTGCTCGACATGCTCGACGGGCGCTATCCCTCGAGCGAGTTCGGTGAGCTGCGCGCACGCATCGTTTGGGACCGCATCGCCGGTCTTATCCGCGCGCGCAGGGGGGCTCGCCAGCTCGCGATCGCAAACGCCGGCACGATTCCCGATCGTGGGCTGTATGCGGTGACCCTGCCGGACGGGCGGCGCGTCGGCGAGCTCGACGAGGAGATGGTCTACGAGGCGAGACCAGGGCAAGTGTTCCTGCTTGGTGCCTCTTCATGGCGAATCGAGGAGATCGGCCGCGACCGCGTGATCGTGACGCCCGCGCCCGGTGTGCCGGGGGCGGTGCCGTTCTGGAAGGGCGACGGCATCGGCCGTCCCAAGGAGCTGGGCGAGGCGATCGGCGCGTTCACGCGCTGGGCGGTCGAGCAGGACGAGGATTTGCTCGTACGCGACTATGACCTGGACGAGCGCTCGGCGAGCAACCTGCTCGACTACCTGCGCGAGCAGCAGGCGGCTACACAGGTTTTGCCGAGCGACCGCACGATCGTGCTCGAGCGCTTTCGCGACGAGATCGGCGACTGGCGCCTGTGCGTGCTCTCGCCCTACGGTGGTCGCGTCCACGCTGCCTGGGGTCTTGCGATCTCGGCGCGCATGCGCGAGCGCTTCGGCGTCGACGGCGAAGCGATGTGGTCGGATGACGGCATCGTCGTGCGCCTGCCCGACTTCGACCTGGACGAAGGGGTTGACGAACTTCAGCCGAGTGCCGGCGAGCGGTATGCCAATGAAGACTCGCGCGGCGGATACTCACGCGGTGTCGAGTCCGATGGCGCCACCGGCGCCGCTTCCTATGCCGACCTGGTGGCGCTCGACCCGCAGGAGGTCGAGGAGGCGATCGTCGCCGAGCTGGGCGACTCGGCGCTGTTCGGGGCGCGCTTTCGCGAGAACGCCGCGCGCGCGCTGTTGATCCCGCGCGCCTACCCCGGCCGGCGCACGCCGCTGTGGCAGCAGCGTCTGAAGTCTCAGGCCCTGCTGCAGGTGGCTCGCCGCTACCCAGACTTCCCGATCGTGCTCGAGACCTACCGCGAGTGCCTGCGCGACGTGCTCGATCTGCCGGGCCTGCAGGAGCTGCTGCGCGGCATTGCCACGCGCGAGGTCTCGCTCGTGGAGGTGCAGACCAGCAGCGCCTCTCCGTTCGCCGGCTCGCTGCTGTTCGACTACGTGGCCACCTATATGTATGAGGGCGACACGCCGAGTCGCGGAGCGCCGCGCGGCAGCGCTGTCGCTCGACCGCGATCTGTTGCGCGAGCTGCTCGGCCAGGAGGAGCTGCGCGAGCTGATCGATCCCGCCGCGCTCGGCACAGATCGAGGAGGATCTCCAGCACCGCTCGCAGCGCACGCAGGCCACGAGCCGCGACGCGCTCGGCGACGTCCTGCGCATCCTCGGCGACCTGCGCGATCGAGGAGCTGGGAGAGCGGGTGCTCGCCGGCCTGGACGCGCGGGAGATGCTTGGCGGGCTGGAGCGCGAACGGCGTGTGGTGCGCGTTCGTATCGCTGGAGACGAGCGCCTGATCGCCGCCGAGGACGCCGGTCTCTATCGCGACGCGCTCGGTTGCCCCCCGCCAGGAGGCCTGCCCGAGCGTGTTCACCGCGGATGTGCCCGATGCTCTGGTCAAGTTGGTGGCGCGCTACGCAAGCACGCATGGGCCCTTCACCAGCGAGGAGTTCTTCGAGCGCTACCGTGTGGACGTCTCCTCGGCGTTGCGCGAGCTGGAGCGCTCGGGCGAGTTGGTGCGGGGAGAGCTGCGTCCCGGTGGCGTAGCGCGCGAGTGGTGCGACGTCCAGGTCTTGCGTCGTCTGCGTCGCGCCTCGCTGGCAGCGTTGCGCAAGGAGATCGAGCCTGTCGACGAGCGTGCTCTGAGCGCGTTCATGCCCTCCTGGCAGGGCGTCGACCGTTGGCGCCAGGGCTCTGAGCGACTCGGCGAAGGCCCACCGGCGCAAGCCTCACAAAGCGGTGGCCGTACCGAGGGGCAGACTCGAAGGACATCTGCCTGGGGGGCGCAGGGCGCCCACGCGTAGGCGGGGTCGAGCGCCTGCGCGAAGCGCTCGTCCCCCTGCAGGGCTTGGCGCTCCCGGTGGCCGCCTGGGAGCGCGACGTGCTCGCCCGTCGCACAGGCTCATATTCGCCTTCGTGGCTGGACACCCTGTGCGCAAGCGGCGAGGTCGTTTGGGTCGGCGCGGGCTCGCTTGGACGCGATTCGGGGCGGGTGGCGTTGTACTTCCGTGAGGACGCTGCCCTGCTGGGCCCGCCATGCCCACCTGCCGGCGCGCGTGGTGAGCGGCCTGCCCTGGCCGAGCATGCGCTGCTACGCGAACGCCTGACCGCGGGTCCCTGCTTCTTCACCGATCTGCTGGCGGAGCTGGAGTTGCCTGGAGCGGCGCTCACGCAGGCGCTGTGGGACCTCGTCTGGGCCGGCGAGGCTACCAACGACGCCTGGGCGCCCCTGCGCGCGCCGCGCCAGGCACTCGCCGTGCATACGCTCGCCGGGTCCGCGCGCGCACGAGGCGCTGGGCTGCGTGGGGGACGGCGCTTCGGCGGGTCTTCGTTGCGTGCTGGGCGCCCAGGCGCAAATGCCCACGTACAGGGGCGCTGGTCGCTCACGCTTGCGCTGTTTGGCGAGCAGGCATCGCGCGAGCAGAGCACTCCTCCGGCGAGGATCGAGCGGTCGCGCGCGCGTCGTCGAGCGCTTGCCGAACTACTGCTCGAGCGCTATGGCGTGGTTACGCGCGAGCAGGTCTCCGCGGAGGGTCAAGCTGGAGGCTTCTCGGCCCTGTACGGCGTGCTCACCGAGCTGGAGACGCTGGGGGTGTGCCGACGCGGTTACTTCGTCGAGGGTCTGGGCGGCGCGCAGTTCGCGCTGCCCGGCGCGGTTGAGCGCTTGCGCGCGCAGGCAAGCGATGCTGAGGCGAGCACACTCGTGCTCGCGGCGGTCGATCCAGCACAGCCTTACGGAGCCGTCCTCCCCTGGCCGCGGCGCGCAGGGCAGACGCGCAGGCCCGCCCGCGTGGCAGGGGCATATGTGGTGTTCGTCGCCCACGAGCCGGTGCTCTACCTGGAGCGCGGCGGACGCGGGATCGTGACGCTCGCGTCCGATGCCGCTGCGCTTGCGCCGGCGCTGCGCGCGCTGGCCGATGCCGTGCGTGCCGGGCGCGTGGACGCGGTAGCGCTCGAGCGTGTCGACGGTGAGTCGGCGATCGGCTCCGAGCTGGAGCCGGCGCTCGTCGAGCTCGGCTTTCGTCAGGGGCCGCGGAGGCTCACGCTCCGAGCTTGAATTGCTCGATCTTCTCGAATAAGATCAAATCGTAAACACGATGCGTAGGGGGATGGGGTAAAAAGAGGGGGATGTCTTCAGCACTCCTCGGATGTGGAAGAGGCGAATAGTTGCATATGGCCCACCACAATCAGAAACATTCGCTCGGAGCGGCCGTGCCAGGGCTTGCCAATAGTTCAGCGCTGAATTATCTTGCCGAACAATGGGGATGAATGGAACAGATAGCGTGGGAGCGCTTTCGGGGAGGTCGCCGGTGAGCCTCTCTGCAGAGGACTATCCGGAGCTTCCGGTCTACACCGCGGTCTCCTCTGAGGAGCTGTTGTTGGGCGCCGATCAGGCTGCCCACTATGACGGGCAGACTCCCCTATACAAGCGCCTGCCACACGGTCCCCACGGTCTCGGCCGCGAGGCTGTGGCACGCCATCAGCGCGTGCGTCTCTATGGAGGCATGGCCGAGTCGGTCTACCAGCGCGGCTATGCGGCCACGAGTGTGGCGCACGTGATCGCGCTGGCAGGCGTCTCCCGGCGAGCCTTCTATGAGCAATTCTCCAACAAGGAAGCCTGTTTCCTGGCTACCTACGACGCGCTCGTCGCCTCTGCGCGTAAACGGGTCCTGCAGGCATGGTTGGCCGAGCGCGGCTGGGCCAACCGTCTGTACAGCGCGACCAGGGTGTTCCTCGAGGGGATCGCCTCGGATCCGCGCGGCGCCAACCTGGTGCTCGTCGAGTCGATCGGGATCGGGCCTCGTGGCCATGAACGTTTGCGGCTCACGGGCACCGCTTTCGAGCGCGTCGTGGCAACGGGATTCAGTTTGACGCCCGACGGGATCATGTTGCCGCCGCTGGCACCGCGCGCAATTGTGGGAGGTGTGCGCTTCGTGGTCCACAGGCGCGTGCGCGAAGGCCGACACCAGGAGCTTGCCGGATTGACAGATGAACTGCTCGACTGGGTCAACTCCTACCGCTCCTCGGCAATCGTTCGCCTACGTACACTCGGCACAGCGCGCCCGCCGCAGTTGCTTGTCAAACGCGCACGCTTTCTGACGCGCGAAGATCGGCGCTCGAACGTGATGGACGCAATGGTGCAGCTGGCGCTCGATGCGGGCTATAACAACATCACCGACGCCGAGATAGCGCGTACTGCGGCCGTCTCGACTGAAGCGTTTCACCGAGAGTTCCCGAGCAAGGAGGAGTGCCTGCTGGCGGTCGTCAACGAGTTCGCCGCCGAAGCGCACGATGCCGTGCGCCGCGCAACCCGCAACGACACCGGATGGCCTGAAGCGGTTCACAAAGGCGTGGAGGCCTTGATCGGCTATTGCGCCGCTCACCCGGGGTTGGTAAAGCTTTCCTTCGTCGACCTGTTCGACGCCGGCAACGGCATCGTCACGCGTGTCAGCGGCGTACTCGACGGCTTCATCAAGGTGATGACCCAGCGGGTACCCGAGCCCGAGCGTGCGCCGGCGGTCGCCTCCGAGGCGATCATGGGTGCGATCTGGGCGATCCTCTCCAGTTACGCGCCGCACGATCGTCTGCGCTATCTGCCTTGCCTGGTAGACCACCTGGCGTTCCTGATCCTCGCGCCCGTATGTCGGACCACGTTCGGCGATCGACGCGATCGAAGCCGCGAGCTTCCGGCGCAAGCAGCTCAAGGTCTCATAGCTCTTGCGGGCTGCGGCGCACGCGTCCCGGAACGCCGCAGCTGCTCGCGAGGGTCAAACGCCGCGCTTTCGTGCTCTGCTCGCCTCTATCCTGGTGGTCGGTGGCTACTGACGAGATCATCCGTGCAGGCGCGCGTCCGCGGCGGGTCGGTCATAAGGGCGCGGCGCACCTCGTGCAGGGAAACACCCCCGAGAGCTTCGACGCGGCGCTCGCCCACGGGGTGGACATGATCGAGTTCGACGTTCTCAGCGAACGACCCGACGGCAGCGGCGAGCTGCTGGTCGCCCACGACTACGAGGACATACGTTCGCGAACGCCGCTCACGCTCGATCAGGCGCTCGAGCACCTTACCGGCGAGCGCTTTGCCGGTCTTGACTTCGACGTGGACGTGAAGCTGCCCGGGTATGAGCTACGTGTGGTCGACGCACTGCGCGAGGCTGGACTCTGCGCAAGGACGCTGATCAGCGGCATGTATCCCTCCTCGCTTGCGCGTGTGCGCGCCGCCGAGCCGGCGCTGCGTCTCGGCTGGTCGGTTCCACGGGTCAGGCGCGACTACACGAGCCACCTGCTTACCGCGATCCCGGCCCTTGCGATTCTCACCGGCTACCGGGCGCTGCTGCCGCGCCGCGCCGGCGAAGCGCTGCGAAGCGGTACCGTCGATGCGATTATGGCTCACTGGAGAGTCGTCACGCCGGCGCTCCTGAGCGCGGTCGAACGCGAGGGGGGCGAGCTCTACGTATGGACTGTCGACGACGCTGCGCGCATCGCCAAGCTGACCACCCTCGGGGTGAGCGGCATCATCACCAACGATCCACGCCTGTTCACCGCTAGCGGCTCATGAGCTCTATGTGAGCTTGCACGTCGCGGCGCTGAAGCCCTTGGGGTCGGCACCGGCGAGGCTTGTATGTCCCGCTGTGGTGGGGACCGTCGTCGTCAACAGCACCGTGTTTGTCTTGCGCCACTGGAAGATGACCTCGCCACGCAACGTAAACGCCGACTTGGAGGCGCTTGGCGCGAATTGGAAGCTGCGACCGGCCTGGCGCGCGAGCTGAGCCGTGCCGACCTTCACGAAGCCTGAGTCCGCTTCCTTGCTGAGGTCGATCCACTGATTGCTGGTGGCGTCGAGGTATTGCACGCGAAAGCGCATGTACATGAGGTCCTTGGCGTTGCCGTCGCCAGGCATCGAGCCACGAATGCCGATTGTGTTGGGCTGGTCCTTCGGGTTGCATACATCTACGGTGGCCCACAGTTCGTGCGAGTGCAGCAGCGCATGCGTTGGCGTCGGGGCGAAAGCAGCGGCAAGCACGAACGGCGCGATCGACCTCAACGGACTCATACTGTGAAGATAGCGTCGAAGGTCCGCAAGTTGCGGAGTCGAAGAGTCCCCATCAAAAACGGCTATGCGGCTGGGACGGTCGAGGGTCGAGCGGAGTGGAGCAAGGACCCCTTTGGAGCACAAACAGGACCGAAGGTTTGGTGGTGCCAAGTCGAGGGTCGAGTGGAGCAAGAGCCCCTTCGGGGCACAAGCAGGACCGAAGGCTTGGTGGCGCCAAGTCGAGGGTCGAGGACGTAGCTCCGCGAAGGCTATCGGCCGTATCTAGGTGTACAGCCATTTTGATAGGGACTCCAAAGCCACCTGTGATATCTCCAGGGCATGGCGCCAACCAAGGCTGCGGAGATAGTCGAGCTGCTCGGAGGCGTGCCGGTGTTCTCGGCACTCGAGCAGGGCGACTTGGAGCGGATCGCGCAGCTCGCGGTGCCACGCACATTCGAACCGGGCCAGATCGTGTTTCGAGAAGGCGATGCGAGCGATACGTGCTACGTCGTGCGCACGGGTCGCGCACGTGCCGTACGCGAGCACGGCGACGGCCGCACGATCACGCTCGCCACCTTCGGGCCCGGGGACATCTTTGGCGAGCTCGCGATGTTCGAGGACGAGTTGCGTTCGGCGACCGTGGAGGCGGTGCAGCGCACGAGCGTGGTGGCTGTGCTCGGCCCGGATATGCGCAGGCTGATGGTCGAACATCCGGAAATATCGATTCGTCTTGTGGCGGCGCTCGGGCGTCGATTGCGCGAAACCAACGATCGTCTGGCCAAACAGTCCTTTCAGACCGTCCAGAGTCGGGTGGCCGTCGTGCTCAGCGAGCTCGTCGCCCAGGCGGTAGCTGCCGGAGAGCCCGGACGGGAGGTGCTGCTCACCGCGACCCAGGCCGATCTTGCCAAGTTGGCCGGCTCCTCGCGTGAGTCGGCCTCGCGGTTCCTCGCGGTCCTGGAGCGCGCGGGTGTGATCTCCCAAGGTCGCGGTCGTCTGGTGGTGCATGATCCTGCGGCGCTCGAGGGCTATGTCTTCTGAGCGTGAGGTATCGGCTGGCGGCGTGGTGGTTCACGACGGCCACGTGCTCGTGATCGTGCCCACCAGGCGGGCCGCTGACGGGTCGCAGGTGCTCGCCCTGCCCAAGGGTCATCTGGATGGCGGGGAGACGATCGTGCAGGCCGCCACCCGCGAGGTACGCGAGGAGACGGGAGTCATGGCCGAGCCTATGCAGGAGCTTGGCGAGGTGCGCTACTGGTATGTGCGCGATCGGCGCAGGGTGGCCAAGAGCGTTTACTTCTTCCTGTTCCGGTTGCTCGGCGGCGATCTCGCCGACCATGACGAGGAGGTCTTGGAGGTGCGATGGATGGCGCTTGCAGAGGCCCAGAAGGCGCTCAGCTATGCGGGGGAGCGGGAGATGGTTGGGCGGGCGCTAGCCATCTGCGCGCAAGACCGATAGCCTGCGCGTCGTGGAAGTGCTCAATTTCTACTCGACGATCTTCGCGGACGAGCTGAAGAAGGGCCGCAAGACGGCCACGATCAGGCTTGGGGACAAGTCGGGCAAGTACCGCAAGAATCAGGCTGTGCTGGTGACGATCGGCTATCAGTACTCGCCGCGCGAGCGGATCTTCGACGCAGTGATAGATCAGGTCGAGGTGATGAGGATCGCCGAGCTCTCCCCGCGCGACATCAAGCACGACAACCCTGAGTTCCGCCGCCACGAGGAGCTGATCAATTTTCTCGAACAGATCTACGGGCGTTCGGTGTCGATGGACGACGTTGTCACGGTTGTCCGTTTCTCCCAGATCCTGGACAAGCCGACAGCCATGACCGAAGCGATGAAGGGCTTCGGCGGCGCGCAGAACTAGCGGGCGAGCGTCGGGTCGGGGTCAGCCGAGGACAAGCGGCCGGGGGTGTCCTCCGGCTGTGTGCCCATGAGGTCGAGCCGCACCCCATTGACGACCGGGCGTCGTTGCCGTCTCCAGTGGGAAACAGGTGGTGAAACGGGCTCGCGTTAGGCGGAGGATTGTAGGTGTCCAGCCGATGCCCGCCAAACGCCAATCGACCGCTCTCGAACATCGTGCCGGTGCCCCCGGGCGCGACGATCGTCGTGGCCGCGGCCCTGTCACCGAGATCCAGCGGGCGCGGATGATCACGGCGATGATCGATGTCGTCTCCGTACGCGCTCGCGCGGATGCAACCGTGGCGTATGTGGTGGCACGCTCGGGTGTATCGCGGCGCACGTTCTACGAAGTCTTCGACGATTTCGAAGACTGCTTTCTGGCGGCGCTCGACCACTCGCTGACGTGCGCCTCGCAATACGTGCTCGACGCCTATAGCCCGGCGGAGAAGTGGCGCACGCGAATCAGGTCGGCGCTGGTAGGGCTGCTGGAATTTCTCGACGACGAGCCGGCAATGGGACGCCTCTGCGTCGTGGAGACGCTTGGCCCCGGCGTGCGGGTGCAAGAGCGTCGCATGGCGGTTGTGGACGTTTTGATCGCTGCCGTGGACGAAGGACGCAAGGAGTCGAGATCTGCCTCCAAGCTGCCCCCGCTGACCGCCGAGGGGGTGGTTGGGGGAGTGCTATCGGTTCTACACGCACGCCTGCTTGCCATGCGCCCGTCGGATGCTCGGGCTCCCCGTGCGCCCGACGGTCGTGGCGGCGGGCGCACAAAGAACGTGTACCCCGAGGGTCCTCCACAACAGGCAGGTGAGCCTGTGGATTCGCTGCTCGATCTGACCGGAGCCCTGAGCGCGATGGTCGTGCTCCCCTATATGGGGCCAGCCGCCGCCGCCAAGGAGATGGCGCGCTCCACACCCGGGCGAAGATCTCCGCGGCGGAGCGCGAGCGGAGATCCGTTGCGTGATCTGGAGATGCGCCTCACCTATCGCACGGTGCGGGTGCTACTCGCGATCGCCGCTAACCCGGACGCATCCAACAGAAAGGTTGCTACGGCGGCGGGGATTGACGATCAAGGCCAGATATCTAAGCTGCTGGCTCGCTTGGAGAAGCTCGGACTGGTCTCCAACCATGGTGCCGGACGGATTCACGGGACCCCCAACGCGTGGTCTCTGACAAAGAAGGGCGTGGAAGTCGAGCGACTGGTGGCGGGACAGATGTCGGTGAGCGCTGGAGCTTGAGAGCGGCGGCTGGCAAGTACCAGCTCGGGGTCCGGTGCGTGCTTGCGCTCGCTTGGCGGGTGTGGCTCGGGTCGGGTGAGCGTTGGCGCGCTCTGTAGGGGCTGCCTCGGGTCGGGCGAGTGTTGATTCGCTCTGCAGGGGCTGACTCGGGTCGGGCGAGTGTTGATTCGCTCTGCAGGGGCTGACTCGGGTCCGGCGAGCGCTTGGACCGGAGCTGTCCCGCACTAGGACGGGCCTTTTGCAATCTGTCTGGCACTCTGAGCTGGAGAGTGCCAGACAGCCCTTGACGATCGCCAACTCTTCTATATATTGAGCGTGGCATTGGCACTCGCACCGCGAGAGTGCCAACCAGCCGTTGGGCGGCGGGCCTTGGTAGGACGTCGCCGACAAGGAAGCACACTCTAAATGGAGGTTTTCAGCATGAAACTCAAGCCCCTGGGCGATCGTCTGATCGTACGGGCCATCGAGGAGGAGCAGACGACCGCCAGCGGTCTCGTCCTTCCCGATACTGCCACGGAGAAGCCGCAGAAGGGCAAGGTCCTTGCCGTCGGCGACGGCAAGCTCGACGATGCGGGCAAGCGTATCCCACTCGATGTGTCCGAGGGCGACGAGGTCCTCTACAGCAAGTACGGCGGCACCGAGATCAAACTCGACGGTGAGGATCTGCTCGTGCTGCGCGAGTCCGACGTTCTCGCCAAGGTCGCATAAGGAGATCTGAATAGATATGGCTCACAAGGAACTCAAGTACAGCTCCGAGGCGCGTCAGTCTCTGGAGGCCGGCGTCGACGCTGTCGCCAACGCCGTGAAGGTCACGCTCGGCCCCAAGGGCCGCTACGTGGTGCTCGACAAGAAGTTCGGTGCTCCCACGATCACCAACGACGGTGTCACGATCGCCCGCGAGATCGAGGTCGAGGATGTCTTCGAGAACCAGGGCGCCCAGCTGGTGCGCGAGGTGGCCACTGCCACCAACGACGTTGCCGGTGACGGCACGACAACAGCCACGGTGCTCGCCCAGGCGATCGTTCGCCAGGGCCTGAAGAACGTCGCGGCCGGAGCCAACCCGTTGGCGCTCAAGCGCGGCATCGAGAAGGCGGTCGACCAAGTCGTTGCCAACATCGCCTCGCAGTCCAAGGAGGTCTCCGGCAAGGATCAGATCGCGCGCGTCGCGACCATCTCCGCCGGCGATGAGGAGATCGGCGACGTGATTGCCGATGCGATCGAGAAGGTCGGCAAGGACGGCGTGGTGAACGTCGAGGAGGGCCAGACGTTCGGTATGGACCTCGAGTTCACCGAGGGCATGCAGTTCGACAAGGGCTACATTTCGCCTTACATGGTCACCGACCAGGATCGGATGGAGGCCACCCTCGAGGACCCCTACATCCTGATCGCCAACCAGAAGATCGGCTCGGTGCGCGACGTGCTGCCGGTGCTCGAGGCAGTGATCCAGAGCGGCAAGCCGCTGCTGATCATCGCCGAGGACGTCGAGGGCGAGTCGCTCGCGACGCTTGTCGTCAACAAGCTGCGTGGCACCTTCACCGGTGTGGCCGTCAAGGCTCCTGGCTTTGGCGACCGCCGCAAGCGCATGCTCGAGGACATCGCGATCCTCACCAAAGCAGAGGTCATCACCGAGGAGATGGGCCTCAAGCTCGAGAACACGCAGGTGTCTCAGCTTGGGCACGCTCGGCGCGTGGTCGTGGGTAAGGACAACACCACGATCGTCGACGGCGCCGGCGATGCCGAGGCGATCAAGGGACGCATCAACCAGATCAAGGCCGAAGTCGAGAACACTGACTCGGACTTCGATCGGGAGAAGCTCCAGGAGCGTCTGGCCAAGCTCTCCGGCGGTGTCGCCGTCGTGAAGGTCGGTGCGGCTACCGAGACGGAGATGAAGGAGAAGAAGCACCGTGTCGAGGACGCGCTGCAGGCGACTCGTGCGGCGCTCGAGGAGGGCATTGTGCCCGGCGGTGGGGTTGCCCTGCTGCAGGCGTCGGCGGCTGTCTCAGTTGACGCCGACGGAGCGTCTACGGACGGTTCAGACGACGAGCGGACCGGAGCGCGCATCGTGTTGCGTGCCCTGGAGGAGCCACTACGTCAGATCGCCGAGAACGCTGGGCTCGAGGGCTCTGTGGTGGTCAACGACGTACGCAAGGCAAAGAAGGGCCACGGCCTGAATGCCGCTACCAACGAGATCGTCGATCTCGTAGCAGCCGGGGTCATCGACCCGGCGATGGTCACTCGTTCGGCACTGCAGAACGCCGCATCGATCGCCAAGAACATCCTCACCACCGAGGCGATCGTCGCCGAGGTGCCGGAGAAGGAAGGCGGCGGAATGCCCGGCGGCGGTATGCCGGACATGAGCGGCATGATGTAGTCAGACCGACCCTGGCACGTGCGGCACTCCAGCCGCACGTGTATTCGGTCGATAGGTGTTGGCAGAGGGCCCGGCAGGATGCTGGGCCCTCGTCTTTTTCCGTCGCATCCTGCGAGTACAATTGTCTGTACGGAAGGTGAAGTGGTCTGGGACCACAAGCGGGCTGATACCCGTGAGTCCGGGTCGCTCCGGATGGAGTTCGATTCTCCCGCCTTCCGCCAGAATTGTCTCGACTGGTGGCCGGATAAGAGAGTAAGCGTCAGGATCAGTGCGCTGGCGGGTTGCCACCGCCACACTCTTGTGGTCACCGTCGAGCAAGCTATTCAGGCTCATGCAAACCTGCGTGTTAGACTGCACCTCGGTATCAGCCCGTTCCGGGGTTGCTCCCCGGTCACCCGGCCCGCCAATATTGGCGGGCCGAGTCGTTTCTGGAGCCCTATTCGACCGCCGACACGGGCCTTGGTCCCTCGCCCACGTACTTCGCTGTCGGACGAATCAGCTTGGCCTCGCGCTTCTGCTCGAGGATGTGTGCCGACCAGCCGGCTACGCGTGCGCAGGTGAACATCGGCGTGAACAGGTCCGGCGTGACTTCGGCCAGGTCGAGTACCACCGCCGACCAGAACTCGACGTTGGTGGCGAGCACACGATCGGGCTTGCGGGCTGTGAGCTCGGCCAACGCCGCCTTCTCGAGCGCCTCGGCGGCCTGGAAGCGAGGCGAGCCCAGCTCCCGGCAGGTGCGCCGCAACACACGCGCGCGCGGGTCTTCGGCACGGTAGACGCGGTGGCCGAAACCCATCAGGCGCTCGCCCCGGTCCAGCGCCGCCTTGACCCACACCTCGGCATCGCCAGTCTCTTCGACTTCGTCGAGCATCTTCAGCACGCGCGAAGGGGCGCCGCCGTGCAGTGGGCCCGACAGTGCCCCCACGGCCGCCGACAGCGCCGCGGCACAGTCTGCGCCAGTTGAGGCAACCACCCGTGCGGTGAACGTCGAGGCGTTCATGCCGTGCTCGGCCGCGGAGATCCAGTAGGCATCGATCGCCCTGGCGTGGTCGGGGTTCACCTCTCCACGCCAGCGGATCAGGAAACGCTCAGGAATCGACGTGCCCTTGTCCACCTCCGACTGCGGTACGGGCGGCTGGCCGGCGTCGCGCGCGGATTGGGCCACGAACGACAGCGCCATCACCGAGGCTCGCGCGAGGTTGTCGCGCGCTTGCTCATCGGAGATGTCGATCAGCGCGTTGAAACCCCACTCCGGGGCGAGCATCGCGAGCGCCGACTGCACGTCGACGCGATGGTCGCCCGAGCGCACGGTCAAAACGTGCGGTTCGGCGGGCGGCAGGCCGGGTTTGAAGCGGCCGTCTACCAGTAGGCCCCAGACCTGCTCGTAGGGGATTGTGCCGACCAGGTCCTCGATGTCCACGCCGCGATATCGCAACGATCCACCGGCCCTGTCGGGCTCGGCGATCTCTGTGGCGAAGGCAACGACGCCCTCTAGGCCTGACTGGACTTCATTGGATGGGGATGGGCTGGAAGGGGGTGAGGCGGGAGGCGACTGTGTCGTGACCTCGCTCATGGGCGCTCGCTTTCTTGCTCT
Organism: uncultured Solirubrobacterales bacterium; assembly: GCA_963725265.1. Classification (GTDB taxonomy): domain Bacteria; phylum Actinomycetota; class Thermoleophilia; order Solirubrobacterales; family Solirubrobacteraceae; genus Palsa-744. The sequence goes on from CAVRXP010000002.1 coordinate 215,529, forward strand.
GATTACCGGTTGAGAGTCGACCCCGCTGGATTGCACCGGCACCGACCCCGGCTGCCTTGTGGGCAGGCTCATATCGTCGCAGGAAACGGCCAGGTAGGCTCCGCTGCAGTCAACGAGGAGGTGTGCCGTGAGCGACAGTGACCTGATGTTCCGACCTGCCAGCGAGCTTGCGGACATGGTGCGCCGCGGCGAGGTGTCCTCGCGCGAGCTGGTGGAGATATCGCTCGCTCGCATCGAGCAGCTCAACCCACAGCTGAATGCGTTCGTCGAGATCGATGGCGAGCGTGCGCTTGCAACCGCGGAGCAGGTCAAAGCCGGCGATGAACGCCCGTTCGCCGGCGTGCCGATCGCGATCAAGAACAACCGTCCAGTGGCAGGCTTGAGAGCCACAATCGGTTGTTCGCTGCTGGCCAAGCACGTGGCCGACCACGATTGCAACATCACACGCCGCTTCAAGGAGGCGGGCTTTGTGATCGTCGGAACCACCACGCTGCCCGAGTACGGCATCTTGCCCGTCAGCGAGGCACGTCTGTTCGGTCCCACGCGCAATCCGTGGGACCTGGAACGCACGCCGGGGGGCTCCTCCGGCGGAGCGTCCGCCGCGGTCGCCGCTGGCATGGTGCCGGTCGCACACGGCAACGACGGTGGCGGCTCGATCCGCATACCCGCCGCCTGTTGTGGGCTCGTCGGGCTGAAGCCGGCGCGTGGGCGCATCTCCGCCGCACCCGAACGCGGCGAAGCGCCGCTCGACGTCGATGGCGTCCTCACCCGCACGGTCGCCGACACGGCCGCGATCCTCGATGTGCTCGCCGGCTACGAGCAGGGCGACGCTACGTGGGCGCCACCGCCCGCCGAGTCGTTCGCGCTGTCCGCCACGCGAACGCCGGGGAGGCTGCGCATCGCGGCAACTACGTTCCCGCCGATTGCCGACACCGTCGTCGACCCGATCTGCGCGCAGGCTGTCACCGACGCCGCCGGGCTGCTGCGCTCGCTCGGCCACGAGGTTGAGGAGGTCGATCCGCCCTGGCGCATCGAGGGTCTCTCCGAGCTGTTCGGCGCTGTGTTCTCGGTCCACATCGCGCTGCAGATCGTCTACTCGGGCATGGTCGCCGGGCGCGAGCCCAGAGCCGAGGACATGGAGCCGATGAGTTGGGCGATTCTCAAGATGACCGAGAGCTTCAACTCGGTGCAGGGGCTCGGCCTGGAAATCCAGCTGCAAGCGCTCACACGCCAACTGGTCGAGTTCCTGGCTCCCTACGACATGCTTCTCACCCCCGCACTCGCCGAGCGCCCGCTGCCGATCGGCACGCTCGACACGGCAGCGCCCGACCCGATGTCGACGTTCACGCGCTCGGGGCTGTTCACACCGTTCACGCCGGTGTTCAACGCGAGCGGGCAGCCTGGAATATCGCTGCCGATCTACGAGGGCCCCGACGGACTGCCTCTCGGCGTACAGCTCGTGGGTCGCCCTGCGGGCGAGGCGGCGCTGTTGGCGCTTGCATCGCAGGTCGAAATAGCAGCGCCGTGGGCGGATCGTCGGGCGCCGGTGTCTTAAACGACTCGACCCGCCGAGAGGACGGGGTCGAGCAGTGGGATGACAAGCAGCCGATAGTCAGGCATAACGCTAGCAGATTATGCGGACAAAGCAATTCATTTCTGCAAGACTGCGGCTATCGACTCGGGCGTCACGCCCAGTGCCTGCGCATCTGTGCTCCCGCCCTTAGCCACCATGTTCGCCTCGAGCAACTCAGCCTCGTCCCAGGTGATCGGTGTGCTGGTGTGCATCGCTCTCTCCATCAAGTGCAGGCCGCGCGAGACGATTGGCGTGGGGATCGGCAGCAGCGGCCGTTCGCGATCGAGTGAGCGCAGCACGATGTTGACGACGTCGTTGTAGCTCATCGTCTGTGGGCCGCCAAGCTCATAGCGCTCGTGGGGGGTGTCGTTGCCGCCGCTCGAGCGCCCGCTCCCGCGCAGCGCCGAGACGACGCAGCTCGCCACGTCCTCCGCCCAGATCGGCTGACATACCGCTCGCCCTCTTCCGGAGACAGGCATCGCTGGCAGCAAAGACAGACGTTCGATCAGCGTCAGCCAACGGTCGCCCGGTGCATAGACAAGCGAGGGGGCGATCACGATCGAGTTCATGTCCGACTCGCGCACTGCCTGCTCGGCCAAAGCCTTGGCTCTGAACAGGCGGGCGCGGTGATGGGTAGAGGCGCCGAGCGTCGAGAAGAACACGAAACGCTGCACGCCCGCGCGCTGGGCGGCGTCGACCATGCGCCAGGTTGCGATCGCCGCCAGCTCCTCGATCGAACCGCGTGGCTCGTCGCGCGCAGATGCGGCCAAGTGCAAGACCGTGTCCACACCGCGCATCGCATTGCGAAACGACGGCGGGTCGGCGAGGTCGCCGAGCGCGATCTGCACGCGCACACGCTGCGGGCCGAGGCGTCGCGGGTCGCGTACCAGGCAGCGCACCGTCTGTCCTTCGGCGAGCAGGCGCGGTAGCAGCGCCGAGCCGACGAGTCCGGTCGCGCCGGTGAGTAGGAGCATCGCCCTAAGCTAGGGGGGGAGCCGATGCAGCCTCGCTACTATTCGTCGTCCCGCAACTGGTAGCCCCCAACCGAAATCGAGAAGGAAGCGAATGGCCTACGTAATCGCTGAGCCGTGCATTGGCACGAAGGACAATTCCTGCGTCGAGGTGTGCCCCGTGGACTGCATCCACCCGACGCCCGACGAGCCCGGCTATGACGCAGCCGAGATGCTCTACATCGATCCGGAGGAGTGCATCGACTGCGACGCCTGCGTCGAGGCCTGCCCGGTGGACGCGTGCTTCGCTGAGGACCAGCTCCCCGACGAGTGGCAGAAGTTCGCCTCGATCAACGCCGAGTACTTCGCCAACACGAAGTAGGCTTTAGGCCATCGGCAAAGACATGCCGGCGGGCTTCGGGCTCACCGGCGGCGTTGGCGGGCTCGGCGCTGCCACTTCGACCAGCGGCAGCGTCGGCAGCTCCATCGGCGCCATCGCGATCAGGCCGCGTGCGGCCTGGCGGATCGCCTGCGAGGCCGGATCGTCGGGATCCTCGATCACCAGCGGCAGGCCGTTGTCGGCCTGCGCACGCAACGGCATCGTCAGCGGCACCTTGCCGAGCAAAGGCACGTCGAGCTCGTCGGCGAGCTCCTTGCCACCGCCCTCGCCGAAGATCGGGAAGCGCTCGCCGGAAGGCGTGGTGAAGCCGGACATGTTCTCGATCACTCCGCAGATCTCCAAAGACACCTTGTTGGCCATCTCGGCCGAGCGGCGCGCGACCTTCTGGGCCGTGGCCTGCGGTGTCGTGACGATCACGAACTGTGCCTGCGGGAGCATCTGGGCGAGCGTCATCGAGACGTCGCCGGTGCCCGGCGGCAGGTCGATCAAGAGGTAGTCGAGCACGCCCCATTCGACGTCTTGCAGGAACTGGCCGAGCGCCTTGTGCAGCATCGGCCCGCGCCACACGACTGCGGCGTCCTCCTCCAGGAAGAAGCCGATCGACATGACCTTCACCCCATGGGACTCCAGCGGCACGATCTTGCGCTGTGGCGAGACCGGCGGGCGGGTCGCGCCGAGACCGTACATGCGCGGGATCGAATAGCCCCACACGTCGGCGTCGAGGATGCCCACGCGCTTGCCGTCGGCCACCAGGGCCGCCGCCAGGTTTGCCGTCAGCGTCGACTTGCCGACGCCGCCCTTGCCCGAGCCGATGCACAGCACGTTGGATACCTGGGCGAGCGAGCCTGCCGGGAGGCTGCCGCGCCCTAGCTTCTGCTGTAGAGCCGACTTCTCGCTGTCGCTGAGCACGTCGAAGTAGACGTTCACGTGGGTCACGCCCTCGAGTGCCGATACGGCCTCGGCGACGGAGGTCTGGAAGTGGCCGCGGATCGGGCAGCCAGCCGTCGTCAGCGAGACGGTCACGTCGACCACTCCGTTCTCGGAGATATCGATCGAGCGCACCATCTCAAGCTCGACGATCGAGCGGCGCAGCTCTGGATCGATCACGACCTCCAGGGCCTTGAGGACTTCATCGTCGGTTCATGTCTGCCCGCATTCTCGCAGAAAGAAAATGCCGCCGGACGGTAGGGGGACCGCCCGGCGGCGAGGGAGGAGAGGGTGCTTCTACTACCGGCGGGATATGAGGCCGGCAGACCTTCCCGTCTCCAGCCTCTCCGGCCTGGGACGGGGGAAGGGTTGTGCTCAGACGAGGCTGAGGATGCGCTCCTGCACCTTGTTGGCCAGATCTTCGCCTTCGCGCTGGACACGACGTGCCTCGCGCTCGACGCTGGCGCGGGTCTGACGCACCTCGCGTTCGACACGTACACGCGTCTTGCGCACCTCGCGCTCGAGGCGGTTGCGGGCCGTGTTGCCGCGACGCTCGAACTTGCGCAGCTGCGCGTTCGCCTTCGCCGGGCTGGCGTAGCTCTCGATCGTGTCGTTGACGCGTGCGAGCACCTGTTCGCGCGCGATCAGCGCCGCACCGACGGGGATCAGCACGGCGCGCTCGGCGTAGGAGCTGACCGTCGGGTTCTTGACGGCGGTGGTGGAGCGCTTGGTGGAAGCGCTGGAATTGCTTGCCCGCGACGTGCTCGCGCGTGCGGCACTCTTCGCGCGGGTCGCGCTCTTGGCGGCGGCAGCGGCGCGGCTTGGCGCTGCTTGCTGGTGTGGATTGGGCTGTTGCCATTTGGAGGCGTTCTCCTATTTGGGGGGGCACACTTGTTCTGGTCGGTGCGACTTTAGCACCGAACACATGTTCCTAAACCACCCAACGAGGGATGGTTACACGCCAATCTCAAGTCGGCGTGAACACGCTGTAAAGAAAGGCTATGAAACGCCGGGCGCCTGACCCGAAGCGAGAAAGGAGAGTCAGCTTGGTAGCAGCGGAACACGTGTTCGCGTGAGCCAGGCCGCTGGATTCTCCAGCTCGCTCATGCTGGGCAGCGTCTCGGCCGAGCTCCAGGCCAGTGTCAGCGCGCCCGGGCCGGCCTGTGCGACGACCTCGTCGCAGAAGGAACGTCCGATCTCGTACTGGCGCATCTTCATCTCCAGCCCCAAGCAGCTTCTCGAGGATGCGCCATGGCCAGCCGCGCTCGCGCCGGCGGCGGTTCATCGCGACGCGCATGCGCTCCATGCTCGGCAACTCCTCGGCGCCGACTGCGTCCATCACGTGCTCGGCGTGGCCCTCGATCAGCGACATCGTGGCCTGCATGCGCTCCACCAGCGCCCAACGATCCTCGCCGATCCCGATACGCAGCAGCTCGCCGTCGCGTAGCCGCCCCACGAGCGTGCGCAGGTCCGAGGGGTCGGGGACTTTTGCGATGGCCGCCGAGTTTGACGCCGACCTGCATGCCGTCGATCAGCTCGCGCAGCATGCCGCCGAGGTGGTCGCGCAACCACGGTGCGCCGCCGAACTGGACGGCATGGGTGACCTCGTGGATCGCGACCCAGGCGGTGAACTCGTCGCGGTCGAGACCCAGGTTGCGAGCGGCCTGCGCCAGATTCGGCGCCAGCAGCAGCAGACGCGGGGGCTGCTCGGAGTCCAGCAGCGCGATGTCGTACTGGCCGAGTACGCGCTGAGAGAGGATCCCGGTGATCGCGCCAACCTGGGCGCCCAGCAGGAGTTGGGTGATCGAGCGCATCGCCGGCGCCAGCGGTCCGTTGCCGTTGCCAGATGCGTGGTCAGCGGGTCGAGCAGCGGGCGCATCGTGGCGATGTTGGCTTCGATCCAGCGGGGACGGTCGATCAGCTCCAACGTCTGGCAGACGCTCTGGGGGCTGCAGGCCGGTGTAGGCGCCGACGCGCGTGGCGAACCGCTCCGCCAGCGACTGCACTCCCGTAGCACCCGAACTTGGTTCGAGATGCCGATCCGCCTGTGTCGCCCGCGAGCATCTCGCCGACGCGCTGTGCCACGTTCGCAATCGATCCCGGCCCATCGTCTAGAGCGAACGCACTCGTATGCTTGGCCTGTGCCTGCCTCTCGCGAAACCGAGCTCTTCGAGCGTGCAGGCGCTCGCGACGTGTTGGCCTGGCTGCGCCTGCTCACCGATCCGAGCGACTCCTCGGCGGTTGTGCGCGCACTTGGACGTCCACCGATCGAGCTGCGCCAGGTGGACATCGCGCGCGTCGTGCAGGTGGCGCGCAAGGCAAAGCTCGACATCGTGGCGGCGCTTGGGCCGGCGATCGAGTCGCCACAGATGCCACCTGAGGCGCGCGAGCGGATCGAGCGCTTCCAAGCGTTGCACGAGGAAGCAAAGATCGCTTTCGAAGCGTTGCGCCCGCGTTTGGCGTGCAGTCCGCAGGAGTTGGCGTCGGAGCTGACCGCGGCTTCGGAGGCAAGGCTGCTCGGCGGCGAGACGATCGCCCAGGCGCGCGTGCAGACGCTAGAGGCGACGGTCGAGCTGATGCACGAGGAGGTGCTCGGTGGTGCGCTGCGCATCGCCGGGCGCCTGGGCGAGCTGCGTCTGGATACCGACCTGGACATCTCCCACGGTGTCGTGCGCTACTTGGAGCTCGTGAAGCTTGCCGCGCTCAAGGAGCGGCCGGTTGGGCAGAGCCTGGCCGAGGCGCTCGCCGACATCAACCAGCGGCTGCTCGCCGCCTGCACGCCGCTGCAGCGCGAGATCTTCCAGACATCGACGCTGGACGAGGCGCTGCTTGCCAACGAGCGTACGGGGCTCGAGTCGAACACGGCGGGTGTGGGCGATGAGGCAGCGGGAGCGCGTGCGCCCAGACGCGAGGCCGGCGAAGACCGCCAGCTCGGAGGTGCGGGCGCGACGGTGTCCCCCAAAACCGCAGTCGCTGCTCCCGCTCTTGGCGTGTTCGCGCGTAGCGAGGAACCCTCGCTCCAGGCGTTTCTGCCCACGCGCGGGGACGGACTCGTGCTCTCAGCGTCCGATATCGACACATACCGCGCCTGCCCGCTGCGCTACAAGCTGGGGCGTGTCCTGAAGATCCCCTCGGCGCAGACTTTGCACCAGCGCTTCGGGATCGTCGTGCACCAGGTGCTCGAGCGCTACCACGCCGCCGAGCACACGACCGTCGAGCAGATGATGGACCTGTTCGAGGGCTGTTGGCGCCGCGGCGGCTTTGGCGACAGCGACAAGGAGCGTGCCCTGAAGGGCACAAGCGAGCTGCACGTCAAGGCTCGCGCCGCGCTCGTGCTCTATCACCGGCGCCTGGAGGCCCACGAGGCCGAGCCGGTCTGGTTCGAGCGCTCGTTCTCGTTCAAGCTCGGGCCGCATCATCTGCGCGGACGTGTGGATCGTGTCGACAAGCTTGAGGATGGCGCCTACGAGTTGATCGACTACAAGACCTCGCGACCGAAGACTGCGGAGCAACTCGCCGACGACGTGCAGCTCTCGCTGTATGCGGTCGGTGCGCGCGAGTCCTGGGAGGTCGAGGCCGAGCGTCTCTCCTACTACTACGTGCTCGACGACGTCAAGATCCCTGTCCCCAGCGCGGAGATGGATCCCGACTGGATCGCGCGCGTCGTCGCCGAGGTCGGCGAGGCGATTATGGGACAGCGCTTCGAGCCGACGCCCTCGCCGAGTGTGTGTGGGCTGTGCGACTACCGCATTGCCTGCCCGGCTTGGGAGCGGTAGCCGCGAGGGTCGGACTCCTCCCGAGTGGTTCTTTGTCGCGGAAACGGTCGTCGTGTGTGGGTGGAAGGGGGTGCAGTGGACAGCAGGCGCTCCTATGGGTCGGGAAAGGGCAAGCTTTCGCTGGGCTTTAGGCCAAGCGGATAGCCTTCTCGCGAGGATGAAGAGAAGTGTCTTGAAGGGAGGGGTGGTCTCGCATATGCACAGGGGTGCGAGCGAGCGCTCGCCGGCACGTGCGCTACCTCTGCTGGCAGCGGGGGTGCTCGTCGCTGGGTTGATCGCCGGCTGCGGTGGCGGATCGTCCTCGACGGGCACAGCCTCGGTGCCGATCTCCCCAGCGGCCGCGCCGACGAAGGGCAGCGCCGCCAATGTCGATGCCGTCGCCTATGTCTCACACACGCCGATCTCCAAGGCGAGCTACCAGCACTGGCTGGCAGTCGAGACGGCGCTCGGTGCCGCCGGCTCGCCGGCGCATCAGGCGCTTGGCTTTCTGATCACCTCCGAGTGGGTGCTCGGCGAGGCTGGCGCACGCGGCGTCAGCGTCTCCGAAGCCGAAGTCAAGCAGCGCTACGCCCAGTTGGTCCACGAGAGCTTCCCCAAGGCCGGCTCGTTGCAGAAGTACCTTGCCAAATCCGGCGAGACCGAAGCTGACCTGCTGGCGCGTATCAGGGTCGAACTGCTGGCTTCCAAGATCGCCGCGGAGGTCACCGCCGGCAAGAGCGCGGCGCAACGCAACGCGCTGCTCACCGCCTTCGAGAACAACTTCCGCGCACACTGGAAGAGATACACAAGCTGCGACCCAGGCTATGTGATGGAAGACTGCAAGCAGTACAAAGGCAAGCCCGAAGATCTGACCGCCACCAGCTCCTCTCCTAAAGCCTCTGATTCCGCGGCATCGTCAAGCAGATCCTCCTCGAGTTCCTCCGCGTCAAACGCCAGCGGAGAGGTCTACACCGCACCTGGAGCGTTCTCGATCTCCAGCCCTGCGTTTGAACGCAACGGCGCGATTCCAGTGTCCTACACCTGCGCGGGGCCCGGCATCTCGCCTGCGCTCTCCTGGCAGAAAGTGCCCGCGAAAGCCGCCGAACTGTTCCTGTTCGTGATCGACGAGAACTCCAGCGGTTCCGAAGGCGGCATCCGCTGGGTGGTTGGAGGGATCGAACCCAGCTCCACCGGCGTGGCGGCAGGCAAGGTGCCACCGGGCGGGATCCTCGGCACAAACACCGCTGGCAAGGTCGCCTACTCGCCGATCTGCCCAGCCAAGGGAAAGAGCGACACGATCGAGTTCGTCATGTATGCGCTCTCGAAGAAGCTGCAGATCTCATCTGGCTTTCAACCGGCGGCGGCCGAGGCCGAGTACGGCTCGCACAAACTGCTGTTGGGCTCCGCCGCCGTCACCTACGGGATCGCCTCGCGCTAGCGAGACGCTAGCTCTCGATTCCCCGCTGCCTGAGAAATCGTTGGAATTCGCGTGCCAGCAGATCTCCTGAGGGCAGATCCTGCGGGCTGATCGCGGCTTGGTCGTCCTCGGCCGCGCGCCGCTCCAGGCGCTCGACGAAGGCCTGGATGTCGGGGTCTGAGCGCACCGCAAGCCCCACCTGGTGTTCGTACTCGCCCGCGGCCTCCTCGAGCTCTGTGACATCCACCGATATGCCCACCATCAGCTCCAGCTTGCGCAACAGCGCTAGCGCCGCCTTGGGGCTGGCGGCGGCCGCGACATAGTGGGGCACGCTTGCCCACAGGCTCGCCGAGGGCAGTCCCGCCTGTGCGAAGGCGGTGTGCAGGACGCCGACGATCCCGGTGGGACCCTCGTAGCTACTGGCGGTGAGCCCAAGTCTCTCCATCAGAACTGGGTCCGAGGCAAAGCCGGTCATCGTCACCGGCTGCGAGTGGGGAACGTCCGCCAGTAGCCCTCCGAGTGTCACCACCAGCTGCACGTCGAGCGCCTCGGCCAGGTCGACGATCAGCGCGCTGAATGAGCGCCAGCGCATCGAGGGCTCTGTGCCCTGCACGATCACCAGGTCGCGATGAGCGCGCGGTGCACGCGCCTCGAAGATCTCGACCGACGGCCAGGAGATGACGCGCGCCTGGGTATCGTCGATCTTGACGTGTGGGCGGTTGGCCTGGAAGTCGTAGAACTCCTCGCTGTCGATCTGCGCGAAACGCTGCGCGCCGAGCGCTTGCGCAAGGAAGGCCGTCGCAGTCGATGCCGCGTCGCCGGCGTCGTTCCAGCCTTGAAACGAGCACACCATCGCGGGGGCGCGCAAGCCGTCGGGGCGACGATCCCAGATCAGTGGCTGCATCCGACCCACCGTACATCATGAACACCACATGTCCACCACGAGCTCGAGGACCGTGCGCTTCTGGCGGGGAAGTACGCAACGGTCCCATACCAGGGCCCCCGAGACTCTCAGACGATCGCCACCCTGCGTGCCGGGGACATGGTAGACGCCGTGTTCGCCTGTGTGCGCAAGGAGCGGCTCATTACCCGCTCCGGCGACCCCTACCTTGCAGTCGAATTGCGCGACCAGTCCGGCAGTCTCTCAGGCCGGGTCTTCCGCGACGCCGACCTCCTCGCGGGGCGCTTCGAGCGCGGCGAGCTCGTGCGGGTGCGCGGGCGCGCAGAGCTGTTTCGCGAGCAGCTGCAGCTCACTGTCGAGCAGATCGCTCGGATCGAGCTGGCAGATGAGGATGCCGCGCGTTTCCTGCCAGTCTCCCGTCGCGACATCGACGAGCTGGAGGGCTTCTACGAGCACCTTGCGCGCGAGGTGTTCGACCCCGGCTTCAAAGGGTTGCTGCAGCGCATGCTGGAGGATCGCGAGCTGCGCGCCGAGCTGCGCCGCGCGCCTTGCTCGCTGCCCTCTGCCGGACCGGCCCGTTCTGCCTCGACGCACCATGCCTTCCTCGGTGGGCTCTTGGAGCACACGGTGGCGGTTGCCACATTGGCGGTCGAGCTGTGCGCGGTGCATCCGCGCTTGGACCGCGATCTGCTGCTCTGTGCGGCGCTCGTGCACGACATAGGCAAGACGCGCGAGTATAGCTACGGTGCGGAGATCCTTCGCACCGAGGAGGGTCGCATGCTGGGACACATCGAGTTGGGGCTCAGATTGATCGCCGCCCATGTCCCCGCTACGTTGCCCAGCGAGCGGCGCATGGCGCTGGAGCACTGTGTGCTCTGCCATCACGGCGCCGACGGCGCGGGCGCCCAGCGCTTCGGCTCTGCCGAGGCGCTTGCCCTGCAGCGACTGAACGCGCTCGACGCGGGTGTCAAGGGCGCCTTCGAGCAAGGGCTCCCCCATTCGGGGACCCCCTATGGCGGGGGGCAGACGGTCACTCGCTGATCATCCGCTGAGAAACCCCGCCGCGTCGGTCAAGTCCTCCTCTTGCGATGCCGATCATCAAAGCGTGGGGGACCGACCCAACCTAAATGCTGGCGCTGTGAGTGAGCTTTCGCTGCTGCGCCCCGCCGACGGGCCGCGCGAGCCCGCGCACGGCGCGATCCAGCGCGACGCGTTGATGCAGGCACTCGCCGACGGCCGTCCGGGACGTTTGATCGGGGACGTCGTCGTGGATCTTGGCTTCGCCACGCGCGAGAAGGTCGAGGAGGCGGTGGAGATCGCTCGAGCCCAGGGCAAGCCCACCGGCCAGATCCTGGTGGAGCAGGGCATCCTGCGCCACGACCAGCTTGCCCGTGTGGTCGCCGAGCGTTTTGGCCTGGAATACATCGACCTGTCCGTCTACGAACTGGACATGGGTGCCGTGAACTTGATCGACATGGAGGCCATCCGCCGTTACCAGGCGGTGCCGGTCGGCTTCCTGGAGGACGGCACGCTGCTGCTGGCGATGGCCGATCCGACCAACGTGCTGACGATCGACGACGTCGCAATGCTAACCGGCCGGCGAGTGCGCTCGGCTTCCGCTTCGATAGAGGATCTGAACATCCTGATCATGCGCCTCTCGCGCGTGGAGCAGTCCGTCGAAGAGATCGTCGAGGAGGACGACTCCGCAGGAGAGTCCGAGTTCGTCATGGACGAGGCCGACAAGGACGCGCCCGTGATCAAGCTAGTGCACTCGATCATCGCCGACGCGATCGAGCAGGGCGCCTCCGATATCCACATCGATCCGGGCGAGGGCGACATGCACGTCTCCTTTCGCATCGACGGAGTGCTCTCGCTGACCTCGACGCTCAAGCGCTCGATGGCCAACAGCGTCATCTCGCGCGTGAAGATCATGTCCGAGATGGACATCTCCGAGCGGCGCGTGCCTCAGGACGGGCGTTTCGCGCTCACCGTCTCCGGGCGGCGCGTGGACGTGCGCGTGACCACACTTCCGCTCGTCTACGGAGAGGGGGCCTACCTGCGCATCCTCGACAAGGGTGTAGCTGTGCGCGGTTTGGAGTCGCTTGGCATGCAGCGCACCGAGCAGGACCGATTCGCCTACGCGATCGCCCGGCCCAACGGCGCGGTGCTCGTGACAGGACCGACCGGCAGTGGCAAGTCGACGACGCTGTACGCGGCGCTCGGCGCCGTCAACGACGGCAGCCGCTCGATCCTCACGATCGAGGATCCCGTCGAGTCGCGCATCGCCGGGGTCAAGCAGATGCAGGTCGCGCCCAAGGCCGGCATGACCTTCGCCGGCGGGTTGCGCGCGATGCTGCGCGCCGACCCGGACGTGATCATGGTCGGCGAGATCCGCGACCGCGAAACCGCGCACATCGCGGTCGAGGCGGCGCTTACCGGCCACCTTGTACTCTCGACCCTGCACACGCGCGATGCTCCAAGCGCACTGGGACGTCTGATCGACATGGGCATCGAGCCGTTCCTGATCTCCTCAGCGATCGACTGCGTGGTCGCACAGCGACTTGTGCGCACGCTCTGCCCGCACTGCAAGCGGGCCAGCAAAGCGCCGGAGTCTCTGCTGGCCGAATACGGGCTATATGAGTCCGAGGCGTTCGAGCCGGTCGGCTGCACTCGCTGCGCGACCACCGGTTATCGCGGGCGCATGGGCATCTACGAGGTGATGTCCGTAACAGAGGAGGTGCGCTCGCTGGTGCTGAGCCGTGCCTCCGTGGACGACATCGCGGCTGCCGCGATGAACCAGGGGATGCGGCGCATGCGCGACGACGGTATCGCGAAGGTGCGCGCCGGTCAGACCTCGATCGCCGAGATCGAGCGAATGACCACGAGCATGATCTGAGTCAGGTTCCGCGCACGGGCGGGATCAACAGCGAGACTTCCAGCGGCCCCTTCGGGAATGCTTCGGCTGTGAACGAGTAGGTGTGGTAGCGCACACCGTCGAACAGCATTTCGCTGTGCTTGGGTATCGACAGCGGCGCCGGGCTGCTGCTGCCGAGCAGCGCCAGCTTGTTTTCGTAGAGGAATACCTGCACGCCGGCGAAGCGCTGCGCGAGGATCACATAGCCGAGATCGTCTTGCACAGACAGCAGGAAGTGGCCGACCACGCGCCCGTGAGCGTTGCGCACGTCGCCGCGGATCGGCGCCAGCACGTGCGGCCCGCCGACGTCGGCGACGAGCTTTTCACCGAGCGTGGCGCGCACGCGTACGACGTGCAGGGTGCCTTCGAAGAATTTCACGATCACCGCTCGTGTGGCGGCAGGGTTGTCGCCGGCGACCGCTTCCTGGAAGGGCCGCGAGTCTTCGAAGTCGTGCACGACGGCGCGCGTCGCCGCTCCAGACTGCTCCCGGCGGTAGATCCGCTTGGCCGTTTCGCCGATCGCGTCGATCGCCGTCTGCGCCGGTGTGGGCGCGCAGGTCGAGGCGGGTGGGACAGGGGCGAGCACGAACACACGCAGCTTCTTCTGGGGAAAGCCGGCGCCGGGGAAGGAGTAGACGGCGTAGCGCTTTGCCTTGTAGGTGATCTCGCCTTTGTCGGGGATGCTGTTCGGGGCGGGACTGCTCGAGCCGCCCAGCGAGTGCCCGGCGGAGCGCGCGAAGACCTGTGCTTCGGTGATCGCGTACAGCGTGCCGGCGTAGCCGAATACCCCCTCCTCGGCGGCTGTGACCGTGCCGATCGTGCGCCCTTCGAGATTCCTAAGAGGGGTGCTCACCGGAGCGATCCCGTTGGCGCTACCCGTATTCGACGAATGTGCGCCCGGCGAGACTAACGCGCACGCGCACCAGTTGGCCGCGCAGCAGCGGTCCCAACGCCTTGCGCGCCGCCGCCGGATCATTGGCCTGGATCGCGGCGAGCAGCGCCGGCGAGGCGGCAACTCTTTCAGCGGCCGGTAGAGCGATTCGCCCGCCCGAGAGCTCGCGGTAGACGTGTTCGGAGATCGTCCCGAGCGCTCTGGCTACGGCGTCCGCGCACTGTGGGGAAGCCAGCGGAGGCGTGGACGCGCTCGAGGTGAGGACCGAAGCGCTCTCGGCACTCGTGCCGCAACTGGTGAACGCGAGCGCCAAGACGCCAAGCACCGCCAGCAGTGCCGCCAGACGGCGTCTGCGCGGACGAGGCAGGCGAAGCTTGGCCGGACGAATAACGGTCATCCGGCCAAGCGTACGCTGCCGAGGAGGTCGGTCGGTTAGATGTTTCTTATGGCGCTGCCCCGGGTTCTGTCAGACGACACACGCGTAGACAGCGTTCGCCCTCTCGGGGTGCAGCCATTTGGCGTTATTTCTTCTTGGCTTTGGCTCCCGTCTTTGCTTTCTTGCCCTTGCCCTTGCCCTTGTCGTGCTTGCCGCTCTTCTTGGCCTTGGACTGGAGCGGTTGCGGTTCCAGGCGTGTGCCGCCGACGTAGGAGACGGCGGGACAGTGCAACGGGCGGCCGAGGTCGAACGGACCTGAGATCGCCTGCGTCGGGACGGCCTTTTCGAGGTAGATGTCGGTGACGCTCAGCAGCGGGTCGAGATGCGGCGCGGCGCACAACGCCTTGCCGATTGAGAACTGCCCGGTGATCGTCTCCCAGCCGGTCTTGGTCGAGCCCTCACAGTTATCCGCCCAGCCCGGCAATTCGCCGCCGCAGGAGAACGTGTCTGAGAGCGGCTGGTTGGTCGCGTTGCTTGTGACGAGCGGCGCTGCCTCAAAGCCGGTGAGCGGCACGTTCGACTGCAGCTGGTAGCCGGTGATCGGACCGTTGCAGTAAAACGTGTAGCGAACCTGCACTTCTTCGCTTCCGAGTTCGGCAGTGCCGGTCGATATGTGCCCGGAGCAGGTGAGGTTGTTCGGGCTTCCTTCGATTCCGACGGCTTCGGCGTTAGCCGAGGCGACGATCGCCATCGAGAGGACGATCGAGCCCACGATCGCGCCGAGCCAAAGGGAAGCTCGCTGGTGGACGGGTCGATGTGTGTGCAACGGGGGTCTCCGTTCGTTGTTTGACATGAAGGCGGAGGTTCAGCCGCCAGGATGCGACGCCGGCGAGCCCGGACCTGAGAGATCAGGGAGCGGACGGCGCCGCGGTTGTGTCGATGCGGCCTGGGCCGCCTTCTTGGCCGTGGAGGCGGCACCGGCCGCTTTTCCACTTGCGCCGTAGACCGTTGCCCCGAATGACACGGTGCTCTGGTCGTTGGCATGGCCCAAGGGGAGTACTCCGAAGAGCAGCGAAATGCTCTTGGAGAGCGAGAAGTCGTCGAAGCTTTCCGCGACCCGTGCGCCACTGTGCACGAATGGGGACAGCAGCAGCGCACCGACAGGCTTTGCCGCGACGTTTGCGGGTGAGGCCGGCGGACTGTCGGGCACGATCACGATCAGGCCTTCCTTGGCGTAGGCGCTGGTCGCGAGAATCTGAGGCACGATTTCCTTCAGGAGGGCGTCAGCGGGCGCGAGCCCGGCCGGCGAGCCCGGTGCGCAGGGAGCGGCTGAGCCGTCGTTGCAAGCGGAGGGCACGATCCAGCTGAGGCTCGGCGTGTCGGCGGGCGTGGCGAGACTCGCTTGCAGTTGCGACAGATCCACGTCGTTGCTCGCGCAGGCGCCTTCGCTCAGCAGCGAGTCGAAGTACACGAAGGGGTTGCGATAAGTGAGGTAGGGGTCGCCGGTGGCGGGTATGTGGTTGGGGTCGGGCGTGCCCAGTTCTGGCCGACGGCATGTGACCGCGGTCGCGGGCTGGGATTGCGCGCCGGGCGTCGTGCTCGTGTCGCCCGGTGAGGCGCTGGTCTGTGCCGCGCTCGGAGTGTCGGCTACTTGGCTCGCGCCGCTGGGAGCGCCGGCGCCCTGCGTCGCGCTCGTGCCACTCTGGACGCCGGCGGCGGGCGCCGTGCCGCTCACAGGTGCGTCCTCTTCCATGTCCTGCACGTATGCCTTCCAGGTCAGAGACCCAGCGCTCAGCTCGTCGGCGAGCGTCTTGACGGTTGCCGGGTACACGCAGCCGACACCCTCGGCCAGGCCGGTGGTGGCGTTGACGGTCGGCGGCTGCAAGGGCGCTGTAGGTGGGACAGTTCTGTTCGGTGTCGAGGTTCACGTTCTGTCCCGAAAGCAGCGCGATCCCATTGCCAAGCGCACTGCTGGAGCTGAGCGTGTAGTTGTTGAGCAGCGTGCCTTTGGGCACGAGCTGCTTGGCCAGATACGGGTCGGCGGTGGGGTCTGCCAGGGCGGCGCTGAAGCTCGTGCCTGAGAGCGCGATCACCCACACGTGCTTGATCGGGGGCAGTTTGATCGGCGTGCCCGGGGCCGTTTTTTCGCTTTCCGGCCTTTGGAGGTTTTGGAAGAGCTTTCCGATGGGCTCGTCGAGGATTCGCCCGAGTTTTCCGGGGAGCTGCTTTCGACGCTCGAGGCCGGTGACGATTTGGCTTTGCCCTTGGCAGCGCTCGTCTTTGTCGGAGTCGGGGTGGGTTCGCTTGCGATCGGCGGTGGCGTTGCCGCGGCGCTCGTCGAAGTGGCGGTTTGTGAGTCGCTGCCGGCACTCGCCACCAGAGCGGCAAGCGCGCGCTGTGCGAGCGTGGCGCTGTCGGCTGGCGAGCTGGCCGGACCAGGTCCCAGCGCGACGCCGGCGAGGATGCCGACGGCGAGCACTCCGGCCGCAAGCGCGGTGGCCATGCCTCGCGAGGGCGCCCCGGCTCCGAGGAAGGAAGCACCGGCCCACCAGCTGCGTCGCTGGCCCGCGGCGTCGACGCCCCGTGCGCTTGGCTGTCCCACCACGGCGCCTGTGCCTTGCGCCCTCGATTCTCCTGTCGCGGCGTCGGCGCTCGACGCATCGGAGTGTCCGCCTGAACCACCGGTCGGAGACAACGATCCCCAGAAAACGGCGAAGTCGATGCGCGGCTTGCCACGTCGCGCCCCGCACTGTAGGCAGTAGCGCTGGTCCTCGACCAGCGTGGCACCGCACTCCGCGCACTGCTCGCGGGAAGTGTCGCCCTGCGTTGGGGCGGGACGGTCTTGGTTGTTCTCGGTGGTCATCGATTTGGCTCGTGTTCTGCTCGGCGCTCTTTTTGCCGACCCTCCGTGTTCGAGGGGTCGGTGGCCTTCTTCATAAAATAGCTAATCTTGATCTTATTTATGAAGATTATGCTAGGCTGCCCCAAAATACGCTGTCAACCATCCGAACGGAGCCCCTACTAAAATGCACCGACCTCGCCGTGTCGCCGCCCTAGTCGCGGCGACTCTCACGCTCTCGATAGCGGTCCCTCGGTCGCTCTCGCGACGAGCGCACTCTCGATCAGCGGAGCGACCGCCTCGTTCCCGCTCGTCTCGCTGCTCGTCCAGAAGTACGAGAAGCTCAACAAGAAGGTCAAAATCAAGATTTCGCAGGGCGGCACGCAGGTCGGCATCAACAACGTCGCCGCCGGTCGTGACTCGATCGCCGACGTCTCACGCGATCCGCTGCCGACCGACCCGGCCGGGCTGAACTTCTATCCGGTCGCCAAGTACTACCTGTGCGTTGTCACCAACAGCGCAAACAAACTGCCCAACCTCACCCAGGCGCAAACCGAAGCGATCTTCACTGGCAAGACCCGCGAATGGAGCAAGGTTCCTGGCGCCACGGCCAGCGGTCCGATCGACCTGATCAGCCGCAACTCGACGGCCGGCACGCTCAGCAACTTCACGACGTTGCTGATCGGCGGCAAGAAAGTCTCGACGCTTGCCAGCGAAGAGTCCTCCGAGGGGCTGCAGCGCGAGGCGATCGAAAAAGACCCGAACTCGATTGGCTTCCTCTCTGGTTACTTCGCCAGTCAGGGCGTCAATGACGTCGCCTTCAACGGCGTCGGCTGCACGCTGGCCAACGCAACCGCCGGAAGCTATGCCGGCGTCGCGCGCTTCTACGAGGTGACGAAGGGCAAAGCGACGGGTGCCGCCTCGGCGTTCATCGGCTGGATCGAGAACAGCGCGGCCGCACAGAAGATCATCTCCACACAGTGGATCTCTCTCAAGTAACAAGCCCATTGGCGCGGTTGCGCCAACCCTGGTCAGACCGCCGCGCCGAGCTCACGCTCGGCGCGGCGTCGCTAGTGGTATGTCTGATCGTGGTAGGGATGGTCGCGTTCGTCGCCGTTCACGCCTGGCCGACGATCGAGCACAACGGCGGCTTTGCCTGGCTCGGCTCAGGCGGCGATCTCGACAGCCAACTGCAGCGAATGTTCGAAACGGGCCCGCATCCGCCGGCCTCTGCCTACCACTTGCGCGCGTGGCCGGTCATCTACGGCACGCTGCTCACAACCTCGATCGCGCTGTTGATCGCGCTGCCGCTCGCGCTGCTGTCCTCAATCTTCATCGTCGAGTTCGCACCGTCTGCCCTGAGGCGGGTGATGATCCCCGTCGTGCGCCTGCTGGCCTCGGTGCCGTCGGTGATCTACGGCTTGATCGGGATCCTCGTGCTGGTGCCGTTCGTCGGCAATCATCTGGTTACCGGTGCGGAGAAGACCTCTGTGCAGGACACCGTCGAGCTAACGGGCGCCAGCCTGCTCGTGGCGTCGGTCGTGCTCGCCGTGATGATCACGCCGATCATGGTCGCGCTGATCAGCGAGGCGCTTTCCGGAGTACCGGCTTCATGGCGTGAGGGCGCGATGGCGCTTGGCGTGCATCGGCTGCGCGCCACACTGGCCGTCAGCCTCAAGGCGATCCGCCCGGCAATCGTCGCCGCCGCGGCGCTCGCGTGCGCCAGGGCGCTCGGCGAGGCGATAATGATCTTCATGGTCTCGGGCTCGCGCTCGTTTACCCCGAACCTGGATCACGGACCGCTGATCTTCCTGTATGAGCCGTTGCGCACGCTTGCCAGCGTGATCGTCGATAACAAGGAAGGCTTCGGCGGCTCGCCGGCGGTGAACTCGACGCTGTACGCCTTCGGCCTGTTGCTATTGCTCTCGGCGATCGGGCTGTCGATCTGCTCCTATCTCATCAAGCTGCCGTTGCGGCGCTACCAGGTCAAGTGATGAGCACGTTCCCCTCAACGCTTGCGAGCACGCAGTCAGAGGCGCCGCGTCCCACGCGTGGTCGAGGCTCTTCGATGCGAGAGTGGCGCTTGTTCGATCGGATCGTTCTGGGCGCCGCGTGGGCGGCCGGGCTCGGCCTGTGCCTCGTGACGGGGGCGATCGTCGTTTACATGGGCGTGCGCGGTTTTCAATATCTGCGCCCGGACCTGCTCGTCTCAAGGCCGCAGATCGCCGAAGACGGGAGCGTCTCGGGCGGCATCCTGGACCCGCTGATCGGAACGGTGGTGCTGACCGTGATAGGACTGGTGGTAGCGCTGCCGCTTGGCGTTTGCTGCGCCGCGTGGATCATCGAGTACGGTCGGCCTTCTTGGTTTGCGCGGTTGGTCGAGTCTGCGATCGAGATCGTCGCCGGTACCCCCGACATCGTGATCGCGATCGTCGGCATCGCCGTCTTCCAGCTTGGGGTGCTAGCGCCGCTGTCGAGCCGCTCGCCGACAGGCGTGGTGACGGGCACCTCGTTCATCGCAGCGGGCCTCACGATGTCGTTGATCGCATTGCCGCCTATCTACGCCGCCACACGCGATGGCCTGCAGGCGGTACCGGCCCACATGCGTGAGGCGGCCTTTGCGCTCGGCAAGACGCGCATCGCCACGATCCGCCGTGTCCTGATCCCGAGCGTGCGCTCAAACATCGCCACCGGCACCACGCTGGGAATCAGCCGTATCGTCGGCGACACGGCGATCGTGGTCATCGTGCTCGGCGAGACCTTGCGTAACGAACCGGCAGGCTCGACCCCGATCGTGGGTTTTCTGCGCGGCACGGGCTCGACGCTGACCAGCTACGTGTTCGACAACTCGCCGGCCGGCGAAGGCAAGGCCGCGGACAAGGCGTACGCGGCCGCGTTCGTGTTGCTCCTGTTCGTTTTCGTCCTCAATATCGTCGTCGGCCGCATCAGCCGCAGGCAAGCACATTCCAGCGGTGTCGAGCAAAGGTCTCGGCTTTGACAAATACACGATTCCCAACTAACCTCATCAGTTCGATGGAAAACATGACGATGAATACAGAGGAGTCGTTGTTGGACCCGTGGCCGCTGAGCCCCGAACGCGAGGATCCGCCTCGCCCGGATGTGGTCCCGCCGGTGCGCACGATCGTGCTCGACCGCGAGCCGACCGCGGTCGCCCCGCCGCAGGAACGCGAGTCGATCCGCCAAGCGTTGGCGGCCCAGGGCCCGGAGCGCCTGCGTCTAGACGATGTGAGCATCTACTACGGTGGCAAGCGCGCCGTCAACTCCGTCTCCATGTCGATCCACCAGGGCGAGGTGCTGGCCCTGATCGGCCCGTCCGGTTGCGGCAAGACCAGCCTTTTGCGCACGCTCAACCGCCTGACCGAGCTGACCCCAAGCGCGTCGCGCTCGGGCTCGATCATGCTCGACGGCCAGGACGTTCACGGTCTGCAGGACACCAAGCTGCGCTCGCGCGTGGCAATGGTCTTCCAGCAGCCCAACCCCTTCCCGATGTCGATCTTCGACAACGTGGCTTTCGCCTTGCGCGAACAGTCGCGCAAGAAGCCGCGCCGGCGCGAGCTGGAGCCGCTGGTGGTGGACGCGCTACGGCGAGCCGGCCTCTACGACGAGGTCGCGGGCGACCTCGACCGCCCCGCGCTACGCCTCTCCGGAGGCCAGCAGCAGAGATTGTGTATAGCCCGCGCGATCGCGATGCGCCCCGAGGTCCTCTTGATGGATGAGCCCTGCTCGGCGCTTGACCCGATCTCCACGAGCGTGATCGAGGACCTGATCCACGAGCTGCGCAAAGACCTGGCGGTCGTGATCGTCACGCACAACCTCGCGCAGGCCCAGCGTGTCGCGGACAAGGTTGCCTTCATGTACCTGGGCGACTTGATCGAGTACGGCACGGCGACACAGGTGTTCGAAGAGCCGAGCGCCGAGCGCACGCGCGACTACGTGCGCGGCGCCTTCGGGTAGTCCGCGAAGCGATCGCGTCCGCTCGCGGACCCATAACGAACCTCTCCCGACATCCACATTCGAGTATGAACGCCACCCGATGAACGTCTTTCCGATTCAAGCCCAGCCCGATAGCGAGAGCGCCAAGTGCCCCAACTGTGGCGCCGCCGTCGCAGCCGATCAGCGCTACTGCCTGACCTGTGGTCAGCCGTGCTCGCCGGTGCGTCTGCCGTTCCTCGACGTGCTGCAGGCCGAGAGCGAGCTACGGGCAGCTACCGCGCTTGCGCCGCCTGCGGTCGGCTACCTGCCGCCGTTGCCCCAGGACGACGGCGCGATCGGGTGGCTGCGTCGTTACTCGGGCCTGTTCGGTCTGATTGCCGTGCTGCTCATGTGTGGCCTGATCGGCCTGCTCGTCGGTCACTGGCTGGCACCGTCCAAAGCGGCGGGCCCGTCGATCGTCAAGATAGAGGGCACCCTGCCCGCAGCCGCGGCGACATCCGCTCCAACGACGACATCTGCCCCTTCCACGACGCCAACGAGCCAAACGAAAGCAGCCGTCAGCAAAGCCGCGCCGGCAACCGAAGCGCAGGAAGTCAAAGAAGTCAAAGAAGCCGAAACAGCCAAGGCAAAGCCCAAGCCGGCGAGCAAACCGAGCACCGCGACGCTCAACAAACTGAGCAGCTCCAAGGGCAAGACCCACCAGCAGGAAATCGAAAAGCTGACAGAAGGCGACAAACCGATCGAAACGGGCGGCTGATGGCTGAGCAGGCACTGCTTCCCAGCGGCTCGCTGGCCGAGCTGCGCAGTCGTCGCCTGGCGCTCGCCGAGCGCGTAGCGGGCCTCACGTGGGACCTGGGCGGGCTCACCTATGAGATGGCGATCCGTGACCACTACCGCCTTGACGTGCTCAGCCGCCGGGCGGCCGAGCTGCAGCAAGCCGATGCCGAGCTTGGCGAGGTCGAACGCCTGCTTGGTGCCGCCGAGGCAGGAGTCCACGGACAGTGCCGCTCCTGCGGTGCCGTCCACAGCCGCGGCGCCGCCTACTGCTGGCACTGCGGCGCAGGTTTGCGCTCCGAGGCGCGCCCGGCGGTCGTGGCGCAGGACGGCGCGGCGCAGACGCCGTCGGGCTGAGGCCCCAATCGGGATAGGCCCGACGTCGCCTGTAGCATCGCCTCGTGCCGCTACGTCGAGGGAGTCCGCTTCTTTTGATTTTCGTCCTGGTTGTGGCACTCGTCGCGGTCGCCTGGGCAAAGACCCCCTCCAGCGCTCCTCCTCACGAAGGCGCGTGCCCGATCTTCCCGGCTGACAACCCGCTCAACCAGGAAATCACGCATGCCCCTGTCAACCCGAACTCGGCCAAGTACATCGAAAGCATCGGCGCGAACATCCATTTGCACGCCGACTTCGGCACCCCGCCGAATTACGGCATCCCCTATGTGGTCGTCGGCCCGCATCAGCCAAAGGTGCCGATCCACTTCACCGAATACGGCGAAGAATCAAATCCGGGCCCATACCCGATACCGCCAAACGCCCCGGTCGAGGGCGCAGGCGAAGAAGGCGACCGGCACGTGCTTGTCCTGCAGGAGGGCACATGCAAGCTTTATGAGCTCTACGCGGCTCAGAGGACGGCATCGAGTTGGGACGCCGGCTCCGGCGCTGTGTTCGACCTGCGCTCAAACAGGCTGCGCCCCGAAGGCTGGACCTCCGCGGACGCCGCGGGCCTGCCGATCTTCCCGCTGCTGGCTCGCTACACGGAGGTCCGCTCAGGGCAGATCGACCACGCGCTGCGAGTGACGGTCCCGGCCACTCAGCGGGGCTATATCCACCCAGCCACCCACTACGCGTCGAGCAGTTCCGATCCGGCGCTCCCGCCGATGGGCCTGCGCCTGCGCCTGAAGAGCAAGCTTCGACCTGGCCCGCTACCACGGCCAGGCTCTGGTGATCCTGCGCGCGCTCAAGCGCTACGGCCTGATCGTCGCCGACAACGGCAGCCCCTGGTACATAACGGGAGCCCCAAATCCGGGATTGGAACAACGAAGACCTCGATCAGCTCAAGCGGGTGCCAGGTTCAGTTTTCGAAGCGGTCAGCACGGGGCCGATCCTGCATCACGGATAGCGGGAAGTGCTCCGAGTGCGGGAAGTGCTCCGAGTGCGGGAAGTGCTCCGAGTGCGGGAAGTGCTCCGAGCGCGGGAAGTGCTCCGAGCCGAGGACGCCAGGATCCGGAGGGCGCAGCGAATCCGTTGCGCCACAGGGGCTCTCGGCATTCCCGCGGCAGATCGTTGAGGGCTCTCTAGCGCTGCTCGCTCGAGCGCCTGCTCGCGCTGAGCAAAGGCGTCCTGGGCGTTCGCGTGAGGAGCCGATGAGGGCACCGGTACCGGCGCCGGCTGTTGCGGAGTCGGTGGCGCCGCCTGCGCCTGCACAGCTCCCTGCGGGCAACGTCGGCCGGCGCTTGCGCGTCCTGGCCGTGGTTTGCGCCCTCGCCGGTGACCGACTGCTTGAACTCGCGCATCCCGGTGCCGAGCGAGCGCCCGATCTCGGGCAGGCGCTTGGCGCCGAACAGCAGCAGCAAAAGCACCACGATGAGGAGCATATGAACGGGGTTATCGAGTCCCATCTACATCAGTCTAGGCGCTATTGGCAGAAGTTGGGCGATTTTCTAGTGAGTCCTCGCTATGCGGCGGATCGACCTGTCCTGTTCGCTCAACGCCCTGCGCACCAGCTGAATCGCGACGAGCACCATCAAAAGCGCGAAGCCGACACGCAACACGCCGCCGGACAGGGCGTTCGCAAGCGCCACGCCGACGGTCGCCCCAGCGATCGACAACAGCCCCGATCAGCAGCGCGTCCCCGCGACGCACGTTGCCATAGCCGTCCTGCTTGATCGTGCCGACGATCGCCACCGGCACGATCGCAAGCAGCGAGGTGGCCTCCGCCTGGTGCTGGCCGAGTCCGAGCACGATCACCAGCCCGGGTACGAACAGCACGCCGCCGCCGACCCCGAGCAGTCCGCCGACGATGCCCGCACACAGCCCGATCGCGATCGCGGCGATCATTGCGTCGAGGCCTTCGTCGCGCCTGGCAGTCGATCTCGAAAAGGGCGATGCCCCCCGCGCGCGCGGGGGGCATGCGCTATCCGACGATGGTGGCCATGGGCGTGTGCGACCCGAATACCGATCATTGCGTCAGCAGCTCCACGGCGCTTGCCACGAGCACGGCAGCGAACAGCAGCGAGATCGAGCGGGTCGCAAGGCGCTGCTGCAGCCAGGTGCCGAGCAACACGCCGCCGACGGCCGGAACCCCCATCAGCGCCGCGTCGAGCACGTGCACGTTGCCGTAGGCCCCCTGGATGGCCGCGGCGAAGCCGGCGATGAACACGATCGCGGCGAGCGAAGTGCCGGTAGCCTCGCGCGGTCCATAGCCGAGCCACAGCACCAGCAGCGGCACGATCACAGTTCCGCCACCGACGCCGAACAGCCCGCTGAAGATGCCGGCGGCGCTGCCGATCACCGCCAGCTTGAGCGCTCTGTGGGCGCTCGGATCGGCCCTCAGTTCAGCGGTCATGTGCAAGATCTGACCGATCCGCCGCCACGGGGCGCCATACTAAAGGTCGTGTCCCCTGCCGCCGTTCTCGCGGAGGCGCTCGAGCCGCTCCGCGCCGACCCTGCTCACGCAGCAGTGCTGCTCGACATCGACGGCACGCTGGCCCCGATCGTGCGCCACGCCGCCGACGCACACGTGCCCGAGGCGACGCGTACGCTGCTGATCGAGATATCCAAGCGTTACCGGCTCGTGGGTTGTGTCAGTGGACGCCGCGCTGCCACAGCGCGCCAGATCGTCGCGATCGGCAGCATCGCCTACATCGGCAACCACGGCGGTGAGCTGCTGCGCCCCGGCGCCACCCGTGCCGAGCTCGACCCCGATCTGACTGCGTGGGCGGAGAGGGTGCGCGAGTTCGCGCGGCGCGCAGTCACTCCAGAGTTGCACCGCGCGCGTGTGCGCAGCGAGGACAAGGAGGCGATCGCCGCCTTTCATTGGCGTGGCGTCCCCGACGAGCAGGCCGCTGAGACGCTGGTGCGCGAAATCGCCGAGCGTGCAGAGAGCGAGGGCTTCGCGGTGCATTGGGGACGGATGGTGCTCGAGGTGCGCCCCCCGGTCGCGTTGGACAAGGGTCTCGGCGTCAGCGCTCTGCTGCAGAGCGCCGTCGATCGCGACAACGGCGCGCCGATCAAGACCGCGCTCTACGTCGGCGACGACAGTACCGACATCGACGCCTTCCGTGCCCTGCGTGCGCTCGTCGACGCCGGCACGCTCGAGCTGGCTGTGCGCGTGGCGGTCGGATCGGAGGAGACGCCCCCCGAGTTGGCCGAGCAGGCCGACCTGATCATCGATGGCCAGGGTGGCGTGCGCGGCCTGCTCCAGGCGCTCCTATGAGCGCGATGTTCGTGTCCAACGGTCCACCGTGGCGCGCGCGCTGACGCGATACGAGGCGTGCACTTCGTCGATTTCCTCAGGGCCACCGTGCTGCTCAGCGCAGCCGCCGCCACGGCGCTGGCGATCGTCACTGTGTTCTCCGCCGCGCCGTCTTCCGACCAGACGATCGTGCCCGTCTCGGTCGGCTGGTGGGTGGTGGCCGCCGCGATCGGCCTGTGGCTGGGGCGCCGTGCCGAGGTCCACCCGCCGATCGCGCGTCTGCTGCGCGAGGCCAAGACGAGCACCGCGCTGCCCGAATACCGCCCGGGCGCCACGCTGCTGAACCGCCTGTGGCCACTGCTGCTGTTCACGGTTGTGGCTGGCGGCCTGGCCTTCCTCGCCCCACAGATCCCAGGAATCGGCGCCGGCTTCGCGATCGCGGTCGCGTTGTGGTGGCGCCGTCAGGATGCCGCCGTGGCGGCGATCGAGGAGCGCGACGGGGTGCGCTTCCATGTGCTGCGGACCTCCCCGCTGCGAGCAATCGCGCTTGCGCGCACTCCAGGCTTCAAGGCCCTGCGCCCGCAGCGCGTGAACGGTGCCACGACCTGAGTACGGGTGGCAGGTCTGATGAGCTCTGTTTCTCAGTCTGGGATGCGCCGGGTCGGGGGTGGCACCGCCAGTTCGGTCGATGTCCTGATCGTCTCCCTGGGCGCTACCAGCGGTCTGCGTTCAGTCGATGACGAGTTGCTCGCCTCTCTGCGTCGCGTTGGCGCAAGTGCCGCAATCGTGCGCCCCGAGCCGCCGGGGTCGGTGCGTACGCTGATGCTCACCGACCTGCGCTGGGCGCGTATCGCGAGACAGGCGGCCGTGGTCGAGCTTGCGCGCACTTCGGCACGCGCCCTGATCTACTCGACGACCACCGCGGCATTGCTGTGGCCACGTCCGGGCGCGATCCGCTTCGACGCGCCTGCTGCGGCCAACAGGTTGGGACGCCACGGCTTGTGGCAGCGACCGCTAGAGCGTCGCCGCCTGCGCGAAGCGCCGCTCTTGCTGGCCCAGAGCGAGAGTGCTCTGCTTGAGGTCCCCGCCGCCGTTCGCGACGCTCGCGCGCATGAGAGCGCGCTTGTGCTGCCGGTGCCGGTCGAGCCGTCTTGGCCGCATGAATCATCCCCCCTTGGCGAGATGGACAGGCCGAGTGAATCACAGCACTCGAGCGGTGCAGAGGAGACAAGTGAATCATGCATTTCAGATCAACCAAGCAAATCGAGTGCATCACATGCTGTGCGTGAAATCGCCGCCATCACGTACGCGGCAAACCCGGCCAAGAAGGGCCTCGACATCGTGCTCGATGCTTGGCGAGGTGTCAGCAAGCCCGGCGAGGAGCTGCTGGTGGCGGGCGTGGAGGAGGACGAGCTGCGCCGTCTCGGCTATGTGCTGCCCGCGCCAGGTGTGCGCGTCTGCGGGCTGCTTGCGCCGAATGACTATCGTGCGCTGCTGCGCCGCGCGCGCGCCTACGTATGCGCGGCCCGCCGCGAGGACTACGGCATTGCCCAACTCGAGGCACTGGCCGACGGTTGTGCGTTCGTGACGACGCCCTCGCCGGGCCCGTATGTCGCGCTATCGATCGCTCGAGAGCTCGACGCACGACTGGTCACCGCGGATCAAGCCGCGGCAGGCTTGGGTACGGCCCTACGCACCGCGCTCGACGACCCGCTTCCAGGCTACGCGCAGCACGCGCTGCGGGCACTCGCACCCTTCAGGCGTGAAGCTGTCGACAGGCTCGTGTCCCAGCAACTGCTGCCTGCCCTGCTCGGCGGAGCTGGGACTTGTGCGGCAAGTCCCATTTACCACCGATTTAACTAGCATTTGGAACGGACTGCGGTTAGACTCGGGATGGTGGCAACCGCTCGGACTCCGGTTCGCTCCCGAAGGCGGAGCAGCCGCAAGTGGAAATGCTCGCGCTGGAGTGGTCCTGCGTGGGGTGTCATCGGTGCAACGACGGCGTTCGTCGCAATCACATGTTGGTGGCTCAGCTCAGGATCGCAGCATCCCGGTCTTCGACGCAGGCGACCACCTGGAAATGGCGATTCAGTTTCACGAGCAGCTCAAGTTGGGCCACCTGCTAGAGCCGTTCAACAATATCTCTCAATATCCACCGCTGGTACATCTGATCGGTGCGCTCGCGATGTTCGTTGGCGGAGTGAACGTGGCCACACCGATCGTCGCCGAGAATCTTCTCTTCGTTTCTCTGTTGACGCTCGGTTGCTACAAGACGGGACAGCTCCTATTCGGCGCGCGGGCTGGCCTGTTGCTGCAATCTTCGTGCTCGGCTCGCCGCTGCTGATCGCACAGTTCCACGTATTCATGCTCGACGCGCCCGGAGACAGCCCTCGTCGCCGTCTCGATGTGGCTGCTTGCTCGCCAGCAGGACTTCAGTCGTGTCCGCATGAGCGGATTGCCGGCCTGGCGGTCGGTTCGGTCTGCTTGTCAAGGTGCAGTTCCCGTTTTTCGTGGTGGGAATCAGTCCTTGTCGCCCTCGCTCGCGGTGGATGGCGGCGCTGGCGTGGACTGGTGTCTGTTCGCGGCGGTCGCGCTCGTGATCGGAGCGCCTTGGTATGTCGACCATTTCTCTGAGTTCTCCACGATCACAAAGCTGGCCGGCACCGAATCCGGCGCAGTCGCGGGCAACCAACCGCCGACGCTGTCCTTCGCCAATCTCCTCTGGTACTTCTGGAGCACGCTCAACTCTCAGTTGTTCCTCGTGATTGTTCGTGCTCGCCGTCGTCGGCAGCATCTGGACGATCCGCGTCGTTGTCCGCCAAGAGGAGCCAGCGGTCCGAGGTTGGAGTTCCTGGTGGGGGCGCTCGTCGCCTGGATGGCGATAACGCTGACCCCCCACCACGACATTCGCTACGACATGCCGCTGATGGCCTATCTGGCCGTGATCGGTACCGGCTGGATCGCCCACCTCCCGCGCGCAGCGCGCCTGGCCGGCGCCACGGTGCTTGTGCTCGCGGTACTCGCCAATACCCTCAGCACCAGCTTCGGCGCGGGGAGACAGCTGGAAGCAAAGCTCACCGCCAGGCCCCCCGGACACCGAGGCCTATCCGGACCGAGTCGTGCTCTACTCCAACCACGGGTTCCTCGTGGCCGGCCCGCAGCGCGACGGAGACGTGCTGGGTCTCTTCGAAGCATTGCGTGAGCAAGGGGTTGAAGTCGTGGCATTCAATGAACGCCAGATCGAAGCCGGCGACTTCTCGGGCGAAGGCCTCGGTCCATTGGCACTGATTGCCGGGCTCTTACCGTCGGTTGACACGGCGATGGCGAGCGCCTCGGTGGCGGTCGTGTCGGTCATCCATCAGTCGGTCTCGCCAAGCATGCCCCCGGCGTGTACGACGCTCAGCGATGGAACCGGCGTGTGGGTGTTACGCCTCGATCAGGCATCCGGCAATGTCGCCTATTACTGTCCCTTCCGCTAGCCTCGGCATTGCGGCTGGGCGCTTAAAGAAGCCTGCGCCGCGCGGGCTTGCGTAGCTCGTTGAGTTCCTCCCAGGAGCGCGTGTTGGCGACCTCGGCGGCTGTGAGCCACGCGCGCCGCGCGGTGGCCACACCCCAGCGCATCACCGCGAAGCGCTCTGTGCCGTGGGCGTCTGAGTCGATCAGGATGCGCACGCCCGCGCGCGCGGCGGCACGCGCGTGGACGTCGTTTAGATCGCGGCGTCTGGGGTTGGCGTTGACCTCCAACATCGTGCCGGTGCGCGCGGCGCCTTCGATCAGCGCGTGCATGTCGAGCGCATAGCCCACGCGCCGCTCGATCAAACGCCCCGTCGGATGTCCGATCGCATCGACCAGCGGGTGTTCCATCGCGGTGAGCATACGCTCGGTCATCTTCTGTTCGTTCATGCCAAAGGCGGTGTGTACGCTGGCGATCACCCAGTCCAGCTCTCTCAGTAGCTCGTCCTCGTAGTCGAGCGAGCCGTCGGGCAGGATGTTCACCTCGCTGCCCGCCAGCACCTTGATCGCATCCATGCGCGCGTCCACTTCGCGCACGTGCTCGATCTGCAGACGCAACTCTTCGGGGGACACGTCGTTGCCAAACCCGTGCGAGGCCGAATGGTCGGTGATCGCCACGTATTCATAGCCGCGGGCGCGCGCGGCAAGCGCCATCTCCTCGATCGTGTTGCGCCCGTCGGAGGCGACGGTGTGGCAGTGAAGATCGCCCTTGATGTCGCTCAGATCGATCAGCTCCGGCAGCCCGCTATGGGCTGCGGCGGAGGGGTCCTCCGGGTGTGTGGACCGCTTGCTGGCGGGGTGTTTGCCGGCCGCGAGCAATTCAAACGCCGCCGCAGCCAGCTCACCGCGATTCTCGCGCAGCTCCGGCTCGACGTAGGCCAGGCCAAGCGCCGCATATACCTCCTGCTCGCTCGCACAAGTGGTAGTCGCGCCGGTTGCGTCCTCGTGTAATTCCGTACTCGGACACGTGCAGCCCCTTGCGCACGGCCATTTCGCGCAGGGCCGCGTTGTGCTTGCCCGAGCCGGTGAAGTGCTGCAACAGGTTGCCGAGCTGGCCGGGCTTAGCGATACGAAGATCGACGCTTACACCGGTGTGAGTGCGTCCCCTCGCTGCGCTCTTGCCGGCGGAGCTGACGCTCTCGATCTCCGCCAGCGTGGCCAAGCTCCTGGCCAGCGTCACCGGTTTGCGCGTCACCGCGATCAGGTCGATGTCCTTGACGCTGTCGGCCATACGTCTGGCCGAGCCGGCGATCAGCACCTTTGCGTCGCTGCCGTCACGCTCTATCAGCCCCTCTGCCAGCGCCTGTCCCAGCTCCAGCGCGTCAGGCAGCAACAGGCGCGGCCCGCGCCGTGCTGCGGCGGCAGGTCGGCTGGGCATCCGCTCCAGCGCTTCGATCACGCTCGCCTCGAACTTCGCGCCGAGACCCTTGACGGTGCGCAGCCGCCCCGCGAGTGCCGCCTCGCGCAGCGCCTCGAGCGAGTCGATCCCGAGTTGCGCGTGCAGCAGCCGTGCGCGCTTGGGCCCGAGGCCGGGCAGGCGGGTGATCGCGATCAGCCCGGCAGGCACACGTGTGCGCAGCTTCTCTGCCGCCGGGATCGTGCCGGTGTCCAGCAGCGCGAGGATCTTCTGCTCGAGCGTCGCGCCGATGCCAGCCAGCTCGGTCACGCGGCCCGCGCGCGCCAGCTCCGCCACGGACACCGGCGCCTCGCGCACCGCGCGCGCGGCGTTACGGTAGGCGAGCACGCGATGCACGATCGCCCCGTCCAGCTCGTACAGATCCCCCAGCTCTTCCAGCGCGTCGGCGATCGCCGAGTTGGGCAGCTCGACCAGCCACGCTAGCCGAGTGCAACCGCGACGACCGTGTTTCGGGCGAGCAGCAGGCGCGCGCGGTGCGCGTGGACCGCTACCGACCCGCCCGCTTCCGTGGGGCTGGTCGTCGTCAGCGTGTCGGTGTGGACGTGCGTCGCCGCTCCGTGAACCTCGACTTCATAGGTGAGCGGCCTTGGTCGAGAACGAGCTGACGATCATGCTCGCGGTGGTGGTGGCACCCCCGCTGATCCTGGCTCGCGGCGAGCACGGCCGGTGCGCGCGGCCCCGGTTCGATGCGGCTGCCGAGCGGGATCCAGTGGTGCACGAACAGCAGCGCGTGGCCGAGCGGCGCCAGCGTGACCGTCGCCGTTCGCGTCGAACAGCAGCGGGTCATAGCTGGTGCCGGCGGAGTGGAAGCGCACCTGCGCATAGCCGGCGAGCAGCGAGGCCACCACGAAGCGCGCGGCCCAGACCCCAGCCACCGGCGTGTTCGAGATCCCGGGTGTGCCGCCGCACGAGGCGCTGTTGCTCTCCGAGACGACGATCGGCCTGTTCGCGCCGCGCGCGAGCGCGAGCATCCAGGCGTACTTGTCAAGCAGCCCGACGCTCGCGTGTTCGCTCAACAGACGCGCCGGCGTCGGGCGCTCCGCACCCGCTCCGCACGCGCTCGTCGGGTAGTCGTGTACGTCGAAGGTGGTGGGAGGATCCGCCGCCAGCCGCGACGCGACGGTCGAGCCCCACTGCGAGCCGGCGAAGTCCGGACCCTCGATCGCGACCGGGCCGAGCAGAGCACGGCGGCTGTCCCATTCGCTGACGTACTGTTCGGCCGTCCATGGCGCGGCGCGAAAGATGGGCATGGTGAAGGCCGGTTCGTCGGGGAGGATGTGGCTGATGCCGTACAGGTCGGGCTCGTTGCCGAGCGAGAAGCTCAGCTGCTGCGCGGGGATCGCCTGCTCGGCCGCGGCGATGGTGGTCAGCTCGTCGGCGAGCGGCGCGGTCGCGAAATTCAGCCCAACCGTGATCTGCGAGCCCGTTTCGCGCGCCAAACAGCCGAGCGTCGGCCAGAAGGAGGCAGGGACGGGGTAGTGGTAGGCGCCGCTCGGGCCGGCGAGGTCCTGCGAGTCGCCGCCGATCCGAAGCGATGGCGAGCCGAGTTCGCGCAGCGTCGCGACCAGCGCGGGGCCGGGACAGGGCCCGGAGCCGAGCGCCTGCTCCATCAGCGGATACTCGATCGAGAGGCCAAACGGCGAGCGCCCCACGATCGAGGCGTGCGCGCCAGGCGGGAGCGCGGGGGGCGCAGGGGGCGGAGTTCGCCGGCGCGCCGCGCTTGTCGCCTTGGGCACAGGCTGTGCCGCGACTGGGCTCGCAAGCGCGCCGGGCGCTCGCGCATTGTGTGGCCGCAGCCCCGCGGCCGGGCTCGCCGCCGCGACGGTCTGGAGTCCGACGACGAGCACACCCGCCGAGAGAGTGGCGCGCCACCAGCTCATCGATGCGATGATATCCAGGGCTTGGGCGCGTGAAGCAGGTAGGGACGCGGCGAGCTTTGGCGAAGGCCACAGGAGAGTACCCATGCGCGCACGTCCACATCGCCATAGCCACAGAGTCCCGCTTGCCGTGGGCGGACGTGCCGCGGCGCTGGGTCTTCTGCTGCTCGCGTGTCTTGCGCTGGGGTGCATCGCCGCGGTTGGAACGGATGCGAAGAGCTCCTCGTCAAAGGGCGTCAAGGCCAGCGTTTCCTACCGCTTCGGACTCTCCGACTACGAACCGCGCACATTCTCCGACCCGCGCGTGGCAGAGCTGGGCGTGCATCTCGCGCGCGACGTCGTGCCGTGGAATGCGGCGCTCAACAGGGGCGACCTCGCACAGGTCACCGCCTGGCTGGATGCCGTCAAGCACGCCTACCACATCACTCCGCTGATCACCTTCCAGCACGCCGACAACAACTCCCGCGCGCCGACGCCCGCCCAGTTCCTGCGCGCGTTCGAGCGCTTCCGCAAGCTGTTTCCCTGGGTGAACGAGTTCGTGCCGTGGGACGAGGCTACGCACGTCACGCAGCCGACCGAGCACAACCCCTGGCTCGCGGCTGCCTATTACAACGTGCTTGCAGCCCACTGCCGGGGCTGCGAGGTAACCGCCCCTGACATCCTCGACGCCGACGGCAACGTCGAGGCTTGGATCGGCTCATTCCTGGAACGGGCCCGCCCCTATCCGAAGATCTGGCCCTTCAACCCTTACAGCAGCGCCAGCACCGACAGCCCCCTGTTGGTCGAACGGTTCCTCGCCGCCACGCGCGGACAGGTGTGGTTCAGCGAGATCGGCGGCGTCGTGTGGTGGCGCTTCAAA
Organism: uncultured Solirubrobacterales bacterium; assembly: GCA_963725265.1. Classification (GTDB taxonomy): domain Bacteria; phylum Actinomycetota; class Thermoleophilia; order Solirubrobacterales; family Solirubrobacteraceae; genus Palsa-744. The sequence goes on from CAVRXP010000002.1 coordinate 248,504, forward strand.
GGAAAGTTGACCTACCACGGGGAAGCGTACGCGGCGCGCGTCGCCCAGAACATCTTCCAGCTAGCCCGGCTCAGCCCAAGGATCACCCGCATCTACTACTACCACTGGCGCTCGCCTGGAGATCCCAACGCCAGAGCGGCCCGCAAGGCGACCTGGGACGCGGGACTCGTAAAGGCCAACGGCGCCGCGCGCCCGGCGCTATACGTGGTCGCGCGCGAACTTCATCGCTCGATCCAGAAATCGATCCCGAAGATCTTCTAGGACGTCTGAAAGACGTTCTTAGTCGATCGCGAGCGTTGCCGTGCGCTGGTCGCGCCAGTAGATCGTCGCCGGGCAGGCATCGCCCGAGGCGGTCACGGTGCATTGTCCGTGTGTGATCGTGGCCCCCGGGGCCATGAGCCGCTGACGCTCTGGAGTGAGCCAGACGGTGGTGTGCAGCGTCGCCTTGGCCGGTATCGACATGCTCAACTGGACCCCTTCTGCGGTCGTGCTCAGCCTCCAGCTGACGTGCTCTAGCACGCGCCCGGTCCTGGTCCTGTAGCGCCCGAGCAGCAGCACCTTGTGGCCGCTGCCGTGAACGCCCGTGAAGGCGGGGGTTGCGATTGTGCCGTCGGCATAGACGAGCGTCCATGTGCTCGATGCTCTGCTGTGGATCGGGCGCAGCGCCAGCAGATCGCGCCAACCGAGCGCCGCTGCGCCTCCGCCCGGCCCTGGGCGCACCTTCACCGCCACAAGACCCTGCGCTGCGCGCGGGTCGCTGCTAGTGGCCCTTCCCTCGAGCTCCCACCAGACGCTTCCCGTCCGGCCCCACACCAATCCGCTCGAAGCCAGATCGTCGACGAGCAGTTGCCGACCGTCGGCTGGCAGGGCAGCCTGCGGCGCGTTTGTCGGCGGCCACTTGGCCAGGGCGTCGGAGAGTAGCCACAATGTCAGACCCTCGTACTGGTTCAGCGCGGCATACCGGTCCATGATCGACGGGCTCCATTCGTCCTGGAGGCCAGGGACGATCGGCAGCAGGCCGCTGGGTTGCAGCGGGTAGGCGGCCTGTAGGTAGGCGACCGCGCGTTGCGCGTATGCGCGCCAGGCAGGCGCGGACGCCGGTTCGAGCGCAGCGCGTCTGGCGCCGAGCGCCGCCGCGGCAGCCTGCACCCAGGACTGGTCGAGCGAGCGGCCCGAGAGCGAGAGCTGGCCGTCGGGGGCCATCATCTCCAGGGCATAGCGGTCGGCCTGGCGGCGCAGTTTCGCGACCGCCGGCGTGATCGCCTGCGGATCGCTTTCGCCGATGCTCTCCAGCATGAACGTCGAGAACAGCTCGTAGGCGACCGGCTCGGAGCCTGGATCTGAGAGCTCGCGTGCGATCCCTCCCGCCGGGGAGCTCGTCAGGGCGATCGGCGCTCCCCGCTTGCGATGCTCGCGCGCTTCGCCGCCCGAGACCGAGAGGCTCTGAAGCGGCGCGCCCGCGTGTGCGACCGCAAGCCCCAGATCGGTCCTGATCTGAGCTCTCACTGCAGCTGGTTCGACTGCGAGCGACCCGGGCTCGCCTTCGATTTCATCGCGTGTCAACAGTGCGGCGCCGGCGGCCCACACCAGGCGCCAGTTGCCGTAGCAGCCAGGTTCGGTCAGGCAGCCCTCGCCTGTGGGCTGCTCGATCTGACCTGCTCGCCAGATCAGCGGCGCCTGCAGCGTTTCCCACACGCTCGCGGGGAACAGGCCCTGCTCGCCATCGTGGATCACGGCCGCTAGCGCCAGCAGGTTGAACGGGTCGTTGGGGATCGGCAGGGTCAGCGCCGAGTCCAGGATGCGCTCGCCTGTGCCTTCCAGGCCGCCGTCGCCCGTGCGCTCGGCCTGCTTCAACATCACGTCGGCAAGCATGATCACGCCGTAGTTGTCTCCTGTGTCGGCGGGATCGAGCGGGTCTTCGACGCGTCCGTCGGCGGTCGTATAGGGCTCCCAGGCGCGCGCGACCGCCGCGATGTAGCCGTTCAGCTCAGCGGCGCTCACGGTCGCCTGGGGCGTGTTAGCCCACGCGCTTGTAGCCCATGGCAGGCTGATCAGGAGTGAGACGGCCGCAACCGCGATGAATGGCCTCTGAGTCATGGGCTCCAGGCGCATTCGCGCCAGGCAGTGTGTTTCGCCGGGAGGCGCATCGCCACCTGCCACGCTTTAGGGTACGCGTCGATGAGTCCCGCCGATCCACTTCGCGCGCGCGATGTCCCCTGGCTGATCCTGCCGACCTACAACGAGGCGGAGAACATCGAGGCGATTGTTGCCGCGTCCGGCGAGGTGTTGGGGGCCGCAAACGACGACGCCTACAAGATCCTAGTCGTCGACGACGGCTCGCCCGACGGCACGGGCGAGATCGCCGAGCGGCTCTCGGCCGAGCGCGAGCAGGTCGAGGTGCTGCATCGCACCGAGAAGAACGGCATCGGGCCTGCCTACCTGGCGGGGTTTGCTTACGCGCTCGAGCACGGCGCCGCTTACGTGATGGAGATGGACTCCGATTTCTCCCACGATCCCGCCGACCTCGCGCGTCTGCTCGCGGCGGTGCGCTCCGGTGCCGATTTGGCGCTTGGCTCGCGCTATGTGTCCGGCGGCGGGGTGGTCGATTGGAGCCTGTTGCGACGCTTCATCAGCGAGGGCGGCTCGACCTATGCGCGCTGGGTGCTCGGCCTGCGCGTCAAGGATCTCACTGGTGGCTTCAAGTGCTTCAAGCGCGAAGTACTCGAAGCGATCCACTTCGACAGCGTGCGCTCGCAGGGCTACGCCTTCCAGGTCGAGCTCACCTATCGCGCCTCGCGCGCCGGCTTCGAAGTGGTCGAGGTGCCGATTGTCTTCAAGGACCGCGAGCTGGGCCAGAGCAAGATGTCTTGGCGGATCGCGGTCGAGGCGATGTGGCTCGTACCGAAGCTGCGCTTCGGACCCCAGCCGCCGATGCTCTCCGCCAAGCGCCGCGCTCAGGTGGATGTGCTGAGCGGTCGATAGAGAAGGCGTGGACGCCTCCTCATACGCGCTCTACCACGGTGTTCGCCGTACACGCACAACGCTACGCACCTGGCAGCGTCGGCCGCTGCCGGTGCTAGGCAGCTGGGTCGCCGGATCGTTGCTTGCGGCCGTCGGCCTGCTGCTGGCGGTGCTCGTCATCTCCGAGCTGTTCACCCATTACGTACAGCCGGTCGAACTGCAGCCCCCCTTTGCAGTCGGCGATCTCGGTGACGTTTTCAGGGTGGTCTCCCACAACCTATTGGTGCTTGCGCTGCACGCCGCCGCTTGCGTGGCCGGCTTTATCGCCGGCAGCTCGCTGCCGCTGCAAGCCGAGGGCAAGAGCGGCGTCTCGCTGTGGGTGCATGAGCACGGCGGGCGCATCGCGATCGCCTTCGTGGTTTGCGCCACCACCTTCTCGCTGTCCGCCCAGGCCTATGTGCTGGGGCATACGCTCGCCGGAGTCGCCCACTTCATGAAAGTGTCGCCTGCGCTGCTGTTGCTCGGGGTGTTGCCGCACGCGATCCCCGAGTTGATGGCGCTGTTCCTGCCGCTTGCCGCTTGGATCATCGCCAGCCGCAGAGGGGAGTGGGACCAGTTGCTTGCCGCGACGGTCGTGACGGTCGCGATCGCGCTGCCTGTGCTGGTGCTGGCGGCGCTGATCGAGGTGTACGTTTCGCCGCACCTATTCGCCGCGCTCACGGGCCTGCACGCGCCGATCGTCGGTACCTGGGAAGGGTTCAAGTTGAGTGTCAGCTGAGTCGCCTTTTCGTTGTATACTTCACTTTGTATAGTGGTCTTTCGATAGGAGATTCCCATGGCAGGCACCTTGAGTGAAGTCACCGACGCCAACTTCCAGGCTGAGGTCGTCGAGTCCGAGAAGCCCGTGCTCGTCGACTTCTGGGCTCCCTGGTGCGGGCCTTGCCGCGTGGTGGGCCCCGTGCTGGAGGAGATCGCCTCCGAGCGCGAGGACCTGCGCATCGTCAAGCTGAACGTCGATGAGAACCAGCAGACGGCAGCCGCCTTCCAGGTGCTGTCGATCCCGACGATGATCCTGTTCAAGGGCGGACAGGCCGTCAAGACGGTTGTCGGGGCGTACCCGAAGAAGAAGATCGAGTCCGAGCTGGACGGGGTTCTGACGGCTGCGTAGGGTCGAGGGGCATAGTTCCGCGGGGGCACAGGCTATCCACGGGGCAATACCCTCCAAAAAACGTGTTACCCACGCGCCTATCCCCCGTTAGGGGGAGGTGGCCCGCGGAGATCGGACTCAGCCGAGTCCGCGACTGAGCCCGATCTCGAGCGCCAGGCCTTCGATCTCGGTCTGCTCGCGATAGTCCGTCGAGGCCACGTCGCCGTCGCCCAAGGCCAGGCTGACGGCGAGGGTCTCGCCGCTCACATACGCCTCGTGCTCACGCGCGGCGTCCATCAATGCCGCATCGCCGTCCAGCACCAACTCGATGCGGTCCTCGACCTCCAGGCCTGCGCTCTTGCGGGCGTTCTGCACGGCGTGCACGATCTCGCGTGAGCGCCCTTCACGCAGTAGCGAGTCGTCGATCGTCAAGTCGAGCGCCACGGCATGTGCGCCCTCGCGCTCGACCGAGTAGCCCTCGGGCGCCTTCATCGTCAGGATCACGTCCTGCTCGGTGAGCATGTGCTCACGGTCTCCGACGGAGATGCCAATACCGTCACCGCCGCGCACAGCGGCCGCTACGCGAGCCGGGTCGAGCGCCGTGATTGCCTTCGCCGCGAGCGGCATGTCTTTGCCGAACAGCGGGCCCAGCGTCCGGTAGTTGGCCTTGAGCTCGTACTCGCCCAGCTCGTCCGCGGCCTCCACAAAGCGCACCTGGCGCACGTTGAGCTCTTCGCGCACGATCTCCACCAGGCTCTCGATCGCGGCGCGCTCGCGGCCATCGGCGACGACAACCGCCTCTGCCAAAGGCTGGCGCACCTTGATCTTCGCCTGCGCCCTGGCGCCCAGTCCGAGGCGCACGGTCTCGCGTGCGATCGCCATCGCCTGCTCCAACGACTCGTCGCGTACCGGTAGTGCATCGCCCACGGGGAAGTCGCACAGATGCACGCTTGCAAGCGCACCGTCGAGGTTGTCGTAGATCTCATCTGCCACGAACGGGCAGAATGGAGCGAGCAGCTTGGAGACGATCAGCAGGCACTCACGCAAGGTCGCGAACGCCCCCGCGTCGCCGTCCCAGAAGCGTCGACGCGAGCGGCGCACGTACCAGTTTGATAGGTCGTCAACCAGGAGAGAGATAGCTCGCCCCGCGGTCGTCGCGTCGTAGGCGTCCAGGCGCTCGGCCACCACTGTCGCGGTTCCCGCCGCACGGGATAGCGCCCAGCGATCCAGATCGATCGCGGAGTCCGGCGAGCTTCCGCTCCAACGGGTTTCGCGTCCCGTCGCGGGGGCCCCCTTGGCCCCAACCCCAAACCCCCCGAGCGCGTCCGCGTTGGCGTTTGCGTACAGCACGTAGAAGAAATACGTGCTCCAAAGTTGCTTGAGGAACAGACGCACGCCCTCGCCGATCGCCTCCTCGGAGAAGCGGTAGCCGTCCCACGGCTGCTTGGAGGTGAAGAAGTACCAGCGGAACGCGTCGGCGCCGTACTTGTCGAGCACCTGCCAAGGCTCGACGGTGTTGCCCTTGGACTTCGACATCTTCTGGCCGTTGCTGTCGAGGATCAGCCCGAGGCAGACCACGTTCTCATACGAAGACTGCTCGAACAGCAGCGTCGAGACCGCCAGCAGCGAGTAGAACCAGCCGCGCGTCTGGTCGAGCGCCTCGCAGATGAAATCGGCGGGGAATTCTTTTTGGAATCGTTGGGCGTGCTCGTAGGGATAATGGTGCTGGGCGAAGGGCATCGAGCCCGAGTCGAACCACACGTCGATTACCTCAGGCACTCGCTTCATCGGCTTGCCGCACACCGCGCCCTTGGACGTACCCGGCTCTTCGTGTGACCGGCCATCGGTCGATGGGATGGATAGAGGGTCGTGCCCGTGGTTGCACGTGAGCACAACTTCATCTACGTAGGGCCTGTGGTGATCTTCAAGGGTCGTGCCAGACAGCTGCTCCAGCTCGGCGAACGACCCGATCGTGAGCGTGTGCCCGGTCTCGCAGCGCCACACCGGCAGCGGCGTCCCCCAGTAGCGCTCGCGCGAGAGCGCCCAGTCGACGTTGTTGGATAGCCAGTCGCCGAAGCGCCCGTGCTTGATGTGCGGCGGGTACCAATCGATCGTCTCGTTGGCGGCCATCATCTGGTCGCGCAGCTTGGATGTCGCGATGTACCACGAGGGCTTGGCGTAGTAGATCAGCGGCGTGTCGCAGCGCCAGCAGTGGGGATAGGAGTGCTCGTAGTCGCTGCGGCGGAACAGCAGCCTGCGTGCGTCGAGGTCTGCGATCAGCTCCTCGGTCAGCTCTGGGTCCTTGACTAGTCTGCCTGCGTACTGCTCGACCGTGTCGTCGTACGTCCCATCCGGCTTCACCGGGTTGAAGAGAATTTGGGGAACTCTCGGGTCGAAAAGCCCAGCCGCTGCGGTGGCGTCGAAGTCGTCTGCCCCAAAGGCTGGTGCAAGGTGTACGAGACCTGTCCCATCCTCGGTCGTTACGAAATCGCCAGCGATGACCGCCAGGCCTCTCTCCGCTTTCTTGAATCGAGTGTTGCCAAAGATTGGCCCCCCGTAAGTCGCTCCTGTCCAGCCCTCCTCAAGGGTGTTTCCGTTGACGATGTCACGACCTGGGAAGCGATCGAGGACTTCCGCATCGTCGCCGAGCACCCTCTGCACAAGTGCCTCTGCTAGGACAAACGTCTCTCCGCCCAGTTCTGCTCTGACGTACTGGACATCTGGTCCGGCGGCGACGGCCACATTGCCCGGCAGGGTCCAAGGTGTCGTCGTCCAGATCAGAAGCTTGTCGCCCTCATGAAGGGGGCCGATCGGGGCCTGGATCGGCAGGCGTACGTACACCGACGGATCGACCACGTCCTTGTATCCGAGCGCCACCTCGTGCGAGGAGAGGGCTGTGCCGCAGCGGTAGCAGTAGGGCACCACCTTGTGCCCCTCGTACAGCAACCCCTTCTTGTCGATCTCCGAAAGCGCCCACCACACCGACTCGATGTAGCTCTCGTCCAGCGTCCGGTAGGCATGCTCGAGGTCAACCCAGAACCCGATCCGCTCGGTCAGCCGGTCCCACTCCTCCAGGAACTCGAACACGGAGTCGCGGCACTGCTCGTTGAACTCCTTGATCCCGTACTGCTCGATCTCGGTCTTGCTTTTTATCCCGAGCTTCTCTTCGACGGCGATCTCGACGGGCAACCCATGGCAGTCCCAGCCGCCCTTGCGCTCCACGCGATAGCCGCGCATCGTCTTGTAACGCGGATAGATGTCCTTGAACACGCGCGAAAGCACGTGGTGGGAGCCGGGCCGGCCGTTGGCGGTGGGGGGCCCCTCGTAGAAGACCCACTGCTCGGCCCCGTCGCGGTTGCGCAACGACTCCCCGAACACGTCGCGCTCGCGCCAACGCTCCAGCACTTTCTGCTCGAGCGCGGGTAGGTCCTGGCGCGCGTCCACCTCGCGCGGTGGAATTAGCGGGTGTCTCGGTGGAGCGGTCACGGGCGCCCCATTGTAGGTGTGCCCCCCGTGGCGGCTAGGAAGCGGCGGCGCTTACGGACGCTGGCGGTGTTGGCGAGGCGATCCGCGGGCTGGGCGCGGGGCTTGAGAGCTGCTCGCGCAACATGCGCACTGCCTCTACCGGTTCGGGTCCGATGCGAGTGACGGTGCTCGCCCCCGTGTCGGGCAGGGCCCCCCGGTAGTCGAACACCTGAAGCTCGCCACCGCTCTGGCGCGTCGCGTACACGACACGGCCTACCGCATCCAGTGACGCGCACTGCCCGCCGAGGATCATCGCCTGCGGGTGAAGCGCGCGCAGCGCGCTTCCTATACGGGTGCTGTCGAGATCTAGCGGCAATGTCAGCACGCGCAGCCCCGCGCGCCTGAGGAACAACTCCAGCGCCTGCACATATAGGCCGTCGATGTCCATGCTCTGGCTGGCGTCGAAGATCAGCACCCCCTCGTCGCGCGTGGAGGGCGGCGCCACGCGCTGGGCGGCCGCCAGCCAGCCGGTGGCGTAGCGCCAGGCGAAGCAGTACTCAGGTGAGCCGGGACTCATGCTCTCGATGGCCGGCAACAGGACCGTCTCGACCGTGCGTTCGACCGAGCGCACCGCCATGCTCTCCTCCATCAAGCGGTCCGCCTGCTCCTCGCTGAACTGGGCGAATGCCGCCTGCAGACGGGCGGGTGTCGAAGGTCCCTCGCCGCGCTCGCGCGCCACGGAGATCGCCGAGGAGATGTCGCCGGTCTCGGCAAACGCCTGCCTCAGCGCCTCGATCTCGCCGAGCTCGAACTGGCGGTGCCCACCCTCGGTGCGCCGGGGCGCGGGGTAGCCGAAGCGGCTCTCCCAGCTGCGCAGCGTGTTGGGGCTCACCCCCAAGAGCGCGGCGGCGGCGTTCGTGCGGACAGTGCTCATGCACAGCAATGTTGAGCTTTGGCAAGCACCGCCACAAGCAGCGCAACGCACGGTGCATCCTGGGAGATCGCTTGCACCCGCAGGAGCGCGCCGACGCGACCCGACGGAAGGGTGAGGGCGACGTGTCGTACGCTCGCCGACTTTCCCGGGGAACGTAGAGCGCCTCCATACGATGGGAGCGTGCCCGCGCGCGACACGCTCCCGATGAGGCTCCGCCTCTACCACCACTCCGACGGCGCACGCGTTGCCTACCGCGAGGTCGGCGCCGGCCCGCCACTCGCGCTGTTGCACTCTGCGCTGCTGAGCCATCGCGAGTGGGAGCCGGTCGTGGAGCGGCTCGCCGAGCGCCACCGCGTCGTGATGCCCGACCTACCGCTACACGGCGACTCCGAGGATCGCCCGCGCCACCCCTACACACTCGACTGGTTCGCGGAGGTGATGAGCGGGTTCGCCGCAGACGTGCTCGGCCCGAACCCGCTCGTGGTCGGCCACGACGCGGGCGCGGAGATCCTGCTGCACGCGGTGATGACCGGTCTGTTGCGGCCCGGACGGCTCGTGTTGATGCCCAACCGCCTGCACCGCCCGGTCGAGTACGTGCGCCGCCGCGAAGCCTGGCGGCTTGCAACCGCCGGCGGCTCGATCCCAGGTATCGATCGCATCCTCAGCCATGCCACCAAGCTCGTTTTCACCCCCGAGCTGGGTATGCGCATGTCAGCGCGCCACGCGCCCGAGGCCGGCGACCTGATGCGCCACGCCTTCGGCGACGTGCCCGGCAACCCCAACCTCGCCCGCTCGTGGGCCAAGTGCGCGCGGCGCTGGCCGCGTGGAGCGCAAACACAGCTGCTTGGGTTGTATCCGCGGCTGGACATGCCAGTGATGCTGCTATGGGCCGACAACGATCCCGTGCACCCGCTCGCAGGCGCCGAAGAGACGCTGCGACTGCTTCCACACGCACAGCTGCGCGTGCTTGCAGGCACCGGCTTTCTGATGACCTACGACGACCCGGTGGGAGTGGCGCGCGAGCTCGTGGCCTTCTGCGGGTAGATTTACGGGCCCGATGGCGACCGAGGAGACTCGATGACCGACAAGCAGCTCTGGGGCGGGGAGACCGCCAAGGCAGTCGCAAATTTCCCGATCTCCGGCGAGAGGATGCCGGCATCGGTCGTGCACTGGCTTGCGCGCATCAAGGGCGCCGCCGCAGCCGTCAACGGCGAGCTCGGGCTGCTCGACAAGCGCCGCGCCGCGCGCATCGAGAAGGCGGCCGGCGAGGTCGCCGCGGGCAAGCACGACGCGCAGTTCCCGATCGACGTGTTCCAGACAGGCTCGGGCACCTCCACCAACATGAACGCCAACGAGGTCATCGCCACCCTTGCTGGCGAGGGTGTGCACGCCAACGATCACGTCAACATGGGCCAGTCCTCCAACGACGTGTTCCCCTCCGCCGTGCATCTCGCCGCGCTCGACGTCGCCCAGAAGGAGCTGCTGCCCGCGCTCAAGCTGCTGGAGCGCTCATTTGCCGTCAAGGCCAAGCGCTTCTCCGGCGTGGTCAAGTCCGGGCGCACCCATCTGATGGACGCGGTGCCCGTGACGCTCGGCCAGGAGTTCGCCGGCTACGCCGCCCAGATGGCGCTTGCGCAGGAGCGCATCGGCAGTGCGCTCGTGCATGTCGGGCAGATCCCACTTGGCGGCACCGCCACTGGCACCGGCCTCAACGCGCACCCGAAGCTCGCCGAGAAGGTGCGTGCGCGACTGAAGCGCGAATCGTCTCTCAAGCAGATCGCCGCGCCACTCGACCGTTTCGAGGCGCAGGCCAACCGCGACGCGCTCGTCGAGCTGTCCGGTGCGCTGAAGGTGCTCGCCGTGTCGTTGACGAAGATCGCCGGTGACCTCGCGCTGATGGGCTCAGGTCCCCGCGCCGGCATCGGCGAGCTGTTCCTGCCCGAGCTGCAGAAGGGCTCCTCGATCATGCCCGGCAAGGTCAACCCCGTGATCCCGGAGGTCGTGCTGCAGGTCTCCGCACAGGTGATCGGCAACGACACCGCGATCGCCATCGGCGGGATGCAGGGTCAGTTCGAGCTCAACGTGCGCATTCCGCTGATCGCGCGCAACCTGCTCCAGTCCTTGCACTTGCTCTCGAACACCACACGCGTATTCGCCGAGAAGTGCGTCGATGGCATCCTGGTCAACAAGGAGGGTTGCGCCGCCTCCGCCGGAGCCACGCTCGCGGTCTCCGCGGCCCTGAATGACGCGATCGGCTACGACAAGGGCACCGCGATCGTCAAGAAGGCCACCGATTCGGGGCGGCCCTTGCGCGAGGTCGCGCTCGAGGAAGGCGTCGACGCCAAGCTGTACGACGCCACGATCGACCTAAAGAAGATCGCGGCGGGCAATCAGGCCGGCTGAGCGGCGAGCATCCCGTCCAGCAGGATCCGCGCTCCCGCCTTCGACAGCGGTTCGTTGAGATTGCCGCACTTCGGTGACTGCACGCACGAGGGGCAGCCGCTTTTGCAGGGGCACTCCGCGATCAGGCGGTGCGCGTCGCGGCACAGCTCCTCGAAGCGCTGGTAGGCAAGGCGCGTGATACCGATGCCGCCGGGGTGCCCGTCGTAGATGAAGATCGTTGGGCCCCCGGTTTGCGGGTGCGCGTTGGTGGACAATCCGCCGATGTCCCAGCGGTCGCACATCGCGATCAGCGGCAACACCGCGATTTGGGCGTGCTCGGTGGCGTGCAAGGAGCCGAGCAGCGCGTCCATCGGGATGACAACGCCGACGCCTTCCTCATCTCCATTGCGTTTCCGTGGCTCGTGCCCGCGCGCGGGTGAGCCGCCGGCGAGACCGGTCAACCTGGCGCCGTCCAGCTCGAACCACAGCGCCTGCGTGGAGAAGGACGTTTGCGGCAAGTCGAGCATCACGAGATCGATCTGCGCGTGATCTGCCAGGCGCTTGCGCTGGTAGCCAAGCACTGTCTCGGTGACCGACACCTCCCCGAAGGAGAGCGTCACGCCGAGCGTCTCGCGGCGGTCGAGCAGCCGCTCGATGTTGGTGTCGGTCTCGCGCTTGGGCTGCGTGTACCAGTCGCCGTCGAACGGCGCTACCAAGGCCCGGCGGTGCTCCAGGTCCAATTCGCGCACCTCATAGGAGCGCCCTTGGTGGAGATAGATCGCGCCGTCGTGGATCGTGGAGTGCGCACGGGCGGCCTCCGTTTGCCCGAGCAGCTCGCCCGACGACACATCCACGATCGCAAAACTCTCGGGCGAGGATGAGCGTAGCGAGACCTTCGCGGCTGGGTACTCGTCAGGGCGACGCAACACGTACTGCTCGCGGGCGCCGCCATACGCAGGCTCGATCCCCTTGTGGCCCAGACCGCGACCGTTTCCTCCGCCCGAACTCGTCCCGGCTCCGTTGGAGTTGCGCTCAGCCACACGCTTACGCAGTAGCCCGGCGCTCACAAGCGCCTCCGCGTGGGCCTCCCAGCGCGCGCCGAAGAACTCTGCGTCGCCGCCTTCCAGCGGTCCCTCGTACGCTGCGCACAGCAGGTGCGCCTGATGGATCTGAGCACTCTCGTGGTCGAGGATCGCCGCCTCCACCGTTCGCTCCAGAAACTCGTCGGGATGACGGCAGAAGAACTGGTCGAGCGCGTCCTCGCCCGCTACGTACACGGCCAACCCCTTGCCGCGGCGCCCAGCCCGCCCCCACATCTGGCGCAGCGCAGCGACGGTGCCGGGGAACGTCACAACCACGGCAGCGTCGAGCTCGCCGATGTCGATCCCCAGTTCCAGCGCATCGGTCGTGATCACTGCACGCAGCTCGCCGCTGGTCAAACGCGCCTCCAGCTCGCGGCGTTGCTGGGCGGTGTAGCCGGCGCGGTAGGGTGCGACTCGCTCTGCCAGCTCAGGGTCGGTGCGCTCCAAGTCTTCGCGGACGATGCGCGCCAGCAGCTCGACCCCCTTGCGCGACTTCATGAAGCAGATGCAGCGCGCCCCTTCGCGCACGAGCCGCGCCAGCAGCTCTGCCGCCTCGCCCAGCGCCGAGCGTCGCGCCCCGATCGCCTCGTCGGTGAACGGCGGATTCCACATCGCGATCTGGCGGCGCGGCGTGGGCGAGCCATCGTCGTCGATCAAGCCCACGTCGTCCAGACCCGTGAGGCGCTCGGCCAATTCGACAGGGTTGGCGATCGTGGCGGATGCAAGCAGCACGCGTACGTCGCTGCCGTAAGCCGCCGCGATCCGCAGCAGCCGCCGCAGTACGTTGGCGACGTGTGAGCCGAACACGCCCCTGTACACGTGGGCCTCGTCGACGACGACGATGCGCAGATGGCTGAACAGGCGCTCCCACGCGCCATGGTGAGGCAGGATGCCCACGTGCAGCATGTCGGGGTTGGTGAGCACGACGTTCGCGCGCCGGCGGATGTCGCCGCGCGCGTCGCGCAGAGTGTCCCCGTCGTATATCGCGGGTCTGACCTGCTTGGTCAAGCCGAACGTGGCGAGCGCGCGCGCCTGGTCTTGCGCGAGCGCCTTGGTGGGATACAGGTACAGCGCCCGCGCAAACGCGTCGCGGCACAGTGCGTCGAGCGTGGGCAGGTTGAAGCACAGCGACTTGCCCGACGCGGTGCCGGTGGTGACGATCGTGGTGCGCTCCCAGGCAGAGGCGAGCGCCTGCGCCTGGTGGGAGTAGAGCTGCTCGATGCCGACTCTATGTAGGCCTGCGAGCACATCGGGGTGCAACTCCTCGGGGATCTCGACGAGCGTCGCCTCACCGGGGCCAACATGTGCCTGGCGCACGAGTCGTCCGTCCGCGCGCGCCTCGTCGAATAGGGCGCTCCACGGCTCGATCGTGCGTTCCACAGCCACCCTAAAGCGAGCCCGGCGGTGCGATCCACACGCTCTGGAAGTTGAGAACCTCTGTCAGGCGGTCGTAGTGGCGGTCGTAATGAAGCACGCCGATGCCCGCCTCTTGGGCCGCTGCAGCGATCAGGATGTCCGGAGGTGGAATTCGATGTGCGCCGGCGCCCTGTTGTGCCAGTTCGCGCACGGCGCCGATCGCGGCGCGTTGGACCGAGACAGTTATCGGTATCTGGCGCAGAGTTGCCTCGATCTTCTCGGTTTGCTCTACGGCATTCGCGTTACGTGCGTTGAAGAGCATCTCCATCGTGACCATCGAGCAGGTGACGATCTGGTCCGCCTCGATTGCGGTAAGCCACTGCTCGGGCATGCTATCGGCACGCATGCGCGCCGAGGTGTCGGCGATGAGGGTCGAGCCCCCGAACGGGAGGCCGGCGCTCACGCGTCTTCGGGGGGGATCCCCCATGCCAGCTCATCGATCCGCTCTGCGACCTCTGGATCCCAGAGCACATGCGGTGAGGTGGTCACCTCGGCGACCCACGCCAGTTCTCTCGCGCGCTCTTGCTTCTCCTCGACGAGTGCGTCAGCGCCGCGGATGGCGAGGTCGTGGACGAGCGTGGCCGTCGGCTTGCCGGCCTCGACCAGCGGCGTGACGCGGTCCAGCGCCGCGGCGAGCGCGGGGTCCTTGGTGACTGGGATGCGGGCGAATCTGGTGGCCACCAAATCATGGTAACACCTAGGTGAAACACCACCGGCACCCTTGCTCCTTGAGATAGTAGACCCGATGCTCCGCTGCCTCTATCTCGACCTCGACGGCACGCTGCTCGGGCGCGGCGCCTCGCTCGTGCACGACGGCGAGGGGAACGTTTCCTTCGAGGGAATTCGCGCTGTGCAGGCGTGTCTGCGCGCGGGCGTGGAGATCGTGCTGATGTCCGGGCGTCGCAGGGCGCAGGTGGCCGAGGACGCGCGTCTGCTCGGCCAGAGCGCCTACATCTTCGAGGCGGGGGCGTGTGTGGTTTTGGGTGCAGGACTGCTGGGGGCACCGCGCGATGTGCGTGGCGCGAGCGACGGTGGAGCGAACGATGGTGGGGCCAATGCGAGCGGTGAAGTGCGCGGCGATGATGCCCGCCGACCCGCACCTCCCACCGGCGGTGCCCCCGCTGGCGGCGAGGAGCACTGGCTCACCGGGTCCCTGCTGCCCGGGGAGCTGACGATCGCGCAGCAGATCGAGCGCTCCGGCGCCCCCGCGCTGCTGCTCGAACGCTACGAGGGCTTCCTGGAGTACCACGAGCCCTGGCATCTGGACCGTGAAGTCTCACACCTGTTTCGTGGGCTGGTGGACGCGCTGGAGGTCGATGCGACCCTAGCCGAGCACGGTCACGAGGACCTGCGGCTTGTGGACAACGGCGTCGTCAACCGCCGCTCCGCCGCGCTCGCACAGCTGCCGCACGTGCGCGGCTATCACCTCGTGCCGGCCGCGGCCTCGAAGGCGGCCGCCGTCGCCTTCCACCGGCGCGTGCGCGGGTACACACGCGAGGAGACACTCGCCGCGGGCGATTCGCGCGAGGACCTGGCCTGCGCCGAGCACGTCGGAGCCTTCTGGCTGGTCGCAAACGCCGTCGAGCGCGACCCTTCGATCCGGAGCGCGGCGAGGGCCTACGACAACGTGCACATCGCCGAGGCAGGTCATGGTGCAGGCGTCTATGAGGCGGTAGTGAGCACGCTCGTGGACCGCTGACTCAACGCTTGCGCGTGAGCGAGCGCCACAGCCGCCGCCAGAAGCCGGGCTCCGGTCGGCGCCGCCAGCGCGCCGGCGGAGGAACGGTGGCGCGCACCAGCGCTACCCACTCGTCCAACGGCAGTTCACCCGAAATGAGCGTGGCGAGCGCGCGGGTGACGGGTGCATCGACGTCGGCGCGCTCCAGCGTCCCGGCCAGCAGCGGAACCAACTCCAGCGCCTCGACCGCCTGGCCGATGCGCGCCGGTATCTCCGTGGCCGCCACGCCTTCGGCCAGCAGCTCACCGGCACGACGATTGCGGCTCTCGCGGGCAAGCGCGGTGGCGAGCAGGTCGCCGACGCCCGCCAGCCCGATCATCGACTCCGGTCGCGCCCCCACGCTCTCGGCGTAGCGCCACACCTCGGCGAAGATGTGCCCCGCGGCAGCCCCCGCCGCGTTCGGGCCCTGTCCTTCAGTGGCGCCTGCGGCAAGCGCCGCCGCGTTCTTGGCAGCGCCCGCCAGCTCGACTCCGACAGGATCGTTGGACTGCTCGCAGACCACTCCGGCACGTGTGAACACCTGCGCCAGCGTGCGCGCCAGCTCCTCCTCGCTGGAGGCCGCCACCAGTCCCGCGCCCGAGCGGACCATCTCCTGCGCGTGCGCCGGGCCACCCACACAAGCCACCCTGTGTGCCCCGAATAGCGCGCTCAGGACCACGGTCGGCGGCTGGCCCTCTGGTGGCACAAGGCCCTTGGCGACGGACACGATCGCCGCCCGCTTGCCCAAACCCCCAGCTTGCAGGGTCGCGATCGCCCGCTCCAATCCGCGCGAGGGCACCGCCAGGAACACGTAGTCGGCTCGTGCGACGCCCGCCGACACAGGCTCGACACGCAGCTGCCCGGGGAACTCCACCCCGGGCAGGTAGAGCTTGTTCTCGCGCTCCTGCGCCAGCAGCTTTGCCTGATCGGGCCCGCGTGTCTGCAGTGTCGTGCGCAAACCGGCCCTGCTCAGCAGCACCGCAAGCGCGGTGCCAAAAGAGCCGGCGCCGATCACGGTCGCGCGTCGTGCCACTGGGCTCGGCAGCGTGCGGCCACGGGCTCTTACCGGCGTCTCTGTGGGCACCGGCGAGGAGGGCGCCGCGGCGACGGATGACTCGCTGGGCGGTGTGTCTGTGGCCGGATGGCCAGGGCTCTCCGGCGCGGACGTCGAAACGGTGCTCGGAGTAGCCTCGGACGCGGTCATCATGCGCGAGCCTACTGCCCCAAAGAGAAGCGACGTGCAGTGGCGCAACTGGGCCGGCGACGAGCATTGTCTACCCGCGACGATCGTGCATCCGCGCTCGCTCGCGGAGATCTCCACGGCGTTGGAGAGCGCGACGCGCGAAGGCTGGCGCGTGCGCGTCGCCGGTGCGGGACATTCCTTCAGCGACATCGCCTGCAGTGAGGGCATGCTGCTCGTGCTCGATCGGATGCAGAGCGTGCTCGACGTGGACCGTCAGTCGGGGCTGGTACGGATGCAGGCTGGCATCACGATCGCGCAGCTGAACGAGCAGCTCGCCGCGCATGGCATGGCGCTCGAGAACCTCGGCGACATCGACGTGCAGAGCATCGCCGGCGCGATCTCGACAGCCACGCACGGGACCGGTGCGCGTCTGCGCAACATCCCCTCGCAGGTTGTCTCGATGACGCTTGTACTCGCCGACGGCTCGACCCTCGAATGCTCGCGCGAGCGCGACCCCGAGCTGTTTCGCGCGGCCAGAGTCGGTCTCGGGGTGCTCGGCGTCGTGGCCGAGGTGACATTGCGCTGCGTGCCCGCCTTCACGTTGTGCGGGGTCGACGGCCAAGCTCCCCTGCAGGAGACGCTCGCCCGCTTCGAGCAGGAGGCGCTCGCCAACGAGCATTTCGAGTTCTACGTCTTTCCTCACAGCGAGGTGGCGCTCACGCGCGCCAACAACCGCGTGGAGGGATCGCCGCGCCCGCGCGGGCGCGTGTTCGAGTACGCAAACGACGTGCTGCTGACAAACCACGCCTTCGACTTGCTGTGTCGTGTCGGCAGGCGTATGCCCGCTCGCATCCCTGAGATCAACCGCCTCGCGACACGCCTCGCCGGCAGCTCCAAGCGGATCGACCGCTCCGACCGCATCTTCACCAGCCCGCGCCTGGTGCGCTTCACCGAGATGGAGTACGCGCTGCCGCGCGATCGCACCACCCGCGCCGTGCGCGCCATCCTCGAGACGGTCAAGCGACGTGGCTTTGCCGTTCCCTTCCCGATCGAGGTACGCACCGTCGCCGCCGACGACGCCATGCTCAGCACGGCCGCCGGGCGCGAGAGCGGCTACGTGGCGGTGCACATGTACCACGGGATGCAGTGGCGCCCTTACTTCGAGGCGGTCGAGCAGATCATGGACGAGTTCGACGGGCGACCCCACTGGGGCAAGCGCCATTTCCAAAGCGCAGCGACGTTGCGCCCCCGCTATCCGGACTGGGATCGCTTTCAAGCGATCCGCGCGCGGCTCGATCCGCACGGTCTGTTTGCCAACGCGTGGACCGAGCGCGTGCTTGGGCCCGTCGGGGGCTCCCGTTGAGCGAGCCTCTGCTTGCAAGGCTCGAACGGGCGACCGGTGCTGTGCAGCCGCCGTTTGCCCTCGTCGACCTCGACGCTCTCTGGCGAAACGCCGCCGACATGGAACGCCGCGCGGCCGGCAAGCCGATCCGTCTGGCGAGCAAGTCGGTGCGCTGTCGCGCCCTGCAGGAACGTGTGCTCGACCGCTCCGGCTTTCGCGGGACGCTCGCGTTCACGCTGCCAGAGGCGCTGTGGCTGGCTGAGCTTGGCTTCCACGACATAGTCGTTGCCTATCCGACGGCCGATCGCGAGGCGCTGCGCATGCTCGCGCGTCGCACCGCGCAAGAGTCAGAGGCGCACGTCGCGGTGATGGTGGACAGCCCCGCCCAGTTGGACGCTATCGAGTCGGCGATCGCCTCGCGCGACGTGCGCGGAGCCGGCCGCCACGAGGGCGTCGGCGACGGCGCCCCGTCCGAACAAGAGGGGCTCGCGTCGGTCGAGGTCTGCATCGATATCGACGCCGGCCTGTGGCTGCTTGACGGGCGCGTCCGTGTCGGCGCCAAGCGCTCGCCCGTCCACACACCCGAGCAGGCCGCCTCGCTGGCGCGCGAGATCCTTGCTCGCGAGCGGCTGCGGCTCGTGGGGATCATGGCCTACGAGTCGCAGATAGCCGGTGTCGGCGATACGCCGCCGGGGCGGCGTTTGCGCGCAACGGCGATCCGCGCACTACAGCGCCGCTCTGCGCGTGAGCTTGCCGTGCGGCGCGCGGCCGCTGTTGCCGCTGTAGGAGAGGTGTTGCGCGCCGCGGGCGCCGAGCCGCTGCGCTTCGTCAATGGCGGCGGCACCGGCAGCCTCCAGTTGACGGCAGCCGAGCCGGCCGTCAGCGAGATCGCCGCCGGCTCAGGGCTCTACGGGCCCACCCTGTTCGACGCCTACCGCGCCTTCCAGCCTGAGCCGGCCGCCCTGTTTGCGCTGCCGGTGGTGCGCAAGCCGAGCGCCGCCGTGGCGACGGTGCTCGGCGGCGGCTATCCGGCCTCCGGCCCGGCCGACGCGGCACGTCTACCGACACCCTTCCTGCCGGAGGGCCTGTCGCTCGACGGACAGGAGGGTGCTGGGGAGGTGCAGACGCCGCTGGTCGGCGCCGCCGCACGCGCGCTGCGTGTAGGAGATCGCGTCTGGTTCCGCCACGCCAAGGCCGGCGAGCTGTGCGAGCGCTTCGACCGGTTGCACCTGATCGAAGGCGAGCGCATCGTCGAGGAGGTCGCGACTTACCGCGGCGAGGGCAAGTGTTTCCTGTGAGCTATACCAGCCGCGCCAGCTTGCGCCCCGCGGCGCTCAGCGCACGCGCTGTGCCTGCCTGCAGGATCACCTGCAGATCGACGATGCGGGCCTCGAACGGGTCGAGCGAGTCCTCGCCCGTCACCGCATAAGCCGGCACGCCCGATTGCCGGGCGCGGGTGGCTGCCTCGAACGCGATGCTGCCCCCAAGCCTGCGGTCGTCGAGTTGTGCGCAAGCGATCACGATTGCCCTTGCGGTCCGCATGCGCCGGTCGAAGTCGACTTCGACGAGCGGCTTGGACACGTCCGCCACGCGCGTGGCGATGTCCTGCTCGAGCGGGCATTCATCGCAGGCGAGGTGCCCCTCGGCCGTCAGTCCTCGCGAGATCGCCCTCGAAACACGCTCGGCACGTAGATCCTCCCCAAACACTCCCGCAAGCACGAGTACGGTCTCGGAGATCATGCCTGGCATCCTTTCAGTCATGGCCGATGACGATCACGTCGTGCTCGAGGTCTGCGGACGGCAGCTGCGCGTCTCAAAACCCGGGAAGCTGTTCTTCCCGCAGCCCGGTCTTACGAAGCTCGACCTCGTCGCGTATTACATCGAGTGCGAGCAGGCCGTCGTACGCCACCTGCGCGAGCGTCCCACCGTGATGAAGCGTTGGGTCGATGGGGTGCAGGGCAAGCCCTTCTTCCAGAAGCGTGTTCCGGGCAGCGCCCCAGAGTGGATCGAGACTGCAACAGTCACCTTCCCAAGCGGCCGCCACGCGCGCGAGCTGGTGCCCAACGACGCCGCGCACCTGGTCTGGGGAGCCAACCTCGGCGTGATCGACTGGAACCCCTGGCCGGTACGCCGCGTGGACATGGACCATCCCGACGAGCTGCGCATCGACCTCGACCCCGGTCCAGGCGTCGACTTCGCAACCGTCCGCCGTGTCGCGCTCACCGTGCGCGAAGTGCTCGAGGAGCATCAGCTGCTCGGCTTCCCCAAGACCTCCGGCTCGCGCGGCATCCACGTGTTCGTGCGCGTCGTCCCCGAACAGGGCTTCGACGAACTACGCCGCGCCGCCCTGGCGCTCGCGCGCGAGGTCGAGCGGCGCATGCCCGGCGAAGCGACGAGCCGCTGGTGGAAGGAGGAACGCCAGGGTGTGTTCATCGACTACAACCAGAACGCCCGCGACCGCACTGTGGCATCAGCCTATTCGGTGCGCGCAGTACCCGATGCGCGCGTGTCCTGTCCGCTGGAGTGGGATGAGGTCGCCGACGTCGAGCCGGCCGAGCTGCGCATCGACACCGTCCCAGCAAGATTGCAAGAGCGCGGCGACCCGTCTGCCACGATCGACGATCACCCGGGCTCGCTGGCCGCCCTGCTCGAGCTGGCGGCGCGCGACGAGCGCGAGGGCTTGGGCGACGCCCCCTGGCCGCCTCATTTCCGCAAGCAGGCCGGTGAGCCGAGCCGTGTGCAGCCGAGTCGGGCCAAGGGACGCGAAAAGAGTTGATGGAGGATGCGCGCCGAAACGATTCATGCCGCGCCTTGGATAGCCGATGAGCGCAGGACTCCCACGATGAGGGCCGGAAGCCCACGATGAGCCTGCCGCTCAGCCCACCGCTCAAGCCCGAGCTTGCGCTCTCGCGCAAGACGCTACCCACCGGGGAGGACTACGTCTACGAGGTCAAGCTGGATGGTTTCCGCTGCATCGTCTTCGTCGACGGCGAGGAGGTCTTCCTGCAGTCGCGCAACGGCAGGCCGCTTGGCCGCTACTTCCCGGAGTTGACGTTCCCGCCCGGTCAATACGTGCTCGACGGGGAGATCGTCGTGCGTACCCGTTCGGGCACCCCGTCGCGGGGGGCAGGCAGGCGACGCCTCGGGACGCGAGGACTTCGACGCGCTCGGGCAACGAGTCCATCCGGCGGCTTCGCGCGTGCAGCGTCTCTCGGTCGAGACCCCGGCGGTGTTCATCGCCTTCGACCTGCTCGCCTACGAGCAGAACTCGTGGCTGGAGCAGCCTTTCGCTCAACGCCGCAGCGGCCTGGAGCGAATGTTCGAAGCGGGACTGTTCGCCGAATCGCCGGTCGAGCTGATGGTCTCGGTCGACACGCGCAGAGGCCGCCGAGCCGTGGTTGGCGGACGCCGAGGGCGTGATCGCCAAGCAGCGCTCCGCTCCCTACCTGCCCGGTGAGCGCAAGGGCATGGTCAAGGTCAAGCGCACGCGTACGATCGATGCTGTTGTCACTGGTTGGCGACCGGGCAAGGAGGAGCGCACTGTCGGCGCACTGATCCTGGCCCTCTATGACGGTGACGAGCTGCGTGTCGTCGGACACTGCTCCGGGCTGACGGCAAAGGTCAAGCGCGAGTTGGTCGACTTCTTCGCGCCGTATGAGACTGGCGACCGCGGCTCCTCAGACCCGAGTCGCTGGAGCGCCGATCGCGACTTGGAGTGGGTCGCGCTGCGCCCTGAGCTGGTCATCGAGATCGACTTCGACCACGTCTCAGCCGGGCGCATCCGCCACGGCGCCAAGCTCAAACGCTGGCGTGAGGACAAGCCCGCGCGCGAGTGCACGATCGACCAGCTCGCCAGCTGAGCGGAGCCGGTCGGCCCGTCTTGACCGGTTCGCCGCGACCGACCAGATACGCTGATCGGATGAGCGAGGAGGCAGTCGCGACAGCCACCGTGGCCGAGGAGGAGTACCTGCAGATCCTCTTCTGGCTGCACGAGGCCGGCCTGCCGATGACCGGTGCCAACGTGGCCAGGGCCATGCAGCTGTCGGCCCCGACCGTGCACGAGATGGTGGGACGCCTCGAGCGCGACGGCTACATCACGCGCAACTCCTCTCGTACGATCGCCTTCACCCCGACCGGCGCCGAGCACGCCGAGGGCATCGTGCGCCGCCACCGCCTGATCGAGCGCTTCCTCACCGACGTGCTCGGTGTGCCCTGGGACGAGGTCCACGAGGAGGCCGAGCGTTTGGAGCACGCGATGTCGCCGACGCTCGAAGCGCGTATGCTCGCCGCGATCGGCGACGCCAAGACCTGCCCGCACGGCCACCCGATCGTCGCCGGAGCGCGGCTGGCAGGTGTGCCGTTCGCGGACGTCGAGGTCGGCGCGCAGGTGCGCATCCTGCGCTTCGAGAACGAGGCCGAGGACCTGCTGCGCTACTTGAAGGCTTCAGGCATCGAGCCGGGCCTCGAAGGCACGCTCGTGGTCCACGACGAGGAGCAGGTGGTCGTCGAGGCCGCGGACGGCACGCGCTGCGCGTTGACCCCGAGCGTCGCGGAGACGGTCTCGGTCACCGCGGACCCCTCACCGCCACCGCGCACCGCGCTGCCGGAGCAGTTGGTGCTCGGGCAGCGCTACGGCAGGTAGGTGTTGCAGAAGGGGGTATTGCAGGAGGGGGTGTTCGAAAGAAGGGGGGTGTTGCAGAACGGGGGTAGGGGCCAGGGGCCTGGGACCGTCGCTCAGAGTGACCGGAACGCTTCGGCGAGCAGCTTCACGCCCTCGTCGATCTGCTCGGGCGTCACGCCCGAGTAGGCCAGGCGCAGCGTGTTCTCGCCGCCCTCGAGCAGGAAGTCGGTCCCCTTCACAAAGGCCACGCCCAGCTCGCTGGCAAGGCCGAACAGCGCGCCGACGTCGGTGCCCTCGGGCAGTGTCACCCACATGAAATAGCCACCCTCTGGTGCCACGTACTCGGCCTCTGGAAGCTCGCGCTCAAGCGCCGCGGCCAGCGTGCGCGCACGCTTGGCCAGCGCCGTGCGCACCGTCTCGATCGAGCGCTCGATCGCGCCCGAGGCGCAGAACTCGTAGACGATCGACTGCGAGACCATGCTCGGCGAGATGTAGGTGTTCGTGGCCAGTTTGGCGATCTGGGCGATCAGCTCGGTGGGCCCGACCAGGTAGCCGACTCTGATTCCGGGGCACACGGTCTTCGAGAACGAGGAGGCGTACACGACGCGCTCAGGGTCGAGCGAGAGCATCGTCGGCAGCTTCTCGCCGCTGAAACGCAGATCGACGTACGGATCGTCCTCGAAGACGAGGAAGTCGTGCTTGGCGGCCAGCTCGAGCAGGGCTTGCCGCTTGGGCAGCGATAGCGTGTAGCCCGCCGGGTTCTGGAAGTTGGGGATGATGTGCGCCAGCTTGGGTTCGACGGCGCCGTTCACGTTGCCGTCGAGCAGCGCGCCCAGCGCGTCGGTGTTCACTCCCGTCGGGCTGCAACTCAACCGGGTGCAGCTTCGCGCCGCGCTCGCGCAGCGACAGCAGCGTACGATCGTAGGTGGGTCGCTCGACGATCACCTCGTCGCCGCTTTTCACAAGCTGCTCGAACAGAAACGCATCGGCCTGCATCGACCCGTTCGTGACCAGCACGCGCTCTGGCTCCACGCCGTGCTTGTCGGCGATCCAAGCCCTCAAGCGCGGGTAGCCGATCGACGTGCCATAGGCGGTCGTGCCGGCGGGATCGCTCTCGAACGCGCGCGCTGCTGCGTCCTTGAGGCCCTGCACGTCAACGATGTCGAGCGACGGAGCGCCCCGCGCAAAGGAGATCATGGACGACATCCTATGCGGGTGGCTTCGGCAGCAGCAGCTTGCCGTACTCGTCAAC
The DNA here is from genome assembly GCA_963725265.1 of uncultured Solirubrobacterales bacterium. GTDB lineage: Bacteria > Actinomycetota > Thermoleophilia > Solirubrobacterales > Solirubrobacteraceae > Palsa-744. The sequence goes on from CAVRXP010000002.1 coordinate 272,006, forward strand.
CAACTCTTCCATCGTACGCTGCAGCTTTTCCTTGAAGCGCACAAGCTCCGCCCTGTCGATCGGCTGAGGTGGCGGAGGTTGTGGAGTAGACGCAGGCGACACCGGCGGCTGGCCTTGAGGCGACACCGGTGGCTGGTCTGGAGGCGGTAGCGGCGGTCCAGGGGGCGGGATCGGGGGTCCCGACTGTGGCCCAGGCGTCCCCGCTGTGGCCGGCGAGAACACCCCCAAGGGAAACGAAGCAGCGGGGGGCTGCGGGGAACCGGTAGCGATCTCTCCATACGCGGTCTCGCTCACGGGAAACGCCGAATCGCGTTCGATCGTGTTGCCCTGGGCGGGAATTTCCTCGCCGCCGAAGACGGCCGGTCCGCCAAACGCGTTGTCCACAGACCGCTCTTGCTCGTCATCTGCCGCGGAGGCGCTATCGGCCTCGACCGCCTCGTCGACCAGCAAGCCCTGCGCCTGCAATTTGCTCGGTTGCACGTCGCGCTTGCCGATCGAGGTCAGCTCGCGCTCGAGCTCCTGGAGCTTGATCTCCAGCTCGCCCAGCGTCTTGGCGACCTCCTGGTCCATGTGCCTTAGCGTAGCTGCTGATTGAGCGTCTGCGCTGCGTGACGCTCGGCGAGCGTCTCAGCCTTGCTCGACGCCGACTCCGCCAAGGATCTCGACCGCCAGCTCCGCGACTTCGGTGGGGGTGCGTCCGACACGCACGCCCCTGGCTTCGAGCGCCTGTGCCTTGGCGGCGGCTGTGCCGGCAGAGCCGGACACGATCGCGCCCGCGTGGCCCATCTGCTTGCCGGCGGGCGCAGTGAAGCCAGCGATGTAGGCCACCATGGGCTTGCTCACGTGCTCGGCGATGTAAACGGCTGCCTCCTCCTCGGCTGACCCTCCGATCTCGCCGGAGAGCACGATCAGCTCGGTCTGCTCGTCGTTTTGGAACAGCTCGATGATGTCCACGAAGGAGGAGCCCGGCACCGGGTCGCCGCCGATCCCCACGATCGAGCTACAGCCGAAGCCGGCTTGGGCGATCTCGTTGCCGATCTGGTAGGTCAATGTGCCCGAGCGCGACACCACACCGACGTTGCCCTCTTTGAAGAAGGAAGCGGGGATGATCCCGACGTTGGCCTTGCCGGGGGAGAGGATGCCGGGACAGTTCGGGCCGATCAAGCGTGTCCGGGGGAAGTCTCGCTTGAGCGTGTTGTAGACCCTCAGCTCGTCATGAGCGGGGATCCCCTCGGTGATCGCGATCACCAGCTCCACGCCGGCCGCGGCGGCCTCGAGGATCGAGTCGGCGGCGAAGCGAGGTGGCACAAAAATCATTGCCGTATTCGGCTGCGCCTCTTTGGCGGCCTGCTCCCAGCTGTCGAACACGGGAATCCCCTCGACGTCCTGTCCGCCCTTACCGGGCGTGACACCGCCGACGACGTTCGTGCCGTAGCTGCGGTTGTTGAGCGTGTGGAACGACCCCTCTTTGCCGGTTATCCCAGCAACCGCAAGGCGCGTGTTCTTGTCGATGAGAATGCTCATCAGGCAGTCGCTCCTGTGCTCTGGGCGCCGGCCGCAAGAGCCACGACCTTCTCCGCAGCCTCGTTCATCGTTCTCGCCGCGTGTACGTTGGGCAGCGCCGCCTCCTGCAATAGCTCGCGGCCCTGTACGTCATTGGTCCCATCGAGGCGCACGACGAAGGGGATCGATTCCCCACCCAACCCGATGTCAGCGAAGGCGGCGATCAAGCCCTTGGCGACCTCGTCGCAGCGAGTGATGCCGCCAAAGATGTTGAACAGGACCGCTTTGACTTTGTCATTGGCGAGGATCAGCTCGACGGCTTGCTTGACCTTGGCGGCGTCCGAGCCACCCCCGGCATCGAGGAAGTTGGCCGGCGCGCCGCCGGCCTGGGCGACCACGTCGAGCGTGCTCATCACGAGCCCCGCACCGTTGCCGAGGATGCCGATGTCGCCATCCAGCGCCACATACTGAACGCCTTGCTCCTTGGCCTTGCGCTCGATCGGATCTTCGTTCTCGCTGTCGGACAAGCCCTGGTTCTCGGGATGGCGGTAGAGCGCGTTGCCGTCGAGTGACACCTTGGCGTCCAGAGCCTTTACCTTCCGCTCCGGAGTCACGATCAAAGGATTGATCTCCGCGAGCGTGGCGTCCTCCTTCAGCCACACCTCATACAGCGCAACAAGCGCGTCGGCCACACCTTCGATCACATCCGCGTCGGCGCCGCCCTTGGTCGCGATCTCCACGGCCTCCTCGTGGCTCAGTCCCTCAAGCGCGTCGACGTGATGACGCACCAGCTTATCCGGCGCCTCCTCGGCCACCTGCTCGATCTCGACGCCCCCCTCGACGCTGAAGATCACCAGCGGCTGCTTGGCGGAGCGGTCGAGCAGCACCGAGGCGTAGTACTCGGTGGCGATGTCGCTCGCATGCTCGATCCACAGCGTGCGCACGATGTGCCCCTTGATGTCCAGGCCGAGGATGTTGGTGGCGTGTTCGCGGGCCTGCGCCTCGTCGTCGGCGAGCTTCACGCCGCCGGCCTTGCCGCGCCCGCCGATCAGCACCTGCGCCTTCACGACAACCGGATAGCCGATCTCGTTCGCGGCCGCCACCGCGTCCTCGATAGTGGTCACGGCCCTGCCGTCGGACACCTCCAAGCCGTGCCTTGCGAACAGCTGCTTGCCTTGGTACTCGAGTAGGTCCATGCGCGGCGCGAGACTCTAGCCGAAGCGGGCGCGACACGCGCCAAAGGGAGCCGAGACCGGCTTTTGCACGCGGCGAGCCGCGGCGGCAAGCAGGCATCTGAGCGTGGCGCAACGCGCGCCGAGGCGTCCGCGAGGCATAATGCCCGCCCAATGCCTATTCCGAAGAACATCACCTTCGTCACCTTCGACGTGTACGGAACCCTGATCGACTGGGAGACAGGCATCTACGAGGCTTTCGCCAAGGAGGCCGAGCGCGACGGCTTCGAGATCGACCGCAACATCCTGATCCCGCTGTTCCACGAGATCTCCCAGGAGATCGAGGCGGGCTCCTACGAGCTCTATGCCGAGGTCTTGCGACGCACGGCGATCGAGATCGCCAACCGCCTGGAGTGGAAACTCGAACCGTCCCGCTCAGGCTTCCTTCCGGATTCCGTGCAGCGCTGGAAGCCGTTCAAGGAGACCCCGACACAGTTGAACAAGCTTGCCAAGAAGCACAAGCTCGGCCTGATCTCCAACATCGACGACAAGCTGCTCGGCCAGACGCGCCGGCACATCCCGATGGACTTCGATCTTGTCGTCACCGCCCAGCAGGTCCGCTCCTACAAGCCCGACCCTGCGCACTTCGTCGAGTGCGCACGGCGCCTGGGTTCCAAGAAGGGCTGGGTGCACGTAGCCGCAAGCCATCACTCCGACGTCTCTCCGTGCATCAAGGCGCGCATCCCGGTCATCTGGGTCAACCGCAACAAGCAGACGCTCGACTCTTCGCAGCGCAAGCCAACGGCGGAAGTGCCGAACCTGCGCGAGGCCGCAAAGCTCCTGGGTATCGCCTGAGGGTCCCAGCCGGGCTCCAGGATCGGCATCGGCATCGGGATCGTCGATAGTGCGCGTCGTCTCGTTGCACGCTGACGTACTACTCGCCACAAGCGCCATCTGGCAGACCAACTGCGTGATCGTGCGCGGTGTTGGTGCGCACGAGGACACAGACAATCCCGTCAAGGTCAGCATCGCCGGAGAGTCGGCTGCAGGCGCCGAGACGTTCGTGATCGACTCGCCGGTGCTGCCCGAGGAGCTGGAGGTGCTTCCGGCACTGTTGGAGCAGTCGCGCTTCCAGCAGCCCAGCGGTTTGCTGGTGACGCACGCGGACTGGGACCACATGCTCGGGCGTTTGGCGTTCCCGGATGCCACGCTCGGCTGCGCCGCGCGCACCGTCGAGCGAATGCGCTCGACTCCAGGGACCGTCCAGCGTGAGTTGCGGGCGTTCGACGAGGAGCACTACGTACAGCGCCCAAGGCCGCTGGCTCTAGGTTCCGTGCAGGCGCTGGACACCCCCGGTGGGTGTGACATCGGCTCTCAGGAGCTCGTGTTGCATCCGGCCGAGGGCCATACTTCAGATGGGATGGCCGTGGGGATCGTCTGGGCCGGGGTGCTTGTCGCAGGCGACTACCTCTCGAGCGTCGAGATCCCTGTACTGGGCGAGGGGGCATCGGTCGATGCTTATATGGCGACGCTGGAGCGCCTGCGTCCGCTCGTCTCCGCGGCGACGTATGTGGTGCCAGGCCATGGGCCCGTGCTCGACTCTGGAGGGGCTAGGGCAGTGCTGGAGGAGGATCTCCTGTATCTGGAAGCTCTGAACGGTGGAGGCGACGTGGATCTGCCGGATGGACGGCGCGGTCCGGCGCAACGCCGAATCCACTCCGAGAATCTGGAGAGAGCTGGGGCCTAACGTGCGGCGTCGTTGCGGCGCACGTACCAGTTGACCGTCATCTCGGCGACGACAGCGCCCTCGGCGTTGGTCATCTCCACCTCGACGGGGAAGCGGATGCGCCCGTCCTCGCTCAGCTTGGCCTTGAGGGCGTTGCTGTCTTCGGTGAAGCGGCCGGTCGCGGTGATCTCGCCCTTGGCGAGCTTCTTGTAGGCGATCTGCGCCGACTCCGCGAGTGGCGTTATCTCGCCCATGATGTCCAGGAAGGCCCCCACGAACGCGGCCCCTGAGGCAGCCTCGCCCGCGGCGAACAACGCGCCCGCGTGCAGCGAGCCGACGTGGTTGCGCAGATGTTGCTCGTCCGGCAACCTGACCACCCCGTGATCCTCGGCCACCTTGATCGTATCCAGCCCAAGGTGCACATTGAAGGGAATCGCCTGGCTGAGCCCGGCCGCTACGGCCGTGTAGTCCACTGTTGACATGTGTTCAACCCTCCTGGGGCGCGTCGCTCTTGATTGTGGCGATCGGTGCGCCTGCGTTGATCGGCTCGCCCTCGAGGATCGGAAGCTCTGCGATCGTCCCGGCCTTGTGCGCGGTGATCTCGTTCTCCATCTTCATCGCCTCGATGATGCAAAGGAGTTGTCCCTCGGTGACGACGTCGCCCTGTTTGACGAGCACCTTCCACATGTTCCCCTGCAGCGGCGACTCGAGCACATCGGGCCCGCCCGCGCCACCGGCCGACTTCGCGCGGGCTGTGCGCTTGGGCGCGGCCTGCCCCGCTGGTGCGGAGCCGTTGAGCGCTACGCCGCCGCCAAGTGGGGGACCGACGACCTTCACGTCGAAGCGCTGCCCCGACACCTCCACCGTGTAGCTCTGCTCGAGCTTCTCCGGCTCGCTCTCGCCCTCACTCTTGGGGGCGGGCTTCTCGAACGCGAGCGTCTTCAGCCAAGCCTTGTCCTCGAGCAGCTCGCGGCAGGTATCGCCTTTCGCCCACTGCTCGGTCGCAAGCAGCGCCTGGTGGAAGGGGATCAGCGTCTTGAGTCCCTCGATCTCGTATTCATCGAGCGCCCGCAACATGCGCCTGGTGGCCTGCTCGCGGTCGGTATCCCACACGATCAGCTTCGCCACCATCGGGTCGTACATCGGTGAGACTTCGCCGCCAGCGCCAACGCCAGAGTCGACCCGCACGCCGGGCCCTTTGGGCTCCGAGTAAGCGCCGATCTTGCCGGGAGCGGGCGCAAAGTTCTTGGAGGCGTCCTCAGCATTGATGCGGCACTCGATCGCGTGCCCGCGCAGCACCACATCCTCTTGGCGCAAGCCCAACGGCTCGCCGGCCGCCGCGCGGATGCCTTCCTTGACGATGTCCACGCCCGTGGTCATCTCGGTCACGCAGTGCTCGACCTGCACGCGGGTGTTCATCTCGAGGAAGAAATACTCGGAGCTGCCGTCCTCTTTCGGAGCGAGCAGACCCTCGATCGTGCCCGCGCCGACGTAGTTGACGGCGCGCGCTGCCTCCACGCCGATCTTGCCGATGTGCGCGCGCAAAGCCTCGTCCACCACCCATTCGGGTGCCGGGGACTCCTCGATCACCTTCTGGTGGCGGCGCTGGATCGAGCAGTCGCGCTCGCCGAGGTGGATCACGTTGCCGAGCGTGTCGGCCAGCACCTGCACCTCGACGTGGCGGGGATCGGGCAGATAGCGCTCCAGGTAGACGGTTCCGTCGGAGAAGAACTTCTCGCCCTCGCGGCTTGCCCCCTCGAAAGCCCCCTCCAACTCATCCTCGGTGAGCGCCACGCGGAAGCCCTTGCCGCCGCCGCCGCCGGACGCCTTCACAGCGACGGGGAAGCCGATCTCCTGCTTGGCGATCTTCAGGGCATCGGCGACCGTTGCCACGGCCTCCGTCGTACCGGGGACAATCGGTACTCCCGCGGCCTTCATCAGCTCGCGGGCACGTGTCTTTGATCCCATCGCCTCGATTGCGCTCGCCGGAGGACCGATGAACACGACGCCCGCGTCCTCGCAAGCCTGCGCGAAGGGAGCGTTCTCGGCGAGGAAGCCGTATCCGGGGTGGATCGCTTCGGCGCCCGCTCGCCTGGCGACGTCGAGGATCTTCTCGACGTTCAGGTAGTTCTCGGCCGCGGGCCCCTCGCCGAGGTTGAACGCCTCGTCGGCGCGCGCGACGTGCAGCGCGTCACGGTCGAGCTCGGAGTAGACAGCCACGGAAGCGATGCCCATCTCCTCCAGGGCGCGCACGATGCGGACGGCAATCTCGCCGCGGTTGGCTACTAGGACCTTCGAGAACATCGGGCCGGGAGCTTAGTCAATAGCGGCGAATGTCGCCGGCAACAACGCCAGGCACTGTCAGAAACTGAATCTGATGATTGGTTGCCTAGCATCTACGAGGGGTCACCCGACGTACCCGAGCGTCTTAAGGCTCTCTCCAAGCGGAAGGATTCGAGCTCCGAATGTCGATCGCCATAACGACGCACTCGTCCAAGTAGGCCCGCGGGCGGAGCGCCTACCGCTACAACATGAGTAGGCATCGAGGATCTGAGGAGCTTGGGTTGATCCCACGACGAGGCGACGCGAGGGCCGAATAGAGTCAGGTTGCACGCGCCTGGCAGAGCCGCGTTTGGGGTCAGGATGCCGTGATAGCCCTCGGCGCGCAGTCGTGCTCCTTCCCGTCTGCAATGGGTGTAGTCGTCGTCGACGAGTGCTTCTGGATCAAAGCCCGCGGCCTCTGCCTTAAGGAAGGTGGAGTAGTCGACCACAAGCTCTTGGTCGATCCGGATCTCCCACATCTGTATATGGACGAGAGATATCTCGTCCTCGCTTGTCAGCTCCTCGTGTCGAATCAACTCGGCCCAGGCTCCATCTGTGCTCAAAGCGAGATATTGCGTAGGGCCGTCTCCAGGACTGTGCCATCTGCCGCCAGCGCTGTTAGGCCTCGTCCACAGTGGTGTGTCATAGCTGGAGTAGCGATAGCCCGTCGTATTGACGCGGATGGTCCCGCTTTCCGGCTCAAGATCCATGTCCTGCTCGTCCCTGTCTGGCGAGTTGTAGGAGGATCCCTTCGAAGCCCGGCTCTCCCAAGACGTCGATGGGAGCATGTCCATCGAGATCCCGTCGCTCGCGGAAGAACCAGCCGACTACGCCCTCCGGGGTCCAGGAGTATCTGAGCAGCTTCACCAGCCGTGCCACGACCGCCAGTCGTCGCGGAGGGGTACCACCGTCCTTACCCAGCCTTTGAAGATGTCGTATGGAGACTCCCACCAGTCGCGCTTGATCGGATTGGCTGATACGTGGAAGAGCCTCATGCAAATACTCAACTAGGGGCCGTGCGTCGCCTTCTTGGCGACCTAGATGCTCGTCAAGGGCGTCTCGCACGATGTGCCTTATTGCTTCTGCTCCGATGAAGAATCCATCAATCGTGTCCAGGGGGCGAACTGGGTCTATGCGTCCGAGCTCGTCGAGCAGATTAATGAGGATGCGACGGATCTCCGCGATGGCATCCGATTCCAGTTGGGGCGGCAATTCATTACTGAGTTGAACGGATAGACGCTTGGCGGTCTCCGCGAATCGCTCGGCGTACTCGGGGTCAACGGTTGATGGCTGTGATGCGGACGCGGCCGCTTGCAGGTTCTCCCGTAGCCCGGCGATTGCCTCGATCAGACTCGTTTCGAGCCTCTCCAAGCTTTCCTCCGGATCAAGGATGGCTGATGGCAACACAACCCCCACTTTCTGTTTGTCGCGTTCGTGTCGTGTATGTGGTCATCATAACGACAGGCTAGCAGTGATGACGGATCGTACGACATGAATACGACATAAATCTTCCGTCCGTTCCTGCGACAAAGCTGCGACATGTCGTGCTGGGCCAGCGCCACATGTCGTCGGATGCGACCTTTTATGTCGCTTTACGCGACATTGCGCTCCATCGCTTACCTGGCCCGGCTATGCAGCGACTACGAGCCCGGCACCAACGGTGTTATTGGAAGCCTCGTCGATCAGGATGAAGCTGCCGGTGCGGCGGTTGCTCTCATAGGGATCGAACACGAGCGGCGCGCTCGTGCGCAGGCGCACCCTGCCGATGTCGTTCAAGGCAAGCTCTTGGGGAGCCCCGCCACGTTCCAAAGTGTGTACGTCCACGTGGTCGCATAGCTCGTCCACGATCGCCGTCACCTCGCGGGTCGTGTGCTTGACGAGATAGCGGCCACCCCGGCGCAGGGGCGCATCGGTCATCCAGCACACGTCGGCCTCCAGCTCGCGCGCCACAGTCGGCGCCTGCTCGGGGCGGCAGATCGTCTCGCCACGGGAGATGTCGAGCTCATCGCTCAACCTGAGCGTCACCGACATCGGCGCCAGCGCCTCTCCCAGCTCGCCGTCGTAGGTGTCGATCGCGGCGATGCTCGTGCGCTGGCCGCCTGGCAGCACGACGACCTCCTCGCCGGCGCGAAAGGCGCCGCTGGCGACCTGCCCCGCATAGCCGCGGTAGTCGCTGTGGGTGGAGGGGGACCGGTTCGTCGCCGGGCGGATCACCCACTGCACCGGAAAGCGCGCGGGCCGGTCGTAGGGATGGTCGTAGGCCACCTCGACCTGCTCGAGCAGATCGAGCAGCGTGGGGCCGGAATACCACTCCATCCCTTGCGAGCGGTCCACGACGTTGTCGCCATTGAGCGCGGACATCGGGATGTAGGCGATGTCGCGGCCCATGCCCGTCCCCGTGCCGATCCCGTTCAGCTTCCGGGCGAACCCCGCGAACTCCGCCACGAGCTCGTCAAAGCGCTCCTGGGAGTAGTCGACCAGGTCCATCTTGTTGACCGCTACGACCAGGTGCGGGATGCCGAGCAAGGCGCTGATGAAGGCGTGCCGCTTGGATTGCTCGAGCACGCCCTTGCGCGCGTCGAGCAGGATCACCGACAGGTCGGCCGTCGAGGCGCCGGTGACCATGTTGCGCGTGTACTGCTGGTGCCCGGGGCAGTCGGCGATGATGAACCTGCGCTTGAGCGTGGCGAAGTAGCGGTAGGCCACGTCGATCGTGATCCCCTGCTCGCGCTCGGCGCGCAGGCCGTCGGTCAACAGCGCCAGATCGAGCGCTCCCTCGCCGCCGCGCCGCTCTGAGGCTTGAGCCACGTGGTCGAGCTGGTCCTCGAACACCTGCTTGGTGTCGTACAGCAGCCGCCCGATCAGGGTGCTCTTACCGTCGTCCACGGAGCCGGCGGTGGTGAAGCGCAGCAGGTCGAGCGTCATCGCCAAGCCTTCTCAGTAGAGTCGGGCGAGCTTCCGCTCCACCGGGCCGCACGTCCCGTGGCGAGGGCCGGCGTAGCCAAAAAAACCAGTCGCACTAGAAGTACCCGGCCTTCTTACGATCCTCCATGGCGGCCTCTGAGACGCGGTCGTCCGCGCGTGTCTCTCCACGCTCGGTAATGCGGGTGGCTGCAATCTCCGTCACGACTTCCTGCAGCGTGCTGGCCTGCGAGCGCACGCCACCGGTGCAGCTCATGTCGCCCACGGTGCGGTAGCGCACCGTCTCTGAGAACACGCTCTCGCCGTCGATCAGCTCCGTCCCTTCGCGCCACGCGTACAGCATCCCGTCGCGCTTGAAGACCTCGCGCTCGTGGGCGAAGTAGATCGAGGGCACCTCCAGCTGCTCTTGGTCGATGTACTCCCACACGTCAAGCTCGGTCCAGTTAGAGATCGGAAAGACGCGCACGTTCTCGCCCTTCTTGATGCGCCCGTTGTACAGGTTCCAAAGCTCGGGCCGCTGGCTCTTGGGATCCCAGCCGCCGAAGTCGTCGCGAAAGGAGAACACGCGCTCCTTCGCGCGCGCGCGCTCCTCGTCGCGGCGCGCACCGCCGAAGGCCGAATCGAATTTGTGCTCGGCGATCGCGTCGAGCAGGGTCACGGTCTGCAACTGGTTGCGCGAAGCGCGCGGCCCCTTCTCCTCGACGGCCCGGCCGCTGTCGATCGACTCCTGCACGCTGGCAACGATCAGTCGCTCGTCGAGCTCGGCGACGCGGCGGTCTCTGAACTCGATCACCTCGGGGAAGTTGTGCCCCGTGTCGACGTGCATCAGTGGAAAGGGAAAGGGAGCCGGACGAAACGCCTTCTCGGCCAGCCTCAGCAGCACGATCGAGTCCTTGCCGCCGCTGAACAGCAGCACGGGTCGCTCCAGTTCGGCGGCTACCTCGCGCATCACATGGATCGCCTCGGACTCGAGCGCGCGCAGGTGGCTCAGCTGGGGACGCTCGGCCACGCTCATGACACACCAACGTGCAAGCCGCACTCGGTCTTCTCAGTGCCGGCCCAACGGCCCTCGCGGCCTGTGCCTGGCTGGGTGCACGGCGCACAGCCGATCGAGGAGTAGCCCTGGTCGTGCAGTGGGTTGTAGGGTAGCTCGCGCTCGAAGATTCGCGACCACAGGTCCTTCTCGGTCCACAGCGCCAGCGGGTTGTACTTGTGTAGCTCGCGCTTGGCGTCGACTTCGACCAGCTCGGTGTCCGCGCGCGTGGGCCCTTGCTCGCGCCTGATGCCGGTGATCCACCCTTCTGCGCCCTGTAGTGCCTGCTCCAGGGCAGCCACCTTTGCAACCGAGCAGCAGTGCTCGGGCCCACTCCAAGGCGCGCTCGGATTGCTGGCGTCGTGCACCTCGACGGCGATCCCGAAGCGCTCCTCGAACTCCTTCCAAGTCTGCAGCGTCTCGGGGAAGAGCACACCGGTGTCGATCGTCGCGATCCTTACCGGCGTCTGCCCGTCGCCGATGCGCAATAGCTCGTCGATCAGCACCGACTCCTCCTTCTGGAAGGAGCACAGCAGCACGACCTTCTCGCCGTGGCGCTCGACCGCCTCGCGCAGGGTGTCGCTCAGGCTGCGTGCCAGCTCGTCGCGCGCGGCGGCGGACGTCATAGCTGGACTACCGGCGCCTTGGGGGCCAGCGACATCGGTCGGGATGTCCTCTAGACCGCGCACTCGCCCTCACCGCGGATCACCTGGAACGGCACGTCGCGGTTCCAGTCGATGAATGTGTTCATTGTCTCCAGGCCGAAGTCGACCGGCAACGAAAGCTCCTTCACGAGCGCTTCGAGCTCCGGCGTGCCGACGCGCTCCACGAACGCACCCCACTCCTCGCCGTCGAGGTGGTTGGCCTCGTAGTGACGGATCCAGCGTTCGATCGCCTCGGGCGCGCGCTTGGCCGGCAGGCGCAGCTTCAGGCGCGTGCCGAACTTGACCTCGCCACCTTCGTAGACGCCGCCGACGTGCGGAATGTAGGCGGGGATCGTGTGCTCGCCGACCTTGATCGACGCGCCGTAAAAGCCGATGTCGGCCACGTGGTGCTGGGAGCAGCCATTCGGGCAGCCGCTCATCTTGATGTGGATCTGGCGCGTCAGGGGATCGGTGATGTCCATTGCTTCGATGCGCTCCTGCACGGCCTGGTTGAGCCCCATCGAACTGGTGATGCCGAGCTTGCACGAGTCTGTCCCCGGGCACGACACCACGTCGGTGATCTCGCGCGATCCGGGGTCGCCGAGGCCCAGCGCTGTGAGTGCTTTCCAAACGTCGTACACGCTCTCCTCGCGCACCCAGCGCAGCACGAAGTTCTGCTGAACGGTGGTGCGTGCGTACCCGCCGGAGTATTCGCGCATGATCTGCCCGAGCCCGCGGAACTGCTCGGGAGTGAGGTCGCCACGCACGATCTTCACCTCGACCGTCACGAAGCCCTCTTGCTTCTGGGCGGCGACGTTCGCCTGGTTGAAGCGCTCGAACTCGGAGATGTCACCGTTGGGACTGTTGTAGCTCGTCGGCGGTGCGGGCGCCGCTTCGCGCTCGTCGTCGAGAAACAGGCGATCCTCGATCGAGAAGTCGCGTTCTTTGACCCACTCGCCTTCGAGCTCCTGCTCGACCTGGTTGCGCAGCTCGTCGATGCCGAACTTGTCGACGAACACCTTGATGCGAGCACGCGCACGATTGACGCGCAGCCACTCCTGGCGGTCGAAGATGCGAAAGACGGCCTCTGAGATCTTCAGGTAGTCGCCGTTGTCGAGCTCCACGAAGTCGTAAAGCGCAGGTGCCACACGCGGCATGATCGAAGTGCCGCCGCCCACCAGCATCTCCGCGCCCCGGACCTCTTTGCCGTCGATCTCCTTGACGCGGGCGCGGAAGGCGATGTCGTGGATCTGGCTGATCGCACGGTCGCGTGGCGAACCGTCGAAGGAGGTCTTGATCTTGCGCGGCATTCCCTGAGTGGTGGGGTGCCTGACGAAGTAACGCGCGTAGGCGCCGGCGTAGGGGGTCAGGTCGAACAGCTCGTCTGCCGCCACCCCGGCCCAGGGATCGCCGGTGACGTTGCGCACCGTGTTGCCACAGCCCTCGCGGCTTGAGAGCCCGACTTCGCCCATCTCCCTGATCGCCTGCTCGATTTCGGGCAGTGGGATGTGGTGCATCTGGATGTTCTGACGTGTCGTCACATGCCCCTTGCCCAAGGGCGCGTACTTTTCGACGACGTCGGCGAACTTGTCCATCTGCTCAGGCGTCACACCGCCGAAGGGGAGCTTGACTCGGATCATCTGCACGTCGGGCTGGCGCTGGCCGTAGACGCCCTGGCGCAAACGGAACTTGATGAACTCGCCTTCGGGCATGTCGCCCTGGAGGAACTTGGTCGCCTCGGTCTTGAAGTCGTCGTACTCCCGCTGCAGGATCGGGATCACGTGCCCGGGTACGTTCTGCAGGATCTCGGGATCCTCGAGCGAGCCCTTTTTGGTGGGCCGCTCGGCGGGTATCGAAACTGGCTCCATCTGGCGAAGACCTCCTGGTCCGGGTTGAGGGTTGGTGGGTCCCGGATTATTCGTTTGCGACCGGCAGAGAGATTGGTGCTAAAGCCTAGCGGCTTTTAGGTATTTAGCCAAGCATCCGATTCGTCGCCAAGTCCCGTGCGCGCGACGCCTTCGAGCATAGCCGCGCGCTTCCATGGATCCAGATGCTCTTTTGGGGATGCCAATTGGGGTGCCGTATCGCGCATGAAGCGCTCCAGGGCGGCCACAATCGCAGCTGCCTCGGCGGGCGAGGCGGCGGGCGCGATCAACTCCAGCTGGGGGCGGCGGTTGGGCATGGATGGATTGTGACCTACCGCGACGCGAGACGGTCTATCGCCGCAAGATGCCCTCGGCGAAATCGATCAAGTCACTCGCCTGTCGCAGCGCCGCCTTGAGCTGTTGACCGCCGATGTCAAAGAGGCCGTACTGTGCCTCGTCCTTTAGGCTCAGTAGACGGCGCAGGGAGTTCGCTGCCTTCTTGCCACCGGGAGTGACCCGCTCTACCAGCGCCGCCGCTTCATTGTGATCTGGACCTCGCGCGCGCCTGCCGAGCGTCTTGCAGCAAGCCGCGTCGGCGGCGGCTATTCCGGACAGCACCGCGAGTGCGGCGGATGGGCTTGAGTAGTCGAGGTCGTCGCCTTCTTCGGCGACGAGTCGAGCGACCTCCAAGAAGCTGCGCGCATGGCGCAGGCGGGTTGACGCATCGGCCTTCGAGCAGGGCTGGAGCCGTGATGGCTGACGTGGGCTCATAGCTAGGGATCCAGCAGCGAGGTGAGGTCGGCGCCATAAAGCGCGATTGCGTCCGTACGAAGCTCACTGACGATCGGTCGTTGTTGCTTGTCCAGCGCGGCAAGCTCGGATTCTGAGATGTCCACGATCGTCGTGCGGTTGCCTGTCCAGGCTTCGATCTGCTGGCGCAAACCGTCCACCTGTGCCTGCCAGTGCTGCTCGTCTGCTGCGATCGGGGTAGGTCGCACGACCAGTAGGTCGATGTCGCTGTCGGTGTCACCGTCGCTGCGAGCGGCTGATCCAAAGACAGACACGTGCGCCGCTGCGATCTGCCAGCCCGCAATCGTTTTCCGGATGCGCTCGAACAGCTCGGCGCGTAGGCTCATCAGGGCCTCGACTGCTTCTGCCGCAATGTGCTCACGATTGAGGGCGAACAGGTAGCTCCGGTTCAGCTGCACACGTGTGACGAGTCCATGCTCGCTGAGCCGATGCAGAACACTGAGCACTCCGCTGTGTGAGCGTCGACCAGCCAATACCGCCACCTCTCGACCCGTGAGTCCCAGGGAGGTACCGGCGAGCACGCGAAGGACGTCACCGTCAAGTGTTGGGCACACCGCCGCGTAGGGCCGAGACACATCCATAGTGGACATTATACCGTCCATATGGACGAAATAACGTCCATATGGACGCTGTACCCTCCACTCGGGGTAGGCGTCCGTATCAGCACGTTCCCGTCTCTCTTGTCTCCTACGACGGGCGCTACAGCGGGATGTTGCCATGCTTGCGCTTGGGCCCCGGCTCGCGCTTGGTGTGCAGCGTGTCGAGCGCTGCAATCAGCTTCGGGCGCGTCTCGTGGGGAATGATCACGTCGTCGATATATCCACGTTCGGCGGCTGTGTACGGATTGGCAAAGCGTGCCTTGTAGTCGTCCATCAGCGTCTGGCGGCGCTCCTGTGGGGTTGGGCTGCCTGCGATGTCGCGCCGATAGATGATGTTGACCGCGCCCTCCGGGCCCATCACTGCGACCTCGGCCGTGGGCCACGCGAAGTTGAAGTCCGCACCGAGGTGCTTGGAGGACATCACGTCGTAGGCGCCTCCGTAGGCCTTGCGCGTGATGATCGTGATCTTCGGCACCGTCGCCTCGGCGAAGGCGTACAGAAGCTTGGCGCCGTGGCGGATGATCCCGCCCCACTCCTGGGCGGTGCCGGGCAGGAAGCCCGGCACGTCGCAGAACGTGATCAGGGGGATGTTGAAGGCATCGCAGGTGCGCACGAAGCGCGCGGCCTTGGCGGAGGCGTCGATGTCGAGCACGCCCGCCAGCTGTGCGGGCTGGTTGCCGACGATCCCCACGGCGTGCCCGTCCAGGCGCGAGAAGCCGCAGATGATGTTCTTGGCGTGGTGCTCGTGCACCTCGAAGAACTCGCCATCGTCCACGATCAGGCGTACGACGTCGCGCATGTCGTAGGGCTTGTTGGGATTGTCGGGTACGACGTGATCCAGTTCCGGGTCCATGCGCAGCGGGTCGTCGCTCGGTTGCACCCGCGGCGTGCTCTGCAGGTTGTTCTGCGGCAGGAAGCTGATCAGGTAGCGGCAGTCCTCCAGGCAAGCGTCCTCGTCCTCGGAGGCGAACTGTGCGACGCCGGACTTGGTGTTGTGCGACATCGCCCCGCCTAGCTCCTCGAAGCCCACCTCCTCCCCTGTCACCGTCTTGATGACGTCGGGCCCGGTGATGAACATGTGCGAGGTCTCCTTGACCATGAACACGAAGTCGGTGATCGCCGGCGAGTAGACCGCGCCGCCCGCGCATGGCCCCATGATCAGCGAGATCTGGGGGATAACGCCCGAGGAGCGCACGTTGCGCAGGAACACGTCGCCGTAGGAGCCGAGTGAGACGACGCCCTCCTGGATGCGTGCGCCGCCGGAGTCGTTGATGCCGATCATCGGGCAGCCGATCTTGGCGGCCAGATCCATGATCTTGCACATCTTCTCGCCCATCACCTCGCCGAGCGAGCCGCCGAACACGGTGAAGTCCTGGCTGAACACGCATACCCGCCGCCCGTCGATCGTGCCGTGGCCGGTCACCACCGCGTCGCCCCACGGCCGGTTCTTCTGCATGTCGAAGTCGTAGGTGCGGTGGCGCACGAACGTGTCGAGCTCCTGGAAGGAGCCGGGGTCGAGCAGCTTCTCCACGCGCTCGCGCGCCGTGTACTTGCCGCGTGCGTGCTGCTTCTCCTCGGCCTCGGGGGCCGAGTGCAGGGCAGCCTCGCGTAACTCTTGGAGCTCGGTGAGCTTCTCCTCGTATGTTTCGGGGGCCTTGCTGCGCACGGGGCGCGGAATCTTATCCGCGCGAGAAGGGCCTGTGGTGCGCGGCGCCCAGGCGGTCGAGCACGCCGGTGAGCAGCTCGGTGGTTTCCGCCACCATTTGGCCTTCCAAGGACTCGAGTTCGGTGGCCAGGTCCTCTGCAGGTTGCGAGGCTTCGGGCTGAGCCGGCGGATCGGGGTAGATCGGTTCTGGCGCTGCCAGTGCGACGAGCTCTATTGCTGGCTCTGGCGCCGGCGGCGCGAACACCTCTGGCTCTGGCTCGACGACCGCCGCCGGCTTCGCCTTGCGTTTGCGAAACAGGCGCGCAAAGAATCCAAGTTGGGGCTCTGGCTCCACAGGGGAGGGTTCCGGATCTGGCTCGACGGGCGCGACCAGCTCCGACTCGACGGCGACCAGCCCTGGCTCCAACTCGGCCGTGATCGCCACGGGCGCGGGCTCTGCGGTGGCTGTCTCTGCGATCGCCTCAACCTCCGATGGAGGTTCCTCCACGGCTGGCGCTGTGCGTGTCACCGACAGCGTGACCTTCGTGCCCCACCCGGACTGCTTGAGCTGGACGACGCCGCTGGCGCCCTCTGTCTCCCACTCGACCTTCGTCTCGGGCTCGACGGCGGTGATGCGGATCTCGCCGAGCTCGGACAAGTGGCGGGCGAGCGCATCTGGGTTGCTCAACTCCGACCACAGCTCGGGCGGAGACTTCACAAGGGTGCGTTGCACCTCGGTCGAGACGCTCATCGCTCCGAGGTTCGAGCGTTGCGGCGAGAGTCCTTCCTGTGCGGTGGCTGCTGCAATTCCGATGCAGGGCCGCCGCCCCTTGTGCCGTTGCGGCTGGGCTTCCTATGCGGTGGCGGGCGTGCCGCGAGCTGCGATGAGTCCCTGCTCGTGCAGCAGCTCCGCCAATTGCACCGCGTTGGTTGCGGCTCCCTTGCGCAGGTTGTCGGCGACGATCCACATGTCGAGCGCGCGCTCGTGGCCGGGGTCGCGGCGGATGCGTCCCACGAATACCTCGTCGTGGCCTGTGGCCTGCGTCGCCAGTGGGTAGAGCGAGGCATCGGGATCGTCGGCCACGGCGATGCCTGGCGCGGCGCGCAGCAGCTCGCGCGCTTGCTCGGGGCTGAGATCGTCTCGCGTCTGCACGTTCACAGCCTCGGAATGGCCGTTGACCACGGGCACGCGCACGCATGTGGCGCTCACCCGGATCGACTCGTCGCCGAGGATCTTGCGAGTCTCGTTGATGAGCTTGCGCTCCTCGTCGGTGTGGTCGTCGCCGGGCGCAAAGCTGCCGGCGTGGGGGAGCGCGTTGAAGGCGATCTGGTGCGCGTAGACCTGCGGCGGCTGGATCTCCATGCCGTGCAGAAGCGCGTGGGACTGGTCGAGCAACTCGTCCACCGCCTTCTTGCCCGTGCCGGACACGGCCTGGTAGGTGGAGATCACCAACCGCTGGATGCCGGCCGCATCGTGGATCGGCTTCAGGGCGACCACCATTTGCATGGTGGAGCAGTTGGGGTTGGCGATGATCCCCTGGTGGGATGCGAGCGCCCCCGGGTTGACCTCCGCGACGACGAGTGGCACGTCGTCGTTCATGCGCCAGTGCGAGCTGTTGTCGACCACGACGGCGCCGGCCTCCACGAAGCGCGGCGCCCACTCGCCCGAGGTCGACCCACCGGCGGAGAACAGCGCCAGGTCGAAGCCTTGGACGGTTTCCTCGGTAAGCGGTTGCACCACGCCGACGCCCTCGATTTCCTTGCCGGCCGAGCGCTCAGAGGCGAACGGCACGATCTCGCTCGCGGGGAAGCCGCGCTCGTGCAGCAACGCCAGCATCAGCGTGCCCACCTGCCCGGTGGCGCCCACGACGGCGACTCTGTAGCTCTGGCTCATGCTCCCAGGTTACATCCGGGGCAGGGTCAGTCGGGGGAGGTCAGTCCACGGAGGGTCTGAGATGTTACGTCGAAATTATGGAATCCTTGCAATCGAGAATAGTTCCACGGATGAAGTTCTCGAAAAGTGGATGCACATCCCCACGCCGGCCTAAGAACGTGTTTCAAAATAGGCGGGCCGATCTTTTTGAAACACGTTCTTAGACACATTCCCACGTTCCGTCTACGTTTTGAGCACCATGAACAAGATCGTGAGTATCACGAGCAGGTCCATCGTGGCGCCCACAGCGCCGATGCGACGCACGAGCGTGTCGTGCTCGGCGCCGAACGTCACCTCGCCCTCGCCCTCGCCGGCCGCGGCCAAGTCGATGTCGGCCACCTCGCAGAGGCGCTTCTCGTTGGGGCTTAGGAACATGCCCTCGACGGCACCGATCACGACCGCCACGCCGATGCCCCACTGGACGTAGAACTCGCTCCATACATGCAGTTTGGAGGCAAGATAGATGCCGCAGACAACTACGATCGCGAGGCCCGGCATGATCACCTTGACGCTGATCGCATGGATCGCACGGTAGAGCGCTGGCAGCGAGCGCGAGTCGGCCTTGCCCACCGTGCCGAGCAAGACCGGGTAGGCGAAGGTCGCGCCGAAGGCGAACACCACAGCCATGATGTGCACGGCCAAGACCACTTCGAAGAACTGCACCGTCGCGATCACGGAGGAGATCCTATTGATCCTGACGGCGCATGCGCCGTCAGGTGGGGACGCGCATGCGCGTCCCCAAACAGGGCCGCATGCGGCCCTGTACCGTCGGCGCATGCGCCGACGGCGGGGAGGTACATGTACCTCCCCGGACATGCCCGCATGCGGGCATGTCTTCCTAGAACGTCGGCGCGTACTTGCCGAACACGTCCTGCATCGCGCCGCACACCTCACCGAGCGACGCACGGTCCTTCAAGGCTTGGCGGATCGAGGGCAGCAGGTTCTCGCTGCCGCGCGCAGTCTCGCGCAGCTCCTCGAGGCGCCGCTCGACTAGCTGCTGGTCACGGTTGGCCTTGAAGGCCTTCAAGCGTCCCACCTGTTCGCGCTCTGACTCGGGGTCGACACGCAAGAGATCGGGCACTTCGATGTCGTCCTCCTCGAACTTGTTGACGCCGACGACGATGTCCTGGCCGATGCGGTAGCGCTCCTGATAGCCCCAGGCGGACTCGTCGATCTCACCCGTGATGAATTGGATCGCGTTGACCGACCCGCCGAGCGCGTCGACCTTGGCGATCAGCTCGTTCGCCCGCGCTTCGATCTCGTCGGTCAAGGACTCCACGAAGTAGGAGCCCGCGAACGGGTCGACGGTGTCGGTTGCACCGGACTCGTAGGCGAGGATCTGCTGTGTGCGCAGGGCGATCTTGGCCGCGTGCTCGGTCGGCAGCGCCAAAGCCTCGTCGAAGCCGTTGGTGTGCAGTGACTGCGTGCCTCCGCACACGGCCGCGAAACCCTGGAGTGCCACGCGCACGATGTTGTTCTCCGGCTGCTGCGCGGTCAAGGTGACGCCGCCGGTCTGGGTGTGGAAGCGCAGCATCGTCGACTTCGGGCTCTTCGCGCCGAAGCGCTCGCGCATGATGTGCGCCCACATGCGCCTGGCCGCCCGGAACTTGGCGACCTCCTGGAAGACGTTGTTGTGGCCGTTGAAGAAGAAGGCCAGGCGCGGCGCGAAAGCGTCCACGTCCAGGCCCTTCTCGATCGCGGCCGTCACATAGGCGATGCCCGATGACAGCGTGAACGCCACCTCCTGCACCGCGGAGCACCCCTTCTCGCGAAAGTGGTAGCCCGAGATCGAGATCGTGTTCCACTTCGGCACGTTTTCCTGGCAGTACTGGAACAGGTCGGTCGTGATCCGCATCGTGGGCTGCGGCGGATAGATGTAGTTGCCGCGCGCTATGTACTCCTTCAAGACGTCGTTCTGCGTGGTGCCGCGCAGCTGCTCGCTCGGCACGCCCTGCTCCTCTCCGACCAGCTCGTAGAGGAGCAACAGGCACGCGGCTGGCGCGTTGATCGTCATCGAAGTCGAGACCTGGTCGAGCGGGATCCCGTCGAAGGCGGTGCGCATGTCGTCGATCGTGTCGATCGCCACACCCGTGCGGCCGACCTCGCCGAGGCAGCGCGGGTTATCGGAGTCGAGGCCGAGCTGGGTGGGCAGGTCGAAGGCCATCGACAGGCCCGTCGAGCCCTTCGACAGCAGGTAGCGGTAGCGCTCGTTTGACTCTTTCGCCGAGGCGTATCCCGCGTATTGGCGCATCGTCCACGTCTGTTTGCGGTACATCTCGCGATGCACGCCGCGCGTGTAGGGGAAATCGCCAGGCTCGCCCAGGTCGAGATCGGCTGGGAGGTCGCGCTCGTCGTAGAGCGGCTCGATCTCGATGCCGGAGTCTGTGAAGCGGCGCGGATCGTCGGGTCCGACAATCGGGGCGACCGTCAGGTGCTCCGCCTGTTCGCTCTGTGGCTTGTCGTGGCTCATGGCTATCACTGGATCATATGGATTGAGCTGGGAGGGAACCTCGGCGCGGTGGCGGTTGGGTGCGTGTTTTTGGGAGACAAGATTCGCGACGTGCTACGAATCCCGGCTCCTCTGACCGGTCACGCGCGCCCCGCCACGCGCGCAGGCAGAAACTGCCTGCGGCCTTATACTTTCGCGGATGCCTACGTGTCTGGTCACCGGCGGCGCCGGTTTCCTCGGGTCGCATCTGTGCGACGAGCTGCTGGCCCGCGGACACCGGGTCATCTGCGTCGACAACCTCGAGACGGGGTCGCTCGCGAACATCGAGCACATTCGCGACCCCGAGCACTTCCGCCATCTCACGATCGACATCATCGCGCCCTATGAGATCGACGAGCCAGTCGACTACGTCTACCATCTGGCCTCGCCTGCCTCGCCGATCGATTACCTGCGCCTGCCGCTGCACACGTTGAAGGTCGGCTCCTACGGCACCCATCATACGCTGGGTCTGGCCAAGGCCAAGCGTGCGCGCTTTCTGCTGGCCTCGACAAGCGAGGTTTACGGCGATCCGCAGGAGCATCCCCAGGCGGAGAGCTACTGGGGGCACGTCAACCCGATCGGGCCGCGCGGCGTCTATGACGAGGCCAAGCGCTATGCCGAGGCGCTGACGATGGCCTACCACCGTCAGCAAGGGGTCGACACGGCGATCGTGCGCATCTTCAACACCTACGGCTCGCGTATGCGCCCGCACGACGGTCGCGCGATCCCGACGTTCCTGCGCCAGGCGCTCGCCCACCGACCGCTGACCGTGTTTGGCGACGGCTCGCAGACGCGCTCGTTCTGCTTCGTCAGCGATCTGATCCGCGGACTGATCGCGCTCGCCGAGTCGGGCTACCACGAACCGTGCAATATCGGCAACCCCGACGAGTATACGCTGCTCGAGCTCGCCGAAGCGGTCAAGGAGGTCACGGGTGCCGAGTCGGAGATCGTGTTCGAGGCGCTTCCCGTCGATGACCCGAAGCAGCGCAAGCCAAACACCACGCTCGCGCGTGAGTTGCTCGGCTGGGGGCCCGAGGTGAGCCTGCGCGACGGTCTGCGGCGCACGATCGACACGTCCGGTATAGAGCAGCTGGTTGGGTGAGCGCCGCCCGCCAAACGGCTCGTGGCGGCTGGGCAGCATGGCGATTGTGTGGGCGCGCTCGTGTGCAGGGCTGCTCCCGAGCTGTTTCTGACCGCTACATACGGGAAACTCAACTGTTGTGAAGTCCGAGATGGGAGTTCGTTCCCCGGACGCGCCGCATACCAGCCGTCCCTCCAGGCCGCCGCTGGGCGCCCGCGCGGGCGCGACTGGCGCGCATTTTGGAGAGGACGCACGAACCGTGGATGCTCCAGCGGCTCGTCCCGAGCGCGACGTGCGCCGCAAGCGTCCGCCCGCACTCTCGTTCCTGTTGCGCATGGACACGATGCGCCGTGGTTTGCGTGTCGCGTCGCTGCTCGTGCTCGATCTGTTCGGCGTGTCGCTCGCGATCTTCACGGCGCTTGCGCTCAAGGCGACGCTGCTGTCGAGCTTCGACGTGCACGAGCGCGTATGAGGGCACGCGCTCGATCCTCGCGTTCGCCTATCTGTTGACGGCGCTGCTGTTCGCCCGCTCCGGCTTGTACGCGGAGCGCTCGCAGCGCCCTGGCCTGTCGCGCATCGTGGGGTCGCTCTTCCAGGTCGCGTTCGTCGCGCTGATCTTCGCGGTGGTCAGCGGCGAACACTTCTCCAGCTACTACATCTTCTACGGCTCGCTGGGCTTCGCACTGTTTTACATCTCCTCGCTGCGCTACGTCTACGAGCGCGTCACCGGCGCGATCCTGCACGCGGCCGGCTACCAGCGCCGCGCCGTGCTCGTCGGCACCGGCAAGCACATCCACGACGTCGCCCATGCGCTTGCCGACGCGCCGCGTTCGCCGATCGAAGTCGTCGGCTTCGTCTCGCCCGAGCCGCTGCCTCCAAACGGGGTGCGCTGCCTGGGCACGCTCGACCATCTTCAGGGCGTGATCGTCTCCGAGCGGGTCGACGAGGTGATCATCGCCGACCCGGACTTTCCCCAGGAGCGTGCGGTGGAGCTGGTCGACCAGTGCCACCGGCGCGGCGTGCGCGTGCGCATCGCACCCTCGACGATGGAGATCCTGATCCACCGCGCCGAGTTCGTTCCCGGCCAGTCGGTCCCACTGTTCGAGCTGGGGCCGCCCGTGTTCGAGGGGATCGACTTCGCGCTGAAGCGCACCTTCGACCTGGTCGGCTCGATTTTGCTGCTTGATCGTGCTCAGCCCGCTGCTTGCCGCGATCACGCTTGCCGTGCGCGTCTCCTCGCGCGGACCGGTCTTCTACCGCTCGATGCGACCCGGCATCGGCCAGCTCCCCTTCGCCTGCTTGAAGTTCCGCACGATGTACTGCGACGCGCACGAGCAGCCAGGACGCGCTCGAGCAGCTCAACGAGGCCTCGGGCGCGCTCTTCAAGATCCGCGACGACCCGCGTCTCACGCCGGTCGGTCGCCTCCTGCGGCGCTTCTCGCTGGACGAGCTGCCCGCAGCTCGTCAACGTCCTGCGCGGGGAGATGTCGCTCGTCGGCCCGCGCCCGCTGCCCGAGCGCGACTTCGAGCTGCTCGAGGACTGGCATCGCAAGCGCTATCTGGTGCTGCCCGGCATCACCGGGCCTGTGGCAGGTCTCGGGCCGCTCGGAGCTCGACTTCGACGATCTCGTGCACCTCGACTTCATCTACCTGGAGCGCTGGTCGCTGGCGCTCGACCTGGCGATCCTGTTGAAGACGATTCCCGCTGTGATCATGCAGCGCGGGGCTTATTGAACAATGCCCGCGGGGAGAGACTGGATACGGGCCCCGGTTGGCGTGAGCCCGTCGTCGGTCGAGGCGACGGCGCTCTGGTGTGTATTCATTTCCTCGAGAATCTTTCGCAGTGTAATCATTGCGCGATAGAATGAGTTGGGAATAGGAGATGCACACCTCCTCCGTCAGGAAGGTGGCGCGATCGCAAACGACGATCGCCAAACCGCGATAGCAACGCCACGATTGGCAGCAGACGAGCTACTCCAGCTCCATACCAGCCTGCGGCTCGGCCACGCCCCAGCCAACCGGCTGGATCCCTCCGTCCTCGGCGAAGTTGATCGCCTGCTGGTAGACCTGCCAAGTCGACCTGGCGGCGTCCTGCCAGGTCCACTGCGGCGGCGCGGGCGCGGGACGGCGCGAGCGCTCGGCGCTTTCGATCAGCGAGCGCAGATCGCCGCGCTCGACGAACGCGGCGCGCTCTCCGAGAACCTCGCGCAGCGCCGGCACCTCGCAGGCGGCGACCGGTGTCCCGCACGCGAGCGCCTCGACGGCCGGCAGGCCGAAGCCCTCGTCCTCGGAGGCGAGCACGAGCGCGTGCGCGCCGCTGTAGATGGCGGCCAGCTGCTCGTCGGAGACCTCGCCGGTGAGGATCACGTCCTGCAACTCGTGCGCCCACGGGCGCGTCGGGCCGACGAGCACGAGTGGCAGCTCGCGTGGCGTGGCGGCAAGCTTGGCGACGTGCTTGCGCGGGTCGGGATGGCGCAGCGAGCCCACCCACAGCAGGTACTGCTCGGGCAGCGAGAAGCGCTCGCGCACGCGAGCTATCTCCTCCTCTGAGCGCGCGAACATGGTCGGGTCGGGCGCCTCGGCGATCACGGTCGATGCGCTCGCGCTCCAGGCCCAGTCGCTGCACCGCGTCGCCGGCCACGGCCTCGGTCGGCACGATCACGCGCACCGCGCGCTGCACGGCGAGCTGGCGCAGGCGCAGGCGCACCCCCGTGCGCAGGTGCTCGCTTGCGCGCTTGAGCGCCGAGAGGTCGTGCAGGGTGACGACCATCGGGCAGGGACTGCGCAGGATCGCGCCCTCCATCCACGGCGAGTGAAAGACCTCGGCGCGCCGCGGCCGGTGGGTCTCGACGATCTCGACGCTCTTGGCGCCGGTCTCGCGCAGCGCGGTCAGCAGCGAGCGCGTGTAGCGTCCGACGCCGCGCACGTCGGCGGCCGGCCGGCTGTCGAAGGCGACCCTGCATGACGTCGCTCGTCCCGGCCCGGGAGCTCAGACCGCGAGACGCTCTTGACGTCTGTCCCACCCACGCGCACTGCCTCAGAACATAGTCGGTCCGAGCGCTCAGGTGTGTAGACCGGCAACGGATCGCCCACGCTGTTTCCGATGTTTGCATCGCGCGCGCGCGCATAAGCTTGCGTCGATCGGCGAGCCACGGCCGCGGACCCGTCCCATGGCTCGTTCCAGGGCCGCGCTAGCCTTGCCACGCGATGCCCGCACGCGCCTACCACGACAGTCTGTGGGAGGGCGTGCCCGAAGGGCTCCCGCCGGCCGACGCGCGTTTGCGCGAAGCCTTCCTGCTCGAGCACGTCGCGGCGCGCGGCGAGCGTGCCGGCCGACACCCGCGCGTGCTCGACATTGGCTGCGGCGAGGGTCACTTCGCCGCCGCGCTGATACGCGCAGGCGCCGAGGTCGTGGCCGTCGACGTCGCCGCCGAGGCGCTGCGCCGCGCCGGCTGCGAGTCATCCCGCTCTGGACCTGCGCCTGGTGGAGCCCGAAGCGCCGCTGCCGCTCGAGGACTCGAGCTTCGACGTGGTGTGGGCCGGCGAGACGATCGAGCACGTGGCCGACACCGCCCAGTGGCTCTCGGAGCTGCGCCGCGTGCTGCGCTCGGGCGGTCTGCTGCTGATCAGCACCCCCGATCACGGCCCGCTGTCGAGGTTGTGGACGGGGCTGAGCCGCGCCGCCTTCCAGGCGCGCTTCGACCCGCGCGCCGACCACCTGCGCTTCTACACGCGTCAGCTGCTCGGCCGAGCTGCTCGCCGACTTCGGCTTTGCCGATGTCACCGTCACAAGCGCGGGCGGGCTGCCGCTCGCACGCCGCGTCCTGCTGGCGAGCGGTCGGCGCAAGCGGTTCTGAGCGCGGCCTGTGCGAAGCTGGGCGCGTTGGACGCGGCTGGCCTGCGGCGCGGCCCGCAGCGCCTGCACATAGGCGTTTTGCGCAGCGATCGACTCGGGATTGAGGTATACGGCGGCGCGCAGCTCCCCGACGGCGGCGCGCGGGTTGCTCTTCAGGTCGTATTCGCCCAAGGTCAGCCATGTTTCCGGGTTGGACGGCTGCATCTGCACGGCCTTCTGCAGTGTGGCTCGCGCAAGCGCGCTCTCGCCGATCGCGTGCTCGACGGCCGAGAGCCTGAACAGTGCCACGGCGGAAAGCGGGTCGCGTTCGACTCCGGCCTGCGCGGCGTCGAGCGCCGCCTGCGGGTTCTGCTTGATCAGCGCGACCGCCTGTTCGGAGGCTTCGACAGAGCGCTGTGGCTGCCACTCAGTCCACGCTGGCGAGCAGCGCTCCGGCGACGACGGCGATCGCCACGCCGATGCGCAGCGGTCCGAGCGTGCGCGCCGAGGGCAGACGGATCCGTGAAGCGTCCTCGGTGAGCACGGCTGCCGGCGAACCCGCGGGTACGTCGAGCCTGCCAGGGGGCAGCGGTCCGCGCCCGGCCAGCCAGCCGGCGCACAGCAGCGCCACGAAGGCGTCTCCCGGCACGTACCAGGTCCAGTCGGCGAACGAGTGGACTCCGAACACGATGACGATGCAGAGCATCGCGAGCATGCCGATCCGCTCTGGCGTGTAGCCGCTGGGCTCCTTGCGCCAAGCGAGCGAGGGCGACGAGCGTCTGGCGCGCCAGCGGCGGTCGAACGGGTGCGTGGAGCGTCCGGCGGCGACCATCCAGGCGATCAGCAGACGCCAGCGTGATCGCCAGGCCGACGATGCCGAGGTCGGCAAGCGTCTGCACGATGTACCCATGGGCTTGACGAACGTCGAGGTTCTGGGTGCGGTAGCGCAGTCGTGCCGTGCCATAGCCGGCCGCCCCGGCGCCAAGCGCCGGGTGAGCTTCGAAGACCTCGAGCGCCTCCTTCCAGTAGCGCGCACGGACGCTGCCCACCGCCGTCAAGCGTCCCGGCGTGTTTGCTCGGCACCGTCGCGTTGGGGTTCGTCAGCGAGGAGAGGTCGTGAGAGATCGTGCCGGTGAGGCCGCGTTTGGTCGCGGCCAGGCCGCCGGCTCCTGCCAACAGGACGAGCACGAGCAACGATGCCAGCGCGATCCCCGCGACGCGGCGCGTATCGGCGGATGGTGCGCGACGGTCGCCGAAGAAGCCGATCGCGATCCCCGCGAGCGCCAGCACGACCAGCATCGCGCCGATCAGCACGCCGAGCTGGTGCCCGGCGCTGGTGCGCGCCGCCAGCGATATCCCTTCGCTGGAGAGCGCATGCCTGGAGAAATCCCAGCCGACGACCGGGGCGGCGCCGACGCCGCCGACGAGCAGCACGCGCGCGCGCGCGCAGGCGCAGCGGCACGATGCACATCCAGGCGATCACGCCGACGACGAGCGCCGCCAGCGCGCCACGCGAGTAGGCCAGCATCAACGTGACGATCATCAGCCCCATCGCGGGGTAGGCAAGTGCGGTCAGCAGCGCGTGCCCGGCGCGCCGCGCGCCAAGCCACAGGCAGCCGATCGCCCCCATCGCTGCGGTCAGGCCGATCGCGTTCCAGTAGCCGTACGGTTCCTGCAGACGCGCGTAGAAGCTCGCTTCGCGGCTGACGGCCAGCTGCGTTTGGCAGCACCTTCGTCAGCAGCGCGTAAGCGCAGACCACGACGGCCGCGAGCACGACGCCACCCAGCAGCGCACGCCAGCCCGCGGGCACCAGCCAGGCGGAGCGCCACAGCGGCTGCGAACACGCCGCTGTAGGCCAGCATCCTGCCGGCGTCCTGCCAGCTCGCGTCGGGCGCCACCGACCACACGACGGACAGGCCTGTGAGCGCGGTGAACGCCAAGCAGCAGGCCGATCGACCACATGCCGTAGAAACGGACTGCCGCTCCGCGCGCACACGAGTACGATCGCGACGATCGCCCCAGCCAGCAGCGTGAAGGCCAGCTCGAGTCGTCGTCATCGGCGCCAAGGTTCAGCCCGCCGCCGGCGAGGAAGGTGGCGAAGCAGAGCAGGCCGGCGACGGCGAGCGTCGCCAACATCGTCGTGCCCTGGCCTTGCAGAGCGGCTTGGCGCGGGAAAGGGCTCTTGGAGCGGTTCGAGCGGGATCTCCACCGTCCGATGCTCAGCTGTCACGGCGTGAGCGGACACGCTCGAGCACCTCCCTGATTGCGAGCATGAGGGCGCCGGCCGCCATGCAAGGCGAGCACGGCGAACAGCGAGTGGGGCAAAGTGTTCACGGCCGAGGCGATGTCGGCGTGCACGACGCCCGGGCGCACCGGAACGCTACCGACCTGCACCGGCGTCGAGCCGTTGTGATGGGCGCTCTGCACGGCATGCTGCTCGGCCGGCGTCAGCGGCGCGGCGACGTTCGCGGCGGGCGTGCCGGCAGCCGCGCCGAGCTCCGCCTCCGGCCGCCGCTTCCTCGGCCTTGCGGATCTTTTCTTCGCATTCTCCATACTCGATCCCCGTGGTGGTCATCTGCTTGAGCGCTTCGCGATAGGCCTTCTGGCTGTAGCCGCTGAAGGATTCGCCGTGGCCACACTTTTCGAGGATCGTCTGCGCTTGGTTTGCCGCGGCGGTGGAGGCGAGCACGAGCATGGCGAGCGCGACAAGCGCCAGCGCAAAGCCCCTCGACAATTTGACCGGCAGCCCTTCCAAGGGATGCAACGCTATCTCACCGTCCCCCCGGACAGTCCGAGCTCGGCGAGCGCCTCGGAGAAGCCGCCAGCCCAGGCGTCGTATGTGTAGGCGCTCACGTCCGCGCGAGCAGCCGCCCCCATGCGTGCGCGCAGGCCTGCGTCGCCGGCGAGCTCTCTGAGTGCGGCGGCCAGCGCCACGGGCTCGCCCGCGGGTACGACGAGACCGTTGCGGCCAGTCTTGCACGAGCCCCCCGGCGGCGGCCCCTACAGCGTCGCTTGCGATTACGGGAAGTCCACGGTTCATGGCCTCGTTCACCACCAGCCCCCACGGCTCGCGAAAGGTGCGCGTCGGAATCGACGGCACCACCAGAACGTCGGCGGCAGCGTAGAAGTTGCGCAATTGCTCCTGGGGGACCGGGTCCAGGCCCACCACCGCGCCGCCGGCCGGGACCCAAGGGGGGGTGGATCCCGCGCCGACGAGGACGAGCGCGGCGGTTGGTGCCTGCAGGCCCGACGTACTCCAAGCCTCCACGAGCACCCCCAGTCCCTTTTCCCGTCGTCGGGCGTCCCGCAAACAAAAACGTCACTTCGACATTTGCCGGCCATCTCGGATCGTTCGGCAGACTCACATCGGCTGAGCTCCAGAATGCGTTGTCCGCCGCCTGCGGTGCGACGTGCACGCGTTTGGCGCCATGTGAGCGCACATAGGCGCTCACGTGCGGGCCGTAGGTGACGACCGCGTCGGCGCTGCGGTAGAGGCGTCGCAGCACCGGATAGCTGAGCGTGTGCGCGACGCTGCGCGGGTGCGCCCACAGCGACGCCCAAAGGATCAGCGGCACGCGCGCGCGTCTGGCTCCAGCCCATGCGGCCAACGGCGCTACACGACCCGCGGTGGAGCATATGACGGCGCGGTAGCGGCCGCTGGCTTGCGAGCGCGTACAGCTCGCTTGCCTGCTTGCCGGGTGCTCCCTGGGTGCGCTCTCCGGGGTGTGCCCCGCCATCGTGTGCGCCCTTCGGGGTCTGTCCGCCCACACGACGGTGCGGAAAGGGAAGATCGTCGGCTGTCGATCCGCCGCCGTGTTCGAGGCGCCCGCCGAACAGTGCGAACTCCGACGTTCTCGCGCTCGTGCAAACGCGCGAACGCGCCGACGCGGTAGGCCGGCGCATGGCCGGTGACGAACAGCACGGGCTTCATCGGAGCGCGTACTCGTACGCGGCAACCGTCTGCTCGCCACAGCGCTTCCAGCTGAAGTTGGCGGCGACCGTCTCGCGCGCGCGAATCCCTGCTTCGCGCAGTCGCTGCGGGTCGGACAGCAGCTCGTCGATGCGTTGTGTCAACCGCTCGATGTCGCCGGGAGGGACGAGCACGAAACCGTCGCCGGCGGCCGCGATCTCCTCGGGCCCAGGCTCGCCGCGGCAGCCGATCGCGGGGATCCCGCCGGCCATCGCCTCGATGTAGGCGACCCCGAATGCCTCCTCGGTGGAGGGCATCGCAAACAGGGTGCAACGGCGCGCCTGCTCGATCGCCTCCGCCGGCGCGAGCTGGCCGCGAAACTCGACACGCTGCGCGACCCCCAGCCGCGCCGCGAGCCCTTCCAGCGTCACACGCTCGGGGCCGTCGCCGACGATCACATAGCGCAACGTGGGATGGCGCCTGGCAAGCACGGCCAGCGCACGCAGTACGTCTGCGTGGCGCTTGCGCGCGACGAGATGGCCGACCGTGACCAGCGAAGGGCTCGGCTCGCGGCGGACGGCGGCGCCCCGCCGCCCTGGAGATGCAAGATCGGTGCCAAGATGCACGACACGCACATCCTGCGCGCCACAGGAGCGGGCAAGCTCGGCGATGCCGCGGCTGTTGGCAAGCACCGTCGTGGTCGCTTCGAGGGTGCGGCGCACGGTCTCGCCGCCGGCAGCGCTACGCGGCGCCGTGTAGAGCACGTCGCCGCCGTGCACGGACACGACCAGCGGCACTTTCAGGCGTCCGCGCCGCACCGCGTCGCCCGCGGGTACCGCGTTGTGAGCGTGCACGAGATCGAAGGCGAACGAGTGGCGCAGTCGCCGCAGCGCGAGGCCGAGCGCCGGCGCCGCCCACGCTCCCCAGGTCGGATAGCCGCGCGAACGGGGTGGGGAGATGTAGCGCAAATAGGTCACGTCGAGCCCGTCGTGAAGCTGGCGCTTGGGCTCGGCGGCAAGGTCGCGCAAAGCGCGCGCGGGGCCGTCGGGGTGAGTTGGGCTGCGAGAAAACGACGCGCGTGGAGGAACGAGCCGATGGAGCACGACAACGCGAACCTCCGCTCCAGCGTCGCGCGCTGCCAGCGCCTGGCGATGAGCCCACACCCCCAGCACCGGATCTCCCTGGCGCGGGTAGAACTCCGCCACCACGGCGACCTTCATGGTTCCTCCCGTGCCGCCTGCGGCGGCAGGGTGGGGTTGGAACGGGGGGGTGGTTCCTCCCGTGTGGCCTTTGGCGGCAGGGTGGGGTTGGAGTGGGAGGGTGGTTCCTCCCGTGTGGCCTTTGGCGGCATGGTGGGGTTAGGGTGGGGGTGCGGTTCGCTCCACGGTGCCTGCGGCGGCACGGTGGAGTTGGGGGGCCGGGCGATCACCAGCGGCGGTGCGTGACGAGGGTCTGTTGGGCTTCGCTTGCGCTCAGGTGAGGGCGATCGGCGAGGAAGGCGCGCGCCTCGGCAAGCGCCTGCGCGCGCGAGTAGCCGCTACCGGCCGGCGCCGCGCGATGGAGATCGGAGTGGCGTCGAGGACCCCACAGCGCCAGCCGGCTTCGCGAGCAAGCGCCGCCCAGTGCATGTCCAGCCCCCACCCCATGCGCAGTCGGGGAAAAGGCAGCAAGGTCGAGAAGGTGCTGTGGCGAAACGCGGTCACGGGCCCGATCTCCACGAACGACGTCTCGCGCACGGAGCTGCCTGCTCGGCGGCGAGTCACTCGCCAGGCCGCGTGTGATGCCAACTGGTGGGCCGGCTGGGCGAGGTCGAGCTGAAAGCGCTCGGCGAGCAACAGAAAGCGGTCGAGGAAGCCGCGTGGCAAGACGATGTCGTCGTCGAGGACTAGCAACCAGTCGTGTTCGTCGATCGGATGCGAGCTCAACAACAGGTTGAGGTTCTCGAACTTGCCGAGGTCTCCGGGCGCACGGCTGCGGAAGTCCACGGCGTGGCGCGAGCGCGCAAGCTCGGCGTGGATGCGCGCGAGCAGCCCTGCGCGCTCCGGCCGGGCCACGCACAGCGCAAGCACGCGTCTGCGGGGTGGCTGCAATCGAGCCGCGCGATCCAGTCGCGCGCGTCGGCCGGACGCGATTTGAAACGCATCGGCGCCGGCGTCCAGCGCCCGACGACGCAGCGCGTCCAGTCCGCCGATTGTGCCGCTCTCCCCGGAGAGGAAGTCGTCAGGGGAACGCTCCGGATTTGGCTGCTGGACTGTGGAGGGGGATGCGTTGACGGGGGGTTGGAGGGTTACGCCCGGGTGTGTTGCGCCGGGGGGCTGGACGTGTGTCGTGTCGGGGGGCTGGACGTGTGTCGTGTCGGGGGGCTGGACGTGTGTCGTGTCGGGGGGCTGGACGTGTGTCGTGTCGGGGGGCTGGACGTGTGTCGCGTCAGGGGATTCGGTGTGTGCTGAGATCGTGTGCCCCCCGCGCGCGCGGGGGGCCTTTACCGCACGGAGCACTTCCCGCAGGCGCCCAGCGCTGTGCGCGACCATCGTCAGACCAGCCGGGCAGCGATAGCGCAGCACATGCCCGACACAGCCGCCAAATGTGAGCATCTCGCGGGTCGGCGCAGGCGCCTCGCCGCGCCAAACGTCGAAGCGCCGCGCCGCGCGCCCCCGCGCGTAGCCTGCACGGCACAGCGACTGCAGGCGCGAATCCCGCGGGCTGCGACGGTGCTGCAGGGCCGCGCCGGCAACGTAAAGGGCTTCGCCGCCTAGCCGTTCCTGCCACTCCTGCTCGTCGCCGCCATGCTCGAGCGACACGTCAAACGGCCCGACACGATCCAGCGCAGCGCGGCGGATCGCCATGTTCGCCCCCCAAGCAAAGCGCGTGGGAATGTCGTCCGGACCGAGGTCCAGAGAGGTGATGGGTGGGCTCTCGCGCCCGCAGCTGTGAGGGGGAGCGCCTTCCAGCCGCGGAAGGATCGGTCCGGTGAAAACCTCGCGCTCGGCGTGCGCTGCCGTAGCCGCGAGCAGCGCGTCCAGCCACCCGTCGCATACCTCGACGTCGTCGTCGACGAACACGACCAGCTCGCCGTCGGAGCGCTCGACGCCGGTGTTGCGAGCGACGTTCAGGCCGAGCGGTCGCTGGTGCGGCTCGTAGCGGGCGCCAAAGCGAGCAGCCAGCGCACGAGCTTCCTGCGAGGCCCCGGCGTCGTCCACGACGACCAATTCCGCGCCGGCGGCGGCGGCTTGAGGGGCGATCGAGTTGAGCGCCACCCGCAGATAGTCAAGGCGCCCGCGTGTGGGCACGACGATCGACGCGCGCGGTGGAGCGGTCGACGCACCAGCGGCTACGCTAGCCGCGCCGGGTGTTGCGAGCGACGTTCGCCGTGCGCTGGAATCGGAGGCCATGATCGCAACAGTCTAGGTTTGCGCTGTCGTCATGCGGGACGACACGCCCGTGGGCTGGATACGCTGCGTGCGCGGATGATCCTCTTCCTGCACAACCGCTATCGCACGATCGGGGGCGAGGAGCGCGTGGTGGATGAGCTGTTGGCGCTTGTGCGCGAGCGCTTGGGCGAGCCGGCCGAGCTGCTGGCGCGCGATTCGGCCAAGTTCGGCCAGGCGCGCGCCGCGGCCGGTTTGCTGCGCGGCGGCCTCGCGCCGGGCGAGGTAGCCAAGGCGGTCCGTCTGACGGGCGCGCGGGTCGTGCACGCTCACAACCTGAACCCTCTGTTCGGCTGGCGCGCACTGGCGGCGGCGCGCGCCGAGGGCGCGCGCGTGGTCGTGCACCTTCACCAGTACCGGCTCGTGTGCGCCACGGGCGTTTGTTACACGGGGGGCGAGCAGTGCACACGCTGTCACGCCCGCAACACGCTGCCGGGAGTGATCCATAACTGCCGCGGCAGCCGCGGTGAGGCCCTGGCGTACGCGGCCTCGCTCGCGCTTTGGCAGAACCGCTTGGTTGCCCAGGCCGATGCGGTGATCGTGCCAAGCGAGTTCGCGCGCGAGCGCTTGCGCGAGCTGGGAGCCCCGCTTGACTGGCAGCGAGTGCACGTGCTCGCGCCGCCGGTGAAGATGGTGGTGCCCGCCAGCGGCGATAGCGGGGTTTACGGTGATGCAGCGGCGTCGGGCAAGCGCTCGGGCGCCGATGCTGTGACTCCCGTCCCACAGGCCGGTGGCTACGCTCTGGTCGTCTCGCGACTCGCCCGGGAGAAGGGTGTCGATGTGGCGATCGACGCGTGCCTGATCGCCGGCGTGCCGCTGGTGGTCGCCGGCGACGGGCCCGAGCGGGACGCTCTGCGCGCGCGGGCAGCTGGCGGCGACGTTCGCTTCCTCGGCCGCGTCGAGGACACCGAGCTCGAGCGCCTGCGCAGGGACGCCGCCCTCGCGGTCGTCCCGTCGCGCTCGGCCGAGACATTCGGGATGGCTGTGGCCGAGGCGCTGGCGGCCGGACTGCCTGTCGTCGCGAGCCGTATAGGCGCCCTGCCCGAGCTGGTGGAGGAGCCTGCGCTGGCCGAGCCAGGCGACGCGCCGTCGCTGGCGGGCGCAATCGAGCGGCTGTGGGGGGACCTGAGCGCAGGAGAGCGCGGACGGGCACGTGTCGCGAAGTTGTGTGCGCCCCAGGTCGTGGCCGACGAGCTGGCGGCGATATATGGGACAGAGCACCCGGCTGGCCGTCAACCGTAGGCACTAGGCTCCGGCGTCCATGGAGGCGTCGTCGACTATCGACCTCGGCCGCGAGCGCTCGGCTCTCGAGATTCTGCGTGCCGCGCTGGTCGTATACGGGCGTCATCCGATCCTGTTCGCGACGTTGGCGATGGGTGTAATCGCGCCGTATGAGCTGGTGAGGCTCGCGGTCACGGGTGTGGGCCCACTCGGCAGCGGTGGCAAGGCGAGCGAGGGAACGTTCCTGCTGTTCGAGCTGATCTATTACGTACTCGTCGGCCCGCTGATCTCGGCGCTGCACGTGCACGCCGTGATCGACATGGGCGAGGGGCGCAGACCAAGGATCGGCCAGGTCGCGCTGCGCGGTTTGGGAGTGCTGGCGGTGGTCGCCGCGGCGCAAATCGTCGCCGGTATCCTGATCGGCCTCGGCTTCATCGCGCTGATCGTCCCTGGGGTCATCCTGAGCCTGCGCTGGTCGGTGGTAGCGCAGACAGCGGCGGTGGATCACGAAGGCTGGCTGCCGGCGCTGCGCCGCAGCCGCATGCTCACGGCGGGCCACTATTGGCACATCTTCAGGGTGCTTTTCGCAGCCGGATTCCTGACCTTCGTAGTTGCCGCGACCGTGGGCGCCGTGGCGGGTGACGGCCGCAGCGCCAGCGCGGTCGCAGTGGCGGTCGGGATCGTTGTGTACACGATAACCGCCTCTTTTGAGGCGCTCACGCTCGCGGTCCTCTACTTCGACCTGCGCGCCCGCGAGGCGGGCCCACGGGTTGAGGCGCTCGTCGGAGAGGAGCAGATCGGTCGCTCGACGCCCGAGCACCAGCACCTGCGCGACCTCGACTGACAAAAAGATCGACAGGGCTCGCGCCGTCTCTTTTGAAACGGGTCTCGGAGGTCTCGGAATGTGTTTCAAATGAGGGTTCACGTTGACACCCCCCTTTTGTGGACACGGATGATTTATTTAGGTACCTAATCTTTATCTTCGTGTTCGCACAAGGGGGGTATCTTCGTGTTCGCACAAGGGGGGTATCTTCGTGTTCGCACAAGGGGGGTGTTGTGAGGATTGTCCAAAGACGAGCCATGACGTCTGCGTTCGCGAACCATGAACGCCTGCTGCGGCGCGTGGCCGTACTCATGCCTGAGACGCTCGTCGAAGTGGAGCGCGCTGGTCACGATCCTCGGATCGGGAAGCGCCGACGCAATGGTTGACCGAGACCGTAAGCTGCGCTCGTGCCCACACATCCAAGACGCGCTCTGATCACAGGCATCAGCGGCCAGGATGGCTCGTTCTTGGCCGAGCTGCTGTTGGAGAAGGGCTATGAGGTGACGGGCCTCGTGCACGGCGAGTCGCGGGAGCGATCGCTGGGCTGCTCAGAGCACCTGCGCGAACGCCTATCGTTGCTTGGCGGCGATCTGCTCGAACCTGCGTCGCTAACAGCCGCGATCCTGCAGGCCCAGCCGCTTGAGCTCTATCACCTCGCCTCGCCTTCGTTCATCCCGGCCTCCTGGGAAAGGCCCGCAGACACGATGCGCGCGATCGTGGGCTCCACCGCGGCGCTACTCGAGGCTGTGCGCGACAGCGCCTCGCCGACACGTGTCTGGGTGGCGGCTTCGGGCGCGATATTCGGCGATGCTCGACAGAGCCCGCAAGACGAGAGCACACCATGTCGGCCGACCTCGCCGTACGCGATCGGCAAGCTCGCCTCACATCAGCTGGTGGGGGCGATGCGCGCGCACGATGGTCTGTATGCGTGCTCGGGAATCCTTTTCAACCATGAGTCCGAGCGCCGGCCTCCACGCTTCGTGACGCGCACGGTGACGCGCGCCGCGGCGCAGATCAAGCTGGGGTTGGCCGATGAGGTGAGGCTGGGGGAGCTGGCCGCCGTGCGCGACTGGTCCTTTGCGGGGGACGTGATGTACGGTGCCTGGCTGATGCTCCAGCAGGAACAGCCAGAGGACTATGTGCTCGCCAGCGGCGTCGGCCACACGGTGGCCGAGTTCGCGAAGGCCGCCTTTGCCTGTGTGGGCCTGGAGGCAGAGCGCTATATACGCGTGGACCCAACGCTCGTGCGCGCCCCCGAGTCAACCCTGAGCGTGGGTGATCCGAGCAAGGCGCGCGAGCGGCTCGACTGGCGGCCGCGGCTCAGCTTCGAGCAACTGGTGGAGCGAATGGTCGAAGCGGACATGCGCGAGCTGCAGGCCGTCACCGAGCTGCCTGCTTGCCCCCCGTCATGGGGAGTCCCCCGCCACGGGGGTGGAACGGCGCGATGAGCGGACATGCGCGAGCTGCAGGCCGTCGCCGAGCTGCCTGCTTGCCCCCCGTCATGGGGAGTCTCCCGCCACGGGGGTGGAACGGCGCGATGAGCGGACATGCGCGAGCTGTAGGCCGCCGCCGAGCTGCCTGCTTGCCCCCCGTCATGGGGGGTCCCACGCCATGGGGAGGGAACGGCGCGATGAGCGGAGATGAGCACGCTCCGATCGTGATAAACCTCCGCGCCATGACAAGCTGGAACCACGCAGTCGCCATGGTGCGGCCGTGAGCGAGCGCGCTCCAGGACTCGTTCTCGGCGAGAACGTGCGGATCGGCGACGGCGTCAGCTTCGGAGCGCACGTCGTCGTGCACGACGACACGGTCATCGGCGATGGCTGCCTGATTGAGGATCATGCGGTGCTGGGCAAGCGCCCGCGTCTGGCGCGCGGCTCCTCCGCGCAGGGCGAGGTCGGGGCGCTCCAGATCGGGGCGCGCGTGACGATCTGCTCTGGCGCCGTGGTGTTCGCGGGCGCGAGTGTGGCGGACGAGGCGATCCTCGGCGACCAGTCCTTTGTGCGCGAGCGGACGCAAATCGGCCAGGGCTCGGTGATCGGGCGCGGCAGCGTCGTCGACAACGACGTGATCGTGGGCGCTCGCGTGAAAGTGCAGACGAGCGTCTATCTGACGGCTTTCACCGAGATCGAGGACGACGTTTTCGTCGGGCCCGGAGCGACCACGACCAATGACGACACGATGGCACGCCACGGCGAGGAGACGCCGTTGCGCGGCGCGACGCTGCGGCGTGCATGCCGCGTCGGCGGCGGCGTGGTCCTCACGCCGGGCGTCGAGGTCGGGGAGGAGGCGTTCGTCGCGGCCGGAGCGGTGGTCACGTGCGACGTGCCGGCTCGTGCGGTGGTGATGGGGGTCCCCGCGCGCGTCGTGCGCGAAGTCGGCGAGCAGGACCTGCTCGAGCGCTGGCGCTGAGCGAGCGAGGCGCCGGCTCGACGAGGCCGGCCGATCGCCTCGCATCAGACGGCGGGTGAGTCCCTGGATCTAGAGAATCCCGATCCTGTCAGGCGGCCAGTAGGTGACGATCGCCTGCCCGATGAGCCAGCCGGTCGGGACCGGGCCCCAGAAGCGGCTGTCGTCGGATTCGCCGCGGTTGTCACCCATCATGAACCAGTGACCAGCTGGGATCTTGATCGGGGTGGGGAAGTCGCACTCCGAGCTTTCGCCGCAGGGGGCGATGTAGGAGTCTTTCTCGGCGACGAAGTGAGTGCTGCCGGCGGACTTGCGAAAGACGTGCCCGCCCTTGACGTAGATTTCGTCTCCCGGACCGGCGACCAGCCGCTTGATGAAGTTGACGCTCGCCTCCTTGGGCTCGGGCGTCGCACAGGCCGCACCGCCAGGGGTGACCGCATGGGGAACCGGACCGCATAGCTGCTGTTCGGCGTCAGCCGGAGGGTGGAACACGTAGATCCCGCCGACGTGCGGTTCGCTGAAGTCCATCGCGATGCGGTTGACCAGCACGCGCTGGCCGACGATCAGCGTCGGTTCCATCGAGCTGCTGGGAATCCGGTAGGGCTTGACCACAAACGCCTGGATCAGCAGTGCAAGCCCGACCGCCACGGCGATCACCACGACCAACTCGACGATCGAGTTCAGGCGCGACTTCGGCTTCTCCACAGCGGTAGTCATAGTGGCCATTGTCGTGGTCTTGACCGCTTGACGCGCTAGCGGGCCACTCGCACGGTGGCGACGACGTGCTCGACCTGCTCGTCCGAGAGCACGGGGCTGATCGGGATCGCGAGGTGCGTGCGCGCTGCCTCGTCGGTGCCGGGCAGTTTCAGGCCCTCACCCCAAGCGCGCATCGACGGCTGCTCGTGCACGGGGGTGCGGTAGTAGGCGCGGCAGCCGATGCCCGCCTCTGTGAGCGCGCGCTGCGAGACGGTCGGCTTCGCGGTGGCGTACGACATACAGGTGCCAGGCCGGCGCGGAGCCGAGCGTCGGGCGCGGCAGCGTCACGAGCTCGCCGAGCCCCGTCTCGGCGTAGTGCGTGGCCGCGCGGCGACGGCCGTCGGACCAGTCGTCGAGGTGGGGAAGCTGCACGCGCAGGATCGCCGCCTGCAACTCGTCCAGGCGCGAGTTGTAGCCGAGCAGCTCGTAGGAGACCTTGTCGCGTGAGCCGTGGAAGCGCAGCACGCGCGCCTCGTCGGCTAGGCGCGCATCGTTGGTGACGATCATGCCCCCGTCGCCGAAGCAGCCGAGGTTCTTGGAGGGGAAGAACGAGAAGGTGGCCGCCCTACCGAGCGCCCCGGGGCGGGCGTGGGCGATGGGGTGGCTGTGGGCAGAGTGAATGCTGTGGGGTGAGCATCCGTGGGTTGGCAGTGCGCGGATTGCCCGCTCACGGGGCCGCTGGGCATGGCATGGCCATGCGTGCGATGGTCGTGTGTCACCGTCGAGCCGGCTGCCTGCGCGGCGTCCTCGAGCACCGGCACACCGAGCGCTTCGATCTCGGCGACGGGCGCCAGGTTGCCGAACAGGTGCACCGCGATCACGGCCTTCGTATGCGGAGTGAGCGCCTCCGCGACGGTTTCGGCGTTGATGCAGAACGTCTGTGGGTCGATGTCGCAGAAGACCGGCGTGGCGCCCGTGGGGGCGATCGCCTCGACCGAGGCGTAGAAAGTGAAGGAGGGCACCAGCACCTCGTCGCCAGGCCCCACTCCCATCGCGCGCAGCGCGATCGTGATGGCATCGGTGCCGTTGGCTACCCCCACCGCGTGGGCGGCCCCGCAGTAGGCGGCGAACTCCCGCTCGAAGGCTTGCACCTCCGGGCCGAGGATGTAGCGCTCGGAGTCGAGCACCCGCGCGACCGCGGCCCGTAGCTCGTCCCGCAGCGGCTCGAGCACCGTAGAGGTGTCGAACAGGGGGAGCTTTCACGCTCAGCTTCCGAGCAGCTCTATGTCGGCGCGCGTCATCAGGCGGATCAACTGCTCGAAGGTCGTCTGCGGCTTCCAGCCGAGGTCGCGCTCGGCCTTGGCGGGGCT
Organism: uncultured Solirubrobacterales bacterium; assembly: GCA_963725265.1. GTDB lineage: Bacteria > Actinomycetota > Thermoleophilia > Solirubrobacterales > Solirubrobacteraceae > Palsa-744. The sequence goes on from CAVRXP010000002.1 coordinate 311,442, forward strand.
GCCGATCAGGTGGTCCACCTCGGCCGGTCGCACGAACGCCGGATCGATCGTGACGTACTGCTCGAAGTCGCCGAGACCGGCCTCGTCAAAGGCGACTTCGCAGCACTCGCGCACCGAGTGCGACTCGCCTGTAGCGATCACGTAGTCCTCGGGCTCGTCGCGCTGCAACATCAGCCACATCGCCTCGACGTAGTCCTTGGCGTAGCCCCAGTCGCGCTCGGCGTCGAGGTTGCCAAGGCGTATCTCCTTGGCCAGACCGTGCTTGATCGCGGCGGCGTGCCAGGTGATCTTGCGCGTGACGAACTCCAAGGCCGCGGCGCGGGCTCTCGTGGTTGAAGAGGATTCCCGAGGTCGCGTGTAGGTCGTATGACTCGCGGTAGTTGACCGTGATGAAGTGGCCGTAGGCCTTGGCGACGCCGTAGGGCGAGCGCGGGTAGAAGGGGGTCGTCTCGGTCTGGGGGATCTCGAGCACCTTGCCGAACATCTCGCTGGAGGAGGCTTGGTAGAAGCGCGCCTGCGGGCAGACTTCGCGCATCGCCTCGAGCATGCGCGTCACGCCGGTGCCGGTGAACTCGGCGGTGAGCGTCGGCTGGATCCAGGAGACCGCGACGAAGGACATCGCGGCGAGGTTGTAGATCTCAGCCGGTTTGGCGGCGCGCATCGCGTCGACGAGCGAGCGTTGGTCGAGCAGATCGCCCTGGTGCAGGGTGATGCGGTCGCGGATGTGCTCGATACGGTCGAACTTCTCGGTGGAGGCGCGGCGCACCATCCCGTGCACGTCGTAGCCGTGCTCCAGCAGGAGCTCGGCGAGGTAGGACCCGTCCTGGCCGGTGATCCCGGTGACGAGCGCGGAGCGTTTGTCGTTCATGGTCGGGACCCTATCTGCCGGCGCCGTCAGATGGCCGCGGGAGGATCACGAGTCGGTGGCGGCGTTGGGGAGGGTATCTGTGCCCTTCAGGGTACGCAGCCACCGAACGGTCGATGCGATGCCGTCCTCCACACCGATCTTTGCCTCCCAGCCGAGCAGCCGCTTGGCCTTCTCGACCGACGGCCAGCGCCGTGGCACGTCGACCTCGAACGTCGGCAGGTGCTTCAACTCGAAGCTCCTCAGATCCTCGCCGCAGGCCTCCCAGATGATGCGCGCCGTCTCGGCGACGGTCAGCTCGCGCGAGGCGGAGATGTTGAAGTCCTCGTTCAGGCCGGCGGGAGATGACATCGCCGTTACGACGCCGTCAGCGATGTCATCGATGTGCGTGAGCGTGCGCGTCTGCTCGCCGGAGCCGAAGATCTCAAGGGGATGCTGGCCGGAGAGGACCTTCTTGATCAGATCGGGCACCATGTGCGCGATGCCCGGCTCGTCCTCTGGCATCTCGCCTGGGCCGTAGGCGTTGAAGGGGCGGCAGATCGTGAAGGGTAGCCCGTGCTCGGCGTGGGCCGCGCGTGCGTACACCTCACCCGTGAGCTTTGAGAAGCCATAAGCGGACTGTGGCGTGGGGCAGTCGGGCAGATGCGCCTCGGTCGTCGGAAACTCCGTGGCGCGCTCGAACACCATCGATGAGGACACGTAGGTGAAGCGCTCGATTTCCTGGTCCAACGCGGCGCGGTAGACGGCGTTGTAGAGCCCGTTGTTGACCTCGGTGAGCGTGTGCGGGAGCTTGTGGAAGTTGCCGATGCCGCCGACGATCGCGGCGAGGTGGATCACCAGCGGACAGCCGTCCATTGCCACGCGGGCCTGGTCGAGCTGGCGCAGGTCGCCGGTGTGCACCTCGCAGCCCTCGCGCATCCACTGCGGCGCCGGGCGCTGGTCTGAGACGCGCACGTCGTAGGCGGGGTCTGCCAGCAGCCGTCTGACGACCGCCGCACCGATCGTGCCGGCGCCACCGGTGACGAGCACGCGGGTCATCGCGTCGTCCCCGCGACGAACAGTGGCGGGTGGGCAGGAGCCGAGACGTTGAGCTGCGGTGCGTATGCATAAATCCGGAAGGCCCCCCGCGCGCGCGGGGGGCATGTGCTTTTGCTCATGCTTGCGCTGCCCCCAGGACGGCCAACTCGCTGGCATATGCGAACACCTGGCCTGCGCCCCAGCAGTTCCAGGGGTCCACCACCAGACACTCGGCGCTTGCTCCCGCGGCGATCGCGGCCAGCGCCGCTGGCTCGCGGAACTCGTGATGGTTGGCCGCAACGACCACGACATCCGCGTCCTGTACGGCTTCCTCGAACGACACGGTCGGGGTAGCCACGTGCGGGTCATGTGCGACCACGTCGGCCAGCTCGCGCTCGAGCAGCCGGATCAGCTTGTGCGCGAGCGAGTCGCGCTCGTCGTCGGTGTCCGCCTTGAAGGCCAGGCCCAGGACGGCCACCTTGCGTCCCGACAGGGAGCCGAGCCGTCGGCGGACGCCTTCCACCAGGAACAGCGGCACCGACTCGTTCACACGGGAGACCGCGAGCAGCATTCCGGGTGCATTGGAGCGCTCCTCCGAGAAGGCGAAGTCCTTGCGCAGGCACGTCCCCGCCGTCAGGCCAGGCTGGGCGAGACCGCCGCGCGGGTAGTCGCGGTTGACGAGGTCGATCACCTCGAACACGTTGGCGCCGTAGCGCTCGCAGTCCATCATCAGCAGGTTGGGCAGCGCGAACAGGGTGTAGCGCAGGATGTTCGCCCAGATCTTCGCGAGCTCGGCCTGCACGGGGGTGGTCTGCACGATCGGCGCGTCGAAGACGCTGAACAGCTCGGCGACCACCTCGCCCGAGCGGGCGCCCACGCCGCCGACGATGCACGGCAGCGAGTCGATCTCCTCCAGGAAGCGCCCTGCGGCGATCCGCTCGGGGGCGTGTGCCACATATACCTCCTCGCCTACCCGAAAGCCACGGTGCTTGGCCAGATAGCCCGCGACGAACTCGGTCGTGCCAGGCGCCACGGTCGAGCGAAGTGTCAGCGCGTGTCCAGGTTTCAGCGCGCCGAGCAGGTCATCCAGGGCGGAGCGGATGTCGCGCATGTCGATCTCGATGTGCGAGAACGAGGGGGTGCCGAGTGTGATCACGATGTGCTTCGCGCCGGCGGCGTCCACCACGCGCTCGGACAGCGTCAGGTGCCCGCCTGTCCGCTTGCCTGCGCCCCCAGGGGTGTGCTCTTCAGTGTCCCCCCCGCCATGGGGTGTGCCCTTTACGGTGCTCGCGCTCACCCGGTCGAGCAGCTCCTGCGCGCCGGTCTCCTCGAAGGGCATCGTTCCCTCGCGCAGCGATCCCAGCCGCGCTGGGTCGTTGTCGATTCCGATCACGCTCAGGCCGCGATCGGCGAACGACAGCGCAAGCGGCAGGCCGACGCGTCCGAGGCCGATCACCGAGACGTCGGCGGTTGTGTTTGGGTCTGGCATGGGCAGCGCAGAGGTTATCGGCGAAGGGCCTGGCCCCTGCGTGGGGTGTGGGTACTTTGTTTTTGGCTGTGCCCCGCGCGTACGCGCGGGGACCTTCTAATACAGCTAAGCCCTATTAGTAGACCTGCGTGGGCAGCACGATTTGCGGGTGTCACGCAAAGGGGGGTGTTTGCTGACACTTGCGAAGTGACGCAAGTATCCCCTCCGCGTCCTCAGCTGCGCCGACGCGCGTATATCCACTGCCAGGCAAAGCCCACCACGAAGCGCGGGTTCTGCGTCAAGTAGCGTCGCCACAGTCGTTTCGGCTCGCGGGTCAGCCGGTACAGCCACTCCAGGCCGCGGCTTTGCATCCAGGCCGGCGCTTGGGAGACGATGCCGGCGTGGAAGTCGAATGCGGCGCCCACTCCCACAAGCAGCGGAGCCGCCAAGCGCGAGCGCATCTCGCTCATCCACAGCTCCTGCTTGGGCTGGCCGGTGCCGACCCACACGACCTGCGCGCCCGAGCCGTCGATCCGCTCGATCGCCTGCGCTTGCTCCTCGGCGCTCAGCGGACGAAACGGCGGTGACCAGCCGCCGACGATTTGCAACCCTGGAAAGCGTTCGCGCAGACGTTCTGTGAGCAACTCGAGCGCTTGTTCGGAGCGCCCGCCGTACAGGTAGATCGGCGTGCCCGTGCGCGCCGCGTGCGCGCAGTAGTGGGCCATCAGGTCGGGTCCGTAGACGCGTGTCGCGCGCGCATGGCCGAGCAGGCGCAGAGCCCAAACCAGCGGTTGGCCGTCGGGCACGGCCAACGTCGCGCTCAGGACCGCCCGCATCGTGGTCGGGTCGTCGCGGGCGGACATGACCAAGTTGACCGCCGCCGCCGTGAGCCAGCCGCGCGCGTCCGCGGCGATCATCGCGTCCATCCAGGCGATGACCTCGTCGTAGTCGGAGATCGCAAGCGGTATGCCCAGGATCTCCGCGTGCGCGGGCGGCGAGGGTGGTGGCGGATTGGGTGGGGCTGGCTCGACGATGAGTGAGGAGGATGGTCGGGGCTCGGGCGGGGTGCGCTGTGGTGGCGAACCGGAGATTGGTCGAAAGCCTATCCGGGGACTGCGCCCCCGCGCCCGCGTATCCGATGGGTCTCTTTGGATGATCCGCACGATTCGCGATCTTCACATCAGAGGCGTGCCATCGAGAGCCGGCGGCGATTCCGGATGGCGAAGCACGTGAGCCCATCTGTGCCCGCGAGGGGAGGATCGCGCCTGAGTCGCTATCGGGCTGAGCGTCTGCTGCGCAAGGACTTCGCCGCCCTGCGCACGAAGGTGCTTGCGATAGCGCGCGGGCAGCTACACGCCAAGGGCATCGCGCTCGACCCCGCAGACCTTGAGGCCTGTTACGCCCAGGCTTGGCACGGTCTCTACGCGACGGTGCTCGAAGGCAAGCAGGTCGAGAACCCCTCGGCCTGGCTCGTGCTCGTGACTTTTCGGCGCGCGATCGACGAGCACCGCAGCGCGAGTCGTGCAGGGGTCCTCGATGGAGGGGAAAATCGTGCGTACCCGTCGGGATCGGATGCCCCCAGCAGAGACCTTGCGTCCGGGTTCGACGATCGGGCGCGCCTGCGACATGTCTTCGAGGCGCTGCGTATGAGCCTCGCCCCCCGGGAGCGCGAAGCCGCATCGCTGTGCTATCTGCAGGGCCTATCGCGGGCCGAGGCGGCGGAGCGCATGGGTGTCAGCGAGGCTCGCATGGGCAAGCTGATGGAGGGCGCCGGCCCCGGACGGCCGGGCGTCGCAGGCAAGGTCGGGGCGCTGCTCGAGACGATCGAGGCCGGCGGCTGGTGCGAACAGCAGTCCTCGCTGATGCGCGCCTACGCATTCGGCATCCTCGACCCCGACGGCGAACGTCACGCGCTGGCGGTGGCCCACTGCCGCGAGTGCCCGGCCTGCCGCGCTCACGTCGCCTCGCTACGTGGCCTGGCCTCCGTGCTGCCGCTGCCGCTGCTGCCCTCGGTTGTCGGTGCGGACGGGGTTCTGCACACAGGCCAAGCCGGCGCCGTGGGAAGGGGAGTCGCCGGCACGCGGGCCGTTGGCGCCGGCGGGAGGACAGCGGTCGCGACCGGCACGAGGGGCGCGGTCGGCGGTGGCTGGGGCGTCTTGTCCGGCTCGCTCACGGCCAAGCTCGCGGTCACGGCGGTCGTGCTAGTGGCTGGCGGCTACGCGGCGCTCGGTGGCCACGCTCACGCCAGCCAGGCCGGTCGCCGCGCTTACGGCGCTCCGAGCACGCTCGCGCCGGCTCCGCTCGTCCGAGCATTCTCGAATGCTCGATTGGGGAGTGCCCCCCGCGCGTACGTGCGGAGACGCGCGGGGCACGCCGTTCGCAAGCTTGCATCCGCCGGTACCAGCCGACAGCGAGGGGCCCGAGCCGGCGTGGCGCCTGTGAGCGTCGAGGCCCCCGCGCGCGAGTTCGGACCTGAGCGGGCAGGCGCCGCGCCCGCTCAGGCCACGGCGCCGCCTACGAGCACCCCGGCCGGCGAATTCGGCTTCGAATAGCGGGCTGCGTGGCCCAGCCGAGCTTCAGCTCCACCGGGACAGCGTCCCGCGGTGCGGCCCAGCTCAGCCCAAAAAAACCTTACGGTCGGTTCAACCGCGCGGAAACACTTGCGTCAGCCGCTTCATCGCCAGCGGGTTGCCGCGCGGGCGCAGCTTGCCTGTGGCCACGGCGCGCAGCGGGTCCAGTCGTTCGCCGACGATGTCCACGAAGTCCTGGTAGGAGATCTTCAGGCGCAGGTCGGGCTTCGCCGCGACCCCTTGCTCGACGCTGCTGGACCCGTTGTCCACGCGCAAATGCCAGGCGGACACGTCCGGATCGGTGAACTCCCACTGGAAGGTGGTCGGGCGCTTGAGCCCGTGGTTTGGGTTGACCTGGCGGCGGATCGTGTCGAACAGCAGCGCCACCGTCTCGGGATCGCGCTTGCTGGGCCCTTCGCGCACGCCGATGATCCCGGCCTTGGCCAGTCCGCGCCCGCGCCGGGAGACCTCGATCAGCTCCAGCCCCGACGGCAGCAGCGCGGGCCCAGGCAGCGTCTCCGCCGCCAGCCCAGCAGAGCGCAGCTTGGTCGTCATCGAGGTCAGCCCTTCGACCCCCACCTCGTCGTAGGTCGCGCCGAACACGGTGATGTAGCTTTCGTCCCAGCCGGGCGGCATCAGCACCTGCGCGGTGTAGCGCGTCACGTCGTGCAACAGTTTCGCGACGGCCTTCGGCACGCCGACAGGATCTTCGCGCTTGAGATCGGCCAGCAGCTTCACGCCGAAGCCGATGTGCCGCTGCTCGTCGGCGGCGATGTTCTGCATCCCCTGGCGGAAGGCCGGCAGCACGTCGCGCTCTTCCAGGTAGCTGCAGATGAAATGCTGCCCCGGCTGGGCCAGCGACGCCTCGATCACGATGTGGTAGAGCGTCACGGCCGCGGCCAGTTGGGCGGGCGAGCGGTCGGCGCGCAGCTCGTCGGCCATCCTGTCCAGACGATCGAAGATCTTGCGAAAGCCAGGCGTCAGCTGCGGCTTGATCGCCTCGAGCCCGCTCTGCATCGAGCCGTTGCCGATCCCGCACACCTCCTGCATGAAGCGCTTAAAGAACACGGCGTGGCGAGCCTCGTCGACCTGCTGGGTCGTGAGGAAGTACTTCTGCTCCTCGCGCGGCGCCGCGTCGATGTAGGGCGAGAGGTTGTCGGCGACGGCGTCCTCCCCCCAGAAGAACAGCGCGTAGTTCCATAGCGCCGCCTGGCGCTCGAAATCGGTGAAGCGCTCCTGCCACTGCTTGGCGTCCTCTGTGAAGTCGAGCTCGGTAGCGCTCCAGTTACCGCGCTCCCAGCGCGCGTACAGATCCTCATAGGAGATGGCGTCGACCGGCAGGCTTCCAATGCTCTCGCTCGCCGCGGGTATCGCTGTGCTAGCCATGCTCATGCTCCTCTGTGCGGATGGATTTGGCTGGGCAGCCAGTCACTGGCAAATCTAGCGCAAACGCGTGCCGCCGCGAGCCCGCCGAGGCCGGATGGTCTCGTTCATCGGTGGATTTTCCGCAGCCATCTCTGTACATATGGCATGCTTGCAACAACGGTCCTGGTATTCCGGGTTATGTCCGCTAGCGTGTACGCGGCGTCTGCTTCTCGGCAATATCACACGGAAATCACGGATGACTACCACTACAACTTGGGCGTTGGGGTGTCGATATGCGGTTAGGAGGTTGTTTCCCTCATGGCCCGTATGCGGATAACCCAGCAAACCACAAGCTTCCCAGTAGCCGGCCGCCCCGGCGCGAGGGTGGCACCCCGCCCGCAGGCCGCGCCGTGGAGCAGCTTCCACGGTCTGCTGCAACGGCTGCTGGAAGAGCCGGGCTGGAACGTCCTGCGCCCGACTGTCGACTTCGTATTGCTGTGCGGCGCGGTCGTGCTGGCGCTGGACGGTGCGCAGGTGACAGCGGTGCGCGCGCCACTGCTGGCGATGCCGCCGCTTGTGATGGCCCTGTTCTTCCTACGCGGCCTGTACCGCACGCGCCTGCGCGCGCTCGTACTCGACGGCCTCGTGCCAGTGCTCAGCGCCGTCTCGGTCGCCGCGATGGCGGTCGCGATGATCGGCCTGTTCGCCAACGGCCAGATGCCAACCCAGTCGGACTGGGTCAGAGGCTGGCTGTTCGCGCTCGCCTTCGTCGGCTTCGGGCGCATCGCCTTGGCCAACGCGCAACGCTGGGCGCGCTCGGCGGGCCTGATCGGCAAGCCGGTCCTGATCATGGGCGCCGGCATGGTCGGCTCGCAGGTGGCGCGCCGTCTGGAGGCCCATCCGGAGTACGGCCTGATCCCGGTCGGCTTCGTCGACGACCACCCGCGCACGGTCGCCGAGGTCGGCGGTCGCGACGTGCCGGTGCTCGGAACGCTGGAGGAGCTCGATCGCATCGTCGAACGCTCGCGCATCGAGCACCTGATCGTCGCGTTCTCCTCGGTCGCCGACGCGCGTGTCAGCCGCCTCATCCAACACTGTCAAGAGCTCGGCATCGAGGTATCGGTCGTGCCGCGCATGTTCGACACGATGAACCATCGCGCCGGATACGAGACGGTCGGCGGCCTGCCGCTTTTGAGCTTCGAGATGGTCGACCCGAAGGGATGGCAGTTCGCGATCAAGTACACGCTCGACCGGGTAATCGCCGCGCTGGTCCTGCTGGTCCTGTCGCCATTGCTGGCGTTGCTGGCGATCGCCGTCAAGCTGTCCACCGGCGGCCCGGTCCTGTTCCGCCAGCCAAGGATCGGCCTCGACGGCCGCGAGTTCGGCATGCTCAAGTTCCGCACGATGCGCGGCAGCCCAGACCAACAGGGCGAGAGCGACGCCGAGTGGGCGGAAGAGGTCCTCAGCGAAAACGGCGCCGCCCCGGTGCTCGCCTCAGCAGCCGCCGGCTCGGCCGCGACCGCGCTCGCAGGACCCGTCGCGGAGGCGGCCGCGGCCGTGGATCGTCGCACCGCCGTCGGCCGGGTCCTGCGCCGCCTCTCACTCGACGAGCTCCCCCAGTTCTGGAACGTCCTCAACGGCGACATGTCGCTGATCGGCCCGCGCCCAGAGCGGGCCAGCTACGTGAGGCGCTTCGAGCCGGTCGTCTACCGCTACGGCGACCGCCATCGCGTCAAGTCGGGCATCACCGGCTGGGCTCAGGTCCACGGCCTGCGCGGCAAGACCTCGCTCCCCGAGCGCGTCGAGTGGGACAACTTCTATATCGCCCACTGGTCGCTCGGCCTGGACTTGAAGATCGTCCTGCTGACGGTCGTCGCGCTGTTTCGCAACGCCGAATAGCGCCTTGGGCGTTAGGGTTCCTGCTCGATGTCGCCGACATGGATCTGGTTGCAGATAGCGATCGTGGTGTTCGTGCTGATCGGCATGATCATCGCGATCACCAAGCTGGCGTGAGCGGACGGATATGATCGGCCGAGCTCACGTCCACGGATAGCTCGAACCGCAAAGGGAGGGATCATGTTCAGATCGATTGTGGTCGGAACCGACGGCTCTGACACGGCGGGCCAGGCCGTGCGCCAGGCGGTGGACCTCGCCAAGTCCGTCGGCGCCAAGCTGGAGCTCGTCAGCGCATATGAGCCGGTGCCAACCCAGCGCCTGCGCGAGGAACGCCGCGACGCCCCCGACGACCTGCAGTGGGCGATCAACCCGCGCGAGGACGTGGACGCCACGCTGGAGGCCGCGGCCGAGGTGGCGCGCGAGGCGGGTGTCGATGTCAGCGTCTACCCACGCCAGGGCGACCCTGCCGACGCGATCCTCGACGTCGCCGAGGAGCGCCAGGCCGACCTGATCGTCGTCGGCAACAAGGGCATGACGGGCGCCAAGCGCTTCCTGCTGGGCTCGGTCCCAAACAAGGTCTCGCACCACGCGCCTTGCTCGGTGCTGATTATTCGCACTACCTGATCGCAGTGCTCGAGGCGGGCGCCTGAGGTCCAGAGCCCGACCCCTGTTCAGGGACATTTGCTCAGCGTCTGCTCAGACGGCTTCGCCAGGGCGATTTGGTGGCAGGAAGGCTGACGGGAGGGCGCGGCGGGATCTCCTCGCCGTCGAGTATCGCCTGAGGCATCGACAGCGTCAGCCACTCCCGCAGCGACGTGAGACCCGCTCGCTCCAACTCGGCGGCGATCACAGGAGGCCGTCGCGCGAGGTTATGAGCGTCAGAGGCGACGTTGTGAACAAGCCCTTCGCGGATCAGCTTGTTGGCAAAGCGTCGCACCTCACTGCCGAAGCTCCCTCCGAAGGCGCTTGCAGTGATCGACGTCAGCAGGCCGGCATGCACAAGCCTTCGCAGCGAGTCGGGGTGGCGCTGGAAGGCCGGGCAGCGCTCGGGATGCGCAAGCAAGATGCGATGTCCCGCGCCTTGCAGGTCCAACAATACGCTGTCGAAGCCTGTGGCCGTCGGAGTAAGTGGACACTCGATCAACAGCCACGGCCCGCCCCCCAGTCGCAGGGCGCCGAGCTCCGCGTTGCTCATTTCCAGGGCAGATGTCATCGCGATCTCCGCACCTCGGCGAATATCGACCGCGACGGATTCGGCGGCGAGTTGCGTGTTGAGCTCCGCGACCAGCCTGGCGATCGTCTGCGAGTCGTTCCTGTAACTCCAGTTGACATGCGGCGTGGCCACGATCGTGCGTATGCCCGCGGCCGCGGCGGCGCGGGCGAGCGCCAGCGACTCCTCGATCGTTGACGGCCCATCGTCGATGCCGGGCAGCACGTGACAGTGAAGGTCGATCACGCTCGCAACATTAGAGCGCCTGTCGAGCCTGCGCGGAGCGAGCCTCGACACATCTATGCTGTTTGCAGGCGAGCGCAACAACCACTCGTCGCCCACCTCCATGACGCTCATCCGCCACCGGTCGCCGTCCCGCTCGCATCCGTCGCCCTGGCGCCCTGGCCGCTACGCGCTAGGTGTGCTCGTGCTCGCTATCGTCTGGACTACAGGCGTCGCTTCTCTGTTTGCGACGCCGAGAGCTGAGGCCTTCGGCGTTGCGTTGCGCACCGCGATCTCCATGTATCCGCCCGAAGAAGCCGAAGGCGAGGTGTCATTGCTTGACGTGCGAGCTGTGGGCGCTCAATTGGTCAGAATACCGGTCCCGTGGAGCGTGGCGGCGCCGGCCAACCCACCGCCGGGCTTCGAAGCGAGCAATCCGAACGATCCCTCCTACAACTGGTCTGAACTAGATGGCCTCGTGCAATCGGCGGTGGGCGCCGGACTGGAACCGATCATCGACATCACGACGCCGCCAACCTGGGCGGAGGAACCGGTCGGCGGGGGGGTGCAACGACCCAGCCCGGCCCAGCTGGGGATGTTTGCTCACGCCGCCGCCAGCCGCTTCAACGGCTCGACCCCCGGATTGCCGGCGGTGCGCTACTGGGAAGTGTGGAACGAGCCCAACCTCAGCCTCTTCTTCGAACCGCAGATTCAGAGCGGCGTTCCAGTCTCAGTGGCCGCCTACCGTACGATGGTCAACGACTTCGCCGCAGGCGTGCACGGGGCAGGTGCCGGGGATGTGGTGATCGGGGGCTCGCTCTTTCCCAACGGCATCAGTCGCCCTGGGATCACGGCAATCGCTCCACTGGAATTCACCCGGCGCCTGTTCTGTCTGTCGGGGGGATCGCATCCGCGACGGATATGCAACACAGCGGTAGCCGTGGACGTGTGGAGCGTGCACCCCTACACCTCGGGAGGCCCGGCGACGAGACCCGCCAACCCCAACAACATTTGGATCGCCAACTTGCACTCGCTCACCAACGTCGTCCAGGCGGCTCAACGGCTTGGCACCTTGACCTCGAAGTATCGCGTCCAGACGTGGGTTACCGAGTTCAGCTGGGACAGCAACCCGCCCAACCCAGGCGGGGTGCCGGTCGCACTGCAGCGCCGCTGGGTCGCCGAAACCCTCTATCGCGGCTGGCAGGCCGGCATCAACGTCTTCACGTGGTTCATGCTGCGCGACCAGCCCATGGGAAGCTCGCCGTTCCAATCGGGGCTGTATTTCGCCTGCATGGCGGGCGTCGATTGCGATACCCCCAAGCCGGCGGCCGCGGCTTTCCGTTTTCCCTTCGTCGCCTATCCCGCGGTCAAACGCAGCGCCCATGTATGGGGACGCACGCCTGTCGGCGTCCCCGGCGGCGTCCGTATCCAGTGGCTTCAGGGTGCCAACTGGCGCACATTCGCCACCCTGCGCACCGACGGCGACGGGATCTTCAGCGCTCAGCTTCCACTGCCGCGCCGGGCCTCGCCCAGTTCGGCCCTGTTGCGAACAGTTGAGCCCGGAGTCGGCGTCTCACCGCCTTTCTCGCTGCATCGCGCGCCGGAAATAACGGCGACGCCCTTCGGCTCCTAAACACATTCTGAGCGCTCGCCTGGCTTCACATCTGGACGATCGGGAAGTATCTCCTACGTGAACGAGCCCGAGACCCGGCCAAGGTGGGTTCGCCAAGACGCACTTGTACTCTTTCCGGCCGGCGTGACGATCGCGGTCGCGCTCATGTGGGCGGCCACCGGCGGCGGCTACGAAGCGCGCCCCGTGCTCGGCGCGGCCTATGACTCCAGCCTCTGGTACCTCGGCGCCTTGGCGCTCGTCGGATTGCTGTGCGCGACGCGGCTGGGGCTGGCGCGTGTGCACATCTCGCGCTGGGCGGCGATCGCCTGCGCGGCCGTGCTCGCATACACCGCGTGGTCGTTCCTGTCGGTTCTCTGGGCGCACGACCAGGGCACTGCCTTTCTGGGCAGCGACCGCACGCTCGTATACGCGGCGGCGTTCGTCACGTTCGCGATCCTGCCCTGGAGCGCCCGGGCGCTTGGCGTAGCCCTGGCGAGCTTCGTCGCCGGGGTCGGGGTGCTGGCGGTGCTCACGACCGCGAGGTTGGCGCTGCTTGCCGACCCGAGCAGCCTCTATCTGAGCGCGCGTCTGGTCTATCCGCTGGGCTACTACAACGCCGACGCGGCTCTGTTCATGACGGCCGCCGTCACGGCGGTGGCGCTGTGCTCGCGGCGATCCGGTCCAATCGCGCTCAGGGTGGGTGGCCTGACGCTCGCGGCAGTGTGCCTGCAGTTGGCGGTGCTGGGGCAAAGTCGCGGCTGGCTGTTCACGGCGCCGCTGATCTTGGGGCTCACCCTGCTGATTGTGCCGGGTCGCCTACGGTTGCTCGTCTTTGCGCTTGGCCCGGCGCTCGCGACCGCGGCCGCGACGCCTGCGCTGCTGCGCGTATACGGGCGAGCCACGACCGGGGGTGTGACGCTGCTCGAACCTCGTCTGCACCAGGTCCTCCACCAGCAGGGCCTACACGCCGCGCGCGCGATGCTGATCGCCGACGCAGTTCTGGCGCTTGTGGCCACGCCTGGGGTGATGCTCGACAGGCGGCTCTCACTGAGTGCCCGAGCCGCGCGGCAGGCGAACCGGATCGGCGCCACGCTCGCGGTCGGCGCCCTGCTCGCCGGTGTGGCGGTTGCCCTGGTCGCGACGCACGGTCACGTGGCCGGCCGCGTCGAACGCGCCTGGCGTTCGTTTGCCAACACGAGCGAAGCCGCGGCCAGCGCCTCGCGCTTCACCTCACTCGGCTCCCAGCGTGTGGACTTCTGGCGTGTCGGCCTGCGCGAATGGGCAAACCATCCGTTGCTCGGCTTGGGCCAGGACAACTTCGCCTCGGCCTATCTGCGTCTGCGCCACACCGAACAGGAACCGCGCTGGGTCCACTCGCTGGAGCTGCGCCTGCTCGTGCACACGGGTTTGGTGGGCGCCCTCTTGTTCGCGCTGTTCGTCGTGGCGGTGTTCATGGCGGCGCTCGGCCGACCCGCTGGAGGTTCTGGGGACGGGTTGGCCGGCTCGCGCCGGGCCGTCGCGGGGATCGCGCTGCTGCCGCTCGTGGTGTGGCTCGTGCACGGTTCGATCGACTGGTTCTGGGAGTTCCCAGCGCTGAGCGTTCCAGCGCTCGCTTTCGCGGGCGCGGCGGGCGCGGTTCGGGCCTCCGCGGGTCCGTTCGGCGTGCCGGCTGGTGCGACGGACGCGAAGCAGGGGGGTGCGCCGGCGGCAGAGCAGGGGGGGGCGCGGGTCTGGACAGCGCAACAGCACACGCCGCGGGGTTTGCGGCCTGCCACGGCGCTGTACTGGGGCGCGTTTGCGCTGTTTGGCATCGCCGCGCTAACGGCGATCGCGATCCCGTTCGCGGCCGCGCGCGAGGTGCAGAGGGCGATTGCGGTGTGGCCGGAAAAACCGAGCCTCGCCTATAGCGAGTTGCGCTCCGCCACAAAATTGATGCCGTTCGACATGCAGATAGATCTCGTCGGCGGTGCGATCGGGCTCAACCTCGGCGAACCGGTCAGGGCGCGCCATTGGTTTGAAGAGGCTCAACGCAGCGACGAGGAAGAATGGCTAGCGCCGTTTGCGCTGGGCTTGATCGAAAGCGAACTCGGCCGCGCCGGGCCGGCGGCGCTGCAGTTGCGCCGCGCCCACGAGCTGAATCCGCAGGAGACGGTTGTAAACGAGGCGCTCGCCCGCTTGCACAGCGCCCACCCACTCACTTTCGAGGAGGCACAGGCGATTCTGAACGCGCGCGGGGTGGCCCGCTTCGGTCGTTGAGGCGAGGGCCCCCGGAACCTTTGTCTCGCTATCGTGTTGTGTATGGCGTTGGGCCGCTCGCCCACGCGGGGCGTTCGCTATGGAGGGTGAAGCCATGAGAACCAAGTCAATCGCCAAGACGCTGCTCGCCGCAAGCATCGGCCTCGCGCTCTCAGCTGCGCCGGCTGCGGCAGAAGAAGCCTCCTCGGTGGACGCCTACAGCGGACAGGCGGCCGTGCTCGGCGCGCCACGTCCCCACAGCAAGCAGGGCAAAGTCACGACCAACGGCGGTGGCGGTAGTGGTGGCGGCGCTCATACGCGTGCGGGCAGCCCGGCGAGTTCGGGCTCCTCGCAGGGGCCCTCCGGCGGCGCGGGTGGATCCTCGCGCGGGACGAGCGCTGGCAACGGCACGGCTGACAAAGGCGGGGGCGCTTCGAGCGCAGGTGGTAAGGGCGATGGGACGGGCGTTGCGGCCACAGGGCAAACGGCTGGCTCCCCGCTCACCGGCGGGGAAGTAAGCGGCTCACTGCCGCTGAGCGCCCCCGATGTGCTTCTGCTGCTCGCGCTGCTTGGGTGCCTGTTGGGCGTGGCGGTGCTCATGCGAGGACTCGGGCGCCATGCCCAGTAGGATGCGAGGAGTGTCGATGGGAACCCATATTGGCCCGAGGCCAAGCGGGAAGGGGCGGCACGCTTGATGCGCGCCGCCGTCGCGGCGCTTGCGTCGCTGCTGCTGCTCCTACTTCTCGCGCTGCCAGGTGTGGCCGCGGGCGAGGTGCTGGCTCCGGGGCTCGCCGACAATCAGGTTGTGGCAGGTGTCAACAAGGCGACGATCGCGCGCTTCGCGCCCGACGGCGAGGTCTTCGTCGCCGCCCAGAACGGGATCGTCGACGAGTTTCCAAACGTGGCCTCGAAAACGGCCACGCAGGTCGTCAACCTCGGCGAAGGCGGCACCGAAGAAGTCTTCGACGAAGCCGATCGCGGGCTGCTTGGGATGGCTGTCGATCCAGATTATCCGGCGCGCCCATACCTCTACCTGCTGTTTTCCTACAACGCTCCGCCCGGACTTGTGGCGCCATTCTGGAAGCCTGAAGAGGACCCCTCGAAGCCAACCGAACCTTTTGCCTGCCCGACCCCGCCAGGACCCCAAGTCGACGGCTGCACAATCACCGGGCGTCTGGTGCGCATCACAATCGACCAGACGACGCACACGATGGCGCCGGGGTCGGAGATCGCGCTGATCAAGAACGAATGGTGCCAGCAGTTCCCGAGCCATTCGGTCGGTGACCTGCAGTTCGGGCCCGAAGGTGCGCTGTACGTTAGTGCTGGCACCGGCGCCGATTGGAACAAGGCCGACTACGGCCAGTTCGGCGGCACGCTGCCCAACCCGCAGGAACCGGTGACCCCCGAGAATCCGTGCGGCGACCCGATCGAGAGCAGCCCAGGCGCGGGTTACGTTGGTTTGAACGAGAATGCTCCGTCGGCCGAACATCCCACCGAAGCCGAGGGTGGACAGCTGCGCGCTCAGAGTTTCCGCCGCCCGTCCTCGCAACCCGCCACGCTGGCTGGCACGATCGCACGCGTGGACCCCAACACGGGAGAACCGCTGCCCAGCAACCCCAACGCCGCAAACCCCGACATCGATCGGCGCCGCATCGTCGCCTATGGCGTTCGCCAACCCTTCCGTTTCACATTCCGGCCGGGCACCTCCGAACTGTGGTTGGGCGACGTGGGTGAAAATCATTGGGAGGAGATCGACCGCGACGAAAAACCGCTGGCCAGCCCAAGCCTGGACTTCGGTTGGCCGTGCTACGAGGGCAACGAACCCGAGCCGGACTCCTACGGGGTTACTTACATCGAATCGGACCTCTGTCAGGGGCTGATCAAATCGGGAGAAGCCGTGCCGCCGTTCTATACATACGAACACGGAGAATCGGTCGTCTCTGGTGACGGATGTCCGGTCACTACTGGGACCAAAAAAACTGGCTCGGCGATCACCGCGATTGGCTTCGAGTACGGGGGCCCTTATCCCCCCATGTACGAACACGCGCTGTTCTTCGGCGACTATCCGCGCAACTGTATGTGGGCGATGCTGCCGGACACACCAAATGGTCTACCCGACCCCAAAAACCGGCAGCTTATCTTCAATGCGAATTCCACAGAAGACCCATCGCTCAACCCTGACGCAGGCTCGCCAGTGGACCTCGAGGTCGGATCCGACAAGAATCTGTACTACGTCAATCGCAACTATGGCGAGCTGCGCCGCCTCAGAAGCACCGAATACCCGACCGCCGTCCTAACGGCCAATCGCCCGACGGGAGTCGGTCCACTCACGGTTGCCTTTAACGCAAGCGAATCGATAGCGGCGACGACGATCGCGAGCTACCAGTGGGACTTCGGCGACGGAAGCGCTCCCAGCAGCGATGCCGCTCCGTCTCACCTCTATTCGCAGCCGGGAACCTACACGGCGACGTTGACCGTCACCGACAAAAACGGCAATACCGACACAAGCTCGATGCTGATCACGGTCGACCGGCCCCTGAAGGCGGTCGCCTCGGCCGATAAAACAGAAGGGGTCGGCTCACTCGTCGTAAACTTCACAGGCGATGAATCCACCGCTCCCGACTCGCTCGCCATCTACCACTGGAATTTCGGCGACGGCGCGAGCGCCGAAACCGCGGACGCGAGTCACACCTACACGGCCCCGGGCAATTACACAGCCACGCTGACGGTCAGCGACCCAAGCCACGTCCCCGGCACGGAAATCGCAAGCCAAGCGGTCGTGCAGATCGTGGTCGCCGAACCGCAGCTGCCCACGACGACCACGGTCTTCTCGGCGCCGGGGTCGACAACGATCAAAAGCGAATCGCCGCCACCCCCGGGCCCGCTGCTGAGCGGTGCGAGCCTCAGCAGCGTACGCATCGTGTCCGCGCCCGCCAGCTCGCTGCGCGCTCCCGTACGCCACAAGGGCTACACAACCGGCACAAGCCTGCGTTTCGCGATCTCCCAAGCCGTACCGGTGACGCTCACGTTCCTCAAGCGGACCGGCAGCAAGCAGAGCCCCCGTTGGGTGAGCGTGTCCGGCGGCTCGGTGGTCGTGTGCAAACAGGTCGCCACCGGCGCTCGCGCGGGCAAACGACACACGCGCAAGCTGTGCAAGCGTCCCAGCAACGACCGGATCGTGATCGCGGCGAAGGCCGGCGCGAACACCTACACGTTCTCGGGCTGGGTCGGCGGCGTACCGTTGCCCGCCGGCGAATATCGGATTACGCTCGCGGCGTCGAGCGCGAGCGCGGGACCGCTGTCCTTCACGGTGGTCACACCGCCCGTCGCCCACCGTCACTAGAGGACGCCGTCCGATGAGCAGCGGCCCGGGCGAGACCCGCGACTCCACAGAGCGGGCCGAATCCTTGCCGTCCCCGAACGAAGCGCAACGCGAGGTCTCGATCGTGATCGTCACGTTCGGCGCACGCGAGCACGTGCTGCGCTGTCTGGCGTCGGTCGCGGCGCACGCCGACATCGACCACGAGACGATCGTGGTCGACGACGGATCGAGCGACGGCACCGTGCAGGCCGTCCGCGAGCGCTTCCCTGCCGTCCAGGTCGTGGCCAAGCCCCGCAACGAAGGGCTCGTGGCCGGGCGTAACACTGCCCTTGTGCTTGTGCGCGGCCGGCTCGTGTTGATGCTCGACGCCGACACCGAGCTGCGCCCCGGCGCGCTGGAGACGCTCGCGGCGGTGCTCGACGGCGATCCGCGCATCGGGCTCGTGGGCCCGCGTCTGCTCGGCCCGGACGGACAGTTGCAGCTCACCTGCCGGCGTTTCCCGCCGCTTTTGATCCCGCTGATGCGACGCGGGCCATATGCGCGCATCGACCCCGACCCGGCAGCGCACCGCCGCCACATGATGGTCGACTTCGATCACGCGACCGAGCGCCCGGTCGCCTGGATATCCGGCGCGGCGCAAATGTGGCGGAGAAGCCTCGTCGACCGAATCGGCCAATACGATCGGCGCGTTTCCTCCTATGGCGGCGAGGACCTCGATTGGTGCCTGCGCGTGTGGGAGGCAGGGCTCGAGGTGCACTACGCTCCTCAGGCAGAGATCGTGCACCACTGGCAGCAGGTGACAAGACAAAACCTCTACTCGCGCAAGAGCTTTCGCGCGTTGCGCGACTGGTATTACCTGCAATGGAAGCACCGGCGGCTGCGCCGCGACCCACGCATGGACCCGGCCAACGCATGAGCACGACCGACACCGAGCGCGCGATCGACATCTCTGTGATCGTGCCGGTTCGCAACGAGGCGAGCGTGCTGCGCGAGACGGCAGCGAGCATGCTCGGCCAGAGTTTTGACGGAGAGCTGGAGCTGCTGTTCGTCGACGGCTGCTCAGATGACGGCTCGCTTGAGATCCTGGCGGAGCTTGCCGAGCATGACAGTCGCGTGCGCGTGCTCGAGAACCCCAAGCGGATCGAGCCTGCCGCTCTGAACATCGGCGTGGATAGCGCGCGTGGAACCTACGTCGCGCTGCTCAATGCGCACTGCTGGTTCCCGCAGGATTACCTGGCGCGCGGCGTGGAGCGCCTTGCGCGAGGCGACGTCAGCTGGGTCACGGGCCCGGCGATCCCGCGCGGGCGCGACCGCTGGTCTCGCGGCGTCGCGCTCGCGCTCGTGTCGCCACTGGGCGCAGGTGGCTCGAAGAAGTGGGCGAGCGTCGATGCCCCCGCGACGCCCGAGGTCGAACTGGACACGGGGCTGTTTGCCGGCGTGGTGCGACGCGACACGCTGCGCTTGCTCGGGCCCTTCAAGGAGAGCTGGCTGGTCAACCACGACTCGGAGATGGCCGCCCGCGTGATCAAGAGCGGGGGGAGAATCGTGATGCTCTCCGTGATGGGCGCCTACTATCACCCGCGCAACACGCCCGCCGGGTTGTGGCGCCAGTATTGGCGCTTCGGGCGCTACCGCGTAAAGACTACGCAGCTGCATCCCTTGGCGCTACGTCCCTTCCACCTGCTCTCCGCCGGGCTTGCCGCCACGCCGATATTTGCCGTGGCGGCGCCGCGGCCGCTGCGCCGGCTCGCCCGCGCCGTGCTCGCCGTCTACGCGCTTGCGCTGGCCGTGGCGAGCGCCTTGACGGTGCGCGGGGAGCAGGAGCGCGACCTGGGCACGCTAGCGGCAGTCTTCGCCGTCATGCACCTCGGCTGGGGTGCGGGATTTCTCTCGGGGTGCCTGCGCTGGGGGCCGCCGTGGAAGGCGATCGCCCATGTCATGGGCATGCGTCGCGCCGGCGAGGAGCTCACGGACCGCCCGTGAGCTCGTCCGCCAGCGCCGTCACCTCGGCGAGCCGCCGCGGCCAACCGTGACCTTCTGCCAGCGCGCGCCGGGCCGCGATTCGCTCGGCGCTCTGCTCGGCCAGGGCGCGCTCGGATTCGCGCACGAACTCGGCCGGTGACGAGGCGAAGTAGAGCAGCTCTGCATAGGGTTCCAGTGCAGGCACGCGTCGGGCTACGGCGGGAACTCCCGCAGCCATGTACTCGAGGTTCTTCACCGGAGTCATGTGCGTCGTGTTGGGGTGGTTCAGGTACGGCATAACGCCGAGGTCGAAGCCGCCGAGCACGAGCGGTACGGTCTCGGCCGGCACCGGCGGCTCGATCGTGACGTTGGACAGGTCGGCAAGCGCTCCTGGCGCAAAGCCGTCTTGCATCGGTCCGATCAGGCGCACCCGCCACTCCGGATGCGCACCGGCGATCGCCCGCAACACGTCGATGTCGAGCCGGCTGTCGAGCGTGCCGACGAAGCCGACGACCACAGGCTCGCCTGCTGTCGCCGAGCGTCCGCCCCAGTGCCCCAGATCCACGCCGTGGGGGATCACGCGGACGGTGGCTCCCCAGGAGCGGTAGCGCTCGGCCAGTCGCTCGCCGGGTACGACCACGACGTCCGCAAGCTCGACGAGCCGCCGCTCGTAGCGAGCGAGGATGGCGACCCACGGCCCCACGATCCCGGGCGTCGCCTCGTAGGCGTCGACAGCTTCATAGAGCACCCGCGCCGGGCGCAAGCGCGGCAACGCATCCACCAGCTCCGGCGTCGGCCACCTGATCCACGCCAGCGTCTCATCCCACGGGGAAATCTGACGGCGCAGCTGCCCCGTAAGCCACACCGTGTTGAATCGGCGCATCGCCGTGTACTGCCGGGGCGGTGCGACCATGACGGCTCCTTCGCGAAGGGCCCGGCTGTTGCCGACCGGGACTGAGCCAAGCTCGTCGAGCTCATCGGAATCGGCGCCCAGATCGCCGCGGGCAATGGCTGACTCGTCGTTCCCACGGCCGGCGCCCGGTCGCCGTCCGAGCAGAGCCCGGCTTGCCCGGTCAAACAGCTTCGGCAGGTTTGAGACGCTTGGATTGCGAATCCCCACGCCCGCGACATAGGTGACGCTGTAGCCAGCTCGGGCAAGCGCTCGGGCCTTGCGCTCGGCCTCGAGGTTGTGGTAGCCAATCGGCCACGCGGAGTAGAAGAGGATCGGCCGGCCCATGTTGGAAATCGAGGCGGCGAGCACTTGGCTCGACGCCACCTGAGAATAGCTGTGCGCGAAGGCTCCCGAGAACCACACATCGCGCACCGGTCATGGCCCGGCGCGGGAATGTAGCGACCCGCCGCTAGAGAACGCGAAAGGCGATGCTGTGCGAGTGGGCGCTGCCGTAGTCCGCGGACACGCGCCAACTACCTCGCGTCAAGCGCAGAACGGTCGAATAGCGTCCGGTACGGGAGAGGTGCACGATGCGCTTGCCTGCGCTGACCCAACGTCCGTGGACACGGTGGCGCAGAGACAGGACGATCTCGCCGCTCCTGGGGCCGGAGACCCTGCCTAGAGTCGATATGCCGCGGGCACGCACGCTCCTGTGTCCCTTCTTGACGTTCAGCGATATCGCGACATAGCTCAGGTCGGCGCTCGACCTCGACGAGGACGCAGACACCGCGTTCGTGTCGTGACGGCGGTTGTGTTTGTGCATGGCTCCGGGGAGCGGGCTCGTGACCGGACTGCCGGCCACAGACGGCTTCACTGCTGGCGGCGTGGAGACAGGTGGGCTGGCTTCTTCGACCACGCCGGAGACCGGTACCGTGACCGGCCCGGAGCGAGAGCCCGATTCGAGGGTGGAGCCAGAGCCGGTGCTCGAAGCGATTTCGGTTTCCGTGCCCGTGATCTGGCCCGTGCCGATCGCTTGGAGTGCGGCATAAGCCGGCTTGGGGGTCCAGTCGCGGTTGAACATCCCGAGGCTGCTTTCCCAGCTTGCATTGCTTGTTTCCCAGTAGAGATCGCGCATCTGATAGAAGAACGCGCTCTGCACAAACGAGTACTTGGGTGTGTTCAACAGCTTGTAGGCGGAGATCATGTAGCTCGCCTGCTGTTGGGGAGATACGCAGTCGCTCTGGGTGCAGGTCGACCAGCCAAGCTCGGTAACCCACACGGGTGAGTCATCGTCGTTGGCGGCCATCTCCGAGTGCAGTCCTTCGAGCAGGCAGAAGCTGTTTTCCGAGGGGCGTCCGTTGCTTTCGTGGGCGCACTGAGTCGGATCGCCTCCGGGGTAGATATGGAAGCTGGCGACGTCAAAGGATCCGCGCGCACCGGCGTTGTACATTTCCTGGAGGTACTGGTAGGTGGAGCCATGGTCCATCAGGCCAGCCATGACAACGGTGGCGTTGGGATCTGCGGCCTTGATGGCGGGATATGAATCCTTCAGCAATTCGGTGTATTCGGCGGCGTTGACGCCAGACGGCCAGAAGCTGGGATTGTTGGGCTCGTTCCAGACTTCGTATGCGCTGACGCCCATGCCCTTGAAGTGGTTGACCAGTTCGCCGACGATGTTCGCGTAGTCCTGGGGGTTTGAGTACTTCCAATAGGGGTTCCAGTGCAGGCCACCGCTGGAATCGGTGTACTTGCTCGGGTCGGCCGAAGCCCAGTAGGGAGTCCGGTCGAACTCCAGCAGCACGTTCAGACCGGCGCTGCGTGCGGTGACGACGGCGTAGTCAATCGAGTTCAGATAGCTCATGTTGAGCTGCCCGGGGCCGGCGTACTCGGCGCCGCTGAGGTCGACGCTGGCGCGCACCGTCGTTACCCCGGCGGCCTTGATCAGGGTGACCTCGTGGGCAATTTCGCTCTGGGAGATACCCCACGTGATTTCCGGATTGACCCCCACGACGGTCGCTTGGGCTGGCGCAGATGAAAGGCCCGCCGCCAAGGCGCACAGTCCAGTCGCTGCCAGCCCCGAGAGGATCCTGTGTGCATCGAAGTTGTGGTGGAATGGGAACATCGGAGGCTCCTTCGGTGACCGGGCTGTCTGCGGGAGACCCCTGGCTTTGCGGACCCGCCTCGCGGCGGGGGTGCCTTTGTCGGGAGCGCAAGCTGCGCGCCGACCTTTGCTATCTCTTTTTCGTCACTCGTCAGATCGGTCTGGTGCTCCCTCGGCCGCAGCGGGCCAGGTCCTACTCGTTCATCCGTCCACTACGGGCTGTCCGTCCGTGCTGGCATGCAACTTCGCGCGTGGACTATCTATCGGCAGTCCTCCTCGATTGCATGACCCTTCGGTAGGGCACAGGCTGGGTCTGCAAGAAGCTGTGCTGGACTGGGGCCCGGGCGAGTCTCAAACCGATACTGGTCGGATCGCGTCGGGCTATCATGGAGGTGTATGTCGTTGACGGGCATGGACCGCTTGTCGAGTGCGGGCAAGGATCGCCGGCATGGTTCGGGCAGGCGTCTGTGGTTGGCGGTGGGGCTGTTCCTGGTTTGGTCCATGGCGACCGTTGCCAGCGCATCGGCACACACGATCGTTTCGCTCAGCTTCGACGACGGCTTGAGCTCGGCGACCCGCGCAGGCAAAATCCTTGCCTCCCATGGCCTGCCGGCGAGCTTCTTCGTGATCACCGGCGATGTCGGCAAGCCGGGCCATCTTGGGTGGTCGGAAATAGCCCAGCTGGCAGCCGAAGGCCACGAAATCGGCTCACACACGGTGACTCATCCCGATCTGCCGGAAAGGACGCCGGCCGAACAGGAAGAACAGCTCTGCGACAGCCGCCGGACGCTAAACGAACACGGATATCAGGCGCTGAGCTTCGCCTACCCTCACGGCGATTTCAACACGGAAACGCTGCGCCTGCTTGCGAAGTGCGGCTACACCGCGGCGCGCCTGTTCGGCAACCAGCAGGGGGGCACAGACGCGCTCGACGGGACCGAAGTCTATCCGGAGCCGTTCTCGCTGGAATTCGAAGGTCACTACGACCCATACGAGCTGTCGGTGCTCGGCACCAACGAAGAACCGGTCCCGCTCTCATATTTGGAGGACAGCGTCACATGGGGACTCGAAGGCTGGGTGATCATCGCCCTGCACGGTGTGTGCAACTACACCGGCCATCCGTCCGAATGCGAACGCGAAACCCCCGAATGCACGGTTGAAGCCGCGGAATGCACGCCCAGCACCTACGGCTCTGTATCCCCCGCCGACCTCGAAGCCTTCGCGACATGGCTGTCCGAACAGCCGGATCTCGCGGTGCGCACGATCGGTCAGGTCGTCAACGACAAGACGCCGCCGACCACGTCGATCGCCTGTGACGGGTCTCCCTGCTCACGTCCGCACAACAAACCCGTCAGCGTATCCCTGGCCGCGACCGACAGTGAAACGATGGTCGAAACCACGACCTACACGACCGATGGCAGCGAACCCACCGCCTCGAGCACCGTCTACACAGAACCGATCACGGTCTCTGAAACCACAACGGTCAAGTATCGCTCCTGGGACGTGCGCGGCAAGGAGGAGCCCGTGCAAACCAAGACGGTCGAAATCATTACGATACCACCGGTGACGACCATTGAAGATGAGCCGCGGACGTTGTCGAACGTCAAGTCGCCGAGTTTTGCGTTTGTCGCCAATGAAGCGTCTACGTTTGAATGTTCGCTGGACGGCGCCGCGTTTACGGCGTGTGTCAGCCCAGTGAAATTTCAAGGTCTGGCTGACGGTTCGCATACTTTCGAAGTGAGGGCCACCGACCTGGCCGAAAATGTCGAGCCGACGCCTGTGAGCTATACGTGGACGATCGATACCGTGCCGCCGGTAACGACCGTCGATGGTGAGCCGCGTGCGTTGTCGAACGTGAAGTCGCCGAGCTTTTCGTTTGTTGCGAACGAATCGTCGACGTTTGAATGCTCGTTGGATGGGTCCGCGTTCGCGGCGTGTGCCAGTCCGGTGAAGCTCGACGATTTGGCTGACGGTTCGCATACTTTTGCGGTGAGGGCCACCGACCTGGCCGGGAATGTCGAGCCGACGCCTGTGAGCTATACGTGGACGATCGATACGACGCTGCCGGTGACGGCTATCGAAAATGAGCCTCTGGAGTTGTCGAATGTGAAGTCGCCGAGCTTTTCGTTTGTTGCCGATGAGCTGTCGACGTTTGAATGTTCGTTGGATGGAGCTGGGTACAAGGCGTGTGTTAGTCCGGTGAAGCTCGACGATTTGGCCGATGGCTCGCATACTTTTGAGGTGAGGGCGACCGATGGGGCTGGGAATGTCGAGCCGACGCCTGTGAGTTATGCGTGGACGATCGATACGGTGCCGCCGGTGACGACCATCGAAAGTGAATCGCTGACGGATACCGGTGGGGCCAGTGTGAGCATTCCCTTCTCGGTCGGCAAGCCGGCAACCACCGAATGCTCGCTCGACGGCGCCCCGTTTCTTCGCTGCAGCAGTCCATACGTCGCGACTGGCCTGAGCGTGGGGTGGCATACCCTCTGTGTGCTGGCCACGGACAAGGCTGGAAACGTCGAGAGCGAACCTGCCAGCTATACCTGGCTTGTGCTTGCGCCTCCACCCAATGCGACAGCTGCCGGCGATCCGAATAGCGCTGAAGCACGATCGAACGAAAGCGGGGTGGCTGTCGCCCCCGCGCCGAGCCCGAACGTGTCTCGGCGACCACAGCTAACGTTGGCTCTCAGTCGGAGCCGACCGGTTCCTTCCAAGAGGGCAGGCCGGGGTCGGCACGCTGCCGCGCGCAGAGCCGCCGCGCGCCGCGGCGCTCGGCGCAAGCATCGGGCGGTTCGCCGTGGAAAACGGACTACCAGGCCTCACGTAGGCCGCGCCAGGTCCCCTTCGTGAGGCCCGCAAGCTTGCGGCTGGCGATGCGTGCCCTGATCGCCGAGCGACGCCGCAGCGCACTGCCGCTCATGCGCCAGAGGTCGTAGACGCCCCACGACCACAGTCGCAATCCGCCAGTGACATCTCCACAGCGCAGCTGCTTTATGGCAAATGCAGACCAGCCGAGCGCGTAGCTTTCATAGACAGCCGGCAGATCCTTGGAGGTCCGCCACTGGTCGTGCAGGACGCGCGCGTCCGGCGTCAGGTATGCGAGCTTGCCAGCGCGCAGGAAGCGGTAGTTGAAGTCCATGTCCTCGGCGCCCGGGTAGCGCTCCGATCCGGCGCCGAGCCGCTCGTCCCAGCCGCCAAGCTGCTCGATCGTGGAGCGGCGCACCGCACTGACACCGAAACCGATCGCCCACGGCTTCAGGCCCGGGCCGCCCAGCACGCGGGCCTCGCTGACCGTCTGGACGGTTAGCGATGGGTAGTCGTCGTCCGTGGGCATTTCATGCTCGATCACAGGGCCGCTCACTAGCGAAACCTCGGGATGGTGCTCAAAGGCTTGCGTGAGCGCTTGGGCCCATCCGGGCTGCGCGTAGCAGTCGTCGTCCATAAAAGCGATCCACTCCGCGTCGAGTGTCCGCCAAGCTAGGTTGCGCGAGCGCGATATCCCGCGGCCGTTGTCGCGCTGCATGCTCAGCTCGGACCATTCTTCGACGCGTCGGCTCAGGGCCGGGTCCTCGCTTGCGCTCTGATCGACTACGTGTACAGGGAAGCTAATCTTCTGTGCCGCAAGTGCGTCGAGCGCGCGAGCGAGATACTCGGGCCGGTTGCGGGTGCATACGGCGACGGCAAACGGCGCGGTCACGGCTGCGTAGGATAGCCGAGGATGTGTCGGCGAGTTCCCAGGATCTTTTGAGTGCTACGGCAACTTGAGTGCTGCGGCGACCGCTTAGACCCGATACTGCGACGATGAGTTCCGCCGGCGCCGATGCTCCCCTGAAGAGTCCCCCAGCGACCAGCGCTGAGAGCCGTTCCAGTCTCGCTCAGAACGCAACCTGGTTGACGGCGGCGATGTTCGGCGCCAGGGCGTGCACATTTGCGCTGGCCATCGTCATGGGGCGTAAGCTGGGAGTCACCGATTACGGACGCTATGGCTTCGCGGTCGCGGTCGGCACGATCGTCGTACCGCTGGCTGATCTAGGTGTCACGCCCTACATGTCCCGGGAGGTGGCACACGATCGCGCCCGGGGCGAAATGCGCGCCGCGCATCTGCTGCAAGTGAAGATCCGTACCGCGCTCGGGGCGCTCGCGATCTCGGCCGCCGTCGCGGCCCTGATCAGCGATCAGGTTCTTGGCGCGGCTGTGATCGTCGTGGTTCTGGCTTCGATGTTGGCGGATGGAACCTCAGCCTATGTATACGGGTACTTCCAAGGCCGCGAGCAAATGGCCTTCGAGGCGCGAGCCACCGTCTTGGCTGCGCTCGCGCGAGGGCTTGGAGGAATCGCCTGCGTCCTTGCATTTGGATTGTTGATGCCCGTGCTGGTTTGGATGTTGGTCATAAGCGCACTGCAGCTGGCCATCGCGCTCCGCCGCTTTTTCTCGATCGCCGACCTCTCTCGCCTGCAGGACCTTGCCGGCGACGCGGCGGTGTCATGGGGCAGTGTGGGCGCCCTGGGTTCGATGACCCTGTTCGCGCTGATCTATCTGCAGGCCGATTCGGTGATCGTCGGGGTGGTCTATGACAAGCACGCCGTCGGCCTCTACACAGCTGCCTACGCGTTGACGGCCGGTCTGCAGATCATTCCGTGGCAGATCGCGGTTGCCCTGGCCCCGGTGTTCGCACGCAACTACGCGAACTCTCCCGACGATTTCCGCGAGACCTGGCATAGCGGGTTGCGGTTGGTGCTGATCGTCTCGCTGCCATTTTCGCTTGTGACGAGCCTGCTGGCGGCCCAAGTCATGACCTTGATCTTTGGAGAAGCGTTCAGCGGGGGCACCGGCGCGCTTGCGATCCTCGTCTGGTCGAGCCCGATCTGGGCGACCAACATGGTCGTCGCGTCGGCTCTGCGCGGCGCTCGGCGCGACAGGTGGCTGGCAACCACCACCGGTCTCGGTGTGATCGTCAACCTGGGCCTGAACGTATGGGCTATCCCTAGATTTGGGATCGACGGTGCGGCAGCGGTCACCGTTGGCACCGAGTTGGCGGTGCTCCTGGCCCAGGGCTGGCTGGCGATCTCGCGTGGGGTGGTGCCGTTTCCGTGGCTGCCATACGCGCGGCTTATCCTCGCGTTGATGGCACTGGCGGCGGTCGCGGTGGTTGGGCGTGGGAGTGAGGTGGTGGCCCTTGCGATAGTCGCGCTGGGCGCCTATGTGCTCGTGCTCGTTGTTAGTGGGGTGGTGCAGCTGAGCGAACTGCGCGAGTTGCGCTCGCTAGCATCTCGGACCCGATGAGCGTGCCCTCAATCTCGGTTGTCGTTCCTGCGCGGGACGCGCAGGACACCTTGCCGGCGCTACTGGGTGAGCTGATGGCACAGGTAGTCAGGCGTGAGGATGCGGAGGCGATCGTCGTGGATAGCGGATCGCGCGATCGCACCGCCGAGCTCGCTGCCTCGGCTGGCGCCCGTCTCATCTCCGAGCCGCGCCCAGGTGCGGCAGCAGCGCGCAACGCGGGTGTGCGGGAGGCCTGTGGCGATCTGATTGTCTTTCTCGACAGTGATTGCGTGCCGCGCTCAGACTGGCTTGACGCGCTTGTCCAAGCGCTGCACGGTGCGCCACTCCTCGGCGCTGTCGGTGGCAAGATCGTGGCTGCTCGCTCGACCAACTTGCTACAGCGCCACGCCGAGCGCGCGGCATACATCAACCAGGAGGAGGGCTTTCGCGATCCCTTTCTCCCCTATCTGCTCACGGCCAATTGCTGCTACCGACGGGATGTCCTGGAGAAGCTCGGCGGCTTTGACGAGGGTCTGCGCAGCGGCGAGGATACGGACCTCTCCTGGCGTATGCAGCTTCAGCTCGGCCTGGGGGTCGAGTTCGTGGAGGAGGCGGTAGTGGAACATGTTCATCGCACGACGTTGCGCGGGTTGTGGAGCCAGTGGGTGCGCTACGGGTGGGGAGGTGTTCAGCTCGAGCAGCGCTTTCCAGATCGCCCAGTGCGAAGCGGACACGAGGTCGAGGAGCATCCAAGTACCAGGCGTGTTCGCCGTCTGGCCGACGGGGCCTCCGCGGCCGTGCGCCTGCCATTTGGGCGCTCTGATCCCCTTGATGTGGCTGGTCCTCTGTTGCGCTGTATCGAGATTGCGGCGATGTATGTCGGCCGCGCACAGGCCAAGCGCTCATTGCGCACGGGAGCCGGCCAGGCCACGCACCCTCCGCGTTCTTAGGCAGGCAGCGAGTCCGGGGGGACGCCGGCTGGGGATGGGCGATCGCGGTAGAGATGGTCGGTTGCGGCAATCAGGCCAAACAGCACGAAGACGTAGAGGCCTGTCTGAGGATCCTCGAAGGTAACGTCGAAAAGGTTGTGGACAAGAAATGCCGCGAGCGCGGCGAGCAGGCCCGATCCCAGCAAACGGGCCACACGATCGCTTGAGTGCCGAAGGCGGATGGTGCCGCGAACCGCTGCGACCAGGATAGCCACGAACGCGAGCAGGCCGAGGATGCCCTGCTCAGCCATCAACTGCAGGAAAATATTGTGAGCATGGGGTGGAGGTTGAAAAATAGTGGAGGGCAGAAACTCCTTGTCCGGCACGAGCGCCTGCTCATAAGCGAGTGGGAAACCGCCCAGCCCGACACCGAGCACAGGATGGTTCTCCCAGATGTCGAAGGCGGTGCGCCAGATGTCTACGCGGGTGGAGATTTCCCCGCCAGAGCTGGTGAGTGTTGCAAAGCGCTCGCGCACGAGACCGGGCGCCGCCAGCACGATCACAAGCACCACAAGAGGACCGAGGATCCAAAGACGCCATCCGCGGAGGAAGAAGAAAGGCACGACCGCCAGGCCGACCAGGGCGCCTCGGGAGAAACTTGCGTAGACGCCGCCAGCTGCTGCTGCTGCTGCGATGGCAAACGGGATTCGCCAGCGGGGCGAGATCAGCGCTCCGGCTATCGCCAGTGGGACAAGCAGCACGAGAAAGCCACCAAGCTGGTTCGGTTGGCTGAAGCCGGCGCTGGCGCGGCCCACCACTTCGCCTGTGGCGGTGATGAAGCCGGCAGCGTGTTCCCCGGAGGAGTAGTCGCGGATCGCGTGCAATCCCACGATCAGGCCGCCGGCAGCCGCGCCCGCAAGTATCCACACGATCTCGCGGCGGCTGCGCACGGTAAAGATCACAGCTGAAAAGAGCAACCCCCCGGTCAACAGGCTGCGCATGAAGCGACTGGCGGAATGCAATTCGGGCGATTGAGTCACGCTCAACAGCGCGACGGCCAGATATATGAGCACGAGTGGCGCCATTCTCGGCATGCCGCCTGCCTGTTCGCCTCGAGCGCGCCAGCCCGCGAACGCTATGCAGGCTAGGTACACGGAGAACGCCTGCACGGCGTAGGTCATCAGTTGCGGATTGATTCCCAACGTGCCCATCGGGATCAACACGAGCGCGATCGCGATGCCAATCTCCGGTCGCCGGTAAGCGATGGCGACCGACAGCGCCGCAGCGATCATGGCCGGCACAAGCCATGGGCTCAGGCGGGCGGCGCTATAAGCGTAAAAGCCTCCGAACGCAAGCCCACCGATCAAGAGAGCCGTGGCCTGGAGCGTGCCGCTCTCCATGAGCCTCGTGCCGGTGCGCACGTCGCTTCTCACGGGCCCAGAGGGGCGTGACCAGACTGGCTTGTCGTGACCACGCGACCAAGCGAAGCTTGGTCGTCGGATAGTCCTTGGTAGTAATAGGACGCAGAATCGGGGCTCGAGACTCGATTGACGATTATTCCGAGCACATTCACGTGGGCGCGGCTCAGCTGCCGGAGCGCCCATTCCACGGATGTGCGCCGGCTTGTACGCGAGTCCACGACGAGGACCGCTGCGTCGACGCGTGCGGCGATGAGCGAAGCGTCGGCGCCAACGCTCACCGGCGGCGTGTCGACAACGACGAAGTCGTAAGCGTTCTTTGCCCTCTGTAGGAAATCCTCGAGCGAGGGCAGACCGAGCAGGCTCGAGGGGTTCGGCGGAGGGGTCCCCGATCCGACGAAATGGAGATTCGTCGCGGGTAGATCGTGAACAAGCTGGGTCATTTCCAGAGGCTCACCGCCGCGTGCGAGGAAGTTGGACAGACCGTCAGACCTGGTATCCAAATTGAGTCGCTCCGAAAGGGTGGGACGGCGAAGATCGCCGTCTACCAACAGAACCGAATCGGTCATTTCGGCAGCGGTTTGAGCAATTGCGGCGCTGACGGTCGACTTGCCGTCCTGTTGCCCGGCACTGAGCACCGCGATGGTCGACGGTCGATCTCCGAGACTCACGAATGTCAGGTTTGCGAACAGGAGTCTGAATCCCTCGACATAGTTGGCGTCGGCGGCGCTCAGGGCGCCTCCACCGGCCAGCGGCTGGGCCTGAGGGTTGCGCCGGTTTGGGACGCGCGCCAGGATCGGCAGGCCGAACAGCTCGGTCGCAAAGTCCCGTATGACCACATGCTGGTCCAGTCGCTGGCGCAGGAACGCCACGCCGGTGGCGGCGAGCAGCGCCAGGATGGCCCCGACCAGCAGATAGAGCTTCGGGCGAGGGGCGCTGGCGTTCGTGATCAGGGCGGCGGGAGCGGCGACGCTGACCTTGGCCGAGGTAATGGTCGAGGCGGCTTGTTGCGTGAACACCGTCGCATAGGTGTTCGCCAGCTGCTGGGCGCGCGCTGGGGTACTTTCCTTGGCCGTGATCAGGACGAGGTTCGTCGACGCTACAGGCGTCACCGAAACTTTGCCCTGAAGTGTGGTGGGACTGATCCGGTAGGGCATGGACGATGCGACGATGTTGGCGGCATTGCGCGTTTGCAGGAGTTCGGCGACCGTTTGGGTATCGACTTGACTGACTTGCTGGGCTTCGAAAGCGCCGCCCGTCGGCTTGAGCGTGCTGACGAGCAGATATGAGCTTGTCGAGTAGACCTTGGGCAGGCTGAACGTGATCGCCGCCACGCCCACCATGACCACCACGAACGTCGTCAAGAACGCGATGCGTCGCCGCCAAAGGACAGTCCAGAACTGATCAGCGCTGTTGTTCATTCAAGGTCGTCTCGCGCTGGGGGCGGGTTTGGATAGGAGGCCCGTCGCGGAGCGGGACGAAGTCGCGATCATATCGCACCGTCTGGACGCGCCTGCTTGCTGGGTGGGGGTCCAGCTATTGAGCTTGGCGTGAGCGCAGGTCATGTCAAGACGCATGCCAATAGCTTGGGGGGAACGCCAGGCGAGGCGATTCTCACGAGGAGCCGTAGACGATCTTTGCTGTGACGCAAGCGCGCCAGCGCCGCCCCGTCCAGATGGAGCGTCTCCTGGAAATCCCCGCTCGCCGGGCCGAACGATCTGCTGGCTAGTGTGCTCAATACATGCTCGCGGACGCGATGTTTGCCGTGGTGGGCGATCACGACGGTCTCGACTCGCAGCGCGACTGTGCCCGAACAGCGCGTGGTAAGCACGCAGCGCAACTTCAGGCGTACATTTCCCTTGGCTCCGGCGTATAGGTGCACGTCCAACAGCTCCGTCCCAATCGAGTCGGACAGAGGATTGCTCAGGTTGGCTAAAATCGGATTGGGGCTGGGAGCGCTCGCGCCCCGTTCGCTGGCGCCAAGCGCCGGACTTTCGCCGGCTGGCGGAGGTGCCGACGCGCACCCGCCGGCCCCAGCCGGCGCTGACGAGCCGGCTTCGCCCGCCGCAAGCTGGGCGACCTGATAAGCGCTGACGCAAGACCCGTCGGCTACGAACAGGCGGCCGCCCGCAGCGCTCGGGGAGGCGAAGTGGTCGGCCACGGGCCCCGGCAGCGTCTCGGTGTAGCGCGGGCTGCCGCTCGCCGGATCGAGTCCGTAGAGCTTGGTGCCGCCACCCTTGAGTCCGCCCGTCGCCACGCTCCACACAAGCCCAGCGGAGACGATCGGCGGTCCCACGGCATTTTCCGGTCCTTGCCACAGCGGCCTGAAGCTCTTGCCGGCTTCGGAGTAGGCAAGCGCTTGCACGCCGTTCTCGCACGGGATGTAGATCACCCCGCCGGCAAACGCATCGCCGCCAAAGCTGCCGCTGTAGCCACCGTTTTCCGAGCACACTTTGCCGTTGTACACCGATTTCATCGTGCTCTCTTCGATGAGGTAGCCAGTCCCGCTCTTGCCGGCCTGAAAGAGCAGCCCGCCGCTCAGCAGCTCGGGCGCGGCCGAGCCCAGGTCGGCGTCGGTGTTGCTTTCTTGCTGCCAGGTTGGCGGCTCGAACCCGGCCAGTGGCAACGTTGATTCGCTCAGCGGGTCGGCGGAGAAGTCTTCGGCGGGATTGAGCTTTACGACGCTGTCTGAATAGTCAAATTCCGTGGCTTGCATGCCGGCGGGAGGGTCGGGATTCCCCGTCGTGGCGTAGACGTTGCCCGCTTCGTCCACCGCTGGGCCGCCGGTGGCCCACACAGCTCCGCCCGACTTCGACGGGGCTGCGGCTTGTACTGCCAAAAGCGCGGCGTGCCCCCGCTCGCGGGAGCAGCCACGACGGCACCCCGATAGTCGCTGCAGTCGCCGTCGTTGCCCCCGTACCCGAAGATGACTTCGCCTTTATCGAGGTTGAGCGCGGTGCGCTGCAAGAGCGCCTTGGGATCGGCGCCGGGTGGGTCCACGTCTGTGCTCACTATTTCGTTGCCGCTTTCCAAGCTGAGCCCGACGAGCCTGTGTTCGGCTGTTTTTGTGACTTGGTTCCAGCGATCGGCCACGACATAGAGCGCCCCCAATTCCAAATCAATCACGGGCGTCCCGACAATCCCGACCGTGGGTTCGATGTCGCCGCACGGCAATTCCCTTGCGGGTACCGGCGTGCCGACGCTCTTCTGCCAGACGACCTTGCCGCTGGACGATTCAAGCGCGTACACCTCGTCTGCGACCGTCGCCACGTAGACGCGATCGCCGAGCACCAGGGGCTGACTCCAGATCGGGGCACCAAGTTCGACGCTCTGCCAGGCGAGCAGCGGTTCGATCGGCTGCGTGGCTTCGGGGTCATAGCCAGAGCGCTGCGCGTCGCGGTGGTAGGTGGTCCACATCGGCTCGGCCTGGGCGGCGGGGGCAAGGGCGCCCACGAGCGCGGCCGCAAGCAGAGAAGCAAGCAGCCAGCACCGGATAGTCCAGTCAACCATTCGTCTCACGCTCGAAAAGTTCTTCCAAGAAGAACCGCGTCTTCGGCGGCGGCTCCAGCCTCGGGTGCATACGCTCGAGCAAATCGAGGGCCTCATCCGCACTGTGCAGGCCGCACTCGCGAATCAGCAACTCTATGTCCTCGTCATCCTCGCCGAAGCGCATCGCCATCAGCTTCATCGCCAGTAGATAGCGGGGAGAGGCGGTAGTGATCTCAATGCCCTCGATACCGGGTAGGGGGCGAGCTTCCCCATCGCTGCCGGGAATGAAACCCTTGACTGCGTCGTTGAGCCAGTCCTCCGGAAGACCGAGGTCCTCTGCGACCTTCGCGGCGGCCTCGTAGACGGAACTCTTGGGCTCGAATACCGCGTCGATGTCCTTCGTCACGCGCCTGGTGGAGTAGGCGAGCGCCATCGCCGCTCCGTCGACGATGAAGATCTGTCCGCGCACGCCCCGAGCCGAGAGCTCGTCCCCGAGCGCTTGGAGCGCCTCGAGGATCCCCGCTCGTGTGAATCGCGTGGTGGGCCTCTCAGGCACGGTCGAAAACCTCCTGTGCGACGAATACGCCGTGGCGCGCAAATACAGCGGGAGTGTGAGCGAGCGTGTAGGCATCGAAAGCTGGCTGGCTTGCCACGAACCACCAGGGCTCGACAAAGCGTCCTTGTCCATCTACCCAGTCGGGGGCGGGAACATCGGCCTCGCGTGCGAAGAACTCGGCCATACCGGCAAGCGCCGCATCGAAGCGCTTGTCGCCTGTAGTCGGCGGCTCATTCTGGATGAGGCTGATCTTGCCTGGTCGCGAAGATGCCCTGAAATCGTCTGCGAATCCGAAGAGCAGCCGCAGAGCGTCGCGCTCGGAGTCGTCGTCGAGGTCCGTGAGGATTATCGGCGCCAACTGCTCGAGAGACGCGGCTCCTCGTCGTATGCGAGGGTGCGCTTGAACCTCGAGGTCATGCTCGCAGGCGGCGAGCAGACGCTCCAGGGTCGCGATCGTCGGTATGCGTACGCCGGACTCGTAAGCAGCGACAGCGGACTGTGCGGTGCCGGCTCGACCGGCGAGCTGGGTTTGGGTGATGTTCGCGGCTCGGCGAGCATTGCTGATGAGGTCGGCGATCTCCACACACGCATTATATACATTTAGATATAGGTCTTGATCTTTTCGGCTTTAGTGCTCGCCCCGCGAAGGTTCGCCGCCCGGCTCCATCTCTGCTATGGCTGCGGGGGGCTCTTGCCGAGAGTCGGATATGTGGGCTGTCACGAACAGGTCGTGTTATGTCGATTTCTGTATCTTTCAGACTAGTTCTGGCAGGTTGAGATAATGGACTCCTCTACCGCGCACGTAGAAAACGCGAATCAATCCCCGCTCAGGGGGGCTCTACTTGCGCTGCTGGTGCAGGGGCCGAGTCATGGGTACGAGTTGGCTAGCCGTCTACAACGTCAGTTGGGCCCAAGTTGGCCGATCTATCGCACGAGCCTCAATCGGATGTTGAAAGGAATGCACAAAGACGGTCTGATTGCCGTTGAGTCAGCCGATGAGAGCAATCCGGCGAAGATCGTCTACAGCGCCACCGATTTGGCTGCACCGGCAGTCCTGGCGTGGATGGACAGCCCGCTTCCGCTCGAAGAGGGGCAGTTACAGTTGCAGGCAAGGATGGTTGTCGCTCGTCCGGAGGACCTGCCGAGGTTGCTCGTGGCGTTGAATCGCTACGAGCAGAAACTGTTCGCAAGACGCACCAAGATAGAGGCGGGCAGGCCGGACAGGCGGCAGCTGCGCTCAGCGATGATGTTTCTGGTGCGCGAAGCGTCGATTCAGCGGATCAACGGCGAGTTGCTTTGGGTCGAGCTGTCCCGTCAGACCATCCGCAGCTTGATGGTGTCGTAGGCTCGGCGGGGAAGGTGGCGCCGTTGCTCTCAGTCACGCAGGCGACCAAGCGCTACGTCGACGGGAGGCGCGAGGTCGTTGTGCTCGACCGGGTTTCGCTTCAGATCGACTCCGGTGACTTCGTCGGGGTGTGGGGTCCGAAGCGCTCGGGCAAGTCCACGCTGCTGCGCGTGATGGCCGGTGTCGAGCGGCCTGACTCGGGGGAGGTCAGCTTTGACGGGCAGTGTGTATCGGCGATGTCTGCGCGGAAGCGCTCGCGGCT
The DNA here is from genome assembly GCA_963725265.1 of uncultured Solirubrobacterales bacterium. Taxonomy (GTDB): domain Bacteria; phylum Actinomycetota; class Thermoleophilia; order Solirubrobacterales; family Solirubrobacteraceae; genus Palsa-744. Next base: position 347,443 of record CAVRXP010000002.1, read on the forward strand.
GCTGCGCCGTGGCGGGATCGCGTTGGCCAGCTCAGAGTGGCGCTCGCAGATCGTTCGGCCGGTTGTCGAGTTGGTGGCTACAGCTTGCGCGAGCGACGGCACACCGATGCCCGAAGCGAGGGCGCGTGCGCGCAGAGCTCTTGCGCGGGTTGACGCCACGGAGTGCGCCGACGTATGGGCGGATCAGCTCACGGTCGGCGAGCGCTTGCGAGTTGTGCTTGCGATGGCGCTTGTGCGCGAGCCGCGTCTGTTGCTCGTCGACGAGCCGGCGGTGCTCCCGAATCCTTTGGAGGGCGAGGAGCTGTACAGGTTGTTGCGGTCGCTCGGCGAGGACAGAGATCTTGCGGTGGTCGTCGCCTCGGAGAATCTCGCGGCGAGCGCGGGAGCTGCCCGTACGATGGCCGTCTCCGGCGGCGAAGTGCGTTCGATGGACGAGCAGGGGGTTCTCCTACGCTTCCCGGCTACGTCCGCCGGCCACACAGCACGCGCCGATGACGTGCGCCCATGAGCGCGTTGGAGCTGCGCGAGGTTGTCAAGCATTATGCGGCCGGCGAGGAGGTCGTGCGGGCGGTCGACGGGGTATCGCTGACGGTCGCGCCGGGGGAAGTCGTAGCGCTCTATGGTCCGAGCGGTTCGGGCAAGACCACCCTGTTGCTGATCGCGGCCGCTCTGTTGGAGCCCGACAGCGGCAGCGTCTGCTTCGCCGGACGTGAGATCTCTGGCCTGTCCGCTCGTGAGGGCGCGCGCTACCGGCGTGAGGACGTGGGCTTCGTCTTTCAGTCCTTCCATCTTCTCGCCGGAGCGACCGCGGTCGACAACGCCGCGCTGGAGCTGTTGGCGAGCGGCCCCAGCCTGCGCGAGGCCAAGCGGATAGTGCGGCCGTGGTTGGAGCGCGTCGGGCTCGGGCAGCGCATGGAGCATCGCGCGGCGCAGCTGTCGATGGGCGAGCGTCAGCGTGTCGCGATCGCCAGAGCGCTGGCCGGGGAGCCGCGGCTGCTGCTCGCCGACGAGCCGACCGGCAACCTCGACAGTCAGCGCACACAGGAGATCCTTGGATTGTTGCGCGATATCTGCCACCAGCAGCGCATCCCGGGCCTGCTCGTAACGCACGATCTGCACGCGCAGCGCTTCGTCGATCGGGTGCTCACGCTGAGCGACGGGCATCTCCTGGACGGGCTCGACTCCGACCTACTGCGCACACTGGCATGAGGCTCAGAGCGCCGACCGTCCTCGGCTTGAGTGTCGGTCTGCCGTTCACGCTGTACGCATGGAGGTTGCGCACGAGGGCCGCACAGGAGTTGTTGGCCGCGATCGGGATCGCTGTCGGTGTCGCGCTCGTGTTCGGGGTGCTCGTCGCGAATACAAGCATCGGGAATTCCGCAAGCGGTCTCGTCCACCAGCTGATCGGCTCGGCGCAGCTTCAGCTTGCCGCGCGCTCACAGGAGGGCATTGACCAGCGGATCGCCAGGCGCGTGGAATCGCTGCCAGGGGTGCTGGCGGTATCGCCGCTGTTGCGCGAGAACGTCGCGATCGTCGGCCCACGCGGCAGCGAGCCGATCCAACTGGTGGGCGCGACAGCCCACCAGGTCTCCTTGAACCCCGAGGTGACACGCGAGCTTGGTTCGGGTGCGACCAATCTCATCTCAGGCGGAATTGGACTCCCGTCAAGCGTCGCCGAAACCATCGGCGCGCATCCAGACGACACGGTGATGATGCGCGCCGACGGGAGGCTGCAGTCTGTTCGCGTCGATGCGGTGCTCGGCAGCCAAACCGTTGGTGCGGCCGCCAACAGCCCGATCGCGATAGCGCTGCTGGACAAGGCCCAAGAACTGACCGGCCGCGCCGGTTACGTCACCAACATCTTGGTCGAGGCCGAAGCCGGAGCGGAAGCCAAGGTGGCGCGCGAGCTGCGGCAGCTGGCAGCCGGCAGGATCGACGTCACGCCGGCTGACAACGATCTGCGGCTGCTCAGCACCGCCGCCAAGCCCAACCAGCAGTCAACGACTCTGTTCGCGGCTATCGCCGGGATGGTCGGGTTCCTGCTCGCGCTCAACGCGATGCTGCTCACCGTTCCCGAACGGCGCCGGCTCGTAGCCGAACTGCGCACGTTCGGCTATGACCCCGCACAGATCGCCCTGCTGCTGGCGGTGCAGGCATTGGCGCTCGGCATCGTCGGATCGCTGATCGGGATCGCTTTGGGCGATTGGCTGTCTCACACCCTCTTCGGTGGTGTGCCCAGCTATCTCGCCGACGCTTTTCCGATCGGCCAGGCACAGGTCGTCACGATCCCGACGCTACTCATCGCCGGGGGCGCAGGTGTGCTCGCTGCGCTCCTGGCCTCGGCGCGGCCGCTGCTCGATCTTCGGTCGAAGCACGCTACGAAGCACGCTATAGACATGGTCATGCACGAGCAGGGGGAGGCAGGACAGAGTATTCCGCGGGACGCGGCACGCTTTCTTGCCGGGGTAGGGGTAGCACTGGTCCTGATCGTGACCGTCGTAGCCCTAGCAGCCCCTCGTCTGACGATCGTCGGCGGAGTGCTGCTCGCGATCGCCACGGTGTGTCTGCTCCCACTCTCCTACCGAGCTGTGATCTGCGCTCTGCGTCCCCTCTGTGAGCGTTCCAAAGGGATATTGCCGATCGCCACCGTGGAGCTTGAGGCGACAGCCACCCGTTCTGTGGCCCTCGCCGCAATAGCCTCGCTTGCGGTGTACGGCAGTCTCGCCATCGGCGGCGCAAGAACAGATTTGATCCACGGCATCGAAACCGCGATCAATCAATATGAGGATACGGCGAACATATGGGTTACCACCGGCAACAACGTATTCAATACGGATAGTTTTCACATCGATAGTGCTCCTGCAGCGATCATGCGGGCGTCGGATGTCGCCTCAGTCCGGGTCTACCGTGGCGGGCTGCTCAATGTAGGAGAGCAACGTATGTGGGTGCGTGCGAAGTCCGCTAGTGACGCGGTCGTACTCGAATCGAGTCAGATCGTCAGCGGCGAATACTCTTCCGCCACGCGTCTGATCCGCGCGGGCGGATGGGCTGCGGTATCCGGCGCATTCGCCAGCGAACGCCATTTGCACGTGGGCAATTTCTTCTCGCTACCCACACCCTCTGGGACGGCGCACTTGGGAGTGGCGGCGATCACGACCAATTCGGGCTGGCCGGCGGGCGCGATCACGCTCACCGCCGCAGACTACGGCCGACTGTGGCAGACAACCGACGCAACCGCATTCGAAGTGAACCTGAAGCCGGGTGTGAGCCTGGCCGCCGGTAGGCGGGCAGTAGTCGCCGCGCTCGGTCCCGGTTCAGGCCTCAGCGTCCAGACGTTCCGCGAAAGGGAAGCCCAGACGGACAGCAGCGCCCGCCAGGGCTTGAGCAGTCTCGGTGCGATATCGACGCTGATTCTTATCACCGGCGCGCTTGCGGTCGCAGCTTCGCTTGCTGCGACCATCTGGCAGCGAAGAGCTCGCCTGGCCGCAATGAAGACATGGGGATATGACTACCTTCAGCTATGGCGCTCGATCCTCCTCGAGAGCGCGATACTGCTTGTCATTGGCTGTGTCGAGGGAGCGATTCTCGGGCTCTACGGGCACGCGTTCGCCGACCGCTGGTTGCGGTTGACGACCGATTTCCCGGCTCCATTTGCAATCGGTGGCTCGCAGATCCTGCTCACGCTGCTACTGATTGTTGTCATCGCGATGGTAGTGATCGCCGTTCCGGGCTTCTCGGCGGTACGGGTACCGCCCAGCGCCAGCTTCCAAGAGTAACGGCTGGTGGCGGCGGAGAGGAGAGGCGATTTGGTCCCGAGTGTAAAAGGACGCGGATCGATTGCCGGGGCTTGGCGCCTGCTCATCAGGCACTACGCTACTGTCTCGAACCACATGATGATCCTCGCCGTAATGCGGTCTTTCTCCAATCGAGACCGCAGGCATCGACGGCGGATGTCCGTCAGATAACGCAGGCTGTGTTCAACAACGTCGGGCGTCAGGTAAATCCAGTGCTGTTACTTTTCCGCGTCTAGCGAGCTTTGACGCGAGTCCCACCCACACAGATCTGGATCAACGCTCCACCATTATCGTACTTCGCCCATCAGAACTAGAGTCCCGGACACTAGTTTCATGGACACTATTCATATGCAGCCTTAGGCGTCAGACTCCACGCACAATGCCGTCTGGTCATCTTGGTTTGATAGCCACGTCAACGGGTCGAGCCGCCTCGTTGTCGACCTTTATTGCGCGGCCAGGTCGATGAGTCCGCGGGTGGGTGTTGGCTCTCGGGATGGTGGGGCGTGGAGTGTGTTGCCTTCGGACCCGCATTTTTCTCAGTCGTTGGAGCGGGGGTTGGCGATCTTGGAGCGGTTTACGCCTGAGCGTCGTACGTTTGGGAACGCGGAGATGGCCGATCAGTTGGGGATGCGTCGCGCGACGGCTCATCGTTATATGACGACTCTTGCTGAGCTGGGTTTTCTCGAGCGGGATTCGCACCGGCGTTACAGGCTTAGTTTGCGGGTGACGCGGCTTGGTTTGTCTGCTTTGAGTTCGACGGGTTTGCGTGAGCACGCGCATGTCTATCTTGAGGCGTTGTGCGCGCGGACTTCCTACACGGTCGGTCTGGCGATGCTTGACGGCACCGAGCTTATTTGCGTGGATTGCGCGCGTAGTCCCCGTCGCCGAGATCAGATGGCCGATCTTGATTTCCGGACGGGCTCGCGTCTGCCTGTCTACTGCACTTCTATTGGCAAGGTATTGCTCGCCAACCTTCCCGAGCCTGAGTGGCGTGAGGTGATCGGGCACATCGCGCTGGTGTCTCGCGGTCCTAACTCTATCAAGAGCAAGAAGGCGTTGTGTCTTGAGTTGGAGCGCGTGCTTGAGGATGGTATGGCCGTCAACGACGAAGAGCTGAGTGCTGGTTTGATCTCGATTGCTGCTCCGGTTCGGGACCAAGGTCGAGACGTCGTGGCGGGGGTCTGCTTGGCGGCCTATATATCCATGATTTCTCTTGAGGAGATGGCTGACCAATTGCAGTCGCATCTTTTTGCTGCGGCGGACAATATATCGGCTCGTCTTGGTTACCGGCGTGACGATGAGGCTATCCGATGGGACAGCGCGTGATGGTTGGCAGGGGTAACAAATTGACGTTGCTGGGAGCTCAATCAAATAGGTGGGAGTGGGGGATGCCGGTCGTGCGGCGGGTCTTATTGGTCTGCGTGTTGGGGACGATGTTGGGTGGTGGATTGCTCGCGACGTCTGCTTCGGCAGCGGCGATGGCCGAGGGGGCAATGTCTCCGGAAACGGCGGTGTCGGGTAGTCCGTTGGTTACGCCGGGTGCGCAATGGTTGTTGGGTGTCGGGGAGCAGGAGGCTGTGCTGGAAGCGCGGCGGGATAGTCCCGAAGCGTTTGTTGACCGCCGGGCGTCGCGCACAAAGTATGAGGGTCTGGGTGTGGGGCGGATCGCGTCGCTTGCAGCGAGGACGTTTCCGTCGTTGATTGAGCAACGTTCGGGTGGTGCGCCGTCTTTGCCTGCTGGCCAGCGGATCACAGGCTATCTCAGTCCCAACGTAGCGCAGCTTATTCTGTCTAAGGGTAAGCGGGGGGTGATCGAATCGGTCGGTCCGATGGCGAGGGAAACCTCTCGAGGTCATTTCGCGCCGCTCGATCTGGGTTTGAAGCGCACGGGCGAGGACTATGCGCCGGTCTCCTCTGATGTGCAGGTGCAAATCCCCGCACGGCTCGGCGATGGCGTAAAGGTGCCAGGATTGGGGGTTTCTCTGACGCCTGTGGATGCCCAGGGTGCCACTCTAGGGGGCGAGGGCTCTGTCGACGGGTCGAGCGTGATCTATCCGAATACCGGCACGGACACGGACACGGTCGCCAAGCCTACAAGCATGGGGTTTGACGTCAGTGCGATTTTGCGTTCGGTCGATAGTCCACGAGTGCTGTACTACCGGGTTGGGATGCCGAGTGGCGCGAGTCTTGTGCAGAAGCATCCGCGGGATCCTGTTCGGGTTGTATTGGACGGCATGTCGCTTGCGATGGTGATGCCTCCTGATGCTGTCGATGCGGCTGGGACACCGGTACCGGTGAGGATGAATGTAAGGGGAGATGTGCTTGCCGTAGAAGTCGAGGACGGTTCCGGTGAATTCCAATATCCTGTAGAGGTCGATCCTGAATTTGTTACCGCCGAAGATAGAAGTTTGACCGGTGGTGTGTTCCCTGTGGAAGAGTACAAGGGTGGTACCAATTGGGTGCCGGTCTTCTCGTCTGCTTTCAGCGAAGCGACGACATACAAATCAAGCTATAGCTGTGGTCCGGAAGACTGGGAATGGTGTGACCAATCTTGGTACATCGAACCGACTCGTGAATACAACGGTAGCGAATACGCTGGGCTGGAATATAAAACGCAAGGCCAATCTACGGTTTATAACCTGGAAATGTGGGTCGAGGGAGAAAACGAACCGAGCCAGACGACAACGGAAGTCGAATACAGATACGGGCCAAAAAATGAAGGCCGAGACCAACATTTCACACTTTCCAGCGGTATAAAACAGGAACGCTACAAATACGAACCTCTGTATTTGACTTCGGGTTATTTCCACAATCCGTTGGAAACGCCTCGCGAAAACAGTGTGCGGATCATGGACGATACGGGTCAGCATGAGAGTCTGTACGGTTTCTGGACTTGGATTTGGCAAGCTCGCGTGTATGTGGCTCAGGAAGAAAGCGAGCATCCGGAAGTGACGTCGACCTCAGCCTGTAAAGAATGCGGTTTTAACACTACCAGTCCGACGATCGCTGAAGCGGAAAACAGGCCGAATGTATTGTATGGCAGCGGTGGGTGGTTGAGCCCGTACTCTGGTGCGTACGAAGTGACTGCTCACGATCCTGGGATCGGAGTTAGTTTTGTGGCTGTGGATGGCGCGGGAATGTCCCAGCAGCGGTTCATCCGCGAAAAGATCGGGCATTGTAACGGGATTCAGTGTCCAGAGACTTACAAATCGGCCGTGACGTATCTGCCTTCGATGGCAAACGGTGAAGACTCGATCGAGTTGCTCGCAAAGGACGCTGCGGGCCTGTACGCGTACACGTATGCCACGATCAAGGTCGACGCCTCAAAACCATACAAACTTGGTTTTACCGGAATGCCAGAAGAAGGAGCCGAAATCAGTGCGTCGCCGCACAAACTCACGGTCCACGCGACCGATGGAACGAAACCGACACCGAGCTCGGGTGTAAAGTCGATCGGCGTCTCAATCGACGGCGGTAAAGAAACGACAATTCCAGGCAGCGCGTGCTCTCCCGGTGAATGCACCGCGAGCGGCGAATACACACTCGATGGCGAAAACCTATCCGAAGGACTACACAGGATCGTCGTCTCTGCGGTAAGCAACGCTGGCGATTCCGGGTCTAAGGAATTTGTCTTCGACGTGCGGCATTCGCACCCGGTGTCGGTCGGTCCGGGCACCGTAGATCCCACCAGCGGTCAGTTTACATTGGGCGCGACGGACGTCTCGCTCGCTGGCGCAATCGGTGTGTCACGCACCTATCAGTCGCGCAATCTTACGGCTGGTGCGACGGGACCGTTCGGTCCGCAGTGGGCGGCAAATCTTGGTGGCGGAGAGTATCTGACGGTGCTGCCGACCGGTAGCGCGGTCGTATCGAGCAGCACCGGGCAGACCACCTATTCGCTGAACTCCAAAGGCGAATTCGAAGCGCCGAAGGGCGATGAAAACCTCAAGCTGGAATACAAGTCCGCGGAACACAAGTACGTCTTGAAGGACGCCACCGCAGGTAGTGAAACGATCTTTGAACAGCCCTCGGGGACGGAATACACGGATCCTACATGGATCAACCAGTTCGGGTCGGAATCCAGCGAGCTGGCTCACCCCGTGAGCGACACGGTTGACGCCAGCGGGAACGTATGGGTAACGGACTTCACTAACGACCGGATTGTCGAGTTCTCCCCGTCCGGAGCGTTGCTCGGAGCCTATGGTTCTTACGGTTCAGAAGCCGGCGAGATGATCAACCCTTGGGGTATCGCGATCAATCACAGTACCGGTGACGTGTACGTGACCGACCAAGCCAATATGCGCGTGGATGAGTTCTCCTCTACCGGTACATTTATCGACGCGATGGGATGGGGAGTGAGCAATGGTGCTAACGAACTTCAGACCTGTACCAGCACGTGCAGGTCTGGTATCCAGGGTTCCAACCCTGGACAATTTAGTTGGCTAGCCGGGATAACTATTGACTCGAGCGGCAATCTGTGGATCGTCGACAACGGCAACGATCGGATAGAAGAGTTCAACGAAAAACAGGAATTCCTACGGAAGTTTGGGTCTGTCGGCTCGGGCGCTGGTCAATTCAACGGACCGCTAAACGTAGCGTTTTCTGGAGGTAACGTTTACGCTACCGACCAGGAAAATAATCGGATACAGGAGTTCACGATTGCGGGCGCGTTCGTGAAGACTATGGGTTGGGGCGTAAACGACGGCAAAGACGAATTCGAGACATGCACTAAAGAATGCCGGGCGGGCATCGCGGGCTCCGGCAACGGACAGTACGACGGGCCACGCGGTATCGCCGCAGACCCTACGACTGGGAATCTCTATGTAACGGAAATGTGGAGCGATCATGTGCAGGAGATTACGGCGGCTGGCGTTTTCACCGCGAAGTTTGGCTCCAGCGGTTCGGGCCTTGAACAGTTTTCGTCCCCGATGGGCGTGGTTGTAGGACCAAACTCCGCTATATATGTTACGGACTACGAACATTCGAGAATACAAGAGTGGGACCGACCGTTGTGGTATCCCACGAGTGCGAAGGGGGCACTCTCAAAGAGCGCCACCTACGTCTACGAAGGCGTTGCGGGCATTGAAGGTACCATGATCGAGCCGGCTGAGGTCCTTTCTCCCGCACCGACTGGGGTCTCTTGCGGAACTAAACCTAGCGAATTGAAAGTAGGCTGTCGCGCCCTGACTTTTAAGTACGCGACCGAAACAACGGCAAAAGGAGAAGCCCGCAGCGAATGGGGACAATACAAGGGCCGTCTGAAGGAAGTCATTTTCCACGCGTACAATACAGCGACCAAAGCGATGGCCGAACCCTCCGTGGCGCACTACGAATATGACGCCAAGGGACGCTTGCGCACCGAGTGGGATCCACGTATCGCCCCTGCACTAAAGACGGCCTACGGATACGACGCCGAAGGACATGTGACAGCGCTCACTCCGCCGGGACAGGAGTCGTGGGCATTTGTATACGGCACGCTCGCTGGAGACTCGAACGCGGGTCGTCTGTTGAAGGTAACTCACGCACCCGCGTCCGCGTCCCTATGGAACGGAGAATCCGCAAAAAACACCGAAGCGCCCAAACTATCCGGCACGCCAGTCGTTGGAGTCAAGATGGGCGCATCTCACGGTTCGTGGAGCAACGGTCCGATCGAGTATGAGTACCAGTGGGAGGACTGTAACTCAGAAGGGAAATCGTGCACACCGATTCTTGGAGCTACGAACGAGAACTACAAGGTGGCTTCGTCCGATGTGGGTTACACCTTGATCGCACAGGTCACCACGATAAACGGCGGGGGTAGTGTGACTGCAGCTAGCACCGCTAGCGTGGTCGTTTCGAATTCCGGCACCAAAACCGAAGGCACGTCCTATTCAGTCGAACCAGGCTCGACACTCGAGTATCGTGTGCCCGTGTCCGGTACCGGTCTACCGACACTGACCAAGGAAGAAGTGGAACAGTGGGGACAGAAGGACAAGAACGAAGAAGAAGACAACGATCCCATCGAAGGAATGGCCGTCTTTCCTCCCGACGAACCGCAAGGCTGGCCAGCAACGGACTATACCCGCGCGGCAATCGACTATCTGAACGCAAAGGGACTAACCGTCAACACAGCCACCCCGACAGGAGGCATATCGACAATCGAATACAACGACATAAACGAGATAACCCGTACGTTGGACGCAGACAATCGTACGACTGCGTTCAAAGAAGGATGCAAATCTGTCTCCAAAAAAGAATGCAAGTCGGCCGAAATCGCCGAAAAACTTGACACACAGACTGAATACAGTCCCAGCGGTAACGATATCGTGAAGGTGCTCGGTCCAGAACACAAGATAAAGCTCGCAAACGGGGAAGAAGTCCAGGCGCGTGCGGTGTCTCACGACTACTACGACGAAAGCGGCGCCAAAGAAGCCGAAGAAAAGAACAAAGAAACATACAATCTGCTAACAAAGACTACCGACGGCGCACTCCTCGCCAATGGAAAAGAAGCGGATGTCCGGATCACGACAACCTCTTATAACGGTCAAAATGGGCTGGGTTGGAAGCTGCGCAAGCCTACCTCGACGACAAGCGAACCAGGCCTGACCCACACCACGGTATACGAAGAAGCCACCGGAAACGTGATCGAAACGAGAGGCCCTGAGAGCGCAGGCACACCGAGTTATGTGTCGCAGTTCGGTGTCGATCGCGGCGGTCATCGCCAGTTCAACTGGCCTGAGGATATCGCGATCGATGGGAAAGGCAACATATGGGTCGCCGACACCTATAACGAACGTGTCCAAGAGTTCTCTGCGTCGGGAGAATATTTGAGCCAGTTCGGTTCGTGGGGTACCGGCGAAGGACAGATGGAGTATCCGAAGAGCATCGCGATCGACAGCAAAGGCGATGTCTGGATTGTGGATTCGGGTGCGAACAGGGTCGAGGAGTTCAGCGAAACAGGAACGTATATCCGGGCGTTCGGCGGAGAAGGCACCGACCAGTTGAAATCCCCCGAAGGCCTCGCGTTGAACGGCAAAGGCGACGTCTGGGTCGTAGACTCGGGCGATAACCGCCTGGAGGAGTTCACAGAAGCCGGCGTATACGTCAAACAGGTCGGTAGCGAAGGCACCGGCAACGAACAGTTCAAATCGCCGCGACGGATCGCGATCGACTCCAAAGGCAACCTCTGGGTCACCGACAGCAAAAACTGTCGTGTCATGGAGTTCGGCGAAACCGGAAAATACGAGGCACAGTTCGGCAAATGCGGGAGCGGCCATGGGGAATTCAACGAACCCCAGGGCCTCAAGGTAGACAGCGCCGGCAATATCTGGGTCACAGACGAAAACAACGACCGTGTCCAAGAGTTCAACGAAAAACACGAATTCGTACAGACGTTCGGGACCGAAGGGACCGGCAACGGAGACCTCGTAGAGCCCGAGGGGCTCGCCCTTGACTCCAAAGGCGACGTTTGGGTCATCGACTCCGGGAACTCCCGTGCTGAGGAGTTCTCCTCTACGGGCGTCTACATGAGCCAGTTCGGCACCCACGGATCGCCTTTGGGAGGACTGGACGGCCCGAAGAGCGTCGCGATCGACTCCAAAGGCGACAAGTGGGTCGCGGACACCAACAACTCGCGTATCGTCGAGTTCTCGCCCTCAGGCGAATCGATCCTCAGCGTCGGCAGCGAAGGAACCGGCCCAGGACAACTAGAGGCGCCACGAGGCGTCGCGATCGACTCCAAAGGCGACATATGGGTCGTAGACCAGACCAACGACCGCATAGAGGAGTACGAATCCACAGGCAAATACGTCCGCGAATTCGGCGGTCCCGGCAAAGAACCCGGAAAGCTAGAGGAACCGCAAGGCATCGCCATCGACAAAGAAGGAAACATATGGGTCGCCGACACAGGCAACCATCGCATCCAAGAGTTCAGCAACACCGGCACCCCCAAAACCACTTTCGGAGTCGAAGGCGAAGGCCGCGGTGAGCTGAAGGAACCGAAGAACCTCGCGATCGACGCGAACGGCAACATCTGGGTCTCAGACGCCTGGAACGACAAAATCGAGGAGTTCAACACTAGTGGCTCCCTCATCGGCGAATTCGGCAAATACGGTTCGGCGCCCGGACAGTTCCACCAGCCCCAAGGCATCGCGATAGACCAAACAGGCGACATCTGGGTCGTAGACTCCACCAACAGCCGAATCCAAGAGTTCACGCCCTCCGGAGGCTACCTCGCCCAGTTCGGGACCAACGGGTCAGGCAACGGCCAATTCAACGAACCACGAGCCATCGCACTCGATAGCGCCGGGAACGCCTGGATCGCCGACTCCAACAACAACAGAATCGAGGAGTGGACCGTCGCCACACCGCACGCGGCCCGCACCGTCTACTACAGCAACGAAGCGAACCCGGCGATCCCCACATGCGGCAAACACCCAGAATGGGCGAACCTGCCCTGCCAAACCCTGCTGGGTGCACAACCAGACCGAGGACTGCCAGAACTACCCGTCGCGACGATGTCCTACAATATGTGGGATGAGCTTGAAACGTCGACCGAAGCTTTTGGTACCGGAGCGGGAGCTGTCAGCCGCGAAAAGATCCAGACCTACGATGCGGCCGGTCGCGCGTTGACCAGCGAAGAGAAGTCCTCGCCAGCGACCGACACAGCGTTGCCGAAGGTCACGAACGAATACAACGCGGAAACCGGGGCTCTTGAAAAGCAAAGCACGACCATCGCTGAAAAACTCAAGACGATCACGGCAAAGGAGAACAAGCTCGGCCAGCTCGTCGAATACACCGACGCGGAAGGCAATGTCGCGAAATACGCCTATGAAGAAGGCAGCGATGGACGCCTTGAGGAAGTCAGCGAAGGGAAGGGCAAAGAAGCAGAAAGCAAACAAACCTACTCCTACGATCCCATCACGGGCTTCATGACCAAGCTCGTCGACTCCGCCGCCGGTACCTTCACTGCCAGCTACGATCTGGAAGGCAGGATGACGAGCGAGATCTATCCGAACGGCATGTGCGCCAACACCACCTACAACGCGGCTGGCACCGCGACGAGCATCGAGTACATCAAGACACGCGTCTGCTCAGAAACCGGTGCTCCCGTGTGGTTTAGCGACAGCATAGTCCCCTCGATCCACGGCGAAACGCTAGAACAGACGAGCACACTCTCCAAGGAGGAATACGAATACGACACCGCCGGTCGTCTCTTGAAGACCCAAGAAACACCAGCCGGCAAAGGCTGCGTCACCCGCGTATACGCCTATGACGAAGAATCAAACCGCACAAGCCTGACCACGCGCGAACCAGGAACCGAAGGTAAATGCGCCAGCGAAGGCGGCACGGTACAACGACACACCTATGATGAAGCCAATCGCCTCACAGACGAAGGCGTCGCCTACGAAACGTTCGGCAACATCACCAAAATGCCCGCCGCCGACGCCGGTGGACACGAAATCACAAGCACGTACTACCTCGATAATCAACTAGCGACCGAGACCCAGAACAGCGAGACACTCAAGTATCTCTACGATCCGGCCGGGCGTACCATGGAAACCACCGCCGAAGGCAAAACGGCCTCAAAAACGATCTCCCACTACGCCGGTCCTGATAACGCACTCACGTGGGCAAGCGAAGGCAGTGAAAAATGGACTCGTAACATCCCCGGCCTAGACGGAGCACTCGACGCGATCCAGACAAGCGGCGGGACGATCGAATTGCAACTACACGACCTGCAGGGCAATGTCGTCGGCAGCGTGAATGACAGCGAAAGCGAAACTAAACTACATACCACCTACAACAGCACCGAATTCGGCGTACCACAACCCGGGACTACACCGCCGAAGTACGCATGGCTCGGAGCAGACGGCATATCAAGCGAACCCTCTACGGGCTCAGGTGTGAGCACCGAAGGCGGTGCGTCATACGTACCCCAAGTAGCGCGAAGCCTACAAACCGCCCCCGTCATACCACCCGGAGCCTTCCCCAACGGCCCAGGCACCGGCACACCATACGTCTCAGTAGTCTCACCAGGAGCCCAAGCATCCGCAGCCGCAGAAGCCGCAAGAGTCTTCAACGCAACCGAAGCCGAACGACAAAAAGCACGAGAACAAGAAGCCGCAGAAGCACTACAAAAATGCCAAGCAGAGGGAGGCTGCGGAGCGGAACAAGAAGATGGCGCCTCGCAGTCGGAAGAATTCGAATTTTATGATCCAGAAGGCCTAGCGTCTTACCATATGACGCGGGAACGAGCCGAGCAGTTGCGAGCAGATTCGCTTTCCTGCGACTCGATTCTGTTGCTTATAAGCGAGGGGGACGCCGATTGCGGATCATACAGAGAACAACTTACCGCGTCGGCGGAAGACCTAGAAAAATGCGCCGATAATAAGAAGAGCCACCCGTGGGGGGTATGCTACATCAACGAAGAACGGGAGGAAGATGGGCTTGGTGATTCCATTCCCTGGAGTGCCGAAGCGGAACTGTGTACATATGTGCGTACGATACAGCACGAAAACGTCTACTACTGTCCCGGCCGGCGAGCCGATGTATTTGGCCCGTGGTTTTAGTACAAATGACTGTTAGCCGCTTTCGCTTGATGCGCGTGCTTTTTGCTGCAATGATTGTTGCCGCGACCGTGGGCGGATGCGGCGACACCAAAAGTCAAGCTGCTATGGCAGTGCTTGGTCGCGGTCGCACGGCTGCTGGGGCGAGCTTTGTGGCTACGCTCCAACCGACGAGCAAGTGTCCGCTACAAGTGCGCATCGTTGAAGCTGGAATCGCGAATATGGTGTGCTACTCCATTTTTGAACAACCGGTGCGACCTAAGATCGGATGTTTGCCGGGTGGGCGGCTTGTACTACATTGGCGAGTCGAACCTACTGCGCGAGGTGTGCAGCTGACCCTGAGCAATGGTCGTCGGATAACGTCGAGCGTGATAAAGGTAGCCAGCGGTCTGGGAGGACCGGCAGGCGTCTACTATCAGGCGGTTCGTGGCCCGACGCCAATTCCGGTGGCGGTGAGAGAAATCGGCGGCGCATCGAGAACGGAAGGCGTCAGGCGTGTTTTCGAATGCGCGTCGCCTTTTGTGAAACATGTGGGTCGGGATGAACGGCCATTTGCAGAGATTCCCACCCCAGACGGTAGTCTGACTATCTCGAATAGAGTAGTTCGTATCTTGGGCAAGGATCATCAGGGGCTTACAGCGGTGCTCGAGGATTCCACGCACGCGATCGTTGGAGCGGGTGCGCTGCGTCTGTTGCCACCGCTGCGCTGGGAAGCGCGACGCATCTGTAGTGGATCGTCACCATTTACGGTGTTGTACGGTGTTATCGAAGGAGGATATCGTGTGTTCGTACAGTTTGGCCATCGACTATATGCGCTGCGAGCTAAGCCAATCCCGGGATGGGTCGGGTTGAGAGGGACATTGGTGTACGGGATTTGGTCTAGTGTGCCACGTGAATTGATTGTGCAGACCGCGTCAGGCAAAGTGGTTGAAAGGATGGAGATAGGTAATTTGATTGCACAGACGTCGTGTCTCTAGATAGCCCACATGCGGCGGTCAGTCGTTGAAGCCCGGCGATGTGCGTCTGGATTATTGCGGCACAAAGGAATGTGCCGACGTTCAGGCTGCCCCAAGGCCGTTGACGCGTTTACCACCGGTTGCTGTCGCTTAACCGCCCAGCCGGCGGCGCTGATCGCAAGCCCGCCCACTCCAAAGGTACGTGCGGAAGGAAGGCCAACAAAATGTATGCTGAGCTTAAGGGTGTCTCGTCGTTGAACCCGAAGATGGGGAATTGGCTTTGGGCGCTGGACTGAACGAAAGTTCGCACGGGTCTCGCCTCGACTCGGACACTGGGTTGAGAGGCTGATGAGTGAAAAAGCGGATGAAGCGGCACTCGACCTCTTCGGAACGTCGGACTCTCTCGACGCTGTTTCGGGTTTGATATCCTTCTTTGAAGCGGAGGCGGGATGACAATATTGAGAAATCGAACTTGGATTCGGTGTGAGACCCATGTGTGGTGGTTGTGAGGCCTGCATTGCATTATCTGTTATTCATGGTGCTGCGATGGCGCGGTGCAAGGGATGGCAAACGCTGCGTAATCATGTTAGTTAGTGTGTGGCGGTTGATGTTGCTGACGACATTCGCTGTATGCGGCATTTCAATCGCTGGTTGTGGCGGAGGCGGCACCGATCCTGTCGCAAGGTCGCAGGCGATTGCGTTCGCTCGGGCGGTTAATATTCGTCGTGCCGACGTACCCGGGATGTCTATATACGTGACGGCGTTCGAAACGAAGAATGGGCCTCCGTATAGTGACTGCACGACAAATGTAGACGCGCGAGATCGGGTTGCGGCGCTTGAGTCCCCGTGGCTGCTTCGGTCCAAGCGGCGGCTGCCCGCCCCCGTCCGCTTTACTATCCCGGTGCCTCCGGTCGAAGGCGTGCATTCGGTCGTTTATATTATGAGCGAGCCATCTGTCGCAAGCCGCAATGTGGCATCAGCACGAAGGACGACGACACCCGAATGTCTCACGAGACTGAGGAGGAAGGAAACCTCGGGACGGGTCATTGGTGATGAACCGTACAAGCTGGGGGTCCGCGTGTCGTCGATCCCGTTTCCCCTTGCTGGGGTCGCGGGATATGGTCTTCGCGTGCAGGGTACGCTTGCAGCGGCCGTTTATCACCTGAAGATGCGTCCTACCTACTACGAAGACACGTTCGGCTTTGCAGTCGGGCCGTCTGAGGTCGTACTGGTCTTTACGGGTGTGGAGCACACCTTTCCATTTGACGAAGAGCGACGGTTGCTTTCCCTGCTTTACGGCCGCGCTAAGACCCACGAGATTTCGTAGCTGGTGGCGGCTGCAAATTTGTCTAAAGTAAAGCAACCCTTGAGGCTGAATGCCACTCAGCGATGTAGTGCGATGTGGGTCTCGATTATCGTGGCGCAAAGGAGTGTGCCGGAACTGAGGATGACAGCAAGGCCGTTCTCGAGTCCTACCATGGGTCGCTCTCGCTCAACCGCCCAACCGGCGTCGCTGAGCGCAAGCCCCCCCTCCAGTGGGAAATGGGGAAGGAACGCGAGCACACGAACTCCATACCCGGCAACGGACCCCCCGACAAGCGCCGCGGAAACAAGGAGGTTACCGATCACGGCCCCATCGGCCAGCAGCCGAGTGGTCCGGCGTCGTTGAGCGTCGATGAACCACAGAGTAAAGCGGCCAAACACTGCGAAGCTTGTTGTTAGCGGCGATCGAGAGCACCCCGGCAAGGCTGGGCGGCGGATTATGAGCGGCCGTGAGCGTGAGCGGCAGCAGTCTCCGCCCAAGCGACTGACTACCGGGCAAGACCAACACCAGGCGCACACCCCAAGCGTGAATCCCCACAGCAGCGCGTAGATACCACGGACTCCCTGAGGGCACATGGATAGCGACGATAAGCGTCATCTCGAGGTCGGTCCCGCCAGACCGGCCCCCTGGGTCATGGGAGCCACGTCATTCGCGATCGGGCTTCGCACAGCGTTCGAGTGCTGGTCAGGCGGATCTACGGAAGATCGAGTTGACTGCGAATTCGGGATAGTCGTCGTAGACGCGCTCGAGCAGTTCGTTGAATCCCATCTTCGATACGTCCTTCTTGATCTCGAACAGCTCGCGAGCAGCGTCGAGCAGTTGCTCGTCCTCGGCTTGTCTCAAAATCCTTTGCCCCTCGCGAAACGTGACCCCGCTCGGCTTATACCGTGACCACTGCTTCCCGGGCACCGATACGCGTTCGAGCAATCCCTCGTTCACGAGACGATCGAGATCGCTATAGATACCTGCGCTCATCGGCCCGTAGTCGTAGGGCTTGAACACGTACTTCGACCGCTCGGGGGCTCGCGCGCGCTTGGCAAACAAGAAAAGGCCCTTCTGGAAGCGGATAGGGTCGAGCCCATCCGGCGCGCCCTCGTAAGCAGCGAAAAGCAACAGCCAGTCGCGTCGCTTCATGACTCGACCTCCAATGCGGATTCGCGGGCGAAGCCTTCGGGATGCGGCTGCCAACGCATCACTGAAGCTTCGCGTTTGCAGCGGACGGATGCCAAACATCATACGAACACATGTTCGCAAGCGGTCCGGCGGGTAGAACGGGCGAGTCGTTCTTCATCCTTCAAGCGACGGTATCGCAGGACACACCACATCTCCCTGACGGTTGCCGCAAGCATGCCGTTCCCATGTGCGCCGGGCAATGGCTCTGACCACCAATCATTTTGGTAGGTCTACCGCACGGCCCCAGGCCCACCCGGAGCCGTGGCCGCCGCGGCGTTGAGCAAGCCCGCCCCGTAGAGCGTCTGGTCCTGCGGGCCGCCGAGCTTGCGCGCCGTGTCCTTTAGCCGTGCGGTCAGCTGCGCGACGGTCGGTTTGGGGCCGAGGATGCGCGCGGCGATGATCAATGCTGCCGTGGCCGCCACGTGCGGGGTGGCCATCGAGGTGCCTTCGTAGCCGTTGGGGAAGCCGAACACACGCGGGTTTGCGCCGGTGAAGGTCATCTGGAAGACGTCGCGCCCGGAGGGAAGTTCGGGGTTGCAGTTGGGGTCTCCCGGAAGGCTCGCGTCCGGTCCGCCGCCGGGGGCTACGAGCGTGATGCCGCGACCGTCGTTGGAGTAGCTGGCAAGACAGCCGTGTTCGGTCGTCGCTCCCACGGCGATCACGTGCTTGGCGCGCGCCGGGTAGGGGATCGTGGTTGAGCCCTCGTTGCCGGCGGCGGCCACCACCAGCACGTTGTGGCGGTAGGCGTAGCGCAGCGCTTCGATCAGCTCGGGGATGTCGGAGGCACCCACGTCGCTTGAGAACTCGAGGCTGAGGTTGATGATCTGCGCGTGATGGTTGACGGCGAAGCGGATGCCTTCGGCGATCACCGACGCGTCGCCTTCGCCGGCGCTGTCGAGCACGCGGACAGGCATGATCCGCGCCGCATATGCCAAGCCGGTAAGGCCGTAGCGGTTGTTGGTGGCCTCGGCGATCGTGCCGGCCACGAACGTGCCGTGGCCGTTGTGGTCGTTGGCGTAAGGGGTGTGGTCGATGAAGTCATAGCCCTGCACGAAGGAGTACTTGCTGAAATCCGGCGAGCGGCGGTAGCGGCCGCGGTTGGCGTAGGCCACGCCGGTATCGAGCACGGCGACGATCACTTTTGCCCCACCGGGAGCACCGTCCGCGGCGACGTTGGCCCACGCCTGGGGGCCGTTGATGCCGTAGGTTCCGTCGAAGTTCCACTGCACCTGCTGCCAGCCTCCTGGTGTGTGGCCGCGTATGCCTGGATCGTTGGGGATCGAGATGGAGGTGCTGCGCGCTATGTAGTCGGGCACCGCCCATACCACGTCCGGCTGGCGGCGGAGGCTCGTGAGGCTCGCGCCGAGGCCTGCGCCGGGCGCCAACTCCACTGTCCGTGTCGCGCCCGGGACTTCTTCACCGCTGGATTCTTGTTCAGCGCTTGCGGACGCTCGCGCGGCACGCGCCACCTGGGCGTTGGCCGCATACTTGACGATTATCCGGTCGGGCGTGTATACCCCGAGGGGCGATTCGACGGACGCCGCCTGTGCTCTTTGCGATCCGCCGCCCGCAAGACCGGCGAGCACCAGAGCCGCGAGCGCGAGCACGCAGGCGGCGCCGACCTGTAGCCGTCGGCCGGACAAACGTGAATATCGGGTTCGAGCGGTCGGCGGCAAGTTGGTTCCTTCGTAATCATGAAGTGTCGGGAGGCTCTTAGGTTGCGCTCCCGACCACAGCGACCACAATCCAGCCATGAGCGAACGCTTCTTCGCACGCGACGAATACTTCATGCGCCTGGCGCTGCGCGAGGCTCAGCGCGCGCTCGAGCACGACGACGTGCCGATCGGGGCGGTCGTCGCCCACGCCGGCGAGCTGATCGCGGCCGGCCACAACGAACGCGAGCTGCGCCAGGACCCGACCGCCCACGCCGAGACGATCGCCCTGCGCGAGGCTGCGAGCTCGCTCGGCAGCTGGCGTGTGCTCGACGCCGTCCTCTACGTAACGCTCGAGCCCTGCGCGATGTGCGCCGGTGCGATCGTGCTCGCGCGCATCCCGCGGGTCGTCTTCGGAGCGCGCGACCCCAAGGCCGGGGCCTGCGGAAGCGTGCTCGACGTGCTGGGCGAGCCGCGCCTGAACCACCGCCCGCAGCTCGCCTCGGGACTGCTCGCCGAAGAGTGCGGAGCGCTGCTCAGCGAGTTCTTCGCTTCGCGGCGGTGAGGTCGCCCGTGCCGGCGTTAGCCGATGTCGTGGGTTCTTCGGCACCAACCATCTCCTGGGCTCGCTCAGCGCAGGGCCGCCCGCAGCTTCGCTACGGTGTCGCCATGGTTCCGCAAGAGATCATCGAGGCAGCGCGTCAGACCTTGGCGACCGTTGCCGTCGATCCGGTCAAGATCGTGCTCTTCGGCTCTCATGCTCGCGGTGACGCTGGACCTGACAGCGATTTCGACTTCCTGGTCGTGGAGCGCGACCTTCAGGACCGACACGCCGAGATGGTGCGTCTTGGTCGAGCACTTCGCCCACTCGGTATGCCATTCGATGTGATCGTCGTAAGCGAGCGCTACGCTGAGGATTGGGGAGGTGTGCAGGGGTCGATGGTGCACGCCGCACTCACCGAGGGTCAAGTGCTGCATGCCGCAGCATGACCGACTCGACCTGGCCCGTGTCCTGCTTGCCAAGGCAGTAGATGACGAGACGCTCGTACGGAAGGTTTCACCAGACGCTGATATTGCTGACGCAATCATCGGATTCCACGCACAGCAGGCTGTCGAGAAGCTGATTAAGGCCGTGCTGTCTGCACGGGGCGTTGCGTTTATGAAGAGCCATGCGTTGAGCTATCTGATCGGCTTGGTACAGGAAAACGGGATCGAGGCTCCACAGGATCTCTCTGAGGCTGACGTGCTTTCCCCTTGGGCAGTCGAGTTCCGCTACGAGGGCGATGAGCCGCCATCTCTCGACCGATCTGCTGCCCTCGCACGGATTGAACAAGTCAGAACGTGGGCCGAAAACGAGATCAAAAGACTCCAGACGGGTCGCCACGATCTCGGCACGACGGAGGGGGAGGGATTCGAACCCTCGTCGGAGGTATAAACCCCCGAAATGGTTTTCGAGACCACCGCATTCAACCGCTCTGCCACCCCTCCGAGATGACGCCCTGAAGGCTAGTGGATCTTGCAGTTGGGAGCGGCTCGGCGGCTATCGAGACGGCGAGCATGCAAGGCGAACGGCCCGTCTGTTTGCACGCTAGGCGCTACTGCGTCGCTGAAGCCGGTACCAGAGTCGAGGCACGCGTCGCATTGGCCCGGGCGGGTCGGGGCCGCTGTCGCTTTGTACCGAAAGGAGATCCCAATTGGCGCCGAAGCGTCTCTGGATCTCTCCCTCGGAGGCGCCGCTGGGAGCGCCGAATCGGCGGGTGCCGGGCACGAACGCCATCGGCAGCAGCGTGGCGCCCGGCGCAGCGAGCGCGCTGACACCGCGGGCATACCCCTCGCGCACATTATCGGGCAGGTCGTGAAAACAGCCACGATCATGCAGCAGCTCGAACCCGCCGTCGAGACCGAGCGCGCCCAGCTCGCCGACATCGGCCGCCAGCCACCGGACGCTCACCTCCGCCGCTTCTGCGCGCCGTTGGACTTGTGCGAGCGCGTGTGGGACCGCGTCGAGGCCGGTGACCCGCCATCCGTGTTGGGCGAGA
This sequence comes from uncultured Solirubrobacterales bacterium, assembly GCA_963725265.1. Classification (GTDB taxonomy): domain Bacteria; phylum Actinomycetota; class Thermoleophilia; order Solirubrobacterales; family Solirubrobacteraceae; genus Palsa-744. The sequence goes on from CAVRXP010000002.1 coordinate 368,928, forward strand.
TAGACCGATTGGGTGCCGGTGCCGCAGCCGATGTCGAGCGCAACCCCTGCGGCCAGCGCCGCCGGTCCTTCGAGGAGTGCGGCCAGCTCGCTGGGAACGTGATCCTGGTCCCAGGGCGTGATGCCGAGCCGGTAGAGCAGTCGGTAGCACAGACTCATACGACCCCCTCTCATAGGTGTCTGACGATCGCCTCGTGCCGGCTGTTGTGCTCTGCTCGCACTCGATCAGCCATTGCGCGTGGGGCTCATCTTCAATACGATTCGGCTTTGTGGATCGGTTGTCAGGGAGGTCGGATGGCTAGCGACGGCGAGGCGTTAGAGAACGACGGGTGGATGCGTGGGTCCTCGGCATCGTTGCGTGGTGGTTTGCTCGCTTTGGTGTTGGAGCGTCCGGGCCACGGCTATGAGTTGGCAAATCGGTTGGCTGTTCGGCTCGGCGAGACCTGGCAGGTTGTCCTGAAGGACATCTATCGGCTGCTTGAGGGATTGGAAGAAGATGGGTTGCTTCTGCGGCGGGAGGAGCGGGAGCCGGGTCGGCGTCGAACACGGTCGGTCTACTACCCGACCGATTTAGCAGCACAGGCGTTCGGCGAATGGATGGAGACGCTCATCCCGAAGGAGCCGATGCGGTCAGGTATCCGCGCCAAGGTCGCGGTGGCGCGGGAGCGTGATGCGCGTTCGTTGCTGCTTGCGCTGCGGAGCTACGAGCAGGAGTGTCTGGGACTGCTGAAGCTCGCTCCTGCGGCGACGAGCGTGCCGTCGTGGAAAGGATTGCTTGCCGATTGCACGCGTGACGCGGTCGATGCCCAGCTGCGCTTTGAAGTGGAATGGGCACGGCGTACACGGCGACGAGTCGAGGAATACCTCGCTCGGGACGGGTAGGCGAGGTCGGCGTGACGCCTCTTTTGTCTTTTGAGAATGTGAGCAAGCGCTACCCCGACGGTCAGCGCGAGATCGTGGTCCTCGACGGCGCCTGTTTTGAGATCGATGCGGGTGTACTCACTGGTGTGTGGGGCGCTAGGCGCGCAGGCAAGTCGACGTTGCTGCGCTTGATGGCCGGAGTCGAGTTGCCGGATCGTGGACGGGTGTGTTTCGATGGTCGCGATATGGCTGGGATGTCGCTTCTGCAGCGCGAACGGCTTTTGCGTGGCGAGATCGCGTTGATGAGTATGGGTGATTGGCATCCCATCGCGCGAGAGACCGTGGTCGAGCACGTCGCTCTGTCGCTGGGGAGCAGCATGTCCTCGATGCCTGAGGCCAGACGCAGAGCGCTGCGTTCGCTCGAGCATGTGGGTATGGCCGGTCATGCCGATGACCTGACGCGGTCGCTGTCGTTGACCGAGAGGATGCGGCTGATACTCGCCAGAGCGTTGGTGCGCGAGCCACGCCTGCTGCTGGTGGACGAGCCAGCGTCAATCCCGAGTCTCTCCGAGCGTGACGCCCTCTATCGGTTGCTACGCGACGTTACGAGAGCATCGGGTAGGACTCTGGTGATCGCCTCTGAAGAGATGGCGCCGCTGCACGGCGCCGAGGTCGTGATGTCGATTGGCGACGGCGAGCTGTGTTCGACCGACGAGCGTGGCACTGTCGTTCATTTTCCTGGTGGCGCGCCGGCTGTTCAGCCTGAACCGTGAGCGCGCTCGAGCTGCGCCAGGTGGTCAAGCACTATCGTAGTGGTGGGGAGTCTGTTCGTGCCGTAGACGGGGTATCCATGAGTATTGCCCCGGGCGAATTTGTAGCTCTGTACGGTCCCAGTGGTTCGGGCAAGAGCACATTGCTGATGCTGGCCGCGGGCTTGCTGGCTCCCGATAGTGGGACTGTCTGTTTCGGGGGTCGGGACATTGGTGGTCTTTCCGAGCGGGAGGGCGCGCGCTACCGGCTCAAAGACGTCGGTTTCGTATTCCAGTCCTTCCATCTGGCCAACGGTGCGACGGCGCTGGATAACGCGACGACAAAGCTGATAGGGGAAGGTCTGAGCTTGCGCCGGGCGCGCGAGCTTGCGCGCCCATGGCTCGGTCGGGTCGGTCTGGGCGAGCGGACCGCGCATATGCCGGCTCAGCTTTCGATGGGCGAGCGCCAACGCGTGGCGATCGCGCGTGCGTTGGTCAACGGCCCGCGGTTGCTGCTGGCGGATGAGCCCACCGGCAATCTGGATTCCAAGCGCACCCGCGAGACGCTCGCGTTGCTCGGCGATGTCTGCCACACCGAGGCCATTCCAGGGTTGCTTGTGACTCACGACGCTGAGGCGGTCGGGTTCGTGGACCGTGTTTACACGCTGCGCGATGGATGTCTTAGCGACGGTCTGGATAGCGAGCTGACGGCGGCTTCGCTGTGAGCGCGAGAATGGGACCTGCGGTCTTCGATATCCGTGTGAGCGTTCTGTTTCACCTCTACTGGCGCCGTTTGCGCTCGCATACTGTGCAGGAGGTCTTGGCGGGCGGCGGGATCGCGGTTGGGGTAGCGCTTGTGTTGGGTGTGCTGCTGGCTAACGCGAGTCTGCTTGGCTCCACCGAACAGACCGTGCACGGAGTCATCGGCGCGGCACGACTCGAGCTGACAGCGCGCTCAGATGACGGGTTTGAAGAACAGTTGGCCAACCGCGTGCGCATGTTGGCGGGAGTCCAGGCAGCAGCTCCGGTATTGCAAGAGAGCGCCGCCATCATCGGCCCGAAGGGACGCGTGTCGGTCCGCCTGATCGGGGTGACTCCATCGTTGCTGACACTCGGCGGGGAGCTCACCCAGAATGTGAACGCGGGACCGTCTCTAATCGGAGAAGGCGTTGGTCTACCGTCGGGTGTAGCTCATGCGGTCGGTGCTCGCCCCGAACACATAGTCACGCTGTTGGCCGATGGTGAGGCTCATCTGGTGCGTGTGCGCGCGGTCGTGGGTGCGGAAACGATTGGCCCAGTCGCCGAAAGTCCGTTTGCCCTGGCATTGCTGGGGCACGCCCAGCAGATGGCCGGTAGACCCGGTCGGGTAACCCAGGTCTTCGTGCAGCCACGAGCCGGGGATGACCAAGAGGTGGCGCGCGAGCTACGCGGACTTGCGGCTGGGCGTCTTGATGTTGTGCCGGCCGATAATGAACTACGTTTGCTGCGAGCGATCGCAAAGCCCAACAATCAAGCCACCATGATGTTTGCCCTGATCGGGGCGATGGTCGGGTTCCTGTTGACGTTCAACGCGATGCTGCTGACTGTGCCCGAACGCCGTCGCTACATCGCCGATCTGCGCATGCAGGGTTATGACTGGCGCCAAGCGCTTTTGATCATCGCATTCGAAGCGCTCGCGCTCGGTGTTATCGCGTCGATCGCCGGAATCGCTTTGGGCTATGTGCTCTCGCACACGTTGTTTCACCAGGTGCCCGTCTATCTTGCCTTCGCGTTCCCGGTCGGCGATCAACAGGTCGTTCGGGTGTCGCTTGTCCTGTTGGCCTTTGGCTGCGGTGTGCTTGCCACGCTGCTCGCATCGTTGGTACCGATATCTGACCTGCGGCCGGGGCGCGCGCGCGATGCCGTCCTGCGACAGTCCGGAGGCGCCGGTGAGGGCATCGATCGACGAACGACCATCGGCTTTGCGCTAGCCGGGGTGCTTTTGGTTGTGATTGCCAGTACCTTGGTCCTGGTCGCTCCCAGCCTCACCCTGATCGGTGGCGCTGCCCTTGCGCTGGCGACGCTGTGTTTGATTCCCGTCGCGTTCACAGGCGCCGCGCAGGTCCTCCGACGCGCCAGCGAGAACATCTCCAGTAGCGCGCTCGTTCTCGCCGTCAGAGAACTGCGCACCACGAGCATGCCGTTGGTAGCGCTGGCGGGTGTGGGGGCGCTCGCGATCTACGGCAGCGTGGCGATCGGCGGTGCACGACACGATCTGCTTGCCGGTCTTGACACCAATTTTCGCGAATATCTCGCTACCGCAGACATTTGGGTCACCACCGGCGGCAACGACCTGACGACCAACAGCTTCCAGGCCCCCGGTCTGCAGGCCAAGCTCGCAAAGATCCCGCAGGTCGGCTCGGTAGGCGTCTATCAGGGAGAGTTGATGGATGTCGGTGGCCGCCGTATGTGGGTGATCGCGCGCTCCCCGGGCGATCACACGATCATTCCCGCAAGCCAGCTCCTCGACGGCCAGCTCGTGCACGACGACGAACTTCTACGCGGCAGCGGCTGGGCGGCCGTATCCACCAGCTTCGCAGCCGAACATCACATGCACGTCGGTAGCCATTTCGCGCTGCCGACACCATCAGGGGAGAGATCGTTCAGTGTCGCTGCGATCACGACGAATGTCGGCTGGCCGCCCGGCGCGATCATCATCGATGCAAACGACTACCGTCGTTACTGGCAGACATCCGAACCGTCTGCGCTCGAAGTCACCCTCAAGCCCGGCGTCAGCTCGGCCGCAGGTGAGCGGGCAGTCGACGCTGTCCTTGGCGGCTACCCCGGACTCGCCGCGCAGACACGCCAAGCACGCGAAGGCCAATACGCGTCGAATTCTCGCGAAGCCCTGCAATCCCTCGGAGAGATATCGACCCTGTTGCTGATCGCCGCGGCACTTGCGGTCGCATCGGCGCTGAGCGCCACGATCTGGCAGCGTCGCGCATTTCTCGCGTCCCTGAAGATCCAGGGCTATGACCGCCGGCAGCTATGGCGTGCGCTGCTGCTTGAGAGCATGATCGTGCTGGGGTTCGGCTGCATGATTGGCGCCGTCCTCGGCGTATACGGACATGTGCTCGCGGGTCGATGGCTACGGCTCACGACAGGCTTCGCAGCACCCTTTTCGCTGGATGTGCCCCGCGTGCTTCTCGACATAGGACTCGTGGCCGGTATCGGGCTGATAGTGGTCGCGCTTCCCGGGTTTCTCGCCGCTCGCGTATCCTCGCGCGTGGCCCTACAGGAATGAGCCGTCCGGCCCAGCACCTTGCCCGACGTTGTATGTGTGAGCATCTTCGCTTCCCATCGAGCCGCGACCAGTAAGACGTTCATAGCCGCGGCGGCCCGCTACTGGGTGGACGTCTTCCCCTGTGCCTGTCGTGAGATACGCGGCTGGGAGCAGGCTGCTCAAAAGATCCCCGATCCGCTGCTACGGACGCTTGCCTTAAGGGCTCTGCGGGAGGAGCGCGGCAACCTCGAGGGCGCAGCGGCCTATGCGGCCATCACGCCGCGTCGACACCGGACTGGCGTCGTACGCGCAGTCATCGCATTCCAAGCTGTCTACGACTATGCTGATGCGCTTTCAGAGCAACCGGACAGCCCCAGCGCTGGTATACGCCGACTTCATCAAGCTCTGCTCGTCGCGCTCACGCCCGGCGTACCGCACCTGGACTACTACGAACATCAGAATCGAAGCGAGGACGGCGCCTACCTTCATCGCCTCGTCGACAGATGTCGCTCGGCGGTGGCCTCGCTGCCGTCGTTTCCCGTCGTGGCTTTCCAAATACAGCAAGCAGCAAGCCGGATAATCACATACCAGTGCCTCAACCACCAGAAACCCGGCATCTCTCATCACGCTTTCGCCTGCTGGGCAGCTAAGGAAACGGGTCCAGAAAACGATCTGAGATGGTGGGAGACCGGCGCAGCGGCGGGCTCCTCACTCGCCGTGTTCGCATTGATCGCAGCGGCCGCCCAGCCGGAAGTAGAGGCAGCTCACGTGATCGCGTTGGAGCACGCATATTTTCCCTGGATCGGCTCGCTGCATACCCTCCTTGACAGCCTCATCGATGAGCGCGAGGATGCAATTACGGGCCAGCATTGTCTAACTGCCCGCTACGCGTCGCTGGAAGAAACTGTTAGCCGACTGAAGACACTTGCCTTACGAGCGAGCGAGCACGCCGAAGCGCTCCCCGACGGCGAACATCACATGATGATGCTGGCGGCCATGGTCAGTTTCTATCTCGCGAGCCCACAAGCAAGCGATCCTCGTGTGAAACAGACGGCCAAAGCAGTGCTCCCAGTACTCGGCGACCATGCGACGCCAGCAATGTGTGTACTACGCGCCAGGCACATCCTGAGCGGCCGCCGAGCAAGGGGTTGTCCCCCACGGCGAGATTGAATCAATAGTCAAAATTGGAATATTCGACTATGCCCTTGTGCCGCCTGCGCTGACTGGACATAGTGGGCGCCTCTGTGAGTCCGGCACATCTCCTCCCGAGCAGAAGTCTCAGACGGCCGTCGGCGACCGCGGTTCGCCGCTCGAGGTCCCGAACGTGAGCGAGGACGATCCTGTGCCTTATCTGAATCCTGTGCCGGTGAGTCGGTATTCCCGTTCGATGGAATATGTGGTCGTGATGCTGCAGTGCTTTAGTGCTCGTAGGCGTGTGTTGCGTGTCAGTGAGCTTGCTGAGATGCTCGGTGTGAGCCGTTCCACGACCCACCGTTACGCTGCGACATTGTTGAAGGTTGGCTATCTGGAGCAGGATGAGGCCCGTCGCTATCGGCTCACACAGCGCGCGGCGGATCCGGGGGTTGCGTTTATCGAGGTGCTTCGTTTAGAGACCCCGACCGCGAGAAGGATCCTCGAAGGCTTGCGTGACGAGACGGGCTATACGGTGAGTATGGGTGTGTTGGATGGTGGCAGGGTGCTCTATACGCATCGTTTGTTCGCGCATGGCCGCGGCCAGTATGAAGCCGATCTCCGACTGGGCGTGGGTGCTTTCGTTCCTGCGTATTGCACCGCGATCGGCAAGGCGTTGTTGGCGAGTCTCGCCATGCCAGAGCAGCGCAAGATCGTGGCTGCGCTCAAGCTCAGACCCCATGCTCCGAACACGATCGCCGAGAAGAGGCTTTTGAGGGATGAGCTGCTTGCGATTCATGCTGTGGGTATCTCTGTTTGTGATGAAGAGCAGGCGCCTGGTGTGCGCTCGATCGCCGCCGCGATCACCCACGCGGGCCGTTCCAGGCCGATGGCGATCAGCGTGAGCGTCCCCGCACAACACATGTCCCTGATCGCGATGAGGACAAAGCTAGGCCAACCCGTCAAGGAAGCCGCCGAACGCATCTAGCCCGCATGTGGCCAACTCGTGCCAGTCCGGCGTCGCTATCTCCTGGTCTCCCTTGAGGCAGTGAGACCAGCCACGATCCATTTCTCTGAGAAAGTCGCACATCGCGGGCCCCCGGGAGGTGCCAATCAGTCCGTGAGCAGCGCTGTTGCCCATGCGACAGCATCGGATGCCGTTAAGAAGGCCGCATCACGATCGAGAGGTTCCAGCATCTCGTAGCGTAGTTGTGCCGCCCACGGTGTCAGCCAACGTGCCTCCTCAATCGAGCTTGGAACCGCGACATCGTTGTCGGTGGCGATGTCCACCAGCTCACGGAGATCGTGAGAGCGAGGAAAATCGACGTCTGCCAACACGAGCGCGACCTTTAGAGCCTTCTCGACGGCCTGCTGGGCGTGGAATCCGACGACATCGTCGCGCATGTCCTCTACGGCCATGAGTACACGGCAAGCACCGAGGTCGCTCGTCGCGTGTTCGAGCAGCAGCTCTGCGTACTCGCGTTGCTCAGGAGACGGAGCGGGCAATGATCCGGCCCTCCCGAAGGGCGTGATGGACCATCGTCCCGCGAACCTTCGCCCGCCGCTCTGCGAGGTCCTCATCCATCACGATCACATCGACTGGCCACCCAATCCGCCCGACCGCATCACGCAGGCGGACCGCCTCCGCGACGCGATTCTCGACGTCACGCTCAATGACCAGGAAGTCCAGATCGCTGTCGCGTGTGAGCTCGCCACGCGCCGCCGATCCGAACAGGATCACCCGGGCAGGAGACCCAGCAGCCTCTGCGAGGCGCTGTCCAGCTAGCTCGATCAACTCTTGTGTAGTCACGACCAAGACAGCCTACCGGCGTATCCGGCAAGCATCGTCTCACGCTCGCGATGATCCCAAGTCGAACAGTTCTTGACCTCGGGATTCGACCCTTGGTTTAGGATGCTCTAGCTATGCGCGGCATGGGCTTTCAGGCGTAGTGCTCGAGGTACGCGATCTCGTCAAGCTCTATCGGGTCGGCGATGACGAGCCGATCCGGGCGGTGGATGGCGTCTGTATGTCGGTGGGGGCTGGGGAGTTCGTCGCGTTGTACGGTCCGAGTGGGTCGGGTAAGACGACGCTGCTGGAGTTGATCGCCGGCTTGCGCGTCCCGGACAGCGGCAGTGTGCGTGTCGCGGGTCGCGAGGTGACGAGTATGTCGCGTCGCGAAAGCGACGATTATCGTTTGCGTGAGCTGGGTGTGATCGGTCAGCCGCAGAGCCTGTTGCCGGGCGCCAGGGCGATCGACAACGCTTCGTTGAAGCTGTGGCTGTCGAGCACGCGCAGCGCGAGGAAGACGATCGCGCCGTTGCTCGGGCAGCTCGGGCTCGAGGGGCGTTTGCATCACCGTACAGAGCACCTGTCGATGGGCGAGCGTCAGCGGGTGCTGATAGCGAGGGCGCTTGCGATGAACCCGAAGCTTGTGCTCGCGGACGAGCCGACCGGCAGCCTTGACACACAGCGCACGCACGAAGTGTTGGCGCTGTTGCGTGACCTGTGCGAGCAGCGTGGAATGGTGCTCGTGCTCGCCACCCACGACCCGCAGGCGGCGGCGTTTGCCGACCAGGTGTATGAGCTGCGCGACGGGCGCCTCGGCGAGTACGTGCCGGTGTATCCGCCGCCGGCGTCGAGTCCGATACTCGAGGACAGCTGAGCATGGCTTTGATGAGCGTCTCTGACCTTCTCTCTCTTTACCGCGCGCGCATGGCCGCGAGGGCTGTGCTGGTCCAGGAGGCCTTTGCGGTGCTGGGGATCGCGGTTGGCGTGGCGCTGTTGTTTGCCTCCCAGGTAGCGAGCGCCAGTCTCTCGCGTTCGGTGGAACAGCTGACGCGCGAGCTGGTAGGTAGCACACAGCTTCAGGTCCATGCGCGAGGCCCCAGTGGTTTTGACGAACGGTTGCTTGGGAAGGTGCGTAGGGCGCCGGGTGTCCTAGCGGCCTTCCCGGTTATCGAAGAGCAGGCGAATGTGCGCGGTCCGCGTGGGGAACGCGCGGTGGACATGTTTGGTGTGGACCCACGCCTGGTGCAGGCTCGCGGACCGACGCTTCACCGCTTTTCGGTGCGCCAGCTCGAAGCCCAGCAGGCTGTCGCCCTTCCGGCTGAGGTAGCAGACGCGGTCGGTGCCGGGCCGTTGGAAGCTGTGAACGTGCAGGTCGGGGGAAGAGTCTCCGAAGTGCTGCTGGGCGCAGTGTTGAGCGAAAGTGAAGTTGGCGCTCTGGCACAGGCACCGGTCCTGATCGCCCCAGTTGCCTATGCGCAACATCTAACAGGCATGGATGGCAGGCTCAGCCGAATCTTCGTGCGAGTAGAGCCGGGACACGAAAGCGAGGTGCGCTCCGAGCTGTTGGCGCTAGCCGTCCCAGCGGGAGCCAACGTCCAGCCCGCCACGTTTGACGCGACGCTCTTCCGGACCGCATCTTCCACCCAAAACCAGGGAGAAACGTTGTTCTCGGCAATCAGCGCCTTGGTCGGGTTCATGTTCGCGTTGAACGCGATGCTCGTCACCGTACCGGCGCGCCACCGGCTGATCGAGGACATCCGTCCGCAGGGAGCCACGCGCGCGATGATCCTTCAGATACTGCTCGTCGACGCTGGCGTAATCGGCTTGTTGGCCTGCATCTCCGGACTAGCCCTGGGCGAGCTGTTGTCGATATCTGTGTTTCACTCGACCCCGGGCTACCTATCCTCAGCGTTCCCGCTCGGTAACGGCCGGATCGTGACTTGGCAAAGCGTCCTGCTCGCATGTGCCGCGGGCTTGGCCGCGGCCTGCATTGGTGTGCTCTGGCCACTGCGTGACGTGCTCGCTCGTGGCCCCCTACACGCAGATCGAGCGAGCGATGACGGCCGGCGTGTCTGGGGCCCGACCGGGATCATCGGCGGGTTTGCCTGCTTGGCTGCCACAACAGCGATCTTGCTGATCTGGCCGCAGAAGGCATTGGTCGGCAGCATCCTGCTTGTCGTCGCGCTCCTCTGTCTGCTGCCTCTGCTCTTCGACGCCATGGTGGCACTCTTCGGCTCCTTGCAGGAGCGCTTCCTCGACGGCGCGGCGAGTATCCTCGCGGTTACCGAGCTGGGCAATCCGCGAACCCGCGCCCGTTCGCTGGCAATAGCCGCCACAGCAGCCACGGCAGTCTTCGGCACCGTGGCCGTCGGGGGAGCCCAGGTCAACCTCCAGGACGGTCTGCGGGCCTCTGCAAGCGACATAGACGCAGGCGCGGACGTGTGGGTGGTCCCGCGAGGTCAAGGCAGCCTGTTCGCGACAAGCCCTTTCCACGGGATCGACACCGGTGCTCTGGCACGCTTGCCGGGAGTCGCCGCGCTTGGGGCCTATCGCGGTAGCTTCCTTGATTGGGGGAATCACCGGCTTTGGGTGCTCGCGCCGCCCTCGAACACAAAGCAGCCAATCCCACCGACGCAACTGGTGAGCGGGAACCTGGCTGTTGCCGACGCCCGCATTCGAGCAGGTGGCTGGACAGTGCTCTCCCAAGCGCTTGCAGCCGAACACCATCTGCGCGTAGGAGTCTCGGTGCTCTTGCCGGCGCCGATCCCGACACGCTTGCGGGTGGCGGCACTCAGCACGAATCTGGGCTGGTCCCCCGGAGCGATCATCGTCAACTCGCGCGACTACGCTCGCGCATGGGCAAACGGTGAACCAAGCGCATACGAGATCCAAGTCAAGCCCGGCATATCAGCGGCCGTCGTAAAGCGCGCCGTCGCAGATGCGATCGGACCGTCGACAGGATTGGTAGTGGAAACGCTTGCCGAACGCGAGCAGCGCCAGTTCGCGCTGATCGCCCAGGGCTTGGCCCGATTGACGCAGATCAAGCTGCTAGTGCTGATCGCCGGCGCGCTTGCGATCGCCGGTGCAATGGGTTCGATGATCTGGCAGAGGCGCGATCTGATCGCTTTCATGAAGGTGGACGGCTATCGTCGCGGTGTCCTCTGGCGGTGGCTGTTGTGCGAGACGATCCTGATGCTCGTCGCAGGCTGTCTCACGGGTGCCCTGTTCGGGCTCTACGGACAACTGCTGCTCAGTCACGCGCTAGCCACCGTCACAGGCCTCCCCGTCTCCCTCGGCCTCGAAGGTGCGATCGCGCTGTCGAGCTTCCTGCTGGTCAGCACACTTGTGGCCGCGATCGTCGCGCTACCGGGCTATCTCGTGGTTCGCGTGCCCGCCAGCACGGCCAGCCCCGCCTACTGATGTAGAGGGACCAGGTGGAGGAACAATAACGGCAAATTGCCATAGTCCTACAGCCAGAGGCGTCTACGGACTGCATCGCCTGAATTCCGGCCGCCAGCGTGCCCCGCGAGACGCACTACCGGAGACTTTCCAAATATCGGTGTTCTACAACCGACCCCTTCAATCTTAAAGGTGCGGCGCTCTCCCGCCGATCTGGGGGTCAGATGTCTGCACAAAGGTCTGCACAAAGCTCAGATTTGGGGGGTTATGAGATGCAAGTCCCTTCACCACCAGATGCCGTTGTAGGTCAATGCGGAGACGATCTGGCACGCCTGGGCGAGACGCTCAAGGCACGGACCGGCGATGTGCTCAGCCTGACGGTGACGCGCACCTCGGGCCCAGGCCACGAAGTCGATGCACTTGTACAGGAGAGCTTTGAACGCATCAGCCGCAGCTCGACGATCGCGGTTGCTCGATGGATCTCCGGGGAGGGGATGGCGACGGCGATCGAGGCCGGCAAAGAAACGTGGGAAATCTTCGGCGAGCTGGCCGCCCATCGCGCGGCTTCGCTGAACGAGGTGACCTGGCGCTGCTTCTGGTGGCGCAACGTGATGGCGGAGATCCTGCAGGAGAGCGCCACCACGCTGGCCGTCTCCTCCGACGCTCTCGCGCAGGCGCTAAACATTCTGCAGCTGAGCCTCGAGTTCAGCCTGCTGCGGATGTGCGAGTGCTTTGAGTCAGAGCGTCAGCGCACCGACGAAGAGCTGGCGCGCCGCGAGGAGGAGCTTGGCTTTCTCGCCACCCACGACGCGCTGACGGGTCTGCCAAATCGCACGTTGATCCTCGACCGCGTCGAGCAGATGCTCGCCCGTTCCGCTCGCAGCCAGACGCCGGTGGCGGCATTGTTCGTCGATCTGGACAACTTCAAGGGCATCAACGACACGCTCGGCCACGCCGTCGGCGACGAACTCCTGCAAGCGGTCACGGCGCGGCTGGACGGCGTGATACGCGATGCAGACGCGCTCGGACGCCTCGGCGGCGACGAGTTCGTCGTGATCTCCGAAGAGCTCTCCATGTCCGTCGGCCCGGAGCTGATCGCCGAGCGCCTGCTCGACGCGCTCAAGCATCCGTTCAACCTCGGCACGGACAAGTCCACGCGCGTAACCGTCACGGCCAGCATCGGCATCGCCGTCGGAGAGCGGATCTCAGCAGAGGACCTCCTGCGCGACGCCGACATCGCGATGTACCGCGCCAAGTGGGATGGCAAGAACCGCTATGTGGTGTTCGAGACCGGTATGCAAGACACGATGCAGAACCGCATGGAACTGGAGATGGACCTGCGCGAAGCGCTCGAGAACCAAGAGTTCTTCCTGGCCTACCAGCCCACGATCGACCTGAGAGACATGAGTCCGACCGGGGTGGAGGCGCTGATCCGCTGGAAGCACCCTGTGCGCGGCATCGTCCAGCCAGACGATTTCATCCCACTGCTAGAGGAGACGGGGATGATCACCGAGGTCGGCAAGTGGGTATTGGACGAGGCATGCGCGCAGGGCGCGGCATGGCGCGCGGCCGGGCACGGGATCGGCATGGCGGTCAATGTTTCCGGACGCCAGCTCGACACCGATCAGCTCATCCTCGACATCGAAGAAGCGCTACAGGACAGCGGTCTGGAGCCCACGGCGCTGACGATCGAGATCACCGAGACGACGCTGATGCGCAACGCCGAGGAGACCGCCCGCCGGCTCACGGCGATCAAGCAACTCGGTGTGCGTATCGCGATCGACGACTTCGGCACCGGATACTCCTCGCTGGCTCACCTCCAACGTTTCCCCGTCGACGCCCTCAAGATCGACCGCTCGTTCATCTCCGGGCTCAAGCACAACCAGGAGGGAGAAACGCTCATCCGCACACTTGTGCAGCTGGGCAAGGCGCTCTCGATCGAGACGTTCGCGGAGGGCATCGAACAGCAACAGGAGCTATCCCTGTTGCGCGACGAGGATTGCGATACGGGCCAAGGCTTCCTCTTTGCACGTCCGTTGGATACGGCAGCGACCGAGACGTTCCTACAGGACTGGACTGGCGAAACCGACCCCGCGCTCGCACCGGCTGTGCCGAGCGCACCGGCCAAGGAGCCGGCCCCGTCGATCGTTCCGCTGTTGAGCCCGACACCTCAACAGGCGTTCTGAGCAGGCCTCGGGGAGAGAGGCTCAGCAGGCCGAGCGGTCTACGACGCCGGCGAATCCGCGGCGGGTGCGACCACGTAGACGATGTGCGCCCTGGCGATCGCCATGAACGCGTGCCGCTCGACGGGGGACCCGTCGAGCGGCGTTAGCGTGACGTCGGTGAGCGTCAGGAAGTCGCGCTCGGAGGCGTTGAGCATGTCCGAGACGCGCGAGCGATAGCCGTCGCGGGCAAGCATCAGCGACCCCTCGATGCGATGGCGGGGTGTCTCCAGACGGATCCGTTCACGGCGCTCCTCGGCGCCGTGAGGATCCGCGTCATCGGGGAGAACGCTAGGAGTGGGTTCCGACATCACTGCATTATGGGTCCTATCACGGCGCGGCGATAGCGAACCCCACGTTCGACGACGGAGAGCTCGGCGAGCGGGCGTCGTATGTGATGACCTCGAATTCGCTGGAAGCGCAGTCGCTTCGCTGGGCATTCAGCACGGCGATGGCGACCGCGCCGCCTGTGCTGTAACTCGACTCCCCACTGACGATCGCTGGCTCACCCGCGGGACTGATCGATGCGGCAGGGGCAAGACAGTAGACGCCGGCGGACACCCTGTGGATCGAAGAGAAGTTGGATGTCTGTGCGACGACGAGCCCTTTGCCGGATGCTGTCGCTTCGACTTCGGCAGGGTTGACGACCGCGAACGCGCGCGCCGTGCCTGCTGGCCCGGTGGCGCCGGTCAGGCCGGTTGCTCCGGTCGCGCCGGTTGCCCCTGTCTTCCCTGTCGCACCGGTCTTGCCGGTTGCCCCAGTTTTCCCGGTGGCCCCTGTTTTCCCGGTTTTCCCGCTGCCGGGGAACCCTCTGGGCCCAGGAGGTCCAGGCAGTCCGCGCGGACCGCGGGCCCCTCGCTCCAGACACTCGCGCACGCGGTGTTTGGCGACGTGCGCGACAAAGCATTTGAACGACGAACTGTGAGCCGCCGGAGCAGAGCCGACGCCGGCAAGTGCCGGCACGGCGACGGTCATAGCCCCGAGCACGGCGGGGGTGGCGAGCAGTGTGATGGTGCGGTGGCGCATGGATCTCTCCCGTTCGGTAGCTGTCCCTGTGGCCCATAACCGGCGGGAGGCTCCGAAGGAGCGGTGCAGCTCAGCCGATGCGCTCGGCTACGCGCGCTGCCAGTCCGGCGCGCACAGGCGCGATCGGCCCGCCGCCGCCGGGCCCGCCGGCCGGCGCGTTGCGCTCTTCGCGCACGATGTAAAGCGGCCGATGCTTGACCTCGTCGTAGATGCGCCCCACGTACTCGCCGATCACCCCGAGCGCGATCAGCTGGATGCCGCCCAACAGCAGGATCGCGATCGTGAGCGTCGAGAAGCCCGGCAGGTAGCTGCCGGTGAAGTGCAGCGCGATCACGATCGGGATCGCGACGAACGCGACGCTCGCCGACAGCAGCCCGGCGTAGGTGGCCAGCTGCAGCGGCAGGTGCGAGAAGGAGGCAATCGCATCCAGGGAGAAGCGCAGCATCTTGCGCAGCGTGTACTTGGTCTCCCCGGCAGCGCGCGCGTCGCGCTCGTAGGGCACAGCGGTCTGTGTGAAGCCGACCCACACCGTCATCCCGCGCAGGAAGCGCGAGCGCTCTGTCATCGACAGCAGCGCGTCCAGCGCGCGGCGGTCGAGCAGACGAAAATCGCCGGAGTTGGGCTCCAGGTCGACCTGGGCCAGCTTGTCGAACAGCTTGTAGAACCAGGAGGCGGTGGCGAGCTTGAAGGCGGTCTCGCCTTCGCGCTGCCTGCGCACCGCATAGACGACGTCTGAGCCCTGCCCCCACTGCTCGATCATGCGCGGGATCAGCTCGGGCGGATCCTGCAGATCGGCGTCGATCATCGCGACCACGTCGCCGGCGGCATGCTCCAGCCCGGCGGTGAGCGCCGCCTGGTGGCCGAAGTTCCTCGAAAGATGGATCACCCGCACGCGGGGATCGGCGGCTGCCAGGCGATCCAGCAGCGCGGGCGTCGAGTCCGAGGAGCCGTCGTTGACGAGCACCAGCTCGAACGTATAGTCGGCCACGGCAGCGCAGGCGCGCGCGACGAACGCCTCGACGAGCTCCTCCTCGTTGTAGACGGGGGCGACGACGCTGAGCAGTGTGGGGGCGCGCACGGGTGTCTCCGGCATGGATCCTTTCAGAAGACGGCGAAGCTGGTTAAGTTGTGGCCATGAGAAGAGTAGGGGACGGGGCCGCGCGAATCCTGAGAATGCCCTTGGTCATGCAGTTCGTGAAGTTCGGGATCGTCGGCGTGTCGAACACGCTGATCGCTTTCGCCGTGTACACGCTGCTGTTGAAGGCGTTCGGGGTCTGGTATGTGGCGGCGTCTGGCATCGGCTTCGCGATCGGCGCAGTCAACGGCTTCCTGTGGAATCGCGCATGGACGTTCAAGGGTCATGTTGGCGATGCGCTCACGCCGGTGCGCTGGTTCGTGGTGCAGGGTTGCGGCCTACTGCTCGACCTCGCCTTGGTGTACGTGCTGGTCGACGGCGCGGGCCTGGACAAGCTCTTGGGTCAGGCCGTGACAACCGTGGTCGTGACCGTCATCACTTTCTTCGTCAACCGCGCTTGGACATTCAAAGGCCACGCAGCGACGGTGCTCGTAGAGACAGCTGACTCGGGCCCCTAGCGCGCGAGCACCAAGGGGCACGCCCATCCCTCCCCCATAAGCTTTTACGCTCGCGGCGGCTCAGCGGAACACGGCCAGCAAAGACAGCCCGGCCGGGATCGAGCCCCCGCGCCCGATCACCGTCGCCTCCATGTTCAGCGGCTGGCGCAGCACCCAGTTGAGCGGCGCCGGGGGCACCCACAAATCGAGGCTCGACTTGGTGGTGGAGGGCTTGAAGCGCTCCAGCACGCGCAGCATGATCGCGACAGGCAACAGCAGCGAGTTGAAGTGCGCCGAGCTCTGCTCGTGCCAGCCGCCCTGCTCGGCGGCGGCGAGCAGCGTGCGGCGGTTATAGCGGCGGTGGTGGTGGTTGATCTCGTCGTGCCCGCTCCACAGCCACTGGTAGGCAGGCACGGTCACCAGCAGCGCGCCGCCCGGCTTGGTCACGCGCCGCAGCTCTCCTAGCGCGCCGACGTCGTCTTCCAGGTGCTCGATCACGTCGAGGCTGACCGTCAGGTCGAACGACGCGTCCTCGAAGGGTGTGTCGAGGATCGAGCCTTCGACCACCTCGCCCGCGTCGCGCTGGCGTGCCAGCTCGACGCTCGTGTGCGACAGCTCGATCCCCGTGACCTTGCCATGGTGGGCGAGATCGACCATGTTGCGCCCGCTGCCGCAGCCGGCGTCGAGGATCGCCGCGCCCGCCGGCAGCCCGAGGCGCTCGATCGCGCGCTCCAACACCCGGCGGCGCCCCTGGTACCACCAGTGGCGGTCCTCGGCTTGGTGGGTCTGCAGCTCGTACTCCCGCTCCATCTGTCCGCCATCTTTCACGATGACGCGGTCGTCTGCGGTGCGACCCCCTCTCGGCTATCGTTTCCTGATCGTTCCCTTCGAGGATTCCCTCACGATCAGGAGGCAGCGCAGATGGCGAGCAAACACAAGGCACTGTCCGCCCTCTGCGTCGCAGTGGCACTGCTGATCGTTGCGGGCGCCGCGCTGGCGGCAAACCAGGTCAAGGGCGGCTCCTACAGTGGCGAACTGACTCCCGCCAGGACCGGTGTGAGGGTCAGCTTCAAGGTGTCCTCGAGTGGCAGCAGGGTGACTGCGCTCACGACCAGCAACACGCCGCTGTATTGCGAGGGCGGAGGTCGTCCCACCCCGGTGCACTTCAAGAGCGCCACGATCGCCAGCAACGGCACGTTCACGAGCACCGGCCGATATGTGATCTCCGAAGGCCCCAAGAAGGGCCAGGTCGGCACCAAGCTGAAGATCACCGGAAAGTTCCTCAAGGGCAAGGCCGAGCAGGGCACGATCACCACCACCTACGTCGGTTTCCCCAACTGCAGCGGCAAATCGGCCTACAGCACCAAAGCCTGATGCGCGGTCTGTGATGTCGCTCCCGGTCGAGGGCTACCGCCTGAAGGGCATCTCTCCCAAGGCATACGAACACCCAGCCGACCGCGCGGCGACCGCTGCGCTGCGCTCGATCCCGTATTTGAACACGGTGGTGCGCAAGCTGATCGAGCTCGGCTACGAGCGCGCGCTGCGTCAGGCTTATCTCGGCTCCTCTGTGCGGCTCGGCGACGACCAGCTGGCAGATGTGTGGGGCGCGCACGTGCGCGCCTATGCCACGCTCGATCTGGAGCCGGTGCCTGACCTGTATCTGACGCAGTTCCCGGTGGCCAACGCGATCACGATCGGCGCGGGGCGGCCGATCGTGGTGGTGCAGTCCGGGCTCGTGCAACTCCTGGACGTCGAGCAGTTGCGCGCTGTGTTCGCCCACGAGGCGGGCCACGTGCTCTCCGAGCACGTGCTCTACAGGACCGCGCTTGTGATCCTGATGCGCCTCAGCTCGGTCCCCGGGATCCCGCTGCCATTGTTGCCCGTGCGGGCAGCTTTGATGGAGTGGTTTCGCGCCTCCGAGCTGAGCTGCGACAGAGCGGCGGCGCTGGTCACGCGCGACCCGCTAACGGTGTGTCGCACGCTGATGGTGATCGCCGCGGGCGCTGAGGCCGAGCGGCTCGACCTCGACGTGTTCATGCGCCAGGGCACCGACTATCGCGAGAAGGGTTCGGGGCTCGAGCGCCTCTCGCGCCTGCTGCTGGACCTGGGTATCACCCACCCGATGCCGGTGCGTCGCGTGCACGAGTTGATGGAGTGGGTCCGCTCCGGTGACTACGACCGCATCGTCGCCGGCGACTACGTCACGCGCGACGTCCCCCCCGACCCGCGCGCCGAGGCCAGCGACGCGGTCGCCCACTACTCCGAACGCTTCCGCGCGATGTTCCGCGACGCGGCAGAGTCGGTGGGCGACATCGGCGAGCAGCTGGGCGACGTCACCCAACAGCTCGGCGACTGGCTGCGCCGCACAAGCGACGGCGGGGATGGTGAGCAGGACAAGGACGGCGGCGGCACCGTCGAGGAGCCCCTGTAGCTCGACACCCCCTGTAGCTCGACACCCCCTGTAGCTTGACACCCCCTGTGACTTGACACCCGTAACGCGGGTGTCGCACCCCCGCCAAACGCTGGTGTTGGCACCCCTGTGACGCGGGCGCCTCAACAATCGGCGGCGACACTGCCCGCGAGTGTCGCCTCGGCGCGCTCAACCTCGCGCGTCAGCGCCGTCACGAACGCGTCGACCACGCGCCGGTCGAACTGTGCGCCGGCGCAGCGCCGTAGCTCGGCACAGGCAGCCGTATGCCCGATCGATTGGCGATAGGCGCGGTCGCTGGTCATCGCCTCGTACGCGTCGGCGACCGCGACGATACGCGCCTCAAGCGCGAGTGCGTCGCCTGAAACCCCAAGTGGATAGCCGAGGCCGTCGGGACGCTCGTGGTGGGCGCCGACCCAGGCACGCACGTCGGCGAGGCTTGGATGTTCGAGGATCTGCTCGCCGAGCTCGGGATGGCGCCTGATGACCGCGAGCTCCTGCTCGGTGAGCGCTCCGGGCTTGCGCAGGATGCTGTCGGGTACGCACACCTTGCCGATGTCGTGCAACATCCCGGCGAGCCTCACGCGTCCGACGCGACGTTCGGGCAGTCCGAGCTCACGCGCCATCAGCTCGGCATAGCGTCCAACCGTCTCCGAGTGGCGGGCGCTGCCGCTGAACCGCAGGTCAACCGCCTCGGCGAGGTCGAGTACGACCGCGAGGTAGCGTTCGCCTTCGATGTCGCGCGTGCCTCCGCCGGCGTGTGAGAGCTCACGCAGCACGAGGCTATGGCGGACCGTACGATTGCGTCCGCTGTCCTTGGCCCCGTACAGCGCCTCGTCGGCCGCGCGCAGCAACGATGCCGCAGTCTCACCGTGCTCCGGGTAGCGGGCCAAGCCGAAGCTGATCGTGATCGGCACGGAGTCCTCGGCGAACTCGTCGCGCAACGCGCAACGCAGGCGCTCGGCGAGGGTGAACGCGCCATCCTGTGTGGTGTTGGGCAGGATCAGAGCGAACTCCTCGCCACCGACGCGTGCGGCGAAGTCGATCTGGCGCTTGTGCTCGCTCAGCACGCGCGCGACGCGCTGCAGCGCGGCGTCGCCGACCTGATGGCCGGAGCGGTCGTTGACTTCCTTGAAGTGGTCCAGATCGCCGACCAGCACCGTCATCTCGCCGCCGCCGCGGCGAGCCCGTTCGAGCTCGAGATCGAGCAGCTCGCGAAAACCGCGCCTGTTGGACAGTTGTGTGAGTGGATCGGTGCGGGCGGCGTCATACAGTCTTGCGATCAGCAGCTCCACGTGTGCGCGCATCGTCATGATCACGATCGCGGCAACGAGCAGTGTCCCCATGCCGACGAGCCACCAGGCGGGGATACCGCTCACAGGGGGTCTGGCGAGGAGCAGCGCACCGTAGGCCACTCCGACGTAGGCGATCTGAATCGCCGCTTGACGTCGTGTGAAGAAGTAGGAGGCGTACAGAAAGATCCACAGGTAGAAGAACACCAGTGGGCTGGGGCTCTCGCCGGAGAAGTACGCGACGCCGGTGATCAGCGTGCTGCCCCAACCGAGCACGAGCGGCAGCAGGCGGACGGGCAGCGTGTGAGCGCGCCAGTACAGGAGTGCTCCGACGAGGTAGGCGTTGGCGACGATCGCGAGCAGTCCATAGGTGTCCGCATCCGAGGCATGCGGCAACACGACTGTCAGTGCGGCGAGTGTCGCACCTGCCGTGTAAAGACCCGCAAGCACCTTGGCCACAAGGCTCCTCTGAAAGTTGGCGCCGACTCCCGATCCGCCAACCCCCGATCCGCCAACCCCCGATCCGCCGATCCCCGATCCGCCAACTCCCGATCCGCCAAACGCTTCGCCAGATCCGTTCCCTCCCGAAAACGCCGACATCCGAATTTATCGGCTGCTGTGGTGCGGTGCATGAGAGCGTCGTAGGCTTGGGTGGTGGGCAGAGCGCCGTCCAGCGTCACTCGTCACTTCGTCGCGGCGCTGCTGTGTGGGGGTGTGTGCGTGGTGTGGTTGGCGTACGGGTCGGTTGCCGGCTCGGCCCCGATTGTGCGATCGGTGTCAGCTGCCGCCCCGAGACCGATCGCGCACGCGGCGCCGGTTGTGCGATTGGTGTCAGCTGCCGCCCCGAGGCCGATCGCGCACGCGGCGCCGGTTGTGCGATTGGTGTCAGCTGCCGCCCCGAGGCCGATCGCGCGCGCGGCCCCGGTTGTGCGATTGGTGTCAGCTGCCGCCCCGAGGCCGATTGCGCGCGCGGCCCCGACGAGGGTCGTGGATTTGACAGCGCAAGGGGTACCGCTCGCACGTCGCTCGGCCATCAACCCCCAGAGCGACCTGCAGATAGCCGAGGCGGGCATCGCACGCGCGCAACGGCTGTGGCGGAATACGAAGCTCGGCTGGTATAACAGCGTGCTCGACGACCGCGAACGCTATCCGCTGGCGACGATCTGGGACGCGACTCCGCTGTTCGAGACCCTCGACGCAATCGACATCGCGGCGCCGAGTGCTGCGCACCGCGCGGCCGTGGTGGCGTTTGCGCGCGGTGCTGAGCGCTACTGGGATGCCACACTGAAACCGGTCGCGGGCTTTGCTCCCTATCCGGGCGATCGTGGCCAGGTGCTCAGCTGGTTCGACGACAACGGCTGGTGGGGTCTTGCCTTTCTCGACGCCTACCGGGCCACTGGCGTAGGCGTCTATCTGCACGAGGCGCAGCGCGCGTTCGCGTTCATAGCGAAAGCCGGCTGGAATCCCGGTGGCGGCGGATTGTGGTGGAACACGGCTCACCCCTACATCGCGGGCGAGCCGCTTGCCGCCGGGTCGCTTTTGGGGGCGCGGCTCTTGCAGCTCACCGGCGAGTCCTATTACCGCACCGAAGTGCTCAAGTTCCTGAACTGGGCCGAATCGGATTTCCTCACCGAACGGCGTCTCTACAAGCGCACCGAATCTGACCCGACTCCCACCCCCTACATCGAGGGGACGCTCGTGGAGGCCCATCAGGTGCTCTGTGAAGTCGGCATCTCAGATGCTTGCGAACGGGCCGCCCAGCTTGCCGACGCTTCTGCGGAACGTTTCTCCAACCGCCTGAACATGGGCCCGCAGTTCGACACGATCTACCTGCATTGGATGCTCGTGTACGGCAGGCAGGCGGACGAAACGCGCTGGCAGGCCCTGGCCGAAGAGATGACCCAGGACGCCCAGGAACACGCCCGCGACTCGGGGGGCTTGTATCTGCGCGCCTGGGATGGCACGCCCATCACCGAGCACCAGGCGGAGCCGAACATGTTGCAGACCGATGCGGCCACGCTCGAGCTGTTCGCTTGGCTGGCGGTGGTGCAGTCCCCGCACGCCATCGACTAGAACGTCTTTCAGAATGCCCTGTGTTGCGGATTTTCATGGTTTGTGAGGGCCGGAGTGTGTGGTTTGTCTTTGAGCGATCCTCCCAACACCCCCCCTTTGCGAACACGCAGGGGAAGGTTAGGTGCCTGATAGGAATCCCGGGTCACCGATTTCACCGCGCGTGTGCGCTCGCCACAAGGCGAGCAACAACAACTAAATAATTATCCGTGTCCAAACAAGGGGGTATCGAGCGGGCAGGTATTTTGAAAGGTCTTCTCAGAGTCGTTGCCGCTGCGTTGATTGGCCCGCTGCCGCTGCGTCGATTGGCCCGCTGCCGCTGCGTCGATTAGGCCGTTGCCGCTGCGTCGATTGGCCCGCTGCCGCTGCGTCGATTAGGCCGTTGCCGCTGCGTCGATTGGCCCGCTGCCGCTACGTTGATTAGGCCGCTGCTGCTACGTTGATTAGGCCGTTGCCGCTGGGTCGATTGGCCCGCTGCCGCTGCGTCGATTAGGCCGCTGCCGGTCTGTCCCTCAGGCTCCGGCGGCGACGCTTGTACTCGCACGCAGCGCCTCGCGCGCCAGCGCCGCCAGGAACGCCTGCACCACCCGTTCGTCGAACTGGGTGCCGGCGCCGTGGCGCAGCTCGGCGAGGGCGGCCTCGTAGCCGATCGAGTCGCGGTACGGGCGATCGCTGGTCATCGCCTCGTACGCATCGGCGACCGCGACGATGCGAGCCTCCAACGGGATCTGGCCGGCGTGCAGGCCGAGCGGATAGCCGAGTCCGTCCGGGCGCTCGTGGTGGGCCGCCACCCATTCGCGCACGTCAGAGAGGCTGATGTGCTCGATCATCTGCGCGCCCAGCGCCGGGTGGTGCTTGATCTGCTCGTACTCCTGCTCGGTGAGCGGCCCCGGCTTGTGCAGGATGCTATTGGGGACCCCCGCCTTGCCGATGTCGTGCAGGATCCCCGCCAGGCGAATGCGGCTGACATGGTGCTCGGGCAGGCCCAGCTCACGCGCCATCATCTCCGCGTAACGGCCGACCGTCTCGGAGTGGCGAGCGCTGCCGCTGAAGCGCAGGTCGACAGCCTCGGCCATCTCCAGCACGGCCATCACGAAGCGCTCGCCGCCGATGTCGCGTACGTCACTTGGCATGCGCAGCTCGGCTCGCAACGCCGGGTTGTGCAGCACCGTGCGGTCGCGCCCACTCTCCTTGGCTGCGTACAGCGCCTGGTCGGCGGCGTGGATCAGCGACGCGGCTGTCTCTCCGTGGTCGGGGTAGATCGACAGTCCGAAACTGATCGTCAGTGGGGTGGGGTCTCCCGCAAACGCCTCGTCCACTGCCATGCGCAGGTGCTCGGCCAGCTCGAAGGCTTCCAGACGCTCGGTGTCTGGCAGGATCAGTGCGAATTGCTCGCCGCTGACTCGCGCCGTGGCATCGGTCGGACGCTTGCCATCGCCTAGCAGCTTCGCCACCCGTTGCAACGCTAGGTCGCCGACGCGCTGTCCGCGCAGGTCGTTGACGTCCTTGAAGTTGTCGAGGTCGCCGACCAGCACCGTCATCGGGCTGCCGTGGCGGCGGGCTCGCTCGAGCTCGAGGTCGAGCTGCTCGCGAAAGCCGCGCCGGTTGGAGAGCTTGGTCAACGAGTCGGTGCGGGCCGCATCGTAGAGGCGTGCGATCAACAGCTCGACACGCGTGCGCATCACCATGATCACCATCGCGCCCACCAGCAGCGTGCCCATACCGACGAGCCACCACGAGGCGATCGCACTTGCCGGCGCTGTGGCAGCGAGCAGCGCGCCATAGACCAGTCCCACGTAGAGGATCTGCACGGCCGTTTGCTTGTGGCTGAAGAAGTAGGAGGCGTACAGGAAGACCCACAGGTAGAAGAACACGAGTGGGCTCGGCACTTCACCGGAGAAGTAGGCGACGCCCGTGATCAGCGTGCTGCCCCACGCGAGCGTCGCTTGCAGCGTCCACGCTGGGAGTCGTGCTGCCTGCGTGTAGAGGGCGGCGGCGACCAGGTAGGCGTTGGCGATTACCACGAGCATCCCGAGCACGTTTGTGCTGGGCGGGTGCGGCAGCACAACCGTGAGCGTCGCCAGCGTCGCCCCGGCGACAAACAGCACGCTGAGCACCTTCGCCACCAGACTGGCTTGCAGACTCGCGCCGACGAGCGACCCGCCCCAGATGTCGTCTTGTCCGTCCGCTTGAGATAGCGCGGACATCATTTTTGGATATCGACTGCCGGCGGAGTTCACGAAGGGCATGGGAACTGTTCGCATTGTTGGTGGGCGGCTACAGGTAACAGCGTAGGAGGAAGTTCGCCTTTGCGCAACCGGACGATGATCCTGGGGCTTGACACCGCCCAATTCGTGACGGTGCTCGACAGCGCTGCCATGAACGTTTTAGTTCCTCAGGTAATGGCAAATCTGCACGCGACGGTGTCCGATATACAACCGCCAATCGCCGCATGCACGCTGGTGATGATCGCTTTATGCCGGTCGGTTCCTGGCCTGGTGGGCGCTCACTCCTGGAAACTCTCCCGGGCCGGCACCTGCACCGCCGAGAAGCCGGGCAGCATGATCACGAGCAGCGCGATGCCGACGACGAGCGCCAACGTTCCCAGCACCTGTACCTGAGCGAGCGAGAACTGCGTCGGAAAACCGGTGGACTGTCTCAGCCAGCGGCTTGCCAGCGCGTGTCCGTATATGCCGAATACGGTGCCATCGACGCCGCCGATCAGCATCAGCACACCCGCCTCGAGCACGATCGCGCGCCACAGCTGAAAGCGGTCGAAACCTTGCGCCTTCAGCGAGGCCAGATAGGCGCGGCGCTGCCAGATGGCCGCGCTGAGCGCCGCGGCGACCGCGAGCGCCGCGGCGACGAGCAGCATCGTCGCGATCTGGCCGAGCGTCTTGAGGCTTTCGCTGACGGTTCGCTCGACTCCCGCGATGCGCGCGGCCGAGAGCTGTACCCGCAGACCGGCATGCGAGCGCAGCGCGGCGGCGACCGCGGCGACACCGGCGGTCGGGCTGCTACGCCGGGCTTGAAGTCGATCGCCAGCGTGGTCGGGTCGACGCTGCCCCAGTCGCGACGATAGTCGTTCGTGTTGATCGTGATCGTCCCAGACGGCCAGCCGATGTTGGTCGTGATCGCGGCGACGTCGAAGCGAGCCGTGCCCGTCGGGGTGGGCAGCGCAAAGGAGTCGCCGATGTTGAGGTCGCGTTCGCCTGCGAAGCCGCCCGAGACTGTCGCCCAGCCGCCTTCGCGCAAGCGGGCGTTGGCGAGCGCCAGATTGCCCTGCACAACTTGGCTGGAGAGGATCATCGCCGGGTTGTCAGCCGGTCGCGCGCGGATCCACAGGCGGTGTCTGCCGACGTCGAGAAAGCCGCCCTGGTAGGCGTAGACGTTGGCCACGGCGGGTACGGCCGCCAGTTGCCGGTAGACGTTGCCGGCGCGGAAGCTGTCGGCGTCGAAGATGTTTTCGTCGGGTGTCACCCATGCGTCGGCAGCGCTCCACTCCTGGACGATCGCCTGGTCCAGGCCGCGCAGCAGATCGTGGCGCGCGCCGCCGACGGCGACGCTGCCGTACACGGCGAGCGCGACGATGCAGGTCGAGCGCCACCGAACGGGTGGCGGTCGCCGAGAGTTCGGCGGCCGTCAGCGGCAGCGCGCTGTTGCGCAGGTTGTCGCCAAGCTTGCCAATCAGCCACAGGGCGCCGCTGAGCGCGGCCGGCACGAAGCACAGGGTCGCCACCGCCAGCAGCACTCCGCCAACGATCGTCAGGCCGGTGTCGATGCGTCACGGCCAGCGAGATGGCGGCCGTCAACGCCACTCCGGCGAGCGCGAGTCTGACCGTCAGCGCGCGGCTCACCTGCTGTCCGGCCTCTCCCGGCTCGCGCAGCACGGCGTCGGCCACGTCAGAGCGCAGGTCCATGACGCACGGGATCGAGGCCGTCAACGCGGCGAGCACGCCACAGACGAGCGCCAAGAGCACCAGCGCGATCTGGAAGGGCTGCTGGGAGCCGACGAGAAAGGCGGAGGCCAGGAAGCCCGGCGTGCTGTGAAAGACCGTTTGGAACAGGACGTAGCCGACGCCGATCCCGTCGCCGAGCCCGCCACCCCCAGGAGCGTCGCCTGGAAAGGCGAGAATCACGAGTATGTAGCGACGTGTGAAGCCCAGCGTTCGCATCTCGGCGGTGAAACGGCGACGCTCGGGCGTGGTGATCAGCACCGCGTTGAGCGCGAGCAGGAAGCCCACCATCGCACCGATCGCGGCAAACAGCCTGGTGGACTGATCGCTTGGCTTGGCGGCTTCGTTGCAACAGCTGCGTCTCGTCGTCGGCGCCGGTTACGTTCAGGCGCCCGCCGGCGAGACGTCTCGAGCTCGGCGCGCACCGTTCGATCTGTGCCGGGCGCGGGTCTTACGAGGATCGAGGTGACTCGATCACCCACGCCGCTGATGTCCTGGATCGTGGCCAGCAGTCCGACCGCGACCGAGCTGTCGGCGACGGCTCCGATCGTCTGCGATCCGAGCGCGGCTCGTAGCTGCACCGTGCTCGCGCTGCCGCCTGGCGAGGATCGTGATCGGATGGCCCGCGCGCGCGCCGACCCGACGGGCCACTTCTTCTGGCAGCCCGACTCCTCCGGCCAGCAGTTGCGCGCCCGCGCCGAGGTTGCGTGTCGCTTCGCCTTCCAATGTGACGATCGTCGGGGTCACGCCGATCAGCTCGACCGGTTCGCGACCCTTGGGCCCGACGACGGTTGCCGTCTCGCGCAGGATCGGAGAGGCGACCTGCACGTCGGGCAGTCGTCTGACGGCGGCGATGAGCCCCTCGTCGAAGCCTTCCGAGGAGCGCGCCGAGAGCGTGTAGCGGGCCGTGCCGGTGAGCTGGTGCACGAGCCGGGCGCTGGAGCCGGTGACGCCCACGTTGGCCAGCAGCACGCCGAAGAACAGGGCGACTCCCACGGCGATCCCGACGCCGCCCATCAACTCCTGTGCCGGATGCTGGCGGACTCGCCAGCCATACAGGTCCCACAGCGCCCGCAGCCGAGCTGCCAGCTTCCTGGCGGGGCGCGTGGAGCTCGGCTGCTCATCTGCAGGGCCAGCTCTGGGCTGACGCCCTCGTGAAGCTTTCCGTCGCTGAGCGTGTAGGCGTGGTCTACGTACTCCACCGCCTGCGGGTCGTGGGTCACCAGCAGGCCGGGAATATCTCGGTCGTGGCAGATGTCTCTCAGCAGCGTGAGGATTTCGCGGCTGCGCTTGGAGTCGAGGTTGCCGGTCGGCTCGTCGCACAACAACAGGCGCGGCTCGTTGACCAGGGCGCGAGCGATCGCCACGCGCTGGCGCTCGCCCATCGAGAGCTGTCGCGGACGGTGGTCGTGGCGATCCACCAGGCCGACGCGGTCCAGCCACGGACGCGCGAGCTCGCGCGCCTTCTTGGGGCTGACACCATCGGCAAGCGGCTTGATCGCGGCGTTGTTCAGCACCGACGCTCCCGCCATCAGATGGAAGGACTGAAAGACGATGCCCACGTCGCGGCGGCGGTAGGCGGCGCGCTCGGACGGGCTGTACTGGCCGATGTCGCTGTCCTTCGAAGAGCACGCGGCCGCTTTCGGGGCTGAGCAGGCCTGCCGCCAGCAACAGCAGCGTGGTCTTGCCCGAGCCGCTGGGTCCGTACAGCGCGACGAACTCGCCGGGCACGAGCGTCAGCGAGACGCCGTCGACGGCCTCGACAGTCTCTCCCTCGCTCCCGTAGTGCTTGACGAGCTCACACAGTTGCAGGCGGCTCACGGCCCGTCGGTCCCGGTGCGATCCGGGAACGGTAGGACGGTGCCCGGAGTATCCATCGTGCGCAGCCGCCCCCGTCCCAGTGCCATCGTCCGCTGGACGTGCTGAATCGGGCCGGTGTCGCAGGCACCCAAAACCACCGCGCGACCGGGCTCCTCGCCGAGCGAGCGCAACAGCTGGTGCAGCTCGGCATTCTCGCTTGGGCTTTGCAGGATGGGCGGGTCGTCGATCAGCAACAGGCGCGGGCCGCGCACGATCGCGCGCGCCAGCTCCACGCGTATCTGCTCGCCCAGCGAGAGCCGCTCGAGCGGGCTCTCGGCGCACTCGACCACCGCCAGCCGGTGAAGCGCCCGACGCGCGAGCACGCGCGCGCCGCGGCCGGTCATGCGGTTGTCGGCGCAGGCCGCGAGGGCCACGTGCTCGCAGACCGTGCGGTTGCGGTAGGTCGGCCAGCCGAAGGAGGCCAACGCGAGCTGGTTGCGCAGCAGCCGCACCCGCGCATCGGGGGGGAGCGTGGTCAACTCGACGTCGTCGAAGCGCAGACTGCCACGGTCGGGCTGTTCGAGGCCGGCGAGAATCCGCAGCAGTGTGGACTTGCCGGCGCGGCGCAGGCCCCACAGCCCGACGAAGTCGCCCTCGAAGATCTCAAACGAGGCGTCGTCGAGCACGACCAGCTCGTGTGAGCCGTCGGCATAGCGCTTACAAAGGTCTTTCGCTTCAAGCAGGGCCACGGCGAGCGCTCGTGAACTCGAGGATGTGACCGCGCGCCAGTTCGATCCATGCCAGATCGCCCTCGACCCGCATTACCACGCCCCGTCGCGCCAACTCCAACTCCAGGCCCTTCCATGTCTTGGTGGGGAACGGCGTGCCGTGCTCTTTGAGCAGCTCGAACAGCTGACGCTCGAAGTGGTCGAGCGCCTCAAGCAATGCCGGGGCGTGCTCGGGCGCGGAGACCACCATCCGCGTCCACAGCTCGGCGCGCACCGGCTCTGCCGGCACGGGACTGCTCATCCAGTGCTCGACGGCCTTGGCGGTCAGATCGGTCGGCTCGTACATGCGCACACGGTGATGTGAGCGCTTGGAGTCGACCATGTTCGAGGAGGCCAATCCAAGCTGCTCGGCGCGTCGCAGCACGCGCCCGGCGTCGTTGGTGTCCAGCCGCCACGCCGGGCCGACGCGGTGGACCAGTCGATTGGCGAAGTCATAAGGGTGACCTGGACGCTCCAGCAGCAGCGCAAGTAGCGGGCCCTTCCACGGAGACCCTCCCTTCAACCAGCTAACCCAGCGTTCGCTCTCTCCCACCATCACAAATTCGCCCGTCCGTCCGATGAACCTACGGAAACATTACTGCGCGGCGATATCCAAGTCTAGGCTTGGTTTCCCGCTTTGCCACCAGTGTTTCCCACTGGATGGCGCATTGCTTGGGCGTCCCAGGAAATGTCGCGATCGGTGACGCTCTGCGTCACACGACAAAATGCACGATCGCGGCGATCCCGACGACCACGATCACCGTCCGCAGTGCGACCGGGTTCAGGCGGCGCCCGTACCTGGCCCCGATTTGCGCGCCGAGGATCGAGCTGGCGGCGATGATCGCCGCCGGCGCCCACTCACGTGCGCGGCGAAGATGAAGAACACGCCCGCTACACCGTTCACGAGGCCGGCGAGGACGTTCTTCAGAGCGTTTGTGCGGTGCAGATCCTGCGTTAGCGCAAGGCCGAGGATGCCCAGCAGCAGGATGCCCTGGGCGGCGCCGAAGTAGCCGCCGTAGACGCCGGTCGCATACAGCGTGAGCAGCAGCGCTGCGGCCGGTGTGCTCGCTGTGGTCGCTGTGCCTGGCAAGCAGGCGGTTCAGGCGCGGCTGCGCGACGATAAGGACTAGCGCGAGGCCGATGAACACTGGCACGATCGCTGCGAACGCGGCGGCCGGCAATACCAGCAGCAGCACCGCGCCGGTAATGCCGCCGAGCACCGACGCAGCTCCCAGCCGTATTGCCCGCTCGCGCTGGCCGCTCAGCTCGCGTCGATAGCCGATCGCGCCCGAGACCGAGCCTGGGACCAGGCCGACGGTGTTCGAGACGTTGGCCGTCACGGGCGCGTAGCCGAAGGCGAGCAGCACCGGGAAAGTGATCAACGTGCCGCTGCCGACGACGGTGTTGATCATGCCCGCCGCCAGCCCAGCGGCGGCGATGGCGATGATCTCCCCGGCGCTCACTCAGCTCATGCTCACATAACCAGTTGCTTCGGTGGGGCTACGTACGTTGGCGGCGACCTTGTTTTCGTAGTTGCCCTCGATCGTCGCGATCTGGCCGTTCGGCAGGATCCCCCTGACGATGCCGACGTGCTCGCCGCCGAAGACGATCAAATCGCCCGGCTTGGGTACTACGCCCGGTCCGTTGGGGATCGCGCGGCCGCTGCTCTGCGCCCACGACCAGATGTCTGAGACGTCGCCGATCCCCTGACCCTGCGCGCCCAGCGGCTCACCGGCCTGGCGCGCTACCCAGGAGGCGAAGTAGGCGCACCACGGCGCGCCAGGGATCGCGCCTTCGGTCGCGCTGCGGTACTGGGCGATCGCCGGCGATTCGTTGGAGCCCGGTGGCTGCTCGGTCTGGCCCAGCTGGCTTTCGGCGATCGCGACGATGCGTGCGCCGGCGCTTTCGTCAGGGGCGCCGAGCGAGGAGCCGACGATACCGTCCGCGCTCTGCAGTTGGCTCGAGTAGCCGAGGCCGCTGGTTCCCGCGAGGCCGTTGGGGACATACGCGCTCTGTTCTCCTGCGGCTGGCGTAGGGGGTTGCGGTTGGACCGCGGCCGGCGTGGCGGTGCTCTGGTAGCTGTCGCTCGCCTGCGCGAGCGCGTTCGCGAAGGAGGATTCCTCGCTCGTGTCGGTGCGGCGTCGGCCGACTGGTGCTTCGGTGCCGCCGTTTAGCGCAGGGCTCGAGCCGATCAGCACCGCCGGGTCGGCGAGCGCCTGTCTGATCGCGCTGACCTGCGCGAGCGTCGATTCGATGGACATCATCCCGTGTAATCGGCAGTCGGCGCCCGCGATTGAGGCCACAAACTGGAAACGGGCAGCCGAAGCCGCCC
This sequence comes from uncultured Solirubrobacterales bacterium, assembly GCA_963725265.1. Taxonomy (GTDB): domain Bacteria; phylum Actinomycetota; class Thermoleophilia; order Solirubrobacterales; family Solirubrobacteraceae; genus Palsa-744. The sequence goes on from CAVRXP010000002.1 coordinate 399,583, forward strand.
GTTTCCACCACCGTTCCCTCGATGAAGCGGCGGTATGTAGCCGCGCCGGTCGCTTGGACCGCCGAAGCGATATGACCCGCCTGACCCGACATCCGCGCAAGCGGTCGCCCGTCAGGTGAGCTTCGCTGCAGCGGTGGCGTCCTCTAGGCGCCACCGCTGAGGAAGTGAGCGCACTACTGCAGCAGCTTCAGGACAGCCTGAGGTTCCGCGTTGGCCTGCGAGAGAATCGACACGCCGGCCTGCTCGAGAACCTGCAGCTTCGTGAAGTTGGTCATTTCCGCCGCCATGTTCACGTCGGTGATGCCACTCACAGCCGAAGACAGGTTCTGGCTGTAGGTTTCCAGGTTCGACTCGGTGTACTGGATGCGATCCTGCACGGCAGCCGAATTCACCGGCAAGCGCCGAGACCTTGTCGATCGCTTCGTCGATGTCCTGTGATCGGTTCGGCGCCTTTGAGTTCGATCTGCCTTTCGATGCGATGTCGTTCAGATCAGCGGTTTTGACGCCGATGACTTCGCCGTCGTTGGCGCCGACCTGGAAGGAGATCGTCGTCGCTTTGCTGAGCAGGTCGATGCCGTTGAACTGAGTCGTTTCACCGACGCGTTCAATCTCGGAGGACAGCTGCGTGACCTCGGAGGTGATCGCTTCCTTGTCGGCTTCGAGGTCGTGCCGTTGGCGTACTGCACCGCGAGCTCGCGGACACGCTGAAGCATCTGCTCGACGTCGTTGAGCGAGCCCTGAGCCGTCTGCGCAAGCGAAACGGCGTCCTGGCTGTTCTGCGTGGCCTGATTGAGGCCGTTGACCTGGCCCTCCAGGTTCTGGCTGATCGCGTAGCCGGCGACGTCGTCGGCGGCCGAGTTGATCTTCAGGCCCGAGGACAGTCGCTGCATCGCCAGCGACAGCGAGTTCTCGGTGCTGTTGAGGTTCCTGTTGGCGTCCATCGCCGACAGGTTGGTGTTGACTGATAAGGGACATGCGTTCATCTCCTTGATGACGGATTTGTTGTCGGTCCCGAGCCGACTCCGTGTCGGCTCATCCCTGGTTATCGCCGACAAGCGACGAAACTTGAGCTGGATTCATCTCCACTAGCTCGATTCCCTCCAGGCGCAAGATTTCCTGCAGTGCGGGGCAGCCGAAACCGACGTGCCCCCCGCGCGCGCGGGGGGCATCGGCTTTCCGGCGTGGGTGTCGCGCGACGTTGGGTTTGCGCGACGCCCACCGCCATAGCCGGGCATGGCGACGCGCGTCCCACACGGAGCAAGGGGCCCCACCGGGACGAGCGTTTGCAGATCGAGAGACAGGGCTCAAACGCGGATGTCGACGTGCGGACGTTCGTCCCCGTCGGGGGGCTGCTGCGCGAAGTCGGCGGCAGCGTCCCGCTGTTCGCGCTTGCCGGAGTTCCTCTCTTGGCGTTCCTCTTCGCGCGTGATTCGCTCCACGCGCTTCACCGGCGGTCTGGTTGCGCGCTTCACCGGCGGCAGGCCGCGCGAGATTGGCGGGATCGCGTCCATCGCCGGCTAGCGGTCCCGCGAGGCTGCCCCCGCACGTGGACGCTCGGCTGTGGCGCCGGCTGCCTCTCCCGGCTCGAGCGCCGCCAATGCGCTGGTGAGCAGTGCCTGTTCGCGGCCCTTGATCTCGACGATCACAAGCCTTCGCCACACGAACACCGCACCGGCCCAGGCCGCTACGTAGCAGACGCTGCCGGCGACCAACGCGCGCAAGGCCGCTTCGGCGAGCGTGCCGGTTGGCAGCGAGAGGTAGCCGGCGATGAAGAAGCCGGCCAGCCCGCCCCAGGCCTTCGCCTGCGCCACGGCCCGCGCAGCTCGTGGGTGGGCAGCGACGCTTGGGGAGGCCGAGTCCTCGGCGGACGCAGCCTGCTCGGCCTTGCCCTTCTTGCCTTTCTTGTCCTTTGCGTCCTTGCCCTTGGAATCCTTGCCTTTGCCCTTGGGCTGCTTGCCTGTCTGCCCGTCGGGCGGCGTTTGCGTCGCGGTCGGTGGGGCCGGGGTTGGCGCCGCGGCGTCGCTCACCGATGGTGGCTCGACGAGGGCCTGCGCCTCAGTTGCCATCGCGCTCATCGGCTTCCAGCATACGCCGCCGCTCGGCGCGTTCGCGCTCGAAGATGAAACGCACCAGACGGCGGCGATTGCCGTCGCTCATCTGGCTGAAGGTTATGGCACGACGCCCCCGAGAATCGTTTCGCACGACCCTTCCAATCCCAATAATCGGCTCGCGATCGGGGGTCAAAGTCAGCTGGAACTCGATTTCCTCGTCGATCTCCAGCACATGCGGGCCCGCGAGCAGCAAACCGCCGCCTGACAGCTCGACGGCGTAAGTGTGGACCGGGCGGCGGTCTTTGCCCATGTATACGAGCACGGGCCGGTCCGCCTTGAGGCGGACGTGCTCGCGTTGCTGGCTCACTGCACCAACTTGGCCGCCAGGGCGGCCGGGTCGAGCCTGCCGACGCTCCAGCCGACTCCCCGTGCTCGGGCCAGCGCGTACTCGGGGGCTAGGCCGAACTTGCAGGCCGCCTCGATCGCCATCCCCAACTGGTCGGTGTCGTCGCAGTGCGTTAGCGCTAGGGCATTTGCCTTCAGCGGGGATAGCGCCTGCAGTAGCTGGGCGGCGGCGACGGCGCTGAACGTGCTTGGCAGGACGATCGCGATGCGCTCTGGCTCCAGCTGCGCCAGCAAGGCCGCGAGCTTGCGTATCCCGGCTCGATCTCCTGGGGAGAGCGGGGGGGTGTCGACCACGAGCAGGCCCTCGCTCTTGGTCTTTTGCAGGGCACGCATCGCGCGGGCGCTGTCGATCGCCGTTGGCTTCATCACGTACGGGCTGAGCAGCATCCGCAACTCGCCGTTGCCTGCTCCCGTGATCAGCGTCGCGCAGCTCGCTGGCAACGCCGAGGCCCTGCGGTAGGCGCCCAGCAGGGCCGCGCAACAGCTGGTCTTGCCCGCTCCGCCCGGGCCCACCAGCACGATCGCCGCGCCACGCGCCGGTAGCGGCGGCGCTACCGGGATGCGGGCCGTGAGCGCCGAGCGCACTGCCTGGCTGAGGCTGGCGCGCGGCGCGAACGGGCGGATGTGGACGGCGGCGCCTTCGATCAGCTCGGCTGCGAACTGCTCGCTGACTCCGAGCGCGAGCAGGCCCTGGCGGATCTTGGTCTGGGCGCGCGAGGACGGTCGGGGCTCGGCCACGGCTGGTACTCGGCGCCCGCGGGCGCTCGCGTTCGGCGTGCCGAGGACGCCGCGCTCGAGCATCAGCGCGAACGCGGGTCGGCGGGATCGGCTAGCACCAGGCTGTTCTTGCGCGAGCCCGTGCGCAGCGGGGCCTCCGTGGGGGAGGGCGGGCATGCGCGCGGGCTCCAGCGGACCGGCTCGGGCGAGTGCAGCCAGGCGCTCGGTGACATAGGCGGTGTTGAGGGGGCTCAGCGCCTCTGCTCGGCGCTGCGCGCCGGTGGAGCGAAGGTTCGCGCTCGGGCGCAAAGGAGCGCGTCTCGCTCGCTTGCGGTTCGTCATACACATCGATCTGTGGCCCGCCCTCGGTCGCTTCCAGCTCGACGAAGCGCCGCTGGAAGAAGCCGGCGATGCCGCCGGTCAGGCCCTCGCGACGGCGCACGACGATCGCGTTCGCGCCCAGCTCGTCCTGGATCTTGGGCAGCAGCTCCTCGACGGTGCGCCCGCGGTAGGTGTGAACTGAGCCTGGGTCGGTGCTCGGCGCGCTACTCATGCGTGGATGACGCCGATGGTCTCGACATTGATTCCCGGTGCGATCTCGTTGTAGGAGCAGACAGCTAGGTGCGGCTGGGCTTGGGCGATCAGCCTACGCAGGTGGCGGCGCACGCGTGCTGAGCACAGCAGCACCGGCTCTGACGCCGCGGCCGCTTGCGTGCTCGACTTGCGCTCGCAACGCGCCGACGATCGCCTGTGCTCTTGGCGGGTCCATCGCCAAATACTCTCCGTCTGCTGTCTGGGTTATCGAGGTCGCGACCTCCTGCTCGATCGCCGGGTCCAAGGTGATCGCGCGCAAACGCAGCTCGTCGTCGAGATGCGGGGCGGTGATCGCTCGGCCGAGCGCTTGGCGCGCGTACTCGGACAATAGGTTCGTGTCTCGCGTTATTCGCGCCTTGTCGCCGATCGCCTCCACGATCGTGCCGAGGTCGCGGATCGGTACGCCCTCGGAGAGCAGCAGTTGCAGGACACGCTGGATCTCTCCCAGCGTGAGCATGTCGGGCACGACCTCCTCGACGACCGCGGCGTTTGACTCCTTGAGCTTGTCCAAGAGAGCGCGCACGTCCTGGCGGGTGAGCAGCTCGGCGGCGTGCTCGCGGATCGTCTCGGTCAGGTGGGTGACGATCACCGACTCGGCGTCGACGACGGTGTAGCCGAGCGCCTCGGCCTCGGCGCGCCCGGAGTCGTGCACCCAGATCGCGTCCAGGCCGAAGGCGGGCTCGCGCGTCGGGATGCCCTGCAGTGTGGCGCTCGCGTCGCCCGGGTCCATCGCCAGCAGGTGCCCGGGCATGATGCGCCCGCGCGTGACCTCCGAGCCGCGCACCTTCAGGACGTACTCGTGCGATTCCATGCCCAGCTCGTCGTGGATGCGCACGGGTGGGATCACGAGGCCCAGGTCGCCCGCGATCTGGCGGCGGATCATGCTCACGCGGCGCAGCAAGGAGCCTCCGTTGACCAGTGGCACGAGGCCGAAGCCGATCGCCAGCTCGAGCGCGTCGACGCCCACCTCTGACAGCGGCTCCGGGGTCGGTGCGGGCGCGGCTAGTTCCGCGGCCTTGACCTTGGCCGCCGCGGCGGCCACCTCCTGGGCCTCGGGCATGCCGTTGCGCACGGCCCAGCCGATTGCGCCGAAGATCGCCGCTATGAACAGGAACGGCAGCTTTGGCAGGCCTGGGATCAGCGCGAACAGGCCGATCGCGCCGGCGGCGACCATTGGCGCGCGACGCTGGGAGAGGATCTGGCCGGCAATGTCGCTGCCCAGGTCGCGGTCGGAAGCGGCGCGCGTGACGATGATGCCCGCGGCGACCGAGATCAACAGCGCCGGGATCTGCGCCGCGAGCCCGTCGCCGACCGTCAGCAGCGAGTACTTTTGGGTCGGCTTCGCCGAAGCCGAGATTCATCTGCAGCATGCCCACGACGATCCCGCCGACGAGGTTGATCGCGGTGATGATGAGCGCCGCCATCGCGTCTCCCTTGACGAACTTCGAGGCGCCGTCCATGGCGCCGTAGAAGTCGGCCTCGCGCCCGATCTCCGAGCGCCGCTGACGCGCCTGGTCGTCTGAGATCAGGCCCGCGTTCAGGTCGGCGTCGATCGCCATCTGCTTGCCCGGCATCGCGTCGAGCGTGAAGCGGGCGCCGACCTCGGCCACGCGCCCGGCGCCGTTGGTGACGACCACGAACTGGATCACGACGAGGATCAGGAAGATGACGAGGCCGACGACGACGTTGCCGCCGACGACGAACGAGCCGAAGGCCTTGACGACACTGCCGGCGTTGCCGGTGGTGAGGATCAGACGCGTGACCGACACGTTGATCGCCAGACGGAACATCGTCGTCAGCAGCAGCAGGCTCGGGAAGGACGCGAAATCGAGCGCCTTGCCCAGGTACATCGTGGCCACGACGATCGTGAGCGCCGCGGAGATGTTGAGCGTGATCAGCAGGTCCAAGAGCGCTGGCGGCAGCGGCACGACCAGCATCGTCACGACACACACGACGGCGACGGCGGCGAGCAGATCGCTGTGTCCCAAAAGGCGCTTGACGGTGGGGTTGGTCATGAGGCGAGCCTCCTACGCCCTGCCGTGCGGTAGACGAAGGCGAGCACCTGGGCGACCGCCGCGTACAGTTCCTGGGGGATCATCTGGCCGATCTCGGTCGAGGAGTGAAGCGCCCTGGCAAGCGGTGGATCGCTGATCACCGGCACGTCGTTTTCCTCGGCGACGCGCCTGATCTGGGCGGCGATCAGATCCTTGCCCTTGGCGACGAGCAGCGGCGCGGTGTGCGAGCCGTCGTAGAGCAGTGCGACGGCGTAGTGGGTCGGGTTGGTCACGACCACGTCGGCTTTGGGCACGGCGGCCATCATGCGTGCCCGCGCCGCCTGCATCTGGCGGCGGCGCTGCGCCGTTTTGACCTCGGCGGAGATGCCATATTGGCGGGTCTCCTCCTTGACCTCCTGCTTGGTCATCCGCAACTGCTTCTCGTGGCGATGGCGGCGCCAGGCGTAGTCGAGCAGGCCGATCACCAGGTAGGCCATGGCTGCGTGTTGTGCGATCGAGAGGGCGCGTTCGCCCATCAGCGCGCCGAGCGCGTGCGCTGGCATGCCCACCTTGGCGGCGAGCGTCGTCAGTCCCGGCAACACGGCAAGACTGGCCACGAGCCCGACCACGGCAACCTTGGCGATTGCCTTGAGCGCTTCGAAGATAGCGTTGGGGCCGAACAGGTTGCGCGCGCCCGCGGAGGGGTTGATGCGGTGGAAGTCGGGTTTCAGCGCTTGCAGGGTGGGCTTGAAGCCGACCTGTGCGACGCCCCCGAGCAGGCCGGCGAGCAGGCATGCGCCCGCCACCGGCGCCACCGCGAGCCCGATCGTCGTGAGCGCCATGTGCATTAGTTCGCTGATGCCGGCGGCACTAGTGGCATGGGCAGGGTTGGCGACGTCGCGCAGCGTTTCGCGAAAAGTCGTAGCCCCGGCTTCGACGATCTTCGGGCCCATCGCACTGATCGCGAGCAGGCCAGCGATCAAGACAAGCGAGCCGCTGAGGTCAGGGCTGCGCGCGACCTGGCCCTTCTCTCGCGCGCGCTGGCGGTGCTTGGGTGTGGCCTTCTCTGTGCGCTCTTCGCGTGCCATCGGCTATGCCACGTGCAGCGCGCCCAGCGCCGCGCCCACGCTTACCGACATCTGTTCTGAGATCCAGTTGGCTGTGAAGGGGAGCGCGGCGCCGACGACCAGCAGCGCCACTGCGACCTTCACGGGGAAACCGACCGCGAATACGTTCAACTGCGGCACCACGCGCGAGACGACGCCGAAGGCCACGTCGGTTATCAGCAGCGCGAGTAGCACCGGGCCGGCGATCTCAAGCGCCGAGGTGAAGAGGCCGGCAAACGCCTGCTCGGCGCCGCCGATCAGCGAAGGCATGCGCGGGCCGCTTGTCAGCGGGACGAGTTGGAAGGTGCGTCCGAGGCCGCGCAACGTCCACTCGTCGCCGCCGATGACCAGGAAGATCATCGTCCCCACCAGCGAGTAGAAGCGCGAGATGACGGCGCCGCTCTGGCCGGTCATCGGGTTGATCAGTTCTCCGTATGAGAAGCCCGAGACGACGTCGATCATCGCGCCGGCTGTTTCGAGCGCCGCCAACAGGATCGCGAGCGTGAAGGCGAAGCCGAAGCCGACGAGCAGGCCCTCGATCACCAGCTCGGCCAGGGCCAGCGGTGCGCTGGGTATGTGCTGGCCGTGCAGAGCGATCGGCGTCAGCCCGATCGAGATGCCGACCGCGATGATCCCGCGCACGCGCGGGGGGACCAGCGACGAGGAGAACAGCGGCGCGACGACGAACAGCGGCGTGACGCGTGCCAGCACGAGGATGAAGCCGACCAGCTCGCCGGTGGTCAGCTTTCTGAGCAGTTCGTTCACGAGCCGACCATCGTCGGGATCGACGTGAACAAAGCCGTCGTGTAGGCGACCAGCTGGCCCAGCATCCAGGGGCCGAGCACGATCATCACGGCTGCGACGCCGATGATCTTCGGGATCAGCGTGAGGCTCTGCTCCTGGATCTGGGTGACCGCCTGGAAGATGCTGACCGCGAGCCCGGCGAGGAGCGCGACGATCAGCAGGGGGCCGGCGATCTTCAAGGCCAGGCTCATCGCCTGGGATGCGAGGTTGACGACGGTGTCCTGGTTCATAGCGTGTGCACCGTTGGGTTGGGGACGTTCTGATTTGGCGTGTTCGAGCTCAGGGGGGTGTCTTTGGGCATGGGTGGGGTCCTTAGGTACCTACGTGAAAGCTCTGGACGAGCGCTCTGATGACCAGATCCCAGCCGTCGACCAGCACGAACAAGAGGATCTTGAAAGGCAGCGAGATGAAGGTCGGCGGCAGCATGATCATTCCCATGCTCATCAACGTTGCCGAGACGATCAGGTCGATGATCAGGAACGGCAGGAAGATCAAGAAGCCGATTTGGAAGGCGATGTTGAGCTCGGAGACGATGAAGGCCGGGATCAACACCTCGGTCGGGACTTCGGCGCGAGTGTGCGGCGTCTTTGCTTTGGCGAGGCCGACGAACAGTGCGATGTCCTGCGTGCGTGTCTGGCGGAACATGAATTCGCGCATCGGTTCCTCGGCACGCTCGAGCGCCGTGGTGGTGTTGATCCGGTGGGCCATCAGTGGTTCGACCGCGTCCTTCTTGATTGCACCGACGGTCGGCGCCATCACGAAGATCGTCAGGAACAGCGCGATCCCGACGAGCACCTGGTTGGGCGGCTCGGTGGTGGTGCCGATCGCCGAGCGGATGAAGCCGAGCACGATCAGGATGCGGCTGAATCCGGTGACCGTGAACAGGATCGCCGGGACGAGTGTCAGGCCGCCGACGAGCAGCAGGATTTGCACGGCGTTGCTGGAGCTGAGGTTCAACGACGCACCGTCAGTTCGCGCAGGCGCTCGATCAGGCTCGAGGACACCGAGGGCATGTGCATCGGATCGCTCTGGCGCTCGCCGGATTCGAGCGTCCTCGTGGGGCGGGGCCGTTCTGGCGTGCTACGTGGAAGCGCTGCCCTCGGTGCGCTCACCGATCGCACCGCCCGGTCGCCTTCAGGCTTGGTGGGAGCGAGTAGGCCGAGGTTGATGCGAAATTTGCGCGGCTGTAGCGACTCTTCGGAGGAGAGCAGTCCGGCTTCGAGCGCCTGCTGCTCGGTGTAGCGGTGGATCGGCATCAGGCCGTGCTCGGCGCTGCCCAACAGCAGGTAGTCGTTGCCTGCTCTGACCAGGTGCACTGAGCGGCCTGAGCTGAGGCTCAGCGCGGAGACGCTCGTCAGGCCGTTCGCGGCCACGCGCGGATCGCGCCCGCCCTTGACCTGGCGCAGGATCCACGCGAGGCCCCAAATGACGGCGAGCACGATCGCCAGGCCGACGATCGTGCGCACAATGCTGGGCCCGCCGGAGCTCGTGTGCGAGCTGGTGGTTGGCGAGCCGAGGTTCAGTGGCGTGTTTTCGCCTGCGCCCTTCCTGGTGTTTGCAGCGGTGAACGCCGAGGCGGGGTCGGCCCACGCGAGCAGGCAGCAACACAGCAAGGCAGCCACTTGCGTGGCCGCACGGGGGAAGGTCAGCTTGGTCATCGAGGGACGACTCCGAGGAAGAGTCGCCCCCGGTTATCGGCCTGCGCCCCGAGGTCTTGAGGGCGAAGCGCTACATCGGCTGGGGGATCTGCGGCCCCAGCCGGCCGTCTGAGGCCGAGAAGGCTGAGGTCGAGAAGGGGGTGTCTGAGGTCGAGAAGGGTGTCTGAGGTCTCGAGAGGAGGGTGTCTGAGGTCGAGAAGGGTGTCTGAGGTCTCGAGAGGAGGGTGTCTGAGGTCGAGAAGGGTGTCTGAGGTCTCGAGAGGAGGGTGTCTGAGGTCGAGAAGGGTGTCTGAGGTCTCGAGAGGAGGGTGACTGAGGTAGAGAAGGGTGTCTGAGGTCTCGAGAGGAGGGTGACTGAGGTCGAGAAGGGGGCGTCCGGGTCGAGAGAGGGAGGTGGCTGGGGTCGAGGTGTGTGTGTATTTTTTTGAGTTCTTTTCAAGCTGGAACTATTTGTTCTTGTAAGCGCTACACCGGCTGGGAGATTTGTGTGTCCGGGCTGCGGTCCGGGTGCATGCGTTACAGCAGTTGGGAGATCTGCACGCCCCAGCCGCCGTCTGGCGTGACCACGAGGCTGCCGTTGGCGAAGCACAGCCCGTTGACGAACAGCTCGACCGGTGCGTCGGCGGCCTGGTCGAGCTCGACGACGGCGCCCGGCGCGAGCTCAACCGCGCTTCCGAGTGGGATGTGCGTGCGTCCCAGCTCGGCCCATACGCGTACGAAGATGTTGCGCAGGATCGCCCGGCCCTCGGCGCTCTCGCGCGTACCATCGACATGCGCCCGCGCGCGCTCGAGCTCGGCGCGGCCGAGCTTGGCGTACGTGTCGGCGCGTGTCCGTGTATTGCTTGTGGAGTGCAGCTTGATCGCTCGGCGCGTCCCTGAGCGCCCGGGCTGGCCGCAGCCCAGCAGCACGCCCTCGGCGAACAGCCACACACCGTCATCGGCGCGACCCTGCAGCTCGGCGAGCTTGCCAGGCACGAGGGCCAGCATCTGCTCGATCGGCATCTGGGCCGAGCCGACCTCGGCGCGCAGCAGCACCTCGGCGCGGGCAAGGCCGCGCCGCAGCGCGTCGGGGTCGCGCACGTCGCCCGCAGGCGGCGGGCCGCCGCTGCCGCGGATGCTCTCTGCGACCGGCTCGATCGCAGCCCAGGGGATCAGCAGCGACATCGTTGCTGACTGGCCGTCGATTTTGCTCGCGAGCGTGACCGCGAAGGTGGGCTCGCCGACGGGGGCGAAGACACCGGCGTCTGCCTCCAGGTCGACCTCGCCACGTGTCAGCTGTGGGCCGCCGAGCTCGCCCCAGGCGCTTGATAGCTCAACGACGATCCCTTCGAGGAGGCTGCGTGCGAGCACCCAGTCGATGTCTGTCAGATGGCGCTCTGGCGGTGCTTCGGAGGCCTGGCCGCCGAGCAGGCATTCGAGCGCCTGTAGCAGCAGCGGCTGCTCGACGCTGAGCAGCATCTGACGTTCGATCGCCTTCGCATCGACTGCCACCGCGACGGCGTCTGCGGCCAGCCGTGCCTTGGCGGCCGCCCAAGTGTGCTGGTCGACCTCGGCGACGCTGAGCTCGACTTCCACCGACAACTCGTTCGTTAGGCGGGCAGACAGCGCCTCGCAGAACTGCTCGATCGCGCCCGAGATGCGGCGTCTGATCTCGGTCGTGAACTTGGTCGGCTGGGAGAAGTCGAGCGTGCGTATGCCTCCGCCCGTGGCGTCCTGCGACTTGTGGACGTCTGGGGTGCCCGCCTGTGCGGCGCCCGCTGCGTCCTTGGTCGTAGCGCCCTTCGCCGCTGTGTCCTTGGCTGCCACACCCTTCGCCGTAGCGCCCTTGGTGGCGGGCTGACGCTTCTTCGAGCCCTGCGGCTCGTCTTTTGAAGCGCCGGCGCGGCTCTTCGGGCTCAACTGTGCTCCTCTGTGTCAGCTGTTGGCGGTCACGGCCTCGCTTGCCGTGGCCTCGCCGGTTCCGGTGGAGGCCGAGATCTGGTTGCTCTCGAGAATCTCGGTGACGCGCAGACCGTAGCGCTCGTCCATGACGATCACCTCGCCGCGCGCGATCGCAGTACCGTTGACGAGCAGATCGGCGGCCTCGCCAGCCTGGCGCTCCAGCGCCACCACGGAGCCGACACGCAGGTCGAGCGTCTCGCCGACAGTCATGTGCGTGCGGCCGATCTCCACGCTCAACTCCATCGGTATGTCGCTGAGGCGGCTCAGGTCGGGGTCGGAGGGCCCAGCTCCATCGGTGCCTGAGCCGGCTGGCGCACCGGAGCCTGCGCTCACGTCGCTAGCTCCACCGGCGCTCGCTCCCCCGGCTGCGTCCGACGGCGGGCCTTGGTCGAACTGCTCGTACTCGATTGCCTCAGCCACGTCGCCTCCTATTGAACTGTGAAATCCGGAAAGAGAACTTCTTCGACCTTGATGTCTGTGTCTTGCTGGATGGTGTGGAGGATCTGGCGCTTGATCGCCTGCCGGCCGTGATCGTTTATGAGCGTTTCGCCGCTCTGGCCGGTCACGGCGTTCGTCACGATTTCGCGCACGATCGCTTCCTCGGGCAGAGTACCGGGCCCACTTTCGGAACCGGACGAGCTGCTCGCGGCGCTGGCGCCGTCGCTCTGTCCGGGGGCCAGCTCGAGCGCCACGCTGATCTTGGCGTAGCGTCCGTCGCTGAGGTTCAGCAGGAAGGATTGGGGCATCACATAGATCGTGCCCTTAATCTTCTCCTTGGCGACAGGCTTGGCCTTGGTCATCGTGTAGCCGCCGAACAGCAGGATCGGGACGACTAGGACAATCAGGATCTTCTTGTTTTTGAGCATGTAGTGGGTGTGAGGTCTTGAGGCTGACTGGGCTGGGCTGGGGCTGGACTCGGCTTGCTGGACTGGACTGAACTGGACTGGGCTTTGCTGGGCTGGGCTGGGCTTTGCTGGACTGGACTGGGCTTTGCTGGGCTGGGCTGGACTGGACTGGACTGGACTGGACTGGGCTTTGCTGGACTGGACTGGGCTGGACTGGGCTGGGCTGGGCTGGGCTGGACTGGGCTGGACTGGACTGGGCTTTGCTGGACTGGGCTGGGCTGGACTGGGCTGGACTGGGCTGGACTGGGCTGGGCTGGGCTTTGCTGGGCTGGGCTGGGCTTTGCTGGACTGGACTGGGCTTTGCTGGGCTGGGCTGGGCTTTGCTGGGCTGGCTTTGCTGGACTGTCGGAAGGCGTCTGCTTATGGTTCGCTGCCGGACTGGCTTTCGCCTTCTCCGCCGTAGAGGCGGCGCATCACGATCTCCACGCGCCGATTGCGGGCACGGCCGCTTTCGGTCGCGTTGCTGGCCACCGGCTGTTGGTCGGCGTTGCCGCTCGCTGTCAGTCTGTGCGCTGCGACTCCATGTTCGACCAGGAATTCGACGACGGCGCTGGCGCGAGCGGTCGAGAGCTCCCAGTTGCTCGAGAACTGGGAGCTGTGGATCGGGACGTTGTCGGTGTTGCCTTCGACGTTGATCGGGTGGGTTTCGTCGATGTTCAGCAAGCTGGCCGATCTCGCCGAGCAGCGAGTAGGACTCGAGCGTCGAGCGTCGCCTGTCCCGAAGGGAACAGCAGGTCGTCGGTGAGCACCTTGATGACCAGGCCGCGCTGTTCGATCGAGGTCTGCACGCTCGAGCCGAAGCCGTGCGACTTCGCGTAGGCGTCTAGCTCGTGCTTGATCTGCGCGAACTCGTTGTTCTCGCGCTGGGCGGGCGTTTCCTGCTGTGCCGCCGCAGCGCTCTGCGTGCCGTGCGCGTTGCTGTTCTGCAGGCTGGCGGCGCCCTGTGTGGTGACCGGCTCGATCGCCTGCAGTTCGACGCTTGCGGGGACCTGGCTCGAGTTGGCGGTCGAGCCCTGCTGGGCGACCGCCTTGCCGCCGGGCAGGATGTTGCCCGAGAAGGCGGCCTTCAGCGACTGCTGCAGGGTTTGGTACTTGGAGATGTTGACCGAGGAGATCGAGAACAGGACCATGAACAGCGCCATCAGCAGCGTGATCATGTCCGCGTAGGTCAAAAGCCAGCGCTCCTCGCTCTCCTCGCTGTGAGCCCCACCGCGATGGCGCCCGCGCCCGCGAGCCATGCTTCAGGCCGCCTTGGGCTCGACGTCCAGCTGCGCGACCGATTGCTGCTCGTCCTCGTCGGAGCGCTCGGCGGGCGGCACGTAGGACATCAGCTTTTCGGAGACCAGGCGCGGGTTGTCGCCCGCCTGGATCGAGAGGATTCCCTCGAGCGGTCATCATGCGCAGCTCGACCTCTTCGGCGGAGATCGCCTTCAAGCGGTTGGCGATCGGCAGGAAGATCACGTTGGCCGAGCCGACGCCCATCAGCGTGGCGATGAAGGCCGCGGAGATCGACGGGCCCGAGCGTGGAGGGCGCTGCCAGGTTCTGCAGCACGTGCACCAGGCCGAGGACGGTGCCGATGATCCCCATCGTCGGCGCGAAGCCGCCGGCCTTCTCGAACGGCGAGGCGCCGACGGCGTGGCGGGCGGCCATGCCGTCCACCTCGGCCTCGAGGATCGTGTGGACCATCTCGGGGTCGGTACCGTCGACTACCAGCTGCAGGGCGTTGCGGGTGAAGGGATCCTCGATCTCGGGGAGTTGGGCGTCGAGCGCTAGCAGGCCTTCGCGGCGAGCTTGGTCGGCCAGGCCCACGAGCTGGTCGAGTCGCCCGCGCATGTCGGGGGGTTCGGCCGAGATCACGAGTTTGTAGAGGCTCGGTATGCGCTTCATCGACCTCCATGCCGGTGCTGGCGAGCGTGACGCCGAAGGTGCCGCCGATGATGATCATCAGTGCGGGGATGTTGATGAAGGAGGCGGGACTCGTCCCGTCCATCATCGAGCTGAGCAAGAGCGCGCCGAAGGCCGCGCCAATCCCGATGGCCGTTGAAGCTTTCATTTGCTCAACTATCGGCGTTGCGGGAAAATCCTTGACAGCTGGGGCTTTGAGGACGATATGTCTAGGCCGGATCGTCCTCCACCGCGGAGAGCCGGCTCGGCTCGCGCGTGCCGGCGGGGGGGCCGGGCGGACGCGGAGGCCGGCGGTTGCGCAGCGCCTCGCTGAGTACTCCGGCGCGGTAGGCGTGCAGGGCGCGCCGCGACCTGCTCCGGCGTCTCGGCCACGACCACCTTCGCTCCCGTGGCGAGCGTGATGACCGTGTCTGGGGTCGACTCGACGGTCACGACCATGTCTGGATTCAGTTGGAAGGGCTCGTCGCTGTGGCCGAGCCGGTTGAGCGTGATCATCTGCGCCTCCCTCGCGCCAGAACATGGAAAAAATGTGCTTGCACGAAAAGCTTAGAAAATTTTGAGTGTGTTGCTAAAGCTTCTTGAGTGTGTTGCTAAAGCTTCGGTACCTAAACAGGTTGTCGCTCCCACTTTAAAGGGGGTGTGGGTGTGCAGAGCGTTTTGAAATACACAGATGTGCCTTATCGAGCCCACGTGATATGCCCTGCATGGATGCGTGAGAGGCTGCCGATCAGGGCCGAAAAATAGCGATGGGATGGAACGACGCAGGCGCGCCGTCCCATCCCATGCTCCTCGGAGTTGTCCGCTCTACTTCGACCTCCTTGGTCGCGCTATAAAGATTTGCCACCGGGGCAGGCCGTCGATCCATGTCCGGCGAAAGAGCGGCCGCCGAAGCGTGATGTGGCCTACTGCACCATCGTGACCAACGTTCCCAGCATTTCGTCGGCTGTGGAGATCACACGCGAGTTGGCCTGGTAGCCACGCTCGGCCGTGATCATGTTGGTCATCTCGGTGGCAAGGTCGACGTTTGACATCTCAAGCTCTCCGCCGATCGTCGAGCCGAAGCCCGGGGTGTTGGGAGTGCCGACGATCGGTGCGCCCGAGTTGGCGGTCTGCCCCCACAGCGAGCCGCCCAGACGTTCCAGGCCGTCTTCGTTGGGGAATGTCGCAAGCGATATGTAGCCCGCGGTGACGCGTTGCTGGTAGTTCTTGGATTCGGGGTTCTCGTCGGTGTAGGCGACAGAGCCGTCCGGGCCGATCGACACGTTGCTCGAGCCCGGCGGAATATGGATGTAGCTTTCTTCCTTGCCCGCCGCATAGGTGGTGCCGGCTTCGGTTTCGGTTGCCACGGCGTTGCGCCCGATCACGTATTCGCCGGCTTCGGTGGTGAGGAATCCCTGCGAGTCGGTCGTCAGATCACCGGCGCGCGTGTAGTTGACTTTGGCGGGCAGGCCAGTCGTGTACGGTTCCTTGGCAGGCGGTGCGCCGGCGCCCACGCGTAGGAAGCCGTTGCCCTCGATCGCGACGTCCAGAGGGTTGTTGGTGGTCTGAAACGAGCCCTCTGTCATTTCGTTGCGGGTGGCGGCGACCTGCACGCCAAGCCCGATCTGCACCGGGTTGGAGCCGCCGTTGGTGGCCGTTGGTCCCGATGCTCCTCGCATCACCTGCGTCAGCGATTCGGAGAACGTGACACTCGAGGCCTTGTAGCCCACGGTGTTGACGTTCGCCAGGTCGTTTGCCGTCTCGTTCAGCAAGCGCCTGGTTTGCGTCCAGGCCGCTGATCGCGGCATACATTCCAGTCATCATCGTGACTGCCCTTCCTTTCGCGGCCCCCTCGGTGAGGTCCAGCCGTTGTTGGTCGCCGTCGGTCATGCGATCACGGCGCTGTCGATGTTGGTGAACACGTTGTCCTTCATGTGCTCGGAGCCCACGGCCGTGATGACCGTGCGGTTGCTGACGGACACCACGAAGGCGGTGCCGTCGACAAGTACGAGGGAATCGCGCGAGCCCTTGCTCGCCGCACGTCCCACTCCCTCTGAGAGTCGTCCGAGCGTCGCCGAGTCCAGTTCGATCCCGCGGCGCTGCACGCGCGCGAGCGCATGGCGGGAGAACTGCAGCGGCTGCGAGCCGCCTGCCTGCTCGAGCGCTTCGGAGAAGGACTGGCCGGGAGGGCTGCTGGCGGCTCCGTTCGCGGCGCCCTTGCGCGTAGCGTCGTCCGCCGGCCTGGTCGTGCCCGGGCCTGTCGGCGCGCGCGCCGGGGTCGTGGGGGTCGTCGGGGCCGTGGCTGTGCTGCGCCGGGCTGGCGGGGTCGTCAACCCCCCCGGCGGGATCAGCGCTGGGTTTGAGATCGGGTTCATTTGACTTCGCTAACGCTCGCGACCTTCACGCCCGGCACGCCTTCTACCGTCAGGGTCGGACCGGAGCTGGTGGACTGGACGCTTTCGACCTTCCCTGTTGCCGTGGCGCCGGTGGCGGGATCGCTGTAGCTGACGCTGTGGCCGATCAGCTGGACGGCGCTCGAAAGCTCGCTCGCGCTCGCGAGGTTGGTCGTCTGCTCCAACTGGGTGAACTGCGCCAGCTCGGTCACGTATTCGTTGCCGTTAGCGGGTTCCAGGGGATTCTGTGCCTGCAGCTGGGCGATCATCAGCTTCAGAAAGTCGTTCTGCCCGAGCACGCCGTTCGGGTTTTCGGGATTCGTTGCCGAGGTCGAGCTTGCACCCTGGGTAGCGGCCGGGGCGGCAGTCGAGGCGGCGGCCCGTGCAACGGGGGCCGTTGTCGCGGCGGCCTGTGCGGTGGGGACTGCGGTCATAGCGGTTGGTCCTTTCGTGTGTTCACGCCAGCACGTCCACGATTTCGCCCAGCGGGGCGCCGGCCGGCTGGGCGCTGCTCCCGCGTATCGCCGAGCGCTTCGCCCTCTTCGCTTGTGCCAGCTGCGCCTGGGGCACTCGATCCATCGGTTTTCGCGGTGAAGCGCCCGTCCTGTTCTCCGGTCTGCGGCTGGCCGGAGGAGCCGATGTCCAAGCGCAGCAGCGATAGGCCGAGCGAGCCAAGCGACTGGCGCAGCTCCGAGCGGCCCTGCGTGAGCGCCTGTGCGCCGGCGGGAGTGTCGGCGGTGACACGCGCGCGCAGACCTTCGCTGGTCTGGCTCAAACGAATGCTGATGTGGCCGAGCTCTTCGGGTTGAAGCTCGATCCGTGCCCTGGCGATGCCCTGGCGGGACGCCAGCTCGATCGTCGCGCCGATCGAATCGATCATCTCCTGCATCGGCACGCCGGGGACCGACAGCGCACCCGTCCCAGAATCTGCACTTGCGGCAAGATTCGTCTCGGCGCCCGCGCTCACTTCGGCGCCGCTGGAGATGGCAGCGGACAACCCCGGGTCGGCCAGGGTCCTCGGCGCCGCCGCCGCTTGCGCCGGGGTTGGTGCCCCTGCGGCGGCTCGATCGGCTGCATTCGCGCCGGAAGCGCCCGCGGGCGCGAGCGAGAGAGTGGTGGGGGTGGCGTCCTGGCCAGGCGTCGAGACCCCGGGCGCCGTCGCCCCAGGTATCCGGGATATGCGGCCCGTCCCGCCGGCGCCAACGGAGGAGGGCGAGCCAGGGGACCCGCCGCCAGCGGTCTGCGGCCTCGCGGTGCTGCTGGCCGTATTGGGTGTCGCGGTGCCGCCAGCGGTCTGTAGCGTGGCCGTGCTCGTCTGCTCGAAGCCCCGAGCGCTCCCTACCGGTGCCGCCGGCGGCGTAGAGGTCGGCTGGGCAGCCGATTCGGGCAAAGACGCGGGCGCGGGCGCGGATGCCTGCGATACGGAGCCAAGCGAGCCGTCGACCGAGGCGTTTGCCGAGTTTGAAGTCGGCGGCAGATCGGAACCCGGTGTCTGGGCTGGCGAGTGGGTGGGGCCCGTTGGCGAGCTGGCGCCGGGTGAGGGATCGGGACCGGTTGACGATCCGGCGTCGGCGGGCCCGGTCGAAGTCGCAGCGAGCTTGGCACCGGCGTCTGACGGTGACACGTCGGGCGCGGAGGCTGGCGAGTTTGACTCGACGCTCATGGGCGAGCCTGGAGTTGTGGTGGCGGAGGCAGAGTCACCGGCAGGCGCGGATGGCGCCCCATCCGAGGGCACCGATGCCAGGGCATGTTCCGAGGTGAGGGCCGCAGCGTCGGGTCCAGCACCGGCGATGGAGGTATTCGTCGATTCGGCGCCGGCCGCCTCTGCGGCGTTCGACCCGCTCGCGCCGGACTGTCCGATCGTCGGGTTCGCCAGGACGCTCGTAGGGGCGATCGGGCCGGCGTGTGTCGAGCCGTCTGGGGGCGCCAGAGACTGGGTCGCTTCGCCACCGCGTGTCGAGCTATCCGGCAACGCGAGGGACATAGTCGCTTCGCCGCTGCCGCTGCCGGTGTCGGAGCTCGACCCGATCGAGGCGGGGGTTGTGGCGGCCGCGGAGGCGGGCCCGGCGAGGGACGCCGCCGGGAGGTGCGCGGCACCGCTGCTCTGCGTCGCCATGTCCACGTCGGGCCTATCGGGGCTCGTGGCCAGAGGCGCGGTCTCGGCGTTCGCGCCCGCATTCCCGTCCGCATGTGCTTCGCGTGCGCGGCCAGCGCGGGGAACGCGCGACGTCTTGCCAGCTCCCGGTCGGGGCTGGCTGCTTGGATGGCCTTCCGCAGTGGCGGTCCGGGCCCAATGTGTCGCGAGCGCGCTCTGAAACGGCGCGCCGGGTGGAGCCCCAGGCGGGGCTCCACCGGAGACTCCTGGTGGAGCGCCTGAGAACGGACTCGATCGGCCCGCGCTGGCGGTCTGCGAGCCGCCCGGCAGCGAACCGGAGGGCAGCGAAGCCGGTGGCGCACCAAGTGCGCTTGGGCCGTTCACGCCAGACCTCCGGCAGCGATCGTGGGATGTGTTTGGCGGTAGGTCTCGGCGTAGCCGAGCACTTTGGAGACGTAGCTCTGGGTTTCGGCATAGGGGGGTATGCCGCCGTATTGCTGAACCGCTCCGGGCCCGGCGTTGTAGGCGGCAAGCGCGTCTTCGGTGTTGCCGCCGAACTGGCTCGTCAGCTGGCTCAGATAACGTGCGCCGCCTTCGATCGATTCGGTCGGGTTGAGCGGATTGGCGACGCCCATCGAGGAGGCGGTGCCCGGCATCAGCTGTGTCAGGCCGCTAGCGCCGGCGCTGCTCTGCGCGTTGGGGTCAAAGCCCGACTCCTGCTGGATCAGGCCGTGCAGGACCGCGGGGTCCAGGCCATAGCGGGCGGCTGCCTGTTCGATCACGCTGTCGTATTCGCCGCTGTCGCCTCCGCCACCTGCCAGGCTTTCGCTCGCTGGTGGCGAGGGCGAGGAGGTGTCGGCTGCGGTGGCCGCCTGCAGCGCGGCGGCGAAGTCCCCGGAGGGCGCCTGCGAGCCAGCGCCCGCTGTGAGGCTGGGTGAGCCCACGCTCGATGCGCTCGCGCTGGGTGAGCCGGCGGTTGAGGCGACGGGGACAACGTTGGCGCCAACCTGACGCGCCTGTTCGATCAGCGCCTGCAGTTGTTGTACGCGCTGGGAGATCGCCAGCTCGTCTTCGGGCACGCCCACGACAGGGGCGATCGCGCCAGCGTTCATTTCCCGCTCCGCCCGAAGCGTGCGGCGGCGATCTCGTCCAGCGCACCCTGTTCGCGGCCGGCGGCGGCGCGCTCGTGCTCGTCGCGGTGACGCTCTCTGAGGCGCTTGAGCATCTCGTGCTCGCTTGCGGCGGTGGTGAGCTGGGCGTCACGCTCGAGTACCGTCGCCTCGCGCCGTTGGAGCTCTTGGGCGTGGGCGCCGCGCTGCGCCTCGATGCGCTCGAGGAACGCCTGACGTCCAACCAGCTCGCGGGCGTCGAGCGTTTGAGGCTCGCCTACCTGGGCCCGGTGTTCGCTATGCGCTTGCTCCAGATGAGCTTCGGCGGCGCGCAGCTCGGCCTCGGCGCTCGAGCACGATGCGATCGCCAAACCCAGCTCCTGCTGGGCATGTTGTTCTTTGCGCTCACGCAGCGCGCGAACGCGCTCGAGTCGAAAGCGAAAAACGGGTCCATTCACGATCTGGTTATCGGACGGTGAGACTCTTTCTTGAGTCCGATGCCGAGCCGACCGCCGGCGCACCGCCAGCGGTCCCTGCCAATGCTGGCGGGGGCGAACGTAGGGGAGAACTGTGTCGCTGAGGGTTGCCGCTTTGCTGGACCTGCCTAAAAGCAGCTGAGCTTCGCTTTCTTTCATGTAAGCCGTGACGAGCTACTAATTTGCCTGCCTGTAAATGGTCTAAATTGGCAACCGTCTGTACGGGGCTGACGTACACCAGGCACGGCTCGGCGCCGAGATGGCCGTTCTGACAGCTCGACGGGCTCTTGAGCTGAAAGTATGCCGCCGCGCCAACCGCCAGCGCGATGAGCACTGCGTATATCCATGTGACACGCACGGGTCGTGGCAGCCACCAGCGCTTCATTTGGTTGATCGGCTGCATGTTGCGGTGCACGCCAAAGCGGTGCTGTTCAAGCGCTGCGCGCGCCCGCAGCACCTTTCGCGGATTGGACGCGCTGATTCCGAGCGAGCTGTAATAGTTGCCGAGGAGTTCCTCGAGGGTCCGCGCCCGCTCGAGCGTCTGGCGGTAGAGGGCCGAATGGTAGCCGTCGATGACGGCGAATCCGGCTGCCAGCAGCGCGGCTATGCAAGCCACCAGACGCGACTCGGATTGCACGGCGACCGCAAAGACCACACCCCAGGCGCCTATCCCGATCGCGCGCAACTGCCCGCCGGAGGCTACGAAACCAGATAGCGCGCGCTGCGTAGCGTCGTAGTCGCCCCGGACGAGGTCCGCGAGCTGCAGTTCCACTTCGTCAGGCTTGCGTGCGCTCACTTCACCTGCCCAGGGCCTCGAGTGCGCCCTTGATGGTATCGAGCGCCTGCTGCGCGGCGGCGGCTATATCGGGTCGTTTACCTTCGGCGCTCGCCCACTCGTGAATATGTTCGAGCAGCGATGGAACGAACTCGATCTGGAAGCCCGATCGCTCGTCGGCGGGGTCGTAGCGATCGCCGATGATCGTTGCGTAGTTTTGACAGAATTCACGAAAGGCGTCCATGAGTCTGGCCGCGGGAGTCCCGGCTGGAGCGTGTTGCTGGTTCGCTGCGAACGCATCGATTGCGCCCGAGTCGTCGAACTTGACGATCTGATATTCGAAGGCATCCTGAAAGAACTGGATGAAGAATTCGCGTGTGAAGACGAGTAGGTCCTCTTCCTCGTCAAAATCGGTCGAAAGACTTTTGCGGGAAGCCAGCTCGCGGGCGTAATCCCCGACGAAGTCGAAAACGCTAGGCGTCAGCGTGGTCATCGGGCATCTCCGCAAGGTGCCTGACGGCCTCGACTGCTTGATGAGTCTCGTTTACCGCGTCGATATAGGAGAACGGCAGCGTCGCGACACTGTGTCCCCGCGTGAGGTCATAGAACGGGCGCAGGCGTTGGATGACCTTGACATCCTCTCGCAGCTCGGGATGATCGGAGGCCAGCTCCTCCAGGGCGTTGCTCTTGACGAACGTCGGCGTGCCCGCCTGCGCCGACCGGGCGATTGCCGCTCCCTTGCCCAGGCCGTAGAGATGCGCCAGCGCAAACAGGAAATTGCCACCGAAGCGGTCGAGGTGACGATAGTGCCGGAGGCTGGCCGCACGGCTGCGCAGCTCTCGCGATATGTCCAAAGGCGTCCGAGTCGAGACGTCGAATGCGGCTTGGAGCAGGCCCTCGGGGTCGTAGGCCAGGCGACCTTCCATGCGCGCGTGTGCGAGAAAAAGCGATCCGTCTTGTGCCATCTGGGCCAGCGCGTGCCGCGACTTGCAGATCAACGCCAGTCGCTGGGATCGCAGGCGCTTGGGAAGCTGGGCGAGCAGCTCGCTTGGCGTCTGGCGCTCGCGGACCACGACAAGCACATCGACGTCGCTGTCGGGACGGTCGTCGCCGCGAGCTACCGATCCGATCAGGCATAGACCGATCACGTTAGGGTGAGTCTCGAGCGCCTCGATGGCGTCTGCGGCGATGACGGCCGGCGAGAGCCGGTCGGCCTGCATAGGACTCATGCCCTAAGGCTAGCGCTCTGTCTTGACGCATCTTCGGTGCGGCGCGGGCAATGGCCAGCAGTCTGCCCCAAGCACAGATTGGCGGTGTCAGGCGAGGTGAGCTTTGCAAGCCAGCGGACGGCTAGGAGTGTTCCATTTTTGGCTCAAATGCTCAGCCTTTGACGACCGCACGTGGCTCAAATGCTCAACCCGAGCGCCGGTATGGCCGGCACCTCGGCTGCGACATTAGCCGCCGCCGCCGCCGCCGCCGCCGCCGTCGTCGTCGTGCCGGCGCTGGCGTCGAACCGTTCTGCTGTGACTTCCTCGGCCTCTGAAATGTCCTCGGGGCTGAGCGTCGCCTCCCCGGCGAGCGAGGCTGCAAGCTCGAGCAACTGCGCGTCGGCTTCGTCGGGCAGACTACGCTGGTCCACAGGCTGGCGCAGGAAGCCCTCGATACGGACGCGATGCGCCAGTGCCTTGTCAAGCGAAGGGTCGCTGCCCGGCTGGTAGGCGCCAATTGCGACCAGGTCTTCCTTCTCGTGCAGGACAGCAAGCGCGGAGCGCAGCCGCTGACCGGCGGCGGCAACGGGAGGCGGGACGATCTCGCTCACCAGGCGCGAGACGCTTTGCAACACGTCGATCGCGGGATAGTGCCCGGCGTGGGCCAGCGAGCGCGTGAGTACCACGTGCCCATCGAGGATCGCGCGTGTCGCGTCGGCGATCGGCTCGTTCATGTCGTCGCCGTCGACCAGCACCGTATACAGGCCGGTGATCGAGCCGCTCGTGCTCGTGCCGGCGCGCTCGAGCAAGCGCGGAAGCATGGCGAACACGCTGGGTGTGTATCCGCGCGTGGCGGGCGGCTCGCCGATCGCCAGCCCCACCTCGCGCTGGGCCATCGCAAAACGCGTAACCGAATCCATCATCAACAGCACGTCGTGGCCTTGGTCGCGAAAGTGCTCGGCGATCGTCGTCGCGGTGAAAGCGGCCTTGATGCGCACAAGCGCCGGTTGGTCGGAGGTGGCGACGACCACGACTGAGCGCTCGAGCGCGTCGCCGAGGTCGCGTTCGACGAACTCTCGTACCTCGCGACCGCGCTCGCCGACGAGCGCGATCACGTTGACCTGGGCGCTGGTGGAGCGGGCGATCATGCCGAGCAGCGAGGACTTGCCGACGCCGGAGCCGGCGAAGATGCCCAGGCGCTGCCCGCGCCCGCAGGGCACGAGCGAGTCGAGCGCGCGCACGCCAAGCCCGACGCGCTCTGAGATACGGGGCCTTGAGAGCGCGCTTGGGGGCGGGGCCATGGTCGAGCGGGCGAGCCCGCCGGGAGCGGGCAGACCGTCGTGGGGCACACCCAGCCCATCCACAACGCGCCCCAGCAGCCCCGGGCCGACCGTCACGCGAAACGGAGCGCCGGTGCTCAGCACACGTGTGCCCGGACCGATCCCGTGGAGCTCTCCGAGCGGCATCAACAGCGTGCGTCCGTCGCGAAAGCCAACGACCTCGGCCCGGATAGGAGCCTGCCCACGGTCTGTCCCCACCAGGCACACCTCCCCGACCTCGGCCTGCAGCCCCGTAACCTCGACGATCAGGCCGATCAGGTTGCGCACCTTGCCGTGGCGGCGAGCCAGATCCGCCTCACGCACGGCACGCGCAGCTTCGGCGAGTCGCGTGCCGGACGGCTCGGAGCTCACGTCGCACGCTCGGCTGAGGCCAGCGAGTGTTCGATCACCTCGCGCGCGCGCTCCAGCTGGGTGTATACGCTCGCATCCACCTCGCCCTCGGTGGTGCGCACGATCGCCCCACCGACGCCGACACGATCGTCGGCCTGAAGGTCGCACAGTTCGACCCCACTGCCGCGCGAGGTCAGCGCCTCCAGCGCGTCCCTTACGGTGTGAAGATCGGCTGGGTTGACCAGCACCGCCACGCTACGCCGGTCGCTGATGCGCCGCAGCGCGCCGCGCACCACCTCGATCACCGCGTCGGGGCGCGCGCCCAGCGTGCCTGCTGAGGATCTTCTCCGCCAGCTCCAGCGCCAGCTCGATCGCGTCGCTTTCGACCGCCTCGACCGTGTGGGTACGCAGCGACTCGATCCCGCCCACAGCCTCCACCAGTGCGCTCGCGGCACCGGCGACCTCGGCGGCGCCCTCGGCGTGGCCGGCGCGGAGCCCCTCGGCGTGCCCCTCGGCGCGGGCCTTTTCGCGTATCTGCACGGCTTCGGCAGTGGCCAGCGCGAGCAGCCGTGCGGCGGCGTCGCGGGCTGGCGGGTCGGAGGGCTCGAGCGGCTCGAACGCGTAGCTGACTGCGGCCTTAGACAACCGCTTCGCCCTCCTGCTCCTCGTCGCCGGCGATCACGATCGTGCCGGCCTCGTCCAGCTTGCGCACGACCGCCACGACACGGCTCTGCGCCTCGTCGACGTCACGCTGGCGCTGAGGTGGTTGGATCTCCATCTCCTCCTTGAGCATCGCCGCGCCGCGCTCGGACATGTTCGTAAGGACGATTTCCATCACGTTCTCGGGAACGCCACGCAAGGCGAGGACGAGATCTTTCTGGTCGACCTCGCGCAGCACCTGCTGGATCGCACGCTCGTCGAGCTTGACGATGTCCTCGAACACGAACAGCATCCCGCGCACCTGCTCGGCGAGCGCCTTGTCCGCTCCGGCGAGACGCTCGAGCACGTTGCGCTCGGTGGTGCGGTCGGCGTGGTTGAGGATGCCGGCCAGCGCCTTGGCCCCGCCGCTGGCGGAGTACTTGCGCTCGACCGTGGCGCCCAGCTTGTGGCGGATCATCTGCTCGACTTGCTGGATCACGCGAGTTCCGGCGTTGCCCATGCGCGCGATTCGCAGCGCGATGTCCGGCTGCTCGGACTCGGGCAGCCGCGCGAGCACCGCCGGCGGCGAGGTTGGTGTGCAGGCTGGCGAGCACGAGCGCGACGGTCTGGGGTGACTCGCCGCGCAGCAGCCCAGCGATCCGCTCGGGCGGCACGCGCCGCAGGAACTCGAACGGGCGCGTTTCGCTGGCGCTCTCAAGGCGCCCCAGCAGCTCGGTCCGCGCGCTCCGGGTCCGAGCGCGCGCTCGATCACCCCGCGCGCGAAGTCAAGCCCGCCGCTGACCGCGCCCTCGCCGTGCGCCGGCCTCCGCGGCCAGTTCGCTGAAGACCGACTCGGTCGTCTCCGCGCCGACCGAGCTGAGCCGCGCCATCTCCATCGAGAGGCTCTCGATCTCGTCCTCGTCCATGCGTTGCATCACGTTCGCCGCGCGCTCGGCTCCGAGCGCCGCCATCAGGACGGCCGCGCGCTGCGCGCCCGGGAAGGCGCTCGACGCTCGGCGGACGCCGCCTCGACGGTATCCGCGGTTGGCTTGGCGCGCCATCGGCTAGTCCTCCTGCATCCAGTTGCGCAGCTGCTGGGCGACCCGGTCGGGATCGCTGTCGGCGAGCTGCTCGATCTGGCGGCGCAGATGGTCGCCGCCGTGGCCGTTCCCGTTCCCGTTTCCATTTCCGTGGCCATTCCCGTTGGGAGGCGCGACGCCGGCCATCGCCGGTACCGGTCTTGGCGCGCTCTCGCGCTGCAGCTCTGAGAGGCGCATCGGCGTCTCCAGCTCGCGCAGCCACACGGGCTCGTCGATCGTGTCCGATTCGCGGCGGCGCAGCGAGCGCGTGGTGAAGAACAGGAACAGAAGCGAAGCGATGCCGAGCAGCGCGTACTTGGCGTAGCCGAGCATGCTGCTGGTGGAGCTGGCGGCGCTCGCGGTGGGACTGGCGAAGGGGATCTGCCCGATCGAGATCGTGTCCCCGCGCTTGGTCTGCACGCCGGCGGCGTTGGTGATCGCTTCGCGGACCGCGGGCACCGAGGCGGCGGGAACCGAGTGGTCGAGCAGTACCGAGACATGCTGGCTTTCGACCGTCCCGGGAGCGATCGTGGAGTGGGTCACGGTCTTGCTGACGCCCAGCGTGCTGTTCGTCGTTTCGTGCTTGTAGTTGGACTTCCCACCCGCACTGGTTGCGGTCGGGAGATTCGCAGTACCGGTAGCGGCGCCGGCCCCGGAGCCGTTACCGGTGAGCGTCTCGATGTCCTTGCTCTGCTGCAGGGGCACACCGGCCTTGCCGTAGGTGAGCTGTTCCTGGGTGGTCTGGTTGACGTTCATGTTGGCGTACACCAACACCTGAGCCTTGCCGGGACCAAGGGTTTGCGCCAGCATCGCGTCGAGGCTCGCGGCCATGCTCTGGTCGTAGCGTTGCTCGGCTTCCTGCACGCCGTTGCCGCCGCCGCCGGCGCTGCCGGCGGCCTGCGGCCACAGCAGCTGTCCGGAGGCGTCGGTGATCGTGACCTTGTTCAACTGCAGCCCGGGCACGCTGGAGGTGACCAACTGGGCGATTCCTTGCACCGAGCTCTGTGGCATCGACGTGGTCCCCGAGAGCAGCACGGCGGCCGAGGAGATCCCCTGATTTTCGCCGAATATCTGGCTCTGGGAGCTGGGCAGCACCAGCTCGACCTGTGCGCCGGAGACGCCTTGCACCGAGTCGATCGTCTCCGCCAGCTGTCCCTGCAGCGCACGCTGGTAGGTGACCTCTTGCTGGAAGTTGCTTTCGCCGAGATTCTGTTTTTCAAACAGCGAAAAGTCCGGCTGGGTGTTGCCGAGCAAGCCAGCACCGGCCAGGGCCACACGTGCCTCGGCGGTCTGGTTGGACTGGACGGCAAGCGCGGTGCCGTTGTTCTGCAGCTCGTAGTTGACGCCGTGCTCGCTGAGCGTACTCGTCATCTTGCCGGTCTGGGAGGGATCGATGCCGCTGACGAGCGTCGTATAGCTGGGCGCGGAGACCATGTGCAGGAACAGGTAGATGAACAGGATCGCGCCGACCGCGGCACCCCCGAGGATCAGCCATCCGCGAGTGGTGAGCCGCGAGGCGAGCTGGGAGAGAGGCACGCCTTAGACCTGCGATCCGCGAGTGGTGAGCGGTGAGGCGAGCTGGGAGAGAGGCACGCCTTGGACCTGCGATCCGCAAGTGGTGAGCGGTGAGGCGAGCTGGGCAAGCGGCATGGCCTGGACCTGCGATCCGCCAGTGATGAGCAGTGAGAGGGGTCGTGCGAGCGCCACCGATCAGACCTGCGTCTGGAAGATGTTCTGGGCAGCTTCGGTGGCCTTGGTGCGCAGTTGCGAGGCGAGGTCCATCGCCATCTGCGCGTCCTCGACGGAGACGACCGCGCTCTCGGGATCCTTGGCGGTGCCGGTGGCCAGCGACTGGGCAGCGCTGTCGGCGCTCAGCTGGGTGCCTTCGAGCGAGGAGATCGCTTCGGAGAGCTCGCTGCCGAAGCTGCTCGACCCGCTGCCGCCGGTGCCGCCGACCCCTTCGACGCCGCCGGTCCCTTCGACGCCGCGCCCCGCTTCGACGGCGTTGCCCGCTTCCAGGCCACTGCTGCCTTCGACCCCCAGTCCAGAGCCTGCGGCTGCAGTGCTCTGGCCCGCCCTGCGCCAGTCCGCCGACCGTCTGTGGCGAGGCGCTGTTGGAAAGGCCTTCGGAGAGTTTGCCCGCCAGCCCGCTGACCGCCGGGACGATCATTTGAGCACCCCAAGCGTCGCCGTGAACATCGACTTGGCGGTCTGCATCGCGGTCACGTCGGACTGGTAGGACTGCGACTCGGAGATCAGGTCGGTCATTTCGGTGACGGTGCTGATGTTTGGCATCTTCACGTAGCCCTGGGCGTCGGCTTCGGGGTTGCCCGGGTCATAGACCTGCTGGTCTGGGGTCGCGTCGCTGACGATCCCGCGTCACTTCGACCCCGCCGGCAGGCGATGCGCTTTCGGCTTGCTGCATGGCGCCCGACAGCGCGCTGCCGAAGCCGCCTTCGCCTGCCTGCTCGAGCTCGACCTCCTGGCGCTGATAGGGCTGTCCGCCTGCGGTCTTGGTGGTGTCCGCGTTGGCGAGGTTCTCGGCGGTCACGTCCATGCGGATGCGCTCGGCGGTGAGCCCGCTGCCGGCGATGCCGATCGCTTCGAAGAGCCCCATCAGCGCTTCACGACCGTCATGCCGACGGTCATGTTCATGCCGCGAAGCCGACCGCGGCGCACGTGCTGGAATCTGGCGACGGTGCTCATGCGGTGACTCCGATAGCCGCGCTGACGATGCTGTTGCGCGTGCTGAGCACCTGCGTCAGGGCCTGGTAGTCGAGCCCGTTTTCGGCGAGCTTCGCCGATTCCTGATCGACACTGACGCTGGTGCCGTTGGGACCGTCCTCTTCGGGCTGTACTTCGGTCTGAAACTGCACCTGTTCGGGCTTTTCGCCACTGTTCATCGCGCTCTGCAGCTCGGACTCGAAGTTGACTTCCTGGCGTTTGTAGCCGGGCGTGTCGGCGTTGGCGATGTTGCTGGTCAGAGCGGTCTCGCGCTGCCAGGAGCCGCGCATGGCAGCCTCGAGCAACTGCTGGGTCGAATCGACGAGTGCCATATACCGTCCCTGGTGATCGGCCGCCATGCCAGGGTCTTTAGCGAACGGGCGAACGGGCGAACGGGCGAACGGGCGAACGGGCGAACGGGCGAACGGGCGAACGGGCGAACGGGCGAACGGGCGAACGGGCAAACGGGCAAACGGGCAAACGGGCAAACGGGCAAACGGGCAAACGGGCAAACGGGCAAACGGGCAAACGGGCAAACGGGCAAACGGGCAAACGGGCAAACGGGCAAACGGGCAAACGGGCAAACGGGCAAACGGGCGAACGGGCGAACGGGCAAGCGGTCGAACGGGCAAGCGGTCGAACGGGCAAGCGGTCGGTACGATCTCGGCGGATGGGGCGCGGAGAGTGCGCAGCGTGCTCAGGCGCTGGCGCCCGTGCTCAGGCGCTGCGATCCAGGCGCGAGCGGCGCGGCAAGCTGTCCGGCGTAGCCGTCGACCGTACGCCGCGCACGCGCGCTGGCGCCGATCTCGGCCAGCAGCGACTCGCGCAGGCGAATCAGCTCGATACGCGTGCGCTCGTGGATCAGCCGAGCTGCGCGCAGCAGCGCCCCGGCCTCGGCCGGTGCGTCTGGCGGGCAAGTCGCGTGTCAGCTGCTCCCAGCGTCTCGCCAAGTGCGCCAAGGCGCTCTATCTCACCGCGCCCAACCAACTCCAGTTCGAGCTCTGCGTGCTCGTGGATCGCTTCATAGGGATGCAGCGTCGCCTGCTCGCTTGCCTGCCCTCCGATATGGGGGGTGCCCGCAAGGGTGCTCGTGCCCGCAGGGGTGCCTGTGCCCGCAGGGTGCTCACGCGCGGGCGATCTCCTCGGTCACCTGGGCCCAAGCCTCGCGCAGCTCTCCAAGCAGCTCGCTGACCTCTTCCAGCTTGCTGGGATCCTGGCTGTTGCGCGCGGCGTTTAGATGGGCGAGGCAGAACTGGTAGATCGCATGCAGACGATCGGAGACTTCGCCTTGCTGGAAGTCGAGGATGCCGTCCAGATGGGCGATGATCAACTCCGCCCGGCGCAGCGTGTTGTGCGCGCGCTCGACCTGACCCTCGCGCATCGCGACGTTCGCCTGGCGCAGGAAGCGCCGTGCGCCGTCGTAGAGCATCACGACGAGCTCGCCGGGAGTGGCGGCAAGCACCGCGCCCTTGGCGATAGGCGTTCGGCGATGCGGTCAGGTTGCTCATGCCTTGGCGGCCACCAGCGAGGCTTCTTGACTGGTCAGCCACTGGGCCTGTGAGGTGTTCCGCGAGATCGCGCTTTCAAGCTCGGCATAGGTGGCCTGCAGCGCCTTTTCACGTACGGCAAGCATTTCGTTCATGGTCGTGATCTGGCTGGTCAACTCGGTGATCTGCGTCGTGTCGCCGGTGGCCCTCGCTTCGAGCGTCCCGCCGGGCCCGGCCACGTCTTCCAGCGTGCTCTGCAAGCCCTGCGACCACTTCTCGAGCATCTGCTGCACGCCCGCGGGATTCGTCTTGACCGCTTCGGAGAGCTTGCTGGTGTTGACCGTCAGCAGCCCTTCGATCGAGGCCTGGGAGGCTCCGCCGGCTGAGGCGCGCGCCGGTGCTGATCCCGATGTCGCTGGGGTTGGACATTTCGGCGGCGAGCCCGGCGATCGGTTCGTACATGCTTTGGCGCATGTTGGAGAGCAGGCTCTCCAGTTCGAAGTCGCCGAACAGGGTGCCGGTGCCGTATTCGGCGGCGCTTGTCGGCTTTGCGATCGGCTTGGTGCGTCAGCTGCTTCTGGATCGCTTCGACCGTCGAGTTGTAGAGCTTGACGAAGGATTGCACCTGCGCTTCCACCGCGCTGACGCTGGCGCCGGGCGGCTGCACGTCGATCGTCACCGGCCCGGTGGTGGTCAACCCGCTCGAGGCTCAGAGTCACGCCGGCGATCGCGTTGGTGACCGTGTTGGACGCTGAGGTCCCCGCGACGCCGTCGACCTTGTATTCGGCGTCCTTGCCTTCCTTGGCGGTCCCTTCCTTTTCGACGAGCGTCGCCCCGGGATCGCTGACTTTGATGAATTCCGCGCCGGTGTTGCCGGTTGCGCGGTTGGAGAGCACCAGCGTGTTGCCTTCGAGCACGGCGGCGTACACCGTCGAGCTGCTGTCGGAGTTGACCGCGTTCGCGAATTCCTTGGCGCTCTCGCCGGCCTTGACCGTGAAGCTGTTGCCGTCGATCGTGAGCGTGTCTTCGGCGGCGGGACTCGTGAACGTAAAGGTGCGCTGGGCCGAGTTGGCCAGCTGCGTGACTTCCACCTCATAGCCGCCGATGGCGGCTCCGTCGCTGGTGGCTGCGCTGACTCGCGTGGGTTCGCTCGAAGTGACCGCCTGGGCGGTTTCGAACAGCGAGGGCATGCCGAATTCCGAGGCGGCAAGTGCAAGCTGCTGCAGGCTGCTCTGGACGCTCGCAAGCTCTTTCTGCTGACCTTGCAGCTTTTCCTGGGCGTCGGTGAGCCGTGTGACCGGCTCACGTTCGACGG
Organism: uncultured Solirubrobacterales bacterium; assembly: GCA_963725265.1. Taxonomy (GTDB): domain Bacteria; phylum Actinomycetota; class Thermoleophilia; order Solirubrobacterales; family Solirubrobacteraceae; genus Palsa-744. Next base: position 430,613 of record CAVRXP010000002.1, read on the forward strand.
CCATCAGCGCTGAGATGATCGAGCTCGTGTCAAGCCCGGAGGCGAGACCGGAGATGGCGATCGGGGAGCCGAGCCGGTGGAGTTGACTGCGAGCGATGACATCGAGGTCTTACACCAAGGGCTTTCCGGTGACGTCCTGCACCGGCTTTCCGGCGGCAATCTCAAGCGCCTCTGAAATCGACATGCTCTTCACGGTTTTGCCTTTGCGATCGGAAAGCTCGACGGTGACCCGCCCCCCCTTGCCTTCGGAGAAGCGCAGCTCATGTCCGCTTTCGCGCATTTCGCGGCTTATCCTTCCCGCGGCCGCGACCTGATCGAGCACCTCGGGCGGCGGCGTGCCGCTCCCATCCTGGCTTGCGAGCAGACGATCGCTCGGGCTGAGATCGGGCTGAAACGCGGCTGGATCTCCGGCGTCGCTCATGAATGACATCGGATACGACAAGCCCGCAGCTGAAGACGGGCCACTGAATGGCAGGATCGGCGAGGTCATATGGCGTTTTCTCCCTGAAAACGTGTGCGACGACCCTTTCCATGGGCCGCCTCGCGATTGATATCTCTTCAGGTGATCGGCGTCCTTCGCGAAAACTTTATTCAGGCGTACCCGCTTGCCCGAGCGGATATGTGTCGCTTGGCGACAAGCCGACAGGCGAAGCCCGCGTTTACAAGCGTCCGAGCGCCTACGCGGTCGCGGCATGTGCTTGGGAGAGGAGGCTCGCTGCGTCCTCGTTGTCGGGGTCGCGCGAGAGCGCCGCGGCAGCGAAGTCGCTCATCTCGTGTGCCATGCCTCTGGCGGCGGCCACGCGGGCGAGCCCCAGTAGCGCCTGGACGTCTGGCTCCCGTTCGCAGACGGCCATCCACTCCTGCGCCGCGGATGCCAGGAACCCGCGGCGCAGATACATGCGCGCGAGCAGCTCGCGGCGCTTGCGTGGCTGCAGCGGTGTGAGCTCGAGCGCGCCGAGCAGCACTTCAAAGCTCTTGAAGTCGTGCACGCGCAGCAGCGCCTCGAGCATCAGCTCGAGCGGCGCCACGGCAAGCTCTGAGATTCGCGGAGCAGTATGTCCCGGAAAGGGGGGCGTTGACTGTTCGGGGAGCGCAGGGGCAGGTGCTTCAGAGATTGACGGTGTGTCGTGTTCCGAAAGGGGGGGTGTGTTCTGCTCGGCCTGCGCGGGGACGTCAGCCGCGGTATCGGCGAGCTGCCGCCAGGTCGCGAACAGGTCGAGCTCGTGCTGGGCCATGCCTGCCGCGTGCGCTCTGTCGAGCGCCTCTCCCGCGCCTTCGCAGTCGCCGCCGGCGATGCGCGCGAACAGCTCTGTGCGGCGGGCGATCACCGCGAGCGGGTCGTCGTCCTGCAAGCCCGGACGCCACTTCGGCCGCCTCGCCGTAGCGTCGCTGTGCAAGCAGCGCCTCGCCGAGCGCCACGCGTGCCCGTCCTGAATGCGGCTGGCGTGCGAGTACCGCCCTGAACTGAAGCTCTCCGGCGACTGTGGCGCCCGACTCGTACAGGGCGGTGCCAAGCATGAAGCGGGCTGCGGGTGGCGTGTCTGGCATGAGCTTTTCCAGTCGCGCCACGACCTCGTCGGGCTCGACCCCGCATGCCAGCAGCAGATTCGCATAGGGCAGCACCGAGCCGATGAAGCGTGGATGCTCGCGCAGGCAGTGCTCGAGCAGGCTCATCGCCTGCTCGTCTTCGCCCGCGGCGCGCCTCAGCTCTGCCAGCTGCAGCCTCGGCAGGTAGCTGCCGCTGCCGAGCGTCGCGGTGTAGCGCCGCGGCGCGTCGCCCATCTCGACGCAACGCTCGAGCAGCTCGATCGCGCGCTCGGACTGCTCCAGCGCGATCGCGGCGATCGCCTGCTCCAACACCAGGTCGGTGAAACCCTGGAAGCGCATCAGCCCCTCCTCGGCGCGCGCGATCGCGTCACCTGGGCGCCCGCACGCGCGCAGCGCCTTGACCATACGACTCATCAACGCCGGTGCGAACTGGTAGCTGTCGCGATCGGGCAGGCTCTGCAGCAGCGTCCAGGCACGTTCGAATTCGACGAGCGCGGCTGCCGGTTCGTCCGCGGCGGCGTACTCGGAGCCGAGGTTGTAGTGCAGGAAAGGAGTGGGCGGGCTCTCGCGTTGCTGCAGGCGCAGCAGCTCGATGTTGCGGCGCGACTTCTCGCGGCTGTCGCGTACGGCGCCGAGATAGCCGTAGTGCTCGATGCGCACGCCGCTCGCCTCGACGCGCTCGGGCAGGTAGCCGGGTAGGCAGTGGGCGATCTGCTCGTGCAGGCGTCCCTCGAAGCGATACTCGGGTCGGTTGCGAAATACGCGCAGCGCGTTGTGGGTGACGGCGGTGCCGTCCTCGAGATCGCCGGTGTAGTTGGTCTCCGAGAGGTAGAACGCCTCGCGCCAGGTGCGCCCGGTGAGCGAGCGCAGAAGCGGCGCGTCCTCCTCCACGAGCACCTCGTCGGCGTCCAGGCACAGCAGCCAGTCGCCCTCGGCGGCGTCGAAGGAGACGTTGCGCGCCTGCGCGAAAGAGCCGGTCCACTCGTGGAAGAGCACGCGCGCCCCGAACGAGCGCGCGATCTCGACGGTCGCGTCGGTAGAGCCGGTGTCGACGATCACGATCTCGTCGACCGCGCTCGGCCACCGAGGCCAGGCAGCGCGGCAGCATCTCCTGCTCGTCGCGCACGATCATGCACAGGCTCAGACGCATGCCGGTGGCGGGCCGTGCGCGCTTGGCGAGCGCGAGCGCTCGGTTTGCCAGCTCAAGCAGCGCGGGTTGTTGTGGCGCTGTGCGGCCGGCGCCGCGTAGCTGCCGTCGTCGCCCTGCGAGCGCGGCCAGGTTGCCGTCCACCTGCTCGGAGCGCGGGTCCAGGCGCTTGGCAGCCTTGAACAGGGCGCGGGCAGCGTCGAGGCTCCACAGCTCGTAGAGGGCGACGCCGGCGTAGTTGAGCAGCTTGGGCTCGCTCGGCTGCGGACTCGAGCAGCTCGACGGCGCCGGCGGCGATTGCGGAGAACACGCCCCCCATGCGCGCGCGGGGGGCCGGCGCTGCTTGCGGCAAAGCCCAGCTCGAGCAGGCCAACGCCGGCCTGGTAGCGGCGGTGGGGGTCGTCAATCGACTCGAGCCGATTGAACAGCTCGCGGTAGCCGTCGAGATCGCCGGCGCCAAGCAGGCGCTGCGCGCGCGTCGAAAGCTCGATTACAAGCGCAGCGCTGCTGTCGGGACGCGGCGAGACGGGCGACGGGGCTTGGTTGCCGTCGCTGGCAGCGTCGTCGCCTGCAGGGGTCGGGGCGGGGGGGCGAGTGGCCATCTACACGCATGGTCATCGACCGCCGCCGGCGATATCTGAGCGCTCGCAGACGGCGCCCTCCGTTCTGGGCCCGCAACGAATACCTCATTTAACCAGTTGTAAATGTTGTGATTATGCGTAGATATGCGCAGAGTCGGCTAACTGGCGGCGGCCGATCCAATCGAACGGTTACGACCGGAGCGGTCGATACGGTCCGCGGCCGGAAATCTTCGCAAATAGCGCATCTCGGACCGCGGGCAGGTTTGGCGCACGCGGGGGCACCTGTTCGCAGTTCCCTCGAAATCGGAGTCGCAAAATGGAAACGATCGCAAAAGGGGCCGTCAGGATCTCGGCAGCGGAGGCCCTCAGGACGTGGCGGGAATACCGCCAAAGCGGCGATCTGCGCCTGCGCGACCAGCTGATCTTCATCTTCACGCCGATGGTGCGCTACATCGTCTACCGCAAGGTGCGCGAGGTGCCGGCCCAATGCGACGTCGAGGATTTCCTCTCCTGTGGCCTGGAGGCGCTGATCCGCTCGATCGAGCGCTATGACCCGGAGAAGGGGGCGACGCTCGAGCAGTACGCCTGGACGCGCATCCACGGCGCCGTGCTCGACGAGCTGCGCCGCCACGACTGGGCGCCGCGCTCGCTGCGTCGCGACGAGCGCGCGATCAACCATGCGCGCGAGGCGTTCGTGGCCGCAAACGACCGTCAACCGAGCCGCGAGGAGCTGGCGGGAATGCTCGACATGGATCCGCGGGAGCTTGTGGACCGGCTCGACGAGGTCGCCCTGGCCGAGGTCGGCTCGCTCAACCGCACGGTGCGCTCGGATGAGAACGCGACGATCGAGCGGATCGACACGCTGGAGAGCCCCGATACCGATTGCGACCCGATCGTTTGCGCCGAGCGCCGCGAAGCCAAGGAACGCTTTCGCGCCGCGTTCGCGCTGCTGCCGCCCGTCGAGCGCGAGGTGGCCGTGCTGCTCTACCTGGAGCACTGGACGCTGCGCGACATCGGCGCTCGGCTGGGCGTCTCTGAGAGCCGCGTCTCGCAGATCCACACGCAGCTGCGCCGGCGCCTGTACGACAGGCTCTCCGACGAGCTGTCGCTGTTCAGCGCCGTCGGCTGAAGCCTCAGGGCCGATCGTTTTGCTGTTCCGGTCGGCACATGTGCCGACCGGTCGGGGCGCACATGTGCGCCCCGAGCAGGGCCGCATGCGGCCCTGCTTTCCGTCCCGCACATGTGCGGGACGGCCGGACGGTGCATGCACCGTCCGGGGCCACGCCGCATGCGGCGTGGCCTTCCTCATCAGGACCCCATCTCGGAGATGGTCCTAAAGAATTGACCTCAGCGGTCGAACACCGGGAACGACATGGACCTTGGCCTGTATATCGCCGCTTCCGGGATGGTCGCCGAGCAGGTCCGCCAGGATCAGCTCTCAAACGACCTGGCCAATGCCTCAACCCCGGGCTACAAGCCCGACGAATCCTCGCAACACAGTTTCGGCGACGTGCTGCTCGCCAACAGCGAGGGCGGCCCGTCGATCGGAGCTGTCGACGAGGGCGTCGCGCTCGGCAAGACCTACACCGACATGACGCAAGGCTCGTTGCAGGAAACCGGCGAACCGCTCGACTTCGCCATCGAGGGCAGCGGCTTCTTCGCCGTAAAGACCGCTCAAGGTGTGCGCTACACCCGCGACGGCCAGTTCACGACCTCTGCGCAGGGCCTTTTGACCGACGCGAACGGCGACCCTGTGCTCGACCAGAGCGGAGCATCGGTCAAGGTCGGCGCCAGCGGCAGCGTCACGCCGAGCGCGCTCGGCGTCTTTGAAGTGCCCGGCGCCGCAAGCAAGGCGAAAACCTCTACAGCGGCAGCGCTTCGGGCAAGCCGACCGGCACGGTTCGCCAGGGCTCGTTGGAGGGCTCCGGGGTGGACGCCGCGAAGATCATGGTCGAAATGATCACTTCGCTGCGCACTTTCCAGTCCGGCCAGCAGGCGATCCAGTCGATCGGCCAGACCCTGCAGGAGTCAGCCTCGCAGGTCGGCTCGCTGAACGGCGGCGCCTAGTGGAACCGGCAAACCCACAGCGAAATCACGGGATGGACCACTAATGCTCGAAGGCCTTTATTCCGCGGCCGCGGGCATGTCCGCGCAGCAGGAACAGCTCGACGCGGTCTCAAACGACCTCGCCAACATCTCCACCACGGGCTACCAATCCGAGCGCGTCGCCTTCAGCGACCTGCTCTACAACGCCGTTGACGTGGCCGGCACAGAATCCAGCATCGGCGCCGGCGCGAGCGCACAGGTGATCGGGCGCAGTCATGCCCAGGGCCCGATCCAGGAAACCGGCGACCCGCTCGACTTGGCGATCGAAGGTGAGGGCTATTTCCAGGTCAAGGGCGCCGGTGGCCAGCCTGCGCTGACCCGTGACGGCAGCTTTGGCGTCGATGCGAACGGCACGATCGTGGACGCCGAAGGCAACCCGCTCGAACCGCCCATAAAGCTCCCCGCTGGAGTCTCGCCCGGCGAAGTGAAGATCGGCGCCGACGGCAACGTGAGCGCCGGCAAGCGCACACTCGGGCAGATCAAGCTCTTCACCGTGCCCTCGCCCGACCACCTGCTCGCAGACGGCAGCGGCACGCTGACCCCAACCACGGCCAGCGGCGCGCTGCAGCCGGTGGGAGCAAGCGCCGCGAAGATTCGCCAGGGCGCATTGGAGGGCTCCAACGTAGACATGTCGAAGGAGATGGCGCTGATGGTGAGTACCCAACGCGCCTACCAGATGAGCAGCTCGGCGATCCAGACCGAGAGCCAGATGATGTCGATCGCCAACCAGCTGCGCCCTTCGTGAACATCCCGGCCTCCTCTGGCCTGCCGGTGGGCGGCTCGTCGACCGTCAACCAGACGCTCGAGCCGGCCTGGGTGCGCAAAGGCTCGGCCTCTACGCAAAAGGCATACGAGACGGCGCTTGCCTTCGAACAGATGCTGGTCGAAGAGCTATCGAAGTCGCTTACGGCAAGCAGCGGCCTCGGCGGCGAAGAAGGCGAATCCGGGGAAAGCTCCTCGGCTGGCGCGAGCGCGAGCGGTCCGCTGTCTTCGATGTTGCCCCAGGCGCTGACCAGCGGCGTGATGAGCGCCGGAGGCCTGGGTCTCGCCGCTCAGATGACCCGCTCCCTAGCGGGAACAGGCACGCAGGCTGCCACCGGGGAGGTTGGCCCCACAACAGGTGGTACAAGCGCAAGTGCGGGCACAGGCACGCCCATCCCCCAAAACAACCCCCCACCTGTCGCCACACCCGCAGGTGGCACCGCAGGCACGAGCGCATGACCCTTGCAGCGCTGGCCATGCCCGATGCGGCACAGGATGGTGCGCTGGCCGTCGAGGTGCTGGCACACCTGGACGCGCAGATCGGCTCGGCGCGCAGCCTGCTCGGGGTCGTGCTGGAGCAGGGCAAGGCGATCCGTGCGCGCGACGTGGACACCGTCGTTCGCCTCGCCGGGATCCTGCGCGGGGAGATGGGTCGCCGTCAGCTGTTGGAGGAGCAGCGCTCGCGTCTACTCGCTCGCAGCGGCGAGCGTTTGGGTATGCCGGCCGAGGCGGTCACGCTCGAGCGCTTGTGCACGTTGATGGACGATGCCCTGGCCGAGCGCGCCTGCGCGCTGAGCGCGGAGCTGCGCGGCCTGTTGCGCGAGCTGCAGCGCGAGCACACTTGCAACCGCGCGCTGATGCAAATCGAGCTGGGCTTCCTCGACCACCTGATGGGCGTGCTGGCGCTGGACGGCGTCAACGGCTACGACACGCACGGCTCCTCCACGCCGATCACCCGCCCGCGCCCGGGTGGCAACCTGCACGTCCTCGACCTGCGCGCCTGAGCAAATGTCGATCCCGACCTTGCAAGGACTGCAAACGGCGCTGAGCGGCCTGGTCGCCGAGCAGGCGGCGCTCGACGTCACCGGCAACAACATCGCCAACTCCGACACCGAAGGCTATTCGCGCCAGACCGCGGTCCTGCAGACCAACGAGCCGATCGTCATCCCCGCGATCAGCCCGCTGACCGGCGAAGGCGCACAGCTCGGCACGGGCGTCAGTGTCGCGACGATCAGCCGCGTGCGCAACATCTACCTGGACGCGCAATACCGCACGCAAAACAGCGCACTGAGCGAAGCAAGCACCCAGTCTGAAGAGCTGACACAAGCCCAGGCGGCGTTCAACGAACCCTCGAGCTCAGGCCTCGCCAGCCAGATCTCGGCCTTCTGGAGCTCCTGGAGCGAAGTCGCCAACGACCCGACGATCGCCGCCAAGCAGGGTGTGGTGGCCGCCGGCAAGTCGCTGGTCAACACTTTCCACGAACTGAGCGCGCAGCTCACCACGATCTCAAAGCAGGCAAGCGAACAGTACGCGGCGCTCACGGCCCCTTCCGGGGAAGTGCAGAACGACGCCAACCAGATCGCCCAACTCAACGGCCAGATCAAGCTCGCCGAAGAGGCGGGCCAGAAGCCGAACGAAATGCTCGACCGGCGCGACCTCCTGCTGGACAAGCTCTCGAGCTTCGCGCAGGTAACAGTCAGCGAGCAGCCAGACGGCACCGATACCGTCAGCTTCGGCGACGCCGCCAAGCCGCTGGTAGAAGGCACGACGGTCACGTGGCCGCAAGCGCTAACGCCGGCCGCGGGAGGAAAGCTGGGTGCGCTACTCGGCCTGACGGCGCCGGGTGGGGCGCTCAGCAGCTACCAGGCGGCTCTGGACAACGTGGCCAACACATTGGCGAGCACAGTCAACGCGCTGCACACCAGCACCCCTTTCTTCTCCGGCACGACGGCCGCGACGATCGCGGTGGCGGTGACGGCCGCCCAGGTGCAGACTTCCTCGACCGGAGCGTCCGGCGGCAACGACGTCGCCCAAGCGATCGCGGCGCTGCGCGGCGGTGCCGCCGAACAAAGTTATGCAGCGCTGGTAGAGCAGGTCGGCACGGGAGTGCAGGAGGCCAAGGACGAGCAGGCCAACCTGCAGACCACGGTCACCGCGATCGACAACCAGCGCCAGAGCGTCTCGGGCGTATCGCTCGACGAAGAAATGACCAACCTGATCAGCTTCCAGCGCGGCTACCAGGCCTCCGCGCGCACGCTGACGGCGATGGACAGCATGCTCGAAACGTTGATCGAGCACACGGGAACGGTGGGCTTGTAGAGATGGACGCCAGGAGCGGTGAAACGTTGGACATGAGCGCCAGGGGAGCCGGTCTCGTGGTGTTGGGCGTCGGCAACAGTACTCGCGCAGGGCTGCGCCCATGACCGAACGCATCACCCCCGCGATGGTCACGGCCACGACGCTCAACGACATCAACTCCTCGCTGGCAACCCTGGAGCGCACCTCAGACGAACTGTCCTCTGGCAAGACGATCCTCGAACCCTCTGACAACCCGTATGGCGCCAGCCAGGTGATCGACCTGCAGAGCCAGCTCGACGGTCTCAGCTCCTATGCGACCAACGCCCAGGAAGGAATCTCCTGGGAGAACACAGCCGGCGGTGCGATGAGCAACATCTCAAACGTGCTGCAGACCGTGCGCGAGCTGCTGGTGCAGAGCTCGACCGGCACAGAGAACCAGAGCGACCGCGAAAGCATCGCCACCGAGGTCGACCAGCTGACCGAAGCCGTCAAGCAGGACGCCAACACGCAGTACGCGGGCCAGTACGTGTTCTCGGGCACCGACACGAGCACCGTGCCCTACCCTCAAGGAGCCGAAGACACCTACCAGGGCAACACCGGCACGATCACGCGTGCGATCGGCCCCGGCATCTCGGTCGACGTCAGCACGGACATCTCCTCGCTGCTGGGCAACGGCCAAGCATCGGGCGACGGCAAGCTGCTCGACACGCTGCGCACGATCTCAGAACATTTGCGCGGCGGCAGCGCCGAAGACATCGCGGCGCTCGGCTCAACCGACCTGAAGAGCCTCGAAGCGAGCATCGACACGTTGAGCCAGTTGCAAGCGACGGCGGGAAGCGTGACCGACCAGCTGCAGACCGCCACGAGCCGCATCGAATCGCTGCAGAGCTCGATCACCGCGAGCCTGTCTAACACCGAGGATGCCAACATCGCCCAGGTCTCGATCGCCTACTCCAACGAGCAAGCCGCCTACGAGGCCGCGTTGCGCGCGGGTGCGAGCATCGTCCAAGAATCCCTGCTCCAATTCCTACAGTAGCCCGGCGAGGAGAGCCAACGTGTCCGTGACATTCCAGAGCATCCGTTTCGGAGAGGTGCAAGTCGCCGAGCAGGACGTGATCGAATTCCCCTTCGGGTTGATCGGCCTCGGGGGTCTGCGCTACACGCTGCTGGACCGCAACCCAGGCACAGGCTTCTTGTGGCTGCACTCCGTCGAAGAGCCGGCGCTCGCGCTGCCGGTCGTGCGCCCCGAGCGATTCTTCTCGGAGTTCTCGCTGCACATGGCGCCCGAGGATGCCGAACGGACCGGAATCGAAGAGGGAACGGACATCGTGCTGTACGTGACCGTCCGCGCCACCCCCAACCCGCTGGACATAACCGCCAACTTGCGTGCCCCCCTGGTGATCCACGAAGGTCGCGGCTACCAGGTGATAAACGCCAACCCCCAAGCTCAGCTGCAGACCCCTCTGTTCGTGCTCGCGGACGAGACGACGCGAATAGCTTCATAATCTGAGCTGATGCTGATACTGGCGCGACGTCCGGGAGAGCGCGTCGTGATCGGCGACGAGATCCTGGTGACCGTAATGGAGGTCAGCGCCAGCACGGTCCGCCTGGGCATCGAGGCGCCGCGAGGAGTCTCGATCTTCCGCGAGGAGATATGGCTGGCGGTCAAGGAGGAGAACCGGGCGGCGGCCGAGGCGTCCGCGGACGCGCTGCCCGTGGCCCCCGTGGCTCCTGCGGGCCATGACTCTCGGCAGTCCGCCGCGGAGACTGTTCCAGGAGTCGGCAACCAGGCCGAGGCTCAGCCCCCCTCGGCTCCGACCGACAAGCCGAGGGGAGACACCGCAGCGTCCGGGCAGCAGGCGTAGTCGTCGCGCTCAACAAGTCCGGCGCGGCACATTGCGTCGAGCGGCCCAGGGCGTCTTTCCAAATGGGCAGCGCGCGTTGATACCCCCTTATTTGCACACGGATGATTTATTTAGGTACCTAACCTTTATCTAGGTGTTCGCAAAAGGGGGGTGTTAGGAAGACCGCTCAAAGACGAGCCCAACATCTTGGCGTTCATAAACCGTGAACATCCGTCATTGGTATCGGGCCGGCGCAGCTGACCGCCATACGCGGGACCGACGCACCGCGCGACCCTCAGTCACAAAGCTGGGAGCTTGAGCTAATGGTGTGTGGATGATCGAGCGGGACACGCGCAAAGAGGCTGCCCTTCTGGCTGCCGCCAGCTCAGATGGCGAGGCGTTCGCTGCCTTCTACCGGCTCTTCGAGCGCCAGGTCCTCGGCTTCTTCATGCGCGCCACAGCCAGCCCCGAGCTGGCGGCGGATCTCACCGCCGAGACCTTTGCCAGGGCGCTCGAGTCGCTGGAGGCCTACGATCCGGCTAGGGGACGGCCCGACCAGTGGCTGTTTGGGATCGCGCGCAACGTGCTCGGGTCGAGCTATCGCCAGGGTCGGGTCGAGTCAGCCGCGCGCGAGCGGCTCGGTCTGCCGCGTCTGGTCCTGGACGACCATGCGATCGAGACGATCGCGCGACTGAGCGAGCGTGAGGATCGCGCGGCGCACGCCTTGGCATGCCTTCCCGACGACCAGCAGCAGGCGATTCAAGCGCGCGTGGTGGAGGGTCGGGACTACGCGGAGATCGCCGGCGAGCTGCGCTGTTCGCGGGCCGTCGTGCGACAACGGGTCAGCCGCGGGCTGAGCACACTACGAGCAAGATTGGCTGGTGAGCGATGAGCGTCCTCGAGCAACTGGAGCACGACCTTCTCGAGGCGGCAAACCGCAGGAATGCCCTCGGCGCCGCTGGCGGCACCGATGTCGCCGCCGCCAAGCGCGCGGGCGGCGCCGATGTCACGGGCGCCAAACGCGCCGACTCCGCGCCGCGCCCTGGAGGCGCCGCGCGCTCTCGGCTTCGCCGATTGCGCTTGCCGCTGATCGCATTCGGTTGTCTGCTCCTCAGTGCGACGATCGCTTTGGCGGCGAGCGGAGTGATCCTCACAGGCGCGCCGGTTCGCCCCGAAGGACAGTTGAATCCGAGCGTGGGCGAGGGCGTACCCGCGCCCGGCGCCTCACAGCTGCTTGCCTTGCGTGTCCCCGACCCCGAAGGTGGCCTGCCCTGGGGTATGCGGATCGTGCGCACAACGCGCGGGGAGCTCTGCATCCAGATCGGCCGTGTCGAGAACGGCCAGCTGGGCGAGCTCGGCATCGACGGAGTTTTCCACGACGACGGACGTTTTCACCCGATACCGGCCGATGTTTTGCCGGAAACCAGCAGAGTTGGGACGCAGGTCAATGACGAAGACGCGACACAGGCCGTCAGCTGTCACCTCGCCGGTCAGGTCGTCGCGGGCGGACACGTCGGAGTCGACCGCAGCGCCGGGGCAGCAGACGGAGGCGAACGCAAGCGTCCCCTCGGCGAGCTGCGCAACATCTACTACGGGATGCTCGGAGCGCCCGCGGTCAGTGTCAGCTACAGGACTGGTAAAGCAGATCGCACCATCGCGGTGCTGCAGCCGCTTGGCGTCTATCTGATCGTGCGCAGGGTCGCCGCCAAAGAGCCAGAGGGATCGGGTGGAGAAAGCCTTGGCAGCGAAGGCGATCTGCCTGCATCCGCGCCGCTCACCGCGATCACCTATCGGCTGGAGGGCAAGCTCTGCCAGCGCGGACCGGTACTCCCCCCGTGGGGCGTCGAGCATCTGGCCGATCCCTGTCCTTATCCACACTGGCCGGCCGCCCACAACGTGACGCCGCGCGATCTGCACCGCCCGCTGCGCGTGCAGCTTCAGATCAGCCACCATCTGGTCAACGCCGTGCAGCTGAGCTTCACCGCTCCGTATTCGGTCACAAGCGCCAAGGAAGACTATGTCGCGCGCATACCAGGCATTCCATGCGGCCGGAATCTTCGCGAAGGCGGCGCCTTTGGCGGCAGCATCTGGTCGCTTGGCCGGGACGTGACGCGCGGCTCGCGCGTGACCTATCGTTTTTCCAGCGCCGGGCTCTTCAGCGGCATATGCGGATTTCCACGGCACACAAGACATGTGAGCAGGCGCTCGGCGGTTATCGAAGTGCTTTACCACCAGTACGTCGGGGCGGTGCCGGTATTGGTCGGCAGTACCACCGTTCGGCTCCCGGCGGGCATGCGCCCTGAGAAGCTCACCTCCCGTCGTGCAGCAGCTGCTCCAGCGTCTGGCCGCTGATGACCGAGGCCGGTTGTTCGGCGACGACGTCCGAACCCGGGATCGCATGCTCGTCGCGGCGCTTGAGCAGTAGCCATTGCGGCTTTGCACCTGGTCGGGTGCGCTGTAGCGCAAAGCCGCCTTGGAGCTTGACGCCGTGCAAGACGAACACCGCGTGCCCGCGCTCAAGCGCCTGCGGCCAGGACACGCGGCCGCCCTGCTCGTAGTGGCCGTGGTCCCAGACGATCACCCCGCCGCCGTCGGTCCGGCCCTCGAAGCTGTTGTAGTCGATCGCGTGATCGGCTACCTGGATGGCCATGCGCTTGACGGCGGGGTCGAGCGAGGGCCCCTTGGGCACCGCCCATGACCGCATCCTCCCCGCGACCTCCAGACGCAGGTCGAAGTGCCGCGCTCTCGCGGCATGCTGCTGCACGACGAACGCCCCGGCGCTCACACCACGGATGGCAAACTGCTCGTGACCTTCGGGCTGGACGTCCTCGATTGCCACGTCCTCGACGACGGCGCCAGTCGGCCCTTCGTGCAGGAACTCGACCATCTTCTCAACCGTGTCGGGTGGTCCCTCCGCGTGTACCGCCACCGTTCCGTCCTCGGCGTTACGCACCCAGCCCATGACGCCGAGCTGGTTCGCCCGGCTCCGTGTGGCCTGGCGACGCCCGACGCCCTGGACATCCCCGCTGAGGATCGCCCGGATCGCCCGGCGGTCTTTCGGGGAATCGTTCAACGTTGCAGAACGCTAGGACGCACATCGCCGAGTTTAGGGCCCGTCCGTCGTTGCGCGCGGGCCTGGCGGCATCTACCTTCTGACGAACAGGATCACTGGCACAGGCCCGCAGAAGCGGCTTGCGGAAGCCGAATGGACGCGGCGGGTTTCGAACCTGCGACCTCTCGCGTGTGAAGCGAGCGCTCTCCCACTGAGCTACGCGTCCTGGAGCCCTGAGTCTATTGGGCCTTGCCATCTGCCGGCAGTCGCGGCACGCGCCCCTGGCGGAGCCGCCGGCAGCATAGGTGGCGCGCTCAACTGGCACAGGCGTGAGCACGATCACCGGGATGACCCGTCCGCCCGTTTTCTGCTCGTACTCGGCGAACTGCGGCACGCGCGCCTTCTGCGTGTCGAACAGACGGTCGCGCTCGGCCCCTGTGGCCTCGCTGGCGACGGCGTCGATCGTGTCGGTGCCGACCTCGATCTTGACGTTCGGGTTGGCCTTGAGGTTGTGGTACCAGTCCGGGTTGGTGGGCGCCCCGGCCTTGGAGGCGAATATGACGTAGCGTCCGTCGTCGCTCTGGTAGGCGAGCGGGTTGATGCGGCTCTTGCCGGACTTGGCGCCCGTGTGGTGCAGGAGCAGCATCGGCATGCCCTCGAACATGCCGCCGACACGCCCTTCGTTGGCGTGGAATTCCTCGATGATCTTGGCGTTGAAGTCTGCGGCGAAGTGGACATTGGACTCCTTGGACAGGGAAAGAGCGAGCTTAGCCGTTCTTGGCCACCCCCGCCGGATGCGGCTCGAGTCGCACCGCTGGAATCGAATAGGCGTCGGCCAGCGCGTTGACCTGGCTCTGTGTCAGCGCGGCCCCGAACGCGGGCGGTCCGCCGAGCTTTTCGTAGCCGCTCACCAAGCTCTTGCCGAGCAGCGACAGGTCGAAGTGGCCGTCGTAGATGGCGTCTATGTAGAGCGGGGAGTTCGCTCGCTCGAAGCTCGCTTGCGCGTCGCTTGTTCTCGCGCTGGCGGAGGTGGCGTTTGTCCCGGAGGGGCCGAGCGTTCGAGATTGTTTGGACCGCTGCTTCGGTCAGATTCCAGCCGCGCTGGGCTAGCTGTTCGTAGTTCTCGTAGATGCCCGCTGATGCCGGCGGCAGGGCCTGTGAGCTTGCTTGCGTTTGCCAGGAACGATGGTTCGGGGAGCGCCTTGGCGCGCGGCGTTTGCCGCGCTTACGACTGTGCGCAGTCCGCCCCCGAGCGTTTGCGGCAGACCGTCGGCGATCGACGGCCATGCCACGCGCGAGGCGGCGACCTCGCGCTTGACCGCATCCTGCGAGGGCGCTCAACTGGCTCGACACCTGCTCGAACTGCGCTCGCTCGAGCGCCAGTTCGCGGGTGCTCTGTGCGTGAGTGGAGGAGCCCGAGCCGCAGCCGGCGGCGGCGAGCAATGCGACTGCGCCCGCGAGGATGACCGCGACGCCAAAAGTCGCGTGCACGAAAGAGCCCCCCTTTGCGTGCACGCGAGATTTGGTGCGCAGCGCTACCGGGCCAGCGCGCTTAGCACTTAGACGCCGAGCAGGTCCACGACGAACACGAGCGGCGCGTTCGCCGGGATCGTGGGCGGCGAGCCGCGCTTGCCGTAGGCAAGTTCGGCGGGGATGATCAGCTCGCGCCGTCCACCGACCTTCATGCCCGCGACTCCCTGATCCCAACCTGGGATGACCTGACCCTTGCCGAGCGTGAACGTGAACGGTTCGTTGCGCTTCCACGACGAGTCGAATTCCTTGCCGCCGTTGTAGAGCACGCCGACGTAGTTGACCGTCACCGAGTCGCCGGCCTTGGCTTCGGGGCCGGTGCCGACGATCAGTTCCTTGGTCACGAGCTTCGTCGGCGCGGCACCGCTCGGCACCGTCACCGTCGGCTTGCTCGCAAGCGGTCCGCTGGTGGGTGTCTTGACGGTCGAGGTCGGCGTCGTGGGCGTGCTGCTCGTGGGTGTCTTTTCGCCTGAGACGTGCGGGACGGCATTGACGTCGGACTCGTTGCCGACGGTGATCGTGCTCGATCCGCTGGAGCTGCCGCAGCCGGCGATCAGGGCGGCCGCGCCGAGCGTCGCCAGTGTGAGGCCGAGGCGCGCGCGTCCGGGGAGCTTGGGGGGAGTGGAAGTAGTTGAAGTTCATAACGGTTGCGGCAGCCTAACGTATCGGGCGCAGCGGCGTTGCAACCGATCGTGCGCGCCTCGATGCTGGTTGCGCGCCGCGAGGTCGTCCACGTTGCGCGACCGGCATGCGCGATCGTGCGCGCCTGTCTGCCGGCGGCCGCTTCGCGCTACGATCGCCGTGGACCGTGCTAGGCGGGGATGTAGCGGCGCCCTGAATCCGCAATCCGCTCTAGCGGGGCTGAACTCCCCTTCGAGGGGTTTCGCTCCGGTCGCTCCGCCGCTTTGGAGCGTCGATGGCTCGGGTCCCGCGCGGTGTCGGCTCGTGAACCAGGTCAGGTCCGGAAGGAAGCAGCCTTAAGCGAACCCCGGCAGGCGCAGCGGGAGCACCCGATCCGGAGTCCCGGGCGGCGGCAGGCGATCGGAGGCGGAAGCCTCGACAAGGGGTGCACGGTCCATTTTTTGGATTGGATTTGGCGTGCCCGCTGGTGAGAGTGGACGAAAACCAACCACGAACGGTTGCGCGAGTCCCGCGCGAGGTGGGGCGTGCCCGCTGGCGACAGGGCGCGGATAACCAACCACGAAACGGTTTGAGCTGAGCCCGAGCAAGGTGGGGCGTGCCGCTCAGCGACAGTGCGCGAATACCAGCCACGAGCTGTTTGCCGTGGTCTCCAGGAAACCGGGCGGGATCGACACGGGCAGGTGCGGATCCTTGGGGTCGAGGATGTAGTCCTTTTCGACTTCGATGCTGGCCGGGTCGGCGTAGCTGCCGTATTCCTGTTGCTTTGCTTCTGAATGGGTGGCTTCGGCGCTGACGATCAAGCCGGGGCGCGCTTTCAGGTAGAGGGCGAGCAGCGGGATCGGAGCGTGGTTGGGCACGCCCACCGGGCCGCACTTAAGCGCGATCGCCTTGTTGTGCACCATCGCCAGCAGTTCGTCCTGGATGCTGTTCCTGGTGGGCCAGGTTGCGCAGTTGGTCGTGGGCCGAGCGCACCTGTCCCGGTAGCGTCGCGAGCAGCGCCAAGAGCACGAGCCCGCCGGCCGCCATCCACGGCAGCCGTCGTTTGTCGCCCTTGGGCAGCGCCGTCCAGCCGAATACCCCGGCGCCGCAGAACAGGCACAGGATCGCCGAGGCCAGGAACGCGTAGCGTTCGTCGATCGGCAGGCCGACCGTTGCCATCAGGGCAAACACGAGCACGGCGAGCACCCCGGCTGCGGCGGCGAGCCGCGCGCGCTTGCCGAGCCAGGCGAGCGACAGCACCCCGCCGAGCGCCGCGCCGATCAGCGGCACGGGACGCAGGATCGCGCCGATGCGTCGCGGAATGTACTCGGGCACCTTGGCGATCCCGGTCTCGCGCCCGAGCAGTTCCGCGGTGTGTTTGGTGTTCGTCAGGGACCACATCGCGTTGCCGGTCACGAGCAGGTCGCTGAAGGCCCAGATCAGGGGTGCGGCCGCAGCAAGCAGCGCGAGCTTGGCGAGTTGCAGGCGCGAGCGCGCGGGTGTGGAACGGGCGGAGTAGAGAACCAGCACGACCCAATAAATCCCAGAAAAAGCCCAGGCCTCAGGCCGCAGCAAGCCTGCCAGCCCCAGCAGCACGAGCACGGGCGCTCCCGCGCGGGGTTTGCGTGTCTCGACGAGCAGCGCCGAGAGCACGAGCAGCATGTAGGGGACGTCCACGTAGGCGCGCACCCCGTAGGAGAGCACCGGCACGCGCGTCAGCAGGATCAGCGCCGCCACGACGCCGGCGGCGCGCCCGAACCATTCGCTTCCGAGCCGGTAGACGATCCAGCCGCAGGCCGACAGCGCGAGGAAGGCGAGCGCCACTGTGATCGCGGTGGCCGCGCTTGCGCCGAGTGGGGCCAGCGGTATCCCGAGCAGCTCGACCAGCGGGTGCGGAGTCGGCGCGATCGGCAGGCCGTATTCGGGCGTTTCCCCACGCGCAAGCTGCTGCCCCCACACGAGCCCGTAGAGCGTGTCGTAGTTGACGAAACCGACGCCGGCGATCAGCCACAGCGCCAGCGCTCCGAGGACAATCGCACCCCATGACGGGGCACAAGCCAGCGTCGCCGGCGCCCAGCCCCGGAGGCGCCGCTGGATGCTCGCCAGAGTGCCGATGCCCCCCGCGCGCGCGGGGGGCATCGTCTATTTTTACGGTGCTAGCCACAGTGGCGCACGCTATCTGAGCGGGCCGCGGGCGGGGGTAGACTGGCCTCGATGGCCGCCGCAGCTCAATCCTTGTATCGCAAACATCGCCCACGCTCGTTCGCCGACGTCGTCGGCCAGGAGCCGGTGGTGCGCACCTTGCGCCACGCCGTCGAACGCGGCAACGTCCATCACGCCTATCTGTTCGTGGGATCGCGCGGCACCGGCAAGACCTCGATGGCGAAGATCCTCGCTTCCTGCTTGAACTGCGAGCAGGGCCCGACGGTGCAGCCGTGCGGCCAGTGCGACTCGTGCCGCTCGATCGCCTCAGCCACTTCCCTCGACGTGATCGAGATGGACGCGGCCTCCAACAACTCGGTCGACGACATCCGCGAACTGCGCGAGTCGGTCGTGTTCGCCCCTGTCTCAGGCCGCCACAAGGTCTACATCCTCGACGAGGCGCACATGCTCTCCCAGGCGGCCTGGAACGCGTTCTTGAAGACGCTGGAGGAGCCGCCGCCACACACGGTCTTCGTGCTTGCCACGACCGAGGCGGCCAAGGTCCCGGCGACGGTGGTCGATCGCTGTCACCGCTTCGACTTCCACCGCCCGACGGTCGAGCAGATCGCAAGCGTGCTCTCGCGCGCCGCGAGCGCCGAGCGATCGAGATCCCCCCGGAGGCGGTGGCGGCGATCGCGCGCTCGGCGACCGGCAGCTTCCGCGACGCGCTCGGCACGCTCGAGCAACTGGTCACCTACAGCGGCGCGCGGATCGAGCTGGCCGACGTGCTGGCGGTGCTGGGCGTCGCCGACGAGCAGCTGCTCTCAGACGCTTTCGACGCCGTCCAGTCCGGCGACGCTCGGGCGGCATTGCAGGCGGTGGCGCGCTGTGCCGAGGGCGGCCGCGACGCGGGCTCGTTCACACGCGACCTGGAGGCGCGCGCGCGCGAGCTGATGGTCGTGCAGACGCTGGGCGAGGTGCCCGCCGAGCTGTCGCTCACGCCCGAGATCGACGAGCGCCTGCACGATCAGGCACAGCGCATCGGGCCGCGCCGAGGTGGTGCGCATGCTCGACCTGCTGGGCGCGCGCTTTGGAGGCCACACGCGCCGGCGCCGACCCGCGCACGCAGCTGGAGCTGGCGCTGGTGAAGGCCGCCACCCCCCAGGCCGACGGCTCGGCGCGAGCGCTGCTGGCTCGCATCGAGCGCCTCGAGCAGGCCTTGGCGGGCTCCCAGACGGCCCCCCCAGCTCCGCCGAGTCCGGTCGTCACGGTCGAACCGGCCGTGGCGCCGGCCCCCCCCGCCCCGCCAAGTCCGGTCACGGTCGAACCGGCCGTGGCACCGACCCCCCCCGTGGCTGTACCGTCGCCGACGGAGCCGGTCGCCGAGCGCGTCCCCCGCCCCCGTACCGCCGGTCCCCGCGTCTGTGGAACCTGTGGCGCCCGCGACGGTTGCCACGCTCACTCCGGGCGATCTCGATTCGCTGTGGCCCGCCGCGCACAAGTCTGTGCGTGAGGAGCACAGCCTGCTCGGCGCGGTCCTCAGCGAGGCTACGCCTGTGATCTTGACCGAGCGGGAGCTGACGCTTGCCTTCCCGACGACCGCGGCCTTTCACAAGCGCAAGGCCGAGGATTCGGCCAACCGCTCGATCTTGATCGAGACGCTGCGCCGGCTCACGGGTCGCCACTACCAGCTCGAGTTCGAGCTGCGCGAGGATCTCCCCGAGGATGCGGGCGCCAACGGCGGCTCCGGTGAGCGAGGAGGAGATCATGCGCGCCTGATGGCAGAGCTCGACGCCGAGGAGCTCCCTGCCGATTGGCTTCAACAGGAGAAAGGCGGCGAATAGTGCCCCCAAAGCAGCAGCGTCCCAACATGCAGCAGATGCTCAAGCAGGTGCAGAAGATGCAGCAGGACATGGAGCTGGCCCAGCGGGAGCTTGCGAGCGAGACGGTCGAGGCCTCAGCCGGCGGAGGCATGGTGACGGTCGTCGTATCCGGCGAGCTCGAGCTGCGCTCGGTCAAGATCGATCCGGCGGCGGTGGACCCCGAGGACGTGGACATGCTCTGCGACCTGGTGCTGGCGGCAACCAATGAGGCATTGCGCTCAGCCCAAGAGCTGGCGGCCAGCAAGATGGGCGCCGTCACCGGGGGCCTCGATCCCGGCACGCTCGGCGGCCTCGGGCGCTGCCCAGGACATGACTAGTACAGAGCTCTAGAGCTCCCTGCTCTCGCCCCTCCTGTCCAGCGGCTCGTCACAGAGCTCTCCAAGCTCCCGGGCATCGGCAACCGCACCGCCCAGCGTCTAGCGTTCCACGTCCTGCGTGCCTCTGAGCGAGGACGCGTTCGGCCTTGCGGAGGCGATCAGGGAGGTCAAGGAAAAGGTCGGCCTGTGCGAGGTGTGCTTCAACCTCGCCGACGAACCACGCTGTCGCATCTGCCAGGACACGCGACGCGACGCGAGCATCATCTGCGTGGTGGAGGAGCCGAGCGACGTGATCCCGATGGAGCGCACGCACGAATTCCAGGGCCTCTACCACGTGCTCGGCGGCGCTTTGTCTCCGATCGACGGCGTCGAGCCCGAGGACCTGAAGATCGAGGAGCTCTATGCGCGCACGGACGGCGAGCCCGCCGTGCGCGAGGTGGTGCTCGCGACCAATCCCACGACCACAGGCGAGGCCACGGCGCTACACATCGCCGAGGAGCTGCGCCAGCGGGGCGCCGAGCGGGAGCCTCAGCTCACGATCACGCGCCTGGCCTCCGGCCTGCCGGTCGGCTCGGACCTGGAGTACGCCGACGAGGTCACGCTTGGCAAGGCTCTGTCGGGACGCCGCTCTCTGTAGCCTCAAAACATGCCCGAGATCGTGGTCATGAAGTTCGGCGGCACCTCTGTCGCCGATGCCGAGCGCATAAAGCGCGCTGCCAAGCGGATCGTCGAGAAGCGCGAGGCCGGCTACTCGGTGGTGGCGGTGCTGTCCGCACGCGGCAAGACGACCGACGAGCTGATCGCGATGGCCGAGGAGGTCTCTGCTGCGCCCGACCCGCGCGAGATGGACATGCTGCTCTCCACGGGCGAGCGCATCTCCTGCGCGCTGTGCGCGATGGCGATCAACGACCTCGGCCACCGCGCGATCTCGCTGACGGGCTCGCAGGCAGGGATCGTCACCGACGAGTCGCACACCAAGGCGCGCATCCTCGACGTGCGCGCCGACCGCGTCCGCGCCGCGCTCGAACGAGGACCACATCGTGCTCGTCGCCGGCTTCCAGGGCGTCTCGACCGCCGACGACGTCACGACGCTCGGCCGCGGCGGCTCGGACACGACCGCCGTCGCGCTCGCGGCTGCCGCTCGGCGCGCGCGAGTGCGAGATCTACACCGACGTCGCCGGCGTGTTCAGCGCCGACCCGCGCATCGTGCCCGACGCGCGCAAGCTGTCGACGGTCTCCTTCGAGGAGATGCTCGAGATGGCGGCCTCCGGCGCGGGAGTCCTGCAGTTGCGCTCGGTCGAGTACGCGCGCAACGAGAACGTCCGCATCCACTGTCGCTCCTCATTCGAGGACGTCCCCGGTACCGTCGTCGTCTCAGAGGGAGAGAACCATGGAGCAGCCACTGATCACCGCCGTCACCCACTCGACCGCCGAGGCGCGCGTCACCCTGATCGGCGTGCTCGACGAGCCGGGCGTCGCCGCGCGTATCTTCGAGGCGTTGGCCGAGGCCAACGTGAACGTGGACATGATCGACCAGAACGTGCCCACCTCGGCGGGTGGCAAGGCCGAGATCTCCTTCACCGTGCCCCACGAAGATCTGCGCCTGGCAACCGATGCGCTGGAGCCGATGGCGGAGAGCGTGTGCGAGCGTATGGAGACCCATCGCGAGATGGGCAAGGTCTCGATCGTCGGCGCCGGCATGCGCTCGCACCCGGGAGTCGCCGCCAAGGTGTTCAGCGTGCTGGCCGACGAGGGCGATCAACATCGAGATGATCTCGACCTCCCCGATCAAGATCTCCTGTGTGATCGCCCGCGAGCTCGTCGAGCGAGCAGTGCAGGCATTGCACGCCGCATTCGAACTGTCGGGCCCCGGCACGATCGGCGAAGAGCAGCCGTTCTCCACGCGTTCTGCGTAGTCGTCCCAGGGCGTTCGTATCCCGCTCGTTATCACCCATCCGAATAACGAAAGTATCTCTTGACATTCGGACCGAGCGCGACTAGCGTGCGGTCCCGCTGGGCTGTATAAAAAACGGAAACTGGTCACCGTCGGCAACAGGCATTTCGGACAGAAGAACATCTAGGCACGGGTCGTTGATGACTCGACGGATCACGGTCATCGTGCCGGATTGTTGTTTCAACACGCGTCAAGGGAGACAACGTTGGAGGCGGTAGGCAGTCAGGTGGAGCAGAAGTCGCCCATAGCGGCGGACTTCGACGGGTCGCTCTCCACCGGTGCCGCGTCAGGGAGGGCTTGGGCAGCGCTCGGGGGACAGGTTCCGATACTGGAGACCCGTGGTCCCGAGGCGAGCCTGCGCCGCGACTCGCTTTTTCGCAGGCTGCTGTTCACGGGCGACGTGCTGGCGATCCTGGTCGCGTTCGCGCTTGCGATCGATGTCTCCGGTGGACGCTTGCAGCTTGCGCGCGTCTGCCTTGTGGGTCTGCCGCTGATCGTGCTCGGCGCCAAGCTGTTCGGCCTGTACGACCGCGACGAGGCGATCATCCGCAAGACGACGCTCGACGAGGCGCCCGAAGCTCTTCCAGCTGGCGACGTTGTGTGCGCTGCTGTCGTGGCTTGCGGGCAAACAGCTCGGCTATGGCACGTTCACGCGCGAGGACGTTCTCTTTCTGTGGGTGTCGCTGTTGGTGCTGCTGCTGGTGGCGCGCTGCGGCGCGCGCGCCGTCGCCCTGCGGGTGGCGCCGGTCGAGCGATGTCTGTTCATCGGCAGCTCCGCCTCTGAAAAGGCGATCCGCTCGCGCATGGCGGGCCACGGCGGCGTGCGGGCCGAGGTCGTGGCCCACGTCAACCTGCACGAGATCGCGCCGTGGTCGACCGACGCCTACTCCCACGAAAAGCTCGAGGAGATCGGCAAGCTTGCCCGCAAGCTGGATGTGCACCGCGCGATCGTCGCGCCCTCAGGCGGCGAAGCCGGCGACATGCTCGACCTCGTCAGGACGCTGAAAGCGGTCGGCATTCGCGTCAGCGTCGTGCCGATGCTGCTACAGGTGATCGGCTCCTCGGTCGAGTTCGACGACCTGCACGGCGTGACGCTGATGGGCGTGCGTCGCTTCGACTTCACACACTCTTCGGAACTGGTCAAGCGCGCCTTCGACCTCGTGGGCGCCTCGCTTGGCCTGCTGGCCGGTCTCGCCGCTGATGATCGCGATCGCGATCGCGATCAAGCTCGACAGCAAGGGCCCGGTGTTCTTCCGCCAGTCGCGTGTCGGGCGAGACGAGAAACGCTTCGGGCTGTTCAAGTTCCGCACGATGGTGCCGGATGCGGAGGCGCTCAAGCACACGCTGGTCGACCGCAACGAGGCGCAGGAGGGGCTGTTCAAGATCGCCGACGACCCGCGCATCACGCGCGTCGGCGGCTTCCTGCGCAAGACGTCGCTCGACGAGCTGCCGCAGCTGTTCAACGTCTTGCGCGGCGAGATGAGCCTCGTCGGTCCGCGCCCTTTGATCGACGACGAGGACAGGCGCATCGAGGGCTGGTCGCGTCGGCGCCTGGCGCTGCATCCGGGCATCACCGGCCACTGGCAGATCCTCGGCCCGGCGCGGGTGTCGCTGCGTGAGATGGTCGCGATCGACTATCTCTACGTGGCCAACTGGTCGCTATGGACGGACGTAAAGATCCTCTTGCGCACCGTGCCGCACGTGCTCTGCCGTCGCGGGCTTTGAGCGGGAGGCGCTGGGTGTCGCCAGCAACAGCTCGCCGATCTCCCGCTCGAAGGACATGCGCGTGTTCCCCAGCAGGGTTGGAGAGCGCTCTTTAGCACCCGCGCCTGCGTGCTTAACGCCTGCGCGTGTACATGCAGGTCGTGTCGCGAGCATTCCCACGAGCGCGCCGAGCGCGCTGAGCCAGGTAATCGATATCAGGGCGAGGGTCATGGGCTTTGGATCTCTATTTCGTGTGCTTTGCGTCGATTCCTTGGAAATTGCCCGGTGAGCCCTACGTAGCGCTGCCCCTTTAGGCCGACACCGTCTGCCCGTTAAGTCGGACATTTGCGCCACCTAGTTGATACCCGACCGGCCGGACTGAACAAATGTCCTATCCCATTCCGACAGGTGTCTAGCTTGTGATAACCGTCTCAAGGACTTCTAACCGTGGGATGAGACGATCGGAGCGCATATTGCGGCTTAATCCTGGATCACACCGAACTCCTGCGTGTATGTAGCTCCCGGCTGTCCTTCCTCCAGCGAGGCTGCCACGGCCGGATCGATGCCGATGCCGGTGTCGCGATATTCGCCGTTCAGGATGTTCGCGAGATGCTCGGGCGATGCAATCCAGGCGGCTACGATCGCGCTCGGCGTCGCCAGGTAGGAGGTGCCCCAGGCGATGTTCTCGCCGACTGTGTAGCCGACTTGGGAGTTGGGGATGTAGCCGCTGGCGATGACTCGTTCGAGCTGTGTTTCGCCGTTGGGAGCAGT
This sequence comes from uncultured Solirubrobacterales bacterium, assembly GCA_963725265.1. Taxonomy (GTDB): domain Bacteria; phylum Actinomycetota; class Thermoleophilia; order Solirubrobacterales; family Solirubrobacteraceae; genus Palsa-744. The sequence continues at coordinate 454,873 of CAVRXP010000002.1, forward strand.
GTGGGAGAAGTAGTCTTCGCCGACCATCGCTTCGCTGTGCTGCTGGGCTACGCGCGTGAGTTGCGCGCTTGCTTGCAGCGGCAGCTCGCCGGCGCGCGCGCGCTCCTGATTTACCAGGCACAGAGCCGCTTCGTCGAGCTCCTGCAGGTTCTCGGCTGTGGGTGTGAGTTCGGTGTTCTCACAGGGGGTGTCGAGCACGCCGGCGATCGTCGCGCTGGTCGAGGCGCCGCTGACGGGAATGGGGCTGGCGGGCTGTTGGCCGTTCCCGCCCTCTTTGCCGGTGGTGCCGGCGTGCCCGGCGGCGTCGCGGCGGCGCGAGGCGCCGGCGGCGACTTGCGAGTGGGGGCTTGTGGGGCCGGGCACGGTGTGACGCGACCCCTTTGCGCAGCGGTGTCCGGCGCGCGCGCGGCGGTGCTTGTGTGTGGCGGCGGTGCAGGCGGCGCCCTTGCCTTTGTGGCGGTGTCTGCGGGTGGAGTTGTGGGCGATGGCGGCGCCGCTCGCGGGTGTCTCGCGAGCGTGCTCCGGGCCGGCGGTCGCCGTCGCCGTCGCGGTCGCGGCTGTGGAGGCGAGGCAGCAGGCGGCGCTCAGGAAGATCGCGCATAGCAGTGTGTGCAGGCGGGTCACACATCCGCTATCGGCAGCGCGCAACGCCTAAATGAGCCGCACGGGCGTGGTTGGACGAGGACCAGCGGTATGCCTCGAGTCGAGTGTGGCCTTATGCTGGCGGGAATGCTGGAGGACTGCGCATGAGATTCGGCGGCGCGCTGGTGGCGCTGATCCTGGCCGTGGGTCTGGCCGGCACTGTCGTGGCGCTGAACGGCCGCGAAGTGAGCCCTCAGTTCGTCTCTGCGCAGAAAGAGCTGGCGCCGGTGAGCGCACAGGCGCTCGAGCGCCTGATCCTCACGACCAGCGATCCCAGGCCCGGATATGACGTCCCGCCGGCGCCTGCGCGTGCGCGGCAGGCGCGTTGCCTGGCCGGTAGCGGCAGGGCTCTTGGCAACCCGTGGAGCTGTGTCGTACGCTATCCGCGTCCGCCGGCGGTGCGCTACCGGGTGAGCGTCCACGCCGACGGCTCGATCTTCGGCTCGGGCCAGCCTGTGGGCCGTTCGCTGCGCGGTGTGCTCACGCTCAGCGGCTGCTGCGTCCTCAGCAGCGACTCTTAAGCGGCTAGAGAGCCCTCAGGGCCCCTCTAGCGGGCCCCCAGGCGAGGCTCCTCAGCCTTACTGGCAAACCACTCCCGACCGACCGATCGGGCGGCCGTCGCCGGCCTGTGCGGCTCGTTCAGCCCAACTCGGTGCGCAGCTTGGCCAGGGCGCGGTAGATGCGTCCCTCGACGGCGCTCTCGCCTTCGCCGAGTACGTTCGCGACGTCGCGCAGCTTGAGGTCGGCGCCGAAGCGCAGCGCGAGCGCCTCGCGCTCGTCCTCGTTCAGTTGACTCAGTGCTCGCTGCAGCTCGTCGCGGCGCTCCACCGCGCCAAGGCCAGGGTCGGCTTCCTCCTGGCCGGTGCCGGCGCCGACGTGCTGCAGCGCCCGCTCTTCGTGTGTGCGCCGCCGCGCCTGGTCGCGCAGCAGGTTCAGCGCGATCGTGTACAGCCAGCGCCGCTCGCTGCCCTTGCGGGGGTCGAAGCGCTGGTGGGAGCGCAGCACGCGCTCGAAGGTCTCGGAGAGCAGATCCTCGGCCAGCGCCCGGTTGCCTGTGTGGTAGGCGAGGAACGCGTACAGCCGCTCGGAATGCTCCTCGAACAGTCGCTCAAAGGTGTCCGTGCGCATGCGCATCGACATTTTGGCGGGTTGCGAGCCGGCTCGGCGAGCAGATCTGCTTGATGTCAGTTCGTGGCCCATCGACTTCCTTCCTCGAGCGCTGGCGCCGGCGAGACGAGCGGCCTTCTTGGTGTGGGACAGGACTGCACTGCAAGGGGTACGGGGATCCCGGGAGCGAATCCCGGGATCCCCGTTTGCTGCTCATGTGAGAGCAACGTGCTCACACACTGTCTACTTGCTAAGCCCTCTTAGCAGAGTTTGTAAACGTGCGTCTCGGTGACCGTTTTGCCGCTGGCGGTGACCGCGGTGACCGTGACGGTCGCCGAGCACGGCAGGTTGGCGATGCTGACGTTGCGCTTGGCCTCTTTGCCCTTGAGCACCGAGACGACCTTGCCGTTGACCTTCAGCGTGACCTTCCTGAGCTTCGACTTCTTGGAGATGTCGATGTGGATGTTCACGCGCTTGCTGCTGGTCGTGGCTTTCTTGGTCGTGCTGGTGCCGAGCACACCACCTGTAGCCGGCGGTACGGACGGGGTCGTCACGGTGACGGTCGAGCCGTTGTAGGAGTTGGTGATGTTGTTGGTGATGTTGTTCGTCGTGTTGTTCGTCGAGTTGTTGGTTTCGGTGATGAAGGTGTTTTCGTTGCAGGCATAGTTTTCGGCGCCGGCACCGTTTTCGTTGCCTGCGTTGCCGTTGCCATTGCTGATGTTGCATTCGCCACCGTACTGGGCGTTGGCGGCGTTGCCCTTGGAGCCTTTGTCGCTGTGGCTCCAGGCGAAGACGCTGCCCGTGCCGGCGGCCAGCAGGCCGACGGTCAGGCTCGCCACAGCCAGGCGGCGGGCGCCTGCGCGTCCGCGTCGTGCGCCGGCCGAGCGGGCGCGGGACATCGCGGTCGTCTTGATGCGGTCGAGGTCGAGCGGGCTCGCCGTGGGACGCTCGTCGCGCAAACGCTGAGCGACGCCCTCCAATTCATCCATGTGTGCGTCGTGCTTGCGCGGCATATCGGTCTCCTGGCATCCTGAGATGGGTTTGCGAAAGGGCTTCTCTGAGGACCTATACGAACGGTCCAGGAGTTTTCCGACAGCACGAACAAAAATTCTTGCTCAGAGGTTGCTGATCGCGAACTTGCCGGAGCTCAGCGCTTCGCTGCCCAGCCGCGGAGCGGCCCGTTCCCAGGTGCGCGGGTCGTTGCCCTGCAGTTTGCGCCGCGCGTTGCGCAGTCCGGCCTCGTGCGGGTTGAGCACGATCGCGCGTGCGATCGCCGCGTGGGGGTCAAGGCCGGCGGCGGCGCGGGCGACCGCCAGCCAGTACTGCTCTTCCCAGCTCTGCGGTTCGAGGCTCGCGGCCTGGGCCATCGCGGGCACGGCGGCCTGGGCATAGCCCTGCTTGAGGTCGCACAGGCCGATCACGACGTATGCCTGCGGGCGCTTGGCTGAGATCGACAGCGAGGAGAGCGCCTGCTGCTTGGCGCTTGCGCATTCGCCGCGCTTGAGCTCGGCGGCGCTGTTTTGCAGGCGCGCGTAGGAGATACTTCCCAGCAGCGGCGCTACGGCAAGCACCAGCCAGCCGAGCGCGACGAGTGTGCGCCCCATCGGCAGCCCGGTGAGGCCGATTTTGCCGTCGCGCGGGCGGGCGAGCGCGAGGCCGGCGAGCATGAACACGCCGAGCGTGACTGCCGGCATCTGCCAGTCCCAGTCAAACCCTTGATGCACCGCCCAGGCCAGGCACATCGCAAACAGCGCCGCGTACAGCGGACGGTCGCGCCCGCGGATGCGCCACAGGAGCCCACCAAGCATGCCCAGCACGACGATCAGGATCAGGGCGAAGCCGACGATGCCGAGCTCGGCGAGGCTCTGCAGGTAGAGCGAGTGGGCGTCGACGACATAGCCCGATTCTTTGCGGTAGCGGGGGAAGTACTGCTGGTAGGTGCCGGCGCCGGTGCCGTGCAGCTTCTGGGTCTTATACATGTCCAGCGCCGCCCGCCAAAGCGGCAGCCGGCCGTCGTTTGCGGGGTCGGTGAGCCGGTCACGCGTCTGGGTCACGTGTCCCTCGTGTGTGCCCTGCACAAACCTGTCGTACTCGCGGTGAACGAAGCCGCCGGCGCCGAGCGCGAGCGCGAGCGCGAGCGCCAGGACAAGCACGCCGCCTGTCGCGCCGATGCCGACGCGCACCGCCCTGCGCGGAGGCGTGCGCACCGTTGCCAGCTGGGCGATGTGCTTGTCGGCAAGCAGCAGCATGGCGCGCAGCAGGCCGGCGCCGAGCATGCACACGCCCACGACCACGGCGACGTGGTGCCCTTGGGAGACGCCCAGCGCGTCTGTCGGATGCTTGCCGGCAAGCGCGGTGGCATTCCAAGCAGAGCGCATCGCGATCGCGACAGGCACAGCGACGGCCAGGAGCGCGGTGGGCAGCGTGCTGAAGCGGGTCAGCAGGCAGTAGGCGAGTAGCCCGATCGCGGCGGCGCCAAGTGCGCCGCGCGAGAAGGTCAAAAGCAGTGTGGCGGCAATCGCGGGCAGCGCCGCGGAGGCGATCACACGGATAGCGGGCGGAGTGTCGCGGTCGGCGCTGAGGTGCAGGCCGAGGATCAGCACGATCGTGGCGAGCATGCCCTCGGCGTTCCAGTAGGTGAGCGGAAAGTTCAGCCGCTCGTCATAGAAGCTGCTCGCCGTAGGCCAGGCGTGCGGCAGCACACGCGAGATCAGGCCGATCAGACAGACCGCGGTGAGGCCGGCCACGACGGCGCGCAGCAGCCAATCGGCGCGCGCGCGTGTGTAGCGCAGCGAGCCGAACAGCAGCATGCCAAGCACGTAGAGCAACGTCAGGGAGAAGGCGTCGAGACTGTTCGCGGTGGCCTGCGACCAGCGTGTGGAGAGCAGTTGGAAGGCGCCGTACAGCGCGAGCGCGACGAGCGGGATCGCAAGCGGCCGGTCGAAGCCTTCGAAGGGTCGTTCGGCGAGCGTCGTGCGCAGCACCAGCGCGATCGCAAGGGCGATCGCCACGAGCCCCTGAGCGCTCGGGAAATAGCCGCCGGCGTTGAAGGACAGGTAGAGAAGCGCTGCGGGCGCAAGCGCAAGCAGCCCGAGCCAGCCGACGCGCTCCAGCGAGGAGTTGGCGGCAGCGGCGCTGATCGGCGCCCCAGGCGTCGCAGCCGTGCTCTGGTGCGCTCCCACCGACACGGGCGCAGGTTAGCGGCAAGGGAAAGGGCTTGCATAGGCCGGCAGGCCAGAGGTTGCGCTCCCAACGTCTGGGCGGGCCGCTCGCGGGGGTGTGAGGTGCCGGCAAATTCGCCAGTACGGGACGGACCAAGCGTACCCACGCGGTGGCAGGTCCTGAGTTTTGACACAGGGACGGTGGGCTGTTGTCAGTATTAATCGTGTGAAGGGGGATCCTGCCCAGCCGGGCAGCGCACTGTAAAGAGCCAAACTCGGCGTTTCTATCGATAAGGTCGTTGCGCCATGATGTAGGCTTGATCGTGTAGTACCGAGAAACTGACTTATGGCCAAGCCACACCAACAGCCAGCCGAACGGTCCGACCAGCGGGCAAAGCGACATGGGCGGCCGTCGTCGTTGATGGCGGCGGTACTCGGCGCCGTCATCGAGAGGCCCAGTCATGGCTATGAGATAGACATACGCGTCAAACGGCGCCTTGGAGCCGAGTGGAGTCAAAGGAGTGTCTACGACACCCTGGACCGACTCGAGAAAGACGGTCTACTGCTGTCTCAGCGCGAGCTGGTTGCGGGAGGGTCGAGACGTGTCTATCAAGCGACCGACATCGGAGAACGGACACGCGCGGCGTGGACCTATACGGATATCCGCTCGTGGATCTTGTTCTCCAGGCCGGACGAATCGCAGCAGATTCTTGCGAGGCTCGATGAGCTCGAAAGGGATTGCATGGTTTTACTCGAGGGGAACACGAGCATCGAGCTCGAGCGACCCTCTTGGATTAGCCGGATGCTCATTGTGTCGCGGGATACCGACCGCGAACAGCTAGAGTGCGAGATGCGCTGGATCAAACGCACTCGCCGGGAGATCGAGGAGTATTTGGCTGAACCGCGGTGACACTGCTCTCTCTCAAGAACGTCAGCAAGCGCTTTTTGGATGGGGCGAGGGAAGTGCTTGTGCTCGACCGGGCGTCGGTCGACATCGACGCTGGCGATCTGGTCGGCATCTATGGGGAACGGCGTTCGGGGAAGAGCATCCTCATGGAGATCGCGGCCGGTTTGCAGGTTCCAGACGACGGGACGGTGAGCTTCGCAGGTCAAGACATGACAGGGCTCTCGATCAGTCGGCGGGCGCGTTTTCGCCGACGTCACGGCATCGCCCTGGCGGGAGGGGGCTGGCGCCCCTCGGTTGAGATCGGCCGGCCGGTGATGGAGCAGGTCGCTTTGCCGCTCACGAATGACGGTTTGACACTGGCTGAGAGTGAAGTTGTGGCTCGTCCTGTGCTCGAACGTTTCTCTGTGATGCAATGGGCGCATGTCTCTATAGATCGGCTGTCTGTGGGGGAGCGCATCCGCGTGGAATTGGCGCGGGCGGTGGCGCGCGAGCCTCGGATGTTGCTCGTCGACGAGCCGGCTGTCCTGTCCGGTCGAAGCGAGAGCAGGGAGTTGTATGCGTTGCTGCGCTCGCTTGCCATCGATGACGGCATAGCGGTTGTGATCGCTTCTGAGGACATGACCGCGCTTGACGGTGTGCAGCGGTTCATGACGATCGACGACGGCAGACTGCGCTCGACGGATTCCCACAGGCGGGTACTGCAGTTTCCGCAGCGGCGCAGCCAGGGCGGGAACGGGCCACTGGTGTCGTGAGCTCGCTGGAGTTTCGCGAGGTCGTCAAGCATTATCCGTGTGGGGACGGGGAGATAGTGAAGGCCGTGGATGGCATTTCACTCACGATCTCCCCCGGAGAGTTTGTGGCTCTGTACGGTCCGAGCGGCTCTGGCAAGACGACCCTGCTGTTGATGGCCGGCGGTCTGCTTGTGCCCGACAGCGGGTCTGTGCTCTTCGACGGCAACGACATAGCGCGCCACTCGCCGCATGAGGGTTCTCTCTACCGTCGACGGGAGCTCGGTTTCGTATTCCAATCGTTTCACCTGGTGCCCGGCGCGAGCGTCCTCGAGAACGCGGCGCTGAAGCTGTTGGCCGACGGTTGGACGATGGAGGAGGCGTGCGCAGCCGCCCGACCCTGGCTCGAGCGAGTCGGGCTTGGGGCGCGCTCAGAGCGAGCGGTGGAACACCTTTCGATGGGTGAGCGTCAACGAGTCGCTATCGCTCGTGCCCTGGTCAACGAGCCACGCTTGCTGCTCACCGATGAGCCGACCGGCAATCTGGACTCTCAACGAGGCCGCCAGACGCTGGCGTTGCTCCGCGAGATCTGTCGCGAGCGGATGATCCCAGTTTTGCTCGTCACGCACGATCCTCAAGCAACCATGTTCGTCGATCGCGTGTGTACCCTGCGCGACGGCGCGCTCAGCGATGGGCTGGACGTCGATCTTGCCGGCGTCTTCGCGCAATGAGGGAGCAAAGAGCAGCCAGGCTTCCGAGGCATCTGCTGAACCCACGGATCGGCGGTATCCGTGTCAGCGTGCTGGCGGACGTGTATCGCATGCGCCTGCGCAAACACGCTGTGCCGGAGTTGCTTGCGGGCGTCGGCATCGCCCTTGGAGTCGCGCTCGTCTTTGGTGTCCTCGTTGCCAACACGGGGACGACGGGATCGGCTGCGGCGTTGATTCGCGCCGTCAACGGATCGGCCCGCCTCCAGCTTGTTGCGCGTTCCTCCGAAGGGTTCAGCGAGCAGCTGGCCAATCGGGTGAGACGGCTCCCAGGGGTGCAAGCCGACGCGGCGATCTTGCGCGAGGATGCGACGATCGTCGGCCCGCGGGGACGTCGGGCCGTGCAACTTGTCGGCGTGACATCCAGCATCGTCACACTCAGCGGCTCGGCAACGCAGAACCTGGGGGCAGGCGACGGCCTGCTGCAGGGTGGACTTGGACTTCCGGCCAGCGTCGCACAGGCAGTCGGAGCGCGATCGCTTGAGAACGTCACACTTCTCGCACAGGGCGATTCTCACACAGTCCCGGTTCGCGCCGTACTCAATAGTGGGGCGATCGGAGCCATCGCAGAAAGCCCTGTCGCTGTCGCATTGCTACCGGTCGCCCAACGACTCGCCGAGGAGCCGGGCCGTGTTACCCAGGTGCTGATCCAGCCATATTCCGGGCACGATCGGCAGGTGGCCGGCGAGCTGAGCCGTCTCGCCGCGGGAGATGTGACGGTTGCGCCGGCAGATAACGAATTGCGCGTTTTGGAAGCAACCGCCAAGCCGCTGAAACAAACCACCGCGCTGTTCGCCGCGATCGGTGCAATGGTCGGGATATTGCTCGCCGGCAACGCGATGCTGCTGACGCTGCCAGATCGGCGGCGCCTGGTCACCGAGCTTTGCACACAGGGATTCGACGCCTCACAGGTACTGGTGATCATCGCCTATCAAGCGATACTGCTCGGTTTCGCGGCGTCGCTTGGCGGATTGGCTTTCGGTGAGCTGCTGGCACAAACGCTTTTTCATCAAACGCCCGTATATCTGGCGGCTGCGTTTCCGATCGCCATTCATCAAACGTTTCATGTGATTCTGGCACTGCTGGCGGTCGTCGGTGGGGTGAGCGCCACCCTGTTGGCCTCGCTTCCACCGGTAGTGAAGCTGATAACCGGCGGCTCGTTTGAGGGCGCTCAGCACGATCCAGAGGCACGGGGCCAACGAATTCAGGGCAGGGCGACACGTATCTTCGGGTTGCTGGGTCTCGCCATCGTCGCCGGCGTCACGCTGCTAGTCGTCCTTGCGCCAAGCCTGACGGTGCTCGGCGGAGTGCTTTTGGCCCTTGCGGTACCGTGCTTCGTTCCTGGCATTTTCGCGATTGTGACGCGCTGGCTGAAGCGGGTTGGACGCCACACTCGTGGCAGCATGCTCTCGCTCGCGTCAATCGAACTGAATGCTGCGGCAACCCGCTCGATCGCCCTGATCGGTGTGACGGCTTTGGGTGTATACGGCAGCGTTGCCATCGAGGGCGCTCGCCAAGATCTCACGACCGGTCTCGACGAAGCTGTCGTCGAATATCTGGACAGCGCCGATCTCTGGGTTGCGCCCAACAACAATTTCCTTACGATCGACAGCTTCCGAGCGGGTTCCAGCGCGGCGGCAATCGCGCGCGCTCCCGGTGTCGCGTCCGTTCGCAGCTACCAGGGGGGGTTGCTGGACGTCGGTTCGCGGCGCATATGGATACGCGCACGACCCGCGAACGACCGTAGGATGATCCAGAGCTCGCAGTTGCTGGACGGCGATCTCACACGTGCTACGAAGCTCATGCGGTCCGGTGGATGGGCGGCGGTGTCGAACAGCTTTGCAAGCGAAGGCAAACTCAGGGTAGGAGATCGGTTCACGCTACCCACACCGACGGGCGACGCCGGCTTCAGGGTCGCTGCAATCACGACAAATACAGGATGGTCCCCAGGCGCCATCACGATCGACACGAGCGACTATCGGCGCTTCTGGCATACCAGTCGTCCAACTGCGTTCGAGGTCAATCTCCTACCCGGCACAAGTCCGCTTGTGGGCAAGCGGGAGGTGGAACACGCTCTGATAGGGCGCCCGGGTCTGCGGGTGGAAACCCTATCGGAACGGGAGGCCAGCTTCGAGGCCAGTGCTCGCGAAGGGTTGCGCAGCCTGGGGGAGATCTCGATCCTGTTGTTGATTACCGCGGCGCTCGCGGTGGCATCTGTCCTGAGTGCGACGATATGGCAGCGGCGCGCTCGACTTGCGTCACTGAAGACCCATGGGTTCGATCATCTGCAGCTGTGGCGGGCGCTGCTTCTCGAGAGCGCTGTATCGGTCGTAATCGGATGCGTCGATGGGGCACTACTCGGCCTCTACGGGCATGCACTGGCCTGTCGCTGGCTGGGCCTCACCACCGGGTTTCCTGCACCATTCTCATTCGGAGCGGTGCAGATCGTAATCGCCTTTGCGATCGTCGTCACCATCACGCTTGTCATCGTCGCCCTTCCAGGCCTATCGGCTGCCCGGGTGTCTCCGCGCACGAGCTTTCAGGAGTAACCGTGACCCGCATCATTCGCGTAGGCAGGGGATATGGCGAGAGGAGTCGGTGGTCGCTTGGCGTCAGGTGCGATCTTTGCACGCGCCGCACGCAGCTACTGGTTTGATGTCTACCCGCAGGTAAGCCGCGAGATCGGCAGTTGGCACGACAAAGCTCACACGATTCCCGATAACACACTGCGCGAGTTCGCGCTTACGGTACACAGCACCAAGCGTGGCAACCTCGACGGGGCCGCAGCGTTTGCTGCCTTTGCGGTTCCTGCCCACCGGCCTACGGTCGTCAGGGCACAGGTGGCCTTCCAGGCAATCTATGACTACGTGGACAGTGTCGCCGAGCAACCGGTGGACGAGCCGATCGACAACGGTCGCCGACTCCATCAAGCCCTTCTGGTGGCCCTGGACATTCGGGCTTCACATCTTGACTATTATGCGTATAACGAACAAAAGGCCGATGCTGGATATCTCGCAGAGATCGTCGAGGTCTGTCGCACCGCGTTGGCCACGCTGCCATCCTATCCGGCGGTTGCGGACTCGATACGCACACTAGCCGAGCGGATAGTCTCTTATCAGGCATTCAACCTGACCACGACCCAGGGCGACCAGTCGGCGCTCGAAAATTGGGCGATCGAAGAGACTCCGCAGCACGCCCGGCTGCGTTGGTGGGAGATCGCGGCATCCGCAGGATCCTCGCTTGGAATCTTTGCCCTCATCGCGATGGCTTCTCGGCGAGGAATTTCACAGCGGGAAGCTGTCGTCGTGGAGGAGGCTTACTTTCCCTGGATCGGCTCGCTTCACTCGCTGCTTGACAGCCTTGTCGACCTGCCGGAGGACATCGAAGCCGGCCAGCAAAGCCTGATCGCACATTACGTCTCCCAAGAGGAGATGGCCAGTCGTATGCGGTCGATTGCCCTGGAGTCGATCCGCCGCTGTGGATGTCTGCCAGGAGGGGCACAGCACGCTTTGGTCTTGGCCGGGATGATTTGCTTCTATCTGTCGGCCAAGGAGGCTCGCCTACCGTACGCGCATCGGACTCGCAGTCAGGTCCTTGATACTTTGGGAGGGGTGGCGTACCCGACTATGCTTGTGTTCGACCTGCGCCGGGTAATGGGGTCTCTCCGCGGCGGCTCTTAGGTATGCGAGGCGTCGGACGAAGCCGATATCGCGCCACCGCAGTATCGCACTACAGCAGTACTGTGGCATAGCACTATTCATCTGCGGATGCTGCCGTCAATATCGGTTTGACCGATGACTGAACGGTGTACTCGAAGTCTTCTCGCTGGCAGGACGGGCACGCGTTGTCTGGGTCCGCTCGCTGACGGAGCGATGGGGGATGGCCGCCGGCCGGCTGGGCCGGCGGCCATGCGGACTGCTGCGCAAACAGGCAGGCAACGATGACCGTGGCGCGTGGGAGGGGAAAGAAGGGGGTGCAGGACGGTAAGGGTGCCGCCAGGAAGGCCGGCAAGAAGACCTCGAGCGCCGATGGGAGGGACGGTATGGGGGAACGGGTGAGTAGCTCTCAGGAGACGCGGATCAGGCCGAAGCCCGATCCGCGTCTATCTCGTTCGCTGGAATATGGAGTTGCGATCGTCGAATGTTTCGGTGGCGCTCGGCAGATGCTGGGGATCGCCGAGCTTGCGGACATCGTCGGCACCAGTCGCTCGACGACTCATCGCTATGCCGTGACGCTTATGGCGCTTGGCTATTTGGAGCAGGGCCCCGAACGTAGATATCGCCTTTCCCAGGGCGCCGCCGACCCTGGCATGGCGGCGATCGGCGCCATCCGTCGCGATCTCGCCGCGGCGGCGGCGCTCGAAGAGTTGCGCGACGAGCTTGGCTACACCGTGAGCATGGGGACGCTCGACCGCGCTTGTGTGACCTATGTGTATCGGCTCTTCGGCCATCGGCTTGGGCAGTATGCGATCGACCGAGATCTGGCTGCCGGCGCGAGCGTTCCCGCGTACTGCACCGCCCTTGGCAAGGTGCTGCTCGCGAGTCTTCCGGTGGCCGAGCGCGAGGAGTTGCTGAGGGGGTTGCACCTGATCCCTCAAGGGCCAAGGTCGATCACTACGACACGCGAGCTTTCAGGCGAGCTCGATCGCATCAGGGCCCGGGACGCGGTAGTCAGCGACGAAGAGCTCGTTCTCGGGGGACGTTCGATCGCGACGCTAATCGCGCGTCCCAGCGGCGAGCAACCCCTGGCGATCGAGGTGAGCGTGCCCTCAGAGGCATATACGGTCAACCAGCTCGCCAAGAAGGTGGGACCTCCTCTGAAGCGAGCCGCCAGGCTGATCTCAGGGGAGTGAGGCTTGGCGGCAACTGCGCCGCTCGACGGTGCGGGTTGAGAACGACGCTCGAGCTTCACACTGCGCCCGCAGCGCTGGTAGGTCGCGCAACGCTCAGTGGCAGAGCTTGGCCGACGATGCACGATGCTCACAGCGTGCTTGACAAAGCCCAGAATCCTGATAGACTTTATGACAATGTTGGTTCTCGCTTGCTAGTCAGGGGCCGAGTAGTGCCGCCGGCACGATGGCGATTCCGTCGGGGCGGCGGTAGGCGTATGGGCCGGTTGTGATCACGACGGCATCGAGCAGGTCGTCTCCGATCTGTTGGGCGAGCCAGCGGAGATGACGGAGGTCGCGATCGTCGGGCACGGCGGCGAGCTTTGTCTCGATCGCGAGGATGCGCCCGTCACGGCGCTCCACGATCAGGTCGATCTCGTGATCGCCGTTGCGTGTCCTCATGTGGCTGACCCGCGCGCGCGCTGCCTGGGCGTGGACCCGGACCGACAGTGTCAGAAGTGACTCGAATAGCGCGCCCAGCAGCGGGCCGTCTCGCAGTGAGGGCGGTCCCACTGGCTCGGCGGACAGCAGTGCGCTGGCGTCCGCACCGAGCAGGCTGGCGGCGAGGGCCGGGTCGGCGAGGTGATGCTTCGGGGGCATCGCCAGCCGGGAGATCCGATTGCGTGTCGGCGCCCATGCGGGAACGGGGTCAACGATGAACAGCTGTTGCAGAATCTCTCGGTAGGGCTGGGTAGTTGTCTTCGCCGGCTTGTGTCCCTCGCCCCCGGTAGCAGCGTCGCGGATCGTTTCAAACGAGGCGGTCGAGGCGGTGGCGGCTGCGTAGGCGTTCATCCATCGCAGCAGGGTGGCCGGCCGGCGAATGGGGCGATTCATCTCCTCGAAGTCGCTCTCTACGATGCGCTGGAGGTAGCTGTCGAGAAAATCGGCGCGTGCGGTCTCGGACAATCTACGTGTGGCGGGAAAGCCGGAGCCGACGATCTCGTGCGCGTAGTCCTCCAGCCCGACGTTCGTCTGACCCTCGACAGGGGGTCGTTTGCCGTCGAGCAGTTGGCAGAGACTCACCGTGGGCGTCTCGACGCCGCGCTCGAAGAGAGTGAGAGGACGCATCCTCAAGGTAAGGATGCGTCCTGCCCCGGTGTGGGCTCCGTGCTCGCTTGCCGAGCCGGCGAGCAGATAGCTGCCCGGCGGCGCTCCGTCGTCGACCGCACGGCGGATGACGTCCCATGTGGCGGGAACGCGCTGCCACTCGTCGATGAGGATTGGCGGCTCGCCACGCAGCACAAGCTGTGGGTTGGCCTCCACCACCTGGCCCGCCGGTCCATCCAGACGGTAATCGGTCCTGGCACGGCGCTGCGCCGTCTCGGTCTTGCCGACGGCCTTGGGTCCCTCGATCGAGATTGTCGCGAACTCAGCTGACTTCTCGTCGAGCTCGTCGTCGAGGACCCGGTGCAGGTAAGGACGCTCGGCCGACCTTTGCGGTGGCACGCCAGTGCTCATAAGTCTATGCTACCGATCGCAGGCGGTGTACGCTACCGATCGCATCATTTCTATGCTACGCTCAGCGAGTCGCTCGAGCATCTCGGCCACCGTGTGCCGACGTGTCCGGGAAGCCAAACCCCGTGCCCGAATGGTGCTTTGAGCCCTCGAGCCGGCTTGACGCCAGGACCGAGACAGGCGAGACTTCCGGGCACTGGCTCGAACCCACAGCGTGACTTGCAGTCTCGGCGCCCGATGACGACCGCCTTCTCAACACAGCAGACGCGAGGCTCGATGGGGCAGCTGTGATCGCGGTCGACTTCCCACATCTCACCGAAGTCATCGCGGGTGTCCTCGCCATCGCTCTCGCTGCGGCGTTCGCCTGGGTGGGACGGCTGAGGTCGGGCACCCAGCTTCGGAGACTCGCCTGGCGCGAGCGCCGAAGTGCCCACCAGACTCTCACCCGCAGCTTTGCACCCGAGCTTTCGCGCTCACATCGGCGCCGTCTCGGTCACAGGCTCGTGCACAGTCTCGCCGAATCGTTCCGATTGCAGGTGCATCCGGGTCCGGACCGCGGGCCGCTCGAAGAGACGTCTCCGATCGCCGGCGCCCGGGGCCTGCTCGCCCACGTCAGATCCGGGCCCGGTGTCATCTACCTGGTAAACGCGGACTCCGGCTACGGCAAGACCGTGCTCGGCATGACGCTCGCAACGCTCCGCCCAAGACTGAAGCGTCATGAGCTCGTGCCGCTCTACATCGACCTCAGTCAAGCAACCTCCGAGGCGCCTCTCTCACGGTTGAAGCATCTGCTGGACGAGCTGGCTCAGGCACGCGTCGGCAAGCTCTCCGGCCGACCGCTGTTCGTTCTCGACGCGCTGAATGAGGCCGTCAGCCCGGAACGCTTTGTTGACGAGCTCGCCAGCAAGCATGCTCAACTCGACGAGCTCGACGCGCGACTCCTGTTTCTTTTCAGCTTCAGGCATCGCTCCTACCCCGGGAAGCTGCGCTCCGTCCTGCGCAGCCGCGGCTTCGATCAGCTTGAACCCCTCGAGCTGCTTTTCGACGTCACCGATGCGACCGACCTCACGTTCGTCCGAGCGATGTTCTCGCGAGCCTCAGGACGACCCAAGCCGGAGCATCTCGTCGCATCGCTGCAGGCATACACAGAATCTGTTTCGCCGGTCGTCGTGTCGCGCGAGATAGCGATGGCCTACCTCGATTGGCGGGTCGGTGCAGCGGACGACGCGCCATCGCCTTCGCCGGCTCATCTGCTGTTCCAGCGGGTGATAGATGACACCGATCGGCCCTCGCCCGCAATGGCGGACCTCGCGCACATGGCCTTTTTTCTTCTCAGCGAAGAGCTCGTCACCGCTCCATACGAAGAAATCGCCGCCCGCGCGGACATCGAAAAGACCGCGATCGAGGACTGCGTGGCCTATGGCGAACAGCGCGGATGGGCGCGCGCGGACGAGCGCTATCTTCGCTTCGCGAATGAGACGACAGTTCGGGTTCTCGCCGCCCTGCACGTCGCCTCGGAACTGTCAAACGGCACGAGCCCAGCAGCGCTGCGTGGCCGGACACGCTACGACGTGTGTGCGCCCTACGTCCGAGAGGCGCTGCGATGGACACGAGAGTACGCACCAGGCGCAAGCGATGAATGGCCACGAAGAGCCTCCGCTGCAGTGAGAGGGGCTCTTTCTGGAACCGACGCGCCGTATTCGTTCTATGCAAACGTCCTGTCGGAGGCGGCGGCCGCTGACATAGTCGATGTCGCCGAGCTCGACACACACCTGTTTCAGGAGATGGCCCAGGCAATCGACGAGGACCGCAGCGAAACCTGCAGCGACTCACTCCGCGCGGCAGGCGCGCGAGACGGTCAGCCCTCGATCGCCCCGGTACTCGACCAGATCTTCGGCGTCGTGGGCGTCTATGGACGACAGGCCGTCGATCTCCTGCTCGGGATCATGGACGACGACGCCCAGCTGATCAGAAGCCAGGGCGCATACCTGCTTCATCATTGGCTGGGAACGGCATCATTCAAGGAGGGGTCGAGCGACCTCGCGGCCGCCGCGAGGATCCCCGGCGCAATCGAGGGGGCGGATCGCAACCTGCACGTTCGCTTTCATCAGGTAGAGATCCTCGAGCGTCTGCTCGAGCGCCTGCCCGACACGGCGGATGCAGCGAGGCGGCGCGTGACCGAGCTACTCATGGAGATCGCGAACTACGATGCAAGCGCGAGCGATCAGAAGGGATGCGCCACGGTGTATCGCGATTGCCAATGGCTCGTGTCGAAACGGGCGCGAGTCGCAGCGATAGCGCAACCGGCGTCCTGCGGCAATGACCTTGCCGATCGGGTCGCGCACTGCCTATCGGCGATTCGCGACGATCGTGCTTTCGAATGGATTGGCCGTGGCGCGGAGGCCGAAGCGCGACTTGAGTGCTGGGAGATCGCCCTGGCCTTCGCGATCGACGGCTATCGTGGGTCGCGGCGCAGTCTCACGTTCGTGACGTTCGTCGAAGACGCGTTGACACACAGCTTCTGGATAGTGCGTTGGTGGGCGTTTGGAAATCTCCTGGCGATGCTGCGCGATGCGGGGAAGCATCGGGAAACCGTCCTCGCAACAAGGTGCGCCAGACGCGCAGCACAGCAGCTGTGCACCGAGGTCGAGCCGATGGGTCTGAAGCTCCGACAGTGCGCCGTTGTGAGCCAGGTCATGGCAAGCAGTGACACCAACCCCAGCGCTCGCCGGCTGCTCTCGATGGCCCTCAGGGAGAGGAGCGAGGAAAGCCTGACCGTTGTCAAGCGCGATGCCTTTGCCGACGCATACTACACCGCTTGCGGCTCCTCACCGGAGGACTATCTGTGGGAGTTCTGGCGACGGCTGGAAGAGATCGTTCCCATGCACGTGTGATGCATCACCAGGGCGCCGCAGGCTCGGAGCCGTGGTACAGGACGATGGCCCAGCGCTCGGCCTCGCGCACCAAAACGAGAGTCAGGCGGTAGGGAATGCCACGTGTGGCGCCGCTCTCTTCAAGTGTGACGGTGGCGGTCGCCGATAGCCACGCGACAACGCCCCGACGTGCCACCTGCTGTTCAGACCACTGCCACTTGTATCGCTGCCCGCGCGAAAGCACCCGCTTCCAAAGGACCGCAAGCTCCTCATGTCCGTACGCCGTCTCGCCCCCCTCCGAGCCAAACATCACGACATCGTCACCAGCAGCAAACTCAGCGACAACCCGCGCGGCATCGCCGTGTGCGATCGCGTCGGAAAGCCTGCTGAGGAGGTCAGTCACCTCCCGGTAGGTGTCTGGGTCGGCATCTTTCTGGGGCATCGCGACCCCACAATACGTGATGGTTCCCGGGGCAGGACGATGCGACCTACTCTCACACAAGGCGATAGTGAGCACAGGCCGGGATTCGCTCAAGCTGGAGAGCTCCTCCTAGCCCCGGCGGCTCGGCCACGATGGCCGCGCCGCCGACGTGGGGTGCGCTCTTGACAAAGTCTAGAATCTTGATAGACTTTATGAACAATGTTGGTTCTCACTCGCATCCGCCGGCGTGACGGCGACGTTTGGCAATGTGCCGTGATCGGCGTCTCCTCGGCGGATGCTCGCGCGCTCCAACGTTGTTGTCGTCCCTGACGTCCTCCTGTCCGTCCGGGGAGGTCCCCTCCCTCCCCGGACGGCGCTCTCAAAGGCGTCCGCTTTAGCAGCGGTCGCATGAACCCGTAGGGCTTGGTGGCTGCGGCCTCCACGACTTCCCAGATGTCGATGCCCATGCGGTCGGTGAGCATCGCCAGTTCGTTGACCAGGGCGATGTTGACCGAGCGGAAGATGTTCTCTAGGAGCTTGGTCAGCTCGGCTGCCTCGGGCGTTGCGACCCGCACTAGGTTGTCGCACACCAGGGCATAGATCGCCTCGGCACGCATCGAGAGGGTGCCACATCGGCGACGCTCCGTCGTCGACCGCACGACGGATGACGTCCCATGTGGCGGGAACGTTATGGCGTGGGCCCAGTGGCTTGGTCCTCCTCGGTAATTGCTTCCCGCAGGGCTTGCTCGAAGGGTCTGGGTTGGAGATAGTAGGCCGTCGTGTAGCCCTCGCCGATCGCGCTGAGCGAGCTGGGGTCGAGCATGTCGGCGCGGTGTACCTTGACGGCTGGATCGAAGCTGATCCGACCGGGGTCGCGTGCGACGCACCCGACCGAAATGCCTCGCGCGTGAAGCTCGCGCACCAGTCGGTTGCCGATATAGCCGGAGGCTCCGGTGACGAGCGTGCGGACCATGTTCAGAAAGTTAGCGCCCGTGGCGTCTCGTACGCGCTCGTGGGGCCCGCGTATTGGTGCCACCCTGGCTTGGCGAGCATCATTTGCATGACGCCGATCCGCCGCTCGGTGAAGCCGGCCTCGCAATAGGCTAGGTACATTCGCCATAGCCGCCGGAAGCGCTCGTCGTAGCCGAGATCTACGGCACGGCTCTCGGCAAGCGCCTCGAGAACCTGCGGGCGGACGTGGCGGGGGAAGAGTTCTCTCGGCATAGCGGCTGTATTCTATAGCTTCGTCCGGACGGATTGTGAATCATGAGCATGACATATTATGACTCCAGGAGGGGGCATATTGTGAGGACTTGCGATCCGCGATCTCAAGGACCAAACGCTCTCTCACTCCCCTTCGGCCAGTTCGACGCGAACAGCGCGTGGACCCTGATCGCCGCGCTCGCACCAAAACGCCGCGAGGACTACGCCAGAACCGCAGCCGGACCGACGACGATCACCGCTTTCGGGGTGCGCCGAGCTGATATAGCGCGCGAATTCGCGTTAGCGCCTTGGCTTGTGCAGGCGCGGGTGCGCCGGTTCCGCGAGTGGCGCTATTGCGCCGCAGATGCTGGCTCTTCGGCATTTCTTTGCATATAAAGCCTTGGTTATCTGAGATGGCTTGCAGAAAAGCTATGGGTTTTCTGCGTAGATGCTAGGCTTGGCGTGTGAACGAAGGCCGGTTGACGCGTGCCCTAGCGGCTGGTAACGCATGGTGGCGCAACCCCCAGTGGGAGCGATGGGCTTTCGCCAGTTCGCACGAGCAATGGGCCTGGACGGGCTGCCCCAGCCAGACCCGACGAGCGCGCGCGATTTCATGTCGCCAGAGGTCGACGCAGCCCTCACGGAGTTGCTCCCCTGGCTGGACACGCTGCTGTCCACCTGGGAGCTCTATCTGCGGGTGGGCGGCTTTCCCCGCGCGGTGTCCGACCAGCTGGCACATGGGGATGTCCAGGATGACTTCGTTCGTGCGCTCTGGGATGTGACCGCCGGCGAGGCGATGCGCGGCGCCGGCACCACCGCGGCCCAGGTGCAGGCCATGCTCGGCCGGCTGACCCGAAGCTTGACCAGTCCGCTGGCAGTCGAGTCACTGCGAGCAGACATCGGCGTTGAGAGCCCCCACACCGCCAAGGCACGGCTGCAGGACCTGGTCTTCGCTTATCTGGCATGGCCCTGTCATCAGCGCGACGGGAACACGCCGAAGCTCTCAGCCCAGTCCAAGTACTACTTCATCGATCCCCTGATGGCGCGCCTTGCATCGATGCGCAGTACGGGAACGATCGCTGAGGCCGATGCCTCGGCGATCAGCGAGCAGCAGCTGGGCATCGAACTGCTCCGCAACATGGAGCACGAGCAGCCTGGCACCTATGCCCACTTCAGTGACGTCATGTACCAGAAGACCTCTGGCAAAGAGGTGGACTTCTGTGGGCCGCGTTTTGGGAAGCTCGGCTTCGAGGGCAAGTACGTCGACTCCGGCTGGAAGCGAGAGGCACTTACAGTCCGAGCTGCCCTTGGTGCAGGAGTGCTGGCCACCCGTGGCCTGCTGGACACCAGCGGCGACGTATGGGCCGTCCCGGCGCCTCTCATCGCCTGGATGCTCAACGGCTGAAGTGGCGCCGGTTCGGCCGCAGTCGCGGCGCAGCTGGCTGTCTCGCTGATGGCCGCTAGCCGATGCCTGGTTTCGTTCTGCTTATAGTCGTACGACGTTCTCGACGTGTGTTCCGCGGGTGATGCCGCGTAGGTCTACGACGAGTCGGGCGCGTTTGAGGACGACGTTGTGGTCGACGGTGGGGTGGGCGGTGACGATCAGGACGAGGTCTGCGTCCTTGAGGACGTCGTCGAGTGGGGTGCTCGAGAGGTTGTAGCTGGGGAGCTCGGGTACGTGGGGGTCGTGATAGCGCAGGTCGGCGCCCAATGCTCCGAGCAGGCTGAGGATCTTCAGTGCGGGGGACTCGCGGATGTCGCCGACTCCTGGCTTGTAGCTGACGCCGAGGATCGCGATGCGTGAGCCCTTGACTGGGCGTCCGGCGTCGTTGAGGGCGCGCTCTACCTTGGCTACGCAGTGGTATGGCATCTGTTGGTTGATCTTGCCGGCTAGCTCGATGAACTCGGTCGTCATGTCGAACTCGCGTGCGCGCCAGCTCAAGTAGAAGGGGTCCACGGGCAGGCAGTGGCCGCCCATGCCTGGGCCTGGCTCGAAGCGCATGAACCCGTAGGGCTTGGTGGCTGCGGCCTCCACGACTTCCCAGATGTCGATGCCCATGCGGTCGGTGAGCATCGCCAGTTCGTTGACCAGGGCGATGTTGACCGAGCGGAAGATGTTCTCCAAGAGCTTGGTCAGCTCGGCCGCCTCGGGCGTTGCGACCCGCACTAGGTTGTCGCACACCAGGGCATAGATTGCCTCGGCACGCTCGGCGCACGCCTCCGTGAGGCCGCCCAGCACCTTTGGGGTGTTGCGCAGCGTAAAGTCGGTGCGGCCCGGATCGACGCGCTCGGGAGAGAAAGCGACGTGGAAGTCACGGCCGGCGGCGAGACCGGACTCCTCGAGCAGCGGTACGACCCGCTCGCGTGTGGTGCCAGGGTAGGTCGTGGACTCGAGGACTACCAGTTGATCGGTTTGCAGAATCTCGGCGAGTGCGCGTGTGGAATCGATCAGCGGGCCCAGGTCCGGCTCGCGATTGGGCGTGAGCGGCGTGGGTACGCATACGATGATCGCATTGGCCTTGGCCAGGCGCGCGTAGTGGCTGGTGGCGTGGATGCGCTCGGACATGCTGGCGAGTAGCTCGGAGGGGACATCCTCGATGTAGGAGTTCCCGGCCTCGATCGCCTCGATCTTGCGCGGGTCCACGTCGACTGCGATCACGTCGCAGCCCTCCTGTGCGAAGGCGACGGCTAGCGGCAGGCCGACGTAGCCTAGGCCGACGATTCCGACGGTAGTCATATCTACTTGCCTCCTGTTGGCAAGAGCGGAGGAGTCACGGGCGATCTGCCGCCGCAAGATGAGTAGATGTTGACGCCCAAGTTCTTCCTACACGATGCGACGCGCGCAGCGTATAAGCCTCGGGCCGCTCTGTCAATTCCCGCGTTCTATTTGGCCTGATGCCGAGCACCCGGAACACTCGCGCTGCGCTCGCAGGGAGTCCCTGTGGGATATGTGCGCCAAGCTCGGTGCATCATGCGCCGGGTTGTGGGTCGAGTCCTATTCGAATAGGCCGATGCCGGCGAGGTAGCGGCGTAGGAGGGGGCTTGCGAATCTCCAGTCTGCGCGGCCTCTGCTTTCGATGATCGCGGCTTCGCGGAGGGCTTCCAAGGCGCGGCGCACGGCTCCACGCGGGAGGTTGGGGTAGACCTGCTCACCACGGGCGAGGCGCTCGGCGACCACCAGGCCGAGCTTGTGCAGACGGCGAATCCGCTCGACTGTCTGCTCGTGGCTGACGCGGTCTGCCGCCAAGGCGCTCAGCAGACCTTGGTCGATCACGGGCACGTCGATGCTGTGGGTATCGAGTTCGACGCTTGTCAGGTGACTCTTCTGGGCGATCAGCATGGTTGTGCGGGGGTGCAGCTCGCCGTAGGCGACGATCCGCGAGAGGGCCCCAGGCTCAAGGATGCAGTCGTCGGCTTCGAAGCGCTCGGCCAGGCCCGTTTGCCAGGTTTCGTTGTCTATCGGGCGCAGGTCGTGAAAGCCGCCGAACTGGTGGAGCGCGCGCTGGGAGGGAGTGAAGAGGTCTCGCATAAGATGCTCCAGGCTGCCCGCGAAGAGATAGCTGACGCCGGTGGATCGCTGGAAGATCGCGCGCATCCGCTTGGTGAGGCGGTCCGGATCGCCGTAGGGCTGCTGGGGGCTCGCGATCTCCTGGAACTCGTCGAAGAAGAGGATGGCCTCCCTGTGGTCGGTCGCGGCGATTCGGGCTGGTAGGGAGAGCGCGTAGTCGAGGTAGCGTTCGGGGTCGCGGCTGGCAAGCCCCGGGCTGAAGGCGATCTCGAGCTCCTCGCCGAGCTGGGCCTTGGACTTCAGGACGGCCGATGTCTGGAGCGCGTCGGCAACGAAGCGCCCGGCTCGGCGGGTCTGGTGCAAGACGCGCCGCAGGGCCGAGCGGTTAGAGAGTGTGGCGGCCACCAAGGACTCGGCGAGCTCTGCCGTGGTGGCGATTCTGAAGAGGTCGATCGAGATCGTGTAGTAGCCGCGCCGAGCCAATCGTCCGAGCACGGCGTCGCATACGCTGGTCTTGCCTGTCCGGCGAGCGCCCGCGAGGATGACGCTCGATCCGCCCGCCAAGGCTGAGGTGATCTCGCGCACGTCAGAGTCCCGGCCGATCATCTGACTGGCGGGGATCGGCTGATCGGTGGGGAAGAGTTCGCTGCTTCGCTGACGAGGCATCCGCCCATTATATGCACCCCCAGCGGCGCATCATGCACCCGGTATGGCGCATACGCGCGCGGCTTTCCGCCGTCTTGGCGCGCATTTGCGCACGTCGTGGCGGGACCTATTGCCTGTGGGAGTAGGGCATTCTTGCCCAGTCGCCGAGCGCTGTGGGGACTCAGTCACAATCCGATGGTCGGTTGAATATCGAGGTCGCGCACAACGCCGTCCTGGGCCCAGCCGATGACTTACTGCTGGCGGGACGAAAATGCGAGGAAGAGGTTGCTGCTGCGCCGGCAAGGCACCCCACCTACTATATGCACCCCCAGTGGCGCATCATGCACCGGATATGGCGCATGTACTCCTGCTGAGTCCTCTGAGCGGCGTCGAGTGTGCGGCTGACATGGGCAATGTCTGAGCTTTGTCTCGATCGCGAGGATGCGCCCGTCACGGCGCTTCCACGACCTTGCGTGACCAGCCATGCTTGACGGCCTTGGCGGCGTACCAAAGGCGTGCGTCGCGGTCGACGAGCTTGGTGAGCAGTGCGATGTTCTGGGCCTTGACCTCGGCGAGAAACTCAGGGCTCGCACGAGGAGAGCCGCAAGGCGGAGCTGGTCAAGATCCCTTAATGCCATAGCCCGCTGAACGGGATGGCGACGAGGCGGTCCCCGAATGGGAGTGTGTCTGCTCCGGTGTAGATCAGTGCGCCGGTCTTGAAGTTTGCGCCGAGCTTGTCACGTAGATGGCGCAGGCCGGCGAAATCGGCGCTGGTGGGGGTTGCCGTTGTCTTGACCTCCACGCCGACGACCTCGCCGCTGTGACGCTCGAGGATGACGTCGACCTCGCGTTGCTGCTTATCGCGATAGTGGAAGAGCGACACGGGCGCTTCGGCCCAATCCGATTGGCGCAGTAGCTCCATTGCGACGAAGCTCTCGAGCATGGTCCCGCTAATCTGACCGTCCTCATTGATTCGTCGCTCGTTCGCGCCGATCAGGAACGCGAGTAGGCCGCTGTCTGAGATGTATAGCTTGGGACTCTTGATTTGACGGCCGCCGAGATTTGTGTGCCACGGCTTTAGCTTTGCCACGAGGAACAGCTCTTCGAGGATCTTTGTGTGGGCTCTGGCGGTGTTGGTGTCTAGGCCGAGGTCTATCGCCATTCCGTGGAAGGAGGCAATGCCACCGGATCGCGCGGCAATGACGTAAAGCAGACGCTCTATGTTCTCCACGTTGCGAACCCTCGCAATGTCCTGCAAGTCGCGGCCGAGGATCGACTTGACGTAGCTGGCGAAAAATCCCAATCGGCCGCGCCGGCCAAGTCCTTGGACCTCGGGGTAGCCCCCTGTCACGAGCAGCTGGGCTGCGCCGGCGCGTCCAATGGGGGCTCCTGAGACATTGGGGGCTGCCGCGTTGAAGAGCGAGTCGATAAACGTCTCGCGGGTGCGGTGCAGCTCGCCTTGGCAAAGGGGTGAGAGGTTGACGTAGCGAACACGGCCGGGGAGCGCGTCGGCGACGGTGGGGAGCGTGAGGATGTTCGCCGAGCCGGTCAGCAGGAACTGTCCGCGCGTCTGGTCATTATCGAGGCGGCGCTTGATTGCGAGCAGCAGGCTCGGTACCCGCTGAATCTCGTCGATCATTGCCGGACGGGTGATGGCGGCAATGAAGCTCGCGGGGTCTGTCCTTGCCGCGTTGGCGGTGGGTTCGTCGTCGAGGCTGAAGACTTGTGCTGGGTGCTCTTTCGTTGCTATGTCTGTCGCAAGTGTGCTCTTGCCGACCTGGCGGGCTCCGAGCAGCGCTACGGCACGGCTCTCGGCGAGCGCCTCGAGAACCTGCGGGCGGACGTGGCGGGGGAAGAGCTCTCTCGGCATAGCGGCTGTATTCTATAGCCTCGTCCGGACTGATTGTGAATCATGAGCATGACATATTATGACTCCAGGAGGGGGCATATTGTGAGGACTTGCGATCCGCGAAAGCCAATGTAGCTGCTAGAAATAGGCGTATGACGCTACAGTCGCAGACGTATGAGGTTGGAGTGCGTGAGCTTCATGATCGTCTCAGCGAGCATCTGGCGCACGTTCAGGGTGGAGCTGAGGTGGTCGTGACGCGCGGCGGTGAGCCGATCGCCGGTTGTCTGCCGTCGGCGCCGTCGATCCGCTTGATGATTTGGTCAGGCGCGGTCTTGTGACGCCGCCGATCGGACCGCGCAACGAGCACCCTGCAAAGGTCAGAGCCAGCGGGTCGGTGTCAGAGCTGGTCGCTGGGCCACGCCGCTTGCTCGCGCGCGAGCGCAATCACGAATTGCTCGTATTGAGGCAAGATTGCCGTGGAGGAAAGGTAGCTTTCGGAATAGCGCTTGCCGTTGTTGCCCAGTTCCTCGAGCTCGTGACGTTCGCTGGCAAGCTTTTCGAGTCCCGCGGCGAGCGCCTCTGGGCGGCTGGGATCCACGACTAGACCGGCCTGAGCGCGTTCGACCTCACCCGCGGCGACGCTGTCGGAAGACGCTGCGGCGATGACGGGGCGCCCCGAAGCAAAGTAAGAGCTCAGCTTGCTCGGTAGCGACATGTCGGCGACCGATGCACGCTGGTTCAGCAGGAGCACGTCGGCCCCGGCAACCAGCTGGTCGTAGCGCTCAGCTGGTTGCATCGGCATGAATTCAAGGTTGCGCAGATCCAGTTCCTGTGCGCGTTGCTCGAGCCGTTGGCGGTCGTTGCCGTCCCCGACGAGGATGATGCGAATCCTCTCGCAACCATTCTGCTGCAGGACATGAGCAGCATCGACAACGTTGTCGAGACCCTGCTTTTGCCCCATATTCCCGCCGTGGAGGCAGATGAAGTCCTCATCTGACCAGCCAGCCAGGCGCCGTGCCTGAACCTGCTCGATCTCGGGCGGGCGGCGTAGCGTCCAGGTTGGGACGACGTCGATCTGGTCCGTAGGGACTCCCCCGTCGACGAAGAACTGCTTCATGCCGTCGGTGAGCGCAAGGATCCGCCCAGCTTTGCGGCCGAGTGCAAGTTCGACGCGCTCGATCGCGCCACCCACATTTCCAGTGCTGATTCCTGTCTGGCTAGCTCCCTTGCCCATGAGATCGTGGATCACCAATCCGTACGGACGTCGGAATACGCGTGAGGCCGCATACGCCAACGATGCGCTGGCCAGTGCGGGCGTCACCCCGAAGATGAC
This sequence comes from uncultured Solirubrobacterales bacterium, assembly GCA_963725265.1. Taxonomy (GTDB): domain Bacteria; phylum Actinomycetota; class Thermoleophilia; order Solirubrobacterales; family Solirubrobacteraceae; genus Palsa-744. The sequence continues at coordinate 480,360 of CAVRXP010000002.1, forward strand.
ATCTGGACGCGGCACGGCTGGCAGTGCGGTGAGTCCCAGCCCAAGCATTGACGCCTCGTAGATGGCGCGGTTACGCGCGGATTGTGTGGTGGGAATCGTGTGCCAACGCCGATGGATCGTGACGCCCTCATGCTCGACCTTGGCAGCAAATCGGCGCGGCTCAAGCTCCTCCCACTGTGGATAGTGGGGAAAGGCCGCGATGATGTGCACGTCGTGACCGCGCGAACTCAGGTACTCCGCCGGTGCGGTGACGTAGGGTGCGGTGCCCGAGAATTCGGGCCAGTAGTAGGCAGAGGCAATCAGGATTCGCATAACGTAGGTCCGTTAGACAAACTCACCTATCGGTGGCTCGCGATACCACCTCTCGAGTGCCGTCTGTAGGTCGGTCTCGTAAGGGTAGCCTCGCTCCACCAGCTGACGCGGCACGATATTTGTGGAGTTGACAAGCTTCATGACGCGTTGTGGATCAAAGTTCGCTCGTCCCGCGGCGGTCAAAACTCGCGCGGCGGCAAGGAGGACGGGGGTGGGAATGGTGCCCAGCGGACGCGGATAGCCGGCAACTCGGATGAACGCGTCACATATCTCCTCGGTTGTGGGCGGCTCGGGGTAAGCAAAGTTGTAGGTAATTGAGGGTTTCGCGAATTGCTCCATATAGAGCAGGCTGCCGATCAGATCATCAACATAGCCGCAGGCCTTGCGTGTAGTTCGTTGGCCTGGGTAGAGGAAGGTACGTGTCTTCAGGCTTTTCGCGAGCCGGGTGAAGTTGCCGCCTTCGCCTGGACCGAAGATCGTCGCCGGTCGCACTGTTACAAGCCGGCGTCTGTCGTCCTCCTCGACCCAATCGCGATGTATCTCCTCTGCGCGGGTCTTTGATCTGCCGTAGGCCGAGCTAGGAGTCAGCTGGCTCTCCTCGTCCTTGGGGAGCTCGCCCGGACCGTACACGGCGATTGAGCTCGTGAACCATAGGCGCCTCACATCGCGTGTGCGACAGAAGTTGGTGACGTTGTCAGCTCCGCTCTCGTTGGTCTCGTGATACTCGTGGTCGGGATGCCCGGGAGTTCGATGAACCGCGGCCAGGTTGACCACCAGATTCGGCACAAAGTCGCCGAGTTCGAGAGGTCTCCGCACATCGCACTCGACGAAGCGGACAGCTGGCGGTGTCTCCCAGTTCGGTGGGAGGATATCCGCGACGACAATCTCGGCGTCGGGCTGCTGAGCCAGATTTAGAGCAAGATGCCGACCGATAAAGCCGGTGCCTCCTAGGATTAGTGTTGCCGACACAAGCTAGCTCCCTGTGTCTGCTTCAACAACTGGCGATCTCTCGATTGCATCTCTAGAAGGACTATCTCGCTGAGTCACACGCTGGTGTCGTTTGCAGAACTGCTCTTGGGTTTGCGGGCAGGCACGGATAGTGTGCAGCGTGCGCTCGTCAGCTTGCGCAGCCCATCATAACCAGATCGGTAGCGACGATGACCGGTCGTATTGGCGCGCCACCTGGATGGTCGCCCGCGGCTTCGCCTGGCGCCCGACGCCCACATACCACTCGGAGGCGCTAGACTCCGGCTCCAAATTGGCGTCGATGGATGCTAACGCTTCTTATACACCGCTCTGAGCGAGCCAAATCTTGCTAAACACATCGAGGTACGGATGCCTATCGCACTGATCACCGGTTCTGGAGGACTGATCGGCTCTGAGTCGGCGCGCTACTTTGCCGGGCAAGGATTCGACGTAATCGGTCTTGACAACGACATGCGCGCCTACTTCTTCGGGGTGGATGCGTCGACTGGGCCGAGTAGCAAGCGCTTGGCGGACGAGCTGGGGGAGTCGTTTCGTCCCGTGGACCTGGACATCCGCGATCAGGATGGGGTGGATCGGCTCTTTGCCGAGCACAGGTCTCGGATCGAGCTTGTCGTCCATACCGCCGCCCAGCCGTCCCACGACTGGGCTGCTCGGGAGCCACACACGGACTTCAGCGTGAACGCGGTCGGCACGCTGAACCTGCTGCAGGCCGCGCGCGAGCACTGCCCGAGCGCGACGTTCATCTTCACCTCGACGAACAAGGTCTATGGCGACCGGCCCAACTATCTGCCCTTGGTCGAGCTGGACACGCGCTGGGAGCTGCCCGAAGACCACGAGTGGTTTGGCGGCATCCCGGTCGACATGTCGATCGACCGCTGTACTCACTCGGTCTTCGGGGCTTCGAAGGTCGCGGCTGACATCATGGTCCAGGAGTACGGCCGCTACTTCGACATGCCCACCGTCTGCTTCCGCGGCGGGTGCTTGACGGGGCCTCAGCACGCCGGCGCGCAGTTGCACGGGTTCCTTGCATATCTCATGCGCTGCACCGTCACCGGCGAGCCTTACACGATCTTCGGCTACAAGGGCAAGCAGGTTCGCGACAACATCCACGCGCACGATGTCGTACGCGCCTTTGGCGCGTTCCACAAGGCGCCGCAGGTCGCGGCCGTCTACAACCTCGGGGGCGGACGAGAGTCGAATGTCTCGATGCTCGAGGCGATCGAGCTTTGCCAGGGGATCGCCGACCGTGAGCTGAGCTACACGATGTCAGACCAGGCTCGCATCGGAGACCACCAGTGGTACGTCAGCGACTTCGAGGCATTCAAGGCGGACTACCCCGATTGGCGGCTCACCTTCGGGATCGAGGATGTCCTCAGGGACATCTACGAGTGCAATGTGGAGCGATGGTTGGCGGTCGCATGAGCGGGGGTCTTGGACCGTACGCGGCACACCTATACAGAACTCGATGCGCCTGCTACGCTACCCAGCCTCAAGCGCCAGTTTTGCAGCGAATGCTCGGAAGATGAGCAAGACACAAGCGATAGCAGGAGCATAGGGGCGACGGATCGCTCGTGCCGGGCGCCGTTAACCGATGAGTGCGAAAGGATTAGTTCAGCGATGAAGATCATCATTCTCGGCGGCGACGGCTTTTGTGGATGGCCGACGAGCCTCCATCTCTCCGCCTGTGGCCACGATGTTACGATTGTTGACAACCTCTCGCGTCGGAAGATCGACATCGAGCTCGAGGTGGACTCGCTCACACCGATCTGCCCGCTGAGCGAGCGCTTGGCCGTCTGGGAGGAGCACACCGGCAACCACATCGACCTCGAGACCTTCACCGTCGGCGAGCACTATCACCGCCTGCTCAGTCTGATCGAGGACTACGAGCCCGACGCGATCGTCCACTTCGCCGAGCAGCGTGCCGCGCCGTACTCGATGAAGTCGCCCGGCCACAAGCGCTACACGGTCAACAACAATCTTAATGCCACCAACGACGTGCTCTGTGCGATCACCGAGTCGGGCCAAGACGTACATCTCGTCCACCTCGGCACGATGGGCGTCTACGGCTACGGCACCGCCGGGATGAAGATCCCCGAGGGCTACCTCAACGTGAAGCTGCCGGTCGAGGGCGAGCTCGTCGACCACGAGATCCTCTACCCGGCCAACCCCGGGTCGATCTACCACATGACCAAGACCCAGGACGCCCTCTTCTTCTTCTTCTACAACAAGAACGACGGCATTCGGATCACCGACCTTCACCAGGGCATCGTCTGGGGCACCCAGACGCCTGAGACAGCCTTGGACGAGCGGCTGATCAACCGCTTCGACTACGACGGCGACTACGGCACGGTGCTGAACCGCTTCCTGATGCAGGCTGCTATTGGCTACCCGCTGACGGTACACGGCACCGGCGGGCAGACGCGTGCCTTCATCCACATCCAGGACACCTGTCGCTGCATCGAGCTGGCGATCCAGAACTCTCCCCAACCGGGCGACCGCGTCAACATCCTCAACCAGATGACGGAGACGCACCGCGTCCGCGATCTGGCACAAATGGTCTCAGACCAAACCGGGGTGCAGGTCCAGTACGTCGCAAACCCGCGCAAAGAGGCCGACGAGAACGACCTCCACGTCGTAAACGACCGCTTCCTCGCGATGGGTCTCCAGCCGATCACGCTCGAGGAGGGTCTCCTCGCCGAGGTCACGGACATCGCTCGCCGCTACTCCGACAATTGTGACCGTTCGAAGATCCCGTGCGTGTCGTATTGGAACCGCGAACAGGCGACCTCAGCCGCACCGTCTGCCGGCCTGGCACAAGTTGGATCTAGTAATGAATCCTAGTATCTCCTATGTTCGTTGGCACGCAGACCCATGGGTTCTCGATATTCGCGACACCGAAGGGCGGTTTGCGACGCGTCAGAATTCCGGTGGATCCTCGCGGCATTCGAGTAGGGCGAGAGCTTCAGCACGACGGCACAGTGACATTTAAGTCTAGGCAAGCTCACTGCCGCAAAACGCGCTTAGCTGTCGGATGACACACGTCGATTTGACTCTCACAAGCGCCGAAGACAAGCCTTCCCGTTCGCTTATCATTCGGATCCTCTGGTACTGCACTGAGATACTGGTTATGCGTAATGCGCTTATCACCCCTTACATGATAAAGCGCACCACGTTGCGTTTGTTCGGCGCGAACATCGGACAAAATGTGATTATTAAGCCGGCCGTTCGCGTAAAGCAGCCCTGGAAGCTCGACATCGGCGATCATTCATGGATTGGCGAAGAGGTGTGGATCGACAATTTTGCTGATGTTCATATTGGTGCAAATTCGTGTGTGTCTCAAGGAGCATATCTCTGTACCGGTAACCACGACTGGTCTGATCCGGGGATGCGTCGGATCGTCCGACCAATTCACATTGGTAATGGCGCGTGGATTGGTGCCTTTGCTCGTATTGCGCCGGGAACGACGGTTGGTGACGAGGCGGTGGTTGGGCTAGGTGCGTTCGTGCATGGGGAGGTAAAGTCCGGACACCTATACTCCGGCAACCCTGGCCACTGTACCGGCGTTCGTTACATCCGCGGTAAGACAGGATAAGCTCGCATAGAATTCACTACATGCTGATCTGCCCTTCAACCCGCTCATGCATCTCTTCATGTACCTGGCGCACGCTGCCATGAATGTTCTTTCTGTTATACATTATCCCCATTTCGGGGGGCCCCACAATCGCAACGCTCAGGTGGCGCCACATCTGGCGGACATGGGCATCAATCTCACGATAGTCGTACCGACCGAGCCGGGCAATGCCGTAAATTTTCTCCGGGATCGCAACGTATCGGTCATATCAATCCCTCTGACACGGATGCGATCCACCAAGGATATGCGTGTGCAGTTTCACAACCTTACTCGGCTGCCTGGCAATGTGATGTCTATCCGACAGCTCATACGGACAAAGAATATCGATGTCATGCTGGTGAACGGACTGGTTAATCCTCATGCCGCTTTTGCCGCACGTCTTGAGAAAATACCGGTCGTATGGCAATTGCTCGATACGCTTCCGCCGATGGCCCTTCGACGAGCGATGATGCCGATAGTCGTGCGGCTGTCCAGCGTGATTATGACTTCGGGTATGACTGTGGCCGACATGCATCCCGGGGCAATGGGTTTTGGTGATCGGGTGATTTCCTTCTTTCCCATTGTTGACAGTGAGCGGTTTCGACCTAATAAGCACCAGCGCATCGCAGCTCGCAACGCTCTAGGTCTAAATGAGTCGGACATTGTGATTGGCAACGTGAGCAATATCAATCCCATGAAGGGACATCGGACCTTTGTCACGGCGGCTGCGGCCCTTAAGCGTGAACGTCCTGGTACACGGTTTGTGATTCTCGGCGGTAAGTCGGTCGCGCATTCCAGTTACAGCGATGATTTGCTGCGTGAAGCCGAATCGCTCGGTCTGTCCGTAGGTCATGACCTTATTGTGCACGACCCGGGCACCAGTGTCCAAGAGTTCGCCCCAGCACTGGATGTGTTTTGGCTAACCTCAGAACCGCGCTCGGAGGGTCTATCTACAGTGGTCGGCGAGGCGATGGCACTCGAAATCCCGGTGGTGGCGGCTAACGTGGGCGCAATAAGCGAGTCCGTCGCGGACGGCGTTACGGGGATCCTCGTGCCACCACGGGATGTGGGGGCGTTTGTTGCTGTAACCGCAGAGCTTCTCGATGACCCCGATCGCAGGCGGAAGATGGGACGAAGCGGGCGTGAGCGCGCTGAGCGGCTTTACTCGCCTCAGGCCTGTGCAGAACTGCATCGCACTGCGTTTGACTTGGCACTCTCGTAACTATATCTCGGTGACACTACGCCTCGCCGGAATTGAGCCCACCTTTTGCATGCTACGCGCCGATATAAGCCATAGTATCACAAGCATGAGTGCAAGTCGAGCCATCGCTTGGAGCAGCGATCCTCGAAGGATAATGCAGCTATAACCAGCCAGTAGCGGAATCGCAAATTGGGCAAACGGCGAATCGGCCTTAACGAATCGATCGTCGGCCCGTCGCATCACTAGGCCGAATAGGAAAAAGATTGCTACCACTCCAGCATAGCCAAAATCGATATATGCCTCTATCCAAAGTGGCGACGACAAATTTGTGTTAGAGATGTGGTAATATTGGGCTAGAAGCGTCCCCGTATCTTGTGCCTTGGAAGGCCATGCTGACCGTGGCACAAAAAAGAACACATCCCCCAATGCTTGGTTTCCATAGCGGAGGCCGTTTTCCAGGGTATACTGCACACCGGCGTTGACCATCTCAAACGAGTCAAAGTCGGCCGTCGTTGTTAGGGTTGCGACGATCCCTGGCGGCTGCTTAAACCCCGACGAATATCGAAAATATGCAGCGTAAGGAAATAGTGCAATGCAGATAAAGATAGCGGCTGCAATAAATAGTCGGATCGCAGCGGGACGTTGCTGTACCATGGGTATCGCAAAAAACAACGCGACCGCAATCGTGGCAATCCAAAAACGCGGCATAGAGACAGGACTATTTAGAATGAGTGCGACAACAGCTAGCAACGCTACCACTAGATGTGATCGGCGTCTCCAGAGTTTGTACCGACGCATCACGATCACGGCGTAAAGAGCGAGGAAGCTCGGCACTGTTGCAAATGCTATTCTTATACCTCCCGCCGCCAGATTGGCGGCCTGGCTACCCGGTTTGCCTTCCTGGATCGTCGAGGCCAGTTCTTGGCGACTGCTAAATAGTGCATGAAATCCTCCGAGCTGCAGATACCATAGCGGGGCCGTTAGTAGCACAAAGCCCACAAGCACCTTAACGCGGGAATGAACGATATGCCGGTCTATTGGCTTCTGATTGTTACGGCGGGACGAGAACAGGTGTCCTATCTCAAGAGCTGCTATGCCTAGCAGGGTGATAAATTGGCCACGAGCATATGCGGTAGGGCTGATTGGAATCAGGTGTGGTGCTTCCTGGTGAATGACCTGTAGCAACCCTGCCAGCCCAAGCCAAACGTATACGTAGAGCCAAAAAACGATTGCAAATGGTCGCGGTTCGCCTAATGCCAAAAGCCTTGCAAGCCGTAGGCCGGCCCATGCCGTAATGATAAGCTGGAGAGCTACGGACCCGTCTCCTCCGGCGCTGCCTGTCACTTGCCAGTCTCCCAATAGACCCGGGACGAGGATGCACAGGACGAGCGCGCCGAGTGTGAAGGTTATGTCTTGGTTTAGGCCCGCTGTACGCTGGCGAGCGTTATGCGGGTGGGGGGACCACTCCACACCGTGACTGGGTGGGATATGGTTAAGGGGACTTGAGGTGGACATTTTCCGCAAGTTGTTTGATGATGGGGTCTGACGATGCTTCTAAATGAGCCTGTATGGGCGATCATACGACAGAGGATCCACAAAATTGCGGGTCCGAATCCTACCATGGGTGGGCTTACGGATGCTGCCGTGGGTCTGGTATGGTTGGCGGGAGGAAACCACGCTAGCTGGCTACGTCGCGCAGCTCAGGCGCCTCCCGCCGACCCTACCACTCCCCCGGCGGCTCTGGGATTCAGGATCGGAGTTCAAATCTTCGTATTTGGGGATGCCCGCTAGACTACGACTATGGGTTGGCATCCAAAACCAGAAGACGGGGCAGCATGGAGCGCCGTCGGAGGTGCCGTGATGGTTGTATTTGGAGGTGCCGTGATCGGATGGCTGGCGCTATCAGACATGCCGACCTGGCCGGTCTATGTGTTTGGGATCGTGTCCCTTGCGGGATTCTATTTGGCGCTTGCTCCGCTCATGCGCCTATGGCCCTGGAGAGAAGGGATCGAAAGAGAGCCAGTCGAGGATTGGGCTTCTACGTCAAAGACTCCACGAATCGCCTTCGACCTGGAAGACAGCAGCCTGGTAGGGGACGGCGTACGAGTTCAAGATCACGACGCGATGGTCAAGGGCAGGCGTACAGAAATCGATCTCAAAGACACGGATATCAGATAGCTACAGGCTATTTGATGTCGACATCTTTGAGATCCACATGGACATTCTTCCCCTCAACGACCTTGCCCGCCCCACGAAAATTCATCTTGTTGAAAGTGATGAATGCTGGCGGCCCACTTTCATACTTTATGAAAGCCTTGCAAGAGCCAGAGAACTCGCAATCTTCAAAGAGGAATTTGGGACTGCTCTCATTGGGGACGCGACTGCCACGTGACGGGTCGCTCGGCAACTGAAACGACAGCTTGGACACTGACGAAGCACTTTTTCGAGAACACCGTGATAGTCGCTTCTGCTTCCGCCTTTCGCCTCGATTCATGCCGAAATCATAGACCACGGCGGTGTGTCGCTCGACTTTCGGTCACGACAGTTGCGCTTCAGTGGGTATCGTTGGGACGCGCCCGGAGTTTCTCCGGAACGACAAAAACACAAAACAGAGGGTAATGAGTAGGAAGCGAATCGTGAGGCCGAGACTTGCTCCAGCTGGCCCGATCGCGATCTCTCCGAGCAAGACGAGCACGGTGCCCAGGACCGACGGCAACAGTACCCAGCGCCAAATGTCGTGCTCGTGACCATGGTTATAGAGGAAGGGCATAACGGCGTTACTGGCGAAAATCGGGGGTATGGCGAGCATCATGACCTGGATCGAGCCGATCGCCGGGCGGAAATGGCTGCCGAAAAGGAGGGGGACTACGAAGGGCGCGAGCAATATCGCGATCCCGGCGACGGTCGCGCCTACGCCGGTCATCATCCAGAAAACCTTCCATTGCGACCCCTGGGCGTCACTGTTCGCAGTCAGTAGTGGTAGCAGCGTGATCGACGCGATCACCGGTACGAGTTGCGCGGTCGTCACTATCTGATACCCGAGGGCGTAGTAGCCGGCGCCGACGACGGACACGGTGGCGACAACCGCAGTGTCGAGCCTGGGCAGGAAGGTGAGTGCCGCCGAGTTGATGGCGAAGGGGGCGGTGACTTTGAGGATCGAGGAGATCTCCCACGGCTTTACGAGCAGCGGCGAGTTGCCGCGAGCGGGGCCGAGTGGGCGCAGGGCGCGGTGGTAGTCCAGGGCGGTGCGAAGCAGGCCGGCGAGCACGTATACAGCCCCGACCACGAGCAGCCCTCCGCCCAGCAGCAGGACGATCCCGACAAACGCGAGCAGGCTTGCCTTCTCGACCAGGACGGCGCTGAGGACCTGGCCGAGACGCCGCTCGGAGCGCAGGCGAGCCTCCAAAGCGGTGGCAGCGGCGAGCACGGCGATGTAGCCCATGAAGGCTCCCTGGGCGAAGGAGAGCGTCGGGCTCAGGCCAAGCGCGAGGCCGATCGTCACGCTGGCCACGACCGTGACGACGCCCATGTAGAGGGCGATGCTCAATGCGTGACCGAGGAGTCGGGCGATGTCGGCGTCTTGCTGATCACGCGGGGCGTCGCTGACGCGGATGCGCGAGCATTCTCGGAGCAACCACACGGTCAGACCGGCGTCGACCACGAACGACAGCGCCTGGGCCAGACCGAGGAAGCTCGAGAACAGGCCAAATTGATACGTCGACAGGTTCCGGGCAAGAAGGATCATGACCAACGTGGCGACTGCGGTCAAAGCTCCCTGTGAGAAGAGCATCAAGCCGCTGTCGCGCAACCATGCGCCCGCCCAGCGCTCGTTCTTTAGTTTCTTCGACATATTCAGTGCCGACGGGGCCGAGAGCCGCTGGACGTCGCGATGACGTCGGTCAGGACGCTCTCTAACTTTGCCGCCACCGCGTGCGGGCGGAAGTTCTTTTTGGCGTAGGTGAAGCCAGCCTCGTGCCCGGGGGAGGACAGCTCGAGCGCCAGCATCCGGCTGAGGGGGGCGAATCCCTGCGGCTCAAGGTCATAGTTATAGCTCCAGAGCTGAATCCTCATCGCCAGCACCTTATACAGGCTCTTGAGCCGGGGTGTTGGATTTGTCCCAGCTCCGAGAGGAGGGTCTGTCGAGGCGTCGCTTGAGAGAAAGCCGCCGAGCGAATATGCTCCGCCGCGATGGCAACCTGTCTCGTCACCGGCGGCGCCGGATTTCTGGGATCGCACCTCTGCGACGAGTTGCTGGCACGCGGGCACCGGGTGGTCTGCGTGGACAGCCTGGAGACCGGCTCGCTGGCAAACATCGCGCACATCCGCGATGCGGACTTCACGCACCTCAACATCGACATCATCGACCCCTACTTCGTCGATGAGCCGGTTGACTTTGTCTACCACCTTGCCTCGCCCGCTTCGCCGATCGACTATCTGCGCCTGCCGCTGCACACGTTGAAGGTCGGCTCCTATGGCACCCATCACACGCTGGGTCTGGCCAAGGCCAAGCGTGCGCGCTTTCTGATCTCCTCCACGAGCGAGGTCTACGGCGATCCCCAGGAACATCCTCAGCGAGAGACCTACTGGGGCCACGTCAACCCGATCGGCCCGCGCGGCGTCTACGACGAGGCCAAGCGCTACGCCGAGGCGCTGACGATGGCCTATCACCGCCAGCAGGGCGTCGACACGGCGATCATGCGCATCTTCAACACCTACGGTCCACGGATGCGACCGAACGATGGCCGCGCGATCCCGACGTTCCTGCGCCAAGCGCTACAGGACAGGCCTCTGACAGTGTTCGGCGACGGGTCTCAGACGCGCTCGTTCTGCTACGTCGAAGACTTGATCCGCGGCATGATCACGCTCGCGGAGTCCGGCCACCACGACCCGGTCAACATCGGCAATCCGGACGAGTTCACCCTGCTCGAACTGGCGGAGACGATCAAGGAGCTGACCGGATCGAAGTCGGAGATCGTGCACGAGGCGTTGCCGACCGACGACCCGAAGGTCCGCAGGCCCGACATAACGCTCGCTCGGAACCTCCTTGGCTGGTCGCCCGCGGTGGCGCTGCGGGAGGGTTTGGAGCGCACGATTGCCGAGTCGGGCGGCAGGGCGCTTACCGGCGCATACAACCAGTAGCGGATTGCGTCCACATCAAACAGCGTGTTGGTCTACTATTACGCGCTTGTGGCGTTCGTCGAGCAAGCGGTAAGCGGGCGTTTCGTTCACGTGCCCATGGATGCGGCGAGTCAGGCAATTGAATGGACACTGAGCATACAAGCCTAACCATAGACCAGTTTCTGGGGGTCCTGCGGCGCCGGGCGGGCTGGATCCTGCTCTGCTTCGTGCTGGTCGCTGTCGCGGCCTATGGCTTCTCCAAGCACCAGACGAAGAGGTACACCGCCACGGCCTCGCTCGTCTTCAACAACAGCCAGAGCAATCAGGAGGCCGCCGGGCTGCAGGCCGTCTCCAGCAATAATCAGCAGGCCCAGCAAAGCACCAATCTCAAGCTCGTCCAACTTGGCAACATGGCCGCCAAGACCGCCGGTCGGCTCGGGGAAGGGCTGACCGAAGAAAAAGTCCGGGCAGACCTGAGCGTCAGCGCCCAGGGCGAATCGAACGTCGTCAACGTCTCGGCCACCGCGACCAGCCCGGCGCTTGCGGCAGCCATCGCCAACACGTACACCAAGCAGTTCGTCACCGAGCAGCAGAACGCCAATCACGTCTACTACGCCTCAGCGCTCAGGCTCGTCGAAAAGCAGCTGAAGGCGCTTTCACCCAAGCAAAAGCTGAGTCCCTCGGGCATCGCACTGGCAGGTCGTGCCCAGTCGCTCGGCGTGCTCGCCGAACTGCGCAACGGCAACGTCGAAATCGCACAGGCCGCCACGCCCCCGACTTCGCCCTCCTCGCCCAAGACGTCGCGCAACACGGCCCTCGGCGCCGTGCTCGGCCTGCTGCTCGGCTTGGGCGTCGCTTTTCTCTTGGAGCGCTTCGACCGGCGCATCCGCGAGCCCAAGGACCTCGAGAAGGTCTACGGCCTGCCCCTGCTGGGCGTGGTACCCGAGAGCTCCGCCCTGTCGCGCTCGGGCCGCGGAGCCCCCAAGGCAGGTGAACAGCTGCCCGCGAGCGAGGCCGAGGCCTTCCATTTGATCCGCGCGCACATGCGCTATTTCAACGTCGATCGCGAGCTGCGCACGCTGATGGTCGTCTCCGCGGCCCCGGGCGATGGCAAGACGACTATCGCTCGTCACCTTGCGGCGGCGGCGGCCAAGATGGGCGCGCGCGTTCTGATCCTGGAGGCCGATCTGCGGCGTCCGACGCTCGCGCAGCAGCTTGGGATCACGGTTGGCCGGGGCTTGTCGGATGTGTTGATCGGCGCCGTTTCGCTGGGGGAGGCGACGCAGACGTTGAGCCTCGACGCGCCGGGAAGCGAGGCTGCCAGGGGCCACACGTTCGATGTGCTGGTAGCGGGCGCCTCGCCGCCGCCGAACCCGGGCGAGCTGATCGAGAGTCGTGCCATGGAGGCGCTGCTCGATCGGGCCAAGGCGACGTATGACTTGATCGTGATCGATACGCCGCCCTTGACGGCGGTCTCGGATGCTTTCCCGTTGCTCAAGAAGGTGGATGGTGTGGTGATCGTGGGTCGTGTGGGTCGCAACCGTCGCGATGTAGCCGAGCGCCTGCACGAGACGCTGGCGGGTGCGGGAGCCCCGTTGTTGGGTGTGATCGCCAACGGTTTCAAAGCGGGCCGTCGTGGCGGCTATGGCTACGGCTACGGCTATGACTACTCGCCCTCGAAGCCGTCGTCGGGTCCGCCAGTCCCTGAGCCGAGTTTGGCCGCACCCGCCCCGCAGGATGGGCCCGCCTCGGTCGAGCAGCCCGTGCCGACGGCCAACGGCTGAGGGATAGGCCAGGAGGCGGGGCCGGATGCCCCGCACCGTGGGGTGTGGGAACCGGTGGGCCTGCGCGGATGCGCCCCCAAAAATACACGTTCTGGTGCGCGCCGATCAGTCCTCGGAGCTTTCCCGAGCCTCTTCGGCTGGTACATGTGGCATTGGTAGAGCGCGTAGCACGGCCTCGATCTCGGCGGTCGCGGGCAGCTCTTGGCGCAATGGTTCAGGCAGCGGTTGGGTCCGGTACTCGGAGACCTGAATGGGTTTCTTGACGTTGCGCAGCGCGTACTCAACGACGGTGTCGTTTGCCCCCTTGCAAAGGATCAGGCCGATTGTCGGCTGATCGGTGGATTGCTTGATGAGGTCGTCCACCGCGGCCAGATAGAAGTTCATCTTGCCGGAGTGCTCGGGTTTGAACTCGCCAACCTTCAACTCGACGACGACATAGCATCGCAACACGAGCTGGTACAGCAGCAGGTCGATGAAGAAGTCTTGGTCGCCGACCTCCAGATGCTTCTGGCGTCCCACGACGGCGAAGCCCTCTCCCATCTCCAGCAGGAACCGCTCAACGTTCGCCATCAGGCCGCGCTCGACCTCCCGCTCAGTGGCCTCCTCGTCGAGCCCGAGGAATCCGAAGATGTACGGGTTCCTGCTTGCCTGTTGAGCCAGCTCGGACTGGGGCGATGGGAGAGCGCGCTCGAAGTTCGTCAGTCCCTTACCTGCCCGCAGATGCAGAGCGCCCTCGATCTGGTGGACGAGCACGTTACGCGTCCATCCAAGCTCGGCTGCCTTCTCGGCGTACCAAAGTCGCTCGTTATTATCGTCCAGCTTGTCGAGCAGTATGCGAATATGACCCCAAGGAATTTGTGCCACGGGCTGTGGCACTTTCTGGCCAGACGGCCAAGCCACAGCCAGGGCGCGCATGTACTTGAGATTGCGAGGGGACCAGCCCATGTCTGGAAAGACCGCCCTCAGATCGCGGGCGAGCCGCTCGACCACCTTCGTTCCCCATCCCTCGCGCTCCTGGCGTTCGAGGATCTCCCGCCCGATCTCCCAATAGAGAGCGACCAGCTCTTGGTTGACGCTGCGCAGCGCGCGCGCTCGCGCCGAGCGAACGCGTTCGACCAGTGCGTCGAGGGTGCTCTCGTAGTTGTCGGTGGGCTCCGGAAGCTGTGGCACAGCTTCCGGAGCCTACGAGAAGCCCCAGATGTTGCGTTTAGTCAGCTTCGCATGGGCGCAGGTGAGTGATCGACACGCCGCCCTTGACGGCGGTCTCGGATGCTTTCCCGTTGCTCAAGAAGGTGGATGGTGTGGTGATCGTGGGTCGTGTGGGTCGCAACCGTCGCGATGTAGCCGAGCGCCTGCACGAGACGCTGGCGGGCGCGGGCGCCCCGTTGTTGGGTGTGATCGCCAACGGTTTCAAAGCGGGCCGTCGTGGCGGCTATGGCTACGGCTACGGCTATGACTACTCGCCCTCGAAGCCGTCGTCGGGTCCGCCAGTCCCTGAGCCGAGTTTGGCCGCACCCGCCCCGCAGGATGGGCCCGCCTCGGTCGAGCAGCCCGTGCCGACGGCCAACGGCTGAGGGATAGGCCAGGAGGCGGGGCCGGATGCCCCGCACCGTGGGGTGTGGGAACCGGTGGGCCTGCGCGGATGCGCCCCAAAATAGGAGCACACTTGTAGCGTTCCGTCCGCAGTATATGGGAACGTATGTTCGTATGATCCCATCGATGTCTCCAGGTCGTTCCCTGTCAGCCGGCGCTCAGCGCCATGCTCCGAGCTGTCTGGTCTGGACATGTTCGTCGTCATTTAGTGGTGAGATCGGGAGGAGGTCGCGCTGATGGCGGCTGGCGATCTTGTTGTGGCTCCCGTGCGCGAGACCGCGATCGTGTATCGGATCGTACGGGGAGCCGATCGCAGCGCTCCGGCGGTTCTGGACTCCTTGCGCTCCCACTATGAGCGGGGAGCACCGCCTCGCGGCTACGAGCGGCGCTTGGCGGTCATCCATATGGGCCTATCTGTCTTCTCTACACCGTCAGCAGCGGGGGCGATTGCTTTGAAGTGGCCGATGATCGGGACATTCATCGCCGAGTTGAACCTGGAGCCCGAGCATGGTTTCTGCTTCGCTGACACGGGCCAGCGGGGGCATCGCACTCTGTGGGGTCGTCCTCTGCAGCTGCTCGACTCAATTGCCGATATCGTTCCTATGCAGGCATGAACCGTGGATTACGCGATCTTTGACAGCACCGGCAATCTGATCGAGTCCTTTGAGGACGAGCGGTCTGCGCGCGAGGCTCTCGATCGCATCGTGGCCGGCGAGCCTGAGGCTGCGGAGCATGTCGCGTTGTTCGTCTGTGACGAAGACGGGATGCCAGTCGGCGATCCGATCTTTGCTCGCACAGTGTCGGGCGTTCGCTGACGCCTGTCCGGATCGTTCCACCTGATCCGTGCGCATATGCGCTATTTCAACGTCGATCGTGAGCTGCGCACGCTGATGGTCGTCTCCGCGGGCGATGGCAAGACGACGATAGGCTCTTGGTGGCGTGCTCGCGATTCTTCAGGCTGGAGGCCTATACTCGTGAGCACGCGTCAGAGATTGCTGATTACGCTGATCCTTACGGTAGGCGTAGCATTTCTGTGGGGATTCGTAGCTTCGCGTGGCGTGTTGGGTTCGCACGGATGGGCTGTGGCGCTGATTGGCGGTGCGTCCATCTGCGCATCCATCGGTGTGGCGCTCGTGCCCTTGAATCGTCGTAGACGTATGCACAGACTGCATCTACTTCGGCGTTGATCGGGAGTCCGCTCAGCAGAGCAACACAAACAAGAGTATCTCGGTGATGTCGTCAGGCGCGCCAGCGAGGAGATCCGCGGCTGGCCGGCATGGGCGAAGCCGTTTCGCCCCTCGGTCTCCTCCAAAGAGGAGTCCACGGCGGTGAAGGCGTCCTCGTCGCAGGGCAAGCAGCAGTCTGGTGAGTGAGCATCAAGTGGGCCACGTTGCTCAAGAAGGTGGATGGGTGTGTCGTGATCGTGGGTCATGTGGGTCGCAACCGTCGTGATGTGGCCGAGCGCTTGCATCGAGCAGCCCGTGCCGATGGCCAACGGCTGAGGGATGGGCATGGGAGGCGGGGCCGGATGCCTCGCACCGTGGGGCGTGGGAACCGGTGGGCCTGCGCGGATGCGCCCCAAACACAAGCACGCTTGTAGCGTTCCGTCCGCACTGTATGGAACATGTGTTCGGTGACGAACGCCTTGGTTCTGCTCACCAATCGCATCGTGCGATGGTGTCGAGTGCTGGATCTTTATGGCTACGTGGTCGAGACGCCGGTACATCTCAGCCCACGGCTGGAACAGCTGGCACTTCGTGCGCACCGTCCCACGCTTTACGGCGACCCTTCAGTTCTCTGCGACATCAGCGAGTTGTGGCATCCAGGTAAAGATCCGGATGAGCTAGGCCTTGAAGTCGAAGGGCACTACCTGCAAGGTGGCTCTTGGAACGCACAAATCGGCGGTGATCGACCGGAGGATGCCGAGCGCCTAGACGTCGATCGCTCGAAGTCAGGCTCGCTAATCGTTCATCGCCACCCCCACGGTCAACTGGGCGCGGTGCGCGAGCCGATCCGGTTCCCTCCGCCCGAGCGCTGGTTGCATGACATCGAGGAGCTCGTCTTCGAGCGCCACACCACCATACAAGACGAACAGGACTAAGAAGACAAAGTGGACAAGAGTGCTAATCTTGCGGGCGTGCAGCAAAGTGCTTATCTAAACGTCCCTGAAGTCGCAGCCGAACTGGACATCAGCTCTGATGGCGTCTACAAGCTCATCAAACGCGGCAAGCTCCCGGCTGTTCGTCGCAGCGAGCGCGGCGTACGTGTCTCCAGGGTCGCGCTCGATGCCTACAAGCGCCGTTTGCAGCACGGCGATATTGCGGCGTCCAAGATCCCCAGGATAGGTCGCGAAGCGGAAGACTCACACGTCGGATTCGCGACCGACACAGGTCTTCATCCGCGCGAGTGGACGCAGCGGTGGAAGGCCGACGAATTGGACGACAGCGCCGAGAACATGCGGCTCGCTCTGCGTGCACTCTCGCTCTTGGTCGCCGAGTGCGACAGAAAAGCCGCCTGAGCGACTCCGCAGCCGGTGCTCGTAGATCTGGTAGCAGTCGTGAGACCGGCGCGAAGCTCGGCGACGACGGCATTCCAGCTCAATGCGAGCTCCAGTCGCTCGGACATCGGACGCTGGCGAGCGGCAAGCGTCGCAGCGCGGGGCAGCAAGCGGATCACGCACTCCTTCCGTGATCTGCGGTCCGTGTGCTCGTGCGAGTTCTTCGCGCGATGCCATTGATCCAGCGTATCGAGCGCCAAGACTGACAGGTGCGGTTTGATCGTGGGGCGTGTGGGCCGCAACCGTCGCGATGTGGCGATGCTTGTAGCGTTCCGTCCGCACGACATGGGAACGTGTGTTCGGTGATTTCGGTCAAAGACGATCTGGCCGATGCGTTGCTTACCGTTGGCGGAGCCAAGCTTGGCATCCAAGCGGCAACGTCAATCGGTTACGACACGCAGGCACTTGGCTTGATGGCGGTGGCGGTCGCACTCGCCGGTGTGAATGTTGCTCTCATGGGCGCACTGGGTGTTCTGTGGTGGCTGCCTCTATCTGGGCTCGCGCCCTCTCTTGCGGTTGGAGTTGCGGCGCTGTCGCAGCCGGAGATTGAGACTGGCCAGAATCTGTCTTTGGCTCTTGAGGCAGGAAAAGCCGAGGCCGAGCGTCAGTTGTTGCTCACGAGCGTCGCGGAGGCCATCGATGGGAACACCCATTTGCTAGCCGGTAAGCGGGTACTGGTTACTCGTGCGACAACTCTGATAGGGCTAGCGTTCGCGCTGCTGGGCATTGGGCAGCTTGCTCCTGCGCTCTACGATCTGGCTACAAGGATGTCCAGTTAGCCCGCTAGGATGAACTTATGGTGCGCAGAATCAAAATCCTGAATGCTCGGCCCGCGGCCAGCGGCCGCAAGGACAATGGCGGTACCGAGCGCGTCTCACGCGAGCAGGACGAGCTGAGGATAACTCAAGATGTCAATCCGTCCGGGTTGGGACTCATGCCTGGCTGGATGGCGCAACGCATTGCTGAGCTGTTTTCGCCTAGCGCATCCGGCCACGCCTAACACGCCACCACGCCACGGGTGGAAGAATAAGGCCGGGGTGCGGCCCCGGATGCCCGCACCCCGTGAGATGCGGCCACGGTCGAAAAAGACGAGTCCCGTTCGTATATGCTCGTAACGGGCATATGGAGCAAGGAGGCTCAGTTGGTCTGTTGCCAAATGCACTTTAGAAACCATTGCCGCAAGTCATGAATCACACGGTCACGGTAGGCGCGAGCCCCGAGCCCGGGTTGCTAAACGGCGCAGCCGGCGGCCAGGGTGACAGCGTCCACAGCCCGAACGTGCGCTGGCAGCCCACCGCGTTGACGCGTGCGCAACGCTGGGAGTCGCTCGGCATCGCCGGCGCCACGATCTGGTTCACGGGCCTGCCGGCAGCCGGCAAGTCGACGATCGCGGCCGCCGTCGAGGCGCACCTGATCGCCTCTGGGAGACCGGCGTTCATGCTCGACGGCGACAACCTGCGGCACGGTCTCAACGGCGACCTCGGCTTCGACGAGACCGCGCGCCGTGAGAACGTGCGCCGCACCGCCCACGTCGCGCGCCTGCTGGCGGAGTCGGGCACGGTCGCGCTCGTCAGCCTCGTCAGCCCCTACGCACGCGACCGCGAAGAGGCGATCGCGATCCACGCCGCGGACGACCTCCCGTTCGTCGAGGTCTTCGTCGACGCTCCGCTCGCGCTCTGCGAGCAGCGCGACCCCAAGGGCCTCTACGCGCGCGCGCGCGCCGGCGAGCTGGCCGGTCTCACGGGCGTAGACGCACCCTACGAGCAGCCGGTGAACCCAGACCTCGTGCTCAACTCGGGTAGCGAGAGCGTCGAGGTCGCCGTCCAGCGCGTGATGAGCGCGCTCGCGCTGCACGACCCACCTCACGCGGCCACCCGCCGCTGAGCGCCGTCCGCGTCGTCGCGCCGCATCGACTCTGTGTAGGACTCCTCGCCGTCGTCGAGACCGCTCCGCGCGGTCAGACTAATGTTGGGCGAGCGCGTGAACGGGAGCGACTTGCCGGCGTCGAGATCCCCCAGACGTGCGCTCACGCACAGCCCCCAGGTGAGCAGGATCAGGCAAATCCAAGCAGCGCAGAGCAGCAGAAGGATCATCGGCGCGTGGGCTTTGGGGAGAGGACTTCATTCATTCTTCACTAAGTCTATCAGCTTTATGGAAGTGCCGTCAAGGGCTGGTCCACACCGCCACCTCCGGCCAGCACGGCCCGCAGAAGGAATATCCGCCGTTGCGCGTTATCTCGGTGAGGCGGCACACAAGCGATGTGCAAGCAAGCAAGCACGGCACGGCACGGAGGTCATCGATGAAGGTAGCCAAGACAGTCGCGGGGCTCGCGACGCTGATCTTTTTGACAGCGGCCACGCCGGCGGGGGCGGACATCCTGCCCGTCGGCACGTGGAGCTTCAACGAAGGTAGGGGTGTGGTGGCGCACGACTACTCCGCTCACCACAACGAAGGCCATCTCGAAGGTCTGCCCCAGTGGGCGCCAGGGCGCTTTCAGGGCGCGCTCAGCTTCAACGGCGCCGCCGCGCAGGTGCAGGTGCCCGACAGCCAGTCGCTGGAACCGGCGAATGTCAGCGTCAGCGCATGGGTGGACAGCGCCACCAGTCCCGGTGACTACAAGTACATCGTGGCCAAGGGCGCCGAGGGCTGCCTGGCAGCCTCCTACGGTCTCTACACAGGGGCGGGCGGCGGCCTGGAGTTCTACGTGGCGAGCAACACCGGCATGTCCTGGACGCTCTCGCCAGACGCAGGGCAAGCGGTCTGGAACGGTCAATGGCACAACGTCGTGGGTACATACAACGGCTCCAGCGTGAAACTCTATGTAGACGGCCGTGAAGTCGGCGCCGGCACACCGGACACGGCGCCGATCGCCTACGGCCTGTTCACCTCCAACAACCTCCTGATCGGCAACTACCCAGGTTGCTCGGGAACCGGCTTCAACGGCAGCATCGACGAAGTCAAGATCTTCAATCGTGCGCTCAGCCCTTTTGAGATCGGCACGGGCTATCAGCTCTCACACTGGCTGCCGTCGGCGTTCCCGTTCGACCTGATTCTCTAGAGAGGGTGGGCAGGTTTTCTCTATCGCCAGCGCGACTCCAACCAAGTTTGTGGGTTATAAGCTGGCGTGAAGGGGAACCTATCCGCCATGAAAGCAAGTACCAAAGGGGATCAGCGCCAGCAGGGGCCGGTGCTCACACGCAGAATCGCGCTTCTGCTCGCCCCGGCAGCCGCAGCGCTTGCCTTCGCGGCCCCGACCTCGGCCGTAACGATACCCCTGCCCAGCGTCTACACGGGCGGGTCCGCAGACGTGGGCTCCACTACGGCACTCCTGCTGGGCGGCGTCAACGCCAAAGGCCAAGCCACCAGCTACCTCTTCCAATACGGCACGAGCAAAGCCCTGGGTCTGCAGACACCGCTCGCCCCCGCGGGCCCCTCGACCGCGACGGCTCGGGTCGGCAAGGCCGTCGGTGGGTTGCAATCCAACACGCTCTATTACTACCGACTCATCGCAACCGACGCCCGCGGCACGGTGCTCGGTGCAGAGCACTCGTTTAGAACCCAAAAGATCCCGCTGTCGATCCAGATAGCCGCCAGCCCCAGCCCCGTGCCCTTCGGCGACTCCTTCACGCTCGCGGGCACGCTCTCCGGGAGCGGCGGCGGCGGCCGCGTGGTGGCGCTGCAAGCCAATCCGTTCCCGTACACGACAGGCTTCAAAACGCTCGGCAACCCCGAGGTGACAAGCGCCACCGGCGGCTTCTCCTTCCCGGTCGTGGGTCTGTCCAGCAACACCCAGCTGCGCGTCGTGACGACCGGCGCACCATATGTCTCAAGCTCAGTGCTCCAGCTGAACGTGGCCGTGCAGGTGAGCCTGCGGGTGCAACGCGTCCGTCGCGACCGCCCCGGCAACTTCGTGCGCTTCTACGGCACGATCACCCCGGCCGAGCCAGGCGCCCACGTCGGCATCCAGTTGCTGCGCCCCGGTGCGCCGTCGATCAACAGGGGGGGCACGATCGTGACATCTGCCAGCAGCGCCGGTTTCTCACGCTTCAGCACCGTCGTGCGCATCCGCCATCGCGGCGTCTACGAGGTGCTCGTGCAGGTGTTCGACGGCTCGCACGTCTCCGCCTACAGCGAGCCGGTGCGGATCCGCTAGCGGTGAGCGGGTGCGGATCCGCTAGCGGTGAGCGGGTGCGGATCCGCTAGCGGTGAGCGGGTGCGGATCCGCTAGCGGTGAGCGGCCGACGCGCAGCCGCTGACTTCGATCTTCGTGCTCTGATGGACGACCGCGCCGTTCTGGGCGAGCAGTTCCGTGGGCATCAGCAGGCTCGCGCGAACCCGCTTGTGCACCTTCACCACACGGCGAACGGCACGTCCATGCACGGACAGGAGCACCTCGCGCTTGCTCGTGACAGTCCTGCTCGGCGCGCATAGGCTCCCGCCGGCATCGAGCAGCGAATGCCCCCCCTTTGGCAGGTACAGCTCGAGGCTGTCAAGCGGCACATCAGGAAGCGCGTCGAAGGAGATGCTCTCAAGCCCGCTCTTGCCGATCGCAGCCGAGCCGGTCAAGGCGAGGCTGACACCGTCGCCCTGCAACACCACGGCCAGCGCGGGCAATGCGTCGTGACCGCGGGAGACCAGGTACACCGGACTCACAAGCTCGCCGGCCAACACGGGAGTGCGGGCTCTGGCGATGCCGAGGACGGACGTTTTCGGGCACGCCGCCGGATCGCCCTGGAAGGTGGCGCTCGGGCACGCCCCCTGCAGGGCGCTTAGACGCGAGGGGAGCTGCCCGGGCAGAGTGAGCTTGACCTGCGCGAGATTTGCCTCGGTCCCCTGCTTTGTGTGCGGGAAGGCAAGCTTGACGTCGAGGCTGGCGCCGCCCGCGTAGCTGGCGTGCCCGCTCGTGGAAGCCGAGAGCCTGGGCTGGAAGGCCAGCCCATTGCAGCCGGCGGCTGCAAATGGGTTGGAGGCCTGTGCGCTGGTGCCCTGGGTGTCTGTGATCGTGGCTCTCACCTGCAGGGCGTCGCAGTTGGTGGGATTGAACATGAAGCCGGGTCTGTCGATGTCGAGCGTCACTTTCTGCAGGCGCAGCGGCACGCCGAGCAGGATCTGCGGTAGCGGGTCGCTGGTGATCGTGATCGCCGCCGTCTGCGGGTTGACATCGACCCGCGCACGGATCACGACACGTCCGAGATTCAACGGGCCCGCGATCGCTTCGGTGACGATGCTCAAGCCGAACGGTGCGCCCTCGTAGCCGGCAGTCAGATAGATGCTGCCCGGCATCTCAAGCGGGTGTGAGCCCGCCCCCGAGGCGATCAGCGTGCTGCCGATCAGCGAGGCTTCGGGGCAGCGCCCGCTGTGCGCCAGCGCTTCTTCACACAGTGGCACGCTCGCCAGCATTGCCGAGAGCCCGGGCGGAGCTTGCGTCTGTATCTGCGACAGGTACGGTTCGCGATCGCTACGCGTAACGGTGAAGGTGAACGCGCTGAACGCACCGGCCTGGGGCGTGACCGTGCCCGCTAGGAACCCGGGGTGCAGGCTTGGCGCAGCCGCGCAGCCCGTCACCTGGTAGTAGGAGGATGGGCTGGCATCGGCGGTGCCGGACACGAGCAGGCTTTCCGGCGGTGGGGTCGTGCCGGGCGCGCTCCACGCCTGCAGGTCGGCGGTGCTCCGCGCCGGTCCGCAACTCGCGGGGTTGTCAAGCAGCGCGCTCGGCCCCCCGATCAGCGCGATGCTCAACTTGCTGAGGGCCAGCTGCGGGCTTTCCAACAGCACCAGCGAGAGTTGGCCTGTAACCGGATTGGCCTGCACCTGCGCTTCGAGCTTGATGTCAACACCTTCCTCGCCCTGTTCGCCGCCGAGTTCGACATACAGCCGGTAGAGGTTGCCGTCGACCGCGTCCGCCGCGCCGCAGGGCCCCTGGCCAGCCCCGCCGCAGCCTGGCGTGGCGAGATACACATGTCCTTTGATCGGGTTTGCAAGAAGCGGCGAGAGCGCTTCCACGGTGCCCACGGTGGAAGCTGCTGGGCAATGGCCAGCCGCCAGTTGCGGTTCACCGCTCTGGCCGATTTCTTCGCCTTCGCCGATTTCTCCCGGCCTGAGCGCTTGGCCCGCGGCGTTCAGACCGGTGGGGATGTCGATTCCTTCGGGTCCCTCGCGCGCACAGGCGCGCAGGCCGTTGGCCACGGCCGGGCTGATCGAGATCCCCTGAGCCAAGGTCACGCGTGCGCTGCGCAGCGGTGGCACCGAGGTCTGCCCGTCGCGGTCTTGCGGGGCTGCGATGATCGCGCTGACGCCCACCGGTTCGTCGGCGAGCTGCGTGTCCGGCTCCACTTCGACCTCGGATGGGAACGGCAACAGGTCACAGCCGCTCACCGCCGGCAACTCGGCCTGCGCCGGTACATAGCGGCCGGGTTCTTCCCAGGAGTCCGCCCACGCACTCGTGGTCTGGGTCCCGGCCGAGCAGTCGCTCGGCATCGTCAGGAACGGTACGGCCGGTTCACTGTTTTTGGCGCCGCCGCCTTCGCAGCTCCACTGCTGTTGCACCGCCAGCGCCGCGCAGCTGAGCCCGCGCAGCGGATCGTGGACAGTTTCCGCCGGCACACCCCACAGCGTGGTTTCCACGCCCGTGACTTCCAGCAGCGGCAGGCCGTTGGCCACGAGCGCAAGCCCGTAGCCGGCTGCTGTGCGCACGACGTGGCCCGTCAGCGGGAACGTGAGCTTGCCGGCGATCTCGAGCCCCAGTTCGGCCGGCTCGCCGGCTTGCGTGACGATGTCGACGATCGGGCCAAGCAGTGCCTGGTTGCCGCTGTAGCGCAGCACAAACGTCCCCACCTGCGAGTCGGTCGGACAGTTCGCGCTCACGACCGCCTGAGCGCGCGGACAGCGCGAGACAGCGAGCGGGTTGGCCGAAAACCCAGGCGGAAGGTCGATGATCATCTCCCTGGGAGCTTGTGTCGGAGCGAGATGGCCTTCGCTGGTTTCTTCGCTTGCGAATTCGATCGTACTCGTCAGCCCGTTCGGATGGCCGCCGGCCTGCGTGAACGGGTACGGCTCGTTGACGAACCCGTAGCCTGAGGACGCCGGCGTGGCTTGAGTGGTTTGCATCGAGAAGCCCGTGATCGCAAACGGTTTACCCGCCGCCCCCGCCGCGCCCGCCGGCATGGCCGACGCGCTCACAAGCGCGGCGCACATCAGCGCCAGGGCCGTGAGTGCCTTCGACGTAGCGTTTCTCACTGGGCGGCTGGACATGGCACGTGGTAGACGGCGTTGGTATGGGTGCCGTTCTGAAAGGCGAGCCGCACCGCGAAGGGATAGCCCCCTACCGGGCAGACCTGCGGGATTCTGATGCCGTGCGGATGGTAGGGGACCGTCCTGCCGTCGACCTCGCGGGAATAGATCAGGTTCAACGGCCCGATCGTCGAGGAAAACTCGTCCAAGGCGAGATCGGGGCCTTCCGGCCAGGTCGGGACCAGAGGGACGGTGGTGTCGAGTTGTTCGCCGTACGGTTGAACGTCTTCACGCACCACTCCTGGAAAGACAAGGCGGGCGGAAATGGGCTGTAGGGCTTCGACGAAGAACAGCACTTCCAGGCGATCCTCGACGGCCGGTCCCATCAGCGCCTCGAGCGTTGCTTTCTCATGGACGTTGTGCGAGCCGACGGGCACCTCGGCGCTCGCTTCGCCAAAGCCGATGCGAGCGTTTGCCGAACAGCCATCCAGTCCGCCTTCCAGCAGAAGCGCCGGCTCGCAGTTGGCTTGGCCCAGCGTCGTGGTGGTGATACCCATGTTGGCGGGCATGCGAAAGTCAAAGCCACTCAGCGGGGCGGGAGGCGAGCCGCCCGCCCCCGTTATGTGCAGCGAGAGCTCGACCGTCGTGCGCTGCCCTGGGATATCGGGGTCGAGCGAGACGTGCAGTCTGGCGTTCTGCGCGGCGGCAGCGGTGCTCGCCAGGCACGCGCAACCGGCTAGAACGAGCACCAGTGCTCGGATGAGCCTCACCGTGGTCCCCGGCTACAGACTCAGCTCGCCGTGGGCTTTTACGGTTGTGGCGAAGTTGTAGCGGTTGATCATTCCACTGATTCCAAGCGCTTTCCCCGAAGCGTGCGCGAAGCTGCCCGTACCGCGTGTGACCACGAACGTCCCGCCGAAGTAGCCCACGTTGTTCTGCACGATGTAGTTGGCGTGCGCCACCCCGGTGATCGAGCCCCCATGAGGGTAGACCGTGACGCTGGCGTTCACCTCTTTCGGGTGGATCGTGAAGCTGGCGGTCACAGGGGCGTTCCAGGTGCCAGCGGCCTGACCGCGCTCGACAAGCGCGGCTCCGTTTTCGCTGACGAATGCCAGGTGAGCGCTCTCCATGAGGTCGATCACTCGGGCCTGACGGCCCGTCGGATCGTTCTTTGTGACCGATGCCAGAGCCGCGGGGCCGGCCGCGCCGCCCAAGAGCGCCGATGCGCACAGCGGGATCGCCAGTAGGGCCGAAACCGTTCCGATATTACGTCTCATTTGACCCTTCCTCCTCCTCACGAGATGCCCATGCGGCCACGCGAGCCAAACCTTTCGGCCCCGGAACCGCGGATCGCTGTGATGCCCATTCGAATTTGTCCTCTAAGTAAAGACGAGGGGCCCCTTGACTCCCCGCTCCTTACGTACAACACAAGACTACAGCAATCGATTCCATTTGCGCTTACTTTTCAGCTATGCCGTTAATGGAATAGGTCTGTATGTTGGGTCGTGCGAGGCGCTGACTGGGTCCGGAGCGCCCGGCGAGCAGAAGCATCGGCGCTCGAACACTCGTCCAGCGTTGTTGGCGCCGCCACTACGATGCGCCGGTGGCCGAGGGTATTGCGATTGGAGTCGACGCACACCGTGCGCAAACTGCGTCCGGCGCGTCCGCTGTGTCGACCGTATCGCTGAGCGAGCTGGGCCTTGTCGGGCTGATGCTGGTGCCCGGCGCGCTGATCGTCTTCTTCGGGTTCAACGCCGGCGGCTACTTTCCCGGCACGCCGGCGGTGGCGGCGCTCTTGCTCACGCAGATCCTGCTCGTGCGGATCGTGCAGGCGCGCCATCCGTTCGAGGGTTTTGCGCCGACTGACGCTCGTCGCCGTCGCTGCGCTGGGCTGCTATGCGGCGCTGACGCTGGCATCGGGCGTCTGGTCGCATTCGACGAGCCGGGCCTTGATCGAGTTCGACCGCGCCTGGCTGTATCTGCTTGTGCTGGTCCTGTTCGGCAGCGTGCGGGCGAGCACGTCCAACCTGCGCTGGCTGGTGAGAGGGCTTGTCCTCGGCATCTCGATCGTGTGCATAGCCGGTCTGTTCACGCGACTGCTTCCCAACGTGTGGCACACCGCTCCGGCGGTCGCCAACGAGCGTCTGAGCTACCCCGTGACCTATTGGAACACACTTGGCCTGCTGGCCGCGCTTGGGATCGTGCTCGCCTTCCACCTCAGCTGCAGTCTTGGTGAGCGGCGTGTCGTGCGTGTGCTGGGAGCCGGTGTGCTTGCCGCTGCTTGCCGCGACGCTGTTCTTCACGTTCTCGCGCGGAGCGATCCTCGCCGGGGTGGTGGGTCTCGTGGCGTATGTGCTCGTGGCGCGTCCGCGAGGCCTGCTCAGCGCCGCGCTCGGCGATCCTCCCGGCGACAGCTGCGCTGATACTTGTCGCCTACCACGCCAACCTGCTCGACACACTCGATCCGACGACTCCCGCGGCGGTCGTTCAGGGTCACCGCGTGGCCCTGGTCGCGGGCGTCTGTGTGCTCGTGTGCATGGGATTGAGATTGCTGTTCGTGCTGGCTGTCGATCCGCGGTTGGGTCACTGGACGCGCAGGCCAGGGCTCGGGATGTCTCCCAGGCGTCGTGGCGCGATCGGCGCCGTCGCGGCCGTTGCCGTGGTGTCTCGGGCTGCTGGCGCTCGGAGCGCCCCATGGGCTCGCGCACGACTGGGATCGCTTCATCGGCGGTGCCGCGACCAACGGGGCAAACGGCGATTTGCGCCAGCGCCTGACGGATCCGTCCAACGACGGGCGCACCCCGCTGTGGCACGTCGCGCTGCGTGGCTTCAGTGCCTCGCCGCTGCATGGCGCCGGCGCCGGCATGTACCAAACGCTGTGGGATCGCGAGCGTTCTCGTTTTGCCTACGTGATCAACGCGCACAGCCTCTATCTGCAAGCGATGGCCGAGCTTGGCCTGCCGGGTCTGCTTCTACTGCTGGTGCTCGTGGGCGCGGTGATCCTCGGCTTGGCTCTGCGTGCGCGCGGGCGCCGGCGCACACTCTACGGCGCTCTGCTGGCGGCGGCGATCGTGTGGGCGCTGCACGCCGGCGTGGACTGGGACTGGGAGATGCCGGTCGTGACGGTTGGCTTTTTCGCCGTGCTGGCCTTGCGTTGAGCGCACGCGCCCGGGCGGGCGCCGGGGCGGGCGCCGGCTGGGCGCCGAGCCATAACACGCGCCTCGTGCTCGCGCTGCTGTGCCTTGCCACGGTTGCCCTGCCGGTGTCGATCATCGGTTCGCAGACCCGCCTCGGCCAGGCCGAGCATGCGCTGTACGCCTCCGATTGCGCCGGTGCCACCCCGGACGCGCTGGCCTCGATCGGCTGGCTTGACGTGCGCCCCGAACCGTATGAGATCGTCGGCTTCTGCGACATCGAGCTCGGCCGGCCGCATCTCGCGGTCGCGGCCATGAGCGAGGCCCGCAGTCACGACCCGGGAAGCTGGGAGACCTACTATGGCCTGGCGATCGCGCAGGCCTCAGCCGGTCTCGATCCGCGCGCGAACGTGGCGCGTGCGCTGCGCATGAACCCACTCGAGCCGCTGACGCGCGAGGCCGCCAGGGAGCTGCGCGGCACGAGCCCAAGCGAATGGGTCAGGCGCGCCGTCATCGTGCGTGCCGCTGCGTTGAAGAGCAACGATCTCTCGATCGTGCCGTCGTAGGAACCGTGCCGCCTCGGTGGGCGGGGCCTTTGCGTTGGCGTGGAGGGTTTGCGTTGGCGTGGAGGGTTTGCGTTGGCGTGGAGGTTTGCGTTGGCGTGGAGGTTTGCGTTGGCGTGGAGGGTTTGCGATGGCGTGGGAGGGTTTGCGTTGGCGTGGGAGGGTTTGCGTTGGCGTGGGAGGGTTTGCGCTGGCGTGGGAGGGTTTGCGCTGGCGTGGGAGGGTTTGCGCTGGCGTGGAGGCCATCCACGGCGTCCGCCGCTCCGTCGGTCTTGGCGAAGGGCTCGTGTTGTTAATCGACGATTTCGAAATCCTTCCCGTCTGAAACAATTTGCCGGTGGAAGCTCTGCGTTTGTGAGAACAAACCCCAGCGCTCCACAAGGAGGACTCGGCGCTTTTAGTCCATCGCTTCGCGGAGCTTGTCAAGCGCTCGATAGACACGGCTCTCGACCGTGGCGAGCGGCTCGCCCGTGAGTTGCGCGACCTCGCGGACGGTGAGGTCGGCGCCGTAGCGCAGCGAGATCGCCTCGCGCTCGACGCCGCTCAGGTTGGCAAGGCCGCGCTCGAGCTCGTCGCGATCGGCGATGTCCTCGAATTGTTCCTCAGCCAGCTCGTCGACCTCGAGATCTTGGCTCGAGGCGAAGCCCGGTCCCGTGACCACCTGTTCGAGCGCTCGGCCCTCGCCGGCCCTCTTGCGGATGTGGTCGCTGAGACAATTGAGTGCGATCGCATACAGCCACGTCTTGGCGCTTGCCTTGCGCGGATCGAAGCGCTTGCGCGCACGCAGGGCTCGCTCGCAGGTATCCGCCAGCAGTTCCTCGGCAAGCGTCGTGTCGCCCGTGCGATACCGCAGGAACGCGAACAGGCCCTGGGCGTGCTCCTCGTAGAGGCGCTCGAATCCGTCGTCGCGTATGCCCCGCACCAACTCTCCTATCGTCCTTTCGTCCACCCGGGCAAGCTTCAGCCAGGAATGCGGACGCTCGTTCGTATGAGGGCCCATGAGCCATTCACACGAAGACGAACGTCTCTCCGATGACCTTCAACACGTCGCCGACGCGCTCCGCGACGCACGCCCCACGCTCGACCCGCTTGCGCTAGATCGGGTGAAGCTCAGGGCGATGAGCGCTGCCAGGCGATCCACTTCCTCTCAAGACAAGGGATCCTTTATGAAGCGACGCCTTACGACACTGTTCACGGTTGGCTTTCTTGTGCTGGGCACCGGCGGCACGATGGCGCTGGCCGGCGGCGGCAACGGCAAAGACGGAGGCGGCAGCGCGAGCTTCCACCAGTACCGTCCCGAATGTCCTAGCGGCTATGTGCTGCAAGGTCGCAAGTGCATTCCGATCCCACCGCCGCACTGCCCCCCGGGCTACGAAGTGAGCGGCGACAAATGTATTCCCACGCCGCCCCCGACGTGCCCACCCGGGTATGAACTCAAAGGTCGCGACTGCAAGCCGATTCCGGTCCCTCGTTGTCCGCACGGCTTTGTGTTCGAAGAAGGTGCCTGCCATCCCATAAGCGGCCAGGGCGGCGGTAAAGGCGGCCAGGGTGGCCAGGGCGGCGGTAAAGGCGGCCAAGGTGGCCAAGGCGGTGGCCAGGGTGGCTATGGCGGCGGCAAAGGCGGCCAGGGTGGCAAAGGCGGCCAAGGTGGCCAGGGTGGTTACGGCGGCGGCCAAGGCGGCCAAGGCGGCCAAGGCGGCCAAGGCGGTAAAGGTGGCTATGGCGGCCAGGGCGGCGGCCAGGGCGGCGATAAAGGCGGCCAGGGTGGTTACGGTGGTGGCCAGGGCGGCTATGGCGGTGGCCAAGGTGGCGGCAAAGGTGGCCAGGGTGGTTACGGCGGCGGCCAAGGCGACCAAGGCGGTAAAGGTGGCTATGGCGGCCAGGGCGGCAAAGACAGCGGCTATGGCGGCGACAAAGGCGGACGCCATCGCTAGGCCAGCCTGATGGGAAAGCGGACGGCGGCTGTCGTGTGGATGACGATCCTCGTAGGGATCGCCGCGACAGTCGTCGTCCTGGGCAATCGTGGAGGCGGGGATCTGTTCCGTCTCGAACAGGCCCGGTCGCTGTCCCTGCGGCCAGTGACGGTGCTGGGTGCGGCAGGCGTAGAGGCTGTGGTGGCGCAGGCCCCCGAGCCGGTGGCCGCGGACAGGCGCACACCGGTAGTGCGAGTGAGCTGCCGGCCACAGGGCTCAGGAGCGCTGCGCAATCCCTGGTCTTGCGCGATTCGCTACAAGTCCGGTATTCGCGCGCACTACCTGGTCCACGTGCAGCCGGACGGTTACTACAGCGGTCGCGGCACCGGTGCGATCGACGGCTGCTGCGTCAAGACGCCCATGCTCGACTGATATTCGGGCAGTGCTTGGGCTGAAGATCTCTGTCGGGCTGCGGGGCCGACCGATGTGAGCGGAGTAGGTGCTTGAGCGACCTGAGCTGCTCGAGCTGGGCTTCCTCGAGAGTGTCCGCTCGGCCGCTTGGGCGACCGAGCGCTTGGCCGACTGTCCCGCCCGACCCGCCTGGAGCAGGCGCCGTGAGCAGGCGCTGTGGCAGGCGCTGTGACGAATCTAGTCGTGCATGTAGGAACTTCGCCCACTCGAACGTATTGAAATACAGGGGCCACGTAGCAAGGATCGCAACGACCCTCTATCCCAGTTCCGATCACAGGGGAAGAAGCGCCGATGCGCACTCAACAACGTCCACGTCGTTATGTAGCCCGATACCGGCTTTTACTACTCAAGCCCGTGCTTCGCTATAGCGCTACGCGCGATGCCTTCGTCCTGCGGGGGCTCGGCCGCTCTGCCGGCCCCGTGCTGCGTGTCGACAGGCGCGCGGGGCGCAAGACTTCCTACGGGGGTATCGAGCGCCGTCGCGCGCACGTCGCCTGACGGCCTGCCGAGAAGCCCCTTCAATCGCCTCGGCGGGGGCCTATTGCATGAGGTCCTGCAAGCGCCCGGATGAATCTCCGGGTACGGCCCGTGTATCAACTACCATCCCTTGAAGGCTAGAGGCCCAGGTCCGCGGAGCTGGCTCATCGCGCCAAGTTCGCTAAATTAGAACTCTGCGGGGAAACACGGAGGTTTTTGCACTGAAATACCCGCAAAATGCGACCTCTAACAAAAAATCTGTATCATGCGGTCCACTTCGGACGATCTGAGGCAAGCCATTCAGACCCTCCGATTGGTTCGGCCTTCGGGACTGTTGGCCTAGAGGTCTGAGCTAATGGATGGCCGGCGACTTGCCGAGAACCCTATGGTGGCTCAGGTCGCGACGAAGCATCAAGGAAAAGGACACACACGGAATGAGCACTGCAAGCAGGAACCAAGGACGAGTTCGTGCTGCGTCAGCTTCGGTTGAGTTTGGCCTGAGCCTGACGGCAAGGACGCCGCTAGCCGAGCCGATACGTGGCCTCAGATACGTGGCCTCACCGAGCCGCTACATCGGCGGCTGCCCCATGGAGTTGGCTCCCATGAACGAATACGGGCGCCTGTCATGAGCGCCGTCGAACAGGGCGCCGTCGAACCCACGATCGTGATCGCCGATCATCAGCAGATGAGTCGTCTGGGCGTGCGCATGGCGCTCATGCGCGGCGGCTTCCAGGTCGTCGGCGAAGCAGCCGAGTGCGACGGCGCGGTCAACGCCGTCATCCGCGAGCGTCCAGACGTGTGCCTGCTGGACGTCTCGATACCAGGTGGCGGCATCGAGACCGCCCGCCGAGTGGCCGAAGCGGTGCCGGGGACCTCTGTGGTCATGCTGACCGTCTCCACGAACACCGACGATCTGCTCGCGGCGCTGCGAGCGGGAGCCGTCGGCTATCTGCCCAAGGACACGAGCCCGGATCGTCTCCCGGCGGCGCTCAGCGGAGTGCTCAAAGGGGAGGCTGCCCTCCCCCGTACGCTCGTCGGGCGCGTCCTGAAGGAGTTTCGCGCTTTCACGGTGGCGGCGAGCGCGAGCCCGGTACGCGTCGGGGGAGTGCAGTTGACGCCCAGAGAGTCCGAGATCCTGAGGATGCTGGGCTCGGGACTGAGCACGATCGAGGTAGCCGAGATGCTCTCGCTCTCTCCGGTCACCGTGCGTCGCCACATCTCAGCCGGTGTGACCAAGCTCGGTGTCGCCGACCGCGACGCGGCAATCCGCGCGATAGACCCCGTCGCCGCCGCAGGTTAGCCGCCGCAGGTTAGGGTGGGCCGTATCCGGGGGTGCCCCCGACAGTTGGGGGCGCTACAGGTCTTTAGGTTGAGGTCGCGGCCCCCGTTTGGAGCCCGTCCGCGCCTCGGCTCAGACGAGGCCTGTACGCACGGCGTACACGGCAGCCTCGACGCGGCTGTGTACGCCGAGCTTCTCGAAGATGTTCGTCACATGCTGCTTGACGGTATGCCGGCTGATCGACAGCTCCAGCCCAATCGCCGCGTTGTCGGCCCCGCCCGCCAGTAGCCGCAGCACATCCTTCTCGCGATCGGTCAGTGTCAGGCTGTCGCTGCTCGTCTGCGGCCGACCGCTCGACTCGAGGTCGGGGCTCTCGCGCTTCATCGCCACGCGCAGGACCTCCCGTGAGAGCACCACCTGGCTGGGGCCCATGCGACGGATGCCCTCGATGAGCTCGTCCGCGGGGGTGCTCTTGAGGATGTAGCCGCAAGCGCCAGCGTCCAGCACCTCCAGCACCTCCGCCTCCTCGAGCGTGGCGGTCAGGACGATCACGCGGACCTCAGGGCCGATCGCGGCGATCTTGCGCAGCGCCTCGGCCCCGGGCGCGTCACGCATAGCGAGATCGAGCACGATCAGGTCCGGCCTGAGCTCGCCCGCCAGCGCCACCGCCTCGGCGCCGTCCTTCGCCTCGCCGATCACGCTCACGCCGGCGCTCTCCAGCATGTCGCGCAGACCTTCGCGAAAGAAGTGGTGGTCGTCGGCGAGGACGACGCGAAGCGCCTTGCCCGAGCTGTTCACAGGGCGAACATAGTCGAATCACGCGCTCGGCGCGTGGTTCGCCAGTTCGGGTTTGACCACGAGCCAAGTGGGCATCTGTCCAAAAGCACACTTGCAGTTCTCCGTAGCCCACTTGCGGCTATCTACCTAAACACCCACATCAATCTAGGTGAGTGTGTCCAGTGCAGCCCAAAAAGGGTCAAGAGCTGCACAAGGTGGACCGACACAAGTGAGCACATGCCCACGTCCATGTCCCATTCCTGGCAGGAGGCACTGATGCTCAAGCTTCTAGTACGTAACCTTTTCGCAGTCCTACTACTGTTTGCCTTCGCCGCACCATCGGCGTTGGCGACCCAACCCTCACATCATGCAACTTCTCATGCAGCTCGCTCCCGTGCGGTGCGCACGAGAGCGAGGCGCAAAGCTCACCACAAGCGCACAGTCGCGCCCACGGTGTCACGCACGGCAGCGACCGTCTCCGCCACCACGCTACTTGGAGATAGCGCAGTCGAGACACACGTCAGCTCGCTCAGAGCCGGCCACGCCAAGGCCTTCGGTCTCCAGGCAACCGTATCTGGAACCGGCGGGCTCGCAAATGTTTACATCGACCAGAACGACTCCGCGCGTACCCTGATCGTCGGTCTATATGACAACGTGTCCGGTGCCCCGGGATCGCTGCTCGGCACGGGATCCATCTCCGGTGTGAAACCGGGCGCATGGAACACGGTTTCGTTCCCCGCGACCACCCTCATCGGCGGCGATACATACTGGCTGGCCGTACTCGGAGAGAATGGAACCCTTAGAATTCGCGACCGCAACGAAGGGCCGTGCTCGAGTCAGAACGAGGCCCAGTCCGGCCTCAAAGCGCTGGCCTCCACCTGGGCCCCCGGTTACACTTCGTCGACCTGCCCGGTCTCCGCATATGTGAGTGGAACGAGCTTGATCGTCGATCCGCCGCCGCCGATCGAAGCGATCGAAAAAACCTCCCCCGTAGAAACTCCTCCGGTCAAGAAAACTGCCCCGGTTGAACCTCCTCCGGTTGAAAAAGCCCCGCTTCCGGCGGCCCCCACTGCGACGTTCGTATATACACCGAGCTCCCCGACAGTAGGCCAGGCGGCTACCTTCAATGCCGCCAGCTCGACTTGCGCGGATTCCCCGTGCACCTACGAATGGTCCGACGATGGCTCCAGCGTGCGTCCAAGCACAGTTTTGTGGCCACTCGGCAGCGGGCAAAGCATGCAGTTCACTTTCAAAGAAGCCGGAA
The DNA here is from genome assembly GCA_963725265.1 of uncultured Solirubrobacterales bacterium. Classification (GTDB taxonomy): domain Bacteria; phylum Actinomycetota; class Thermoleophilia; order Solirubrobacterales; family Solirubrobacteraceae; genus Palsa-744. Next base: position 514,630 of record CAVRXP010000002.1, read on the forward strand.
CCAAGTATGTGCGCTTGGTGATCACCGATGTGGCCGGCAGGAGCGCGACCGTCGAGCACAACGTCACGGTCGCCGCCGAATCGCCACCTCCACCGCCGCCCGCGACGGCACCGAGCGACATGGTGACTCCGACTGTGAGCGGCAAAGCCCAGGCCGGGCAAACGCTAACAGCGAACAAGGGAACATGGGCTGGAAGCACGCCGATGGCCTACACCTACCAGTGGCAGCGCGAAGGGTCGACGAACATAGCCGGTGCGACAGGCTCGACCTATGTACCCGCGGTGGTCGACGTCGGCCACAAGCTCGACGTTGTCGTGAGCACCAGCAATAGCGCCGGTAAGGCCTCCGCCTCGAGCGCTGAGACGGCCGCTGTCACCAAAGAACCGGCCAAAGAAGAACCAAAAGAAGTAGTAAAAGAACAGCCCAAGGAAGAACCCAAAGAAGTTGTCAAAGAAGAACCCAAGGAAGAACCCAAAGAAGTTGTCAAAGAAGAACCCAAGGAAGAACCCAAAGAAGTTGTCAAAGAAGAACCAAAAGAAGTCGCGAAAGAAGGGGCCGGCAGCCAGACCAATTGCATAAAAGTCCCCTCGGCCTGCGGCTACCCAGACGCCACAAACACGGGGGTTCCCTCCGGCACGGCACTGACGTCCCGATCGGAAGAAATCTCGGTCAACACGCCCGGGACGACGATCAAGGACATCGCGCTCGACGGCACGATTGAGGTCGAAGCGAACAACACGACCATCGAAGACTCCGACATCACCGTCGACGGCACACAGACGTGCGGCGAATCGTGTGGCGGTCGTGGAATCTGGATCAAGCCGGGCGTTACCGGCACAGTGATCCAGAACGTCGCCTGTCACGGTGGGGCGCTGTCCGGCCTCAACGTCACCCAGTACTGCATCATGAGCAATGATTCCGACACCACGATCAAACAGTTGTATGCCTACAACTGCACCGAGTGTCTTGCGGGCCCGATGAACCTCTCGAACTCCTTTATCGACGAGAGCGGTGCAACGATCCCTCAAGAACACTACGAGGATCTCTACTACGGCGGCGGCGGCGGTCCGCTGATCGTCAACCACAACACGATGCTCAACCAGCAGGGTCAGACGGCGGTTGTGTTCGCCAGCGTAGATTTCGGTAACCAGACGACACTCACCATCACCAACAACCTGATGGCGGGCGGCGGCTACATGATCTACGGCGGCGGCAGCGGCAGCGGCGGCAAAGTCGTCGGTCCGGTCACGATCACCGGCAACCGTTTCAGCCGCGAGTTCTACCCCGAAGGCGGCTACTACGGAGTAGCTTCGTACATGAACGCAGCAGTCACCCAATGGTCGGGCAACATTTGGGACGAAACACTCAAGTCGGTCGAAGACTAGCCGGCACGACAGGCTGGTAAGGCACCCCGCGGAGGCGGCGCGAAAGTCAAACGCCGCCTCCGCGGCCCGTACCGATACGGTCTTGGGGGGCTGGAGGTTCTCACCGCCCCGAGAACCAGCTGGGTGTCATCCCGGGCCGTCGGGTGGGCCTACAATGCCGCCTCATTGGACAGGCCCACGTAGTGTTGCCGGGCTGCCGGGCGAGACTGCAAGCTGCCTGCACGTCAGGGTGGGCAGCTCCTCGCGATGCTCAGCAGAGTGCGACCTTATCCCCATCGCCGACCTGTAGACGCATCGCGCGCGGTACCGAGAAATCCCGGAAGACGCGGGCGTCGCGACCGACGATGCTGCCAACCAGGCGCCCCCCGACGTGGATGACGCTGGCCCCGGCAAACAGGATCGAGCGCTCGATCTCGGCCCCTTCCACATGTACGCGCTCGCCGATCGAGGTGTGTGGGCCGATATAGGAGTCGGCCACATGGGCGCCGGCGCCGACGATCACCGGCCCACAGAGCATGCTCGAGGTCACCGACGCCGTGGGGTCGACGATCACGCGCCCTTCGAAGCGGTTGCCGTCGCGCTGAGGAGGCAAGAGCTGAGGTTCGAGCCCGTCCAAGATCGCGCGATTCATGTCCAACAGGTCGATCGTGTCACCGAGAAACGCGCGCCACTCGCGCACGACACGCACCTGCATGTGCGCGTTCTCGCGAGCTATCAGGGACTCGGCGAGCGTCCCCAACTCGATCCCCGGACCCGCCGAGGGGTAGCGCAACCCGTCGAGTGCGCCAGCTCCGAGCATGCAAACCCCGGCCATGCCGAGCGCAGAGTTGTTCGGGTCAAGCTCGGCCACGCGCAGGACCTGTTGGGTGGCAGATCCCAGCGGTTCAGAATTGCGAGCCCCCTGCGCCACGAGCAGCACGACATCGGAGCCGTCCTCGCTCAGCACCTCGAGAAAGGGGGCGAGCGGCTGGCCGAGCAGCCCATCGGAGCGGTGCACGATCGTGGCCGCGCCCTCGGCGAAGCGCGCGATCGAGAGCAGCGACTCGCCAGCCTGGGTGTGAGCGTCATGGGTCAGGTAGCGAACGGGGGCCCGCGGCTGACTGTCGCTCTCGATGCAGACCGCGATCTCCTCGACCAGCTCTGCGGGCGCCAGAACCGCGATCTCCTCGACGCCGGCCGCGGTCAACGCGTCGAGCACGTGGCTGACGATCGGCCGGTTGGCGATCCGCTGCAGCGAGGTCGTGCGGGTAGCGTCCAGCCACGGCCCGTTGGATTGGGTCGCTGGAGGGATCAGAACGACGCCCCTGACTTGCACCTATACAAAACGTTCGCAAACGCCCAGGGCTCGCACGCGGATTTGAGATCCGTCAAAGCGTCCATCGCATACGCTACGCTCTAGCGCAGTGCCTCGATGCCACCCATCTGCCGCCGTGGCGGTACGGATGCGCGTGCTGTTGGCGATCATGACGATCTTTGTCATCACGATCGCCTCCTTTGCGCTGCTCGCGCGTCCCGGCGGCGCCTCGGCAAACACGGTGGCCACGCAGGCGCACGCGAAGAAAAAGGCGTCACACAGGTCAAAGAAGCTCGCCGGCTGTGTCGTGGCCAAACCCACGCACAAGCGGGGAAAGTCGATGAGGCGCCACAGCGCGGCTCGCGATAAGTCCGTGAGCTGCACGGTCTTTCATCTTCGCCCCAGGACACCAGGTTCGGCCAGTGGCGTCGCGGGAGCAGCCGCGGCTGTGCCCGGCGCAAATCCACCGGTGCTCCAGCTGGCGCCTCCGAGCGAAAGCCCGATACCCCCAGCCAAAGAATCCCCAAGCAAAAAACCTGCCCCGCCGGTCGAAACCACGGAGCCGCTGCTTGGCAGCTCCACGGTGCAGCCGCACATCGACACCGACACCGCCGGCTCCGCCGAAGCCTTCCAGTACAAGGCCTCGGCTGGTGGAACGGTCGACAGTCTTGGGCTCTACGTGCCCAAGGCGAACACGGCTCCCTCGATTGTGGTCGGGCTCTACAGCAACGTCTCGGGCCATCCGGGGACGCTGCTGACGAGAGCCACGATCGAACAGCCGAAGCTGAACGCCTGGAACAGCGTCGAAGTGCCCTCGGCCGCCGTGAGCGCCGGCTCGGAGTATTGGTTGGCCGCGCTGGCGCCAAGCGGCCAGCTCGCGGTCGCAGACGTCGAACATGGTGGCGGCCCAGCGCAGGAAAGTAGGTCCAGCACGCTCGACGAATTGCCATCCTCCTGGGGCGGCGGAAAGACTTATGAAAACTCGCCCGCCTCGTTCTACGCCGATGGGAGCACCGTGAGCAAAGCTCCGGAAGACCCCACAGCCAACTTCAGCTACAGCCCAAGCTCCCCGACGGTAGGTCAGAGCGTGACCTTCGACGCGGCCAGCTCGACCTGCCCGGGCGGTCCCTGTACCTACGAATGGTCCAACGACGACGGCCCAAACCAGCCGATCCCGCCGCAGACGACGCTCGGCAGCGGCCAGAGCATCTCGCTGGCGTTCTCGACCGCAGGCATCAAGTACATACGCCTGCTCGTAACCAACGTGCTGGGCCAGTCTGCCACCGTCGAGCAGAACGTGACCGTTGCCGGCGAACCGCCGCCGCCGCCACCACCGCCACCACCGCCACCATCCCCGACCGCGCCCAAGAGCACCTCGGGGCCGAAGATCAGCGGCACCGCCGCCGTCGGGCAAACGCTGAGCGCGAGCAACGGCGGCTGGGAAGGGACCACGCCGATCGACTACAGCTATCAGTGGCAGTTGGACGGCGCCACGAACATCGCGGGCGCGACGAACTCGAGCTACGAGCCGGTTGCAGGCGACGTCGGCCATACGCTCGACGTGGTCGTGACCGCCCGCAACAGCGTCGGCGAAGCCTCGGCCACAAGCGCCCAGACAGGGGCCGTCGTCCAAGAAGAAAGCAGCGGTCAGCAGACCAACTGCATCAACGTCGCCCTCAGCCTGCGGATATCCCGACGCCACCAACAGCGGCGTCCCGGCGGGTACCGCGTTGAAGAGCGAATCGCAGAGCATCAACGTCAGCAAAGCCGGTAGCACGATCAAGGACATCGCCCTCAACGGCGCGATCAGCGTCGAAGCCGACAACACCACGATCGAAGACTCCGAAATCACGGTCGACGGAACCCAGACGTGCGGCAAATCCTGCGGCGGGCGCGGAATCTGGATCAAGCCGGGGGTCACCGGCACGGTGATCAAGAACGTCACCTGCCACGGCGGCGCCGCCAACCGGCGTAAACGTCACGCAGTACTGCATCATGAGCAACGACTCCGACACCACGATCGAACGCCCTGCACGCCTACTACTGCACCGAGTGCCTCGCCGGAGCGATGAACGTGTCCGAACTCCTTCATCGACGAGACAGGCGCCTCGATCCCCGAAGAACACTACGAGGACATCTACTACGGCGGCGGCGCGGGCCCGCTGATCGTCAACCACAACACGATGCTCAACCCCAACGGCCAGACGGCGGTCGTGTTCGCAAGCGTCGACTTCGGCGACCAGACGACGCTGACCATCACCAACAACTTGATGGCGGGCGGCGGCTACATGATCTACGGCGGCGGCAGCGGCAGCGGCGGCTCGGTCGTGGGCCCTGTGACGATCACCGGCAATCGCTTCAGCCGCAAGTACTACCCGGAAGGCGGCTCATACGGGGTTGCCTCCTACCTCGAACAACTCGGTCACCACCTGGTCGGGCAACGTCTGGGACGAAACGCTCAAGACGGTCTCGATGCCCGGCGGCTGAGCCGCCCAAGTCCCCCAGCATCCGCGCGCGCAACTCCCGGTGCACAAAGCGCCGGAACTCAGCCGTCTTCGACGCGCGGGACGCGCCGCACGGCCGAGCGCAAGTAGCCGTAGAGGAAAGGCGACCCCAGAGAGCCCGCGCGGGCGCGACAGCGCCAGCTTGAACGATCGCAAGATGACCCAGGTAAGCGTGAAGTGCACGATGTAGGCGCACTCGCCGTGGCGCGCACGCCCTCTGAGCGTGCCGTCGGCGCTGCCCCAGGGACGGTGGTGATGGGCGACCAGGTCCGGGTAGGCGCGCGTGCGATAGCCGCGCATGCGCGCATAGGTCTCGTCGATCGTGTCCCACCCAAGCCGTTCTGCATGCCCACCAACGGCCTGCAGGCAGCTCGCGCGAATAGCACTTCAGCGTGCCCGGCACATGGTGCTCGGACGGAATGCCGACGACCTTCCAGCCGGTCCCGTCCGGGCTCGGGTCGGGGTCGGCGTACACGCCTCCTGCAAGACCCAGCCGCGGGTCGCGCTCGAACTCGTCGAGCACACGCTCGAAGTAGTCGCACGGCAGCTCGGTATCGCCGTCGAGCTTGGCGATGTGCGTGAAGTCCTCCCAGTCCACGCTGCTCAGGCCAAGGTTGAAAGCACGCGCCTCAGCGGCGGTCGCCAGACGGTCCGGTACAGCACCGATCTTGGGCAGCTTGGAGGTATCCAGCACGCGCAGGAAGTCGATCCGCCCAGTCAGCTCGGCCGAGGATCCGCGGCGTGCGGTCGGTGGAGCCGTCGTCGACCACGACCCACAGGTCAGGCGGACGCGTCTGAGCCGCGACCGCATCGGCGACCAGCTCTAGATACGCCTGCTCGTTGCGAACGGGCGAGATCAACAGCAGCCGTTGGGTCGCAGTCGCCTCCGAGGACGAGCCGGTTTGCCTGGTGTGGGGCATGGCGGGCACGGCGGGCGTAGCGGACCCAGCTGGGGCGGCGAGCGTCGAGGGCATCTCGTGGTTGGTGGTGGATGTGGTGAGCGTCTCGGCCATCATCAAAGCAACGCCCAAGCGCTCACGCGCTTGCGGGCGTCTCCGTGTCGACGGCTACTTGCACAGCGTCGCGGATCGACACGCTCGATCGTCGCCCCCGCGTCCTGCCAAGAAGCGCCGGCCACGCTGGCCGCCGCCGTCCGCGCGGCCGCGGCACGCTCCCGCGCGGGCCGCTCGACCAGAGCCGACAGCGCGTTGGCCAGGTCGAACGGCGTCGCCGGCGCATACACAACCTCGGGGTTATCGAGCACCATCCGGTTCTGCTCGGCATCGTTGACCACGGGAATGCACCCCGCCGCAAGCATCTCATGGGGTGCAAGCGAGACATTGGTCGCCGACAGCACGAGACCGGCGACACAGCGGTTGTAGAGAGCGTTCAGCTCCTCCGGAGCAAGCAGCCCGTGGTCGGTCGCGGCAAACGGCAGCCCACGCGCAGGCTCGCCGTACAGGTGGATGTCGACCTCGGGATGGCGCTCGGCGAACAGATCCAGAGCAGCGCAGGCCAGCTCGAACGCACGGCGGGGGGTGGAGGGCCGTGAATACACGCAGACCCCGGTGCGCTGAGCGTGTGGATCCAGTCGATAGCGCTCCAGGTCGCAGCCGAAGTCAAACCAGTCGGTGCTCATCCCGTACTCACGCTCGAGCATCCCAGCCAGCCAGCGCCCAGCGGTCAGCCCATGAAAGCCGAAGCGGTAGGTGGCCTGCGGCAAGCAGCGAGTTGCTGCCGGCCGCATAGAACAGCGGCTCGTAGTCCTGCACCAGATACATACGCGCCCCCTTGGCGGGAGAGGTCAGGACCGGATAGGCGGTTTCCCAGGAGGTGGCAAAGATCGCGTGCGAGTCGGCGATGCCGGCTCGGCGGCGTCGCGAATCTCGGCTTTCAGCGCAGGCCACCAGGCGCGCATCGTGCGGCGATGCTGCTCGAGCGACCAGCCGTGGCGATCCGGCAGGTAGATCGTGCAGCGATGTCCAGCGCTCTCAAGGGCGCAGGCGAGTCGGCTGATCGTGGTGAAGCCGCCGGCCCCAGCGCTCTGGGGCACGCAAACCCAGGCGACCTCGAGCGGCTCTCCGTCGCGCAAGGGCAGCGGCTCGGGCAGCTTCCAGCCGGCGCCGGCGATCTCCGCCGCGCGCACCAGATCCTCGCGGGCGACCGGGCAAAGGCACGCTGCCAGCTGGAGAGATCCGATCGGCGGCGCGGGCACGTAGTCGGGTCGCTGACACCCGCATAGCCTTCGGCCTGTAGCAGCCGGCGTGTCTGCAGCAGGCGCTCGCGCAGCGTGGGACGGCTCATGTGCATTAAACGCCCACTGCCCGATCGAACTTGTATGTGCAGGGCCCCTCAGGAGGGGTGAAGCAACGGCTGCAACCGGTCGCGCCCCTCGACCAGCGCCGTCTGGCAAACGGCCAGGCCCGCCGGCGAGGCGCCCCAACCCGCGCAGCGTCGAGCGGACGTTCGGCCACCAACTCCAGATCGAATGGTCGCGCCGCCCCGCACGGCCAGCGTCGCAGACACACCGGTTCCGTCGGCGAAGCTCATGTGTGCCAGGCCCTCGCTGCAATTCACGTCCTGCCAGCCGGCCCCGCCGAGCGGCTCCTGGGCAAGGACGCGCAGCGTGTCGAGACCCTCCGGGATCTCGATCGACACGCGCCGCCCATACATGCGCACGAGCAGCGTCTTCGTCGAACGCGAGCGTGGCATGAGCCCCGCCGGCCACACGATCCAGCGGACCCCAGCGCACTTCGCCCAGGTCGTTTATGTCGGCCGCGGCCTGCTCCAGCAGGTCGAGCCCATCGGCGAAGTCGCCGTGATGGCCGTGGAGGATCAGCGGCTGACCGAGCAGCGCGCGGAAGGCAAGATCCTCGCGCGGCGCGCTCAACGCCTGGCGAGGCGCCACCGGGATACCGCCGGCGACAAGCTCCGTGGGATACCAGCCGGCAAGCGGCGAGGGTGGCGGCAGCCCGTCGCGCCAGGGGTAGGGCCGGCTGATGCAGATAGCCTCGAAGCCAAGCCTGAACATCGCGCGCAGCGCCGCCTCAGAGCAGACGCCGTGAGGAGGCGCCATCACGCGGGCGACGTGCAGCCCGCAGCGCCGCTCCAGCGCCGCGACGCGCCGCAGCGCCTGCGCCATCGCCGCCTCGGCCTGCCGGTCCTCGCTCAGGCGGGCAAGCTCGCACGCGACGTGATCGTTGCCGTGGATCAGCAGCGAAAGCGCCGCGGGATTCTCGCGGATGGTCGCCACCGCACGCGCATCGACCCGCCAGCCGTCGAGCGGGACGGTCGCAAAGGCAAGGTGGTAGCCGTGGCGCAAAGCATGAGAGGCAAGCTCGCCGTACTTCAAGAACCCGTAAGAGGGCCAGTGCAGGTTGGGGTCGTCGATCACGAACGCGGCACGCGGCGCGGGCAGCGTCCAACCATCGTCGCCGAGTAGCGAAGCGAGGAAGTGCAGCAACGGCAGCACCCCCATGAAGCAGCCGGGACACAGATGGTCGCGCAATGTCTGCCCGTCGCTCAGCTCGGCAAGCGGATAGAGGCTGCAGTGCAGCCCGTCCTCACCCTGCCACCAGACCACCCGCTCACCCACGCGAGCAAGCACGTCTCGGGGGCTCTGCGGGGTGAGCGCCAGCTCGCCGACGCGCATGTGCTCGGCGATCTTGCGTCTGCGCAGGGGTCTCGCCAAGCGTCCGTCATCTGCCAGTGCCACAGTGGATGAGGGCGCGCGTCGCGCGGCTGCTGCCAGGACCAGTCGTGGCAGGTGCCGGGGCGCCTCGTCCAGGCGCGCGCCGTCGAGCACGAGCACGCCGTCGACCGTGCGAGGATCGCCGCTGCCCTCCAGCTCGAAGCACACCGGATAGACGCGCTCCAGCCAGTCCAGCAGACTCGGACGCACAGCCCCCCGCGCGGCGATCACGCTCACCCGCTTGCGCGGCTGCTCGAACTCGCCCGTCGGCCCGCTATGAAAGCCGGTCAAGTGCCCCCTCGTTCATCTCAAGTGGTAGGTCAACAATCATTCGCGCCCAGCAACGGTAGGCGCTCAGTATCTCAGCGCGTCGTGATCCTGCTTGAGAACTTCACCTATCCGCAGGACACGCGCGTGCGCAACGAGGCCGAGTCGCTTGCCGCGGCTGGCCACAAGGTCACCGTGCTCGCCCCGCGTGGCCCGCAGCAGAGCGCGCGCGAGCAAATCGCGGGCGTCGAAGTGCGGCGCTATCGCACCGTGTGGGCGGAGGGCTCGCCCTGGTCCTACCTGTTGGAGTACGGAATCGCCCACGCCCAGCTGCTGGCACGCTCGCTGCTGGCGCTCGTGGGCGGGGCGGATGTCCTGCACTTCAACGGCCCGCCGGACACGCTGGCGATCGCCGGTCTGCTCGCGCGCGTAGCCGGCCGCAAGGTTGTCTATGACATGCACGACTCCGCCCCGGAGCTGTTCGACGCCAAGTTTGGCTCCTCGACCCTGGTGCGGAGCGCTGCGGGTCGCGCAAAAAGCGGCGATCCGCAGCGCCCACCAGGTGATCGTCACTAACGAGACCCAGCGCCAGCTGGCGATCGAGCGCGGAGCGCGCTCCCCAGAGGACGTGACGATCGTGCGCAACGGCCCGCGCGTCAGTGAGTTCCCCGAGCCGCCACACGGCGACCCGGGCGCCCTGCAGGCACCCAAGCTCGTCTACGTAGGCACGCTCGACGTGCAGGACGGTGTGCTCGAGCTGCCAGAGATCCTGAGCGCGGACGCGCTGCGGCTAGCCCACCTGACGATCGTCGGCAAAGGCAGCGCTTTGGAGGAGCTGCGCGCTCGCTGCCGGATGGCCGGCGTAGAGGATCGCGTCACCTTCACGGGCCACGTCCCCCACGAGCGGGTGGCTGCCCTGATCGCCGAGGCCGACATCGGCATCGACCCAGCCCCCGGCACCGAGCTGAACCACGGCTCGACGATGATCAAGGTAGCCGAGTACATGGGTTGCGGCCGGCCGGTGGTGGCCTACGATCTGCGCGAGACGCGCCGCACGGCAGGCGACGCGGCGCTCTACGCCCCTTGCGGTGAGCGTCAGGCGTTCGTCGATCTGATCGGCGAGCTCGCGCGCGACGGGGAGCGCAGACTGCGCCTGGGGCGAGCGGCCCGCGAGCGCGCCCTGGATCTGACGTGGGAGCGCTCAGAGCTGGCGCTGCGCGAAGTCTACGATCGGCTCGCCCGGTCAGGTGTCTGAGGTTCGCACGCGCGAGGGTTAGTGCCGGGTTGTGCAAGTAAAGGGGGGTGTGTTCGTGCAGGGGCTTTGCGCATAGAGGGTTGTGCAAGTAAAGGGGGGTGTGTTCGTGCAGGGGCTTTGCGCATAGAGGTTGTGCAAGTAAAGGGGGGTGTGTTCGTGCAGGGGCTTTGCGCATAGAGGTTGTGCAAGTAAAGGGGGGTGTGTTCGTGCAGGGGCTTTGCGCATAGAGGGTTGTGCAGGTAAAGGGGGGTAGTGTTCGCGTAGGGCTTTGCGCGAAAGGGCCTAGGCTTTGCGTGCGAACGGGGCCTCGCTGGCCCCCAGCACGACCGCAAGCGCACGCCGCTCGACGCCAGCCCGCTCACCCCAGCGCGGTCGCACTTTGCCGACAGTGGCGGCAAAGCCCGCTCGCAGCCCGTGGCGCAAGGCAAGGCAGCCTCTGATCGCGGCAGTGCGGACGCGTCCGTAGTGCTTGCGCGCAAACAGAATCTTCGCGTAGCTAAGCTGGGCCGAAAGATCGCCCCCCGGAGCATGCCCGGTGTGGTGGATGACCTCCATCGAGGGCAGATGTTCCACCCGCCAGCCGGCCTTGTGGAAGCGAAAGCACCAATCGGTCTCCTCCGAATACAGAAAGAAGCGCTCGTCGAGCCCGCCAACCTCCTCAACCGCCTGCGCGCGCGCGATCAAGAACGCCCCGACCAGCCAGTCCGCGCAGGCGCTCTGGCGGTAGAGCTCAGGATCGACCTGCTCCTCGCGCCAGCCGCGCAACGGCTTCAAGCGCGCCGCGCCGAGCGCCTCGCCAAGCGACAGCCAGGCCGAGGGAAAGCGTCGGATCGAATATTGCAATGACCCGTCGGGAGCGTTTTGCACGACACTGGCCACGCCGATCTCAGGCTGCGCGTCCAGCGTCGCCACAAGCTGCTCGTAAGTACCGGCAGTCGTCTCCACGTCAGGGTTAAGCAACAGCACATAGCGCCCATGTGCGCGCGCGAGCCCGAGGTTGTTGGCCGCGGCAAAGCCGATATTGGGCTCGCGCTGCACCCGCATCTCCGGGTAGGCGTCCTCGATCGCCTCAGGTGTGCCGTCGCTAGAGCCGCTGTCGATCAAGATCCACTCGACCGCGAGCGCCCCGATCGCCCCCAGAGCAGAGCGCAGCGTCATCAGCGCCAGCTCGGGCCGATTGTGCGTCACCACGATCACGCTGAGGTCAGGACGATCTGCAGCCATTCAGCAAAGCAACGGACCCGCGCAACGTTTCCTCGCGTAGGCGTACTACCAAAGCGCCAGCAGGAGCGGGCCAACGCGAGCTTCGCTCCACCCAGGCGCACGCCCGGAGGAGGAAGTTACCGTGCCGCAAAAAACAGCGCGCTGAGATCGTTGCTTTCAGTGACGACCCCAGGCGGCTAACCGAAATGCGTTGGTTCGATGCGGTCGCCAACGCGCTCTGAGTCGCCCACGCTGGGCCGCAGAGATACCAGACACGCTAGGAAGGACAGGCCAGATGGAGTTTGCGCTGATATTGCGAGAGCTGTCCAAGCGTCGAGTGGCGCTGGGGATCGGCGTCGTCATAGCCGTGATTGCCGCGATTCTCAGCGTGTACCGCCTGGAGTCCTCGGGCCTTGCGCCGCGGTCACTGCAGTACTCGAGTGCCAGCACGCAGGTGTTCGTGGACACCCCGTCCTCGGTGCTCGGCGACCTGCAGCCGTCCTTCGAACCGCTGCAGGCGCGCGCGACGGTCTACGCGAACTTCATGGCGAGCCCGACATTCCTGGCTCTGGTCGGCGAAAAGGCCGGCATCCCAGGCGACCAGATCTATGCGGCCGGCCCGGTCGACCCGTCCGTGCCGCGCGTGGTCGAGGAGCCGACGGCCGTCGAGCGCAACGTGGAGATAACCGGAGAATCGACCCCATACCGGTTGAACTTCAACGACGACCCGAACCTTCCGACGATCGGCATATACGCGCAGGCCCCCAACACCCGCCAGGCGGTCGCGCTGGCCAACGCGTCGGCCGCGGCACTCGCGCAGTACGTGGCGACACTTGCGAAAACAGGCAACACCCCGCCCGCCCAGCGCGTCGTGATCCGCCAGCTGGGAAGCGCCAGCGGCGGTGTCGTCGACGGCGGCATCAGCAAGGCGGTCGCGTTCCTGACGTTCGTGGGCGTCTTCGTGCTGTGGTGTGTGCTGGTCCTCGTCGGCGGCCGCTTCGCCGAGACATGGCGAGCAACCGCCAAGATCTATGACGAGCCGAGCCGGCCCGAGGATGAGTCAAGCAAAGCGAGTTCGAACGGTCACGCCGAGGGCGAGGAGCGTGCCGCCGTCGCCGCGGCGCTAGGCCCGCCCGTCAGCAGAGGGTGAGCAGCGAGGTCGTGCCCGGGATGAGCGCCCAGGTCGTGCCCGGGACGAGTGGCGAGGTCGTGCCCGGGATGAGCGCCCAGGTCGTGCCCGGGACGAGTGGCGAGGTCGTGCCCGGGATGAGCGCCCAGGTCGTGCCCGGGACGAGCAGCGAGGTCGTGCATGGGATGAGCGGAGAGGTTGAGCGCCGCCACGCTAGACGTACCCTCAACCGCACCCCCGGACGCGACGAACGGCGCGACGCCTTCCCTCACACGCGCCGCCCCCTGCCATGGGTGCTGGCAGCGTTCCTCGCGATGCTGTTCTTCGTCCCGGTCGACTCGACCGAACTAAAGCTAAGCCTCCCGGTCGGCTCGGACATCGACCGTTTCGCGATCGTAGCGATGGTCCTGGCCTGGGTCTGCTTCGGCGGCGACCAGCGAGCTTTCCTGCGTACGCGCCGCTCAAAGCTGTACGTAGGCGCCGTGTTCGTCTTCCTAACATTGGCGATCGCAAGCGTGCTGCTGGGCGTGGGCCGCATCCTCAACGTCGGCGAGCTCACCCTCGCCGAGAAGCGCTTCGGCCTGCTCGCCTCGTTCCTGGTCCTCTCGTGGTTCACCCTGACAGCACTGCGCTTCGAGGACCTGCGCGGCTTCTCGACCTACCTGATCGGCCTGGCCACGTTCATGGCGGTGGGAATGCTCGTGGAGCGCCACACGGGTTACAACATCTTCTACAACTGGAGCGCCAAGCTGCTCAAACCGATCGCGACGGTCGCGCCTTCGCCGACCGATATCCATCCGGAATTCGGCAGCGACGGCCGGGTGACGGTGGTCGGCCCGACGATCCACGGCCTGGCGGCCACGACGATGCTGGTGCTGGTGCAGCCGTTCGCGCTGGTGCGAATGTTCGACGCCAAATCGCGAAGGTCATGGTGGCTGAACGGCTTTGCCTTCATCTTGATGCTGGCCGCCGCGGCCGCCACCGACCGCAAGACAGCGTTGCTGGTGCCGGTAGCGCTAGTGCTCTACATCGCCTGCTATCGCCCGCGCCAGGTGCTGCGGCTGGCCCCTGTTGGCCTGGTGGTGCTGGTCGGTCTGGTGCACTTCGCATCCCCGGGAGCATTGGGCACGATCTTCACGCCGACCGCAGGCTTTCAAAGCAGCTCCACAGAACACCGCTTGGGCGACTTCACAGACGTAGCTCCAGACGTGATGGCCCACCCGCTGCTCGGTCGCGGCTTCGGCACGATCGACTCCGACCTAGAGACCCAGTTCCGCATCAACGACGACGAGTACATCGACGAGATCTGGGAGGTGGGTATCTTCGGCCTGTTGGCCTACATCTTCATGATCCTGGCCCCGGTATTCACAGCGCGAAAAGCGATTCGCGGCCGAGACCCGAACGTAGCGTCGTTGGCTTTGGCCTCATCGGCGGGCTGCATCGCCTACCTGGTCGTCAGCGCTCTGTTCGACGCTTTCTCCTTCCCGCAGGCTCCGTACATGTTCTTCCTAATGGCAGCATTGACGGTCATAGCCTCGGCGGGCCCGGAGGGAAATGTGCAGCCGGTACGCGAGCGCATGCGCCGGTTGGTGCTCGGCAGGTCCGGTGCCCTGGCGCTGGAGGGTTCTCGGCCGTAGGGTTTGGCTGTCGGTCGGGGGCTGGCGGGGCCGGTCCGCGAGCCGGGTTGGGACAGAGGGATGTGCGCGCACTCGTCGTGGTGTTTGTGCGTGGGGATATTGTCGAAGGGTTGTGCTGTTTAAAAAGGGATGTCAAGACAAGGGGGGTGTTGTCGGACACCAGGTTTTGAACACAACAACGGTGTCGCGAAAGGGGGGTGTTGTCGGACACCAGGTTTTGAACACAACAACGGTGTCGCGAAAGGGGGGTGTTGTCGGACACCAGGTTTTGAACACAACAACGGTGTCGCGAAAGGGGGGTGTTGTCGGACACCAGGTTTTGAACACAACAACGGTGTCGCGAAAGGGGGGTGTTGTCGGACACCAGGTTTTTGATGTACCGGGGAGCGCTGCCACGGTGCAGCGGCGTCGCCTCGCGGGGTCACCGTCAGACCACGGTGCAGCGCGGCGTCGCCTCGCGGGGTCACCGTCAGACCACGGTGCAGCGGTCTCGGCCCCGGGGGGCATCACCGCGCAGACATGTGCAGCCCGCGGTGACTCGTCAGCCGATGCGCCCGAGCGCCTTGGCGGCGAACGAGGCGGCGATCGGACACGGCGCCACGACGCTGAGGAAGCGCCCGGCGCTGAGCGGGACGATCAACGTGGGGGTGCCAGCCACGCCGCAGTAGGCGGTGTGGCCGGCGACACTCAACGTTATCCGATCCTGCAACTGTGATTGCGGCTTGACGGTCGAGAAGTGCAGCGCCTGCACGGCCAGCGTCACAGGCGCCTTGGCGCCCGACACGCTGTAGACGCAGGTCGGCCCCTGGGGCGCATCCACCGGGTTGCCGACCGGCTTGCCGAGGATCGCCTGGGCCTCTTCGCGCGTGACAAGCGTGCAGGGATCGAGCGTCTTTGCCCCCGAGGCGTTGACCTCGTCGTCGACGCTGCCCGAGGGCTGGCGCGCCTTGAAGGGGCTGCTCTGGCTAGGGATGATCTTGCCCGCGCCAAGCGCCTGGGGTACCGGATGCACATTGCGCGCAACCTGTACCGGCGCATGCCCGCTAGCGGCCGAGCCAGTGCCAGTAGTGCCCGCAGTGCCCGCGCTCGAGGAGCTACCGCTCGAAGAGCCGCCGCACGCGCTCAGCGCCAGCGCAGCGACTCCGGCGAGCAGCACGCCCGTTCCCGCCCGGGCAAGCTCGCTCGCACGCGCGCGAGGGCACTTCTCTCTGTTCTGGAGTGTCCTGTTCGCACGCGCGCCAAGACGTCCCTCCTCGCTCGTGCCCATCGCGATGCTCACGAGCCCGGCGCGAACAGCACATCGACCCAATAGTTCGTGGCGTTGTAGCTGCTGGTGGGGAAGGTGGGACTTGTAGCGTATTCATAGACACCGTTGGGAACCGTGCTGTTGGCGAGTGTCTGTAGGGGAGGATTGCTGACGCCGGCAGAGCTGAACGCGGCAGGGCTCGCCGAATAGTGCCCGCTCGGCGCAAAGTAGCCGGCGACATAAGTTGTGCCCGCGGTGATCGCCACAGGTTCGGAGAAGTTGACCTGCTGCCAGCCGGAGGCGGTTTCGCTGGTGAAGGTGGCGGAGGCGAGCAGTGTGCCGGTGGAGCTCCAGAGGCTGCCGACGTGCGTGCCGGTGTTGGCGGCGGCCTTGTAGAAGCGGATACCGGTGATGGAGCCGTTCGACTTCCGAGCTGAACTTGACGCCGACCTCGATCGAGTTGGGATCGCCCGCGTCGAGGACTTCCGGTGTGGCGAGGTCGAAGATCGTGTCACGCGGAGTCACCGCACTCGAGGCAAGCGACTGCGGCCCGGTGCCGAGCGCGTTGCTTGCCGCGACCTTGAAGGTGTAGCTCGTGCCGTTCGTCAGCCCGGTTACCACCACGCTCTGCGTCGAGGCGCCCACGCTCACAGGCGTCTGCGCCGTCGTGCCGACGTACGGGGTGATCGTATAGCCGGTGATCGGACTGCCGTTCGTTGTTCGGCGCCGTCCAGCTCACCAGGGCCTGCCGCGTAGCCGGACTTGCCGTCACGCCTTCCGGCGCTTCCGGTGCGCTGGCCGCCGAGGGCGCGAACAGCACATCCACCCAGTAGTTGGTCGCGTTGAAGCTGCTGCTTGGGAAGGTCGGTGTCGCGCTGTAGACGTACACGCCGTTGGCGCTGGTTTCGTTGGCAAGCGCCTGCAGCGGCGGGTTGCTGACGCCCAGCGGCGAGAACGCCGCGGAGGTCGCCGAGTAGTGCCCGTTGGGAGCGAGATAGCCGGCGACGTAGGTGGTGCCAGCCCTGACTGTGACCGGGGTGGAGAAGTTGACCTGCTGCCAGCCGGAGGTGCTTTCGCTGGTGAAGGTGGCGGAGGCGAGCAGTGTGCCGGTGGAGCTCCAGAGGCTGCCGACGTGCGTGCCTGTGTTGGTGGCGGCCTTGTAGAAGCGGATACCGGTGACCGTGCCTTTTTCCTGTGGCGTGAACTTGACGCCGAGCTCCACCGAGCTCGTATCGCCCGAATCGACCATCGCGGGTGTCGCCAGTTCGAAGATCGTGTCCTGTGGCGTAGCTGCCGGGGAGGCAACGGAGGCAGCACTCGTCCCCACCGAGTTGGTGGCGCTCACCTTGAAGGTGTAAGCGGTCCCGTTCGTGAGCCCCGTCAGCTTGACCGAGTTGGCAGGCGCGGTCACGCTGACCGGGCGTCTGCGCGGTCGAGCCGATGTACGGCGTCACCGTGTACTTGGTGATCGGGCCGCCACCTTCTTCGGCAGGCGTGTTCCAGCTCACCGAGGCCTGGCCCGAGGCAACGGCGGCGAACACACCGGTGGGCGAGGTGGGCGGACCGGAGGGCGGCGTCGGCGCGAAGGTCACGTCGACGTAGTAGTTGGTCGCGTTGAAGCTGTTGGAGGGGAAGGCGCTGGCCGAGCCGTACGCGTACACGCCGTTGGCGCTGGTCGAGTTGGCAAGCGCCTGCAGCGGCGGATTGCTGACGCCGGCGGAGCTGAACGCGGCAGGGGTAGCCGAGTAGTGCCCGTTGGGAGCGAAATAGCCAGCCACGTAGGTGGTCCCAGCGGTGATGCTCACAGCTTTGGAGAACGTCACCTGCTGCCAGCCGGAGGCGGTTTCGCTGGTGAAGGTGGCGGAGGCGAGCAGTGTGCCGGTGGAGCTCCAGAGGCTGCCGATGTGCGTGCCGGTGTTGGTGGCGGCCTTGTAGAAGCGGACACCTGTGATCGAGCCGGCCTTTTCGGCCGTGAACTTGACTCCGAGCTCGACCGAGTTGCCATCGCCCGAGTCGATCATGTTGGGCGTCGCGAAGTCGAAGATCGTGTCCTGAGGCGTCACGGCGCTCGAGGCCTGCGAGGCTTCGCTGGAGCCGACGGCGTTGCTCGCGGTGACCTTGAACGTGTAGGTGGTCCCGTTGGAGAGCCCCGTGATCTTGGTCGAGGTGGTGGAGGCGCTCACGTTGGTCGATGGCTGCGCCGCCGAGCCGACGTAGGGGGTGACGTGTAGCCGGTGATCGGTGTGCCGCCTTCTTCGGTGGGCGCCGTCCAGCTGACGAGCGCCTGTGAGGTGGCGGGCTGTAGCCGACACGTTGCTCGGCGCTTCGGGCGCGACATAGGTCTGAGGCGTCACCTGGTTGGAGGCTGCCGACACAGGCCCGGAGCCGTTGGGGTTGGACGCCTGCACCGTGAAGGTGTAGGTCGATGCCGGGCGTGAGACCGGTGATGCGGGTGCTGGTCGCCGGCGGCGAGCCGCTGATCGTCGTGGCCGTCTGTGCGGTGGTCCCGATGTAGGGCGTGACCGTGTAGCTGGTGACAACACCGCCGCTTGTCGGCGCAGACCAGGATATGCGCGCCGAGCCCGCCCCGGCGGTCGCGCTGACGCCGGTCACCTGGCCGGGAGGTGCCGCCGGCGAGAAGACCGGGTCGACCCAGTAGTTCGTGCCGTTGTAGGTGCTCGTCGGGAAGCTGGAGGTCGTCGTGTAGGAGTAGAGCCCGTTGCTCGCGTGCTGCTGGCGGGACCGCGTGCAGCGGCGGGCTGTTGAGCGATTTTCGGCCCGGTCGGGCGAGGGCGAGTAGAAGTAGTAGGAGTCCGCCGAGTAATGGCCGTTGGGTGCGAGATAGCCGACGACGTAGGTGGTGTTCGGCGGAGATCTGAACGGGCGTGGAGAAGTTGACCTGCTGCCAGCCGGAGGCGGTTTCGTTGGTGAAGGTGGCGGTGGCGAGCAGTGTGCCGGTGGAGCTCCAGAGGCTGCCGATGTGCGTGCCGGTGTTGGCGGCGGCCTTGTAGAAGCGTACGCCGGTGACGGTGCCGAACACTTCGGAGGTGAACTTGAGGCCCACCTCGACCGAGGAGCCGTCTCCCGAGTCGGGTGTGGTCGGCGTGACGTCGGAGCCCCAGATCGAGCACGGGCAGGACACGTTGACGGTGATACCCGCCGACGGTTTCTCGAGGTTGGCGCTGTCGTCGACCGCCCGCGAGCGGATCGTCGTCGTGGGATTGCCGTGCGCGACCCACGTGTAGGACCATTTGACGGTCTGTTCGGCAGGCGTCGTCAGCGTCGCCGGATGCCAGGTGGCGCCGCCGTCGGTGGAGACTTCGACGCCGGCGACCACGCCGCCGCCGCTATCGGTCGCGCTACCGGTGATCGTCACGGCGCTGCCGTCCTGGAGCGTCGCGCCCTGCGTCGGCGAGGTGATCGTCGAGGTCGGCGGAGTCGTGTCGGTCGACTTGGTTCCCGGCTACGAGGCCGGTCGTCAGCGACCCGGGCTGGACACCCATTTCGGCGAACAGGTTGACCGTCGCCTGCTCCAGGTTGGGGTCGGGCGCCGTTTTGCCGGGCTCGGTGGTCGGCGATTCCCAGGCGTTGAAATTGGCAAGGCCCCACGACCACTGCACCGTGCCGGCGCCGAACACAAGCGCCCCGCTGGGAGCCTTGTAGAGCGTCAGGTGGTGTGTTGCAGTCGTGTTTTCGGAGAGCCTGCTGCCGTAGTCGTTGAACGTCTGCAGCCCGCTTACGGTCGTCGAGGAGAGGTCGAACTCGCCCGCGGGCCGGAAGCCGTTGTCGACATCCTCATCCCACTCGTAGCCGAGCGTGCCGGCGCCAGGCGCAAGCGTCAGTGATTGTCCGGATTTCAGCGTCGAGGCAGCCGTGTTCTTCCACAGCCTGTCCTTGGCGTACTGCGAAGGCACCGTGATGTCGGAGGTGCCCGCATTCACCAGGAAGAACTGACCTGTCAGAGCATTCTCGGGCTTGCCCCCGTTGGCGGGCGGACTGAAGCGCGGGTCGCGCCAACTGCCCGTCCAGGTCGGCGGGTCTTCTGGGTCCACAGGCGCGTTGAAGTGCGTCTCCTTGTAGGAGGTAAGCGTGCGATAGGGCGTATTGGTGCCTTCGGTGCTCGGCCCCCAGCGCGTCTTCCAGAACATCTCGTTGCCGCTGAAGAAGGCCAGGTTCACGCCGGCAGCAAGCGCCGATTCGACGTTCGCGCGCTGGCCTTCGGACCAGTACTCGTCGTGGCCGCTGGAGATGAACATTTTGTGGTTCTTCAGCAGCGCGCCGTTCTGGTCGACGTTGGCCTCGCTGGTGTAGCTGACGTTGTAGCCGTTCTTTTCCAGCCAGTAGATCATCTGGAACTCGGCGTACCAAAGGTAGGAGGCGCCGTTGTCCACCGCGAAGGAACCCTCCCACGGCCGGTTGTAGGAGACCGAATAAGCGGCCTTGTAGGCTTCCGGTTCGCCGGGCGGGCAGGCCACCGTGCATGTGTACAGGCTGTTGCCGCCCTAGTCGTTGTAGGCCTCCCAGGTGGCGTCGGAGGTCTGCAGCAGGATTTCCGAGTGGCTCGAGTCGTTGCGCACGACGAACGGAATCTGGCTTTCGCCGCTGCCGTCTTCGCGCACCAGGTGCGCGATGTAAACACCCGAGACGGCGTTGCTGGGCACCGTCCACGAAGCAGACACGCCCCAGTTGCCGCAGTCGATCAGGCCGGTGGTGGAATTCGTCAGACAGGCGGGCTGTTTTTGGGGTAGCGTCGCTGTCGGTTTGATATCGGCCTGCACCATGCGTGCCCCGTCGCCGCCGTAGTAGCCAAGGCGCAGAATGTCGATGTGGTACTTGGTTGAGGGTGTGTCGATCTTGAAGGACTCGGTTTCGCCGACGTTCACGCTCATCGAGGTGGCATAGCCCTGGATCGTGCTGGAGCCGACGCCTTCGACCTCCCAATCGCTTGGCGGATCGCCGGGCAGCGCGTTCTCGCAGACGTTGGGGTTGGGCGCCGATGCGCATTCGTCTGTGATCGCCAGCGCGGACGAGCTCGTGGCGAGCATCCCTAGGCAGGCGATCAAGCTGGCGGCAGCTGCCAGCAGCAACCCCATCGGAGATAGTCGGCTCGTCCTCATGGTGCGGCTCCTCCTCAGGGTGCGGCTAGTTCTCATGATGCTCCTCTTCCGCTCAGCACCGCAGGCACGGTGCGTATCAAGATCGTCAAGTTCAACCAAAAAGAGCGCCGTCGCGCGTATTCGACGTCGAGCGCCACCATTTCCTCGAGCGTCACCGTCGAGCGCCCGTTGACCTGCCACAGCCCGGTGACGCCGGGCTTGACCGCAAAGCGACCAAACCAGTGCGGCGGATAGTGCTCGACCTCGTAGGGGATCGCCGGGCGCGGCCCCACAAGCGACATCTCGCCGCGCAGCACGTTCCACAATTGCGGCAGCTCGTCCAGGCTCGAACGTCGCAGCGCCCGTCCGAAGCGCGTTATGCGCGCATCGTCGGTCATCTTGAAGTGGGGTCCGGGAGCGGTGTGCTCGCGATGCTCGCCGGCGATCAGCCCAAGCACGTACTCACGGTGACGGTCGGGCGCTACGCCGTCGTGCATCGTGCGGAACTTATTGACGGTGAACGGCACCGTGGCGCGCCCCACGCGGCGCTGGCGGAAGATCGGCGAGCCGGGCGAGTCCAGGCGCACGAGAATCGCGATCAGGGCGAGCAGAGGAGAGAGCAGGATCAACAGAATGCTCGCGCCGAGGATGTCCAGCGCCCGACAGCCGAAGTCCAGCAACCGGCCTTCGGCCGGACCTTCCGCGGTCGCGTCCACCGCGCCGCGCGCAACGACACCGCCGACGACGGGCACGGCACGTTGATCTATTGCGCTGCTGGCCACAACCAAGAAACGCCTGGGGCCCCGCCAACTTGCGGTCCTTTCGAGCCTAATTCGTGGGTCCATCCAGGTGGACGCCGGTGTGCAGATGGCGAGGGCGTCCAGAAGCGAACATGCGCTGGCCTTCCTCGAGCCGGGCGCGGCTCTCCTCGCGCCAGAGGGCGCCGGAGCACGTGTGAGGGCGCCAGAGCACATGTCAGGCCAGAGCACATGTCAGGCCAGAGCACATGTCAGGGCAGAGCACATGTCAGGCCAGAGCACATGTCAGGCCAGAGCACATGTCAGGCCAGAGCACATGTCAGGGCAGAGCACATGTCAGGGCAGAGCACATGTCAGGGCCGGAGCGCGCGCCAGGGCGCCAGATGCACGTGTCAGGCGCCGGAGCGCGTTCAGAAGTCATTCAAAATGGGGTGTGCGCGTCGATACCCCCTTGTTTGGACACCGATGATTTATTTAGGTGCCTAATCTTTATCTATGTGTTCGCAAAAGGGGGGTGTTGGGAGAACCACGCAAAGAGAGAGAAGCCACACACCGAGGTGTTCGCGGACCATGAGCATTCCGCCCACAGTTCATTCTGGGACACGTTTCTCTCAGTTCGCGCCACTATTTGGCGAGAGTTCGCGCCACCATGTGGCTAGAGTTCGCGCCACCATGTGGCCAGAGTTCGCGGACTACGTGGCCAGAGCTCGCGGCACTACGCGGCCAGCGCGAGCATGCACGCCTCGAGCCGCTCCAGAACATAGTCCTGCTGATCCTCGCTGAGATCCGGGAAAATCGGCAGCATCAGCGTCTCTCTGGTCGCCGCCTCGGTGTGCGGCAACTCCAGCGGCGCCGCCGTCGGCGAGCGCTCGGCATAAGAGGCCTCCTGGTGGATCGCCATCACCCCACGACGTGTCGCGATTCCGTCTCCGAGCAGGCTGCGCATCAGCTCGGTGCGCTGCAGCGGAGCATGCGGTCCGACCCGCACGCAGTAAGACTGCCACGTGCGCTGTGCATACGGCGGCTCATAAGGTGCCTGCAGGTGAGGCATCTGCTCGAGCGCCGCCGTATAGCGCTCCGCGAGTACGCGCCGGCGTTCCAGGATCTCATCTAGCACGCGCAACTGGCAGAGGCCGAGCGCAGCCTGCATGTCGGTCATGCGGCTGTTCCAGCCGCGCTCGGGGTAAGCCTCGACGACGATGTCGCGTGCGGAGTGGCGGGCGAGGTCGGAAGTATCCATCCCGTGCGCTCGCAGTCGCCGCAGGCGCTCTGCGACCTCAGGATCGGAGACGGCGATCATGCCGCCCTCGCCGGTGGTGATCACCTTGCGCGGATGCAGCGAGAAACAGGCAAGCGGCCCGAGCGAGCCGATCGCCCGACCCTTGTAGCTAGCGCCGATCGCGCAGGCGGCATCCTCGACGATCGCCACGCCGTGGCGGCGGCCAAGCTCCAGGAACGCGTCCATGTCGGCAGGCAGGCCGACTTGGTGCACGGGCATGATCGCCTTCGTGCGCGGCGTGATCGCCCGTTCAGCGGCGGCCGGGTCGAGATTGTAGGTGCGCGGGTCGATATCGGCGAAGACCGGCTGCGCGCCACAATGCCAGACCGCGTTGGCGGTGGCGATGAAGGACAGCGAAGGCACGACCACCTCGTCGCCAGGCCCAACCCCCGAGACGTGCAAAGCCAGTGAAAGCGCGGTTGTGCAACTGGTGGTGGCCACCGCGTCGGCGGCGCCGACGCGCTCGGCGAAAGCCTCCTCGAAAGCTCGTACCCGTGGCCCCTGCGAGAGCCATCCCGAGGCGATCACCTCGGCCACCGCCGCCTGCTCGTCGCCGGCGAGGTGCGGACGCGTGATCGGTATCTCCATCACGACGTCGCGCTGAGCGTGGGCGAGGCGACCGACTCGCGCTCGGCGCGCCACCAATCCACCAGCAGACGCAGACCTTGCTCGAGATCGACCTCGGCCTCGAAGCCCAGTCGCTCGCGAGCTGTGCGCGTGTCGGCTAGACGCCGTGGGACCTTGTTGACCGAGCGCTCAGGTCCGTGTTCGACCTCGACCTCGGCGCCCATCACATCGATCAGCATCTGCGCCAGCTCGAGCAGGCTCGTCTCCGTGCCGCTGGCGACGTTGAAGACCTCGTCGCTGACATCCGCCGAGGCGGCAAGCACGTTAGAGCGGGCGACGTCGCCGATGTAGATGAAATCCATCGTCTGCGAGCCGTCGCCGAGGATCAGCGGCGCTTCACCGGCTTCGATGCGCTCCATCCAGCGCACCAGCACCTCGGTGTAGACCCCGTGGATGTCCATCCGCGGTCCGTATACGTTGAAGTAGCGTAGCGCCACGTAATCGAGCCCCTGCATCGAGTTGAAGCTGCGCAGCAGGCCCTCGTTGAAAGTCTTGGCGGCGCCGTAGAGCGTGTCGTTGGCGTAGGGGTGGTGAGACTCCTCGGTCGGGAACTGCTCGGCAAGTCCGTAGATCGAGGCCGAGGATGCGGCGACGATCCTGCGCACTTTCTCGGCCAGGGCGGCCTCGATCACGTTGTAAGTGCCATCCACCATCACTTCGAGCGCAAGTCGCGGTTCTGCGGCGCACTGGGTGATGCGCAGCGCGGCCTGGTGGAAGACGACGTCGATGCCGCGTGTCAGCTCGGCGACGAGCTCGCGGTCGCGGATGTCGCCTTCGACTAGTCGAACCGGCCCGTTCTCGATAGCCCAGGCGAGGTTGTCGCGACGACCGCGCACGAAGTTGTCGAGCACGACGATCTCCTGTGCGCCGGCTTGGACCAACTGGTCGGCGATGTTGGAGCCGACCGCTCCGCCGCCGCCTGTGATCAGTGCGCGTTCACCGAGCATCTTGCGATGCACCTCATGATCACTCAACGGCCACGGACGCGGGATTTTCCACGCGCAACTGAATTTGCCAGCGCTCGGCGCCGGGCAGAGGGGGCTGTGACAGCGAGGCCTGTCGTGGCGGGCTCGCGCGGAATCTCGCCGATCACGCGCGCCGGGTTGCCGGCCGCGATCACTCCCGCAGGGATCGATTTGGTGACGACGCTGCCGGCCCCGATCACCGAGTGAGCGCCGATGCGTACGCCCTTGAGGATCTTGGCGCCGTCGCCGACGAACACGTTCTCCTCCAGCTCGACTGCCGCCATCTGTGGTTTGCCGCCGCGGCGGCGATCGGGGTGCAGGTCGTGGAAGTCGCTGTCGAGGATCTCGACGCAGGAGCCGATCAGCGCGTTCGCGCCGATGCGGATGCCGGGACCTTCGCTCTTGATGAAGGCGTTGTTGTTGACCTGCACGCCGTCGCCGAACTCGATCCTCGACTCCGGGGTGGACGCCTCGACGTGACAGTAGCCACTGTAGAACTCGTCGACCTCGGCCAGCCGAACTCGACGTCGCGACCGAAGCAGATCGCGCCGTTGCCAAGCATTAGTACCGGCTGCAGCACGACGGGCTTGCCCCTCACGCTGCGCACAGTCCGACAGCGCACGGTACTTCCAGATTCGAGTTCGACGAATCGCGGATGAGACGCGCCCCGAGCCCCTCATCGCGATTCGCCCCGCTCGACGGAACTCCGCTGTAGCCGGTCGCTCGTCCTCATACACCCAACAACGTGACAAGGCCCGGCGACCTTGCACGCAAGAAACGCTCTGGCCTGCAGGCGCGATGCGAGAATCGCCCGCCGTTGCACGTTCATACAGCGATATGACCGACACTCGCAAGCCGTCCATCTCAGTCGTCGTCGCGGCCTATCAGGCGGAGCGCTTCATCGCCGAGGCGCTCGAATCGATCCTCGGCCAGACGTCGCCCCCCCGACGAGGTCATCGTCGTCGACGACGGCTCGACCGACGGCACCGCGCGCGAGCTCGAGCGCTTTGCCGGGCGCATCCGCGTCGTGCGTCGCGACAACGGCGGCTGTCCGGCGGCGTTCAACACAGCTTTTGCGCGAGGCCAGCGGCGACTTCGTCGCGCTGTGCGGCGCCGATGACATCTGGGAGCCGCACAAGCTCGAGTGGCAGCTGGAGACGATTCGCGCACACCCGCAGGTGGATGTGCTCTGCGGCCACGCGGTGCTGTTCGGGCGCACCGAGGGCGAATACTCGCGCCCGCCCGGCGTCGGCGTGCTCGACAGCGCCGCGCTGAAGGACGCGCTCTACCGGCAGTGCTGCGTCTGCGCACCCTCGGTCGTCATCCGCCGCTCGCTGTTCGAGCGTCTCGGCCCGTTCATCGAGAACTTCGGCGCCGACGACCACGAGTACTGGTTCCGTTGCCTGCGCGCCGGTGCGAGCTTCTACTACGACCCGCGGCCGCTGTTGAGCTGGCGCCAGCACGAGAACAACCTCACCGGACGCACGGCGTGGATGGATGAGTGCGGCGACCAGGTACGGCGCATGTACGAAGCCGATGTGAGCGATCGCGCGATCGCCGACGATCTCTTCAGGATCGGCAGGCGTCTTGTCGAAGCGAGATCGCCCGCGCGAGGCGCGCCAGGCGTTTCGCCAGTCGCTGCGGCACGGTTGGCGCAGCGCCTCTCCGGCCAACGCCAGGGCGCTCGCCTGGGTTTTGATCCTCGGCTTGCCCAGCGGCGTGCGCGAAGGCGCCGGACGGTCGGTGACTTGCATTAGCCGCGCACTCGACGGGCTGCGCGGCGGACGCGACCCGGTGCTGCCATGAAGGGCCGACGATCAGCGCGGTGATGCCGGTCTACAACACCGAGCGCTACGTCGGCGAAGCGCTGGACGCGATCCTCTCCCAGACGCATCCCCCCGACGAGGTGATCGTCGTCGACGATGGCTCGACCGACGGCACACTCGACGAGCTGGAGCGCTTCCGCGGCGAGATTCGCGTCGTCAGACAGGGCAATCTCGGTGTGGCCGGAGCGATGAACCGCTGCTTCGAGGAGGCGCGCTGCGACTACATGGCCAAGTGCGACGCCGACGACATCTGGGAGCTCGACAAGCTCGAGCGCCAGCTCGAGGCGATCGTGGCTCACCCCGAGATCGACATCGCCTTCGGGGGCGCCCGCTTCTTCGGTGGCAGCGACGGCCCGCGCGCGCCCTATTCCGGCGTGGGCATCCTCGACCGGCGCGAGCTCGCTCGGGCTCTGTACCGAGCTAACTTCGTCTGCTCGGGCACGACGATGGTCAGGCGAAGCCTGCACCAGCGCCTCGGGCCGTTCGTCGAAGGGCTCGACTGCGAGGACTACGACTACTGGTTGCGCGCCGTCTCGACGGGCGCCGTCTTCTTTTACGACCCGCGCGTGCTGATCAACTACCGCACCCACGAGAACCAGGTCTCGGGCAATTTGCTGCGCATGCACCGAGCCGAGCACGTCACGCACGGCTGGCACGCCGATCTTGTCGCCGATGCGCGCCTGGTGCGCAAGGTGAAGGCGCGCGACCTGTCGAACATCGGCCGCCAGTTGAGCGACGAAGACCGCCCGCGAGGAGGCGCGCGCGAGCTTCGTGGCCGCACTGCGCCAGCGGCTCTCGCCACGCCTGCTCGCTTGGGCTCTGATCCTCTCGATGCCGGATCGCTACCGCCGCCCGCTCGCCGACAGGCTGGTCTCGATCAGGCGCACTCTGGTCTCCACGGCCTCGCGGTGAGACCGTGACGCCCGAGGCGCTCGTGAGGGCCGAGGAGTCCATGCCGGAGGAGGACAGTCCATGCTGGCTGAGCCAACCGGTCCGGCCGAGCAGCAGGCGGCAGCCGACGAGCATGCCGCGAACGAGCTGCGCGACGCTGCCGCGCACGGTGTGCGCTGGTCTGCGATCGCGCGGCCCACCGTCGAGATCCTGCAGCTCGGCTCGATCGTGATCCTCGCGCGGCTGATCGTGCCGGCCGAATTCGGACGCTACGCAATCGCTCTGATCGCCCAGGAAGTCGCCTATCTGATGGTGGCCGGAGGCTTGAGCAGCGCCCTGGTCCAGCGCAAGACGATCGACCGCGAGCACCAGCAGACCGGGATGGCGCTTGGGCTGCTGGCAGGCCTCATCGCTCGCCGTGATCACATTGATCGCCGCAAGCGTGATCGTCGCCCCGATCTTTGGCGAGCGCACGGCCTTCTTCGTGCGTCTGATGGCGCCGCTGTGCCTCGTCTCGGCGCTCAGCACCGTGCCGACCGCCACCTTGCGCCGAAACATGGCGTTTAGGCGGCTGAGCGAGATCGAAGTGCTCAGCACGCTCGCACGCGTCGTCGTTTGCATCGGCCTTGCTCTGGCGGGCCTGAGCGGCGAGGCGCTGGTGCTCGGTGTGCTTGCCGGTTCGTTGGCAACGGGCGTCATCGCCTGGGTCAGCGCGCCACCGCCGGCGCCGCGCCTGCATCGCGCGCGGCGCGCGAGCTGCTCAGCTACGGCCTGCCGGTGTCGCTGGCTTCGGTCAGCTGGATCGGCTTCAGCAACGTCGACTACGCAATCATCGGCGCGCGCTTGGGGGCGCTGCAAACCGGCTTCTACTTCCGCGCCTATACGCTCGCGGTCGAATACCAGAGCAAGATCAGCGTCGTGATGAGCCAGGTCGGCTTTCCGGTTCTGGCGCGCACGCGCGACGCCGCCGAGCTCAGCCAGCTCTATCGGCAGATGGTCCGCACGCTGACGATCCTGCTGTTCCCGCTGCTCGTGCTGCTCAGCGATCACAGCGCCCGTGCTCGTCCCCTTCCTGTTCGGCCCGCATTGGGCGCCGGCGGTCGTGCCGGTCCAGATCCTCGCTTTGGGCGGGCGCCTCGACGCTGGTCGTCGACGCCGTCGGCACTGTCTTCATGGCGACTGGCCGAGCGCGCGCGCTGCTCGGCTACGGCATCGCCCACTTCCTGGTCTACGGGCTCACGGTGTTGATCGTGGTGCATTACGGCATCGTCGCGGTTGCAATCGACGCTGCCGTTGTGCACACGCTGTTCTTGGTCGTGGCGTACGTGATGATGTTGAATGAATCACAAGAACGTGCGCTACCGCGACTGGTGAGGGACATAGCCCCGGCCACGCTCTCCTGCGTGGGCCTGGCAGTCGTCGCTTTGCCTGTGAGCCTGGCATTGAGCGCTATCCACACGCCGGCGCTGCCCTGGTTGGTGGCGGTCGGGTTGGTGGCGATCCCACCCTATCTGCTGACGTTGCGCTTTGGTTTCCCCGAGAGCTGGCGCAGCCAGCGTTCGATCCTCGCGCGGATCTTGCCTGCCGATAAGGGGCTTGGTCGGGTGGGGCGGCGGCTCGCGGCAGTGCGCGTGCGCTTCTCTGGTTGAGAGCCACGCGTCGCGGGGGAGTTTTGCGAAACCGTGTGTTCGCAAAGGGGGGCCTTTGCGAACGGGAGTTTGTATGCAAAGGGGGCCTTTGCATCAACGCGGGGCTCGTTCACAAAGCGGGGCCTTTTGCGAGGACGGGGCATGTCAACAAAGGGGGGCCTTTGCTGACATGCCCTTGCACGGCCTCAGCGAGACGTGCCTTCGAAAGCACTTTTGCGTTTCGCAATCTGCCATCAAGCAGGAGACGTCCTGCGCGAAAGCGGGAGAAGCGTGGGCCGACAGTCGACCGCGCTGAGTGCTGAGGGAGGATCGCGCGCGACGCGGGTGGAGGGGGGAGAAAGGGGAGGGGAGAAAGCCGATCAGGCGGCAGCGCGGGATAGATGTGTCTCGGTGCGCGGCCAATCAGAGGCGGCGGCCCGCGCTGAGAGAGCCGGCGCGCTGACAGAGCCGGGGGCGCCGAGAGAGCCGGGGGCGCCGAGAGAGCCGGCGCCAAGAGCGCCGGCGCACCGCGGGGTCAGCCGCGCTGCGGGTCAGGCCGCGGCGCGCTCGAGGCCCCGCTCGAGCGAGAGCGGCATGCCGTTGCTGCGCATCGACTCACTTGCCAGCTCGACCAGAGCGACGATGTCCAGGCCGAGCGACACGTTCGAGCGGGGTTCCGAGCCGGTGCGGATGGACCGCGCGAAGTCCTGCAACTCCAGGCTTAGAGGCTCCTGAGGCTGCACGCGCGGGCTGACCACGTCACCTGTGCGGTAGATGAGCTGGTGCTCGCCGAAGTTGGCCGGGGGCGGTCCCTCATCGATGCCGCGGTCATACACGCGGATCGGCTCGTCAGATGCCGTGTCGTCGTATTGGATCATGCGCTTGCTGCCGACGACGATCATCTGTCGGACCTTGCACGGCGCCAACCAGGAGATCTGCACATTGGCGCTCGAGCCACCCGCGAAAGTGAGTGTCAAGAACGCGGTCTCGGGCACGTCCTGCTTGAAGACGCTGCTGCCCGTCGCGGCGACTCCGACGACAGGCTGGTTGAGCCAGTAGAGCAGGATCGAGAGGTCGTGCGGGGCGAGGTCGCAGACGACGCCGTCGCTCTGGTACTTGCCGAGATTCATGCGTGCGGAGGTGACAAAGTGAATGTCGCCGACCGTGCCGTCCTGAATCAGGTCGCGCACCGCGTTGACGGCGGGGCTGTAGATGAAAGTGTGACCGGGCATCAGCACGAGCTCTGAGTCCTCGGCGATATCGGCAAGCTCCCGGGCGTCGGAGAGGCGTGTGGCGAGCGGCTTCTCGACGAGCACGTGCTTGCCCGCTTCCAGCACCTGCTTGACGATCGCGTGGTGAGTCTTCGGCGGAGTGGCGACGACGACGGCCTCGATCGAGTCATCGCAGAGCACTTCCTCCAAGTCCCCAAGCGCGAGCGCCTCGGGATGACGCCTGGACAGCCCGTCCAGGCGCGCCGGGTCGCGGTCGCACAATGCTTGCAGCTGGAACTCCGGGCGCTCGGCCAGATTGCGCGCGAGGTTCGGGCCCCAGTAGCCGCACCCTACGACCGCGGCGCCGATCGGCATCTCGCGGGGCACGATGCGACGGTTGCGGCGTAGTCCGTCGACGGTTGTGTTCCATGAATCGAACATCGTTTAGAGCCCCTGAGGTGTGGAAGATCGGTTGCATATACTCGATCAACGTTGCGCGACTATGCCGACTTTTGCGAAGCTAAGCATTGCCTCGGAAACATGGCTCAACTCCTGCTCGTCATGCCGGGAACAGTGGTAGCGAGCAGATCTGCTCGGAGAGCCGCTCGCTCACGGGCAGGCTGCCCGGCCCTAGGCCGAGGTGCGCATACGCTTCGGTGCGATGGATCGGCGAGGGATAGTGAATCGCCGAGGCAACACCCTGCTGCTTCCAGATGGGTACGCAGCGCATCGCGGTTGGCGCTGCGCACGACGAACAGGTGGTAGACGTGATCGGCCTGCGGCAAACGGCAGCTCGACAAGCTCGATCGCCTCGCCCGCCGGCGCATCGGCCAGGCCACCCAGACGACTACGCAGCTCCGCGCCCAAACGGCGACGAGCTTCGTTCCAATCGTCCAGGCGTGTGAGCTTGCGACGCAGTACGGCGGCCTGCAGTGCATCCAGGCGCGCTGTGGTGCCGACGACGCGATGGTGGTAGCGCGGACGCTCACCATGTGCACGCAACAGTCGGATGCGTTCGTCCAGCTCGGGGACCGCCGTAACGATCGCGCCGCCGTCGCCCCAACGCGCCCAGGTTCTTGGTCGGGTAGAAGCTGAAGCAACCCAAGCACACCGATGCGTCCCGGTGCGACGGCCGCGATAGCGGGCGCCGTGCGCTTGACAGGCGTCCTCGATCACATGAATGCCGGCCTCGCGTGTGATCGCCAGGATCGGATCGAGGTCGACCGTCGCACCGAACAGGTGCACGGGTATCACACAGCGCACCTTTGGAGTCAGATTGGCCGCGACGATCTCGGCGGTGATCAGGTGCGAGTCGGGATCGACGTCGACGAGGCGGGCGTGGCGCCGACGGCGCTCACCGCCTCCGCCGTGGCGATGAACGAGTTGGTGGGCACGATCACCTCGTCGCCCGGCCCGATCTCAAGTGCGCGCAGGCCGAGCACAAGCGCCTCGGTACCCGAGGAGACGCCGATCGCGAAGTCGGTCTCGCAGTAGGCTGCGAACTCGCGCTCGAAGCCCTCGACCTGCTCACCGAGCGTGAAGGCGCCGCGCGCGGCTACGTCGCGCACCGCTCCCATCAACTCCTCCAACAGCTCCGGGTCGGCGTTGTCCAGACGCGCAAACGGCACCGAGGGGCGCTTGGTGGTCGCGTCCAGTTTGCCCCGGGCTCAACATGCCGCACTCAACTGACCGTACGCGACCGACGGTGAGGAGCCGAGTCGGACTCAACTCTTCCTGTAGCGCCCGACGGCCACGATGGTGCAGGCCGTGGACCGAGCTCTCGGTGCGACCCATCTGCTCGGCTATCTCCGGCGGAGAGAGACCCGACGATGTGGCGCATGACCATCACGTCGCGCTGCTCCTCCGGCAGACGAGCGAGTGCGCTGTGCAGGTCGCGAGCGCGGTCGCGGGCGTCCTCGTCGACGATCTCGACCGAGCCGAATACCTCTTCGGTCGGTGTCGGGCGGCGTCTGCGCAGGTGGTCGAGCGCCACGTTGCGCGAAAGGCGCAACAACCAACCGGTGAACGGAATGCCGTGATCCTTGTACTGGACGATCACGGTGATCAGCTTCATGAAGACGTGCTGGGTGAGATCCTCAGCCTCCTGCTCGTCTCGCACGATGCTGCAGATATAGCCGTAGACGTTGTCTGAGTAGCGCGTGTAGAGGAACCGCAGTGCGTCTCGGTCTCCCTCCTTGGTGCGCGCGATTGCTAGGCGTGTTTCGCGTGCTGTCTCGGGCGAATCATCCAGAGTTGCCCGACGACGAAAGCCCACGTGTCCATCCTTGACATTGAGGCGGCGATGCATATGTTTTCCCCGTGTTTGGCGGTGAATATTTTTTCCCCTGCGCGATGTGCCAGGGTTTGCGTGCATCGATGATGGGTAATGGGATCTGTTCCCACAATCGCCCGATCGTCGCTATCTACGTTCAGGCGATGAACGCGTATCCCCACCACGTGACGGGTGCCTGCGTATGATCGCGTTCCTAAGTCGCGGTTTGCAAACACCGCATGGATGCTGGGCTTTTGCGCGCGACGATCGGCGTTCATAAGCAGTTACACGGACTGCCGCAGAGCGTTTGCGACATTATGTAAATCGACGGACTACTACCTGCGGAGGAGGCAGGCGAAGCGCTGCTCGGCCCAGATTGCTCTCAGAAAAGTCGCTGTGCGCGGTCTGCTATCTCGCGCGCGATCGCGAGCGAAGCCGTCGCCGCGGGCGAGGGGGCGTTGCGCACGTGCAGGGCCCGCTCGGTGGTCGAGAAGACA
Organism: uncultured Solirubrobacterales bacterium; assembly: GCA_963725265.1. GTDB lineage: Bacteria > Actinomycetota > Thermoleophilia > Solirubrobacterales > Solirubrobacteraceae > Palsa-744. The sequence continues at coordinate 547,291 of CAVRXP010000002.1, forward strand.
AAATCGTCCACCAAATCGCCGTTACGCGCTACGGCCTGCGCGCGCACACCCGTAAACGAGGCCTTCACATCTTTTGCGGTTATCTCAGGTATGTAGCGGGCCGCGTCGCGGACGAGCGCGGCACGCGATGTCGCATGGTGCAGCTCGGTGAGACCCGTGCGCCACCAGCGGGCGAACATGCGCCACGAGCCCGGCCAGCCGAGGGTGTCTGCGATGTCTCTGCCACGCATCTGGGCTGGGCGTTTGGCGTCGCGGGCTCCGGCGAGCAGTGCGGTCGGTCCGATCAGGATCTCGCCGTCGATGCGGCGCGTGAAGTGAACCCCGAGAAAGGGAAGCGAGGGGTCGGGAACCGGGTAGATGAGTGATTTCACAAGCCCTCGGCGCTCGGGTGTCAAACGCAGGTAGCTGCCGATGAAAGGGACGATTCGAGGATTTCGATCGGCACCGGCCGCGGTTGCCAGGCGGTCAGACCATGCCCCGCCACAGAAGATCGCGTATGTGGTATCGGTGAATCCGTGCGTGTGCAACAGGCGCAGACCTCGCCCTCTGGGCTGTACAGCGCGAACCTCGCAGCCCCTCACAAGCGTTCCTCCGGCTTCGAGCAGGTCGCGGGCGTAGGCGCCGGCGACAGCCTGGAAGTCGACGATCCCCGTCGGCGGGCAGTAGAGGCCTGCCACCCCCCGAGCGTGCGGCTCGAGCTCGCCAATCGCCTCGGCGTCCAGACGGCGCAGCCCGCTCACACCGTTGAGCGTGCCGCGTCGCTGAAGCTCATCCAGTCTGGCGATCTCCTCATGGGTTGCGGCCACGATCAGCTTGCCGCAGCGCTCGTGTGGGATCTCGTGCTCTTCGCAATAGCGGTATAGCTCCGCCGCACCCTGCACACATAGGCGCGCCTTGGCCGAGCCGGGCTTGTAGTAGACGCCCGCGTGGATGACGCCCGAGTTGTGCCCCGTCTGGTGGCGGCCCAGCTCGCGCTCACGCTCGAGCACGCACACCGATGAGGATGGAAAGCGTCGTGCCAGCTCGCGAGCGACGGCCAGGCCCACGATCCCGCCGCCGACGATGCTCAGGTCGCTGCGTGCCGGTGCTGATGAGAAGGCCGGTAGATCGGGATCGGGCAAGCGGCCTAACATACGGTAACGCGGGACGTCGCGGCTTGGACGAGATGACGTCCGGCGGCGGCGCCGATCGCGGCGGCGCTCATACTGTGGCGGCGGCGCTTATGCGGGCGGCGCTCATGCGGGGCGGCGCTTATGCGGGCGGCGCTCATGCGGGGCGGCGCTTATGCGGGCGGCGCTCATGCGGGGCGGCGCTTATGCGGGCGGCGCTCATGCGGGGCGGCGCTTATGCGGGCGGCGCTCATGCGGGGCGGCGCTCATGCGGGCGGCGCTTATGCGGCGGCGAACAGGCCCGAGCCGACCCAGTCGCTTTCTCCGCGGGCGCCAGGCGGGGCGAAGAAGTAGCCGCCACCGACCGGCGTGATGTAGTCGATCATCGGCTCGGCTGCCAGACGCTTCTGAATGGTGGCGAACTGGCGTTCAGGGCTTTGGTTGAAGGCGACGAACATCAGGCCCTGGTCGAGCTGGCCGGCGGCGTCGAAGCCGCGCGTGTAGTTGAAGCCGCGGCGCAGGATGCGCTGATCTTCGGTCGCGGGTGTGCGTGGATTGGCAAGGCGGATGTGGGCGTCGAGGGGTATGCGCTTGCCGTGCGGGTCGAGGTCGTAGCGCGGTTCCTCGAACTCGGCGCTCCCGCCGAGGGGCGCACCGGTCGAGCGCACGCGCCCGATCATGTTTTCCTGCTCGTTCAGGCCGACACGATCCCAGAACTCGACGTGTTGGCGGATGATGCGCGCCACCTGGTAGGTGCCGCCGGCAGTCCAGTCCGGCTCGCCGCCTGAAACCCACACCAGCTTGTTCATCAGCGCCGCATCGCTGGTGGGCGGATTGGCGGTGCCGTCACGGAAGGCGAACAGGTTGCGAGGACTGTTGTGCGGGGAGGGCCCGCGTGCGGCGCCTGAGAAGCCGTCGATGTTCCAGCGCAGCTGTAGCGTTCCGCGCACGGTACGCAGCAGCTCGCGCAGGGTGTGCACGACGGTGTCGCGCTGATGGGCGCAGATCTGCAGCAGCAGGTCGCCGTGACTCTGGCTGGGTAGGAGCTCGTCGACCGAGAAGGTCGGCATCTCGATCAGCTCGCGCGGACGCTGGGAGGAGAGCCCGTAGCGTTTGTCGAACAGCGAGGCGCCAAAAGCGATCGTGACTGTCAGCACGTCTGGCTGATTGCTCGGTCCGAGGATTCCGGAGTCGGCCGGTGGATCGTCGACCTCCAACAGTGCGATCGGGCCGCCCTCGGTCAGTTCACGCGCGCGAACGCTGAGCGTCCTAAGCGCTTCTTCGAGGGTCGGTCGGTCGGGCGCGAGCGAGTCGAGCGCCGCGAATGTCGCCTGCGCCGGCGCGGGCGTGAGGATGCCGGCCTGGTGGACCCCGTCGAAGGGCTCGCGCTGGGCCAGCTGCGACTGGGAGACGCTCCATTCCTGCGCTGTCGAGGGCTCAGCCGGGACGGCCGCCGCCTCTTCGCTCTTGGTCGCGGCGCGAACGATCGCGCCGGCTCCGCCCACACCACCGGCTCCCAGCAGCACAGCCGAGCGCGTGAGAAATGCGCGACGGTCGAGCGGGCTCATGGTTCGATCCTCTCCTCGCGCTTGGGAATCTGGGGAATCTGCAGGCGGGAGTTCGGTCTCGAGCGCGCCCGGTACCTGGGAGAGCGCCTCGAGCGCCCCGCCGAGCGCGCCGTCGAGCAGCTCAGCTTGGGCCTGGGTGAGCTGTTCGTTGCTGGGTAGACGCCCCCCATGGGCGGCCGCGAGCGAGGCGATCGCTGCGCGCAGGGTGGCGAGTTCGGTCTTGACGATCGGGATCGTGTTCTCGCGCCCCATCAGCAATGGGTGCAGCGTTGCGATCACCTCTTCGGTCGCTTGCAGCCCGGCATTGGTCGCCAGCACCCCTTCCTTGCTCCACGGCACGTCAGTACCGCTGAGCAGATCGCGCGCCGCGTCCTCGAGGATCTCGTGCGCGCGCGTGGCGTATTCCAAAGGAGCGATCGGGACTTTTCCGACCACGCCGCGCAACCGGCGGACGTTGCGTTCGAGCAGGCGCGCCTGGCTCAGCAGCATGCGCGGTTGCGTGGAAGTCCAGAGCCCGTATTCGATCCTGTGCAGGCCCATGAATTGCGGGTTTGCGCTACCCCCGGGCAGGCCGCCGGCGTTGCCGTCGATCGCCTGGTTGAGAGTGGAGATAGGTCCGACCAGGTAGACCGCGCCGAGGCGCAGATAGCGTGGCGTATGCCGCACGCCACGCTTCCTGGGCTCCGCTACGGTCGTTGGCGGCGAGTGCGCTGTGCAAACGCTTGACCTGGCCTTCCATCAGGCCGAGCTGGCCGACGGCATAAGCACGGTATTGGGCGGTCGGCCCTTCGAAGACTGAGGCCGGTAGCGGCGGCAGCGCGGACGGCGGTGTCGCAGCGGCCCCCTGGACGGCACCCTGATCGGAATCGACCACGGTCGTGCTCAGCACGTGAGGCGCGCGCGCCTCATAGGCGGCGAACGGGGTGAGCGTGTACGGCATGCTTGCGACTGCTCGCGCGTGACGGCGCCCGACACCGAGCGCAGTGACCGCAAGGAAAGCCGCAAGCGCTACGCAAACGGCGGCAACGGCCGTCGTCGTCCAACGGCTGGTGATCGATCTGAGCATCTAGGACAACAAACGACGCCTCTTGCGCGCGGCTTGCGTTTTGAGCGCTGCGTTGCTCTTGCCATCGCGCAAGGCCCGACTTACTCTTCCAGCGAGCGCTGCAATGCCTCCAGCACGCGCACGACGCGCAGACCCACTGTGCCCGTCCGAGCGCGGAGTCTTGCCCTCGCGGATGCAGTCGATGAAATGCTCGCACTCCAGGCGCAGCGGCTCGGCGTTGGCAAGACGCGGTGAGAAGGACTCGCCGGCGCGCGTTATGTACTCGCCCCACGAGCTTGCGTCCTCGTCAAAGCCCTTGTCGTAGACGGTCAGCTTGCCCTCTGTGCGCATGTCGTCGAAGGTCGCCATGCGCTTGGAGCCGACGACGGTGATGCGCCGCTCCTTGTGTGGGTCGAGCCAGGAGAGGTGCAGGTGAGCGACCTGTCCGGAGGGAAAGCGCAGGTAGCAGAAGACGACGTCCTGGACGCCGCCGCGCACATACGACTCGCCGTGCGCGGAGCACTCGACCGGCTCCTCGCCGATCAGGTGCAAGACGACCGACACGTCGTGCGCGCCGAGGCTCCACAGCGCGTTCTCCTCGGCGCGCAGCTTGCCGAGGTTGACGCGGTTGCCGTACACGTAGTAGAGCGAGCCCAGCTCGCCGTCGTCGAGCAGCTCCTTCAGGCGCGTGACGGCAGGGTGGTACTCGAGCAGATGGCCCACCATCAGGATGCGCCCAGCCTCGCTCGGCCGCGTCCACGGCACGCTGTGCGTCGGCGACGGTTGTGGCCAGCGGCTTCTCGACAAAGCAGTGCTTGCCGGCCTCGAGCACGCGAGCAGCCAGCTCTGCGTGCGTGGGCACGGGCGTGGCAAGCACGATCGCGTCGAGCTCGGGGTCGGCGAGCAGCTCATCGATCTCGGCCACTAGGTGCGCACTCCAGGAAATGCGTCGGCCAGCTTCGCGCGGATCTGCTCGGAGCCGTCGCAAAGCCAGGTCAGCTCGCAGCCGTCGATCGCGGCGAAGTTGCGCGCCAGGTTTGGCCCCCAGTAGCCGAGACCGACGACGCCGACGCGAATCGGCGTGCCGCTCGCTCACGACGGCGGTCCCGCAGCAGAGAGCCCTGCTCTGCCCAGCGCCTGGACGTGAATGCCCCGATCGCGGCCACACAACGCTCGGCCGCTTTGCCGTCGCCATAGAGCTGGGGATGGGTTTGGGGAATGGGTCGTGCCAGGGCCGAGAGAACACGCTCTATATCGAGATCGACGAGCGTGTTCCAGCCACTCTGGACGGTCTCCACCCACTCGGTGGTGGACCTCAGCGTGATGCAGGGCACCCCGGCAAGGTACGCCTCCTTCTGGACGCCACCGGAGTCGGTCAGCACCGCGCGCGCGTTCTGCACGAGCGCGCTGAAGCGCACATAGCCGAGCGGCTCGTAGAGCGTCAAGTTCGTCGAGCGCCTGCAGCGCTCCAGCAAGCCGGTTTCGCGCAGGCGTGCGCGGGTACGCGGGTGCACCGGGAAGATCACGCGTCCGGGCAGTGCGGCCACGACATCTACGAACATCTGCAGGCGCCGGGATCGTCCACATTGCCGGCGCGGTGGGCGGTCAGCAGCAGGTAGTCGCCGGCCTCGATGTCAAAACCGGCGAGAGCTTCGTTGTTCGCTCCAGCCGCGGTGCGCCACTTGAACGCGACATCGATCATCACATCTCCAACCACCTCGATCTCCCCCTGCGCCGACTCTTTCCTGAGGTTCTCCGCCGCTGTCTCAGACGCGCACAGCAACAGCTCGCTCATGTGGTCGGTGAGCACGCGGTTGAGCTCCTCGGGCATCGCACGGTCGAACGAGCGCATGCCGGCCTCGACGTGCACCACCGGTACCCCGCGCTGGGCGCTTGCGAGCGCACCCGCGAGCGTCGAGTTGGTGTCGCCGTAGACGAGCACCGCGTCGGGCTCGACCTCGGCCAGCAGCGGCTCGAGCGCCGCCAGCATGCGCGCGGTCTGCGAGGTGTTCGAGCCGCCGCCGATCCCAAGTTCGCGCTCGGGCGCCTGCAGCCCAAGCTCAGAGAAGAAGACGGCCGGAGAGCGAGTCGTCGTAGTGCTGGCCGGTGTGCACGAGGATCTCCTCGTGCTCGGCGCGCAGGGGCCCGGAGACGGCGGCCGCCTTGATGAACTGCGGCCGATTGCCTACGACTGTGAGGACGCGCACGGGTGCAAGCCTACGCGCCCGCAGAGGCGGTGTCCGGGCGCCTATCGGTTTGCTGCTTGCCAAGTGAGCGGTATCAGGCTGGCGCCGACCACAGAGGTGGACCAGTCGATCACCGACGTCGGCTTGACCACGTGGCGGGAGAGCCCAAGCTCCTTCGGCTCCAAGCCAAGCGCCAAGCCCGACGAGCTGGGGCAGGTGCAGGACCGGCATGTTCAGACTCGCGCCCAACCACTTTCTCGGCGAGCGGCTGCTGCATGTCGAGGTTCAGGTGGCAGAGCGGGCAGGGAGTCACAAGGCAGTCGGCGTCGGCGTCGACCGCGTCGCCAAGGTGGCGCCCGGCCTGCTTGAGCGAGGCCTCCTTGTTCATCGTGATGATCGGAAAGCCGCAGCACTTGCGCATCCCGGCGTACTCGATCACGGTGCCGCCAAGCGTCTCGATCAACTGCTCCAGGTAATGGTCGCGAGGATGCTCTGAGTCGATGCCAAGACGGTCGCGCGGCCGCACGATGTAACAGCCGTAGAACGGCCCAACTTTGAGGTTGGTCAGCGGACGCTTGACCATCCCGCGCAGCTTGTCCAGGCCGATCTCCTCGACCAGCAGCCAGAGGAAGTTCTTGTTGGTCAGGCCCTTCTCGTAGCTCAGTCCCTCGTCGGCGAGCGTCGAGTTGACCTGCGCTCTGTACTCGGCGTTGAGTCCAAGCGCTCCTGGCACTCGCCCTGGGCGCCTTGGCAGGTGGAGCAGATGTTCATCATCAGCTCCGCCCCTTGGACCTGCTGGGCCAGCGCGAAGGTGCGCGCGTTGAGCGTGTCGGCAAGCTCCTGGTTGTGCTCGGCGATCACGCCGGCTGCCGCAGCAGTTGGCGCGCTCGAGTTCGACCAGCTCGATGTCCAGCAGCGGCGCGACCTTCGCCATCGAGCCGTGCAGCTCCGGGAGTGAAGCCGCTGCTCACGCAGCCGGGCCAGTAGGCGACCTTCATGTGATGCTCCCTTCGGGTGCTCGGGCGGTGCGGGCTCGCCGGTCATGCGCTTGCCTCGGGTGCGGAGCCGGGCTCGTCGACGCCGACGCCGACCGGCGTCTGCTCGACGTCTTCGTCCTCGCCGGAGATGTACAGGTTCAGCTCGTAGCGCTCGGGCTTGCTCTCGACCTTCTCGTAGATGCGCTTGACCGCGTTCAGGTCCTGCTTGGGGATCTTGTGACCGAAGATCGCGATCTTGATGCTCATCTTGCGTTTCATGTACGGCGCGGCATCGCGACCTGGCAGCGAGCTGAGCAGCTCCTTCCCGGCAGCCGGGTGGAACTTGCCAAACCACGAGTTGCCGCCGTAGGAGCGAGGCAGCAGTCTCCGCCTCGTGCAGCAGCCCGTAGTCCTTGATCAGCGTCACGACTGTTTCCTCGTGGCGGTGACCGTTGTTCTGGTCGGTGATGTGCTGGTCGGCTCCGGCGATGCGCCGCAGACCGCATGATCTGCCCCATCGGGTTGACGTCCTTGGGACAGGCCTCGACGCACTTGAAGCAGTGCGTGCAGTCATAGAGCCCCTGCGGGTCTTCGCTCAGGTCGAGCAACCGCTCACGCTGTTCTTCGTCGCGCGGATCGCCGACGAAGCGGTAGGCCTTGGCAAGCGCGGCGGGTCCGATGAAGCCGGGATCGACCTCCATCGCCAGGCAGTCCGACACGCAGGCGCCGCACTGGATGCAGGCCATCGTCTGGGTGATGTCGACCATCGACTCGCGCGGCACGATGTGCTCGCGCTCGGGCTGGGGCCCCTCGTTGATCAGCCACGGAGTCACGCGCTGCACCTTCTTCCAGTGCACGGCGTCCATGTCGACGATCATGTCCTTGATCACGGGCATGTTGCCCATCGGCTCGACCTCGATCACGCCGTCCTTGCTCGACGCGCGCGCATGGTCGAGATGGGTGTGGCAGGCGAGCCCGGGTTCGCCGTTGATGCGCACACCGCAAGAGCCGCAGATCGCAGCTCGACAGGAGCAGCGGATGCCGATCGAGCCGTCGAACTTCGCCTTGGCCTGCAGAATGCCCTCGAGCACCGAGCGGTGGGGCTCGAGCTCGATCGTGTGCTCGTCCCAGTAGGGCGCCTCGCCCGACTCGGGGTCATAGCGACGCATCCGCAGCGTGAACTGCTCCGGCGGCTTATGGGTTTCGGCCATCAGCTTGCCTTCCTTGCTGTCGGGCGGACCCCCCGCGCGCGGGGGCATGGGAAAGGAGGGTGTCAAAGGGGATCTATCGAAAAGGGAGTCTTCGAAAAGGGGGGTGTATGCAAGCGCATCAGTATTTCCTCTCCTCCGGCTCCCACTGGGTCATGGTCACCGGTGAGTAAGAGATCTCCGGTCCATCTCCGTTGAGGCTGATGTCGATGTGCTTGAGCCACTCCTCGTCGTTGCGCTCGGGGAAGTCGGTGCGGAACTGCGCTCCGCGCGACTCCTTGCGCTCGATCGCCGCCACGACGGTCGCCTCGGCGCAGTCGAGCATGTAGCCAAGCTCGATCGCTCCCAGCACGTCCTGGTTGAAGACGGTGCCTTTGTCGTCGATGTAGGCGTCCTTGGACTCCGCTTGCAGACGCTTGACGATCTCGTGGGCCTTGTCGAGGCCCTCCTGGTCGCGGTACACGGCGACGTACTGGTTCATCGTCTCGCCGAGCTCGCGCTTGATCTCGGACACGCGCCGTTTTCGGCCCGCTCCACGGCCGCGCGATGATCGCGTCGATCATGGCCGCGTCCTCACGCAGCTTGGCGTCGCTCGCGTCGGGCAACGCCATCGAGGCGGCGCGTGCGGCTGCATGTTCGCCCGCTCGCCGGCCGAAGATCAGGGTGTCGAGAAGCGAATTCGCGCCGAGGCGGTTGCCGCCGTGCACCGACACGCAGGCGACCTCGCCGGCGGCGTACAGCCCCTCGACCGAGGTGGCGCCGTTCACGTCGGTCTTCACACCGCCCATGATGTAGTGCTGTCCCGGGCGGATCATGATCGGCTCGCGGGTGATGTCCACGCCGGCGAAGTCCTTGCCGATGTTGACGATCTCGCGCAGTGCCTCCAAGGTTCGCTTGCGCGGCACCTTCGTGATGTCCAGGTAGATCCCGTCTTTGTTGGCGCCGACGCCGCGCCCCTCGAGGATCTCTGTCTGCTCGGCGCGAGAGACGACGTCGCGAGAGGCAAGCTCCATCTTGTTGGGCGCGTACTTCTCCATGAAGCGCTCGCCCTCGGAGTTCAGCAGCACGGCCCCCTCGCCGCGCGCCCCCTCGGTTATCAGCAGACCGTTCTCGACAAGCGTGGTCGGGTGGTACTGGACCATCTCCATGTCCATCAGCGGAGCCCCGATGCGATACGCCTGGGCGATCCCGTCGCCGGTCACGATCAGTGCGTTGGTCGTCGGCGAGTACACCTGGCCGGCGCCGCCGCAGGCGAGGATCACGTTCTTGGCTTGCAGGGTCTCCATGCGCCCGGAGCGCACGTCGCGTGCCACCACGCCGCAGCAGCGCCCGCTGTCGTCCTGCAGCAGCGAGGTCACGAACCACTCCTCGTAGCGGTCGACCTGCTCGTGGTGCTTCATCAGCTGCTCGTAGAGCACGTGCAAGATCGCCTGTCCGGTGATGTCGGCGACGTAGGCGGTGCGCTTCATCGAAGCGCCGCCGAAGGCACGCAGGTCCAGTTCGCCGTTGTCGTTGCGGTGGAAGGTCACACCGATGTGCTCGAGGTGCATCACCTCCTTGGGCGCCTCCGAGCACATGATTTCGATCGCGTCCTGGTCGCCGAGGAAATCGGAGCCCTTGACGGTGTCATACGCGTGCGAGCGCCAATCGTCAGCGACGTTGATCGCGGCGTTGATGCCGCCGGCGGCCGCCACCGAGTGGGAGCGCACCGGATGGACCTTGCTGAGGATCGCGACGCTCGAGCCGGCCTCTGCGGCGGCGAGCGCGGCACGCTGGCCCGCGAGACCTGCGCCGATGATCAATACGTCATGTGCTGGCATGGATTCCTGGGGGCTCGAAGGAGAGGGGCGGTGTCTGCGGCCTGGACTCTATAACGCGGGACCGGACGGGGATCGCCACATGCGTCACAGAAGCCGTTGCGCCAGAGGTGTCGCATGTTCTGAAATGGCGATGCCCCCTGCGCGCGCGGGGGCCATCGCGCTTTTTATGAACGCCCGCCGGCAAGCCCGCCGGCGGGGTTGAGCGCCTGGCGGATCTGGGCGACGGTGACGGTGCCGCGCAGGATGCCGTCGGCGTCCACGGCCACCATCCCGCCGAGCCGGCCGAGGCCCTCGCTGCGCAGCAGCGACTCCAGCGGCTCGTGCTCGTCGATGCGCACCTGCAGATCCTGCTCGAGCACGTCGCCGATCTCGAGCGCCGGCCGGCCGGCCGCGATCTCCGCGTCGACTCGCTCGGAGCGCACCACGCCGAGGAAGTGGCGTGCATGGTCCACGACCGCAAACCAGGGGCTGCGGTAGCGGGCAAAGAACTGCTCTTGGGCGTCCAGCAGCTTCAGCTCGGCCGGGATCGTGGTCGGCTCGCGATCCATGATGTCCTTCACGCGCACGTTCTGGATGCGCTGTCCCATCGCCCCCTGCATAACCGCGCCGCCCGAGGCCTGGTAGAGGATCAGGCCGAGCACCAGCGTGAACAGTCCGAAGCTGTTGCCCTCCAGCAGCGCGAGCAGGCCGAGGAGACCGAGCACCATCGCAAAGCCCTGGCCGGCGCGGCCGGTGATGCGCGTGCCGCGATGGCGGTCGCCGGTGCGCCACCAGATGACGGCGCGCGCGATGCGCCCTCCGTCGAGTGGAAAGGCCGGCACGAGATTGAACAGCAAGAGCGCCGCGTTGATGAACACAAGCCAGGCCAAGGAGAGCCACCGCCGGCGTGATCGTGAAGCCTTCTTCCAGCAGCAGCGCCCCGAAGAAGTGTCCGCCGGGGGCGAACGCGAGCGTCGCCACCGCACAGATGAGCAGCGCCAGCAGCGTTCCGGCGGGGCCGGCGGCGGAGATCTTGAATTCCTCGCCCGGCGTCTCCGGTTCGCGCGCCGGACGCGCCATGCCGCCGAAGAACCACAGGTCGATGCCGAGGATCGGGATCCCCAGGCGGCGCGAGACGAGCGCGTGTCCCAGCTCGTGCAGGATCAGCGAGGCGAAGTAGCCGAGCGCGCCGACGACGGCCACCGACATAGGCGGTGCTGCTCGATCCGCCCAGTATGTCGTGGAAATACTGGGACAGGTACAGGATCAGGAAGAAGAGGACGAAGAACCAGCTGATGCTGACGCCCACCCTGATGCCGAAGATGCGCGCCACCTGGATGTTGCCGGGCATACGCCTCGGTGCTCTGTGCGGCCATGTGTTGATCTTAGGCTGTGTGGCGCTTCGGACCTGGCGCTTACACGTGCACGCGGTTGCGCTCGACGATCGCCTCGAAGTCGCTGCCGGCCGGCAGCGTGCCGTACTCCAGGCCGCCGTCGCCGCCAAGGCGCGAGGCGCAGAAGGCGTCGGCCACGGCCGGTGCCCCATGGCGCACCAGCAGCGAGCCCTGCAGCGCCAGCGCCATCCCCTCGACCACGCGACGCGCTCGCATCTCGAGCGTCAGCGGGTCTGAGAACTGGCGCTCCAGCTTCTTGACGTGCTCGTCCAGGCGCGCGTCGGCGCCCTGCGGCCTGCTTGACCTCGTGCATGAACACCTCCAACGAGCGCGGCGTGCGCACGAGCGCGCGCAGCACGTCGAGGCTCATCACGTTGCCCGAGCCCTCCCAGATCGAGGCCAGCGGCGCCTCGCGGTACAGGCGCGGCATGCCCGACTCCTCGACATAGCCGTTGCCGCCAAGGCACTCCAGCGACTCGAACGCGTGGTTGGGCGCGCGCTTGCAGACCCAGTACTTGCCGACGGCGGTCGCCAAGCGCTTGAACAGGTGCGCGTCGCTCAACTCGCTCTCGCCGGAAGCCGAGCTCTCGGCCCCGGCTTCGTCATAGGCGCGTGCCAGGCGCATAGCAAGCGCGGTGGCGGCCTCGGACTCGACGCACAGGTCGGCCAGCACGTTGCGCATCAGCGGCTGGTCGATCAGGAGCTTGCCGAAAGCCGAGCGGTGGGCGGCGTGGTGGGTGGCCTGCACGACCCCGGCGCGCATGCCGGCGGCGCCGCCGATCACACAATCCAGTCGCGTGTGGCCGACCATCTCGATGATCGTCGGCACGCCGCGTCCAGGCTCGCCCACCATGCGCGCCCACGCGCCGTGGAATTCGACCTCGCTGGAGGCATTGGAGTGGTTGCCGAGCTTGTCCTTCAAGCGCTGGATGTGAAAAGCGTTGCGGCTGCCGTCGGGCAGGATCGCGCGGCATCAGAAAGCAGGAGAGGCCTTCGTCGGTCTGGGCGAGCACCAGGAACAGGTCGGACATCGGCGCCGAGCAGAACCACTTGTGCCCGACCAGCTCGTACTCCGCGCCCGGCGCCGCCGCCGTTCAGCGCCCTGGCGACCGTCGTGTTGGCTTTCACGTCCGAGCCGCCCTGCTTCTCGGTCATCGCCATGCCGGCGATCGCCGAGCCCTTCTCGCTTGCGGGGATCAGGCGCGGGTCGTAGGTCGTGGCCGTGACCAGCGGCCCCCACTCGGCCAATAGCTCGGGCTGCGTGCGCAATGCCGGCAGGACGGCGAAGGTCATCGTGATCGGGCAGGCAAAGCCCGCCTCGGCCTGCATCGCGGTCATGTACAGCGCCGCGCGCGCGGCGTGCGGCGCAGGCTCCGAGCTGGTCCACGGCAGCGAGTGCAACTCGTGCTCGACGCCCATCTTCATCAGTTGGTGCCAGGCAGGATGAAACTCGACCTCGTCGATGCGGTGCCCATAGCGGTCGTGGGTCTTCAGCACCGGCTTGTTCTCGTTGGCCAGACGCCCCCACAGCTGTTGCGGCTCGCCGCCGACGAGCTTGCCCAGCCCAGCCGCCCGCGACAGCGCCCACGATGCGCCCTCGCGCTTCGTTGCCTCCACAAGGGGGGTGTTGCTGGAGAACACGTCTATCCCTTCCAAGGGAGGGACCTGGTTGGCGACAGTGTGGGTCTGCCACTGCCCCGCGCATGTTTGGTCGCCTACGGCCGCCATCGGTTAGAGGTTACCCATTGCAAGGCGTGGGCGGACAGTGTTCGTTTTGGAGATGCCCCCGGTGCGCGCAGGGGGCATCGGCTCAACTGGGGACCTCCAGCCGTTGCGCGATAGCATCGCCCGCCGGGGCAGTGGGATCCCGTCCGTCAGCTAAACCGAGGACCTAGACATGGCCAAGATCAAGGTGCAAAACCCCGTCGTCGAGCTCGACGGCGACGAGATGACGCGAATCATCTGGTCCTTCATCAAGGAGCAGCTGATCCTGCCCTACCTGGATATCGACCTGAAGTACTACGACCTCTCGATCGAGAGCCGCGACGCCACCGAGGACGCGATCACTGTCGAAGCGGCCGAAGCGATCAAGCGCTACGGCGTCGGTGTCAAGTGCGCCACGATCACGCCCGACGAGGCACGCGTGGAGGAGTTCGGGCTCAAGCAGATGTACCGCTCGCCCAACGGCACGATCCGCAACATCCTCGGCGGGGTGATCTTCCGCGAGCCGATCGTGATCTCCAACGTCCCGCGCCTGGTGCCTGGCTGGACCAAGCCGATCGTGATCGGTCGTCACGCTTTCGGCGACCAGTACCGCGCCACCGACATGGTCGTGCCCGGCGCGGGCAAGCTGATGCTCACCTTCACCCCCAGCGACGGCAGCGAGCCGATCGAGCTGGACGTGTTCGACTTTCCAAGCGGCGGGCATCGCGATGGCCATGTACAACCTCGACGAGTCGATCCGCGACTTCGCGCGCGCGTCGATGCGCTACGGACTGGATCGCGGCTATCCGGTGTACCTGTCGACCAAGAACACGATCCTCAAGCGCTATGACGGACGCTTCAAGGACCTCTTCCAGGAGATCTACGAGTCTGAGTTCAAGAGCGATTTCGAGGCAGCCGGCATCTTCTACGAACATCGCCTGATCGACGACATGGTGGCGGCTTCGCTGAAGTGGGAGGGCGGCTATGTGTGGGCCTGCAAGAACTACGACGGTGACGTGCAATCGGACACGGTTGCCCAGGGCTTCGGCTCGCTTGGCTTGATGACGAGTGTGCTGATGAGCGCCGACGGCAAGACGGTCGAGGCGGAGGCCGCCCACGGCACCGTCACTCGCCACTACCGCATGCACCAGCAGGGCAAGCCCACGTCCACCAATCCGATCGCGTCCATCTTCGCGTGGACACGCGGGCTTTCGGCGCGCGGGCGTATGGACTGCACCCCCGAGGTGAGCGACTTCGCCGATACGCTCGAGCGTATATGCGTGCGCACAGTCGAGGAAGGCAATATGACCAAGGATCTCGCGCTGTTGGTGGGCCCGGATCAGCAGTGGCAGACCACGCAGGAGTTTCTAGGCTCTATCGACGAGAACCTGAAGCGTGAGATGGCCTGATCGAAGTGTGGCTTTGTCTGCGGCCTCGCTTGTGTCGTCGTCGACCCTCGCGCGCCATCGCTATTGAAATCGACCAAAATCAGGAGCTGAGAATTCGTGAGCAATCCCGTACGAGTCACCGTCACAGGCGCAGCCGGACAGATCGGCTACAGCCTCGTGTTTCGCATCGCCAGCGGCCAGCTGCTCGGCCCCGACCAGCCGGTGGACCTGCGGCTGCTCGAGATTCCCCCGGCGATGGGAGCACTGGAGGGAGTGGCGATGGAGATCGTCGACTGTGCGTTCCCCCTGCTGGCGGGTCTCGACCTGCACGACAATCCCAAGGACGCGTTTGACGGTGTGAACATCGCCTTGCTCGTCGGCTCGCGTCCGCGCACGAAGGGCATGGAGCGTGCCGAGCTGCTCTCCGAGAACGGCAAGATCTTCACCGTGCAGGGCAAAGCGCTGAACGAGAGCGCCGCCAGCGACCTGAAGGTGCTCGTCGTCGGCAATCCCGCCAACACCAACTGTCTGATCGCGATGAACAATGCGCCGGATGTCCCACGCGAGCGCTTCACGGCGATGTTGCGCCTCGATCACAACCGCGCGGTTGCTCAGCTCGCCAACAAGGTGGGCGCACCAGTCGGCGACGTGAGCAAAATGGGCGTGTGGGGCAACCATTCGCCGACGATGTACCCCGATCTGTTTCACGCAGAGATCAGGGGCGAACAGGCGGCAAAGGTAGTCGACGACCAGGCCTGGATCGAAAACGACTTCCTGCCAAATGTCGGCAAACGCGGTGCCGCGATTATCGAGGCGCGTGGCGCCTCAAGCGCCGCGTCGGCCGCCAACGCGGCGATCGACCACGTGCGCGACTGGGTGAGTGGCACCCGCGACTGGGTGTCGATGGGCGTGCCCTCGGACGGCTCCTACGGCGTGCCGGAGGGCCTGATCAGCGGCTTTCCGTGCACCTGCTCAGGGGGAGAGTGGTCGATCGTGCAGGGCCTGGAGATCGACGACTTCTCCCGCTCGAAGATCGACGCCTCGGTGGCGGAGCTGACCGGTGAGCGCGACACGGTTTCCAGCCAAGGGCTGATCTAGTCTCTGCCCCAGGCGAGTAGCCCACAAATAAAACGGCCGGGCTCGCTTGACGCGACCCGGCCGTTTTTCGTTACTCAGCTATGACGAGACTAGGATGCGGGATGCCAGCCGCGCCCCTGCTTCTTGATCTTCTTTTCTTGCTCGAGGCCCGGCAGCACGCGGTACAGGTAGTTCTGCTTGATGCCCATCTTGGCGGCCAGCTCAGGGATCGTGATGCCGGGCTGTCCGGCGACGAACTCCAGAGCCTGCGCGGCACGTGTGCCACTGCCCTTGCGACGACCGGCACGGCGGCGTGGCGTTACCCCCGCGGTCGTGGCGGCGGCTGCCGTCGCTGCCTTGGGCGGACGTCCACGCCGTGCGCCTGTCGTGCGGCTCTTGGACCCGCGCGGACGACCTGGGCCGCGCCTGGTCGGCGTGGCAGTTGAAGCAGCAGGAGTGCTTGCGGACGCGCTGGAGGCTGCTCCGCCTACGCCGGCGAGGGCTGCCGCGGCGTCCTGGAGACGCGTGTACTCATCGATCATCGGCTTGAGCTCCGCCAGTCGCTCGTTTATCTCTCGGCGCTTCTCGTCAAGGAAGTCAGTCACGGTTTTGTCCTGTTCACTGGAGTGTGAATGCAGCCCGAAGGTCGAGTTGCACGGTCTATGTAGCTTCACTTTACACAAGTTGCCCGTCAACATGGGCGCCTATCATCTACTTGCAAGCGCATTACCACCTGCAAGGCATGGTGATTGTCGGTTGAGCGGGGGCGTGTGCGCACTGAGGAGACACTGGCGGATGAGCGCGGGAGCGCCAGTTGCAAGCGTGTGCTAACGCACGCTTTTTTGCTCAGCGTTCGAGCAGCGCGCGCAAGCGCTCGAGCGTGCGCGTTGCCTCTCGTTCAGGCATTCCACCCGCGAGTGCCCTGCTTGCGAGCGCACCAAACGCTCCCAGCGGCGCGTGGAACTCGTTGCGATAGTTGAAGCGCGTGCAGTCAGTAGGAATCGGATGCAGCTCGTACTCCGTGCGTGCGCGCGAACGGGCCGGGCCGCGACCCTCCCATACCGCGCGCTGTGCCGGCACGCACTCCACCAGTGTCCAGTGAACGTCCACGCTGACTCCTCTCAGATGGATCTGTTGATCCATTCGGTAGCCAACGCGAGGAGGACCGTCGTCGTGGTGGCGCAACTTGCGGTGAATGGTGACCCAATCGCCCAATCGGTCTGGATCCATCACCGTCCCCCACACCGACCCTGGCGTGGCGGCTATCTCGATCGAGGCGCAGACGGTGCTCATCGCCAAGCCACACCGCGGCCTCTCCCGGCGGTCGAGGATGAACATGCCGTGTGTGTCCTCATCGCGCGGCGAGCGGCTCGAGCTTTTCCCACTGGTACAGCGCGTGTTCGACAGCCGAGTCGAATGAGTGCAGTTCCACGTTCAGCGCGGTGGCGGCGTCTTCGCCGCTGGGAAGCAAATCGCCCGCGAGGCTATCCATCAGTGGAATCACCAGCTCTGGCTGCTCGTCGGCGAGCACGGCCGCAAGGCGGGCGACTATCGGTGTCACACTCATCCCCACCCCGATACTTGGACGGGAGAGCATCATCAGCTCGGCGATGCGCTGCACCAGCTCGCCATAGGTGAGCTTCTCGGGGCCCGCAATCTCCAGTGAGCGCCCCGAGACAGACTCCTCGGAGGCACAGCGCGCGAGCATTTCGAGGAGGTCGCGCTCGTCGATTGGGCACGTGCGAAAGCGTCGCCAGGCGGGGAGCGCAATCACCGGCAGCCGCTCGATCAGCCGCACAAGGAAGCGAAACGAGCGTGAGCGCGCGCCGATCACGATCGATGCGCGCAGGGCAACCGACCCGGGCACACCCTCGAGCAGGGTACGCTCGACCGCGTAGCGACTGGATAGATGGATGGATGGTCGCTCGGGCGGGAGCGGGCCGCCGAGATAGACGACGCGGCTCACCCCCGCAGCGCGTGCGGCGTCTGCGAACGTCTGCGCAGATGCCCGCTCGCGTGCGGAAAAGGAGATCCCGTCAACGCCACCGGGTGCAGGCTCCATCGAGTGGATCAGGTAATAGGCGACCTCGACGTTACGCATCGCCTGCACGATGCCCGCACCAGAAAGCGTGTCACCGATCACAAGCTCGAAATCGGCGAGCGTCACATCGTCATCGGATTCGCGTGTCATCGACTCCAGCGTTAGCTCGACGCGGGCGCGATCGCGCGCCAGCGCTCGCACCTCATGGCCCTGCTCGAGCAGGCGAGGCAGCAGGGCCGAGCCCGCGAAGCCGCTGACGCCGGTCAGGAGGATGCGCACACCACCATGATGACGCGCCGAGGGCTCGTGACGAGCCTTTTAAGGTTTTCCCCGCGGTTTGCGGGGAAGCCTTATCGGTTGCCCTTGAGCGGGTGCCCCGATGATGCTTTGATCGCTGCCCACCAGTCAAGCCGCGAAGCAAAGGGGAGTCAGTGCCGAGGACGCAGAGCAAGCGGGCAGCCCGCAAAGTCACATGCGAGGAATGCTATTTCCGGTGCAACATGCTGTGTGCGCTGGAGCTGGCCGAGCCCTGCGCCACCTTCAGGCCTGCGGAGGCGAAACTCGCGCCGCCGCAGCAACTGCGCTTCGTCTTTCGCCAGGAGCGCCGCTCGCGTGCTGCCTGGGCGTTTCCTTCGGCGCAGGAACAGGCGGCACTGCACGCTTAAAATCAGGCTTTCGTCTTTTCCGCGTGCCGCGCGATCCAGTTCGCCCCGGGCGTGTCGCTCAGGCCGTGCAACACGATCGAGCAGAATACGACCAGTGCGGCCAGGTCGAAGATGCGCTGGCCACTGGCTATGTGCTGGTCGAGCACGAGCAGTGAGAAGGTCATGGTCGCGACGCCCTTCGGGCCGAACCAGCCCATGAAGAGACGCGTCTGCTTGTCGGTATCCGTGCCCATCAGCGCGATCCAAACTGCGAGCGGGCGGGCGATCAGAAACGTGGCGGCTACAAATACCACTGCTAGCCAGCCGCTGCTCTCCAGGGCATGCAGCGTCAACAGCGAGCCGAACACGACGAAGATACCCAGCTTGACGATCTCGACGAGGTCGTCCGCGCGCTGCTCGAAGTGGCGGCGCAGGTCCGGGCGACGAACGCCGAGCACAATCGCCGCGACGAACACGGCGATGAAGCCATTGCCCTTGGGGGAGAGCACAGTCACGCCATAGGTGGCAAAGGCGACCCCGAGCGCATACAGCGACTTCTGGTGGGCGGGGATCGGGTGCTCGAGCGGGCGCTTGTGCTCGCGCGGCATCAGCAGCGAGGCGAGATAGCCGAGCACGACGCCGAAGAGGAGGCCAAGGCCGATGTCCTGCAATACGAAGCGCCACCACACGAAGTTCTGCGATTGGCTGGATAGCGCGGCAAGAAAGGCGAGCACGGCCGGCAGGGCAAGGCCGTCGTTCAGGCCGGACTCCAGGTTCAGCGAATGACGCACGAGACGGGGTACGCGCGAGTTGGTGACGATGCTCGAAGTGAGCACCGGGTCGGTGGGGGAGAGCAGGGCGCCCAGCAGCAGCGACTCGGTCCAGGACAGTTTGACAAGCAGGTGCGCCGCCACTGCGACGATACCAGCGGTGAGGGGCATCGCGATCGCGAGCTTGCGCAGCGGCAGATGCCAAGCTCGCTGCAGCATCTCGCCCTCGACCTCCAGCCCGTCTCGGAACAGGATCACGATCAGGGCGACGAATGCCAGATCCTCCACGAACCCCGACTGGGCGCGGAAGCTGACCAGTTCCAGGCCGCCGTCTCCGACCACGAATCCGGCTAGCACGAACAGGGCCGCGAGTGAGAGGAAGGATCGTTGAGCAAGCCCCGAGGCGAGTGCCCCGACGATCAACAGGCCGCCGAGGAAGGCGGCGGTGGCCTGGAAGGTGGGCACGCGCTTAGCTTCTCATGCGTCGGGTACGTCAAACGGAAGCAGTGGACCCAGAAGGAGTAGACCTCCGATCATCAGGGGTATATTGGACAAGATCTTCAAAGCTCTGAGCAGAGGCGGTGGCCAAATGGCAGCGAAAGACAGAATCGGCAAAGCAAGCGAGGCGGTGCGCTCGAGCGACTACCTCAAACGGTTGATCGAAGACGAGCAGTTGCGAGAGAACCTGCTCGCGGCGTACACGGCAGGGCGCAGCGCCTACGGGCGCGTGAGTAACGGCAAGCCTGCGGGCAAGGCGCTGCTCGAGGATCGCAAGCTGCAGAAGGAGCTCTCCGAAGCGGCAAGCGCCCTGCGTGAGGCATCTTTTGCGATCAAGCAGCCGGCATCCAAGCCAAAGCGCAAAGCTGGTCTGGGGCGCACGCTCCTACTGCTGGTCGTAGGCGCCGCGCTCGCGCTCGCACTCAGCGAGGACTTGCGCTCGAAGCTGCTCGACCTGCTGTTCGGCGCCGAGGAGGAGTTCGACTACAGCTCCACCACGATGCCGGTGCAGGATGCCCCTCCGGCTCCAGCGGACGTGCCGACCGCGTAAGCAAGGACGCTCTCGGATATGACGCACGCCGCGACAGCTGACACAGCCCTGCCCCCGGCCGAGCAGGAGCTCGCCGCCCCGGCAGGCTCGTCGACCCGTTCGCTCTCGGGCGAGAAGGCCCAGCGCATCGTGGAGGCGATGCGCCACAGCGTGGCACGCCGCGGTGTAGCGGGCTCGACCTTCGACCACGTTTCACGCGAGGCTGGCGTTTCGCGTGGCCTATTGCACTACTACTTCGGCACCAAGGAGCAGCTGCTCGTGGAGGCCGCGCGGCGCGACTGCGAGTTGCGCATCGAGGCGCTGGAGAAGCAACTGGCCGGTGCACAGACAGCCGACGATTTCGTCGCGCTGCTGGCGCAGAACCTGCAGGAGACGATCTCAGAGGACCCCGATTTCGTGACGCTCGTGTTCGAGCTGTTCACGCTCTCGCGTCGCAACGCGGACATCGCGCTCGAGTACGCGAGCCTGTTGCGGCGCACGCGCGAGCGTCTGGCGGGGATGCTGGCGGCGGCGCAGCAGGAGGGTGTACTGCGCCTGCACGCCGAGCCCGACGCCGTCGCGGACATCCTCTTCTCGATCGCGGACGGCTTCGCGCTGCGCCTGATCTCAGAGCCAGATCGCGACTTCAGCGGGTCGATCCAAGCGGGCATAGAGTGCGTCCGCTCGCTCGTCGCCGACTGACACGCGCGAGACGCACGTTTCGCTGCTCGCGACTGACAGCAGGCCCGCCCTCTTATACTCGGGGTTCATGCCCATCTACGAGTACAGACGCCCCGACGGCAGCACTTTCGAGGTGCAGCAATCCTTTAGCGACGACACGCTTACGGTTGACCCGGATACGGGTGTCCCCGTCGAGCGTGTGCTGCACGCGCCGGCGGTGCACTTCAAGGGCAAAGGCTTCTACAACACTGACTACGGCACGCGCAAGCGCCAGCGAGAGAACGCGGCGTCCGGCGATTCCTCATCCTCCGGCTCCTCCGGAGACTCGTCGTCGGGCGAGAACTCCTCGGAGTCCTCCTCCAAGGGCGACTCCACCGGAAAGGGCACCCGAGAGGGCACACCCTCTGGGGCGCAGGCAGGCGAGAGCAAGACCGAGTCGAAAGGCGAGTCTGCCGGTAAGTCGGAGAAGAAAGCGGACGCGAAGCCGGTCGCGGCGGCGAAGTAGCCTCTGTCTGGCACTCGCGGCGGACCTCCCTGGCCGCGGGCTCAGCCCGCCATGAAGCGCGCCACGTCCGCGCGGCGGGCGGATTCGGAGATCGTGAGCCCTTCTTCGCCGCTGGGTAGGGTGATTTGTTCGGTTGGCTTCAGCACATGCGTGGGGGGCGTGCCGGTGACCGCCAGCGCCGCGAACATCCCCAGCAGTTCGGCGCCGCTCATATCGGAGATGATCGCCGGCGGCGCGTTCCACGCGATCAAGGGCAGACGCAGGAAGCTGGAGGGCGAGAGCAGTTGGCTCTTCATGTCGTTGAATAGCGCCTGCTGGTGTTCCTCGCGCTGGATGTCTGTCTCATCGGGGGCACAGAGGTTCTCCCGCGTGCGGGCAATGGCGAGCGCTTGCTTACCGTCGATGTGGTGTGTGCCAGAGTTCAGTCGCAGCGTGAAGCCGCCGTTTGCAGAGCCACCGTCGAGCTTGGAGACGATGCAGCCGCCGCTGTAGTCGACGCCGCCCATGGCTTCGATCAGCTGTGGGAAGTTTTCGAAGTTGACTTCCACCACGTGGTTGATCGGGATGTTCAGCCAATGCTCGATCACCGACACCGACTCGGCCGGTCCGCCGTAAGCGTGGGCGGCGTTGATCTTCTCAAGGCCATGTCCTGGGATTTCCACGACCGTGTCGCGCGGGATCGACAGCCGCGCCGCGTGTCCGCCGCCGGTACGGATCAGCATGATCGTGTCCGAGCGTCCGAAGCCGGTGGTTTCGGCGCCCGGTTCCTTGCTGTTCTTTGGGCGGCGGTCGGAGCCGAGCACGAGGATGTTGTTGGCCGAGGTCAGCGGGAAGCCGGAGGGGTCGAGCACGCCGGCAACGTTCGAGGGCAGCGAGGTGCGCTCGAAGTGGGCGCTGATCAGGAACAGGACCAGCGAGAGCAACACCCAGACGAAGACGAGCGCGACCAGTCCTAGGATTACGCGCCTGGGGGTTATGCGCTGCCTGGCGCCCGCCAGGGTGCGCCAGGCAGGGCGGTTTGGACCTGCCCCCCGCGCGCGCGGGGGCACGCCGCCTCTGCCTGGTTGCTCACGAGGCTTGCGCGGTCGGCGCGGAGCCCTCGGCTGGAGGTCGTTTTGCACTGAGGTCTCGCCCCGACTCTGGCCCGGCAGGCGCGGACCGGCGCGATAGCGCTTGTACTGGGGCTTGTCGTTCGGGTCACGGGGCACTGGTCTATGGGTCACTTATTCGGGTTGCTGGTCACTGGGAAACTGCCGTCACTGTGTCCGGCGTCTGGGGCGATCGCCGTAACGGTGCGGAGGGGCGCGGGCCGGGTCTCAGAGGACTCCTATGGGAGTTCGCCGGCGGGCGGTGGGACCCTATATTCCTCGGATGAGCACCACGGATGGCGCAGTAGGGCGGCTGGTGGTGTGTCCCACGCCGATCGGCAACCTGGGGGACGTGACGCTACGCGTGCTCGATGTGCTGCGCGAGGCGGATGTGATCGCGTGCGAGGACACACGTCGCACGCGCACGCTGCTCGATCGCAATCAGATCGCGGGGGCGCTGGTGAGCTACCACGAGCACAATGAGCGCGAGCGAGCCAGCGAGCTTGTGGGGCGCATCGCAGGGGGCGCGGTGGTTGCGCTCGTGTCCGACGCGGGGACGCCGCTCGTGTCCGACCCCGGCTACAGGCTCGTGCAGGCGTGTATCGAGGCCGCGTTGCCGGTCGAAGCGCTGCCAGGCGCGAGTAGCGTGACGACGGCGATCGTCGCCGCGGGCTTGCCGGCGGAGCGCTGGTGCTTCGTGGGTTTCCTGCCGCGCAAGCGCGCGGAGTTGGAGCGGATGCTCGTGGGAACGACTGAGACGCTGGTCGCGTTCGAGTCGCCCCAGCGACTCGCGGCGACGTTGGCGGTGCTCGCCGAGCACGACTCGGCCCGCCCGGTGAGCGTGTGCCGCGAGTTGACCAAGCTTCACGAGGAAGTTCGCCGTGGCACTGTCGCCGAGTTGGCCGCCCATTACGCTGAGCACCCTCCGCGCGGGGAGATCGTGATCGTGGTCGGCGCCGCAGCCGTGGGTATCTCCGATCGCGGGCAGGCGCTGGCGGCGCTGCGCGCGCTGGTGGACGCCGGCGCTCGTGCACGCCCGGCGGCGGGCGTGGTGGCCAAGTTCACGGGGGTCTCCGCAAACGAGTTGTACCGCGAGCTGATGGAGTCCTCGGGCTCGTAAGCCGCCTCGCGTCGTCCAGCTTCGCGCTCACCGACGGATAAGGAGACGTGGCACGTGAACTATTGCTGATGTGGCGCCTGGCGGCGACCGAATCGCGGGCCGCGAGCAAGCGTCAGTTGACAACCTCCAACAACCTGCTACGATGATGCGAAAAGCAGGTCGTCACCCGGACACGGACATTCGCGAGGCAATTGCGGACGCTCTGCGTATGGGATGGCAGCTGGAGCAAGCGCAGGGAACAGGCCACCGTTGGGGGACCGTGTCGTGTGGTCGAGGCTGTGCGGTTGCGATCGCCGGCACGCCACGACGACCTGGCGATATTGCCAAGCGCGTCCGTGAGGCCGTCAGGAGATGCGATCACGAGCAGGACTCACAGCCGCCGCGACACTGAGGAATGACAGGACATGAACATCGAAACCAAAGCCCAAGTCCATAGCTTCACACTGTTCTTCGGCGGCGCTCACGTGCTGGATGACAGACAGTTCGATGCGCTTTACGAGGCCGGTTGCGACGATGCTCTCTTCGGTATCCGGGACGGCGTTCAGTACGGAGCGTTCGATCGCGAGGCCGGCAGTTTCAGTGAGGCGCTGGCGAGCGCGATCGAAGCTGTGACGGGCGCTGTGCCGGGCCTGCGGGTGGTGCGCATCGAGCCGGACGAGCTTGTCACGATGGCCGCGATCGCCGAGCGCGGCGGGATCTCGCGCGAGTACGTCAGGCTGTTGGCCAACACCGAACGGGGACCGGGGGGCTTCCCGGCGCCGGTTGCCCGCGTCGACAACAAGACGCGTCTGTGGCACTGGCCGGATGTCGCTCACTGGCTGATCGAGCACCGCAAGGCGAAGGTCGTCGTCGACGCTCATGCCGCCGATCTCGTCGCCGCGATGAACGCGGCCTACGACCTGAGCGAGCACGCGTCTCACCTGAACAGCCCCAGCGACCTTTCGTTGGTGGCTCAAGCACTCGGCGACGGGCCCTTCACGCTCGCGGCGGTTCGGGCCCTCGCCGTAGACGCCCAGTAGCCTGAGGCTCGCCATGTCCTGCTTCTACGTGACCACACCCATCTACTACGTCAACGCGGCGCCCCACCTCGGCCATGCGTACACGACGATCGCCGCCGACGTGCTGGCGCGCCATCATCGCCAGCGCGGCGAGGACGTGTTCTTCTTGACGGGTACAGACGAGCACGGCGAGCCCGTCGCAGACGCGGCGCATGCGCTCGGGGTCGAGCCGCAGGAGCTGGCCGACCGCAACTCCGAGCGCTTCCGCGCTCTCGCGCCGAAGATCGGGGCCAGCAACGATTTCTTCATCCGCACGACCGATCCCGAGCACATGCGGGTGGTGCAGGACGTGCTGGCGAAGGTGCGCGACAACGGGTACGTCTACATGGGCACGTACGAAGGTTGGTACTGCCCCAAGTGCGCTGACTTCAAGGCAGAGAACGAAGTTGAGGAGGGCGAGCTGTGCCCGATCCACCACGTGAAGCTGACGCGTGAGCAGGAGGACAACTACTTCTTCGCGCTGTCACGCTTCCAGGAGCCGCTCGAACGGCTGTACGCCGAGCGCAAGGACTTCGTCGCGCCGCGCAGTCGCTACAACGAGGCGCTGTCGTTCATCAAATCGGGGTTGCGCGATGTGCCGTTGACAAGGCACAAGCTGACCTGGGGCGTGCCGGTGCCTTGGGACGAAGAGCACGTGTTCTATGTGTGGTTCGACGCGCTGCTCAACTACTACTCGGCGCTGTCCTACGCGCCTAGCCCACCGGCGAAGGGGGTTCCCGAAAGGGCCCCCACCCCAGCGCAGCAGACCGCCGCGGCGATAGGTGTCGAAAATAGCGACGCCCCCCGCGCACGCGGGGGGGCAGCCGTTTCGAAGACGCTCACCGACACCTTCTGGCCCGCCGACGTGCATCTGATCGCCAAGGACATCCTGCGCTTCCACGCCGTGTACTGGCCCGCGCTGCTGATGGCCGCTGAGATCGAGCTGCCGAAGCGCGTATTCGTGCACGGCTACCTGTTGATGGACGGCGAGAAGATGAGCAAGTCGCTCGGCAACGTGCTTGACCCGTTCGCGGTGATCGAGCGCTTCGGCGCAGACGCGCTGCGCTTCTACCTGTTGCGCGATGTGTCCTTCGGCCAGGACGGCTCGGTCTCGACCGCCTCCTTCGAGCAGCGCTACGACTCGGAGCTGGCAAACGACTACGGCAACCTGGCCAGCCGCAGCATCGCGATGATCTTGCGCTATCGCGACGGCGTCGTGGAAGCCGGCGAGCCCGACGAGCTGCTCCAACAGGACTTCGCCGATCTGGCCACGCAAGTCGCGGCCCTGCTCGACCGCGTCGAGTTGACGAACGCGCTCGATGAGATCTGGCAGCGCGTGCGCCGCCTCAACCGCTATGTCGAGGAGCAGGCGCCCTGGCAGCTGGCGAAGGACCCCGAGCGTGCGGCCGACCTCGATCGTGTGCTGCGCACACTGGCCGAGGGGCTGCGGGTCGTCTCGGTGCTGTTGCATCCATATCTCCCCGACGCCACCGAGAAGCTGCTCGCCGCGCTCCATGCTCCCGACCTCTCCTTCGCCGCCGCCGGTTTCGGCACGGGACAGGTCGGCCGGGTGCGCAAGCTGGAAGCTTTGTTCCCGAAGAAGGACGCCGAGGAGCCGGTTGCCTCCACGGCATCCGCTTGAGCTGGTCGATCCGGCGATGAGGAGTCGAGCATGATCGACAGCCACACCCATCTTTACCTGTGCGAGGAGCCAGACGCGGAGCTGGTCGAGCGCGCGGTGCAGGCTGGGGTCACGCGCATGCTCACCGTCGGCACTAACAGCGACTCCTGCCGTGCCGCGCTCGCTGCCGCCGAGGTCTTTCCCCAGGTGTACGCGGCGATCGGGCGCCACCCCAACGAGTCGTACGGCTTCGACGACGCCGATTTGGCCGAGCTGCAAGCGCTCGCCGCGCACCCGCGCTGCGTCGCGATTGGCGAGACGGGGCTCGACTATTACCGTGAGGGCACGCCCCGAGCGGATCAGAAGCGTGCATTCTCAGCTCAGATGGAGCTGGCTCAAACCACGGGCACGCCCCTCACAATCCACACAAGAAACGCCGACGAGGACACGCTCGCCCAGCTTGCCGCCGAGGCGCAAGGGCTTGGTGTCGTGATCCACTGCTTTTCGATGCCCGACCGCCTGCAAGAGTGCGTCGATCGCGGCTACATGATCTCCTTCGCCGGCAACGTTACGTACAAAAGCGCGGCCGACCTCGCCGAGGCGGCCCGGCGCGTGCCGGCCGAGAGGCTGCTGGTGGAGACCGACGCTCCCTACCTGACGCCGCAAGTGGTGCGCAAACAGCGCAACCAGCCAGCCTTCGTCGCTCACACTGCCGCGTTCATCGCCGAGTTGCGCGGTGTGTCGCTGGCCGAGCTGGACGCGACCGTCGAGCGCAACGCCGCGCGCGTCTTCGGATGGTGAACCCCCATTCGGGGGGCAGGCATTCGGGGGGCAGAGCACCCCGTTCGAAGGACACCCCAAGGAACGTGAGCAGGGTCGGCCGGCGCGGCCGAGAGCTGGGACAGAATTTCTTGCGCGACCAGAACATCCTGGGTGTGATCGGACGCGAGGCGGGATTGTCGGCGCAGGATGTGGTTCTGGAGGTTGGAGGCGGGGAGGGCGTGCTGTCGGCCTATCTTGCGCCGCGCGTGCACTGGCTGCACGTGGTGGAGTTGGACGAGCGCCTGCGCGAGCCGTTGACGGCCAGCGTGGCGGACTTCGAAAACGTTTCGCTGTGGTGGGGCGACGCGATGCGCATCGACCTTGCCGCTATGCAACCGAAGCCGACCAAGATGGTCGCGAACCTTCCTTATGGAATCGCCGCTGGGATCGTCCTGCGCACGATCGAGGAGCTTTCAGACGTGGCTTTGTGGCTGACGATGGTGCAGCGTGAGGTCGGCGAACGGCTGGCGGCTGCGCCCGGCAGCGGCGTGTACGGTGTCAGTTCGGTGCTGGCACAGCTCGCAGGCGAGGTGAAGGTGGTCAGGGCGATCCCGCGCACCGTCTTTCGCCCTGTCCCGAATGTGGATTCGGTGTTGGTGAAGATCGTGCGCACAGCAGCCGCCCCCTCGCGGCAGGTGCGCAGCCTCGTCGGCGGCGCCTTCGCGCACCGGCGCAAGGCGCTGGCAAGATCGCTGGTGCTCTCGGGCACGCACCATACGCGTGAGGAGATCCGCGCTGCACTGGTCGAGTTGGGGCACCCCGAGGACGAGCGTGCCGAGCGACTGGCGCCGCAAGAGTTCGTCGAGCTGGCGCGAGCGCTCGAACTATGAGCGAGCCGCTCACCGAGATGCCCGCGGGGCCTGCACGCCAACACCCCCCTTTGCCATACACCCATTTTGCGCGACCAACTCCAGGTGCCCGATGACCGCCTCCGGCGCGACGCTCCCCCTGAGCACAAGGGCTCCGGCGAAGATCAACCTGGGCCTGTTCGTCGGTCCGACCCGCGCCGACGGACGCCACGAGCTGGCGAGCGTGATGCAGTCGATCTCGCTCGCCGACGAGCTCGTGCTGGAAGTCGCCTCGCCAGACGCCGAGCACGACGAAGTCGTGTGCGAAGGAGTGCCAGGCGAGAACCTGGCGGCGCGCGCACTGGAGCGTTTCCGCACTGCCACAGGATGGGATGCGCCTCCGCTGCGCCTGCAAATCGACAAGCACATCCCGGTAGCCGCGGGACTGGGCGGCGGTTCCGCGGACGCTGCGGCGACGCTGCGGTTGGCGGCGGCGGCCTCGGACGTGGGGGATATGGATTTGCTGCTCGTGCTGGCTGCCGAGCTGGGCGCCGACGTAGCGGCGCAGGTCACGCCAGGGCGCTGGCTGGCAACGGGTGCCGGTGAGCAGCTGCACCCATTGCCCGGTCCTGTCTGGCCCCTGGGCGTGTTGGTTTTGGCTCAGGCATCTGCTCTCTCCACGGCAGAGGTGTATGCATACGCCGATCGGCTCGGCAGCGCCCGCGATGCGCGCGATATCGAGCAACATCGCGAAATGCTGATGAAAGCGTTCGAGCTGGGGGCGCCAATGCCCGACGGTGCGTGCCTGTTGGGAAACGATCTGCAGCCCGCGGCCGTGGCCCTATGCCCGGAGATCGAGCGGTCGCTGGGCGAGGCTCTGGAGGCCGGGGCGGAGATCGCCTTCGTCAGCGGTTCAGGACCCACCGTCGTGGCCTTGTTTGGACGCGCAAACGGCCTGTCCCGGGCCGAACGCGCCGCCGCGGCCCTTGTGGGCCGTGAGCCGTCGCCGCTCGCCGCTGTGTCCGTCGATGGCGACTTCGCGCGCGTACAGCCACTGGGTACGTAACAATGCGACTTCCATGAGTACAGCGGACCTCACCGATCTCGTAGCCGTATGTGCCGGCGTGTTCGGCTTGGCGCTCTACGTTGGCCTGATCCTGGTGCCGACGTGGGGCTCCTACTCGCGCGTGTGGGAGCGCATGGCGGCAACGGTCCTGTCGCTGTATGTGCTGGTTGTGCTCGTGGCCGCCGGCGTGCTCGCGGCGCTCCTGGCCGTCTACCTCTGGGGCTAGTGTCATGTCCGAGCTTGGTGGCTTGGATGCCGTCACAGAGGCGGTCGAGTCGGGCGCAGGCCTGCCGGAGGTAGTGCGTGCCGCCTCACGCGCCCTGGACGCGAGCCTTGCCGTGACCGACGCGGCTGGCGCGACGATCGCGGTGGCGGCGCGCTCGAGCGCCGACGAGCGTTCGCTGCTGGCCGGCGGCGAGGACGTCGCGAGTCTGCCGTTGCGCGTCGCCGATGCGGTCGTGGGGACGCTGCACATGCGCGCGCGCACCGACCCGAGCCCGCTCGTGCGCCGGCTGCTTGTGACGATGATCGCCTCCGAGGTGGAGCGCGTGCGCGCCCCCGATTTGGCGTCGGAGAACGCCGCCGCCGACTTCCTGCGCGTCGCGCTGGCACGCAACCAGATCCCACGCGAGGAGCTGCTCGCGCGCGCAGCCGAGCTATCGCTGGAGCTAAAGGACGGGGCGAGCGTGATTGTCGCCCGTGCCCACCCGCAGGCCCCAACCGAGGAGGGTTGGCGGGCGCGCGCTCGAGCGGTGGCCGAGCGCGGTGCCCGCGCGGTTGTCGGACGCTCGCTCGCCGCCCTCTCAGAGCGCGAGGGTGTGCTTGGCGTCGAGATCCTGCTGCTTGTGCCAGGCAGCGAGGAGCCGGTCGCTGCCCGTGCAGCCGACGCGGTCCTGCGCGAGATGCAAAGCGCGCTGTCGGGTTATACCTTCGCGCTGGGTCGCAGTCGCATAGCCGAGGACCCGGGCGAGTTGGCGCGCGCGGCAGGGGAGGCCCTGCTCGCCGCGAACGTCGCCGAGGGTGGCCCCCAGGAGGGCGTGCTCGCCTTCGAGCAGACCGGGGCCTATCGCCTGCTCTTGAGCGCGATGAGCGAGAACCCCAGCGAGTTGCAGCGCTTCTACGCGGAGACCGTCGAGCCGCTTGTGGCCTACGACGAACAGTACGAGACAGAGCTGTTGCAGACGCTCGGGACGTTCCTGGAGGCCGACGGCAACGTCGCGGGTACCGCCCAGCGGCTGTTCACGCACAGGCACACGGTCTATTACCGTTTGGAGCGCGTACGCGAGCTGACGGGTCTCGACGTGAGCTCCAGCGACGGTCGCGAGAAGCTCAGCCTTGGCTTGAAGGCGATGCGCGTGCTCGGCATCTCCTCTGCGCGCGGCCCCGCCTCCGAGGATGGCGCCCGCGGCGGGCGCGTGCCGCGGCGGTCTTGAGGCGGGCGCCGATCGCGCACGGCTGGGCCGTTGGTTTGCGCGGTTGCTGGGGCGATCTCGAGCGGCTGCCGATCGCGCATGGCTGGGCCGCTGGTTTGCGGGTTGCTGCGGCGATCTGGAGCGGCTGCCGATCGAGCATGGCTTGGACGCGGTTGTGTGCGTGTCGATCCGTTTGGGAATGTCTTTCGAAACGACCTGCACGCTCATACCCCCTTTGTTTGGACACGCGTGCTTTATTTAGGTACCTAACCTTTATCTTTGGGTTCGCAAAGGGGGGGGTTTGGTTCCAAAGGGGGGCTTGGGTTCGCAAACGGGGGCTTGGATTCCGCAAACGGGGTTTGGATTTGCAAACCGGGGCTTGGATTCGCAAACAGGGCTTGGGTTCGCAAAGGGGGGCTTGGATTCCGCAAACGGGACTTGGATTCGTAAACCGGCGCTTGGATTCGCAAAGGGGGCTTTGGGTTCCCAAAGGGGGGTGTTCGGAGGATCATGCAAAGACGAGCTATAACCCAGTCGGTTTCGACCGACGGACATCCACTACACAGCTCGATCCGATACACGTCCTAAGTGCCGCAGGTTGTAAGACGCCTTCCAAGTCACGCCGGCGTCGCCCGTGCGATCATCATCGGAGACCACCGTCGGCGGTGGGGAGTGGGGTAATGGCAGCCCGGGAGACTTTGACTCTTCAAGTCCTGGTTCGAGTCCAGGCTCCCCAGCTCAGCGCGGGCTAGAGTTCTCTCCAATGCTCGCCCCAACCGTCCTGATCCTCGCCGCCGGCCAGGGCACACGCATGCGCTCTGGCACACCCAAGGTGCTGCACGAGCTGTGCGGCATTCCGATGGTGCTGTGGCCGGTCCGGGCCGCCCAAGCCGCCGGAGCCAGCCGTGTGGTCGTGGTCGATTCGCCGGCGCGAGCGCTGCGCGCGGTGTTGCCCGACACGGTTGAGCTGGCGGTGCAGCCGCAGTCGGATGGCACCGGGGGCGCCGTCCGCGCCGCGGCGCAGCTGATCGACCCCGAGGCGCCGGTAGTCATCCTCAGCGGGGATGTCCCGCTCGTCAGCGCGCAGGCGATCGTCGAGCTTGTGGACGCACACGCGCGCAGCGGGGCGCTCGCCACGATGGCCACCGCGCTGCTGGAGGATCCCAGCGGCTACGGCCGCGTCGTGCGTGACTTAGACGGTTCGGTGGCACGCGTGGTCGAGACCAAGAAGCCGGGTGACGCGAGCCAGGCCGAGCTGCAGATCCGCGAGGTCAACTCCGGCATCTACGTGTTCGACGGCTCAGCCTTGTTGGGCGTGCTGCCGCGGCTCAGCTCCGACAATGCGCAGGGTGAGTTCTACCTGCCGCAAGCGCTCGATCTGCTGCGCTCCGATGGCGCGTCGATCGCGGCCCATGTCGTCGAAGACGAGGCCCTGATGTTGGGCGTCAACGACCGCGTCGCGCTCGCGCGTGTGCGCGAGCTGGCTCAGCGGGCGATCGCCGAGCGCCACATGCTCGCGGGGGTCACGATCGTCGATCCGCGGTCCACCGTGATCGACGTCGACGTGCAGATCGGCCAGGATTGCGTGATCGAGCCGGGGACGGCCCTGAAGGGCATGACCGTGGTGGGTGTCGGCGCGGTCGTCGGCCCGCACACGATCGCGACCGACACCGCGATCGGCGACGACGCCGTTCTCGGCCCGCACACGATTGCGATCGACTCGCGTATCGGCGCACGCTCGCGCGTGCGGGTCTCCTGGCTGGAGCGCGCCGAGCTGCACGCCGGCGTGATGGTCGGGCCGTTCGCCTACCTACGTCCCGGCGCGGTGCTGCACGACGGCGCCAAGGCGGGGACGTTCGTCGAGATCAAGAACTCCGATGTCGGTCCCGGCACGAAGATTCCCCACCTCTCCTATATCGGCGACGCCGACATCGGCGAGCAGACCAATCTCGGGGCAGCCACGATCACCGCCAACTACGATGGCCGCTCGAAGCACCGCACGACGATCGGCGATCGTGTGCGCACGGCCGTGGACACGACGTTGGTGGCCCCTGTGAGCTTGGGCGACGACGCTTACACGGGCGCCGGCTCGGTGCTCACCGACGATGTCCCGCCCGGCGCGTTGGGGATTGCGCGGGCTCGTCAGAAGAACATCGACGATTACGCCATGCGGCGCGCCCCCGAGGAACCCTCTGCTCAGGCAGGGCAGGTAGGCGAGAGCGAGCCTTGACGGCGCGGGCTCTACACTCCCGAGGGAGATGAGCGTGATCGATACGCGCACGCAGGCGGTCCCGACAAGCCTGCCGATCGACTACGACAAGCGGTTGATGCTCTTCTCCGGGCGCGCCAACCCACAGCTTGCCGTGGACATCTCGGCGAAGCTCGGCGTGGATGTGGGTCCGGTGACGCTCAAGACGTTCTCGAACGGCGAGGTCTATTGCCGCTACGAGGAGTCGATCCGCGGCGCCGACGTGTTCATCGTGCAATCGACTTGCGGCAACCCCACGACCGGGGTGACCGCGAACGATTCGCTGATGGAGCTGCTGTTCATGATCGACGCGGCTGTCGGCGCCTCGGCGCACCGCGTGATCGCCGTCACACCATGGTTCGGCTATTCCCGCCAAGACAAGAAGTCCGCCCCGCGCGAGCCGATCTCCGCGCGCCTGGTAGCGCGCATGATCGAGGCAGCCGGCGCCGACCGGATTTTGACCATGGACCTGCACGCCGGGCAGATCCAGGGGTTCTTCCAGAAGCCGGTCGATCACATGACAGCGTTGTTCATGCTCACCCAATACTTCTCCGACCTCGGCCTCTCCGACCTTGTCGTCGTGGCCCCGGATGCCGGTCGCGTCAAGCTCAACAAGCGCTTCGCGTCGAAGATCGGCGCAGAGCTGGCGATCCTCGACAAGGAGCGCCCCGCCCAGCAGGTCGCCGAGATCGGCTACGTGATCGGCGACGTCAAGGGCAAGACGGCGGTGATCGTCGACGACATGATCGACACCGCGGGAACGCTCAAGGCGGCTGCGCGGACCGTGCTGGACGCCGGTGCCAAGAGCGTCTATGCGGCCGCCACCCATGCGGTCTTCTCCGGCAACGCTTTCGAGAACCTCGCCGACTCGGGCTTCAAGGAGATCGTCGTCACCGACACGATCCCGGCACGGGTGAACGGAGCAGATTATCCAAGCAACATTCGCGTTTTGCCGTGCGCGGAGCTGTTGACCGACTCGATCCGGCGTATCTTCACCGACGACTCCGTCAGCGAAGTGTTCGGCGGCGAGAATCAGCTGTTCTGAGTTGCGTCTGATCGTGGTCGCGCTCGAACCGACGCGTTCGGCTTCGTGGCAGGGCATTCGCGCGGTCCGGCGGACGCTCTCTCGCACGACCGGGCACGTGCCCGCCAGCATGATCTAGTCAGATGTCGCAGTCGCCACCTCCGCGCTCGCCGTGGCCTCCATCGTCGGTGCCCACACCCTTGCGCGATCTCTTTGGCCGGCTGCGCCGTCGGCACATCGTGCCGATCCTGCTCTTGCTCGTTGTATTCCTCGTGCTCAGCGCGATGCTTGCGCGCTTCCTCTCGACCGAGAACGTCGAACGCGACGACGTGCTTGCCGCCCTTGAAGCGGAGACCACCGGCAACCAAAGAGCGCTCTTCTCAGAGCTGTCCGGCTGTCGCGCGGTCCCAGACTGTGTGTCCGACGTCAAGTGGAACGCGACTCG
Organism: uncultured Solirubrobacterales bacterium; assembly: GCA_963725265.1. GTDB lineage: Bacteria > Actinomycetota > Thermoleophilia > Solirubrobacterales > Solirubrobacteraceae > Palsa-744. The sequence goes on from CAVRXP010000002.1 coordinate 581,085, forward strand.
CTTGCGCCGTCACGGCTCGATCAAGATCGTCTCGCTCACCTCCGCGACCGCCTATTCGCTGGGAGGGGCCACGGGCCACACACGCGTGGCATGGGTTGTGATCGGACAGCTCCCTGTTGTCCAGTGTCTCAACGTCAGACGCACCGGCAGTTTCTTTACGGGCATCTCGGTTTCGCTTCTGGCGCTAAGCAAGCCGATACCAAACGAAGGGAACTGCTGAATGTTGCGCGGAAGCGGCCTTCCGATGCAGCCATGTCGCAGCGGGGCGCGCTCTTGGGCGAGGGGATTGCTAAAGTCCTCGACCTTCTCATGGCTACTGCAACTACCAAGCTCGACGTCGCAAGTCGCGAGCCCGACGGCTCGCGCTCCGCGCGGCGCCTGCGTCGCACCGGGCACATACCGGGTGTGCTCTATGGCGGCGACGTCGATCCCATCAGCTTCAGCGTCGACGCGCGCGAACTGCGAGTCGCGCTCGCCGGCTCCGGCGCCGTTGTCGATCTGAGCATCGACGGAGCAAAGGCCACTCCGGTTGTGCTCAAGGAGGCCCAGCGCGACCCTGTGCGGGGCGAGACCACGCACGTGGACCTCCTGCGCGTGCGGCTGGATAAGCCGATCCACGCGGTCGTGCCACTCGAGCTCACCGGGGGCGACGAGACCCCGGGCGTCAAGGAAGGCGGCATCCTCGAGCAGCTCGTGCGTGAGCTGAACATCGAAGCGTTGCCAACGACGATCCCTGAGGCCATCGTGTACGAGCTCGGCGAGCTGAATATCGGAGAGACGCTTGCTCTGGAGGCCATAGCCCTACCCGAGGGTGTCACCTTGCTCGACGATCCGGCTACCACGGTGGCATCGGTCTCGGCGCCTCGCCTGCAGACCGAGGAGGAATCCGAGATCGAATCCGAGACCGAGCTCGTGGGAGAGTCCGGTGCCGGCGAGGCGTCCTCCGACGAGGGCGGCGCCTCCACCGAGGAGTAGCTCCTGCGCCCCTTTGGAGGCGGCGCGCCAGCGGACTGGCTGATCGTCGGGCTGGGCAATCCCGGTCGCGAGCACGCACAGACTCGCCATAACGTCGGCTTCATGATCGCCGACCGGCTTGCCGAGCGCTGGTCCGTCGGGCGCCCCAAAGAGCGTTTTCGTGGCCGCATCGCCGAAGGTCGCACAGTGGCAGCCGGGGACCGCGATGCCGCCGGAGCCGGCACTCCCCCACGCCCGCGGGTGGCGGTGCTCTGGCCGCAGACCTTTATGAACGAGGTCGGACGCTCCGTCGGTCCGGCACGGGGATCGCTCAAAGTGCCACTTGACCATGTTGTGATCGTGCATGACGAGATCGACCTGCCCTTCGGCGAGGTACGCACGCGCCTCGGTGGTGGCCTTGCCGGTCACAACGGCCTGAAGTCGCTCAAGCGCGAGTTGGGCAGTGGCGACTTCATGCGCGTGCGGGTTGGAGTCGGGCGGCCCAAATCGACCGATCCAGAGATCGTCTCCGCATACGTGCTCGGTCATTTTCGCGAGCCTTCCGACGAGGTGGACGACTTGATCGACCGTGGTTGTGAGGCGGTGGAACGTGTTGTGTTCGGGCTCGGAGCATAGGCGGGACGCGATGGCGCACGCGAGATGGGCACTGGGGGCTGCGGTGTGTATCCAAAATTATCGACTCATTACATAGCGTAATAATCACATGACTAAAAGATCTCAAAAAAATGGGTTCACCTCTGCCCTCGTCTCCGCCCCCGCTCTGGCTTCCACCCATACCCTCGTCTCCGCCCCCGCTCTGGCTTCCACCCATACCCTCGCTTCCACCCATACCCTCGCCTCCATTCTTGCTCTCACCACGACCTCAACCTCGGACCGATGACGCTTCGGCCACTGCTAGGTGCCTTCGGCCAAGATGCCGGCGCGGCGATGCTCGCGCGCGAGGGAGGACGCGCCTTCGTTTCGTCCTCGTTGCGTCCTTATGCGATCGCCGCTCTGGCCGATCAAGACACAACGCGCCCGACGCTGGTGGTGGTTGGCGACGATCGTGCTGCGCGAGACTTGGCTGGAGATCTGCGGGCGTGGCTGGCGCCGAGGCGTGTGCGCTTCTACCCCTCGCGCGGGGTGGCCTACGAGTCGCACCTGACGCCGCCTGCGCACCTCGTCGGTCTGCGCGTGGCCGCACTCGATGCGCTGATTTCCCGAGTAGACGGGAACGTCGACGCGCCAGTGGTCGTCATCTCGGCCGTGGCCCTGTCGGAGAAGATCCCCGATCCGGAGCTACGCCCGCGCTCGTTTACGTTGCGTGTGGGTGAGCTGCTCGACCTCGAGGAATGTGCTGCCGACCTGGTCGGCTCCGGCTACGAGCGTGTCGATCAGGTGCAGGAGCGCGGTCAGTTCGCGATGCGCGGAGGTCTGCTCGACGTGTTCCCAGCCACCGAGGAGCATGCCGTGCGCGTCGACATGTTCGACATCGAGATCGAATCCCTGCGCTGGTTCTCGACGTTCACGCAGCGCTCCCTCGGCGACGTCCAAGAGGTCGAGATCGCGCCCGCGGCAGAGCTTGCGCCCGAGCATCGCGAGCTTGCCGAGATCGCCGCCGCCACCGGTGCGTTCACGGGTGGCGAAGGAAAGGTGGGAGACGGCAGGCCAGACATCGCCGAGTTGCTCCCCGTCGAGCGCTTCGGTGCCCTGCTCGATTTGATCGATGGCTCCGACGCGTCTCCAGGCGGTGGAGAGGGCGGGTCGGATGGTGGAAAGAGCAGATCAGGCGGTGGAAAGGGCGGATCGGATGGCGCAATGCCCGCTACGCAAGTGATCGTGGCCGCCGAAGAGGAGCTCGCTCCCGCGCTCACCGACCATTGGAACGACGTGTGCGCCGCCTTCGCCGACGAGGATGCCCATCACCTATATGTGAGCCCGGAGGAGGTGCAGTCGAGTGTGGCGGCCCGCACCCGGATCTGGCTGTCGTCGATGTCGAGCGGACAGGAGATCGAGCTGCGCGCATCGGCGGCGGACACCGCCGCTCGCTCGCTCGCCGAGGCCGAGCCGGAGCTCGAGAAGCTCGTTCGCTCTGGCTATCGCACCGTCGTCGCTTTCCCCAGACGCGGCGAAGGCGAGCGGGCCGCCTACAACCTGGGTCGCTTGAAGGCCGACTGGCTCGACGGCGACGTTGACGTCACACGCGCCCCGCTAGAGGCCTCGCTGCGCTTCGCCGCCGCCTCCCTGCGTGAGGGCTTCGTCGCACCCTCGATGAAGCTCGCCGTCTACCCCGAGCATCGCCTGTTGCGCCGCCGCCGCGCCGAGCGGCCTGGCGGGCCTGGCTCCGACGGCCTTGCCGGTCCCGCGCGGCGCGGCGCGCTGCGCTCCTTCACCGAGCTGCGCACCGGTGACATCGTCGTGCACGAGGACCACGGCATAGCCCGTTTCGCAGGTTTTGAGACGCGCACCGTCGCCGACGTCACGCGCGACTATCTCTACCTCGAATACCAGGGCGACGACAAGGTCTTCGTCCCCACCGACCAGCTCGCGAAGATCTCGCGCTACGTCGGGGGCGGGCGGTGAAGGTGGCCCACCGCTGTCGAAGTTGGGTGGCACACGCTGGGAGGCGATGAAGGCGCGCGCTCGTCGCGCCGCTCAGGAGTTGGCGGGCGAGCTACTGAGCCTTTATGCCGAGCGCCGCCGACGCGCCGGTCACGCCTTCGAGCCCGACAGCGACTGGCAGCGCGAGTTCGAGGAGCGCTTCCCCTACACCGAGACGGCAGACCAGTTGGAGGCGATCGAACTCGTCAAGGCCGACATGGAAGCGCCGCGCCCGATGGACCGGCTGGTGTGCGGCGACGTCGGCTACGGCAAGACCGAGGTGGCGCTGCGAGCCGCCTTCAAGGCCGCCGGCGACGGCAAGCAGGTGCTGATGCTGGTGCCCACGACGATCCTCGCCCAGCAGCACTACGGCACCTTCTCCGAGCGCCTGGCCGACTATCCGTTCACAGTCGAGCATGTCTCACGCTTTCGCAGCGCCGCCGAGCAGAAGGCCGCTCTCGTCGGCTTTGCCAATGGTGCTGTGGACATCCTGATCGGCACCCACCGCGTGCTCTCGCGCGACGTGCGCGCGAAGGATCTAGGCCTGTTGATCGTCGATGAGGAGCAGCGCTTCGGCGTCAAGCAGAAGGAGCTGTTGCGCCAGCTCAAGCTGAAGGTGGACGTGATCTCGATGTCTGCCACCCCGATACCGCGCACGCTGCAGATGTCGCTCGCCGGGTTGCGCGAGATCTCGGTGATCGAGACGCCCCCCGAAGGACGCAGGCCAGTCAAGACATATGTCGGCGAGTACGAGGAGGAGCTTGTCAAGCGTGCGATCCTGCGCGAGCACGCGCGCAAAGGGCAGGCTTTCTTCATGCACAACCGCGTCGAGTCGATCGACGAGACGGCAGAGCGCCTGCGTGCGCTCTGTCCGGGCGTGCGCTTCGTCGTGGCCCATGGCCAGATGGGCGAGGGGGAGCTGGAGGCGGTGATGATGGACTATCTGCAGGGCGGCGCCGACGTGCTCGTGTGCACTTCGATCATCGAGTCGGGCATCGACATCCCACAGGCAAACACTCTGATCGTGGAGCACGCCGACAGGTTCGGCCTGGCCCAGCTCTACCAGATCCGCGGCCGCGTCGGACGCAGTCGCGAGCGCGCCTATGCCTATCTGCTCTACGACTCGGCCGCGGCGCTCACCCCGGATGCCGCCCAACGCCTCTCCGCACTGTCGGATTACACCGAGCTCGGGGCCGGCTTCAAGGTGGCGATGCGCGACCTGGAGATCCGCGGCGCCGGCAACCTGCTCGGCGACGAGCAATCCGGCCATGTCGCCGCGCTCGGCTTCGAGCTGTACATGCAGATGCTCGACGAAGCGGTGCGCCAAGTCGGCCCGGCCGAGGGAGAGGCAGGGGAGGAGCTACCTGAGCCGGTGCGTCTGGATGTGAACGTCAACGCTTACGTCCCCGCCGATTACGTTCCCTACGAGCAGGCAAAGATCGAGGTCCATCGTCGCGTCGCCTCGGCGCTCGAGGTCGCGGACGTCGAACGTCTACGCGAGGAGTTGGAGGACCGCTTTGGACCGGTGCCCGAGCCGCTGGCCAACCTCCTTGCTCTGCAGCGAGCCCGCATCAAGTTCGGCCAAGCTGGCGCGCGGACCGTCAGTTTCCGTGGCGATCGCCTCGCTGTGACCCCGATCGAGCTCGACTCCGTACGCGCCAAGCGCCTGCGTGAGGAGCTGCCGGAGGCGCTATATGAGTCCGGGCGCTCGCAGGTCTCTGTGCGCGTTCCCCGGGAGGGCGTCGAGCGTTTCCCAACGGTGGTGCGCGCTGCCGACGTGCTGCTCGCGCTTATGCGCGAGGCTGCTTAGCAGACCTTGTGACCCGCGACAACATGGTCCCCGTTGGGGCCTTCATTGTTTTTCCCCGAAGGGCGCTTAGACATCTTTAATGAAGTCGTTAAGCACAGCATGGGAAGTTTCCGCTAGAGTGCCCGCGTCGTGTCCAAACCAAGGGGTCAAATCGCGGCGCTCGGCGCCATTTTGCTTACAGGGGTTACGCTCACCGCGTGCGGTGGTGGCGGCGTTCCCAGCAACGCGGTCGTCAGCGTCAACGGCACACCGATCACGAGCGCCACGTTCAACCACTGGATGAATGTCGCCGCCAACGCCAACTCGGCTTCGACGACGACCGGTGCGACGGCGCCCAAAGTTCCGGTTCCCGACCCGCCCACCTACGCAAACTGCATAGCGCATCTGGAAGCCACCGCGCCAAAGCCAGCCAAGGGCAAGACGAAGCCCACCGCCGCGGAGCTGAAGACACAGTGCGAACAGCAGTACACCTCGCTGAAGCAATCTGTTCTCGGTTATTTGATCTCAGCCAACTGGGTGCTTTCCGAAGCTGCCGAACAGGGCGTCAAAGTTTCCGACGCCGAAGTCAAGAAGCAGTTCAATCAGATCAAGAGCCAGCAGTTTCCCACCGAAGCGGCCTTCCAGAAGTTCCTAGCCAGCACCGGCTACACGGTGTCTGACGTGCTGTTGCGTGTGAAGCTCGATCTGCTCTCCACAAAGCTCCAGCAGAAGATCAGCAAGAACGCCGGCAAGAAGCCCAGTCAGAGTGAGATCAAGGCCTACTTCGAACAACACAAATCACAGTATGGTCAGCCTGAAAAGCGCAACATCTTGATCATCCTCACCAAGACTCAGGCGCAGGCTGAAAAAGCCAAGAAAGAAATCGAATCGGGCAAGAGCTTCTCGAGTGTCGCCAAGGCTGTGTCGATCGATCCGGTCAGCAAGGCCGCCGGTGGATCGCTTCCCGGGGTGGTCAAGGGCCAGGAGGAGAAGGCGCTCGACGAAGCCGTCTTCAGCGCCAAGGTCAGCGTGCTGGGTGGTCCCGTCAAGACGCCGTTCGGCTACTACATCTACGAAGTCAAGAAGGTGATCCCGGGGAACCAGCAGTCGCTCTCGCAGGTGCAATCCTCGATCACCCAGCAGATCACCGCCGAAAAGCAGCAGAAGGCTGTCAGCGAATTCGTCAAGAACTTCCGTAAGAAGTGGACGGCCCGCACCGAATGCCGCAGCGAATACTCGGTGCAGGACTGTAAGTCCTATAAAGCGCCGGCGACGTCCACCGGTACCGCGACGCCGTAACGCCTGGGTTTTCGCAGTCGCTGCTCGCGCTCGACGAGCTCACGCACCTGTTGCGCCGCGAGTGTCCCTGGGATCGCGAGCAGGATGAGCGTTCGATCGTGCCGCACACGGTCGAGGAGGCTTACGAGCTCGCCGACGCAGCTCATCGCGGCGATGACGCAAAGCTGCTCGACGAGCTGGGCGACGTGCTCTTCCAGGTGATGTTTCTCTCGCTACTGCTGGAGGAGAGAGGCGCCGGTGACCTCGCACAGGTTGCCGAGCATTGCCGTCAGAAGCTGATCCGTCGCCACCCGCACGTGTTCGCCGATACCGAGGTGGCCGACGCCGGCGAGGTGCTGCGCAACTGGGACGCGATCAAGGCCACCGAGCCCGGCCGCGAGCGCGGAGTGTTTGGCGAGGTGCCCGAGAACCTGCCGGCGCTGCTGTACGCACGCAAGCTGCAGCGCAGGGCAGCCACGGCGGGACTACACCCCGCTGCGCCGCCCGCCGGTGGAGGTGGAGCTCCGGTGCCCACCAAGGGAGCCCCTGGCGCTGCTGGCCTGGCTGGCGAGGATCGAGTGTCCACCGACGGCAGCGAGGCGCCAGACGCCGAGAGTGCGGATCGGCGATCCACCGACGGCAGCGAGGCGCCAGAGGCCGAGAGTGCGGATCGGCGATCCTTCGACGGCAGCGAGGCGCCAGAGGCCGAGAGTGCGGATCGGCGATCCTTCGACGCGATCGGTGAGCGGCTGTTCGCGCTTGTCGACGAGGCGCGCCTGGCGTACGTCGATCCGGAGTTGGCCTTGCGCGCGGCCGCACAGAGATTTCGCGAGAAGACCGAACCAAAAGAGTTGGGACCCCAAGGAGAGCAATGAGCCAGATCGAGAGAGTCCACGCCCGCCAGATCCTCGACAGTCGGGGCAACCCGACCGTAGAGGCCGAAGTTGTGCTGCGCTCCGGGGTTCACGGACGTGCCGCGGTGCCGTCGGGTGCCTCCACCGGCGAGTTCGAGGCCACCGAGCTGCGCGACGGCGGCGAGCGCTGGTCTGGCAAGGGTGTCACGCGTGCAGTGGCGAGCGTCGATGGTGAGATCGCGGACGCTGTGGCCGGGATGGACGCGGCCGACCAGCGGGGTCTCGACGAGGCGCTGATCGCGCTCGACGGGACCCCCAACAAGTCGCGTCTCGGCGCCAACGCGATCCTGGGAGTGTCACTCGCGGTCGCCCACGCCCAAGCCGCCGAGGAGGGCCTGCCCCTGTGGCGCTATCTCGGTGGAGAGGCCGCTCACGTCCTACCCGTACCGATGATGAACGTGCTCAACGGCGGCGCTCACGCCGACAACAAGGTGGACTTCCAGGAGTTCATGATCGTCCCCTGCGGAGCACCGAGCTTCTCGGAGTGTCTGCGTATTGGCGCGGAGGTCTTCCACGCGCTCAAGCGCACGCTGCACGAGCGCGGCCTCTCCACCGCCGGCGGCGACGAGGGTGGCTTCGCGCCCGATCTCAGCTCCAACGAGGAGGCTCTGGAGATGCTCGTCTCAGGCATACGTGCCGCCGGGTACGAGCCCGGCACGGACGTTGCGATCGCATTGGACCCTGCCACCAGCGAGCTGTTCAAAGATGGCGTCTACGTGCTCGAGCACGAGGGCCGCACGCTCAGCGCGGTCGAACTGGCCGACTACTGGGCAGAGTTGGTGGCCCGCTACCCGATCGTCTCGCTGGAGGACGGCATGGACGAGCAGGATTGGGACGGCTGGAAGGCACTTACCGAGCGCGTCGGCGCGAACGTCCAGCTGGTGGGCGATGACCTGTTCGTCACCAACACCAAGCGTCTGGCGCGCGGGATCGAGCTTGGAGTAGCGAACTCGATCCTGATCAAGGTCAACCAGATCGGCACGCTCACAGAGACTTTGGCGGCAATCGCGATGGCGCGCGAGGCCGGCTATACGGCGGTCATGAGCCACCGCTCCGGCGAGACCGAAGACGTCACGATCGCCGATCTGGCTGTCGCCACCGGTTGTGGGCAGATCAAGACGGGGGCGCCATCGCGCTCGGATCGGGTGGCTAAGTACAACCAGCTGTTGCGTATCGAGGAGCAGCTCGGCGCCGATGCGGAGTTTCCCGGGCGCACGGTGTTCGGAAACTGACTATGCAGGAGCCTGGCCGGCGGGGGCGAATGCGACCGTATGTCCACCGCCTCAGCCTCGGGTTCCCGTTCCGCTTCGGCGTCCCGTTCCAGGTCCAAGTCCGGCTCAGCCTCGTCGTCTAGCGCGTCGCGCCGCCGCCGGGTGTCCTCGGCCGGGGCGCTGCCGCGGGTGCGCTGGGACCGGGTGGGGCGCATCGCGATGTTGGGCGTGATGTTGGCGATCGTCTATCTCTACCTGAGCGCCGGAGTGCGATTGTTCTCAGCCTGGGGCGAGTCCAAGCGCAACGATGCCCAGGCCAGCGTGCTCGAACGTCAGCACAAAACTCTCCAGCAACAGCATGCGCTGTTCTCGAGTCCGGGGACCATCCAGACACAGGCGCGGCGGCTCGACATGATCCGCCCAGGGGAGCAGGCATACATCATGAGCGGCTTGCCAGGGGATTAGAGATCCCTTCGGGTAGCAGGCGTACATTGGGAGCGGTTTGTCGGGGCGGCGCTGCTAGCCTCGCCCCTCGTGTCTGACCTCGAGAATGCGATCAACCAATGGAGAGAGGGTGAGCGGCGTCTCTCCCGAGCGCTCCCCGAGCGCTCGCTCCTGCTCCAGCGCATCGCCGATACGCTCGTCGTGGAGCTGCGCAAACGTCTAGGCGGTCGCTTCTCCGCCGAGGAACTGGCCGAGCTCTATGACAGGGGCACCTCGTGGTGTCTACAGCTCGCGATGGAAATCGCCCCGGAGGATCCGTGGGCGTGGGACTCGCGGACCGTAGTGGACGCAGCCTTCGCCCGCTACCTGCGCGAGGCCGTCGACTACGCCGGCGGCCGCCTCATCCCGACAGAGAGCTAGTGCAAAAGGCGTCGTCGAAAGGGCGTCGTCGAACTCCAGGCGTCTAGGACGTTCGATGGGCAAGCGAGGCAAGAACGTACCCCATTCGGGGCACACGGCAGGATCGTCGATCGGCAGCCCCGCTCAACGGATGTAGAGCAAGAAGGCGTCGTCGAACTCCAGGCATCTAGGACGTTCGATGGGCAAGCGAGGCAAGAACGTACCCCATTCGGGGCACAAGCAGCTGCGCGCCGTGTGCTCTGCACACAAGCGAGCGAGGACGCAGCATCGCGCCGCCCAGCGAACGTCCTAGTCGTCGGTGCCGGTGCGGCGGATCACTATGCGATCCTCTTCGACCGTGACTTCCACAGGCCGATGACCGGCCCAGTGCTCTGCGTAGATCGGGTTATCCGCGATCGCTGGGTCGAGCCATAGCCCGTACCCCTCTTCCCCGTGATCGAAGGTGCCCTCCAGTGGAGTCGCGTCGCGTGAGGATCTGCGTCCGCGCCGGCTGCGTCGGCGGCGAGGAGCTGTCCCAGCTGCGTCATCCTCGTCGGTGGCGCCTTCGGCCTGGGCCTTCTCGCGTTCAGCCTGCTCGGCCTCGGCTTTCTCGCGTTCAGCTTGCATCGCCGCCTCCAGTTCGGCAGCGATCAACTCGTCATCCTCGGCGCGCAGGTCGATCTCCTCGGGATACGCAACGGACGTCTGATTACCATCGGCGGCGCTCTCGTCGTCGAGCAGCTCATTTTGTCGCTTGAACTGCTCGATCTCCTGGACCGTGACCTCGAGCTGGTGGGCCACCCAGGCATCGGTGCGGCCTTGTCGTACCCAGCTTCGGATCTGGTTCAGGTGCGGGCGTAGTGATCTACGAGCCATGAAGGGACCCCATAACGGCCCGGGAGACTAGCGCATGCTTCGCCGACTCGCGTCGAACGTCTGAAATATGCTCGCCGGCTGGCGAGTCGCTGGGCATGCGTTTCGATCCGAGAAGTCCGCGGGGATCGCACGTTTAAGCCTCTCGCTCGCGTTCAGTGGTACGGATGACTATGCTTGCCGATAGGGCGGGGCCGGGGGCGATCTCGCCCTTTGTCCATGGCCAACTAGAAGGGTGCAACCGATGCTGGTTCTGACGCGTAAGCCCAACCAGAGCATCATGATCGGCGACGACATCGAGGTGTCGGTGCTCTCTGTGGTCGGCGAGAAGGTGCGGATCGGCATCCAAGCACCGCATGACATCCCGGTATTTCGGACCGAGATATACGTCGAGATCCAGCGCGAGGGAGGCGAACGAGCCAACCGGTCAAGCGACGCCATCAGCTCCGAGGTCGACGACGCGCTCGACAAGCTCGGCGAGTCTTCCTAGCTGGTCTACGGCGAGCTTTCCTAGCCGGCTACGGTGAGTCCTCCCAGCCGGACTACGGCGAGTCCCATCAGCTCGGCAGCGGCGCGCCTACCCATCCGGCTAAGGAGGTGTTTCAGAATGGGCGCGTGGGGGATGTCCATCGTTTGTGAAAGCGGGCTTCATCGCTCTTTGTCTTTGGGCGATCCTCACAACACCCCCCTTGTGCGAACACGAAGATAAAGGTTAGGTACCTAAATAAATCATCCGTGTCCCCAAAGGGGGGTATCAACGTGCACCCCTCATTTTGAAACACGTTCTAAGGCGAGTCCCATCGGCTCGGCAGCAGCGCCGTCTTCCTAGCCGAGCAGCAGGTACAGCGTGCGGAACATGACCACGGTCACCACGCCCACGGTCAGCATCAGCGTCAGCACGAGCAGGACGAAGCGGACCGATCCACGTTTGTGGCGTCGCTCCACCTCGCGCTTGATCGCGCGCTGCTCGGCGGTACGCCGCAGCGAGGCGCGTCGGTGGCGCTCCATCGAGATCTCGCGGGCAAAGGCCCGCTCGATCTCGGTAAGCGACTGCCTCATCCTCATCGCGGCGGCCTCCAGCAGGGTTGGGCAAGGACCGTAAACCAGCCAAGGTCCCTGGAGGTCCTGAGCCTCATTCTAAGCAACGGGAGTCTTGCCCTCAGCGCGCTCATAGACCTTAACCGAAGCGCAGATAGTTCTCGGCGATCTGGCGGGCGCCCTCCGAGCGTTCGATCTTGCCGTCGACATACTGCTTCAGCGGGTTCCACCAGATCGAGCGTCCAATCGCGAACCCTATGAAGCCATCCACGGGAGCGGCCTGCTCGAGCCAATGGTCCACCTTCGCGTCGTCGGCGCCGCGCCCAAGCACAACGCAAACAACGCCGTCGCGCCCGCCGCTGCGGGCCTGCTTGACGAGCATCTCGCAGTCCGAGCGCTCGTCGACCCCCTCGATCTTCCAGATGTCGACCTCGATGCCGGCATCCTGGATCGCGGAAATGGTGCGCCGCATCAGCTCGGGACGCAGCTCGGTGTCGTAGCGATCCGTGTCGCCGTCAACCGCCTGCAACTGCGCCTCCTCGGCCGGCACGAGCAGCTCGAACAGGAACTTGCGCTGCTTTGAGTGCAACCAGTCAGAGAGGCGCCTCAGCTTGCCCAGCTGCACGGCGTTTTCCTCAGCGTTGCCATCGGGGTTGTAGCGCACAAGCACCTTCGTAAAGTCCGGGTCGAAGCGCTCGATGTGCTCGCCGAACTCCTCTCCGTACTGGAAGTCGAACATGTTCTGGCCCGAGCGCTCGGCGGGCATCGCAAGCTTCAACCCCTGGGCGCGTGCTTCCTCGGGGACCGAGCCGCCGAACTGCTCATCCACGAGCACGCCGGTCACGGAGGCGTCAGCCCCCGATGCGACAGCCCGTTGCAGCCCCTCGAAGATGAGGTGCTTTGCATCGGCGATCATCGCGGTCTGCTCGGGGTCGGGGTCGCCCTCGATCCCAAAGAACTTCTTCTGAAAGGAGCCTCGGTGGTCGAACGCGAGGATGTAGAGCTTCTTCTCGTAGCCGAATTGCATCGATCGGTTTCCTTTGACGGTCGCTGGTAGCGTCTCGCCGCAGCGTCCGCACGGACGCTGCAGGTCGCTGGCGAGGAACAATTGCACTCTACCGCCGAGGCCTCGGCCGGGGGGCTGAGATAGGCCCTTAGAATGGACCGATGCCATCAGGCGCCGATCTGTTCGTGGTCTGCAAGAAGTGTGGTTCTGAGGTCAGCCCGTATGTCACGGAGTGCCCTTACTGCGGCCACCGGCTGCGTCGCCGCGCGCCAAAGCTGCCGCGCGAGCGCTTGCGCGAGCCACGCAAGGGCCCGCTGCGGCGGGCGTCGCTCGGCCGTCTGCGCAGCGGCGAGATCGCCGGCGTGCGAGTCGACACGCCGCCATACGCCACGATCGCCCTAGTAGCGGCAAGCTGTGGCGTGTGGATCGCCTCGCAGGGCGCCTATGTGAGTCTCGGCAAGCTTGTGATCCTGGGTCCGCTACACGGCGATTGGTGGCGGTTGCTGAGCAGCCAGTTCGCTTACGGCAGCGGCTTCTCGAGCGCCATGTTCATGTTCGCCACGTTGCTCTGCGTGGGAGTCTTCGGCGCATTGGTCGAGCGTCGCCACGGCCCACTCGTGGTGCTGATGCTGTTCTTCCTAGCAGGCGTCAGCGGCGGTCTGCTCGCCGAGGCGGTGTACGTGTTTCCGATCGTCAGTGGCGCAAACGCCGGCGCACTCGCGCTGCTGGCAGCTTGGGTCGCGCCAAAGCTGCTCCTGGCGCGGGCCGGCGAATACTACGAGGGCGATCTGCTCGCGACCGCTGCGATCGCGGCGGTGCTGCTGGCGATGCCCTACGCGCGGCCGGAAGTCAGCTGGCTGGCCGGTGTCACCGGCGCGGCGCTCGGCACGGCATTCGGCTTCGGCTTGAGCCGCGTAAGGACGGTTTGAACCTCGGCGGCCCCTATGATGAGGTGGCTTTGCCCGACCGCTCCTACACGGCAGCCGAGGTGGACGCGGCGCTCGCGACGCTGGTCGAGCCCGGACGTCTTGCGCACGCCCAGGATGTCGTCGTGCACGCCGCTCCGGCTCTGCAGCGGATACTCGCCGAAGCGCTCAGCGAAGGCGGTTGGTTTGGGGCGGTGCACGACGCCGAGGTGAGCCGCATCGCCGCTGAGCAAGATCCGCAGGAGTGCGCCAGGGCCGTGAGCACGCTCGTAGCCGAGCAGACGAGGCTCGGCATGTTCGTCGGCGTAGCCGTAGGCTTCGAGTTGGCGCACGAGCTTGCCGACGCGAGCGCCCAGTCCGCCGCGGAGCCTGGCGGGGAGTCGCGCGAGGGAGCATCGAGCGGATCGGTATCGCCAAGTGACCAACCATCGACACAGGAGCACTGACCATGCAGATCCGCTTTCTCGGCCACGCCGCCTTCGAGCTCTCCGACGGCGAGACGTCGGTGCTGATCGACCCGTTCCTGACAGGCAACCCCAAGGCGGCAGTCGCCGCGGATGAGCTCAGCCCCGACACGATCCTGTTGACGCACGGCCACGCCGACCACATCGGCGATACCGTGCCGATCGCCAAGCGCACGAACGCGCACGTAGTGGCGATTGTGGAGATCGCAAACGAGCTAAGCGAGGAGGGTCTGCAGAACGTGCACGACCCGAACCTCGGCGGTACCGTCGAGCTGCCGTGGGGCTCGGTCAAGCTGGTGGCGGCCTGGCACACTTCGACGACCCCCAAGGGCACCGTCAACACTCCGGCCGGTTTGATCGTGAAATTCGCAGGCAAGACGATCTACCATCTCGGCGACACCGCCCTGTTCTCGGATCTGGCTCTGATCGCCAAACAGGCCGGCCAGATCGACGTGGCGCTGATGTGCATCGGCGGTCACTACACGATGGATCGCCACGATGCTGTCGAGGCGGCAAGGATGATCGCCGCCAAGCAGGTGATCCCATGCCACTACGACACGTTCCCGCCGATCGAGACCGACGCGCAGGCGTTCAAGGCCGATGTGGATGCCGCCGGCTCCTCAGAGGTGATCGTGCTAGCGCCGGGCGACACCCATTCGCCATGAGCATGACCCATGCTGTCGTCTTGATCGAAGCCGAGCGCGACGCGCTATCGACGCTCGGCGGCGAGCTGGCTGACATCGAGGGCGTAGCCGAGGCCTACTCGGTCACGGGCCAATGGGACTTCGTCGCGATCGTGCGCGTCCCCGACCACGAGCAGCTCGCCGAGGTCGTCACCGACCGGATCGGCCAGCTCTCCGGTGTGGGACGCACCCAGACGATGGTCGCCTTCGCCGCGTTCTCCAGGCACGACCTCGAGGCGCTCTTCTCGATCGGCGAGTAGTGCGAGCGCCAGCCCCCGCGAGCAGCTCGCACTCATAGCCACCAAAGCAGCGCATCGCCCCACGACCTCGGTCTCCGGTAAGTAGAGCAACACACCACTACAAATGGCCTCGATCCCGCTCAAGCCCCAATACGGCCCCACCTTGGGCAAGCTGTTGGAGCCGCGCTGGCGCCGCGCGGCCACGCCAGGGCGCGCGCTCGCGATCGCCGCGGGAGTCGGCTTTTTGGCGCTGATGGTGGCGATCGTGTTGAGCCTGCTCAACGCTTCCTATTCGCAGGGTGGCGCCGTGCCCTTCAGCTTCGAATACAGGGGCCTCTACAAGACCACGCCGAACCCGGGCGGCTATGTGAAGGTCGCGCGCAGCTCAGGTGGACAATTGCAGGACTCCTATGCAGTGGCCCCCTTCTCGATCGAACCGTATGTAGGCAGCGTCACCGGCGCACTGCCACTGGCTGCCGCTGCCTACACGCACAAGCTCGCCGCCCGCTTCCCCCGTTTCAGGCTGGAAGGCGAGGGCAAGACCCGCATCAGCTCTACGCTGGCCGGCTATGACGTGCTCTACAGCGCGTATGTCGGTGGACAGGACCTCTACGGACGCGACGTGATCCTGATCCCGCCGCGCCACGGCGCAAACAGGGGTGTCGTCGTCGAGATGCTCAGCAGCGAACCGGCCACCATCTCAAAGCCGGTCGCGAGCGCGGGAATACTCGAAACGCCGCTGAAGACTTTCGATTTCGGCTAAGCGACCATTCCCAGCGCTGTCCGGGGCCTTCGCGTCAACCGCGGTCGAGCGGAAGGGTCCGGATGGATCGCTGGCCTATTCCCCGGCGCCGTCTGTAGATGCCGCCGTGCCCGTGGTCGGGGTGGTCGGCTGGGGGACGCTGAGGACGACGGTGCCCGGCGCAGCGCCGGCGCCGGGAGTTTCGGCGGGCGCAGCGGGCGTTGTAGGTGTGGTGGGCGGCGGGGTCGCTTCGGTCGTCGCAGGCGGCGGCGTGGTTTCAGTCGTCGTGGTGGGCGTCGTCGTCGCTTCTGCTTCGGTGTTCGTCGGTGTCGTGGACGACGCTGGTGGTGGCGTCTCGGCAGGCGTCTGTACGCTCGGCAGTTGGGTCGAGTCGGTCGTCACCTCGGTCACCGGCGGCGTCGGCTTGGCGACAGTGGTGGGCTGCGTGCTCGTCGGCGACGCCACCGTCGAGCTGGGCACTGTCGCCGCAACGGTCTTCGGGGGTCCGGTGGGGCTCGCGAGCTTCGGCTTGCGCGGCGCACGACGGCGGGCCACCCTGACGTTGCTGGCTGCCACCAGCCCAGCCGAGGAGGTCGTCACCGGTTGTGAGCTGGTGCGGGTGAGGACCGGTTCGCTTGCGTGTGACACAGGCAGAGCGGCGGCTGCCCCCAGCGTGTGGTGGTGATGGCGGGCAGGGCTGCTGGCGTGATCTGCCGCCACCGTTCCGGCCGTCACGATCGCGGCAACCGCAAGTCCAGCGGCGGCCTTGGTCGCCAACGCCCCTACGCCCGCTGTCACGAAGCCGCCGGTTGCTCCGCCGCCTCCGACCGCGCCGGCGCCAGCCGCCGCGGCGCCCGCTCCGCCGGCGCCAGCCGCATGGGCCCCCCCGGCGCCGGCGGTTGACCCCAGCTTTGTGAGTACAAGCTTCTTCAGCATCAACAGCGGCCCGACCGGCAGGATCGCCGCGAGCGCCACATTGTTGTCCTTAAGCTGCTTGCGAAAGGCCCTGCAGCGCTCGCAGTCGCGTACGTGGCGGCGCACGGCCGGGCTCGACTTGACCAGGCCCTCGGCGACTTCCCCAAGCTCCAGCCGTGCCTCCTCGCAGCTCAGCTTGCGCGCCTCGGCGGCCTCGGCGAGCGAGATACGGGCGCGCACCAGCAGCGACTTGACCGCGGGAACAGTTGTCTCCATCGCGTCTGAGATCTGCTCGTAGGAGAGCGCGTCGATCTCACGCAACAGCAGTGCCGTGCGCTGGGTCTCGGGAAGCTCCTGCACGTCGCCGATCAGCTGGCGGAAGCTCTCGCGGCGCATCACCTTGTCGGCTGTCGACACG
Organism: uncultured Solirubrobacterales bacterium; assembly: GCA_963725265.1. Lineage (GTDB taxonomy): Bacteria > Actinomycetota > Thermoleophilia > Solirubrobacterales > Solirubrobacteraceae > Palsa-744. The sequence continues at coordinate 597,979 of CAVRXP010000002.1, forward strand.
CCGTTCTCGGCATAGTGGACATCCATCGAGTCCACGCCTATGGCGCTGGCCTTGCGCAGATGGTTGAGCGAGCGGTTGCGCGCGATCCGATACAGCCAGGGTCGCACGTTGATCTCGCGCTCGTCGGCGAGGATCGCGTTGAAAGCGGCCGCAAACACCTCTTGCAGCACGTCTTCGGCGTCCTCCTTGGAGCCGAGCATGTGCCGGCAGAAGGCCAGCAGGCGCGACTGGTAGCGTGAGAAGAGCGTCTCGAAGGCTGCGTGCTGGCCGCGGCGGATCAGCGCGATCAGGCGCTCGTCGGACTGCAGGCGCAACAGCGCTGACGGGCTTCTCAGGCCGGGCGCTGCTGGGGCTTTTAGTGCTGAGACCTCCACGGCGGTCCTTTCGCTTTCCTGCAACTAGATACACGCTAGCGGGCAAGTAGTTGCGGTCTTTGTGAAGTATCGCTGCCCACCCACAAGCCCAGGTAAACGTCGCGGGCGCGCCGGCGCCGATGTCAGAGTGTCTATTTGCGCTCCATACTGGACATCGGCAACATCCACTGGACTAGAGTGCCAAGGCTCGCCCGGGTGGCGGAATTGGAAGACGCCGTCGACTTTAAAATCGATAGTCCGCAAGGGCGTGTGGGTTCGAGTCCCACCCCGGGCATGCTGTTGTGTGTCGGGACATCGGAGACTGATGTCTCGGCACATCGTAGACAGTTCAGGCTTGTTTGATGGGTTGGTAGTCGCGGTTGGGGTTGAGGGTCAGTTCGCGTATGAGTTCGCCGGTGTTGGGGTCGATGATGCGGATGTCGCGGTCGGCTATCGGGAGCTTGATGGTGCGGCCTTTGTGGGCTCTGCCGATGCCGATGTGGTGGAGCCGGCTGTCGTAGCGGAGGGTCACCGTGCCGTTGGTGTCGACCTTGTCTTGGCGGACGCGGAAGTGGGTGGCTGAATTCGCCTGACCTCCTGGCCTGGCCTTGATCCTGGTGCTGTATGCCTGCAAGGGTGTGCGCCCGTCGAGGGCCCTGTGTGGTCTTGTGGTGTTGTAGTAGTGGACGAACGCGTCAAGCTGGGCTTGTAGCTCTGGCAGTGTCTTGGCCGGTTGTTGGCGGGCGAGGTAGCGCTTGAGCGTCTGGTGCAGCCGCTCGATCTTCCCGCAGGTCTGGGGGTGGTAGGGCCTGGAGTTCTTGAATGTGACGCCGAGGCGCTGCAGCTCTGACTCCAGGAGCACCTTCCCGCCGCGGTAGAACCCGGTGAACACAGCGCCGTTATCGGTGAGCAAGCTCGCGCTGGTGGGCCGTGCAGTTCGGCGGTCTTGTGGAATACGTCCACGACATTCCGCGCCTTGACCGTGGCGAACGCCCGGGACGCCAGGAACAGGCGGGAGTGGTCATCGATCGTGTTGAGGATCTCGACGTCCGTGCCATCGGCCAGAGGAGCCAGTGCGTGATGTCGGTCTGCCACATCTCGTTCGGTAGCTCTGCCTGGAAGCGGATCAGGCAGTTGCGGGGTTTCTTCTCTGCGGTTGGGGGACGACCAGGCCCTCTCGTCTAAGGAGATCCGCCAGATCGTCGAGACCGACGGCACCGCGCCCTCGTCCATATCTTGGGTTAGGTGGTGGGCGATCGTGTGCGCCCCGCAATCATGGCCTTCCTGTGAGAGCCGCCCTCGCAGCCCGACGATCACCCGCACGATCTCATCAGGCGTGGCGTGTTTGCAGGACCTGGGCCGCCTGGAACGAGGCTCCAGAGCCTCATAGCCGCCCTCCCGGTAGCGGGCCAACAGCTTGTAGATCCAGCTGCGATGCACCCCATGAGCGTCCGCCAGCTCGCTGACCGGACGCCCCTCCAACACATGCGCCTCGACCAGATACCGCGCCATATCCACAGGAAGACTCCTTCACATAGATGTCTCCTATGTCCTGACACATGTGTCGCCTATGTGCTGAAACCACACACCACCCCGGGCATGCACCCCGAGCAAAAGTCGGTCGTGGTAGAGCCCTGCTGTGCATACGGAGCACGCCCCCGCAGGCGAGGACGGCGACCGCCAGGCTGGGCTAGCGGGGGCGTGCAACTGCCAATCGCAACGAACAGATCCCCATCGACATCAGCCTCGGCCATGCCAAGAGCGCGATGCTCCCCGCGCGCGCTGGGACCCTCGAGTAAAGTCGCGGAGCGATGTCCAGCCAGAGCACGCAAGAGAGCGCCGATCGGGTCGAGGAGCTGCACGGCGGGCACTTGATCGCGCGTCGCCTCAAGGCGCATGGTGTGAGCAAGCTGTTCACGCTCTCCGGCGGCCACCTGTTCTCGATCTACGACGGTTGCAGAGAGGAGGGCATCGAGATCGTGGACGTGCGCCACGAGCAGACCGCCGCCTTCGCCGCCGAGGGTTGGGCGAAGGTGACACGCGAACCGGGCGTGTGCGCGCTCACAGCGGGGCCAGGCGTGACGAACGGGATGAGCGCGATGGCCAGCGCCCAGGCCAACCATTCGCCGATGCTGGTGCTCGGTGGGCGCGCGCCGGCGATGCGCTGGGGGCAGGGTTCCCTGCAGGAGATCGACCACGTGCCGTTCGTGCGTCCGCTGTGCAAGCTCGCGACGACCGCGCAGTCCACGGCGGAGATCCCCGGACTGGTGGATGAGGCGCTTGCGAGCGCGCTCGCCCCCCATGGCGGCCCGACGTTTCTGGACTTCCCGCTCGACTACGTGTTCATGAGCGCTTCAGAAAGCGGCCCCCCCCGCGCGCGCGGGGGGCATGGTCCGCAGAGAGCGGACGCACCAGCTGTCGAGCGTGCGGCAAGGCTGCTAGCCGAGGCCGAGCGCCCCGTCGTGATGGCGGGCACCGATCTCTACTGGGGCCACGGCGAGCAGGCGCTGCTGGAGCTGGCCGAGACGCTGCGCATTCCGGTGTTCCTCAACGGCTTGGCGCGCGGCTGCGTGCCAGCCGACCACGAGCTGTTCTTCTCGCGCACGCGCTCGCAGGCGCTCAGGGAGGCTGACGTGGCCCTGGTGATCGGCGTGCCGATGGACTTCCGCCTCGGCTTCGGCAGCTCCTTCGGCGAGGGCACGGCTATCGTCGCGATCGACGTCGCCGAGCCCCAGCGCGCGCATCCGCGCGAACCGGCGGTGGAGCTGCACGGCGAGCTGGCATCGACGCTCGAGGATCTGCGCACGGCGGCAGGCGCCAAAGCGCTCGCAAGCGAGCCATGGCTTGCGACACTGCGTGCCGCAGAGAGCGAGCGACGCGCCGCCGAGCAAGCCGAGCGCTCCGACGATCGCGCGCCGCTACACCCGATGCGTTTGTACGCCGAGCTGTCTAAGGTGCTCGACCGCGACGCGATCGTGATCGGCGACGGGGGCGACTTCGTCTCCTACGCCGGACGTGTGATCGACAGTTATGCGCCGGGCTGCTGGCTTGATCCGGGCCCGTTTGGATGTCTGGGGACGGGCCCAGGCTATGCGCTGGCGGCAAAGCTGGCTCACCCCGAGCGCCAGGTCGTGCTGCTGCTAGGCGACGGTGCCTTCGGCTTCTCCGGCATGGAGTTCGACACGCTCGCGCGCCACGGGGTCAACGTCGTGGGACTCATGGGCAACAACGGCATCTGGGCTTTGGAGAAGCACCCGATGGAGTTCCTCTACGGCTATTCGGTGGCCGCCGATCTGCGCCCGGCAACACGCTATGACCAGGTGGTGGAGGCGCTCGGGGGCTATGGCGAGCTGGTCGAGCAAGCGCAAGACGTCGTGCCAGCGCTCGAGCGTGCTTTTGCGTCCGGAGCTCCGGCGCTCGTGAACGTGCTCACCGATCCGAGCGTCGCCTACCCGCGCAAGTCGAACCTCGCCTGAACAAGGAAGCCGCCCACGTGGGCGGCTTCCTCAGGGGCTTGGCTTCGGGGCAATGGCAGGGGTGCGAGCCTCGAAGCCGGATAGGACGGCCCGCATAGCGGGATCGCCGATTGCTCGGCAGTGCTCGGGCCTATAGACCGATCGGTGAAGGGACGCGGCAGAGCCCCATACCTCCACTGCCGGCAGATCTTCTTCGGCGAAGCACGACAAACGGATTAATTTGATGGAGGTTCGTTCCGACGATCGTCCAGGCGCCTTTATCGAGTCAGCAGAGGCTGAGGTTGTTCGGCGCCGGATGCGTGCGTCGTCGGGACAGCGAGCCCAGGGTGACGAGCTGTGTCCGCGCCTCGTCAGTCCAGGCCAGCGGGTCGGAGGGTCCGGAGGGTGCCGCTGCGCGTGGGACGCGTGTGGCCTTCAGTCCAGGCTGGCCAGGCGCTGCGCGGGACGCGCGTGGCCTCAGTCCAGGCCAGCCAGGCGCAGGGTGCCGCCGCGCAGGATGTCGTGCTCGGAAACCTCGACCTGATCGAGGTCGAACGCCATCATCGACTCCTGCAGCAGGATCATCCCCGCCACGATCGTCGGCGCCCGGTCGGGGTGCAAGCCGACGACTTCGCGGCGCTTGGCTTCGGTCAGGTCGGCCAAGCGAGCAAGCAACAGTTCGACCGTAGCCAGCAACAGCGTGTAGCCGTGCACCCGCTCGGGATCGTATGGAGCGAGCTCCTGGTTGATGGCCGCGGCCGACGTGGCGGTGCCGGCAACCGCGATCGCGCGCTTGACCGCTTTGCGCTGCACCGCAGGCAGCCCGGCGAGAAAGATCCGGCGCGTGTCGGCCGCCAGTCCCTGCAGCTCGGCGGGGGAGGGGGGATCGCTGTGGATGTGGCGCTCGCTCATGCGCAGCACGCCTGCCTGTACCGAGACATGAAAGCTGGCCGTGTGCTTGCTGCCGAGGATGAACTCGGTCGACCCGCCGCCGATATCGATCACGACCGTCGGCTCGGCAGCGGCGCTTGCGTCGCGGTCGCTCATCGCGCCGAGGAACGTAAGCTGCGCCTCTTCCTCGCCCGAGAGCACTTTCGCGTCCAGCCCGAACTCGGCGCGAACCCCCTCGGTGAATTCGGCGCCGTTGGCAGCGTCGCGCACAGCCGAGGTGAGCACGGCCAAGTTGGCCTCGCATGCGTAGCGGTCAATCGTGGCGCGGTAGTCGGTGAGCGTCGCGTGCACACGGGCAATCGCCTCCTCGGAAAGCCGCCCGCCCGCATCGACTTCCTCGCCAAGGCGCGTCACCTGCGACTCGCGGTGCAACTCCTCGACAGCGCCGCTCGTCTGGTCTACGTCGGCGATGAGCAGGCGCGTGGAGTTAGTGCCTATGTCGACGACAGCAGTGCGCAAGGAAAGGAATCGTAGAGGCCGGCCGGAGCTGGTGGGCGCGCGGTCGACTTGGGTGGTGCCCGTGGGGGGGCGTGTGGAGGCGTGTATGGGCGTGTGCGCGCGGGGGAGTGCGCGTGGCTGGTTGCGATCGAGCGCCCAGGCCTTTTGGCGGCCCGTGCTTTTTGCTAGAACGTATGGAGCGACGCGGGGTGGAGCAGTCTGGTAGCTCGTCGGGCTCATAACCCGAAGGTCGCAGGTTCGAATCCTGCCCCCGCTACTTAGCAAAAGCCCCGGAAATCCGGGGCTTTTGGGGTTTTTGGGGCGGTTTGACGGGGTCCTGGGGGCGGGGGGTGTGAACGGAAGTGCAAACATCCTCAAAATGTCGTCGATGGGCAGCAATCCGGGGTTGCTGCCTTTGCGTCGACTAACGTCTGCCACGCTGCGTATGCCAGAAGGTCCCCCGTCGCCGTCGCAAGACTGGCCTAAACGTATGCTGAGTCAGCCGAAGCAGCTGCCAAGATTCCATCATGCAGGCGAATCTTCCGCACAACGTGGCTCAGGGGCGACGCAATGACCAGTATCGAATGGACCCATCCCTCTGTTCGTCTGCTGCTTGAAGGGGCTGGCGCTGATGATCCTGTCGTCACGATCGAGCGTCGTGCCCGTGAAGTCGCGTTGACTGCGATGGAGAGGGGTTGGACCGGACCTCCATATGACCCGTTTCTACTAGCCGACGATCTGGGCATTGAGGTGGTCGCACGGCAGGAGCTTGATGATGCCCGGCTAGTCTCGCTCGATGGTCAGCCCCGCATCGAGTTCAACCCAGCACGCCGTCCAGCCCGGGTCCGGTTTTCCATTGCCCACGAGATCGCCCACTATCTGTTTGCTGACTATGCGGAGCGGGTGCGCTACCGCGATGTCTCTGAACGTCGCGACGACGACTGGCAGTTGGAGGTTCTCTGCAACGTAGCTGCAGCAGAGTTCCTTATGCCAGTGGGGGCGTTTCCGATCTCAGAAGCTGAGGATCTATCCCTGCCACACCTCCTAGACCAGCGAGTCCGCTTCGGTGTGTCGACCGAGGCGCTTTTGCGCCGTACGATAAAGCTGACCGACAGGCCATCTTGCTTGTTTGCCGCAGCTCGTTTACGTGGCTCCGAGGAGTTCCGGCTGGACTATGTCGTGCCCTCGCGGACATGGGCTCCTCCTGTGGAGGCCGGATATCGTCTTTCAGCGGCCTCCGTCTTGAACCGCTGCACCGCGGTCGGCTTTTCCGACGAGGGGTTCGAGGTGTGGGGTGTCGAGGAGCTGCATGTCCAGGCAGTCGGTGTGCCGCCATACCCAGGGGACAGCTTTCCTCGTCTTCTCGGGTTGCTGGAGCCGGCAGGGGCCGTTGAGGTTCACGATGGAGGGCTGCGCTACGTACGCGGCGATGCAAGCGAGCCACGTGTCGATGGTCCGGCAATCATCGCTCATATTGTCAACGACCGCGCGCGCAGTTGGGGTGGTCGAGGCGTTGCTCTGAGCCTCATGGAGCGCTTTCCAGACGCTCGTAGTGACTACGCGGAATGGGCGATCAGTGGTCAACTGCGCCGAGGAGCGGTGCACCTCACTGAGGCCGGTGATGGCCTTTGGATTGCCAGTCTGGTAGCTCAAGCGGGCTACGGGGATAGTCCCGCTGGGCGATCTAGGGTCCGCCTCGGGGCGTTGCGAGAAACGCTAGAGACGCTCGCGCATCTCGCCCTTGAGCATGGTGCTGACATCCACATGCCGGCGATCGGCACCGGCCAAGGTGGGGTGCGCTGGCCCGAGGTACGCGACCTAATTCTCGAGGAGCTTGCCGACAGGCACGTCGCCACAACGGTATACGTGCTGCCCGACGCTCCCATGCCTGAGGATGCGTCTTTCGGCGAGCAGTTGAGGCTCCTGTAGGTGTGCATTGTTGATGCTTGCTTGCGTCCGGCCGCTTGATGCTGTTGCCGATAAGAGAACCGATGACTAGGCGTTTGATTGTCGTCGTTTCAGGGCCGGTCTGGAGTGGACCCGGTTTGACGGACATCTGATTGCTTTTGTGGTTTGGATGCGAAAGGATGGTGTCTATGTCGCGACCAGCGCGTCGGTATCCAGAGGAGTTCAAGCGTGAGGCGGTGGGTCTGGTTCGTCAGGGCCGCTCGTTGAGGGATGTCGCTGAGAGCTTGGGGTGCAGTGATCAGTCGCTGCGGATATGGGTGAAGCAGGCCGAGATCGATATCGGGGAACGGGATGGTCTGACGTCCGGGGAGCGCGAAGAGCTCCGGCGGCTACGGCGCGAGAACGCTCGACTCAAGCAGGAGCGTGAAATTCTCAAGCGAGCCGCGGTCTTCTTCGCAGCGGAGACCGAGACCCGGTGAGTATCTATCGGATCATCTCGGCGGAGAAGGCCAGTTTCCCAGTCTCTGTGATGTGTGGGGTACTTGGTGTTAGTCGTTCTGGGTTTCACGAATGGGAGCGTCGTGCTCCGAGTGACAGAGCGCTCGCTGATGCCTGGCTGGTTGAGAAGATCAAGGAGATCCATGAGCAGGCTCGTGGTGTTTATGGGTCTCGTAGAGTGCAGGCTGAGTTGCGCCTTGGTCATGGCGTCCTGGTCTCGCGCAAGCGGGTGCAACGCCTTATGCGCCAAGCCGGTATTGCAGGGCTCGTCAAGATCAAGCGTGGCAAGACGACTATCAGGGTCCCAGGAGTGCGTGTCGCCGATGATCTGGTCGACCGGCGGTTCCGTCCCCCAGCACCGAATGTTTTGTGGGTTGCCGACCTGACGTATCTGCGGACCTGGGAGGGATGGTTGTATCTCGCTGCGGTCCAAGACGCGTTCTCACGGATGATCGTGGGATGGGCGATGGCTGAGCACATGCGCTCAGAACTGGTCCTTGACGCACTGCAAATGGGGCTAGAGCGTCGATGTCCAGACCCAGGTCTGATTCACCATTCAGACCAGGGGTCTCAATATGTGAGTCTTACCTTCGGACAGAAGGCGCGTGACGCAGGAGTGGCAGTCTCGATGGGATCACGCGGTGATTGTTATGATAATGCCGTCGCCGAGAGCTTCTTTGCGACGATCAAGAAGGAGCTCGTACACCGTCAACCGTGGCCCACCAGACGCGAGCTGAGCTCCGCGATCTTCGAGTACATCGAGGCGTTCTATAACCGCCAACGACGACACTCCACCCTCGACTACCTCTCACCAGAGCAATACGAGAACCAATCAACCACAACAACAATCAACTAGCCACGATAGTCCAAGACTGTCCACGAAACCGGGTCCACTCCAGTCGCTGGAGGCAAGAGTCACCTAGCGCGTGCTCTAGCTGCCCGCTTCGATGGTGTACGGCTGTCTACACGAGAGTTGCTGATGCCACGCTTGGCGCCAAGCGAGCCTCCCACACGCGCGGCGCTTCAGCGCATCGGTGCCGAGCTGGATACCACTACGAACGGCCGCTGGGTAGCTGACCGACTTTCACGTCGCATCTATGACGCCGAGGTTCACCTAGTCATCGTCGACGCTGCTCGTATATCTGGGCAGATCGACGGATTGCGACAAGCGTTTGGGCGAGCAGTGCGACACGTCCACATTACTGCCTCGCGTGAGACGTGTGCCCAGCGCTATGAGGAGCGTCGCTCGCGATCCGAGGTCGAGGAGGCCATCTCTTACGACGAGGTAATGGCTGATCCAACTGAGGCTCAGGTCGATTCTCTCGGCACGATGGCTGATATTGCCATCGACACTGATCGAGACGGCCCCGACGACGTGGTGATTCGAGTAGCCGCGCAGCTTGGGCTGCTCGACCGAGAGCACGCGCCGCGGGTTGACGTGATTGTCGGCGGTGAGTACGGCTCTGAGGGCAAGGGCAATATCGCCTTCCACCTCGCCCCGGAGTATGACCTTCTTGTACGTGTGGGCGGACCCAATGCGGCGCACAAGGTCTACCTGCCTTCAGGGGAGATATTTACCCATTTCAGCCTGCCCTCGGGTACCCAGGCCGGGGAGGCCCAGCTTGTCTTGGGTCCGGGAGCAGTCGTATACCCACCCGAACTGTTGTCGGAGATCGCGCGCTGTGACGTTAGCGCGGAGCGGCTTTCGATTGATCCGCGGGTGATGATAATTGAGGATGTCGACCACCAGTCTGAGGCAGAAACGGATCTTGTCGGACGCATCGGTTCAACCGGATCTGGAACGGGCAACGCAACGGCTCGGCGCATTATGCGCGGTAAGGACGTGCGCTTGGCGCGCGATGTCCGCGAGCTCCATCCCTATGTGCGTCCAACCTCAGAAATACTTGAGCGCGCCTACGTTGAACGTAAGCGGATTATGCTAGAGGGCACTCAGGGCAGCGGGCTTTCTCTGTATCACGGTCCGTACCCAAACGTTACATCGCGCGACACCAACGTGGCAGGCTGCCTAGCCGAGGCAGGCGTTGCGCCTGCCAGAGTGCGAAAGGTTGTCATGGTGGTCCGCACTTATCCGATTCGTGTTGGGGGCACATCGGGGCCTATGACGAGCGAATTGTCTTGGGAGGAGATCGAACGGCGTTCTGGGCTAACCGGATTGGCTGAAAATGAGCTGACATCAAAGACCAAAAAACTAAGACGTGTCGGAGAGCCGGAGTGGGATCTTCTGCGTCGGGCGGCCCTTCTCAATGCGCCGACTGACATCGCTTTGACTTTTGTCGACTATCTTCACGCGAAAAACGCCGAAGCGTGGCGCTTTGAGCAGTTGACGGATGAGACTATTCAGTTCATTGACGAGGTCGAGCGAGTTACTGGTGCTCGGGTGTCGTTGATCTCAACAGGCTTTATGCCTTTCCGGGGCATCATTGATCGGCGCGACTGGTGAATGTGCCCAACGTCCTAACACCTGAGTACATCGCATCGCGGTGGCCCCGGTTGTTTCATATGGCTGAGGCCGGCTCCTGGCCGTCAGTGGAGCGGCACGGGCTTCTTTCAACTAGCGCCTTGCTCGACCTATTTGAAATTAGGGGCGTAGAGCGGGACGTGATCGAGTCGGCACGCCGGCCCGAGTCGGTCAAGATCACCCACCCGATTCATGGGACTGCCTGGATTCGCGACAATAAGCCGATCAACGAGACGGTACTGCGTCGTACCCTTGTTGGTATGTCTGAGGCAGAGTGGTACCGCACCCTCAACCGACGGGTATTCTTTTGGCTGACGAACGCGCGCCTGGATCGCCTGCGAAATGCGCCCCCTTATCGACAGCGTTCGCACGACATCCTTACGCTCGACACTAGCGCTCTGCTTGACATTCATGCGGAATGCGTCCAACTCGCGCACCTCAATAGTGGTGCAGTACATCCGAGTGCAAATTACGAGCGAGGGATTGGCACGTTCAGGACTATCAGCGACTATCCTTGGTGCGAGCGGTTGGGTATTTCCCCATCGGAACCAATTGTTGAGCTTACAGTTCCATATGCAGTTACTGATATTGCCAATTTTGTTATAGAGGTCTCCACGATTTGATGCTACGGTGGTCTCGGGGTCTGTCCGATGAGCGGTGGATCTGGCTTGGTCCGACCGAAGGGATGGACCAAGGCGGAGATAGCGTCTGCCCGATTGCGGGGGAGATGATCGGGTCTATGGCTACAGATATCGTTGATTAGAAGCAGTTGGCGGAGCAAGACCGCGCGATCCGTCGGTAAGTTCCGACTCTGCGCTAATCGGCCGGTACCGGCTCCTCGGCGACGAGCGCCTCGCGGATTCCTTCGAGCCGCGAAATGACCTCGTCGAACGCGAGGATCGTGACGCCGGAGAGCGCGTTGCGAAACAGCTCAAAGCTACGCTTTTGCTCGGTGCTGAGATCGCTGGCGCGACCGGCGATCAGCCAGCAGCGAGGATTGAAGGACCGGAACGCGAGATCCTCGTTCTTGGCCTTGTGCGAGAAGTACTCCTTTTCGAAGTTGTCCCTATAGCCGAGCACCTGAACGACGCCGCCCGAAATGTCCTTGTCAAGCGCGAACACTCCGCCTCCCCGATAGCCGCTCGCGCAAATCCGGGTAGAGGGAGTCTTTATCTCCACGAAGGAAACGTTTTCGGTGAGTTGGTTGGCAAGCAGGTAGTCCACCTCGCCCCCGTCTGTATTGCGGATGGTCTTGCCGCCCACATATGCCTTGTCCTCCAGGAGCACTACGGGCGAGCCGGTGATCTGAGAGAAGACCCACGGGTTCTGTTTCAGCAACTCTTGCCAGTATTCCTCGCGTTTCTCGTCGCCATGAGCCTTCATGTCCGTCAGCAACACATCAAGCTTGGAGACTTCGACCTTCTGGCTGAGCGCGAGGATGTCCTCGGCGTCGATCTCTGACAGCGCCTCGGCAAGCTCCGTTGAGTTCGAGTCGATGATGCTCTGCACGATCGTTGGCAGGCGCTGCTTGCTGACGTAGTCGCGCTCTCCCCACTGGATACCGTGTTTCTCAAACAGCTCCTTACGTGCGTCAAGACCATCCATCAGCGCAGACAGCTCCTGCGACCGCAGCTCGAGCACATATCCCTCACCGGCCTTCAAGCCTGTGAGCGGCGCTGTGCGAATGTCCTCCCAGTCATCGCTCTTGCGCTTGCGCTGGTAGACGAAGCAGCCGCGCAGCGGGTCATCCCTGTCGACCATCGTTGCCAGGAAGACGAGTCGTGTGGTATCGCCGTCGCGCAAGATGATCGGGCCGGTCTCGACAACATCGCGCGAGACGGAGCGAGTGGAGATCCTACTCTCGCTCACCCGCCATCCTCCGATTCGGCTTGCGGAGACATCGCGTGGAGTATCACAAACTCGATTCCAACCTGCAGCACGACCCGAATGCCTCCAACCAGGCTCGCAACCTCCAGGGTGGGGCGTCGGCTGGAGCGAGCTTGGAGGCACGGGCTTACATCGCGTGGTGGGAGAGGGAGCTACCGATGCGGGCCGGCGCCCGCTTCAAGCCGCACGCGATCGGCAGACGCTAGGCCCTGTCCTCACGCACATCAAAGCGCTGAGGCCCCTCTGCCACGAAACCAATCTCAGCTAGCCGAGCCCCATCGCTCGTCGCGCCTACCAGCAAGCTCACTGGGACGGACAACGCCGGTGCCACTCGAAACGCCGCTGCACCCAGAAGGTCCCAACGCGACGCCAAGGCCACCGCAACACCCACGGCGTTGCTCCTATGTCAAGTGGATGTCGCTATTTGCGGGTTTTCGCGTGCGTTTTCGCGTGCGTTTAATTCGGTGATCTGGCTATGGCGCGTGCGGTCTCGTGGGCGCGTGCGGCGATTTGCCCGTCGCATGTCAGGCCGAGGGCGAGCTCGTCGTTGAAGATCCGCAGCTGTAGCCGATTGACACGCGTGTTGAAGTCTGAGGGGGAGAGTCCATTGTGTGAGTGCTGGCGTGCTTCGGTCATGAGGGCGCGGCGAGCTGCGTGCGCTTCGTTGAGGTCCTTGCCGGCGGGCAGGTAAGCGGCTGTGTCGCTTATAGCTCGTGTGAGGGCTGCAAAGCGAGCCTGGATGGACCTGATCTGCTGCTGGGAGCGGCGGGTAACGGGTGGCAAGGTGCTGACGTGTTGGCAGAACGCATTCGCCTCTGAGATGACCCGGGCCTCTTGGGTCGGATCTGCCCTGGGTGCCGATCCGCCGCAGCCAGCGAGCACCGACGCGCACGCCAAAGCGAGCACGCCTGCGTGCAGCGGACGCTCAAAGAGCCGTAACTGAGGTCCTCGTCGGAACTGCACCGTGCGCACTTTCGCGCTGGCTCGCTGCTATGTCAAGCACCGCACAGGCGCAGGTGCCGAAGTAGCGATTGCTCGGCCGGCGCCTGCAGCCGAGGTTGGCCGGAGCAGCAGACGGTGGTAGTGGCGTGCGAGGTGGCGCTTCAGACAGCGCATCGCCTCGATGCGGGTCTTGCCCTCGGCTTCCTTGCGCTGCAAGTACGCGCGCGTTCCGGGGTCCAGCCGTCCGCGTGTGATCGCGATGACGTGCAGGGCGCGGTTGATTTGACGGTTGCCGCCGCGGTCCAGGCGGTGGCGATCGGTGCGGCCGGAGGAGACGGGGATCGGAGCGACGCCAGCGAGCCTTGCGAAGTGGGCGTCGCTCTTGAAACGCTCAGCACCGGCAGTTTGTCCGATCAGGATCGCGGCGGTGAGAGGGCCGCAGCCCGTCTCGGCGAGCATCTCGGGACGATGCACACGGATGAGGTCGCGCAGGTCGCGCTTGATCTGCTCTGCTTCGCGGGTGAGCACGCCGATTCGTTTCGTTTGTTCGCGGGCGATCCGAACCCTCGCAGTCTGCGGCATCGCTCGCAGACGCCGGGTCACGCGCTGCAGCTGGCCTGGGTAGTCGAGCTTGCGGGCTGGGATTGTTGCCTCCAGCTCGGGGTCGAGGATCACGAGGTTGATCCGTAGTCGGTTGATCAGTCGTGTGCGCTCGTTGACGAGCACTTCGCGGTGATCGCACAGCAGCCGGATCTCGACGGCGTCCTGATCAAGGAACGCTGCCGGGAAGCGCTCGATGCCCTCCCGCAGAACCGCTCGGGCTATTGCCCTCGCGTCTATCTGGTCGGACTTGCCCGGCTCGCGTTCCCCGCGGCGGGAGGCACCCATCAGCTTCGGTGCAACCCTGATGACCCGCTCGCCGGCGCTCACGAGCGCGCTCTCGAGGTGGTGGGAGAGGTCCCGGCAGTCCTCGATCGCCCACACGATCTCCGTGGCGAGCTCGTGCGCCCAGCGCAGCGCATCCAGATGGCCCTGTTCCTTCGCTGGGATTTCCCTCTCGCCGAGGAGCTGCCCAGTGTTCGCGTCGACGGCCGCGAGGGCATGGGTGCTCTTGTGGACATCCGCTCCGATCACAATCATCCAGCACGTCCCTTCAATCGATTGGTCTCGTTTGACTGGACCTCTGGCGGACAGGCCTTCCTGGGGGCGGTTGCCACGCTCCTATTAGGTCACGCCAAAGATCCCGGGTGGTGGCGGACGACACAACGGACGTTCGGTCAGGCCAGAGCAACGGCCGACAGACAGACTACGAGTCAGCCCGTCACCAGCCCGGGACCCAACCCGGCCCACCGGACAACACCAACGGCAAGAACCTTCCTGCCAGCGACGGCCCGCTCAACCGGTCCTTCCGACCGGAACCAGCACCCGGTCTCCCCAGGCTGGCAGGAAGGGACAGACTAGATGCACGGAAAGCTTGAAAGCATCCGAACGACTGCTTATGATGGCCGTGTTGTGATGACGGCAATGAGCCTCAAGGCGGATTCTGCGGCGGGCTATGCGCGCTATCTGGAGTCGAAGACGGTCGCGCCGGAGCGGGGCGACTATTACTTGGGTCCGACGAGCGAGGCGGTCCAGGCCCCGGGTCGTTGGCATACCGGTCAGGCGACGCTTGAGCGTTTGGGGATCGTCTCGGATGGCACAGTGGATGGCCAGGATTTCGTGGCGTTGATGGAAGGCCGTCACCCCGGCACCGGGGACTGGTTGCGTCCAGAGGGCGCGGGCGGTGGCCGCGGCGGTGGCATCGACGTGTCGTTTAGTGCGCCGAAGTCGGTGTCGGTGGTGTGGGCGATCGGTGATCCGTGGCAGCGTGAGCAGATCGAGCAGGCGCACGGTCGGGCGGTGGCGCGGGCGTTGAAGCATGTGCGCGAGCAGGTTCCGGTGGTCCGTCGGCGCTATGGCGGTGAGGTGGTTGAGGAGAAGGCGAAGGATGTGTTGGCGGTGGAGTATCGCCATACGACCGCGCGTGGCGTAAGCGGCGCGGAGACACCAGACCCCCAGCTGCATAGCCATGTAGTCGTCACTGGTGCGGTGCGAGAGGACGATCGGTTCGTGGCGGTCGCGTCGAGGCCGATCTTCCGTTCAGCGAGGGAAGTGGGCGCGTTCTACCGCTCAGCTTTGGCACAGGAGCTGTCTGATCTCGGTTATGAAATCGACGGCGGGACAGGCAAGGAGGCCCGGTATTTCGAGATTGCGGGTGTGCCGAGGGGTTTGTTGGATGCGTTTTCGGGTCGTACGCGTGAAGTGGTCGCGGCGGCGGAGCGGTTTCGGGCGAGGTATGGGCGTGCGCCTGAGCGTGGCGAGTTGCGCAACGTGAAGTTGGAGAACCGTCGTGCGAAGGAGTTGACGACGCGAGACGATCTCGACCAGGTATGGCGCGAGGTAGCGGACCAGTACAAGTTCGGACCCGGCGAGGCAGCACGACTACTCTCGGGCGAGCACGAGCCGGCCGAGCGTGAGGGCGCGCTTATGGATCGCGTGGAGCGCGGTCTGACGGCGAGCAGGGCGGTGTTTGAGGTCAAGGAGTTGCGTGCGGCGGTGCTCGAGCAGTCTGTTGGGGAGCTGTCACCGGAGCAGGCGTTTGAGGTGGTGGGGGAGATGGTCAGGGATCGGCGAGTGTTGCCATTGGAGGACGGCAAGATGACGACGCTTGCCGTGCGTGCACAGGAGCAGGCAATCGAACGCCATGCCAACGAGCTGGCCATTCCTGCCGGACGCGGTGTTGGGGAGAGCGCAAGGTCGAACGCTGCGCGGGAGGTAGCCGAGCGGATCGGTGCTCCGTTGAGCGATGAGCAGGAGATGGCACTACTCGTCTTGACTGGCCCCGAGCGCGGAGTGGCGTTGATCGGCCCGGCGGGAGCGGGGAAGGGTGTCGTGATCGACGCTGCCGCAAGAGCCGAGCAATTGGCTGGCCGCACGACGATCGGTGTGGCGGTCGCGGGCAGCATGAGGGAGCGGTTGGGCAATGACAGTCCGGCGCTTGAAGGTCAGACGATGACGCTCGATTCGCTGGTCGCAAGAGCAGAGACGGGCAACGTCGTGCTCGATGCGGACACGACGGTGTTTTTCGATGAGGCGGGGATGGCTGACACGCACCGGTTGGAGAAGCTGATCGGCTTGGTTGACCGGACGGGTGCGAAGCTTGTGGCGGTGGGTGATGGTAAGCAGTTGCCTTCGATCGGTCCGGGCGGCATGTTCGACCGCTTGACGACTCGGATGCCGGTGGTAGAGATTGAACAGGTCAGGCGCACGTCAGATCGTGATGAGCAGCGTGCGTGGGCTGCGTTGCGTGGTGGGGAGCCGGAGCGTGCGATGGCGCACTACAAGTCCCGCGGCCAGTTGAACCTGGCAGACACCCGTGAACAGGCAGCCGAGAACGCAGTCCAAGCCTGGGCGAAGTTGACAGAGAATCTCGATCCGGCGGAGGTGGCGTTGATCGCGGACGCGTCGAACAAGGAGATCGACAGGTTGAACGCTCGCGCCCAGTATTTGCGTGGAGACCGCGGAGAACTCGGCGAGCGGGCGGTCCCGTTGGCATCGGTTCACTATGGGTTGTTTGAGGGGGATCGTGTTGCGTTCATACGCCAACACCGCGCGCCGCGTCAACCCAGAGTCGAGAACGGCAGCCGAGGCCAGATCACCAATATCGACGACCAAGGCGCAGTGACAGTCGCGCTTGACGGGAGCGGCCGCACGGTCACGCTCGCCGGCGAGGACCGCGAGGCCCTGCGTCTCGGCTACGCCCAACACATCTACCGCCAGCAAGGAGCGACAGTCGAGCGTGCGGTCGTGCTCACGGGCGGGTGGCAGACCAGCAAGGAGTCCTCCTATGTCCAGGCCTCGCGAGCAAGGAAAGGCACCGAGTGGCATCTTGCACGTGAGGAGCTAGGCACCGAAGGCACCGACCTCGACCGGATCGAACGACTCGCGAAAAAGATGCGATCCAGCCGCTCACAAACACCGTCGCTCGAATACGAGACCGCCGAGGAGCCAGGGGAGCAGCTGGACCCGGCCCTCGTGTCGCGTGAACTCGGCCTCCCCACCGCCCAGACCGAGATCGAGACCGGCCAACACGTCGAGTATGAGCAAGAGATTGGGTTGAGCCGGTGAAGCGGCTGATGATCCGGTTGCCCGACCCGGCCCACGCCGCGCTCGAACAACGCGCCCAACAAGCCGGAGAGCCGTTGGCGAGTACCGCCGCTGGGCTCCTGCGCACAGTCCTTGAGGAGAACGAGACGGCGACGAGTAGGCGCGCGCGTCTGCGCACCCGGCCTGCGTCCCCACCACGGGCGACGGGTGCCGGCGCGCCGTGGATCGCACCCGAGGACGATCCCGCCTGGCATCAGAACACGTGGGGCGCGATTGACGCGCTATACGAGCGCTATCCACGGGCGCTCGCGAAACTGGAGCACGACTGGTACGAGCACTCCGAACGAGTAGAGACCCTCGCCGCGCTCGCCACCTGGCGCGCGAACATCGACAGCTCGGCCGAAGACCCCCGCGAGGAGCTCGCATTCCACAACGCCCTCCAACAACTCGCGCGCGTCCTCGACCAGGCGCCAGGACTTGGACGACCCTTCAAGGCAGGAACAACGATGCCGGTCGAGTGGGGCGTCTCCAGCTCGGCCTGAGTAAGGGAGCGAACGCGTTCAGGCTGGTACGTTGCTTTCAGTGTGAGCCAGCGGTCGCATTGCTAGGCCGATCAATGTGTAGCCGATAGCGATCGTAATAAGGGTGAACTTGACTGTTGAGCAAGCGGTGGCGAAGACTGGGGCGAAGCTCCCTCCGTGCCCGCCGAGTGTCAGGAGCAGAGCGACGTTTTCGCTCGCGTCGAACAAGGCTGCGGCTGTCGCGAAGAAGGGAACGACTATGCCTGCGGTAGCGAGGCGCCGCCAGTCGCGCTGCCGGGCGAGATCGCGTGTGGCCAGTCCCGCGAGAGTGAAGAATGCTCCGTAGCTGATCATGTAGCCATAGTCGATCCAAAGAGAGAGACGGGCGGCGTTGCGACCGGTAGTACCCCATTCAGCCATGATTTGAGCGGCACGTGCCTTGCTTCCGGCGAACTCGAAGGTGATAATCGCCGGCCCGTGTGTGCTTTGCATGCTGGGGTCTATCCAGTACATGACGACGTTGAACGCCACGACTGCGATCCCGAGGACTACAAGCCACTGCTTTCGGTTCATATCGAAATAAGGCGGCTGGTTAGCCAGCGGGGGATTGGGCTTGTAGGAGTTGGTGGGCGTAGCCGCTGGCGACCAAGCGCGCATCGACGATGCCGAATCTTATTCGTAGCTCAGCGATGAGATCGTGCTCGTGGGTGAGGTCTGAGTCCGGTGGAGCGACGGCCTCAAGCTCGATGAACTCTCCGAGCTGTTCCACCCGGTCCAGATGGATTCGCACATCGCGCCACAGGAACAAGCGACGATGCTTGGTCACCACGACGCGTATCCCGATCGCGTCATCGAGCGCCGCGCTGAGAACGGCGCCGTCGTCGACCTCGATGATCCGGTAGCGGCTCTCGCGTTGTTGGGGTTCGTTGGCGCGCTGGAACTGGATCAGGTGTGGGCGACCGGGTCGCTCCTCGCGGAGCTTGAGGCCGCCGCTGGCGACTTGGAAATAGGTGTCGCGCTGCCAAATCTCGCCGCGGTCCTCCGCGCCGAGGGTTCGGCATACCTCCAGTGAGCGCACAGGGTCGAGGTCGTGCGCCTTCAGCTCGATATTTCGTCGCGGCTGCTCCATACGCCCGATTTTGAACTGTGCGGCGGCGCTTTCGGCACGGTCGTTGGGCTGGCCTCGTTAGGCTGCGCGTAGATGCTGGCTGCTGAATTGTGCCGTCCTGGTGCGTCGCTCATCGAGCTGGTCGAAGCTGTTCGCTCTCTCCCATATGGCCGTCCGAGTGATCGCACCGTCGAGGGGATGTTGCGCGAGGGGCGAGGCACTTGCTCCACCAAGCACCTGTTTCTGGCGGGGCTGTTGGCTGAGCGGTTCCCCGAGACCGACCCGAAGATCGTGCATCGCGTCTACGTGCTTGATCGCGCTCGTGCCGGCGAGCTGTTCGGTCCAGACGTTGCGGACGTAATCCCTGAGGTGGGGCTCGTAGATGTCCACCGCTATCTCACGATCAAGCTAGGCGAGGAGCGGATCGTGATCGATGCGACGTTCCCGGGTGCGCCTTGGGACGGTGGCTCGTCTTTGCCGCTTGCGTGTGGCCAAGGCAGCGACTATCCGGCTGGCGATAATCCCAACGCAGAGAAGCGCGAACTTGAGGCCCAACACTGTGATCCTGTGGTGCGCGAGCCGTTCATCGCAGCGCTCGCACGCGCGTCTCAGCCGCAGGTAGCGACCAGGGACTGACAGCAGCCGGGCGAGCCGGCAAAGCCGGGCCGGGATCGGATAGACGTCCACCCGAATCGAAAGTTCTTGGCCGGTCTGCGGGGTTGGCGGTCATTAGTAGTAGTGACCCCGCGTAGCGACGACCACATTGCCAATGAGGCTCGACGATGATCGAGCTGACTGTCAGGTTGACTGATGAGCAGCTCGCAGAGATCGCTCAGCATGCGGCTGCGCTCGTATCAACGGACAACGCTGCAGCGGTGTCGCCATGGTTGAACGTTGCGGAGGCCGCCGAGCGTTTGCGCTGTAGCAAGGACCGGATCTACGATCTGATCGCACTTGGCAAGCTAGAGGCGCGCCGCGATGGCCGCCGGGTCTTGTTGCATCGTGACGAACTCGACGCCTACATCGAAGGACGGTCGGGATGAGATCCAAAGCACGAGCGGTCGAGTGCCGCCGCCAGACCTTACGACGACCGTGTGCGCTTTTGTCGCTCGATCGCGGCTGCAAGGTCTGCGACGCTCACGTCGAGCGCGATGAGCAGGCGTGTGATCGTGGACCAGCGGATGTCGCGGTGTCCGGTCTCGACCTGGGAGATGTAGGTGTCATCCGCGCTCGCTCTGGTTGCCAGCTCCTTCTGCGTGAGGCTGGCTTGGGTGCGCAGTTCGCGCAGCGCTCGGCCGAGGACGCGGCGAGCGTCGGTGATCGGGTCCGTGGTCTGGTCGTTCATTGGCAGGTACACCCCAAGACAGACTTGACGTCCGAGCCAAGTTGTATGGTTGTGGCAGCGAACATACAAGTTGGCGCCCGCGATGGCTGTAACCACCCGGACGCCGTGGCACCGAGAGCTGTAACTCCCGGCGCGCAAGCCAAGCTACCAGCAGCCTGCCTGGCTTTCTCGTCAGAGAACTCTCCCGGAGCCTCCGATCCCAAGGAGGAACCGACAATGACGACCATCACCATCCCCACAGAGGTCACGCGCGTCGCACGCTCGGCCGTACTAACCGAGCTGGGCGAAGCGGCCGATCAAATCAGCCAAGCGAGCCTCGGCTACGAGAAGGAGCAAAACCCCGACAGCTTCAACGAGCCGCTCGCGAAGTTCGACACGCTGCGCCGGCTTCTGGATGCGATCGGCTGGCACAACGAGACACGCATAATTGAGATCGAGGACGAGCGGCGCGAGATACTCGCGAAGGCTCTACAGGAACGGGTCGTAGCCGACCGCGAGCATGTCGCCGATCCCTTGACGGGCGCCGATGTGCGCGAGGCGACCGAACACGACATCTACGCCATCGAGGACTTCCTCGCCGTCAACGGCCTCACGGCAGGTGGATGATGGCGGCGAAGCTCGAGAAGACGCGCACCCCCGGCATCTTCAAGCGCGGCAGCCGCTACGTCTTCTCCTACCGCGCAAACGGCAAGCAACGCTGGGAGTCCTGCCGCACACTCGACGAGGCCCGCCGTGCCAAGGCCGCGAGAACGACAGACATCGGTCGCGGCGAGTACGAGGAACGCGCACGGATCACGCTGCATGAGTACGCGCGCGAGTGGGTCGAACGCTACCAAGGCACGGGCAGGCGCGGCTTTCGCGAGGAGACCCGCACGGAGTACAGGACTCTGCTCAACAGGTTCGCGCTGCGCTACTTCTCCCCGCAGACGAAGCTAACCGAGATCACGCCAAGTCAGATCGCGTCATTCATCGGATGGTTGTGCGAACAGACAAAGCCCGCAGCAACCAAGGAGAACCCGAAGCGACGAGTGCTCTTGTCGGACAAGACCGTGCGCAACGCGCTCGGCCCGCTCACCGTCTGCTTGGCGAGTGCTCGTCGCGAGGGACTGATTCGCCACAGTCCAGCCACGGGCGCCGCGCTCCCGCATCGCGCCCGCGTAGATGAGGACGAGGACCGGCCGCGACCGTTCCCTCGCACCGAAGACGAGGACGGCACGGCCGTTGAGACGATGGAGCTGGTCGTCTCGCACGTGGAGTCCACGCACCGCCTGATGTTCGAGCTGCTGGCCGCGACCGGTCTGCGCCGCTCAGAGCTGCTCGTGCTGTGCGGGCGCCATCTCGAACTCGACGGCGATCACCCATTTGTGAAGGTGCGCCAGCGTGTGCGTCGTCGACGCGGCGAGGGGCTCGTGATCGGGCCCCTGAAGTCTCGCTACGCCAAACGCGACGTACCGATCCCGTCCTCGCTCGCCGATCGCCTACGCGCTCTCGGCACCGCCCCCGGCGAGTTGGTGTTCGCCACGGCCACTGGCACCGTGCTCGACCCGGACAACCTAGCCACGCGAGTGCTTGCGCCCGCGTGTAAGGGGGCGGGCGTCGAGTGGGCCGGCTTCCATACCTTTCGCCATACCGTTGCATCGCGGTTGTTCGCAGAGGGCCGTAACGTCGTACAGGTGCAGCGCTGGCTCGGCCACCACTCGGCCAGCTTCACGCTCGACACCTACGTCCACCTGCTCGATAACGATCTCGGAGAGCCACTCACGGCTGCGTCGTAGCATGGTGCGCGCTGAACGTTCTCGGACGATAAGGGCGCACTGTCCTTGGAGGCGTGCTGTCGCGCCGGTGTTTCCTCTTCAAGCGTGCTCAGATGTCGGCCAAGGCTCGGTAGAATGCGTCGAGCTCCGCCGAGAGAGCCGTGCTGTCCTCGGCCTGGGCGAGCGCGGCCCAGAATCCCGCGCGCGGATGTCCCATGGGCGCCTTTGCGATGCGTCTCACGGCGCGTCGCAGTGCTCTCAGCTCGGGACCTTGAGGCTTGGCTGGGATGCGAGCCTCGATCGAGATCGCGCGCTGCCAGAACTCGTGCGGCTTGGTATCTCGCAGGCAGTGGGTGGCGAAGATCAGGCGGTGACATCGCGCGGCCCATTCCTCGGGCGTGCGCTGGCTGCTGCGCGCCAGCTGCGAAGACTGCATTGCGTTGATGTGGCGCCAAAACCGCGTGCCCCTGTCGATACATGCTGACCACGCCTGTAGGCGCAGGCGCGCACCGGACCAGGGTTGGTCCTGGGCGGACGGCAGGCTCCGCTGCGCGATCTCCTTGGCGTACCTGTGGGGTGCGTAGGTGCTGAGAGCGTCCCAGTCGGCCGGTTGCAGCATCGCAGCGAGCAGCACGTCGATGTCGTAGATCTGCCGGGCGATGGCCGGCTCGCGATCGTTGTCGATACCGACTGGAGGCTCGACGAGCGTCAGGAGCTTGAGCGCCACCTGGTAGGGAAGCTGGGGCACGAGCGCTGTCAGGGACTGGCCCACGACGCCATGAGCGACAGTGATCGTGTCGGATGGCGGCAGCTCGTGATCGAGATGGAACTCCAGCTTCACCGTGAGGGCATCAATGTTGGGGTTGGGATCGAAAAGCTTGGGCACGGCGACCCTGTAGGCGAGCAACGGCAACTCTTCGGCGCCCTCGGGCTTGGGGATGCGCTGCGGCTGCAGCAGCCCGTCGGGCATACCGGAGAAGCGGCGCGCGAGAGCGTCGAGAAGCCCCTGGACATCCCGTGGGCCGGCGCTGGTCAGATAGTCGTTGTCGGCGCTACCGCGCAAGCTCGAGATGTCCATGCGCAGCGCGGCGCCGTTGCCCCCCATCAGCAAGATGTGCAAGCCCATATCGCGGGCGAGCTCCTGCAACTGCTGGTGAAGCTCGACGCACCATGCCGCGATCTCGGCTGTGTACTGGCTCGTGATCCCGGTCACCTGTTGCTGCTCGGCAAGCAACGCCGGGTTGCGCACCCAATCGAGCTTGAAGAGGTGTTGTTGCGAGACGGGGATGCTCATGGCGACCTGTAGCCGCTGCGCAGTGCAGCAATCTCTGGATTCTCCGGGACGGGTGTGGTTTGCTCGATCCCCTCCAGCCAGGCGTCGTAGCGCATCCGCTCGGCATAGCGGGCAAGACGGCTCTCGTCGCAGCCTGATTGGCGCAACGCGCGCAGAATGCGCCCGACCTCACCTAGGTCGAATGGCAGGCCGCTGCGCCGTGTCTCGCGCAGCAAGTCGATCCAAGCCTTCTCGGAGGAGGCGACGTGCCCAATCACGCCGTAGCGTCGCGCGGCCTCGCCCTGTCCTCGCATCACTATGACGCGCGACAGGTCTCCCACCTCCACGCCTGCCTGCCGGCCGGCAGGCACTACGACGAAGCCCGCGTCGGCGAGTGCACGTGCTGCCTCGCTCACCGCATATGGCTCGGCGTAGACGACATGCGGGTACGCGTAGACGAACTGGTGAGCGAACCGAGCCAGCACGTCGAACGCCGTAATGTGCGCTTCGACGCCGGCATCTGCCAGCACGCCGACGATCTCTCGCGCCGTCTCGGGGAGCGGCAGCGACTCTGCCGTGGCGAGCGCGTACTGTCCGTGGCCATGGCGGACTACCTGGCCGCTGTCCACCAGATCCGCCAAGCGGCGGTAGAGCGTGCGCTCGGTCCAACCCAGACGCCGCCGCAGATCACGCGGCGTCGCCGCACCGCCCGCGCGACGGATATCGTCGAGTACCGCCGAAGCGCTCTGGGGCTGTGGAGAATGCAGACTCATTGGCATGAATATACCGCATTATAGGATCGTGCGGTACTTATCGGCCAGCGGGCGGGCGGGCGGGCGGGTCAAAGTGCAAACCGTCTCGCCGCGAACCGCGTCACCTCGACCTGGCCAGCGCCGCTACAACAGGCGGACTAGCGGTTACGGCCCTGTTGCTCAAGTTCGGCGAGGTAGGCGTCGGCCTCCGTGAGGAAGGAGCGGACGCGCGGATCCCTTCGGGCTGCCTCGAACTCCGCCGTGTCTATCACCGCGAGGATTTCATCGGGCAGATCATGCCGGTGCAGGTAGTAGTCCCGCTACTCGCGTAAGCGCGCCAGATCGTCTCGGCCTTGTCCGCCCAGCGAGGCGGCAGCGCAGCACGTAGCTCGGCGATGAACTCGTCGGCAGGTGTAGCCGCTGGAGCGGGAAGCTCGGCGAAGAAAGCATCGATCTCAGTAGCGGTCTGCTCCACTGCGTCTGGATGGTTCTGCTCCGTCCACTCCAGGATGCCGCCGGCGACCTCCTCCAGCGAAGCGCGCTGCGCGAACCTGGCGATTTGCAGCACTTGAGCGGCCTCCAGGTGTTTGTCCTGGGGCTGGGCATCATCATCTGCGGCAGTAGGCTGGTTCATGCTCTGATTGTAAAGCAGCAATGTGCGGAAAAGGCGACAACGGCCTTCTGTGGTTAGTCGCTCAAAAGTGCAAACAAAGTGCAAACATGCCCCACGCCATTCCACGACATCGGCAAATCGAGCGAAAGCCGAATCCTCAGCAATAGAGCCAAATCCCTGGACCCAGCGACACACCACAACACCCCCGAAATGGGCTCATAACCCGAAGGTCGCAGGTTCGAATCCTGCCCCCGCTATGAGAAAAAACCGTAAGCGTTCAGTTGGTTGGGGGACATAGCTGGGCCGTGTCGAAACCTGTGGTGTGGAGCGGGTTGAGGCGGAAGCGGTCTATGACGCTGGGCGTGAGGCGGTCGTGGAGGTGCTGTTGCGGATGGACGCCCAGATCCAGGCGTTGAGTGCGCGGGTCGCTCGCCAGGATGAGCGGATCGCTCAGCTTGAGCGCCGTCTGAACCGGAGTTCGCGCAACTCCTCTATTCCCCCGAGCGCCGATCCGCCGGCTGCCGCGCCGAAGCGTGGCAAGGATTCATCGGGGCGCAAACAGGGCGCCCAGCCCGGTCATGAAGGCAGGGGCCGGCCGCTGCTGCCCGCGTGGGCGGTGGATGAAGTGATCGAGCACTGGCCCGATCGCTGTGGTTGCGGACACGTTTTCGCTGTGGACGAGCACGTCGCTGTGGACGAGTCGGTGCGCTGGCAGGTGGAGGAGCTACCCGTGATCTCGGTCAAGGTCACCGAGCATCGGTGTCATCGTGTGTGTTGTCCGGGGTGTGGCGGGCACAGGCGAGCCGAGATGCCGAGCGAGGTCGCCCAGAGCGCGTTTGGTCCCCGTTTTCAGGCGGCGGTCACGACGCTCTCGGTGCGCAACCGCATCTCCCGCCGGGATGTGGTGGAGCTCTGCGAGCAACTATTCTCCTCGCGGATCTCGACGGGTACGGTCGAGTCGATCCTCGCGCGCACTGGCGATGCTCTCGCCGAGCCACACGCCGAATTGTTGGGGGCGCTTCGTGGGTCGGGCGCGGTTAACATGGACGAGACGGGCTGGCGGACAGCGGGGGAGCGCCGCGCACTGTGGGGCATCTTTGATCAGCGCCACGCCTACCTACAAATCGCTTCTGACCGTCACGAGGACCACGCCAAGGCACTCCTCGCCGAGACGAAGGCGATCGTGACGTCTGACCGCTGGTGGGCCTACGCGCACCTACCGTTGGCTCGCCGCCAGCTCTGCTGGGCGCATCTGAAGCGCGATTTCGCCGCGCACGCCGACGGTCTGGCGGCCGAGAAGGAGTTCGGCGAGCACGGCCTGGAGCTCTGCGAGCGCGTGTTCTGGGCCTGGGAGATTTTCCAGCACACCAACGACCGGGCCGAGCTGAAGCGCACGATCGACGAACTGCAGAGAGAGTTCAAGCCGACGATCCAGGGCTACGCGTCAAAACGGGCGCGCAACAAGTACTGCCGCGGGATGGCACGCAACCTCATCAAGGCATGGCCCGCGCTATGGACGTTCGCCGCCCACCCCGGGGTCCAGCCGACCAACAACCACGCCGAGCGCTCCCTCAGAAGCGCGGTCATCTACCGCAAGCTCAGCCTCGGCACCCAATCAAAGAGAGCGGCGAACGGCGGATCGAGCGGCTCCTCTCCACGCACACCACCTGCCGCCTACAACACCGATCCCTGTTCGTCTACCTCACCGAAACGCTCACCGCACACGCCCGCGGCGACCCCATACCACTACTCACGCAAACGAACCAACCAACTGAACGCTTACAAAAAACCCCGCTCAGGCGGGGTTTTTTCGTGGCCACGCGGGTGGCCGGAGACGGCCAAGGTTCCAATAGGGTTCCGTTTGTTGTGATGCTTGCGACTACGGCGAAGTTGACGCGTGGATAGACGAGCATCCTGAGCTGTTTGCGCTCAACCCACGGGCCGTGCCGCTGGATCCCCTCGCGGCCGGCGGCGCTCACGACTAGCCTGCGATCCAGTTGGAGTCCTCGTGGGCAAGCGGTCGCGCAGGCTCGTAGGGTTCTACGCGTCGTTCAGCAGTGCGACCGCCAGCAGCGCCTTGCGCTCATCCCCGGAGAGCGCGACGCGCCGGTCGTCCAAGAGGTACTCGGGGTCGAGCAGCGTCTCGCGCGCGCCGCGGGCCCATTGCCGTGCGCTCTCGTCTGTCGCGAGTACGTCCTCCGGTGGCGGCAGGATACGGGCGGCCAGATGTGCCAGGCGGCGGTAGCGAAGGCCACCGAACCGCCACCAGACCAGACTGGCGTCGTTGCCGGCGCCGGCGCGCAGGCCCATTGGAAGCTGCTCGAGTGCGCGGCCGGCCCGCGGCGCGAGCTGCCAGGCGAGGTCGGTCTCGCGCGTTACCGCGGAGGTGATGAGCACCGTGAGACCACCGGCGACACGGGTCATCCCAAAGACAAGGATCTGCTCGGTCAGCCCGATGATCTTCGGCAGCGGATTGCCGCTGCCCCGGCCGTTCTTGCCAGCCGCGTCGGCACGGACCGCGACCGCCGCTAGCTCGGTCAGCGACACGCCTTCCAGCCATCCCTTCACGAAGTCATTGAAGACCGTCCAGGCGGCGGGGTGGCGCGTCATCGCGGCTTGGTCGGCGAGGTCGGGCATCAGGCTGCCGTCAAAATCTCCGAGTCGCAACATCTCGCTCACGATCGCGTGGTTCGTGCCTCGCAGGACGTCGACGAGCACGTCGGCCCACCCGACAATCGTGTGGGATGGCGGAAATCGCCGGAATCTCCGTCGCGGCCTCCTTCGTGGGCGGGGTGGCGGGCGCACTCGTCGTCGCCGATGTGCTGCGCAGTCTCCACGGCGGCCGCGAGATCGCGATCCTGCAGCTCGACCTGCGCACCCCGAACGAGCTCGCCGTCGTCGACAACCGCGCCGCCGACGGAGCCAACCCTGGCTTCGTGCGCCTGTGCCGCTAACGCGGTGGCTCAGCGCGCCCCCGTTTCAGCTCGGCTCGCGAGCGGCGTCCGGCAGTCGGTCCGCCTCGATCACTAACTGACCGGGCTCGACGCGGAGTGCGGCCGCGACGCTGAGGAGAGTCGCATGGCTGGGGTTGCGGACGCCGCGCTCGAGGCCACCGATGTGGGTGACGTGGACCTCAGCGGCGTCGACGAGGGCTTCTTGCGAGAGACCGCAGAGCTTGCCAACATCGCGAGAGACCTCGTAGAAAGCGTCAGAAAAGACCTCGCGGTCGACTGGGCCGACCGCGCATCGACTGAGGCTGCGATTCGCCGCACGATCAGGCGCCTGCTGCGCGAGCACGAGTACAAGTGACCGGCTGCGGCGGCTGGAGGCGGATGCGGCCAGGACATCAACCACTTCGCCCAGCTCGTGCTCGACCAAGCCAAGACCCTCTACAGGTACTGGCCCGACGTTGAGGGCCGACGGTTCGAATAGGCGGCGACCATCGCGCGGATGCTCGGTGGGCCCCGAATTGCGGCTTGAGAGCAGACAAAGTTTCCTGGATCTGAATATTTGCGGGTCCGGCAAAGTATAGTGTCTGGGCAATCTTTTCTGCTAATCTCGTTTCGTTATGACCGCAAACGAGACCATCGAGGCAACAGATCTCACGGACGCGGCAGTTGCACGACTACGGGAGATGCTCCCGAACACCTGGACCGTGGAGCGGTCGACACGGTCGGAGGTGGCTGCCGACTCGGGACAGGCCCGCACGTCGACGGACGGCGCGATAGACCTCCGTGACCCGAGGGGGACCTATGTAACGCTTGCGGTTGAGGCGAAGCGATCGTTCGATCCTCGCGCTGTCGGACAGCTATCGGGCGGGCTGTCGAGTGTGATCCGCTCGATTGCCGGCCACATCCCCCTTCTCGTGGTCGCTCCATGGATCAGCTCGCGAACTCAGGAGCTGCTCACCAGGGACGGCATCAACTTCATCGACCTCACCGGTAACGCGCGAATCAAGCTGGAGAACCCCGCGCTCTACATAAGTGCCATCGGAGCCGCCAGGAACCCCCAGCCCATGCCTCGCGGCCAGGCGAGGGTCCGCGGGCTCAAGGCCGCACGGCTCATCCGCCTGCTCATCGACGTCAGTCCGCCCTACGGAGTAACCGAAGTCGCAGCCGCGACGGGCCTGACGCAGGGCTACGTCTCGCGGCTGCTCGACGCGCTGGACCAAGACGCGCTTGTCGAGCGCACCCGTCGAGGACGGGTGCACGACGTCGATATGTCCGGGCTGCTGCGGCGGTGGGCGGAGTCATACGACGTGCTCAAGAGCAACGATGCGTCCACCTTCCTCGCGCCGCGCGGGGCAAGCGATGCGCTCTCGCAGCTCGCCGAGCTGTCCGGGCCGCCGTTGCTGGCGGTCACAGGATCGTTCGCCGCCGTGCGGCTCGCACCCGTCGCCGCGCCGGCGCTGCTCATCGCGTACTGCAACGAGATCGAGGCACCGGCCAAGACGCTCGGGTTGCTTCCGGCCGACGAGGGAGCCAACGTTGTCCTGCTCCGAGCGTTCGATCCGGTCGTGTGGGAGCGGGGGACAGAAGACGCGGGCCTTCGCTACGTCGCGCCCTCCCAGGCCGCCGTCGATTGCCTGACGGGTACAGGCAGGATGCCGGCCGAGGGCGAAGCGCTCATCGCGTGGATGGCGGAGAACGAGCCGCGCTGGCGGCTGCCCTCGATCGCCGATCTGCACCCCTCGCAGGCGGACGCATGACCGGCGCGAGCGATGTTTCGCGACCGCAGGACCTCGACGCGCGATACGTAGCTGCCCGGCGAGTTCTACTTGACGCGCTGACCGTGCTTGCACCACACGGCGACGCCGTCATCTTGGCCGGTGCCCAGGCCGTGTACCTCCACACGGGCACCGCCGACCTGGCCATCGCCCCGTACACCACCGACGGCGATCTCGTACTGGACCCGCTTCTCCTCGGCGAGGCTCCGGAGCTCGAAGCCGGGATGTCCGCCGCAGGGTTCCATCTGCAGCAGCAGCCCGGTGGCCACGTCGAGCCAGGCATCTGGCTGGCGAGCGCGTCCGCTGCCGGCGAGGAGTTTCTGGTTCCGGTCGATCTCATCGTCCCCGAGGGCGCCGCGTCGGGCACCGGCAGACGTGCCGCACGTCTGGGCGGCCACGGCGCTCGCGCTGCTCGGCGCGCGGTCGGACTCGAGGCAGCACTCGTCGACAACAGCACGATGACCATCGCGGCGCTGGACCCAGCAGACGAGCGCTCGCTACAAGCGAGGGTCGCCGGCCCCGCCGCACTGCTCGTCGCAAAGGCCCACAAGCTGCACGACCGCGTAGCAAGCGGTCTCGCCGCCCGGCTCGACGACAAGGACGCCTCCGATGTCGTACGACTCATGCAGACGACGAGGCCGGACGAGGTCGCGGTCACGCTCAACGACCTCGCCCAGGATGCGATCGCCGGGCCTCCGACGACCGCGGCGCTCACCTACATTGAGGAGCTGTTCGGCAGACGCGGACGCCCCGGCATCGAGATGGCCTCAAGAGCATTGCGAACCGCGATCCCCGAGGACCGGGTACAGGCGATCTGCGTCGCATACGTCACTGCGCTCGTGCCTTAGCCGCGCCAGGCGACAGTGACCTGCATCGGGCTCGATGCCCAGCTCGGACCTGACTAAGCGGAACTCCCGTCGGTGGGAGTCCCGAAGACTTCTGCCAGCCGCTGGAGCGTAAACGGCTGTCGCAGCTTGGCGACGACGTTCTGGTTGGCGAACATGCCCTTCTCCCAAATCGCCTGCTCGCGCGGCCGGACGTCGATCCAGCGTACCCGCGCCAAATACTCGCTCTGCTCTGGATCGTCCGCCTCGTCGCCCATGTTGGACGCCTCGAGCGGCGCTTGTAGGATCGGCACGGTCACGCCGTCGACCTCGACGTCGAAGTCGCTGATCGCGACCGCCGGAGCGATCACCTCACCCATCCCTACATAGCCGGTCCCGGGGATCTCGGCCCAAACGCGGGCTCCCTCGAAAAGGTTGCTCATAGCCTTGCGGTACTTCTCGCCATGGCCGGCGGAAACGAACCCGAATCGGCGCATGTCATCCCAGTTGCGATGCTGGTTCTCCCCGACGGAGACAAAGAAGTCGAGTCCGCTCCAGGGAGCCTGCTTCTTGCCGCTGGCGCCGCTGGAAGCCTCGATCTCGGGATCGCTCAGCCAGGATCGCGCGAGATACTCCCGATCGCCGTCTTGCAGGTACTCAAAGAACAGAACGTTGATCGGCACCCGATAGCCCCGCAGATACTCCACGATCTGCTCGCTGCTCGTGTCAATACCACCGGCGACCACAACGAGGTGATGATCGGTATTGATGGACTCCGGCAGGTCGCCCTCGAAATGACTGGTGAACGCCGAGTCGAAGTCGTCGCCCTGGTGATGCTTCGCGTACAGCTCCCTGACCGCCTCAAGCGAAAGGCCCTGTGCCCAGAATCCATACTCAAGTGCTTGGGCGACGACCTCACGCGGGGTTCGATCCCTCTTGAGCTCGATGACGTATAGGTCTCCTCGCCCGTCGATGGCCAGCAGATCGATGCGCTTGCCGAAGTCCGTGATGACCTGCCGCCCGATCTGGAGGAGATTGTCGAGGCCGAGAATGTCGAGCCGCTCCTGGATGATCCTCTCCAGGCGCTCCTCGGATGCGATCACGTTCGAACGCACCTGCCGCACCGACTCCCCGTCCAGCCTCCAGAGCCCGAACTTGACCGGCATCGGCAGGACCTCTACTTCGCGGGCTCTGAGCGGTCGCGATAGCCATCGTGGTTGGCTGCCAGCTGCTGCTCGTGCCAACGACGGTCGCTGCGAGCTCGGTCACGATGGCGCTCGGCCTGGTGCTTCTGTGGCTTGCACAGCAGACATCCGGCGCGCGTACTCTTAGGACCTCTGCGCCGGTGGTGTGCCATCCGAAGGATGGTTGCATGACTCGCCACGAACCGGCGTGTCCAGCCCTCTCGCAGGGTTCCATTCAAGGTTCCGTTTTGAGCAAATCTAACCCCATCGAACCCGCGCTAACCCCAGCAAACACGGGCCGCCAGGCCCCACCTGACCCCCCTTGGGCGACCTCATAACCCGAAGGTCGCAGGTTCGAATCCTGCCCCCGCTACTTACTCAAGAAAGCCCTTGAAATGCGGGGTTTTTTCGTGGGGTGACGGTCTCGGAGGCGACCCCGTGCGTACCAATTGCGTACCAATTGTGACGCGGACGCCGTCGGATGGCGCGTGGATGTGGCGAGATTGCGCCTCGATTGCTTGCGTCGAGATGGTTTCGCCGGTGCTCTCAGATACATGAAAGCGCAAGCGCACCGCGTGTCGTCGACATCGCTACTCGTCGTCCTTTGCGATCATGTCGGTCACTGGGAACGGGACGCCTCTTCTCGCCGCGAAAGCAAGTGCGCACCAAGGTCGCCATGCTTCTGACGAGGAGGGGGTGTGCGGGGTTGGAGCGTGATGCGTCCGCCGCGTGCGGGTACGATGAATACGTTGCGGTGCGCGACTCGCTCTGCTGGCTGGTGGGAGGGTTCGAGGCGGGCGTGGCGGAGGATTGTCCTGAGTACGATTCGGGCCTCGGTAAGGGAGAACGCGGCACCGATGCATCGTCTGGGTCCGCCGCCGAAAGGTATCCAGGTGTAGGTGCCGGCGCGCGTGTCAAGGAACCGCTCGGGGCGGAAGGCGAGCGGGTCGGGGTACAGCTCGGGGCGGCGGTGCACGAGCGTTATGTAGGGGACGACCATCGTGCCACTCGGGATCGTCAGCCCGGGTAGGTCGAACGGCTCGGTCGCGAGTCGTGCGGTGAGCGGGAAAGCTGGGCGCAACCGCATCGCCTCCTTGATGACCGCGTCGAGGTATTCGTCGTCTCCGTCGAGCGCGGCGGTTTCAAGACGCGAAAGCGCGTCGGGGTAGCGACTGACGCGCTCTAGAACCCACGTCAGGCTGGAAGCGGTGGTGTCGTGGCCACCCAAGAGCAGGGTGCGCATCGCGTCGCAAATCTCCTCGTCGCTCATCAGGCGGTCTTGGCTATCAGGTGTGCGCAGGAACATTCCGAGCACGTCCTGGCCGTAGAGTTGGTTGGTGCTGCGACGGTAGGCGACCTCTTCGGTCACGATCGCGTCAACTGCGTCGATCGCGCGGCGGACTCGCGGGAACGGTCTGTCCCACCCGTTCTCACGGCTGGTCGCAACGATCGTCTGCAGGAAGAACCGCCGCGAGTGGCCCTCGGCAAGCAGTGCGAGCGTCGCCGAGCGCAACCGTCCAACGCGCGCAGCATCGGTGACGCCGAACACGGTGGCCATGATCACCTCAAGGCTGATCGTCTCCATGTGCGGCCGGGAGGGAGTCGGGTGCCCGTAAGGCCAGCGCGCCAGGACCTCTTCGGTCTTGCGCTGCATCGTCTCGTGGTAGCCGCTCAACGCGTCGCCGTGAAACGGGGGTAGCTGCGTTCGTCGCCTGCGCATGTGCTCGGCGCCGTCGATGTTCGTGAGTCCCGTCGGGCCGAGGAAGAGATGGTGCGCGGATGCCTTTGCCAGCGCCGCTCCGAGGCGAAGCACGCCGGTGTCGGCCGTAAAGACACGCTTGATGTCCTCAGGATCGGTCAGGCACAGCCACGGCCCCGTCGCCGGCATCGGCACCAGAAAACGATCGCCGAGCCGCCCACAGTGGCGCGCGAACTGCTCCGGCGCCAACCAATACTGAGCGGCATTGACGACCGCGGGACGTCGCAGTCGGGGCAGGTCTGTAAGCGTTTGGCCCATGAGCCACATCCTCTCTAGTTACTCTGTGTGAAATAGAGTAACATAGTATCCAGTGGTGGCAATAGCCGAAATCCTCGAAGTGGCTCCCGTGGTGGGCGACGACGCGCTGTTTGACCGCGTCGCCGCAGCCGCGCTCGACGAGTTCGCCGAGCACGGCATCCGCCGCACCTCAATGGAAGACATCGCCCGCCGCGCCGGCGTCTCACGGATGACGGTCTTCCGCCGGTTCGCGAGCAAGCAACGCCTCGTCGAGATCGTCATCGCACGCGAGGTCCACCGAGGAATGCAAGAACTCGACCTCCTATGGGAAGACGCAGAAACACTCGAGGACCGACTCGCCGCCGGGTTCGAATTCGCCGGGCGCTACGTCCGCGGCCACCCACTATTCGACCGGCTCCTACGCAGCGAACCCGACGTCCTCCTACCACCACTCACCCTCGACGGCGGACCCGTGCTGGAGCTCTACCGATCACTCATCGCCAACCGACTCCAAGCCGAAGTCAACGCCGGTCGCGCCGCGAGCACAGACATAGACGGCGTCGCCGAAGTCACCGCACGCCTCGCGATCTCACTACTACTCACCCGCGACGGAACCATCACACTCGACGACCCACACTCCGTCCGCCGCCTAGTCAACCTCACACTACTACCCATGCTCCAACCACAATGAGGACCAACTGCCGATCCCCTGACCTACAATGCCGTGCCACTCAGGCGGAGCGCGCCCTCTCGCTTTGCGCGTCAGTCCAGGCGCGGGCCTGGCCGTCAAGACGGTCACCAACCATCTCAACTTCGCCCACGGCGTGTTCGGATTCGCGATCAAGCGCGGCTGGGCAAGCACGAATCCCGTGGCCGCGACCGACCGCCCGCGCGCCAGCCAAGCCGACCCGGACATACGCTTTCTCAGTAGCGAGGAGCTGGAGGCATTGCTGCGAGTCGTGTCCAGCGATGACGCTCTTGGGCCGACCGATCACGCGCTCTACACGGTCGCGGCGATGACCGGGCCTGCGCCAGGGCGAGCTGGTGGCGTTGCGCTGGCGCGACATCGACTGGAGCGCCGGGGTGGTGCGCGTGCGGCGCAACTACACGCGCGGAGAGTGGGGCACCCCGAAGTCGCGCCGCTCAAGCCGCGCGGTGCCGCTCGCCGACCGTGTTGCCGTGGAGCTCGAGCGCCACTTCCAGCGCTCTGCCTATCGCGGAGAGGATCAGCTGGTCTTCTGCCATCCCCACACTGGCAACCCGTATGACGCGTCCAAGCTGCGCGAACGCTTCTATGAGGCCATGCGCGCCGCCGGCATGGGGGAGCGCTGCGGGCGCGAGGGCGGGATCACGTTTCACTCGCTGCGCCACACGTTCGGCACGCGCATGGCCTCCGTCGGCGTGCCGATGCGCACACTGCAGGAGTGGATGGGGCATCGGGACTTCACCACCACGCTTGTGTATGCCGACTTCGCGCCGGACCCGGCCGGCGGGGCGGCTTTTGTGGAGCGGGCTTTCGGTGGGCCGGGGGCACGCGCCAATGGCGACTCCCGGGTTGACCCGGGCGCCATCGAGGTGCCCTGAAGCCGACTGGCGCGAGGGACGGTCTTGGCGTCGCGCGGCGATCTGTCAACCGCTCGGGATATTACAAAATAGTAGCGGATGCGCTTTCAATAGCGAAAACATAGCGATCATGCTATAAATAAGTCATGGTTGACCTGCTGTCCGTCTCCGCCGCCGCCGGCGAGCTGGGCGTGCATCCCTCGCGGGTACGGGCCTTGGCCGCCTCCGGTGTCCTACCGGCCGAGAAGGTCGGTGGTGTCTGGCTGATCGATCGCGCCAGCGTCGCGGGTCGCAGCCATCAACGGGTCCCTGCTGGACGTCCGCTCTCGCCGCTAAACGCCTGGGCTTTGCTGCTGGCGGCATCCGGCGAAGAGCCCCCTTCGGGGCTTTCGTCCTCGGCGCGCTGGCGGGTTCGCCGCGCTCTGGATCTCTACGGTCTGGATGCCCTGCGCCCGCGGCTTGCTCGACGCGCCACACCTTCGTCCTATTGGGCGCTGGCCGGCGAGCTGCGAGCGCTGCGCGAACGCGACGATCTGGTGCTCAGCGGTCTCTCGGCGGCGGGCGAGTACGACCTCGGTCTCGTGGGCTCAGACGCCATTGACGCCTACGCGCCAGCGTCCTCGATCTCCTCGCTGCAACGCGAACACGCCCTGCAGCAACTGTCCGGACCGGGATCGAACGTCATCTTGCGGGCGGTCCCCGACAGCGCGTGGCTGCTTGAGGATCGACATTTTGCGCCCCGTGCGAAAGTCGCCGTCGATCTCTGCTCTTATGCCGATCCCCGGGCGGCGCGTGCCGGCGCCGAGATGCTCGCTCGCATCGACAGCGACCCGAAGGCCGCGTGACTTCTCCGCGTCCCGATAACGGCGCGCCCGTGTCCATCCACATCGACCCGATCGATCCAGACACGATGGAGCTGTGGCGCACGGTGGCCAAGGTCGCCGCGGCCTTCGACACAGACCCTCGCTGGTGTTTGGTCGGGGGACTCATGGTTGCCCTGTTCGCCATCGAGGCGCAACAGGCCCAGCGAGCCACGACCGACATCGACGTTCTCACCGACGCTCGAGCGCGTCCGAGTGGGACGGCGTGGGCCACAGAGCGGTTGCGGGCGCTCGGCGCAACGCTTCGTGAGCTACAAGCATCCGAGCGAGAGCGCGGCTTTCGCTTCGACTTCGACGGTCAGATCGTCGATGTGCTCGCGCCCGACGGGCTTGGCCCCTCCGGCGCGACCACGACGGGCAAGCTCAAGACGATCCAGATACCCGGAGGGACGCAGGCGCTGCATCGCAGCGAGGTCGTCGAGATCGTGGTCGACGAGACTGTCGTGACGCTCCGCCGCCCGACGCTCATCGCGGCGATCCTCCTGAAGGCGCGCGCGTTGCGCGTGCACTCGCGACCCGAGGACCAGCGCCACGATCTCGTCACGCTCCTGAGTCTCCTCGACGATCCGCGCGCGGCGCGCGCCGAGATCACCGTCAGGGAGATCGGATGGCTGCGGTCGATCTCCGAGCGACTCTCGATTGACGATCGCGCGCTTGGGGAGAGCTTCGAGGCCAATCGTCTGCGCGTGGCTCGCGCTGCCCATCACATTCTGGTCGATTGAGGCGTCTCGGGCATCGCGGGCGACGCCATCTCGGCTTCCTCACCATTTTGGTCGCGTACCAATTTGCGTACCAATTTGAGCAAAGCTGAGGGAATCTGGGAGAACGGATTTGGCTTAGGCAAGCCAGATTGATTTCAGGGGACCCCCGGAGATCGAACTCATTACCCGAAGGTCGCAGGTTCGAATCCTGCCCCCGCTTAAGAGAAACCCGCTGGAAACGGTGGGTTTTTTCTTTGCTCGGAGTCGTGGCTTGACGACCAAAGTGTTCCCGGGTCAAGCTCTGGGTCAAGGTCTTGCAGGCCTCGAGAACCGGAGCGCAGGGCCGTCGGATCACCAATCTGGGGACTCGGCTGGAGAGCGAGCATCGAATAAGCGTGTCCCCCAGCGACGCTCCATGTGATCCTCGGCAGGCATCCCTGTCGAACAGGATGCGCTACTTCAAGTGGGAACGGTTAAGCTCCGGCGAACGTGTCGAAACGCGGCCTGATGCTCATCAACAGCCTGTTCCGCGTGAGCTACGGGTTGGGGGCGCTTTTCGCTCCGTCGAAGATGGCCGAGCTGAGGTTGGCGGCGGATACCGCCGAGCATCCGGAGGCTCGACTGTTCGTTCGCGGGTTCGGTGCGCACCAGATAGCCGTAGCGGTTGTCGGTCTTGCCAGTCGACGCTGGCGGCGCCTCGAGCAGCCGGCTGCGGTGGCCGCTATCGCGATCGACGCGTTTGACATGCTCTCCGCGCTGGTCGAGGCGCGCGGTCGAGGACAAGCGGACGCCGACCTATCCGGGGTCTGGTGTTCTCGGCAGCGGGCGTGGCTACCGCTGTGGCTGCTCTACGGACACCAGCGCCGCGATGAACGGCTCACGGACCGCCGGGTCGCAGTGCTTGATCTCAAGCGCGCGCTTCTCGGCGTCGGGATCTTCACCGACTGGGTAGTTGCGCCGGGGACACTGCTCGGGCGTGCGCTCGTCGGCCGCGGCGCGCGGGGCCGCGAAGGAGTCGTCGTGGCGGTGTCCGGTGATGCTGCTCGACGTCTGTGCGCGAGAGTTCATTTGGTCGTTGTTGTTCATCCGGCGCATGCGCCGGATGGGGGGTCGCACATGTGCGACCCCCTCCGGGCCTTGCATGCAAGGCCCGGCCGTACGGTGCATGCACCGTACGGGACAGGGCCGCATGCGGCCCTGTCTTCCCCAAGAGAAAATGCGAGAGCGCCCAGCACGCGCCTCAGTGTCTAACCAGATGCCTATTGAACGGACACAGCGCTGCCAAGATCGTCGGAGCGCCCGGCGTGGAGATGCCCCCATTGGGCGATGGGACGTCCGTTCGTGCGGTAGTTGTAGTGGTCGCGTCGCGGCCAGCCGGCCGGCGAGTCCTCCCAAGCCTCTTGCCTTCCATAGACCGTCAGGTCCATCAGCGCGTAGCTGTAGTCCATCGCCTCCGCGCCGCGGCCATTGGTCCAGTAGGTCTCGAACACCCGGTCGCCGTCACGCAGGTAGCACACCAGGTGGAACATGCCGACCTTGCGCCCGGTCAGCAGCGCGTCGAGTGACTGCTCCGCTGAGTACCACGGCATGGTCCATCCCATGAAGTCGCGGTAGCGCACGCTCTCCTCGTACGGACCCTGGCAGAAGGTGGCGTAGGTGCCCTCGCGGTCGTGCAGGTAGCCCAACTCGCCGATATGCGAGGTGTAGCGCGTGCATCCCTCGCATTGCTCGGCGGCGGGCTTGCCCCTGTACCACATGAAATAGTAGGCGATGAGCTGCCGGCGGCCCTCGAACGTGTCGAGCAGGGTGGTTGGCCCGTGCATGCCGATCAAAGCGGTTCTCGGGTCCACCTCGACGATAGGCAGCTTGCGATGGGCGGCGGCGATCGCGTCACCCGCGCGCGTGTGCTCCTTCTCCCGGATCCGCAGCTCCTCCAGCTCGGCCTGCCAAGTGCCGCGGTCGACGATCGGCGGCACTTGGGGTGCGGCTCCGTCTGAGGCTCCGCTCGGGTTCCTCGACTTGTCTTGCATGTTGTCTCCTTCTCTTGTGTGCTCGATACCTACCTCGACCTCACCGAAAATCTCCGCGAGGGGGGTCGGCAGCGAGATCGTCTTCGAGATTACGCGCATGGAAACCGCCGCGTCTATCCAGTGATCTTCATTGATGCGATGGTCGTGAAGGTCCGCGACGGGCAGGTGATGAATAAGCCTGTCTATGTCGTGATCGGCGTGAGCGTCAACGGTGAACGGGACATCCTGGGGCTCTGGGCGGGTGATGGCGGGGAGGGCGCGAAGTTCTGGTTGAGCGTGTTCACCGAGATCAAGAATCGTGGCGTCGAGGATGTCTGCATCGCTGTCTGTGACGGGCTGAAGGGTCTGCCGGAGGCGATCACGACGACGTGGGAGCTCGCGACCGTGCAGGCGTGCGTGATCCACTTGATCCGCAACACATTCCGGTTCGCCTCACGCAAGTACTGGGATCAGATGAGCCGCGACCTCAGACCGGTCTATACGGCACCGTCAGAGGCAGCCGCAAGAGAGCGCTTCACCGAGTTCAACGCGAAGTGGGGCAAGCAATACCCGGCGATCAGCAAGCTGTGGGAGAACGCGTGGAGCGAGTTCATACCGTTCCTGGACTACGACGTCGAGATCCGACGCGTGATCTGCTCCACGAACGCGATCGAGTCGCTCAACGCCCGCTACCGACGCGCCGTCAGAGCCCGAGGACACTTCCCCAACGACACAGCAGCCCTGAAGTGCCTCTACCTCGCCACCAGAGCACTCGACCCCACCGGACGAGGCAGAGCACGCTGGGCAATGAGATGGAAGCCCGCCCTAAACGCGTTCGCGATAACGTCCGAAGGAAGAATCAACTAAAACCACCAAGCACATCCACCGTTAATCGGACACTCCCGCGCTATTAGCATTGGCGCCATGCGTCGCGTAGTCTGACTGGCCAATCGTCTAGGGGTTCCCTGTTCGTCTCAGGGGATCAGGTCCGCTGAGCGCGATGACGCTTACGCAGTGCTATGAGCAGATCTCCAGACGGTATTGATACGCACTACGTATCAGTATGATACGCTTTGTACATGATGCCCGGTAGAGCATTCACGACGCTGCTCGACCACGCTCAGCAGCAGTACGGCTATCTGACGCCGGATGATGCGCGCGAGCTGGACATCGATCCGACCCAGCTGCGTCTGATGGCAGCACGTCAGACGCTTGAGCATCTCGGCCACGGCCTGTACCGGATGCCGATGGTGCCAGCCACGTCGTTGGATGCCTATATGGAGGCAGTCTTGTGGACAGGCCGACGAGGCGTGCTCAGCCACGAGACCGCCCTGGACCTATACGAGCTCTGCGACGTGAACCCGAACGCGATCCACCTCACGGTGCCCCGTGGCTTTCGTACCCGCAAGACGGTTCCGGAGATCTACCGGCTGCACCCCTTCGATCTGGACCCGGCCGAGATCGGCTGGCACGAGGGCATCACCATCGTGACCCCGGAACGAGCCATCCTTGGTGGTATCGAACAAGCGCTCGGGTGGCAGCTCGTCGACCAAGCCATCGCGACTGCACGTGCTCGCGGGCTCATCACCAGGCCGATCGCAAAGCGGTTGGCCGCTCTGCGTCACCGGCCTCGGGCTGTCCGCAGTGGGTGACAACGTCAAGAAGCTGCCAGGCAACGTCAGTCACCTGCAGCGGCTCATCGGCAACCACGCCGCCGACCGACGCATGCCGCCAGCGCGGTTGCAGCGGTGGCTCAACGCCATGATCGTCACCGCCGTACTCGACAGGGTTCGCGATGAGGACGGCGAGCCCATCTTCCTGCTCAAGGGCGGTCTGGCAATGGAGCTGCGCTTGCAGCTGCGAGCACGTGCCACCGGTGACTACGACGCAGCGTTCCGCGCACGGACCGAGGAGGTCATCGACCATCTCGACGAGGCGTTGGCACGACCCTGGAATCACTTCAGCCTGACCCGCGACGTGCCCGAGACCATCACCAACACGAAAGCGGTGCGGGTCCGTCTGCGACTGAGCTACAAGGGCCGCACATGGGGCAGTGTGCAGCTGGAGATGGCGCCGGTGGAGGGCGGGATGGGTCTAGAGCTCGACCGCGTAAAGGCCATGTCGTTGGACTCGCTGCAGGTACCGTTGCCCG
Source organism: uncultured Solirubrobacterales bacterium (assembly GCA_963725265.1). Lineage (GTDB taxonomy): Bacteria > Actinomycetota > Thermoleophilia > Solirubrobacterales > Solirubrobacteraceae > Palsa-744. The sequence goes on from CAVRXP010000002.1 coordinate 638,438, forward strand.
AAGACGGCCAACTGCGTCTCGCTGCGCTACCAAGTTGCGCAAAAGATCCACGCCTGCACCGAGGTCTTCGACGAAGGGCGCGAGAACGACCGGTTTCGCGACGTCATGGACATCCTCTTGGTCGAAGATTTGCTGTACGACGTCGGCCTTGCCCATGTGCGAGAAGCCTGCGTGGACATCTTCACGGTGCGCGACAAGCACACATGGCCCCCGACCGTGACCGTGTACGACAGCTGGCGTGTTCCGTTCGCCGCGCTGGCCCGAGAGAATCGCTTCACACCCGATGACATCGACGAAGCAGCAGCAGCTCTGACCGCGCTCATCGCCGCGATCGAGGCTTGAGTGCCAGCTATGCCCGCCCCTTGCGACAACATTCAGCCTCGTGCATGACGAGAAGTCTGATCTAAGGCAGTCGATGCAGCTCACCATCGAGCCAGCGTTGGCGCCGTATGTCCCTCCTGATGTTGATACGGCGTTCGGTGACGAGGCCCTCGCGCGCCGCGCCAAGGCGATGGCGTGCACGGTGCCGCTGCATCAGCTGGAGGCCAACAAGGGCCGGATGCGCGACGGTGAGTTCAACGCTTACACCGTCTGGGGGCTGGCGTTCGTTGCCATTGACACCGTCACGGTGCAGATGGACTTCGATCGCGGGGCTGCGCACGAGGCGGTGATCGAGGCAATGCTGCCATACGCGCGCCGCCAAGCGCCCGACCGCGGCGAGGCTGAGCACCGGGAAGTCTGCAAGTGGGTGCTGGACGAGCTCATCGGCACGAGCTCGCAGCGGGAGTTCACGGTCGAGTACGGCGACTGGAACGGCGAGTACGTGCGGCGCAGCTTCGGCTTCCAGTTGCTCACCGAGCGCCAAGCGCCCGATGGCTCTGTCTACCTGCGCGCGACCGACGCGGCAATCAACGTGCTCGTTGGCGCACTCGACACCGACGTCGAGTCGGCGCAGGCGGCCGCGGAGGCCAAGTTGGAGAACCTCGTGCGCCGTGGCAGGCTGTCGGAGGCTCAATACGCCGCCCAGCAGGCCCGCTACCGAACTATCCAACTCGGCGAGCGCATCCGCCAAGACCTCGCGGCGACCAAGCGCAACCTCGCGACCGTCGACTGGACTGGCGATGTCTCGCCACGGCTCGATGGTGCGCTGGGGCACATCGGCGAGCGCCTGGAGGTCGAGCGGCGCATCGTGGACAACATTCGTGAGACGCGGGACCGCGCGGAGGAGTCCGAGAAGCGCGCGCAGGCGGCGGGTCTCATCGAGTTGCTCGACGAGTGCCAGAACCGTCATATGGTCTTGCAGCGCAAGCTGATGGAGGCGCGTCAGGTATTCCTGGCTGAGCAGGAGCGTCAGGTCTTCGCGCCCCCGGCGAGCGTGCGTCTGCGCGACATCACCGGCGAGATGCTATTGCCGGCGCTCTTGCTCTCACTCACCGACGCCGAGCTGCCTGTCGTTGGCTTCTTCGAGCGCGTCCTCGGACCCCGGCCCGAGCGCATTGGGCGTCTCGCGACAATGGTTGCCCAGCTGCTGACTCCGCCGCGCGAGCGCGACGAGCTCGGTGCCGAGCTCGTGGAACCCGAACTGCGCGAGTTGACGCCCTACGAGGCATTCCCCGAGAACGTGCGCGCGGCGGCCAGCGCGATGCTTGACGATGTCGGCTCACAGCCGACGCGGCTCAGCGCCCTGCTCGTCGCCGCGCTCGACGCCTCGCCGGCTACGGCGCATCTCGTTGCGCTGCTCGTACTGCACGCGTTCTCACCTGCGCTCGAGTCGCATCTGCGCGTGGGTGATGAGACCCCCTTGCTGCTTGCGTGGTCGGATGGCACACCGCTGCCGCCGGACCTGCGCGGTCGCGACGACGCATTGGGGCATGTCATGGACGGCGTCTATTCGTCGGCCGACGACGCTTCAAGCTTCTACGGCGATGACCTGCTCGTCGTTCGTATCGACGTTGGCACCGCTGTGCATCTCGTGAAGGAAGTTGCGTGAGCTTGATCGAAGACACGGGCCAGGCGTCACAGCTGGTCGCCTGTGGCCTGCGTCCTAAGCTGCGGCCAATCGAGGATCCCGACTACCTGGACCTCGTACGTCGCTACCGTCAGCAGGACAGCTTTGCGCGCTCGGTTCGCGCGGTGGCGAACGGTATGGGCCTTGACGTGCTCGATGTAACCGAGGCCGCGGGCATAGTGCTGGGTGCGCGCGAGGGCTCGGCATTCGCTATGCGCATGGAGGACTACTACCGTCGCACGCGCGAGCGTAACCCGCGCCTGCGCGTGTTGCACGGGCTCGCGCAGCTCGCCATCGCCGCAATGAGCTTTCCGCGGCCCGACGACCTCGACGATGCTGAGCATGCGCCGCGAGTGGCCGTCAACGAGGTTGACGAGTACCTGCGCGACCTCTGCCGCCGTCTCGACGAGCAGCACTCCGAGGAGGAGCTCGATCCGCCTGCTGAGGATCCGGGCTTGGAGCGTTCCTGGCGGATGTACGGGCGCCAACCCGAGGCAGCTGCGACCGAGGACCGTCGCGCCTGGTCTGGCGCGACTCGCCAGGTCATCACCAAGGCATTCGGTGCACTCACCGAGCAGGGGCTGATGCGCAAGGTGTCAGATGCGCTCGGAGGTACGTACCAGCCCACCCCGGCCTACCGCATCCATGTCCGCGAGCTCTCGCGCGAAGACGTGTGGTTCGAACTCGACCACATCGCTAACGGCACCGACATCACCGACTGATTGGCACATGTACGAGCTCAACCGCGTCCTACTGCAGTCGATCGGTCCCAAGGGTGCCCGCTACGAGGACGTCCTGCTCGACTTCCGCGACCGCAACGCGGACCCGGCGCGCGGCTCGGTGCTCTTCCTGGAGAACGGCGGGGGCAAGAGCGTCCTGCTCAAGCTGCTCTTCTCGGTGCTGCTGCCTGGCCGCAAGTTCGTCCTCGGAGCGAACTCGAACACAAAGACGCTCGAGAACTTCGTGCTGACGAACGACACCGGTCACGTCGTCTTGGAATGGCGGCGCGTGACTGCCGAGGGTCAGGCGCTGGCAGAGCGACTGCTCACAGGCAAGGTCTACGAGTGGCGTGGACGTCAGCACTCCTCCGACTCTCAAAACTTGCGCGAAGCCTGGTACACGTTGCGTCCAGCCGACAACGCGCTCACCCTCGACACGTTGCCGACCAGCGGGGACCGCGACAGGTCGAAGTTCAAGCGCCAGTTCGGTTCCTACAAGGAGCAGCTCGAAGCGGCCAACCGCGCTCATCCCGAGCTCGAGCTTGTCTGGACCGATGTGCAGCGCAAGTGGATGGAGCATCTCGACGCGCTCGGTCTCGACCCTGAGCTGTTCAAGTACCAACGGGAGATGAACGCGGATGAGGGCGATGCCGATGAGGTGTTCGCCTTCCGCACGCACGAGGCATTCATCGACTTCCTGCTTAAGGCGGTCACCGACCGTGAGGGGCCGAACGAGCTCGCTACGAACGTTGATCACTATGCCGAGAAGCTGCGTGACCGTGAGCGACTGCAGCTGGAGCAGGCTTTTGTCGACGGCGCGCTCGATCGGTTGCGCCCACTCGCCGCTGCGCAGGAGCGCCGCGAGGCTGCCGCCGCGAACCTGCGTGACGCGCAACGCGCCGGCGAAGAGGTCCACGGGCAGTTCGCTGCGGCGGCGCAAGCGGCAGCCGATGAGCACGAGCGCCTAGAGGTGCGGGCCGGTGAGCAGGAGACGAGAGCCCGCACGCTCGATACCCGCAGTCGCGAGCTTCAAGAGCAGCTGCGCGAGTTGCGACGCCGCGTCGCGCAGTTCCGCCTCGACGCGGCCGACACGGTGCTAGCCGAAGCGGAGATCGCTCGCTCAGCAGCGCAGCGTGAGCTGGCTGCCTGGCGCGCCGCCGAGCCGCTCGCTGTGCTGCGCAGCGCAACGGCGCAGGTCAAGGCGCTCGAGGAGCAGCTCGCCGAGGCCGCACAAGAGGCGACCCCGCTGCTCGAGCGGCGCGCTGTAGCAGCGTGCCGTTATGCCGGCGCGCTGCTTGCGCTCATCGACGAAGCGCGCGCGGCGGCCGAGAGCGCGGACGCGGTTGCCGTGAGCAGTCGCGACTCGGCAAAGGCCGATGACGGCGCCGCCGGCGCGGCACGCGAGGACATGGGGCGCCTGCGTGCTGAGGCGTCCGCTGCGCAGTCTCGCCTGGATGCCATCGAAGTTGAGCGCGACCGACTCATCGCTGCCAAGCTCATCGCTCGCGGTCAGAGCGCCGATGACGGTCTGATCGCGCTCGACCAGCGCCAGCAGGACGCTGAGCGGCACGAGCGTGAGGTGGCCGAGCGCATAGTCGCCATCGACGAGCGGCTGCAGGCGTTGGCCCAGGAAGTCGCAGACGCAGGTGTCGCGGAGACGCTCGCGACTGACCAGGCGACACGCCTGGAGGACGAGCGCAGCGAGCTGCGCCGCCGCGCAGACCGGCTCGCCGAGTCCGAGCGCCTACGCGCGCTCGCGTCAGTGGAGCACATCGATCTCTGGCGGATGGCCGCCCCGCTGCACCAAGCGCTCGTAGAGGCGACTGCTAGCACCGAGCGCGACATCGTCATCTTGGAGCTTGAGGCCGCCGACGACCGACACGCGGCGCGAGGGCTGGAGGAGACTGGCCGGCTGCCCGCCGCGCGCGATGCTCAACAGGCCGTCGATGCGCTGAGGCGCGCGGGCATTCCTGCTGTCTCTGGTTGGGACTATCTCGCCGAGTCGGTGCGCGCCGAGGAGCGCGATTCGCTTCTGCGCCGCGCACCTGAGCTTGTGGGTGGCGTGATCCTCACCAACCCGGCCCTCCGTGAGCGTGCCGAGATGGCGCTAGTCGACGCGGCCCTCAAGCCGACCATCGTGATCGTTCTCGGTGACTCCTCGGAACTCGTTAGAGCGGGCGCCGACGCGGCGAGCGAGCGCTTCGTCGTCGCCCCGAACATCGCGCTCTACGACGACCAGGCTGGTGAGGACGAGCTTGAACTTCGCGCCGAGCGGCTTGCCCACATCACCGAGCGCCGCCGCGAGCTCGAGACTCGCTACCGCCGCGACCAGGAGCTGCGCCACGAGTTCGAGGCGTTCCTTGCCGACTGTCCCGCTGGCCGGCTCGACGAGCTTGCGGCCGCGACGGCTGAGCAGCGCACACTGGCGACCGAGGCGTCCACCAAGGCGGAGACGGCACGCAACGAGAGCGCCACGCTCGCCGCTGATCGTCCACAGCGAGAGGCCGCCGCCGGTGCCGCGCAGGCCGACCTGCGCTCCGTCGCTGACGCGCGTCCGCGCCTCGAGGGTTTCCGCGAGCGTGCCGCCGGCGAGCGCGAGGTGCGCGAGACGGTCCGTCGTCGGGGCGAAGAGACATCCGCAGCCGACGACAAGCGTGCGCTCCACACGCGTGCGGCACAGGAACACCGCGAGGCCGCGCAAGAGGCCACCCGTCTGGCCGATGAGCAGCGCAGAAGCGCGGATCGTCTCGGTGAGGATCTGCAGAAGGTCGAGGGTGCTGGCAAGGACGTGGCGCGCCAGCCAGCCGGCGTGTCGATCGATGAGCTGCGGAGCACATACATGCTTGCTACGCGTGTGCTCGAGGAAGCCACCACCGGGTCAGAGCTCGCCGCCGAGTACCGTCGGGCGCAGGCGTCCGAGGCCGAGGCAGGCGCCCGGCTTGAGGAATACGACACCGATGAGCTCACGCGTGCGGCCGAGCTGCTAGCCGAAGCGATTGATCGCACCGCTCGTCGCGAGGGCGAGCGCCGCGCCCGGCGCAACGCCGAGAGCGCCGAGGAGCGCCGCGCGCAGCGCCGGGCCGAGCGGGATGCCTTCCAAGGCGAGCTCGACCGTGCGACCCCGCGCGATGAGTCTGGCCGCGGCCCCCGAGCTCAGCTGACCGGCGAGCTCATCCCGCGCGACCTCGAGCATGCGCTCGCACTGCAACAGCGTCTTGATGGCGAGCGCGTGCAGACGCTCGATGACCAGCGCACCGCTGACGAGGCGGCACGCCAGGCGCGGGAGCGTGCGACGAAGGCGGAGTCGCGTGCACAGGTCATCGGCTCCTATGCTGACTCGGTCGCTAACGTGCTCGCTGCCAGCGGCGAGCCACTTGACTCCAAAACTGCGCCCAGTGCTGTGTCCTTCCCAGGCAGCACGGACGATGCCAAGTCCCTTATGCAACAGGTCACCACTGCGTTGCGGGATGCCGATAGCACGTTTGACAGCACCGAGGCTGAGGTGCGCGACCTCGCGGAACAGGTCTCGCGCTTCGCTCTCGACGACGCTTTCGAGGCGATGGCCGGCGGCAACCTCCGCGAGCGGCTCGCCCGCGACGAAGCTGCCACGCTCGCGCGGCGCAGCAGCGAGCTCATCCCGCACCTCGAAGCACGGGCCGCTGAGGTCGCCAAGGAGCTTGCGTCTATCGAGCAGCACCGCCTCCTGCTGCTCCAGCGCCTGGCCGCACTTGTGCAAGCCGGCCTGAACGCTCTTCGCCAGGCAGGACGCGCCTCTCGGCTGCCCGCCGATCTTGGCGACTGGTCGGGCAAGCAGTTCCTACGCATCGACTTCGAGACCCCCGACTCCGAGGATGTGTTGCTAGAGCGTCTCGGCGAAGTGCTCAACTCGGCGGTGAGCGACAGCGGCGACCGCAACCGCGACGGCATGACGATGCTGCTGCGGGGCGTCCGCGCCGCGGCTGATCCGCGCGGCTTCCGCGTGACCGTGCTCAAGCCCGACACGGTCTTGCGCGACGAGCGCGTGCCCGTCACCGCGATGGGTGAGTTCTCCGGCGGCCAGCGCCTCACTGCGGCCATTGCGCTGTACTGCACGCTGGCGGCGCTGCGCTCGACCTCGCGGGGACGTCAGAAGCCGCGCGCTGGCGTGCTCTTCCTCGACAATCCCATCGGCACTGCCAGCGCTGAGTACCTGCTCGACATTCAGCTCAAGGTTGCCGACCGGGTGGGCGTCCAGCTCGTCTACACGACCGGCGTATTCGACACCAACGCTCTCTCTAAGTTCCCATGCGTGCTGCGTCTGCGCAACGACCTCGACATGCGTGCCGGCATGCAACGAATCCGGGTTGCCGACAGCCTGCGTGCCGCATTGCTGAACGGACGCTCCAAGGAGGATGGGCGCGGCTACCTCGACGTCGCGCGCGTGTTGCATCAGCGCTCGGATGAGCCGGATGCCCGATGAACGCGCTTTCGCTGGGTGTCACTGCGGCGGCGGTCGCACACAGACTCGAGAGCTGGCCACGGCGAAAGCTCATGCTCGCTGAGCTTCAAGGGCTGCTCATAGCCGCAGAGCCAGCGCTCGAGCACGCGCCCGAGCGGCGCGTCCGCCTGCACGAGGTGCTCGACGAACTGGTCGATACCGGTCTCATCGAGCTGCCGAACGAGCGCTCCTACGACCGCAGCGCCAAGCCCGCGCTGCCGCGCTTTGTGCGCATTGACCGACCGGCGCCCCCGCCGGTACGCGTGTCTGGTGCCGGTGTCGCTTGGCGTCCAGAGCTTGCCTGGGCGACCGAGCTCTCAGTCGATGAGCAGACGCTGTCGGACCTGCGTGCTATCAATGCCTTCTTCCGCGACGGCGGCAGCGAGCGCCCGGTGGTCCCGCTGCGCGAGCGTTCGCTGCATCTCTTTGGTTACGAGAAGCGTCTGGAGACGCTGATGGGTGGCCAGCTGTTCTCCCCCGGCCGCCTGACGCTCGAGCAGTTGCGCTGCGAGGAAGCTCACCCGCCCTTTGTGTTCGAGACCATTGGCTCTGCATCCGACGTGCTTGTGGTTGAGAATCACCACACGTTCGTGTCACTGTGCCGCGCGCTCCCGCGTAATGGCAAAGTCGGTGTTGTCGTTTACGGTGCCGGTGCGCACTTCAAGGGCTCAGTCGCGTTTCTAGGTGACTTGCCGACGCCGCCGCGGCGCGTCCTCTATTTCGGTGATCTGGACGTTGACGGCATCGACATCCCGGTGCATGCGAGTGCCGTCTCCACGACAGCGGGCCTGCCTGCGATCGAGCCCACGTCTCTGCTCTACCGCCTGCTGCTCGATCACGGTCAGCCAGTGCTGGTCGAGCACCCCCCATCACGCCACCGGGTGCTTAGGCTCACCGCCTGGCTGCAGGGTGACGTACGTGCCGATGCGATCGAGGTGCTCGCGGGCGGGCGGCGACTCGCGCAGGAGTGGGTGGGAACCGAGCTGCTGGCGGTGCACCGCGAGTTGCTTTCTTCGATATAGCCAATGGGCAACGCGACGGCTGGGCACATTCGTGTGATCGGTTCACGGATTTGGGTGTCAAATGCATATGAATCGTCGTAAGCGGCATCAAGTGATCCAGCGTTTGGCTGTCAAATCCCACCGTCCGCTGATGCGGAAGCCGGTCGCGGGTACTCGTCGCGATACCGCCCGCGATTGCCTATTCCAAGGTGAGCACTCGCTCGCCGACCCGATCGCTTTCGGCGAGATGAGCGAAGCCTCGTTGAGATTCAGGACGCGGAGATTAGGCGCAACGCTTCCCCTGCTACACGCCGCTTAGAAGCCTGCTCGGACTCATGCGGCTCAAGTATCTCGGCGAGGTCAAGCACGAGAACGCGCGCGCCGAGCTCGTGGCGGTGCGCCTCATATTGGGTCTCTATCCGCTCAAGGCGGTCGAGCTCCATCGCTTCCTCGAAGCGCCGATGCGTGTCCTGCTCGTAGCGGCGGCGAACGCGAGCGAGTGCAAGCTCGGGCGTCGCGCGCAAATAGATCACGACGTCGGCCGGGCGCGAGCCGCGGTTCAGCCGCTCGTAAGCGGATTCGAACAGCGACAGGTCGGCTGGTTCACTCAGTGTGTCGCGTGCAAACAGGAGATCCTTGACTAGCGTGAAGTCGCTCACAGTGTTTGCCTCGGGACGGATCGCGCGCCAGGCGCTGGCGTGCAGCAGTAGGAACGCAAGCTCGATCTCGAGGTCGTGGCGTTCGCCGTCCCGGTACACGGACTCCAGGAACGGATGATTGTGAGTGGACTCCGTGAGCGAGGTGTAGCCAAGTTTCGTGGCGAGTAGCTGTGCGGTGGTTGTCTTGCCCGCGCCGGGGAGTCCCTCGAGCGCGACAATCATCGCTGTGCCAATCTCGCTGAGGTGGCTCCGTCCGCTAGCTCCATTGTTTGGCCCAGGTTCGCAGACGGCGCGCACGCCGCGGATCGTCGGCATGCAGCTCCAGGTCGACGAACCGGGGCCGACGCGCGAGACGCACGCAAGGCTCCTCGATCGACGCCACTCGCAGCCTCGCCCCGTGCTGGCCGAGCTCTCGCCAGTAGTCCTCCATGTCCTCGCCGACGAGCAGATCGAGGTCGCGCAGTGCGCCTGCGTACTCGCGTGCTCGCTCGCCGATCAGCATGCAGAGGCCTTCGTAGGACGCATTCTCGTCTCGCGTTGCGCAGCCCAGTGGGGTGTTTTCGTCCATGAGGGTGGTAGTTGGGTTAGTGAGTGTGGGGATGACCAGATGCCCCTCCTCTTCGCAGCCAAGCGCCTCGTAGGAATCTGCCAGGTAGAACGCGCCTACGATCGCCGAGGTTGCGGCGTCCAGCTCGTCGTGCGTCAGCTGTCCGCTCGGGCGAAGACCTCTCAAGCCAAAGCGCTCGAGACCGGCGCGCAGCTGGGTCTGCGAGGCGCGCTTCCGCGGGATGCGCATGATGTCCTGGGCAGCGCCGGGGTAGCTCTCGATCACCTCGACGCCCTCCGTCCGCAGCGCGGCGGCGATCTCGATGCCGCGGGTGGTCAGCTTCTGCATGCTCGGGATAAGGCACGGGTAGACATTCACGCCGCGGCGCCTCAGCATCCGCTCGCACTCGCGTGTGATCCCGGCCGAGCGGCATTCGCAGTCGTCATCGGTGCAGTCGCGCCCCGTGGGGAGCCCCAGCGGCGAGTCGATCGAGACTAGCCGTGGTTTGCAGGCGAGGGTGCGCTCGACGATCTCCTCGGTGCTCGCAAGCGTGCCGGTGATAACGCGCGAGACTTCGAGCAGCGCCCAGCCGCTCGGGCGTTGCTCGAAGCCGCTGAGGTCGATCCCGACGATCCGGGCCGCCGGATCGCGCATCCGCCCGTGCAGACCCGCAATCGCGACCGCGGGCTCGCTCCCGGTTCGTTTGGGAAGCGCGAGGCGCTGCGCCCCGACGCGGAGCGCTCCACCTCGCGAGCTGATCGCAGGCGGACGCACCGGTTGCGTGGAAGCCCTGGGCTTGGCCGCAGGGATGGAGGCAATGTCGAACAGCCGCTGCTGCTCGTCGGGCTGCTCGCGGTCCTCGCACAACCGCTCGTACAGCCGCGCGACGACGAGGTCGGCGAGCGCGCGCAGGACGCACGTGTCGGCCGCGTTGTAGGAGATCAGCTTCCGCAGCGAGGCGGCACGACCTTCGTAGTCGTACTCGCTCCAGAGCACTGTCGCCTCGTAGCCCGCGATGTCGACCAGGGTCCGCTCCCGGTCGAGCTCGGTCTCGTGCTCGATCCGCTTCAGCGAGCCCGAAAGCCCGACACGGCGAGCGAGGAAGCGCAGGTCGACGTGGGCGCTCGGCAGCACCAGCCCAGGGAAGGTGCGGGCGATGAACGGCAGGTCGAACAGCGCTCCGTTAAAAGTGATCAGCCCCGCGGCGTCGGCCAACATCTCGGCGGCCTCATCGAGATTCGCACCGCGGACGTAGGTGCGGTACTCCCCTTCGCGCTCGATCCCAATCATGGTGACCTCGTCGTAGACGTTCGACAGGCCCGTCGTCTCGATGTCCAGTGCGAGGAATCTCGGACCGAAGTCGGCGTAGGCGCGCCAGCGCTCGGAGTCTGGGAGCGCCGTGAAAAAATAGTCGAGGTCGCCGCTGTCAAGCGCGTGGCGGGAGCGTTCGATCGCCCGCCCGACCCCCGTTCGGCGTCCGATCGAGGTGCGCTCGAGCGTCTCCCAATCGAGAACGCCCGAACGCCAGAGCCGTTGCTCCGTCTTGGCCCCAATGCCGTCGAGGTGTACGAACGTCTCGGGCAAGATGAGGCTGTCGGTGGGGGAGCTGGCGGCGGTCATCGGTGGTTGCGCCACTGCGTGGCGCAACCATAGGATCGCCCGCGGCGCGGACGGATGCTTCGTTGCAACGGGGAGGCTCCGCCCCGCCCGTTATGGGCGATTTTGCGCGTCTTTCGCCTGCTGCTGGGCCTTTAGGAGCGCCACTTCACGTTCGAGATGGCTGACCTGACGGGTCAGCGACGCGTTCGACGAGTTGGCGTCATGGACGGTGCTCACGACCTGCAGGTAGATCGCGACCAGCGCCACGATCAATGTCGCCACCGCAACGACGGAGGCGAGGGTGATCCGAAACCGTGTTTTGTCGACCGCCTGCTTTGACGCCTCGGCGGATCTCTGTGACGTTTCGGCGGATCGCTGCGCTTTTTCGATGCTGGTGGAGATCGAGCTCATCACCGGTGTCGGCGACGCACGATCGAGGTAGTCGTGGACGGTTCGCCGTCGCTGCTTTCGCTCCGGGAACGGCACGTACGGGGCCAACCGTCCATGAGTGTCGTGCTTAACCCAATGCTCGTTCGGCGAAATCTTCGTGAACTCCATCCAAGCGACGGGCTCACCGCCAATCAACCGGTATTGGTTGCACGTGAGGTTGTGGAGCGGCAGGTAGATCTGCCCGACGAAGCCCGGATCGACTAGCGGCCCCGTGCCGACGAGGATCCCCCGGTAGATCTCACGGATCGTGAGGTTGAAGCGCGCCGCGATGTAGTCGGGCAGGCGGAGCGTCGGCTCAAGCGTGACGTACACGATCGAGTTGGGCTCGAGCAGCAGTTCTTCTTCGGCCTTCAGCTCATGGGTTTCTTCCTTGGCGTTCTCAGCGTCGGGGCCCTTCCAGTAGAGGACCTCGCCGAGCAGACGCAGCGCGCAGGAGGCCGGCTTCAGCACCTCCGTTGGCTTCGCAGGATCGACCCTGAAGGGGTGGACCATCCCGGTGGCGGCGATGTAGTCGAGCAGGTCGGAGGTGTTCAGCAGCGCGGGCGCGATGTCCGGGAACGGGTCTTTGTGACGCGCCTTCTCGAACAGCTTATGTGCCTCCTCATCGCTGGCCGCGAAGCGCGGGAGCGCCCCGATCTGCGGTTCATGTGCCTGCTCGACTGACATCCGCAGCGCCGAGTCACACGGCGGAGGGCTCGCGCTCACGTGAGCCGATGAGGGTCTCAGGCCCGTGGCCCAGCAGATCGACGCGGCGACCGATCTCGTCTTCCACCCACGCGACGAACTCCGCAGCCCTCGCCGTCACGCCGGTCCGCGCGGCGGCGTCGACATGGTCGAGGTGGTTCAGGACGATCACGTTCGGGGCGTTCGCGGCGATTGCGTCGCGCACGATCTGAGGGTCAAAGCGCGCGACACGCCGCACCTTGTTAGTGACCGAGGTACGCTCGACGAGGCTACCGATTGCGCCTGCCTCGCGTGCGACGGTCTCCCAGTCGAGCTCTTGCGCCCCGAACGGCCCGGAGTCCCCAGCGACGCGGATCGGGAAGCAGCGCAGGACGAGCACGATGTTCTCGACATCGAACGGGCTGATGCCGGTCTCGGCGAGCGCGCCCGCCGCGGTCGTGTCACGGCTCGTGGCCTTGGGGAAGTGCGGAGAGTGGAGCAGGGAGAGCCCGAAGCCCTGGGTGCCCTCGATCACGACATGCTCGCCCGCATCGAGCATTCCTCGTAGCAGCGGCCGTACAGGAGCAAGGTAGGGCGCCAGCTCCGGGGCGGCGCCAGCGAGGTCATGCACGGAGACGCGCCGGGTCCGCCGAGCGACGGCCTCGCCGGTGCCACTCGCGGTCGAGCCGATCCGCTGCTTAAGGTCCGAGGCCTTCTCGGCGTCGCGATCGGCGGAGGTGATGATCATCGCTCCTGGATCGATCACGAGGCGCCCAGGCTCCAGGCCGAGACGGTCGATCTCGGTGGTGAGGATGTCAAGGTCGATGTAGGACCCGGCCGCGAGCACGCAGAGGACATCGGGCTCGAGCGCAGCGGTGGGGAGCTGGCGCAGCACCACTCGGTCGTGCTCGTGAGCGAGTGTGGTGTGCCCGGAGTTGGTCCCACCAACGCGCACAGCTGCTCTCGCGCCGTGCAGCCTGGTGTAGTACTGGGCAACCTTGCCCTTCCCCTCCGAGCCGTATTGTCCACCGACAACGAACCGATGACCTCGTGTTCTTCGATCCCGACAACGGCCTTCAGGTCACGAGCGTCCGATTGGGGCGCCGCAACTGCTGCAAGTACCTGTACTGGGAGGAGTTGGAGCAGGCGCTCGGTCGCCGCCGTTCGGCGGTTGTGTACCAGCACTTTCCGCGCCGACCCCGAGACGAGTTCACGCAGGTGCTGCTGGGCGAGATCACGGAACGACATCCGGGGCGGCGTGCGTTCGCTATCTGCAGCCCGTGGGTCGCTTACCTCGTGTGCGCGTCGCCCGCGCAGGCCAGGGCGTTCCATCGCGCAGCGAGGAGGATGGCGGCACGCGCCCCAACACACCTCACGCTGACGCCGATCTGCGGTACAGGAAGCGACCGTTGCGAGAGGTGACGCGAGGGACTCACTCGTCGCCCGGTCAACTGGGCCACGGAACGACCCGTTCAACCGGCACCGAGAGGTCGCCGATAAGGGACGAATCGTTCCCCCGCTATGTCATTATTTGCGACCATAGCCACAAGGTCTTCAAGCTCGCCGACCTCATTGAGGACGTTTGAAGCGAGCCTTCGGCTATCTGGTGTCTTTGCGGTCAGGCGCGACAGCGAACTACCGCCCCAAACAGCTACCCTCGCACAGCAATGGAAAGCAGGATGTGGCCCAATGCGGGCGTCGAGCTGATCCGGGAGCTGCGTGCGCACCGCGGTCGGCTGTGCTTCATCCAGCGTAACGAGAACACATATCCGGTGACGACCATGTTCGCGCGCCTGCTTTGCTGCGAGCCCTTCCGCGTCGGGCTTGCGCTGACTGAGACGGAGCCCCCGCTATCGGCCGGCGCAGTGCGCGATCGTCTCCTTGGCCAGCGGCTGCTCGTCGACCTGGACGTGCTCTTTTGGCAACCTTGGCTAGCGCTCGAACCGCTGGCCCTCGTGCGAGAGCTGGCTCATCGCGATCCACCGATGATCGTAGAATGGCCTGGGGATCTGTCAGACGCGTTCGCAACGTATTCTGAGGTCGGCCGTTTGGATCGTTTCCAAAGTGTATTGGAAGACGCTGTCGTCCTTCGCCCGCGCGTGGCTCTGTTCCCAGATGAGATTCCCTACAAGCTCGAGAGGTGGCTGTGATGAAGTACGGCGATCTGATCGCGTTTGAGCCGATCGACAGCGTAAAGGTCCTTACAGAGGCTGACAATGCCGATGTTGCCAAGCGTGACGTTGAGACCTTCGTCATTTCACCGCAGATGCGCCGGATGCTCAGCAGGCAGCTGTTCCCGCACTTGAGCCTCGACGGAAGCGCCGACACGAAGGGTATCTTCGTTGTGGCCAACTACGGCACCGGTAAGACGCATCTCATGGCCGTGATCTCAGCCATAGTCGAGCGTGACGAGCTGCGCTCGTCGCTCACTGACGCTGAGGTTGCCGAGCAGATCGAGCCGCTTGCTGGCCGCTTTCGTGTAATACGCGCCGAGATCGGTGCGACCACAATGGGCCTGCGTGACATCGTGTGCGGCGAACTTGAACGCGGCCTTGGACGGCTCGGTGTCGAGTTCAACTTTCCGTCGCTTGAGGAGGTGTCCAACACCAAGGACTCCCTTGTGGACATGATGGCGCGGTTCGAAACCTTGGAGCCCGAGCGGGGTCTCCTGTTCGTGCTCGACGAGCTGCTGGATTATCTGCGCTCCCGCCGAGATGTCGAGCTGACGGTCGATCTGGCGTTTCTACGAGAGATCGGAGAGATCTGCCGGTCGACGCGTTTTCGCTTCGTCGCAGGCATCCAGGAGGCGTTGTTCGACAATCCGCGGTTTGCAAGCGCGTCGGAATCGGTCCGCCGGGTAAGGGATCGCTTTGAGCAGGTCCGCATCTCCCGTGAGGACGTCTCCTACGTCGTCCAAGAGCGTCTTCTGCGCAAGACCTCTGCACAGAAGGCGGAGATCCGCGAGCATCTCCAGCGCTTCACCCCCGCGTTTGACGGAATGGCCGAGCGTCTCGAAGAGTTTGTGGACCTGTTTCCTCTCCATCCGTCATACCTACGGACGTTTGAGCGGGTGACACTTGTGGAGAAGCGTCGGGTGTTGACGACGCTTTCGAATGCCATGGGGGCGCTGATCGATGACGTTGTCCCCGATACGGCGCCCGGACTCATCTGTTATGACGGCTATCGCGCCGAGCTTGCGAATGACCCGTCAAACCGCGCGATCCCAGCGGTGGCCGAGGTGCTCGACCGCTCCGATGTCCTGCGTGAGAAGATCGAGCGGGTGATGCCGCGACGTGAGGATGCAGCCATCGCTCTTCGCATTGTCGACGCGCTGGCTGTATATCGTCTCGCGACAGAGGACATATATGTGCCTATCGGTGTAACTGTTGAAGAGCTACGCGACGACCTGTGCCTGTTGCCAGCTGGCGTTCCCGAGCTGAACGCCAGCTTCATCGGCACCACACTGGAGGCGATCGTCGAGGGGATGATCAGGGCTGTCTCCGGTCAATTCCTTTCCCGCAACGAAGATAACGGCCAACTCTATCTCGATGTTCGCAAGGACATCGACTATGACCAGCGCATCGAGGAGCGCGCTGCGCATCTCGACGAGCATCGACTAGACGATGCCTATTTCAAGGCGCTCGAGGAGGTACTTGACCAGCGTGATCAGCCGTGGGTCGCCAGCTATCGAATTTGGCAGTACGAGCTGCCGTGGATGAGCAAGAACGTCACGCGGTTGGGGTATCTGTTCATGGGAGCGCCAAACGAGCGGTCAACCGCCCAGCCGCCCCGGGATTTCTATATCTATTTCCTGCAACCCTACGAACCGCCCACGTTCGCGGACGCGGAGTTGGCAGATGAGACATTCATCCGTCTAGCCTCGCCCGACGATGATTTCACCGCTGCGCTTCGTCGGTATGCCGGCGCCGAAGCGCTCGCCTCCGAATCGACCGAGCAGCACCGTGTCGTATACAAGGAGAAGCAGGACCGCGCGCTCAAAGATATGGTCTCCTGGCTGCGCGAGCACATGGCGAATGCCCTAACGATCACCTATCGCGGCGAGAGGAAGCCCCTTGGTTCGTGGCTGCGAGAAGTCCCGGGCGCCAAGAACACCGTCAAGGATCAGATCGACGCCATCGCCGCCACCGTGTTGGCGGCGCGCTTCGAGGAACGCTACCCAGGCTATCCGTCGTTCACTGCGGAGATTACGCAGCACACCCGCGAGGTGTCGGTTCAGCACGCGATCTCTCAAGTCGCCACGCGACGCACTACCACGCTCGGCACACGAGTGCTCGAATCGCTTGATCTCATCGACGGGGACGGTCTGGTTGTCGTCGATGGTCTCTATGCGCAGAGCCTGCTTGACCAGCTCGCGGACGCGGGGGGCCGTACGGTGAATCGTGACGTGCTGTTCGTAGAGCGCGATCGCGGCGTCTGGACATGGGGGTCATGGCACCTCGAGCCAGCGTGGCTGGTGGTCGTAGCGGCGGCTCTCTGCCAGATCGGTCGGCTTGAGATCGGCTTCGCGGGTCGTCAGATCGACGCGTTGGGCCTTGAAACGCTTGCCGGCATGTCGGTTGATGAACTCGAGCGTATCTCGCACCTTGCCCCACCCAAGGCTCTACCGGTGATCACGCTACGCGAGGTGGCATCGCTGCTCGGCCTCGCGGCAGGGGTGATCCCAGAGAGCGGTGCCAGCGAGGCGATCGTGCAGCAGATCCTGACAGCGGCCCAGACGATGCTCGACCGGGTGGTGGCGGCCGATCAGGGTGTCGCGGCGGGGATTCAGCTGTGGGGTGCGCTCGTCGTTGATCGTCAACCGCAGCGCAGGGAGCGGCTGGCCGCGCTGAAGACGCTCCTAGAGGACATGAGAGTGCGCAACTCGGTGGGCAAGATGAACAGGATCACGATTAACGATGAGAAGCTGACGGCTGCGAAGGAAGGCTGGCGAGAGCTTGAGTGGGTTGAGGCGGCACAGCGAGCGTGTGGCCGACTGTCGGTCGTCAGTGAATATGTCAATGTCGCGAGCGCCGCGTTTGGTGAGTCAGATGCACTTGCCGAAGATACGGCGAAACTGCGTGAGGAGATATTGGCGCTCTTCCGTACCGATCCGATTGAGTTTGCTGACGTTGCCAGCGTCCACAACGCCATGGAGCAGCTGCGTCAACGCTACCGTGAGGCGGCTACACAAGCGCACGGGCGGGCTCGACTCGATGCCGCCGGCGAGAAGCGCAAGCAGGAGATCCTTGTAAGCCACATTTACGCCGATCTGAAGCATTTGAGCAGAGTCGAACTCTTGCCCAGCGGCAATTTTGCCAGCCTGGAGCAGCGTCTGCTGGAGATCCAGAGCTGCCCCGGGTTTGACGAGCAGCGACTGGATGTACAGGTTCGCTGTCCCGACTGCGGCTATGAGCCACGCACGTCTGAAGGGCTGAGCGCTCGTGCGCGTGTTGATCAGATCGACGATGATCTGCGAAAGCTGAGCAGCGAGTGGCAGGCATCGCTTCGTGATAGCTTGCGCGAGGATCAACTAGCGGAAAACATCGCCCTGCTCGATGAAAACGAGCAGGGCCGCATCCAGGCGTTCGCTGATTCAGACGTGCTGCCGAGCCCGATCGACGATGCATTCGTGGAGGCACTCAACCGGGTGCTGCACGGCTTCGAGGTTCGCAAGATCACGGGCGCGGAACTCTTCGCGGCTATCTTTCCCGAGCCCGCTCCGGCGACGATCGAGGCACTGGAGCGGCGCTTCGAGGAGTTCCTCGATCGGCTGCAAAGTGGCGCTGAGCGAGAGAAGCTACGAATCGTCCCCACGTCACAGGAGCCATCGTTGTGACCACACGCGCGGTTGCCGAGCAGGCGCCCAAACTCGCCGAAAGCGGCCCACCGTCCTACGACGATCTGCGTGCTCGACTTCGCCAAGGTATCCGTGAACAGCCCGGGTGTCCAACAGGCAGTGACGACGCGATCGTCGAGATGTCCGCGCCGCCTGCCCACACGGCGTGCCCCAACCCCTACCTACGCGAGTGGGTCGAGGAGTACGCCAACGACGATCGCGGCCGTGGCGACCCAGGCCCCTTTTCCGTTGACAGTGCGACCGGCAAGACGTCCGCTGTCTACAGGGCACACAGCTTTCCGACGAAGGTGCCGCACGAGGCGATCATGCGCCTGATACTCCATTACACAAAGCCCGGCGACATAGTCCTGGACGGCTTCTGCGGGACGGGGATGACGGGTGTGGCGGCTCAGATGTGCGCCAGCCCCGCAGCTGGACTGCGGCAACGCGTCGAGCAAGAGATGGGGCCGGTCCAGTGGGGCGCGCGGCGGGCGGTTCTTCAGGATCTGAGCCCAGAGGCGACGTTCATTGCGGCTGGGCTCAACCTTCCAGTCGACGCCGGCGCCTTCGACCGCGCCTCCGCGATGCTGCTCGACCGTTTCGACGCTGAGTACGGGTGGATGTACGAAACTCACCTCTCGAATGGAAAGGCAGCTCAGATCGCTTACACGGTGTGGTCGGAGGTTCTGACCTGTCCACATTGTGGTGCAGGAGTGGTGTTCTTCGATGTCGCGTTCGATGAGCGGACAGGTCGTGTGCGCGAGGATTTCGAGTGCGGGGACTGTGGCGCCGCGGCGAGAAAGCCCAATCTCGAACGGCGCTTTGCGACCGTGCATACCCTCGCGGGAGACACCATCGAGCGTGTCGAGTATCGCCCCGTACGCTTGGAGTGGCGCGTGGGATCTAAGCGAGGCATGAAGGAGGTCGACGACGCGGACCGGGTTGTGTTGAGCCGCATCGCGGCGCTACGGGCAACGGGGTTTCCTGCGAGCGGGCTGCCACTGGATGAAATGGCTCATGGCTCGCGGCTTGGACCTAAGGGATTCACGGCGGTACACCACCTGTGGAGCGATCGCGCGCTGGTTGCGCTCGCCGCTCTGTGGGAGTGGTCCGGTGAGGAGTCTGATGCAGGCACGCGGCGAGCGCTGCGCTTCTGGATCGAGCAGGGGTTCTGGGGGTTCTCATGGATGAACCGCTACAGCGCGACCCACTACTCACAGGTAAATCGCAACCTCAATGGCGTCTACTACATTGGCTCGCTACACGCCGAGCCAAGTACGCGTTACAACCTCGAAGGCAGCAGACCCGCAACCGGCAAGCGCCAGAAGCTGGTGACCCTATGGCGTGATCTGGACGGCAACTCCGATGCTGTTCGCATCGGAACTGGCTCATCTACTAGGCTTGACATGCCAGACGAGTCAGTCGATTACATCTTTGTCGATCCGCCGTTTGGATCGAATATCCCTTACGCCGACCTAGCGCTTGTAATCGAGAGCTGGCATGGTGTGATCACAGCCTCTGCGGAGGAGGCGATCACCGATTCCATGAGAGGCAAGGGTCTGGATGAGTACGCAACCCTGATTGAGCGTTGCTTTCGCGAGTTCCATCGTGTGCTCAAGCCCGGTCGCTGGATGACTGTCGAGTTCTCCAATTCATCGAACGCGGTTTGGATGGCGATCCAGCAGGCGCTCGCCGTTGCTGGGTTCGTCGTGGCCGATACTCGTGTGTTCGACAAGGAGCAACACTCGTTTCGCCAGGTGACGGCCCATAACGCGGTCAAGCGTGACCTAATGATCAGCGCCTACAAGCCGCCCGTGGCAGTTGCCGAGGAGATTCGGCTCGCTCATGGTTCGGAGGATGGGGTATGGACGTTCGTGCGCGAGCATCTGCGGCATCTGCCCGTGGCCGACGTGCTGGATGGCGTTCCGCGTGTCGTGCGCGAGCGCTTTGCCGATCGGCTCTACGATCGGATGGTCGCCTACCATGTGGCGCAGGGAATTGGCCTCCCGATCGACGTCGCTGCGTTCTATGCCGGGGTGGACGAGCGGTTCATGCTACGTGATGGGATGTGCTTCCTGCCAGAGCAGGCGCCTGAATGGGAGCGGATGCGGGCATCGACACGCACGCTCGAGCAGACCGAACTACTGATCACGGGGGAGAGCTCGGCTGTTGCGTGGCTCCGGCAATTTCTCGACGAGCGAGCATTACCATTCAGCGAGATTCAACCGGCATTTTTCACCGAGATCCAGAAGGGCTCCGAGAGCTGGGAGGAGCTCCCCGATCTCGGCGAGCTGCTCGAGCAGAACTTCGTCGCGGACGCACGGGATCGCTGGCAAAAGCCGGATCCGCGGAAGGCCAGCCATCTGGAGCAGCTGCGCACGCGTGAGCTGCTGCGTGTATTTGACGCCTACCTCGCCGGCCGAGGAGCACTTGAGCACGTTCGCTCAGAGGCGGTGCGTGCGGGTTTCAAGCGTGCCTACACCGCCCGGGACTATCGGACGATCCTTGCGGTTGGCAACCGGATTCCCGAGGAGGCGTTCAACGATGATCCCGCGCTGCTGCACTACTTTCGGAACGCTGAGAGTCTCGTTGCACGCTCCTGATGGGTTTCGCCGGGAGTCAACCATTACGAGCCGAGAGATGAGAAGCTGGGTAGCGAAGCAGCTCGCCGTTCTCACGACACAGCCGGCGTCTGTGGCAGTCGTCCTCGATCCGGTGCGTCTCATCTTCGCTGCGGAGCTGACCGAATTCGGCGAGGTGGTGCGCGCCGAGAACTGGCTGACTCTGCGTCGCGCATGGGAGCGATTCGGCCGTCGGCGTCCTTCTGGAAAGGAGCGTCTCGTCATCCATCTGGTCGATGGGACACGCGATCCTTGCAATCTACCCTGGGACATCGAGCATGCAGCGGTTTCGGCTGTGATTACCTGGCCGGTTGCACCGCAATACCGTCCGCTTCTGCGGGAGTTTGGCGTGAGCGAGCAGTCCGATGTGCTCGTGAACGCCACGAAGCAGGAAGGGATGCAACCGCTGACGATACTGGCGCGGATCTTCGGTGTCCCTCTCGCCGGCGGGTCGTCTGGCGCGGAGCTGGCAGCAGTTGCGCGATTGCGTTGCTCGGGGGATGTCCCGCCAAGTGCCTGGACGCTCTTGAGCTCCCATCTCACCAGCTCGCTTGCTCGCGCGCTCGCGGCCGACCCACCTCACTTGAAGCCGCTGCAAGAGGCGTGGCATGACTGGTTCGAGTATGGCAAGGACGCTTCGGAGGCGATGACGCTGCAGGTGGCAGGACCCGAGCTGCTCGGCCTCGTGTCGCTCGGTCTGCTTGAGCGAGAGCGTGACAGGAGCGAGGCGCTGCCAGCGTGGACGCGTTTTGCCGCGCGCGCTACCACACCCCAGGAGCGTGCCCGGCTGAGTCTTGCGCAGCGACCACGACCGTGGCCCCCGACGACCATCGGCGAGTGGGTGGCAGCAGCAGCATGGTGGGGCCAGATTCGGGCGGATCTGGCGGTTGGCTCTCCTGTCGCAGTCGATCTGGCGAAGGATGCAGAGGCGACGGTCGAAGAACTCGATGCGCTCTTCGAGCCGTGGATCCGGGAGCACTATGGAATGTTGTTGCAGAGCGCTGCCTCTCCGCCCGCGACACTCGACAAGGTCGTACATTTCTTGGCGCGACGGGTGGCATCCGATTCACCTGCCCGCATCTTGCTGGTGGTGATGGACGGGATGGGATTTGCACAGTGGTCGCAGATCCGGGAGAGACTGAGGCTGACCGTGCTGGAGGCCCATGGCTGTTGTGCGCTTATCCCGACGCTCACCCAGGTGTCCAGACAGGGCCTGCTCGCGGGTGAGACGCCCGACGCCTTTGCCGAGACGTTGACCACTACGAGCAAGGAGTCGGATCGGTGGGCCGCGTTCTGGGCCACGCGAGGCATCGAGCCGGAACATGTGCGCTACCACCGAACCGAAGGTCTCTCCCCTGAGGCTGAGATCATTGACCCCGATGCGACGGTGACCGCGATCGTCGTGACCGGGATCGACAAACTCATGCACGACGCCCGGCTCATCGGCGATGCTCAACTTGCCGCAAATGTGGACATCTGGTGTCGCTATGGGTTCTTGCGCAGACTTCTCGCCGATGCGACGGAGCTGGGCTTGGAGATGTGGCTTACCGCGGATCACGGCAACGTGGAGGCGGCTCCCGGCTCGGCTCCCGCGGAAGGCCTCAGGGTGGAACATGCGGGGACCCGAGTGCGACTGTACGCATCCCGCGCGCTTCGAGATGCCTCGGCGCGGCACGGCATCGTGTGGGATCCGCCGCGGTATCCAGCCGATCAGTCCCCCCTCCTGTTTGCTTCCGGGCGTGTGGGATTTCACCGCGGCGGCGTTCGCGTGACGCATGGCGGCATCGGCTTTGAGGAGCTCATCGTTCCTCTGGTGAGGGTGACTTCGTGATTCGCGGCCGCCTGCTCGACCGGCCTCTTGAGCCGAAGTGGATGGATGCCGCCTTGCGTATAGCGCTGCAAACAGGCAGTGCACCCGAAGCCAAGCGTCTACTCGAGCTCGCGCTTCGCGACGCCCCGCTCGGCGACGAGGCACGAGGTAAGACTGTGACAGCGTTGGCACGCGTGTGGATCGAGCCCGAGCCTGGCTGCGCAGACATGCTGCGCTGGGCTGAGCGTGAGCTTGGCGATACTAGCGATCTGCGGGGCGTGCACCTGGTCGCGCTCATTGCCGTGTATCCGTTCTTCGCTGACGTGTGTGCATTTATAGGGAAGACCCTGGCGCTGGAGGGCAGGGTTCTTACGCCAGACCTTCGCGCACGGCTGCGAGCGACATGGGGCGATCGTCGTACTATTCACAACGCGGTTCAGCGCGCTGTCAAGACATTGCGTGCGTTTGGAGTGCTGGACGGAGCACCTGGGTCCTCGCTGAGTGAACCGGGGGAGCGTCTGGAGATCCCCGCGGCCGGCATACGATGGGCAGCGCACGCTGTGCTGCTCGCGCGGAACGCGGAGTCGATCGACGAACGGGAGCTGCGGACGGCGCCGGAGCTGTTCGTCGTTGCAATCGAGAGCGGTAACGGCAACGCGTATCCTTTCCTCGAGCGTCACCAAGAGGGTGGCGGTCGCTCAGTCCTAGCACGCTTTTCTTACTAGGACGAGAGGCGGGCATAAAACGGTCTTCTGCACCGGAAACAATCTTCTCTGACGAGTTATAGCCTGCGACGACTCATTCAAAAAGAGTGCTGCGATGGTAGGAGCAGGAGGCTATTCTCTACTTCACTTAGGGATCGGCGCGTATCGTCGTTAGTAGACACTCGACGACATCTTCAAGATCGCCCCACGTGTCGTTGGGTGACCGGTTGGAGTGTGTAGGGATACCGACAAAGGCCAGGTCGCCGCTCATGATTTCGAGCAGGTCCCGGCTGCGGCTCGCGCGCAAATACTCCGACATGGTTGCGAGTTCGGGTTGTTCTGACCAACGCAGTATGCATCTAAGAGCACCGAGCAGCTGGGGCCAGCCGCGGTGGGCCGGTAGCTCGTTGACGGGGTCCCGGTAGGTGGTCCAGGGTCTATGCGTAGTCTGGTTGTTTGTTGTCGGTAACGGTGTCTGCGTATTCGGTGGGTGTGAGTCCATCGAGGGCCGAGTGGGGCCGGTAGGTGTTGTACTCGATTCGCCAGTCCTCGATGAGGATCTTCGCCTCGGTGAGAGACCGGAACTCCTCGATGTTCAGCAGCTCGTCTCGCAGCCGGCCGTTGAATGACTCGACGTAGGGGTTCTCCCAGGGTGAGCCGGGCGCGATGTAGTCGGTCTTGGTGCCGGTGAGGCGGCAGTAGTCGCGTAGCGCCCACGCGATCAGCTCGGGACCGTTATCGGCCCGGAGATATTCCGGTGCGCCATGGGTGAGGACGAGGTCCTCGATCACGGCGACGATGTCCTCGGCGGTGCAGGTTCGGTCGACCCTGATCGCCAGCGCCTCGCGGGTGTACTCATCGACGATGTTGCAGAGCTTGAGCCTGCGGCGGTCGGAGGTCTCATCGAACATGAAGTCGATCGCCCACACATGACCGGGATGGGTGGCGCGCAACCGTTGCTTCTGACCTGGACCTACCCTTCGGCGCTTGCGTGTCCTCACGGGTCTTCTGAGGCCCTCCTTGCGCCAAATACGGCGTGTACGCTTGCGATTGATCGTCCACCTCTCCCGCAGCAGGATCTGGTGTGCCGTCTTCCATCCCCACCGCGGATGCTCCCCGGCGATGTCACGCAGGCGAGCAGCCAGGCGCTGATCCTCCGAACGGACCGGTCGTGGTTGCTTGCGTTGCGTGGAGCGATGCTGTCCAGCCACGCGGCACGCTCGGCGCTCTGAAACCCCGAAACGCTCTTGCAGGACGCCGACAGCCCTGCGACGGCGCTCCGGGGTTAGAAGTTTCCCTCGGCCAGCTCCTTGAGCATGTCGATATCCAGCGCCTGCTCGGCGACAAGCTTCTTCAGCCGCTGGTTCTCGGCCTCGAGTGTCTTCAGACGCTTGGCCTCATCGGCCTTCATCCCGCCATAGGTCGCTCGCCACCGGTTGAACGTCGCCTCGGAGACTTCGAGATGGCGCAGAACCTCGACGAGATCCTGGCCTTCGTTCAGAAGGCGCTCGCCCTCCCTGATCTTCCTGACAGCCTGCTCCGGGGTATGCCTGCGTCGCTTCATGATCGTGTCCATCCTTCCATCCCATCACGGGAAACACGACCACGCACCCAGCCTGGCTCACTTCATGGGGACCCCGTCAGGCCAAGGATCGCTGCGGTTGGCGCTTCTGGGCATTGGGCCCGCCGGGCACGAGGACGCGCTCTCGGGGGGACAACACGCCCCCCGGTTCAGCCCGACAGCGCGGCGTCAACGAGCGCTCGGGCCGCCGCGCGGGCGGGGCCCGCGATGGCGGGATTGCGGTCGAGGTTGGCCGCGACGCCGCCACCGTCGTAGATCATCTGCAGCTGGCTGGCGAGCTGCTCGGGGTCGCCCGCCCCGGCCTCCGCGGCCAGCTCGGCGAACAGGGCGTGGACGTCGTGCCTGAAGGACTCGGCGGCCTCGTCGATGCGTCCGCCGCGGGGCGCCGCGCTCGCCGCGGCGGTGAACGCGCAGCCGCGGTAGTCGGGGCGGTCGAAGTTGCTCGCCTGGGCGTCGAACACGGCGAGGATCCGCTCCACTGGATCCTCGACGCCGGCGGCAGCCGCGCGCAGGCGGGCGAGCATGAGCTCGTGGCGAGCCTCGAGGTAGGCGCGGACGAGCTCCTCCTTGCTGCCGAACGTGCTGTACAGCGAGGCCTTCGCAACACCCGCCCGCTCGATCACCCGGTCGATGCCGACCGACTGCACGCCCTCGGCGTAGAACAGCTCGCCGGCGGCGTCGAGCAGCCGCTCGCGCGGCGAGCGCTTGACCGGATTGGCCGAGTCGGAGCGGGTGGTGTCCGAGTGGGTGGTGTCCGAACGGGTGGGGCCGGAGCGGGTGGGGCTCGTCGTGCTGGTCATCGGTGTCTCCTATTGGGCAGCGGTGCAGGTGGTGAGGGGCTGCCTCGAGCGCGCACGCCGGCCGGTGAGGACGAGTCCGACGGCGGTGATCGCTGCGAGGACGATCACGCCGGCACCGAACTCCTGGGCGGTCTGAGTCACCGTGCTGTGGACGACGAGGACCCCGGCCAGGATCGCCGGAAGACCCATCGCCAGGTAGCAGATGACGTAGGCGACGGAGATCACGCCGGCGCGCTCGGTCGGCCGGGCGAGCGGGACGATCGTCCGCAGGCCTCCTTGGAATCCGCCCCCGAAGCCCGCTCCGGCGATCACGGTTCCGGCGAAGAAGCTGGCGATCGAGTGCGCCGAAACAGCCCACAGCACCAGGGCGACGCCGAGGATAATCAGCGCGTTGCCGGCGAGTGCGAAGCGTCGCGGGTCGACGCGGTGGCAGAGGATCACCATCACCGCGCCGCTGCCGGCGAGCGCGAACAGCGAGCCGCCGCCGAGGATGGTCGAGTCGGAGTGCGCCACGAGTCCGGCGAGCGACGGTCCGAGCGACGCGTAGAAGCCGGCCAACGCCCACACCGCGACCAGCGACGGTGCCGCGATGGCCAGCGCGCCGCGGACCTGCGCCGGGACGCCGAGGGTCGGCCGCAGCGCCCGGCGGACGCCGGGGATTCGCGGCGAGGTCTCGGCGATTAGCGCCACGCCGGCGGCCTGAATCAGGAAGAAGCCGAGCAGCACGAAGTACACGAGCTGGGTGGGGGCGGGGAGCAGCTGGACGAGCAGCGCCGCGCCGAGTGCGCCGCTGGCGGTGCCGCCCATCGCTCCGGCGGCGTTGGCGATCGGGCCGCGTCCGGGGTGCAGGTCGACGAGGCCCGCGCCGATCGCGCCGAGCGCGGCACCGGTGGCGAGACCTTGGAGCACTCGTGCGAGCAGCAGTAGGTCGAGTCCGTCGGCGAAGGCGAACAGCAGCATCACCATCGCCTGTATGAGCAGCGCGACGATCAGAACCGGCCGGCGCCCGACGTGATCGGAGAGCGACCCGAACACGAGCAGCGAGGCAAGGACGGCGACCGCGTAGACGCCGAACACCACGGTCACGGTCACTGCGGAGAAGCCCCACTTGGCCTGGTAGATCGCATACAGCGGAGTCGGTGCCGCGGAGCTGGCCAGCAGCATCAGCAGGATCGAGGTCAGCAGTCCGAACGCCATGCGCGGCGAGAGTGTCCGGGTGGTCGGTGCGGTGAGGGTGAGCGTGCTCATCGGTTGCGCGTCCTTTCCGGGGTGGATCTCAGATGGTGGACCGGTCGCCGTCGCCGTCGCCGTCGGCGGCGAGCGCGGCGCTGGCGAGGAGAGCGCGAAAGCCAAGGAGGGGGTGGCCGGCCGAGGCGGTCTCTGGGGTGGCGTCGGGATCGGCGACGGGGAGGATGGAGTTCACGATGGTTCCTTTCACACAGAACGGTCTGTCTGCTAAGCAGCAGAGTAGCAGACAGACCGGTATGTCTGTCAAGAAGAGTGTGTGGTTGATGGAGCGACTACGAGGGATCGACGCCGACCACGGCGCGCTCGCTCAGCGCATCCCGCCGCATGCCAGCCTCGTGCGCCCGCAGGACGCTCGCCTCGAGCGTCGCCTCGAGGATCAGCACCGTCGCGCACAACAGCGCCCAGGCCTGGGCGACGAATGCCCACAGGCGCTCTTCGAGTCCCTGGTAGCCGGTGAACGAGTCGTGCAGAAAGAACGTGAGGATTCCCGCGACGAGGAGCACGACAGCGCCGCTCGACACAAGCCGCGCGAGTCGGCTCGGCCACGCCGAGCGGGCGAAGGCGAAGCCCGTTAGCAGGAGCGAGACCTTGATGCCGAGGCTGATCCACTCGTGCGCGTAGTGGTGCCAGGACAGTGCGCCCGCGGTTTCGCGGGACTTGCACACCGCACTCAATATCGGCGAGCAGTCCATTTGCAGTCCTCCCACGAGGATCGCGCACACACCGGCGAGCACGAAGAACAACGACATCTCAAGCGGCCAAGGCCGTGTGCGCAGCGACGGCACGATTGCGACAGCGAGCGCGATGAAACCCAACCCCCAGACCCCGACGAAGATCGTAAAGATCCAGGGGTGTACCGCACCGACGCGGCCGAGTTCGCTTATGTACTGGCGAACCTGAGAGAAATGCGGTTCGAGAGCGCCGGCGAGCAGCCACCCGCCGACGAACACGACCTGTGCGAGGATCGCGGTCCACGCCAGCAGCAACGTCCGGCGGCGCGCCGCATCGGGCAGAAGCGGCCACCCTGCCGGTCTCAGCCAAAGCGCAACGTCGCGTAGCATGGTTCTGCTCGGAGACTAATCCATTGCCGCATCGAGGTCTCCCTCGACCGCCCCATCTCGCCGTATCAACCGAGCAGCCGCAGCAGACTCTCGCGGTCAGGGCCCGGCATCTGCAGGCGCTCATGTTCGCTTGCCAGCTCGCGGATGCGCTCGGGCACGCCGTCACGGGCGAAGGTCTCACCCAACGGCGTCAAGCAGGAGCGGGATTCCAGGAAGCCCCTGAAGAGATCGGGGTCGTGGAGCATCGCCGCGGTCAATTCTCCCCGCAGCGCCTGCGAGGGATCGCTCGGCTGTGGCGGCTGAAGTCCATCGCGCAGCGCTTCGATTTCGTTAAGCCGGGTGCGATCCTCCGCGACCGTCTCCCGATACCAGGGAGTCAACCGCTCCTCGGTGGCCGCGTCCCACGCCTTTGCGAACTCCAGTGGATCCTCTAGGTGCGAGCCCACTACCTCGCGCAGACACTGCGCGTGCAGCAGCCCGAGCGACATCCCACGACCGAGCGAGGGGTTGGTGCACGCCCAGGCGTCGCCCAGCAGCGCGAGGCCGGTCATCAGGGGTTGCCCGTCGCGCAGCGGACGGCGGTAGCGATCGTTCAGCCCGCCCATCGCCTCGAAGTCGCCGATCTGCTCGCCTTGGAGCCAGTGCGCGTGCAGCGGACACGCTTCCACGACCGAAGCCCAGAGGTCTGGCTCTCGCATCCGCTTCAGCGCTTGATCTCCGCTGGAGATGACGGCGACCACCGCCCACGTGCCGTTGTCTGAGGGGAGCGTCAAGATCGAGAAGGTCCCCAGCGGCGCGAGCAGCGGGCCGATCGGCTGCGGCGTGGTCCCGTCCGCCGAACGGAAGTAGCGGCCGTAGTAGATGAACCCGGAATCCTCGGACTCCTCGTGCAGGGGTCCGATGCCCGCGTCGCTGCACCAGCGCGGCAACTGCGAGCGCCGGCCCGTCGCGTCCACCATCAGATCCGCGCTTAGGGTCTCGCCCGAGTCGAGTATCACGCCGCTCACGTGCGGCGTGCCGTCGCCGGCGCGCAGGGTCAGCTCCTTCACAACCGCGCCTCGACGCACCTCCACGCCGGGCTCGCTCTCCGCAGTCTTTCCCAAGAGGCGCTCGAAGACTGGGCGGCGAGCGGTGTATGTCACGAACCGCTCGTCGCCGGCCCGCGGGCTGCGATCGGTCACGGTGGGTGGCATGAGCCCGATCAGATCCAGGCGCAACGCGCCGGCTGAGACGAGCCCGTCAAAGACGTCGGGGAGCTCCTGCTCCAGCACCACGCGCCCGCCGGGTTGCAGAAAATGAGCGAGGCGGAACTGAGTCACACCGTCGCGCGACCATTCCCCCCACGCCCCATCGACAGAATCGGGTACCGGGTCGGTGTCGCGCTCGAGCACTGTGACCTCGTGTCCGTCGCGCGCCAGCATCAGCCCGGACGCCAGCCCGCACACGCCACCGCCCAACACCACGATTCTGGCCATCCGCCGCTCAGCCCCCCATCGCGCCGCAGCGCCCACCGTGCTCACGGGCGCCACTGCATAGCTCAGGAGGACAGAAGCTCATGCGGGTAGAAAATCTATCAGCAGCCTATTCACCGCATCCGGCGCCTCGAGCTGCATCCAATGCCCCGCACCGTCGAGGCGCTCGTAGCGCCACGGACCGGCGACGTTCCTCGCCGACCTGGTCATCTGCGCCTCGGTCAGCGCGAAATCCCCTGAGCTCCACATGCCCATCGTTGGGGCCTGGATCGGTGGTGGCTGTACGCCGGAGAGCAGGAAGCGCTCGGGGGGAATGTTCGCTCGGTAGTAGTTCAGGCCGGGGGTCAACGAGCCGTTTGCCTCCAACTCGGCGATCGCCGCATCCGTGTCGGGGTGCTGGCCCCAAGCACGGAAGTTGGCCCAGTCATCGGCGGACAGCCACTGCTCGGCGATACCGGCGAACTGGAACAGGAGCATGTACCACGACTTTTCATACTGTTCGAAGCCATCCGCGAAGAACGTCGCGGGATGTCCGACCGACATCGCGACGAGATGCTCGACGCGGTCTGCGGCCATCAGCGCGGTGGCCCACGCTACGCCGGCCCCCCAGTCGTGGCCCACCACATGGGCCCGATCGGCGCCTGCCGCGCCGATCACCGCCAGCACGTCGCCAACGAGCAGGTCCATCGTGTAAGCGTCCGGCTCCGCCGGCTTGTCCGACTGGCCGTAACCACGCATGTCGGGGACGATGACCTTGAATCCGGCCTGCGCCAACGCCGGGACCTGATGGCGCCACAGTCGCCCCGAGTCGGGAAACCCGTGCAACAGGACCAGCGGGCGACCCTCGCCGGTCACCTCGTACTCGATACCCACACCACCAACGTCAACGCGCACTATGGCCTCCTGTGAGACGGCGGCAAGGAAAGGCGCCTCGTGGAGCAAGGGAGTCTGGCTTTTACACGCCGCCGCCATGCGCCCCAGTCCGTTTGGCCCGCTGATCCTAACCTTACAGCGTGGGCAGCGTCGAGTTCGCGCTCGGGACGCAATCCGTCGATTTGTCTCCTCGACGCTCAAGTCCAAGTGGCTTGCGATCCGATAGACCGGGTCGATCCCGCTAGACCGGGTAGGAGCCTCCCGAATGGCAGCTACGGACAACCAGATCGTGCGACGCATCGGACTCGTAGGTGCGGTGCTCGCGTCGCTGCTTGCGCTCACCAGCACGGCAGGTAATGCAGCCGAGTATTCGCCCGGCTGCGGCCAGGTCCCGATCGTCTACGGGATTCCGCCATGGGGGTTCCACACAGGTGCGCCGACCACCGGGCCCACCGGCAGCTTCGCCCGCGGCCACGGCGAAATCAACCTGGGCGCGCGCACCGTCTCGGGGATCCTTTGCCAGGAAGACCACATCCGAAACCAGCCAACGCGTGCGATCACCATGACGGTCAACCACCATCTCCTATACCAATCCCACTACGCGATGATGTGGGGTTTCCCCGGGAACATCATGAAGATCAAGGTCAGCGTTCGAGCCAGCAACGATCCAGAATGCAAAGTCGGAACCGTTGGACGCGCAACCCTGTTTGCGAGCTACAACGGCGTGCGCAGCGACAGCGTCCAATTCAGCTTCCCGGGCTCCTGCAAGGATCACGACCATCTGTACCACGGGACACAGGTCAACAATC
This sequence comes from uncultured Solirubrobacterales bacterium, assembly GCA_963725265.1. GTDB lineage: Bacteria > Actinomycetota > Thermoleophilia > Solirubrobacterales > Solirubrobacteraceae > Palsa-744. Next base: position 669,377 of record CAVRXP010000002.1, read on the forward strand.
AGGTCCCGCCGCTGTAGTCCCGCCCCTCTCACGCGAAGGCTAGAGCACGAACGGGATCAGCATCTTGGTCTTCTCCCGGTAGCTCGGATAGACGGTGGGAAACGAGTCGGTCATCAACCTTTCCTCGACCCTCGCGCTATGCACGAAATACGCGCCCATGATCCCGGCGGCGATCAGCCAATAGATCTCGGTCGCCAGCGAGGTGCCGAGCACCGCCAGCAGGATACCCGAGTAGATGGGGTGGCGAACGAACCTGTATGGCCCTGAGGTGACAAGCTCCGGCTCGTCCTTTCGCGTCATGGGCATACCCCAGTTACGGCCCAGGTAGACCCGCGCCCACACCGCCAAGGCCAAGCCGCAGACGAAAAGGATCGCGCCGAGCGCCTGCACGATCGGGCTGTGGACAGCCAGAGCGTCACCTCTGAACACACGCAGCAGCACGAAGGCCACGACCGCGACGAGCAGGCCCGGGGGTCGCGCGCGCATCGTACGCGAGCCATCCTTGGCGCCGATGGCGGCCACCAGCCAATAGATCCAGAAGAGGACCCAGACGATCGGGATCGATGTACTCAGAGCGGACATGTCGCCAGCATACGCGTCGGCGTCGCCGACGGCCGCCGCTAATACCAGTCGCGCGCAGGCCGATATCGATGCGCGCGCAGGCCGATATCGATGCGCGCGCAGGCCGATATCGATGCAAACCTCCTATCCCTTCCATCCGCATCCGAGCGGTCGGCGCAGCGCGCCAATGGCGATGATCGCAACGACGGCCATGACGATACGGCGCGGTTCGGTGGGCGTCTCGACGCGCAGGTTTTCACCTGATCGCAAAAAGAAGATCGCGACGCTGCTGGTGGCGAGGACGGGTAGAGAAATGAGGACGAAATGGTCAGGCATGAGCGGTCCTTTCGTTGTGTGCTCTTGCCTGATCCGACGACCGGCGAGAGAAAGGACACTCAAAATCTCTATATAAGCCAGCGCCACATGTGGCGCTGGCCCGGATGGTGCATGCACCATCCGGCGGGACCTTGCATGCAAGGTCCGGTGCGCTCCGCACATGTGCGGAGCGCCGCTGGGCGCATGCGCCCAGCGAACGCCGTCGCGCATGCGCGACGGCGCCACCCGGCGCATGCGCCGGGTGGAACAGCCAAATCAGCGGGACGCGGACAGCTGTCGATGGCATCATTTCGGCTAGCGGAAAGACCGGCCGACGTCTCCATAGGCGATCGTTTCCGGTATCTGGTATCTTGCCGCGACAATTGTCGGCGTACGGGAGGGGAAGGCGACGTGTGGCTTTATCGCGAGTTGACGGGCCGGGGCAAATTCGGCGCGGGGAGGATCTATGGACGGTCCGTGGTACCTGCGCTCGTCTGTTTCTTGGCGCTAGCGCCCGCGGCGCAAGCGAGCGGGTCGCCGTTCACGTGGACAGGTGAATCGGCGGAATCCGGTTGGTCGGCCGCGAAAAACTGGGAAGGTGACGCTCAACCGGACGTGGTAGCCTCGCAGTCTGACCCGGTTACGTTGGACTTCCCGCGGCTCGTGGGCTGCACCGGCAGTTGTTATGCGAGCGAGAACGACCTGTTTGGCCTGAACGTCGAATCGATCGATGTCGACGACGGCGACGACTATGAACTCTTTGGGGAAGAAATCGATCTCGGCGGCGGTGGTCTGACGGCCTCGCCCGCAAGCGGATCGAGTGGTGCCGATGGCGACCTTGTGGAATTGCCGATTCATCTGGATGCTCCCCAGAAGTGGACAATCGCCGGCCGCAGTGGGGGCGGGATCGGCGAGAATGGCTTGTTTCTGGGTGGGAGCCTGTCTGGCCCGAGCAGTGCGCTGACGATGGAAATCAGCAACGAGGCCGCGCTCTATCTGGCGAAAGAGATCGAGACTGGACCTGTCGCCATCGATGGTGCTGACACGAATGAGGCCGGCGTCTTCAATGGCTACGCCAGCTTGTTTGGTAGTGATCTGAATTACTCTGACGGAGAGCCGGTGAGCTTTAGCCATATTCTCTTTGTCGGTGACGGTTCGATGGGCCCACTGAGGACGGAAGCAGCCGAATTCATAGTGGGTGGCGGGGAACGTCTCGAAACGCGGAGCGCCACATTCGACGCGGCCAGCGAAGTTGGGTTCGATATATCCCGCGAAGGTGTTGCTCCAGGAATCGATTATTCGCAGCTCACCTCGGTGGGTGCGGTCGAACTGGGGAGCTCTTTGCTCGCTGTCGACGTCGTGCCTCCTAGTGAAAGCCAGCCGTGTCCGACACTCAGTCGCGGCCAGACATACACATTGATCTCCACGACCGGATCGCTCTCGGGCACCTTTAGCAACGCTCGCGAAGGCGGTCCAGAAATACCGATCAGATTCGCTCAAAGCTGCGGCACGAGACCCGTTCGGACGATGCGGATCGGCTACGAGCGCAACGGAGTCGTGGAGATGGTCACCGGGACCGTGGAAGCCGCCGCTGCCGCCCAGGAAAAACAGGAAGAAGACAAAAAACAGGAAGAAGACAAGAGGCGAGAAGAAGAAGCCACCACGAAAATGAGTGAAGAAACAATCAAGAAAAATGAAGAAACAGTCAGCAAGGAAGAGCTCCAAAAATAAGCCAAGAAAACGCTCTGAAGATGGAAGAAGCGGCCATCAAAGACGCGGCCGCGGCCCTCGTCAAGCGCCAGGAAGAAGAAGCAGCCATAACGTCCGCCAGGGTGCGCGAGGAACAGGAAGCCTCTGCCCAGGAATCCAAAGGCGCGTCAGCCGGTGGCAGTGTGTCCCTCGCTGGGTCCGGCGTCAGCGTGCAGGGCAGCGAGGCGACGTTCAGGCTGAGCTGCACGGGCAAGGCGGCGTGCGCTGGCAAGCTGACTCTGACGGTCGAGTCGAAAAACAAGGGCAAAAAACCCAAGCCAGAGACGATCGGGACGACCACATTCGCGATCGCGGCAGGCAAGACCGTCACGGTCAAGCTCGAGCTGGACGCGACCGGCAAGACGTTGCTGGGTGCGGCGCACGGCTCTCTCGGCGCGTCGCTCGCGATCCTCAAGACCGCACCTGCCCCCCTCACAAAACAAACCGACAGCGTTCGCCTCGTCGAACACAAGGGCACGAGGGCTTCAAAAACGAAGAAGTAGTCGGCCTGGGAAATGCAGCTGGCCGCGACGAGCGCTTGCATCCGCAGTGGTGGTCATGTTGCGTAGTTTCCCTATTCTCTCAAGGGCGCGATGGGCGGCCAGGCCGGCTTCCACCCGACCGGAACTCCGGATCGGCTGGAAGCTCGGCCTAGGCTGCGACCAGGTCAACCTCGGCGCGTGACTCGAGCTCTTGCCCTGTCAAGACGGTCTCCTCTTGTCCGACCGCCGGCCGGCGCAATACCAGGCATGCCGCGAGGATGCCCAAGCCGACGCACGCCGCCGCGACCAGATAGGCCAGGTGATACCCGCCGGTCAACGCGCTCGCCAGTGAGTCTCCGCCAGCGCTCAGTGTCTTGGTGTGGTCGGTCGCGATTGTGCCGAGCGTCGCCAGGCCGATCGCGCCGAACAGCTGCACCGACACGTTGATGATGCCCGAGGCAAGCCCTGCGTCGCGTGGAGCAGAATCGGACATCCCCATCGTCAACAGCGGCAGGAACGAGGCGCCGGCACCGAGCCCGAGCGCGAGGAACGCGAAGAACAGCCCCGGGAAGTAGCTCGCGTGCAGCCCTTGCACGGCGAGCAGCAGCAGGCCGACGACGATCCCTGCCAGGCCGGCAGTCAACGTCTGTAGAGCGCCGAAGCGCTGCACGGCCCTGGCCGAGATTCCCATCGACATCACCGCGATCGAGAACGTCAGCGGCAGGAACGCGAGGCCGGTGTCGATCGCGTCGTAGCCGAGCACGCGCTCCAGGTACAGCGCTCCGAGGAAGAACGCCGAGAACATGCCGGTGATCAGCAGTCCGCGCACGAGGCTCGACCCCATCAGCATGCGCTGGCGCAGGATGCGCAGCGGCATGATCGGGTTTGAAAGCCGCGACTCGAGCACGAGAAAGCCGCCGAGCAGCGCCAGAGACGCGCCGCCGATGCCGAGCGTGCGCGCCGAGAGCAGCCCATATTCGCTGGACTTCACAATCGCAAACGCGCCGAGCATCGTGGCGAGCGTCATCAGGAACGAGCCGAGCACGTCGACGCCGCCGGCCAGGCCGATCCCCTCGTTCTCCTCGATCAACATCCAGCCGAACAAAAATGCGATCACGCCGATCGGCACGTTCACGAAGAAGATCCAGTGCCAGTCGAGCGATTGCGTCAGCGCGCCGCCGGCCAGCAGTCCGACCGACCCCCCGCCAGCCGAGACGAATGCGTACATGCCCATCGCCTTGGCCTGCTCCGCCCGCTGTGGGAACTCGGTGACGATGATCGCGAGGATCACGCTGGAGGCGACCGCGCCGCCGACCCCTTGGATGATGCGCGAGACGATCAGCATCGTCTGGTCTTGGGCGAACCCGCAAAGCACCGACGCCGCGGTGAACATCACAAGCCCTGTTAGGAACACCTTCTTGCGTCCCACCAAGTCGCCCATCCTGCCTGCCAGCAGCAGGAAGCCGCCGAAGGTGACCAGGTAGCCGTTGATCACCCAAGTGAGGTTCCCCTGAGAGAAGTGCAGTTCGCGCTGGATCGAAGGCAGAGCAACGTTCACGATCGTCGCGTCGAGGACCATCATCAGCTGCCCGAGGCAGAGCACACCGAGCGCGATCCAGCGCCGGCGCTCGCGTTTGCGCTCGGCCTCGTCGTGAGTGGCCGCTTGTCGGGCCCCTGGCTTTTGCCCCCCTTGCTTTTGGAGTCCCAGCTGCTCGGTGTCTCCCAGCCGCGGGTCTTCGCTTTGCCTGGTGCTTTCTCTGGGGGCAGTTGCGCTAGTCATGTTGCTCCTTCCGATCTCGGTCACGGGGACACCATAGCAGGGATAATCCATCTAACAAGTATCATCTTGTTAGCGATGATGATTGCTACATCGTGGTATAATCGACCGGCTATGGGCAAGCAAAATCATGCGGCCGACCTCCACACAGCCGACCTGGGCTCGATGGTCCTGTTGACGCGCCTGGCCAAGCAGGTCTACCGCCGCAGCAACGAGGAGCTTCTGGGGATCCACATGCGCCTAGTGATGGCCCTCAGCTACCTGCGCGACCACGACGGCGCCCCCCAGCAGGAGCTTGCCGAGGCGCTGTGCATGGACGCCAACAACGTCGTCTTGCTGCTCAACGAGCTGGAGGATCTCGGCCACGTCGCGCGCCGGCGCGACCCCGAGGACCGCCGCCGCCATCGCGTCGAGCTGACAGAGCAAGGACGCCGCGCCCTGGTCAAAGCCGAGCGCGCGCAAGAGACGATCGAGGACGAGGTGCTCCAGGCGCTAGACGCCGAGGAACGCGCGACGCTGTGGCGCCTGCTCACGCGTGCGCTGCGCGGGGCGGAGCCGGACGTGCCTATCGATCGCAACGGCTCCGCGGTCGCCTCGATCTAGACGTAGGCGAAAGCGGCATCTTTCTCGGTGTACCCTGCTTGGTGCTTGGCGAGCACCGTCGTGTGCGATGGGCAGGTTCGGCAACGCGATCAGGCGAGTTCAAGCTCTCGCCGAGCGGCTGACGCTAGCCCTGACGCAGATGTCGAGTGTTGGGCGGAAGTCCGCGATGTTCTCGCGTCCACCCGCGTAAGTTTTGTCCGTCTGCCGGGTTATCCGGGCATGACAAACACACACGACATCACCACTTCAGGTGCATGCCCAGTCGCTCGACGGCTCGCTGCGCCGCTTCTCATGCCCCTGTGCTGCTGCGTTGCTGTACCCCCTCGATCGCCGCGGCACAAATCATCCAGGGGACGTGGCCGTTCGCGGCGGTCGTCGTAAGTGGGCGTCGGCAGATAGACGACGTCCACCATTCACACCCACGCGTGGTATGCGAGAATCGGTATGGGATCGATCACATGGCGGCGAGCGCAAAGGTGCCAGCAGCACGGGGCGACGACGAGCTCGTTCGTGCGGCGATGGCGGGCGAGGGGCAGGCGTTCGCGGAGCTCTACGACCGCCACGAGCAGCGCGTGTACGGGTTCTGTCTGCGGCTACTCGGCAATCCCGCTGACGCCGCGGACGCCACGCAGGAGACGTTCATGCGCCTGTTGAAGCGTCTGCCAGCGCTCGACGGTCGCGAGCTGAACTTCGTCGCGTACGTCTTCACAGCAGCGCGCCACGCCTGCTACGACATCATTCAGGCGCGCAAGCGCGTCGAGCTCTCCGGCGAGGAGATCGAAGCGTCTGCTCCGGAGCCTGGTGCGATCGAGGAGGACCCAGAGCGCGCGGCGCTGTTGGGTGCCACGCGCAAGCTGGCGGAGCGGGCTCACGCGCGTCTGCCCGAGCGTCAGCGTGAGGTGCTGGCGCTGCGCGAGCTGGAGGGCCTCTCCTACGAGCAGATCGCCGAGGTCATGGATTTGAAGCCCAACGCGGTCGCCCAGCTGATTTCGCGGGCGCGCATCAAGCTGGCCGAGCTGGTACGCGGCGACGCTCTGGAGTCGGTTGCAAGCGTGTCGCGCGACTGCGACAGGGCACTGCCGCTGCTCGCGCGTGGACAGGACGGCCAGACGCTCGCCGGCGAGGAGGCCAACTGGCTGCTCGCCCATCTGCGCGACTGTGCGGTTTGCCGAGTGCGCGAGTCCGCGATGCAGGAGGCAGGTGTCTCCTACCGTTCGCTCGCCCCGATCGTCCCATTGGTGTGGCTGCGCCAGGCCACGATCGCCCGCGCGGCCGAACTTGTGGGCGCGGACTGGAGCGAGTTTGCCCATGCGCACACGGGCCACGGGGTTGGCGAAGGAGCCGCCAACGGAGCTGAGCAGAGTAGGGGCGGCGGGCAAGGCGGCGCAGGCAATGGTGGCGAGGGAGGCGGGAGTGGCGGTGCAGGTGCGCCCCCTCCTAGCCGCGACGCTACGTCGCTATCGCTGGGAACTGTCGGGCTGGCCGAGCGCGTCGGCCTCGACAGCCGTCGTCGTCGGGCGGCCTTGGTGCTGCTTGCCGCATGCCTTCTCGCCCTCGGGCTGTTCGTCGGCTCGATCGCCCGCGACGGCTCGGTGTCGAGTACGCGGGGGCTTACTCCTGCATCCGCGGTCCCATCCAGCACGCTCCCCCCTCGAGTGCACAAGCGCGCTCAGAAGCGAGTGCTGGTGCACCATGAGGAGACTGTCCGGAGAGCGCTCCCCAGCGGACGCGTTGTCAGCGTGAAGGTGCCTGTGACGAGCACGATCCTGCTCCCCGCAACTGCTCCCAGCAGCTCGGCGACCAAGAAAACGGCGCATAGCAAAGCTCGTCCGAAACCAGCCCACAGCACGCCGAGCACGCCTCCAGCTCCGCCGCTGACCACGACCACACCGACGACCACCACGACGACTACGGCGAGCACACCTACCCAGACCACCCCGCCGACGACGAGTACACCTGCGCCCACGTCGACGACGCCGACAACGCCAACCACGCCGACGACGACCAACCCGAACGTGCCCGCGCCGACGGAAACCAATCCCAACGCTCCGCCGGGGGCGTTGAACCCGAATACGCCGGCGCGATAGTCAGTCCGGCCGGACCCGGCACATGTAGATCAAATGTCAGTTGCTCGGAGGCGTGGGTAGCGTGAAGGTCGTCTCCGGGTGGCCGTCCTTCAGGACCATGGTCGTGCCTCGGTACACCGCGATCTGACTCGCCGCGCCCGTTGGCGCCGGCACCGTGGCGTTGAACTTGCCCGCACCGTTGAGCTTGACCTTGGCGATCGTCTTTTCGCTGGAGCAGGTCACGCGCAGCAGGATCTTCACGACCGCACCGGCCTTGAAGCTGCCGGTGACGTAACCGGCGAGCAGCACGTGTGCGCCCGAGCGCGTCGCGCTCGTCATGTACATGCGACGGTCGAGCTTCAGGTTGAGCGAGTGCAGCGAGCCCACAACCGCTTCGTAGCGCGCAAGGTTGCTTTCGCGGACCTTCGACGGCGGCAGCGGTGCGGTCGCGCTGAATGTGCCGTTGGCGGCGATCGTCGCGGTCGCGACCGATCTTGTGAGTGCCAAGGAACTTGATGCTCACGCGCTTGCCGGCGAGCACCAGTCGCGCGGCGCCGGTGATCTCCACGTGTGAGCCTTGCTGGACCACGTTGATCAGGGCTACCTGGGCTGTGGTGCAGGCTAGGACTGGAGAGGTTTGGGGCGCGACGGTGGGACCGACGCTCGGGGGCGTCGCTGCCGTGGTCGTTGTTAGTGAGGTCGTTGTTGGTGTAGTGGTTGTTGGTGTAGTGGTCGTTGGTGTAGTCGGAGTCGTCGATTCCGGACCTTTGCCGGCAGCGGCTGCCGTCGTGAATGTCTCGTCTTCGCCGTAGCTTGTGTCGACTTGGTTGGTCGCCAGCACTCGATAGTGATAGGTGGTGCCGGGCGTCAGGCCGTCAGCGCAGCGCCCACGGACGATGGGTCGGCGCCCGTGGTCGGGAAGGACGAGCAGGGCACTTCCAGGCCATATGAGGAGCTGGTCCCGTACTGGAAATGGCATGAGGAGAGCGTCGTCTGATCGGGATTGACGGTGCCTTCGACCGTCGCTTCGAGTTCTGAGGCAGATGCCGCGCCGGTGCTGACCAACGGCGCAAACGGGACGACGTCCACCGCGCCCTGATTGATGTCGCCTGTACCGTTGGGGGGCTTGGCCGTGAGCGCTCCCATCAGTGCGTCTCCGCCCGAGAGCCCGACCGCCTAGATGTTCGCCGGCGAATTCGGCGCTTTGATGTAGTTCACCGCTCCATCCCGCCGAGGGCATCGCAAACAGGTAGGCGTTCTTGCCCAGGGCGCCCGAGACGATGGTGTCGCCTTCGAGCGCGACCGATTCGTCGTATCGAGCGCTTCCGTGGCGCCAGGGCGGTCAGCTTGGCGGCTTGGGTCTGCTCGGGCTCTGACACCCAGCCGCCGGCCGGTGGGGTGAACACGTAGGTGGCTCCTGTTTCACGGCGCCGACTCGCGCCCGCGACGCAGCGGCGGCGATGATTCCTTCGGACATAGCCACCGACTCGACCGAGATTCGCGTACTCGGTGGCATCTGAGGCCGTCAGCTGCACCTGGGGATAGCGCGGGCCACTCGGGACCCACCCGCCCGCCGGCTCCGTGAAGATGAAGACGATGCCGCGTCTGTACTTGCTCGGTTCGGTTCCCACTGGCTCCTCGGTGCTCCGACGACGACAGTCTGTTCGCCGCCGCTTGAGCCAATCGCCACCGAGTGGCCGAAGTGGCCGTCTTCTTCCACTTCGGATTCGTGCGGGACGAGCGTGGCGGTCTGGGTTTCCAGAGCGTGCGGCTCGTGCGCCCAGCCTCCCGCGGGCTCCTGAAAGAGGAACACGGCACCGTCAGCTCCGGGCGTGACGCTGTGTTCATAGTTGCGATAGCGGGGTGTGCCCACGATGATTGTTTCGCCTGTGATCGCCACCGAGAGGCCGAACTCGTACTCCGTCACGTCTTCGGAGTTGATGAGCTCCGCGGCCTGCGTTTGTTCGGCGTTTCACCCCAGCCTTTCGCCGGCTCGTTGTATACGTAGGCGCCACCTGCGTTGACGCCAGAGCCGCTTTTGCGACCGGGGGCGCCCACGACGATCGTCTTGCCGGAAATCGCCACCGCCCCGCCGAAGCTCTCTTCGCTTTCGGGGTTGGACGCAACCAGCTTGCCGACCTGAGTCGCGCTTGCCCATCCCCCGGCGCCCTCGGTGAAAACGTATGCCGCGCCCGCCCGGTAGTGCCCGCCGACTTCGGTCAGCGTCTCACCGACCACCACCGTGCTACCCGAGGCCGCGATCGCGGCCCCGAACATGTCTTCGGTTGCGCCCTCGGACTCGTAGAGTTCGCCGACCTGATTGAGGAGCGGATCGACCGTCAGCGGGTAGTGTGCCCCACGGGCATCGATGCTGATCGACACACGTCCATGCTCGACCGCCATGTGTGCCGGCAGCGCTCGGCCACGCGCGTCTGTGACGCTCAAGTCGTCGTAGCGCAAAACCGCTTTGCCGTCGGCGCCGACGAACACAAGACCACCCTTCGTCCCGCCCCGCGCCGTGAGCGTGCCAGATAGTCCGAGTGCAAGTGTCAGCGTGCCGTTCTTGGCGCCGGTGGGCCGACTGGAAATGGTGAAGCCCTGCTCGATTCCGGCAGGCCCGTTGGCAAACCATTCGGTTGTCCCGCCGCGTCGGTATTCGACGCGGTTGGCTCGGGCGAGCGGCCGAGCGGACTGACCGGATGTAGCGCATCGCCAAACCCGATCGCCTGCAGGGCGATGCTCACTTTGGCGTCGTCGCGTGCGCCGATCGTGGCGCCACGGGCGCCAAAGCTTGCTGTCAGTCCCTGCCGCGCATTGTGTGCGACGAAGCCGCCCGCCGACTGTGCGAGCCTATATGTGGGGAGATCGCTTCCAAGCCCTCGCGATATGGCCAGTGCCGCGTCTGCCGGCAACGGCGCATGCCGGCTTTGGGGCGCAGCGATCTCCGGGCGCGCATGTCCTGGCGCTCGGGCAACGGCACCGTACACAGCAACGGCGACCAGCACCAAGATCGCCAGCATCGTCCATGACAGTCGCCGATGGCCATGGTGCGTTCCGGTCGGGGGCAAGACAACCGTCCTCGCGGTCTCAGCGAAAGGGGCGGTGGCGGGTATACCGATAGTGGAAAGCGGGCGGTGACTCACAGGCGATCACTGGCTCCATTCGAGGTCGTTCGGTCGTTCGGCAAGCCACTGCTCGCCCGGCGGCGAGAGTGTGAGAAGTTATTGGTGGAAGCTTAGGTCAAGGCTCGGCGCGGCGTGGCGAGTCCGTATGTAACGATCGCGCTTGCGGCTACCCGGATAGATAGGAGATGCAATGGCACACATCCACAAGGAGATCTCGATCGACGCAAGCCCGGAGGCGGTGTGGGATGCGCTCCGCGATTGGGGCGCCCTGCATGAGCGTCTCGCGCCGGGCTTCGTGGTGGACACCAAGCTCGACGGAGACGACAGGATCGTCACGTTCGCGAGCGGCATGGTTGTCCGAGAGGTGCTTGTCGATCTCGACGACAATGCGCGTCGGCTTGTGTGGTCGATCGTCGGTGGACCTTACACCCACCACAATGCCTATGCCCAGGTGTTCCCCGAGGGGGAGAACACCTGCAGGTTCGTGTGGATCGCCGATCTACTGCCCAACGAGCTCGCGGTGCCGACCGGTGAGGCGATGCAGCAGGGGACGAACGTCGTGAAGCAGACGCTCGAGGCGCAGGCAGTGCGCGGTTAGAGGAGCTAACGTCCTGGGAGCTGGGAGCTGGGAGCTGGGAGCTGGGAGCTGGGAGCTGGGAGCTGGGAGCTGGGAGCTGGGAGCTGGGAGCTGGGAGCTGGGAGCTGGGAGCTGGGAGCTGGGAGCTGCGCGATCAGTCGCTCTCGGGTTTGCTGCTCATCCCGGCTTCGATCCCGTCCAAGAGCTGGCGCAGGCCTTCCTCGAAGCGCTCGGGCCGGGAGATGATCTGCATCGTGCGCTTGGTGCCGTCGGCCACGCTCTCGGCCTGCAGCTCGTCGACGATCAGCGAGCGGATGTGGGGGTGTGCGCCGCTTTGCAGCTCACGCTCGAACATTTCGAGAGTCCCGGGCGGCCATTGCTCGTCGCCGACCTCGCCGCCGAAGTCGATCGTCTCGCGCAGGCTGTAACCGAAGACGTACTCGTCCACGAGGCTGATCAGGTGAAGGCGCTCTGGTGCGGGCAAGCCGGTGCTCGCGACCGCCTGCAAGGATTGCTCGAAGTGCTTGATCCCGTTTGGGCCGATCGATATGTCGGTCACCCGGTCAAGGGTCCAGCGGTGGCGTTCGAATGCCTCGTGCGAGCGACGGGCGATCGTCGTAATGGCCTCGCGCCAGTCTTCGGGTAGCTCCCCGTCGGGCACGAGCACCTCGCCCATGACGGTGTCGTTCATCAGCATCACCAGCTCGTCCTTGTTGCGCACGTAGTGGTAGAGCGTCATCGTCCCGGCGTCCAGCTCCTGGGCGACTCTGCGCATCGACACGGCGTCGAAGCCCTCGGTGTCGGCGATCCGCACCGCGGCTGTGGCGATCTGCGATCGGGAGTGGCTTGGGCGGCGTGTTCCCGGCTCCTCTCGCAGCCAGATCAGGGCGGGAGACTTGTCGGACTGGGGAGGTGACGACATCTAGTACAGCGTACTGCTAGTCTTGTGCGTACGATGTACGAGATCAACGTACGAGGTACTAAATGAACCAGATAACTTCTTCATCGGCAATCGTCGCCCACGGTCTGGGCAAGCGCTACGGCGAGCAGTGGGCGCTGCGTGACTTCGAGCTTGAGGTCCCCGCCGGCACGGTGCTCGGCCTGCTCGGCCACAACGGCGCCGGCAAGACAACCGCGATCCGCATTCTCACGACACTCGCGCTGCCCACCGCCGGCAGTGCCACCGTCGCAGGCTTCGACGTGCTCACCCAGCCGGGGGAGGTGCGCCGGCGCATCGGCCTGGCCAGTCAGACCGCCACCGTCGACGGACTGATGAGCGCCCACGCCAACCTCGAGATGATCGGCCGTCTCTACCACCTCCCGCGCGCGCTCGCTCGCACGAGGGCAACCGAGCTGCTCGAGCGGTTGCGCCTCGCCGACACGGGCGATCGGCTCGTGCGCGATTTCTCCGGCGGCATGCGCCGTCGGCTCGACCTCGCCGCCAGCCTCGTCGCCGCCCCACCGGTGCTGTTCCTCGACGAGCCCACCACGGGCCTCGACCCAGAGAGCCGCAACGAGCTGTGGGAGCTGCTGCGCGAGCTGGTGGGGGAGGGAGCGACGCTGCTCTTGACCACCCAGTACCTGGAGGAGGCCGACCGTCTCAGCGACGACATCGTCCTGCTCGAGCAGGGACGCATTACGGCAAAAGGCACGCCGGCAGAGTTGAAGGCCCGCTATGGGGGCGAGCGCATCGAGGTCGCCGTCGCCGACGCCGGCCAGCTGGCGCCTGCGCAGGCGGCGCTCGAGTCGTTCGCCGACGGGTCTTGCTCCTCGGATGAGCAGCAACTGCTGCTCACGGTCCCGGTGAGAGCCGACACGCGCCTGGTCGAGGTCGTGCGCGCGCTCGACGAGGCGGGCGTCGACGCAAAGGACGTGCACCGGCGCGAGGCCACGCTCGACGACGTCTTCCTATCCATCACCCATTCTCCCCAAGCACAGGAGGCACTCGCTTCATGAGCTCAGTCCAGCAGCCCATCCTTCAGCGGCAGCCGATCCTTCAGCAGCCCTCCATGCCGTTGCGCCAACTGGTAGCCGACAGTCTCGTGATCGCCAGGCGCAGCCTCTCCCACATCCGCCAGATCCCCGAGAAGCTGATCGACGTGACCGTCCAGCCCTTGATGTTCGTGCTGCTGTTCGCCTTCGTCTTCGGCGGCGTCATCGCCGTCCCGGGCGGCAGCTACCGCGACTACTTGATCGGGGGCATCCTCGTGCAGACGCTCACGTTCGGGATCATCGGCCCGGCGACCTCGATGGCGACCGATCTCGGCGAGGGCATCCTCGACCGCTTCCGCTCGCTGCCGATGCACCGCTCGGCCTTTCTACTCGGGCATCTCACCGCGGAGCTGGCCGCCTCGGTGCTCGCCATCACGGTGATGGTGATCAGCGGCCTGATCGTCGGCTGGCGCATCCAGGGCAGCGCCCCGGACGCACTTGCCGCTTTTGCGATCCTCGCCCTGCTCGCGGTGACGATGCTGTGGGTCGGCACGCTCGTGGGCATCGTCGCCCGCTCACCCGACGTGGTCACGGGGATCGCCTTCCTGATCGTCTTCCCGCTGACGTTCATCGCCTCGACCTTCGTCCCGGTCGCCGGCTTGCCGACGGGCCTGCGCCAGTTCGCGGAATACAACCCGATCAGTTGTTGGGCGGCTGCGATCCGCACCCTGTTCGGCAACCCCACGGCGATCCCGAGCGCCGCCGCGTGGCCGCTGCAGCATCCGGTTATCTCCGCGGTGCTCTGGTGCCTGGCGCTGCTCGCCGTCGTGGTGCCGGCGACTTTGCGGGCCTATCGCTGGCGCACGACGGGCTAGGAAGCCGGTCGTGATCGACCTGCGCTACCCGGCCGAGGGCGTCTCGATTTCGTCGAGCTCGCGCCGCAGCTCCTGCTTGATTTCCTCGCCGCCTGCGTCGATCTCCTTCTCGATCGACTTCTCGGCACGCTGTAGTGCCTTGTCGAGCTGCTCTTCCAAGCGGGACTCGCCGATCACGACCAGCGCTGCCTCTCCATTCTCCAACAGGTCGCCAAGCTCCTTGGCGTCGCCGCGAGAGATGCCCTTGCGCAGGTGTCCCCCGACGCCGCCGACGACACCGCCGACGGCGGCCGCGCCGATGATCGATGGTGGGAACAGGACGCCGACGAGCGCGCCGACCGCGATCCCGCCCCAGGCTCCGTGCTGGGTTGGCTTCTCGTGCTTCTCGACGTGCACCTTGCCGTCTGAGCCCTTGGTCACCAGTGCCACGTCATAGGTGCCGACGAGCTTGGCCTGGTGCAGCTCGATCAGGCTGTCGTAGTCGGCCAGCGCGTCCGCATGATCGGCGTACGTCGCCGCATAGATGAAAACAGGCTTGTCGCTCATCGCATCTCGCTTTTCTCTCTAGGCTTGTCGAGCGGCGCGTGCGCTGCCCGCGGTTAGGCTCGAGTGCGCGACTCCCAATCGGCGGGCCGGCGCTCGATAGGCGAGTCAACCAGTCGAGCGGGCGCTCGTCATCCGTAGAAAGCCCGCCGTCGCCATCGCGGTTACTGCCTAGTTGCCCGCACACCGAGGTTGTGAACGCGGCCGATGGACGGCCGGCTGGCGAGCGCCTCGACCTTGCTCAGCTACCGGCCTCGGCGGGATCGACCAGTGCCGGCTGTCTCGCCGGGACGCGCAGCAGGCGCGCGACCGGCGCTGGGAACCACCAGTTCCACTTGCCCATGACAGAGATAAGCGAGGGCAACAGCAACGCGCGCACGACGGTCGCGTCCAGCAGGATGCCGACGCCAAGGCCGGTGGCAAGCACCTTGATGTCGGTGTTCGGTGCCGAGGCAAGCGAGGCGAACGCCAGGAACAGGATCAACGCCGCGCTCGTGACCAGGCGTCCGGTGCGCCCCAGGCCGGTGATGACCGCCTGATCGGTCGAGCCGGTGCGCTCGTACTCCTCGCGCACGCGCGCGAGGATGAACACCTCGTAGTCCATCGATAGGCCGAACAGGAAGGCGAACACGAGGATCGGCACCCAGAATGTGATCGCGCCCGTTGCGGGAATCCCGAACACGAGCTGCGAGCCGTGGCCCTCCTGCCAGAACCATGTCATGAAGCCGAAGGCGGCCGCCATCGAGACGAGGTTCAGCACGACCGCCTTGATGGCCAGCACAACCGAGCGGAACGCTCGCGCCAGCAGCACGATCGTGAGCAGCGCGATCAGCGCGAACATCAGCGGGAAGTTGCCGAACACGGCGTGTTGGTAGTCGAGCTCGGTGGGTCCCTCGCCGGCGATCCCGATGACTCCAGGGCGGCCTTCCAGCTCCGAGCGTGCGCTGCGCACGGCGCCGAGAGTCGTCGAGTTGACCGTCTCTTCGCTGGGTACCCCCACGACGACGCTCGTCGCGTTGCGGTTGCTGTCGGGGGCGGTCGAGTACAGCGCGTCGGCCATCCCCGGCAGGCTTGCCAGTTGCGCTCGCACCGAGGGGGCTCGGGGGGTACGCACGAGCACTTCGATCGGCGTGATCACCCCGTTGGCCGCGCCGCCGGCGCGTATCCGTTCGTAGGCCGCGTGCGGCGGGCCGGTCTGTGCCAGTGCGCTGGCGCTGGTTTCGCCTGTGGTGAGGCTGAAGAAGGGAATGATCAGCGCCACGAGGATGGCGACCGCGACGCCCGTGCCCAGCCACTTGCGGCGTACCAGCATGCGCGACCATGCCGTCCAGCCGCGGCTGGCGTCGCGCTCGTGGCGTATCTGGGGCCAGTCGACTCGCGGCCCGATGCCCCCGAGCATCGCTGGCAGCAGGGTGAGTGCCACGCTGGTCGAGACGAGCGGGATCAGCATGCCGCCGTAGCCGACGGAGCGCAAGCCGGGGACGGGTAGCACCACCAGCGCGATCAGGCCGATCGCCACGGTCAGGCCCGACAGCACGACGGCGCGTCCGGCTGTCGCCATCGCGACCATCACCGCCTCATGGTTCTCGCGCCCGCGCGCGCGCTCCTCACGCCAGCGGGTGACGATCAGCAGCGAGTAGTCGATCGCCACGCCCAGACCGACGAGCGACACCAGGTATTGCACGATGAACGACACGTTGGCGATGTAGGTGAGCCCGAGGATCACAAGTAGCGTCGCCAGGATCGCGACCGCCGCGATCAGCAGTGGGACGAAGGCGAGCAGAGAGGCGAACACGAACGCCAGTACGGCCAATGCTCCCAGCCCGCCGATGACGGTCTCGAGAAAGACGCCTGCTCCGCCCTGGCTTTCTTCGCTGCTGGAGAGCTGCAGCAGGCCGGTCATGCTTGTGCGTGTGCCGCGTGGCAGCGTTGCCGCCAGCACCTGCTGGGCGTGCTGTGGGATCTTGGGCGCTCCGAACGTTCGCTCCAGGGGCGAGAACAGGAAGGCATAGGTGGTGCGACCGTCGCTTGTGATCAGGTGCCGGTCGCCGGTGTTCGCAAAGTCCACGACCCGCACGACCGGAATGCTCTGTTTCACCCGCGCGAAGGCGGCTGCGATCTGCGCCTGCTCGGCACGGACCGTGTGCCCTGGCGGGACGGTGACCACGGCGATCGAGGGTGGGATGATGCCGCCGTTGCCATAGGTGCGCACGATCTTCTGGGCGGTTTCATAGCCAGGCTGGCCGGGGAGTGAGAAGTCGAGCGCCAGGCGGTTGGAGACGTGGGAGGCGCCGGCGGCGCCGGCAAGGAACACGACTAGCCAGCCAAGGATCACCAGTCGGCGGTGGGCAAGCACAAAGCGTGCCAAGCGCGCGATCGCGCTGTGGTCGTCGATCGACGTATCCGAGGCGGGACGGACGGACTGTTCGGGCTCGTGCTGTCCTGGCGCACGCTGCGCGGACGCGCGCTGCTGTGCGCTCGAGTCTGAGGTTTGTGGCTTGCGAGTGGGCGGCTGCGGCTCGGGCATCTCTTGCTCCTGGGTGTGCCTACTGGCGTCACTGGCGGGGTGAGGAGGTCTGCGGTGGGGAGATGTTACTGCTCTTTTTTGAGATCGTTACGCTCGGAATAGTTACATGACAGAAGTGTCCCGTGAGATATTGTTCTCTTATGGAAGATTCAGCGAAAAATGAACTCACCCCCACGCCCGACTCGTTCAGTGCGCTCGGCTTCGCGCTCCCATCCGTAGGTCGCGCGGTCGCCACGACGCTCTCAGCGAGGCTGGCCCCGGTTGGCCTCGACCCACGCGAGTTTGCGCTGTTGCGCCGGGTCAACCGGAGCGAAGGCGCCTCACAGCAAGCGATGGGCGAGCGCTTGGGCATTCCCCCGAGTCGCATGGTGGCATTGGTCGATGGGCTCGAGGGACGAGTTTTGCTCGAGCGTCGGCCCAGTCCGAGAGATCGACGTGCCCACGCTCTGTATCTGACGCCGGCCGGCAAGCAACTGCTGGCCAAGGCGCACGCAGTCGCAAGCGCTCTGGAGGCTGAGCTCACCGATGAGCTGGATTCAGCCGAGCGAGCCCAGCTGGTCGAGCTGCTCGATCGCCTCGCAGCCCGTCTTGGTATTTCCCCATGAGAGGCAGGGGCTCCTACTTGGAAATCTGAGCTACTTCTGGGAAGACCGCGCCGCATGCGGCGCGGTCCCTGGTCGTGCATGCACGACCAGGCCGGACGGCGCATGCGCCGTCCGGAACAAATGAGGGATGAATCGGGACGGGGTCCTACGCGCCAGGGCCCTCGGTTTCAGGAGGCTTCGGAGACCACAAGTCGCAGCGCGCCGTCAAAGTTCTCCTGCTCGCGCAGATGGCCATGCTCGGCGTCCCACGCGCCCGAGTCAAGCGCCGCTGCCAGCCGCTGCACGATTTGCTGCTCGACGCCCGGATCGAGCAGCGCCCAGACCGATTGAGAACCGCGAACCTCGGGATCCAGCAACCCTTCGGGCCGTCGCCAGAAGGCCTCGAAGAAGCCGTCGACGCAGTCGCCTGGCGTCGGGATTCGCTCCACACGCGTGTACCCGCCCAGGGCGGCTGCCACATCCTCGATCGCCGGGAAGCGCGGCTGCTCCTTGGCGACACCCTCGCGCAGATAGTCCAGCTGCCAGGCGGGCAGCGCGTCGAGCTCGAACGTGAACACGACCACCGGCCCGCGCGAGACCCGGCGAAGCTCGGCCAGCCCCGCCTCGGGAGGATCCCAGTGGTGGACTGTCACACACGCCATCGCCGCGTCGAAGCTGTCGTCGTCGAAGGGCAGCGACTCCGCTCGCGCGTCGAGCGCGGGCGCCGCGTCCGCAGAACGCTGCGAGCGCATCGTCGCGCTCGGCTCGACCGCAAGCACCCAGCGATCCTCTGGCTCATAAGAGCCGCTGCCCCCGCCGACGTTGAGCACCGTGTGCGCGTCCCCGAGCGCGGCATGGATACGTGCGGCAATGCGCGGATCCGGGCGCCGATGCGCCGCATAGTTGCGCCCGTGGCGCTCGTAGTCGACCCGCGTCTTCACGCGTCAGTCGAGCTGAAACTCGCCGTCTCGGTAGATCACGCGCTCCTCGCCGCCACGTAGCTGGGCGGTCACGATCCGGTCGCTGGTAGAAACGATGTCGGTATGCACGCTCGAGTTGTTGAAGCCGAGTCGATCCCACTCATCGCTCTCGACCTGGGAGGGATCGCCGGAGTAGGCGTCCTGGTAGGAGCGCCCGAGCGCGATGTGAGTGTTGCCGAACGGTCCGCCGACGTTCTCGTCATAGAGCGTGTGGGCCATGAAGCGGGTGATTCGCGAGAAGCGTTTGTCGGTCAGCGAGAACTCCCCGACACGGTCTGCTCCCTCAGTGGCGATCATCTCGCGCAGGATGCGCTCGTTCTCCTCCGCGCTCGCCTCGACCACGCGCCCGTCGGCAAAGGCGAGACGGATGCCCTTCACGAGGTTTCCATATCGGTACAGCGGCTGGTTGAAGCGGATCCAGCCCTCGGTCCCGCGCCAATCGGGGCTGGTGAAGATCTCAAAGCTGGGAATGTTGCGCCCGCGCCCGCCGAGCCAGCGCCGCCGCTCGCCGACGCTCACCCAAAGATCGACATCCTCCCCAAGCACGTGTACGCGCTCGATGTCCAGCGCGTCCAGCCGCTCCCGGGTCTCGTCCAGCCGCTGCCCGATCTCGCGCCAGCGCGCGATCGGATCTTCCATGTCAAGGAAACAGGCGTGGACGATCTGCTCCCAATACTCCTCGATCGTCAGCTGAGCCTCGGCCGCCATCGCCGGCGTTCCATACAGGCCGAGCGTCCAGCTGAAGCGCCCGGCGTTCTCCTTCTTCGAGCGCCAGTCCAGCAGCGTGCGCATCGTCTCGCCGCGACGCATGATGCGCGCCGGATCGACCGACTCAAGCGCATGCGGGTCGCTGTCGGCGAGAACCGAGACCTGATGGTCCATTTCATCGATCAGCCCGCGCATGTACTTGGTCGGGAAGTAGTCGAGTTGGGCCTCGCTGGCAGCCTCGAAGAAGTCCTTGGAGAAATTGGTGCGCCGGTCGTCGTCGGGCTCATAGGCGCCGATCACGTGCCCGCCGGCGCGCCAGATGGCCTTGCGCAGCTCGGCATACAGCGGCTTGGCGCTTTCCGGGCACGCCACGCGCACCACCTCGCCGGGCTGCACGCCCTTGCCGCCGCCCAGCGCAAAGTCGATCAAAACCGAGGCGTATCGCTGCGAGAACCTCGTTGGGAGGGATGTAGGTCATCGCCTGACCTTAGTGGTTGAGCCGTTCGAAAAGCATTGCCCCCGCCCGTGCGCAGGGGAAGAATCAGCTGGCTTCGAGCGACTCGGACAGCTCCAGCCAAGCCGTCTCCAGCCGCTCGCCCTCGGCGCGCAGCTCCTCCAGTTCGGTCTGCAGCTCGGCGAGGCGGCCGTGGTCGGTGGCGTTCGCCGCCATCTGCTCAGTCAGGGTGGCCTCGCGCACGGTCAGCTTCTCGATCGAGCGCTCCAAGCGCTTGAGCTCGAGCTCGTCCCGGCGGGCATCCTTGCGCGCGGCTCGGGCCGCAGCTCCAGCAGAGAGCTGGCGCTCCGGGGATGAGGACGCCGGCTGGTAAGAGCCTGTCTTGGGAGAGGAAGCCGGCTGGAGAAGGCCTGTCTCGGGAGAGGATGCCGGCTCGAGAAAGCCTGTCTGGTGAGAGGACGCCGGCTGCAGAGGCCCCGTCTGGCGAGAGGACGCCGGCTGGCCCTCTTCGGCGTCATGGCGCTCCCGCAGGTACTGGTCGATCCCGCCGGGAACGTGGCGCAATCCGCCACGTCCGGTGATCGCGTACACGTCGTCGCACACTCGCTCGACGAAGTAACGGTCGTGGCTGACCACGACGAGCGTCCCCGGCCAGCCGTCGAGCAGATCCTCGAGCGCCGTCAGGGTGTCGATATCGAGGTCGTTCGTGGGCTCGTCCAACAGCAGCACGTTCGGCCCGCCCATCAACAGCCGCATCAGCCCCAGGCGGCGGCGCTCGCCGCCGGAGAGGTCCCGCACGAGCGTGCGCGACTTCTCGCCGCGAAAGCCGAAGCGGTCGCACAGCAGCGAAGCGGTGATCTCGTGCCCGTCGCTGAGCACCCCATGGCTGCGCACCTCTTGCAGCGACTCGAGCACGCGCAGCCCTCCGGGGATCTCGACGGTGTCCTGTGAGAGGTGGGCGATCCGCACCGTCGAGCCGCGTTCGACCACGCCGCAGCTCGGCTGCAGCTCACCAGCGAGCAGTCTCACCAGCGAGGTCTTGCCCGAACCGTTCACGCCGACGAGCGCGACTCGCTCGCCGGGCCCAAGGCGCCACGTCAGTTCGTGCAAGACCTCGCGCTCGCCAAGCGCAAGCGACACGTCCTCGGCGTCCAGCACCCTCTCGCCGAGGCGCGAGCCGGCGAAGCGCAGCAGCTCGGCACGGTCGCGGGCAGGCGGCTCGTCGGCGATCAGCGCGTTGGCCGCCTCGATGCGGAACTTCGGCTTGGTCGTACGCGCCGGCGGCCCGCGCTGCAGCCAGGCAAGCTCCTTGCGGATCAACTGCTGGCGCCGACTCTCCCTTGCGCTCTGCTGGCGGTCGCGCTCGGCACGCGCGAGCACATATGCGGCATAGCCGCCTTCGTATTGGTGCACCGCGCCGTCGGCCACCTCCCAGGTAGCGGTGCAAACGGCATCGAGGAACCAGCGGTCGTGCGTCACGACCAGCATCGAGCCCACGTCGCTCGGCAAGGTGAGAAGCCAGCCAGCCCACGCCTTCGACATCCAAATGGTTGGTCGGCTCGTCCAGCAAAAGCAACTCGGGCGGGTCGAGCAGCAGGCGTGCCAGCGCGATACGCCGCCGCTCGCCGCCCGAGAGCCCGTCGATCGCGGTGTCCATGCCGGCGGGAAAGCGCTCCAGCCCGACGCCGCCCATCAGCCCGTCGAGCACGCCGCGAAACGCCCGATCCGCCGCCCATTCGTGCTCGGCGCGCTCGCCGACGAGCGCATCGCGCAGCGTCGCGTGGGCGTCGAGCTGGTCCTGTTGGCCGAGCAGCGCCACGCCAACGTCGCCGGCACGAGTCAGCGAGCCTGTGTCGGGCGTCTCGGAGCCGGCGATCAGCCGCAACAGGGTGGACTTGCCGCCGCCGTTCTGTCCGACCACGCCGATGCGCTCGCCGGCGGAGACTCCAAGCGTGATCTCGCGCAGCACCGAGCGGCTGCCGTACCCCTTCTCGACATCCTTGAGATTGATCAGGTTGCGCGCCGGTGCCATCCCGTGCATCGTGGCGGATCGCACTCGCAGGCCGCAGCGTCGGTGGGGGCCCTTAAGGGAGGGTTGGAGTTTCGGACGTGTAGGTGGTCGGGGTGGTAGGCGTGTGGGAAGAAGGTTGGTAGGGCGTGCAGTTGGCGAGTGTCCGCAAGCGTGGCCGATGTCTACGGCGCCGCGGGCACGACCACGAGCGGCCCGTCCGCGGCCGCGAGATCGCCGGTCTCGAAGCTCGGCGTATCGAGTCGCTCCACATGCTCCATCAGCCCGAAGAACTCCTCGGCATCCTCGAGGAAGTCGATGCGCGGAGTGCGGTAGTGCATCGGCACGACCCACTTCGGCTTCAGTTGCTCGACGATTGCCTTGGCGCCGCTTGCTCCGATCGTGGGGCCGCCACCGACCGGCAGCACGATCAGGTCGACCTCGCCGATCGCCTCTGCCTGCTCGGGGCGCAGCTCGCTCTGGCCGAAGTCGCCGAAGTGCGCGACCCGCACGCCGTCGAGCGTGAACACGAAGATCGTGTTCGGCCCACGCTCCGTGCCTGCCGCCTCGTCGTGCTCTGAGGCGACTGCGACTACGTCACCGATCGGCGACTCCAATTTGCCGGCGGTGGAGCGCAGGGTGACTGGCTCGCCGGCCTGGGCCCCGCCACGGGGTGTGATCGCCTCCACGCCGTTGTGGTCGAGGTGCTCATGGGTGACGAGCAGCAGGTCCACTCCATCGACGGAGATCGCGGGATAGTCGAACTGAATGCCGCGCTCGGCCATCGGCGAGAGATCTCCGAAGGGATCGATGAACACCTTGGCCTCAGGTGCCGTCAGGGCGAAGGCGGACTGGCCGAACCACTCAACGTGCATGCTGCTCCTCCAGTTGTCGGATTTTCTCAGGTGTCACTTTCTCGGATACCGGTTCCTCGACGTGTTGATAGCGCCCGCCGCGCAACATCGATGCGCCGGCGGCGATCAGACAGGCAACGATCGCGAACAGGAAGGCCGCGTGCAGGCCGTCGCGGAAGGGGGTGGAGATCAGATGGGGGAAGAAGGCATGGCCGGTGAGCACCGCCTGGGCGTGTGCGCTCAACCCGCTCAACGCGTGGGGTCCTACAAGCTGCTGGATCGGGTTGTAGCCAAGGAAGGCGGCGAACAGAATCGAGATCGGCGGCGCATGAGCAACCCGTCCCGCGACCTCCGCCGATAGCCCGTGGGCCTGCAATCCGGTCTGTGCGGCTGCCGGCAGGCTGGAGGCAAGGCCGATGATCAGCAAGGTGAAGAAGATTCCGACCGAGAGCACCTGCGCTGAGTTCTGGAAAGTCTGATTCATGCCGCCACCCGCACCGCGGTCGCTGGCAGGCAGGCTGTTCATCACCGCGGCACGGTTGGGCGAGGCGAACATCCCCATCGAGATCCCGGTCAAAAGCAGCACCAACGCGAACACCCAGTAGTCGAAGTCGGTCGGCAACAGCATCATCAGAGCGAAGCTGAGCGCCGCGCCGAGCATCCCCCCTGTCGCAAACCAGCGCGCGCCGAAACGGTCTGAGAGGTAGCCGGAGGTGGGCCCCGCGACCAGCATCCCCAGCGTCAGCGGCAGCATGTAGATCCCCGCCCAAAGCGGCGTCTCGGTGAAGGAATAGCCGTGCAACGGCAGCCAGATCCCCTGTAGCCAGATGATCAGCATGAACATCAGCCCGCCGCGCGAGATCGCCGAGAGGAACGTCGAGAGCGTTCCGAAGGTGAAAGCGCGGATGCGAAACAGCGCGAGGCGGAACATCGGCTCGGCGACTCGCTTCTCGACCACCACGAACGCGCTCAGCGAGAGGATCGACGCTGCCAAAAGTCCTAGCACCCGTGGCGAGCCCCAGCCCGTCGCGTGCCCGTCATAGGGACGGATCCCATATGTGACCGCCACCATCACGAGGATCAGCCCGAGTGCGAAGGTCACGTTGCCCCACCAATCGATCGAGGAGCGTTTCGGCTGGCTGCGCTCCTCGAGCTTCAGGTAAGCCCAAACCGTCGCGAACAGCCCGACCGGCACCGAGATCAGAAACACCAGTCGCCAGTTGATCGGGGCGAGCAGTCCGCCGAGGATCAGCCCCACGAACATGCCGCTGACGCCGACGATGTTATTGATGCCCAGGGCCATCCCGCGCTGGTGCACGGGAAAGGCGTCTGTGATGATCGCGGCGGCGTTGGCGAGCAGGCACGCCCCGCCGATCCCCTGCACGATCCGGAACACGATCAGGTAGTCGGCGCCCGCCCGACCAGTCATCCAGTCGACCGCCAGTAGCAGCGAGGCGATCGTATAGATGACAAAGCCGAGGTTGTAGATCCGCACGCGCCCGAACATGTCGCCCAGGCGCCCAAGGCTCACGATCAGCACACTGGAGACGACCAGGTAGCCGAGGATCATCCACAGCAGATAGAAGCTGTTGGCCGGGTCCAGCGGGTCGAGTTTGATGCCGCGGAAGATGTCGGGCATCGCGATCAGCGTGATCGACGCGTCGAGCGTCGCCAACAGCACCGCGAGCGTCGTATTCGACAGCGCGATCCACTTGTAGCGGTCGGCATGCGAGGGGCTTTGACGGTGAGCTGGTGTGGGGGAAAGCCGCAAGGCAATGACTCTAGCCAGGCTTGCCGGTCCTCGGCGCAAGTGGCTTGGAAGCTGGGTTTTGGGGTTGGTCGCGTCTCATCTGGGTGGACGTCGAGGCGACGCTCGCAAGGCCTCGTGGTGCTAGGTTCAACTCTTCATGGCAGTAGAGCCAGCATCACCGCCAGAGCCTGCGCAGCCGCCGCCAGGTGGGGGCTTGAGCCTGCGTGTCGTGCTCGCGCTGGTCGTGATCGTCGTGATCGCCGGCGGTGTGGCGCTGCTGACGACCGCGAGCCCGAGCAAGCGCCCGAGCGTGGCCGGGATCCAGGGGATCGCCTCCACCAAGTACGCCGGCTCGCTGGCCTCGCCGCCCGCGCCCGAGTTCCCGTTGTCGCTGCGCAACTACAAGGGCGAAGCCGTCAACATCGCGCAATACAGAGGTAAGGCGGTGCTGCTCACCTTCCTCTACACGCACTGCCCCGACATATGCCCGATCATCGCCTCCAACCTGGCGGTTGCGCTGAACACGCTGGGGCCTGCCAAGGCCGCCAAGGTACAGGTGATCGCCGTCTCGGTGGACCCCCGCGGAGACACCCCCACGGCCGTGGCCTCGTTCCTTCAACGTCATGACATGACCGGGCGCATGCAGTACCTGATCGGCTCGGCCAAAGAACTCGGACGCGTATGGAAGGCGTGGGGGGTGGGCGCCGAACAGGACGCCCAGCAGCCGCAGTTGGTCAACCACACCGGCTTGGTCTACGGGATCAGCGCTCAGGGCAAGGTTACGACGCTGTACGCGGCAAGCTTCACCCCGCAGGAAATCGTCCACGACGTGCCGCTGCTAGCTTCGAGCTGAGGGCGATGGCCCCCCGCGCGCGCGGGGGGCATGCCGTTTTTTTGAATGGATGGGTCTACTGCTCGACCGGCCCGGGCGTGCCTTCCAACCGCCGGCGCAGCTCCGGACCGCGGCCGGCGCCCACAGCGCGCGCTGCGCGCTCCTCGCTCAGCTCCAGGCCGTGGGATTGGGCGAAGTCGAGTAGATCCTGGCGTTCCTCACCCTGCTTTGCGGTGCGCAGGAACAGCCAGCAAAACAGGCAAAGCGTGAGGATGCTCTCCTCGATCATCATGATCGCCCCGGCGATGTTCTGGTCGGCGATCGGGGATATGTGCCAAACGGCGTCGCCGTGGATGTAATACGGGATAGAAGACGGTGCCCGACCACAAGAAGATGTTGCCGAGCACAGTCCCGGTGAGGCGCACCGCGACGATGTAGCCGAGCTTCGCCCCGTTGCCGAACCACGAGGGCATCGGCAGCGGCCCGAACAGGCACATCCACATGTTGATGCCGAAGCCGAGGAACATCGCATGCTCGAGCGCGTGCACGCCGGCATGGCGCAGTGCCGCTTCGTAGAAGACGGGCAGGTGCCACACGTACAGGTCGATCGCCCAAAGCGGAAAGGCGATCAGGGGATGGGCGAGGATGCGCAGCCGGTCGAAGAGCTTGATCCGCAGTAGCGGCGCGATCAACGGCCCGGTCAGGCCGAGCACGATCAGAAGCGCGGCGATGTCGCCAAGCAACAGGTGCTCGACCATGTGCGCGCTCAGCAGTTCCTGGCTGGTGCCGCCAAGCGAGGTGAGCGCGACGCCGATCGTGACGAAGCCGCCATAGAAGCAGGCCTGGCGCCAGCCGGGCACGGGATGGCCTGAGCGTCCGAGCGTGTGCACGCGCTTGGCGTAGGCAAGGCCGAACAGGGCGAGCGGCCCAAGCTGGGTGAGCGCCTCGAAGGCGGTCGATGTGGCGAGGATGGGCTGGTCCACAGCTATTGCAGCCTACGACCTGGGGTCGCTTGCGGGCGGCGCACACGGGGAGGAGCCGATGGTGCGGATGGCGCCGTGGTGTACGCCGGCGAACCCCGGCGGCGTCCTGTGTGCTTGACATACACTGGCGCGCGCATGCTCCCTTCGCGCCGCCTGCTGCCATCTCTGCTCGGCGGCCTGGGCGTAGCGGCGCTGGCGTTCCCCGAGGTGGCCTCGGCGCATGGGATCGTCGGCAGGGCCGACCTGCCGATCCCGGTGTGGCTGTTCAGCTGGACGGCGGCGATCGTGCTCGTGGTCTCCTTCGTGGCGCTCTCGACGATGTGGACGGCGCCGCGGTTGCAGAGCGAGCACCGTAAACGACTGTTCGCGATGCCGGCGGCACTCGCGCATCTGGCGAGCCTGGTCGGCTTGGCGCTGTTTGCGCTGGTGCTCTACAGCGGCTTCGACGGTACGCAGGTGTGGTCGGTCAACTTCGACCCGACGTTCATCTACGTCATCTTCTGGGTCGGCTTCCCGCTGGCCAGCGTCGTCTTCGGTGACATCTTCCGAGCGTTCAGCCCGTGGCGCTCGTTTGCGCGCCTGATTCGCTGGAGTGCCCGCAAGCTCGTGCCGAAAGCGTTCGAGAAAGCGCCGCTGCGCTACCCAGAGCGCCTGGGCATGTGGCCCGCGATCGCCGTGATCGTCGGCTTCGCCTGGATGGAGCTCGTCTACATCTTCCCCGACCGCGATCAGCCTTCGACGCTGGCGGCGCTGTCGCTTGCCTATTTCCTGGCGATGCTGCTCGGGATGGCGCTGTTCGGGATCGAGACCTGGAGCGAGCAGGCAGACGGCTTCGGCGCCTACTTCAACCTGCTCTCACGGATGTCGGTGCTCTGCCAGGACGAGCACGGCGTCGTCTACTCGCGCCGACCGTTGAGCGGACTGCCCGACATGCCGATCCGCGCCGGCACGATCGGCCTGGTCTGCGCGGTGATCGGCACCACAACCTTCGACGGCTTCTCAAACGGGGGCATATGGCGCACGAACGAGCCGAGCCTGCAATCTCTGGTCGCAGACCTCGGCTTCAACCAGGTCCCCGCGCTGGAGCTGACCTACTCGGTTGGCCTGGTGTTGTGCGTGCTGCTCGTCGCCGGCATCTACCGCCTTGGGATCGTCGGCGTGCACAGCGTCAGCCGCCGCTTCGAGCTGCCCGAGCTGAGCCGCACGTTCGCCCACACGCTCGTGCCGATCGGCTTCGCCTACGTGCTGGCCCACTACTTCTCGCTGCTCATCTGGCAGGGCCAGGCGATCGGCTACCTGGCCTCCGATCCGCTCGGCAACGGCGCCAACTACTTCGGCACGAGCGCCTACACGATCGACTATACGATCATCTCCTATGCGGCGATCTGGTACGTGCAGGTGGTGGCGCTCGTCAGCGGCCACG
The DNA here is from genome assembly GCA_963725265.1 of uncultured Solirubrobacterales bacterium. Classification (GTDB taxonomy): domain Bacteria; phylum Actinomycetota; class Thermoleophilia; order Solirubrobacterales; family Solirubrobacteraceae; genus Palsa-744. The sequence goes on from CAVRXP010000002.1 coordinate 697,085, forward strand.
TCGGCGGACTCGCGCTTGCGCACGACCGCGCACTGGCGATCTATCCCAACCAGGAACAGGCGATCCGCTCGCAATACTGGATGCTCGCCGTGATGGTCGCCTTCACGAGCTTCGGGCTGTGGCTGCTCTCGGCGGTGGGCACATGAGGTTGCGCTCGGGCTTGGTGTTGTTGTTTGTTTTCGTGGCGGTATATCTCCTTGGCATTACCGTTGCCAGCGGCGCATCCCAGCCAACTCCGTCCCAGCCAACTCCGTCCCAGCCAACTCCGTCCCAGCCAACTCCGTCCCAGCCAACTCCGTCCCAGCCAACGACACCCCAGCTGCCCACGACGACTGAGAGCGGCAGTCCGATCGAAGACCAGGGCAGCAACTACAACTACCGCTCCTACATCACCTCCGTCACGCCCAAAGTAGCGGGCCTCGACCTCGAAGTGCTCGAGTTCGCCGACCGCATCCTGATGCGCAACCACACGGGCAAGACGGTCACGATCTACGGCTATTACGGCGAGCCGTATGCGCGCGTGCGGCCAAACGGCACGGCCGAAGAGAACGTGCGCTCGCCCGCCGTCTACCTGAATACGACCTTCTACGCGAACGTCAACAAGATCCCGGCGGGGGCGAACCCGAGTGCACCGCCCAAGTGGGTGGTGATCGATCGCACCGGTCAATTCGAATGGCACGACCATCGAATCCATTACACGAGCCCCGCGACCCCCCCGGTGGTCAAGGACAAGAGCAAGCGCACGCTCGTCTTCGACTGGGAAGTGCCGATCGCCGTGGGCACGCAAAAGGGCGCGATCCACGGCCAGCTGTATTGGGTGCCGGAGAGCTCGAAAGCCCCCACCGGAGCGATCGTCGCGTTCGTCGCGATCATCGCGCTGGCGCTTGCTTTCGTGCTGGTCGTGCGTCGCCATCGCGCCGACGAGGCGTGGTAGATTAAAGCTTCGATGGCCGTGCTCGCCTGCATGATGCACTGGTACGCATCCGCGATGTTCGTGGTGCCGGTGCTCGCCGTCGGCGGCTGGAGCTGGTGGAGCACGCACAAGGCGCCACCGGACGACGGAAATCAAGGTCCGCCAACCCCGCCAACCCCATCGTCGAGGCTGCCGGGTACGGCCTGAGCACGTTCTGACTCTGAGCTCTGAGCGCTGACGGCCGGAGGCGGGTCAGTTGATCGGTACGGCGAACGAGCCGCTCAGGCGCTGGCCGGTGCCGTCGCTGCCGGCGATCTGGAAGTTCCACACGCCGCGCGTGAGCTGGGTTTCGGCGATTTCGTGACCGGTGCCGGCACGGTAGAAGGCGACTTTCGCGTGGGTGCCGCTCGCCGAGGTCGCGAGCATCGAGATCGTGCGGAAGCTCGGCCGCGCGCTGGTCGTGCCCACCAGATAGAGATGCAGATCCACGGCGCCTGGTTTGAGATGTTCTATGTAGACCTCGAGCGTCTCCCCACCCGGCTCACGCAGTGTCTCCGAGGCGCTGGTAGGGACGGCAAACGAGTTGGGGTCGGCGAGCACGAGCCCGCCGAGTAGCACGGCTGGGATCGTCGCGGCGGTGGCGATGCTGGCAAAGCGCGCGCGGCGGCTGCGCACAGGTGTCGGCCGGCCCGCGTGCCCGAAGCGGCGCAGGCGCAGGCTGTTGAGGACGACCGTGATGCTCGACAACCCCATCGCCACGGCGGCAAGCGCGGGACTGAGCAGCCCCGTCATCGCCAGCGGCAGTGCGATCAGGTTGTAGCCAAACGCCCAGCCAAGATTCTGCAGCACAATCGTGTACGTCTCGCGCGCAAGCCGCAAAGCGCGCGCCACACCGCGCAGGTCGCCAGAGAGCACGCTGATGTCGGCCGCCTCGATCGCCGCGCCGACGCCTGTGCCCATCGCGATCCCCAGGTCGGCCTGGGCGAGCGCCGCGGCGTCGTTGACGCCGTCGCCGACCATCCCCACGCGGCGCCCTTCGCGCTGTAGTTGGGCGATCCGCTCCAGCTTGCCGCTCGGCGTGACCTCGGCGAGCACGCGTTCGACGCCGACCGCCTGTGCGACCGCCCGCGCGGCGCGCGGATTGTCGCCGGTCAACAGTTCGACGTCGATTCCCATCCTGCGGAGGCCCGCGATTGCCTCGCGCGCCTCGGGCTTGACCGTGTCCGCCAGGGCGATCGCGCCGACGATCCGCTTGATGGTGTGCGTGCCGGCGTCGGTCGCGATGCGCGTTTCAGTGTGCACGCCAAGGGGGGTGTTTGTCGGGCCTTCGGTTTTGGTGTGCAGGCCAAGGGGGGCGTTTGTTGGGTCTTCGTTTCTGGCATGCACGCTAAAGGGGGTGTTCGTTGGATCTTCGCTTTCGGAGTGACCCGCAAAGGGGGTGTTCACCGGTTCGGCGCGTTCGATCACGATCGCCGTGCGGCCGCTCGACTCCCAGCGCTCCAGAACCGGCCCAAGCTCGGGCAGACGCTCCAGCTCGCGCTCCAGCTCCCGCGGGCGCCCGACCCACACCTCGGCGCCGTCGAGGAGCGCACGCACCCCATGCCCGGGAGTTGAGCGGAACTCGATCGCCTGCTCCAGCTCCAGGCCGCGCTCGCGCGCGGCGGCCACCACGGCCAGGGCAACGGGGTGCTCGGAGCCAGCCTCCGCGCTCGCCGCAAGCGCCAGCACCGGCTCGATCTGCTCGCCAGGTGCGGCCCAGATGTCGGCCACCGACAGCTCGCCGGTCGTGACCGTGCCGGTCTTGTCGAGCACGATCGTGTCCAGCTCCTGGCTGCGCTCGAGGATGTCGCCGCTGCGGATCAAAAGCCCAAGGCTTGCGCCGCGCCCGGTGCCGACGAGGATCGCCACGGGCGTCGCGAGACCGAGCGCGCAGGGACAGGCGACGATCAGCACGGCGATCGTCGCGTCGATGCCGCGCTGCAGGTGCATCGAGGCGAACATGCCCTGCAGGTCCTGGCCGGTCAAGACCCAGCCAAGCGCGGTGAGCGCGGCGAGCACGAGCACTCCAGGCACGAAGTAGCGCGCGATCTCATCCGCCAGTCGCTGGATCTGCGGCTTGGAGGCCTGCGCGCGCTCGACCAGCGACACCAACTGTGAGAGAGCGGTGTCGGCGCCCACGGCGGTGGCGCGTGCACGTAGCGCGCCGTCAACGTTCAGCGTTGCGCCGGTCAAGAGCGCCCCTACCTGCTTCTCGACCGGCAGCGACTCGCCGGTGAGCATCGACTCGTCCACGGCGGAGGCGCCGTCGATCACGACCCCGTCGACCGGTACGCGGTCGCCGGGGCGCACCAGGAAGATGTCGCCGCGGCGCACCTGCTCGACCGGCACGAGCCGCTCGGGCGCCTGCGGATCGTCGGCGTCGAGCAGACGCGCCTGCGTGGCGCCGAGCCGCGCCAGCTCGCGTACGGCGCGGCCGCTGCGGCTACGCGCCTTGGCCTCGCACCAGCGCGCGACTAGGAGTGCCGCGACGATCGTCGCGCCCATGTCGTAGCAGAGCGCCATGTCGAACTTGCCGACGGGAACCCCGTGCTCGTAGACGGTGTCGCCGGTCAACAACATCACCGTCGAGTAGACGAAGGCCGCAAGCGTGCTCAGCGCGATCAGCGTGTCCATGTTGGTGGAGCGCGCACGCGCGCGCTCCCAGGCGGAGCGCAGGAACGGCAGCCCGCACCAGAACTGCACGGGGATCGCCAAGCCGGCTGTGATCCAGCGGGCGGTCTGATCGTGTGGGTAGACGTAGGTCAGGAAGGCGATCGCGGCGGCCAGTGGGACCGCGACGGCGATACGGCGCAGCAGGCTGGCCTGCTCGCGCGCCTCTTGCGCTTCGAGCGCCTCGAAAGCATGTGCCTGATCGTCGGCGCTGGGCAGCACGGGTGTCGCGTCGTAGCCGGCGCCGCGCACAACCTGCACAAGCTGCTCGGCGTCCAGCGCCCCAGGCTCCAGCTCCACGGTAGCGCGCCCAGTCGCATAGTTGACCGCGGCGTCGCTGACTCCCGGCTGTCCACTGAGCGCGCGCTGTACGCGCGCAGCGCACGACCCGCAGCTCATGCCGCTGACGTCCAGCTCGTACAGCTCGTGCTCGGGCGACCCGTCGACCCCCAGGTCGGCGGTGCGTGTCGGCTTTGTAATGTCGGTCGTGCTCATCGGCTTGGGTAGACGTCCCCTACCGAGGGGGCTCCCGATCGGTATAGGCGATGGTCGCTGTCGGTCAAAGGGGGGTGTGTTCGAACACGACTCATTTCAGCAGGTCGCTCGCGCGGGTCGGGGGTTTGGGGGGATCGAGAGGGGGTTTGTGGGGATCGAGAGGGGGTTTGGAGGGATCGAGAGGGGGTTTGGGATCAAGAGGGAGGGGGGGATCGACCCTCAGGCGAGCTTCGCTCGTTGGGAGCGTCGCGCCAAAGCTGACCAGCACGCGCGCCCCGCCGCCGGGCGCGTTCTCGGCCTTGACGTAGCCGCCGTGCGCCTCGGCCGCCTGGCGCACGATCGCCAAGCCGAGCCCCGAGCCGGGCAGCTTGCGGGCCCGCTCGGCGCGGTAGAAGCGCTCGAATACGTGCGGCAGGTCGGCCTGCGCGAAACCGGGCCCGTGGTCGCGGACGCTGAGCACGCCCTCGTGCAGCTCGACCTCGATCGGCTGCCCGGGCGGGCTCCACTTGCGCGCGTTGTCGAGCAGGTTCGACACGGCGCGGTCGATGCGCTCCGCTTCGCCACGGACGAACGTCGGCTCCAGGTTCACCTGAAACGGCGTGTCCGAGCGTCGCTGTGAACGCGCCACGGCGCCGCGCACGATCCCCTCCAGAGCCACTTCGTGCAGCTCGCCCTTGGGCTCGGCGCCGCGCGCCAGCTCGACCACGTCGCCGACGAGCCGCGTCAGCTCGTCCAGCTCGCTGACGATGTCCGCGCGCAGGCTCGCTTGGTCGGCGGCCGGCAGGCGCTCGGCGTCGGCGAGCACCTGGATGTTGGCGCGCAGGCTCGAGATCGGCGTGCGCAGCTCGTGGCTCGCGTCGGCCACCAGGTTGCGCTGGGCTTCGACCGAGCGCGCCAGCGCGTCGAGCGTGGCGTTGAAGCTGGCGGCAAGCCGCCCCAGCTCGTCGCGGCCGCCGTCGGGCAGGCGCTGCGAGGAATCGAGCCCGCCGGCGAGCGTCTCGGTGCGGCGCGTGAAGCGCGCGATCGGCGCGAGCGCGGCACGCGCGACCAGGGCACCGAGCGCGGCGGCCAGCGCGATCCCAACGACGCCGACGATCGCGAGCACCAGCAGCAGCCGGCTCAGCTCGTTGTTCAGCTCGGTGAGGGGACGCGCGACCAGCACCGCGCCGCGCGCACCGTTGCCCTGTGCGAGCACGCGCAGCTGGACGCCATTGACCGTGCGATCGCTCAAGGCCCGGCCGTCGCCGCTGCGGGCGATCGCCTTATCCGTCGCGCTCAGCGGGATCGTCGTCGCAGGCCCCTGTCCACCCGGAACGTGTACTTCGCCATTGGGCGAGACGAACTGCACATAGCCGGAGGGCCCGCCGAGCGGCGTGGGCTCGACGCTGCTGGGGAAGCCGCCGCCGGGGGGCGGTCCGCCGCGCGGCGCGTGACTCTCATTCGGGGACAGCCCCCCGCTCGGGGACGGTTCGCCATTCAGGGGCGCGGACTCGCCGGACAGGCCGCCTGAGGGCGCCGTCTGACCGCCAGCAGAGGTCGGCGGCACGAACGCCGCCGCGCGCTGGCGCAGCGACTTGTCGATTTCGCCGCGCAGGTCCGAGCGCACCGCGACATAGAGGCTGACGGCGGCGACGAGCACGGCCAGCGCGACCGCAAGACCGGCCACAGCCGCGATGCGCGCACGCAGTGTCATGGCGCTGGGGATGTCGGTGCGCTGAGGTCCTCAAAAAGGCCGATGCCCCCCGCGCGCGCGGGGGGCATGCCGTTTTGGGCACACCAGACGGAGGCGGAGCCGACGGTCATCGTCCTGGCACGCCCCGTCCGGAAAACAGCCGGCATCGGAACGATCGATAGCGGCCAAGGCGGCGGCCGCCGGCAGTGTCACGGCTCGCGCAGCACATAGCCGACGCCCCTGACGGTGTGAATCAACGGGCGCGCCCCAATCCCCTCCAACTTACGCCGCAGATAACCGACATACACGCGCAACGCGTTCGACGCCGGGCCGAAGTCATAGCCCCATACGCGGTCGTAGATCAGGCTGTGGGGGAGCACGTGCTTGGGGTTCAGCATCAGCAGCTCCAGCAGCTGGTACTCGGTGCGCGTCAGCTCCACGAAGCGCTCGCCGACCTGCGCGCCGTGGCGGGCGCCGTCGAGTCGGATTTCGGCGAAGCTGAGCGCGTCGGGGTCGGACTGCGAGTTGGTGCGGCGCAGCAGCGCGCGCAAACGCGCCTTAACCTCCTCGACGTCGAACGGCTTGACCAGATAATCGTCGGCGCCGGCGTCGAGCCCGTCGATGCGGTCGCTCACCTGCTCGCGTGCGGTCAGGATCAAGATCGCCACGCGGTTGCCGAGCGTGCGCAGGCGGCGGCACACCTCCAACCCGTCGATCCCGGGCAGGCCGATGTCGAGCACCACGGCGTCGGGCACGTTCTGCACGACCATCTCGATTGCCTGCTCGCCATCCTCGGCGCTCTGCACCTCATAGCCGCCAAGCGTGAGCGCACGCCGCAACGCTTCGCGCACGGCCCGGTCGTCCTCCACCACGAGAATTCTCATGGACTCGATTCTGACGTGCCGCGCGTGGGTGCCGGGAAAACTCCTACGTTCGCCTTACACGGCTCATAGCTTGCGCTAGTGCGGCTCGTCGATGCTGAGCGCCACAGTAGTTCGACCTCGCGTCCCCAGGTGAGACGACGCGCAACCGTGGACCCCTTGAAAGCGAGACCGGCATGTCAACACCTTCGATCAGCGCCCCGAGTCGAGTCCCAGGCGACATAGACCAGTGGTCCTCGCGCGCACGTGCGGGTCTGCGCCGCGCGGTTCGCGGCCGTGAGGCCGACCCCGTCTGGGAGCGTCCCGCGCTGTGGCTGGTCGCGCTGCTCGCCGGCACGCTCACCTTTTGGGGCTTGACGCACAACGGCTATGCGAACACCTATTACGCCGAGGCGGCGCAGGCGGCATCGCACAGCTGGAAGGCGTGGCTGACCAATGCGCTCGACACGAGCGGCTCTGACAGCCTCGACAAGGGCCCGCTGTCGAACATGCTGATGGGGCTCTCCGGGCGCCTGTTCGGCTTCTCGACGTTCACGATGCTCGCCCCCGAGGCGCTGTGCGGCGTCGGCGCGGTGCTGCTCTTGCACAACACGGTCAAGCGCACGCTCGGCCATCGGGCGGCGCTGCTGGCCGCGCTGATGCTGGCGCTGACACCGATCTTCGTCGCGATGAGCCGCTTCGACAACCCCGACGCGCTGCTCGTGCTGCTGGAGGTCGCAGCTGCCTGGGCGTTGGTGCGGGCGCTGCAATCGGGCCGCATGCGCGACGTGCTGCTGTGTGGGGTGTTCGTCGGCCTGGCCTTCAACGTGAAGATGCTGCAGGCCTACCTGATCGTGCCGGGCTTGGCGCTAACGCTGCTGGTCGCCGGGCAGGGCACGATCCGACGGCGCGTCGGCCAGCTTTTGGCTGGCGGTGGCGCGATGTTGTTCGTGAGCTTCGCCTGGTACGGGACGATGATGCTGATCCCCACCGCCGACCGCCCCTGGGTCGGTGACACGACCGACAACTCGTGGTTCTCGCTGATCTTCGGCGCCAACGGGCTAAGCCGCGTCTCAGGCGAAAACAGCGGACCGGGTGCGGGCGGGATCACCTTCGGTGGCGCCGCGGGACCCCTACGCCTGTTCAACTCGATCGTCGGCGGGCAGATCGCCTGGCTGCTGCCGCTGGCGCTCGTGGGACTGGCGCTCGGCTTGTGGACGCATGGCCGCAGCTCGCGCACCGATCTGCGCCGCTCGGCCTACCTGTTGTGGGGAGGATGGGCCTTCGTGTCCTGGCTGGTGTTCAGCTTCTCGACGGGCATCTTCCACCCGTACTACACGACGGCGCTCGCGCCGGCCGTGGCGGTGCTCGGCGCCGGCGCGCTGGTGGCGCTGTGGGACCGCTCGCGCGACTCCGCGGCCTGGACCGTCGCGCTCGCGGCCGCGCTGATCGGCACAGCCGCGCTGGCGGCAATGCTGCTCGACCGCGCCTCGGGCTTCGTGCCGTTCCTGGCCCCCGCGGTGATGGTGATCGCGGTGCTCGCGGCGTGCGCAGTACTGCTTGCGCGAGTCACCCCTCTCTTGGGCTCGACGTCGAGCCGCAACAAGGTCGCGGCGGTCGCGGCGACGGCGGGCCTGGCTGCGATGCTGGCAGGCCCGACCGCGTACTCGCTGGCGACGGTCGGCAAGACGCTCAGCGGCGGCGATCCGCTCGCGGGCCCGGCCAGCGCCGAACTGGGTGTTGGCGGTCCAGGCGGCGGTGGGAGGGTCGGAGGCGGCGGCTTCCCAGGAGGTTTTTTTGGGGGAGGATCAGTGCGTGGCGCTAGGTCTTCAGCGCCCTTGGGGCTGCGCCCCAGCGGCGCGGGCGCACCGGGCGGGGGCGCACCGGGCGGGGGCGTGCCAGTCGGTGCGCCGCCGGCAGGCACGGCCGCGGGCGCCAGCAGTCCACCGAGCCTGTTCGGCAATGGATCGAATGCAGGCAGCCCCCCGCGCGCGCGGGGGGCTTTTGGTGCGGGAGCCGCAGCGGCCCCCGGCGCCGGCGTCAGCAAGGCCCTCGTCTCCTATCTGAAGGCCCACCAGGGCAAAGCCGAGTATCTGGTAGCCGCCGTCGGTTCGAACACCACCGGCTCGATCGCCGTGCAGAGCGGTCGTGAAGCGATCGACATGGGCGGCTTCATGGGCTCGGACCCCGCGCCGAGCCTGGCCAGGCTGAAGAGCTTCATAGATTCCGGGCAGCTGCACTACGTCTTGCTGAGCAGTGGCGGTGGCGGTGGCGCGGCCGGCATCCCCGGCGGCCGCACGGGCGGCGGCCGGGGCGGTCCCGGCGGCGCCAGCTCGGCGGCGTCAAGCAAGGCGGTCAGCGAACGCGACGAATGGATCGAAAAGCGGGGTACGGTCGTGCACGTGCCGGGGGAGAGTGCGGGCGCGGGAGGGATGACGTTGTACTACTTCGCCGGATAGGCGCCCCACGCGCTAACGGCAGGTGACACAGCGATGCCCTCGGACAGGCGCTCGTCGGGAATGGGCTCGCCCGCGACCGTGCTCAACGGGATGACACCTGCCCACGTGTCGAGCGCATAGTCCTCCTCGTCGTCCATCGGCGGCCCGGCGCGCAGCTTGGCCGACGCCTCCTCCAGCGGTAGCGCAAGCACCTGGATCGCCTTCAGCTCTTTAGCCGTCGGGCCGCGTACCTCATCCCAGCGGCCGGGCATCAAGCGCTCGGTGAACGCCTCGATCGCGGCCATCTTCTCGCTCGGCTCGACGATCGCCCGTGCCTGCCCGAGCACGACCACCGAGCGATAGTTGACGGAGTGGTGCACTGCCGAGCGGGCGAATACGAGCCCGTCGAGCAAAGTCACCGTCAGGCACATCTGCGCACCCCCTGCCAGCGTCCGCACGGTGCGGCTGGCGCTGGAGCCGTGAAAGTAGACCAGCTCGCCCACGCGCGCGTGCAACGTGGGAACCACGTAGGGCTGATCGTCCGCCACGAACCCAAGGTGCGCGACCATCGCCTCGTCGAGGATCGCCTCGATCGTCGCGCGCTCGTAGTCGGCGCGAGCCGGCATCCGCCGTATGCGTGTACGGGGGGAGGCCCCATTGGTCGGCGTTTCGGTCACGGGAGGTTGCGTCATGGGAGCACCCTACGAATTACTTGGCTCTGTGAAAAGGTCCAAGTCTGTATAAAGATCTAGGGCCAAATGGATTTGCATCTCGATCTCTCCGACATCTCCGGCGGCTCGCTGCGCGCGCGTGTCGAGCGGTCGCTGCGCGAGGCGGTGCGCAGCGGACGACTCGTACCAGGAAGCCGGTTGCCCTCCACCCGCGCGCTGTGTGTCCAGCTCGGTGTCTCGCGCGGGGTGGTCGTGGACGCCTATTCGCAACTTGCGGCCGAGGGCTACCTGCAAACACGGCGCGGGGGCGGCACGAGCGTCGTTGGGGCAGCCCCGACGCCTCGGCCAAGCACCGCAGGCGTTGTGCCCGGCGACCCCGTCCGCCACGACCTCAACTCATATTGCCCAGCGCTCGACGGCTTCCCGAGGGCAGCGTGGCTATCGGCGATGACGCGTGTACTGCGTGGCGCCCCTGACGAGCGCCTCGCCTATCCCGACCCGGCCGGCACCCCCGAGTTGCGCGCTGCGCTCGCCGCGTATCTCGGTAGGGCGCGAGGTGTACGCGCGGCGCCCGAGCAGATCGTGGTCACGAACGGCACGCGTCAGGGCATCGAGCTGCTGTGGAACGTGCTGGTCGCGGACGGAGCCAGTCGCGTGGCGGTCGAGCAGCCGGGTTGGCGAGGCGTGAGCGAGACCGCCGCCGACGCGGGCCTGGACCAGCACCCTGTTCCGGTGGACGAGCACGGTCTGGTGGTGGATCGCTTGCGAGACGAGCAGGTGGACGCGGTAGCGCTCGCACCCGCTCACCAATTCCCGACCGGCGCGGTCCTGTCCGCCGCTCGGCGGCTGGCGCTGCTGGAGTGGGCACGCACGCACGATGCGTTGATCGTCGAGGACGACTACGACGCCGAGTACCGCTATGACCGCCAGCCGATTGGCTCGCTGCAGGGCCTCGCGCCCGAGCGCGTCGTATATGCGGGCTCGACCAGCAAGACGCTCGCACCGGCGATACGCATCGGCTGGCTCGTGCTGCCGTCGCGGCTCGCGGAGCAGGTCGCGGTCCGTCAGCGTCGGCGTGGCGGCATGCCTTCACCATTGAACCAGCTGGCGCTCTCCGACCTGATCGAGCGCGGCGAGCTAGATCGCCATCTGCGTCGCCAACGACGTCGCTACAGCCGCCGTCGCGAGGCTCTGCTCGATGCCCTGGATCGCAAGTTGCCCGATGTGAGAGTGTCCGGTGCGGCCGCCGGCCTATACGTCGTCGTCGGCCTGCCCGAGGGCGTCGGTGAGCAGGCTGTGCTCGACGCGGCGCGTGCGCGGGGAATCGTGTTGGAGGGGGTCGGCGCCCCCACGCCGGCGCTCGTGGTCGGCTACGCCAACCTCGCCGACGCAGCGGTGATGCCGGCCGTGGAGGTGCTGGCGGCGAGTTTGCGCGCGGCAGGAAAGGCCAAATAGCACCACGCACAAGCAGCCGGAGCGCAGGGTTCGCGTCACAACTTCCCGGCCCGTGACACATTGACCGTGATGGCCGACTTGGGGGAGTTCGACGACCTTTACCGACGAGAGAGCGAAGGGGTGCTTGTGTTCTTCACGCGGCGCACGTTCGATTCGGAGATCGCGCTCGACCTGACGGCCGAGACATTTGCGCAGGCCTATATCGGCTGGCGCCGCTTGCGGGGTCGTTCGCGCGAGGAGCGCCAGGCGTGGCTGTACACGATCGCCCGTCGGCAGCTGTCGCGCTATCTGCGCCGCGGGCATGTCGAGCGGCAGGCGCTCGTGCGCCTTGGCATCCAGGTGCCGGTGGCGCATGAGGACGACCTGCGCTCGATCGAGCGGCGTGCGGAGCTGGCCGAGTTGCGCGGCGCGCTCGGCGACGAGCTCGGCCGTCTGAGCGCCGAGCAGCGTCGCGCACTGGAGCTGCGCGTCGTGCAGGAACGACCGTACGAGGAGGTCGCACGCGAGATGGGCATCTCCGAGCCGGCGGCTCGTGCACGTGTGTCGCGTGGCCTGCGCACGCTGGGGCGGGCGCTGGATCTGCGACCGGCGACGCAGGGGGGATCGTGATGGTGGCGCGATCGATGCCGCAATGTCTGGCGCGGCTGGTGCAGACGCGGTCGGTGGGCGTGGTCTGGAGGCGACCGGCGCGCGCAGCGCCGACGCTCGGACCGCAGATTACGTCGATTGGCGTATGGATGATCCGCCAATTCGCTCGTAGGGAGGCTGCATGACCGAGCCACTGCCCCCACTCGACGCGCTTGGCGAGCGCTTCCGTAGGCTCGGCGAGCCGCCGGTGCGCCGTCGTAATCGACTGCCAAGTCCACTGCCAAGGGCCCTGGTGATCGGTGTCGCGCTCGCGTTGCTGCTCGCGGGAGCCGCGGCTGCCGCGATCCTGATCGCGCGCGGTGCGCCACTGCCGGCGCCAAACGCGGTCGATCTCAGCTCCAGCGGCGTGCCGATTCCGGGCAGCGCGCATCTGGCGGGCCTCGACGTCCCCGACCCAGACCCCGCGCTACCCCCGTGGGACATCCGCATCTCGCGTACGCGCGCGGGCGAGACGTGCACGGCGGTTGGGCAGGTCCTCGGCGGACAGTTCGGCATCGTCGGCCTCGACCACGTCTTTCGCGCGCTACCGCTTGGTGGGGTAGACGCCTGCGGGGTGCAATCTCCCGACGGTCCACTGCTCGCCGGTGCGCGCGTATTCCTTGGCGATGCCACCACCGAAGCGCGCACGATCGTCAACGGGCTCGCGGGCGCCGGCGCCCGCTCTGTCACCGCCTATGGTCCCGAAGGCGCGCGCAAGCTGCCGCTGGGGCCGGAAGGTAGTTTCCTAACCGTCTATCGCGGTTATGTCGAAGAAGTGCGCCCACACATCGTCGTGGTAACGCGCGATGGTCACAGCCACACGATCGCGTTCGCCTCTTCCACAGCCTTTGAAGTGGCCGACCCCGATGGTGGCACGCCGTGGCAGGCCAGTGGCAACCCCGCGCCCGCACCGGGCGCTCCGGACGAGAACTGCGCCCAGGTTTCGCAGGAGCTTGGCCGCGCGACCCCCAGTCGCGAGGGAGCTTCGTTGACACCAGTGGTTTGCGGTCGTTTGGGACAGCAACCGCTATTCGTGCTGATGCGCCGCTTCGTGCCCGGCAGCGGCGAAGGCACCGGCTATCCGTGGGGCAACAAACCGGCACGCACACTCGTATACGGTGCGGCCTCGCGACGGGTGGTCTCGCTCACGCTGAGCGGGGCCGGCGCTCTGCGGCCTGTGCCGATCGACGCGCATGGCGGCGTGTTCGTCGCGGTGCTCGATGGCCATGTGAGCCCGCACACGCTGACGCTGACCGCACACCTGCGCGACGGGCGCTCCGTCTCCTACGGACGTTCGACCAACCTGCGCGAAGAATCGGGCGACAGAGTGTTCAACAACGCTCCGCCCAAGCCCTGGCTGAGCGAACCGAACGATCCGCCTTACCGCAATCCGCTACCGGCGAGCGAAGAATTTCCGCCGGGCTCGATACCGATTCTGCACACGGTACGAGAGACCCTGCACGCGAGCGATCCGGCCGGCGGCCCCGAATGGGCGCTACGCAGCTGGCAGGGTCGCCCCAATCCCCGCGTCCACTATGGCGGATCTCCGCCGTCTCGCTTGGTCTGCTTCCAGGTGGGCATACGTCGCGGGGGAGGACTCTTCGAGCCGCGTCCCGGCGCGAGCCCGCGTCCGCTGCGGGTCGGTCAAGAAGAGGGGTCGGAAGCTGGGGGTTGCAACGCAACCGCATATGTGGCCGACCACCCCCCGGTGGTAATGGTTGGAAGCTACACCGACGATCCCTACGCCTACGCGCCAACCCCAGAACGTACAGTCGTCGCCGGCATGCTCCCGCCGGACGCAACTCGTCCAATGCTGCTTGGCGCCGGAGCGCCGAGACCTTTGCCCACCGACGCCAACCACATGTTCCTGATGGTCCTGCCCGGTCGCTACTGGCGCTCGTCGCTGCGGGTCTCGGTGGTCGAGCACGGGCACACGATCGCGCCGAGCGCTGCATCCACGCGGTCCGCTTCCCCGGCACTGATGGTCCCGCAGTCGCGCGCCCCCGACCCCGATGGCGGCGCGCCCTGGGGTTATACCGCGGGTGCCAATGGATCCTCGGCATATGGACGGATCATCGATGGCCGCCTGGCCGGCGTCTCAGAACGCGAAGGAGCCATCCGCAACGGCCCGATGGGCTGGGGTAGCGGCGAACCGTGCTTTGCCCGTCGGCGCAGGCCGGTGTGCCCCTTTGCGAACCGTCACCAGCACGCGGTTGAATTCGACGTTCAGGGTGGAGCGGGAGAAGGCTCATCCGATGGGACCGCGCCCGCGCTCAGCCCACCGCAGATCGAGCGGCGCACGCTGGAAGGCCGCACGATCATCACCGGGCGCGCCGAACCCGACGTGGTCTCGGCCACGCTGGCGACGCCAAGCGACGTGCGCACGCTGCGTCCAGCGGGTCCGCAACACGTGTTCATCGTCGTCTACGACGGCCAGTTCTTCCGCGGCGCGATCACCGCGACGATCCTGTTGCGCGACGGGCGAACGATGACCCAGCAGGTCTTGCAGGGACCCGACAATGTCGGCAGTGCCCCGCCTGAACTGTCGCTGGCGGCGGAGCTGCAAAGAGATAAGCGCGAACTTGCACTTACGAAGGCCAATAGCCACAGTCCCTCGGCGATGCAGCGGCGGGGACTTGCGTTTTTGGAAGACAACGCGCGGCTGATCGAACAGCGCATCGCCTACGAAAGGCTTCACCCGGGGGTCCTGCCGGAGAACTGACATACACGGGCCAGTTGGGACCGCCGCTTCCGGGCTGGCGCTAGCGGATCGTCCAGGCGAGGGACGCCGCTTTCAGGGACTGCTGGCGCCGGGTTGCCCAGGCGGGGGAGACCCTTGCGTGGAGTTTTCCGCGGCCCGCCGCGAGCGCCCGGCGAAGTTACCGACGAGCACGCCGATCACGGTGACGAGGTAGAGCTGGCCGAGCAGCATCTCGACCACCGCCAGCGCGCGACCCACATGCGTCGCGGCGCTCAGGTCGCCGAAGCCGGTGGTGGTCAGCACGGTGAAGCTGAAGTACACGATCTGGCTGGTGGAGGCGTTCGCGGTCTGGGCGAAGTACTGGGCATCCTCGACCTTGGCGACGAAGCCGATCGTCCAGGCGAACACGAGCCCAACCAGCAAGTACAGGGTCAGCGCCCCCGAGACCGCCTGCGGGGTCACACCGTGTATGCGCACCAGCCGAATCAGCCCGCCGACGAGCGCCAACGGGATCGCGGCCGAGAGCAGCCCGCTGATCGCGAACAGCACGGCGCCCGAGAGCGCGCCGGCGGCCTCGCCGACGACGGTGAAGCTCGCGAGTGCCAGCAGCACGATCGCCACGGGCCGGCGCACGTTGCTGCTCGCGCGCGAGGTGGCCACGACCGTCAACAGCGCGAGCCATTGCAGCGCGCATCCGACAGCCCGCGACCAGTTCGTCGTGGGGGTGACGATTACGAATACGAGCAGTATCAGCGTCAGCAGGAATACGACGCCGTACCTGAATCCAGCCTCGCTGTCCTCGGAGGACGCCATCACGATGGATTGTGGCCTATGGGCCGGCGCGGCTCATCAGCGCGACCGGCAGCGCCAGTCCCGCCGAGCGTCGCAGTGTGGCGATGCGCCGCCCCGGCTGTACCGCCGCGCGGATCTCGCTCGAATGCTCGCCGAGCTGCTCGACGCTGCGTTCGAGATCGTCGCTGAGCAGCGCCAGCCCCCAGAAGCGCGCCGGCCCATCCGCTCCGTCGGGGCGTGCGGCGAGCACCTCGGCGGGCTCCTGCACCAGCTCGAGGATCACTTCACCGAGGCGAAAGAAGGCCTGGCGGGGCGCGCCGGCCGGGGTCGGCTGCTCGCGGATGCGTCGCAGGTCCAGCCCGGCCGCCTGCAGCACGCGCACGCTGCGGTCGAGGTCCGGCGACATCGCCACCAGATGGTCGATCGCGGCGATGCCGTTGGGATGCTCGGTCGGAGCGCTCGCGGCTGAGCGCTCTGCCTGTTGACCAGTTTCGTCGCCGTGTGGGCCCGGTGGCTCGGGTTCGTCCTCGCGCGCCTCAGACATCTCGGCCGCGACGGTTGGAAGACCGTCAAGCTCGGTGCTAGCAAGATCGCAAAGCGACCAACCGAGTATTCCGCGCCCAGCCTCCCTGCCGGCAAGCACAACACGAACGCAGCCCAGCTGCAGCGTCGCATCGGACACGGCGAAGCCGAGCGCTTCCCACTGTGCCGGCTCGTCGGCAAGCGTGATCTGGCCGATCGTCACCAAGGGCGCATGGCCTCTTCTGTGCATCGCGGGGGTCGCCCCAACCGGAACGAATTCTCAATCCTCACAATTTGCTCTCTGTCTCCATTTGCTCTCTGTCTCCAGTCAGGCCGCGTGTGCGTGCGCGGAGAGCTCGATGGTACAAGCTGTCGTGGCGATCTGGCCAGACGGCCAGCCATGTTCGCGGCTAAGCTTGAAGAATCTCTTGGCATGCCTTACTATTTCTGTATGGCTACCAAGGAAAGTGTCCGCTCGGCGGCGATCGAGGACTACTGCAAGGCGGTCTACACGCTTGAAACCCGCGCAGACGAGCCGGTCTCCACCAATGCGCTGGCCGAGCGCCTGGAGCTAACGAGCGGCTCGGTCTCGGGCATGCTCAAGAAGCTCGGCGAGCTCGGCCTGATCTCGCACGTCCCTTACCGCGGCGTGAGGCTCACCCCGGAGGGACGGCGTGTCGCACTGGAGGTGATCCGCCATCACCGCCTGCTCGAGCTGTATCTGGCCGAGGCTCTGCAGATGCCCTGGGATCGCGTGCACGACGAGGCAGAGGTGCTCGAGCACGTCCTCTCCGACGAGCTGGAGGCGCTGATCGCCGCGAAGCTCGGCCACCCCACGATCGACCCGCACGGCGACCCGATCCCGAGCGCCGAGTTGGAGCTGGAGGAGGCCCCGACGCGCAGCCTGGAGAGCCTCGTGCCAGGCGAGGAGGGCACCTTCGTGCGAGTCTCCGACGCCGACCCGGAGATGCTGCGCTACCTGGCCAAGCAGGGAGTCCTGCCAGGCGGCCACCTGCAGGTACTGGAGCGCCAGCCGTTCGGCGGTCCGCTGCTCGTCAGCGTCGACGGACGCGAGCACACGCTGGGTGGCGAGCTGGCCGGCGCGATGCGCGTCGAGGTGGACCGGCCTGCAGCTGTCGAGGGCAAGAGCCCTCCGTGTGCAGAGGTGGACAGCTCTGCGCGTGGAAGGGCGGCCGATGGCGACGCCTGAAGTCAGCGTCTCGCCGGGCTTCGCCCTGCCGGGAGTCGCCTCGCCGGGCGTGCCGCCGCCGCTGACCGCCGAGGACGCCGCTCGCTCGCTCGATCGCTCGCGCGTACATCAAGCTCGCGGTCACGGCAGGCGCTGGTGGCTTTTGTGGCTGCTCGTAGGCCCGGGAATACTCGCGATGCTCGGCGAGAACGACGGCCCCAGCATGATCGCCTATGCCTCCGACGGCGCCGAGTATGGCCTGGGTTTCTTCGTGCCGTTCATCCCGGTGCTGTTCGCGATGGCGTTCGTCTGCCAGGAGATGTGCATGCGCGTAGGCGCCGTCACCCACCGCGGCTACGGCGAGCTGGTGCTGCAACGCTACGGGCGGGTGTGGGGCTGGTTCGGCGCCGGCGACCTCAGTCTCACCAACCTCGTCACGCTGGTGGCCGAGTTCATCTCGATCCGCGTCGGGCTGTCCTATTTTCACCTCGGCCCGGGTATTGCCGTTGCGCTCGGGATGGCGCTGGTGCTGTTCACGCTGAGCGGCGGGCGCTACTGGCGTTGGGAGCGCATCGTGCTCGGCCTGGCGCTGTTCAACGCCCTGTTCCTGGTGGCGGCGATCCTCGTCAAACCACACATCGGAGCGATCGCCGGCTCGTTTGACTTCAGTCCGTTCCCGGGCGGCAGCTTCAACACGTTGCTGTTGCTGCTGGCTTCGACGATCGGCGCCACGGTGACGCCGTGGATGATCTTCTTCCAGCAGAGCGCCAGCGCCGACAAGGGCATGACCCCCGAAGATGTCAAACACGGCCGCTACGACACGGCGGCGGGCGCGGTGCTCGCCGCGATCTTCGGGATCGGCGCACTGGTCGCGGGCGCGGCGCTGCTCGGTCACGGTGGGTCGGGCATTCAGGGCTTTGCCGGCGCCGGCTTTCCCAGGGCGCTGGGACATGTCGCGGGCAGTGCGGCAGGCACCGTATTCGCGCTGGGCCTGATCGAGGCGGGCGCAGTGGCGATCCTCACGATCTCCGCGAGCACCGCCTACGCCGCCGGGGAATGCGTAGGTGTCTCCCACAGCTTCAACAGCTCGCCGCGCAACGCGAGCGTCTTTTATGCGGCGAACATCGGCGTCGCGCTGCTGGCCGCCGCGGTCATCCTGATTCCCGGCGCGCCGCTGCTCTCGATCGCGCTCAATGCCAACGTGCTGGCGACGGTGCTGCTCCCAGTCAGCCTGGTCTTGATGCTTATGCTCGCCAACGATAAATCCCTGATGGGCGCGTGGGCCAACAAGCGTTCGACCAACGTGATCGGGATCGCGGTGATCGCCTTCGTCGGCCTCTGTGGAGCCGCATACGGCATCGACTCGTTCCTGCAAGTGACTCATCTCATCGGCTCATGAACACAGACGCGCTCGCCCTGAAGAAGGCCGAAGCGGCGGCTCGCCGAGACGGTGACGCGCTCATCCTAAGAGATGCCGACGCGCTCGCCCGCCGGGAGCTCGATGCGCCGGCGCGCCAGCCGGCCGACGAGCCGGCCCAACGGGATCCGGCCATCGCAGAGCGCGACCTGCAAACACAGGAGCGCTTCGAGGACGAGCTGATCATGCACCTCGAGCGCGACCAGTTCGTGGCCGAAACCTCGCGCCCGGTGCCGCGCGCGATGATGAGCGCACGGGTCACGGCCGGGCTGTGGGCGTTGCGCGTGTTCGTCGTGCTCGTCAGCCTGATGGTTCTCTACACCTTCATCGACCAGCTGCGCTGACCCCCAGCTCATAGGCGCCGCCATGGGCACTGTGCAGCGTGATGGCCGCCTCGCCCGGCGCGCGCACGTTGAGCGCGAGCGCCGCTACCGAGCAGTTGCTAACGTCGTGCTCAGCGCCTAACCCGCGGTCGCCCGAACCGGTATCTGGACCGTTGCCGGGGTCGCTGTAGCGCCACCGCGCAGAACAGTTCGGGGGTGTGTCGACATGCGCTTCGACGATCAGCCCATGCTCGCCCGGCAGCGTCAGCGAGCAGCGGGTGGGGCTCTCGGCGACCTTCAGTCCGCGTGCGCCCAGCCCGCCGAGGCGCCAGCGCCGACCATCGACGCAGATCGCCCCGTTTGCAATCCAGGGTGTGAGGCGCCCGGCGACGAGCACCCGACCGAGCGCCACGTCGAGCCAGGCGTCTGTGTCCTCGCGGAAGTCGATCCCGTGCAGCCAGATCCAGCGCGCGGCATGCTCACCACCCCAGTTGTGCCCAACCATGCCGCGCCAGCCATCCACTTGCAGAGTGCGACCAGGCAGCTCGATCGCTCCGTCGAAGCGGGCGGCGGGCCACGGACTGGTGGGCTTGGTGCGAGGCAGCGGGGTCCTGTAGAGCCAGTTCTGTTTGAAGTGCCTGAGCTCGGGCGTGTCGCCCCGGATGTTCAGCGTCCAGCGAACCTCGCCGGCGCGACCGTGGGAAGGGAGCTCGGAGCCAGCGGTTTCGTCCAGCTCGATGTGGCCCCGCGCGCTTGTAGGCCCGAAACTAGAGTCGCGCCCGATCTGGATCCACCCACTGGCGGGGGCGTCCAGCTCGGCGGTCGTGTGCTTGCGCATGAACGGAGCCCCTCGGGACGCGTCGAAGACGGTGCACCACAGCGAGCCCTCCGGGGCGTGGCCGGGTCGCTTGTGCACGGTGTAGCGGATCCATGCTCCAATCGGCTCCTGCGGGGAAACGGCGCGCAGGTAGAAGGACTCGTACATGCCCGTCTTGGGTGCCGCATCGGGAAACCTGGCGTCTACGACGCTCTTCGGGGCTTGACCCATCGCAAGCAATCTACAGCCGCTTCAATAGCTCCGGAAGCCCTGGCGCGGGGGTGAAGACGTACTGGCGCCCCACACGACGGCGCTCCAGCAGCCGACGGCTGAGCAACCCGCCGAGGTCCGACCTGGCGGTCTCGTGGGTGACCC
The DNA here is from genome assembly GCA_963725265.1 of uncultured Solirubrobacterales bacterium. Lineage (GTDB taxonomy): Bacteria > Actinomycetota > Thermoleophilia > Solirubrobacterales > Solirubrobacteraceae > Palsa-744. The sequence continues at coordinate 717,061 of CAVRXP010000002.1, forward strand.
CATGTGTGGTGGCATGCGATTGGAACGTGTAGCCAGCGCCCGGATCGCGCACGGCGTCTCCGAGCAGGGCGAGCTGGCGATGGTTGAACTCGGGCGAGTCACGCACCAGGCGCTCCACCTCCTTGACCTCAGCCACCTTGCGGCGCAGGTAGCGATGCAGCTCCTGCACTGCCTGGCGGATCGCGGTCAACTGGTGCAGCAGAAAATAGGTCGTGTCCAGGTCGTCGGTCTCCGTCAACAAAAAGGCTCGCGCGTACTTCGAGGGCGCCTGACGCAGAATGCGCGAGATCGACAGGTAGTCGACCAGCCAGTAGCCACGCTTGCGCATCTGCCAGTAGAACAGCGCTCGCGCGGTGCGCCCGTTTCCGTCCTCGAAGGGATGGTCGTAAGCCAGCCAAAAATGCAGCAGGATCGCGCGGATCACCGGGTGCATGAAGCCGCCCGTATCGGAGTCTGCGTTGGCGAACTCGCAGAGATCTTCCAGTCGCTTGGCAAGTTGGTCGGCCGGTGGTGGCGTGTGCAACACCTTGCCTGTCGTGGCGTCGGCGACGACGATTCGTTCTTCCTCGACCGTTTGGAGTCTGCCCGCGGCATCGGGACGGTCGAGTGTGTCTTCGGTGAGGATGCGCTGCAGCTCGAGTACGGACTGGGGAGTCAGTCGATCGCCGATCTCCTCGCGCATGAACGTCAGGGCGAGATAGTTGTTGAGGATCATCGTCTCGCTACGGTCGCGCGGTCTGCGCCCGCTGCGCAGCAGCTCCTTGGCGATGCGGCGCGAGGTCGTGGCGCCCTCGAGCTGGCTCGAGCGGATCGCCTCCTCCATCAGCGAGTTCACGAGGTAGTGGCGGCGTGCCTGACTGTCGGCGGTAACCACCTCGGGCATGGCAATCTCGCCGCTGCAGTGGCGGTCGATGTAGTGCAGCAGCTCCAGGGCTTGGTCGGGGACGGTATAGGAGGCTGTGGTCTTGGCGGTCGCGTCGCTGAGCGCCAGATCGCGCCGTGATGCGTCGCGTGCGGACTTCACCGTGAGCCACCACTCCTCGCTCGTCATCCCTGTGGGGGCTTTCAGGTGGCGGAGTTGGTCCCAGTGGATGTATCGGGACGGTAGGTTCGCGGTGTCATTCATGACGATGGCGATTGCCCGCGCGGGGTCGAGGTTGAGGACGATCTCTGTGAGATTGGGGGGCTTCGCGACGTACACAGCTATCTCCAAATCTATTCCAAGCAACTCCAGAAATTTGGAGTTTAGCTCATCTATCTCCAAATCCTTGTGCAAATTTGGAGTTCATTTGGAGTTCGTTTGGAGCGTGCTCGGTCTGCGCGGAAGCGACGCCGACGAAGGACATGCAAGGATCACGCCATGGAGCGCGAGTCGCTGGTCACACTGCCCGGGTCGCTGATCGCGCCCGGCCCTGGCCCCAGCGCATCCGACGGCTGGTCCGCGGTGTCCGCGCGGGAGGATGGGGCGGGCGTTCCGCGGCATGCGCTGACGGGCGATGGCGGTGTGAGTTCGCCGCCGGCACGCTTCGTGATGGGTGTCGACGGAGGTGCGACCAAGACGCTGGCGGCGGTGCTGGACCTGCACAGGGGCGCGCTCTATCTCGGCCACGGCGACTCCAGCAACCCGGATTCGGTCGGCGCGCAAGCCGCGACAGACTCGCTCGTGAAGGCCACCGACGAGGCGATCGGCCGCGCCGACATCGAGCGTGACAGTCTCGACGCGGCAGTGCTGGCGGTCGCGGGCACAGACACGGAGGCGCTCGCGGCGCACATGCGCGAACGCCTCCCTCAAACGTGGCTGGTGGTCAACGACGTCGTCGGCGCCTGGGCCGCGGCGACCGACGCCCGTCCAGGTGTGGGCGTGATCTCGGGCACCGGCAGCAACGTGCTCGGCGTCGGTGTGGACGGGCGAACGTGGCGAGCAGGCGGCTGGGGCCACGTGCTCGGCGACGAGGGCAGTGGCTACTGGCTGGCGCTGCAATCGATCAAGGCCGCGCTGGCCGACCGCGATGCCTCAGGTCCGCCGACGGCGTTGAGCGCGGCGACGACCGACTACTTCGGTGTGCAGAGCGTCGAGGCGCTGGCCACGCTCGTCTACGCCAAGCCTCTCTTCAAGGGCGATATCGCCGCGTTTGCGATCGAGACGGCGCGCGTAGCGCACGCGGGCGACGAGGTGGCGCGCGATCTGTACGTGCGGGCGGCCAAGGAGCTGGGAGTGCATATCGCTGCGGTGATCGAACAGACGGGCCTAACCGGCGAGTTCCCGGTCGGCTTGATCGGAAGCGCGTTCAAGGCGGGCGAGCTGTTCGTCGCGCCGCTCGCCGCCGCGATCCACGAGCTGGCCCCACAGGCCCGGGTGGCGGTCGTCGAGATGGCCCCTGTCGGCGGCTGCATGCTGCTGGCAGCGCTCGCGGCCGGGCGGCGCGAGGCGGTCGATCCCGCCCAGCTGAAGGCGCTGCTGGAGCACGCGCTGGCGCAAGAGCAAGTCTTCAGAGAGTAAGTCGGGCGCGAGTGGCGATCGCGCCGGGACCGACGCCGGCGACGCGCGCCGCCGCGGCCGCGTTGGCGAACGTGGCGGCCTCGAGCGGCTCGCGCCCTTCGCTGAGCGCGACGAAGAAGGCGGCGGCGAACACGTCGCCGGCACCGAGATCCTCGCGCGCCCGCACCGGCCGCGGCACCCCGGTCTGCAGAGACGATCCAGGTGCGGGCACAGGCAGATGGACGGTCGCCGGCCGCGATCCGGCGGTCACCGCGACATACGCTCCACCGCGGCGCGCGAGCGTGAACAGCGCGTGGCAGCTCCTACACTCCTCCTCGGAGATCACCGCTGCATCGAAGCGCGGCGGGAGCAGTTGCGGGTCCAAATCGACAGCCGTAATGTCTCGGGCCAAAGCTTCGGGCGTGCCGACGGCGAGCGGCACGTCGCCCAGCAGCGACTGGGTATCCAGCTGCACCAGCGGCATTCCCTCGCGGGCATGCCCCGGTCGCATTCTCTCGCGGGCTTGCCACCGGCGCACGAGCCCTTGCGGTGTGAGGCCGACGAAGCGAGCCTGTCCACGCCAGCTGGTCGGCGTCTCGCGCGCGACGGGCGCAAGGTGCAGGATCCCAGTGTCGAGCGTAAGCGGCTCGACGATCGGCCCGGCCCAGGCGAGCAGCCGCTGCAAGCGCCGAGTCCCGGAGCCGCGTGTGCTCAGCGTGGTGGTCTGCTCTGCTGGGATGACGCGCAGGGCGACTTCGTCGCTGAAGCTTTCGAGCAGCGCGTATATCTCGGCGGGGACGCCCTGGGTGACGATCAGTGTGCGTAGCCCCAGCCGCGCCGCCTGCAGCGCGCTATAGAAGGCGCTGCCGCCGGGCTGGGACGCGGCGCCGCCGGCGCGATCCTCGATCACGTCGCGCGTTACGTGCCCAACAGCGACATAGTCATAGCGTTTGTCTGGAGAGTTGGCCATAGCGGTGGGTTGGTCAGATCCCCAGAGCGGGTGGCTATGTTGACTTTTCCAAGGGGTATTGCTCGCGTTATAGCCTTAAGCGCGGGGAGGAATACGCACCGGCAGCTCGGCGCCGGCGATCGTGGCGGCGGCAAGGCGCCCGGTGAAGACGCATCCGCCGAGAAACGTCCCCTCCAGCGAGCGCTTGCCGTGCACGCCGCCGCCGCCGAAGCCGGCGGCCTCGCCGACCGCGTACAGCCCGGGGATCGGCTCGCCTGCGTGCTTGCCGCCATCGCCCGTGTCGCCCCCCTTGCCCGTGCCGCCCCCCTTGCCCGTGTCGCCCCCCTTGCTCGTGCCGCCCCCCTTGCTCGCGCCGGCCCCCATGCTGGCGCCGCCCCCCATGCCCGTGTCGCCCCCCATGCTCGCGCCGCCCCCCATGCTCGCGCCGGCCCCCATACTCGCGCCCGTGCCAGAGCCTGCGTACAGCACACGGCAGCCGAGGTCGGTCTGGATGCCGCCAAGGCTCTTGCGCGCCATCGGCTGCAGCCGGATCGCGATCAACGGCATCGCTTTGGGATCGACGATGCGCTGAAAGCGCGCGGTGCGCAGCCGGTCGCCGCGCCAGTTGCGCAATTGGCCGATGCGCCGCAGCTGGTCGTCGTTGAACAGCCCCTTGCCGCGCGCGATCGTCGCGTCGTAGCGGCCGATCTCGCGTTCGAGCACGGCGGCGTCGATCGCGCGCTCGCCACCCAGCTCGGCGGTCACATCGTTCATCCTCGCGGCCAGCTCTTCGAGCGAGCCGGCGCTCACGAAGTCGGGTGAACCGTCGAGGAAGTGTTCGATCAGGCGGCCCTTGCCCAGCAGTACGCTGAGCAGGAACGGCAGCAGACGTCGCTCGCGCAGGTGCGGATTGTGCTGGGAGCCAGACACATCCAGCTCGCGCTTGGCGATCTTGAAGTTGCAAACCAGCCACGAGTACTTGCGCTCGTCCTTGCACATGCGCTCGAGCGCGCTGTAGGCGTCGAACGTCGGCATCACCGGCACAGGCCCATAGCGCCGCCCGTCCGGGTCGAGCATGACCCCAGAGCGCGGCGGGATCAGCTTGAGCCCATGACGCTCGCGCTGCGGTTTGGGATGGCGCACCGCGTCGGCGTAGTTCCACATGCGCGAGAGGTGCGTCACGTTGCCGCCGATCCTGCCCACCTCTTCGTGCATTGCGCCGTCAGCGTAATAGTGGGAGCCCATCAGCAGCTTCTCGGGCGCCGCCCCGAGCCGCTCGGTAGGCCATTCGCGGCGGACCAGATCGAGGTTGCCGCCGATCCCACCGGCGGCGATCACGACGGCCTTGGCGGCACGAACCTCATAGTCGCCAGCCTCGCGGGGGAGTGCCGCGGACTCGATTTCAGAGGTGCCCGCGCGCGCGCGCGGGCCGGCGTCCTCGACGGTTACGCGACAGCCGACGGCTCGCCCCTCCTCGACGATCAGCCCCGTCACGCGCGAGCGCAGGCGCAACTCCAGCGCGGAGCGACGCGGATGGGCCTCGATCGCCCCCCAAACGGCCTGCACGAGCGCCTTGCCGGTCCCCCAGGTGAGGTGGAAGCGAGGCACCGAGTTGCCGTCGCCGAAGTTGCCGCGCTCGGCCCAGTTGACGACCGGAAAGAACTTCACCCCCAGCTCGCGCAACCAGCCGCCGACGTCGTCGCGAGCACGCGTCACGTACTGCTCGGCCCAGCGCCTCGGCCAGATGTCCTGCGGATCGAACTCGGCGATCCGCAGCCAATCCTCGAGCGCCAGCGCCTCGTTGTCGGGTATGCGCGAGCGGCGCTGCTCGGGCGAGTCGACCATGAACATGCCGCCGAACGCCTCGCGAGCAAGCCCCCCGATCTCCTGCGGCTCGCAGCGGTCGAGCAGCAGCACGTTGTGCCCGCTGCGCAACAGCTCGAGCGTGCTGACCAGCCCGGCCAGTCCGGCGCCGACGACGATCACGTCGGGCGACTCGCTCATAGCAGCGCCATCCCGGGCGCGACCTTGACTTCGACCAGCTCGGGCCTGTCCGACGCGAGCGCCTTGCTCAGAGCGTCGCTTAGTGCGTCCCCGCCGTCCACGACGCGCGAGTTCACGCCATACCCCTGTGCGACGGCCGCGCAGTCGAGCGCCGGCAAATCCAGGCCGGGTGCGTCCACGATGTCCTCGAGCATCCCAAACCACTTGAGGATCGCGTACTCGTCGTTGCGCAACACCAAAAACGTAACGGGCACGTCGTAGGCTGCGGCGGTCCACAGGCTCTGGATCGCATACTGAGCCGAGCCCTCGCCGATCACGCAAACGACGGGCCGGTCAGGCTGCGCCATCTGCGCCCCGATCGCGCCCGGCATCCCGAACCCAAGCCCGCCGCCGGAGGAGAAGTAGTAGCTGCCGGGCGCCGACAGGCGCAGCTGGTTGCGCAGCGCCAGTGTGGCCGAGGGAGACTCGAGCACCACGATCCCCTCGTCCGGGAAACACCTCGGCGAGCGCCCGCACCGCGGTGGAGGGACTGATCGGATCGGTGATCGGCACCGCCTCGGGCGCGGGCCGGACGGGGGTGCGGGCCGCTCGGACTCGCCGACGACATCGGCAAGCGCTGCGAGCGTGAGCGCGGGGTCGGCCAGGATCGCGTCGCCCATCGGCGCGCGCGCGGCCTCGTCGGGGTCGCTCGGTGATCGCGACGAGCGTCGTCCCCTCGGCCAACAGCGGCCCGGGCACGTTGGGGTAGTAGGGGAAGACGGAGGTGCCGACGGCAAGCACGAAGTCGTGTGCGGCAAGCATTTCCCCGACGGGCAACACGGCAGGCGGAAGGATGCCCTGGAAGAGCGGATGATCCTCGGGAAAGCCGAGTCGCCCACCGCCGGTGGCGGGCGTCGCATACACGGCCAGCCGTTGCAGTTCGGCAAGCCCGATCGCGGCTTCCCAGCCGCCGCTCGGCGTCGATCTCCGGCCCGGCGATCAGCGCCGGACGCTCGGCTCGGCGCAGCCGCTGCGGCGAGTGCTGCGATCGCCTCGGGTCCGGGCTGGGCGGCACCGTCGACCACGCGCCTGCTCTGGTGACGGACAGCGTCCTCGTCGACCTCGGCGCCCCAATCGTCCATCGGGATCGACAGAAACGAGGGCCCGCGCGGAGGCAGCGTCGCCATGTGGATCGCCCGCGCCAGCGCATGCGGCACGTCCTCGGCACGCGGCGGCTCGTAGCTCCACTTGACCAGCGGCGCGGGCACGCGCGCGGCGTCGCGGTTGGTCAAGTTCGCCTGCAGCGTCATCAGCGAGCGGTACTGCTGGCCGGCGGTGATCACCAGCGGCGACTTGTTCGCCTGCGCGTTGAAGATCGCGCCCATCGCGTTGCCGACCCCGGGCGCGGTGTGCAGGTTGACAAGCGTCGGGACGCCCGCTCGCCTGCGCGTAGCCGTCGGCAAGCCCGACGACGGTCGCCTCCTGCAGGCCGAGCACGTAGCGGAAGTCGGCGGGAAACTCGGTCAGCATCGGCAGCTCGGTGGAGCCGGGATTGCCGAACACGGTCGTCATGCCGCGCTCGCGAAGCAGCTCGAACGTCGCCTCTCTAACTGTCTTCTTCACGTATCTCTCCTCGCTGATCGATCCGCTCAGCCGCTGTCTCCCGGGTGGAAATGCGTCGCCTCTTTTTGAAGGAGGTTCTTAGCTCGGAGGACAATACCTTCAGCGAATCGTTTGCGATGGTGGTCTGTTGCGGGAGTCAGATCTTGGTCAGTCGCGGTGGACATAACTCGATGGGTCGTGTGCGGCGGCTGCCGGCCGTCCTCGCCTGTGCGCTCGCATGCGCGTGGGCGTGCGCGTGCGCCTCTCAGCGGCGCAGGCGAGCCCCGCAGCGCGAGGCCATGCGACGCGGCTCGCCCTACCCGGCCGCGGCCCAGAACCCGCGCAGGCTCGCGCGCCCCAGCGAATACGCGCACAGCTCCTCCAACGGCGTCGGGGGCGTCTCGCCCGGCGCCTCCACTCCCGCGAGCGCACCGAGCGCCAAAACGCCGAGCAAGACGACCACGCCCACGACGACACAGCACCAAGAAGACCAAAACGCCGGCCAAGAAGAAGCCCAAGCCCGGCCTGCACGGCAACCCGGCACGCGCGCTACTGGCTTTCCAGGCGATGCAGCAGAGCTTCTACATCCCCGGCACCGGCCTCTACGAGGGCGAACCGTACTCCTACCTGTGGCCGTTCTCGCAAGCGTTGGCGGCCACTGTCAGCGTCGCCAACATCCCAGGTCAGGCGGCCAGCGCGGCGAGCACCGACTCGCACGAACTGAAAGCGCGTATCGTCGGCCTGCAGAAGTATTGGGGCGCACCGGTCGCCCGTCGCGGGCCAGGGCACCGGCGAACAGCCCGAAAGCGAAGAACACGGCGAAGGCCCGAACCGATCCGAAGCCGCGGGCATCGCGCCGCCGTCGCTGCCCTCGTTCAACGGCGAGGTGGTGCCGCCCGGCGGCGCCAGCTACTACGACGACAACGAGTGGGTCGGAATCGAGCTGGTGCGCCTGTACAAGCTGCACCACGAAGCGGCGATGCTCGAAAAAGCCGAGCAGATCATGTCGTTCGTGATGGCCGGCTGGCAGACCAACCCGAAGCTCGCCTGTCCCGGCGGCGTCCCATTCTCGGATTCGCCAAGCAACACCGAACGCAACACGGTCACAGACGGCCCGGCCGCCGAGCTCGGCGTGCAGCTCTACAGCATCACCGGCGACACGACATATCTGCAGTTCGCCGAGCAGGCCTACGAATGGGTGCGCGCCTGCCTGCGCACGCCGAGCGAACTGTATTACGACCATATCCGCCTACACGGTGTGCTCGACACGACGCTGTGGAGCTACAACCAGGGCTCGATGATCGGCGCCGGCACGCTGCTCTACCAGGCCACCGGCAACGGCGCCTACCTCTACCAGGCCCGCCAGACCGCCAAGGCCGCGCTCGCCTACTTCACGATCGGGCGACTGCTCTCGGAAAACCCGTTCTTCCCGTCGGTCTACTTCCGCAACCTGATGTACCTCGACTCGGTCACGCACGACCCGCCGGGCCCGAGGCTCGCCCAGGAATACATCAACAGCGTGTGGGTGCATCAGCGCCTGAGCGACAACCTGTTCGCGTTCGGCTCGCCGCCGTCCACGCAGCTCTTGGATCAAGCGGCGGTCGTGCAGATCTATGCGCTGCTTGTCCACGCCGGCCGGCACGTACTTCTGAGTGCGGTGCCCCCCGCGCGCGCGGGGGGCACAGCGGTTTTGGAAGGACTTGGCACACCCCCTGAGCGCGGCGAGGCAAGGCCGAGTAGGCTAGGCGGCAGATGACGACCGACGCCGCCAACATGGTCACCGCCGCGGGCCTGCAAGAGCTGGAAGCCGAACTGGCTGCGCTGGAGGGCGAGGGTCGTCGCGAGATCGCCGAGCGCATCAAAACCGCGCGCGAGTGGGGCGACCTCAAGGAGAACAGCGAGTATCACGACGCCAAGAACGACCAGGCGCATCTGGAGACGAAGATCGCGAAACTGCGCGAGCGGATCTCAGCGGCCGAGGTGGTCGAGGCCGTACAGGCCAGCGACGGTGCCGTCGCGTTCGGCTCGACCGTGGTGGTTCGCGACGAGGCGGGCAAGGAGCGCAGCTGGCAGATCGTCAGCTCGCACGACGCCTCGCCGTCAGATGGGCGGCTGTCGGCGGACTCGCCGGTTGCCCGCGCCCTGCTCGGACGTCGTGCCGGCGAGCGGGCTGCCGTTGCGCTCCCCAAGGGCGAGAGCGTGCTCACCGTTGTAAGCGTAAGCTGAGCGCCGCGCCGCGGCTTCCTCCTTGCGTCGGTAGAGACGCTGGTCGGCGAGCTGCAGGATCGTGGCCGGGTCGGCCACCTCGGCGGGAATCATCACCGAACCGTGCGAGGCGGTGATCGAGAAGTTGGGGGCATGCTCGCAGAGCGCCGCGACGCTCAGCTGCGACGAGATTCTCCTGTTCGGACAACGAGCGGTCGAACAGCACGCAGAACTCGTCGCCGCCCATCCTGTAGGCGCTGCCGTGCGGCTCCACGGCGCTTTTCAAGCGCGCGCTCAAGTGCACCAGCAGCGTGTCGCCCGCCGGGTGGCCGAAGGTGTCGTTGTAGAGCTTGAAGCCATCCAGGTCGTAGAGCACCAGCTCCCACGGCTCGTGTCGGGCGGCCGACTTGCACGCAAGGCGCAGATCGCCCATCAGCAGGCGTCTGTTGCCCAGCCCGGTGAGCGGGTCGGTGAGCGACAGGCGCCGCGAATGCGCAAGCAGCAGCAGGTTCTCGCGCAGCGTGAAGATCAGGTGCACGCCCACAGCAAGCACGGTCGCTCCGGCCAGGATCAGAGCGGGGAGCGTCAGGCGCGGGCCGACGTTGCCGTACACGAGCACCCCAAGCGCGCTGAGCAGGGCGAGCGCCGGCACCGACATCATCTGCCAGCTCTTCATGTGTCGCGGCTGCACGCGTGTCGTCGGCATCCAGGCGGCGGTCGCCAGCAGGATCGCCGCCAGCGGCCACAGGCATTCAAGCCACGTGCCCGCCTGATAGGAGTCGGTGGCGGTCTGGTAGACGTAGGTCGAGTCGGCCACGCCGCTGACGAGCATGCTCAAAGCGATCAGCAGCCACAGGTTGCCAGCGCGCCAGCCGGTGATCGACAGCGCGCCGACGGCGAACATCATCAGCAGCATGTCGCCGATCGGGTAGGCCAGCGAGACGATGATCGAGCTGTGCGTGCCGGTGGCGCCGCCGAGGATCGGGGGTAGGATCAGGGCCCCCGCGACGCTTGCGGCACCGAGCCCGGCGATCAGTCCGTCGAGCCACATGCTGAGGCGCAGCTCGCGCAGGTGGCGCCTGGCGAGCAGCCCAAGGGCAACATAGAAACAGGGGTACATCGCCAGGAAGAGCACGTCGGCGAAGGAGACGCTGCCGCCGGCTTCGGCGCTCGTGCCTTCGATGTAGAGCGAGTAATACAGTTCGCCAAGGCTCCAGGACAAAAGCCCGACGCCCATCGCCGTCCAGGCCGCACGGTCCGCGCGCACGAACGCGGCGCGCGCCAGTACGACCACCGCCGAGCCGAGCATCAGGATGTTGTAGATCCAATCCTGGAAGAGCCCCTCGCCCCCCGGGCCGCCGAAGCCGACGGTCGTGTGCAGGGCATACACGCCCAAACCTCCGATCAGGGAGGCCAGGACGAGCGTCGAGGGATGGAGTCGAGGTAGTGCGCGCATCGGGTATGCGGGTCGCCACTTACATCGGCTATTCACGGAAAAACCCTGAGCGGATCAGGGGATTTGGCACGAGTTGGCGGATTGCGGCGAGGGCCGCACAAGCGGCCGACCGCCATCCAGCCGAGTTGGCTCGCCGCCGGCGCGGGCGGCCTGGGTCAGTCGGCCAGCGCGCGGCCGCCCACGATCCGGCCAGACCGGCTCGTTGCTGGCGGCGTGGGCGGCGCGGGCGGCGTGGGCGGCGCTGGCGGCGCGGGCGGCGCGGGTTAGTCGGCCAGTGCGCGGCGGATGCGCCGCGTGAACTCGGCGGGCTTGCGTTTGTACAAGCGACCCCCCAGCGCGAGCGCACGTTTGCGCAAGCGCCGGCGTCTGTGCTCGATCAGCTCGAGCAACTCGGCCATGGCCACGGTGTCCGCGGCGAAGGCTTGGGGATGCTCTTCGACATAGGCGCCGAGCATCCACAGGTCGTGCTCGCTGCCGAGCAAGTCCCCCAGGCGGTTGGCGCGGCGCGTAGCGCGGCGTGCGCCTTTGACCTTCTTGGCTCCAAGCATGTCGAGCGCGTAGTAGAGACTCTTGACGCGCTTGCGCCAGTCGTGAACATCCTGCTCGTCGCCTCCTTGGGCCTGTGCGCAGCGGACATAGCGGTGGCGACCTTCGCGATAGATGCGCTGCAACCCGGGGGCAAGCGTGTCGAAGCCGGTGTCGACCAGGCTCCAGTGCGCCAGTTGGTCGCGCATCGCGGCGATGTCCGCAAGCACGTTGTCGATATCCGCCGGCGGCTGGCCATCGCGCGAGCGCTCACGCTGTAGTTGCTGCTCCAGCAATCCGATCCCCTCGTGCCTCCCCTCTGTGGGGGCTGGAGAGGCAAGCGCGCGGGGGTGGCGTTCGATCAGCTCTTGCAGCGTCGCAAGGCGCACGTCGGCGTCGCGCGCTCCCGCCAGGCGCCGGCCGGCCTCGCGTAGCGAGGCGTTGACGCGTTTGAACTCCTGCTCGCCCAGTTGCTCTCGCAACAGCCGTGCGAGTGCGCGCATGCGCTTGATCGTCTTGCGCGCCTCGTGCACCAGCTCGGCGGGATCCGCCGCCTGTGCGCTCATCCGACCGTCCTCGATTGGGTTGCTTGCGATAGCCATTACGTACCACTGCCCACAGACCAGGCTATCGCCGCGAGAATGCTGTGATGTCGAAGTTGCCCGCAGCGCGCTGGTGGACGGTGCGCTCCACCCACAGCAACAAGCCCGCGACCTACCGTTGTCCGATCTGCGGGCGCCACCTGCCGGCGCTGAGCGAGCATGTGCTGATGTTCCCCGAAGACGACAAAAGCCGTCGGCGTCACGCCCACACGAAGTGCGTGCTGGCGGCGCGCCAGCGGGGAGAGCTGCTACTGCGCGAAGACTGGCTGCGCACCCAGCCGAAGCCGCCCTCGCTGTGGCGGCAACTGCTGGCGCGCGTCAAAGGGGAGTAGTCACCCTCCGCTGACGTGCACGTATTCCGGGTCGACGCGCACGATCACGCGCTGTTCGCCCGGTTGGCGGAAGGGATAGGACTCCTTGCCCAGGTACTTCATCGCAAGCGAGTCGATGTGCGCGTCGGCCCCGTCGGTCGTGCGTGCGCCCACGCGACCGCGGATCGTCACGTATTCGTAGGGATTCTCCATGTTCTGCACGGTCAGCGTCACACGTGGGTCGCGCTCGAGATTGCGGGGCCAGGCGCGTCCTTCGGCGGTGTTCAGAAGCGGATGCCCGTCCTGCACGTCAACCCAGGCCGGCGCCGCGTGCACAGAGCCGTCGGGACGAATGGTGGACACGAGCACGAAGTTCTTGTCTTTGAGCAGTTCCTCGGCGCGCCCTTCGATCGCTTGGCTCATCGGATCCCCTTTCGGGTCGCAGTGGTCAGGGCTCGTGTGAGCCCACGCGAAGCAATCTACCCGCCTGCGCGACCGCTTAGCCGCCGTTGCGCGCGGATGCGGAGGGGATCGGATCGAGTGCGACGAGGCGCCCGTTGTTCAACTGAAAGCGCACGGTCTTTTCGCCGCTGGGTTTGCCGAGTGGGTCGCCGCTCTTGTAGAGGGAATAGGCGAGCGTCACTTCGGTGTCGCTCTGTCCGACCACCTTGACGGTCGCGCTGGGTTCGCTCGTGTCGGTGCCGGCGTAGCGCCCGTCCACGAAGAAGAAGGCCTGCTGGCCGGAGCCGGCGCGGGTGCCGACGAGCACGCGCAGCGTCTGTTCGGGACGGTAGGTGGAGGTTTCGCCGACGCTGTAGCCGTGCGCTTTGACAAGGCTCACGGCGGCCGCCAACCCTTCGACGCCGCTGGATTCCTTGGTGAATGCGGGCGCGGTCGTGGTACGCGTAGCTTCCGCGCCGCCGGTGCCGTTCGCGTTCGTGCTCGTGCTCGTGTTCGTGTTCGTGCTGGTGCCAGCAGGCGTAGTGGTGGTGGGGGAGGAACTGGTCGTGCCGGTGGTGCCAGTGCGCTGTGGCGCACGTTCGGAGGGCAGAGAACTGGAAACGGACACCGTTTTCGTGCCCGAGGAGCCACAGCCGCCGCTCGCCAACACGACCGCAGCCGTGGCGAGCAACAGCGGTAGACGTAGTCTCGCGTTCATCGTGCTCCCCCTATTCGTCGTTGCCCCCTTTCATCCTCGCAGCGGTCTACCGTTTGCGCGCCGGGTGGAGCGGGGTCAGGTGGGTCGTGCAAGCTGGGCGAGGGATCGTCGTCGTTGCGCGCCGGGTCGTCCGCGTGGCGGGACTCGCGCGAGGCGACGCACCCTGACCTTGCGTAAGAGCGTTCGGCAGGAGAAGAAACATTTCCCAAAAATTATTAGCGACCGCTAAGTTGAACGCTGGGGAAGATCGGACCTGCAATCATCGGAGATGCGCAATGACAGCTCAAACAAAGCCGACAAGCCACAATCGCACGAGGATCCCGGCGGCCGAGCGACGCGAGGCGCTGATCGCCGCGGCTGTGCACGAGTTCGCGCTCACGGGCCTGCACGGCACGCCGGTGGAGCGCATAGCGAGAAGGGTGGGAGTGGCCCAGCCGTACGTCTTCAGCCTGTTCGCGGGCAAGCGGGCTCTGTTCCTGGCGGCCGTCGATCACTGCTTCGCACGCTTCGCCGAGACCTTCAGCCAGGCCGCGGCCGAATATCGCGCCGGGCAGGCGCCGCGGGACTGCGAGGACGTGCTGATGGCGATGGGTCTTGCCTATAAGCAGCTGCTGGAGACCGACCGCGACTACCTGATGCTCCAACATCAGGCCTACGCGGCCTGCGACGACGAGTTGGTGCGAGCAAGAGTGCGCCGGCGCTACGCCGAGCTGGTGGCGTTCGTGCAGGAGCTATCCGAAGCCCCCCCAGAGCGCCTGGACGACTTCTTTCGCCACGGTATGGCCCTCAATGTGGCGGCGGCGATGGGCGTGGCAGAGCTGTCGGCCGACTGCTCGTGGGTGCAGGCCGAGCTTGCTGCCCGGTCGAGCGGTTAGCATCAGCTTGTGGCCCCGCCCGACTCCAGGGATGCACAGGTCCAAAAGCGCAGCCGCCGCGAGCAGGCGCGTACCGGCGCGGCGGTCGCGTTGGCGGTGCTGATGACCCTGTTCGCGGTGCTCAACCTCAAACAGGTGGAGGTCAACTGGATCTTCGGCAAGAGCTCGACGCCGCTGATCATCGTGATCGTGGTCTCCCTGTTGGTGGGAATCCTGCTGACGCATTTCGCCGAGTTGCGCTACCGGCGTCGGCGCTAGACCGTCACCGGCAGAGCTGCGCTACCGGCGCCGACGCTAGACCGTCACCGGCAGAGCTGCGCTACGGGCGCCGGCGCTAGACCGTCATCGACCGAGTTGCGCTACCGGCGCTGGCGCTAGACCGTCGCCGGCAGAGCTGCGCCACGGACACCCCAGAGCACCCGCGGGAGGCCCCCAGGTGCGCGCGGATCAGGGAGTCTTCAGGCCACCTTCTGCGCGGCGTGCTGCTCGGTGACGATCTGAGCGGCCTGCTCGGCGCCGAGGAACGGCGCCAGCACCACATAGCCCAGATAGCCCGACAGCTCTGGCAGCGCGCCGCTGCCGCCGCGAGTGGTTTGAGCGTAGATCGTATGCCAGATCGCCCCTTCGATGCCTTCCTGGGCTATGCCGGTGAGCGGCGTCCGGGGAGCACCTGCTGTCAGCCGGGCGGCCACGTCGCACGCGAGCTCGGCGACCATGTCCCCTCCGTACTGTCCGATGGCAAACACCCCTGTCGCGAGCGTCTGGGCGTAGGCGGGCCGTGCGGCGAAGTAGCGCATCATCCTCTCCGAAGATCGGAGCACGGCGGCCGCCCATTCGCTGGAGGAGCGCAGCCCAGGGTCAGAAACAGTCTCGAGCACCTCCAAGGCGAGCTGCTCGATCGCCGCCAGGAAGCATTCCTCCATGTCCTCGAACAGGTCGAAGAAGGTGTCGATCGAGACGCCGGCCTCGTCGGCGATCCGCATCGGCGTCAGGTTTCCATGCCCTTCAAGGGCGGCCAGTTCCAGGGCGCTGCGCTGTACGCGCGCGCACTCGTCCTGCTCGCCGATGCGCGCCCGCTTGGGCAGCGCCGGCAACCGCAGTGCGAGCGGCCCCGGCTCGAACGTCCTGAAGAGGAGCATCCAGCTCAGCATGTCCTCCACCAGCCCAGGCAGCTCCGCGGTGCGCTGCTCGAGCAAGCGCACGAACGTCACGCGGCGCACCCCGCCCACGATCGCGCGTGTAACGGGCTCGGGCAGCGGCGCGGCGTCCGGAGCATGGGCGAAGCCGGCCTCCAGCAACTGCTCGAAGATGCGCAGCGTTTCAGTCAGCCGCTCCCATCCTGCCGGCCCGGCCGACGGCGCCTCCACAAGCAGCAGCCGCCCCCCCTTCGGGTTGCTGGCGACGGCGTCGGCGAAGCTGCTCAGCGCGGCTTCCAGGCGCTCCTCGAGCGTGCCGTCGGTCGAGCGATAGCCGGAGGCGATATGGGCCAGCCCCTGGTTTGCGACCAGGTCCAGGGTCGCCAGGAAACACTCCTCCTTGTTGGCGAACTGCTCGTAGAAGGCCCGTCGCGAGACGCCGGCAAGCATCACGACCTGCTTGACGCTCGTGCGTCCATAGCCGCTGGCGGCGACCGCCTCGATCATCGCCCCATACATGCGCTGGCGCTGGTTGCGGGCTACCTCCAGCGGCTTCATCCGGTGGGGCCCCCTGGGCAGACGCTCGTATAGCGGCGCGATCCCGCCGAAGTCTTTCCCACCCTGCGTCAACGCTGTTCTATCTCCTCGAATACTTATATCCCCTCGACTATCAAGGAGTCTTGGAAACAATATCATTCCATGTCAGAGATTTATTGTCTACGAGCATATCGGGGGCTGCTGCGCGAGGCAGGTCCGCCCCGTGAGCCGCGCCGAAGCCTCGTATCTCTAATGCAGCAGCGCCCGCAGCAGCAAGATCGCGCTGCCCATGCCGGCCCCGACAAGCGCCTCCAGCATCAGCTCCAGCGGTTTCGCCCGCGAGCGGACCCCGGCCGCCAGCTCGAATACGACCAAGCTGCCCACAATGCTCCACACCGCGGCGGTCAGCGCCGTGGCTTGGGGGGCGCCAGCCGCCCAAGCCACGAGCAGGACCAGCAGGGGTATGCCGGCCCCCTGGGCGATCGACCAGTCGCGACCGAAGGTATGCCAGAGCACCCCCCAGCTGAAGCTTTCGCGCTCGGCCAAGCGCAGCCCGAGCACGTCGGAGTAGGAATGCGCGAACCAGTAGAGCAGCATCGCCAGCGCAGCCGAGCCGACCGTCTCGGGATAGGTGTCGTGCAGCCCGCTCTCGGCGGCAAGCAGCGCCCCAACCGTTACCAGCCCGTAGACGGCTCCGGCCGGATTGCGCTCGGGCACGATCAGACCGGCCAGACGCTCGGCCAGGCCCACCTGCGCGCGCGTTTCGGTTGGACGGTTGGGCTCCACGCTAGGCGCTCAGCTTAAGCCCCAGACTCTGACGCCGCCCCGTCCGCGCCAACCGCCGCGCGATCCGAGGTCACGCCCGTCGGCGCCAACCGCCGCGCGATCCGCGATCATTGACCCCAGCGTTGAGCACTGTCACGACCCCGCCCATGCCACCGCCTCTACCCGATGGCGCCCCTCCGGGATCGCTCCCGCCTGAGCCACCGCGCCGTGGCTGGTGGCTGGCCAGGCGCTTCCTGCTCGCCGCTTTCTGCATAGTCGCGCTAGCCGGCGCCGCGACCTACATGGTGATCCGCAACGAGGTCGACAAGGTCGTCAGCGCGCTGGGCCAGAACAAGCCGGTGAAGGTCGCGTCGAAAGTGCTGATCCCCACCAGCACGGGCGAACCAGAGACGCTGCTGCTGGTCGGCAACGACGAACGCAAGGCCCCGAAGGGCAACCCGTCGGGAGCGGTGCTGCCGCACTCCAACGAGATGCTGCTCGTGCGCATAGACCCAAGCAAGCCGACGATCTCGATGCTCTCGATCCCGCGCGAGCTGCGCGTCAGCTTCACCGCGCCCAACGGCGAAGTCATCACCAACCGCATCAACTCCGCCTACACCTACGGCTACGAGGAGGGCGGTGGCACCTCCGGCGGAGTCAAGCTGATGCTCGAAACGATCAAAACTTTGCTCGGCATCACCGTCAACCACGTGTTCGTGACCGACTTCAAACGCTTCGAACACGCCGTCGACGAAATGGGCTGCGTGTACATGACGGTGGACAAGCGCTACTACCACAGCAACGACGAACCGGGCGCCGAACAGTACTTCGAAATCCACCTGGAGCCTGGCTATCAGCGCCTGTGCGGCCAACAGGCGCTCGAATTCGTCGCCAACCGCCACGAAAGCACTTCGCTGATCCGCGACGCTCGCGACCAGCGCTTCCTGCTCGACGCCAAGGCGCAGTACGGCCCGGGACTCTTCGGGAACCGCGAAAAGTTCGAGAAGGTCCTCGGCAAGGCGGTGCAAACCGACCTGCACGGCGAAGAACAGGTGCTCGACCTGCTGGAGCTGCTGGCCGAATCGGCCGGCAAGCCGGTGCGCCAGGTCCCGTTCCACGTCAACCTGCTGCCCACCTACGACACGGCGACACCCCAGCAGTTCCAAGAAGCGGCGCACTCCTTCCTGGCGGGCACGGCGCCGATCCCCAAGCACAAGCTCAACGCCGCGGTGCGCTCCGTCAAGAGCTCGCATCACTCCGCCGAGGCAGCTCTGTCGCTCACGCCAACGCCAAGCTCGACGGTCGACCAGGCGTTGGTCGCGGCTCCGCGCCTGCCGTTCCCGCTGGAGGTCCCCCAGTACCAGAAGACAACCGCCGAAGCCTCCCCAGACGAACTCTTGCTCTACGGCATCCAGAGCCCCAACGGCCGCCACCGCTACCCCTCGTATGTGGTCGTCGTCGACGACGGCGAACTGGGCCAGTACTACGACATCCAGGGCAGCACGTGGACCGGCCTGCCGCTGCTCAGCGATCCGAGCCAGAGCGTGCGCATCGGCTCGCGCACCTACAGCCTCTACTACGACGGCGAACACATCAAGACGGTCGCCTGGAGAGAAGGCCGCGGCGTCTACTGGATCGAAAACACGCTGACCTACAGCCTCTCGCCCGAAACGATGGTGGCGATTGCCCGCACCACACGCCCCGTCGGCAGCTCGAACTCGACGGTGCCGGCGGTGAGCGCGGCCCCGCACCGCCTGGCGGTCCCCTTGCCCACACCGGGCGCGACCACTACGGGTAGCAGGGCCAAGATCGAAGCCGCGATCGCCTTGCTCAGCCTCGTGATCGTGGCATTGCTGGCCCTGCGCCTGCTCTACCGCCAACGCGAGCTCAAAGCGCTACGCGCGCAGGTCGCGGAGGCGATGGCGCTGGAAGCCCGTCGCGCCACGCGCCTGCGCGCCCGCGTCGGCGCACGCTCCAAATAGACGGCCGGCTAGAAGCCAAACAGAAACGTAACAAAGATGGCCGCTCTATATGTATTGTATCGCTATACGGGATTCCGCTCCGGTCGCTCCGGTCATGCCGGGCTCGTGCCCGAGCTGCAATCAGTGACGTATCGGCGGGAGTCGATACGTGATTGCACCGCAAATGGAAACCAACAAAGGGGCCATAGAATGACCTGCAGAGTAAGTGCTTTTAGGGATCGTGTAGTGCTCGTAAGCCATCACCCCATCTCGGTCTTCACTACCACGGACGAGCACCTCGACCGCATCGGTAAGAAGCCCGACGGACACTACGACAGAGAGGCCCTGTTGACCCTGGCCGAGGAGGGCAACGCCGTCGTGTACGACGAGGACGCGGTACGCGCCATCACGCAGGCGATCGGCCCCCTCATACACGGCTGCCCCCCGGCGGTGTAGAACGACACCGGCGCTTGCCATTCACCCGAGGGGTCGTGCAGGCCCCAGTCTCATAGCCTCACACCGGAGCAGGCTCGGTTTCCTGGAGGGCGCTGGCGGTGCTCTCGCCGCGGGCCTCCAGGGAGTGTTCGCGGCTGTCGCGTGAGGAGATCAGGATGGCGGCGAGGATCGCTCCGGCGATCGCGAAGCCCGCGCCGACGAGGAATGCACGGTCGTACCCCTTGGTGAGAGCGACCGATGTGCTGTGGACGCCTGCGTGCAGGAGACTCTGGGTGCGGCTGTTGGCGACGGTGGCGAGGATCGCAAGGCCGAGCGCGCCGCCGACCTGTTGTGAGGTGTTGATCAGCCCTGAGGCGAGACCGGCCTCGTGTGGCTTGGTGCCCGTCACCGCTGCGATCGTCACGGGAACGAAGGAAAAGCCGAGCCCCAACGACGCGAGGATCGACGGCCCGAGGACGTCAGCGGCAAAGGAGCCGCCCGGCGCCCGCACCCGCGAGAACCACAGCAGCGCGGCGGCGATCAAGAGCAGCCCGCCGATCAGTGTGGGCTTGAACCCCACGCGCGTGACCAGTTGTGAGGCAGCGCCGGCGGAGAGGATGATCCCGATCGCGAGTGGCAAATAGGAGACCCCGGCCTTGATCGGCGAGTAGTGCAGGACGTCTTGGAGGTAGAGGGAGATGAAGAAGAACATCGAGAACAACGACATCCCGATCAGCAGTCCGACGATGTCGGCGCCGCGGAGCGTGCGCAGTCGGAAGATCGAGAATGGCAGCAGCGGGTGGCGCTGGCGATGCTCGATCACGACGAACGCGACAAGCAGGATGGCTGCCCCCGCGAGGCGCAACAGCGTGCCGGTCGATCCCCAGCCCACGTTCACGGCGTCGACGACCGCGTAGACAAGCAGCGCCAGTCCGGCGGTGACGGTCACCGCGCCGGGGATGTCGAAACCTTCGGTGTCGTCTTCGGCGTGGCTCTCCAGCAGTATCCGCGGCGCGAGCGCGGCGGCGATCAGGCCGATGGGAACGTTGACGAACAGCACCCAGCGCCAGGACAGCCCACTCGTGAGGATCCCGCCGAGCAGCACGCCGGCCGCGCCGCCGGCGCCCGCGACCGCCCCCCACACGCCGAGCGCACGGTTGCGCTCCGCTCCTTCGGCGAACGTGGTCGTGATGATCGAGAGCGCCGCCGGCGAGACGATCGCCGCGCCGAGCCCCTGGGTCGCGCGTGCGACGATCAGCCAGGCCTCCGACTGGGCCAGCCCGCCGGCCAGCGAGGCGAGCGAGAAGAGCACCAGCCCGATCATGAACATGCGTCGGCGGCCGAGCAGGTCGGAGAGGCGCCCCCCAAGCAGCAGGAACCCGCCGAATGTGAGCGTGTAGGCGTTTACGACCCACGAGAGGTCGTCGCGGGAGAAGTGCAGGTGGGCGCCGATAGAAGGGAGCGCGACGTTGACGATCGACGCGTCGATGACGATCACGAACTGGGTCATCGCCAGCAGCATCAGCGCGAGGTTCTTCGCGCGGGGCGTGTCGAGCGATGGCGCATGGGGTTGGGCGAACGAACTCATTGGAAGCTGACCTCCGGTTCCGGTTTGCCTTCGCGACTATAGTGAACTATGATTCCGCTTGTCAAGGGAGTTGGGTGAAAACACTGTGAACGTCACGCCAATCGACACCGAGCGCCCGCTGCGCGCCGACGCTCGCCGCAACCGCGCGCGCATCATCGAGGCGGCACGCGAGCTGTTCGCCGGCGAGCAGCCCAATGTCCAGATGGACGACATCGCCCGTCACGCCGGTGTGGGTGTCGGCACCGTCTACCGGCACTTCCCCGACAAGGAGGCGCTAATGGGAGAGCTCGTGCGCCAGCGCTTCGAGCTCTTCAACGAGAACCTCCGCCACGCCGTGGCAGACGAGCGCCACGGCGCGTTCGCGGCGCTCGTCGGCGCGCTGCGCGCAAACGTCGCGTCCGTCGCCGAGGACGCCGCGACCCGCTTCGCGTTCATGAGCGGCGGCGAGCGCGTCTTCGCCCACGCCGCCTCAGAGATGGAGCAGTTCATGCTGCTCGCCGACGAGCTCGTGGGCCGCGCCCACCGCGCGGGCGAGCTGCGCAAGGACTTCCAGGCAAGCGATATCCCGATGGTCATGTGCGGGATCTGCGCGACGATCGGCGCAAACAAGCCGGACTGGGACTGGCAACACCACTTCGACCTAATCCTCCATGGGATGCAGCCGCTGGGGTCACCGCAGAACCAGTTGACGAGCCGGCCGTCCAATTCGTCCACCAGCAGCGGGTAAGGCCCGGAGCCGATCCCTCGTTACGGAGAGAGACTGGTTCCGGCAAAAATCGCCCCTGAAACGCCCCCAGGGCCTGCACAAAAACGCCCCTGGGAACGGCGGGACACCTGGTACCCCGCTGACCGAAGACGAACACCTCCCCATCATCGTCGGGCTTGCTCCGATCCAGCGCGGAACCTGAGCGCCGCCTTGCCATGGCGGCGAACCTGTCTGACCACTTCGGAGAGACACCGGAGAACAAGGACCTACCGAGGTAGTCCCCGGCAAATCGATTGCTACCAATGCGATGGTTGCAATCGTTGCAGTCAGCTGCTACCGTCGCCCTATGGCAACCTCACCAACGATTTCCCGCACAGATCTGCAGCGGGTGCTTCCGACCTTCCGTAAGGCCGCCGCGCTCATCGATGTGCATCCTTCGTTCATCAGTCGTGCCGTGCGTGATCTGGGGATCACGCCAGTCGAGTGGGGCCGGCGCGAGCGCTACCTGCAGATCCCGGACGTGCTGTTGATCGCGACTCATGCCCGGCGCAACGCTGTCGAGGAGGTCGCGGGGGGCTTGGTCGAGCTAGCCGAGCAGCAAGCCCCGGAGCTTGCGGGATGGGTCACGACAGAAGCAGAGCAATTCCTCGCGGCGCTTCCCGCGCCCGAGCCCGAGGACAGCGACGCCTTCCTTGCAGAGCTGCGCAGCGAGCTGCCGGGGGAGTGGGCCGATCGCGCAGAGGCGATCTACCGCCGCCATCTGAATGACTAGACGGGGTGACGCCGCTCGCGGTATCCCCGGTCAGCCCAGCCACCGTTAGGCTCGCCAACACCGGGCGTGAACCCGAACCCGTCGAGCTCCTCGAGCGTGAGGGCAATCCCCGAGTCCTCGAGCACGCCGACGCGTCCGTGTGCGACGGTCACCACGTCGATCGCCGACACGACGAGCGTCAGCAGGAGGGCAGCGGTCATGTACTCCCCTCGGAGCTTGCCCTCGACATCCCCGCGGACACACACTGATGTGATCAGATGCGGGCGGCGGCGCCCCGCCTTCGCCCGCGGCGGCTTGATGCTTGGTCCTCGAAGTGCCAGGACAGGAAGGCCGCAACGCGGTTCGAGTTGCGCACGTCGACCGCGAGCAGTCGACGCCCCTTCGCAGCGTCGGCACGGTGCCACTCAGACCGAGCCGGCTCAGGGGCCGGGACACCGATCAGCCTGTGCCGCGGGGTATACAGACGCCAGCGCACCGCGCTCCCGTCGGGGGCACCAACGGACGGCAGGTAGTGGTCCAGACGGACCCGGGTCTGCGGATCACCGGACCGCAGGGCGTCCGAAACGACCAGCACCGCCGCCAGTCGTCTGATGAGTTCGTCACGGTCAGGCACGACCGTACATTCGAGAGGATGCCCTGGACGCTACAGTTCCGGCAGGCCGGCTCCCATGGCAGACGAAAGGTGCCGGGCACAAACGGACGCCCAAGTCATCCTCAGGGTGCTGAGCCAGTCTCCTCCTTCGGTCCGGCGGCGGTAGGATGCCAGCGCTAGGCCGAAGTAGCTCAGCTGGTAGAGCACCGCCATGGTAAAGAAGGAGGCACAAGCAGAAGTCCCAACTTGTGCTCTTCAAAAGAGATCAAGTATCGGTGCCCTCTCTGCGACTGGCTGGCCCTCCGGAGGGAGGTGCCGGAGGATCTCGCGGGGGGCGTTTTGGGGGCGTCAGACGTTTCGGCGCGGCCTGAACAGATCGCCTCCGCCGCGTTGTCGCTTGGCGCAGGCGAACGTCGGGTATAGCCTTCTATAGACATAGACGTGCGCCCGAAGCCAATCCGTGGAGTTGAGATTCGCAAGCGTGGAGGAGGAGGCCGTGAGGTCTACTACGTCTACCGGGTCCGGTTTCAGAACGCGCGGGGCGAGCGCGCCCAGCGGACGTTCGACACCGCGCAGGACGCCCTGGACTTCCGTGCTCGCCTGCGGCTGCTCAAGCGCACCGGAGACCTCGCCGTGCTCGAAGCTGGCAACGAGACGCTCGCGCAGTTCATGGGCGACTTCTGGCGTCTGTATGCCGAGACCCGCCTGGAGAGCAGCACACGCAGGAAGTACCGCTGCCTGTGGAACGCCCACATCGCGCGGAGGCTCGGTGCGATGCAGCTACGCCAGATCACTCCGCTTGCGCTCAGCGAGTTCATCCTCGAACTCCAACAGGCCAGGGCGGGCGCGGCCGCGATCCGGAGCTGCCTGGGCCTGCTGCAGAGCATGTTCGCGCGAGCGGTGGAATGGGATAGGGCAAGCGTCAACGTGGTCAAGCTGATCACCAAGCCGCGTGCTCCACGCGTACGTGCGATTAAGCCGCTGCGCCCCATCGAAGTCGAGGCGCTGCGCCGTCAGATGCTGCTCAATCCCGACCACGGATTGCGGGACGCCACGCTCGTGAGCGTCCTCGCGTATGCCGGTCTGCGCCCCGAGGAGGCCCTCGCCCTGGAATACCGGCATGTGCGCAAGACGACGGTTCTGGTCGAGCAGAAGTGGATCGACGGAGAGATCGTGCCTGGCCAGAAGACGACTCGCCCTCCGCGGTGTCCGCCATTGCTCGATGTGCTGCGCGGCGATCTGGGTGAGTACCGGCTGGCGTGCGGCGATCTGGATGGCGTGATCTTCGCACGCCCGGATGGGGCGCCCTGGCGCGATCACGATTGGCGAGACTGGCGATCGCGTGTCTGGCAGCCGGCGTGCGTGGCGATCGGTATCGCCACCATCACCAAAACCCCCGTCGTGTACGCCGGCAAACGCAGAATCAGCCGAACCTACGATGGTCCGGTGCCCTACGACCTGCGCCACAGCTTCGCGAGCCTGCTGATCCACGAAGGCAAGCATTCGATCATGCAGATCGCCGAGTGGATGGGCCACAGCGCCGCAACCCTGCTCACCCACCACGCACACCTCATCGCCGACGGCGCCGACAGGTGGACTCTGTCGAGCGAGCAAGCAATCAGGGCAGCCCGCGAAGGCCAGACGCCCCACACAGCCAGCAGCTCGACAGCCGGCAACGCCCACTGCCTCCTAATGCGGTGAAGTGTCTCCTAGCACGACCGTCACGAACTCGCAGTTATACGTTTTTATCCGCGAGTATCCGGTTTTCCGGATAGAACCAGACGTCTTCCGTTGCGATATCGCGCGTGGGCACGGCGATATCTTCGCCCTCCACGGCCAGTGGTATTACTTGCTAGTCTTACCGTATGAGGGTCACGCAGAAGGGTCAGGTCACGATTCCGCTGCAGGTGCGGCGGGCGCTCGGCATCGGTCCGGGCAGCGATGTGGACTTTGAGCTCGACGACCACGGCGCGCGGCTGCTCGTCGATTCCTACCGGGCCGCCGAGGAGATCAGCCATATGCGTGGCGCCGGCGAAGGCGAGATGAGCACTGAGGAGATCCTCGCCCTGACTCGCCGGTGAGCGGCTGAGCTTGGAGACGTTCGTCGACAGCAGCGTCCTGCTTGACCTCTTCACTGAGGACCCACGCTGGCTGTCCTGGTCGCAAGAGCAGCTCACGCAGGCGGCCCAGCGAGGCGCGCTCGTCCTCAACGCCGTCGTGCTTGCCGAGATCGCCCCTAGGTTCCCGCGCATCGAGACGCTGCGCTCGGCGTTGCCCTCGATGGCGGTCATCGAGGACATCCCGCCGCCGGCGGCATTCCTTGCCGGGCACGCCCACGCCAACTACCGCCGCGCGGGAGGAACGCGTGAGGCCGTACTTCCGGACTTCCTGATCGGCGCACACGCCGCCTTGACTAGGCGGTCGCTGCTTACTCGCGACCCGCGCCGCGTAGCCGCCTACATTCCCGGCGCCACGCTCATCGCCCCGTAGTATTGGCAAGACTTACAGTGTGCCTGGATGTCGGACACCGATCTACTTAGCCAGCTCTGCACGCCTGACGAGCGCACACTGGCACATTCGCCACTTGGTCTCGGAGGACGACTGCTGCCAGAGGATGCGGCTCGGTTTCAAGCAGCGGCGATCGAGCAGGCGCAGCTAGCCAAAATCGTCCCGGAGGGAATCCGCAACTACTTTGAGCGTATCCGCAAGCTGCATTTACACGGTGTGCTTGAGTACGAGTTCTTCTTTGCGGCGCACGATCTACGGCTGCTCGCCATCGAGGCAGCGCTTCGCGTGCGCTTCGTCGAACACTACTCCGGGCGCATCCCGATTATCGCCAAGGGACGAAAGGTCTCAAACGCACCCGCCGTGATGCCCGCCGTGACCACGAAGGGCGCTGCGGCGACGCTTCTGGCACGCAATTTCGATGACGTTTGGCACGCCGCGCCTTACTGGCATCTCGGGCCGCTTCCATGGTGCGAGACGACGCGACTACCGACCGGACTTGAGGCGCTGCTTGCTTGGGCCAGACGGGAAGGGCTGCTACCGGGTAGGCGCACCCGATTTGTCGATCAGGCGCTCGTCAAACTCCGCAATTGGGCTGCACATCCCACCGACTACACACTAGTAGGGCCACCTGAGTCAGCAGGCGGCTTGCAGCATGCTGCAGAACTGATCAACAAGCTCTGGGGAATCGATACACCGAACGGTCACTTGTTCCCTCCTCCCGTCTACCGCGAACCACGTGTAGCCGCAATCGCCGCCGATGGTAAAGCTGCAAGCACGATGCGTCTTGACCAAGTCGCTGGCGTTGAGGCCAAGGAGAAGGATTACGAGTTCGCTGTCTTCCTCGCGGCTCCGCATGAGCAGCTCACACGGCGCGGCGCAGAGATTAGGTTCGCCTATCGCGACGGAGTGCAGACAACCCAATTCCCATGCAGGCAGCTCTTCAGAGGCAATTGGCTGAGCTTCTCAAGCAGATCGAGGGCGGAGTCTTCGAGGACGTTGCCGACTCGATCGAGTTCCTAGACAGGCTTTTTCTTATTCGCATCCTCACCGATCAAGACGGCGTAGACGACGCTCGCTCGCCAGAGGACGTACTCGCACTCTCAGAGCCACTGGAAGGCAATTGGCTAGCGATCATTGCTGACTCTCCCTTTGACGCCCGTACGCACGCTGTCCTACACCGCATGGTTGATCTGCTTGAAGACCTCTCCTTGAGCGGCTGCTGCCGCTGCGCGGCCAATACGCCGAGGACGAGCGCAAGCTCACGTTCGTCGGCGAGGCACGCCGCCTGTTCGATCCTCTCAATGTCATCGTCTGCCCGAGTTGCCTGCAGAACCTGCCGGAGCCTCCGCGCATCGAGGACTCCGGCTGCACCCTCTGCGGCCAGGAGCTGCTCAAGGACCCAGACTCGGGCTTTGACGTTGATGCCGAGCGCCGCGCGACAAGCGAGCGCATGCGCGACCTCGACCGCTACATCGACGAGGTTCAGGAGGAGGTCCGATTGGTTGCAGAGACCGTGGCCGAGACCAGGTTCGCGGAGCAGCGAATCGAAGCCGAGCTCGACAGTCGCGTAGCGAGTGACCTCAGCCCATTTGTGCACGACCGCGAGATCCTGATCGCTGGCCGCGAGCAGCTGCAGGCCCGGGACGCCGCCCTAGATGACCTGCCCACGGACTTAGTAAACGCCTGAAGGGCTGTCCGGCCCCCGACGGAAGGTGCGGTTACCACAACTGCATCTCTCGAGGGAGGCCGGACATGGAAGACCGTAGGTGCAAGCTCGGACTGGCTGGGCGTCTGGAGCTGGTGAGGCTGATCGAGCAGGGTTCCTCGCTGCGAGCGGCGGCGCGTGCGTTGGGGGTCGCACCGGCGACTGCACACCGCTGGTGGCATCGTTGGCAGGCGGCATCAGAGGAGCAGCGCTACTCGCGGGAGGCTCTTCAGACTCGTCGGCCGGTGCCTCATAGTTGTCCTTGGGCGCTGAGCGCGGAGCAGGAACAGAAGATCCTCGGCGCGCGTGAGAAGACCAACTGGGGCCCGATGCGCCTGACCTATCTGACGGGCTCGCATCGCTCGACGATCTGGAAGGTGCTGGCTCGCCACGGCTGCTCGCGCAGACGCCGATCCACCCAGCGTGAGAGCTCTCGCCGCTATGAGTGGTCAGAAGCCGGGGCGTTGCTGCACATCGATGCCTTCCAGGTCCCGAAGTTCTCGGTTCCTGGACACTGGGCAACTGGGCAACGCGCAGAGCGACACAAGACGCGTCGGGCCGGCAAGACCGTCGTGATCGGCGTGATCGATGACCACACTCGCTTGGCCT
Source organism: uncultured Solirubrobacterales bacterium (assembly GCA_963725265.1). GTDB lineage: Bacteria > Actinomycetota > Thermoleophilia > Solirubrobacterales > Solirubrobacteraceae > Palsa-744. The sequence goes on from CAVRXP010000002.1 coordinate 744,521, forward strand.
ATTGCGAGCTGCACAGCGCTGAGAACGCGATCAACGTCTCGGTGACCCTGGCTCGCGCTGCTGCCTGGTTCATCGAGCAGGGCTGCGGGCCGGTGCAGGCGGTGATGTCTGACAATGCCAAGTGCTACTCGCAGAGCATCGCTTTCCGGCAGACACTTACGACTCTCGGTGCTCGCCACATCCTGATCCCGCCATACACGCCCCGCTGGAACGGGAAGGTTGAGCGCTTCTTCGGCACGCTCAACACGGAGTGGGCGCATGGGCGCGTTTGGCCCAGCAGCGACAAGCGGGATCGCGCCCTGTCATCGTTTATACGCTTCTACAACCGCAGGCGACCACACTCAGCCGCCAGCGGCCGAGCACCCATCAGCCGCGTTCAGCAGGTCCGTGGGCAGGACACCTAGACCAAGCGGTCGCGTCACACGAGGCGCTCGAGCGCCGCAAGACAGACCTGAACACGCTCGAGGCGCGGCAGCAGGTGCTCCGCAAGGAGCTGGATGAGCGGCGCAAGAACCGGCCGGAGAAGGAGCAAGTCGTCGCAGACCTCGGCGAGCACTTCGCCAATCTGCTGCGCGCCTGGGGATTCCCCAAGGTCGATGAGGACGGTGCTCCACGACTGGACGAGGACTTCGTGCCGTGGGTGCACGGCAGGCCTTACCGGGAGGTTGGCTCCTCGGGCGCCCTGACCCTGATTGCGGTCGCCTGGCAGCTGACGATCTTCGAGTGCGCCGTCGAGGAGGGGCGGCCGCACCCGGGTTTCCTCGTCATCGACAGCCCGCAGAAGAACCTCTCTCCCGACGCTGTCGGCGACACAGACTTCCTGGACCCGAAGATCGTCGAGAGTATGTGGAGCCACATGGCGAGATGGTGCAAGAACCATCCGCAGGCCCAGCTCATTGTCGTCGACAACACTCCACCGGCCCTAGTCAGCGACCATGTGGTCGTCCGATTCAGCCGTGATCCTTCGCTACCGCCCTACGGCTTGATCAGCGATGAGACCGGCTAGAGACTGTGTCCTCCGCCCATCCAATCGCGGAGAGAAGCGCCCCAAGAACCGCAGAAAAAGCCCAAGCTTTTCAGGAGCGTGCAAAAGCGCTCGGTTATGCGGTTTTGAGGCAAGCCGACGCCCGGTCTCGAACCGGGGACCTCCTGCTTACCATGCAGGTGCTCTACCTACTGAGCTACGTCGGCGCGGATCGCCAATCCTAGCGTTCCTGGGGCCGAGGAGCTAGGATCGAGCCCGAACTTGACCACCCGAGACTCCCCGTCTTGCTGGGGGTGTTTTGGAGGCTTCCTGGGGGACGCTGGGGGTGTTTTACTCCCGCCAAACAGTCCCCCGGAGTCCTTCCAAGCCCCGAAAAACCGGACAGGACGGGACCTCGCGCGACCAGGAGGCTCCCTTGCGAAACCATGGTAAGGCGGAGGTCTCGGGTTCGATTCCCGACGTCGGCTCTTATGATCGGGTTGCGCGCTGGAGGCATGAGATGCCGTCAAGGAGCGCGAATGCGGGCAGCGGCGACGCGCGAGCTCCGGGCGCTCGTGCGGATCCTCGCGCGCCCCGGCTGTGGGCGCCCGCTCGGCCTCCGGCGTGCCCGCTTTAGCCATCGCCGGCGGCGGCCCGCAGGTGGGCGCCCGGGGCCGGCGCTGCCGCGGCGCTCGGCGAGCGTTCTCGATACCTTGAGCATATGGATACTTCGGATATCGCAATGGACCACGAGGTCGTCGTGATCGGTGCGGGCTTTTCGGGTATCGGGGCGGCGATCAAGCTCGACCAAGCCGGCTTCCGCGACTTCGTCGTGCTCGAGGCCGGGGACGGTGTCGGGGGCGCCTGGCATTGGAACACCTACCCGGGGATAGCGGTCGACATCCCGTCCTTCAGCTACCAGTTCTCCTTCGAGAAGCGCAGCGACTGGTCGCGCGTGTACGCACCGGGGACGGAGCTCAAGGCCTACGCGGAGCACTGCGTGGACAAGTACGGGGTGCGCGATCGCATCCAGCTGAACACCAAGGTGGTCGGGGCGAGGTTCGACGAGGACGCCCACGCGTGGCGCATCCAGACCGCGGACGGCGAGCAGATCATCGCGCGATACGTGGTTGGCGCGACAGGCGTGTTCAGCCAGCCAACACCGCCCGAGATCGAGGGCCTCGACTCCTTCGCCGGCACGACCATGCACACGGCGCGCTGGGATCACTCGGTCGAGTTGCGCGGCAAGCGCGTCGGGGTGATCGGCACGGGTGCCTCGGCGATCCAGCTCATCCCCGCGATCGCCCCTGAAGTCGAGCAGGTCACCGTCTTCCAACGCACTCCCATTTGGTGCCTACCCAAGCTCGACGCGCCGATGAGCCCGCGCGTGCGCCGAGCACTGCGTTCGGTGCCCGGCGCCGAGCTCGCCACACGCTGGGCCAGTCAGGCCTTTGTGGAGCTCACCTTCGTGCTCGCCGCCCACTTCGCCCGCCAGTTCCCGAGTCTCACTGCCCGCGGTGAAGCCACCGCTCGGAAGATGCTCCGCGAGGTCAAGGATCCCGTCGTGCGCGAGAAGCTCACGCCTAAGTACTCCCTCGGGTGCAAGCGCCCGAGCTTCTCCAATGAGTACATCCCAGTCTTCAACCGGGAGAACGTGCTGCTCGAAACCACCTCCATTGAGGCGATCACCGAGACGGGCGTTCGTATGAGCGACGGGGTCGAGCATCCTCTTGACGTGCTCGTCCTTGCAACCGGGTTCAAGGTGTTCGACTCGGGGAACCTGCCGGCATTCGAGATGCTGGGCGCGGGTGGTGTCGACCTCGAGGAGTGGTGGGATGCCAACCGGCTGCAGGCCTATGAGGGCGTGAGCGTCCCCGGCTTTCCGAACTCCTTCTCGATCCTCGGACCCTACGCGTTCAACGGCCAGTCCTACTTCGGTCTGATCGAGACCCAGATGCGCCACATCGTGCGCTGCCTGAAGCGGGCGCGCAGCGAAGGCGCCACGCGCGTGGAGATCACGCCCGAGGCCAACCGTCGCTATTTCGAATCGATGCTCGGGCGCCGCCACAACCAGGTCTTCTTCCGGGGCGCCTGCTCGAACGCGAACAGCTACTACTTCGACAAGCACGGCGACGCGCCGTTCCGGGCCAGCCTCTCGCTCGAGGCGGCCTGGCGCAGCGCCCGCTTCGACCTCGACGACTACGCGTTCGCACGATGACCAAGCCCGACCTTCCCGGGTCGGACTGGGTCGAGCTCTTGCGCGTGCTCGCCGGATCGACCCTCGCGGGTGCCCGATGAAGGCCGTGAACTGTAAAGAAGGCCAGTTGACGGTCGTCGATCTGCCGACGCCTGCCCCTGAGGAGGGGCAGGTATTGATCGATGTCCTTCGCTGTGGCATCTGCGGATCGGACCTTCATGCTCGCCATCACTGCAACGAGATGGCAGACGTGGCTCTGGAGACCGGCTATGCAGACTTCATGCGCTCCGACCAGGACGTCGTCATGGGGCACGAGTTCTGCGGTGAGATCGTCGAACACGGCCCCTCCTGCCGGCGGTCGGTGCCGACGGGGACGACGGTGGTCTCGTTGCCTCTGCTGCGTGTCGGAAAGGACGTCCACGCCACCGGTCTGTCGGTGGCGGCTCCCGGTGCCTACGCGGAGCAGATGCTCGTACAGGAGTCTCTTACCGTTCCCGTGCCCAATGGCCTCGCGCCAGGAGTCGCCGTGCTGACCGAGCCGATGGCTGTCGGCTGGCACGCTGTACGCCGAGGTGAGGTCAAGAAGCGCACCGTCGCGGTCGTCATCGGCTGCGGGCCGATCGGCCTGTCGGTGATCTGCATGCTCAAGGCACACGGTGTGCGCACCGTGATCGCGAGCGACTTCTCCGCGGGGCGTCGCGCGTTGGCGAGAGCATGCGGCGCTGACGTCGTCGTCGACCCAGCACACGAATCGCCCCACGCTTCAGCCGAGAAGCACGGGCACCTCACCGCGGTTCCCGCCGCCCTCGATCTAGCGGTTGACGGTATGGGCAAGATGCAGCGGCTTCCGATTCCCTGGCATCACACCTGGCGCGCGGCCGAAGCGCTCGGCCTGGCCAAGCCCAAGAGCCCCGTGATCTTTGAATGCGTGGGCGTGCCCGGGGTGCTCGACCAGGTGATCGCGAGTGCGCCTCTGTTCTCCCGCGTGGTCGTCGTGGGCGTGTGTATGGGTACGGACAAGATCAGGCCGGCAATGGCGATCAACAAGGAAATCGAGCTGCGCTTCGTCCTCGGTTACACCCCCATCGAGTTCCGCGACACGCTTCACATGCTCGCCGAGGGAAAGGTGAACCCCGGTCCTCTCCTCACCGCCACCGTGGGACTCGACGGCGTCGAGAAGGCATTCGAGGCGCTCGGAGATCCCGAGACCCACGCGAAGATCCTGGTCGACCCAAAGAGCACCGCCGCCGCGGTGATGTAGTCGTCCATCCACGCGCGAGCGTGGCGGGCAGTCGGGAACGCGCGGCTGCACTCCCGCTTGTCGTGGTCCATTGCGTCTGCTTTCGTTATGGTCCGGTGCCGTGCCGCACGATCCTGTCGAGCTGTTGCGCCAGCTGATCCGGTTCGACACAACCAATCCACCTGGCAACGAGGCTCAGTGCATCGGGTGGATCAAGGATCTCTGCGACCAAGCTGGCCTGCTGACGAGAATCTTGGCCAAGGACGCGGCACGGCCGAACCTGCTGGCGCGACTGCCCGGTCGGGGTGTCGCGCCGCCGCTGCTTCTCCAGGGTCACGTCGACGTGGTCACGACACACGGCCAGAGCTGGCGCCACGATCCGTTCGGCGGCGAGCTGATCGAAGGCGAGATTTGGGGTCGGGGCGCTCTGGACATGAAGGGCGGTGTGGCGATGATGCTCGGGGCGATCCTGCGGCTCGCGGAGGCCGCTGAGCCTCCACCGGGCGACGTGCTGTTGTGCGTGCTCGCGGACGAGGAGAATCTGGGACCGTACGGCGCACGCTTTGTAGTTGAGGAGCACCCCGAGCTCTTCAAGGGCGTCAAGCACGCGCTCGGTGAGTTTGGTGGCGCGCGCACCGAGATGGCGGGTCTGGCCGCTTACCCGATCCAGGTGGGCGAGAAGCAGGTGTGCTGGTCGCGCGCAACCATCCGCGGGCCCGGCGGCCACGGTTCGATCCCGATGCGCGGCGGTGCGATGGCGAAGCTTGCCCGGTTGCTGAGCGCACTGGATTCGCGGCGACTTCCGGTGCACGTCACCGAGATTCCACGGTTGATGATCGAGACGGTGGCAGCCGCGCTACCCGCCGGCGGGCGAGAGCTTGCCGATGGGCTGCTCGACCCCGAGCGCACCGACGCGACACTCGACATGATCGGCGAGGCGGGCCAGACGCTCGATCCGATGTTCCACAACACGGTCAACGTCACTGTCGTGCGAGGCGGCAAAAAGGTCAACGTGATCCCGAGTGAGTTGCAGCTCGAGCTCGACGGGCGTCTGCTTCCTGGGCAAACCGCGGAGGACCTCTTCCGCGAGCTGCGTGAGCTTGCCGACGGCGAAGACCTCGAGCTGGAGGCAATGAACTATGAGCCGGTGTCCGATCGAGTGGACCTGTCCCTGATGGGGCTGCTGAGCGACGTGCTCACCGCCGCCGACCCCGACGCGGTGCCGTTGCCGATGCTCACGCCAGGTCTCACCGACGGTCGGTTCTTTGCCCGGCTCGGAATCCAGACCTACGGTTTTCTACCGATGCGCCTTCCGGCGGAGATGAAGTTCACGAGCCTCATTCATGCGGCGGACGAGCGCGTACCAGCGCAGGAGATCGGCTGGGGCACTGACCGCATCTGCGAGGTGCTGACGCGATACAGGTAGCTAACGCTACCGCGGGGCTGCTTGGCCGCACGCACCATCGTTGCTGCTACATCTGACCAGGCGAATCCGTGTCGGTCTCGCTGCTGCGCTCATGGTCGGCGTCGCCGTCCGTGCGTCCGTCGTCCTCCTCGCTGGGCGCCCGATCGTGCAGGATCGCATGGGCGGACTGCGAGTCTCCGTGTGATGCGTGTTCGATCAGCAGCATCTCGGCCTGCTCGAAGCCCTCGGACTCGCCGCTGCCAGCCTCGTCGAGGGGTGCCGTGGCGGGGTCCGCTGGTGGGCGGCCGTCGCCGCCGCCGATGCGGGCCGCTTCGCTTGCGGCGCTCTCGGTCTCCCGCTGCTCATAGCGTGAGTCGCTCATTTCACACCGCCGCCGTGACCGTCGTCGCCCGCGGTTTTATGGGGGATAGGCGCAAGCATTGCTTTCTTCTCTACCCGCGCCCCCGAATGGGAAACCAGGTCCTCACGACGAGTCGAGCAGGAGGTCGCTGCTAAGAGCGCCTATCAAAATGCGTGTACGTCTGTGACGGCCGTTGGCCTTCGCGGAGCTGTGTCCTCGGGGCTCGACTTGGCACCACCAAGCCTTCGCCCCTGCGTCCTTGCTCCGCTCGACCCTCGACCGCCCCAGCCGCACCCGCATTTTGATAGGCGCTCTAAGGGCCTGTGAAGCGAATCTCGGCTTCCATAGCCTTGTATGTGGGAAGCGCTCGTTGGTCGGCGCTCAAGCCGTATGAGTTCCAGCGACGCGCACCGGCTCCATTGCGTTGGGCGCCAGTGAGCGAACGTGCGTTCGTAAATACCGTCCGGATTGCTGGGTAGCTTTGTCGGCGTCTACGAAAGGGCGGGCTCGGCGGCCGGGTAGGTGGTGGCGGTCGGGGCCTCGGCGTAAAGGAGGGCCGTACGAATGAGCGGACGCGGTAGCTGCGTCATGGCAGAGCAGGAGCGGCAGGCTGAGGGCGCGATCCTCGCGTTGCTGTTGAACTTCGAAGCGGGCAGTCTGTGGTCGGTGGAGGAGCTGGTCAGCCACCTGAGCGCCTCGCGCCTGGAGGTGATCGACGGCCTGGCAAGCCTGCAAGCCGCCGGCTTGATCCACAGGTTCGGCGACTACGTGTTCGCGACGCGAGCCGCCTCGACCTTCGACAAGCTCGAGCTTTGAGATCGGCAGCGGGAAAGCGTCAGCTGATCCCCTCGAGCAACTCGGCTGGTGAGGAGAGCTCGAGGCCGCGGGCGAGGATCACGATCGTCTCCAGCCGCGGCGAGCGCTTGCAACGCTCCAGCAGGCTGATCTCGGTTCGATGCAGGTCGCACACGTCGGCAAGCGCCTCCTGGGAGAGCCCGACGCGCATGCGATGGCGTCGCAGGTTGGCGGCGAACTGCTCGCGAACAGAATCCATAGACGACACTGTCGCGGGCCGCAGACGGAAGGTCTACAGACGAAAGTCGGCGTATGGTCTGGTCACAGCGGCGAACCGTCGCGGCGAACGGTTATGGTCGTCATGCGACGGCCACGGCATGCGCTTCATGGGCGGAGCCTATCGTCGTCACCGGGATCCCCATGCCCGACACCTTGCTGGCCAGATCGAGCCTCAGCCAGCGCGCCAGTCGCGGGCTGGGCGCGGAGATGATGATCTCGTCGAACCCGTGCAGGTTGAGCGCGTCTTCGATGGCTGCCACCGGGTCTGGATCGCCGACCAACCCTTCCACCTGCACTCCAGCCGCCGCGCTCAGGGCGGGAAGCGCTCGATCGAGCATGCCGCGCGCCTCGCCGGCGCCCTGGTCGTTGGGATCCACCACCTTGTGCAGGCCGTGGGTAGTGTTGGGTACGAGCAGCGCGAACGTGCACGGCCCGCGTCGGGCGCGCTCGGAGACGGCGTCGAGCAACGGCTGGGTGATCGACGTCTTGTGCTCGACCACGAGCACCTGTGGTTGAGTCGTATGGGTGGAGGACTCCATAGCTGGAACTCCCTTCTGACTGCGCTTTGACTTGGCGACCCGGACCGGGTCTCCCAATACTTGGTTTACCCTTCCCGCGATGCGCGTGCACCTATCCGAGGAGAACATCGAAGTCCGACTGGCGTCGGCGGAGAAGGTGCTGGGTCTGATGGGCAACATCAGCGCCCCCCGCGCGGACCTTGACGACGTACAGGTTCTCGAGGACCCGCTGCGCGAGGTGATGCGCTCCGGCCTAAAGGTAGGTCTGCGCCTGCCGTGGCTGTACTACGTGTGCCGCTCGATCCGTCTCGACCGGGCGTGGGCGGTGCGCCGCGGTGTCCCGGCGCTTTCGTTCGCCGTGCGCAACCAGGGCGCGCTGGAGCGCGTCACGGTCAGCACCCCCGACGCGCATGAGCTGGCACGGCGGCTGGGAGATGGGTCTGAGAAAATGGTGGGGGCAGGATTCGAACCTGCGTAGGCTGAGCCAATCGGTTTACAGCCGATCTCCTTTAACCACTCGGACACCCCACCAGGTGTCACCGGCGACGAGCCGCGGGCGAGGGCAGATTGTAGTGGCTGGCAGCGCAGCGAGTCGACGAGGTCAAGAGCAATCCACGTCCTCGCCGCAGCGCCTACCCCCTCAGCTGGCTTCGCGCAGCTCCTGGGCCTCCGGTGAGGTCTGCAGCTTCTTCAAGGTGCGGCTCTCGATCTGGCGGACGCGCTCGCGTGTGATGTTGAAGGCTCTGCCCACCTCGTCCAGGGTGCGCACACGGTCGCCTGTGATGCCGTAGCGCATCTCCAGCACCTCGCGCTCGCGGCGGGGTAGGGTGGCGAGCACGCGACCCACGCTCTGGCGGCGCAACGCCTCCGCGGCTACCTCGAACGGCGAGGCGGCCGTGGCGTCCTCGATGAAGTCCGCCAGCGCGGAGTCGTCCTCGTCGCCGATCGGCTTCTCAAGCGAGATCGGCTGCTGGGCCATGCGCAGCACTTCGCGCACCTCGCTCACCGGGTATTCGACCTCGGCGGCTATCTCCGCCGGCGAGGGGTCGCGGCCGAGCCGCTGGATCAGCATGCGCTCGGTGTAGACGACCTTGTTGAGCCGTTCGTTCATGTGCACGGGAATGCGGATCGTGCGCCCCTTGTCGGCGATCGAGCGCGTGACCGCCTGGCGGATCCACCAGGTGGCATACGTCGAGAACTTGTAGCCGCGCCGGTAGTCGAACTTCTCCACCGCGCGGATCAGCCCGAGCGAGCCCTCCTGGATCAGGTCGAGCAGGTTCATGCCACGCCCGAGATAGCCCTTGGCGATCGAGACCACCAGCCGCAAATTGGCCTCGATCATCTGCTGCTTGGCCGCCACCTCGCCGCGCTCGATGCGCTTGGCAAGACACACCTCCTCCTCGGCGCTCAGCAGTGGCACACGCCCAATCGCGCTCAGATACAGCCGCAAAGAATCGAGGCTCGGCTCGACGTTGAGGTCGATCTCGGCCTCGCGCAGCTCCTCCAGGCGCGAGGCGAACAGCCCCCGCTGCTCGTGATCGAACCCCGCCTGATCGTCTTCCAGCTCCACCACGGAAGTCTCCGCAGCCATCAGCAACCCCTCAGTGTTCTTGCTCATCGCCGGACCCCCCCAGGATCCATGTGGCTCCCCGTCGGTGCGATGTCCGCTCCGACCTCCCTGTCGTTATAACTGCCTTCCTCCCTCGCAGTTGCGCTGTGACTACGTCCGGATTGATACCAGATACGGGGGCCGAAAGCGTTGGTTGCCGTGACAAGTACAGGCAAATCGAGCAACGAGCTCAAGGCAAGCTAACGACGGATTGAGGCAGCGGGCTTGCGTGGGCATGCCACCGTGGCGTGTGCAGCGGCGCTGGAGCCGTCGCTGAAGCTCAGTCGCACCGCGAACGGAAAGCCGCCGCGCGGGCAGCTCTTGGGCAGCAGGATGCCGCGGGGGTGGAAGCTGACGATCCGCCCGTCGACGCTTTCGCGGTAGGTGATGCCTGCCGGGCCGATCGTCGTCTGCAGCCCTAGCAGCGCGACATCGGGCCCTTCGGGCACGCTTGGCACAAGCGGCAGCGTCGTTTCGATCAACCCGCCGAACCCATGTCCGGCGGGCAGCACGAGCGCGCTGAAGAGCACTTCGGCGATCACGGGATATTCGCCTACGACCACGAACAGCAGCTGCGGATCGCTGCCCTGCACCGGGCCCGAAAAGAGCGTCACGGCGGTGCGCTCGATCACGAAGCGCGTGCCGAAAGGCACGGCGGTCATCGCACTGCCGTGGCCCATCAGCGAATTAGCCGGGCAGGCGGCGCGTCCGAGTCGTTCCAGTTGCGCGGGCAGGCAGTTCTGCAGCCCAAGTTCGCTGGTCGCGATGCCCAACCCGCGAGGAAGGAAGAACTGGATGCCGGTCGCGGGCAGGGGCATCTCGCCGCTGGGATAGGAGACGTGAAAGCCGAGCTTGATGGTGGTGCCGGCCCCAAGGCGATCAGGGGAGAAGGAGGCGGCGAGCTTGACCGACGGCGCCGCCATTGCGGACGGCGAGCAGATGGCCAGAGAGCCGCACGCAAGACCCAACAGGAGTGCTCGTGAGCGATGTCCGCACACTGCAAATAGCTCAGTAGCTCAGCGTGCCGATGGTCTGGACCGTCAGCGCGCTGGTGCGGCGGTCAATCACGCCGTAGAGCTTGCCGGCACCGTGAGCGTGCGTGTAGCTGCCGGTACCATGGCTCACAGACAGCGAACCGCCGAAGCTCGCGTATCTGCCCGAGGAGTGCAGCGCGGCGCTGCCGCGGCCGTAGATCGTCCCGTATTTGGTCTGGATGGAGAAAGACGAGATCACCGTCGAGCCGACGAGCAGGCGTACTTTCGCCAGTCCGGGAAGCGTGCCGCCCGCGGCGCCTTCCTCCAACAGCACCGAGCCGAATGCTTTCAGAAGGTGCAGGTGACCGGTGTCGTCGACGCTCAGCGAACGCGCCGTGTGGCCGTAGGGGTTCGCGGCCGAGCGTGCGGCGAGGGTTGGGCCGGCAAGGATCGCTGCGGTGAGCGCGAGCGCCGCGCACAGGATGGCCGTCAATCGATGTGAGCGCCTCTGTTTGCCGGTCATCGTGCGATTCCCCTGCTCCTCGCCCGAATGCGATGCCCCCGAGGCCAGACCCCCGGACGATTGTTGGTATCCCCGCAGCTTACGAACCCGAGGTTTGTGACTACAACAATACCGCGTACCAGTGAGATAGTGCCAGTTAGAAGACGAATCTATCCCCCCTTGCCAATGACTCTCCATTGGGGTATGTTCTTGAGAGATCGTCGAAGTCGGGGAGTCAATCGGCTTATGCTAGTGGTAGCAGAGCGCAAAGCGGGGACTGCGAAATGGATACGGGGACGTTCCGCACACCTGCGCGGGGCGCTGCTGGGGATGGTGCTTGAACGTCCCAGTCATGGCGGCGAGCTGGCCAACCGCCTGGCGGTGCGCCTCGGCGAGACGTGGCGGATCGACTCCAACGACGTCTACCGCCTGCTGCAGAACCTGCAGGACGAGGGTCTGGTCGAGGTGCGCGAAGAGCCCAGGCGCGACAAACGTCCGGGCACGCGCATCGTCTATCACCCGACCGAGCTGACCTCGGCGGCGCTCACGCGCTGGATCGAGACGCTCTTGCCACGCGAGACGTTTCGCCTCGGCCTGCACGCCAAGCTGGCGGTGGCGCGCGAGCAGGACGTGCCGGGATTGCGCTCCGCGCTCGCCCAGCACCGCCGTGAATGCCTGACGCTGGCGAGCATGATGTGCCCCGGCAACGGTGAGCCGGCCTCGTGGGGCGCGCTGTTCATGGACTGCACGCGCGACGGCATCCACCAGATGCTGCAGACCGAGCTGGACTGGGTCAACCGCACGCTGCAACGGATCGACGAGTATGCGGCGAGGGCCGCATAGGAGAAGACGCAGCGGCATGGGCCAGGACAGCCTTAGCAACAGGCGCGTGCATGCGCCGCTGCTGTCATTCCTGAACGTCGGCAAGAGTCGGCGCGAAGGCGAGCGCGAGCGCGTCGTGCTCGATGGCGTCTGCTTCGAGCTGCAGCCTGGGCGCGCGCTGGGCGTCTATGGCCAGCGGCGCTCGGGCAAGTCGACGCTGCTGCGCCTGGCGATTGGGCTGGAGCTGGCAGAGCAGGGTAGCGTGCGCTTTGAGGGTCGCGAGCTCGCGAGCATGTCCAGCGGCGAGCGCGCACGCCTACTGCGCGGCCCGATCGCGCTGCTGACGGGCGACGGCTGGCTGCCGAGCCCTGGCGAGACGGTGATGGACCACGTCGCGATGTCGGCCGGCAGCGCGGGCCTGTCTCTTCAGGAGGCGCGTCGCCGCGCGCTGTCGGCGCTCGATCGGGCAGGCGTGGCGGGCGTGAGCGCCGAGGAGATGACTGTGTCGCTAGCACCCGATACGCGCGCGCGAGTGATGCTGGCGCGCGCGCTGGTGCGCGAGCCGCGCCTGCTTGCGGTCGACGAGCCGGCGCCGCTGCCGAGCCTGCTGGAGCGCGAGCGCTTCTGCGCGCTGCTGCGCGAGGTGGCCAGGGAGCGCTCGATCGCGCTGCTGGTGGCCTCCGAGGAGCTGAGCGCGCTGCAGGGCATCGCCTCGCTGGCGTCACTGTCCGCCGGAGAGCTGTGCTCGACGGAGGACAACGGGACCGTGGTGGAGTTCCCGCGCCGGCGCGCCGGCGCGCTCGAGCGCTCGTGAGCTCGAGCGGTCTAGAGCCGTGCGCGCTGGGGCCGTTGAGGGCTCGTGCGCCGGGGCGGTCAGAGCGGGGCGTGCCGAGGCGTTTGAGGGCCCGTGAGCACCGGCGCGATCGAGGCACGGTGAGCGGGGGCGCGCTGGAGCTGCGCAGCGGTCAAGCACTACCAAGCGGCGGCGAGACGGTGCGCGCGGTGGACGGGGTCAGCCTGCGCATCGAGCCGGGCAGCTGGTGGCGCTGTACGGCCCGAGCGGCTCGGGCAAGTCGACGCTGTTGATGCTGATCGCCGCGCTGCTGGCGCCCGACAGCGGCAGCATCCGCTTCGGCGGCCGCGACGTGGCGCGCCTGTCCGCGGGTCAGGCGGCCGAGTACCGCCGCCACGAGGTGGGCCTGGTCTCACAGGAGTTCCATCTGATCCCAGGCGCCAGCGCTCTGGACAACGCACTAATCAAGCTCCCGGTGCTCGGCTTCAGCCTCAAGCAAGCGAGGCAGCGCACACTCCCGTGGCTTGAGAGAGTGGGATTGGCTGGGCGTGCCGGGTCCCCTCCGGAGCGCCTGTCCATGGGAGAGCGCCAACGGGTCACGATCGCGCGCGCATTGGCGGCGGAACCGGGACTTCTGCTGGCGGATGAGCCAACGGGCAACCTGGACTCAGTTCGCACGAACGAAATCCTCACCCTGTTGCGCGAGATCTGCCGCGAGCGCGGTTTGCCAGGTCTGCTCGTCACGCACGACCCGAGGCGATCGCCTTCGTCGATCGCGTGCATACGCTGCGCGACGGGCGCTTGAGCGACGGAGTGCCCGAGAGGACCGATACCGGCTGACGCCCCGGGCAGGGATGGGAGCAGGCGCGAGCAGCTCGGGCCGCGCTCGCGCGCCGGTCGAGGTGAGCGAGCGATGAACCCGCGCATCTTCGGCGTGCGCTTGGACATGCTGCTGTACCTGTACCGGCGGCGCCTGCGCGCGCACCCGCTGGCGGAGCTGCTGGCGGGCGCCGGCGTCGCGATCGGCGTGGCGCTCGTGTTCGGGGTGCTCTTGGCCAACGCGAGCCTGACCAGCTCGGCGGCTCGCCTGATCCACGGCCTGACCGGCTCCGCGCGTTACGAGCTGGTGGCGCGCTCGCCGCGAGGCTTCAGCGAAGGGTTGGTCGCGAGGGTAGGTGAACTGGAAGGCGTGCAGGTCGCCGCGCCGGTGCTGCGCGAGAACGTCACGCTGAGCGGCCCGCACGGCCAGCAGGCGGTGCAGCTGATCGGCGTCACTCCAAGCATCGAAGCGCTCGGCGGCGTGGCGACGCAGCAGCTAGGTGCCGCGACCGTGCTGCTGAAGGGGGGCCTCGGCCTGCCGAGCGGCGTGGCCGAAGTGCTCGGCGCCCAGACAGGGACACAGCTGCGGCTCGCGAGCGGCGGGGTTTTGCGCGACGCACGCATGCGGGTACTGCTAGATGGCTCGGTCGCGGGCGCCGAGGCCAGCCCGGTGGCGGTGGCGGTGCTGAGTGTTCGCGCAAGGCTTGGTGGGCGATCGGGGTCGCGTGAGCGCCGTCCTGATCCGCCCGACACCGGGGGCGCAGCGCACGGTCGCGGCCGACCTGTCGCGCCTGGCGGCCACGGAACACCTCGACCTGCGCCCGGCCGACGACGAACTGCGCCTGCTCGAAGTGGCCACGCAGCCGAACCGCCAATCCACCTCGCTGTTCAGCGCGATCGCGGTGATGATCGGCTTCCTGCTCGCGCTCAACGCGATGCTCCTAACCGTCCCCGAGCGCCGTCGCTTCATCGCCGAGCTGCGCATGCAGGGCTACGACGCGCGCCAGATCGTGCTGCTGATGGGGATGCAGGCGGTCACGCTCGGCCTGTTCGCCTCGCTCGTCGGGATCGCGCTCGGCTACGAGCTGTCGCACGTGTTCTTCCAGCAGGTCCCAGGCTTTTTGACGGCGGCCTTCCCGATCGGCGCCGAAGAGGTCGTGCGCTTCGGTACGGTCGCGGCGGCGGTGGCGTGCGGCGTGCTCGCAACGGTGCTCGCTTCGCTCTCGCCGCTCTTGGACCTGCGCGGCGGTCAGCCGGCGGACGTCGGCCTGCACCAGCGCGGCGCCCACAGCGAGGTTGTCACGCAGCGCACGGTGGCGATGCTCGGGTTGGCGGGCGTGGCGCTGATCGCGCTGGCGTGCGCGCTGGCGCTGCTCGTGCCCTCGCTGACGATCGCGGCGGGCGTGGCCTTGGCACTGGCGAGCGTGTGCCTGATCCCGGCGGTGTTCGGAGCCCTGGCGAGCTGGTTGCCGCGCGCGGGCGAGCGCATCCATTCGAGCGCCCTGATTGTGGCAATGACCGAGTTGCGCGCGACGACGACGCGCTCGGTCGCGCTCGCGGGGATCGTGTGCCTGGCGGTGTACGGCGGGATCGCGATCGGCGGCGCGCGGCGCGACCTGCTGCGGGGATCGAACGCGCTACAGATCAGTATTTTGCGAGCGCGCAGGTGTGGGTCACATCGGGGAGAGACGTGTTCAACACGAACGCTTTTGCCCCGGCGCGCGCGGAGGCTGAGATCGCGCGCGCTCCCGGCGTCGCGGCGGTGCGCGTGTACCGTGGCGGGCTGCTCGACGTGGGCGAGCGGCGCATGTGGGTGCGGGCCAAGCCGGGGCCGGACGAAGCGCTGCTGGAATCGAGCCAGCTCGTGCACGGCGAATACGCGCGCGCGACGCGCCTAATCCGGGCTGGCGGCTGGGCGGCGGTGTCGAGCGAATTTGCGAGCGAAGAGCATCTGCACGTGGGGAGTTACTTCTCGCTGCCGACGCCGACGGGCACGGCGCGCTTGGGTGTGGCGGCGGTCACGACCAACTCGGGTTGGCCGCCGGGGCGATCACGCTGACCGCGGCCGACTACGCGCGCCTGTGGCATACGAGCGAAGCGGCGGCGCTGGAAGTGGCCTTGAAGCCGGGAGTGAGTCCGACGGTGGGCAGGCAGGCGGTGCTCGGGGCGCTCGGCGCGGGCAGCGGTTTGCAGGTGCGCACCTCAGAAGAACGGGCGGCGCAAAGCGCGGCAAGCGCGCGGCAAGGCCTGCGCACTTTGGAAGAGATCTCGACGCTGTTGATCGTGGCGGCAGCATTGTCGGTGGCGGCCGCGCTGAGCGCGGCGATCTGGCAGCGCCGCCCGCGGCTGGCGGCCTTGAAGATCCAGGGCTACGACGCGGCGCAGCTGTGGCGCTCCGTGCTGCTCGAGTGCGGCATCACGATCGGCGTCGGCGCGCTCGTGGGCGCGCTCGTGGGGATTGCCGGTCACGCGCTCGCGGGCCGCTTCCTGCAGCTGAGCACCGGCTTCCCGGCCCCCTTCTCGCTCGGCCCCGAGCAGGTGCTGCTCACTATCCTCCTATTCGGCGCGATCGCCCTGGCGGTGATCGCCCTGCCGGGGATGCTGGCGGCGCGCGTGTCGGCGCGGGCTGTGCTGCAGGAATAGCGGCGGCTCTAGGGCCAGTCGATTTGCTGGGCGAGCTCGGTGGGGCCGAGGGCGATCAGGGCGCTGTGCTCGATTGGCTCATAGTGGTCGGCGGTAAGGCCGAGCCAGTGGATTTGGTGGGTGTCGGGGTCAACGATCAGCAGCTCGTCAACGTGGTGGGCGGCGTAGAAGGGGAGCTTGGCCCACGTTTCGTCGCCGGGGGAGAGGATCTCCACCACCAGCGCCGCGGTGGGCAGATAGACGCCGCCGGGTCCGGGGCGCAGCAGCGCCGCGTCCGGCACGCGGAAGTCCTTGGGGGCGCCGAGGTTGAACTCTCCGCGAGGGCGCAGCCCGGTCAGGCGCGCCTGGGGGTTGAGCAGCACGATGATCTGTGCCTGCAGGTCAGCGTGGCGGTCGTGCGGCGCAGGGACCACGTGGTACACCCCCCCCCAGACCTCGTCTTTGCGATCCTGGTCGAGGCGTCTGCGGCGCTCCAGCAGCGCCTGCAGCTCGGCGGGGGGCGGGTCGGGGAGCAGCGTTCGCATGGCTAAGAAGGGTAGCGGTGGGGACGGGCGGTTTCGCAGATGGCATCCTGCTTTCTGATCCGACCGGCGCCGCCGGCCGGGACGGACGCCTTGGAATCAGAGCCACAGCTCTGCACTCGGCTTCGCCAGCTCGCGCAAATTATGTGGGTAGCCGGATTGGTACGCCGCCCATCTCTAAATTCAAGTACCCAAATTTTGTCTTGGCTCGCCACCTGAGAGCGGGGAATATAAGCGTGCCGAGAGGGTCAGTAGCACCTAGACCGGTGCGGTGAGAGGCGCACAGCGCGCCGGACGTAAGGGCGAAAGGACCGGGGAAGGGCAACGGGATGAGAGAGCAAGGTGTTTCAGTCATGCGCATGCCGCATGCGGCAGTCATCGCATCCGGCTGGGCTGCGCCCGGGGACGAACGCGCGACGTTCCCGCATTTGAGAGAGGGACTTTGGTCGTACGTGTTGTGCGAGCCGCTGGCTTCGTGTTGCCCGCGGCTCCGTCGGTTGATGTGAATCGGTCTTCTAGGAGGGGATGGGTGTGATGGGTGCTCGCAGGCTTAGGTTGGTGGCTGTGGCTTCGCTTTGCGGGCTGGTTTGTGTGCTCGGAGTTGGTACCGGTACGGCGTTTGCCGGAGCGGTGTCACAGTTCGGCAGTCAAGGCGCCAAAGCCGGACAGCTTAACGAGCCGATTGGAGTCGGGGTCGATCAACAGACGGGCGAGGTGTACGTCAGCGAGCTCTACAATAACCGAGTCTCGAAGTTCTCTGGATCTGGGGAATTCGAGTTGGCCTGGGGCTGGAGCGTGATCCCACCCCTCATCGAAGGCTCTCCGCCCGCCAACGAATTTCAGATCTGCACGACTGCGAGCTCATGCCAGAAGGGGGCAGGAGCCAAACAAGCGGAAACCGGATCGGCCCCAGCTGGTGAGTTCGCTCAAGAATGCGGCGCTCAGAGTGTGGCGGTAGACAACGATCCTACGAGCACTTCGTATAAAGACGTCTACGTCGAGGATTTTTGTGATAATCGGGTACAGAAGTTCAGCCCTTCAGGAAAATTTCTGCTGATGTTCGGAGGTCATGTCAACGCCACCAAGGATGGCGTGACTGGGGCCACAGAAGCGGAAAAGGATGTGTGCGAAGCGGGTGAAAACTGTACCTTCGGCACCGAAGGCGCAGGGAACGGTGAATTTATGTGGTCAGGGTACGCCAGCACAATCGCTGTGGGCTCCGATGGTTCGGTGTATGTCGGTGACAAGGCGCGCATCGAGGTGTTCAATTCTTCGGGCGCGTGGAGCAGGAATATTTCGTTGACGGGCTTGTCCACCGCCGGGGTGACGGCGCTGGCTGTCGATGGCGCTAGCGACCTCTTTGTAAAGGATGGTGAAGCATCTGGTGTGCGAGAGTTCGAACCCGACGGTGTTGAAAAGACAACCCAGTTTGACAAAGGCAGCGAAATAGTCGAAGACCTTGCCGTCGACGGCTCGGGCGACTTGTTCGTGGGCGATGCGACCGACGGGTTCCACGTTTTGGAGTACGCACCGAACGGTGACGAGATCGCGAGCTTTGGCTCGAAGCTCATAACGAGCTCTCATGGTATGGCGGTCGCGAATATTTCGGGTGGGCCCGACGAGCTGTACGTTGCGGGCTATTCGGAGGAAGGCCCCAAAGTCTGGGTGTTGACGCCGCCCGCGGGTCCGGTGGTCGAAACTGGCAGCGAGTCTGCAATACCTGCGCCTCGTGGTGTCGCAACTTTGGAAGCAAAGATCAACCCGCAGGGCACGACGACGACATATCATTTCGAATATGGCTTGACAAGCTCGTATGGCTCGAGCACGCCTTCTTTGCCGATCGGGTCGACAACAAGCTTTGAAGAACAGGTCGTGAGCTCCGAACTGAGCGGGCTTGTTCCTGGTGACCTTTATCACTACCGAGTAGTCGTTGGAAGCACCGTGGGATCAGACGAGACCTTTACGGAGACACCGCCGATGTTGGTGAGTGGTCCGTGGGTGGAGGATGTGGCCTCTACAAGCGCTAGCTTTGAGGCAGAAGTAGATCCGCTAGGCACGAGCACAGACTATCGTCTCGAATATGGGACGACCAGCTCTTACGGGATGACTTTGAGTGGTAGCTTGGGGGATGGCTCAAATTATGTGCTGGTCAGTTATCACCGCCAGGAACTGCAACCTAACACCATTTATCATTATAAGCTGACAGTAAGCAACGCGTACGGCACCAGCGAAAGCATCGACCACACATTCACGACGCAGCCAGTTGGAGGGAACGAGCTTGCACTGCCCGACGGACGTGTGTGGGAATTGGTCTCACCGCCCAATAAACAATTTGGCTTGATCAGGCTTTCGCCAGGAGCTGAGCAGTCGGCTTCAAGTGACGGTAGCGCTGTGGAGTTTAACGTGGAAGGAGCACTTGGTGAAGACCCCGTAGGGTATAAAGGTGAAGAGTCGAGCGCGCTGTCGGTGCGTGGTCAGGACGGGTGGCATACACAGAATATTTCGCTGCCGCAGGGTCGCCCAAAGGATGGGCCTGAACTTGTCGAGAAAGGTGGAAGTTATCAGCGTTTTTCAACGGATTTGTCACGAGCTATCGCTATTCCTGGGATAGACACCGTACTGGCGCCCGGAGGGGTCCCAGGGACACTCTATTTTCGGAACAATGAAAACAGTAGTTTTACACCAATTCTGACACTCGCAAACGTCCCCATCGGCTCAAGTTTTGAAGCTGAAGGAGGCAACATCGCGTTGCAACTAGTTGGCACGACTCCCGACCTCAGCCACATAATGCTTGCTACGTCGTTGGCGCTGACGCCGGAAGCTGTTAGTGGTCAAATCGGCTCGGATAATCTTTATGAGTGGTCTGATGGGGAACTGCAACTGGTAAATGTCCTGCCGAATGGCGGCACAGCGCAGGCGTCCGGAGCAACCACATATCTAGCTCCTCAGGGCAACATTTTCGGGACTGATGGTGGGGAAAGCGAACGTTCTATTTCAGGTGACGGACGCTTCGTCGCGTGGACGTGGGGATCGCCGAATACCGCCATCGTGGGACAGTGTTCTCCGGAAGGGTATAGGGGTTTGTATGTGCGCGACATGCTCGCAAAGGAAACGTTTAGGGTTGGTGGGAAGTGCGCGTTCTTCCGGGCGATGAGCAGCGACGGGGAAAGACTCTTCTATAACGAAAACGGCGAATTGTATGAATATAACACCGGCACGCATGCGTCGACAGACGTCACGGTCGATCACGGTGCTGGAGAAGCAAACGCAGGTGTGCAGTTGGGAACTTCGGATATAAGCGAAGACGGTTCTTCTGTTTATTTTGTTGCTAAGGGCGTGTTGGCGAATGGGGCGGTGAGTGGAGAAGACAACCTATATCTGTTGCATTACAGCGGAGGTGAATGGTCGACGAGCTATATTGCGACGCTGGCGGGCGAAGACCAAAAAACATGGTATACACCAGTCGATTCCACTATTTCTTTGCCAGATTTGACAAAAGTTGCCTCTCGGGTGTCGCCAGATGGTCGTTATCTCGCTTTCATGTCGGAAAGGTCGTTGACGGGCTATGACAACATCGATGCCGTCAGTGGTAAGCCCGATGAGGAGGTGTACCTCTACGATGCTGTAGAGCACCGCACGATATGCGCGTCGTGCGATCCCACAGGCAGTCGTCCTGTAGGGATAAGCGATAAAGAACCCACGCCGCTGGTCGATCCAGGATCGATATGGGCTGAAGCGTATCATTCTGCACATTGGTTGGCCGGCAATTTGCCCACCTGGGTCGGTGGCGGGCATCAGCCGCGGTACCTGTCAAACAGCGGTCGCTTGTTTTTCGACAGCCCCGAGGCGTTGGTGCCGCAGGACACCAATGGACTCGAGGATCCGTATGAGTATGAGCCTGTGGGTGTGGGTGATTGCACGAGCGGGAACGTGACTTTCAGCGAACGCTCGGACGGTTGCGTGAACCTGATCTCATCTGGAACGTCGAGCTCGGAATCTGTTTTCCTGGACGCAAGCGAAAATGGTGATGACGCGTTCTTTATTACCGCGAATCATTTGACGAGCAGCGACTACGACACGGCGTATGACATATATGACGCGCACGTCTGCTCAGAAGCGGTACCGTGCGTTAGTAACCCTGTGTCGTCGCCGCCGTGCACGTCGGGTGATTCGTGTAAGGCAGCACCGTCGCCGCAACCGGAAGTCTTTGGTCCGACGCCGAGTGCGACGTTCTCTGGTATCGGGAACGTGATCGAAGAAGCAAAACCAGCCGTGGCACCCAAGTCGTTGACGCGAGCACAAAAGCTCGCGCGTGCCCTGGACGCGTGCCATATAGATAAACGCAAGAACAAGCGTGATGCGTGCGAAGGGCGAGCACGCAAGCGATATCCCGTAAAGCACTCCAAGGTCAAGGCGAGCAAGAAGGGCGGGTCACGATGAACGCGACAGATCTCGAGCGCAGAGTACTGGCCGCGATCTGCGCGATCGTTTTGGCGATGCTAGCGGGGACTGGCAGCGCGTCCGCTGCTAAGCCGTGGTGGCACGTGGATACTATCTCGGCGCCTGCTGGCTCGCCAGGCGGTGACGCGCGTATGGTTGTTGAAGTCAGCAACCTGGGCGATGCAATGGCCAACGCGGTCGAAGATCCCGTCACGATCCTCGACAAGCTACCGGCCGGCGTGACGGCCGACGCCGTGTACGGCGAAAGTGGTGACGGCTCCAGCATCGTCCCAGGCTATTTGCGGGAAGCCATTAGCTGCTCGATCACGGGACAAACCGTAAAATGCACAGTCGCCGGTTTTCCCGTATTCGCATATGAACGTATCATGATTGCGATTACCGTAAAAGTGGCCCCGGGGACAGGCGACGGTGTCAATGAAGTAAACGTTACCGGCGGTGGAGCCTCTCCGGTGGTGTCGCGTCGCGCGCTCTCTCTGAACGGTACAGGTTCCACTTATGGCATCGAAAGCTACGAACTGACACCCGAAGAAGAAGGCGGTACCCTGGATACCCAAGCAGGCTCTCACCCGTTCCAACTAACGACTACGTTTATGTTGAACACGAGTGCCGTTCCCCTCTACAACGGGTTCTTGAAAGAAGTGCTGCCGGAAGTGCGGCCGCCGGCCTTCTCGAAGGACCTGAGGTTTAACCTGCCGCCCGGACTCGTAGGTAACCCTACACCGCTACCGAAGTGCAGCATGTACGTTTTCGATAAGGAATTCAACAATTGCCCGACGGACACAGTGATAGGTGTAGCGATGCCGATCGCGACAAATCCTGACAGCGATACATACGTGCCCTATGCTGGCACAGAGCCACTATATAGTCTAGAACCTGCCGTGGGCGAACCGGCACGCTTCGGCTTCCAGTCGTGGGGCGGCCCGGTTGTTCTGGATACCTCGGTGCGCACCGGGGGCGACTACGGCGTGGTGGTTACCGTACCGGACATCACCGACTCGGCCGAATTCATCGGCAGCCAGGTCACCTTCTGGGGTGTGCCGGGCGACCCCCGCCACAACACGACACGAGGACTGTCATGCCTTGACGTATTGAGCTATCCCACCGAACCGTCGTGTCCCGTGCCAGGAAAGGCGCAGCCGTTGATCATCATGCCGACATCTTGCAACGGTCCATGGCAGACCAGTCTGGAAGCAGACACATGGGTAGAAGCCGGTAGGTTCACGTCGCCCAAGGAATACACGCTGTCTAATACCGAAGGCGAACACGTCAGCCCAGATGGGTGCAATCGTTTGAACTTCGAACCGTCGATCACGGTCGCTCCGGACGGACAACAGGCAAGCACCCCCACCGGACTGACTGTCGATGTGCATGTTGACCAAGGCGCGAGTTTGAACCCC
Organism: uncultured Solirubrobacterales bacterium; assembly: GCA_963725265.1. Taxonomy (GTDB): domain Bacteria; phylum Actinomycetota; class Thermoleophilia; order Solirubrobacterales; family Solirubrobacteraceae; genus Palsa-744. The sequence continues at coordinate 766,821 of CAVRXP010000002.1, forward strand.
ACCGGACTGACCGAGTCCACGGTAAAGAACACAACGGTCACGCTTCCCGCGGGCGTCGCATTGAACCCTGCGGGAGCAGACGGTCTCTCCTCATGTGGGATGAGCGAAGTGAGCCTGGAAACACCAGGCGAACAGACGTGCCCCGAATCGTCGAAGGTCGGGACCGTGGAAATTAAGACGCCACTGTTGCCGAACCCGTTGACCGGAGCCGCGTATCTCGCTACGCAGAACGCGAATCCCTTCGGGAGCCTGATCGCCTTGTATATCGTCGTCTACGATCCGGTGTCTGGAGTTCGCGTGAAGCTCGCCGGTCAGGTGACGCCCAACCCGGTCACGGGCCAGCTGGTGTCGACATTCAAGGAAACGCCACAACTCCCATTCGAAGACTTGACCCTGCACTTCTTTGGCGGATCCCGAGCGCCGCTCGGCACCCCCGCTCTATGCGGGTCCTACACGACGAACGCGTCGATCGAACCATGGTCTGGCAACGCGCCAGTTGACGCCTCCTCGGAATTCCAAATCACAAGCGGCCCAAACGGCACACCATGCTCGAACCCATTGTCATTCGCCCCGTCCCTGACGACGGGCAGCCTCAACATTCAAGCCGGGGCGTTCACGCCGTTCACGATGACGATGTCAAGAGAAGACGGCAACCAGAACCTCGATGCGATCCAGTTGAAGATGCCCTCAGGCTTGCTGGGGACGCTGTCGAAGGTAAAGCTGTGCGGGGAAGCTGAAGGTAACGCGGGCACGTGCGGTCCTGAAAGCCTGATCGGGGAAACGACCGTCAGCGTGGGCCTGGGAGGCAACCCGTACACGGTCAAGGGCGGCAGGGTCTACATCACGGGCCCGTACAAGGGTGCGCCGTACGGCCTGTCGATTGTGAACCCCGCGAAGGCCGGCCCGTTCAACCTCGGCCAGGTCGTGGTCCGCGCGAAGATCGAAGTCAACCCCGAGAACGCCGCGCTGACGATCACAAGCGACAGCACGGGCCCATATGCGATCCCGCAGATCATCGACGGGATACCGTTGCAGATCAAGCACGTCAACGTGTCGATCAACAGGCCGGACTTCACATTCAACCCGACGAACTGCGCCCCGCAGGAAATTGGCGGCAGCTTGACGAGCAGCCAGGGGACCGTGTCTACGCTGCACGTCCCCTTCCAGGTGACCAACTGTGCGGTCCTGAAGTTCAAACCGATCTTCACGGTCTCCACGAGCGGCAAAACCTCGAGGAAGGACGGGGCGAGCCTGAGCGTTAGGTTGACCTATCCGAAAGCGCCGTTCGGGACGCAGGCGAACATCGGCAAGGTCAAGGTCGACCTGCCTCGACAGCTGCCGTCGAGGTTGACGACGCTGCAGAAGGCGTGTCCGGACAGCACGTTCAACGCGAACCCGGCCGCCTGCCCGCCCGACTCGAGGATCGGCACGGCCACGGCGACAACCCCGGTGCTGCCGGTCGATCTGCAGGGGCCGGCTTATTTCGTCTCCCACGGCGGACAGAAGTTCCCCGAACTGGTCATCGCGCTATCGGGCGAGGGCGTGACCGTCTACTTGCACGGCGAAACGTTCATCAGCCCCGAAGGCGTCACGAGCAGCACGTTCAGGACGATCCCAGACGTGCCGATCGGCGTATTCGAACTGAAGCTGCCCGAGGGACCGTACTCCGCGCTCGGCGCGAACGCCAACCTCTGCAAGAGCAAACTCGTGATGCCGACCGACTTTGTCGGCGCCAACGGGATGAACCTCAAACAATCGACCCCGATTGCAGTCACGGGCTGCGCCAAGGCCAAGACCGCCAAAAAGGGGAAAGCCAAGAAAGCCCGCAAGGGTCACAAGAAGTAGGGAGCTCATGCCAGCCGCGAGCCGACACGCCGGGACGCAGCTGCCGCGTCTCGGCGGCGGCTCGAAAGACCGTGCGCAGCTGGCCGAGATCCAGCGGCGGCGGATCGTGCTGGCGATGATCGAGGTCGCTTCAGAGCGTGGTGGCGCCCGCGTGACGGTTGCCCATGTCGTCGCACGCTCCGGAGTCTCGCGCCGTACCTTCTACGAGTTGTTCGTCGACTCCGAGGAGTGCCTGCTGGCGGCGGTGGAGGAGTCGCTCGTGTGCGCTGCCGGCTACGTGCGCGATATCCAAGACCCGCTCGATCCGTTGCGAACGCGGATCAGGCGGACCGTGCACGCGCTGCTGTGCTTCTTCGAGGACGAGCCCGCGCGAGGAAGACTGCTCGTGGTCGAGACGCTCAGCGGCGGCAAGGCAATCCTGCGACGCCGCAGCGAAGTGCTCGCCGAGATCGTCGCCGCGGTGGAACAGGGCAGCCGCGAATCGAGCCAAAGCTCCGCAGTCACAGCGCTCACAGCAGAGGGCGTCGTCGGCTCCGCGCTATCGGTCGTTCACGCGCGGCTGCTCAAGAGCGCCTCCCCGGCGCTGGTCGAGCTGACAAACCCATTGACGAGCCTGATCGTGCTCCCCTATCTCGGCACAGCCGCCGCGCGCAAGGAGCTCGAGCGCCCGCTCCCCGAGCGCCGCCAGTACCGGCGGAAGAGCGCGAACGGCACGACGCATCTCAGCGACCTGCCGATGCGCATCACCTATCGCACGATCTGCGTGCTGCGCGAGATCGCCGCACGGCCCGGAGCATCCAATCGACAGATCGCGCAGGCGGTCGGAATCGCCGATCAAGGACAGATGTCCAAGCTGCTGCAGCGCCTGGAGCGACTCGGCCTAATCATTAACGTCAACGCCGGCCAGGGACGGGGCCTTGCCAACGTGTGGAGATTGACGCCGTCCGGGGCGGAGGTCGAGTCGGCGGTGGGTCGCTCACGCTCCGCGGAGGAATGAAAATCCCGCGCTTGCCACGCATTGCAAGGCTCGAGCGCGCCAGATTCGCCGCTGCCTTCGCGCGCGCCGCGGCTTGCTATTGGATGAACGTATTCCCGCAGGTCTCGCTCGAGCTCGATCGCTGGCGCGAGCTGGCGCGGGAGATACCGGATGCGGCATTGCGCGCCCAGGCGCTGGAAGCGCTGGAGAAGCGCGGCAACATGGAGGGCGCCGCGGCATTCGCGACGTTCGTGGGGCGGGAGCACCGCGACGCGGTCGTGCGTGCCACGGTCGCATTCCAGACCGCGTACAACCACCTCGACACGGTCTCCGAGCAGGCGGGGGCGAGCGGGCCGGAGGAGACGCGTGGCCGCCACGCGGCGCTGCTTGACGCACTCGCCAGTTGCCGGCCCGGGGAACGTTGCGGTTGGCGAGGACCGAGCGCCTGGGGACACGACCACGCACGCCCCATCCATCCCCCCAAAAAACAAGAAAACGGATACGTGCAGGCGCTCGTGGAGAGCTGTCGGGAGGCGTTGTCCGAGTTGCCCGCATATGCGGTAGTCGCGCCCGTCGCAAGGCGCGCGGCCGAGCGCGTCATCTCCTTCCAGGCGTACAACCGGCGCGAGCGCACGGACATCGAGCAGTGGGGGCACGCACAGACGCCGCCCGGCAGCGCCTTGCGCTGGTGGGAGACAGCCGCCTCGGGCGGATCCTCGCTCGGCGTGCACGTGATGATCGCCGCGGCCGCCGAGCCGGGACTCAGTCAAGCGCACGCGGACGCGCTCGAGCAGGCGTACTTCCCGTGGATCGGGGCGCTGCACTCGATGCTCGACCAGCTCGTCGACATCGAAGAGGACGCGCGCACAGCCCAGCCCAACCTGATCGGTTTGTACGCTTCGCCGACGGAGGCAGCCGAGCGGATGGCGCTGCTGGCCGAGCGCGCCCTGGGTTGCGCGCGGGCTCTGGAGCCAAGGTGGCGGCACGAGCTGATCGTGGCGGCGATGGCAAGCTTCTACCTGTCGGCGCCGCAGGCGCGGGTGGGCGAGGCGGCGGTTGTCACGCGGGCGGTGCTCGACGTGTTCGGGGAGCTGGCCAGCCCGGCGCTCGCGGTGTTTCGGGCGCGGCGGACGGTCGAAGGGATCGCTCGGTCTGGCTTGCCGGCCGTGCGGCCGTGCCCTACTCGGGAAGCAGTTGCAATGCCTCGCAGTGCTTCGGTCTGACCGCGTGGAAGTGGCGGCGGTCGAGTGTGATCACGTGGGCCGTTTCCAGCCGCTCGGCGAGTGCGACGACGGAGGCATCGGTCGCGCCGAGCGGAAAGCTCGCATAGCGGTGGATCAGCTCGGCGATGCGCGTCCACTCCTGGGGCGGCGGTGCCTCGACATCGAGATCGGCAAGCGAGGCGACGAACTTTGCCTCGGCTTCCGCGCCCAGGCGCGTCCCCGCGAGGTAGCTAACCTCCGCGATCACAAGCGTGGGTATGACAAGGCGCAGGTCGGTACGGCTCAGGGTCGCGGCGCAGGCTCCGTGATCGTCGTCGTCGAGGTCGAGCGCGGCGTAAAGAGGCCCGGTGTCAACGACCGCCAGCATCGCCCCACTCGCGCGCGAGGATCTCCTCGGCGCGGCGCGCGGTGTCGGTCCGGCCGCTGTGCCCGATGCCGATGAACGGCAGAGGATTTGCGGCGGCCCGTTGGATGTGCTCCCGCAGGGCCTCGCGGGTCACTTCAGAAATCGACACGCGTCGCCGCTGGGCTTCGCGCTCGACATCCTGAGCAAGATCGTCCGGCAAGCTGATAGTGGTGCGCTTCATACGTTCATCGTAGCATCGCACGGGGCCGACTTTGTCACAGCCCGCCCCAAGCCGCCGGCTTGCCAAGGGTATCGGCAAGGCATGCTGTTGGCATGCTACATTTTGGGGCGTGAGCGCGATCCAGGTGAAGAACGTCCCCGTCGAGCTGCACGACCGCTTGCGCGCCCGTGCGCGCCTGGAGGGCCGAAACCTGAGTGACTACGTGCTCGAGGTGCTGCGTCGCGATCTGAGCGTTCCGACGTATCGAGAATGGCTCGACCGCCTCGAGCAGGACGAGCCTGTGAGCACGATCTCCTCGCAGGACATCTCAAACGCGATTCACGAGGCCCGCGCCGAGCGCTATGAGCGGATCATCGACGGAGCCGTCGCAGATCGCGATTGACGCCTCGGCGCTCCTCGAGCTGCTGCTGCGGACGACGCTCGGAGCTCAGATCGCCGGCCTAATTGGCGGCTCGCAGTTGATCGCGCCGGACATCGTCAACCCCGAGGTCGTCCAGAGCCTGCGCGGCCTGGAGCGCGGCGGCAAGCTGTCCTCCGAGCGCGCGACCAAGGCGGTAGAAAGGCTGGCCGAAAGCCCTGTGCGGCGAGTGCCCACGACCGGTCTGATCGCCGATGCCTGGGCGCTGCGGGCCAACCTGTCCGCCTATGACGCGTGCTATGTGGCGCTAGCGCGAGCGCTCGACTGTCCATTGTTGAGCACCGATGCACCACTACGGCGCGCGCCTTTGCATGGCGTGAGGTTTCTCGAGATCGGATGAGTGGCGGGGCGGCTCAGCCCCAGTCGAGCCGCTGGCCGAGCTCGGCGGCGCCGAGCTCGATCAGGCCACTGCGCTCGATTGGCTCGTAGCGCTCGTCGGCGGCGAGCCCAAGCCAGTGGACCTGGCGTGTATCGGGATCGACGATCAGGACCTCGTCAACGTGGTGGGCAGCGTAGAAGGAAAGCTTCTCCCAGGTCTCGTCCTCAGGGGAGAGGATCTCGAGCACGAGCGCGGCGGTGGGATGCCACATCTCGGCGGCGCCGGGACGGTGAAGCCCGCCGTCGGGCACGCGGAAGTCCTCCTTGGAGTCGCCGAGGTTGAATATGGCGACGGTCGGCTTCAGGCCGGCGGCGCGGGCGGGCGCGTCGAGGATCACGGCGAGCTGCTGCGCGAGATCGGCGTGTCTATGCGCGGGCGCCGGCACCATGTGCAGCACCCCCTCCCACACCTCGTCCATGCCGTCCTGGCCGAGGCGCCTGCGGCGCTCGAGCAGCGCCTGCAGCTGGGCAGGCGGCGGGTCGGGGAGCAGTGTTCGCATCGGCAAAAAGTTTAGCGGCGAGGATGGGCGCTTCGGCGGGTGGCATCCTGGCTTCTCATCCGCCCAACGGCGTCGGGCAGGACACCGCCGGGCCCCCCAGCCGGTGTACTACGCTTGCCGGAAGCATGGCTCAAGCGACAGACGTGCACCCAGCCGCACCAGCGACACCCGTCGCTGAGGACGTCCAAGCGCGCACCCCCTCGATCCCGGTCGCCCTCTCGCGGGTGGGCGTCACAGGAGTCGAGAAGGTCATCCGCATCCGCGAGGAGCTGTTCTACGCGCGCCTAGAGTGCTACGTGGACCTGGGCTCCGCACAGAAGGGCGCGCACATGTCGCGCTTCGAGGAGGTCGTCAACGAGGCGATCGGCGAGGTGGTCTTGAAAGAGGCGCCGTTGCGGGCCGAGACGCTGGCCCAGCACATAGCCGAGCTGGTGCGCGAACGCCAGGAAGCAGAGCGGGCGGAGGTGAGGATCGCCGCGCGCTACCCGGAGCACAAGCCGGCGCCGGTGTCGGGCACGCCAACGCAGGAGATCTACACGCTGTTCGGCCGCGCCGTAGCCCTGCCGACGGGTACGCGTCGGCTCGTGGGTGTAGCGGCCACGGGCATGACCGCGTGCCCGTGCGCGCAGGAGCTAGTGGCGGCTCGTGCACGCGAGCGCCTGCGCGCCGAGGCTTTCAGCGAGGAGCAGATCGAGAGGGTGTTCGAGAACGTGCCTGTCGCGACGCACAACCAGCGGGGCTTGGGCACGCTGCACATCGGCTGCCCGGAGGAGTGCGAAGCCGAGATCGAAGCGGCGAGCCTGCTGGAGATCGTCGAGGGCTCGATGTCCTCGGAGATCTACGAGCTGATGAAGCGCGCAGACGAGGTGGAGGTCGTGGAAAAGGCCCACCGCCGCCCGCGCTTCGTAGAGGACTGCGTGCGCGAGATGATCGCGGCCACAGTCGAGCGCTTCACGGACTTGCCAGACGGCGCTTTCGTCTCAGCGCGCCAGGAGAACCTAGAGACGATCCATCAACACAACGTCATCGCCGAGCGTCACGGCCTCATGGGCGAGCTGCGGGCGGAGCTTCGGACGGGGAGGCCGGCGGAGCGTCAGACGAGACTGGACGAGTGGCTCGCCGGAAGTAGTCAAGGCCCGACAGCACCGTGATCGCCACCATCAGGTAGACAAGCAGCGAGACCCAAAGGGGATTTCCAGGCACCGCGATCACGGCGAGGATCGCCGCGATCTGCACGCACGTCTTGAGCTTGCCGAACATCGAGGCTTCGATCACGACGCCAGACGATGTGGCGTTCATACGCCACATCGTCACGGCAAGCTCGCGCGCGATGATGACCATCGCCACCCACCCTTCCAGGCGGTCGAGCGACACCAGCGACAGCAGCGCCCCGACGATCAAAAGCTTGTCCGCAAGCGGGTCCATCAGCTTGCCGAAGGTCGTGATCGAGTCGCGCGAACGGGCAAGATAGCCGTCGACGAAGTCGGTCAGCGAGGCCAGTGCGAAGACGACGGCGGCCAAGACGTCCCCCGCCGGAGTGTTGCCCAGCAGGGCCACCACCAAGACCGGCACCAGCATGATGCGCAGCACAGTGAGCACGTTGGGAAGGTTCAAGGGCACCCCAGCAGGATAGGCCCATCCGGGGCTGGCTTGCCCCCTTGCAGATGGCCGGCCGCCGGCTGTCATGCCGCCGGACGATAGGGTGTGGGCGTGGCCCCCACTTCGCAGCTGATCCCGATGGTCGTAGAGCGCACCGCGCGCGGCGAGCGCGAGTTCGACATCTTCAGCCGCCTGCTCAACGAGCGGATCATCTTCCTGGGGACGCCGATCGAAGATCAGGTGGCCAACCTGGTCGTCGCCCAGCTCTTGCACCTGGAGTCCCAGGACCCCGACAAGGACATCTCGATCTACATCAACTCTCCGGGCGGAAGCGTCTACTCGGGCCTGGCGATCTACGACACGATGCGCTTCGTCAAGCCCGACATCCACACGATGTGTGTGGGCGTGGCGATGTCGATGGGCTCGCTCTTGCTGGCGGGTGGCACCAAGGGCAAGCGCGCGGCGCTACCCAACTCGCGCATCCTCATCCACCAGCCCTCGGCGGGCTTCGAAGGCCAGTCGACCGACATCGAGATCCACGCACGCGAGATCCTCAACGTCCGCGACCGCCTCGACGACATCTACGCGGAAAACACGGGCCTATCCAAGGAGCAGGTGCGCAGGGACATGGAGCGCGACCGCTTCTTCACGGCCGAGCAGGCTTTGGAGTACGGCCTGATCGACCGCGTGCTCGAGCCGCACTGACCCTCCTCCTCCGGCAGTGGCCGGATGCCGGATTGGCTCGCCGTGGTCTGGCGAGGGCGCGCGGTGCTCTCAGGCGATCGAGTGCTCGATCGAGCCGAGCCGCTCGATCTCGATACGCACCACGTCGCCGCAGGCGAGGAAGCGCGGCGGATCGAGCCCCATGCCGACGCCGCTCGGGGTGCCGGTGAGGATCAGGTCGCCGGGCGAGAGCGTGCAGGTCTCTGAGATGAACCGCACCAGCTCGGGAATCTTGAAGATCAGGTTCGAGGTCGAGGAGTCCTGGCGCAGCTCGCCGTTGACCCAGGTGCGCAGCCACAGCGTGTGCGGGTCGGGGACCTCGTCGGCGGTCGTGATCCACGGCCCGCAGGGACAGAACCCGTCGCCCCCCTTGGCGCGCGTCCACTGCGTCTCGCGCCCTTGCAGGTCGCGCGCCGTGAGGTCGTCGGCGACGGCGTAGCCGGCCACCTGCCCGTCAGCGCCCATCACTACAGCAAGCTCGCCCTCGTAGTCCAGCCGTTTGACGACGGCAGGGCAGCGAACGGACGCACCGGGCGCGACGACGGAGGCCGGCAGCTTGGTGAACACCAGCGGCGTCTCAGGAGCAGTGCCGCCGGTCTCGGCGATGTGGTCGGCATAGTTGAGGCCGATCCCGAAAATCGCACGCGGCTCGGGGACGGGGGCCAGCAGCGTGACGTCGGCCAGCGCGAAGGACGGCCCGTCGGCCGCGGGCGCTCCGGGATCGCGCAAGCGGTCGAGCACGGTGAAGCGCTCGTCGGCGTAGGCCACGACCTGCCGGTCGCGGACCTCCCCGGCGCGGGGTTGGGAGCCGCCAGGCGGCAGGAAGGTGGCGAGGCGCATCGATTGGGAAGCCTAGCGGGAGTGTTCCAGGTCGAGAATCAGCACCAGCGCTCGCTCAACCTCGTGAAGTGTCGTCGGTCTGAGCACTCCCAGCCTACGCAGCAGGCGTGAGGAAGCCACGCCCAGAACGGCTCGAGGGATCGCATGACTCGGCCGATCGACACCATCGACATTCTCAACCTCGGGACGCAGTGTCGAGGTTGCACTGGAGCTGGACAGCGGCACCACAGTGATCAGGTCGGCCACGGTGCCGGTACGCAGGTGATCGGCAGAGACGACGATTGCGGGACGGTTCTTGCCGGGCTCCCCTGGCCTGGCGGCGCCGAAAGATACGAGCCACACCTCGCCACGGCGCGGATCAGTCGATGCCATCCTCCAGCGTCGCCTCCCATAGACGCATCTCTTCCAATGCAGCCGGGCTCTGGGCGTCAGCGCGAATGGCCTGTCGCTCTGACTCGAAGATCGCCTCTATCTCCCGCTCCCGTGCGATCTCGGCGAGGAGCGCAGCCAGCGAGACTCCGCGCTCGTAAGCCTGTTCGGCAAATAGGTCCCGGGTCTCGCGCGCCACACGTATAGTCGCTGTTTCAGTTCCCACGGTAGCCTGATTGTAGCGCCATAATTAGGCGCCTCGAAGCGGCGCGATGCTGCGCGGCGCGCAACCGTGGCCCGCACTATTGTCGGCGGGCAAGATGAGCCGCCTCAGCCCAATAGAGCGCGCCGCGCTCGCGACTATCGCGATTCTGACAGCGCTGGCAGGCGCCGCCAACTACGCTCAGTGGCCGGCCGTGCCGCGCTTCGCTATAGCGACGCTGGCGCTCGCGGGCCTGGCGTGGGTCGTGTCGTTCGCCACCGAGCAGCTCGGCGAGCGCTTCGGCCCGGCGGTCACGGGCATGATGCAGTCCACGCTCGGCAACCTGCCGGAGCTGTTCGTGGTCATCTTCGCCCTGCAGAAGGGCGAGCTGGTGGTCGCGCAGACGGCGATCGTCGGCTCGATCTTCGCCAACGCGATGCTCGTGCTGGGCTTGGTGATCGTGGTCGGCGCACTGCGCGCTCCCGATGGCGTGATGCGCTTTCATCATCGCCTGCCACGAGACACGGCGACGCTGCTACTGGTGACGGTCTTCATCATCGTGCTGCTCGGCCTGTCGCTCGCCGCGCACGATCCGGCCAGCCATCACGTGGACACGATCTCCGCGGTTGGGGCAGTGGCCCTGCTCGTCGTGTATCTCGCCTGGGTCGTGCCATATCTGCGCGCGGACAAGCTGCCCGGGGCAGAGGTACAGCCCGAGCCAGAGGTACAGCCCGAGCCAGAGGCCCAGCCCGGGGCAGAGGCCCAGCCCAGGGCAGATGCCGAAGCTTCGGGATCGGCAGACGCCCAGGCCAGGACTTCAAGCGCGTCGGGCGAGGACACGGACCGTTGGAGCATCGCGTCCACCGAGCGCGCCGGCCCACGGCTGTCGCTGCGTCTGACGCTCGTACTGTTGCTCACGGCCGGCGTCGCTTCGGCGTTCGTCTCCGACTGGTTCGTCAACGGTCTGCAGCCGGCGATCATGCAGCTGAAAATCTCCCAGGCGTTCGCGGGCCTGGTGATCGTGGCGATCGCCGGCAACGCGGTCGAGAACACGGCTGGGCTGGTGCTCGCCTGGAAGGGCCGCTCGGACCTGGCGATCTCGGTCGTCAAGAACTCGGTGGCGCAGATCGCGGCGTTCCTGTTCCCGCTGCTCGTGCTGATCTCGTTCCTGCTAGCGACAACGCTGACGTTCGCGCTCGCGCCGGTCTACATCGGCGCATTGCTGGTGATGGCGCTGGCCATGTGGCAGATCACCGGCGACGGCGAAGCCGCAGCGTTCGAGGGCTGGGCGCTCGTCGCGCTGTACGTGATCCTGGCGACGCTGACGCTGTACGAGTGAGGCACACGGCCCAGTGAGGCACACGGCCCAGGCTCGCTCCGATGGTGACGCTCCAGCGGTGTTGCATCGTTGAGCCAATTGGTGGTGGCGGTGGCAGCCCGCCGAACGTCGGTCGCACCGAGTGCCCAGCCGCGCTAGACTTTGCTCAACCTCGCGCCTGGGCGGGGTTTTTCTTTCGTCCGGGCGCGCTCGTCGACAACCACGCAGGGATCTTTAGCCATGGCTCGCGGAGACGTTCGAATCGCTATCACCCTCGCCTGCGAGGAGTGCAAGCATCGCAACTACCAAACAAACAAGTCCAAGCGCAACAACCCAGACCGGGTGAGCTTGCGCAAGTACTGTCGCTGGTGCCGCCGGCACACCAGCCATCGGGAGACTCGCTAGCGCGGGAGCGCTGCCGTGGCTCGTGACCGCAAGCGTGCAAGGCAACGTCGCCCTAGGCCCGTCCGCGAGGGCGCGACGACCCCATCCCAGAATCGCCCAGTCCGCGCCGATGTCCCGGCGGCGCTCTCGCACGCTGGCGACGCCGACGAGTTCGACGCGGCGCTCATCGCCGGCGCCGGCGGTGTGCCGGTCGAGCAGCAACCTGTCGAGGTCGAGCGCAACGGCGACGGCGAGCGCAACGGCGACGGCTCTCGCGAGGCATCCGCAGCCGACCTCGTGCCTGCGGCTGGAGGCCGCGGCGGGGGCAGGGGCAGAGACGACGAGTCGGTCCTCGACGAGTTGCCGGAGCCCGCGCCTCCAGAGGGAGCGACTCCCGCCGGCAAGCCGTCGCAGTCGCTGCCACGTCGCGCAATCGCCTTCCTGCGCGCCAGCTGGGCCGAGCTGCAGCGAGTCCAATGGCCCGATCGTCGCCAGGTCACGCAGGCAACCGCGGTCGTGCTGGGCTTCGTTGCCGTCGCCGGCGCCTATTTGGGCATCGCCGACTGGGCGGCCCAAAAGATCGTCAATTTGATTCTCTAGGCCAGCGCTTTCCTTCAAGTAACGCCTGTAGTGTCTCTCGTTTTGCTTTGTCTTATCCACCAATTCAAGCTGTCAGGAAGCTGAATGTTTCGTTGGTATGTAGTCAACACCTACTCCGGTCACGAGAACAAGGTCAAGCACAATCTCGAGCACCGCGTTATATCGCTGGGCCAGCAGCGTGCCGTGCGCACGGTTGTCGTTCCGACCGAGTCCGTCTCGGAGATGAAGGACAACCAGAAGATCACGGTCGAGAAGCGAACCATGCCGGGCTACGTGCTCGTCAACATGGAGCTCAACGAGGACTCCTGGGGCGTCGTCAAGGGCACACCGGGTGTGACCGGCTTCGTCGGCTCCTCCCAGGAGCCGGTGCCGCTAACCCAGGCCGAGGTCGATCGCCTGCTGCACAAGGAGGTCGCGACCGCCCCACGCACACGCGCCCAGTTCACGATCGGCGAGACCGTCAAGGTGGTCTCCGGCCCGCTGTCAGACTTCTCCGGAGAGATCTCCGAGATCAACGACGACGCCGCCAAGCTCAAGGTCCTGGTATCAATCTTTGGTCGCGAGACACCCGTCGAGGTGGGCTTTGACCAGGTCAAGAAGTTGTAGGCAAGCTGTGTGTGACCTACAAAAAAACGAATTCGTTTAGGCGTGGAATAGTTATGGCCAAGAAGGTATTGACAACGATCAAGCTGCAAGCGCGCGGCGGACAGGCGAGCCCGGCTCCGCCGGTCGGCCCTGCCCTGGGCCAGCACGGCATCAACATCATGGAGTTCTGCAAGGCATTCAATGCGCAGACTCTCAGCGACACGGGCACGATCATCCCGGTGGTGATCACCGTCTACGAGGATCGTTCGTTCACATTCGTGACGAAGACGCCGCCGGCGGCCGTTCTGATCCGCCAGGCGCTCAAACTGGAGAAGGGCTCGGGCGAGCCCAACCGCAACAAGGTCGGCAAGATCACCGACGCCCAATTGCGCGAGATCGCAGAGCGCAAGCTCGCCGACCTCAACGCGCACGACGTCGATCAGGCGGTCAAGATCATCGCCGGCACCGCTCGTTCGATGGGTGTCGAGGTGGCGTCATGAGCGCTCACGGTCGCCGCCACACAGAGGGTCTTCAGAAGATCGATCGCGATCGCGAGCACGCCCCCGCCGAGGCGGTCGCGCTTGTCAAGAGCCTCGCCAGCGCCAAATTCGACGAGTCGGTCGAGATCCACGTGCGCACCGGCCTGAACGTGCGCCACGCCGACGAGCAGCTGCGCGGCACGATCGCTCTTCCCAATGGCTTGGGCAAGAACGTCAAGGTCATCGTCTTCGCCCAGGGCGAGAAGGCCCGCGAAGCCGAGGCCGCTGGCGCCGATGTCGTCGGCGCACAGGATCTGGCCAAGCGCATCCAAGAGGGCTTCGACGATTTCGACGTCGCGATCGCCACGCCCGACCTGATGTCGGTGGTCGGCCAGCTCGGGCGGATCCTCGGCCCCTCAGGCAAGATGCCGAACCCGAAGATCGGCACCGTCACGATGGACGTTGCCAAAGCGGTCGAAGACTCCAAGTCCGGCAAGGTCGAGTACCGCACCGATCGCACCGCGATCGTGCACATGGTGATCGGCAAGGCCTCCTTCGACGAGCGTCAGCTGCTCGAGAACTACGCGGCTGTCGTCGAAGAGCTCGTTCGTGCCAAGCCCTCGGCAGCAAAGGGTCGCTATCTGCGCACGATCACGATGACTTCCACCATGGGCCCCGGCGTCAAAGTCGATCCGGCTCGCACCCGCGACATCGTCGAAGAGGCAGCCGCGGCCTGATTTAATCAACGGCTCACCGCCCGAGACCCCCGGCGTCGCCGGCCGATCCACGATCGGCTCGGCAGAGAAGACCGGGGTAGGTGGAGCGAGCGAAAGCGGTTCACCCCCGCTCTCGACGCCCCTCCCTGTGCTTGGGCGTCTGAGTTCTTCAAAGAGAGCAAGGGATGAGATGAACCGAGAGCAGAAGGCAGCGACGATAGAGGCGCTCGCAACGGAGATAGACGAGTCACAGGCCGTCTTCGCCGTCGACTACCGCGGCATCTCGGTGGCCCAGGCGGCTGAACTGCGCTCCAAACTGCGTGAGGCCGACGCCACCTTCACGGTCGTCAAGAACTCGTTGACCGAACGCGCCGCCGATCAAGTCGGCGCTGAGTCGCTCAAGGCGCTGCTCTCAGGCCCCACCGCACTCACCTTCGTGCGCGGCGATGCTGCGCTTGCGGCCAAGGCCGTTGCGGACCAGGCACGCGTCACGCAGCTGCTGCCGTTCAAGGGCGGCTTGATGGACGGCGAAGTGGTCGATGCGGATCAGATCCGCGCGATCTCGCGCCTCCCCTCGCGCGAAGTGCTCTACGGCCAGCTCGTCGGGATCGTCGCCTCGCCCATCTCGGGCTTGGTGCGCACGCTCGGCGGTCTCGTCGGCGGCCTGGCGGTTGCGCTCGGCCAGGTGCGCGAGAAGAAGGAGTCAGGCGAGATCCCGGCCGGCGAGGCGCCGGCGGCCGAGGCTGCTCCTGTTGAGGAGGCTCCAGCGGCTGAGGAGATACCGGCTGCCGATGCTCCGGCCGTCGAGGAGAGCGCTACCGAGGCTCTGCCGGCTGATGCCCCCCCTGACGCCCCGGTGGCCGAGGAGAGCGACGCGGCGGAGGAGCAGCCCGAGGCAGAGGCCGCCTCAACTGAGGAGGCTCCCCCAACTGAGGATGCGGCTCCAACTGAGCAGGCCGCGACAGACCAAGCTGAGCCGGCGACTGAGCCGGCGCAAGACGACAACCAGACGGACGCTTCGGAGCAACAAACCGAGAGCGCCGAAGCGACCAAGGAGGACTGACCGATGGCAACAAGCACACAGGATTGGATCGAGGAGCTCAAGGGCATCTCGGTGCTCGAGCTCGCTGAGCGCATCAAAGCGCTCGAGGAGGAGTTCGGCGTTTCCGCGGCAGCGGTGGCCGCGCCCGTGGCAGCAGCAGCCGGTGGCGGTGGCGGCGAGGCAGCCGAGGATGAAGGCCCGACCACTGTCGATGTGATCCTGGCGGCAGCCGGCGACAAGAAGATCCAGGTGATCAAGGTCGTCCGCTCTGCCACAGGTCTGGGACTGAAGGAGGCCAAGGCGCTCGTCGACGAGGCTCCCAAGCCCGTCAAGGAGGGCATCGAGCGCGAGGAGGCCGACAAGCTCAAGGCCGAACTCGAGGAGGCCGGAGGCAGCGTCGAGTTGAAGTAGTGCGGAGCCCCGCTCCGCTGGGGTCTTACAGCTTCAAAATGCGATGCCCCCCGCGCGCGCGGGGGGCATCGGCCTTTTTCGAGCTACCCTGCCACGAGCTGCGGCTTGCCGTGCCCGATCCGGGGTTTTCCCAAAATCGGCGAATCTCCGGTAGAATCCCGCCCGCTGGCCGATAGTCGCAGCCACCCGAAGCGTCAGGCGCCGCGCCACATACGCGGTGTCAGGGGGTGGGGTCCGTGAGCGCTGGCTGCCCCACTTGAGGGCGCCGATAGTCTGTGCTATCTTTGCTGGTCGCGCGTTTGCGCCCGCCTCTGCCCGTTCCTCGCCCTCCGAAGGAGTCGTTTCTTGGCTGCTGTTGATGCTCTCCGGACGCGCCGGACTTTCGCGCGTCTGTCCAAGTCTGTCGACGTACCGAACCTGATCGATATCCAGCGCCGCTCGTTTCTGTGGCTGACCGACCCTGAGAAGGGCGGCCTGCGCGAGACGATCGACGACATCTCCCCGATCGAGGACTACACCGGCAATCTTGCCGTGCAGTTCGGCGAGTTCGTCTTCGACGAGCCCGTTGCCTCGCTGGAGCAGTGTCGCGAGAAGGATCTGACATACGCACGTCCGCTCACGGTCACGGTCGCGTTCATCAACCGCGAGACCGGAGAGATCCGCGAGCAGTCGGTCTTCATGGGGGACTTTCCCTGGATGACCGAGCGCGGCACGTTTGTCATCAACGGCACCGAGCGTGTCGTTGTCACACAGCTCGTGCGCTCCCCCGGCGCCTATCTGATGGAGCCCAAGGACCGCGAGAAGCAGGTCTTCATCGCCAACCTGATGCCCGCTCGTGGCTCGTGGCTGGAGCTGGAGATCGACAAGAAGGGCAAGGTCTTCGTCCGCATCGACCGCAAGCGCAAGCTGCCTGTAACCGTGCTTTTGCGCGCGATGGGCTACGCGACCGATGAGGAGATCCTGCGGCTGTTCGAGAACTCGCACTACATCCGCAACACGATCGAAGCCGACACGGAGGTCACGCGCACCGAAGAGGGCGCCCTGATCGAGCTGTTCAAGAAGCAGCGTCCCGGCGAGCCGCCGAGCGTCGAGAACGCCAAGGCGCTGCTCAACCAGCTGTTCTTCGACCCCAAGCGCTACGACCTCACAAGGGTCGGTCGCTACAAGCTCAACTCGCGGCTCGGTCTCGACATCGACATCGACACGCGCACGCTCACCCACGACGACATCCTCGCGCTCGTCAAGGAGCTGGTCTCGCTACCCAAGCGACTCGGCATGCCCGAGGAGCCCGAGTTCGAAATCAAGGATTACGCGGCGGAGGCCACGTCGATGCCGCGCGAGCCCGTCGAGGAGCACCTCGACGAGTACGAGCACTTCGGCAACCGTCGCCTGCGCACCGTCGGCGAGCTGATCCAGGAGGCCTTCCGCATCGGTCTCTATCGCATGGAGCGCGTCGTGCGCGAGCGTTTGACGACAGAGGACGCCGACACGATCACGCCGCAGACGATCATCAACATCCGACCGGTCGTGGCCGCGCTGAAGGAGTTCTTTGGCTCCTCCCAGCTCTCGCAGTTCATGGACCAGACCAACTCGCTCGCCGGCCTCAGGCACAGGCGGCGCCTGTCGGCGCTCGGCGCCGGCGGTCTTACGCGCGAGCGCGCGCCGATCGAGGTGCGCGACGTGCACCCCACCCACTACGGGCGCATGTGCCCGATCGAGACTCCAGAGGGCCCGAACATCGGCCTGATCGGCTCGCTCTCCTCGTTCGCCGAGGTGTCTGAGTACGGCTTCGTGACGACCCCCTACCGGGTTGTCAAGGACGGTGTCGTCACCGATGAGGTGGTGCGCCTGGATGCCAACCAGGAGGAGGAGCAGCTGATCGCTCAGGCGAACACGCCGATCGAGGAGAAGACCGGCAAGCTGCTTGGCAAAGAGATCCTGTGCCGCACCCAGGCCGGGCAGTATGTGACCGTCGGTCCCAAGGACGTGGACCTGGTGGACGTATCCCCCGAGCAGATCTGGTCGGTCACGACGGCGATGATCCCGTTCCTCGAGCACGACGACGCCAACCGTGCGCTGATGGGCTCGAACATGCAGGCTCAGGCGGTGCCGCTGCTGAAGACCGACGCGCCGCTGGTGGGGACCGGCATGGAGCGGCGTGCTGCACTCGACACGGGCGACGTGCTGCTGGCACGAGGCGACGGCACGATCGACTTCGTCGACGCTAACCGCATCGCGATCGAGACGCCGGAGGGCAAGGACGAGTACGAGCTGCAGAAGTTCATGCGCTCAAACCAGGGCACCCTGATCCACCACAAGCCGCGTGTCAGCGCCGGCCAGAAGGTCAAGGCGGGCGACGTGCTCGCCGACGGCTCCTCGACCGACAAGGGCGAGATGGCGCTCGGCAAGAACCTGATGGTGGCGTTCATGTCCTGGGAGGGCTACAACTTCGAGGACGCGATCATTCTCTCCAAGCGCCTCGTGCAGGACGACGAGCTCACCTCGATTCACATCGAGGAGTACGAGATCGACGCTCGCACGACCAAGCTCGGCGACGAGGAGATCACACGCGACATTCCCAACCGCTCGGAGGAGTCGCTGCGCAACCTCGACGATCGTGGCATCGTGCGCGTCGGGGCCGAGGTGGCCTCGGGCGACCTGCTCGTCGGCAAGGTCACGCCCAAGGGCGAGACCGAGCTGACCGCCGAGGAGAAGCTGATTCGCGCGATCTTCAAGGAGAAGGCGCGCGAGGTCAGGGACACCTCGCTGAAGGTGCCCCACGGTGAGGGCGGCGTCGTGATCGACGTGATGACCTTCAGCCGCGACGAAGGCGACGACCTGCCGCCTGGGGTCAATGACCTGGTGCGCGTGTTCGTGGCCAAGAAGCGCAAGATCTCCGAGGGCGACAAGCTCGCGGGCCGTCACGGCAACAAGGGTGTGATCTCGAAGATCGTGGATCAACAGGACATGCCGTTCCTCGAGGACGGCACTCCCGTGGACGTGATCCTCAACCCGCTCGGCGTGCCATCGCGCATGAACGTCGGGCAGATCCTCGAGACGCATCTCGGCTGGGCCGCCGCGCAGGGGTGGTACGACGACGGCACCGAGGCCTACAAGGACGCGCACTCCAATGGTGGCAACGGACGCGTATACGTCGCCACGCCCGTCTTCGACGGGGCGACCGTACAGGACGTCGACACCGCGCTGGTCAAGTGGCAGGACGAACACAAGGGCCGCATCCGCATGGACATCGACAAGTCTCGTCGTGTCGGCGAGCAGGCGTCGGGCAAGATGACGCTGTTCAACGGCCGCACCGGCGAGCCGTTCGAGGAGCAGGTCACCGTCGGCTACATGTACATCCTGAAGCTGCTGCACCTCGTCGATGACAAGATCCATGCTCGCTCGACCGGACCCTACTCGCTCGTCACCCAGCAGCCGCTGGGCGGCAAGGCGCAGTTCGGCGGTCAGCGCTTCGGCGAGATGGAGGTTTGGGCGCTGGAGGCATTCGGCGCCGCCTACACGCTGCAGGAGATGCTCACGATCAAGTCCGATGACACCGTTGGACGCGTCAAGGCCTACGAGGCGATCGTCAAGGGCGAGAACATCGCCGAGCCGTCGATCCCCGAGTCCTTCAAGGTGCTGCTCAAGGAGATGCAGTCGCTGGCGCTCGACGTCGGCGTCGTCTCCGAGGAAGGGCAGCACACCGAGCTGCGCGACGAAGACGACGATCTGCTGCGCGCTGCCGAGGAGCTGGGCATCGACCTCTCCGGCGTGCGGGCCCCCACCGGCGAGGTGACAGAGACCGAGCCCGAGGGTGAGGCTGGCGCCACTGAGACTGGCGCCGCTGAGACTGGCGGCGAGGAGCAGGCAGAGGACGACAGCGAGCCCGACGCGGGGCTCGACATAGAGGGGCTGATCGAGGACGGCATCGCGCTCGAGGAGCTGGACGACACCGGAGAGCCTGTGGGCGAGCCGGCGGAAGGGAGCAACTAGAAATGATTGACATAAATAACTTCGACGCCATCGAGATCTCCCTCGCCTCCTCCAAGCAGATTCGCGGCTGGAGCTCGGGCGAGGTAACAAAGCCCGAGACGATCAACTACCGCACGCTCAAGCCCGAGAAGGACGGTCTCTTCTGCGAGCGCATCTTCGGTCCCACCAAGGATTGGGAGTGCTACTGCGGCAAGTACAAGCGTGTGCGCTACAAGGGCATCGTGTGCGAGCGCTGTGGCGTCGAGGTCACACGCTCGAAGGTGCGCCGCGAGCGCATGGGCCATGTCGACCTGGCCGCTCCCGTTAGCCACATCTGGTTCTTCAAGGGCGTGCCCTCGCGCATCGGCTACCTGCTCGACATGGCGCCCAAGGAGCTCGAGAAGGTGCTCTACTTCGCCGCGTCGATCGTCACATGGGTCGACGATGAGGCACGCTCGAAGGATCTCGACACGCTCGAGAAGGAGGTCAACAAGGTTCTCGACTCCTACGCCGCCGAGCTACAGGAGCGCGTGCTCGAACTGCGCGAGTCCCTTGCCCGTCGCGAGAAGTATCTGCAGACCGGCAAGCAGACTTCCTTCAACGACGAAGACCACCTGTGGGCCGATTCGCTCGACCTCAACCTCGCGAAGATCTCCGACGAGGAGCGCGACAAGCTCGTCAAGGAACTGAACAAGACCTTCGAGGCCGACATCGCCGACACCGAAGCCTACGTCGAGGACGGGGCCGAGCGGATGCGCAACGTCTGGGAGCTGTTCAAGACGATGGACTCCAAGCAGATCGAGCACGACGAGACGACGTTCAGGGAGCTGAAGGAGCGCTTTGGCTCTCCCTATGGCTTCGGCGAATACTTCCGTGGCGGTATGGGCGCCGAGGCGATCCGCGACCTGCTCCAGCAGGTGGACCTCGAGGCCGAACGCACCGAACTGGAGGAGCAGGTCAAGACCGGCAAGGGCCAGAAGCAGGCGCGCGCGGTTAAGCGTTTGAAGGTGGTCTCCGCCTTCATCCAATCCGGCAACAAGCCCGAGATGATGGTGCTGGACGCCGTGCCGGTGATTCCGCCGGAGCTGCGCCCGATGGTGCAGCTCGACGGTGGGCGCTTTGCCACATCCGACCTCAACGATCTCTACCGCCGCGTGATCAACCGCAACAACCGCCTCAAGCGACTGCTCGACCTCGGCGCGCCCGAGATCATCGTCAACAACGAGAAGCGCATGCTGCAAGAGGCGGTTGACGCGCTGTTCGACAACGGCCGTCGTGGCCGTCCCGTCACCGGGCCGGGCAACCGTCCGCTGAAGTCGCTCTCGGACATGCTCAAGGGCAAGCAAGGGCGCTTCCGCCAGAACCTCCTGGGCAAGCGCGTGGACTACTCCGGTCGTTCGGTGATCGTCGCCGGCCCGTACCTGAAGCTGCACCAGTGCGGTCTACCGAAGATCATGGCGCTCGAGCTGTTCAAGCCGTTCATCATGGCGCGGCTGGTGGAGCGCAAGTCCGCGCAGAACATCAAGGCGGCCAAGAAGATGGTCGACTCGATGATCGGCGAGGTGTGGGACGTGCTCGAGGAGGTCATCCACGAGCACCCGGTGCTGCTCAACCGCGCACCGACGCTTCACCGTCTGGGCATCCAGGCGTTCGAACCGCTGTTGGTCGAGGGCAAGGCGATCCAGGTACACCCGCTGGTGTGCCACGCCTTCAACGCCGACTTCGACGGCGATCAGATGGCGGTCCACCTACCACTATCGGCCGAGGCCCAGGCGGAGGCACGCATTCTGATGCTGTCCTCCAACAACATCCTCTCGCCGGCACACGGGGCGCCGCTTGCGACGCCGACCCAGGACATGATCCTGGGCGCCTACTACCTCACCTATGGCCTGGAAGCTGACGAGCTGTCGAAGATCGACAGGGCAACCTACGAGCCCCGGCCGCACGTGTTCCGCACCGCGCAGGAGGCCGAGCTCTCCTACGAGGCTGGCGTAGTGAAGCTGCACGACATCGCCGAGTTCCGGCCGATGGGACGCGAGGGCGGGCACCTGCTCACGACGGTCGGGCGGATCATCTACAACGACCGCATCGAGCGGGCGCTGGCCGAGGCGCTCGGCGATCAGTTCGACGCCTCCAAGTACGTGTACGTCAACCAGTCGATGAAGAAGCGCGACACCACGCGCTTGATCGACGCGCTCGTGCAGAGCTATGGCGCCACCACGATCTCGCTGGTGCTCGACGCGTTCAAGGACCTCGGCTTCAAGTACGCAACGCAAGCCGGCATCACGATCTCCAAGAACGACGTCGTGATCCCGCCCGAGAAGCAGTCGATCCTCGACAAGTACGACAAGCTCGTGGGTGACATCACAGACCAGTACGACATGGGTCTGATCACTCAGGAGGAGCGCCACGAGGCGGTTGTGGAGAAGTGGAACGCCGCCACCGACGAGGTGGCCGAGGCGATGATCCAGAACCTCGACACGCTCAATCCCATCTTCATGATGGCCAACTCGGGTGCTCGTGGGTCCTTCAAGCAGATCCGCCAGCTGGCGGGGATGCGCGGTCTGATGGCCAATCCGAAGGGCGAGATCATCGAGCGACCGATCAAGTCCAACTTCATGGAGGGGCTGTCGGTGCTCGAGTACTTCATCTCCACGCACGGCGCGCGAAAGGGTCTAGCCGATACGGCTCTACGCACCGCTGACTCGGGTTATTTGACTCGACGCCTGGTGGATGTCGCTCAGGACGTGATCATCCGCGAGGTCGATTGCGGCACCGACGAATACATCGAGATGGCCGTCTGGAACGAGGGGCAGGAGCCCAACGAAAACCTCGTGGGTCGCACCGCCGCCCAGCCGATCACCACCAAGCGCGGGCGGATGCTCGCCGAGGGTGGACAGGAAATCGGACGTCAGCAGCTCGCCGACATCGTGGAGGCCTTCGCTGACGATCACGAGAAGGGTGTGCGCGTGACGGTCCCGGTCCGCTCGGTGCTGAAGTGCAAGGCCCCCTCGGGCGTCTGTCAAGCCTGTTATGCCCGCGCGATGGCGACCGGCCAGACCGCGCAGATCGGCGACGCCGTCGGCATCGTCGCGGCGCAGTCGATCGGCGAGCCCGGTACGCAGCTGACGATGCGTACGTTCCACACCGGCGGCGTCGCCGGCGCGGACATCACACACGGCCTGCCGCGCGTGGTCGAGCTCTTCGAGGCGCGCAAGCCAAAGGGTTTGGCCAAGATCGCCGAGCAGGATGGCGTCGTCTCGATCGAAGAGACCGAGAAGGCGCTCACGGTCGTGATCACCGACGAGGCCGGCGAGGAGCATCGCCACGCCTTCCCGCGGCGCACGCGGCTGTATGTGGCAAGCGGCGAGAAGATCGTGGCCGGCAAGCAGCTCAACGAGGGCTCGCTGTATCCGCACGAGCTGCTGGCGATCCGCGGACGCACCGAGACCGAGCAGTATCTGGTCAAGGAGGTCCAGGAGGTCTACAAGTCCCAGGGTGTGGACATCAACGACAAGCACATCGAGTTGATCGTGCGCCAGATGCTCAAGAAGGTGAGGGTCGACCAGAAGGGCGACACCGACTACCTGCCCGGGCAGTTCGTGGACCGCTACGAATTCGCGACCGCTAACGACGCTGTGATTGCCAAGGGCGGCGAGACCGCGCAGTTCGAGGACATCATCCTCGGCATCACCAAGGCATCGCTGAACACCGACTCGTTCCTGTCGGCGGCCTCCTTCCAGGAGACCACCAAGGTGCTCACCGACGCGTCGCTCGAGGGCAAGATCGACCGTCTCAACGGTCTCAAGGAGAACGTGATCATCGGCAAGCTGATCCCGGCCGCGACCGGCCTCAAGCGCTACCGGCGGATCGAGATCGAACCGTCCGAGCCGCTGCCGCGCGCGATCGACGACGTCGGTCTGCTCGACCAGGAGGAGATCGCGGCCGAGCTGGGCTTGGCCGACGGTGAGGCGCTCAGCGCCGGCTACGGCAGCGAGTTCGACGCCGATCTGGCGTCGCTTGAGAAGATCGGCGCCGGCAGCTCCGACCCCGGTTTCATCGAGGGGCTCGGGGAGCTCGAGGTGCCCGAGGAGTCGGGAGAGTAGGGACGATTAATCCCTAGTTTGTAAGACGGCGGCGCATGCGCCGCTGTCCGGGACGGCGCATGCACCGTCCCGGCGGGGTCGCACATGTGCGACCCCGTTCCGAATTAAGGGATGGTTATTTCTCCTCGCAGCGACTCTGCCCAGCGCTCCAGCATCTGTGCCTCGCGCCCAGTGAGTCCACTCGCCGGCTTCGTCTGCACGAGCAAAGTGGGCGCCTACGCGCGCGCCTGCCCATTCGTGGCAGGCGTCGTTGAAGGCATCGTCGATCCACGCAAGCGGCCTGGTGTCGCCCGCGTAGGCCTCGATCGCGTCGAGCTTCCAGTGCGCGTTGGTACGCCCCACCGAACGCTCGAAGCTGAGATGCGGCAAGTCTGGTAGGCCCAGCAGATGGGGGAGGTATTCGTTGGCCTTCTCCTCCCAGCCGCTGGCCCACACAAGCTCGAAGTTGGGCGCCAACGCGAGCAGGTGCTCGGCCGCGCCGGACGAAAGAAAGTGGGGTATGCCGTCGATCGAATGGAAGGACCCCTCGGGCCGCGCCCCAGGCTCGAAGGAGAACAG
This sequence comes from uncultured Solirubrobacterales bacterium, assembly GCA_963725265.1. Taxonomy (GTDB): domain Bacteria; phylum Actinomycetota; class Thermoleophilia; order Solirubrobacterales; family Solirubrobacteraceae; genus Palsa-744. The sequence goes on from CAVRXP010000002.1 coordinate 790,652, forward strand.
CGAGATCACGCCGTCGATGTCCACGAGCAGCAGAGGCCGCTCCTCCAAATCGGGACGTCCCCTGCGCGCGTGCGGGGAACCCTGTGGGTTCGGCTGCACGGTGCGTGTGGGGCGGAGCCCTTCCAATTCGGGGCGCCCCCCGCGCGCGCGGGGGGCATGCGCTTCTGGGCCGCTCCCCGCGTCCGTCGCAGCCTCGCTCGGCGCCATGCCCTGGCGCAAGTCTTCATCGAATGCTAATGGTTGGTCTTTAGCTTGCACTGAGGTCAGCACCGGTAATCTGCCTGAGACGCGACAGGCCAGTAAAGCATCCGTCGTCCGCTGCCGATGGATCAGTCCGTCGCACCTCTAACCATGACTCTCGATCTAGGCATACTCCTCTCGCTCGCCTGCGCGTTCGTGGCCAACCTCGGCTTCTTCTACAAGTACCGGGGCGCCAACTCGGTGGCAAGCGTGGACGTACGCCATCCGCTGCGCTCGATCCGCACACTGTTCTCCTCCAGTTGGTTCGCGATGGGCATGATCGTCGCGACGGCCTCCTGGGCTTTGCACGTCGCGGCGTTGGCGCTGGCGCCGATGTCGGTCGTCCAGGTGGCGCTAGCCGCGGGAGTGGTGTTGATCGCCGTGATGGCTGATCGCATGTTCGGCTTCGAGGTCGGCCCGCGCCAGTGGCTCGGCCTATGGCTGATGGCGGCAGGTCTTGTGATGCTCGGTCTGACCTTCCCAGCGATGCACGGAGCCCACTCGCAGTTCTCCGATCCAGCGATGATCTCCTTCGAGGCCGGCCTGTTCGGCATCGGCGGCCTGCTTGATCATGGGCCCGCGCATGGGCAGCCCCGTCCAGCATCACGGCATGATGCTCGGCGCCGCCTCCGGCATCCTGTTCGGAGTCTCCGATACCTCGATAAAGGCCCTGACCGGCATCATCGGAGCTCACGGTCCTCTGGCAGTCCTGCTCAGCCCCTGGCTGGCGGTCGCGGTACTGGCCTCGATCGTCGCCTTCTACGCTTCCGCAAAGGGCCTGCAAGATGGAGAGGCAGTGCCGGTCATCGCCGTCACCGGCACGGCCGCCAACATCGCCGGCATCGCCGGCGGGATCCTCGTGTTCGGCGATCCGATGCCGGGAAGCGCGGTCGGAATCGTCTTGCAGTCGCTTGCCTTCGTGCTCGTGCTCGTCGCGGCTGCGCTGATGCCGGCGCCGGTGCGCGCCGCCGGCATCGGCTCGCGCGCGTGAGCGGATCGAGAGCGGCTGTTCGTACCCCTGCAGCGAGGCTCCGATCGCCAGTTCGTCCTCGCGCCGTCGCGGCTTCGACGCTGCTAGGATTCGCGCCCCGAATGCCCACCACCTCGCAACTAGTGCGCAAGGGACGCGTCGCTCCCAAGAAAAAGCTTGCCACCCCCGGCCTGAAGTCCGGCAAGGGACGCAAGAAGAAGGTCGCCGCTCCACAGCGACGCGGCGTCTGCACGCGCGTTTACACGACCACCCCGAAGAAGCCTAACTCCGCCCTGCGCAAGGTCGCCCGCGTGCGCATCGCCGGCTCGATCGAGGTCACGGCCTACATCCCGGGCGAGGGCCACAATCTGCAGGAGCACTCCGTCGTGCTGGTGCGCGGCGGCCGCGTCAAGGACTCTGCCGGGTGTGCGCTACAAGGTCGTGCGCGGCACGCTTGACGCGGCAGGCGTGAGCGATCGCAAGCAGGGTCGCTCCCAGTACGGCGTGAAGAAGAAGTAGCGGAGCTCAGACCATGCCACGTCGCGCAGCCGCCCAGGTGCGTCCGCTTGAAGCGGACTCCGATCCACCGCTCCAAGCTGGTTCAGCAGATCATCAACAAGGTGATGCTGGACGGCAAGAAGTCAACCGCGGAGCGGATCGTCTACGACGCGCTCGCCATCTTGGGCGAGCGCTCGGACAAGGACCCGATCGAGCAGCTCGAGGCGTCGATCAAGGCGCTCACGCCGGCGCTGGAGGTCCGTTCGCGTCGCGTCGGTGGCGCCACCTATCAGGTGCCCGTCGAGGTCCCTTCGACGCGCGCCCGCACGTTGGCGGTGCGCTGGCTGGTCGAGTTCGCCCGCGCAACCGTCGCGAGAAGACGATGGCCCAGCGCTTGGCCAACGAGCTGCTGGATGCCCAGTCCCAGCAGGGCGGCGCCTACAAGCGCAAGGACGACATCTACCGCATGGCGCAGGCCAACAAGGCCTTCGCCCACTACCGCTGGTAGAACGCTTCGCGTCGCGTCGCGTCGCGTGCGGCAGTCTTGACCACGCGGTTTTGACCACGCGTCCGACCACGCGTCGGCGGCCTTGAGCCGGGCTGTGGTGATTCTATGATTTGAGCTCGTTGCACGTTGTAAGGAGTTGCGATGCTTTGTATCGCACACGCCGCATAGCTGCACGTTCGTGCGGTGCTCGCAACTTCCGTCTGCCGCGCAGCGGCGGATGCCTTGAGAGCTAGTGCAAAACTTCAATGGGGTTGAACGGAAGAAGGTTTGGTACCTAAACTTTCGGTACCAAATGTCTTCGCGTCAGACAATCGAGCAGGGGGACCCGACCGCCTCGACCAAGATCGAGCGCCACGTGTGGGTCGTTTGCGGCGTCGTGATCCTCGGGATGATCATGTCGATCCTCGACACGACGATCGTCAACGTCGCGCTGCACACGCTCTCGCACGACCTGCACAGCCCGCTATCGCAGGTCCAGTGGGTGATCACGGGATACCTGCTCTCGCTGGCCGCGGTGATCCCGGTCACGGGTTGGGCCGCACGCCGCTTCGGCGCCAAGCAGGTCTACATGACGTCCCTGGTGCTCTTCACCGCCGGCTCGGCGCTGTGTGGCCTTGCCGACTCGACGACCTCTTTGGTCGTCTTCCGCGTGCTGCAAGGCGCCGGCGGCGGCATGATCATGCCGGTCGCGATGATGATCATGGCCCAGGTGGCAGGGCCGCAGCGGATGGGGCGCGTGATGGGTTACGTCTCGATGCCGGCAATGATCGCGCCGATTCTCGGGCCGGTCGTGGGCGGCCTGATCCTCGAGAACCTGCATTGGTCGTGGATTTTCTTCGTCAACGTCCCGATTGGTCTGATCGCGTTCGTATTGGGCTGGCGGATGCTGCCTCACACCGATTCCGGTGAAGCTGGCAGCCTCGACATCGTCGGTCTCGCGATCCTCCCTGCCGGTTTCGCGGCCTTCATCTACGGGATCAGCGAGCTGGGCTCGGGTTCGGCGATGGGCTCGGGCAAAGTCATCGTGCCGTGTGTAGCGGGAGTCGTCCTGGTCGTGGCTTTCTGTTTCCATGCTCTGCGCATCGAGCGCCCTCTCTTGGACATCCGCATGTATGCAAACCGCGTCTTTGCGGGCGCCGCGTTCACCAACTTCGGCCTCGGCGCCGCGCTGTTCGGAGCGATGATCCTCGTGCCGCTCTACTACCAGGAAGTGCGCGGTCAGAGTGTCATCAACACGGGTCTGCTGACCGGCCCCCAGGGGATCGGCGCGCTGATAGCGATGCCGCTTGCCAGCCGCCTCACCCAGCGCTTCAGCGGCGGGCGCGTGGCGATGGTCGGCGTATCGCTGCTTTGCATCAGCACGGTGCCCTTTACGTTCATCGGCGCCGACACCTCGATCGTGGCCATCTCGCTGGTGCTGGTCGTGCGTGGTCTGAGCATCGGCTTGTGCTTCATGCCGGCGATGAGCGCCGCCTTCTCGGCGATGCGCCCCGACCAGATCTCCGACGCCACCCCGCAGATCAATGCGCTGCAGCGCACCGGTGGCGCGATCGGAACGGCGGTGCTCGCCGTTGTCCTGCAGCGCGCCGGCGTACACGCGCGCACCCCGGCTGAGCTTGCGAGTGCGTTCGACACCGCCTACTGGTGGGCGCTGGGGATTGCGGCCCTGTCGCTGATCCCGTGCCTGATGTTGCTGCGCGCTGAGCGACCCAAGCGCGAGGTCGAGCCCGCCGTCAACCATTCAGAGGCGCTCGCCGACGCCGTCGGAGTCTAAGCGGCTCTCAACGCCATGCCCCGCACAACCGAGCCTCTATCCGCAACCCGCTCCGGCTCGCCCTGCGCGGCGTGTTGGCGCGGACCGGGAGGCCGAGCTGGTCGAGCTGGGCAAGGCCTTCCGGCACGTCTTTCGGGCGTTGGGCCGGCTACGCGGGCGCGATACGCACCTGATCGGCTCAGAGGTCAGCCACGCGCAGATGGAGCTCTTGATCGAGCTGAGCGAACGGGGCCCGCTCTCGGCACGCGACCTGGCGGCCGCCGCCCAGCTCACTCCTGCCACCGTCACGCAAATGCTCGACCATCTGGCCGAGTCCGGTCACGTGCAGCGCACGCGCGGAGCAAATGACCGCCGTGTCGTAGTCACCTGTCTCACCCCCCAAGGAGAGGCCAAGGTGCAGAGCAAGCGCGCGGTCTGGCAGGCGCGCTGGCAACAGGCGCTGACTGACGTGGACGTCGAGGAATTGCGCGTGGCCACGCGGGTCCTTGAGCGCTTGGGCACGGTCTTCGCAGATGTAATGCCAGAAGCCGAATGTGAGGACGCCGAGTAGTCCTCGCGCACCGGTCCCTGCAAGCGAGATCTGCGAGACTGGCGGCCGATTCCCTCTGCTATAGTCGCCGTCTGCGGGCGGGACGGGCACTTTCACCTGAGCGCCTCCCAGCCACGCAGTAAGCAAGCATGGAGACCTTGAGCAAATAGAGAAGCGATCCGCCCGAGCACCGGCAGCGCGTGGGCCCGAGGGGCCCATTTTTTTGCCCTGAGCAGCGCCGGCGTGGGAGGGATCCACGTTCTTTGACGCGATCAGCAAGCATCAGCGACACCCGTCTACTCACTACCTCCCAATACCGAGCGAACCGACACCAGAACAATGCCCCGCAAGTTTCCCCTAGAGAAGACCCGCAACATCGGGATCATGGCCCACATCGACGCGGGCAAGACGACGACGACCGAGCGCATCCTCTACTACACCGGTCGCACGTACAAGATCGGTGAGGTCCACGAGGGTGCCGCGGTGATGGACTGGATGGAACAGGAGCAGGAGCGCGGCATTACGATCACCTCCGCCGCCACCACGGCCGAGTGGGACGGACACCGAATCAACATCATCGACACCCCGGGCCACGTCGACTTCACCGTCGAGGTGGAGCGCTCGCTGCGCGTGCTCGACGGGGCGATCGCGTTGTTCGACTCGGTCGCCGGCGTCGAGCCGCAGTCCGAGACGGTCTGGCGCCAGGCCGACAAGTACCACGTGCCGCGCATTGCCTACATCAACAAGATGGACCGCACCGGCGCCGACTTCGAGCAGGGCGTGCAAACGATGATCGACCGGCTCGCTGCACACCCTGTCCCAATCCAGCTGCCGATCGGCGCTGAGGGCGACTTCGCGGGCGTTGTCGATCTCGTCAGGATGAAGGCGATCGTCTACAAAGACGAGCTCGGCACCGAGCAGGAAATCGTGGAGATTCCCGAGGCGTTGGTAGAAGCGGCCGAGGCCGCTCGCGAGCACCTCCTGGAGGAGGTTTCCCATTACGACGATGCACTGCTGGAGCTGATCCTCGAGGAGGCCGAGGTCCCTGAGGAGGTCCTCAAGCAGGCGATTCGTAAGGCCACCCTCTCGACGAAGCTCACTCCTGTCTTGTGCGGCTCCTCTTTCAAGAACAAGGGCGTGCAGCCGTTGCTAGACGCGGTTGTCGACTACCTGCCCTCGCCGCTTGACGTGCCGGCTGTTGTCGGCTTGGAACCTGTGAAGGGCGACGGCGAGGAGCCACAGATCGAGCGTCACGCCGACGACTCCGAGCCCTTTACGGCGCTTGCGTTCAAGATCATGGCCGACCCCTACGTCGGCAAGCTGACCTACTTCCGCGTCTACTCCGGGAAACTAGAAGCCGGCTCGCGCGTGCTCAACGTCAACAGCGGGCGCTCAGAGCGCATCGGGCGCATCCTGATGATGCACGCCAACGAGCGCGAGGAGGTCTCCGAGGTCTACGCCGGCGACATCGCCGCAGCCGTCGGCATCAAGCAGGTCATAACCGGCGACACGCTTGCCGCCCCGGACGCTCCGATCAAGTTGGAGAACATCACCTTCCCCGAGCCTGTCATCAAGGTTGCGGTCGAGCCCAAGACGAAGATCGACCAGGAGAAGATGTCGGTGGCGCTAGGACGTCTGGCCGAGGAGGACCCCACTTTTCAGGTGCGCACCAACGAAGAAACCGGCCAGACCGAGATCTCGGGCATGGGCGAGTTGCACCTCGAAGTGCTCGTCGATCGCATGAAGCGCGAGTTCGGCGTCGAGGCCAACGTCGGGCGCCCACAGGTCTCCTACCGCGAGACGATCCGTGGCACGGTCGAGAAGATCGAAGGCAAGTTCGTACGCCAGACCGGCGGCTCAGGCCAGTTCGGCGTCGTCTACATCGACATGGAGCCCGCGCCCGGCGAGGGCTTTGACTTCATCAACAAGATCAAGGGCGGCGCGATCCCCTCGGAATACATCCCGGCTGTGGAGAAGGGCGTCGAGGAGGCCTTGGAGAACGGTGTCAAGGCCGGTTACCCGATGGTCGACATACGCGTCACGCTGGTGGACGGCAAGTACCACGACGTGGACTCCTCGGAGATCGCCTTCAAGGTCGCCGGTTCGCTCGCGTGCAAGGAGGCGGCCAAGCGCGCAAAGCCCGTGCTCTTGGAGCCGGTGTTCGCGGTCGAGGTCGTCACGCCAGAGGACTTCATGGGCGATGTGATGGGCGATCTGTCCCGTCGTCGTGGGCACTTGCAGGGTTCCGAGCAGCGCGGCAACGCCTTGGCGATCCACGCAAAGGTCCCCTTGAGCGAGATGTTCGGGTACGCCACCGACCTGCGTTCCAATACGCAGGGCAGGGCCAACTACACAATGCAGTTCGAGGGGTACGAGGAGGTACCGCCGAACATCGCTGAGAAGATCATCGAGCAGCGCACCGGCGAGCCGGTGCCCGCGTAGGCACAAGTCAAGAAAATCCCTATTTAGATAGATTTCCCAGGTTCGCCCCCTTGAGCGGCGAACGTCAAAGTCGATAACAGGAGCTAACGCAAAGTGGCGAAGGAGAAGTTCGAGCGCGACAAGCCGCACGTCAACGTCGGGACCATCGGTCACATCGACCATGGCAAGACGACGCTGACCGCTGCCATCACAACAGTGCTGGCGGAGAAGATGGGTGGCGAAGCCCGTAGCTTCGAGGAGATCGACAACGCTCCGGAGGAGAAGGAGCGCGGGATCACCATCGCCACATCGCACGTCGAGTACCAGACCGAGAACCGTCACTACGCGCACGTCGATTGCCCAGGGCACGCCGACTACGTGAAGAACATGATCACCGGCGCCGCCCAGATGGACGGGGCGATCCTGGTGGTCTCTGCCGCCGACGGCCCTATGCCCCAGACGCGCGAGCACATCCTGCTCGCCCGCCAGGTGGGCGTCCCCTACATCGTCGTGTTCCTCAACAAGGCCGACATGGTCGATGACGAGGAGCTGATGGAACTGGTCGAGGTCGAGGTGCGCGAGCTGCTCTCCGAGTACGACTTCCCCGGCGATGACATTCCCTTCATCATCGGCTCGGCCCTCAAGGCGCTCGAAGGCGACGAGGCTTACAAGGACAAGATCGTCGAGCTTGCCGCAGCGCTCGATAGCTACATCCCCCAGCCGGTACGCGAGCTCGACAAGCCCTTCCTGATGCCCGTCGAGGACGTCTTCACGATCACGGGTCGCGGCACAGTCGCCACGGGCCGCGTGGAGCAGGGAATCGTCAACACCGGCGATACGGTTGAGATCGTGGGTGTCCACGACACCACGACCACGGTCGTGACCGGTGTAGAGATGTTCCGCAAGATCCTCGACCAGGGTCAGGCTGGGGACAACGTCGGCTGCCTGCTGCGTGGTACCAAGCGCGAGGAGATCGAGCGCGGCCAGGTTCTGTGCAAGCCGGGCTCGATTACGCCGCACACCAAGTTCAAAGCTGAGGTCTACATCCTCAAGAAGGAGGAGGGTGGTCGCCACACTCCGTTCTTCACGGGCTACCGGCCGCAGTTCTATTTCCGCACGACCGACGTCACCGGCGTGGCGAAGCTGCCCGAGGGCGTCGAGATGGTCATGCCCGGCGACAACGTCCAGATGGAGATCGAGCTGATTCAGCCGATCGCCATGGATCAGGGCCTGCGTTTCGCCATCCGCGAGGGTGGGCGCACGGTCGGCTCAGGCGTAGTCACCGAGGTCATCGAGTAGTACAGAGGGCGTCTCGCACTCGCGGGGCGCCTTTTCATTGACAGTCAGATACGACGAATTTTAGCTCCGTTGTGGGGAGCGGTGGAAGACGGGTCTCCCCCCTGGGAAGTTCGTTTTGTCTCTCGCTCCGTCTCGCACGGAGTGAGTTGGGCGGACACGGCCCAAAGCAAAGAAGCGCCAAACAAACAAGCAGAAAGAATCGCTGAGAATCCAAATGGCAGCCGCGACACAAAACAAGATCCGCATCCGACTGAAGGCCTACGATACCTCCGCCATAGAGTCGGCTGCCAAGGAGATCGTGGAGACAGCCGCGCGCACCGGTGCAACGGTGTCCGGCCCCGTGCCGCTGCCGACGGAGAAGAACGTCTATTGCGTGATCCGCTCGCCGTTCAAGGACAAGGACTCGCGCGAGCACTTCGAGATCCGCACGCACAAGCGACTCATCGATATCCACCAGCCGAGCCCAAAGACGGTCGACTCCTTGCAACGCCTGGACAACCTCCCGGCGGGCGTCGACATCGAGATACGCCTCGCTACCTGAGTTCGTTATGCCTGCAATTCTCGCAAAGAAGCTGGGTATGACCCAGGTCTTCCAGGACGATGGCAGCGTCGCCCGAGTGACCGTGCTCGAGGCTGGCCCATGTCCCGTGACGGCGGTCCGTACCGAGGAGCGCGACGGCTACGACGCTGTGCAGCTCGCATTTGGGCACACCAAGGAGAAGCATCTCTCAAAGCCCGAGCTGGGGCATTTGAAGAAGGCCGACGCCCCTCCTATGCGCCATCTCGTGGAGTTCCGTGGCGAGGCCGCGGACCTGCAGATCGGCCAATCGGTGACAGTCGGCTCTTTCGAGGTCGGCGCGCGCGTCCGGATTGCCGGCGTCTCCAAGGGCAAGGGCTTTCAGGGTACGGTCAAACGCCACAACTTCAAACGCGGTCCTGTCTCTCACGGCTCGCACAACGTGCGTGCGCCCGGGTCGATCGGCGCGTCCGCCGACCCCGCACGTGTTCGTCCCGGTATTCGCGGACCTGGCCAGATGGGTAACAAGCGCGTGACCCAACCAGGGCTTGAGGTCGTGGCTGTCGATCCCGAGCAGAACCTCCTGCTCGTACGTGGCTCTGTCCCGGGGCCGCGTGGCGGCGTGGTGGAGGTGCGCGGCGATGCCTGACGCACCGATTCTGAGTCCTGAGGGAACGACCGGTTCCAAGAAGGTGAAGCTCGAGGAGTCGGCCTTTAGCGCGGGCTTCCATGGGCCGCTCGTACACCAGAGCGTGCGCGCCGAGCAGGCTGCGCGCAGGCGTGGCACCGCCGCCACCAAGACCCGCGGAAACGTCTCCGGAGGTGGCGCCAAGCCGTGGCGGCAGAAGGGGACAGGGCGCGCGCGCGCCGGCTCGAGCCGCTCGCCGCTATGGACCGGCGGTGGCACGGTCTTCGGTCCGCAGCCGCGTTCCTACACCTTCAAGGTCAACCGCAAGGAGCAGCGCGCGGCGCTGCGAAGCGCCCTCTCGCTGCACGCCGATCGCGGGTCGCTGGCGATCCTCGACGCGGCCGCGTTCAAGCTGCCCAAGACCAGCGACGCATTCGATCTGCTCGAGGATTGGAATCAGCCACAGCCCACCCTGGTGGTGCTGGTCGTAGAGGAGTCCGCCGCCGCACTTTCATTCCGAAATCTTGCGCGTGTAGCCGTTCTGCAACCCGAGAGCGTCGGCGTTGCCGACCTGCTCGGCGCGGCCTCGCTGCTGATCTCCGAAGCTGCGCTGAAGCAGATCACCGCTCGCGCCGGCGCACCCAAGAGGGAGAAGGTCTGATGGAGCCTTCTCAGATCATCATCAAGCCGGTGCTCTCCGAGAAGAGTTACGTGCTCTCCGCGGCGGGCAAGTACACATTCCGGGTGCACCCCGACGCTCATCGCACCCAGATCCGTCAGGCTGTAGAAGCCCTTTTCGAGGTCCACGTGGTCGAGGTGCGTACGCTCAGCGTCAAATCCAAGCCCAAGCGTCGCGGCATCAGTCGCGGTCGCACACGCGCTTGGAAGAAGGCAATCGTCTCGGTTCGCTCCGGCGAGAGCATCCCGATCTTCCAGGGCCTAGAGGGCATCAACGAGTAGGGACTGGACGATGCCGATTCGCAAGCCAAAGCCAACGAGCCCAGGACGACGCTTCGCCTCCTACCCGGACTTCGCCGAGGTCACTAAGACCGACCCCGAGCGTACGCTGGTCGAAGGGTTGAAGAAGAGCGGTGGACGCAACGCCCACGGGCGCAAGACCGCGCGCCACCGCGGCGGCGGCGCCAAGCGTCTGTACCGGCGGATCGACTTCAAGCGTCGCAAGGACGGGGTGCCCGCGAAGGTCGCGGCGATCGAGTACGACCCCAACCGTTCGGCCTACATCGCGCTGCTGCACTATGCCGACGGCGAGAAGCGCTACATCCTCGCTCCGCAGCGCCTGACAGTCGGTATGACGGTCGCCTCCGGCGAGGGCGCCGAGATCGCCGTCGGCAACTGCCTGGAGTTGGCGCGCATGCCCGTCGGGACGGTCGTTCACAACGTCGAGTTGCAGCCCGGTCGCGGCGGCCAGATGGCGCGCTCCGCCGGAGCTTCGATCCAGCTGATGGCAAAGGATGGCGACATGGCCACTTTGCGCCTGCCCTCCGGGGAGATGCGCATGGTGCGCGGCGAGTGTCGCGCCACCGTCGGCACGATCGGCAACGCTGAGCACCAGAACGTCAAGGTCGGCAAGGCGGGGCGCAAGCGTCACATGGGCGTGCGTCCGCAGACGCGCGGCGTGGCGATGAACCCGGTAGACCATCCGCATGGCGGTGGCGAGGGCTCCACGACCGCCGGCCGTCACCCGGTCACACCTTGGGGCGTGCCTACTTTGGGCTATCGAACACGCAAGAAGAACAAGGCTTCGGACAAGTACATCGTGCGCGGCCGCAGGCGCGGGAAGGGTAAGCAAAGATGAGCCGTTCAAGCAAGAAGGGCCCGTGGGTGGAAGAGCGCCTGATGGCGCGCATCGAGGCCATGAACGCGGCCAACACGAAGAAGATGCTCAGGACCTGGTCGCGCACCTCGACGATCTTCCCCGAGATGGTCGGCCACACCTTGGCCGTACACGACGGCAAGAAGCACGTGCCCGTGTTCATCAGCGAGTCGATGGTCGGCCACAAGCTGGGAGAGTTCGCGCCCACACGCATGTTCCGCGGGCACGCCGGTTCCGGGAAGGTCAGATGAGCGCCGAGAAGCCGATAGACGAGCAGCCGGCAGAGGGGGAGGAGCAGGCAAAGCCAGCTGCGAAGGCTAAGCCGGACGCTGCGAAGAAGCCCGCTGCTGAGAAGCCCGCTGCGAAGAAGTCCACGGCCAAGGCTATTGCCGAGGAGGGATCCGCCGCCCCGGAGGAGAAGCCCGCCGCGAAGAAGCCTGCTGCCAAGAAGCCCGCGCCTGCGAAGGAGCCTGCCGCTGAGGCCGAGAAGGCCGCTGCCGCCCCGGAGGAGAAGCCCGCCGCGAAGAAGCCTGCTGCCAAGAAGCCCGCGTCTGCGAAGGAGCCTGCCGCTGAGGCCGAGAAGGCCGCTGCCGCCCCGGAGGAGAAGCTCGCCGCGAAGAAGCCTGCTGCCAAGAAGCCCGCGTCTGCGAAGGAGCCTGCCGCTGAAGCCGAGAAGCCCGCTGCCGAGAAGAAGACGCCTGCCGCGAAGGCCGAGAAGGCAGCTGCCGCGCCTGAGGCCGAGAAGTCTGTTGACGTCGAGGCGTCCGCGCCGGCGACATCGGCTCGCCGCGAGTCCTCGGCGGTTCCTTCGCGCGCCAGTCGCAAGGTCGTGCGCGCCCAGGCCCGCTATGTGCGCACCTCCGCTCGCAAGGCGCGGATGGTGTGCGGGCACATACGTGGCAAGTCCGTGGAGGAGGCACGCGCTATCCTCGCTTTCACCCCACGTGAGGTGGCCCGCGACTGGAGCAAGCTGCTGGAGTCGGCTGTGGCCAACGCCGAGAACAACCATGAGTTGATCGAGGACGACCTGTTCGTGCGCGAGGCGTTTGCCGACGAGGGGCCCACCATCAAGCGCTTCCGGCCGCGCGCCCAAGGCAGGGCCACGCCGATTCGCAAGCGCACAAGCCATCTGACTATCACGCTCACGCCCAAGCCTTAGGGCACGGGCTCAAGGACACGAGACAGGACTTCGAAACAGACATGGGTCAAAAGGTTCATCCAGAGGCAATGCGCGTGGGTTATATCCACGACTGGAAGTCCAACTGGTTAAACGAGCGCAACTTCGCCGAGTACCTGGCCGAGGACATCGAGATCCGCAAGCACATCGAGGACAAGCTCGCGCACGCCGGACTCGCGGACATCACGATCCGCAAGGACTCCAATGACCTCGAGGTCAACATCCACACGGCTCGCCCCGGCATCGTGATCGGCAAGTCGGGTGCGGAAGTGGATGCGCTGCGGCGCGACCTGCACCGTATGACGCAAAAGCAGATCAAGGTCAACATCCTTGAGATCAAGCGTCCCGAGTTGGATGCCAAGCTGGTAGCCCAGTCGATCGCCGAGCAGTTGCAGAACCGTGTTGCTTTTCGTCGCGCGATGAAGCGCGCGCTCACGAGCGCCATGCGCTCTGGCGCCAAGGGCGTAAAGGTGCAGGTCTCGGGCCGGCTCGGCGGCGCGGAGATGGCGCGCACCGAGAGCTATTCCGACGGGCGCGTGCCGCTGCACACGATGCGCGCCGACATCGACTACGGCTTCTACGAGGCGCGCACCACGTTCGGAAGGATCGGCGTGAAGTGCTGGGTCAACAAGGGCGAGATCATGCCCGAGGGCTACACCGGCGCCGACTTGACCGACATGAGCGCGCCGGCACCGCCGAGTGGCGATCGCGACGGTCGCGGTGGACGTGACGGTCGTGACGGTCGCGGCAGAGGCCGCGGCGGTCCGGGTGGCGGTGGCCGCGGCGGGCCAGGAGGCGGTCGTGGTCCCGGTGGCGGTGGCCGCGGTCCGGGTGGCGGAGGTCGTGGCGGTCCGGGTGGCGGTGGTCGCGGTCCCGGCGGTCCGGGTGGCGGTGGCCGTGGCGGCTCGGGCGGCGGTCGTGGTCCTGGGGGCGGCGATCGAGGTGGGATGCGCTGATGCTGTCTCCCAAGCGTGTAAAGCATCGCAAGCAGCACCGTGGCCGTCGCCGCGGGCTCTCGCGTGGCCAGGTCAAGGTCCAGTTCGGCGAGTACGGCTTGAAGTCGCTGGAGCAAGGGTGGCTCACCAACCGCCAGATCGAGGCTGCTCGTATCGCGATGACCCGCAAGATCAAGCGTGGTGGGAAGGTGTGGATAAACGTCTTCCCGGACAAGCCGGTGACCAAGAAGCCCGCCGAGACGCGTATGGGCTCGGGCAAGGGCAACCCCGAAGGTTGGGTGGCTGTAGTCAAGCCGGGGCGTGTCATGTTCGAGCTGGCCGGTGTGCCAGAGCCGCTCGCTCGCGAAGCGATCCGCCTCGCTGCGCACAAGCTTCCCGTCAAGTCCAAGTTTGTGTTGCGAGAGGACTAGGGGCGAGCGATGAACGCCAAGGAGATGCGGGATATGCACGACGAAGAACTCGCCGAGCACATAACGACCGTGCGCAAGGATCTGTTCGGCAAGCGCTTTGCCAACGCCACCGGCGAGCTCGAGGACACTGCAAGCGTTCGTCGTGTGCGACGTGAGCTTGCGCGAGCACTGACCGTCGCGGGCGAGCGCAATGCCGCTCGCCAGACAACACCAACCAACTGACAAGCTGAACTAAGAGAAGACCGAAACGGAACGACATGGCTGAGGACACAGAGAACGAGACGCCCGAGAACGCCGAGCCGCAGGCTCAGGCGGGCGAGCACGGGCAGGCAGGCGAGCAGACAGAGCCTGAGCAGGCTCCCAGCGAGGCCACAGCCAAGCCGTCTGCCCCTGCGGCAGAGACGGCGCCGGCCGAGCAGCTCTCCTCCAAGGAGCGCCGCCGCCGTACCCGCTCGACTCATGCGGGTGAGGCTCGGCCGACACGCACAGCCGAGGAGCGTCATGCCGAGCGTGTGGCCGAGCGTCGTGTCAAGGCCGTCAGGCGTCGCGCGCGGCGCCTGCAGGAACGCGCCAAGGCAAGCGAGCGCAGAGCTGCCAAGCCTGCCCCCGAGCCGCTGCCACCCGTGCATGCCCCGGTGGAGGGTGCGCGCAAGGTGCGCCAGGGCGTCGTGGTCTCGAACAAGGCCGACAAGACGATCACCGTGCGCATCGATGTCGCTCGCCGCCACCGTCGCTACGAGAAGATCGTGCGCAGCTCGAACACTTTGCACGCCCACGACGAGAACAACGAGGCACACGAGGGCGACGTTGTGCGCGTCATCGAGAGCCGTCCGCTTTCGCGCCTGAAGCGCTGGAAGCTCGTCGATGTGTTGGAGCGCGCACGATGATCCAAAACGAGACCAGGCTGCGTGTGGCCGACAACACCGGTGCGCGCGAGATCCTCTGCATCCGCGTCAAGGGCGGCTCGCGCCGGCGCTACGCGTTCGTGGGCGATGTGATCACCGCCACCGTCAAGCAGGCCAATCCGCATGGCGCGGTCAAAAAGGGCGACGTCGTTACCGCGGTCGTCGTGCGCACCAAGAAGCCCTTCGGCCGCGACGACGGCACCTACATCTCCTTCGACGACAACGCTGCCGTCATCATCGACGACCAGAACAACCCGCGCGGCACACGCGTGTTCGGCCCAGTCGCGCGCGAACTTCGCGACCGCAACTTCATGAAGATCGTTTCGCTAGCGCCGGAGGTGCTCTAGTCATGGCGCGCGGCACCACACCCGCCAAGCGACCGGTGCTCAAGGTTCGCAAGGGAGACGAGGTTCAGGTCATGGCCGGTAAGGATCGCGGCAAGAGTGGCCGCATCCTGCGCGTCGAGCCGAGCAACGCGCGCGTGTACGTCGAGGGTCTCAACATGGTCAAGCGCCACATGCGCCCCCAGCAGGTAGCCGAGACTCAGCGCGGTCAGACGGTGGGCGGCGTGATCGAGCGCGAGGGCCCGATTCACGTGTCCAACGTGATGCTGCTGGACCCCAAGGATCACAAGCCCACGCGGGTTGGCATCGAGCGCGAGGACGGCAAGCGCTATCGCGTGGCCAAGCGCTCCGGGACAAGGCTCGACTGACGGGAAGACCATGAGCACCGCAACCACCGCACGCCTAAAGACCCGCTATCTCGAGGAGATCCGCCCTGCGCTGATCGAGCGCTTCGGCCACTCCTCGGTGATGCAGGCGCCCAAGCTCGTGAAGATCACCCTGAACATGGGCGTGGGCGACGCCAAGCAGGACTCCAAGGTGCTCAAGGCCGCCACCGAGCAGCTCGCGACGATCGCCGGACAACAGCCCAACGTGCGTCGCGCGCGCAAGTCGATCGCCGCCTTCAAGCTGCGCGAGGGCATGCCCGTGGGCGTGGCCGTCACGCTCAGGGCCGAGCGCTGGCTACGAGTTCCTGGACCGCCTCACCTCGATTGCGATCCCTCGCATCCGCGACTTCCGCGGACTGAACCCGCGTTCGTTCGACGGTCACGGCAACTACACGATGGGCGTGCGCGAGCAGATCATCTTCCCCGAGATCGACTACGACTCGATCGACCAGGTGAGGGGCATCGACATCACGATCACGACCACCGCGAAAAGCGATGTCGAAGCGTTCGCCCTCCTACAGGCCCTTGGGTTGCCGTTTGCCACCCAGGGGCGGCCCGCCGGCTTTGACCAGGACGGTGGCGCTGAGACCTCAGAGAACGGGAGCAACGACTGATGGCCAAGACCTCGCTGCGCGTCAAGCAGGCGCGCCCGCCAAAGTTCAAGACGCGCGCATATACTCGCTGCAACCGCTGCGGACGCCCGCACTCGGTGTACCGCAAGTTCGGGATTTGTCGCATCTGCCTGCGCGAGCTTGCTCACAATGGCTTGATACCGGGAATGACGAAGTCCTCCTGGTAGGGCGCGGGTGCATGACTTCCTTTTTGAATTCCTTTCGCTTTAGAACTATTTCGCCTCTAACAAACTTCCTTTTTCGAACACTACAGACACAGAGCCCTCTCATGTCCATGACCGATCCCATAGCCGACTTCCTCACGCGCATTCGCAACGCGATCCATGCCGCGCACGAGACGGTTGACATTCCCGCCTCGAAATTGAAGGCGGAGATCGCGCGCATCCTCACCGAGCAGGGCTACATCGACTCATGGGCCGTCGTTCCCGCGCGCGAGGGCGGCGCCGGCAAGCTGATCGAGATCCGCCTCAAGTACACCGACGACCGTCGCTCTGCGATCTCGGGCCTGCGCCGTGTCTCGCGTCCCGGCAGGCGCACCTACGTCGAGGCCACACGCATCCCAAAGGTCCTCGGCGGAATGGGAACTTCGATCGTGTCCACCTCGCGCGGCGTGATGACAGGTCACGACGCGCGCGCTGCCGGCGTTGGCGGCGAGGTCCTCGCACAGGTCTGGTAGGCGAGCTATGTCGAGAATCGGTAGACAGCCAATTCCAGTGCCCTCAGGCGTGACCGTCGCGATCGAGCCCGAGTCGGTCAGCGTCAAGGGCCCCAAGGGCGAGCTCTCAGAGCGCGTACCCCGTGACATCGAAGTCGTCCAGGAGGGTGAGCAGCTGCTCGTCTCGCGTCCGACCGACCGCGGCGAGCACCGAGCACTTCACGGCCTGACACGCTCGCTTGTAGCCAACATGGTGCAGGGCGTCACCGCCGGCTATGAGAAGCGTCTGGAGATCCAGGGCGTCGGCTATCGGGCCCAGATGAAGGGCAAGAACCTCGAGCTGGCCGTCGGCTATTCCCATCCTGTGCCGATCGAGGCGCCCCAGGGCATCGAATTCGAAGTTCCTCAGCCGACAAGGGTCGTCGTCAAGGGCATCTCCAAGCAGCAGGTCGGCGAGATCGCCGCGATCATCCGCAAGCAGCGTCCGCCCGAGCCCTACAAGGGCAAGGGCATCCGCTACGAGGGCGAGTACGTGGCTCGCAAGGTAGGAAAGCGCGCATGAGCACCATCACCAAGGAGGCTCGCCGCCTCAAACGCCGTCGCCGTGTGCGCGCGAAGATCTCCGGCACCGCGGCGCGTCCGCGCGTCTCGGTGTTCCGCTCCAACCGTGGCCTCTCGGCGCAGCTGATCGACGACCACGACGCTCGCACGCTGGCTGCCGTGCACTGGTACGAGCCCGAGCTGCGCAAGCTGTCAAGCTCCGATCGCGTCAAGCGCTCAGGCGAGCTGTTGGCAGAGCGCGCGAAGGCGGCCGGTGTGTCGGAGGTCGTGTTCGACCGCGGCGGCTACCGCTATCACGGCAATGTCCGCGCCTTCGCCGAGGCGATCCGCGAGGCCGGCATAACCGTCTGACCTCGGCTCCCCGCTACCCTCTCTAACTCTTCTATGAACTCAGATCGATCAGTCAACGCAGGCAGCCTCGACCTCCAGGAGCGCGTGGTGGAGATCAACCGCGTCGCCAAGGTGGTCAAGGGCGGCCGGCGCTTCTCCTTCACGGCGCTCGTCGTCGTCGGCGACGAACGCGAAGTGGTCGGCGTCGGCTACGGCAAGGCCAACGAGGTTCCGCTGGCGATCCAGAAGGGCGTCGAGCGCGCCAAGAAGGATCTCTTCCGGGTGCCCAAGCACGGCAGCACGATCACCCATCAGACGACTGGAGTGTTCGGTGCCGGCCGCGTCTTCTTGAAGCCCGCCGCTCCCGGTACCGGCGTGATCGCCGGTGGTGGCGTGCGCGCGGTGCTCGAGCTCGCCGGCATCCACGACATCCTCTCCAAGAGCCTCGGTACGCAGAACCCGATCAATCTGGTCAAGGCCACCGTGGCAGGTCTGCGCGGCCTGCGCACCCCCTCGGAGGTCGCCGAGCTGCGCGGCCTGTCGATCGCCAAGGTGCTCGGGCTCACCGAGCAGCCGACCAACGGCGCCGCCGAGACAGTCGAGGGCGCAGAGGGTCAGGAGACAGTCGGGGGCGCGGAGAGTCAGGAGACAGTCGAGGCTTCGGATGGAGTCGAGGCTTCGGATGGTGCGGAGGCGAGCACACCCGCCGCGGACAGCTCTGCGGTCGTGGAGAGCGACGCACCCGCCGCCGTCGCAGAGACCTCTTCGAGTGGTTCCACCGATACGCCGGCAGGCGAGCCCGCCGCCGACGCGACCGAGACGCCCGCGTGATGGCAACGCTTCAGGTAACCCAGAGGCGCTCGAGCGCCGGCTCCAACAAGCGCCAGCTCGACACGCTGCGCTCGCTCGGCTTGCGACGCATCGGCCACACGGTCGAGGTCAAGGACTGTGAGCAGGCGCGAGGCATGGTGCACGCGGTGCGCCATCTCGTCGAGGTACGCCAGGAGCAGAACGTCGTGAGCCCCGCTGCCAAGAGCGGGGCCGCCAAGGTGGCCGAGGAGCCCAAGGAGGAGCAGCCGATCGGCCTGCACTGCGCTGAAGCCCGCCCCCGGCAGCCGTCGCCCGCGCAAGCGCGTCGGTCGCGGCGAAGGCTCCGGCACCGGCAAGACCTCCGGCAGAGGCCAGAAGGGCGCGGGCTCACGCTCGGGCTCCAAGAGCCGCGCTCGCTTCGAGGGTGGGCAGATGCCGATCCACATGCGCATGCGCAAGCTGCGCGGACCGCACATGAAGAAGTCGATGCCCTTCGAGATGTTCCGCACGCACACTCAGCCCGTGAATGTCTCCGACCTCGAGGACCGCTTCGATGCCGGCACCGAGGTCACGATCGAGTCGATGCAGGCAAAGGGCTTGGCGACACGCAAGGGAGTGCCTGTGAAGGTGCTCGCCAAGGGCGATCTGAGCAAGGCGCTCACGGTCCACGCTCACGGCTTCAGCAAGACCGCACGCGAGCGCATCGAGGCCGCTGGCGGCACTTGCACCGTCATCGAGAGCTAGAATCGCACGACCGGGCAACTGCGGGCCACCACCATCCCCGCGCGACCGGCTAAACCATGCTCTCGACGATCCTCAGCGCCTTCCAGGTTGCGGACATCCGCAAGAAGCTCCTGTTCACTGCGGCATGCTGCTCATCTACCGGCTCGGCTCGCACATCCCCGTCCCGGCGTCAACCTCGCCGCCGTCAACAACCTGCAGAAGCAGTTCGGCGGCTCGGGCATCCTCAGCTACCTCAACCTGTTCTCCGGGGGCAGCCTCTCGCGAATCGCGCTGTTCGCGCTCGGCATCATGCCCTACATCACCTCCTCGATCATCCTGCAGCTGCTGCAGGTCGTGGTGCCGTCGCTGGAGAAGCTCTCCAAGGAAGGCGAAGTTGGACAGGCGCGGATCACGCAGTACACGCGCTACCTGACCGTCGGCCTCGCCTTCGCCCAGTCGATCGGCTACGTCTTCCTGTTCCACTCGCTCTCGGCATCGGCCAACGAAGCGGTCGTATCCAAGTTCGACGCTCCACACATCTTCCTGATCGTGATCTGTCTCACCGCCGGCTGTGTCTTCTTGATGTGGATCGGCGAGCTGATCACCCAGCGCGGCATCGGCAACGGCATCTCGCTGCTGATCTTCGCCTCGATCGTCTCGCGCATGCCGCAGGGCATCGAAGCGTGGTGGACCACCCAGGACCAGGTCTTCAAGGTGATGATGCCCTTCATGGTGCTGGCCGTCGTCGCTGGGATCGTGTTCGTGCAAGAGGGTCAGCGGCGCATCCCGGTCCAGTACGCCAAGCGCGTGATCGGCAGGCGCATGACAGAAGGCGGGCAAACCTACCTGCCCCTGCGCGTCAACATGGCCGGTGTGATCCCGGTGATCTTCGCCGCGAGCATCATGGCCTTCCCGCCGACCGTCGGACAGCTGATCAAAACGCCCTGGGCAAAAGACGTGTCGAACTTCTTCACGCCCAACGGTTGGCACTACGTTGTCGGCGAGTCGATCTTCATCGTGATCTTCGCCTACTTCTACACGGCGGTCACGTTCAACCCGGTCGACCAGGCCGACAACCTGAAGAAGTACGGCGGCTTCATCCCCGGGGTGAGACCAGGGCGCCCGACCGCCGAATTCCTCGACCGGATCCTGGCGAGGCTGACGTTCCCAGGTGCCCTATTCCTCGCAGCGGTCGCGGCGATACCAGCGATCTTGATCGCCCGCACGCACCAGAACTTCTACTTCGGCGGCACCTCGATCCTGATCGTCATCGGCGTCGCGTTGGAAACGATGAAGCAGTTGGAGGCGCAGCTGATGATGCGCAGCTACGAGGGCTTCTTGAAGTAGCGACGCTGGGCTGTGCCTGGGCAGGCGCATACTCAAGGCAGCGGGTAGGCTCTTTGTCGTGATCGAGACGAACCTCATCCTGTTGGGACCCCCCGGCGCCGGCAAGGGCACGCAGGCAGAGCGCCTACAGAGCGACTTTGCGCTAGCTCACATCTCCACCGGTGACATGTTGCGCGCCCAGGTCGCCCAGGGCAGCGAGCTGGGGCTGCAGGCGCAGAAGTACATGACGGCCGGTGAGCTGGTACCAGACGAGGTGATCCTCGGGATGATCGGCCAGCGCATCGGTGAGCAGGACGCCCGCGAAGGCTTCCTGCTCGACGGCTTTCCGCGTAATACCACCCAAGCCGACGCACTCGGCAAGACGCTCGCCGACTCGGGTCGGCGGCTTACCGCTGTTCTGCTGATCGACGTCCCCGACGAGGAGGTGGTGCGACGGCTCGCCGGTCGGCGCGTGTGCGCGAAGGGAGGTCACGTCTATCACGTCGAGTTCGACCCCCCCAAGCGTCGAGGGCATCTGCGACCAGGACGGCTCGCGCCTGATCCAGCGCGACGACGACAAAGAGGAGACGATCCGCCGGCGCCTGGAGGTCTATGCGCGCCAGACCGCGCCGCTGATCGACTATTACGAGCAAGCGGGCCTGCTGCGCCGCTTCGACGGGCAGCGCGATGCCAACGAGGTCCACGACCACATCAGGGCCACGATCGCGACCTTGCGCTTGGAGGACGAGCTGTAGGAGAGGGCTTCGACCGCGACGCTGCGCTTGGAGGACGAGCTGTAGGAGAGGGCTTCGACCACGACGCTGCGCTTGGAGGACGAGCTGTAGGAGAGGGCTTCGACCGCGACGCTGCGCTTGGAGGACGAGCTGTAGGAGAGGGCTTCGACCACGACGCTGCGCTTGGAGGACGAGCTGTAGGAGAGGGCTTCGACCGCGACGCTGCGCTTGGAGGACGAGCTGTAGGGCCGGTCATCGCCAGGCCGGCCCGGCGGCCCGGCGCCGCCGCGTGCGGGACAGCAGGGCGGGAAAGATAAGCTTCTAGGGTGATAATCAAGAAGTCCTCCGAGGAGATCGAGAAGATGGCCGCCGCCGGCCTCATCCAAGCGGCGACGCTCGACCTGATCGCCGGCAAGATCCGGCCCGGCGTAAGCACCGAGGAGCTCGACGCCGCCGCCGAGCGCTTCATCCGCTCCCAGGGCGCCACACCGACGTTCAAGGGCTACCGCGGCTTCCCAGGGTCGATCTGCGCTTCGCCCAACTCGATGGTCGTGCATGGCATCCCCGGGCGCTATCGGCTCGATCGAGGGGACATCCTCTCGGTCGACATCGGCGTGACCTTCGACGGTTGGGTTGCCGACGCCGCGCGTACGTTCGCGGTGGCAGAGATCGCCCCCCTGGCCGAGAATCTCCTGAGTGCGACCGAGCAGTCGCTCTACGCGGGTGTCGAGCAATGCCGCCCGGGCAACCGTATGGGCGACGTCTCGCACGCGATCCAGCGCTCCGCCGAGAAGGCCGGTCTATCGGTGGTGCGCTCGCTGGTCGGCCACGGCGTCGGCAAAAACATGCACGAGGATCCCCAGGTGCCCAACTATGGCAAGCCTGGCAAGGGCCCTCTGTTGGAGGAGGGCATGGTGCTCGCGATCGAGCCGATGACCACCGCGGGACGCGCGGCTGTGCGCGTAGCTGGCGACGGCTGGGCGATCTTCTCCCAGGACGATTCGCTGGCCGCACACTTCGAGTTCACCGTGGCAGTCACCCGCGAGGGTCCGCGCATCCTCACGCCCTGGCACCTTGCGCCAGAGCAGCGCGCTGTCGAGGGCATCGACGCGCAGGCAGCTGCGAGCGCAAGATAGTTGCTACCATCCGCTGTCCTGCTCGAATGCACCGAAGCTTGGCGCGTGAGGGCAAAACCACGACGCGGTAGCGGCGGCCGTCCCGGCAGCCAGAGCCACGTCGCCGGGACCAGCCGAAAGGGATCATGAAGGTAAGACCGTCGGTCAAGCCGATGTGCGAGAAGTGCAGGATCATCCGCCGCCACAAAGCGGTTCTCGTCATCTGCCAGAACAAGCGTCATAAGCAGCGGCAGGGCTAGCCCAGATGGCACGTATCGCCGGGGTCAACCTACCCCTGAACAAGCGCTCGGAGATTGGGCTTACCTACATCTATGGCATCGGCCGCTCGACCTCCAACAAGATCTTGGAGGAGGTCAAAGTCAGCCCCGACACCTACATCCGCGACCTCACCGAGGACGAGGTCGCCAAGCTACGCGATGCGATCGACCGCTCGCTGACAGTCGAGGGCGATCTGCGCCGCGAGCGCTCCCAGGACATCAAGCGCCTGCAGGAGATCGCCTGCTATCGCGGCCTGCGCCATCGGCGTGGCCTGCCCGTGCGCGGACAGAAGACGAAGACCAACGCACGCACCCGCAAGGGCCCCAAGCGCCTGCAGGTCGCCGGCAAGAAGAAGCTGAAGAAGTGATCGCCGACACGCTCCCCAGATTCTCAGCGCAGACTTCGCGCGCCGCCGGCGGAGCTGGCGCGCAGGCGACGGAGGCTCACTGATGGCTGCTCCCAAGCGCGTCCGCGGTCGGCGCAAGCAAAAGAAGAACGTGCCGATCGGGCAGGCTCACATCAAGACTTCATTCAACAACACGATCGTCTCGCTAACCGATACCCAGGGCAATGTGCTCGCATGGGAGTCCGCTGGTGGCGCCGGCTTCAAAGGCTCACGCAAGTCGACTCCGTTCGCCGCGCAGGTCACCGCCGACGCGGCCGCCCGCAAGGGCATGGAGCAAGGGCTGCAGAAGGTAGAGGTCTACGTCAAGGGCCCAGGCTCAGGACGTGAGACGGCGATCCGCTCCTTGCAGGCGGCCGGCCTGGAGGTAACGGGAGTCAAGGACGTAACGCCACAAGCCCACAACGGTTGTCGCCCCCGTAAGCGACGTCGTGTCTAAAAGCAACTTGATCGCAGAGAGCTAGGTCCATGGCCAGAGACACAAGCCCGCAGTGCAAGCAGTGCCGCCGTGAGGGACAGAAGCTGTTCCTCAAGGGCGAGCGCTGCCTAACAGACAAGTGCGGCGTCGAGCGGCGCTCATACCCGCCCGGAGAGCACGGTCGCGGTCGCCAGAAGCAGAGCGAGTACCGCCTGCAGCTGCGCGAGAAGCAGAAGGCGCGCCGCTACTACGGGGTGCTGGAGAAGCAGTTCCACGGCTATTACGAGAAGGCCTCGCGCCAGCCCGGGATCACCGGCGAGAACCTGCTCGCGCTGCTCGAGTGCCGCCTCGACAACGTGATGGTCAGGCTCGGCTTCGCCGCCTCTCGCAGGCAGGCTCGCCAGCTGATCCGTCACGGCCACTGGACCGTCAACGGTCGCCGTGTGGATATCCCCAGCTACCAGGTGCGTCCTGGAGATGTGATCGCGATCAAAGCGGATACGCCGGCTATGCAGGTGGTAAGGGACGCCACCGAGCTGACCGGACAGATCCCCGCGTGGCTCCAGGCCGACCACGAGTCGCTCACGGCCAAGGTGCTGCGCAAGCCGGAGCGCCGAGAGGTGGCCGCGCCGGTGCAGGAGCAGCTCATCGTCGAGCTGTACTCGAAGTAGACGCCGTCCCCGCGCCGGCGTCCTCCGAGGACGGCGGCGCGCAAGAGCCGGCGCTTCTCCAGGCGGCGGTTTCATATCAACACGACGTTAGGACCCCGATGCTCGACTTCCAAATCCCCCGGATCACCAGTGAGTCCGTGGAGCAGAACCGTGGCACGTTCACGATTGAGCCGCTCGACCGCGGCTTCGGCTACACGTTCGGCAACTCGCTCAGACGCGTCCTGCTCTCCTCGCTCGCCGGCGCCGCCGTCACGAGCGTGCGCATCGAGGGCGTGGCGCACGAGTTCTCCACAGTGGAGGGCGTCAAGGAGGACGTCACCGACATCGTGCTCAACCTCAAGGGCATCGTCTGCCGCATGCACTCAGACGCCAGCGAGGTCGAGGCGCCGCTCGTCGTGACCGGACCCGGGGATATCACCGCGAAGGACATCGACCTGCCCGCCGGCGTCGAGATCCTCAACCCGAACGTGCACATCGCCACGCTCGAGAAGAAGACCAAGCTCGAGCTGTACATGACGATCGGCCGCGGCCGCGGATACCGCCCGGCCGAGGAGAACAAGTCGGCTGACCAGCCGATCGGCGTGATCCCGATCGACTCGATCTTCTCGCCCGTACGGCGCGTCGCCTACGCGGTCGAGCAGGCTCGCGTCGGACAGAAGACCGACTTCGACAAGCTGACACTGGACATCGAGACCGACGGCTCGATCGAGCCGCAGGCAGCGCTGCGCGAGGCAGCCGAGCTGCTGATCAGCCAACTCGCGATCTTCACCGACGCCGACCGCATCCAGGAGCTGCGCGCGGTACCCGGAGGCCAGCTCGACGGTCACGGCCTGGCGGTCGGCGGCGGCGGCGGGGTGGGCGGGACTCCATCTCTGCAGGGTGAGGAGTGGAGCATCCTGATCGAGGAGCTGGAGCTCGGAGTGCGCTCCTACAATTGCCTGAAGCGCGCAGGTATCCAGACCGTGGGCGATCTCATCTCCAAGTCCGAGGGCGAGCTGAACGCGATCCCCAACTTCGGCAAGAAGTCGATCGACGAGGTCATCGAAACGCTGGAAGCGCGAGGGCTGCACCTGCGCCAAGACTGAGCGGATGCCGCGAGAACGGTCGGCGCTCTAGACTGACCGTTCGCGCGCAAGCCGGGCGAGCACACACAAGCCATGAGACACCAGAAGACACGCAACAAGCTCAGCCGCGACTCCGCACACCGCAAGTCGTTGCTCATGAACCTCACCAAGGAGGTCTTGGAGCACGAGCGGATCAAGACCAGCGAAGCCAAGGCCAAGGCGGTCAAGCCCGAGATCGAGAAGCTGATCACGCTCGCCAAGCGCGGTGACCTGCACGCGCGTCGCCAGGCGCTGTCGGCGCTCTCGCAAGACAAGTTCGCCGTCTACAAGCTGTTCGAGGAGGTAGCGCCCCGCTACGCCGATAGGCCAGGCGGTTATACGCGCATCCTCAAGCTCGGCCCGCGTCGAAGCGACGCGACCGAGATGGTTTACCTCGAGCTGGTGTAGACAGCCCGTCGGACGTAACTCGGGGCACAGGCACCTTCGCGGGCACAAATACCCTTCAGGGCACAAGTAGCCTCGCGGGCATAAATACCCTAGGGCACAAGTGGTCTCCAAGCTGACGTTGCAATACGACGGGAGCGAGTTCGCCGGCTGGGCCTTTCAGCCCCAGCTGCGCACGGTGCAGGGCGAGCTGGAGCGAGCGTTGCAGAGAGTCCTCGGCGAGCACGGCCACGACGGCGGCCCGCTGAAGGTGACTGTGGCCGGACGAACAGACCGCGGCGTACACGCCCTCGGCCAGGTGGTCAGCTATCGCCACGAGGCGCTCGATCCGCTGCGCTTGAACTCGCTACTGCCGCCCGACATGGCCGTGCTCGCCTGCGAGCCCGCAGCGGAGACCTTCGACGCCAGACGCGATGCGAAGAGCCGTACATACCGCTATCGCGTACTGGTCCGCCGTACACGCGACGTGTTCGAGCGTGGCCGCGCGCTGTGGTGGCCGCGCCCGCTCGATCGCTCGCTGCTGGAGCAGTGCACCGCGCTGCTGCCAGGCAAACACGACTTCACCGCCTTCACCCCCACCGAGACCGAACACACACGCTTCGAGCGCAACGTGCTGAGCGCCGAGTGGCGCACCCAAGGTGACGTGCTCGAGCTGTGGATCGAGGCGGACTCGTTCCTGCGACACATGAACCGGGTACTGGTCGGCACGATGCTCGAGGTAGCCGCCGGACGGCGCCAGTTCGAGGATTTCGCCCGGCTGCTGGAGGGTAGCCCACGCTCGCATGCTGGCCCCACCGCGCCCGCACACGGCTTGACGCTGGTGTCGGTGGCATATCCGAAGGGTTGATTCCCCCTACGCCAATCCTCGCCGGAGGTAAGCATCGGGTTGGCGCCGACGTCTATCCAAGCGAACGCCCCCTGTTGGAGTGGGCGACACCGCCAACGACCCACGTTCGAGTGGGCGACACCGCGTTCTCAACAAGATGGGGCCGCGGCGAACCCTATGCTGGAAGGCGACGATGCTCAACGTGTTGCTCACCAACGACGACGGGATCGAGGCCGACGGCCTGCAGGCGCTGCGTCGCGCACTGACCGACGTGCCGGGAGTGCGCCTGGTGACGATCGCACCGGACGGCAACCGCTCGGCGATGGCTCGCTCGATCACGACGCGGCGTCCGCTGTGGGTGGAGGAGGTGTCGTTCTCTGACGGCACGGTCGGCTATGCCACGGACGGCACGCCAGTCGATTGCGTACGCCTGGCGCGCCTCGGCCTGGTCGAGGACTTCGATGCCGAGCTGGTGGTCGCTGGCATCAACCATGGCGCCAACCTCGGCGATGACATCACCTACTCGGGTACGGTGGCGGCGGCGCTGGAGGGTGTGGTGCTCGGCTTGCCGGCGATCGCCGTCTCCCAGCAGTCGCGCGCGCGGGCGCTCGACTTTCGCTACGACGGCGGCTTTGACTTCGAGGTCGCCGCCAGGTTCGTGGCGCGCCTGGTGGAGCGCATCGAGGAGCTGCCGGTGCCGAGGGGAACTCTGCTCAACGTGAACGTGCCCGCCGGCGAGCCCGACGGGGATCGAGGTGACGAGTCTCGGCAAGCGCATCTATCGCGACGAGCTGAAGCTGGCGCCCCGGCGAGGACGGCTCGCCCAAGCGCCAGCGCTACTGGATATACGGCGCCGACCCAGGCTTCCACGACGAGCCCGGCACCGACCTGGCGGCCGTCGCGGAAGGGCGCATCGCGGTCACGCCGATCCACTTCGACCTGACCCACCGTGGCGGCCTGGAGGTGCTGCGCAGTTTCGATCTGCAAGCGCTGCTGGCGCCGGCTCTCGATGGCGGGAGCGCGTGAGCGGACCGTCCGGAGAGGGCGCCAGCGGAAGCAAGCGGCGTGCGGCCGGCCGAGGAGCGTCGCGTGCGCGAGCTGCGCATGCAACTCGAGCACCACGCTCACCGCTACTACGTACTCGACGACCCCGAGATCGGCGACGACGCATACGACGCGCTGCTCGACGAGCTGCGCGGCTTGGAGCGCGAATACCCACAGCTGCGAAGCGCCGACTCGCCGACCCAGCGCGTCGGCGGCGAGCCGGTCGGCAAGCTCGAGAAGGTCACAGCACCTGGAGCCGATGCTCTCGCTGGACAACGTTCGCAGTGAGGACGAGCTGAGGGCATGGGTGACGCGCATGAGGACGCACCTAGCCCGCGAAGGGATCGAGCGCACGAGCTTTCGAGTACGTGGTCGAGCCGAAGGTGGACGGCCTTGCGATCAGCCTGCTCTACCGCGACGGCGCAGCTCGTGCGCGGGCGCCACGCGCGGCAACGGCGAGGTCGGCGAGGACGTCACGCACAACCTGCGCACGATCGGCTCGATCCCGTCTGCGCATCGAGGATGCGCCACCGCTGCTGGAGGTGCGCGGCGAGGTCTACATGTCGCTAAAGGACTTCGCAGCCGTCAACGAGCGTCGCGCCGAAGCCGGCTCTGTCCACGTTCATGAACCCCCGCAACTCGGCGGCCGGCGCGGTGCGCCAGCTCGACCCCTCTCTGATGGCCGAACGCCCGCTTGTCGATGTGGGCCTACCAGGTGGGCGTGGCGCCGGAGCTCGAAATTCGAGACGCACTGGCAGGCACTGGACTGGTTGCGCGAGCACGGCTTCCGCGTCAACCGCGACATCAAGCTGCTCGGACAGCGAGGAGCAGGTGATCGCGCAGTGTCTGCACTGGCAGGAGCGCCGCGGAGATCTGGACTTCGAGATCGACGGGGTCGTGATCAAGGTCTCAGACCTCGAGCTGCAGCGCCGGCTCGGCTCGGTCGGCCGCGACCCGCGCTGGGCGGTGGCGTGGAAGTTCCCGCCGACCACCGCGGTGACGCGCCTGCACAAGGTGATGTGGAACGTCGGCAAGTTCGGCGACCTGCGCCCCTACGCGATGCTCGAGCCGGTGGCGGCCGGCGGCGTCGTGATCAAGCTCGCGACGCTGCACAACGAGGAGGACATCGTCCGCAAGGACATCCGCGCCGGCGAGGACGTGATCGTGCTGCGAGCCGGCGACGTGATCCCGCAGGTCGTCTCGCCGGCGCCGCACGTGGTCGAGCACAAGGATCGCCCGCCGCCAACGCGTCCGCCTGAGCGCTGCCCGTTCTGCGACACGCCGACCGTCAAGCCGGAGGACTCGGTCTTCACGAGCTGCCCCAACCGCGACTGCCCAGAGCGCGCGTGGCAGCTGCTCAAGCACTTCGTATCGCGCGGGGCGATGGACATCGACGGGCTCGGCGAGAAGCAGGTGGCGCTGCTTGCAGGAGCAAGGCTTGGTTCACACGGCTGCCGACTACTACCGTTTGCATGAGCACCGCGAGGCAGCTGCTCGAGCTGGAGGGCTTCGGCGAGCTGTCGGTCAACCACCTGCTCGCGGCGATCGAGGCCTCCAAGCAGCGCCCGTTCGCACGCGTCCTGTTCGCGCTCGGCATCGAGGAGGTCGGCGAGGTCACCGGGCGCAATCTGGCGCTGCGCTTCCGCAACATCGAGGCCCTGCTGGCGGCGAGCGCCGAGGAGATCGCCGAGACCCCGGGCATCGGCGAGAAGATGAGCGCTGCTGATCTACGCGCAGCTGCACGACGAGCGCATGCTCGCGCTGATCGATGACCTGCGCGCGCAGGGTCTGCGCTTCGCCGAGGAGGGGCCAGCACCGACGAGCGGCCCCCTGGCGGGCAAGACGTTCGTGCTGACGGGCACGCTGCCGACGCTCTCACGCGAGCAGGCCACCGAGCGCATCCAGGCGGCCGGCGGGCGGGTGACCAGCGGCGTGTCGAAGAAGACGGACTACCTGGTTGCCGGCGAGTCTCCAGGGTCGAAGCTGGAGAAGGCCGAGCGGCTGGAGGTGGCGGTCCTGGACGAGCGCGGCTTTGCTCGATCTTTTGGGTGTGTAGCCACGATTCCGTCCGCCCCTCTGCGTACAATAAGCAACAGGAAGGTGCAGTGCCGCGGTCGGCACAGGCATGTGACACATGTACTTTCGGAGTGACCCTCCGGATGGGTTCGACTCCCACACCTTCCGCCGATTGGATGGACGATGTGGGACAGGCAGCAACAGTCACGCGCCGAGACGGATTCGTCACCGTCGTGTCCCCATCATCCGTCCGAATGGTCTGTCAAGGCGGGGGTAGCTGTGGTAATATCGCTATCACATGTGTCAGGTGTCTGTGCCGTACTCGGCCCGCTTCTAGGCGGGTCGAGTCGTTTCAAGGCCCGTTCAGTAGCGCGCGTTCAGTAGCGTGCGAGCGTGATCGCCATGTTGTCCTGGATCGTGTGTGCCTCGTACGTTTCGATGTCATCGTTGAAGAAGGTGAACGCGAGGATGTCGCCGCTCGGCGGCCTGCGCAGTAGCCGGCAAGGTTCGATACCCCGTTCAAGGTCCCCGTCTTTGCTTGGCAGCGCCCCGAGGCGGGCGTGCCGCGCATGCGTTCTGAAAGCGTGCCGGTCTCGCCGGCGACGGCAAGGTCTTTGCGCAGGATGGTCCCAAGGGGACTGTGGGAGAGCTGCGTAAGCAATTCCACGACCTGCTTGGGAGTGGTGTGGTCGGAGTGCGATAGTCCCGAGCCGTCGATCAGGTAGGGATGCAGACCGAAATCCTTGGCGATCGTCGAGCGCACGACGGCGGCCCCGGCGGCGGTCGTGCCAGCACCGCCGAAGCGCGCGCCGATGTCCTTGATCAACGTCTCGGCGAAGTAGTTGTCCGACGGCGGCAGTGTCAGTCCGAGCAGGGTCGCCAGGTCCGGCGAGGCCTCGGTTGCCACCAGCGTCGCGCCGGCGGGAGTCACGGCGGCGGTGCCTCCGTGGACCCTGATCCCCTCGGCTCGAAGCGCCCCGCGCAGCTGCAGTGCCGCATAGGCCGCAGGTGCGTGTGAGCCACCCTCCGAGCCCGTTTCGCCGCGGTTGAACGACAGCCCGCTGAGCTCGCCTTCCAGTTCGGGGTCGGGTGCGTAGTCGCTGTAGGGATCTCCGCGCAGGGAGTCAAACCAGGAGTCGTCCCCGTCCACGCTACCCGTGACTTCCCTGATGCCGGCGGCCTTCACGAGCGCCGCCAGCTTCGTCACGGTCGCCCCCTGGCCGCCGTAGCGGCCTGCGATGAAGCTCGGCGCTCCCGAACGTGGGATCGCCACCGCCCTTAAGGTAGAGGTTGCCTTCCCAACGCCCGGCTGGACCCGGGTGTCCGGTGGCGAGCACGCTGGTGGTGAGCGTGGCTTCGGCCCCCATCAGCTCCAGAGCGGTCGTGCCGGTGTACAGCTTCTCGACGGAGGCGGGCGGGTGGGGGACTTCGGCATGCTCGCTGAACAGCGTCGTGCCCTTAGTCAGGTCGTACACGTAGGCGCCCGACTCGGGTCCGGCGAGCCTCATCTCGCGGGCAAGTGGCGCTTCCAGCGAGTTCTGGGCGATGGCCGCGGACGTCGTGGCAACCACGGACGCAAGCGTCGCCGCGAGCGCGGCAAAGATCGTGCGTCGTCTCCGCGGAATCGCGCGTAGCCCAGCCAAGCTGGCGCGCGGCCCAATAGAGATCGGTCTCCACAAAGTGCGTGGTGTGGACAAGTGAAGCAGGTGCACGAGGTCCATCGTCAGTAGGGTTTCGTCGTCTTCCATCCGGCGGGCGCAGGAGTTACTGCGTAACAGTACGTACAATCAGTAGTCATGGGCGAGGTTGTCAACTTGAAAGCAGCCGCCAAGGGGGCGTCGCGCACTAGAACACGCTCGCCCTCCAAGAGGAGCGCACCCGCGCGAACCTCAAAGCGCAGCGCCCCGCGACGGGACAAGACGGCGCTGGTGCTCGGCGGTGGCGGCTTCACCGGCGGCGTGTATGAGATCGGAGCGTTGCGCGCGCTGGACCTGCTGGCCGCCAATCGCACGATCAACCAGTTCGACGTCTACGTAGGCACCTCGGCAGGCGCGTTCGTGGCCTCGCTGTGCGCCAACGGCGTCACGCCAGAGGAGATGATGCGGGTCGTCACCCACCAGGGCCCACAGGCGTTCAGAGACATCGATCTAGGCGACCTGCTGCGCCTGAACCTGCCGGAGCTGGCGCGCACAGGCGTGCGCCTGCCGCTGAAGGTGGCGTCGCTGGCGCGCCAGCTGATGCCCCAGTTGGGTCAGGTGTCGCTGATCGACATCCTGCTCGGCCTCGCCGAGGTCCTGCCGAGCGGCGCCTACACGGGCGAGGGCATCGAGCGCTACCTGCGCCGCGTGCTGGAAGAGGACGGCCGCCACGACGACTTCCGCGCGCTCGCCCACGAGCTGTACCTGGTGGCGACAGACCTCGACTCCTGCGAGCGGATCGTGTTCGGAGCCGACGGCTTCGACGATGTGCCGATCTCCAAGGCGGTACGCGCCTCGGGCGCGCTGCCGATGGTCTACGCCCCGGTCAAGATCGGCGATCGCGAGCTGATCGACGGAGGCATCGTCTCGACCACGAACCTGGACATCGCGGTCGAAGCAGGCGCGTCGCTGGTGATCGTGATCAACCCGATCGTCCCCTTCGTAAACGAGCGCGAGGACGGAGGCGACGGCCCTCCAGCGCGCAGGATCTCCGACATGGGCTTCTCCAAGATCGGCTATCAGGCCTTCAAGCTGCTCGGCCACCGGCGACTACACGAGCTGGCCAGCATGTGGGAGGAGCGCTATCCGGGCGTGGACATCGTGCTGATCGAGCCCGAGCCGACCGACGAGCTGATGTTCGAGACCTCGATCATGAGCTTCTCCTCGCGCATCGAGATCGCGCGCCACGGCTTCCAGTCGGTGACCTACCACCTGCTCGACGAATACGAGCGCTACCAGGAGATTTGGGCGCGCCACGGCATCGAGATCTCCGAGCGCCGCGTGCGCAAAGTGGTCGCTCACTTCGAGGCCGAGGAAGAGCAGGTCGGCGCATGGCGCAAAATCCTCGAAGGCACGACCGGCGCGCTGCTGCGCCAGTCCGGCTCGGCTGGGTAGAGGGAGCGGCGCGGTCGCGGTCAGGGCACGCCCCGCCCGGATACCGCCATCGTGGTCGTGCGATTGCGCGAAGAGCCGCGCGAACGCACGAAATCGCCAACCAATCCCGATCAGCTCGCGGAACGAGTCTGCTCAGGCGAGCGCGCGGTCGATCGCGTTCAGCAGACGCGTCGAGGAGCCTCGTCGCGGATCGCGATGCGCACGTGACGAGGCTCGCCGAGCGCGTCGCCGGCCGCCACGAGGATGCCAGAGCGCGCCAGGCGCGCGGCGAGCTCGCCGCCGTCGAGCGTGGGATGCGCCACCCACAGGAAGTTGGCCTGGCTGTCGGACAGCTCAAAGTCGCGCTGGCGCAGCGCCGTGGTCAGACGCTCGCGCTCCTTGCACACACGCCGCACACGCTTGGCCAGCAGCTCCGAGCAGTTGCGCAAGGACTCGAGCGCCCCAGCCTGGGAGATCTCGCTGACGCCGAGGTCGGGTTCGAGCTCGGCAAGCAGCTCCTCCGCGCCCGGCGCCGCCGAGCGCGTAGCCGCAGCGCAGCCCCGCCAGCCCCCAAGCCTTGGAGAAGCTGCGGAACACGAGCAGGCGAGGGTTGTTCTCCAGCAGCGCCAGCGAGGAGTCGATCGGCTGTGCGTCGGCGAACTCGACAAGCGACTCGTCGAGCAGTACGCCGACGTGCTCGGGCAGCGCCGCAAGCAGTCGCTCCAGCTCGCTCGTCGGCAGCAGCTCGCCGGTCGGGTCGTTGGGACTGGCGAGCGCGACCACGCGCGTGCTCTCGCCCACCGCCTCCAGCAGCGGCGTCGACGCCGCCGCTCGACCGGCACCGCGCGCCCGTGGGCGCGGCGCGCCATGATCGGGAAGAGGGGATAGGAGGGCCAGGAGGTGATCAGCTCCTGCCCGGGCTCGATCAGCGCGCGCGTGGCGGCGCTCAGCAGCTCGGCGGCGCCGTTGCCGACGATCAGCCGCGCCGGGTCGACAGAGTGGCGCTCAGCCAGCCGCGCGCGCAGCTGCGAGCCGCGCATGTGCGGATAGCGCTGCATCCCGCGTCGTGCGACGAACGTGATCGCGCTGACCACGTCGGGGTGGGGCAGATCCGGCCAGGTCGTCTGCGAGAGGTCGAGCGTCTCGACGCGCGTGAGCGCCTTGCGCTTGCGCTCGGCTGCCTCCTCGCGCAGTTCGCTGTTGACCTCCTCCTCGGTCATCCCCTCGAACTGCTTGTAGTAGTCGAGCAGCCCCACGTCGGCTACGCGCCTCTCCTCGGCCGGCATGGGCCAATGCGCGCCGTATCGAGGCGAGCTCGAGCGCCCGCTCACGGCGAATTGCCCGGTGTGACGCTCGACCCCGGCCCGTGGATCACGACGAACCAGAACGAGAAGGCCGCCGCGCAGACGGCGGCTGTGACGCCGAATATCCGCCCGAGAGCGCCGGTGCGCTGGTCATGGCCGGCGGCGCGACGCACCAGAATCCAAGCGTTGTCAAGGCGCCTGAGCAGCATCAGCATGCCGAACAGAAGCGCGAACAGGGCAACAAGCGCGATCAACACCCCGAAGGACACGCTCCCGGTGAGGTAGTTGGCCTGTGCGCTGATCCAAAGGCAGGCAAGCGGTATCGGCCCCCAGCAAAGCAGGCTGCCGACGACCATCCCGGCGAACAGGAGCTTGGCCAGCGTGTTGTCGATCCGCTGCCTGGATGTTGCTGCCGCGCTCGGGCAGCGCGCGAAAACGAGTCGGCGCGGTGCCGGGTCTGCGGCCAACAAACAGGCCGCCGGTCTCGCTGGGATCGGTACGCATCGTCGCTCTCTATGTTCGCAGCTACTAGCCCGCTAGCCAGCGTACAGCGCGTCGAGGACCTCGGCGTACTTCTCGGCCACGATGTTGCGCTTCACCTTCAGTGTCGGTGTCAGCTCGCCGGTCTCCTGGGTCAGGTCGTGCGGCAGGATCGCAAAGCGCTTGACCTGCTCGACGGGCGCGTAGCGGAGGTTGGCACGCTCCACCTGCTCGCCGATCATCTCGCGCACCGAGGACTCCTCGCACAGTTGCGCAGTGTCCTCGGGCAGGTTGTGCTCGCGCGCGTAGGTGGCGATCTCTTCCTCGTCGAGCGTGATCAGCACGACGGGATAGGGACGCTGGTCGCCGTGCATCACGGCCTGGGAGATCCAGCGGCACTGCTTGAGGTCGTTCTCGAGGTTGGCGGGCGTGATGTTCTTGCCGCCGGCGGTGATGATGATGTCCTTCTTGCGGCCGGTGATCGAGAGGTAGCCGTCCTCGTCGAGCGAGCCGAGGTCGCCGGTGTGCAGCCAGCCCTGCTCGATCGAGCCGAAGCTGGCGTCGGCGTTGTTGTGGTAGCCCTGGAAGATGTTCGGCCCCTTGATCAGCACCTCGCCATCCTCGGCGATCTTGATCTCCACGCCGGGGAACGGCCTGCCGACGGTGCCGAACTTGTGGTCCTCGACCGTGCAAACGGTCGCGGCCGTGGCGGTCTCGGTCATGCCGTAGCCCTCGAGCACGGGCACGCCGGCGGCCCAGAAGAATTCGAGGATCTCCTTGGCGATCGGCGCCGCGCCGGTGACGGCGTGACGCACGTTGCCGCCGAAGATGGCGCGAACGTTCTTGAACAGCTTCTCGTCGGCCTCTTCGAAGGGCGCCATCAGCTCCGCGGGCACCTCCTCGCCGCGGGCCTGCAGGTCGCGCACCTTGCCGCCCAGCACGATCGCCTTGCGGGCCTGCTCCTGCTCCTCCTCGGACTTGGATTGCAGCGTAGCGTTGGCGAGCGTGTAGATCTTCTCGAAGATGCGCGGCACCGAGGGAAGGTAGGTCGGTTTGACCTCCATCAGCTCGCCGACGATCTGCTTGGTGTCGCCGCCGAAGTAGGCGATCGTCGCGCCGAGGTCGAAAGCGCCGAGCTGGATCAGCAGCGCGAAGGCGTGGGCGAGCGGCAGGTAGAGGTAGATGACCTCGTCGTCCTCGATCTGCCCGACACTGCGCAGCATCTCCATCATCGAGGCGTAGTTGCCGTGGCTGAGCACGCACCCCTTGGGCGGCCCGGTGGTGCCGGAGGTGTAGATGAACGTGAAGGGATCCTCTGGCTTGACGCTCTCGCGGCGTCCTGTAGCTCGGAGGCGTCGTGGGTGCGTCCGCGCTCGCGCACCTCGTCGAGCGCGATCGTCGGGAATCGCGTGCTCGCTCGTGGGTGGATCCATCACGATCACGGTGCGCAGGTTGGGAATCTGATCGCGGATCTGGGCGATCTTGGTGAGCTGCGCGTCGTCCTCGCAGACGATCGCGCTGGCGCCGGAGTCGGAGATCACCCACAGACACTCCTCGGGCGAGTTGGTCTGGTAGATCGGCACGACCACGGCGCCGACCGATGTGATCGCCATGTCGGCGTAGGACCACTCGGGACGCGTATTGGCAAGGATGCAGACGCGCTCGCCGGGTTCGACGCCGAGGTCGATCAGCCCGAGGGCGATCTCCTCGACGATGTCCGCGAGCTGCTTGTAGCTCACGTCCTGCCAGGCGCCGTCGTGCTTGTAGCGCACGGCGGGATGCTCGCCGTGCTCAAGCGCCGCGCGCGAGATCAGGTCGGCGATGGTGTGCGACGCGGTGCTCGGCTCTGTGGCGCTGGCCTCCATGTTGGCGACTCCTCCTCGATAACCCCTATGAACCCTTGGGATGTTAGGGACTTTGGGCGCTCGAGGCCACGGACAGCTGGCCGCCGAGCCAGCCGCCTTCGATCAGCCGCCGGCGTGAGCTGCGCGCTGCTGCGATCCACCCTGACGGATGCTCGCCATGAACAGGCTCTTGTCGATGCGTCCCCTGAAGATCGGGACACCGTTCTCGAGGCACTTCAGGAGCACTTCCTTGCGCTCCAGGCCGGCTTCGCGGGCGAGCTCGCTGGGCGTCAGGTGATTCGCCATCGGTAGATCCTCCTATCGAGGTGGTTTCTACGCCTACGTATACCCCTGTGCCCGGACAAATGCAACGTGGGATTGCCGCAAGCTGGCGGTGCTTGCGAAATGTCGATCCCCCGCGTGCGCGCGGGACATCGAGGTTTTGGAAGGAGCGCGTCCGGCTTGTCGGGTCTCGAGAGGCGGCGGCGGCGCCGTGTTTCGGACGCGCGCAGGCTAGATCGGGTTGGGCACGTCGATGAACGTGTGCTCCAGCTCGAAGCGCTCGCTCAGGTGCTCGCCGAGGCGCCGCACGCCGAACGTCTCGGTGGCGTAGTGGCCGGCGGCGATGAAGTGGATCGCCCTCTCCTGGGCTTCGCTCATCACGCGCTCGGCCGGCTCGCCGGTGAGGAAGGCGTCGGCGCCGCCGTGACGGCGTCCTGCAGGTAGTCGTTGCCGGCGCCGGAGACGATCGCCAGCCTGCTCACCTGCTCGGGGCCGGCGTCGAAGACGAGCGGGGTCCGTTTCGGTGAGGTCGGTTACTCGCGCGAACAGGTCCTTCGCGTCTATGCCTTCGTCGGAGAAGCGTCGCGATGAAGCCGATCGGCTCGCCGTCGTGCACGGCGAAGGGCTCGAGTCTGTCGGCGCCGAGGGCACGGGCGATCAGCGCGTTGTTGCCGACTTCGGGGTGGGCGTCGAGCGGAAGGTGGTAGGCGGCGAGGCTCATGTCCGAGTCGAAGAGCAGCTTCAGACGGCGCTTCATACGGGGGTCGATGGGTGTGGCGGTCGAGCCCCAGAAGAGCCCGTGGTGGACCAGGAGCAGGTCGGCTTGGGCGGCGATCGCCCGCTCGAACAGCTCGACGCTTGCGCTGACGCCGGTGGCGAGCTTCCTGATCTCGCTTTTGCCGGGGAACTGGAGGCCGTTGGGGCAGTAGTCCTTGAAGCGCGCTCGGCTGGAGGAGTTGGTCCAGCTCGGCGATGGCGTCTTGTAGCTGGCAGGGCATGGGGCGAGCGTAGCCGCTCAGGCTCGTTAGGTGGGCTCGAGAGCGCCTCGACGGAGCCTCAGCCGGCTGTGTGGGATACTGCAGTCTGCGTCGGGGCGTGGCGCAGCCTGGTAGCGCGCGCCGTTCGGGTCGGCGAGGTCCCCGGTTCGAATCCGGGCGCCCCGATAAAAAAGCCCCGCAAATGCGGGGTTTTTTTGTTGGTGAGGGTCCCATGGCGGGCTCTTCGATTAGGCAGTGAATGGGCAGTAAGGGCCGTTTACTGCCAAAACGCTCATCTGAGCGTGGTGGAATTGGCATGGTTGCTTGGCTTTCTGCGCATGACCTCCCAGAAAGCTACGGTGAGGTGCCGAGTACAGTTTGGCTTCCGCATTCCTTCCGTTTTTCGTTACAATGATGTTCATGAGCTTGGCGTACGCGGACGAGGCGATCAGGATCAGGCGGCTTGCGCCGCTGACCGAGCGCGACATCGCGCGGGCGACGGGCGCGGGGGTTTCGACGGTCAGCGCTTGGCTGCACCGCACACGCGCGCCGAGCGGCCGGCGCGCGGAGCGGCTGGTCGAGCTCTCAGCGATCATCGAGCGGCTAGCCACCGTGCTCGACCAGGAGTACGTGCCGGTATGGCTCAACCGTCCACTGGTCGCGCTTGACCATCGCAAGCCGATCGACGTCCTCGCCTCCGGCGGTTACGAGGAGCTCTCGCGGATCGTCGCGGGGCTTGAGGCGCCGACGTTCTCGTAAGGCGCGGCCGGTGCCGGATCTGACTGTGGCAAGCGTGCCCGTGTCGGGCACGTGGCTGCGTCACACGCCGCTGGACAGCGATCCGCTGTACCGACCTCCGACGCCCGCAGATGG
Source organism: uncultured Solirubrobacterales bacterium (assembly GCA_963725265.1). Lineage (GTDB taxonomy): Bacteria > Actinomycetota > Thermoleophilia > Solirubrobacterales > Solirubrobacteraceae > Palsa-744. The sequence goes on from CAVRXP010000002.1 coordinate 828,930, forward strand.
GCGCTGGCAACGCGGAACTGTCATCGAGGGCATCTACCTCGCAGCCGAGGAGGCGACCGTATGGGCCGAGTGGTACCGCTGGCTCGCTGAGCACGAGATTGAGCCGCTGCACAGTCTGCCGCGTGAGCTGTGGCGCTACCGAGTCAGCCTGCGTAACGTCGCTGATCTCACGGGGGAATGGTGCTCTTGCAGAGCTGGGCTTGCCTGACGCGATACCGGGGTGGGAGCAGTGGCCTGTGTTCCAACAGGTCGGTGAGCGGCTTCAGACCGAGGGATTCGACGGTGTCATGTATCGCTCGGCGGCGCGACCACAAGGCGTGTGCCTGTGCGTCTTTCGCGCCGTCCCCACAGACGTCCTCACCAGATTGGAGCCGCTCGCTCCTCCCTTCCGGGTTGAGCGGCCTCCCACACCACCCCGCGGCCTGCGCACGTAGGTCACAGCAGCGATCCCGCGAGGACAGGTAGTCCCGCATCGCGGTCGGGAGCGCGTACAAGTGGACGGGGGATAGGTTTCCGGTCATGACAACCGTTACGTCGATCCATCGTTTCTCGCTCAGAGGCCTCGAGGTGACCCGGAAGGCGTGCGTAAAGGTGCTCGCCGGCGGCTGGTCCTCGGGCTGGTCACTGTGGCTGGGGCGGCGGCGGCAGCAGCAGCAGCAGCTCGTCAATCGCGGCGCTATCGAAGCCTCAGTTCCTCGTCGATCCGACGATTCGGCCGAGACTCGTTTTCTGCTCGGACACCGAGCGTGTACCGGCGGCCCCTCGACATACCCCTTTTGGACGAGGATCGCTGCCGCGAGATGGGTAGCTCCGCTCGCCTGGCGCAAGCGCAATGTTCTCAGGGGCTGCATCGGGCACGCATGGCCGGCACGCCGATCGGGTATGCGGCGGGTAGTGTCGCCCGAATAGAAGTGAACGCTCGCGGAGCCAACGAGAAAGGCCGAAGATGGAATCGCGAATCGACATCATCACGCTCGCCGTAGCCGATCTGGAGCGGGCACTGTGCTTCTACCGGGATGGTCTCGGGTTGGAGTCGCGTGGGGTGTTCGGCACGGAGTTCGCCGGCGACGATGTCGAGCCGGCCGGTGCTATCGCTTTGTTCGAGCTCCAGGGCGGGATGATCCTGTGTCTCTACCCACGCACTGAGCTCGCGAAGGATGCCCAGGTTCCGCTCGGTCCGCCGAAGAGCGGCGAGTTCAGCATCGGTCACGCCGTGACGAGCAAGGCGGAGGTCGACGCAGTGCTCACCCAGGCCCAAGCTGCTGGAGCTACGCTTATCGATCAACCGCACGACCGTCCCTGGGGGATCTACTCCGGCTACTTTCGCGATCCCGACGGACACCTCTGGGAGATCCTCTACAACCCACGGCTCGTCCGCCCGCAGGAGTAGTCGCATCGTCAAGAATCAACGACAAGTTGAGGAGGTAGGTATTCGTGGCGAGATTCCTGACCATCGGATATGGAGACCGCGCAGGGTACGACCGGACTGACCCCGCGATCCGCGACGCGGCCCATCAACACGACGATCGCCTACGCACAGAAGGAGCCTTGATGGGTATCGCCGGCCAGCCCGTGCAAGTGCGCAACCCCAACGGGGCGGGCGTGGACAGGAGCGAGGGGCCGTTCCTGCGCTCCGACCTTCCGATCGCGGGGTTCATGGTCATCGAGGCCGCCGATCTCGAAGAGGCGGTCAGCCTCGTCTCCAAGACCCCTTGTGCTGTCGCACACGGTGTCGTCGAGGTGTGGCCACTGGACTCGACGCCTTAGCGGTTGGTGCTCGACAGCTCAATACGAGCCGTCTTTGTCCGAGCGCGAAGGCTCTACTCACCAGGAGGACTTGACTTTCATCCGCAGACGTTGCCTCTGCCTTTGAGGCTATCTAGGGGGTGGCCCGCGCGTTCCATCAAGCCTACGCAACCGTGTTATCGGCAGTGCAAACCAAAGCACTGCGAACGGAACCGCACCTAGCACCGCCGTCACTACGCCCGCCGTCACACCAAACAGCTTGGTTGTGACTAGCAGCAGGCAGCCGCACATCGCCAGCGCCAAGAACGCCAGGCCCGCGATTACCACCCGGTTTGAGCTGAATACGAGGTACTGCTTGTCGTCGTGGCGGAATAGGAAGCGGTGCTCTGCGGAGGGCGCGATCGTGCATACCGCTGCCAGTGCCGTGAGTATCAGCGTGATGAAGTACACGGTGCGCTCGAAGTTCCCGACGTGCGCGAAGCCGGTGTCGAACGGCACGATCAACAGGAACGCAAACAGAACCTGTACGCCGGTGACGATGACGCGTAGCTCGCCCGTCATCTCCTCCAGGTTGCGGTCAAGGCGCTCGAGCTGAGTCTCGTGGCGGGCCTCGCCGTTCTCGCGCTGCGGATCCGGCATACCCGTCAACGGTAGCTAGCTTCGCTACGCTGCGATCGTTTCGCGTCAGTCTCGCTGCTGCGCTCACTCCTCCACCCGCTCATCCACAGTCACGACGGATTTGCCCCCGGGCGGTGCACAAAAGCCCAAGCCCGTGACGCTGCCAGCGCGGATTGAGCCCCGCCTCCGCCGGGTATGGGTACGGCGAAACGTTGACGATCGAAGGAGGATTCCAACGTGAGAATCGGCTGCTTCCTGTCCAGCGAGGAGTTCGACCCGCGTGAGCTCATCAGGCAGGCGCGCATGGCAGAGGACGCCGGCTTCGACGAGCTCTACATCCAGCAGATCGGGCCAGATCAAGAGCGCTTCTTTCGAGATTTACGCCAACGAGATCCTGTCGCGCTTCAACGACGGAAGCGCTGCCTCCGCTCTCACCCCGGCCGCAGCATGAGCACACCCGCGACATCGACTCCAACACATCCCGCAGGCAGCCGAGCCACACGCCGGCCCGACCGTGAGAGCTTGCGGCTCAGGAGCCTCTCTGACGCGGCACGACGACTACTGAGGCGAACGCCACCTGTCGCTCAGCCGATGATCTCGAGGACTGGCATGCGCAACGAGGCTCATCGGGTGCGCTCGATTCTGCACGCGACCATCAACGACCAGCATCCGATCGGAGGTAGATAGAAATGCCGCCCCGCGGTGTGAAAGCAGGCAGTAAGCGGGAGCGCCAGTATGAGCACATAAAGGACAGCGAGCGCCAACAGGGTGCATCGCTCAAACGCGCCGAGGAGATCGCGGCGCGCACCGTCAACAAGGAGCGGGCACGCAGCGGTGAATCGAAGACCAGCTCGCGCGCGTCCACCAGCGACATCTCCTCCGGCCGCCGCGGTGGCCTGCGCTCCGGCAAATCAGGGCCACGTGGACGCACCCGCGAACAGCTCTACCAGGAGGCCCGCAGCCTCGGCGTCGAAGGCCGCTCCCGCATGAGCAAGGCGCAGCTGCAGCGAGCGGTCGACAACAAGAAGTGATGGTAGTTCGGGCCGTGCATGCACGGCCCGGCGGACGGCGCATGCGCCGTCCGCCGACCAGGCCGCATGCGGCCTGGTCCGGGGCGCGCATGCGCGCCCCGACCGGCAGGCGCATGCGCCTGCCGGCACAGCACCTCATGAGGCCCGCCTCGAATCGCCGCGCTCGGTGCACACGACCCAATTGGTCGCTCCAGCCGCGCAACGAGTGCCTCCTCGCGCAAGCCACACACACCCCGCCTGGCGGGCGTGCGCTCGGCACGAGCCGCAACGACCGTGCTGCCCGCCGTCTCCGCGCTCTATTGCCTGGACGGGCTGATCGGCGTCTACACCCATGTCCAGGGCGTCCGCAGGTCCTCGCGGACGGGCACTGGGGGAAGGCGCTCAGGAGTACATGCGCGACTACAACCACTGGTGCACGATCGGCTGCCTCTCAGAGCTCCTGCCCAGAGCAGAGAACCGCGTCACGCTCGCTGACGTGACCGACCGCAACGGCATGCCAGTCGCGCGCTGGACTACACCCAATGCGACAACCACCGCGCGAACATCGCCTATGCCAAGAACAAGCTTCACGAAATTCTCAAAGTCGCCGAAGCGCAGGACATCCTCACGATCGATCGCTACGCCCACCTCGAACGGTTGGGGGACAAGCGCATCGACCCAGCCGCCGAGGCACGGAGCCACGTGTGAGCACCACAGCCATCGGAGTGTTGGGCCCCGCCGCGAGTGGGTAGGTGTAGTCGATGGCCGATCCCGAGCCGCGACATATTGACTGGGCCTCTACGCAGATAGAGGACGGGACGCTGACCGTCGAGCTGACGGGCAAGGGCTCGAAGGCTTGGAAGGCGCGGTTCGAGAATGTGCTCGCTCTACTCGACACCCCACACACCACCTGGGGTGAGACTCGCCTCAACAAAAGCACTGTCAAGGTCGCCGGCGTGCAGCAAGGCGGTGAGCCAGAGTTGCGCCACTTCCTCGAGAGCGTCGTCCTGCAGGCCAATTCAGATACTCAGCCCGAGACGCCAGAAGACGATGTTGAAGGCGATGACGCAGGCGGGGAGCCCGATGTCGACGAGCAGATGACCGCAACGTTCAAGGCGTTCGCACAACCACAAGAGGATTGACAATGGCCAAAGACCATGGGCCCAGTGTCAAGAAAGACAAACAGTACGAAGGGCTGAGTAGCAACCGGGCTCACGGTTGGGCGCATCGGCGCTCCGCGCCTCACCCGCCTAATCAGCACGGTGTTCGTCGCGCACACCGTCTCCGACTTTTGACTCAACATCCACGACCGCCCCGAGGACATACTTCGCTGGGATTCCCGCATGCTGACGATTTGAATTTGTTGCATGGCAACCCATGACCGAGGAGAAGATGTATGTCTGCGAGGCCGATCCGCATACCCGACCTGTCTCAGCGACCACATCAGCTGAGCGTCGAGCGTAAAATGACAGCGCCAGCCGATATGCTCTTTCGAGCCTGGACCACCGAGTTTGACCTTTGGTTCGCGGCGCCAGGATCTGTATTGATGAAGGGCGAGGTCAACACGCCATTCTTCTTTGAGACGGAGTTCGCTGCCGAGCCTGGCGGACCTACGACTCGCCACCAACACTACGGCCGGTTCCTTCGAGTGCAGCCCGATTCGCTGGTCGAGATGACGTGGGTCACGGGCGCAGGCGGAACTGAAGGCGCAGAGAGTGTCGTCACGGTCGAGCTCAAGCCGAGCGAGAGCGGGACGAACCTGCGGCTTTCTCACGCCGGCTTTCCCACCGCGGCATCATGCGAGGCGCACGCTAGCGCTTGGCCTGTCGTGCTCGAACAGCTCGACAACAGAACGACATAAAGCGCCGACGAAACGGGCAAGCGGGAGCAACGAGCATCCGCCAAGCAGGAGGTTTTGTGGGTGAGTTGCAGCGGCCGGATGCCACAGTTAGGGTATGCCCGGTTTAGCGCCGTCTGGATCCGAGGGGCTGCTGGCTCTGCTGCGACGGTATGTCAGCGATGAGCGGGTGCTCGCCGCGATCGCCGCTGTGCCGCGCGAGCTGTTCGTAGCAGCAGCGTTGCGTGGGTGCGTGTGGGAGAACCGGCCTTTGCCAATCGGTCACGGGCAGACGATCTCCCAGCCGCTGATAGTGGCACGTATGTGTGAGGCGCTCCAGCTCACGGGCGATGAGCAGATCCTTGACATCGGGAGCGGCTCGGGCTATCACGCCGCGATTCTCGCCCACCTGGGGCGGTCCGTAGTGAGCATCGAGCACAATCCAGCGCTTTTGGAACTGGCACAGCGCAACCTCGCCGCCGCGCATATAGAGAACGTGACGCTCGTGGTTGGTGATGGCGCAAAGGGCTATGCGGCGCGGGCGCCCTATGACGCGATCAACGTTGCGGCGGCCGCGTCGGCGGGACTGCCGAAGGCGTTGCTCGAGCAGCTTACTCGTGGCGGCCGGTTGATTGCACCCATCGAGCACGACCGCACCCAGCGACTGATCCTTACCCGGGCCACCGAAGCGGGCCCGTGGTACAGCGACCTCGGTCCGGTGCGATTCGTGCCCCTCGACAGCGACTAGCTGAGTTCTACGGAGCACACCAGCGTTTGGCTGATGACGAGCTGGACCGGCGGCTCGAATGCTGGAGCCTACTCGCTGTCGATCAGCTGAGATCGCCTCGGTTCGAGCCGCTTGTCCTCGACGACGACCTGGGCGACGGGTTTGTTTAGCTCCGCCGGCAATCGCTCCAGGAGCTCGACCTCGACCCAACTGATGGCATCGCGGTGCATGGTGAGGATCACTTCGTCGGCCGGATGGCGGCGAAGCTCGTCCTCGACGCCGGCGACGGGATCGATCGGATCGCCTACGTGACCGTCAGCGACGATTCCCTCGCGTCGGGCGACGAGCAGGATTGTCTGCAAACGTCGACGGGCTTGGTCGGTCTCGCGATCGATGTCGGTTGTGACGAAGTGCGTTCGCGATTGGAGTACCGGAGCGTGCACCTCGAGCGTCGGACGGGGTTGCGTCCGTCCAAAGACGTCATGCTTTGGGGCGGCGCCCAGGTCGCTAACCAGTACCTGGCGGCGGGACTGTTGGACGAACTTGAGCTCCACGTCGTTCCAGTGGTGCTCGGCGACGGTGCTCGCCTCTTCGACAACCTGGGGGACACGGAGGTACAGCTCGAGCAGGTCCGAGCCGTCGAGGCGCCCGGCGTCACCCACCTCAAGTACCGCACGACTGCTGCTTCGAGGCCGGAAGCGCGCTAGGTGCTAGCTCTGGATGGCTTGCCGGATACGGTAGGCGAGGTAGAAGTGCAGAGCCGCGGGCAGGAAAATCAGCGCTCCCCACCAGTAGCCCTGGCCGAGCAGTATGCCGGTGACCACTAGCAGCCAGATGCCGATCGCGACGCGCACGCGGATGATGAGACGTGGGTGTCTGCGTTCCCATCTCCATCGAGGTTGACGTGTCGCTTCGCGCCAGCGCATGAATATCGCGCTCATCACGAGGTCGGCGGAGTCTGCCAGTCCGGGTCGTCGCTGACCGTCTGTGGCCCCAGCCATGAGCACCGACAGAATCTCCTGCTCGTGCTCGCGTCGGTACCGCGGTGGGAAGCACTTCAGTAGACGCCGGTAACGACGCTCCAGATCAGCCGAGCCGGTCATCGCATCGCTCCCGCTGGGCGCAGCCGCGACATCGCGACGACCGCGTTCGCTTGCAGGCGGGCCGCCTCCTCAGCGAGTCGCTTCTCGCCCGGCGACGTGAGCCGGTAGTAGCGGCGCAGCCGGTTATCCACGATCTCCTCGTGGTCTACGTCGATCAGTCTGTCCGCGCGAAGCCGGTCCAGGGCTGTGTACAAGGTCCCGGCACGCAGCCGAACACGCCCGTCGGAGATCTGCTCGACGTCAGTGATGATCCCGTAACCATGCTGACTGCCTCCAGCCAGAGCCGTCAGGATCAGGAACGTCGCCTCCTGCATCGCGCGTATGCCCATAGAGACAGTATATATCGAACAACTGTCGGTTGTCAAGGCATCCATCTTCCGCCCGAGGTGCTCGCCTGTAAGTACCCCTGCTACTCGCCCTGTGACATCACGCCCCGTACCCCCGCTGCTAACCCGCCTCCCCGCCGGGCTCCACATCAAGATCCCCACCGGCGGTTGATGGCAAGGTTATGAAGGTATGTGTTCGTGGCGAGGTTCGTGACCATCGGATATGGAGACCGCCCAGGGTACGACCGGACTGCCCCTGCTACCAGCTCCATTGGGCCGGGTTTGTCTGTCCTCCGGGCCTGAGATTGACGAATGCCTCACGATGCGCGGGCTCGGTGCACTGTTCGCCTGACATGCACTGTCGCGCGGCGTGCCGCGGACGATTGACAGCGCCTCGCTATGTTGGCTCTACGACGACCGAGACAACAACTCGCGTAGGAGACACCGAGCCTTGAGCCGATCAAAGGCACTGTTGTCGATCATCACGCTTGGAGTGCTGCTGGCCTTGGCGTGCGTTGCCACGGCCGCCACGTCAACGTCTTCGAGCACCAAGGCGGGCTCCGGTGGCCTGACGATCACCCTGACGGCTGTGCCGGCCCGCGTCACGCGCGGCTCGACGGTACGGCTGCGGCTCACCGCCCGTGAGCGCAGCGCACGGGGAGCGTTCGGCGACCGGCTCTCCTATGGAGACGGGACCGCTAGCCCGCCGACGGCCGTACCGCAGTTCTGTATCGCGGGCACCCCGCCGCCGGCAAACCGGACGTGGCACTTCTCCCACCGTTACAACACAGCGGGCACCTATCACGTCACAGCGACGGTCTTCGTCAACTGCACCAGCGACCACGCAACAACCCTCGTCACAGTACGCGTGAAGTAGAAGGCGGCACCGTCGCTCTATCCCACCAAGCGATCCGGCGTGGATCGAGCAAGACGTGTGCCCGCGTAGCTCCGCGCCGGTCTGTCGATCAAGCCGGATCGGCCCCTAGCCTTCCTCTCGTCAGAGCGGAAAGAGGCCTCTACTACACTTGAGTATCTATTCAACAACACCGAACTCTCCCGATGAGCGCCGATGCGACATTAGCCGCAGAGAGCGCCGACGGGGGCGCATCGTTGGCCCGCGCAGACAACGACGCGAGACCCGTCCGCTTCGCGGGAGCCCAGCGGACAGTGTTGCTGAGCGCGACGACCCTCCTCGCAATCAACATCTGGACCGGCGCTCCGCTCGCGGCGTTGTGGGTCGGCTCACGAGTGGTCGGCCAGCAACTGTTGAGCATGACGGCCGTGTTCGCCGTCATCGTCACGCTCGCGGTGCTCGTCAGCGCGATGACGTTCGCTCTCATTCGGCTCAGCGCCCGCTATGACAAGCTCATCGGCCGGCCGACCGGCAAACCCACCCCTGTGCCGTGGCTGCGCAGCATGAGAGCAGAGGACACCGATCTCCTTCGCGCTGAACGGGGAAACACCGCTGTGGAGATGATCGTGGTCGCGAGCGCCGTCATCGCGATCGTCTCGTTCGAGGTCTGGTTCCTCTTCTTCGCCGGATCGCCACTCCCCGGCGCTTAGAGAAGGACCCATGCACGCAAGCGCACGCCGCGGCTAAGCTTCGAGCGAGCCGGAGCACCGGTCGATAGAGGCTGGCCTCCGACAGCGCGCCTCGCCTCATTCAACCTGAGCCGACAGCTGTCATCCGTCTCCCTCCCTCCCTCCCTCCCATCCAACACGACCACCAGGAGATCATGCAATGAAACGACTGACCCTGCTCCTCACCGTGACCGCAAGCGCTCTGCTCGCGGCCGGCACGATCGCCGTGGGTTCCGCCGCGGCGGCGTCCTCGACCCTTCCCACCCTTTCGCTCACGATCACCAATTCCTCGATCACGGTCACGGGTGCCGCGCAGTCCGGTGCGGTCAACGTCGTCTCGACCGCCACGGGTGTCAAGGAAGCAGGCGCGATCCTGTTCCTGTTGAAGCCCGGCGCCACCTTCGAAGAGGTCGAAGCCGCCATACAGAAGGCCCACGGCGAAATCAACGTGACGAGTAAGTACGGCTCGCTCGTGTTCGACGCCGAAGTGACTCCCGGTCACTCAAGCGAAGCCCAGACGTACCTGCAACCTGGTCAGTACGTTGCGGTGGTCCCAGGAGAAGAAGGCAAGGGGTCCAAGGCGCACGCGCTGTTCACGGTGACCGCCGCCGCGTCCCCTGTCGCGCTGCCGGCGCCCGAAGCCACGATCCGCTCGATCGAGTTCGGCTTCCGCGGGCCGAGCACGCTGCACGACGGCGAGCTGGTGCGCTTTGAAAACGAAGGCTTCCTCGTGCACATGGACGTTGCAGCGCCCGTCAAAAACATGCAGGCCGCCAAGCAGGCCGTCAAGGACCTGCTCGCCGGCAAGGAAAAGGCGTTCGGAAAGCTGATCTCAGGGCCTCCGGCGGGTTTTGCCGGGCCGGTTTCACACGAAGCTTTTCAGCAGGAGACGATCACCGCCAAGCCCGGCATCTACGTCGAGGTGTGCTTCATGGACACCCAGGACGGGCGCGGCCACAACCTGCTTGGCATGGAGCGGATCATTCACATCGTGAAGTAGCGCGCGAGCAGCAAGAGCGGGTTGGTCCGGTCGAGGTCAAGCGCGGCCAGGCCAACCCACTCTATGTGCCGGCAGGTCGTAGCCGCGGCGGTGGCGGCTTGCGACTACCAACGCCGCGCGTTCGCTCGACATGCTCAGGGACTTGCGCCACGCTTGCACGAATGGCAAGGCGCGCTGCCCCAAATAGACAGCGCGCCTTGCCATTTTCGCCCTTGTGGCTACATGGCTGTAGTCAGGCCGCCCGCCGGAGTATCGGACATCGCTAGCCCTCGTCGTCATGGGGGACATCGGCCGAAAGACGCTCGAAGTCCTCCAGGGAGGCGGGCTTAGAACCTATCCCGGTAGGGAGGATTCCCAGTCGTCCCCGGCGAACTCTTGAGCCGATCTGTTGATCGGACATAGGAGGCTCGATATGGGTTGGTCGACCGCGATGATGGTTGGCGTATGCCGGACTGGCTGTGGGAGCGGGTCGAGCCCCTGTTGCCGCCTCCGCCCGAGCGTCCGTTGGGAACTCACCGCCGGGGCGTGGCGAAGCGCGAGGTGATGGACGCGATCTTGCTCGTGCTGCGCACCGGCATGCAGTGGAACGCGCTCGACGCGCGACCGGGGTGTGCAATTCCTCTACGGCACACCGGCGTTTCCAGGAGTGGGAGCAGGCGGGGGTTTTCCACGAGATCTGGCGCCAGGGTCTGCTTGGCTACGACGAGCAGGTCGGTATCGACTGGTCCTGGTTGGCGGCCGACGGGGCAATGACCAAGGCACCGCTCGGCGGGCCGAAGACCGGTCCCAATCCCACTGATAGAGCCAAGGGGGGGCGAAGCGCTCGCTCCTGGTCGAGGCTGCGGGAATCCCGATCGGGCTCTCTCACGACGGCGCGAACCGCAACGACCACAAGTTGCTGAAGGGAACGCTCGACTCGATCCCGATCGAGCGCCCCGAACCGACCGAGGCGGACCCTCAGGGTCTCTGCCCTGACAAGGCATACGACTTCCCGGTCATCCGCGAACTGCTCGGCGAGCGCGAGTTCACACCACACATCCGCGCTCGTGGCGAGGAGATCGACCTCAAGCAGCGCAATCCCGACTGGCGAGCACGCCGCTGGGTCCTCGAGGCCTGTCACTCATGGCTCAACCGCAACCGGGGCGTCCTCATTCGCTGGTCCAAGAAGGACGAGAAACCACCTCGCCTTCCCACAACTCGCCAGCGGCCAGATCGCCTTCAAGCGCACGCACGCAGCGCGGACGACAGCGGCCCTATAGGGATAGGCCCTAAGACGCCTCTGAGGGCGAGCCATATCGCTCCCGCAGCCAAGCCTCGACCTCTGAGATGCGATAGCGGTTCATGCCGCCGGTGGACCAACGAGGAAGGCCGTGTAGCTGCTGGAGCTCGATCCAGCGTGGCGTCACACTCAAGTGGTCGGCGAGCTGTCGCTTGGTCACCCAGGGCTCGGGCGGCAGGTGTTCGTGCTCGGGATCACGATTCATGGCTGCGCGATGAGATCAGATCGCCGGTGGGGTCTCAACCCATGTCGGCCGAAGGGCCGTGTTGGGGCTCAGCGCCTTGGCGGCTGGCCGTGCAGCCGCTGATGGGCGAGTTGGTAGACGGTCGGGCGCCGCGAGCTTCGTGGGTGGTGGCGCACCCCGAAAGCGAGATAGGCAAGAAGTGGTCCGTTCTCGACCCTGATTGCCCGGAAGATCATTCCGAAGCGCCCGGCTGGTGGGGGCAAGTAGATCTTGGCGCAATTGGGCAGCACGGTTCCGTCGTCGCCGTGCTCCTGTACGCGACGCAAGTGCTCGACGGAGACTCCGCTGCGTTCATAGTCCCGACGAGCGACTACGACTGCTTGGCGCCCAGCCGGCGTGCTGCGAGCGAGGTCTTCCTCCCAGGCGGTCTGATCGAAGTACGCGGGAAAGCCGCGGCGGCCGGCTCGGCTCAACGGCCTACGGCTCGTCGTCAGGCGGGAGCATGTGAGGCTCGTGCTCGCGCCAGAACTCGGCGGACTCCTCGGGGGTCATCTCCCGACCGCCCGAGCGCTCCAAGATGGCCTCCCAGGAGGTGTCGGGCACGAGCGTCAACTCGCCGCCGGTCCGCCGGCCAGTCACGACGTAGCGGCCGTTGATATCGCCGCTGAGCTTGACATGCGCCTGCTCGGCCATGCCTCCATGATGGCAGGTGGCCACGACTACCGGGGCAATCGAAACGTTTGCAGGACGACGGAACCTGGCGGTGCCATGCGATGCACTATTCCAATGCTCGGGTGACCGTGGCTCGCACGAACGCCGATAGGTGGGTGCGTAGCTCGTCGAGCGCGTGCCGCGTGACCGGACCACGATCGCTCGCGTCCGCGAGGACGACAGCGATGGTTGCGGGAACCTTTCTACCTGGATCGTGGAGACAGTGTTGGAGGGCGCTCGCAACGATGGAGTCCTCGGGGCAAGTAACTAGCATGAGGCCAGTGCTCCTATTCGTCATCGTAGGCGCGCTCGTGCTGGTGTCTCCGGGGGCGGTGCTGGCCGAGAAATCGGTGAGGTCGCGTGCGCGGCCCGCCGCGTCGAGCTATAAGTTCGAGGACCTCACGATCACACGACAGGTGGCGGCGGATGGCAAGCCGATTTCCGGATTCGTCTCTTACTTCCGGCTCAATCGAGCGTTGCCCTTTGCTCCGCGGGGAAAGTTCGAAGGGGAAGAAGAAGGCGCCCAGCGTCTGTTCGCGGCGTATCTCTCGGTAGATCACGTCCATGACGAAGGCAGCACGGAAACGATGGGCGACGATGCGAGCAGACACTGCTACACAGAAGCAACCGAAGTCGGCGCGCACGAACATCAGCCTCGCATTGGGGAACTTGTGAATGTGTCCCTCGTCGTACAGAGTCAAAGCAGGATTATGGCTCGCACTCGTGTTCGTATTCGTAAACTGGGGCCGATAGTGCGAGAGCCTGACGGTACGAGCCTCAATCTCATAACTCGTCCCTTACGAAAAGGCTTTTGGCTGTTTAAAGATGTCGTCCTAGTGACGTAGGGTTACGAGTAGCCGCTCTGCGCGTTCGTCGCGAACCGTGAGGCTGTCGAACTGTGGTTAATGCCGAGGGGATGAACGACGATGAGTGACTCGCTGCGTGCGACCCCGCCTAACGGCACGCGAGATAGAGGTCCTCGCGCTTGCCTGGATCGGACGCTCGGACAGGCGGATCGCGGAACGTCTCGCGATCAGCTGTCGCGCAGTCGAGAACCTGCAACGCTGCTACGCCAAGCTCGGCGTGGCCAGACCCGCTCGAAGATGGCGGCAGGAGCTTGCGCCGCTCGGCTCGCGTGCTGCTGGTGCGAGCGAGAGCATCCGGCGTCGTCTCGGCGGCACTTGCGCCGCGTGCGCTGGTAGTGCGCGCTTCGTTGCGTCGTGGCAACGACGCTAGAGCGCCAACGCCGTACCGCAAGCGCTTCCCAAGGCTAGATTGTAAGGGATCGGCATACGCGTGTGCGGGATGGCATACAGCGGGTCTCGATGGGTGCGACGCCCGGTATGGACGTGACATGAGGACCGCAGATGGGACCGCAGGCGCCCCGAAAACCGCTTAGGAAAGCCAACTCTAACCGTTCGCCCCGATTATGTCGCCACTTGTCTGTGTGGCGGAAGGTGCCGTTTTGCGGGGAGCGAGAGGCCGTCGTAGACACGAGGACGGCTTGTGATTTTCTGACGCAAAACGACCGCAGGTCCCCGAAAACCCGCAAATCTAAACCGTTCACTGGTGCGCCGCTTGAGGTTTCCATCACGGACGAGCTGGGTAAAAAATAGCTTCGAGCTACGTGTAGCAGGGCGGTTCGATCGTCCATGGTCAAGTGAGCCACGCATGAGTGGATATGCCAAGCGAGCTGTCGGCACGGCAATTGTTACGGCCGCGGTAGTGGCCGCGATAGTGCTCTACGTCGCGCTCTACCTGACAAACGTACCGGGATCGGCTGCGGCTGTCCGCACCCCCGTCGGGGCGCAGCTCTTCCTCGCCACTGTGCCGGAAGCTGGGCCGAGCGATCCCCACTCGACGTGGGTCTCGTTCTTTGCGGTCAACGCGAGCGCCGGCGACTGGCGCCACGTCACGACCTACGAAGTCCCGGCCAATTCGCTGGTGCGCATAACGATCTACCAGTTCGACGGCCCCTCGGGTCTGCGCAATCCGTTTATCAGCCAGGTCGCCGGCACGGTTGGGGGCGTGATGACCCTCGACGGGAAGCTCACGCGGACGATTCCCCCCGAAGAAGCCTCGCACGCGTTCGCGATCCCGCAGCTGGGTATCTCCGTCCCGCTCCTGGGCGTGGAAGAAGAAGCAAAGAACCCGTGCGAACACGCGCCCTGCTCGCTCGCCAACGCCCATCACACGATCTCCTTCGTGATCCACACGCCGGGTAGGGGCCTCTACCGCTGGCAGTGCTTCGTCCCGTGCGCAGCGGGGTTCATCCAGGGCTTTGGCGGCCCGATGCAGACGGTCGGCTACATGGGCGGCTTCGTCAAAGTCGTATGAGCGGAGACGGCCGCACACAGGAGGACGACTTGCGTCACGACGTTCGCAACGCCACGCTGCTGTGGCTGCTGACGAGCGCGATCATGACGCCGATCGTCGTCTTCGTCTTCGGCCCCCACCTGCCACCGGGCCACGGGTCCAACGAAGCCGCGGGCCAGGTCGTGGACAACACGGTGCTGCTCGCCACAGCGACGCCGATCGCACTGGGCGTGCTCGTGTTCGTCGCCTATTCCCTGTGGGCCTTCCGTGACCGCGAGCCGCAGCTGCAGTCGGAGGGCGCCGCGCTGCGAGGCAACTCGAGCTTGCAGTTCTGGTGGATCGTCGCGACGACTACGGTGGCGCTCACGCTCACCGGCTACGGGACCATCCGGCTGCTCGAAACCGGCGCCGGCGGCGGTCAGGGACCGGAACCGATCGCGCTTCCGGCGCACGCTTCGAGCGCGCTGCGGGTGCAGGTGATCGCCCAGCAGTGGCAGTTCACGTACCGATGGCCCTCCTTCGGCGGCGTCGAGACGCGCGAAATCGAGCTTCCGGCCCACACGCTGATCGAGTTCAACGTCACCTCGCTCGACGTGATCCACTCCTTCTGGGCGTATCAGCTCGGGGTCAAGGCCGACGCCAATCCGGGCGTCAACAACATCGCCTACGTAACGACTAGGGGACCGCTGGCGTTTGAGGTTCGTTGCGCCGAGTTGTGCGGGGTCTGGCACGGATACATGTACAACGGCGGGCAGGTCGTGCCGCGCGCGACGTTCGCGTCCTGGATTGCGCGACAACGCCTCCAGTACGCGCCCGCGACGCGCAACCTCTCGCCGTACTCGAAGACCTACTTCCCCGAACCGCAAAGGAGGGGCGGATGAGCACTATCGAGCCCCTGGGAACGTCCCCCGGATCGATGTCCCCCAGCGCGCCGCTGTGGCGACGGCTGATCGGTTTCAATCTCCTGACGGGGATCGTGCTTGGCATCGGCGGCTGGTACCTCGGCTACTGGATCGGCACCAAGGTGCACGGCCAGAACCTCGCCTATTACTCCGCGGAGGCGGGCGAAAACGACGTCGCCATCATGTTCGGCTACCTGTTTGGCGTGATCGGCTTTCTGGTCGGCCTGGGCTTCTCCGTCTACCCGGTCAAGCGGCTGCTTGGCGCCCAACCGACGCTCGCCGAGCGAGAGTCCCACGAACACGGGCTGCTGCGCTACTTCAGTCTCTGCACCGACCACAAGGTGGTCGCGAAGCAGTACATGGTCGGTATCGGGTTCTTCTTCTTCATCGGCGGGCTGAACGCGATGCTCATACGCACCGAGCTGCTGCAGCCCAACACCCATGTCTTCGGCGCCAACCAGTATCTCACGCTCGTCGGGATACACGGCTCGATGATGATGGGCATCTTCACCTCGGGTGTGCTCGGGCCATTCGCCAACTGGCTCGTCCCGATCATGATCGGCTCGCGGCGGATGGCGTTCCCGCGCATCGAGTCGCTCACCTTCTGGCTGCTGATGGCCGCCGGCGTGGTTCTAATCACGACGATCTTCTTCGGCGGCTTCCAGACGGGCTGGACGGGCTACCAGCCACTCGGCGGCCAGGGCACGGCGGGCTACGACGCCTACATCGGCTTCTTCGCGCTCGTCGGTGTCTCGATGACGCTGCTGGGCTTCAACCTGATCGCGACGATCGTCACGATGCGCGCTCCCGGGATGACCTGGTCGCGCCTGCCGATTTTCGTCTGGTCGGTGCTCGCGACATCCGGGCTGATGGTGCTCGCGGCGCCGACGCTGATCGCGACGCTGCTGATGGCGGCGATGGACCGCACCGTGCAGACGGCGTTCTTCATCCCCGGCCAGGGCGGGAGCCCCTACCTCTTCCAGAATCTCTTCTGGGTGTTCGGCCATCCGGAGGTCTATGTGCTGGCTCTCCCGGGCTTCGGGATCGTGCTCGAGCTGTTGCCCGTGTTCACGCGCAAACCGCTGTGGAGCTATCGGCTCGCGGTCGCGGGGATGCTCGGCGTCGGGATCCTGAGCTTTTTCGTCTGGCAGCACCACCTGTTTGTCTCCGGCCTGAACGCCGACCTGCGGCCGTTCTTCTCGTTCTCGACCGAGCTCATCTCGATTCCCACCGGCTTCATCTTCCTGTGCGCGCTCGGCACGCTCTGGCGCGGTCGCATCCGCTTTACGGTGCCGATGCTCTTCTGCCTCGGGTGGGCGTTTAACTTCCTCTGGGGTGGTGTCTCGGGCATCTTCCTTTCGGACGTGCCGAGTGACGTGACGACGCACGGCAGCTTCTTCGTGATGGCCCACTTCCACTACGCGATCATGGGCGGGCTGATCTTTGCGTTCTTCGCGGCGATCTACTACTGGGTACCGAAGATGTATGGCTACAAGCTCTCTGAGCGCCTCGGCAAGTGGCATTTCTGGATCATGTTCCTGGCCTTCAACTCGACCTTCGCGCCGCTCTTCGCGCTCGGCTTCCTGGGCATGCCTCGGCGTGTGGTCACCTATGCGACGAACCTGCAGGGCTTGAACGACTGGGTGAGCGCCTCGGCATACGTGCTCGGGCTCTCACTGCTGCTGTTCCTCGTGAACGCAGTCCGATCGCTCGTCTTCAAGCGCGAGCCCGCGGAGCGCAACCCGTGGCGGTCGAAGTCGATTGAGTGGCAACTGCCGACGCCGGTTCCGCTACACGACTTCGAGCGGCTGCCCGTATTCGATGGCGATCCCTATCCCTACGGCGAGGAACTCGCGCCGGCGCCCGCGGTGGCGCCGGCCGGGGAAGGAGCGTAGACGATGGAGGCCTCGGCTCCACTGGAGGAGCGCTTCCAGGCCGAGCCGCCGGATTGGCAGCCGCATGCGCTTCGGTTCGGCGGACGGCTGCTGTGCGGCTCGATCACGTTCTTCTTCCTCGCGTTTCTGTTCGCGTACTTTTACCTGCTCGCTCTCAACACCAATGGCCACTTCAGGATCGGGAGCACGCAGCCGCCGGTGGGCCTGGGTACGCCGATCGCCGGGCTGATGCTGATCGGTGCGATCGTCTATCGCCTGGCCGCGCGTCGCTCGTTTGCGGACGTGTTGCCGGCCGGGATCATCGCGCTGGTGTGCACCCTCGCCGCGGTCGCGCTGCAGTTCTACGAGTACACGACGCTCAGCTTCGGTGCCGCGAGTGGCGGATATGCAGCCGTCTTCTTCGGCTGGACCTTGTGGTATGCGGTGCTCGCGCTGATCGGCGCCTTCTGGATCGAGATCCAGGTCGCGAGCCTCGTGCGCTGGCGAGCGGGTCGGAGCGAGCGACGCTCGCGGCGCGAGGGCGTGCCCTCCGATGATGACGAGCTGTTGCGCGCGGGCATCGAGGCGTCCTCCTTTTACTGGGCCTACTTCGCGGCTATCGGCGTGATCGCGTTCATCGTCCTGTACCTGGTGTGAGGCGATGAGCCTGAGCCACTGGTCGTGGGATCTCTCGCTCGTGTACGTGGTGCCTGCGGCGGTCCTCTACGCGCTCGGGAGCCGGCCGAGGGCAGGGCGGCCAAGGGCCCTCCAGGCGGCTGCCTTCTACACGGGACTACTGTCGATCGTAATTGCGGTCGACTCTCCGATCGACGCCTATGCGGACGAACTGCTGTGGGTGCACATGCTCCAGCACATCATCCTGCTCACGGTTGCGCCGCCGCTGATCCTCCTCGGGCGCCCCTGGCCGACGATGTGGCGAGCGCTGCCGCTGCACTCGCGTACCGTGCTCGCGCGCGGAGTCGCCAAATCGCGCCTCGCCGCCCCACTGCGCGCCCTCGCGGTGCCGCTCGTGGCGTGGATACTCTTCAACGGAGCGATCGTCGTCTGGCACATTCCCTCCGCGTACGACCTCACAGAGCGCAACGGCGCGGTGCACGCCGCCGAGCACGCGATGTTCTTCTTCTTTGGCTTGCTGTTCTGGGCGCGGGTCATCGACACTGGCCCGCTGCGACCGCACCTCGTGTGGTCGGCCCGGATCGCCTATATCGTGGGTGCGATGATCGTCGGCTGGGTTCTCGCGATCATTTTCGTTGTGGCACCCGAACCGATCTACCAGCACTACGCGGAGCTTCGGACCCGTCCCGGCGGGATCAGTGCGCTCACCGACCAGCAGCTCGCGGGCGGGATGATGTGGGTCGGGGGCTCGATCGCATACACGATCGCGCTGTTGATCGGGCTGTATCAGTTGGTCGCCCCGGAGTCGCCGCCGCGCGCGCCGGTACTCGACGCGGTCGGCTTCCCGGGTCCCCCCGACGGTCCAACACCTGCCCCGAACGGCGCCCCCATCCCGGCGCTGCCGGAGGCTACGCAAGCGAGATGAGGAGGCTGAGCGGATGACAACTGTGGTGCTGGGCTCGTCGTTCCTGTCGGCGTCGCTGCTGACGATGCTCGTCCCGATGGCCGCGGTGATCGTCATGCTCGCCTGGGGGGTGTTCGTGATACGGCGTCACGAGCGTCACCGCGAGCACGTCGATCCGCGCAACCGACCGCCAGCAGGTACGGATGCGCCACAGGGTTCGCGCTCGCCCCAGGAGGGCTGATGAACCGCACTTCCGCGCTGACGCCGTTGGGAGCACGGCTGTCTGGAAGCGTCCGTGGCTGGCTCTGGCTCGCCGCCGCGGCGGTGGCGTAGGGGCGATCGTGCCACGGGCCGTCGGCTCGGATACGCGGCGGGCACTCGTGCTCGGTGTCCTCGTCGGCGCCGGTCTCGCCGCGCTCGTGGTGGGCGCCCTCGCTTTCACCCGGCCATCACCGTCGCCACCGTCGCAACCCGACGCGCTCGCGAGCAACCCTACGCTTGACCCCGGCACGCCGATCAATGGGGTTGCCCCCGACTTCACGCTGATCGATCAGTACGGGCGAGCCGTGTCGCTGTCCGCCTTCCGTGGCAAGGTCGTGATCCTCGCCTTCAACGACCCGCAGTGCACGACGATCTGCCCGCTTACCACCACCGCGATGGTCAAGGCCAAGCGGCTGCTCGGGCCGGCGGGCGCTCAGGTGGAACTGCTGGGCGTCGGCGCAAATCCCGCCGCGACCGCGACACGCTGGGTGCGCGCCTACTCGGAAGCGCACGGGATGATGCACGCTTGGCACTTCCTCAACGGTCCGCTCGCACAGCTCAAGCGCGTTTGGCACGCGTACGGGATCGAAGCGCAGATCGTGGCTGGTCAGGTCGACCACACCCCTGCCGTGTACGTGATCGGCACGCAAGGGAAGCTCTCACGCCTGTTCATGACCCAGATGTCCTACTCGAGCGTGGGACAGCTCGCATCGCTCTTCGCACGGGCGGCCGCGAACTTGCTGCCGGGGCATCCGAGGGTGCGTTCCGCGGTCTCCTACACCCAGATTCCCTTGATCGAACCGACGACCGCCGTTACGTTGCCGCGGGCCGGTGGTGGCAGCGTGCGGCTCGGCCCGGGCGCCAAGCCGCGGCTGATCCTGTTCTTCGACACATGGGATTCCGAGGTGACGGTCCTCGCGCGGGAACTCGAGGCACTCGACGCCTACGCCAAATCCGCGAGCCACGAAGGACTGCCGGCGCTCACGGCGGTCGACGAGGCGAGTGTCGAGCCATCGCCCGCCGCACTCCCGCGACTGCTCCGATCGCTGCCCCACCCACTCTCCTACCCGATCGCGATCGACTCGAGCGGTCGTCTCGCGGACGGCTACCGGGTTCAGGACGAGCCGTACCTGGAGCTGATCTCGCCGTCGGGCAGCTTCCTCTGGTACCACGATGTGAGCACGGGAGGGTGGCTCACGCGCACCGCGCTAGTCAGCCAGATACATGCCGCGCTCGCCCCCGCCCCAAGTTCCGCGGAGACGGGCATCTATGCGCGTCAGCAGCTGGCGAGCTCGCCGGCCGCGCTTGCGGAACTACACCGACAGGCTGGTCAGCTCATCGGCTCCGAGTCGGCGCTCGCGGCTCGCCTGCGTGGCCTGCGCGGTTATCCAGTGGTACTCAACGTGTGGGCGTCGTGGTGCGGCCCTTGTCGCTCGGAGTTCCCTCTGCTCGCGAACGCGTCCGTGATGTACGGACGGAGGGTCGCGTTCCTCGGCGCAGACACCGAAGACCAAGCGGCGAACGCCCGCTCATTCCTAGCCGACCACCACGTCGCATACCCCAGCTACGAAGCCAGCACGGAAGCGCTCAGCTCGCTCGCCGCGTTCGAGGGCGTCCCCACCACGATGTTCTTCGATCGCGAAGGAAAGCTCGTCCACGTGCACTCCGGCCAGTACGAGGCACGGGGCACGCTCGATCACGACATCGAAAGCTACGCGCTCGAGGATTAACACTCATTCTTCTTCGCCGGCAGGTTCCTTCTCGTGCGAGGATTCGATGAGGTGGAAGTCGTTCGAGCGAGCGGGGAAGGAGCAGTAGGCCTCGATCGTCCCGACATCGCGGACGCTTCCGCCATCGTCGTCGCAGCGACCTTCGTTGGCGTCGTATTCGCGCATCTCTTCAGTGGTCAATGGCCGCGCGCCGGGTTGGCGCCGTCTGGTCGGCTCTCGCGCGCTGTGACTGACGCTGGTGCTGGCGCCGCCAACGGTGAGACTGTGCGTGCTTTCGGTTGCGGGCGTAGAGCCTGCGCCGCATCCGGCGAGTGCCGCGCTCGCCGCAAGCGCGCTCAACGGCAGGCTCAGCGATAGCCCACGGGCCACTACGAGTTCCTACCGCCTCGGAGTGCTGCCGAAGCCATTCGCCGCGAACTTTTGCTCATGATCTGATGTCCAGAATACCGCGGAAGCACCCTCGAATATCGCGGTTGACGCCTCTGTCGGTGGGCGCGCCAGCAACGCGGCAGCGCAAGAGCCGCTGCCGGATCTTGCACTCAGCGACGGCGCGGCGCTCGCCGCCTTGATCGACATATATGGGGGTCTCGTCGCCAAGCGCTCGCGGCGAGCGGCGATCCCGAAGCAGACTGAGCGGCAGGACGCCGACGGGCGACAAAGACAGACGCACGTTCACGATGGCATACGTCCGGTCTTGGTATCCGAGAAGCCTGGTATCGAGGTGGCCTGGGGGACCGCAAACGGGATGCAGAAGCTCAAATCCCCTGTATTCAAGCCAACTCTAACCGTTCGCCCCGATTTGCCGTAGGTCTGCGAATAGTCGCGAACAGGGCGAAAGGCTCGACAGAGGCGGGGCTCGCGGTGAAAGCTGCTGGAGCCGTTCTACTGCGCTTGCGGCCAGCCGTGCTGCTCGCGTAGCCATGCCTCGACTTCCGAGATGCCGTAGCGGTTCATGCCGGGCGTGTGGATGTGCGGCAGGCCGCGTTGTTGCTGGAGCTCTATCCAGCGGGTCGTGACGCTTAGATGCTCGGCGAGGCGCTGCTTGGTGATCCAGGGCTCGGGCGAAGTCTGGTCGTTGCTTGCTTGGTTGGGTGGTCTCATTGACGGCGCGTTGTGGGACTCGGATTGCAGTTGTGCTCGCACACCGGAAGCGAGCCGCCTCTTCAGTGCTTTATATGCCCATGACGACTTGCCTGGAGTCGGTTGCCTTTGGAGGGTATCGCCGAGTAGTGATTCCACATGCGCGGGCCCACGACCGGACATACTTGCCCACGGCTGTCGTTGTTTCGACAGCCCATTCGGCTTGATGAGCCGATCTCAATACAGTGCCAAGAATGTATTGTGATGTGCTTGGGTCAGCTAGAAGGGCCTGAAACGCCTCATCAAGGCCGGGCTGTTCCAGAACAATCGCCTTCAGGCAGGTCTTATCAACCTGGTCATTCACAACTAGCTCTGGATTGGACAGGACGAGTGCGTCGGTCTCGTCTAGGCCTGCGACACCAAGCTTCAAGAGATTACGTCGCGCGATATCTAGTTGACGCTGAGGTGGTGGGGAGATCTTTGGATTTGCTATATGGCGAATAAGGGTGATGGCCGCGGGGGCATTTCCTACCGGAAAGGCCCCTTGGATGTGGATAGGCAGAGGCATGCTTAGAGCGCCTAACAAAAAGAGGTTTTGGGATGCTGTTGTCGTAGACGGTGTCTATGGCGAAACCTTTGGTCAGTGATGGGTTGTGGGCTCGTATCGAGCCGTTGTTGCCGCGTGTCGAGCGTCGGTATCGGTATCCGGGGCGCAAGCGGGTGCCTGATCGGCAGGCCCTGACGGGAATCCTCTTTGTCCTCAAGACGGGCATCCCGTGGGAGGATCTGCCGCAAGAGATGGGCTGTGGGTCGGGAATGACGTGTTGGCGTCGCTTACGGGATTGGAACGAGGCTGGGGTCTGGGAGCGCCTGCACCGAGTGCTCTTGGACGAACTGCAAGACGCGGGAGCGTTGGACTGGTCAAGGGCGGTCGTGGACA
Source organism: uncultured Solirubrobacterales bacterium (assembly GCA_963725265.1). Lineage (GTDB taxonomy): Bacteria > Actinomycetota > Thermoleophilia > Solirubrobacterales > Solirubrobacteraceae > Palsa-744. The sequence goes on from CAVRXP010000002.1 coordinate 851,695, forward strand.
GCTCGCACGTGCGAGCAAAAGGGGGGGCGAAAAGACAGGCCCCTCGCCAGTCGATCGCCGCCGGCCGGGCTCCAAGCACCATGTGATCTGCGACGGTCAGGGAACCCCGCTGGCCGCCACTCTCACCGCCGGCAACCGCCACGACATCACCCAGCTCATCCCACTCGTCGATCGGGTCCCCCCGACCGGCGCTCACGGCAAGTTCAGGCCAAAGGCGCTGCTCGCAGACCGGGCGTATGACAGCCAAAGGCACCGCAACGCGCTCCGCGAAAGGGGCATCACACCACGGATCGCCAAACGCAACACCGCTAACGGGTCGGGGCTCGGCAAAGAACGATGGGTGATCGAGCGCACGATCTCCTGGCTACACCAACACCGCCGCCTCGAGCGTCGCTACGACCGCCGCGCCGACATCCACGAAGCCTTCCTCACAATCGGCTGCGCACTCATCTGCCACCAACAACTCCAAAACTCATTCTGTTAGGCGCTCTTAGAAGGCTGACATCGCTAGACGCGGTCTCCGTGGTCCGCACAAGGCCGTTACGAGTGACCATAACCAACGCCCCGTACTCAAGCCATCGTCCAAACGCACGAGCGTAGGTAATCCAACTCTCGCGCTTTGCTTCCACTGCCGGAAACGCGGAAGGCATGGCGGAAGCAAGATCGGTGAATGACACTATCCCGTCCGATTCATCGAACAGTCGATTGAGCAATCCGTATATCTTGTGATGTCTTAGTGCGTACGCAACGCGATCCCGGAGAGCCTCCTCTCGGTTCGAGGCATCCAGCACCGCCGCCTCGACCACGATTCGATTTGGCTCAGCTGCCAGGATTCCCATCTGCCGAAGCTCTCGCGCCGAGTTAAAGATAACCGCATTCGAAGTCTTGAGTTGCTTCGCGAGAAGCGGGACGGCTGCATCGCCTCTTTCCGCCAAGACGGCCCTCAAAAGCTTGGCCGGCCCAGAGAAGGTGTTACGTATAATGTATGAATCCTCAATAGCGACTCGTCCTGTGATGAGGAAGTCTCGAAATGTATCCCAATATGTGTCGATTCTCTCACCGACTTGTACGATCAAGCGACGATTCAGAAGGCTCTGGAGGATTGCGCTTGAGACTGTCTCCTCGATATCGGATACTAGTGCAGGAGCCGATCGAGCCACGATGCGCAGCGCTTCTTGTTCGCTTGGGGTGAGCTCCGAAAGATCGCTTTCGAACAGCGTGTGCACATTAAGCGATTGCTGAATAAGTTGGTCTTGGGGCACGCCGCGCTGTAGCATCTCTGTTAGCACGTGCCCAGCTAGCTTCTTAAAAAGCCAGGGAAGACCCTGCGATAGCTCACGAAGGCGACGTCGCAACTCTCTATGAAGCTTCTTGTCTAGTGCAGTCTCTAGACGGCGAAGCAGTGTCTCGATCTCACGCGGCCCGAAGGGCTCCAAGACAACATTACGAGCTACGCTGCGGATCTCGTCGCGTAGTTGATATGGGTGGTCCTCAGTCCATCCGACAAGGTCAGTCTTCCATGCGTACCCGACTGTGAGGGGGTGGCGTAGTCCACTAGTTTGGAGGGCGAGGTCACGGAACTCTCTAGTGAGGTCTGCATTGCGAAACACATTCTCAAACTGATCGAATACGACAAGGAGAGGTCGAGCCGACTTGCACCATGTGGATCGGTCGAACGTGTCAATGGTGCTTCGCAAACTGCTGAAAGCGCGATCGCCAGGCATCGCGAGAATACCCCGCTCATCAGCAGCGCGAAGCAAGCGCTCAATTGCTGCGGATACAAAGTCAGGACGGTCTGCCGTTCGAGTGTCAATAACCATGGCCATTCCGCCTGCCCGCTCAATTTGGTGCTGGAGGTACAAGGCTAGCGAACTCTTGCCCCATCCTGACTTTGCGTTTATTACGAGCACGCTTGGCCCGCCAGTATCGCAGACGAACTCGCGAAGATCTTTGGACACCACCTTTCGGCCAACGAAAAACGCGGGTCCAGCGGGAGGCTGGAATTCAAAATCAGAGGAACTGCCCCGAACTGGGACAATCGCTGGAGTCGCAGGAGTGTCGTGAGGCGTCGGTGCAGCTTCTGATTCAAGTGCGACCGTAGGGAGCCCATTGCTTAGGTGACGTTTGGCCAATGCAATCATCGGATCGGGAACAGGCTTTCGCCCGGCTCCCCACAGGACTAGTCGAACTGCATGGCGACTTTGGGAGTCGAGTTCGCGTGCTGCGAGTGCGAGGCCATGTTCAGCGACAACAACAGTCGGGTCTGACATGAGTGCCGGTCCATTGTCTAGAGGGGGGAGTAGATTCGCATCCACAAGAAGCTGGCATACTGCGTATGAGCTCAAATAGCGAAAGCTAGGCATCTTGCGTTGAGCCTCGTCTGCCTTCTCCTTAGCATTTCGAGTGAGACTCGGGAGTCCGATAAACAAAGCCGATCGTCGTGGGTCGTCGATAGTTGCTAGAGCGTACTCCCCAAGGAAGGCGGTGAGCTGTCGAACGGTGATGTTGGAACTATGGGCCTTACACTCGCACATGATCCACTCATTTGTCACTTTTTGCTGCGCAATAACATCTATCTCCGCTCCGTCGTTGGTTACGTTTAGGTGCTCAGTACGTGGGTCTCCGTAGCCCATCGTGGCTAGGAGCCGTGCGACGAAGCGCTCTAGAAGCCGCCCGCGTGCCTGTGCGGCATCGGGAGCGGAGTCGTCAACAAGGAGGGCGATGGAGCTGGTTTCGACGGCGATCCGATCCATATGTGCGGGGCCTGGGTAACGAGGATAAATAGGCGGAACTCGACGCTATGTTAGGCGAATTGGTGTTGCTGTGGCTCGCTGCCTCTGCGCGCTACGATCTGCGGATCGTGTCCACCGAAGGTCCGTGAGCGCATCCGCGACATGGGTCCGATCCGCTGTGGTTCGCTTGTGTACGTCTGTTCAACATGGCATACACCCGGTTGCCTTTGGCTTGGTAGTGCGCCATCGCACGCTCAGGTTCGCCAGCGCGCAGCGCCTGCGACGCTCGCCGCTCATCCGGATCTGCCGTCCACAAATTGGCTGCAATCGTGCTACTCTAGTTGGATGTCGTCTTCAGCCCTAGAGCCCCATCCGCTAATCCGAGAGGCCGTCTACCTACACGAGATCGCCCAGCTCACCGACGCCGATATCGCGCGTGCGACGGGCGTGGCTCGTAGCACCGCCCGGGCGTGGCTCGCGCACACGCGCTCGCCGACGGGGGAGAGAGCTGAACGGCTGATCGAGCTGTCGGCGCTTGTGGAGCGTTTGGCTCGTGTGATGGAGCCGTCCTACATCGCAATCTGGCTGCGCAAGCCCGTCCCCGCGCTCGCCGAGAGCAAGCCGATAGACGTGATCGCCGAGGGCGACTACATGCGTGTAGCGGAGTTGGTCTCCGCGCTCGAAGAGGCTTCTTTCTCGTAGGTTCTTTGCCGTCGTGGCGTCAAGTGTCCAGCGTGTCGGTGGCGGGTTCGTGGTGGCGTCAGGCACCGCACGGTAGGGATCCGTTGTGGCTGGCGTCTCCACCGTCAAGTGGTCGGTGGCGGGTGGGCAGCAACTTGGCAGCGATCTATCTTGCCGACGAGGAGCAGACGATGGGGCAACGGCTAATGGATTGGATGAGCAGCGCTGACCTGGCATCTACTCGGCGTACACTCAACCAAGTCGCCTGTGATCCTCTTTTGGTTGGCGAGCGGTAGAAATATTGCGTCGTACCGCGAACCGGCCCTTCGCCGCGAATTTCGAGCAGACCCCAAGCCCCGATGACGGGCAAGGAGAGGACCGAAGTGACCCAGGCAAACGCCGCCCAACTGAAAGCCGAGCTCGACGCCGGGGAGGAGATCCTGCGTACGGCAACGCTGGCCCGCCTCGCCTACACGGGAGTCGACGGCACGCCGCGCGTGATCCCAATCGGCTTCCTCTGGACCGGCCAGGCGGTGGTCCTCGCCACGCACCCGACCGCGCCGAAGTTCGCGGCACTCCGCGCTCGGCCGCGGGTGGCGCTGACGATCGACACCCCGAGCCCGGCGCGCTCCCTGCTGCTGCGCGGCGAGGCCGAGATCGAGGTCCTCGACGGCCCGGTGCCGGAGTATCTCGAGGCAGCGGCGAAGTCGATGGAGGGCGAGGAGCTCGCCGTCTTCGAAGAGGCATGCCGCGAAACCTACGACCGGATGGCGCGGATCAGCATCGTCCCCGACTGGGCGCGTTACTTCGACTTCGGCGCCGGCCGCTTCCCTGGTTTCCTCCGCGAGCTGACCTCCAAGGACTGAAGCGCGAGCAGCCGCCGGCGGATGATCGGGATGGTTCTTCGGTCTGCGGTCCTGGCGTCGACCCGGGCTCGACGGTTCGATTCTGGCGCCTAGCCTCGGAGTAGATGCCCGGTATGCGCCAAAGCCGGCAAATCAGCGCCGCTTCTCGTCTTGGGACCGCAGCGAGGACCGTTCGCGGCTGTTCGGTGGCCCGCGGGATGCAAACGGGACGTAGGAGCAAATGGGACGCAGGGTCATTTCCTCTCACGCATCCGTCATCGCGGCCGCGGCATCGGCGACTTCGACCTCTCCCCAGACGTCGTCTCGCCCGATCGCCTCAGCGCGGCTCCGGGGGAGGGTCGTACTCGACGCCGAGCGTCCGCTGCATCCACGCGACATCGTGCCACGCGCCGAGCTTCCAGCCGATCTGCCGGTAGACGCCGACCGGCTCGAAGCCCATCGCTCGGTGCAGGCCCGCGCTCGCCTCGTTCGGCAGAGTCATGCCCGCGACTGCTACCCGGTGGCCGCGCGCAGCGAGCCGTTCGAACAGCGCCTCATATAGCGCGCACCCCGAGCCGGTGCGTCGCCGCCCCCACTCGACGTAGACGCTGACCTCGCATGAGAAGCGATAGGCCGCTCGCGTCTGGTGTGGCCCACCGTATGCATAGCCGACGACGCGACCGTCGTCTTCGAGCACAACCCACGCGTGCGTGCGCGTCGCCGCCGCGACGCGTTCCGCCATCTGCGCGGGTGTCGGCGGCTCGCCCTCGAAGCTGATGGCCGTCTCACGCACGTATGGCGCGTAAATCGCCGCGCACGCTAGCGCGTCGTTCTCGCTTGCATCTCTCACCGTCGCAGCGGACATTTTCGGCATCAGCATACGCTGGCAACCGCACTCGTGCTGCGCAGATCATGGCTCCGTGAGGAGCAACCTAGGCAGTCGTTGGGGCAGTGCTCGTAGAGCTGACAACGAGCACCCTTGGCAACACAGAAAGGTCGTATGAGCCTCCGAGGGCGCCATAGGCTAGAAGACGACTACCGCTGGCAATCACCATTTCAGCTCGATCTCGAGCTCGCGCTCGTCGGTCTCCACCTCTAGCTCGACCTTGAGCTGGAGCTGGTCGGGGACGTGAACCGTGAAATGCATTCCGCCGCGGTCGAACTCCAAGTCGTTATTACGGGCGAGCATGTCGGCGAGGAGTCGTAGGCGCTCCGCGACTTCCTCCCTGCTGACCGTCTCCTTTTGTTTGACCTCGAAGATGTCCATCAAGACTCTCCCTTCCTATATGTATGGCGGGTTGCCCGTGTCGTCACGAGCCGATGCGGGGAAGTCGCCCACGCCCAATGTACGCGGCGTCTATTCTCGGTGCGCGCCATGCTGGTCGGCTTCTTAGGAGTGTCGGCTACTAGATGACGTCCCTGTGCTGCCCGCCGTAGGCGGCTAGCCCGTAGATGATCAGGAGGTTGATCCCGAATAGGCACAGCGACCAGAACGGGTAGGCAGGGATCGACATCAAGGCGGCGATCGAGTTGATACTGGCCATAACGATGCCCAACCATCGGCCATACTGCCCACCGGCCACGATCGAATAAGCGGCGAACAACTCGAGTACCCCGATGATCAGCACGATCCAGCCCCATGTGTTGAGGCCGCTCAAGATGTAGGTCGCGTTCTGGGTGAAGAACTTCGAGTTGCTGATCGCCGCGATCCCCCAGATAATGTTCAGCACACCGGCGATCGCGATCATGATCGCGGCAAACAAAAGCCAGCCGCTGCCTTCAATCACACCGCCTCTGTCCCGCGTTCGCGCGGGAGTGAACTCACCTTGATCAGCCATGCGAACCTCCCTTAGCTCAAGACTCAGTTGTCAATCGATCCTCCAAACGGTAATCCGAGCAGGCCAGACTGCATCGGTAGTTATCCGAGCCGCTTCGGTAACTTGCCGCAGTCGAAGTGGGCGCGCTTGATTGGTGACGCGTAAGCGACGACCGGGGTTCGGGCGCCCAGCTGGCATGGGAATCGGGATTGCCTCAGGTCTGCTGGCCGCGTGTTTGCCTTGACACGTTGGCGTGCGATAACGCACATCCGTGAGCAGGCAGGGGCTAACGCACGGCAGAGCGGTCATAGCTCACCGGCAGGGATGGCGAACCACTGTGCCTTAGGCCCGGGTCGGCGCTGGCTCGGAACCAGGCTGTCGCGTCGGCATTCGCCCGACGAAGAAAAGTGCGAGGGCCGCGATCAGGATCAGGACCGTAAGGCCAGCGCGGAGCCCGTCGAGGCGAGCTTGGGCATTGGCGTCGAGCGCCGCCTGGGTTACCTCGTTGCTCGCTCCCGCTTCCTTGGTGGCGGCCTGGAGCTGCTTGTCGGACATGAACGGTATGCCGGCGGACAACTCGGTTCTTGCCTTGTCCTTGACGCTCTGCGGAACTGTGTTGTTCATCTCGATGTGCGTCAGAAACGATGCCGTCAGCACGGCGACCAGGATCGAGCCCGCGAGTGCCGTGCCCAGCGAGGCGCCGAGGTTCGTCACCGTGTTCTGCAAGCCGCCCACCTCGGAGCTCTTCTCGTCGGGCACGGCCGAGACTGTCACGGCGCCGAGTTGGGATGCCAACGCGCCAAGGCCGAGCCCCACGAGCAGCAGCGGCACGGTCACGATCTCTGCCCCCGCGTCGACATCTATAGCGGCCAGCAGGACCAGCATCCCGAGCAGCATCGAGAAGACCCCTACCCGCGCGACCAGCCGCGGTGAGACGTCAGGGAAGAGCCTCGGTACACCCAACGCCCCCGCGAGCAAGGTCAAGGACAACGGCATGATCCGCACGCCCGTGGAGATCGCCGAGAGCCCGAGGGCCACCGACAGGTACAGCGGGATCAAAAAGAAGACCCCCATCATCAGGAGGTACTGAAAGAAGAACATGGTCAGCCCACCGCGGAGCTGTTCGTTGCGCAACAGCTGCGGATCGACGAGCGGCTCCTTGCTCTGCGCGACCAGCCGGCCCTCCCAATGCAGAAACGACCACACCAGCACTAGCCCGGCCACCATCAGCCATGGCACGGGAGACATCCCGAACCACTGAGGCGCGCCCGACTTCGATACCACCCAGCCCCAGGAACCGGACTTCAGCACGCCAAAGACGAACACGCCGAGGCCGGCGGCGCAAAGGAACCCGCCAACCAGATCGATCTTGGGTTGGCGATCGGGAGGAGCGTCCTCGGCGCGGCGCGCAAGCATCAGGATGACCAGCACGAGCACCACCTCACCGGCAAAGACCCAGCGCCAGGAGGCATAGGTCGTCGCCAGCCCGCCGACAAGCGGACCGACAGCGATCGCGATCGCCCCAGCTGCCGCCACCAGACCGTAGGCGGCGGGACGACGCTCAGCCGGGAAATTGCCGGCAACCAGCGCGACGATCGACGGCAGGATCAGCGCGGCGCCGACACCCTCAAGGAAAGACCAGCCGAACAGGAGCACCGGCAGGCTCTGGGAGAGAGCGGTCGTGAACGATCCGCAGCCGTAGATGACGCAGCCGATCATGAACGCGCGCTTGCGACCGATCAGCGCACCGACCTTCGCCCCGGGGATCATCAGCATCGCCATCACGAGCGTGTAGGCCGTGATCGCACCCTGGATCCCGGTGACCGTGGTGCCGACGTCCTCCGCGACAGTCGCGATCGAGACGTTCATCACCGAGCTGTCGAGCGCCATCAGGAACTGGCCGGCGGCCAACGTCAGCAGGATCACCTGAGTACGGGCGACGCCACTCTTCGTCAAAGTTGAATCGCTCACGCCCCCAGCCTTGCAGCTATTAGGGACGGAGCCAAGAAGCGACGAGTGCAGTAATCGACCTCGCTCTAGGCTACGCCGTGCGAATTACTTGGATGAGCGGCGATCCCGACGCAGACTGAGTAGGAGGGCACGCGACAAAATAGGGCTTCGGAACAGCGGCGTTTGCCAGTGTTCGCGGCGGTTCGGCGGGCAATCCGCCGCAAGCCGCCGCGGTGCCGTCGAGATCCACCGCAATCCGCCGCGTCGGCGCGCGGTTATCTGTTTGTTCTCCGCCGATCGGCGGGGAAGTTGCGAGCTACGCCGGCTTCCTGCTAACTTACAACCAAATGGTTGTAAATAAGGAACCGATCCGCGACGACGAGAGGGCCGCCGACCTGCTGTTCGGGGCGCTGGCGGACTCCACACGCCGCGACATCTTCCGCCGCGCCCGCGAGGGCCGGCTCTCGGTTTCGGCTCTGGCCCGCGAGTACCCGATCAGCCTGGCGGCGGTGCAGAAGCACGTCGCCGTGCTGGAGCGGGCCGACCTGGTGGATAAGCACCGGGTGGGCCGCGAGTCGATCGTTCGCGCCGAGACCGATGCCCTCAAACGCGCCCATGCCGCGCTCGACCGCCTGGAGACGGTCTGGCGAGGCCGGGTCGAGCGGATGGAGCAGATCCTCGAAGCCGACAAAGGAGACAGCTGATGCCCGTCACCGGCGTGAACAAGGACCTCGACGCTCTAACCATGACGATCACTGCCGAGTTCGAGGCGCGCGCCGAGCGTGTCTGGGAGATGTGGTCGGACCCGCGACAGCTGGAGCGCTGGTGGGGCCCGCCGAACTTCCCGGCGACCTTCGTCGACCACGACCTTTCCTCCGGTGGCCGCACCTCCTACTTCATGACCGGACCGGAGGGCGAGAAGCACCACGGCTGGTGGCGGATCGAGGAGGCCGAGCCGCCCAACCGGCTGCGCTTCGAAGACGGCTTCGCCGACGAGGAGGGAAAGCCCGACGCGGAGATGCCGACGACGATCGCGACCGTGACGATCGCCGAGGCCGACGGCACCACAACGATGTCGATCCAGTCTCGCTTCACTGGCCGCGAGGCGATGGAACAGATGATCGAGATGGGAATGGAGCAGGGCATGGCCGAAGCCGTCGGCCAGCTCGACGGCCTGCTCACTGGCGAGGGACTGTGAGCGCCGTGACCGAGATCGTCGCCAACGCATCGTCATCGGCGGCATAGGCACCCACGATCGGCGCCACAGGAAGACTCGGGCGAGGTCGAGCGCAAGCAGCGCTCGGACCTGCTCGATCGCATCGTGGCGGTCAAGAAAGACCGCCACGAGAGGCGGGCTCCTTGACAGCCAGCTAGTCGACGGGATGGAACCTGCTCGTCGTCCCCGTCCCCGTCATCGTCGGCGAGGGCACGCGGCTATTCCCCGGCACCGGCCCTGACATAGCGCTTGACCTGGTCGACTCGCGAGCCTTCCCAGAAGGCGCAACACTTCAGGTCTACCGTCCCACCGGGCGCCCGCGGTACGCAACCGCCACCGCGACCTGAAGCAGTGATACAGGTGCACCTACCGAAACCTCCGTCCGGCGCGGCGGCGGTCCTTGTTGGAAGTGCGTTCGAGCAACAAGACAGGACGGGGCCGAGGTCCTGCGGGCAACGCCTGTGCGCCCAGTAGCAAAGCCAGCAGCGTTGCGAAACCGACGGCCACGTAGAACCATTCATCGCCGCTTGTACCGGCGGGCCGGATCGAGAAGGCCGACTGGCTCGCCTGCTTCCGGGCCTTTTCCTTGCGCTCGGCCGCCGACGGGCTCTGAGCGTAGCCGCTGGCACCCGGCGGTATCGGCTCGACTGGCGGGGTGGCCGCTGGCAGGATCGCCAGCGGCGCGCCCACGCTTTCGATCGGTGGCGGCAGGGGCGGTTCCACCGGCGCAGGCTTGGCCGCCGGCGCGGGCGGCTTGGACACCACCGGTGGGGGTGGAGGCACCGGCGCGGGTGGAGGCACCGGAGCGGGTGGAGGCGCCAGCGCCGCCGGCAGTGATCCGGCAAGTGGCGCCGGCGGTGGCGGAGGGGGCGCGGCGGCCGATCCCAGCTGACCTTGCGTCTGGGCGGTATGGACCCTGATCACTTCCCCGACGCCGGGGCGGTAGACCGTGCCGCAGGGTGAGCCAAAGCCACCGGTCTGAACCGTGACCGGCAACGAGTAGCTCAACAGACCGGTCGTGATCGAGACCGTGGTCGTGCCTGAGTTGTACGCGCAGAACAGCCCCGAAGCGGACGACGGGATCGGATGTCCGGAGGCGTCCAGCTTGGGCAGCGGCGAGCCCGGACCGCTGGGTTCCACGAAGGTGCCAATCGTCGGTTCTGAGCTCGTAAATTCGTAGCTGGATTGCACGCACGGTCTCGCGCCGCAGCTCGGCGCTGGGATTTCAACGTAGTTGTCGTAGCCGGGAAACGGTTCGCCCGGTTCACTCGGTTCTTCTGGGCGCCCGGCGATCGTGGCCAGCGTGCCCGGGGGGCGGCGGGCGATCGCTTCGAATTGCAGCGTCAGGCTCCTGGCCACGCTGAGTCCGTCCAATGGCTTGAGCGCAAGCGAGTCGATCACAGGTACAGCGGCGACGTTGAGTTCGCGCGTCTGCGTGTCGGCCGAGACGAAATACCACTTCACGCCGTTGTTCTGGGGCTTCTGGTAGCCGAGCGAGGCGCCCTCGTACTCGGGGATCTGTGGCGCTCCCGGACTGTGGTTTTCGGGGACGAGGCGGCGTTCGTCGAGTCGGTGGGCACTGGTCGTAAATACCGCCAGCACCCCCGAGTTCGCGAGCAGCGAGGCGACCAATTGACCGTCCTTGGCTTCTTGCAGCGGCGTCGCGGCGATCACCACAACCGGGAGGTCCTGCCCGTTTGCGCTGGCGAGCTGTTCTTCCAGCCACCGCAACTGCCCTTCTGTCGCCGCGCTGGCTTCGAGCCCGCCTTCTGCGTTGTCCAGCACGATCACCCGCAGCGTCGCGCCATTCTGGTGGGCGTCGAAGGCGTAGTAGCGGTTAACGTCTCCATTCGCCGTCTGCGATCCCGAGGAGACCGGCGTGATCCCGGCGGCGGGCGCCGCCGAACCGAACGGCTCAGGAGCTTCCGCGAACGCTTCTGACCAGGGCGTTTCATATTGTTGGTCGGAGTGCCCGATGGCCGCGAAGGTCGGCAGACCGCCAAGCGGCGCCAGCAGCTCGGGCAGACGGGCGAAGTCAACCGCCGGTTCCGCCCCCGTTGCTTGTTCCAGTGGCCCAGCGGCGTTGCCGCCGAGCATCGCAAACGCCGGCCCCCCAGGTTGCGCGGCGTAGGTCGCGATCTGCTTGGCCGCCGCGCTCAGGTTCACGTCTGGCTGGGCGTCGGTGACCGCCGAGCACTGCACCTTGCACTCGGGGCTTGTGAAGAAGGCGAAGGAGACCGTGTCCGTCGTGGCGGGAAGGTGGGGGGCGGCTGACGCCAGCCCGGGAGGCTGCGCGTTGCCGCTGCTGTCATAGCGCCAGATCGATGCGGTACTCCAGCCGGTTGGGCGAGCGGACAGGACTTCGGTGGTCCCCTGGCGCGCGGCGTCCTCGGTGCCGTCGTAGCCTCCGACCGCCCAGGCGTGCTCTCCAGTCTGGTCGGTAGCGAGCGCAAGGACGGGATCGCTCTTGATCGCACCGTCGCCACTGATCGCGTTGCCGGCGTACTGCGAGCGGCTCAGATCCTGCCAGCCGCTTTCAGTCTGGCGCAGCAGCTCGCCATCACCGGGGGGAAAGCCGGCCACTTCACCGGTCAGTTCGTTGGCCGGTGGCGCGACCGACACGTAGGCTCGCAGCTTGCCGCCGGCGTCGCGGAACGGCGCGAGCGCGACAGCGATGCCCGACAGCGGCTGTTCGGTGTATTCGAAGCTTTGTTCGGCCGCTTCGCGGACGAGCATGATCGAGTTCCCGACGGCGACTACGCCGCCGTCGGGCAGGCCAGCGACCAGGCGCAGGCGGCCGGGCGTGAGTCTTGGGCTGCTCGGCAGCAGCGATTCTTCGACTCCTTCCCAGCCCCCGTCAGCCCGGTGCCTGATCAGGTTGCCGTCCGCGACGGCGAAGGCTTCTGAGCCTGCCACTGCCACTGAGGTGATGTTTGCCCCGGAGTCGGCCGGGGGAGGTTCTTCGATGCTCCACTGGCTGTCGTCGTAGTGCAGGATCGTTCCGTTGGCTCCCACCGCCCAGCCTTCGCCGGAGGGCCCAAAGGCCACCCCCTCGAGCTGTGACTGGGTGAGCGAGAGCGACTGCGGATCTTCCGACCAGGACGCCCCGTCCCAATGCAGGATAACGCCGAACTGGCCGACGGCGAAGGCGCTGGAGGGCCCGGCGAAAGCGACGCCGAGCAGATTGATGTGGTGGGCACGTGGGGGGGCGGACTCGATCTGCCAGCCGGTTGACGCGTCGTAGCGCAGCGTCGCGCCGTCGAGGCCGACCGCCAGCGCACCCGATTCGTCGACCGCCGCCTGGCTGCCCGGCGCCAGCGCGATGCTTGTCAGCGGCCAGCGGTCGGGCAGCGGCCACGGTGTGAGCTGGCTCGAGCCCTGTTCGGGAGACCACCGCCCGAGTGCCTTTGCGCCGCCAAGCCAGCCTTCGTTGGGTCCGGTGAACTCGGCTCCCCCTTCCGATGGGTGGCCGGGTGCCAGCACGCTCGTCCACTGACCGCGGGTGTAGACGTCGACGGCTTCTTTTTGCAGCGACAGCGCGACCGGTCCGCTTGCCGTCGCGAAGAACGCATTGGGCACAGCTGCCGAGCCGAGCGGTTCTCCGCATTCGTTTGACACGATCAGCGTGCACCACGAGTTGGTGACGCTCCCGGACTTGTCGTCATAGCGTGCTACGACTGGACCGATTGCTTCTTCTTTGTCGTTGTAGACCGTCGCTCCAATCCAAATACCGGTGCCTTCCGGTTCCGCCTTCAGCGCTTCCGGTCTGACGAGGTCTTCGCGACCGGCAAAGGCACCTGTGAGGTCGAGCGCGTCGAGGCCGAGGCCGCTCGATGGAAAGTGCCATTCGCCGTCATAAAGGTGGCCCAGGATGAGTCCTCGCCCACGAGAATGGGAAAGTGTAAAGGCGCCCCAGGCTTCGCCTGGGCCCTGGGTGTCCCCGACTCGGAGGGTCATCGGTTCCGTGCTCGAGATGCCGGAAGGTCGCTGCGATGCGGTTTCGCTCGTCCATTCGCCTTCCTTCAGGAGCGCGTAGTTCGGTGTATTCGCGGTCAATATTCCGTACGCGTGCCCTTCGGCACCCTGCCCGAGGCGCAGTTGATCACCGGGCGATTCAAGCAGGGGCTTCAGTGTTTCCGTGGCGTTCTTGTCGTATTCGAACCGACCACCGGGGCTTCTGTGGAAGAAGCCGATCGTTTTGGGTCCTGTGATAGGGGTCTCGATCAGTCTCAACCACCCCTCACCGGAGGGCGTCATCGCGCCGGTGAGCTGCACCCCGCCGCTGGCGTTGATGTTGAGCTTATGAGCGGGGATCAACTGGAATGCCTTTACGCCACCTTCTTCGCGAAGCACGTCGGCGATCTGCCAGCCGCTCTTTTCTGTGTTGCTCAGCAGCACGAGTTGGTGTCCTTCTGCTGTGTATTCGAGCCGGCTCCCGTTCACCTCCGCGGGTGGCGCACGTGTGATGCCATAGGCCCAAGTTTCCGTTTCGTGCCGAGGGCTGGCGGCGGCGTCGACGGCCCCTAGGATCGTGATGTCTTCAGCGGGCGCCACCACGCCGGTGATCGACGCCGAGACCGGGGCCGCCAGCCCCGCGTTGTCGACTTCGATTTCCGCTAGGACCGGTGATGTTCCAACGTTGCCGGCTGCGTCAACCGCACTAGCGCGAAAGTCGTAGTGGCCATTCGGCAAGTTTTCGGTGTACAGCCGGCGATTGTACGTACCGGAGCTCGGGGACGATGGAACCGACACCTTCCCTCCGGGTAGGCTCTTCCATGCCTTACTGCCTGTGCGGGCGCTTTCGAAGGTGACGGACACCACGCCAGAGCCCGGGCTTGGGTCTATCGCTCTCGCCGAGAGGGTGACTTCTCCGTGCAACTGCGATCCGGGGCTTTCCAACGAGACTACCGGTGGAGTGTTGTCGATCAGTAGTTCGCGGACGGGGATCGAGGTAAATTGCCGACTTTCGCTCTGTTCTTCATCTTCTGATGCGAGGAGATATGTTGTCATCACGTGGAAGGCGTAGAGGCCGTCTGGCACGGTGGAGGTGTCAAAGGTTGCTTTCGCGGCGTATTCCGTGGACGACGAGACGGTGGTTTCTGCGATCTGATGCCAGCATTGAGTTTCGATCCGAGGCCTACAGCTCAAGCTTTCGAGGTCGGCGTATTCAAACCTGACCGCGGTGAGTATGTAGGGCGTTGGGTGTGCTTTGTCCACGTGGGCTTCTAGGGCGATCGTGCCGCTGAGATTGTTGGCGGGCGTAACTTTGAGATCGAGCACGGGCGATTTTTCGTTGTCGATCATTTGATCTGGCAGCACGGCTTCACATTGGTGCCCCAAAGCGTCGGTAACGAGTGCGCGCAGTTCGTACAGGCCGTCTGGCGTGACGGGAGCGCCGCCCTCCTGGGCTTCGGTCTTGAAGAACGCGATGCGGCTTGTACCACTGGCGATCTTGGTCCACTTTGCTTCGCCCATGGCTGGTGAATACTGGAATTCGATCGCAGAAAATGACGTCCCTGTCCCCGTTATGACTTCGAGCTCGACTCGATTCGTCAGGATGTTGCCCGTTCCGGGAGCCGCGAGGGACACTTCCGCTGGATCGCAGGTTTGCGGCTCGAGAGCAAGGGGCACCGCGGGATCGGGAAGGGGGGCGCCAAAGCCGAGCACACTGCCGGCGCTGCCGGGCGCGGCCTGGGAGCTGCCCCCGATTTGGGTGCCCGCCTCAGCCCCGCTCTGCTCTGCTGTTGCGGGTGCCGGCGAGCCGCCGAGCGGCAGCGGCAGCGGCAGCGAGGCGAGCGGCGATGCGGCGGCCGGCGCGGGCGAGCTCGGGCTGTCAGGCACCGCAGCGTCGGTCGGTCGCCGCGGCACATGCGGTTGGGCCAGTCGCGATATATGGGCGATGAGCCTCTGCCACTGCGCTGTGTCCATCGCCGGACCGCCCCGCGCGGCGCTCGAGGTGAGCGGGGTCGCCGCCAGCTCGGCAAGCAAGCCGGTGCCGTGATGGTCGCGGATTGGAACGCCGTCCAGTGTGGAGATCCCCACAGCGTCCTTGCTTTCGCGCATGGATTGACTCGCGGGCGTGGCCGTATCGCCGTGACTGCACGTGAGCATCGAGATCGTCGGGTCAAGGCCCGAGGCGATGAGAAGGTCGAGCGCGGCTAGCGTCCGCCTGTCGACACGTCCGTCCGCGAAGTCCCGTCGTCCGCAGGCGGAGATCGACAACGCAGGATCGGACAGCAGGCGGACCTCGAGCTGGCGCTTGCTCATCAACTGGATCTCGCCGATCAGCCCATCGCGGGCGTTCGGGCCAAAGAGTGGCTGGGTGCCCCGCGGAGTGTGACCCTGCGCTTCGCTCAAAAGTCGCCAGGCGTCGAGCACCGGGCGCGGGTTGATCGGCCCGGCCCCCGCCGGTTGGACCTCGAAGAGGAAGCTCCCCCGCCTGTCAGGCGCCTGCCCCGCCACATTACCGAGTACGGTCCCGGGCACGATCCATGCGCCCTTGCGCAATCGCGCCCGTCGCACCCTCGCCGAGTGGACTGCACGAGCGTTCGGCCGCGACGGCGGCGTGTAGCTCCTGAGCACCCGGTCGAGCCTGGCGTAGGTGTAGGTGTCGCCGTAGGCGTCGCGCAACTCGATGAAGCGACCCAATTTCGCATCGCGCCCGACGCGGATGACCTCGGCGCGCTGAACGGCAACCACCGGCGCGCCCGGCGCGACAGCGATGTTTGCCCCGACGACGGTTGGTCCTGAAGCGCCGGTGGCGGAAGCGGCGGCCGCCGCCGGTGGCGGGGCGACTGCTTGAGTGCCCGCCGAGTGCTCCACCCGGGTTCTCGCCGACCGCGTGGCTGTACGTCGCGTGGTGGTGGTCCACGCAGGGGTCGTGGTGAATCCGCTTGCGATCTGGACCGGCATGCGTCCGTCGACGATCGCGGCCAGGCCGCCGATGATCGACTGTGGAGTTTTTCCGAGCAGCCGGGCGCGCAGCAGTACCGATTCGACGTAGCTCGTGGAGTGGTTGTAGGCGTAGATCGCCCCGCGCAGATCGTGAGCGGAGCCGGCGGCCGCGAGGTAGCGGGCAGCCGCGAAGATCGCGTCAGCAGGGTTGTAGGGGTCGCGCACGCCGGCGCCGTTGGTGTCCACGCCGTAGGTGGACCACTCTTCCGGGAGGAATTGCATCCACCCCTCCGCGCCGGCGCTCGAGACGCCGAGGTCGTAGCCGTAGTTGCTCTCGACTTCGTTGATGGCGGCCAGGACCTGCCAGGGAACCGCGTAGCGCTCGGCGGCGGCGAGGTAGATGGGCAGCAGGAAGGGCGGTGTGCGGTAGGTGTCGATGAAGAAGTCCAGCACCGGGCTTGTTCTGGGGGACGCCAGTGCCAGCGAGGGTATGAGCGGTTCGAACACGCTCGGGTTGGGCGCAAGCGCCGGCGTTCGGGCTGGGAGGGATGACGACCTGGTCTGCGATGTCCTGCCGCCGGTTTCTCCAGCAAGGACAGACTTGGTCTTGGTGTGTGCTGTCGGTGGCCGATACTCCGGTGCCGGGCCGGTCGGCTGCTTGGTTTGCGAGACAACCGTCGGGGTTGTTGTTGTTGATGATGATGATGACTGGGGGGAAAGCGCAGCTGGGGTTGAGGTTGAAGTTGAGGTGCCAGCTTCGCTGCTGCCCGTCATAGGGCCTTCGTCCGGAACCGATGTGTAGGCGACCTGTCCGGATTCCGTCGCGACGATCGTCCATGCGCCGCTGTCGGGCGGGGCGGCGGCGACGAGAATGCCTGCGAAGACAAACGCTAGGAGGAAGAGCCTCCTCACCGGAGACATTCCCCTGGCGGGGGCGCCACCCGTTGCGCGAGCCCGCTCGAGGTGGAGAGAGACACCGGGTATGACCCAGCGCGCCGTCCGGATAGAACTGTGGCTGGCGGCAACGCGGCAAGCATCGTCGTCTTGGATCTCACGAGTGTCTGGTACATGGCTGTTGGCATGACGAACCGTTCGCGGATCGCGCCACGCAGAAGATGAGCAATCTTGAAGTCCCCGGGCGGGTTTGTGGTGAAGAAGCCGTTACTACGCGACGAGGCGCACCTTGGTTGGCCAGTGCTTGCGGTTGAGCTGGAGGATCAGCAGGCCGGTACTTCCCGCAAAGTGTCGCGGTCGAGCCTCGCTCACCACATGTCCGTGCCGGAGGGCTTGCGCCCCGATCGTGATCGGGCGGCGAACTCGAAAACTCAGGTAGAGACTGAGATGATGCCCTCTACGCAGCCTGGCCTTGACGTCGAAGATCGCAGGCGGCAGCTTGACCCTACGTGTCTGGGTGACAACAGCCGGTGGTAGCGGCGGTGGCGGTGGCGGCGGCGGTTCGAGTATCAGGATCGGGGCTTCGATCTGGAGTTCCAGTGGTCGTTCTTCGAGGTCGTTGCCTTCCGGTGCTTCGGGTCTCGCTCCGTCGGTCAGTCGATAGAGGTGAGGCGGCTGCGGAATAGGAGTCAGGACTGAGCTGGAGCTTTCCTCCTCCAAAAAGCCCGAGCTGGTGGCTGCCCATGCGTCATTGGGGGCATTTGCGGCGACCGCGTTCATGTAACCGTCACGGTCGGCGGGCACGAGGGGCTCCGGCGGAGGACCGTTGTAGGTTGGGTCTTCGACGCGAAAGCGCGTCACGGTCGTGGTCCCGTCGCAGGCTGCCTGGGCGATGACTGGTTCATCGGCGGGCTTTGCGTTTGGGTCTCCCGCCGGCCCTTCCTCCCGGGGGAGCAGGCTACCGCCTGCAAGCGCTTCGCCGGCACCTGGGATGACCGCGATCGAGGACCACAGGAAGGAGTTGGGAGGTTCGACGGCTTTGAAGGCGGGGGATGTGAAGGTAAAACGGCGTTCCGGCGTGCCCTTGCAGGTTGTGCTTGCCCCGGACATCGATACCGGCACGAGCGGGGAAGGCGGCGGCGGTAGGTTGGGCGAGGCGGGCCGAAATTCATCTCCAGACCAAACGCGCAGACCCGCTGGGTTGCCGGCAACCCAGCCCTGGCCCGCGGCGTCGAAGTCGACTGCGACGAGGTCGGTCCGGTAGGGATCGTGATCCTGTGGGCTTGTGGGCGGCGTGAACAGGACTGGCGAGAAAGCCCCCCCGCTGGAGGCCCACATCTCGGGTGGAGACACCCCTTCATGTCCAGGCAGGACTTCGCTCTCTGATTCGGGGGCGTAACGTTCGGCCGTGGCACTGACCGCCACGCCGAATGGGTTGCCCTGGAGATCTTGGCGGGCGACCGCGGCAGTGTATTCGCCTTGGAGCCAGCCCAGCGATGAAGACGGAGATGCATCTTCGAGCTGTGTCCCATCCCAGTGCACGACGGTGCCGTAGGTGCCAAAGAACCAGCAGTCGTTCCAGGCCAAGCAGGAGGCCGAGGTGATTCCCCCAGGCCTACGGTTTTTTCCGACGACCACCCTTGTCAACGTTGTTTCCGGCAGTTCGAAGGACTCCCATTCGAGAGTTGCGCCGTCGAAGCGGCAGAGGCGGCTCCAACTCAGATCGGACGGCCCCCCAATGAGCCAGTAGTCGAGCTTGCCTGCCCAAACGACCGTGTGGCCTGGGCAGACATTGTAACCCGGAAAACCGGGACTCGGAGTCCAGGAGCTACCGTTGAAGAGCCAAACCCCATAGGGATTTCTCTTATCTACCGTTGGCCCTTCGCCGGTGTCTGTTGCCGCGAGCCCGCGGTTCCACGCCCTGAAGCCCATCGAGGTCACCGTGAGCGCGCACTGGCTCCCTGGGGCTTCTCCTTTGAGGACGATCGCACACGGCGGGCTGGGGGTTTCGGTTTCGACCGGTACGCCTTCGCTGCCGAAGGGATACGGCTTGATTTCCACCCAGCACGGGCTGCCAGGAGACGGACTGGCAGGCGGCACAGTGGGGGAGCTTTCGGAGCCGGCCGGCGTGGTGGTCGTGATGGTCGCGCTCTGCGTGCAGGCGACCGTCGAGCCGCCGGCAGCCAAGCTGGCCGGGGGAGCCCAGGACAAGGCGAAGATGAGGATGCTCGGCAGGAGGGCGAGCATCGTGAAGCGGACGCGCATGGGGAGGATCTTAGTCGGCTGGTCGTTGCGGACATCGAGCGTTTACAGAAAATTCACGACCGGCAGATCCATCACAGATCATCACATATGTCTGCACGATATGTGATGTGAAGTGAGCCTAAGAGGGGTCACGTACCTCCATGACGGGCTGTCCGCGTTCACGCCCTAGTGACATGCGCTTTACCACAGCGTAACGACGTTCACCAATAAAACACAGCGATCTTTACCAGGGGGCAACAACGGTCTTTGCTCCAACTGAATAATTGGATCGCATGCCTGGGAAGCTTCGCAGCCAGGGTGAGCGTCTGACTCGTCACTGGCGTCGTGCCGCTGAGAGGTCGAACGACCATCGTACTTAGTTCGGAGCAACTAGGCCAGTGATCATCGTTATCCTCGACTCCAGCAAGGGGAAGAAATACATGGACATAGCAGTTCGGAAACGATTTATCTTGGCCCCGCTTGCTGTGCTGCTGATCGGGCTAAGCGCGGTCTGTTGTATGGTGTTTGCGGACACCAGCTCAGCGGCCGTGCCGGGAGGCATCAACTGCCAGGCCTCCGATGGCAAGATCAGCGGTCGCGGCTCGACCTATCAGAACATCCTGCAGAAAGAATACGCCAAGGTCTATGGCGAAGACTTCTGCGGAAGCGTCGCAGAACAATTTACAGCAGACCCCGCAGGCAACACGATGGTGGCCTACAATTATCCGAATGCCGCCAATAACAAAGGCACGGGTTCGGGGGCAGGCGTTGCGGGCGCGAGCTGTCGCTCAGATGCCTTCGATGGGACGGATATTCCCTACGAACAGAAACAGCTCGAACAGCTCGACGGAGCCCCGGCTGAAGAGGCCGGCGGTGCAGCCAGCTGCACTACCTTCGAACCGCCTTTCCAGCCGAAGCCGGCCCCGTTTCCCAACAGCCTCGATATAAAAGCCAACGTCATGGCGATCCCGATCGGCGGCTCCGCGGTCACGGTTGCCGTGAAACTGACGGCGGGAGCTGGAGGCACGTGCCCGACGCTCACAACGGCCGAACTGCCGAAAAGCCTCAAGTTCACCCCGAAGGAGGTCTCGCGGATCTACGGTGGTGACGCTCTCACATGGAACGATGCCGAACTGGTCGCGACCAACGGTGGGGCGACCGGCAAGCTGGCAAAATGCACTGGCGCGATCACGCGCGTCGTGCGCTTCGACTCGTCTGGGACGACCAACATCCTCAAGCAATATCTCATCAAGGTAGACAATGCACGCACCGGCTCGGAATGCGGCGTCGTGAGCGGTGTGGTCCAGCAATGGGAATCCGCCTACTTCAAAACGAACACCGAATGGCCCGGTAAGCAGAGCCCCGGCGCAGAAGGCACCTGCAGCGCTATTACCACGGGGGGAGCCAACGGCGGGCCTGCATTGATCACGAAGCTCAAGGAAACAGCTGGTGGCGTCGGCTACATCGACCTCGCCGAAGCTGTGGGTCAGGGACTGGTCCTAGCCAGCGTTGAAAACGCAACAGGAACCGGCTTCCCGGGGCCCAGCAACGGAGAAGCGGCGAACTGCAACTATGGTGCGCTCAGCCTCCCCGGTACCACCCCAGCAGCCGCTGTCGGGCTGGAACTCGGAGACAACTGGAGCAACAACAACCAAACCGCGAATCCAGGTCAGGAAAGCCACGAGAACGCGACGGACCTGGGCACCCAGTATCCGATCTGTGGCCTTACGTTCGATCTGGTCTATACCGGCCTGCATGAAAACATTGAAGGCAAGAGCGCGATCAGCCGGCTCACGACTGATCAGCGTCGGACTCTGTACTCGTACTTCTCGTTTATCCTCTCCTCGGCGGGACAGTCAGTCCCTCCGGCTATCCATTACACAGCACTGCCCGAAGCGTGGCTGCCAAAGCTGTACGCTGGCTTCCAGGAAAACTTCTAGGCAGAGACATCGTCTAGAGGGCGACAAAAGGTAGTTGATCCCTGGCAACGGATGGCCAGCGATGGATTTCGCAAAGGATCTAAACGGGGGAGCCGGCAATACCGGCTCCCCCGTTTAGCTATGTGGAAGGAGCCTGCCGAGGCTGAACGTATCGGGTCGGCACGGCAGCGGCAGTGGTCTGGCGGACCGACCAACCCCAACTTGTATTTAGAGCGCCTAACAAAAAGAGGTTTTGGGATGCTGTTGTCGTAGACGGTGTCTATGGCGAAACCTTTGGTCAGTGATGGGTTGTGGGCTCGTATCGAGCCGTTGTTGCCGCGTGTCGAGCGTCGGTATCGGTATCCGGGGCGCAAGCGGGTGCCTGATCGGCAGGCCCTGACGGGAATCCTCTTTGTCCTCAAGACGGGCATCCCGTGGGAGGATCTGCCGCAAGAGATGGGCTGTGGGTCGGGAATGACGTGTTGGCGTCGCTTACGGGATTGGAACGAGGCTGGGGTCTGGGAGCGCCTGCACCGAGTGCTCTTGGACGAACTGCAAGACGCGGGAGCGTTGGACTGGTCAAGGGCGGTCGTGGACAGCTCGCACGTGCGAGCAAAAGGGGGGGCGAAAAGACAGGCCCCTCGCCAGTCGATCGCCGCCGGCCGGGCTCCAAGCACCATGTGATCTGCGACGGTCAGGGAACCCCGCTGGCCGCCACTCTCACCGCCGGCAACCGCCACGACATCACCCAGCTCATCCCACTCGTCGATCGGGTCCCCCCGACCGGCGCTCACGGCAAGTTCAGGCCAAAGGCGCTGCTCGCAGACCGGGCGTATGACAGCCAAAGGCACCGCAACGCGCTCCGCGAAAGGGGCATCACACCACGGATCGCCAAACGCAACACCGCTAACGGGTCGGGGCTCGGCAAAGAACGATGGGTGATCGAGCGCACGATCTCCTGGCTACACCAACACCGCCGCCTCGAGCGTCGCTACGACCGCCGCGCCGACATCCACGAAGCCTTCCTCACAATCGGCTGCGCACTCATCTGTCACCAACAACTCCAAAACTCATTCTGTTAGGCGCTCTTAGATCGTGAAGATCGGCGCCTCTTGTATATAAACGGTGAACATCTTGGCCTGACAGCCTCCCTGTGATGAGTGTTCTGATAGAAAGCACCCAATGATGACAATGATGAGAGTTACCGGGCTGTGCAGCCGTCGTTCTGTTTGGAAGCTGACGTTCGTGGCCGCTTGCTTCGCGCTGTTCGGAGCGGGTCCTGCGAGCGCCGAAACCTTCCACGCCACGAGTACCCAGACGCTGGAAGAAGCAGTGGCCGAGGCCAATGCGAATGGTGTAGCGAACACGATCGAACTCGCGGGCGGTCACACCTACCTGCCGAGTAGGACCATGGTCTTCACCAACACGAGCGGCGCGCAGACGGTGACCGGACCTGTTGGCACACTCGGCGTCGACGGGCCCGAAGCCAAGCTCGAAGGCTCTGACGTCGAGCCGGTGACGGGCATATCGGAAAAAGAACTGATCACCGTCAAGGCCGGCGTCTCGGTGACGATCGAGCACCTCGTCGTCACCACCGGCGGCACCAGCGTCAATGCCGCGATCGAAGACTTCGGGACCCTCCGTCTCGAAGACTCGACGATCTCGGGCAACACGGGCAACGGAGTCGTAGTCCAGCCCGAAGCCGGACTGGCGACCTTTACCAACTCGACGATCTCCAACGGCCTCGCAGACGGCGTCGTCAACCACGAAGGAGCGAGCTTCGTCAATGACACGGTGGTGCAGAACAAAGGGACCGGTATCGGTGGCGAAGGAACGCTGATCTTGACGAACACGATCCTCGCCAACAACGGCTCCACCGGTGTGAAGAACTGCGAAGTGGCAGCCACGACTAGCGATCACAGTCTCGATAACGGCACAAGCTGTGGCGTCGGCGCGTTGAGCAGCACCGCACCGAAGCTGGGAGCACTGCTCAACGATGGCGGCTCGACGTCAGTCTATTCCGAGCAGCCGGGTAGTCCTTCGATCGACGCGGGCGACGCGGCTGCGTGTCCGGCGACCGACCAGCGGGGTTATCCGCGTCCTGCTGCCGGCAGCACAGGGTGCGACATCGGATCTGACGAGTACAGCCCGACACCTCCAAGCATCACGGTGCCAAAAGAAATAGTCACCCCAGCTACCGGCCCGTCGGGGGCGGCGGTCTCCTACGTCGTCGAAGCGAGCGACTCCGATGGCTTGGTTCGTTCCTTGACCTGCACGCCTACATCAGGCTCGACCTTCCCGGCTGGCACCACCAAAGTCGAATGCACCGCTGTGGACGGCCATGAAAATACCGCGAAAGCGTCCTTCAACGTCACAGTCACCACGGCAGTGTGTGCGGCGTCCCCAGCGGTCGGTACACAACCGTCGAACCAGACGGTGACAGAACCCGCGGGGGCGAGCTTCACGATCAAAGAGGGCACTGTTCCAACGAACTGTTCACCAGCGACGATCCAGTGGGAACTCTCCACCAACGGTGGTACCAGCTTCACACCCATCACAGGCGCGACCGGTGCGACCTACACGATCAACCCGACCCACGCGAGTGAAACAGGCGACGAGCTACGCGCCGTCCTGACAAACACTCACGGCAAAACCACAAGCACCACCGCAACACTCACAATCAACACGGCAGCGTGTACGGCGTCCCCGACGGTTGGTACACAACCGTCGAACCAGACGGTCACAGAACCCGCGGGGGCGAGCTTCACGATCAAAGAGGGCACTGTTCCAACGAACTGTTCACCAGCGACGATCCAGTGGGAACTCTCCACCAACGGTGGCACGAGCTTCACACCCATCACAGGCGCGACCGGTGCGACCTACACGATCAACCCGACCCACGCGAGTGAAACAGGCGACGAGCTACGCGCCGTCCTGACAAACACTCACGGCAAAACCACAAGCACCACCGCAACACTCACAATCAACACGGCAGCGTGTACGGCGTCCCCGACGGTTGGTACACAACCCTCGAACCAGACGGTCACAGAACCCGCGGGGGCGAGCTTCACGATCAAAGAGGGCACTGTTCCAACGAACTGTTCACCAGCGACGATCCAGTGGGAACTCTCCACCAACGGTGGTACCAGCTTCACACCCATCACAGGCGCGACCGGTGCGACCTACACGATCAACCCGACCCACGCGAGTGAAACAGGCGACGAGCTACGCGCCGTCCTGACAAACACTCACGGCAAAACCACAAGCACCACCGCAACACTCACAATCAACACGGCAGCGTGTACGGCGTCCCCGACGGTTGGTACACAACCCTCGAACCAGACGGTCACAGAACCCGCGGGGGCGAGCTTCACGATCAAAGAGGGCACTGTTCCAACGAACTGTTCACCAGCGACGATCCAGTGGGAACTCTCCACCAACGGTGGCACGAGCTTCACACCCATCACAGGCGCGACCGGTGCGACCTACACGATCAACCCGACCCACGCGAGTGAAACAGGCGACGAGCTACGCGCCGTCCTGACAAACACTCACGGCAAAACCACAAGCACCACCGCAACACTCACAATCAACACGGCAGCGTGTACGGCGTCCCCGACGGTTGGTACACAACCCTCGAACCAGACGGTCACAGAACCCGCGGGGGCGAGCTTCACGATCAAAGAGGGCACTGTTCCAACGAACTGTTCACCAGCGACGATCCAGTGGGAACTCTCCACCAACGGTGGTACCAGCTTCACACCCATCACAGGCGCGACCGGTGCGACCTACACGATCAACCCGACCCACGCGAGTGAAACAGGCGACGAGCTACGCGCCGTCCTGACAAACACTCACGGCAAAACCACAAGCACCACCGCAACACTCACAATCAACACGGCAGCGTGTACGGCGTCCCCGACGGTTGGTACACAACCCTCGAACCAGACGGTCACAGAACCCGCGGGGGCGAGCTTCACGATCAAAGAGGGCACTGTTCCAACGAACTGTTCACCAGCGACGATCCAGTGGGAACTCTCCACCAACGGTGGTACCAGCTTCACACCCATCACAGGCGCGACCGGTGCGACCTACACGATCAACCCGACCCACGCGAGTGAAACAGGCGACGAGCTACGCGCCGTCCTGACAAACACTCACGGCAAAACCACAAGCACCACCGCAACACTCACAATCAACACGGCAGCCACCTCAACAGAAGCCGCAATACACCAACTTCTGCAGGAAGTCAGCTCGTCAGCGATTCCAAACGGCATTCGCCACAAGCTCTCGTGCCTGTTGAGCCGGGCGTTGCACAGCCTTGTTGGGCCGAGCGGCTATGGACATTCGAAATGTGGCACGGGGTTCCTTTCGTCGCGAGCGGCAACGGCGAAGGCGGATCGTTGGAAAAGCACGCGATCCGGTGCCTGTGAGGACCTTGAACAGTTCATCGACGTGATCGGAAATGACCAGCACAGGACTAAGCCGAAGATTCCCGCAAAGCTCGCTACGACTTGGAGCCGGGCAGCTTACGACATCGAGGCTTCGCTGGGCTGTATGCGGGATGGACGACAGTCTTCTCGTAAATCCGGCCGGCCTGTCCACGAGCAGCATCGTGGACACCGGTCCGCCGGCCGGTGAGTAGCAACTGGACAGACTCGCAGCTCGTTCGACCGCGGGATTTGCGTAAATGTTGAGTCTGCGCGTGCGGGGTCGCTCTGGGGTCTTGCGCTTGGCCCTGGCGGTGCTGGCCGTCGGCGCCGTGGTGCTTGGGGTTGCCTTGACGGTGAGTAGCCACGGGTCGCGCGGCTCGGTGCGTCCTGTCTCTGGCAATCAACAACCGCTTGTCCAAAGCGTCCCCTCGCCGAAAGGGGATGCAGTCATGACGCGCTCACTGCGGCACGGAATGATGACCGTGGTGATCGACCAGTCGTCATCCGGTTTGTTCGCAGAACAGAATGCCTCTATTGAACAGGGAGCCACGGTCGCGGTCGACGAGCTCAACGCCACGGGCGGGCTTGCTGGGCATATTCGGGTTAAGCTGGTGCCTCGGCACCTTGACGGCTTGTCCGCAGCAGCGGTGCAGGGGCTACTGCGCACGGAAGCCGCCGCTGCCTTGATCCTGCCGTGCGACACCGACTCGCAGCTGAGCCTCGCAGCGGGCGCGGCCCGGTACGGGACGCTTATGTTCGCGCCGTGCAACCCGGATCCCACGGCTGGGCGTCGCTACCCGACATACTGGCCTGTCGGGATGGCGACGAGCGACGAAGCCACGGCGCTGGTGAGCTTCATGCGCAGGACCAGTTATGGGAGCGCCTTCATCGTCAACGCCCAGGGTGATAGTTATGTCGAACTGCTGTCAGGCTACTTCCGCAATGCCGCTCGGCGCGAAGGCATCCGGATCGTGGGCAGCGCTTCGATTGCGATGACGACCAACGACTTCTCGAGCCTGGCGAACGCGATCAAGGCTGCCAATCCGAGCCCGTCGACAATCTTCACCGCGCTCCCGCCGCCGTTGGTGAGCCGGATGGCGGCGGGTCTGCGAGCGCAGGGTGTGGCCCAGAGTGTGTTGGGTACCTCCGCTATGGATACTAAACTTACCCTGACGAGTGTCCACGACGCGCTCGAAGATGTTGTCTTTCCGTCCTATGGTTTCGCGCGTGAAAGCGAGCCGGCGTATCGCTTCGCTGCGGACTACAAGAAGCTGTATGGCAGCAAGCCTGTGGGCAGCTTTCCCGGTCTGGGGTTTGAAACGATCCGGCTGCTCGAGACTGCGGTGCGCGAGGGGCGCTCGGCCGAGCCGAGCGCCATCCAGCGGGCACTTGCCCGAGGTCTCACTCTAGAAGGGGTCGCGCTCGCAGAACGCAGCTACAGCCCTGGTGGCAACCACAACCCCATCAGCCGCGTTGGCATCGAGAAGGTAGTCGAAGGCCGGCTCGAACCGCTGTTTGCGATCACGCCTGAACCTTCAGCGGGATAGCGCCGCCTTCAGCGGCATAGAGCGGGATAGCCCCCGCGGTGTCTATCAGTAGACGGCGAGCACATGCGTGGTGGCATGTGCGTCGCGATCGTTCATATAGCGGTACGTGCCCTTGAGGAAATGGATTCCCCATAGGGCCACGCCCGGGATCTTCGCCTTGGTAGCTGAGTCCACACTCGGACCTGTGAGGTGGAAATCCGCACCTGCGGTGTTGACCGTGACGAATATTGTGTACCAGCCGCTGTGCAAGCGGGTGATGGTGCGATCGCCTGAGTCGGTCAACGTCACTTCGTTCCCCGTGGCGCTGACTGTCGCGAGAAGTTTGTTGGTCGGGGCAGGCGCCTCTGCCGTCTGTGAGGCGGTCGTCTGCCTTGCGCCGGTCGTCTGCTTTGGGGCGTCGGATGTCCCGCCGCACCCTCCGATTGTGAGGGTAGCCGCGGCTCCCGCTATCGCCAGGACCGCCCGCCCGGCCGCGTAGGAGGCAGGACGGTTCACGACCAGTCAGAAGCTTCGGAGCCGCCGGGCGAACCGTCGAGGTCGCCGACGCCGACGGCTTCTCGCAGGGCCACTGGTGGCACGTGCCCGTTGACGCCCTTCACCAGCGGTGCTCGCCATGGGAGCACAGCCTCGAGGAACGTATCGAGCGCCGGTCCGCTCAACGTCTCGGCGTCGAGGAGCGTATTGGCAAGCTCCTCCAGAATCGCCCTGTTCATCTCGATGATCTGCTTGGCGGTGTCCTCCGCGTCGTGGGTCAGCCGCCGCGTCTCTGAGTCCACCAGTTCGTGCGTCGCCGCGGCGATGTTCGCTGTTTTCGCTAGGTCGCGGGCGATAAAGATCTCGCCAGGTTTCTCGCCCACAGTCACGGGTCCGATCGCCTCGCTCATGCCCCAGACAGAAACCATCGCATGGGCGGTCTTCGTTGCTTCGTCGAGATCGTTCTCGCCTCCGGTCGAAAGCATGCCGAAGACGTAGTCCTCGGCTGCCACCCCGGCCATGGCCGTGATCAGGTTCTTCGTCAGGTCGAGGTGTGTCAGCATGAGCTTGTCTTCGCTGGAGTAAACGGTCGCGCCGCCGCGCCCGCGAGCGCGCGCGACGACCGAGAGCTTCTGCAGCGCCGCCGAGTTGCCGATCGCGCGGGCGACGATCGCATGTCCTGACTCGTGGACGGCGATCCGCCAGACCTCGTCCCGCGAGAGCACGTGGCTCTTGCGTGCGGGCCCGGACATAACTCGGTCGATCGCCTCCTCGAGCTCTTCCTGCTCGATAAGTTGCTTGCCGGCACGCACGGTGAGCAGCGCGGCCTCGTTGATGATGTTCGCGAGATCGGCGCCCGTGAAGCCGGGCGTCTGGTGGGCGATGCGCATCAGGTCGGCATGGGGCGAGATCGGACTTCTGCTGGCGTGCAGTTCCAGGATCTCAGTGCGCCCGTGTACGTCCGGGACATCGACGACGACCTGCCTGTCAAAGCGGCCTGGTCGCAGCAGCGCGTTGTCGAGGATGTCCGGCCGGTTGGTTGCGGCCATGATCACGATGCCTGACTCTGCCCCGAACCCATCCATCTCGACGAGGATCTGGTTGAGCGTCTGCTCACGCTCGTCGTTGCCCTGTCCCATGCCTGCGCCTCGCTGCCGACCGATGGCGTCGAGCTCGTCGATAAAGATGATGGCCGGCGCCACTTCGCGTGCCTGACGGAAGAGGTCACGCACGCGGGCGGCGCCGACACCGACCAGCGACTCGACGAACTCCGAGCCGGAGAGGGAGAAAAAATTGGCTTGTGCCTCGCCGGCGACGGCACGTGCGAGCAGCGTCTTTCCCGTGCCCGGGGGTCCGGTGAGTATTACTCCCTTGGGGGCCTTGGCGCCAAGGCTGGCGTAGCGTCCCGGGTTCTCGAGGTAGTCGCAGACCTCGCCCAACTCGATCAACGCCTCGGGGGCGCCGGCCACATCGGCAAACGTTGTCCGGCCCTCGCCGGCCTTCTGCCCGCTCCCGCTCCACGTTGAAAACGACGCAAAGGCTGCTCCCTGCTCCCGCACAAGCGTCATGAAGAAGGCGAACAGCGTGACGAGGATGAGGATCGGTAGCAGGAACTGGACGGTCGCACGCAGGGTCGCCTTGCCCGTCTGTGGGTTTACGGTGGTGGGTACGTGCTTGCGCTGAAGGAGAGCGATCAGCGTGCCCGTGTAGGAGTCCGAATGCGGGTAGCTTGCCCATAGCGCTTGGCCATTGTCTGTGCGCAGTTCCAGCCGCGCGTCTTGGTCGAGGAGCGTCGCTTGCGTCGCCTGTCCGTTGGAGATCAGTTCTGTGGCGTTTGTGAGCGTGGTCTGCCCTCCGGCCGAGTGCGGCGCGATAAGCGACAGGCCGACGAAAAAGAGGACCACCAGCAAGACCGCCGTCGCCGCCAGGCCGGTCAGTAGCGGACTCTTTGTGAGCACGGCCAACACGGCAGCAGCACCGCGGCGCAGCCCAGCAAAGCGTGACCTCCTGAAGGCGGAGGCCGTGGCTGCTGCGCTAGTTGTAGATGCGGTCTTTTTACGCGAACTCATCATTGGATCGCTGGGAAGCTGGAGTGTGGCGGTGCGCTTGGCAGCGACCTTCGCCCCGAGGTGCGGGCATTCTCAAGTATCCAGCGGTGCCAGAAGTGAACGACCTGTGAACGGGCCTGCGCCGACCTGCGGCAGAGGTCGGCTGGAGGGCCGAAACGGCAGTGGCCCCCCATGATCCACCTCCGACCAACTGCCACCGACATGATATGAAAACGTGAACAGAATGTCACCAGAGTTAAACTGTGACTAAGCAGTAAATGGTCGTGACCATGCGGTAAACGACCTTGCCTTGGTTCGCGAGAGCTTGGTAGTTTCGGCTCCTGCTCAACGTTGAGTAGCGGCCGTGTCTCAGCGAGAGGCTTGGGCGTCCTCGACGGTCAATGGTCGAAAGATGCAATCAAAGATGCGAAAACTCGTATTTTACAAAACCGTACTGGAGGACTCAATGAGCCATAAATGGCTAGCGCGTTTGCGATGGTCTGTAGCCGCGCTCACTTTGGCGGCGACAGCATCGTTGATGCTGACCGCTGGGGCGAGCGCCGCAACCTTCGCGGTGCATAGCACTGCGGAACTCGAAGCAGCGGTCGCCTCGGCTAATGCGAATGGCGTGGCGAACACGATCGAACTCGCGGGCGGTCACACCTACCAGCCGAGTAAGACCATGATCTTCACCAACACGGGCGGCACGCAGACGGTAGCCGGACCTGCGGGCACACTCGGCGTCCTCGGGCCCGAAGCCAAGCTCGAAGGCGGTGACGTTCAGCCCGTTGCGGGTGCATCGGAAAAGGAACTGATCACCGTCAACGCCGGCGTCTCGGTGATGATCGAGCACCTCGTCGTCACCACCGGCGGCAATAGCAGCAATGCCGCGATCGAAGACTTCGGGACCCTCCGTCTCGAAGACTCGACGATCTCGGGCAACACGGGCAACGGAGTCGTAGTCCAGCCCGGAGCAGCACTGGCGACCTTTACCAACTCGACGATCTCCAACGGCCTCGCAGACGGCGTCGTCAACGACGAAGAAGCGACCTTCGTCAATGACACGGTGGTGCAGAACAAAGGGACCGGTATCGGTGGCGGAGGAACGCTGAGCTTGACGAACACGATCGTCGCTGACAATGGCTCCACCAATGTGAAGAACTGCGAAGTGGCAGCCACGACTAGCGATCACAGTCTCGATAACGGCACAAGCTGTGGGGTTGGCGCGTTGAGCAGCACCGCACCGAAGCTGGGAGCGCTGTCCAACGATGGCGGCTCGACGCCACTCTTTTCCGAGCAGCCGGGTAGTCCTTCGATCGACGCGGGCGACGCGGCTGCGTGTCCGGCGACCGACCAGCGGGGTTATCCACGTCCTGCTGCCGGTGGCACAGGGTGCGACGTCGGCGCTGACCAGTACAGCTCTACGCCGCCTCACATCATAGTCCCCGCAAACATCACCACAGAAGCGACCAGCCCCTCCGGGAAGGTCGTGACCTACAGCGTCGAAGCGACCGACTCCGACGGGCTGATTCAAGTCCTTGAGCTGCCTCCCCGCATCGGGCTCGACATTCAAAGTGGGCACGACGACAGTGAACTGTACTGCGGTGGACTTTCATGAAAACACCGCGAGCAGTTCGTTTACGGTAACGGTCACACCCGAAGTCGCAAAGCACACTCTGACCGTGGCGGTCACCGGCGAAGGCACTGTGACGTCTACTCCGGCGGGCATCGAATGCGGGCAGAGTCACACGAAATGCAGCGCTGAATTCGCCGAAGGCGAAGCCGTCAAATTGGCTTCGACGCCGCAAGCGAATTACTTGCTCGAAGCCTGGGGCGGCGCCTGCTCGGGCACCGGATCATGCTCGGTTACGATGAGCGCAAACGAGTCGGTCACGGCCAAATTCATCGCCAACCCGGTGCCATTGAACATCGGTCTGCCGGTCATCAGCGGAACCCCGCAGGGTGGGCGCACGCTGACGACGAGCAACGGCACGTGGAGCGGATCGCCGACCTCCTACACCTACCAGTGGGAAGACTGCTCGGGCGCATCGTGCGTGGGCATCGCTGGCGCGACAGCAGGCGAATACACGTTGACCGAAGCGGACCTCGGTCACACGATCCGCGTTGCGGTCGTCGCACACAACTCGAGTGGCGAATCCGTTGCGGCCGCATCGGCACAGACCGCCGTTGTAGAAGCGTCGGTCGGGGTGGTAGTGGAAGGCAAGGTGCCGTTTACGCAGACACTGGCAACGACGTGCTCGCCGGTGGTGCTGGGTACGTTCGTTCCGGGCAAAACGCAGGAATACCACAATACCTGTGGCCTGAAGGCGACGAGCACAGCAGCTGAAAGCAAGCTGGTTGCCGAAGACGCGAGCGCTACCGACACCGGGCATCTTGTGCAGGTTTACACTCACGAAGCGTTCAAAGAAACCTACGAGCTGCCCGAACCGCTCGAAAGCAAGGCAACATCCACACAGGGAGGAACTGGTAGTGGTGTCTTCACGTCGCTGGTAGCACCGGCAACGCTGCTGACATACGCCAAACCGTTCAGCGAAGACGAAATGACGGTGACGTTTAACCAGAAGATCGGGCTGCACGATCATCTGCACACCGGCACCTACGCCAAGACGATCACGCTGACCCTGTCAACCACCACCCCGTAGCTCAAACAGTGCAATGACACAAATCAGGCGCACGTCGAGGCGCCTGAGGAGCACCACCGCCGTCGCGGCCGTCATGGTCGCGGCGGCGGTGCTCGTTTCCTCTAGTGCTCAGGCGACCGTGACATTCAGATCTTCATCAATCAGGCTCGGCGCGCGGGACAGCGCGCCCAGCGGAGCTGTCGGAGGGGTGCAGAGCCCCGCGGAAGCGGGCTCGACGCTGAGCCTGACGATCGACGCCAGCGACACGGGCTCGGGCCTGGCAAGCGTGCAGGCCTCGATCGACGGCAACACCGCGTCCGTGAGCCTATGCTCGGCCCGTTCGTGTCCGGAAGCCGTTTCGGACATACCGCTCTCGATCGAAGTGGGCGGCGCCGGCTCGCATGTGCTGCTCGTCACCGTGACCGACGCGGCCGGCAACACCGGCACGCTCCTCGAAGCGCCGATCGAAGTCCTGGACCCCGTCCCACCCGGTAGCAACACGGTCACGGTCGGGATCTCAGCGATGCACAGTGGCCCGCCCGTGGAACCGCCGGAAGAACCACCCCACAAACATCCGCTCAAAGAACCGCCGGTGCCGCCTGTCTGCCCCTCGCCGATGCTCGAAATGCGCCTTGCCTCCAAGCCGCTCGGCTATACCCGCAAAGGCGTACCCGTCTTGCGGCGAGGCCGGCGCTATCGCTTCACAGGTCGGCTCACCTGTCTGCACGGCCACCGTCGCGCCTCGGCGCCCGACGGCACCCCCGTCCGCGTGCTCTACAGGGTCGGACGGCGCACCTTCAAGGCTGGGCGCGGCACGATGCTCGTGCGTGCAGGCAGTCTCAGCGGGATGTTCAAGTTCAAAAGCGCGGGTACGCTCGTCTTTCGCTACAGCCAGGCCGACGGCGAAGACGTCGAGGTGCGGATAAGCACGGCGATCGCGCGTCGAGAGTCTCACAACCACCGCGGCAAGAGGAGGGGTAAAGCACGATGATCGCCACAACGCGCTCGAGGATGCTGGCGCTACTCGTCGCGGCGCTCGCCGTGCTCGGCGGCGTGTCCGCGGCGTTGGCCGAAACCGGTACGCCCGTGGGCGGCACGGTGGAAAGTACGCTCGCCCTCTCGCTGGGCGAACCTAGCCTCTTTACGAGTGTGAGTGCCGGGCACAAGCGCAGCGTGTATGACGCGACGATCCCCGTGGAAGTGACCGCCACCGACGCGCCGGTCAGGCTGAGCCTCGCCGACGGCGAAGCGATCTCCGGCGCCCGTCGCGGGCACCTGGTGCGAGGGCACTCGATCGTCGCGATCGCGCTGCAGGCCGCGACTGGTCGCGGCCACTTCCGCTCACTCGATGCAAGCGTGGACCCAGTGCTCGAGCAATGGGGCGAACCGGTTTCGCTGGAAGGAGCCACGATCCGGCTGCGCCAGACGGTGCGCGGCGCCCACCAATCGCCCCTCGGCGGCTATCACAAGCTCCTGCTGGTGACCGTCACCGCCGCCGGACCGTGACGCGCGCGTCACGGTAACGGCCGTGGACACAGACACCTAACCATGAGAGAGGAAGCAGCGATCATGAGATTTCAAAACATCAGGCGATTGACGCTCGTCACGACCGTAGCGATGCTCACCGCCGCCAGCGCAAGCCTCGCGGCGGGCGGCGGCGTGTCGATATCGCCCGGCATCTTTGAGCATGTCGCCAGCCGCGGCAGCGTCGGCTCGATCAAGATCTCGAACACCACCAGCACGTCGATGGTGATGAGGGTCGCGCTGCGGCCATGGTTGCAGGGGCTCAGCGGCGAAGTGTCGCCCAACCGCGGCGCCACGCTGTCCGAGGTGAGTCTCAGCGCGAGCTCCTTCACGCTGGGCGCCGGTTCCTCGCGCACGGTCGGCGTGTCGCTGACGGGTACCCCTCCCGGCCGCTCCCAGTACGGTGCGATCGAAGTCGTGGGCACGCCGCCCAGCCACGCCGCGAAAGGGATCAAGCTCGCCTACCGCTTGGTGAGCAGCCTGCGGCTCGATGCACCGACGAACGCGCAGTCTTTTCGCGCGCAGCCGGGCGGCCTCGTCGAGCAGGGCAGCGCACGGCACGGCACGCTGCTGCTGGCTGTACGCAACACCGGCAACACGATTGTCCCGATCGGCGGCACGGTGCTGATCAATGGGCAGGGGCGCTCGCTCCGCGCCACCGCGGGCACGAAGGCGATCGTGCCGGGACAGACCGTGAACGTGCCACTTGTCGAACTGTTGGGCTCACTGCCCGCCGGTCGCTACACCATCACGGTCGGCCTCTCCCAGGGCGGCCATGGTCTCGGGACGGTCACACGTACGGTCGCGCTGCGGTAGCCGATATAGGTGGTCCAGGCGAGCCACACCGGGCTCTTCCGGGAACTGGGACAGTTCGACCTTCGTTCGTACCGATCAGATACTCGCGAGACCCTTCAATCTAGCGGGCCTGACTAGAGCTCCTCGACGAACTCGACGATCACACCACGTGTGTAGACGGGAGCGAGAAAGTTGCACAGGAACGCGCCAGCACCGCGCACGGGTCGATCCTCGAGCAGCGGCGTCCCTCGCTCGCGCATCGTGTCGGCCAGCTCGATCAGGCTGTCCACGACAATCGCCACGTGATGCAGGCCCCCGAGCCCGCGGTTGAACCGGCTCAAACGCCCCTCGCTAGGCACGACCAGCTCCAGCGGGCTGCCTCCGTTGCCGTCGGTGAAGATGCACAGCGCGCTGTAGCTCTCGACGTAGCCGCGCCCACCCTCCTGGAGGCCCAGCAGTCCGATCAGCTCACACGCCTGCTGCTCGGAGGGGACGACGATGCCGACATGGTGCAGCCGCGCTGGTCTCGGTGTCGCCGTCTCGATCATCAACGTTTAGAATGCGCGCTGCCAGTTAGCCAGTCAAGGCGTTGCGACGGTCCCGTTGGATCGACGGGCCTCGCCGAGGAGAATTGTCTCCATCTTGCGACGCCTTGCCGATGAGCTCGAGCTGGAGCATTGCGAAATGTGCAAATACATCGAGCGTTTCCGCGAGCGCGGCCTGGTCGAAGCGAGATGAGGCCGACCCCAGATTATGGCTACGAGGCGGTCGT
Organism: uncultured Solirubrobacterales bacterium; assembly: GCA_963725265.1. Taxonomy (GTDB): domain Bacteria; phylum Actinomycetota; class Thermoleophilia; order Solirubrobacterales; family Solirubrobacteraceae; genus Palsa-744. Next base: position 887,122 of record CAVRXP010000002.1, read on the forward strand.
GGACGCGCTGCGCGCGGTGGGCGTGCGCAGCGGGGACGTACTGATGACGCACTCGAGCGTCGCGACGCTCGGCGTGCCCGAGGAGGGTCTCGACGCCGAGGTGATCGCGAGCATGTTTCTGCGCGCCGTCCGCGAGGTCGCCGGCACAGACGCCACTTGGTTGCTGCCGGCGTTCACCTACAGCTACACGAAGGACGAGGTCTTCGACCCGCTGACAGTGGAACCAAAGCGCGATATGGGCTTGCTGCCGAGCGTGCTGTGGCGCCATCCGGACGCGGTTCGCACGCTGGACCCGCTCTTCTCGGTGATCGCGATCGGCGCCCGTGCGCGGGAGCTGACGGCCGGCGTACCAACCAGCTGCTTCGGCGAGCGATCCGTGTTTGCGCGCCTGATCGAATTGGACGGCGCAGTGTGCAACATAGGTATCGGCTCGTTCTCTACCCTGATGCACCACGTCGAGCAGAAGCACAGTGTCCCGTATCGCCATCCCAAGTGGTTCGATGGCGTGTCGGTTATCGACGGTCGGCGCAGACGGACGCGCATCTCCTACACCGCGCGCGACCTCGACCGTCCCGAGCACGACTCCTGCTGGAGACGTCTGGATCGGGATGGGCGCGCCGACGGTTCTGTGGCGGTGGCGCGACTGGGACGCGGAGAGATCAACCTGGTGCGCGCCAGGCGCATGGAGGAGCTCATCTTGGCGGGCCTCGCGCGCGATAGCGATTATCTGGTGGTCGGCGGCGGCGTGCCCTGAACGTGGCGACAGTGCGGAAATGGCGCGCACCGCCGAAGTCGTCCCGTAGTCGGAAACATTTTCGCCGATATTCCAGAGCGGAAATCCCCTGCATCTGCGCAGCTTTAGTGACACATTGGGTCGCAGGGCGACGCACGGGCGCCGATCTATCGCAAAATGGGGCGGCGAGGACGATATACGCGCCTCAGATCACGGCTACGACGTAGCCGAGCGTCCCTCGCGACCGGTGGACCCATTGCTCGAGCCCCTGACACCTAAGGCCCTCGCCGAGCGCCGCAGGCGCGGCCTAGCGCTGCTCGAGCGGCCCCCCGCGGCGCCGGCGGCGCGGGTCGCGGTGCTGAGCACTTTCTGTGTCGACCTGTTTGCGCCGCTGCTTGCCGAGGCGCTCACGCGCTGGGATCGGCCCGCACGCGAGATCGTCGTGGGGCCCTTCGGGCAAGTCGCCCAGCAATTGCTGCTCGCGTCCTCCGAGCTCTACGCGACTGACCCCGACGTCCTGCTGCTTGTGCTGTCCGTCGAGGATCTGCTCGAACCGCTCTTCGCGCCGGTGAGCCCTGGACTTCCGGATGCGGCTGCCGCGGCGCTCGTCGATCGCCGGGTCGAGGAACTGCGTGGCTGGCTTGGGGTTGCGCTCGGGCGTTTGCCGCGAACGACCTGCTGTGTAACGCTCGTAGGTCCCAGCGCCGCGCCGGTCGAGCACGTGATCAGCCCGCTCGCACCCGAGCGGGGCCTGAGTGCTGTGCTGCGCCTACACGAAGGGGTACGCGGACTGGCCGAATCAGGCTCGCGAATCGTGGTGATCGACTGGGAGTGGCACGTTCGGGCTCAGGGCACCGCGGCCCTGCACGATCCTCGACTCTGGTATCTGGCGCGAATGCGCCTCAATCCTCGCGGACTGGCAACACTGGCCGAGCTCGTCGCCAGCCACCTGGCCGCCGAGCGTGGCGCTGCGTACAAGGTAGCTGCGGTCGATCTCGACGGCGTGCTCTGGGGAGGCGTGGTCGGAGAAGCCGGTGTCGGTGGGATCGAGCTCGGCGAGGAGGGCCTCGGCCTTGCCTTCCAGGACTTCCAGCGTGAGCTACTGCGACTGCGCGAGCTCGGCGTGTTGCTTGTGGCGTGCAGCAAGAACAATCCGCAGGACGTCGCGGCGGTCTTCGCGGAGCACCCGGCGATGGTCCTGCGCCACGAGCACTTCGCGGCGCAGAGGGTCAACTGGCAGGACAAGGCAACCAACCTCGACGAGCTGGCCAGAGAGCTGAACGTCGGTCTCGACAGCTTCGTCTTCTTCGATGACAGCCCCGTCGAGCGCGCCTGGGTGCGTCAGGTACTCCCCGAGGTGGCAGTCGCCGAGTTGCCCGCGGACCCTGTCGCGCGGCCGGGCATGTTGCGCAGCTGCCCCTATTTCAGGCGCATCGTGCTCACCGACGTCGATCGGGGCCGGGCTGGCGCCTATGCGGTCGAGTACCAGCGCCGCGACCTTGCGGCGAGCAGCGCGTCCTTCGAGCAATTTCTTGTCTCGCTCGATCAGCAGGCGAAGATCGAGTTAGTGTCCGACGCCACGCTGGCGCGCGCGGCACAGCTCTGCCAACGTACCAACCAGTTCAATCTGACGACCAAGCGCTACAGCGTCGCTGAGCTCGAGGCGATGCTTGGCGACGGCCGCACGGAGCTCTACACGCTGTCGGTCAGCGACCGGTTCGGCGATAGCGGCATCACGGGCTTGGCCATTCTGCGACTCGGCGATAACGAGGCGGAGATCGACACACTGCTGATGAGCTGCCGCGTGCTCGGTCGCCGTTTGGAGGACGCGCTGCTGGCGTTCCTCGCCGAGCGCGCACACGCCCTCGGCGCACGCTTCCTGGCCGGTCGCTTCGAGCCGACCGCCAAGAACGCGCAGGTTGCCGACCTCTATCCGACACACCGTTTCGAGCCAGCGGGAGTGGGATTGTTCCGTCTCGACGTCGAAAGGCATCGGCCTACCGTGCCGCCCGAGATTCACGTGAGGGTCGCTGCGGGTGTATGAGCCGCTGAAGCGCATCCTCGCCGAGATCGTCGGCTGCGCGCCCGAGGATATCCCCGACGACGCGCAGCTCACGATGCTCGAAGGGTGGGACTCGCTGCGCCACCTCGAGCTCATACTCGCGCTCGAGACCGAGTTCGACGTGCACATCCAGGCCGAGGAGATCCGCGAGCTGGTATCGCTGGAGCGGATCGACGACTACGTGCGTGCACGCGCCTCTGAGACGAGTGAGCCTCGAGGGTGACCGGACGGTTATATGAGATGGCTGAAGGGCCGCGGTGATTCGAGGCGTTGCCCGCTCCGAGGGTCGCTCCTCGTGAGCGCCCCTACACAGGCGATGTAATCAAGACGGTGGACGCGACCAGGGTTGTTTGGCCGACCTCGGTGGTGCTAATGCTGACCTCCGTTGTGGGATTGATTCATGGTCGCGCCTTGCATTGCACATCGTGCCCGTGCAGGTCGGCTCGGTGCATTCGTATCGCACCTACACTTGTCCCGAAGCATGAAACGGCTGAACGCATACGCCCAAGGTCACGGTCATGCAGTCGCCAGAGTGCGCTTTGCTGTCGGTGTCTGGTTGCTTGGCCTCGGTGCTTATTTGTGCTACCGGGACATTTGGTGGGGAGTTCTGTTCATCGCACCGGCAGCGCTCCACTTCTACCTCGGCTACCGCGCTGTCCGATGATGGCAGCCTACGGCGGTCTCATGGACGCCGATGGCTCAACCTCATCGGCGTCCGCGATGTCATCCCGATTCCAACTCATTCTCGCCGGGAAGATGCAGAACGTCAGTCGCCGAGGAGATGCAGAACGTCGGGCTCTCGAACGCGCCTATGAATCGAAGGAATCTGTCTGGTCGCGCTTCGAATAGCAGATGCTACGGAGATCTCGAAGGCCATCACATACGCGCTTGCGCACGGTAACCTCGCGGACACCGAGGCGCACTATCGCGTGAGCCACTCTAGGGCCAGCTCCAACGCCTCCGCTCGGCTGCGCCCACCGAGATCGGCGCTGATGAAGGGGCCGCCGATGAACAGTGAGAAGGCCAACAGGCAGCGAGCCTCGACATCGTCGTCGTTCTCGCAGATGGCTCCGAACAGGGAGCGCATGTAGTCCATCCGCCTGTTGTCCACCTGTCGCAGTCGCTCGGCAACGGCCTCCTCGCGCCGGGCCCAGTTGCGGATCGCCAGCTCGATCTTCAGCAGCTCGCCGCCGGAGGCGGCGGCCAGCGCGAACAGTCGCCTCAATCTCGACCTTGCGTCATTCTCCTCGGCCTCGACGGTCTCGATCACCTCGTCGACCCAGGTGCGCTCCCATGCGTCGAGTATCTCTTCTAGGAGCGCCTGGCGGTCTTTGAAGTGCCAGTAGAAGCCGCCCTTGCTGACTCCCAGTGCTTGCGCTAGGGGCTCGATCCTGACGGCGTCCGGGCCGCCGGCGGCAAGGGCGCTCAGCCCCTCTTCGATCCACCTGTTGCGAGGCGTGCGGGTCGGGGGCGCCATCGCTTCTCTCTATCGAGCTCGGTTTGGTGTTGACACTCCCGGTGATGATGCTAGTCTTCGACTATACGCTACCGTATGGATGGACATCCTGGGAGATAGCCGTCTGGAGGAATTCTATGGTGACGAGCTCTAAGCACTCAAGCACACGCTCAAATGCGAGGAGGCGAGCGCGCCGCGTCGTGGTATCTGAGAAGCCTCCATCGACCGTCGCCTCACCGGACTATGCGGACGCTTTCGAGGCCACGAGATGTCCGACGGACCGACGCTCGGCCGAGCAATGGGCACGCGACGGCTTCGAGTGCCTGCCGGTAACGATCCGCCGTTCGGGACTGCTCATACACCGTTGGATCCTTGGATTTAGGCTCGGTCCTAGCAGCTCTTCCAACCACGTTTTCGGTTGGCGAATCGTGACGTCTGAGCCCGGACTGCTGCGTCTCGAAGCACGATCGACGCTGTTGAGCGGCCACATGGTGTGGCGGCTGCATCACGAGCGACTGGTGATGACCACGTTCCTTCAGTACGAGATGCGCAGGACGGCACCGGTGGTTTGGGCTGTCATCGGCAATATTCACCGGGGTGCCGCGCCCTACCTGCTCAAGCTCGCAGCAGACGACCGTTCATGGACTTAGGGCAGCCGATCGCCACGATGAGGCTCCCAAACACTGTTCACACCTCTCGCCCCTGGCGGATCCACGAGATCGTGCCTGACTTTCGGCTCGAGGATGTCTGGGCGTTGCCGACGCCAGGTGCAGCCGACGAGTTCCCGATCCTGGTCGAGGGGTTCGCCTCAGCCGATCCGTCGCAGACCCTGCCCCATGCGGCGCGGGCGCTGTGGTCGCTGAGGTGGAAGCTCGGCGACCTCTTCGGCCTGGACGAGCCGGACTCGGGAGTCAAATCGAGGGTGAGAACACTTCGCGAGCGGTTGCCCGACGACCTGCGCGCCGCGGCCGGGCCTGACTTCGAGACGCTCCCATTCACCTCGCTCTACCTGACCGACGACGAGTTCGCTGCCGAGATCGCAAACCAAACGATGCATGGAGTCCTGCACCTTGGTTGGGTCGCCGAGGGAAGCGGCTACCGGGGCCAGATGGCGGTATACGTGAAGCCGAACGGATTGTTGGGGAACGCCTACATGGCCGCGATCAAGCCGTTCCGGTACCTGGTCGTCTACCCACAGATGCTCAGGGCGATGGAGCGGCGCTGGCAGGATCGTGAATCGTCCAGCTGACAGCGTGAGCGGCGGAACAGCGCTCCGGGATGCCGGCGGCCGCCGGTTCGGCTATGCGATCAGGCGACGGATTGCCACCCTGGACCCGTATATGCAGGGCCCCAAGGTGGTTTGACGTTCCTCGGCCAACTACGCCCAGGACTACAGCGCCCTGGGCAGCAATGGTCTCGCGCACGGCGTAGGCCGTCATGTTCGAATAGATCGTGCCAGAGCTAAAGCTTCGGGCTGACCGGTACGCTTGGGCCACGATGGCTGAGGTCACGACACGCCGCAAGGGCGAAATGATCCAAACGCTGTTCAGGGTCCTGGCCGAGGAGAACGATGGATTGCAGGCCAAGGATGCGATCGGGCGGATAGAAGTTCGGATGAACTTGACTGCGTTTGAGCGATCAACCTTTCCAAATAACCCGGATCTGGTCCGCTTTCCGAAGCTCCTTCGCTTCTCCACAATTAGCGCGGTCAAGGCTGGCTGGCTTCGCAAGAAGGGTGGCGTATGGACACTGACCGACGAGGGATATACGGCGCTTCAGGTATTTCCCGATCCAGCAGCGCTCTATGCGGAGTCCTGGCGACTCTACAAGGATTGGAAGGCTAGCCAGCCGGAGCCAAATCAAGTCGATGCAAGCGATGGTGTTGGCATATCAGCAAATCCGACCGATTTGACTGATGGCATCGATGCGGTCGAGGGTGGATTGATCGCAGCAGCAACGCTTGAGGAGGCAGAAGAAGCGGCAAGTGGGGCAATTCATGACTATCTCGCTTCGGTTATCAGTCCTTATGGCTTTCAAGATCTTGTAGGTAAGCTGCTCGACGCGATGGGCTATCACGTCGTGTGGATCGCCCCCAAGGGAAAGGACGGTGGCCTGGACCTGCTCGCGCAAGGCGATCCTTTTGGTGTAAATGGGCCTCGCATAAAGGGCCAGGTCAAGCGCCGGGAGAAGAAGGCCACTGAGGACGAGCTTCGCTCGTTCCTTTCACTGATCGAGCAGGGCGATGTCGGTGTGTTCATCTCCCTTACCGGATTCACGCGCGATGCCGAAGAGCTGGCACGCCGAGCGAGTCGGCGCATCACCCTCATCGACGGCGATGCGTTCCTTGACCTATGGGTGGAGCATTACCCGCAGATCGACGAGGAGGGACGAAAACTGCTGCCGATCAAGCGCGTCTCCTTTCTCGACATCGAAGCTTAGGCACACTTTCGTTGCTCTAATGTGAGCACCGTAAACATTTTAGTTGGGCGGAAGGCGGTGCTCGGTGTCGAGCGAGCCGTTCTCTAGGTTGGTGCTGCGGTCGGGAGCACGCTGCGCACCGAGTCGCGAAGGCGGCGATGGAGGAGGGAATGGCCGGTGATGCGCAGCTCCCGGACGAGCGTCTTATATCGCTGTACCGCCACTGCGCCGCCGGCGGCGCGAGTCTTCTGATTACCGAGAGGTGATGGTTCATGCTGAGGCGTTGACCGGGCCGGGCGGGATCGTACTCGACGATCGCGCGCCGCTCGATCCGTTCGCCCGCTGGGTGGTGTGCGACCAGCGCGTGCAACGACGTGCGCTGGGCCGCTACCGTGCGTGGCTCCAGGCCCGAGCATGAGGTCGGGCGGAGCGGTGTCGAAAGCGAGAGGATGGCGCAAATGAAGGCAGCGGTTATCTATGAGAACGGCGCGCCGGAGGTGCTTCGCTACGAAGATGTGCCTGACCCCGAGTGCCCCGACGGCTGCGTGATCGTCGACGCCGAGGCGATCAGCATCGAGGGCGGCGATCTGCTCGCCCGCGCGGCAGGGGATCTGCCCGCTACCCCACACATCGTCGGCTATCTGAGCGCCGGCATCATCAGCGAGGTCGCTGCTGGGGTCGAGGGACGCACGGTCGGCGACCGGGTGGTGGCCCTGAACGCGGCAGGGTCGCACGCCGCCAGGCGAGCGGTCCCCGCGGCGATGACCTGGCCGATCCCCGCCGGGCTGGACGCGGCCCGCGCCGCGTGCGTGCCGGTTGCGTTCGGTACCGCGCACGAGTGCCTGTTCACCGCCGGCAACCTCGCCGAAGGTCAGACCACTCTGATCCATGCTGGAGCCGGCGGCGTCGGTATGGCCGCGATCCAGCTCGCCAAGCGCGCGGGCGCCACCGTGATCGCGACCGCCTCCCGCGAGAAGAAGCTGGAGCGGCTGAAGGCGCTCGGGCTCGACCACCCGATCAACTACGCGACCGACAGCTTCGTCGAGCGCACCAACCAGCTGACCGACTCGCGCGGAGTGGAGGTGGTGCTCGACTCGATCGGAGGCCAGAACCTCATCGACAGCGTCGGCGTGCTCGCCTACAGAGGCCGGCTCGTCAGCGTGGGTGTGGCCGCCCGTGCGGGCTCGCAGGTCGAGGCGCGGTCGCTCTGGACGCGCAACAACTCGCTGCACGGTGTCTTCCTCGGCGGCGCGATCCTGTCGGAGTACGCCCGCGTCCATCCCATGATCGCCGACATGCTGGAGCGGGTGGCAAGCGGCGAGCTGCAAGTCGAGATCGACCGCTCGTTCCCGCTCGCGGATGCCGCCGCGGCGCACGAATACGCCGAGAGCCGCAAAGCGTTCGGTCGCGTCGTCATGACGCCTTAGCCACAAGCCATGTGGAGACCCGCGGCGGTACCTGCAGCCCGTGAGCGAGCTGCAGGATCGTCGTGATAGGCGGATCGCGAGCTGCTTACTCCCACACCGGCAGTTGCTGAAGTGACCAGCGGTTGCCGTCCGGGTCCTCGAAGAAGACGAACGAGCCCCACGGGAACTCCGTCACCTCACTCACCTGCACTCCACGGCCCGCAAGCTCGGCTCGCGCTGCGTGCGCGTCAGCGACGGTGAGCTGCATTCCTCGAGCAGAGCCGGGCTCGGAGTCGACGATCCCCTTCCCGAGCGCGATCGAGCAGGCAGAGCCGGGCGGCGTGAGCTGCACGAAGCGAATCTCCTCGCTCACTTCGTGGTCGTGTTCGGCGATGAAGCCGACCCGATCGGTGTAGAAGGTCTTCGCGCGGTCGATATCGGTCACGGGAATCGCCACGAGTTCGAGCTTGAAGTCCATGTCCGTCTTCCTTTCGATGTTGTCTCTGGTTGGCTCATACACCACGCTACAAAAGCAATTGCGGTCAGCTTCTGTCCGCATGCAGTGGTTGGGCCTGGTGATCGCCCTCGTCAAAATGGATACACGCTGTACGCATCTATGTGCGACGATCGTGTATGTCCGCCGTTTGAAAGGAGAGCCATGCCTGATTATCCACCCGGGACTCCGTCCTGGATCGAACTTTCCTCGCCAGACACCGATGCCTCCGCGCAGTTCTATGGCGAGCTGATGGGCTGGAGCGCGACCGAGCCGGGATCCGAGGAGACCGGCGGATATCGCATGTTCCAGCAGGACGGCAAGAACATCGGCGGCCTTATGCGCCACATGCAGGAGGGTCAGCCCACCGCGTGGGCCACCTACGTGAGCGTCGCCGACGCCGAGGAGACCACCGCCAAGGTCAAGGCTGCCGGAGGCAGCGTGGTGGTGGAGCCGATGGACGTGATGGACATCGGGCGGATGGCGTTCTTCGCCGATCCCACCGGCGCCGTGTTCGGCATCTGGCAGCCGAAGACGTTCACCGGCGCCGACCTCGTCAACGAGCCCAACTCGTTGTGCTGGAACGAGGTGCTCACCCGTGACGCCGATGCAGGCAAGGCGTTCTACTCGGCGGTCTTCGGATGGCAGGGGCGTCCCCCCGCGTTCGACGGTGCGCCGACGACGTACACGGTTTGGGAGCTGGGCGACAAGCAGATCGGCGGCATGATGCAAATGACCGACCAGTATTTCCCGGCCGAGATCCCGCCACACTGGGGCGTGGTCTTCGCGGTCGCCGATTGCGACGCCATCGTCGCCAAGGCGCGCGAGCTCGGAGCGACCGTCACGAATGAGCCGATGGACATGCCGATCGGACGCTTCGCCGGCTTGATCGATCCCCAGGGAGCGTCCTTCACGGTGATGCAAGCGGCTCCCACCGCCTGATCTGCACCGGGCGGCGCCGGTGGCGCGGGGCGAGTTTGCTCAGCGCGGTGTCGCGGAACAAAGGCGACCGCGGCGCCGCGCGGCGCGTCCGCGGCGGTGTGCCGGTTCGCTACTCCGAGCCGAGCGCGGCCAGCACGTCCAGGCGAGCTGCTCTGCGTGCCGGCAACTGCGCCGCAAGCACCCCCGCGAGCGCCGCGATCACGAGCAGCAGGAGCAGGGTGCCCACCGGTATCGACAGCACATAGCCTGAACCCGACAGCGCGAAGGCCGTGACGAGGATCGCGCCGACGACGCCGATGATCAGCCCGAGCACTCCGCCGATCAGCGAGGTGATCAGCGACTCGTAGCGGATCATCTGGCGGATCTGGCGGCGCGAAGTGCCGATCGCGCGCATCATCCCCAGCTCGCGGGTGCGCTCGTAGATCGAGAGCACGAGCGTGTTGACGATCCCGAACAGCGACACGATCACCGACAGCGCGAGCAACACGTAGACGAGCAGCAGGAACTTGTTGACCTTGTTGCTCTGTTCCTGGGTGTATTGCGCCGCGGTCTGCGAGTGCGCCTGCGGGAAGCTACGGCGCAGCAGCGCGTTGATCCCGTGCTGCACTTCGTCGCCGCTTGCGCCGGGCGCATAGGCGACGAAGTTGACCCCGTCTTCGCGCTGCCCGAACGCGATGCGCGCCAGCGAGCGCGAAATCGTGAGGTTGGAGAGCAGGCCGAGCACTTCTTCGGAGACGATGCCACGCACCGTCAAGCTCACCACATGACTCGATGGTGTTGCCACCGACAGGCGTTCTCCCACGCTCAATTTGTGGGCTTTGGCGAACTTCTTGGTGATGACCGTGCCGCCCTGCCCGAGTGTGGCGAGCGTCGCGTTCGAGCCGTGTTCCCATTCGATCTTGTACATGCGCGAAAACGATTCGGGTTCGATCGCGGTCACGGCGCTCTTTTCGTCGATCACCGGCGCTCCCGGCGCTGAGGCGTTGCGCACTCTGCCCTTCGTGAAGGCGATCGCGGTGACCTCGCCCACGCCGTGCACCTGTCTGACCGCAGGCGCGACCGCCGCGGGGATGCCCCCTTCGTTGTGTGAGTTCTGCACGATCAGGTTGCCGGCGAAGGAGCGGTTGACCGCATTGTCGATCGTCGTCTTCGTGCCCGCCGCAAGCACCGAGATGAATGCCACGAGCCCAAGCCCCACGGTCAACGCGAGCGCGGTCACGAGCGTGCGCCCGGGCTGGCGCACCGAGTTCTCGCGCGCGAGGCGTCCGGTGATGCCGCGCCAGGCAACGAGCGAGCCGATCGCGTGCCCGAGCGCGGGTATCACCCGATAGTGGCGCGGTGGGCGCTCGCCCTTGCGGCGCAGCCTCACTCCCAGTCTGATCGCACGAGCCGTCCAGAGGATCACGAGCAGCAACCCGATCCCGTGCCCGAGCACTGCTCCCAGCCCGAAGATCAAGACGAGTCCGAGCACGAACCGTATGATCAGCATCCGCCGCGTGGGCAGCGGCCGTGGTGGAATCTGTACGCCCTCGCGCATCGCCGCGATCGGTGGCACGCGCGTCGCGCGCATTGCCGGGAAGAGGCCCGCGAGCACCGTCACGACGATGCCGACGCCGAGCGAGACGATCACGGTGCGCGCCTCCAGGACCGTGCCGTTGTCCGGCAGGTCCGCCCCGAACGCCTTGAACAGCCCGTCGAGCGCCGGCGCGAGCAGGATTCCGAGCAGTAGCCCGATCACGGCTCCGGTGATGCCCAGCAAGAGGCCTTCCTGGACGACTGTGCGCATGATCTGCGCGCGCGAGGCGCCCAGCGTGCGCAACAGGCCGAACTCGCGTGTGCGCTGGGCGACGGTGATCGAGAAGGTGTTGAAGATGATGAACGCGCCCACCACGAGCGCCACATAGGCGAAGATCAAGAGGAAAGTGCGCAGGAAGCCAAGCTTTTCTTCCAGTTCGGAGGTCTGGTTGGCGGCTTCCTGGGCGCCGGTGCGCACCACCAGCGTTCTCGGCAGGACGGCACGCACGCGCGCGGCCAGTTCCTGCGGCGCCACGCTTGGGCTCGCTGCGACGTTGATGCTGTCGTATACACCGCGTTCGCCCGCCACATACTGAGCCTGGCTTGTCTGCAGTAGCGCGACGGTCGTGCCACCGAAGGATTCGCTGCCCGCGAACCTGGCGATGCCCGAGATCGTGTAGTGCCGCGCCGGTGACCTACCCGGCGATCACGATCTGCTGGCCGAGCGCCAGATGGTTGCGCTTGGCGCTCGCCTGGTCGATCGCGACCTCGCTCGCGCTGCTCGGCAGGTGGCCCGCAGTCGCGGTGAACGCCTCGAAGCGCGGCGGCTGCAAGGCATCGACGAGCCCAAACGCGCCGCCGCTGGTGAGCCGCTTGCCGGACGTGGTGAGCAACGCCGCACTGGTTGAGATATCGCCCGAGGCCGCCGCTACGCCCGGCACGGCGCGCACGCGGGCAAGCGTCGCTTCGGTCAGTGACTAGAGGCCTGGGATCCTCCGAGCGTTTCCTTTTCGGTCACGACCACCGACTTGTTTGCGTAGGCGCTGCCGAACACTTCGGAGAAGGCATGGTTGATCGTGTCGGTGAGGATGTAGGTGCCCGCCATCAGCGCCACGCCCAGCGCGATCGCGATCGCCGTCAACAGCACCCGCAGCTTGCGCTGCACGAAGCCGCGCAGCACCAGCGTGAGCATCAGCCCACGGCCTTCATCAGGTCTAGGGCCTGCTCTGCGCTCCCCGCCTCGCCGTCGTGGACGATCTGACCGTCGGCGAGGACGAGCAGCCTGTCGGCAAACGACGCGGCATGGGCGTCGTGGGTAACCATCACCACTGTCTGGGAGAAGTCGTCGACGGCATGGCGCAGCAACTCGAGCACGTCGCCGGAGGACTTGGAGTCGAGGTTGCCGGACGGCTCATCGGCGAACACGACCGCGGGGCGCGAGATCAGCGCGCGCGCAACCGCCACGCGCTGCTGCTGGCCGCCTGAGAGCTCTGCTGGGCGATGGCTCAGTCGGTCGCGGATGCCGACAGTGTCCACCAGGCGGTCGAACCATTCGCGGTCAACCTCGCGTCCGGCGATTGACAGCGGCAGCAGGATGTTCTCCTCGGCGTTCAGCACCGGCAGCAGGTTGAACGTCTGGAAGATGAAGCCGATGCGATCGCGGCGTAGCTGTGTGAGCTCGCGGTCATCCAGCGTCGTCAACTCCACGCCTCCCACGCTGGTCGTTCCGGAGGTCGGGCGATCGAGACCGGCGAGCAGGTGCATCAGCGTCGACTTGCCAGACCCCGAAGGACCCATGATCGCGGCGAAGCGTCCGCTGGGAAAGTCCACGCTCACTCCTGCCAAAGCGTCGACCGCTGCCTCGCCTTCGCCGTAGCGGCGGCGCAGATCTCGAGCCTGAACGATCGTGTGTGAGCCATTTTCGGGATTTGTCGAGGAGTTCGTGGACATAGGGCCCACGATACGCAACCGCGCGGCGAGACGTGGCCAATTCGCGAGGCCTTGTTGCAGTGGGCTGGAGGATCGGATCGTGCGCTTCGTCGCGGCCCGCCTCTCTACGGAGGTCGCCTAGAGCGAAGGACATGTGAGGTCGCCTGGAGCGAAGGACATGTCGATTCTGGCGCTGCTCGTTCGACGTATGGGTAGAGCCGAGGTGCGAAGCTGTCGAGAACGGTCCGCGCCACGGCGTAACACCACTAAAGAGGAGCAACAGAGATGCGCTTCATGATGATCATGATTCCCAATATCTCCGACGAAGCTGACTGGACTCCGAGCGCCGAGGCCGTGTCGGCGATGAGCCGCTACAACGAGGAGCTGGCCAAAGCCGGGATCCTGCTCAGCCTCGACGGTCTGCACCCGGCGGGCAAGGGTGCGCGCGTGTCTTTCTCCGGCGGCAAGGCGACCGTCACCGACGGTCCGTTCACCGAGGCCAAGGAGCTGATCGGCGGCTACTGGCTGATCCAGGCGAAATCGAAGCAGGAGGCGGTCGAGTGGGCCTCGCGCTGTCCGGCGGCCGAGGGCGACATGATCGAGGTTCGCCAGGTCTTTGAGATGTCGGACTTCCCGCCAGAGGTCCAGGCGGCGGCGAGCTAGAGCACGTCCAGGTGGCAGCACGTTCGATCGGCGCGTTCGAGCGAATGGCAGCCATCGTCCGCGAGAACCTGGCGATCGACGCCGTCTGGCGGATCGAGTCGCCGGCGCTGATCGCGGGTCTGACAAGGATCGTGCGCGACGTCGGCGTGGCGGAGGATCTTGCCCAGGATGCGCTCGTGATCGCGCTGGAGCGGTGGCCCGAGTCGGGCGTCCCGGAGAACCCGGGCGCCTGGCTCATGGCCACCGCCAAGCACCGCGCGATCGACCTGCTGCGTCGTGACACGCGACTGCAGCAAAAGCACGAGCAGCTTGCCGACGAGACCTGGAGCTCCAGGGCGATGCGGTCGAAGCGCAGCTGGAAGCCTCGATCGAGGAGCAGGTCGGCGACGACCTGCTCTGCCTGATCTTCATGTGCTGCCACCCGGTCCTGTCTGCGCAGGCGCAAGTGGCGCTGACACTGCGCCTGCTCGGCGGTCTGAGGACGGAGGAGATCGCGCGAGCGTTCCTCGTGCCGGAGCCTACGGTGGCGCAGCGGATCGTGCGGGCCAAGCGCACGCTCACCGAGGCGAGGGTCCCGTTCGCGTTGCCCGAGGTGGATGAGCTGGGTGAGCGACTCTCATCGGTGCTGGCGGTCTTGTACCTGATCTTCAACGAGGGCTATACGGCAAGCGGGGGCGAGGACTGGATACGCGCCGATCTTTGTGAGGAGGCACTGCGCCTTGGGCGGATCCTGGCCGAGCTGATGCCGCAAGAGCCGGAGGTTCACGGCCTGGTCGCTTTGATGGAGATTCAGGCGTCGCGCCTGAAGGCTCGCGTCGGCGCCGACGGGCGAGCCGATCCTGCTGGGCGACCAGGACCGAGCCCGCTGGGATCGCCTCTTGATCGCGCGCGGCCTGGCCGCGCTGGAGCGCGCCGAGCAACTCGGTGGCGCGCTCGGCCCATACGCGCTGCAGGCAGCAATCGCCGCCTGCCATGCGCGCGCCTCTGAGCCGCGGGACACCGACTGGGTGCGTATCGCCGCGCTGTACGAGGCCCTGGCCCAGATCGTCACCCTCGCCTGTCGTCGAGCTGAATCGTGCGGTCGCTCTGGCAAGCGCTTTCAGCCCGGCAGCGGGTCTGGAAGCACTCGATCCGCTGCTCGATGAGCCCTCGCTTCAGAGCTATCACCTACTGCCGAGCGTCAGGGGGGACCTGCTGGCGAGGCTCGGTCGCTTCGAGGAGGCGCAAGATGAATTCCAGCGCGCCATATCGCTCGTGAACAACGAGCGCGAGCGCCAACTGCTGCTCGACCGCGCCGCGGCCTGCGCCTGGGAGGCCGGTCGAGACCCTACGTTTCGATCGTGACGAGCGTGCCGATCGGCGTGTAGGGCCACACTTCCGCCGCAGACTGCAGCGGCAGCTCGACACAGCCGAGGCTCTGCGGCGTGCCAAAGGACGCACGGTCGAAGTTATGAATCGCATCGCCACCGTTGAAGTAGCTGATCCACTTGATCCCGGGGTCTTCGTAGTGGGAGCCGTCGGGGTTGGTGCCGCTCATCGTGCCTTCGGGAATGTGCTCGAACACGGGGAACGTTCCCAGTTCGGTTTCCGCTCCGGAGATGCCCGTGTTGGCGGCCGAGGTGAGCACCGTGTGCCCGTCATGCCACAGCGTCAGCACCTCTGGGACCTCACGATGCACGTACACATAGGTGTAGCCGCTGTTCAAACGCTTGCCGGCGATCGCGTCGCTGAGCAACGCACGCCAGACGGCGGGCCCAGCAAGACCGTCGACGGTGATTTCGTGGGTGCTCTCGAACTTCATGATCGCGCCGCGCGTGATCGTGTTCGCCTGCCCCGCAGACCACATCGCCTGCAGCTGATGCGGCGTGTCGGAATAGCGCCAATCGAAGCTCCCGCTCGGGGGTTCGACTGCCGCCTGTGCCTCGGCGCCGGGCGTGCGTGCTACCGGGGCACCCGCGGGCTGCCAGTCGACGGGCAGATAGCCCTGTTCCGCGAGCATCTGCTGCAAACGCAGCGTCGAGCCTGCGGGCACGGTCCATTCGACCTGGCTTGTAGTGCGCAGCGCCGAGCCGCTACCGGCCGTCACCGCAACCTCACGCGGTAGTTGGATATGTAGCTGCGAGCCCAGCGGGGCTCCGAACCCCGACGGCGTGAACACCAGAGTGTGGCTGTCGGTTTCGCGCCAGTGCCCTGGAGTGCTGGGCGAGAGGCTGGGCTGACTTGACCCGAGCGCTTCGCTCACCTTCTTGGAGAACGTCAAACGTATCGGGGTGTAAGGAGAGATCGGTGCACCCGCGGCCGGGATCGTGGCCATCACGGTCATGTGCGACTGTGGGAACCAGCTCACCTGCATCGGCTTGCCGACCGTCTCCCAGGAACGCGCGGCAGCCGCGATTTCGGTGCTACCGGTCGCCGGCTGGGACCCGAGCGAGACCGAGCTGCGCGGCTTGTGCAGCGTCGCACGGTGGGTCAGACGGCCGCTGCTGCCGTAGGCGATAGCGCTCACCGGCTGATCGAAGCTGACATGCACCGCCGAGCCTGAGGGAACGGTCATCCATTGCTCGCTCACGTGCGCGACGGGAGCTTGAAGCGTGAGCTTCTCAGTGCGTTCGTGGCCCAACGCCCAACCAAGCCATCCCGGCCGGCGTACCTGAACCTCCACGGAGACCTGCTCGCCGGGGGTCAGTCGCTTCAGTGGAGTCAAGCGCCCGCCCTGCACGGCCAACGGCACTCTCTGTCCGTCGGGTCCGAACGCTTCGACGTGCTCGATCGAGCCGCCCAATGGCTGCACCGAAACGAGCGCGAGCGCCGTTGGATCGCTCGCCAGGCTCACGCCGGAGAGCGCCAGCGCCGCCACGACCAGGGCGGCGACCACGACGATCAGACCCAGGCCCATGCCAAGCAGTAGGCGCTTGCGGTCGTTCCCTGTCGACGCCGCATCCAGATGGGCGGATCTCGTCACCATCTGTAGATGGTAGGACGCTACGGTGTCGGCTATGCCAGATGCACAGATGCCTGCGGGAGGCATTGCGACTTCCGTCTCCACAGATGACCCCGCGTCGGCCAACGTGAAGCTTGAGACCCTCATCCGCACGCGCCGGACCCACAAGGCTTACGGCCCTGAACCCGTCGACCGGGCGACATTGCTGGAGCTGTTCGAGCTCGCGCGTTGGGCGCCCAACCATCATCTGACCAACCCGTGGCGCTTTCGCGTGATCGGCCCGCAAGCGCGCGCGCTGCTCGCCCGCGAGGCGGAGCTCGAACAGCCGGGCTCGGCGCGCAAGCTCGGGCGCGCGCCGACGCTGATCGTCGTTGGGGTCGAGCTGCAAGGAGACCAGTCCCAACAGCAAGACGATCTGTTGGCTGCGGCGGTTGCCGCGTACATCGTTCTGCTGGGCGCACATGCGCGTGGGCTGGCCGGCTACTGGCGCACGCTGCCCATTTTGGAGAGCCCGACAGTCCGTGCAGGACTCGAGATTCCTGCCACGGAGCGGCCGATCGGTCTGCTTCACCTTGGTCGCCCGGTGCAAGAGCAGCGTGCTCCAGAGCGCGCGCCGGTGGCGGACATAGCGCTCTTCCTCGACTGAGAGCTACTGTCATGCGGAAGATGTCACAGCAAGCCGAGCGTCCTGCCCAAGCCGCTGACACCGAGCCCAAGTCACGCCGACCGGCGATTGTCGTTGTCGACGATGAGCCGGCGGTCTTGGCGGCCGTCAGCCGCGACTTGCGCCGTGGTTTTGGTGAGCGCTTCCGCGTATTGCGTGCCGGCTCGGGGCCCGAGGCGTTGGAGCTCCTGCGCGAGCTGCGCACACGCGGCGACCAGGTTGCGATGCTGATCGCCGACCAGCGCATGCCGGGGATGCCGGGCACGGAGTACCTGGTGCATGCGCGACAGCTGGTGCCCGATGCCAAGCGAGTGCTGTTGACCGCATACGCCGATACCGAGGCGGCGATCGCGGCGATCAACGAGGTGGCGCTCGACTACTACCTGCTCAAGCCGTGGGACCCACCTGAGGAGCAGTTGTTCCCGGTCGTCGAGGACCTGCTGACCACATGGGAGTCGGGCGCCGCGCTTGAGGCCGGAGGCGTGCGTGTGGTCGGCCACCGCTTCTCGCGCGAGTCGCACGACCTGCGCGACTTCCTCGTGCGAAATCGAGTGCCCGCGCGCTGGTTGGACGTGGAGCGCGACGGCGAGGCGCGCGAGCTGTTGCGCGTTGCCGGCGTTGACAGCGAGCGTCTGCCTGTGGCCCTGCTGGAGGACGGCACGGTGCTGGAGCGTCCCACGATCCTCGAGCTGGCTGAGCGCCTCGGCGTCAGCGGCACCCCCGCCCAAGAGCACTACGACCTCGTGGTCGTCGGTGGCGGCCCGGCCGGACTCGCGGCAGCGGTCTATGGCGCCTCGGAGGGCCTGAAGACCGTGATGGTCGAGCGCGAGGCACCGGGCGGTCAAGCAGGCCAGTCGAGTCGTATCGAGAACTACCTGGGCTTTCCGGCCGGCTTGAGCGGTTCAGACCTTGCCAGGCGCGCAACCGATCAAGCACGTCGCTTGGGCGCTGAGTTGCTGACCGTCCAAGAGGCGGTCAGCCTGCGCGCTGAGGGCTCGGCGCGTCTGGTGGAGTTGAGCGGTGGTGGCGCGCTGAGCGCGAGTTGCGTGATCGTTGCCTCCGGAGTCTCCTACCGCCAGCTGGACACGCCAGGCTTCCCCGAGCTGACCGGCGCCGGCATCTACTACGGCGCAGCGATGACCGAGGCTCGCGGTTGCTCGGACCAGCACGTGGTTGTCATCGGCGGCGCGAACTCGGCCGGCCAGGCCGCTGTCTACTTCAGTGGCTATGCGGCCAAGGTGACGATGCTCGTCCGCTCGACGCTTGAGAAGTCGATGTCGCATTACCTGATCGAACAGATCGCGGCGCTGCCCAACATCGAGGTTCGCACGGGGAGCTCGGCGCTCGCAGCCGAGAGCGAGGACG
Organism: uncultured Solirubrobacterales bacterium; assembly: GCA_963725265.1. GTDB lineage: Bacteria > Actinomycetota > Thermoleophilia > Solirubrobacterales > Solirubrobacteraceae > Palsa-744. The sequence goes on from CAVRXP010000002.1 coordinate 905,709, forward strand.
GGCGCCTGAAGTGTCTGCGGATCGAGACCCCAGACGGTGAGGAGACACTCCAGGCCGACGCGTGCTTCGTGTTCATCGGTGCGTCTCCGCGCACCGACTGGCTGGATGGCGTGCTCGCACGCGACGAGCGCGGCTTCATCCTGGCCGGTCGTGACGCGCAAGCCAACGGCTGGCCACTGCAGCGCGAGCCCTATGTTCTGGAGAGCACGGTGCCGGGTGTGTTCGTCGCAGGCGATGTGCGCGCCCGCTCGATCAAGCGTGTGGCAAGCGCGGTGGGAGAGGGCTCGATGGCCGTGTCGTTGATCCACGAGTATCTGGTCGAGGCATGAGGCTCGCCCCAGCGCCAGAGTGCATCGGCACCGGCGAGCGCGGCTCCCGCTCGGCGCGGTGGGCCATCTCTACGGAGAGGCATTCGGCACGGCGGGTATCGCGGGGTGTGTGGTGAGCGAGCCGCCGGTCACACTGGAGGAGCTGCGTAGGGTCGACCTGTTCGACGGTCTCAGCGACACAGATCTGCTCGAGTGGGTAGCGCTCGCGCGCACGCGTCACGTCGACCCGGGTGAGATCATCGCCGAGCAGGGCGAGGAGCCGCCGGGTCTGCAGCTGTTGCTCCAGGGACGCGCGCAGGCGCTGATCCTCGCCCAAGGCAGAAGTGAGCCGGTCGGCCATCACACGGCGCCGACCTGGATGGGCGCGATCGCCGTGCTGACCGGTGGCACGCTGGGCGTGCGCATGCAGGCCGAGACCGACTGTCGCATGGCAATGGTCGCCCCGGAGGACTTCAAGCGTCTCGCGTTCGCCCAGCCCGAGATCCACCAGCGCGTGATGCGTCAGGTCGCGCCGGTAATGAGCAGGGTGACCGAGCGCGAGCAGAACAGCGAGCGTCTCACCTCGCTGGGCACGATGGCCGCGGGCCTCGCGCACGAGCTCAACAATCCCGCGGCCGCGGCCCGTCGCGCTGCCGCGCAGATGACCGAGGCGCTCGAGGCGATCAATTCAGCCTTGGCCTCGTTCGTAGAGGCGGGCGTGGAGCGAGAGGACGCAGCGCTGCTGTTGGGACTGCAACAGCAGGCGATCTCGCAAGCGGCGTCGGCGTCGGCGCTCGATGCGTTGGATGCCGCGGACGCCGAGGACGAACTGCTGGAGCAGATGCAGGCGATGGGAGTGGGGGAGCCGTGGCGACTTGCCGAGCCGCTGGCGTCGGCCGGGGTGGACCGGCAGTGGCTCGAGCGCGTGGCCCAACTTGCGGGCCCGGCGGTGGACGCCGCACTGCGCTGGGTTGCGGCATCGCTCACCGCGGGTCGCCTGTCGGCTGAGCTGTGCGAGTCCACCGAGCGCATGTCCTCGCTGGTGGGCGCGGTGAAGTCCTACGCCTACATGGATCGCGGGGCGCTCGTGGAGGTCGATCTGCACGAGGGCTTGGAGACGACGCTCACGGTGCTCAGCTACAAGCTCAAGCACACCACGATCACGCTCGTGCGCGACTACGACCGTGCGCTTGAGAAGCTCACGGTGCGCGGCTCCGAGCTCAACCAGGTGTGGACGAACCTGCTCGACAACGCGATCGACGCGCTGGGCCAGCAGGGCACGATCACGATCACAACGCGCGCCGACGGCGAGTGCGCAGTTGTCGAGATCGCCGACGACGGTCCCGGCATCCCCGAGGAGCTGGCCGGGCGCATCTTCGACCCGTTCTTCACCACCAAGGACGTGGGCCAGGGCACCGGCTTGGGCCTTGCCACCGCGCGGCGGATCGTCGTCGAGCGCCACGACGGCTCGCTCACGCTCGATAGTCGACCCGGCCGTACGGTCTTTCGCGTGCGGCTGCCCTTCACCCAAAAAGCCTGATCGGAGGATCGAATCTCGAGGTGCATGGCGAGAGGCGGATACCGCCATCGCCGCTGGATGGCTGAGTGCATAGAGTGAGAAGTCTCAGCCTCTGGGGGCCTCTGGTTTGCCTATTGTCATCTCGACGGACCACCGGAGCGGGAGTAGCCTTGCTGTCAAAACCTCAACAGAGAGGATTTGCACATGGCTGGCGATGCGTTGTTCCTCGGCTGGGGTCCCGTAGTTCGGGGCCGCGAGCTAAAGGCGTTGGAGGTCTTCCAGGAGACCCTCGCCTACTACGGCAGCTTGCAACAAGAGGGTCGGATCGACAGTTTCGAACCTGTGCTGATCGCCCCGCACGGAGGCGACCTCGCGGGATTCATCCTGCTGCGCGGCTCGCGCGCTTCGCTGGATGAGGTTCGCTCGAGCGACGAGTTCAGGAGACTGGTCGCCCGTGCGGCGTCGATCGTCGACGACATCGGCGTCATCGACGCCTACACCGGTGAGGCGCTTGGTCAGCAGATGGCCCTATTCCAATCTGTCTCCGAGGAATTGGGGGGTTGAGCCGGAAACCAGCCATTCCCCTGTGCGCGGGGCTAACGTCGAGCTTCGGCACCGCCTTGTGAGCGCGCGTAGGTCAACTAGCGGCTTTTGCGGGTGCCTGCGCTGGCGCAGGTTGGCTCTTGCCATAGGCGATCGCGCCCGCGGATCCGAGCAGACCGGCACCGAGCTGTGCCAGGGCCCACACGGCGCCCCATCGCTCACGCCCGCGAGCGCCATCCACCGACCAGTTCCCCGGGCCCACATCGGTGAGCGCGAAGACGATCGCCATGAGCACCAGGTTGTACTCATAGCCTCCGTCGGTGGCCCACGGGCCCTTTGAGCCGTGCACGGTCCTGATGGCGATCGCCATCGTGGCGCTCAGCACGGTGGCACCAAGCGGTGTGGCGGCGCCCACGGCTATGAGGGCACCACCGCCGGCCTCGGCGACGCCGGCAGTAACCGCGTGCGTCTTTCCGGGCCGAAGGCCCAGCGACTCGAAGGCCTGACCGGTCTTCTCGAGGCCATGGCCGCCGAACGCTCCGGTGAGCTTCTGCATGCCATGCCCGACGAACAGGCCTCCGACGATGAGGCGCAACAGCGTGAGGCCAAGTTTCATGAGCGACTCCTTAAAGAGATTGTGCACACAACTATACGATGTTGAGGTCGCTCTAAGTCCTATGCCTACCCTCGTGCGTATCAAGGTCTAACCTCAGTCCGGTCGGGCCAGACTGGTGAGGCGACGGCTCGCTCACGCTCGACAGTCAGCCCGGTCATACAGTCTTTCGTGTGCGACTGCCCTTCACCCAAAAGACCTGATCGGAAAATTCGATGACAATTTGCATCCAAGAGACCTGATCGGAGGAGGATCCAATGCCCGCATGCACACATCTGGAGCAAGTTCGGATCACAGAGTTGCCCGAGTCCGTCGACGGCTGCGAGGACTGCCTACGGATGGGCGGCAAGTGGCTGCACCTGCGCATCTGTTTGGAGTGCGGCCACGTTGGCTGTTGCGACAGCTCGCCAAACCGTCACGCCACGGCGCACTACCAGTCGAGCGCCCACCCCCTGATGCGCTCGTTGGAGCCGGGCGAGACGTGGTCGTGGTGCTTTGTGGACGAGCTGGCGCTGAATATCCCTGAGGTCCACGGTCAGACGCGCATACCGCCCTCGCCGCTGGGCGGCTGAGTCCGGCCGTAGATTATCTTCAATATGTCAAAGTACCTCGCGTCTGGAACTTGACTGCGTTGCTTTCGCGGTTCAAAACGCCGTAAAAGCTGAGGCTGCCGCGTGCGCGTAGGTAGTGGCGAGTGCCGCTGGTGATGTCTGCGATGCCGGAGAAACTTACGTACGGATAGTGTCCCTGGTGCGATTTTGCCGAGCCGCCGCCGCCGATCGTCCCGGAGCTGGTATAGAACACGAAGCGGCCAGCGAAGTTCGCACCAATATGGAGCCATGCGTGCATGGTGCCGGGCAGTGAACCGTTCGCCTGCCCTTCCTCGTACAGCGTTGAGCCGTTGGCGTGCACTAGGTGCAATGTGGCGTTATCGTCGCCGCTGGCCATGTGCGCGGTGTGGGCACGGGCCTGGTTCTTCGCGTCGGCAGACGCATAATTCAGGATCAAACTGACTGCCATGAGGGCGGCGAGGATAATCAGCCTGAAGCAGAAACCACATAGCCGTACGGCGCATGTATCGTCAGGTAGCCGAGCCACTCGGCCTTAAGCTTTGATCGCCGACGATTCCAAGGCTCTGTAAATGCTCCAAGAAGTGTTCGATGCGCTTACGCATCTTCGATAGACAATCGAGTTCCCCGTGGAGCCGCGTGGTCGTGGCTTCGTCGATCGTCTCGCGCGCCAGTAGCTCCCACTCGCTGACCTCGTCTGACGCTGGCGAGACGTCCTCGGTCGCATAGCGGCGCAAGAGGTCCACGAAGGCCTGTTCTTGTATCGCAATGCTACGAAGCAGATGCGGTGCGTCCTGTGCTCTTGCGAGCGCCAGCTTGAGATAAAGCTCCTCTCGTTGGGGCTGTGCGCCGCCGCAAGGTCTGGCGTGCCACTCGATCAACGCCTCGTCGCCCGCTTGTGTGATCTGGTGGACCTTCATTTTGCGCGCTGCTTGGCGTGGGGGTAGACATTCAGCCCAGCCGGCCTTTCTGAGGGTCTCAAGCATGTCGTAAACCTGCCCTCTGTTGATCTCCCATCCCGGTCCGAAGAGTTCACCGAAGCGGGCCACGAGCTCGTAGCCGTGGCTTGGCTTTCTCGCCAGCAAGCCAAGAATCGCGTATCGAGTTTCAGGGACCATGGGCCAAAGATTGGGTCTGTCTAGGCGTCTCCTCCCGGTAGGCTACATAGCCGTGAGGCGCCGCAAATACCGCAAAAGATAGAACTATCATGACATCTTGTAGGCTCGCGGGTATCGTGGATAGACGATGGTGCTTGAGCTAGAGGACGTAGGCAAGGTCTTCACGCGCGGTAAGCGCTTGGTGGTGGCGCTCGATCGAGTGTCGCTGACCTGCGGAGACGGCGATTGCATCGCAATCTATGGGACGAGCCGCTCGGGGAAGTCCACACTGTTGCGGCTTGCGGCCGGCATGGAGGCGCCCACGTCGGGTTCGGTGCGCTACGACGGACAGGATCTGCGAGCTCTCAGCGAGCGTCGGCGCTCGAGCCTGCTTCGCTCGACGGTCGCGTGGCTGCCGGCCTCGCTCGATTTTCAGCCGGGCCTGAACGTGCTCGAGCAGGTCGCGCTCTCGAACTATTTTGAGTCGCGCGACTATGCTCGTGCCAAGCGTGCGGCTCGCGAAGCGCTATCCACGGCGGGTATCGAGCATTGTGCGGATGCAAAGCCGTCCGAGCTCTCGGACGGTGAGCTGCGGCTGACGGGGATCGCGCAGGCGATCGTCAAACGACCGCGCCTGTTGTTGGCTGATGAGCCTGCGACAAACCTCGATCCGGTGGAGCGCGACCGCGTGCTTGAGCTGCTGCGCACCTGTGCGCAAGAGCATGGCGCAGCGGTCCTGTTCAGTGCGACCCACGCCGACGAGACGCTTCGCTCCACATGGCTAGTACGGCTCGATGGCGGACGCCTGACCGTTCCCTCTGAGCGCTTGCCACGTGGCGAGGTCATCGACTTCCCTTCTCGTAAGGGCGGGCAATCGCGTGCTTGAGTTCGAGGGGGTGTGCAAGTATTACCGGACACCGGGGGAGGTCGTGGTCGCTCTGCACGATGTGTCGCTCACTGTCTCAACGGGGGAGGTCGTGGCGGTGATGGGGCCGAGCGGATCGGGGAAGAGCACGCTGTTGCTTCTGATCGGAGCGCTGCTTCATCCAGACGAGGGCAGTATCCGCTTTCGAGGCCGCGATTTGGCCTCGATGTCCGAGCGCGAAAGCGCTCGCTACCGCCGCAGCAACGTTGGATTCATTTACCAGGACTACAACCTCTTCCCCGGCATGAGCGCTGCCGAGAACGTTGCTCTTCCCCTGCGCCTGAATCGCGTCGGTTGGGGCGAGTCCTACGAGCAGGCGTGCGCTCTGCTCGACGAGATGGGGCTCTCGCATCGCGCTCGCTTCCTGCCCTCGCGGCTCTCTGGGGGAGAGCGCCAGCGTGTCGCGGTGGCACGGGCGCTGGCGGTCAAACCGAGCCTCGTGCTGGCGGATGAGCCGACCGGTAGTCTCGACACGGCACGCGGCGAGGAGGTGCTGTCCGCGCTTCGCGAGCTCGCGCACAGCCAGGACACGACTGTGATCCTGGTGACCCATGACAGACATGCGACCGATTATGCAGATCGCGTGTGTGAACTCAAGGACGGTGGCCTGCACGAGCGCGCCGACGATAAGTCGCTTGCGACTGGCTAGCTCGTGAGTTTCCTAAGGATGTTGTGTCGCCTCTACTGGTGGCGGCTGCGCACCCAGCCTGTTCAGGAGGCGCTCGCGGTTCTCGGCATCGCGGTGGGAGTGGCTCTCATCTTTGCCGTGGAGATTGCCAACACTTCCGTGCCGGCGTCGGTGCGCGACCTCGTGCACGGGATCGCCGGCCCGGCCAGCCTTGAAATCGCGGCGCGTACACCCGAAGGCTTCGACGAACGACTCATATCCAAGGTCGAACAAGCTCCTGGAGTCTTTGGAACCTCCGGCATTCTTGACGCGCATATAACGGTGATCGGCCCACACGGCGATCGCGCTCTGACTTTGTTTGGAGCCGACCCGGCGATCTCCGCTATCGGCGGACCGCTTGCGCACCACTTCCCCACGCGCGCACTTGAAAGCGGCGTCCCCACCGGGGTGCAGGACTCTGAACTCGTCGGACGGCTACACGGCGCGCACGTGGACACGATCGCCCTGCCCGAAGGCGCCGCGCACGCGCTTGGCGCATCTCCGGGGCAGCTGCTGCTGGTTGACGCGGATGGGCGCCAGGTCGTTGTCCTCTGTGGTGCCGTGTTGAGTGCTCACGAGTTTGGAGCGGCAGCCGAAAGCCCGGTTGCGATCGCGCAGCTATCCGCCGCGCAGAGCATCACCGGCCTCTCTCACCGCATGAACCGCATCCTGATCCTGCCCGAGCGAGGCCAGGAAGCCACAGTGAGAAGACATCTGACTGCGCTGGTTGGGAGGACGCTCGACATCCGCTCGAGCGCCAGCGAAGTCACTCTGCTCGAACAGGCAACGCGCTCATCCAATCAGACCGCCGCTGTCTTCACAGCCCTGAGCTTGGTCGTGGGACTGCTATTCGCCTACAACGCGATGCTGCTCACGTTGCCTGCGCGACGATTGTGGATCTCGCGCCTGCGAGACATGGGTGCATATCGCCACGAGCTGGTCTCGCTGGTGGCGTTCGAAGTCCTCATTCTGGGCGCTGCTGCGTCGCTGGTGGGACTGGTACTCGGGGATCTGCTCTCAGAGACTGTCTTTGGGGGAGTGCCGCACTATCTGGCAGCGGGCTTCCCGATCGGCACCGAGCGCGTGATCACACCGATCGCGGTCGTCGCCTCGGTGGGCGGAGGGATGCTGGCTACGATCGTTGCGGCCGCGGGTCCTGCGGTCGGCGCGCTGCGGGGACGCCCATTGGAAACGACAAATGAATCCGCGCAAAGCTTGCAATCTTTCGGATGGCTTTCAGGGCCCATAGGGTTGGCTATAGGGCTCGCAGCGATCATCGCCGCTATCGCGGTCGCCCTGTTGATTCATGGCAGCGGGCCGGTCGCAATCGTGGCATTGGCGGTCGGCCTCGGCTTCGTGCTTGCACCGGCGGTGCCGTGGCTGGTCGGGAGAAGCGAGCGTCTTGCGACCCGTCTGGGCAGCACTTCGGGTTACATCGCCACGGTCGAGTTGCGGGCCGCGCCGATGCGCGCGACCGCTCTCGCGGCAACAAGCGCCATCGCCGTCTATGCGATAGTCGCGCTGGGGGGAGCCGCCAACGACATCCGTCGCGGAGCCGCAAACGCGAGTCAGAACATCGCTGGCGATGCTGCTGTGCTGGTGGCACCGGCGCCTTTTCAGGATGATCCGTTCCCGATCGAGCCGTTCCCAGCAGCGTCTGCTATTGCACGGCTGCGCTCGACAGATTCGGTTGCACAGGTTGCTGCGTTGAAAGGTTCATTCCTCGATATGGGACGGCACCGTCTTCTTGTACTTGCGATGCCGCGAAGCAATCGCGCGCCGGTCTTTTCCTCACAGATCTTCCAAGGGTCGGCAGCCCGGGCCATGGTGCTAAACGAGACTGGCTGGGCGGCGCTCTCGGCAAACGTCGCCAGCGAATGGCACCTTCACCTTGGTGATTCGTTTATCTTGCCTACCCCGTCTGGATATGCACAGTTTCGCTTGGCTGTGACGATTAGTAATTTCGGTTGGCCTTCGGGAGCCTTGATCGTCAGCAACTCGGACTACATACGGTTTTGGCATGGTGAAAGTGCGACGCTCCTACGCGTCGGATTTAAGAGGGGCATCACAGAAGATCAGGGCCTTCGTAATGTGCAGTCGGCCCTATCCGGAACCGGGTTGACAGCCGGCACTACGCGACAAGCTGAGTCAATTATCCGATCCGTTACGAACCAGGGACTGTCACAGCTCAGCCAGATCTCAACGCTGGTCCTGTTGGCCGCCATCCTTGCGGTGGTCGCCACTATGGCAGGGTCGATCTGGCAGAGGCGCCCGCGTCTGGCCAACCTAAAGCGGCTTGGCGCATACCGTGCGGAGCTGGTGCGTACCATATACCTGGAGACGGGGGCTGTCGTCGTGATCGGCTGCCTGATCGGCGTGATCTTTGGACTCTGTGGACAGCCACTGGCGACCGAGTACGTGCGACAGAGCACCGGATTTCCGGAGATTTTCTCGCCTGCGATATGGCTTGGCATACGCACGCTCATTCTGGCAGTAGTCCTAGCGATGCTGGCGGCAGGACTGCTTGGATACGTTGTGACTCGCGACTCGGTTGTCTGGAAGTCGGCTGCGTGAATCCAGAGGCAGTGAAACTGGCAAGCTGGGAGTCTCGGCTATCGACCGACGGTCTTTTGGATCTATGGGATTACACTGTGGGTAGACCGAGTAAGCAGACTCGCTCAAGGGTTCTGCTGGCCGCCGAGGTTGCCGCCCGAGGCGGGAGTGGCAAGCCAGACCCCCGCACCGCTGTTGCCGCACAGGCAGTTGAAACCCTCCATCTCGCGAGCCTCGCGCACGACGATGTAGTCGACGCTGGCGAGATGCGCCGCAACGTCGCGAGTCTACCGGCATATTTCGGGGCACCGCTGGCCGCTGCTGCTGGCGCTCTTTTCTTTGGTCGCGCATTGAACCAGATCGTTTGCTGCGGCGGGGAGGCGCTGATGCTTGCCACAGAGACCGCTGTGCGAATGTGCGAAGGTCAGATGTGCGAGTTGCGCGGCCTGCACGATCTTGGCCGAACTCAGGCGGAATATTTCGAGGCGATCGAAGGTAAGACGGCTGGCATGTTCTGGCTGGCGGCAAGCCTCGGGGGGGTTCTCGGCGGAGCAGGCCCGGAGGCAATGGGTGCGTTGGCACGGTACGGCGAAAGCCTGGGGATCGCCTACCAGATCATTGACGATCTTTTGGACATCACGGGAAACCCAGAAGAGACGGGAAAGTCTCACGGCAACGATCTTCAGAACGGCAACTACACGCTGCCGGTGATCTACGCGCTCGAAGAATGCCCGCGGCTGTCTGAGCTTCTGCGAGAAGAAGCGACGGTCAAGACTGTCATCGATCCAATACGCGACACCCATGCGATCGGGCGTGCCGGCGCCGAGGCACGACGCTGGATCGAAAAGGCCAAGGGGGCGGTGTGCCTACTGCCGGCGACTCGCGGACTGCTTGGCATCGCGGACGCGGAGCTCGTGGCTCTAGACAAGGCGGTATGAAACCAGAAGCACTTGTTCCTGTCCTTGATGAAGCCGATATTGTCGTCGTCGGTGCGGGACCCGCGGGGGCGATCGCAGCGTTTACGCTGGCGTCTGCCGGGCACGATGTATTGCTCATCGATAAGCAATCCTTCCCTCGGGAGAAGGCGTGTGGCGACGGCCTGAGCTCTTCGGCCGTGTCCTTTCTGGGTCAGCTTGGGCTGGACGCGGTCCTTGCCGGTGCGCAGCAGATCAAGGATACGCGTCTTGTCGTCGACTGGCGGCCGAGCAAGGGGAAGCGGAGCATTTCGTGTGCTCCCCGCGGCCCGCGAGGCTGTTGCCTTCCTCGGCGAACGTTCGACGATGCCCTCGTCGAGTGTGCTAGAGGGGCCGGTGTACGCCTCCTGAATGGAATGGTAAGCGAGCCAATTCTCAGGGAGGGCAATGCGGCGGGCGTGAAGCTGGTCCACAATGGCGTACACGCGAGCGTCTCGGCTGCGCACATCGTCGCCGCTGACGGGGCCACCTCGCGTCTGCGCCGCCTGCTGGTCTCTCCGTTGCGGCCGTGGGCGGCATCGTCATATGCGGTGCGCAGATATGTGCTCACCCAGGAGCCGCTTGAGCCCGTATTTGACCTCTACGCGCCGGTCACTGACCCATTCGCCGGCTACGGATGGGTGTTCCCGGTCTCCGAGCACGTCGCGAACATCGGCATCGGATATTTGACCGCCCGAGGTCTGCCGCGGCCGCGTCCCATCACCGGTCTGCTCGACTCGTTCCTCGTCTCGCTTCAACGTCATCGCGGATCTGAGCTCGGATACCTGAAGCCCATCAGTTCGGCCCGGGGAGCGCCGGTGGGCGTGGGTTTCTCCGTGGATCGCTGCGAGATAGATGGAGTCATCTTCGTAGGAGACGCCGCGCGCACGTGCGACCCGATCACCGGCGAGGGCATCGATCAGGCGATGCGCAGCGCCCATATCTCCGCCCTTGCCCTCGATCGCGTGATCAGGTCCAAAACGAAGTCTCTGGGGGTGGGACGCATGATCGCCCGCTCCAATCCACGGTTGGGCCAGGACAGTGCGATGATCGCTCGCCTCGGGCACCGGCTACTGAAGCGGCGTAACTCTGGGCAGCCCAATTCAGACGATGTTCTTACCGAACCGACGCCCTTCTTCTCTGCCGTACGGTCGATGGTCACTGCCGAGATCGATTACCCGACAATGAGCTCCACGCCGGCCGGGAAGGTCGCCTCGCGGTTTGGGCTCGCGGAGCTTCTGGATACGCTTGACAACCACGTCCGCGACCAGGTTCGCAACGAGTTCATTCTGTGCTCAGAGATGCTCCACCGCGAGGTATGCGCGGGGACCGGCCCTACCGGTGCGCTCATGCTCTTTGCAAGCCAGGCCGCTTGCGCCTCTGTGGCAAGCGATCAGTCCGTGGAGGCAGCTCTTTCGGTTGAGCTTCTGCGTGCGTTCATGAGGATGCTCAGCAGGGTGACCGAAGCGGACAGCGATCAGGCCAAGGCCAACAACGCGCTCACAGTGATGATCAGCGACTACGCTCTCTCACGAGCAATTGGAACGCTGGCGCGACAGGGATCGGTGTTCAGCGGAATGCTCGCCGATGGGATCGAAGCAAGCAGCGAAGCGGCTGTTCTGTTTACCAGAAACCAGTCACCCGTGGGGTCTTCAGTACAACAGCATATCAAATGGGCGCGTTTCACTACTGGCGCCGCATTCTCGCTCGCGGCACGGATGGGCGCCCGTCTAGGTGGTGCTCGCCAAGCGGTGGAGCATTCTCTTTGCACCGCAGGCGAAAGTCTGGGGATAGCAACCCAGATATGCGAGGAGATCCTCGCATTGAGAAGAGAGGACTCGGTCGTAGGCGGCCTGCCGTGGCGGACACTGGAGCAAGGCCGTTTTGGGCTGCCTGTACTCCTTGCCGCGGGAGAAGACCAACAGATCGCCTCGTTGCTGATTACGGCGAGGACACGTACGGAGTGGGAAAGAGCGATTGACCTGACCATCAGCGGGAAAGGCTTGGCGCTAGCTGGCGAGATTTGTCGAGAATATGCAGAGAGCGCTAAGAAGAGAGCAGTGGAGGTCGCGGGACGGGGAACCCCACTGGAGGCGCTCTGCGACCTACCTTTGCGCTGTCTCGCACTGTGTGTATCGCCGTCGGCAGACGATGCTGAGGTGCTGGTCCCACCCGTCGAATAGACCGGGAATATAGGTAGTCCTATCGATAGGGAATATCTGTAGCCCTAGATATTGACAAGGTCGATGGTGGGTATTAACGTCGGACACACTGTGTCTGTTCAGACGAACAATGCCGTATGACGGAGGAACGATGAGTCCGAGAGTCGGTGCTGGCTCTCGGGGTGATGAGGCGTGGAATGTATTGCCTTCGAACCCTCATTTTTCTCAGTCGTTGGAGCGGGGTCTGGCTATTCTTGGGTGTTTTACGCTTGGGCGTCCTGTGCTTGGGGTTGCGGAGGTGGCTGATCAGCTTGGGATGCGTCGTGCGACTGTCTATCGTTATATGTCGACGCTTGTTGCGCTCGGTTTTCTTGAGCGGGGGGCGGGTCGGCGGTACAAGTTGAGTTTGAGGGTTACTCGGCTTGGTATGTCTGCGGTGAGTTCTACGGATTTGGGTGTGCTTGTGCGTCCGTATTTGGAGGTGTTGCGTCGGCGGACTTCTTACACTGCCAGTCTGGGGATGCTTGATGGTCCTGAGCTTGTTTGCGTGGATTGCGCTGTTGGCTCTCGTCGCGGACTTCAGATGGCCGATCTTGACTTCCGGCCAGGCTCGCGTTTGCCTGCCTACTGCACCTCTATTGGCAAGGTGTTGCTTGCCAATCTCCCGGAGTCTGAGCAGCGTGGGCTGGTCGAGAACATGACGTTTGTGTCTCGTGGTCCTGGTTCGATTGTGAGCAGGGAGGCGTTGCGTGTCGAGTTGGGGCGCGTGCTTGAGGAGGGTATGGCTGTGGAGGATGAGGAGTTGAGTGTTGGTCTGGTCTCGATTGCTGCTCCGGTTCGGGATGAGAGTCGGGGTGTGGTGGCGGGGGTTGGTTTGGTGGCGCGCACCTCGATGATTTCTGTGGAGGAGTTGGCTGACCAGTTGCAGTCGCATCTTTTTGCTGCGGCCGATGATATATCCGCCCGGCTTGGCTACCGGCGTGATGATGAGGTTATCCGTTGGGACAGTCTGTGATTGATAGCGAGATCGGGGGCGGTATGGACCGTTTGAGGTTGTTGGTTGTGTGCTGTGTTGTGTGTGGTGTGGTGGCTGTTGTGTGTGTGGCGTTTGCGTTTGGTTCGGCGAGGTCTGGTGGGCGTGTTAGGAGCGGGGCTAGTGGGGTGGGTCATCGTTATGCGCGTCCAAGGCACAGGCATGGCTCTGGCTCTGGCGCGCGTGTGCGTCGGCGTGGTTCCCGGCGCTCAGGTCACGATCGGCGTCGTCGTGTTGCGAGGAGGCGTGGTCGTGCGGCTGGTGCTGCTGGGTCGTTTTCGTTGAAGGGCGCTCCGCTTGCGGTTGAAGGTGTGCAGCCGTTGGTGGGTGGGGAAGGGCTTGTGGCGGAAAGGAAGGCTGTGTTGTCGGCGCCGGAATTGGCAGGGGAAAGGTCCGGGTCGGCAACTGCGTATGAAGGTCTTTCTCCCTCTGAAGCATTGTCCTTGCTCAACAGCAGGTTTCCCGCGATCGGTGGTCATGCTGGTGCTGGCTTGCCCAAGTTGCCTGAAGGGGAGGCGGTTTCTGAATTTATTGGGGCGAACGCGGCCAGGGTGTCTGAGCCTGGTGGTGGGTCTGGTGTGATCGAATCTACCGGCGAAATCGCTACGCGAACGGCTCCCGGGCAGTGGAACGGGATCGATCTGAGCTTGGAAGAAGCGGGTGGTGGGTTTGTTGCCGAGCGCGGTGGTGCCACGGCTCATATCCCGAAGAACTTGTCTGAAGGCGTGTCGCTGCCGGTTTCGGGTGTGTCGTTGACGCCGCTTGCGGCGTCTGTTGGGACGGCGGCTACCGCGTCGGCGGGTATCGATGATGGTTATGCGGTGTTTTGGGGTGGTGCGTCGGTGGGTGCCGATGTGGATGAGCTTGCCAAGCTTGGTGGGGGTGGCAGTTTCGAGTTGGATAGCATATTGCGCTCGCAGCGCAGCCCGGAAGTGCTGCGGTTCAGGTTGGGGTTGCCTGAAGGCTCGACGCCCGAACAGCCGGGTGGGGTTACGGGCCCTGTATTTGTTCGTGAGGACGGGCAGACGATCGCGACGGTGTTGGCGCCGAGTGCTGTTGATGCGCAGGGCACAGAGGTGACTGGTGTGACGATGAGCGTCTCAGATGATGTTTTGACGCTTACCGTGCCGCATCCCGCGGGTGCTTATGATTATCCTGTGAGTGTGGATCCGTCTGTCACGGACGAATTGTTGGGTGGCGCAAAAACAGACTGGTTAGAAGCGTTCAATCCTAAAGAAGGTAGTAGATTCGCGATTTCTGGCCTGTCGGGGAGTGGTGGTGTGACGATTGCGGGTTCCGGGTCTTATGTGCTTGGTGAAGTTGGAATGCTGTTTTACCCGATCCACGAACACAGTGAAGCTCGTATCACAAGCGCCTCGGCCGAAGTTTCGACAACGCTTGAAGGGGACGACGCGGAAGCTTCTCTCCAGCTAGAAAATAATACGAAAAAAGTAGAAAAAGAAAAAGTGGTCAGCAGTAACCTGAGCGATACCTTTATTGGTGTTAGTGGGGAATGTTGGAAAACGAGCAATCCGGAATGTCCGTCTAAAAGCGAAGAGGGCACACCAGAAAATCTTGCGAGGTATTCGTTGCGGGCTACGGGTAGCGGTTCGGGGGCTTCGACGACCGTTTCGTATGCGGCGGTGGATCTCGAACAGGAAAAAGGGCCTGTTTTGAGTTTCAACAAGACGAGTCCGACGGTAGATGGCGGGTTGACAAATGTTTTGTATGGTAGTGGTGGTTGGCTTGGCCCGTATTCGAAAAGCGCGTTTGAAATTAATGCGACAGATCCTGGCACGGGCATCAGTTTTTTCAGTATCACCGGCGGTAGTTGGGGAGAAGATTTCCCGATCTACGAAGACGGCGAATGCCAGGGAGTGCAATGTAATCCCATATTTAACAAGGGGTTCACGTACTCGAGCAAAATGGCCAATGGCGAAGATGCTCTTGACGCGATCGCGTATGACGCGGCTAATAAAAATTATGTGCAGGTCTCACCGCAGTACATCAAGGTGGACGCGACCCCACCCTATAATATTGGGCTTTCAGGGTTGGGTTCTGGCGGGCAGGTTGGTGCCGGTGAATATCAGTTGAAAGCCGAAGCGACCGACGGTAGCGGGACCACTGTGAGTTCTGGGATGAAGTCTTTGACTTTGGTTATCGATGGGCATGAAGTCGAAAGGTCTAGTGCGTCGTGTTCTCCGGGGCCGTGTACTGCTCATGGTGGGACGTGGACGATCTTCGGCCATAATTATGCGACAGGACGACATGTTGTGACCGTGGAAGCCGAAGATAACGCGGGGAACGTTGCTAGTGAACATTTTACGATGATCGTGCGTCCAGCGACCCCGGTATCACTTGGTCCTGGGTCGTTTAACCCACAGTCGGGTGAATACACGTTGACGGATACGGATGTTTCGATGGGTGGTGGGTTGACGGTGGCTCGCAGCTATAACGCCGAGCATACGACGGCTGGTAATGACGGTGCGTTTGGATATCAGTGGAGTCTGAGTCTCGGCGGCCAGGAGAGTTTGGTCAAACAGCCTACGGGTGGTATGGTGTTGAGCGAAGCGGATGGTGCGCAAACGATCTTCGCTCCGAACGGGAGTGGTGGCTATATTTCTCCTGCGGGCGACTCGAATCTGACGCTCTCGAGTACTCCGTGTGAAGCCGGCCACACCGAATTCAGTCTTAAGAACTCTGCTGCGGACACAACGACGTGCTTCGGGGTGTCCTCTGGAGGCAGCGGTGGAGTCTGGAGTCCGCACATTACACAGGGCCAGGTCGCGACAGACACCACGACTTATTCTTATGAAACGGTCAATGTGCCGCTCGGTTCGCCAAGGGTGTTTGCGCGTCCCAGTGAGGCGCTTGCGCCGGTTCCGGTGGGGGTGTCTTGTTCGCCGACGTTGAAAGCGGGGTGTCGTGCGTTGACGTTCGGTTATGCGACGAGCACGACAGCGAAAGGCGAAGCTCCTACAGAATGGGGGAATTTTGAAGGTGATCTCGCGCACGTGTATTACACGGCGTGGGAACCTACGAGCAAAGAAATGAAGAGAGTCGAAGTCGCACATTATGAATACGACAAGCAGGGACGGTTGCGGGTCCTATGGGATCCGAGGATCAAACCAGAACCCTTGAAGACTTAGAGCGCCTAACAGAATGAGTTTTGGAGTTGTTGGTGGCAGATGAGTGCGCAGCCGATTGTGAGGAAGGCTTCGTGGATGTCGGCGCGGCGGTCGTAGCGACGCTCGAGGCGGCGGTGTTGGTGTAGCCAGGAGATCGTGCGCTCGATCACCCATCGTTCTTTGCCGAGCCCCGACCCGTTAGCGGTGTTGCGTTTGGCGATCCGTGGTGTGATGCCCCTTTCGCGGAGCGCGTTGCGGTGCCTTTGGCTGTCATACGCCCGGTCTGCGAGCAGCGCCTTTGGCCTGAACTTGCCGTGAGCGCCGGTCGGGGGGACCCGATCGACGAGTGGGATGAGCTGGGTGATGTCGTGGCGGTTGCCGGCGGTGAGAGTGGCGGCCAGCGGGGTTCCCTGACCGTCGCAGATCACATGGTGCTTGGAGCCCGGCCGGCGGCGATCGACTGGCGAGGGGCCTGTCTTTTCGCCCCCCCTTTTGCTCGCACGTGCGAGCTGTCCACGACCGCCCTTGACCAGTCCAACGCTCCCGCGTCTTGCAGTTCGTCCAAGAGCACTCGGTGCAGGCGCTCCCAGACCCCAGCCTCGTTCCAATCCCGTAAGCGACGCCAACACGTCATTCCCGACCCACAGCCCATCTCTTGCGGCAGATCCTCCCACGGGATGCCCGTCTTGAGGACAAAGAGGATTCCCGTCAGGGCCTGCCGATCAGGCACCCGCTTGCGCCCCGGATACCGATACCGACGCTCGACACGCGGCAACAACGGCTCGATACGAGCCCACAACCCATCACTGACCAAAGGTTTCGCCATAGACACCGTCTACGACAACAGCATCCCAAAACCTCTTTTTGTTAGGCGCTCTTATTATGGGTATGACAGTGAAGGACAGGTAACAGCGATCACGCCGCCGGGCCAGGAGACCTGGGGGATCGTGTACGGGACGATCACGGGTAGTGGTAGTCCCGGTGCCGTCCTGAAGGTATTGCAGGCTCCTGCGTCGGCGTCGGTGTGGAGCGGGGAAGGGCTGACGAACACAGAAGCACCGAAGCTCACCGGGGTGAGAACCACAGGCGTTCGCATGGCGATCACCGAAGGCAAATGGTCAGGTAGCCCCGTCATCTACGGCTATCAGTGGGAGGATTGCAACTCAAACGGCGAAGAATGCTCGGCGATTCCCGGTGCTATAAACGCGAACTACACGCCGACCAGTAAAGACGAAGGCCATAGACTCGCGGTCCTCGTTACAGCTACCAATGGTTCAGGGTCAGTGTCTGTGACTGTGTATGAACCGACAGTGACTCCGACGTATTCCAGTTCGTTTGGATCCTACGGCAGTGGTACCGGTGAGCTGCTTGAACCGGAGGGTGGTTTGGCGACCGATGCCTCAGGTGATGTTTGGGTGTCTGATACGGAGAACAGCCGGCTAGAGGAGTTCAACTCTAAAGAGGAATATGTTCGTACCGTGGGTTCTTCGGGTGAAGGTGCTGGCCAGTTCAAAACGACGTATGGTGTGATCGTTGACTCTAAAGGCAACGTTTGGGCGACCGATGACGGTAACAACCGTGTCGAGGAGTTCAACTCCGAAGGCACGTTCATCAAGACGTTCGGTTGGGGCGTCTCTAACGGAGAAAACAAGTTTGAGGTGTGCACGACCTCGTGTCGTGCCGGCCTGCAGGGGTCGGGCAATGGGGAGTTCTCTTATGTGAAAGGTATAGCTGTCAATTCGAGTGGCGATATCTTTGTTGTGGATCGCGGGAATGATCGTGTGCAGGAGTTCACCCCAGAACTTGTGTGGATGCGTAACATCTCACTCCCCGAAGAAAAAGAAGGCCCGTTCTTCGTAACGGTCGACTCCAGCGGAAACGTATGGGTGACGTACTCGTGGGAAAACAAGGTCGGTGAGTTCAACAGCGAAGGCAAACTAATCCGCACCTGGGGCACAGCCGGCAGCGAACCAGGCAAGCTAAACATCCCATACGACATCTCGATAGGCACAGAAGGCGACGTCTGGCTCGCAGAATACGGGAACGACCGTGTCCAGGTGTTCACACCTACAGGCGAATACTTGTACGGGTTCGGCAGCAAAGGCCACAGTGGCGGAGAGTTCACCGAAGCACCCGACGGACTCGCATTCTACGGATCGAACGTATACGTTCTCGATAGCGGCAGCGAGTGGGCGAACACGGGCGACAGTCGCGTCGAGAAGTGGATCCGACCTAACTTGAAAGAAAGCGAAGGCGAACTGCGACCGGTGCAGCCTGGCAGCACGGTTGAGTACAACGTGCCGGTGTCGGGTGCTGGTGGGCCTCACGCGATGGGTGCTAAAGAAGTCGAAGAAGGCTGGGCGCAGAAAGACCTCCCGGTCGAAGCGACGGCAGTGTTCGCGGCCGATGAGCCGCAGGGTTGGCCCGCCGGGGACTATAGGCGCGCGACCGTCTACTATCGCGACAGCACCGATCGCACCGTCAACGTAGCCACTCCCAGCGGAGGGATCTCCACAAGTGAATACAATTCCACCAACGACGTGATCCGCTCGCTGAGCCCTGATAATCGCGCGATAGCTCTAAAAGAAGCTAAACCGGCCGAAGCCGCGAAACTGCTTGACACCCAGAGCGAATACAACAGCGAAGGAACCGAGCTGTTGAGCAGCCTGGGGCCGCGTCACGCGATCAAGCTCGCCGGCGGCGAAGAAGTGCAGGCACGCAACCACACCCTCTACAGTTTCGATGAAGGCGCCCCCGCAGAAGGCGGTCCGTACCATTTGGTGACAAAGACCACGCAAGGCGCGCAGATCGAAGGTCGAGGCGAACAGGAACTCCGCACCACGCTCACCGGGTATTCGGGTCAAGGTGGACTGGGATGGAAACTGCGTAAGCCGACATCCACCACGAGCGATCCGGGCGGACTGAACCTTACACGCACGACGCTGTATGAAGAATCCACGGGCAACACGATCGAAACGACAACACCTGGATCCAACAAAACAGCAAACACACCCCCGACCTACACAAGCTCCTTCGGAGCATACGGCAGTGGTACCGGTGAGCTGCTTGAACCGGAGGGTGGTTTGGCGACTGATGCCTCAGGTGATGTTTGGGTGTCTGATACGGAGAACAGCCGGCTAGAGGAGTTCAACTCTAAAGAGGAATATGTTCGTACTGTGGGTTCTTCGGGTGAAGGTGCTGGCCAGTTCAAAACGACGTATGGTGTGATCGTTGACTCTAAAGGCAACGTTTGGGCGACCGATGACGGTAACAACCGTGTCGAGGAGTTCAACTCCGAAGGCACGTTCATCAAGACGTTCGGTTGGGGCGTCTCTAACGGAGAAAACAAGTTTGAGGTGTGCACGACCTCGTGTCGTGCCGGCCTGCAGGGGTCGGGCAATGGGGAGTTCTCTTATGTGAAAGGTATAGCTGTCAATTCGAGTGGCGATATCTTTGTTGTGGATCGCGGGAATGATCGTGTGCAGGAGTTCACCCCAGAACTTGTGTGGATGCGTAACATCTCACTCCCCGAAGAAAAAGAAGGCCCGTTCTTCGTAACGGTCGACTCCAGCGGAAACGTATGGGTGACGTACTCGTGGGAAAACAAGGTCGGTGAGTTCAACAGCGAAGGCAAACTAATCCGCACCTGGGGCACAGCCGGCAGCGAACCAGGCAAGCTAAACATCCCATACGACATCTCGATAGGCACAGAAGGCGACGTCTGGCTCGCAGAATACGGGAACGACCGTGTCCAGGTGTTCACGCCAACGGGGGAATACTTGTATGGGTTCGGTAGCAAGGGCCACGGTGGTGGAGAGTTCACCGAAGCACCCGACGGGCTCGCGTTCTACGGGTCAGACGTGTACGTTCTCGATAGCGGCAGCGAGTGGGCCAACACCGGGGACAGCCGCGTCGAGAAGTGGATCCGACCCTCGAGCACCGACACTCACGTAAACAATGCCCAGACGATCTATTATACCTCAGGCTCGAGTATCCTGGCACCTAAATGTGGTGAACATCCCGAATGGGCAAACATGGTGTGCCAGACACAGCCCGCCGAACAGCCAACCACCAGCGGTCTACCGGGCTTGCCCGTCACTACCTACACGTACAACATGTACGGTGAGCCGACACAAGTAAAGACCGAAGCAGCAAAGGCAGGAGGCGGTAGCGACACGCGCACCACCGCCACAACCTACGATGAAGCGGGCCGCCCAGAAACAACCGAAACGACCTCCACCACAGGAACAGCACTACCAAAGGTAACAGACAAATACAGTCCCACAACCGGTGCGCTAATCGAACAAAGCACGAGCACAGAGATACTGAAGAGCGAATACAACACGCTGGGCCAGCTCACGAGCTACACCGACGCCGACGGTAACCTATCCACCTACGAATACGAAAAAGAAAAGGACTACCGTCTAAAGAAAATGAGCGACGGCAAGGGCACACAAACCTACGAATACAACGAAACGACTGGTGCGCTCACAGAACTCAAAGACACCCAAGGCACGAGCACACTCACATTTACCGCAGCCTACGACGTCGAAGGCAACATGACAAGCGAAATCTACCCAAACGCGATGAGCGCCAACTACACACACAACACTGCCGGGCAGACCACGGGCCTTGAATACACAAAGACGGCGCACTGCGCAAAAACCTGTCCGGAAACATGGTACTCGGACGCGGTCGCACCATCCATCCACGGACAATGGATTACCCAACAAAGCACCCAAGCCGCACAAACCTACACCTACGACCAAGCCGGCCGCCTAACCCAAGCACTCGACAACCAGACCGGCAAAGGCTGCACTACTCGAATATACGCATACGAAGAAGAAGGCAACCGCGCCAGCCTCACCATCAGACCCCCAGGCACCGGCGGAGCATGCGCCACCGAAGGCGGCGAAATACAAGCACACACCTACGATCCCGCCAACCGACTCCTAGACGCCGGCACCGAATACGACTCGTTCGGTAACACAACCAAACTACCAGCCGCAGACGCCGGCGGCACCGCACTCACCAGCACCTACTATCAGAACAACGCGCTCGCAACCCAAACACAGGGCACCCAAACCATCGGAGACCAGCTGGACCCAGACGGTAGAACCCGCGAAATCCTCTCCACCGGCAAAATCGTCGCGACCGAAATCCAACACTATTCCTCCCCAGAAGCCAGAACCCCATCCTGGACAGGAGAACTGTCAGGCAACTACACCCGCTACATCACAGGAATCGCAGGCGGACTCGTCGCGATCCGCCACAACAACGAAAAAGCCGCTCTACAACTCCCCAACCTCCACGGCGACATCATCGCCACAGCCCACGAAGAAGAAACAGCCACTGCCCTGGAATCGACGATCACCGAAGCAAGCGAGTACGGAGTCCCTTCCACCGAAACCCCGCCAAAGTACAGCTGGCTCGGCTCACACGAGATCCCAACTACGCTACCATCCGGGATCATGGCAATGGGTGCCCGCTCCTACATCCCCCAACTCGGCCGCTACCTCCAAACAGACCCCAGGCCCGGAGGATCTGAGAACCAATACGCCTACGTATACGGCGACCCCATCAACACGACAGACCTGACAGGCGAATGGACCTTCGAAGCAGCAGCATGGGTCAACGAAGCAAACAACAACTTTGGCGCCCGCGAAACCCAAGCCCAACTCGCCCGCGAACAAGCCGCCCGAGAAGAAGCCGAACGCCTAGCAGCCCAAACAGCAGCAGAAGCCAGAGCCTACGCCGCCATCATCACCACCGCCGAAGAAGAAGGACCCGAAGAAGAATACTGGGAAGAAGAAGGCAGCGGCGGTGGATGCACCGGAACTAAGGCATGTGCTGCAAGCTTTAGTTTCCTTGGCTTCAAGGTTGAAACTGAAGGTATCGTGGAATGGTGGAAAAAGGTGAAAGGCGGGTGGGACCTAGTTAAGGAAACATTCGCGGCACCGTTGGAGGAAGCCTACAAGAACAATACCACCGTGTGCAAGGCCACCGGATATGCCGCGGCTGTGGGTACATATTTTCTACCTGAGTCTAGTTTCAGCCGGGCGCTCGGGCTGGCACTTGGTGTTGGCACGACATATGCATGCTAGGAAGATACAGGAGATGGATAATAAGAAGAAAGTATCGGGTTCATTCATAGTATTCCGCGTTGTTCTATCGGCCGTCTTCTTGCTTACTGCGCTCGGTGCGTCACACGGTATACGTTATGTACTACTCGGAATCTTGATAATCCTCATTGTGGGCGACTGGATGTACTCACGCTATCGACGCAATGCTCGATGAACGAGCGGGCGTTGAAAAGGCGTTTACGGAGGCGATTTCAAGAAGAAGAAGGCGAATACGAAGAAGCCGCATACCATCCAGGTGCTGAAGGACAACAAGAAGCGCGGGTAGGATCCGCTGTTCTAGAAGAAAAGGCAGCTAGCTTCGGGCCAGGGGTAGAAGGCCAAAGCAGTGGTGCTCATGGGGAAGATGGGTCGAGCGTGGTTACCCTGTGTGAGGGGAACATGAGCATGGTGCAAGCCCCATGCGCTAGGAGCACAAGCATATTCGGCAAGATATGGCACTGGGTTAAACACAACATCCACAAACTGGTCGCTGTTGGGGTTGGGGCTATTGGTACTGTTGTTGCTGGCGGCGCTACGCTCCTTGCGACTACCGGATGTGCGGCTAGTGCTGCACTCACGGCTGATCCCTTTGAGGCCTTTGACTGCTACAAGATTGGTATTTTTGGCGCTACGCTCACATTCACGGTAGCGGCATCGACATTTCAAGCTTGGAATGACGAGAAAAACTGACATGGACGAGGATCCAAGGCAAAGTGCGCTGAACGAGAGGTCTGTTCAACGTGCGAACAGTATGTTCCGGGGAATGTCGATCATATTTGGTGTCGGCTTTTTCGTATTCGCGTTCGTTGGGTATGCTGTCACTGGCGAAATAGCAGTGGTCGTGCTATTTGCACTCATCTATGGGTTGATCTTGCTTGTCGGCTTTTGGGGCAAGAAACATTTGTTGCGAGATATGGACATCCGTTAGATGGTAGGCTTTGTTTTCATCATAGTTGGCTTTATGATGGTTGTGTGGGCGAGGTGGCTGACGCCTAGGTGGTTGAGGAATGTGCAAAGCAAGGCTCCTCCAGACCACCAGTCCCATCTCGCTGGCATGTCAAGACGGATGCACCAATATCTGCATGTGGCGAGCGTATGCGGCGGTGTCGTGTTTTTGACCGGAGTCGTTCTATTGCTACTGGGCGAATAGAGGATAGGCCTGTGCCATGTATACGACACGGCGCGCGATCTTTCAAGAAGAAGGAGAAGACGAAGAAACCGCATACCACCCAGGCGCCAAAGGACAGGCAGAAGCACAAGTCAGTTCCGCTGTTCTAGAAGAAAAGGCAGCGAGCTTTGGGCCAGGGGTGGAAGGCCTCAATGCCCGCGACGAATCTGGGTCGGGCGTCGTTCCCCTTTGTGAGGGAAGCATGAGCATGGTGCAGTCCCCATGCGCTAGGAACGCGAGCATATTTGGCAAAGTCTGGCACTGGATAAAAAAGCATGTCGTGAAAATCCTGGCGACTGCAGCGGCTGGCCTCGGCACGGCCGTGATCGGTGGGATCACGCTCGTTGCCACATTGTCATGTGGCGCCGCAGCGAGTGGTGACCCATTTGCCGAGTACGACTGCTACAAGATCGCAGCATTCGGCGGTTCGTTCACGATAGCTGCCGGCCGTGCTACCGTCGCGGCGTGGGAATATAAATCGTGATAGGCGAGCTAATAATGATGCCCGCAGAACGAGGGTAGGGGGAAAACATGCTGGTTGGTGTGATGCTGATTGCTATCGGTGTGGTGACAATGGCATGGGGTCGGTGGCTAACGGGTAAGCAATTGCCAAAGGTGCGACGACATGCGACCACTGAGGGGCGGGAGCGTTACGATAGGATAATGAGACATCCAAGTGCAGAAACCCTCATGAGGGCACCGGGGATAGTCGGCACCGTGTCGATTCTTATTGGTGTGGCATTCGTGCTAATTGAACTATAGCTGCCCTGTCTTTGACTGGGTCGTTATGTTGCTAGCAGGTGAATAGAAGATGCGGTCGGTGCCATACATACGACGCGGAGGGAGAACTTTTCAAGAAGAAGGAGAAGAATACGAAAACGTCGCCGCCCACTCAGGGACCGGCCACGGGGAAGCACACGTCGAAGACGTACAGCTAATCCAGCCACTAGGTGGAGAAGAAACCAACGACGAAAGTGCGGCTACGACGAGCTCGTCGACCGTTCGATGCAAAGCAGGCTTCCAAGGGCCGTGTGTCCGTGATCTACGCTACGTGCCTGAGGTCCGTAGACTTTCTTGGGAACCTCGTTTCTGGCGCTGAAAAATTCCTCAAAAACGCTTCAAAATCTATCGTGAAAGCTGCGAGAAAAATTATAAGCTGGGCTAAACGGCATGCGTCTGAAGTCCACGAGGTGTCGTGCCTAGTTCAGGGCATTGGTGCGAGTACTTTGGTTGGAGTGGGGGCGGCTGCCCTATCAGACGGTATCGGTGTCTATGCGGCTGGTACTATCGGAGGTACTGCAGGTGCTGCCGTTACATATGCGTGCGAACATGAACCGCGGTGAGGGCATATGAGACGGAGGACGGTATGTCTAGCTGGCTAAAGCTTGAGGGCAAGCTCTTTGCGGGCGCTTTGACTGGCTATGTCGCGATCGCGGCTATCACGGGTACTTTGACAGCTGAAGTGCTCGCTGTGCGCGTCGGTATGGCTATGGGTAGCGCACTGTTGGTGGGGATTGCGTATCAAAGTCTACTTAAGAGACCTCGTGTGGAGGACGCTGGTTCTGACGGGGTATCATTTAACAGAATAAAGGTTCGCCAGCGGCGCCTTCTGATATGGACGATGATCGTAGTGATAGTAGTGGCGTTTGTGGTGGGTCGCCTGACGTGATGGTGATCGCCGCCCATACATACAGTAACTTTGCGCAAAGTGAACCGCCCGGGGATCTTGGAGGCTGATTCTCTGGGGGGATGGGCTAATTCTAGGACGAAGATACTTCGTCCTAGAAATGAGGAAGGGCGTATCGTGACGACTTGACCGACGGCTCTGTCGACGCGCGAATCAGCTCGGACTCCTGCGGACGCCGCTGACCGCCCCGCCCCCGCCGCTGACGTGGAGCTGGCTGGCCCTAGCTTGGTCGTCTACCCGGTCACCCGCACCGGATAGTCGAGGTCAATCGTCCTGCCCCCAGAGACGATCACAGCGCGAAACGTCAGCGGGTAGCCGACGGCCATGGCGGGCCATTGGAATACGTCTGAGAAATGGCCGGTGAAGGTGTAGTGAGAGCGGTGTGCCACGACCACGCCGCCGAACAGGTACTCGTAGCTGACGCTCGCTTTCGCAGCGGTGCCGGTGCGAGTGACGATGAAGTGAAGCGGCCAGGGGCGGTTGACTGCTGGATGGTGCGTGCCGGCGTGCAGCGTGGCCGTCACACCGCCGGCGCTGCCGACGACGATGGTGCTCGTGGTAGATGTTGACGTCGTGGACGGCTGTGTCGTCGATGGCTGCGTGGGGGAGGTGGAGCTCGACGTGCTCCGGCTCGTTTGGCTGCTTGCTGAGGTGGCGCTGGATGATTTCCCACAGCTGCAGGCGAGAAGCGCTAGCAGTATCGAGCATCCCGCGAGAAGGGACGGCTTCGATGTGTTCATTCGGCTGATCTCACGGCGATCGCTACCCGGTCTGTCGTTGCGGGCTGCTGCTCGGATTCGATGATCTTCAGTGTAGGACCGGCCTGCGATGATCGGTGTATGCGGGCAATGCGGATAGAGCAGCCAGGGGTTTTGAGAGCGGCGGAGCTCGAGCGGCCAGAGCCGGGCCCGGGGGAGTGTGCACGCGTGTGGCGTATGCCGCACCGATCTGCATCTGCTCGACGGAGAGGTCGATATTCCCCGTCCGCCGATCGTTCCCGGCCATCAGATCGTGGGGACGGTGCTCGAGCGCGGGCCGGCGCGGGAAGGGCTGGAGCAGGGCGGGACGACGAAGGCGGAGTACGTACCGGCGCTTGTGCCTGGCGCGCGCGTGGGCATCCCCTGGCTTGGGTGGACGTGCGGACGCTGTCGCTACTGCCTCAGCGGACGCGAGAATCTCTGCGATCGCGCGCGTTTCACCGGACGTGACATCGACGGTGGATACGCCGAGCTGACCGTCGCCGACGAGCGCTTCTGCTTTCCTTTGCCCGAGGGGTTCTCCGACTTGGAGCTGGCGCCGCTGTTGTGTGCCGGCCTGATCGGCTACCGCGCGCTGAAAATGACCGGCGAAGCGCAGCGGCTCGGCCTGTACGGGTTTGGCTCCGCCGCGCACACCATCGCCCAGGTCGCGCGCTTTCAGGGCCGGCGCGTGTTTGCGTTCACGCGGCCCGGCGACGAGAGGACACAGGCGTTCGCTCTGCAGCTCGGCGCCGAGTGGGCCGGAGACTCTACGGCGAGACCGCCTGAGGAAGTCGACGCGGCGATCGTGTTCGCCTCCGTCGGGGAGCTGGTCCCTCGAGCCCTGCGCGTCCTGGCCAAGGGCGGCACGGTCGTTTGCGCGGGGATTCACATGTCAGACATCCCCAGCTTCCCGTACGAGATTCTCTGGGGTGAGCGCTCGATCCGCTCAGTCGCAAACCTCACCCGTCAGGATGCCCGCGAGTTCCTGGCGCTCGCCCCCAGGGTGCCGGTACGCACCGATGTCCATTCCTACACGCTCGCCGATGCACCCCAAGCGCTCGACGATCTTCGCACCGGTCGCTTCGAGGGCAGCGCCGTGATCGATCTCCGGGCGGGCACCGGTCGGGGAGCGTAGCTTTTGCATAAGCGGTTGCAGTAAAGCCGCCACGACGAGCAGGCGCCCAAACCGATGGCCAGCGGGCACGCGTGAGACTCAAGCAGCAAATGGCTCAGTCGATAGGGGGGTGTGCTCGAACTGGGCTCATACGTTCGCTCGCTCTCACCGCGCGCGTTTGCGCTCGTGCTCGGCTGCACAGTCGCGTTGGTCGGAGGCGGTGTGGGCGGCGACTCGGCGGCGGCCGCCACGACCAAAAAGTTGACGGCCGCCAACTGGGACAGCGCCCAGCAGGAACTTGTGGTGAGCGACGGCGTGATGGGCGAAGTCCCTGGTTTGGGTTTCGCCGGGGCGAGCTCGCTGAGCGCGCAGGCCGAGAGTGCGGCGCTAGCCGCGCTCGCCACGCGCGAGGAAGTTGCGCCGATCGTCTTCCAGGCCAGCGTCCCGATCACGCTCGTGCGCTTCGACGCGTTGCTCGTCGATCAGCTCGGCCTCGGCGACGTCGCCGAACACGTCCAGCAGGTGGCGCTCGCCGCGGGCCTTGGGCCGCCCAGCTATTTCGGCAGCGAGGTGGTCGCCCGCTATCTGGGCCTGCGCTACAACCATCCGGCCGGCGAAGACTCGCTGGAGCTGTACCCGTGGAACGCGATCACGCGCGCCGAAGCCGCGCACTCCTTCGCGGTCGTGCTCGGCCTTGAAAGCTGGGCTCTGTCCGCGGCGCGCGAAGTGCTCGAGGGCTTCTCGCTGCCGCAGTACAGCTCCGCTCAACGCGAGGTCTTGCACATCGCGGTCTCCAAGATCGGCATGCCCTACGTGTGGGGCGGGACGACCGACAACACGGTCGACGGCCTGGAACACGGCGGCTATGACTGCTCGGGCTTTGCCTGGCGTGTCTACAAGGTTTCGGGCTTGCCATGGGGCAAGAGCATCCGCGGGCGCACCGCCGCCGAACAGGCGGGCGAAATCCCCAAGAGCAGCCGCATCCACCTGGAAGACGTGCAACCGGGCGACCTGCTGTTCTTCGGTTCGGCCAGCTTCGACGCGACCGCGACGGAGTCAAACGTGATCCACGAGGGGATCGCGCTCAGCGCTCAGTGGGCGATCCACTCCTCTGAGGAGGGTGTCTACGTCTTGCCGCTGACCTCCGGTTGGCTGGCTGAAGATTTCACCTGGGCACGCCGGGTCCTTTAACCAAATAATCATTAAGACATCGCCGCATGCGGCGATGTCCGGATGGTGCATGAACCATCCGGCGGGGCGCGCATGCGCGCCCGGAACCGCAAAAACGAACACCCGGCTCCTCGATCCGGCCGCACCGATCGCCATCGCCATCGTGCTTGATTTCGCCGATGTACGTCGGTCCATGCATCATCCAGGATGGGCGGCAGCGCCATGGCATCGTCGTATACGGCAAGATAGGGGTGTGCGCACGGAGCAGATTTGGCGCCACGGGCGACCGTGGACCGCATTGATCATCGGCGGTCCTGCCGGGTCGCTATTTGCTTTGTTTCAACTCGACTTCTCGGGCAATTTGGGGAAGGCGCTACTCGCTGGATTGAGCTTCGGTGTTTGCTTTGGCGCCGCAATGTCCATTTTGATTTGGAGCCGTTGGAAAGCCGCCAAGAACCTGTGCTCGCAAGACCGCCGAGCGGTAGCCCGCAGCGTGCTGAAGGGTGAACCCATCGAGAACCCGCGTCTCGCGCCAGCGGTGATCGAGTACGCCGAGGTGGTTCGCCACAGCCAGGATCGTGGACGACGCTACAGGTGGACGCTGTGGATCTGGCCGACGCTGACGCTAGCATGGGCAGTCGCAGCGACGGTCAACGGCTCTACGCGCCAGTCTCTGTTCTTGTGGGCGCTCTTCGTCTTCTGGATCACGTCCATGCCGATACAGCGAAGACGAGAAACGAAGACCAGCTCGCGGGCATCCCGTGCCGAGAACTCGGCAAGAGAAGTCCTCGGCGACTAGCGCGACACGCGTTTCGCTCACCCGTCCCAGCGCCCAGCTGATCTCGGGTGAACCCCGAGTGCACCCTGGATGGGTTCAGGAAGCCATCGGCTTGGAGTCCTGAGTGCGGTGGACCAAACTGACCCACCACCGAACGCCCAGCGATAATCGTGCGGGCATGGCCGAAGAACAAGTCACTTCCTATAGCGGCCGTACGGCCTGGGCGCGCAACCTGGCCGCGCCGGTGCGCAACTTTTTGAGCACCGAGACCGGCGGCGCGGTCGTGCTGCTGGGCGCCACGATCGCGGCGCTGCTGTGGGCCAACTCGCCCTGGTCCTCCTCGTATGAGTCGCTGTGGACCACCAAGCTGTCGATCGCGATCGGCGGCGGCGGCATCTCCGCCGACCTGCGCCACTGGGTCAACGAGGGCTTGATGACGTTCTTCTTCCTGGTCGTCGGTCTGGAGGCAAAGCGCGAGCTGGACGTGGGCGAGCTGCGCGAGCGCACGCGCCTGGCGATCCCGGTGATGGCCGCGCTGGGCGGGATGGTCGTGCCGATCGCGATCTACCTGGCCTTCAACGCGGGCGGCCCCGGCGCCCACGGCTGGGGCGCCGCGATGTCGACCGATACGGCTTTCGCGCTGGGCGCGCTAGCGCTGCTGACCCCAGTCAGCGCCACACGACTGCGCGTCTTCCTGCTGACGCTCGCCGTCGTCGACGACCTGTTCGCGCTGATGGTGATCACGCTCGCCTACACGGGCCACATCTCAAAGCCCGCGCTGGCCGTGGCGATCGGCCTGTTCGCGCTGCTGGTCCTCCTGCGCTACGCCCCTGCCTGGCGGCGCCAGTTGACGGTGATCGTGGGACTGTCTCTGTGGGTGGCGATGTTCGAGTCGGGCATCGACCCGGTGATCTCGGGTCTCGCGGTCGGCCTGGTGACAAGCGCCTATCCGCCCTCGCGCGAGGACCTCGAGCGCGCCACAGCATTGACGCGCTCGTTTCGCGAGCAGCCCACGCCGGAGCTGGCGCGCTCGGCGCAGGTCGGCGTTGCCTCGGCAATCTCCCCCAACGAGCGCCTGCAGTACGCCCTGCACCCGTGGACGAGCTATGTCGTCGTGCCGCTGTTCGCGCTCGCCAACGCGGGCATCCACGTGACCGGAGGTCTCTTGGGAGACGCGATCGCCTCGCCGATCACGCTCGGTATCGCTATCGGCTATGTCTTCGGCAAGCCGCTGGGCATAGTGGCCGCATCGTACGTGGCCTCGCGCCCGCGCCTGCACGGGGTGCGCCCGACGCTCAGCTTCCCCTCGCTGGCGGGCGGCGGCGCCGTCGCCGGCATCGGCTTCACCGTCTCGCTATTGATCTCGAGCCTGGCTTTCAGCGGCGAGCATTTGCAGGAGGCGAAGCTGGGCGTGCTCGCCTCGGCGATCCTCGCCCCACTGCTCGCCTGGGCGCTCTTCAAACTCATGCGGCGTCTGCCGACGCAGGTGCGAGCCCGCCAGATCGTCGGCACGGCGGATGACATCCTCGACCTCGCCGACGACATCGACCCCTCGCGCGACCACATCCGCGGTTGTGAAGACGCTCTGGTGACGCTCGTCGAGTACGGCGACTTCGAGTGCTCCTACTGCGGCCAGGCCGAGCAGATCGTGCGCGAGTTGCTCGCTTCCTTCGACGACGAGCTGCGCTACGTCTGGCGCCACCTCCCGCTCAACGACGTCCACGCAAGCGCACAACTGGCGGCCGAGGCGACCGAGGCTGCCGCCGCCCAGGGCAAGTTCTGGGAGCTGCACGACGCGCTCCTAGCCCATCAGGACGCGATCACGCCGCTGGAGCTACGCCGCTACGCCGAGCAGCTGGGCCTCGACGTCGAGCGCTTCTGGGAGGAGCTGCGCCATCACGAGCATGCCGCCAGAGTGGCGCAGGACGTGGCGGGTGCCGACGCCAGCGGCGTCTCGGGCACGCCGACGTTCTTCATCAACGGCCGCCGCCACCACGGCGCGTATGACATCGACACGTTGACCGAGGCGGTGCGCGCGACGCGCAGGCGGGCCGGGCTGCTGGTCGGTGGTGCGTAAATGGGCGATCCCCCCGCGCGCGCGGGGGCATGTCGTCGGAGCGAGGTAAAGTCCACGACATGACACTCGTCCTGCTAACCGGCGCCACGCGCGGCATCGGCCAAGCCGCCGCTGTCGAGCTGGCCCGACAGGGCGCAGAGGTCGCGCTCGTCGGTCGCGACGCCGAGCGTGTTCGGGTGGTGGCCCAGGAAGCGAGGGCGGTCGGCGGTGGCGCCCAGGTCCACGAGCACGTCGCCGACCTGACGCTGATGAGCGACGTGCGCAAGCTGGCTGAGGAGGCGCGCGCGAGCTACGAGCACATCGACGTGCTGGCGAACAACGCGGGTGCGCTGTTCGCCTCGCGCAAGCTCACCCCCGAGGGCTTAGAGCGGACGTTCGCGCTCAACCACCTAGCCCCCTTCCTGCTCACCGCGCTGCTGCGCGATCGCCTCGTCGGCGGCCGCGTCGTGACGACCGCATCCGACGCGCACAAGTCCGGCCGCCTGGACCTCGAAGACCTGCAATCTGAGAAGTCATACGCGGCGATGCGCGTCTACGGCACGTCCAAGCTGTGCAACATCCTCTTCACGCGCGAGCTGGCAAAGCGCGCACCGGAGCTGCACGCCAACTGCTTTCACCCGGGAGTCGTGCGCACGGGCTTCGGCAAGAACGAGAACGGCATCTGGAAGGTCCTGACGACGCTGGCGGCTCCTTTCTTCCGCTCGCCGGCCCGCGGCGCCCGCTCGTTGATCTGGCTGTCGCTGTCTGAGGAGACCGCGACGCTCACAGGCGAGTACGTCGAAGACGAGAAGGTGGCCCAGCCAAGCCCCCAAGCGCAGGATGAGGTATTGGCCGAGGCCTTGTGGGAACGCAGCGCCG
Organism: uncultured Solirubrobacterales bacterium; assembly: GCA_963725265.1. Taxonomy (GTDB): domain Bacteria; phylum Actinomycetota; class Thermoleophilia; order Solirubrobacterales; family Solirubrobacteraceae; genus Palsa-744. The sequence continues at coordinate 937,493 of CAVRXP010000002.1, forward strand.
CGCTTGTCGGTCTGCCCGCCGACGCGCCTGCCTAGCATCGAAGCTCGACCGTAGGGGAACTTCACGCGCTGGAGCGAGAGATTGCCGGTCCGTGCGGATATAGCTTGCGTGGTTCCCTCAGTTCTTGGCATAGTGCAAGGCACGACATGTCCAGCCAGGTCGTAAAGCGGAGTGCTAGCAGTCACCCGGACACGGTGGCATCGCTGCTCGCGTCGATCCAGCGGCGGGGTCTAACCGTGTTCGCTCGCATCGACCACGCCGCAGCGGCGCGCGAGGCCGGATTGGAGCTTGCCGAGGAGGAGGTACTGCTGTTCGGCAGCCCGCGCGCCGGCACGCCGCTGATGCTGAGTGACCGAAAGATCGGGATCGAGCTGCCCTTGCGCATCCTGGTTTGGCGCGACGGGGCGGACGTGATGCTCGCCTACAGCGATCCCCGCGATTTGAGCGACGAATACGATGTGGCCGAGCACGGATCGACGCTCGAACAGATGGCGAAGCTACTGGAGGAACTGACGCGCGAGGCAGCGAGCTAGCCCAGTGGCTGTGTCGAGCGCCAGCGCCACCGCGGGCCAGTCGCGAAACCTGATCCTCGCGGCGATGATCTTCGCGGTCGCGATGACGTTCATCGACCAGACGATCGTCTCGATCGCGGCGCCGGAAATCCAGAAGGAGCTGCACCTGACGAGCACCGGCATGCAGTGGGCGATCAACGCCTACCTGCTCTCGCTGGCTTCGCTGTTTGCCTTCGGCGGTCGCCTGGCCGACACCGTCGGCCACCGCAAGATGGTGACGCTCGGCGTGATCGTGACCGACTCGCCGCTCATCGATATGAGCATCTTCCGTGTCCGCCGTTCCTCGTGCAAAACCTCGTGCTCGGCATCTCGATGCTCGTGTTCATCCCCGTGTTCTTCTTCGCCAGCGAGTACGCCCAGATAGCACTAGGCAAGTCGCCCTCGCCGATCCCGCCGATCGAAACGCGCCGGCTGGAGTCGCGGCAGAAGCGCCTGGGGCCGTCCTGGCCCCGACGCGTTTAGCAGCTAAGGCTCGGGCCCTGAGGGCTCAGCCCTAGCCGATCAAGTTGACCAACCCCTTGACGCTCAGGTAAGCGCCGGCCCCAGCGCAGGCGATCATCGCAAGCAGGCGGCCGTTGCGCGTGAACCATGCGTTGATCTGCTCGAGCGAGCCGGACGCGCGCGCAGGAAAGAGCACCAGTGCCAGCATCGGCAGCTCGATCAGCCACAGCATGATCGCGACGCAGACGAGCAGCGCGACCAGCTTGCCGCCGGTCGAGAGGCTGGCGTCGGAGACCTCCTTCACGGCGGCGATATAGATCGGCGAGGGCAGCACATACAGCGTTATGCCGAGCACGAAGGCCAGGCGGCGGCTCTCGAGGTAGCGCTCGATCTTCGAGGCGCTCTTCTTGGTCGCCTGCTCGGTGGACGGCTCGTTCGTCGAAGACCCACCGTTCGCCGCTCGTCGCTCGAGCCCCTTCTGCCTGCCCTGTGCGAGCTGCTTGTGGCGCAGGCGCAAGGCGAGAGCCAGCAGCAGCAGGCCGAGTCCCAGGTCGAGTGCCGCGCTTGGGGTCAGATGACGAGATCCGGTCGCGCCGAGGTCTTCCAGCAGGAACAGGAGCAGCGTGCCGATCGCATAGGTGACGAGCACCGCCGCCGCGACGAAGGCGAATACTCGCGAGCGCACCTGCTCGCCTTTCCCAAGCGCGATCACCGCCACCACGGCCGGCGGGTAGATCGAGGCGGCGAACGCCAAAGCCAGGGCTTGGGCTGGCATTCAGTCGGACATCGTCATCGGCGCCTGCGCCCAGGCGGCATTTCTCACCAGCAATTGCTGCCCGTCAGCCTGCACCATGTCGCCGTCGCGCAGCTGGCGCCCACGGCGGGTCTCGCGTTCGTCGTTGACCAAGACGGGATGGAGCGCGAGGAATGCTTTTGCCTCGCTACCGCTGTCGATGACTCCGACGAGCTTGAGCAGCTGACCGAGCCTGATCGTCTCGTCGCGAATCTGCACCTCGCGCTCCATCGGTTGAATCTATCGGCCGTGGCGGGCGAGTACGATGCTCGACCGATGCATCTGAGTGTGCGCCGCCGGTACGGCGCCACCGATACTTGTGAACGTCAGGTAGAGCCCCACCTGCCGATGCGCTCTCAGCGCGTCGAGCACGTTGCGCAGCGAGGAGCGCGAGAGGCTCAGGCGAATTTCGATTCGACGCCCGCCTGGGATGCTCACATGCGTGCTCTTCAGCGTGTAGCTGAGCAAGCTGGTTCCTTTGGCTTTCCTGCCGCCGGCACTGTGGCGCGCTACACGTACCGTCAGGCGACCGCTCACTTGCGCTTGGATGCTCGCGGCGCAGGTGGCGCTCGCGAGGATCGTGCCTTTGCTCAGTAGGCGCTGGGTTTGCGCGGCGCTCAGCGTGCAGCTGATGCTCGCCGGCGTCGGTGTCGCGGTCGGCGAGACGCTCGCGGCCGGTGCGCTGATCGTCAGGGTGCGCGTTACAGTCGTCGTGTTGCCGAGCACGTCGGTCGCGGTGGCTGTCACCTGATAGCTACCTGGCGTGCTGTAGGCGTGCGTGGCGCTCACGCCGGCGGAGGAGGAGCCATCGCCGAAGGAGAAGCCCTCGGAGAGGACGGGGCTCCACACGTCCAGCGGCGCGAGGAAGAACTGCAGCGGCTGGCCGACGAGACCCTGCGAGGGAAGTGTCAATCCGCGCTGCAGCGGTCCGGCCGCGTCGTAGCCTGCGGCTTCCAAAACGTAGCTCGATCCGCTCGAGCGCGACCATACGGCGATGCCGTTGCCCTGTGCGTCGATGCCGACCTCGGGCGCGCTTTCCTGGGGCCCCGTCGCGGATACGGTGCTAGCCGGACCGAAACTGCCGCCAGCCGGGCGTCCCGCCGCCTGCGTCGAGTTGGTGGCGCCGTTGAACGTCTTCCAGCTGACGATCGTCCCGCTCAGCCCATCGCCGGCGATGCTCGGTTCATAGGCTTCCTGTCCACCCGGATCGAGTGTGCTCTGAGGCTCGAACGAGCCCGAGCTTCCTGGCGTTCGCACGCTCGCATAGACGCGCGATTCGCTGCCGTCGGACTGCTGCCAGGCGACGACGCCCTCACTCTGAGCATCGAATGCGACCCGCGGCTCCTGCGCCGGATCGGAGCTCGATGTGGAAACCGTCTGGGGGGAGGCAAACGCGCCACCGGCGAGACGATAGTCAGCTTGAATCGTGCTGGCGGGGGACCCGTCGAAACGCCACACCGCAAGCGCGTCGCCGCTTGAGTCCAGTGCGATCTGCGGCGTGCCGGCGTTATCGCCGACAGGTGAGAGGAATTCTGGAGCGCCGAAGTTTCCACCGGCGTGGCGCGAGGCCTCCTGGATACGGATGTTCGACCCATCCCAGCCTTCCCACACGGCGATCGCATCGCCATGGGAGTCGAGCGCGACCTGGGGCAGGCTTGCGGCCCCCGTGAAGCCGGTCAGGCTCTGCGCGGCGCCGAAGACGCCGCCCGGCGCGGCCGAGGAGACCTGAGCCTCCTCGCCGAGACCCGAGTCAAGACTCCAGGCGATCACGGCTTCGCCGGCAGCGTTCATCGCCACGCGCGGCTCTCTAGCTTCAAACCCCGCAGCCGACAGCGTCTGCGGTGCGCCGAAGGAGCCCCCCGCCGGCCGGTAAGCGGCCTGGACGCGGAAGTTGGCGCCGTCGAATTGCAGCCACACAGCAACGGAGTCGCCCTGTGCGTCGCTAGCCACGTCGGGCGATGTCGAAAAGACGCTGGGATTGGACAGCATCTGGGGAGAGGTAAAGGCGCCGCCGGCGGGCCTTCCAGCAGCCATGACGACTGGCTCCGGCCCGCCGCTGCTCTCCCAGACAGCAACCGCATCGCCACCTTGGTCGAAGGTGACCTGCTGCTGGCTTGCGTCCTTTCCCGATTCTGAGATCGTCTGTGGCGTGAGCCACTGCGGCGCCGCCTGTGCGGGGCCGGCCGCGGCGAGCGTGCCCGCCGCGAGGGTGCCAGCTGCCATGGCGGCGCCAAGCAGCGGCTTGAAGATCCGGTTGCGTGTCATCTCGCGATGCCTCCTGTGATCGGCCCGCGGGAGCGGGCACAAGTGGTTTGTGCGAGACGAAACTGGGATGCGCGCGGAGAATTACGCGGAGCAGAGAAATTTTTCGAGCGTGCCGCTGGATCGCCCGGTCGAGCGTGCCGCTGGACCGCCCGGAATGTGGCGCCGAAGCGGTTGAGACGCCCGATCGCGCGCCTGGGCTCAAAACAAGCTCTGCTGAGATGCCCTTCGAGGGTCGCCCTGAGACTGGGGCAGTCCGTTGCGTGGTGGCGAAAGTCTTCTAAATCCGCTCCCAACCCCTGGCCGGCGCACGAGCTCTGCCATGCGCTTGCGCTCATCCGCGGGTGCATAGGCGCCGCGTGCATAGAGACCCTCATAGCGACTCACCAGCTCCGGGCGCTGTGTGCGAAGCCAGTCCATGAACACGTCCTTTACCTCGCCGCGCAGGTGCAAGGCCGCGCCGCCGATGCTCCTCGCGCCGGCGTCGATCGCGCCTTGCAGCAGCGGTTCGAGCTGCTTGGGGCTGTCGTTGATGCCGGGCATCAGCGGCGCGATCAACACGCCCGTGGGGATGCCGGCGCGGTTGAGCTCCGCGACCGCCTCCAGGCGAGCGCGCGGATTGGGGGTATGCGGCTCGGTGGCGCGCCACGCACGCTCGTCGAGCGTCGGGATCGACAGGTTGGCGCTGATCGTCGTCCGCTCGGCTATCTGCACCATCAAGGGACAGGTCGCGCAGCAGGAGCGGGCGACTTGGTGAGCACAGAGCAGGGATTGCCGACCCCGCCGGCGGCATCGCGCAGCGCTTCCCAGATGCCCACCATCAGCCGGTAGCGGCCCTCGACCCACTGGTAGGGGTCGGTGTTGGTGCCCAGGGCGACGTGCTCTCGCTTCCATGATGGACGCGCAAGCTCCCGGCGCAATACCTCGGGCGCATTGACCTTGACGACGATCTCGCGCTCGAAGTCGCGCCCGGCGTCGAAGCCGAGATAGCCATGGGTGGGTCGGGCAAAGCAGTAGACACACGCATGACTGCACCCTCTATAGGGGTTGATCGTCCAGCTGAATGGCATGCGCGAGCGAGCGGGAACACGATTGAGCACGGAGCGGGCGCGGACCTCGTAGAAGCGCGTATCGAGCGCCTCGGGCGCGTCGAAGTGGCGTACGACGGCCTCGTCACGGTAACCGGGCAGGCGACGTTGCTCGTCCGCTCTGCTCGGTCAGGTTGCTCCAGCGCACGAACATATGTTCGCATAGGTCTCGGCGTCGCGGGATTTCCGGGGTTGAAAACGCGCGCTTGGGGCATACACGGTGCTATGACATACGGAACTTCACTTTTCCTGATCGCGGTTGGCGCGATCTTGCGGTATGCGGTGACGGCGACGGTCAGCGGTGTCAACCTGCAGACGGTCGGGCTCGTTCTGATCGTGGTGGGCATCGTTGGTCTGTTGTTCTCGCTGCTGTGGTTCGGCGCGTGGGCCCGCAGGCGGGGGGTGGCGCCGGTCGAACGCGAAGTGCGCGACCGCGACATCTACTAGTCAGGAGGCAGCAGGCCAACCTTCGACCCCGCTGTTCTGCACGCGACAACGACTACTGGGGAGCGCCTCCCCCGGTAGACGGCCTCCCGGGCAGTCACTGCCCGGGAGGCTTCTACGCGCTCGTCCTCTCCCGTCCTCCCCTTTCCTGTCTGTCCCCAGCAGACAGGAAGCTTGCGGACACCACCCCGCCTGAATGCGACCAAGTCAGATCGGCATTCGGCGTTGGTTGGCGAGTCGCTACTTCTTCGGACAGGGAACCTTGATGCTTGCCGTCGAGGTTTCCCCGCTGAGGTACTTCAGTTCGGTCTTGGCCGGGAAGCCGCCCTTCGGGCACTTGGTCGGGACCGTGCCGTAGGAGACCAGCTTTTTGCCCTGCATGTAGGCGGCGCCAACCCTGATCTTGATCGACAGCACCGAGGCATAGGGCGCTCCAGGAACGGTCGAGACGAGCGGCACCACCGCTGTCAGCTTCTGCGAGAACGGGTTGGATGCGCCCGAGAACTTGCCGGTCGAAAGGATTTCGAGGACCGTCGGTTCCCTGCCTTCTGTATAGAACCCGAGGTTTCCACCTGGCGTAAAGAAGGCTTGGACGGTCGCTTTCTCCTGCACGCGCGTGGTGCCAAAGCTGACCACACCGAGCACTTCCCCCTTCGGGCTAGCAACCGACTTCTTCGGGCAGTTCTGTACTTCATGGCTTTCGAGGATTGCCAGCGAGCAGGTCGCAAAGCCCTGCGGATGCAGCTTGGTGCCGGAGGGCAGGTACACCACAACCCCCGTCAACGGTGAGGGATAGCCGCCGTATTCAGTGCCGCTGATCGTCATCTGCGCTTCCACCGATGCGCCCGCGCCAAGGATGTTGCCGGTTTTGGGATAGGACCCGCCTTTGGGCGAGGCGGGATTCTTGAGAACCGGCAGGATCTTCGCCTTGACCGTCACGTTTGGAGCTGCGAGCGCGGTACCCGGCAAGCCCACGGCCGCGATCGCCAGACAGGCCAGGCCCACAACCAAGCTGAGCGCGTGAGGTCGCTCGCCGTGACGGGCGAATCGATAATTCCGCATGCGCAGCGCGCGCGCTCGTAGATCGTTGGTGTGACGGCGGACTGCACTTGGGTCGGCGTGCTCGGATCTGGCCATGTCTCATCTCCTTGGGTGGTGCTGCCTACCCCTTTAACAGGCGCCGCGCCTCCAAGTAGCGGTTGCGAGGATTTGCCGTGCGAGCTTGGCTGGGAGCTATCGGGAGTCCCAGCTGGGGAGCTATCGGTATAGAGCCTCAGCTAACGTCGCGTCGATGAGCGCCCAAACTTCAGAGGACGAGCGCCTGGAGAGCCTCGGCATCCTGCGCTTGCGCGCCGAGAATCCAGGCCCGCTCACGATGTCGGGTACCAACAGCTGGGTGGTGGGCCGCGATCCAGCCTGGGTGGTCGATCCGGGCCCCGAGCTGCCCACGCATCTCCAGCGGCTCACGGCAGCGATCGAGCGGCGTGGGGGACTGGGAGGGATCGTGCTCACCCACGACCACCCCGATCACTGTGAGCTGGTACCGGCGCTGCGCCGGCGCTTCCCCGCTCCGCTTGCCGCCGGCCGTGGCGGCGCCGACGTGGAGTTGACAGACGGGGTGCGCTTTGGCCCATTCGAGGCGCTCTACACGCCCGGCCATGCGCCCGATCATTTCGCCCTGATCGCCGGCAGGGCATGTTTCACCGGCGACGCGATCCTCGGCGAAGGCAGCGTGTTCGTCGCCCCCGACCCGGGTGCGCTCGCCGGCTATCTGAATGGCCTGCAGCGACTGCGAGAACGTCAGCTCGAAGTTCTCTGCCCCGGCCACGGCCCGCCGATCTGGACGCCTGGAGAGCGCATCGGCGAATACATCGAGCACCGTCTCGATCGCGAGCGTCGCCTGCTCGCGGCGATCGCCGAAGGTCGCCGCGGAGAGCAGGCGCTACTCGACGCCGCATGGTCGGACGTGCCCGAGCAGTTGCGCCCACTTGCGGCTATCACGCTTGCCGCGCATCTCGACAAGCTCGCAGAAGAGGGCCGCCTACCGCTACCGTTTGCGCGATGAGCGCTCCAGCCTCGAAGCTCACCGGCACTGTGAGCCCAACTCGAAGGCTCGTGCTCGCTCCATGAGCAGTCCTTCCTCGAGCGCTCCGGACGCGGGAGCAACCGATGCGCCCGCGGTACACCCAGGAGGGTCGGTCATCCCAGCCCCTGCGCAAGATTCGCCGTTTCCGCCGATCGCCGACTACGGTTTCCTGTCCGATTGCCATACCGGAGCGCTGGTCGCCTCCGACGGTGCGATCGAGTGGATGTGCCTGCCGCACTTCGACTCCGCCTCGGTGTTCGCCGCGATGCTCGATCGCGGCGCCGGTAGCTTCAGAGTCGGCCCGTACGGCATCTACGTACCCGTCGGACGGCGCTATGTGCCCGGCACCAACGTGCTCGAGACGACCTGGATGACGCCGCAGGGCTGGCTGCGCGTGGTGGATGCGCTAACGATCAGCGACTGGCACGACGTGGAGCGCGGTAGCACTCACACGCGTCCGCCCACCGACTTCGACGCCGACCATCTGCTCGTGCGAATCGTGGAATGCATCCAGGGTCAGGTACAGGTGGAGATGGTGTGTGAGCCGATGCTCGACTACGGCGCAACCGCGGCACAGTGGAGCCATGTCGAAGACGAGTACGGCCACGGTCTGGACGCAACCGATGGGCGCACGGCGTTTCGTCTGTTCAGCGATACGCGCATGGGCATCGAGGGCAATCGCGCGCACTCGCGCCACACGATGGGCGAGGGCGAGAAGCGCTTCTGCGCGATCTCCTGGACCAAAGAGCTGCGCGGCCCGCGCACGGTCGAAGAAGCCGAGGCGCGCATCGACCGTACAAGCCACTTCTGGCGTACGTGGCTGGCGGAAGGCAACTATCCCGATCACCCATGGCGAGCACACCTGCAACGCTCGGCGCTCACGCTGAAGGGCCTTACCTTCATGCCCACCGGTGCGCTTGTGGCGGCGCCCACCACCTCGCTGCCCGAGACGCCACAAGGCTCGCGCAACTGGGACTACCGCTACTGCTGGATGCGCGACGCCTCCTTCACCCTGTGGGCCTTGCACGCGCTCGGGCTCGACTGGGAGGCCGACGACTTCATCCAGTACGTCGCCGATATGGAGCGCAACGAGGATGGGTCGCTGCAGATCATGTACGGGATCAACGGCCAAAAGGACCTCAGCGAGTCCACGCTCGATCACCTCAAGGGTTACGAGGGCGCGCGCCCGGTACGCATCGGCAACGGCGCCTACAACCAGCGCCAGAACGACGTCTACGGCGCCGTGCTCGACTCGGTCTACCTGCACTCAAAGCAGCGCGATCACATCCCCGAGCGGCTGTGGCCGGTGCTGGTCGACCAGGCCGAATGCGCGGCGCGCGTGTGGAAGGAACCCGACCAGGGGATCTGGGAGGCGCGCGGCGAGCCGCGCCACTACGTGTCCTCGAAGTTGATGTGCTGGGTCGCGTGCGACCGCGCTGCGCGGCTCGCCGAACGGCGCGGCGAGGAGGAGCACGCCGAGCGCATGCAGGGGATCGCCGAGGAAATCAAGGCCGACATCCTCGAGAAGGGCGTCGACGAGCGGGGCGTGTTCCGCCAGCACTACGACACAGACGCGCTCGACGCCTCCAACCTGTTGATCGTGTTGATGCGTTTCCTGCCACCCGACGACGAGCGTGTGCGGGCTACGGTCATGGCGATTCGCGACGAGCTGACCGAGAACGGCTTGGTGTTGCGCTACCGCACGGAGGAGACCGACGACGGACAGAGTGGTGAGGAGGGCACATTCTTGATCTGCTCGTTCTGGCTCGTCTCGACCATGTGTGAGATCGGCGAGCATATGCACGCACGGCGCCTATGCGAGCGGTTGCTCGGCTACTCGTCTGAACTGGGCCTGTACGCGGAGGAGCTGGAGGCCTCCAGTGGCCGGCATCTCGGCAACTACCCGCAGGCGTTCACGCATCTGGCGCTGATCAACGCCGTCACGCATGTGATGGACACGATTCAGCGCCCCTGATACGCGCTTGGCCAGGGGTTCAGCGCTCCTGAAATGCGGTTGGCCAGGGGTTCAGCGCTCCTGAAATGCGGTTGGCCAGGGGTTCAGCGCTCCTGAAATGCGGTCGGCCAGAGATCAGCGCCCCTGACACGCGGTCGGCCAGGAGCACTGATGCGTGCTGGCTAGGAGTAGCCCGGCTCGCCCGGCAGCGCCACGCGCGCGACCTCGCCGTCGAACCACACCTTTGGCTGCACCGGCAGCACCTCGTGGCCGCGCGCATACCCCATTAGTTCGAGTACGCTCGAGAACGCTCCCAGCTGCTCGAGATGCTTGATCGTGGGGAAGACGAGCAGTATCTCCTCGCGGGCGTAAGCGTCCAGGGCCCCCTGGGCAGTGAACCAGCCCTGATCGACGCACTCCTCGCCGTCGACGTGCGGCTCCTGCCCGGCGGGCAGCTCCGCCAGGAAGAAGCGGGTGTCGAAGCGGATCGACACCTCCTCAGGAGTTATCCAGCGTGAGAATTCGACGAGCCGCCGGGATCGGCGAGCACGATGCCAGCCTCCTCGGAGAGCTCTCTCGCCGCCGCCGCACGATGCGCGCCGACACCGCCTGCCACCGTCGACGGTGGGATCGTCCTCGTCGACCGCGCCGCCGGGGAACACCCATACGCCGCCCATGAACTTGGCCTGCTCGGTGCGCTTCACGAGCAGCACTTCCAGTGTCTGCGCTTCGCCGCGCAACAGAATCACAGTGGCAGCCTGTCGGGGCGGCGTTGCCTCACCGAGATTGAGTCCTTGGCCGGGCTCTTGTGTGGAGCCGAGGTTGAGTGTCTGGCCAGGCTCTTGTGTGGAACCGAGGTTGAGCGTCTGGCCAGGCTCCTGTGCGGCACCGAGGTTGAGCGCCTGACCCAGGCCCGCTGTGGCGGTCGAGGTCGAGCTCCTGCCCGGACTCTTCCTCGCCGCTGGGGCTCGAGCTGCTCATGCCAAGGACCCTACCGCCAGGTAGTCTTACGTGCATGAGCGCAACCCAAACCCTGCAACGCTGGATCTGCGAGTCCTGCGGCTACATCTACGATCCGGAGGAGGGCGACCCCGACGGGGGCATCCCGGCCGGCACAGCCTTCGAGGACATCCCCGACACGTGGTTCTGCCCCGTGTGCGGAGCCCGGAAGCGGGACTTCACCCTCTACGAGGATTGACACGCTGACCGACTGGGCCGAGCTTGCGGAGCTCGACAGGCGGCATGTGTGGCACCCATACTCGGCGCTGCCTGGTTCGTCAGCGCCGCTGCCGGTGGTCTCCGCCGAGGGCGTGCGTCTACGCCTAGCCGGACGGGCGCGAGCTGATCGACGGCATGTCCTCGTGGTGGTGTGCGATCCACGGCTATCGCCATCCGGCATTGGATGCGGCTGTAAGCGAGCAGTTGCAGCGCATGGCTCACGTGATGTTCGGCGGCCTGACGCATGAGCCGGCTGTGCGTCTTGCCGAGCGATTGGTGGAGATCTCGCCGGATGGCTTGCAGCACGTGTTCTTCGCCGACTCTGGCTCGGTGTCTGTGGAGGTGGCAATCAAGATGGCATTGCAGTATCAGCGCGCGGTCGGTCATCCCGAGCGCAGTCGCCTGCTGACGGTTCGCGGCGGCTACCACGGCGACACGTTCGGTGCGATGGCGGTGTGCGACCCGGTTGGCGGGATGCACTCGATGTTCAGCGATGTGCTGGCCGAGCACGTTTTCGTCGAGCGTCCGCCTGACGGCTTCGACGCTCCGCTGCAGGAGGCATGGGCAGAGGGTGTGGCCGCCCTATTCGCTCGGCATGCTCACGAGCTGGCGGCAGTGATAGTCGAGCCCATAGTCCAAGGTGCCGGCGGGATGCGGTTTCACTCGCCTGCCTGCATATCGCTACTGCGAGGTTTGTGTGACAAGCACGAACTTCTCCTCCTCCTAGACGAGATCGCAACCGGTTTCGGGCGCACGGGCTCGATGTTCGCGTGCGAACTTGCGAGTGTCGCCCCCGACATCATGTGTGTCGGCAAGGCGCTCACCGGCGGCTATATGACGCTCGCGGCAACGCTCTGCACGGGTGCAGTGGCGGAGGCGATCTCGGCGGGGGAAGGTGGCGCGCTGATGCACGGCCCTACCTTCATGGCGAACCCGCTGGCCTGTGCGGTCGCGCTGGCTTCGCTCGACCTGCTTGCCGAGGGGTCTTGGCGCGAGGAGGTAGCGCGGATCGAGTCTGGCCTGCGCAAGGGTCTGGCTCCGGCTCGCGATATGCCGGGCGTCATCGATGTGCGTGTGTTGGGGGCGATCGGGGTTGTGCAGATGGACCACGAAGTCGACATCGCCGGCGCTACGGCTACCGCGGTCGAACGCGGTGTGTGGCTGCGTCCGTTCCGCGACCTGATCTACACGATGCCGCCGTATACGAGTGAGGACGATGACCTCGCTTGCGTGACCGGCGCGATGGTGGCGGGCGCGGCTGTCGGTTGAGGTCAGGTGGTTGCGTTCGGTGGAGGGGGCGTATTACACTGATAGGCGGTTAGTGCGCTAAGTGGTCGTTCAGGCTCCTTTCGCATGAGGCCCCTGGCGGTCGCCGGAGTCGTCTTCGCTGCGGCCGTCAGGGCGCCCTACTATCGCGTGAGCCGGTCGATGACCAGCAGCGCTACGAGCAGGGCGATGGTTAGCGTGCCGAGTGGATCGTTCATAGTCCCTCCTTTCTCCGGGGGTACGACCCCGGAACACCCCGAAGGGGAGGAACTTCGGTAACTCAGCTGCCAACCATGGCAGCGATGCTACGGCTCGCTTGCGATGAAACTCTGTCCCGACAGCCATTCGCGCCATGGCAAACGGTCGCCGGCCCTTGCAAGCTCGGCGGTATCGGGACGTGAGATTTTTTCAAGCACGGCAACCTCCACACCGCCGAGCTGCGCGATCGTCTCGCGGTTGGAGCGCTCGATCGGCGACGGCTCGCTCGGCCACGGGGTGAGCACGACGGCGGCGACGTTGAGGCTGGCTGACCTTGCGGCCTCGATCGTAAGCAGCGTGTGATTGATCGTGCCAAGCCCGGGTGAGGCGGCGATCAGCAGCGGTAGAGCCAGCTCGACTGCGAGATCGCGCACGGTGAAGTTGTCGGTGAGGGGAACGAGCAGGCCGCCGACGCCCTCCACGATAAGCGTCTCCCCATTGCTTGCGGTTGCCTTTGCGCGCTCGACCAGTGTCGCCGTGTCGATCGACTCGCCCGCCAGCGACGCGGCCAGGTGTGGTGAGACGGCCGGTCCGAAGCGCAGCGGCGCGACCTGCTCGGGTGTCATCCCGGCGGCGAGCGCCAGCAACTCGTGGTCTGGTGGCCAGGCGCCCGGTGGCTCGGCCAGCCCAGTGACAACAGGCTTGTAAGCACGCGCCTGCTTGCCGGCGCCTCGCATCGCCGCAAGTAGCGAGGCGCTGAGGATCGTCTTGCCGACGCCGGTGCCGGTGCCGGTTACGAATAGCCCGGGCACGACCTGCAGCGGCTAAGCGACCCGGGCGAGCCGTTGCTTGGCGGCTGCTTCTGCCGAGTCGAGCGTTGTCAGATCGAGACCCGCCTCGCGTGTCGCCTCAGCCAGGCTCTTGGCTGCATCGCGCAGCTCAGTCGCCGTGTGTGAGGCCATCACGGCGAGCCGCAACCTCGAGGTGCCCTGCGGCACGGTCGGGGGACGAATCGCCTGTGCGAACACGCCTCGCTCAAGCGCACCCTGACAGAGGCGCATCGCAGTCTCGCTGTCGCCCACGACAAGCGGCACGATGTACATGTCGTCCTGTGCAACCGCAAAGCCCTGCTCGGCGAGTGCCCCGCGAAGCGTGCGGGCAGCTTCGTGCAGGCTTACCACCAGCTCCGGTTCCGCTTCGAGCAGCTTCAGAGCCGCCAACGCGCCGGCGACCGAAGGCGGGGAGGGGGCGGTGGAGAATATCAACGGGCGGGCGGTATTGACTAGGAGCCGTACCATCTCCTGGCTTGCACACGCATAGGCGCCGTAGGAGCCGAGCGCCTTGCCGAGCGTGCCGATAAGCACGTCGACCTTGCCCTGCAAGCCGGTTAGGGCGATGGCACCGCGTCCCCCTTCTCCGAGAGCGCCGGTGGCGTGCGCCTCGTCCACGACGGTCCGCGCGCCGTGTTCGTGTGCCAGCTCCACGATCCGCGCAAGCGGGGCTACGTCCCCGTCCATCGAGAAGACCGAATCGCTCACGATCACACGCCGACCCTTGCCGCGATGCTCGCGCAAACAGCGCTCCAGATGATCGGTATCGAGGTGGCGGTAGACAATCACCTCGGCGCGCGAGGCGCGGCAGCCGTCGATGATCGAGGCGTGGTTGAGCTCGTCGGAGAAGACCGTGTCGCCGGCCCCGGCCAGCGCGCCGATCGTGCCGAGGTTGGCGAGATAGCCCGACCCAAACAGCAGGCACGCCTCGCTGCCCTCGAACGTGGCGAGTCGCTGCTCCAGCTCGCGATGGATCGTCATCGTGCCCGACACCAACCGCGACGCTCCGGTCCCGACGCCCAGCTGCATCGCCGCGTCAGCCGCTGCCTCGCGGACCTGTGGATGATCGGCCAAGCCGAGATAGTTGTTCGAGCACAACAGCAGCACCGGCTGTCCATCGAGCGATACGTGTGGTCCCTGAGGACCTGAGACCATTCGCAGCGTGCGTTGCCGACCGAGTTGCTCGATCTCCGCCAGGCGCTCCTCGATCTCATTCATGGCTGTCGCTCGGTCAGTCGCCCCAGCCGGCAGGCACCGCGTTGCGCGCACCGTCAGGCCGCGGCGGCACGGCCCGTTTGGTCTTGAAGCGTAGCTGCGTCGAGGGGTCCCACATCCGAATCTTCAGAGTGTCCTCGGGCTCGGCGGTGGTCTCAACCGGCACAGGACCATCGAGCAACTCCTCGACCACGTCCGGTGTCTCACCGTCCAGCCAGCCAGAGCGGTTGTCCGGTCGCGGGTTGGCGCCATTGTCGCTTTGACGAGCGACGTTCAAGCCAAGCCCTTCGAACATCTCGCGGTCTTCCTCCGGGCTCGATCCGAGCGTCGTCAGGAAGTTGCCCATCATCACGCCGTTGAGCCCGGCCTTGACCGCGAGCGGTTGCAGATCGCCAAGGTTCTCGACGCGCCCCCCGCAAAGACGGAACAGCGCCTCAGGCAGGATCAGGCGGAAGATCGCAACCCACTTGACGGCATCCCAGGGATCGATGTACTCGCGGTCGCCGAACTTCGTCCCAGGTCGCGGGTTGAGCAGGTTGATCGGCACGCTCGTGGGGTCGATCGCGGCCAGCTCGAAGGCCATCTCCACGCGCTGCTCACGACTCTCGCCGAGGTTGAGGATGCCGCCGACGCAAGTCTCAAGTCCTGCCTCGCGTACCGCCTGGATCGTGCGCAATCGTCCCTCATAGCGGACGGTGCTGGAGACCTCGTCGTAGTAGCTCTCGGCCGTCTCGACGTTGTGGTGTACGCGCTGGATGCCGGCTTGCTTGAGCGCCTTGGCGCGTGCGGGGGACATGTGCCCGATCGAGGCGCAACGCTTCAGATTGGTCTTCTCGGCGACAAGCTTTGCCCCTTCGAGGATCTTCTCGAAGTCGCGCTTTGACAGCCCCTGTCCCTGAGTGACCATGCAGAAGCGATGAGCGCCCGCGGCCTCGGCGGCGCGCGCGTGTTCGAGGATCTGCTCGGGGTCCATCATCGCATGCAGCGGCGTCTCGGCCTCGGCAAAGCGCGACTGGGCGCAGAAGCCGCAGTCCTCAGCGCACCCTCCCGACTTGGCGTTGACCAGCGAGCACATGTCGGTCGAGTCCGAGAAGCGCTCCACGCGAGCCGCCCAAGCACGGTCGACGAGCTCTTCGATCTCGGCGTGGTCCTCCAGTTGGCCGAGCTGGAGCGCTTCCTCGCGAGTTATCAGCGGCGGCATCTGCGGTGACCTCCGGTCGTTCTCTGGCATTGGAAGTTATGGAGCCTGCCGGACAGTAGCGGGAAGGCGTTTGCCGAGCGCGCCGCCCTGCTCTGCGGGCACTGGCTGGCGGCCGCCGCCCTGCTCTGCTGGTACCGGCTGGCGGCAGTGGCGATTGACGAATGCTGCACATAGCGCAGGCTGTCGCGGTCGCCGTCGGCTTGCCGGACGCAAGTATGATCGCGTCGATGAGCACCCGAGACCGCGTTCGCGGGTGGGCCGGATAGGGCATCGTGATCGAGGAGATTCTGCCGAGTGGCGTGGTCGCGGTCGAGACGCGAGAGGATGAGCTGAGCGCGAAGCTCTTCCCGGAGGAGGAGCTGGTCGTCGGTCGGGCGGTCGAGAAGCGACGGCGGGAGTTCGCGACCGCGCGCTCGTGCGCGCGGGCAGCGCTCGAGCAGCTGGGTTTCCCCCCCGTCGCGATCCCGACGGGGACGCGTGGCGAGCCCGTATGGCCGACGGGCGTGGTGGGCAGCATCACGCACTGCGACGGCTACCGTGCATGCGCAGTGGCGCGGGCGGCGGAGGTTGCAAGCGTCGGTATCGATGCCGAGCCCAACGCGCCGCTGCCCAAAGGCTTGCTGGGCGATGTCGCAATGGCACAGGAGCTGCCGTCGCTGGATCGGCTCGAACAAGAGCTACCGGATGTGCACTGGGATCGGCTGCTGTTCAGCGTGAAGGAGTCCGTCTACAAGGCCTGGTTCCCGCTCGCCAGACGGTGGCTGGGCTTCGAGGACGCCGTGGTCGAGCTCGACCCCGAGGCGCGGACCTTCACTGCGCGGCTATTGGTTTGCGGCCCGCGCCTAGCCGGCGGCCCGCTGCGGACCTTGGCGGGAAAGTGGACTGTATCGGAGGGCACGATCCTCACGGCCATCGCCGTGCGCTTGTGACGAGCGCGTCTGGCATGCTTCAGCACCGATGACCGCTCGACTCGACCCGGAGGCTGAGGGGCTGTTGGAAGTCATGCGCGCGGCGGGCACGGCGCCGGTGCATACCCTCACGGTGGAGCAGGCCCGCCAGCAGATGCGCTCGGCTCTCGTCACTCGAGGCGAGCCGATCCCACTGCAGCACGTCGAGGACATCTCACTGCCGACGCCGCACGGGTACCTGCGGATGCGCCTGTACCGTCCCGGCGCTGGTGTTCTCCCTGTGGCGTTGTTCCTGCACGGGGGTGGCTGGACGCTCAACGATCTCGACACGCACGATCGTCTATGTCGCCGTATCGCACGGCGTTCAGGTTGGCTGGTCGCGTCTTTGGACTATCGCAGGGCTCCCGAGCACAGACACCCCGCCGCGCTCGAAGACGCCCAGACGGCATACCGCTGGCTGCTCGACAATGCCGGGCGCTTCGAAGCCACCCCCACATGCGTAGCTCTCGTCGGCGAAAGCTCCGGGGCTAGCACCGTCGCGTGTCTGTCGTTGCTGTTGCGCGACCTCCACGCACCCATGCCGGTTCTGCAGATCCTCGCCTATCCGATGACAGACGGGCATGGGCGCCTGCCCTCTCGCCAGGAGAGAGGGACGGGATACACGCTCGACGAAGAGTCTCTGCTTTGGTTCATGGGCAACTACCTGCCCGCCGGAGCTCGCGCGGAGGACCCATATCTGTACCCCCTCAGCGCCGCGGATCTCAGTGGCCTTGCGCCGGCGTTTGTGATGACCGCCGAGTTTGACCCCTTGCGTGACGAGGGCATCGCCTACGCAGAGAGACTGGCGGCGGCGGGCGTGCCGGTCGAGCACCTCCACGTCGAGGACCAGATGCACGGCTTCCTGCTCTTGGATCGAGCAGTCGCGCGCGCTGGAATCCTGATCGACAGGTTGGCCGACGCGTTGAGCGCTCAGGCCTCCGCGGCAAGCGCGTGCGAGGCCTCCTCGGCCGCTTGACGGACTTTGCGACGAGCTGGCTTGAGTGGCTGGACGTTCTTGCTCCAGCCATCCCCCAGCGCAGATCGGCTCAGCTGCTCGTCGATGAAGGCGTTTGCCTGCGCGTGTCCCATAAAGGGGGCAAGGACGAGGTAGGCGGCGTGCGGTGTGAGCCGCGGGAGGAGATGAATCTGATGTTTGCGTGAGAGGTAGTAGCCGATCTCTGAGATCGTCGCGGAGATCGCGTCGATGACCGCGCGAGGCGGCGGCGTGCTTGTACTCATATACCCTTCCTGGACGAACATCTTGAAGGCGGCATGACTGTCTTCGACACGCTGTATCGCGGGGCTGCCGACCGCGTGCGATTCGACATAGCCGATATAGGCCAGCACCGGGTAGCTCGCGTCGAAATAGGTCGCGGCGCGAATGCCCTCCCAGATGCGCTCGGGCCAGCTCGAGCCGCTGAAGAACGCGCTAGCGCAGACCGCCATCAACTGCTGGAAGGCAACCTCGTGGATTGCGAGGAAAGCCTGTTGCTTGTCGGGAAAGTTGGCATAGAACACCCGTCTGTCGATACCAGCGGTCGAAGTGATGTCGGCGATCGTCGCGGCTGCGTAGCCCTTGGATGCGGCCACATCGGCGGTTGCGTAGAGGATGCGTTCGCGCTGGTTGCGCGCGATCGCCGCAGCGCTGAGTTTGGGCCGTCCCGGTGGCAGCGCCGGTGGGACGCGCAGCGCCAGCTCGGAGACATGCTCGGGGGGCGTCAGCGGCGGTCCGGGCTCAAGCGTGCGCCAGCGGTGGCGATCGCTCGGCTGGCAGTAGCCGTCGATCCACTCGACGACCTGCTCGGCGAGTTTGCGCAGGTCGTGCTCGTTGCGCCGCAGTCGTGGCGCCAGTAGCCCGCAGATCCCGCCGACGAGCGCTCGGGTGGGAAGGTCCGGGGTGGATGCCGTCGGCGGGGCCTTCGCGCGTGCTCGCTCGATGATCTGCTCGACCTGCTCGACGGTGCGGTCGTGCTCGTCGAGCACCCGTGAACCACCCGCAAGCGTCTCGTTGACGAGGAACCTGGCGCGATCGGGCCGGGCTTCGGCGCGCAGGATGAGTGCCTCGATGCCGGCCTGCACGGCCCGCTCAGGTGGCGCTGCCTCGACGGCTTCGCTGACGCGTTCGAACAGCTGCTCGGATATTTCGCGATGCACCGTTAGGAAGCAGTCGTCCTTGTCGGTGAAGTACTCGTAGAAGGTTGGGCGCGAGACGCCTGCGTAGGCGATCACCTGAGCGACGCTGGCTCCCTCATACCCCTTGCGGACAGCGGCCAAGAGCATGCCCTCGAGCAGCCGCTCACGCTGCGTTCCCTTCCGTTCCTTGCGAGAAGTAGACATGGTGTTTATCTCCTTGGCCTGTTTGAGAAGGCTACCTCACCGCAGGCTGCCGGCGGCACGCGAGTAGGGCAATTCTAGGATCTGGTCACCGACCCCGACCACAGGCCTTCCGGGACTGGGCGAAGCTTTGGAATGCCACCCGTCCAATCCCACCGAAGCTGTTTATCGAGTTCCATAGTCGGCGGATGCGAAGTAGGAACAGCTGCGTCAACGTAGACACAGGACCACGTTATCGCTGTATTGGACGGATGTTTGAGCCGGCCGGAGCCTCGACGCCCAATCCGATTGACAAAAGGAAGCAACCTGTCGTAGTATCGCTACCCATGTTTCTGACTCGCTCCGAGGACGTCATCTCGCGACGAGCAAATTGATCGACCTTGGGGGAGGGAAAGAGATCGCACGGGTCGCTTGCATTGTGTCGAGAGGATGTGCTCGCCTCATCCGCGTCGGACGTATAGAGGGAGAAGCGTCTCGTGCGTGACGGCTCGGCTATAGCGGTCATAGGTATGTCGTGCCGGGTGCCGGGTGCGTCGAGCCCCGCTTCGTTCTGGCGCCTGCTGCAAGCGGGATCGAGCGCGATCTCCGAGGTGCCCGTCGACCGCTGGCCGGCGGGTGAGGAGATCGCGGACTCGCTGCCGCGCGCAGCGCGCTACGGGGCTTTCTTGGAGCAACTGGACCTGTTCGATTGCGCTTTCTTTGGCATCTCACCGAAGGAGGCTGCCGCCATGGATCCCCAACAGCGGCTGATGCTGGAGCTCTGTTGGGAGGCGCTCGAGGACAGTGGAGTGGTTGCGGCAACGCTCAGCGGCACTCGCACGGGAGTGTTCGTCGGTGCGATCTCCAGCGACTACGGCGAGTTGACGAGGGCCGTCGGCCCGCAGTCCGTCACGCACCACACACTCACGGGATTGCAACGCGGTTTGATCGCCAACCGTGTCTCCTACACACTCGGCCTGCGCGGTCCCAGCCTAACTCTCGACACGGGCCAGTCCTCGTCTCTGGTCGCCGTTCACCTCGCCTGCGAGAGCCTGCGCAGAGGCGAGTCCGAGTTGGCGCTTGCCTGCGGTGTGCACCTGAACATCTCATCCAACGGAGCGCTCCTAGCGTCCAGATTCGGGGCCCTCTCCCCGGACGGCCGTTGCTTCACATTCGACGCACGCGCCAACGGCGCGGCTCGCGGTGAGGGTGGCGGCGTGGTGCTGCTCAAGCCGCTCGCCGATGCGCTCGCGGCCGACGATCGCATCTACTGTGTGATCCGCGGCAGCGCAGTCAACAACGACGGTGGCGGCGAGGGGCTTACCGCCCCCAACGGGATCGCGCAAGAGGAAGTCCTGCGGCTCGCATACCGGCGCGCGAAAGTTAGGCGCGGCGATGTCCAGTACGTGGAGTTGCACGGGACCGCCACCAAGCTGGGCGACCGGATCGAGGCGGCGGCGCTCGGCGCCGTCCTGGGAGGGGGTCGGTCCGAGCACGAGCCACTGCCGGTGGGCTCGGTCAAGACCAACATCGGGCATCTGGAGGCTGCGGCCGGTGTCGCAGGCCTCATCAAGACGGCGCTGGCGATCGAGCGTCGCGAAATTCCGCCAAGCCTCAACTTCCAAGCGCCCGGCTCGGACGTCCCCCTGGAGGAGCTGGGCCTGAAAGTGCAGCAGGCGGCGGGTGCGTGGCCGAACCCAGAGGAGCCGCTGCTGGCGGGCGTCAGCTCCTTCGGCGTCGGTGGCACCAACTGCCACGTCGTGCTGAGCGAGTCGCCCACCCGGCAAGCCACCACAGCAAAGCCAGGCGCTCGCGCGGCCGCGGACAGCGCACGCCTAGCGCCGCTTGGCGAGTGCCAGCCTGGGGAAGGTCCGCTCGCCTGGGTGTTGTCGGGCAGAGGCGCCGGTGCCCTACGTGCTCAGGCGCAACGACTCGGCGAGCAACTCGACGTCGACACCGGGGTCGATGCGGCCGACGTGGGCTACTCGCTGGCGGTCAGTCGCACACAGTTCGAGAGCCGCGCCGTGATCGTCGGCGAGGATCGCCGCGAGCTGCTCGCCGGTCTGGCAACGCTTGCGCAGGACGCGCCTGCCCCGAACGTGATCGAGGGTGTGGCCAGCGCATCGGGAGCGGTGTTCGTGTTCCCCGGCCAGGGCTCTCAGTGGGTTGGGATGGCACGGACGCTGCTGGACTGCTCGCCAGTCTTCGGCGAGTGGATCGCGGAGTGCGAGCAGGCGCTTGCGGCGTTCGTCGACTGGGGACTGCGCGACGTTCTGATGGACGCGAACCGAGCGCAGGAGCTCGATCGGATCGACGTGCTGCAGCCGGTGCTGTTCTCGGTGATGGTGGCACTCGCCGAGCTGTGGAAGGCATGCGGTGTGCACCCGTCGGCGGTGGTCGGCCATTCTCAGGGCGAGGTTGCCGCCGCATGCGTAGCCGGTGGGCTGTCGCTCGGAGACGGCGCGCGCGTCGTCGCTCTGCGCAGCCGCATCCAGGCGGCTCACGAGGGTCACGGCGGAATGATGTCGATCAGCGCTCCACAGGCGCTAGTCGGAGAGCTGTTGCGGCGCTGGGGCGGGCGCATCGTGGTCGCAGCCGTGAATGGCCCTCGATCGCTGGTGCTCGCGGGTGAGAGCGAGGCGCTCGCGGAGCTGGTCGAGGTATGCGATCTCGAAGGGATCCGCGCTCGCAGGATCAAGAGTGCGCGAGGCGCCTCCCATTCGCGCCAGGTGGAGCCGTTGCGCGATCAGCTGTTGGAAGTTTTGAGCTCGATCGCGGCACGTGAGGGTCAGGTGCCCTTCTGTTCGACCGTCAGCGGCGGCCTGCTCGATACGCGCGAGTTGGGGGCTGAGTACTGGTATCGCAATATGCGCGAGCCGGTGCAATTCGAAGGGGCCGTGCGCGGGCTGCTAGAAGGTGGCCATCGAACGTTCATAGAGGTGAGCGCCCATCCTGTGCTCAAGGGCGCCCTGCAGGAAACGATCGAGGAGCTCTCCGAGGAGATCCTCGACGAGCCGGTCAGCGTGATCGGCACTTTGCGCCGTGACCAGGGGGATCGACGGCGCTTGCTGTGCTCGCTCGGCGAAGCCTGGGTGGCGGGCGCCTCGGTGAACTGGGATCTCCTCACTCGGCGCGCCGGCAGTCGCCGCGTACAGCTGCCCACATACGCGTTTCAGCGCCGGCGTCATTGGCTTGAGACGGCGCAGGCCAAGGCGACTCCACAAGCCCGAAGCGATGCGCTCGAGGATCCGGTCTCGCTCCTCGACGACGCAGCGCGAGTGGATCGTGCCGGCACGCAAGCGGATCGTGCCGACGTAGGAATGGATCGTGCTGACGCCAATGTACGGGTAGATCGAGCTGCCGCGGAGGAGCAGGAGCACAGCTCCGAGACCCTCGCGCTGGGGCAGTCGCGGCTTGGACGACGTCTGGTCGAGGCGTCGGCGTCGCGCGCCAAGCAAAAGCGGATCGTGCTCGAGCTCGTGTGCGCCGAGGCGGCGGGGGTTCTCGGATACTCCTCGCAAGAGGCGCTGGACCCTGGACATACGTTCAAGGAGCTGGGTTTCGATTCGACCACTGGCGTGGAGCTGCGCAACCGGCTCAAGGTGGCAACGGGCCTTGCGCTCTCAACGGCGCTCGTCTTCGACTATCCCACCCCACGCGCTCTGGCTGGCCGCCTGCTGGCGCTGCTCACGGGCTCCGGCGTGGAGGTCGTGGCGGCAAAGCGCCCCGAGCGCGTCGAGGAGCCAATCGCGATCGTGAGCATGGCGTGCCGCTACCCCGGTGGGGTGCGCTCTCCCGAGGATCTGTGGGAGCTGGTGGCCCGCGAGGTGGACGCGATCGGCGAATTCCCGAAGAACCGTGGCTGGCCGATCGAGGCGCTGTACCACCCCGACGCCGATCACGCCGGGACGAGCTACACGCGCGAGGGCGGCTTCATCTACGACGCGGACGAGTTCGACGCTGAGTTCTTCGGGATCAGTCCGCGCGAGGCGCTCGCGATGGACCCGCAACAGCGACTGCAACTGGAAGTGTGCTGGGAGGCGCTCGAACGCGGTGGACTATCGCCCGCGTCGCTGTGCGGGAGTCAAACAGGTGTCTTCACGGGCGTCATCTACCACGACTACGGGACGCTTGCAAAAGGGTCCGCGCCGGCCGAGCTGGAGGCATATCTGGGGATCGGAAGCGCGGGCTCGGTCGCCTCGGGGAGAGTCGCCTACACGCTCGGGCTGGAGGGCCCGGCGATCACGGTCGACACCGCCTGCTCGGCTTCGCTGGTTGCGGTGCACCTGGCGTGCAGCGCGCTGCGGGCCGGAGAGTGCGAGCTGGCGCTGGCGGGGGGAGTGACTGTTCTCGCAACCCCGCAATCGCTTGTGGAACTTTCGCGCCAGCGTACGCTTGCCGCCGACGGCAGATCCAAGCCCTACGCCGAGGCGGCGGACGGCGTTGGCTGGTCGGAGGGCGCCGGCGTGCTCTTGTTGGAGCGTCTCTCAGACGCTCGCAGTCATGGTCATCGTGTGCTCGGCGTGGTTCGCTCGAGCGCGGTCAACCAGGACGGCGCCAGCAACGGCCTGACGGCCCCGAACGGCCCATCCCAACAGCGGGTCATCGAGCGGACGCTTGCAAACGCCGGTCTGACAGGAGGCGAGGTGGACGTCGTCGAGGGTCACGGCACTGGCACCAGGCTCGGCGATCCGATCGAGGTCGAGGCGTTGCTCGCTACCTACGGACAGGGTCGCGCCGAGGGTCAACCGTTGTTGCTCGGCTCGGTCAAGTCGAACATCGGACATACCCAGGCGGCCGCCGGCGTAGCCGGCGTAATCAAGATGTTGATGGCGATGCGCCACGGCGTGCTACCGAGGACGCTGCACGTCGACGAGCCCTCCAAGCAGGTCGATTGGTCGCAGGGCAAGGTTTCGCTGCTGACCCAGCAGACGCCCTGGCCACGCCGGGACAGGCCTCGTCGCGCCGGTGTCTCCTCGTTTGGCATCAGCGGGACCAACGCGCACCTGCTGCTCGAAGAAGTTCCTGCCCCTGATCTCCGAGCGGCGCGGCCCCTCGGCGAGCAGGACACGGCGGTAGCGCTCACGGCATGGGATACGGAGGTCGTGCCTTGGGTGATCTCAGGCAGGGGCCCGCGAGCACTGCGCGCACAAGCGGAGCGGTTGCGCGAATTCGTCGGTGCCGATCCCGAGCTGGGTATGCGAGATGTCGCCCGCTCGCTGGCCGCCAAGGCGGAGTTCGGGGACCGCGCGGTCGTGCTCGGGAGCGATCGAGAGCAACTGCTCGATGCCTTGAGCGCTGTCGGCTCGGGCGAGCAGCCTGGGGTATCGGGAGCGATCCGCGACGGACGCTTCGTGTTCGTGTTCCCCGGACAGGGCTCTCAGTGGGCCGGGATGGGCCTGGAGCTACTGGAGCGCTCGCGTGTGTTTCGCGCCTGGATCGTCGAGTGCGAGCAGGCGCTCGCACCGTTTGTCGATTGGTCGCTTGAGGCGGTGCTACGCGGCGCTCCCGACACCCCGCCGCTTGAGCGCGTCGATGTCGTGCAACCTGTCCTGTTCGCGGTGATGGTCGCGCTGGCGGAGCTGTGGCGTGCCAGCGGTGCGCGCCCAAGCGCGGTGGTAGGACACTCCCAGGGCGAGATAGCCGCCGCATACGTTGCCGGTGCCCTGTCGTTGTCGGATGCCGCACGCGTTGTGACGGCGCGCTCGCAGGCGCTGCTTGCCTGCTCAGGGCAGGCTGGAATGGTTTCGATCGTCGGCTCGCGGGAAACGGCAGAACGTCTAATCGAGCCTCACGGCGAGAGGGTTTCGATCGCCGCCGTCAACGGCCCCCGTGCGGTTGTCCTATCCGGTGAGAACAAAGCTTTGGACCAGCTGCTGCTGGAGTGCGAGCGTGAGGGCCTGACGGCCCGGCGGATCGCGGTCGACTACGCGGCGCACTCCAAGCAGATGGAGCCTTTGCGCGATGCCCTGTGCAGCGTGTGCTCCTCGATTGCCCCTGGACCCGCGGAGATCCCCTTCTATTCCTCGGTGTTCGGGGACGAGCTCGACGGCTCGCGGCTGGATGGCGACTACTGGTATCGCAACCTGCGCGAGGTGGTGAATTTCGAGCAGACCACCAAGGCATTGCTCGGGAACGGCTACAAGACGTTCATCGAGGCCAGTCCCGCTCCGTCGCTGGCGGCGGGCATGCTGGAGGGCGCAGAGGCATTCTGCGGCGAGGACCAAAGCGTGTCGCCGTCGGTTGAGGCGAATCGACCGAGTGGCGCGGAGGTGCGCGTGCTCGGCTCGCTGCGCAGGGGCGAGGGAGGGCCGCGTCGTTTCTTCACTTCCCTGGGCGAAGCATGGGTGGCCGGTGTGCAGGTCGACTGGAGCGCGATCGTCGATGACAGCGAGGCTAGCGCGACAGCGCTGCCCACATACGCTTTCCAACGAAAGCGCTACTGGTTGGACAGCGCGAGCGAGAGCTCGGCCGATGTCGGCGCGAGAGCGCTCTCCACCGAACAGCAAACCGGTGCGGGCGGACACGACGATCGACTGTTCGCCATGCACTGGACATTGCTACCGGCTGCAGATACAAGCGAGGACTCCTCGGCGATAGGGCAGTGCGGGCTGCTAGGTGGGGAGGACTCGTGCATCGCCGAGCGGCTGAGAGACGCCGGCACAGCGTTGACGGTGTATCCCGAGCTGGGTAGGTTGCGCAGGGCGCTTCAGGGCGGGCAGCGCCCACCCGAGACAGTGATCTTCGATCTGTGCCGGGCATCTCGGGAGAGCGTTCCCGCGCATCTGCTCGAGCAGACGCGCGCGCTTCTCTATGACGTGCTGGATGTGATCTCGCAATGGCTCTCGGACGAGCGCTTGGCGGGGTCCCGGATGGTGGTGTTGACCGAGAATGCGATCGCATCGCGTCCGGGGGACGGCGTAGGAGGTCTCGCAGGGGCCGGAGTATGGGGGCTGCTGCGCTCGGCTCAATCGGAGAATCCAGGGCGCCTCCTGCTGATCGACGTGGACGGAGGGGAGACGTCCTGGCAAGCGCTGCCGCATGCGCTTGCAAGCGCACTGCTCTGCGGCGAGACCCAGCTGGCCGTAAGGGATGGCGGTGTATTTGCAGCTCGGCTAGCGCGCGTCGCCTCGCAGCGAAGGCACGCCTCTGACTCCGGGGACGGCAGCGCCGAGCAGGTCACCTTTGCCTCGCACCGCTCGGTGCTGATCACCGGCGGCACGAGTGGCTTGGGCGCCCTGATCGCGCGACACCTGGTCACAGAGCACGGCGTGCAAAGCCTCGTGTTGGCCAGCCGGCGCGGAGCTGAGGCTCCGGGGGCCGTGGAACTCCTCGGTGAGCTGGAGGCCGCCGGCGCGTGTGTCCTGCTCGCCGCCTGCGACGTGGCCGACCGGGAAGCGCTGGCGGATCTCCTGGACTCGGTGCCAGAGCAGTATCCGTTGGGCGCGATAGTTCATGCGGCGGGGGTCGCCGACGATGGCGTGATCGGATCGTTGACCGCGGAGCAGGTGAATCGTGCGCTGGCTCCCAAGCTTGACGCGGCGTGGCATCTGCACGAGCTGAGCGAGCACCTGGATCTCTCAGCTTTTGTGATGTTCTCCTCGGCGGCTGGAACGCTGGGGGCTCTAGGCGCCGGCAACTATGCGGCCGCCAATGCGCTGCTGGACGGGTTGGCGAGCTACCGTCGTGCGCGAGGTCTCTGTGGCATGTCGATCGCATGGGGGCCTTGGTCGGGAGACGCGGGCCTGGGGGCCAGGCTCGCCGATCGAGACCTCGCGCGCTTCGGTCGCAGCGGCGTCTTGGCGATCTCTCCCGAAGAGGGACTCGAGCTGTTTGACGCGGCCTGCGCCACCGGCGAGACGTTCGCGCTCGCAGCACGTTTGGACATCGCGACGCTCGGCTCGGAGGCACGCGCTGGGAGCATGCCGGCGCTGCTGCGTGGCCTCGCGCGCGCACCGACGCGTCCCAGCGATCAAAGCATCTCGCTCGCGCCGCGTTTGGCCAACGTCGGGGAGGCGGGCCGCGAGGCGCTCCTGGTGGAGATCGTGCAGGGTGAGGTCGCGATCGTGCTTGGCCATGTCTCGGCGAGGACGGTGGACCCCGGGCGTTCCTTCAGAGAGCTTGGCTTTGACTCTTTGACTGCGGTTGAGTTGCGCAATCGTGTGAGTTCCATAACGGGACTGCGCCTGCCGGCGATGGTCGTCTTTGACTACCCAACGGTCGCGGCTCTCGCCGCTCACCTCGCGGCACAGCTCTCCCAGGTTGTGAGCGACGAGCAGGAGGAACTCGAGATACGTCGTGCGCTTGCGTCGATTCCGCTCAGTCAGCTGCGCAAGAGCGGGGTGCTCGACATCCTCTCGAGGTTGGCCGATGAACCTGGCGAAGCGGATCCCGGGGCGGATGACGGCAAGCCTGCGCAGTCGATCGAGTCCATGGACCTCGAGGGTCTGGTGGAGAAGGCGTTGCAGGGCTCTGCCGCTGGAACCCCGGCGAGGAGCAGATGACGCCGCCTTCGACAGCCGATGTGCTCGCGGCTCTGCGAGCCGCCCTCGGCGACGTCGAGCGCCTGGAGCACGAGAACAGTCGCCTTTTCCAAGAGCGCCACGAGCCGATTGCGATCGTCGGTATGAGCTGCCGCTTCCCCGGCGGAGTGCGCTCGCCGAGCGAGCTGTGGGAGTTGGTTGCCGGCGGTGGCGACGCGATCACAAGCTTTCCAAGCGACCGTGGTTGGGACCTCGAGAGGCTGTATGACACCGACCCCGCCAAGTCGGGAACCGCGTATGTGCGCGAAGGCGGGTTTCTCGAGAACGTGGCGGACTTCGACGCCCCTTTCTTCGGGATCGCTCCGCGCGAGGCGCTCGCGATGGACCCGCAACAGCGACTGCTGCTGGAAGCGTGCTGGGAGGCGTTGGAGGACGCCGCTATCGATCCCCTCTCCTTGAAGGAGAGCCAGGCAGGGGTATTCGCCGGAATCAATGTGCAGGACTATCTCAGCCCTACACAGGAGCTTGGCGACCTGGAGGGATATGGGCTGACGGGCGGCTCGGGAGGAGTGCTCTCGGGACGTGTCGCCTACACGCTGGGCCTGGGGGGCCCGGCTGTCACGATCGACACCGCCTGTTCCTCCTCGTTGGTGGCGATGCACCTTGCCTGCCAGGCATTGCGTTCGGGGGATTGCAGCTTGGCTCTCGCCGGAGGCGTCACGGTGCTCGCCTCGCCGGCGCTGTTCACGGAGTTCTCCCGCCAGCGCGGTCTCGCTCCCGACGGACGGTGCAAGGCATTCTCCAACCTGGCAGACGGAACGAGCCTGTCCGAGGGGGTGGGGGTATTGGTCCTGGAGCGTCTGTCCGACGCACGTGATTGCGGGCATCGCGTGCTGGCGCTCGTGCGCGGTAGCGCCGTCAACCAGGACGGCGCGAGCAACGGTCTGACCGCGCCCAACGGTCCGGCCCAGCAGCGTGTCATAGGACAAGCACTCGCCAACGCCGGGGTCGACGCCAACGAGGTCGATGTGGTGGAGGCTCACGGCACCGGCACGATGCTCGGCGATCCGATCGAGGCTCAGGCGATCATCGGGGTCTACGGCCGCGACAGGCTGCCAGACAGTCCTCTGTGGCTTGGGTCTGTGAAGTCGAACATCGGCCACGTCCAGGCCGCCGCGGGCGTGGCGGGTGTGATCAAGATGGTGATGGCCATGCGTCACGGTCTGCTCCCGCGGACGCTGCATGTCCAGGAACCAAGCGGTGAGGTCGACTGGTCGGAGCGGACGGTCGCGCTGCTCACCGAGGAGCGCACGTGGGAGCGCGCTCGTGAGCGGCCACGAAGGGCGGGTATCTCCTCCTTTGGGATTAGCGGTACGAACGCACACGCGATCCTCGAGGAGGCGCCGGCCCAAGAACTCGAGGGAGCGAATGCCGAGCCGGCGCGTGAATCGGAAGCGGGGCGTGAACGTGGCGAGGCGGTGCGTGAATCGGGCGAGGCGGCGCGTGACGGGGGCTTGGGTGTGCTGCCGTGGGTCATGTCGGGTCACGGTTCTGCGGGCCTGCGCGCACAGGCGCAGCGATTGACCGATTTTCTCGCGGATCCACCCCATCTGGCCCCGGCCGACGTTGGCTTCTCGCTCGCGGGCAGAGCGGCGCTCGAGCGTCGTGCGGTGATACTGGGCGAGGATCGCGGGGAGCTATTCGAGGGGTTGACGGCCGTGGCCAGGGGCGATGCGGCGCCGGGCCTGATCGAGACTGTCTCGGAGGAGATTCAAAACGGGCGTCTCGCGTTCCTTTTCACCGGCCAGGGCGCTCAGCGGGTGGGGATGGGTCGTGAGCTGTACGACAGATTCGCCGTCTTCAGAGATGCGTTCGATAGCGCCTGTGGACATTTCGACGAGCTGTTGGGATGCCGCCTGGTCGAGATCGTGTTCGGGATCGGCGACTGCGCTGGGAGCACGGTGGACGGTTCGAAGGAGACGGCCAGAGGAACGAGCTCAAGAGCCGGGAATGGGGCGCCCGCACTCGGAGCGCTCGATCGGACCTTGTTCACGCAACCAGCCCTGTTCGCGCTGGAGGTCGCCTCGTTTCGGCTGCTCGACAGCCTCGGCGTGAAACCCGATTACCTGATTGGCCATTCGATTGGCGAGTTGGTGGCGGCGCATGTGGCGGGTGTGCTCTCCCTGACCGACGCCTGCCGCCTGGTTGGGGCGCGTGGGCGCCTGATGGACGCGCTGCCTGACGGTGGCGCGATGTTCGCGGTGGCCGCGTCGGAGCGCGAGGCTCTGGAGTCCATGGAGGGCTTTGGTGCCCGTATCGCGTTGGCCGCTGTGAACGGTCCCGCATCGGTTGTTCTCTCCGGTGAGCAGGACGCGGTGTTGGCGCTGATGAAGCATTGGCGCGACCAAGGACGCAAGGTCAAGCGACTCGTCGTCTCCCACGCGTTTCACTCAGCATGCATGGATGGAATGCTCGGCGAGTTCGCCGACGTCGTCAACGGCCTGTCGTTCTCGGAGCCGAGCATTCCGATCGTGTCCAATCTGACGGGCGCGATGGTCTCCGCTGAGGAGATCTGCTCCGCGCAGTACTGGGTGCGCCACGCAAGGGAGACCGTGCGTTTCGCCGACGGTGTGCGCTGGCTGGAGACCCATGGCGTGAACTGCATGGTGGAGCTCGGTCCTGAGGGCGTCCTCAGCGCCATGGCGGAGGAGTGTCTCAGCGAAAGTCAAGCCGAGGACGGTCAGCAGAGGACGATCGTCTCGCTGATGCGGGCCGGTCAACCTGAGCAGAGGACACTGCTCGGAGCCCTCGCGCAACTGTGGGTTGCTCGCGTGGACGTGCGCTGGGAGGAGCTGTTTGAGGGCAACGACACCAAGCGTGTCAGCCTGCCGACCTACGCGTTCCAGCGACGGCGCTACTGGCTGGAACCGACGACGCGGGCCAACCAGCTGGAGGATTGGTGCTATCGAGTCCGCTGGAAGCGGCTCGCCGACACGCCGCGTGCGGCGGACGGCGCGCTCTCGGGACTGTGGACGGTAGTCCTACCGCAGGCCGCGGCGGGCGACCCATTGATGGCAGACGTGATCGACGCGCTGGAGGCTCATGGAGCAAGCACGCTGCGGATCGCCGTCGACCCCGGGCGGCTGGATCGCGTCTGGCTGGCCGAGCAGCTGTCGCGGGCAAACATCGGCGGAGACTTGACCGCAGATCCGCCGACAGGTCAGGGAGCGATGGATCGTCCGCTCGTGAAGGGCGTGATTTCGCTGCTCGCGCTGGCTGAGGCCAGTCGTGAGGATGGTCAGACGGCGTCTGACTCAGCGGCCGGAGCACTCCTGTTGGCGCAAGCGTTGAGCGACGCCAAACTTCAGATACCGCTGTGGATCGCTACGCGCAAAGCGGTCTCGGTGGGGCCGACCGATCGACTGGAAAACCCTTTGGGGGGAGTCGTATGGGGTCTCGGGCTGACGGTCGGACTCGAGCAGCCCACATGCTGGGGGGGCCTCATCGACCTGCCCGACAGGCTGGAGGAGCGTGCCGCGGCGCGACTGTGCTCGGCGTTGGCGGGTCTGGATGAGGAGGACCAGTTGGCGCTGCGGTCCTCTGGAACGTATGCCAGACGACTGGTGAGAGCTCCGCACGCGAGCTCGGCCGCCGGTCGCTGCTGGCGGCCGCGGGGCACGGTTCTGATTACCGGCGGCACAGGCCAGCTGGGTGGGCATGTAGCGCGCTGGCTTGCCGGCGAGGGTGCAGAGCACCTGCTGCTTGTCAGTCGCCGCGGACCCGGGGCGACAGGCGTGGAGGAGCTCCAACGTGAGCTGGCGGACCTCGGCGCGCAGGTGACGGTCGCAGCCTGCGACGTGACCAATAGCAGCGAGATGCGAGAGTTGTTGAGCGCTGTCCCCGACGAGCATCCGCTGGGCGCCATAGTTCACGCGGCGGGAGTGGTTGCGCCACGTTCGATCGAGCAACTCACCGTCGAGCAGCTTGGCGAGGAGCTGGCGTGCAAGGTCGACGGCGCACTGGTGCTTCACGAGCTGACCGCAGGGATGGATCTCTCCGCGTTCGTAATGTTCTCCTCGATCGCTGGCACCTTCGGGGCGGGTGGACAGGGAGCCTACGCGGCGGCGAATGCGTTTCTTGACTCTCTAAGCGAACATCGGCGGGCCCACGGGCTTTGTGCGACATCGCTGGCGTGGGGTGCTTGGGCGGGCGGAGGGATGGCCCTCGGTGCTGGCGAGATGCTCGCCAGGCTCGGGATACGCGAAATGGCGCCGCCGCTGGCGCTGCGCGCCTTGCGCCAGGCGTTGGACCGCGACGAGTCCCACTTGGTGGTGGCAGACCTCGATTGGGAGCGCTACGCGCTCTCATACACAGCGGCGCGACGCCGGCCGTTCATCGCAGAGATCGCCGACGCCCACAATGTGCTCTCTCAAGAGAGCGCGACGACGGAGACCGACGATGACCGCGGTTTTGCGGCAAAGCTCGAGAGCCTCCCCGCAAATGAGCGCGAGCGCGCCGTACTCAAGCTCGTTCGCTCGCACGTCGGCGGCGTCCTGGGCTATTCCTCGGCCGAGGAGGTGGGCGCGGGACTTCCATTCAGAGAGCTTGGCCTGGATTCACTGGCCACGGTCGAATTGCGTCGCAGGCTTGCGACCGCCACGGGATTGCAACTCGGCGCCTCGCTCATTTTCGACCACCCGACTCCCAGGGCACTGGCGCGACACCTCTCCAGCGAGCTGGCCGCTGGAGTGTCCCGGCCGGGGAACGGTCTCGACGGCGATCTCGACAGGCTCGAGGCGATCTGCTCGTCGATGTCGGTTGAGGACGCACGCAGGACGGGAGCGAGCGCCCGCCTGCGCAGCATCCTCATGGCTTGGGAGGGCACCGAGCAAGGAGACGGCATGAACGCGGACGCCGGGGAGGATCTCTCGGCCATCAGCGACGATGAGATCTTCGAGCTGATCGACAGCGAGTTCGATGTCCGCTAGCGCCTGGGCACATATGCCGCCGCTGACACGAGGACGGGGCTGAGATGGCTGAAGAGAAGCTACGCGAGTACCTCAGGCGCGTCACGCTCGATCTGCGCAAGGCTCGCCGAGAGCTGCGTGAGCTGAAGCGAGCAGAGCACGAGCCGATCGCGATCATTGGCATGGGCTGCCGCTATCCCGGAGGAGTGAGCTGCGCCGAGGAGCTGTGGCGAGTGCTCGAGCAGGGCATCGACGCCATCGGCGAGTTCCCCGAGGATCGCGGCTGG
The DNA here is from genome assembly GCA_963725265.1 of uncultured Solirubrobacterales bacterium. Taxonomy (GTDB): domain Bacteria; phylum Actinomycetota; class Thermoleophilia; order Solirubrobacterales; family Solirubrobacteraceae; genus Palsa-744. The sequence goes on from CAVRXP010000002.1 coordinate 970,058, forward strand.
CGGCTCGAGGCTCTGCACAATCTCGATCCGGCGCAGGCCGGGAGCAGCTATGTGTGTGAGGGCGGGTTCCTACTCGACGCCACAGAATTCGACGCGGCATTCTTCGGGATCAGTCCACGCGAGGCGTTGGCGATGGATCCCCAGCAGCGTCTGGTGCTGGAAACCTGCTGGGAGGCATGCGAAGACGCGGGTGTGAGCCCCGATTCGCTCGGGGGAAGCCCGACGGGGGTGTTCCTCGGAATCGCCTCCCTGCGCTATGGGGGAGACGACTGTGATCTCGTAGAGGAGCTCGAGGGACATAGGCTTACCGGCGTCGTCTCGAGCGTCGCGTCTGGTCGTGTCTCATACGTGCTCGGCCTGAAGGGCCCGGCGATTTCGATCGACACCGCCTGCTCCTCCTCGCTGGTGGCGTTGCACCTCGCCAGCCAGGCGCTCAGGCGGGGCGAATGCTCGCTGGCGCTCGCGGGAGGAGTAAGCGTCATGGCCGGTCCGGAGGTATTCGTCGAGTTCGCCCGCCAGCGAGCGCTTGCGCCTGACGGCCGCTGCAAGGCCTTCGCCGATGGGGCCGACGGCACGGGCTGGGGAGAGGGTTCGGGCGTGCTGCTCCTCGAGCGCCTCTGCGACGCGCAACGCCTGGGCCATCGCGTGCTCGCAGTGATGCGCGGCAGCGCCCTGAACCAGGACGGAAGGAGCAACGGGCTCACGGCTCCCAGCGGTCTCTCCCAACAGCGCGTGATTGGCGATGCGCTGCGCGACGCGGGTCTCTCAGCAGATGAGATCGACGCGGTCGAGGGCCACGGCACCGGTACTGCGCTGGGCGATCCGATCGAGGTCGAGGCGCTGCTGGCGAGCTACGGCTCCCGCCGCTCGGCGCAGCCGTTGTGGCTGGGCTCGCTCAAGTCGAATATCGGCCACACACAGGCGGCATCCGGCGTGGCGGGCGTGATCAAGATGGTCATGGCGATGCGCCACGAAGTGCTCCCGAGGACTCTGCACGTGGACGAGCCTTCGCGGCAGGTCGATTGGTCTACAGGCGCCGTGTCGCTCTTGACCGAGGCGCAACCCTGGGCGCAGGGCGATCGGCCACGCCGCGCCGGGATCTCTGCCTTTGGGATGAGCGGCACCAACGCGCATGTGATCGTGGAACAGGCGCCGGTTTCCGGCTCGCCGGTGGCGTCTGACGCCGAGACAGTCGAACCTGACACTGAGAAGGTCGAACGTGAGGTCTCCGAGAAGGTCGAAAGTGACGTCTCCGAGAAGGTCGAACCTTGCAGCGGGCGCCAGAGGACCCCTAAGGACAGGTCCGCCGCCGACTGGACGTCGGCGGTGCAGTCCACGAGCGAGCCCGCCTTCGAGCAAATCTTCGACACGGCTCGAGCCGACGCGATCGAGGCGCGGCTCATGCCCTGGCCGCTGTCGGGCAGAGGAGCGTCGGCATTGCGCGCGCAAGCACGAAAGCTCCACGATCATCTGCAGCTGCATCCTGAGCTCGGTGGGCTGGAGATTTCTCTTGCGCTGGCGCGTCGTCCCGCATTCGAAGATCGGGTGGTCGTGCTGGGCGACTCGCGCGAGCAATTGCTTGCGGGTATGGAGCGGGCCGCACGCGGCGAAGCGGACTCCGCGGTGCTGAACGGTCTCGCCGACGAGGAGAGCGCACACGGTCTGGTTTGGGCATTCCCCGGCCAGGGCATGCAGTGGCCCGGCATGGCGGCCCAGCTGTTGGAGTGCTCGCCGGTGTTTGGTCGATCGGTGCGCGAATGCCAGGACGCTCTGTCCGAGTTCGTCGACTGGTCGCTTGAGGACGTGCTGTGTGCGCGGACCGACCCTGCGGCGCTGGAGCGCGTAGACGTTCTGCAGCCCACCCTGTTTGCGGTGATGGTGTCGCTGGCGCAGCTATGGCGTGCCTGTGGAGTGCTCCCCAGCGCCGTGGTCGGCCACTCGCAGGGGGAGATCGCCGCCGCGCACGTCGCGGGCATTCTCTCGCTGCGAGACGCCGCCCGGGTCGTCACGGCGCGAAGCCGAGCCCTGCTTGCCGTAGCTGGGCGGGGCGGGATGGTGTCCCTCGCCGTATCCGGCGAGGATGCCGAGCGCCTGATCGGACCCTACGGTGGAAAAGCGTCGATCGCGGCCGTGAACGGCCCGAGCTCGATTGTCGTCTCCGGCGACGAGGACGCTTTGGGTCGCCTGCTGCGCGCGTGCGAGTCAGAGCAGATAAAAGCCAAGCGGATCGCTGTCGACTACGCGGCGCACTCGCCTCAGGTGGAGTCGTTGCGCGATCAGCTGCTTGCCTCATGCGAGCAGATCTCGCCGCTGGCAGGCGAGATCCCGTTCTACTCGACGGTGACAGGGCAACGTCTGGATGGGTCGCAGCTCGACGCCGAATACTGGTATCGCAATCTGCGCGAGACGGTGAGTTTCCAGCAGGCGACAGAGGCGTTGCTCGAAGAGGGCTTGCGCTCGTTCGTCGAGGTCAGTCCGGCCCCCGCGCTGGCGGCCGGGATCCTGCAGAGCGCAGAGCGGCTGTTCGACCGTGGCGGGGTGGCTCCGCGGCACAGCCTCGCGGACGTCCAGGTATTCGCCTCGCTGCGTCGCGGCGAAGGCGGACCGCGCCGGTTCGTCACCTCGCTCAGCCAAGCATGGGTGGCCGGTGTGAACGTCGACTGGAGGGCGTTCCTCGCAGATGGCGATGTGGCGCTGCCGCGGCTGCCCACATACGCATTTCAGCGTCAGCGCTACTGGCTGGAGCCGGGCGTTGGCGGTCGGGCCGTCAAGGATCAGGCGAGCGACGGAGGGTTCTGGGAGGCGGTGGAAGGTGAGGACGCAAACGCGCTTGTGGACGTCCTGGGAGTCGAGGACGATCTGCAGCGCTCCTCGCTGGAGGCGGTATTGCCGGCCCTGTCAGCCTGGCACCATCGGCGTCGCGAGCAGTCGCTGACAGATGCTTGGCGCTATCGAGTCGTTTGGAAACGTGTGAGCGGATCGCGCCCGGCGCTGTCAGGTAGTTGGGCGGTGGTGCTGCCGAGCGCGCTGGAAGAGGACGAGTGGGTCCGCTCGGTGCTGGGCATCCTGGCGAGTCAGACCAGCAAACTCCTCTGCATAGGCGTCGATGAGAAAGCGATGGGCGATCGCGCTCTACTCGCCGATCGCCTGCGAGCAGCTCTGAGCACGCCACGAGAGGACGCCGTCCTCTCGCCGCCTGTTGCCGAGTCAGAGCAAGCGCGCGTCGCTGTCCGTCAGCCGCCAGCTGCGACGGTCGGCGAATCGTCCCCACCCGTGCCGGCGGACATCGACGGTGTGTTCTCGCTGCTTGCTCTGGCCGAGGATCGCCATAGCGAGTGTGAGGCTGTGCCTCTGGGGCTGGCGGGTACGCTCGCTCTCGCTCAGGCGCTGGCAGACCTCGACGTCGGAGCTGCGCTTTGGCTGGCCACGCGCGGAGCAGTCTCGGTCAAGGCGTCCGAGCGGCTCGAGTCGCCAACCCAGGCGACGGCGTGGGGCCTGGGACGCGTGATCGCGCTGGAGCGCCCCCAGCGTCGCTGCGGGCTGGTCGATATCTCCGGAGCGCTCGACGACACCACGGCGCGATCGCTGTGCACGGTGTTGGCGGGAGTGGGCGAGGAGGACCAGCTCGCGGTGCGCCACGGCGAGGTATTTGCGCGCCGCCTGGTGCGCGCGGGGGCCGCCCGCTCGACAGAGCGATGGAAGCCTGCCGGGACGGCATTGATCACCGGAGGAACAGGAGCCCTGGGTGCGCACGTGGCGCGCTGGCTCGCGCGCGAAGGCGCCCCACGGCTGATCCTGGTGAGCCGGAGCGGTCCAGCGGCGCAAGGAGCACTGGAGCTGCAGCGAGAGCTCGAGGGAAGCGGCGCGCAGGTACAGCTGGTCGCGTGCGACGTGGCCGACCGTGAGCAGCTCGCCGCGCTGCTCACGTCGCTGCCGGCAGAGCATCCGCTTGACAGCGTCATCCACGCCGCCGGAGTTGGCGGTGAGGGTGAGCCGGTCGAGCAGCTCACCGTCGAGCGCCTCCAGGCGCTGCTGGCGCCCAAGGCCCTGGCGGCGCTCAACCTGCACGAGCTGACCAAGCACATGCAGCTCTCGGCATTCGTGCTGTTCTCCTCGTTTGCCGCAACGATGGGCTCCGGCGGCCAGGGCCACTATGCGGCCGCGAATGCGTTTCTCGATGCGCTCGCCGAGCATCGCCGGACCGCCGGACTGCCCGCGACCTCGCTTGCCTGGGGCCTGTGGGCGGGCGCGGGCATGGGCGCGTCAGCGGTAGGAGAGCTCTCTCGACGGGGAATCCTGCCGATGCCCCCGCAGCAGGCGATCGGTCTGCTCGGAGCGGCGCTGGATCGTCGCGAGAGCTGCCTGACCCTGACCAGGGTCGACTGGGATCGCTATGCGCCCGCCTACGCCTTCGGGCGGCCACGTCCCCTGATCGAAGACCTCGACGAGGTGCGTGCGGTCCTGAGCTCGTCGCGCTCGCAGGCGAGGACGGGCGGCGGGATCCTGGCCGAGCGCCTGGCCGAGCTTCCCGAGCGTGAGCGCGAGCGGGTCGTGCTCGAGCTCGTTCGCACGGAGGCGGCAGCTGCACTCGGCCACACCGGGCTCGATGCGATAGATCCGCAACGTGCCTTCAGGGATCTCGGCTTCGATTCGCTGATCGCGCTGGAGCTGCGCAACAGGTTGCAAACCTCGACGGGCCTACCTCTGCAACCCACGGTCGCCTTCGACCATCCGACGGCGAGTCGGCTGGCCGGGCACATCCAGCGCGAAGCGCTCGGGCGAGCGGCCGATCCCGTCGCGGGCAGCGCACCGACACCTACGCAGGAGCCCGTCGCGATCGTCGCGATGAGCTGTCGCTACCCGGGCGGGGTGCGCTCGCCGGAGGAGCTATGGGAGCTGGTGCGCTCGGGAGTCGACGCGATCTCCCCGTTCCCGCGCGATCGGGGATGGGATCTGGAGGGACTGTACGACCCCGATCCCGACCGCGCCGGCAGGAGCTACACCAGAGAGGGCGGCTTTGTGAGCGACGTCGGCGAGTTCGACGCGGGTTTCTTCGGAATCGCTCCTAGCGAGGCGCTAGCAATGGACCCTCAGCAGCGGATTCTTTTGGAAGCATGCTGGGAGGCCGTGGAGCGCGGTGGTATCGACCCGTCCTCGCTGCGGGACTCTTGCACGGGGACCTTCATAGGCATCAACCCGAGCAGCTACGGGTTGGATCTCCCCGAGGAGCTCGAGGGCTACCGGGTGACGGCCGGCGCCGGCAGCGTGCTGAGCGGCCGTGTGGCCTACACGCTCGGCCTGCTGGGACCTGCGGTGTCGGTCGACACCGCATGCTCATCCTCGCTGGTGGCGCTGCATCTTGCCTGCTCGGCTCTCCGCGCGGGTGAATGCGACATGGCGCTGGCCGGTGGCGTGGCGGTCATGGCGACACCTGACGGATTCGTCGCTTTTAGCCGCCAACGTGGGCTTGCCCCCGACGGGCGTTGCAAGTCCTTTGCCGACGCGGCCGACGGTACCGGATGGTCGGAGGGGGTGGGCGTGCTCGTGCTCGAGCGGCTCTCCGATGCCCAACGGGAAGGTCATCCGATTCTCGCGCTGGTGCGCGGCAGTGCGATCAACCAGGATGGCGCGAGCAACGGCTTGACTGCCCCCAGCGGCTTGGCCCAGCAGCGGGTCATCCGCCAAGCTCTGGCCAACGCGGGCGTGTCGGCGGAGGGTGTCCAGGCGGTTGAGGGGCACGGAACCGGGACCACGTTGGGCGATCCGATCGAGGCGCAGGCGCTGCTCGCCACCTATGGACAACAACGCAGCCCCGCAGACCCCCTGTGGCTTGGCTCGATCAAGTCGAACATCGGTCATCCACAGGCGGCCTCCGGTGTGGCCGGAGTCATCAAGATGGCGATGGCGCTGCAGCACAGGACGCTGCCGAAGACACTTCACCTCGACAGCCCATCTACGCAGGTCGACTGGTCGAAGGGCGCTGTAGCGCTGCTGAGCGAGCAGGTCCCCTGGGAGGCGCAAAGCGGGCCGCGCAGGGCGGGCGTCTCCTCGTTTGGGGCCAGCGGTACGAACGCACACCTAATCCTGGAAGAGGCCCCGCCAGGGCAGGTCTCTCCGCTCGGTGGGATGGACCTCGGCGAGGGCGACGACTGCGACCGCGACCTCGGCGGCGACGATGGCGACTGCGGCGACGGCGACTGCAGCGACCGCGACCGCCGCGACCGCGACCGCCGCGACCGCGACGACGGTGGCGAGAGCCGCAACGAGCGTCTCGCGCCGTTCCGTGAGGCCGTCCTAGCGGCCGATGGCGACGCTTGCGCAAACGGAGCGTCTGCCCCAGGCATGGTCGCGTTGGCGGTGTCCGCCAAGCAGGAGTCGGCACTTCGCGCGCAAGCCCGTCTCCTGTTCGACCGGGTCGATGGGGACCCAAACTTGCGCCCGCTCGACGTGGCCTACTCGTTGGCCGCCGGTCGCTCCAGCTTTGAACGTCGCGCGGTCGTGCTCGCGGGCGGCCGCGAGGATCTGGCAATGGGCCTGCGCTCGCTGGCGCGCGGTGAGCCGGACCCGATGGTCGTGGAGGGCACCTTCCAGAAGCTGAACACGCGCATTGCGTTCCTGTTCACCGGACAGGGCGCGCAAAGGGTGGGAATGGGCAGTGAGCTCTACGCGCGCTTTGCCGTCTTCAGGGATGCGTTGGACGAGGTCTGTGGGTACATGGATGAGCACCTGCGGCGATCGCTGCGCGAAGTGATGTTCGGCGGTGAGGGCGCCGGCGCCCTCATACCGCGCGGCTCGGACGCAGCTCGCGTGCGGGACGAGCAAGGATCGGCGCCGGGATTGCTCGATCGGACCGCCTTCACACAGCCCGCCCTGTTTGCGCTCGAGGTGGCGCTGTTCAGGCTGATCGCGAGTTTCGGCTTGGAGCCGGATTATCTGATTGGACATTCTGTCGGTGAGCTGGCCGCCGCACATGTGGCAGGCGTCCTCTCGCTCGAGGACGCCTGCAGGCTGGTGGCCGCTCGCGGCCGTTTGATGGACGCGCTCCCACCGGGCGGGGCGATGGTCGCGGTGCAGGCGACTGAGCAAGAGGCACTCGGCTCGCTCGTGGGCGCCGAGCAGGAGGTCTCGCTCGCCGCGGTCAACGGTCCCGATTCGGTCGTGCTCTCCGGCGAGCAGAGCGCGGTCGAGAGGCTTGCCGACAGCTGGGCTGCTCGTGGCCGCAAGACGCGACGTCTGCAAGTGAGTCACGCGTTTCATTCAGCTCGGATGGACCCGATGCTCGCGGAGCTCGCCGAGGTCGCCCGGGGTATCTCCTTTACCAGAGCCGCAATTCCGATCGTCTCGAATGTGACCGGTGCGCCGATCGGCGACGAGTTGTGCGACGCGGACTACTGGGTGGCGCATGCCCGCAACACGGTGCGGTTCGCCGAAGGAGTGCAGGCATTGGCCGCCGAGCGCGTCAACACCTTCGTCGAGATCGGGCCGGACGGCGTGCTCAGCGCCATGGCTCACGCTTGCCTGAGCGCAGCCGACGACGACGACGGGGCAGGCGTGGCCTCGCGCGAAGATCGCGCTCTGCACGGTGTTTCTGTGCCAGCCAGCACAAGCGCCGGCGCGCTGGTGGTACCCGTGCTGAGAGAGGAGCGCACGGACGAGCAGGCGCTGCTCGGCGCTCTGGCTGAGCTGTGGGTTCGCGGGGTGGCGGTCGATTGGGCCGCGACGCTGCGCGACGAGCAACCCAGACGCGTCGCGTTGCCCACATACCCCTTCCAGCGTCGGCGCTATTGGCTCGAGTCGGGCATGTCCGGCGCGAAGAGCGCCTGCGCTCTCGGGCAATCGCCGGTCGCTCATCCGTTGCTGGGCGCGATGGCGCCTCTGGCCGACGGAGGGGGCTGGCTGTTCACGGGCCGAATCTCGCTCGACACTCATAGCTGGCTTGCCGACCACGCGGCGTTGGGCGTGGTGGTGCTGCCAGGTACAGCGTTTTTGGAGCTGGCCCTACACGTCGGCGGGCAGATCGGCAGCGAGACGGTCAGGGCATTGACGCTCCACACCCCGCTTGTGCTTCCCGAGCAGGGCGCGGTTGCGCTCCAGGTCAGCGTCCGAGCGCCAGACGCATCGGGTACCCGGACGCTGACCGTTCACTCTCGCCGTGAGGAGTCCGGCAGCTACGAAGACCCATCGGTGCGTCGGTGGACGCATCATGCGACAGGAGTGCTCACGCCGACTGCGCAAGTCTCTATGAGCGAGCACGCGCAACCCCTGGGCGGCGCGTGGCCGCCGAGCGGGGCTCGGTCGATCGAGCTCGACAGCCTGTCCGAGCGGTCGCTAGCGCAGGGCTTCGAGGATGGCCCAGCCTTCGGAGTGCTGCGCGCCGCCTGGTGTGAGGACGGGCAGTTGTGGGCGGAGGTCGCCCTGTCGGAGGACCAGTCCTCCCAAGCGGGATCGTTTGGCCTGCACCCCGCATTGCTGCACGCGGCGTTGCAAGCAGCCTCGGTCGAGCTGCACCCACATCGCAGCGCAACCGCGTCGGAAAGCGGGACGGCACGTTCTGGGGTGCGCCTACCGTTCGCCTTCCAGGAGGCGATCCTGCATGCCACCGGCGCCCGCTCGCTGCGCGTTCGCATACGTCCCAACACGGATGACACGTTCTCCCTGAGCGCTTGGGATGAGGCAGGTGGGCTGGTGGCATCCATGGACGCGTTTGCTACCAGGCCGGTAGCCGAGGCCGATCTGGTTGGCCTGCGAGGCGCCGGCGATTCGCTGTTCTGTTTGGACTGGACTGCGATTCGCTGCGATCCTCCCATGCCGACCAGGTCGTCGGTCGGCAGCGAATGGGTGCTTCTGGGATGCGAGGACTCCCCGCTGGCAAAGGCGCTCAGAGGCATCGGCTCCTGTATCGCGACATATCCGGACGTGTCCGCTCTCGCAGACGCTGTCCAGGCCGGTCTCGAGCTGCCCGACACGGTGCTCCTCGACGTGACCGCCGACGCGCAGGATGCGGTTGACATAGCCGCCCACAGAGTCCTCGGCGAGGTGCTCGGGACGATCCAGGCGTGGCTGGCCGAGGCGGGCCTCACGAGCGCTCGTCTGGTTGTGATCAGCCGCAATGCGGTGGCCGCACGATCTGCCGACAGCGTGGATGGCCTGGCAAGCGCCGCCGTTTGGGGGCTCGTGCGCTCCGCCCAATCGGAGAACCCCGGATGCCTGACGCTCCTCGACGTCGATGGCGAGGAGTCCTCCTGGCGAGCCCTCTCGCCGTCGCTCGCAGCGGCCATCGCAAGCGACGAGCCTCAGTTGGCGATCAGGGAAGGCGACTGGCTGGTTCCCAGACTCACGGCGGCGGCGCGCACGCGCGGCGCGGCTCTCGCGCACGCAGACGAGCACCGGTTCGACCCGGGACGCTCAGTGCTCATCACCGGCGGGACAGGCGGCCTGGGCGCCCTGCTTGCCCGTCATCTCGTGGTCGATCACGGGGTGCGCAGCCTGATGCTGGCCAGCCGTCGCGGCGCCGAGACTCCGGGTGCCAGTCAGCTGCAAAGCGAATTGGAAGCTCACGGCGCGCGCGTCGCCATCGCCGACTGTGACGTAGCCGATCGCGGCCAGCTGGCGGCGCTGATCGAGTCCACGCCATCTGCGTATCCGCTGGGTGCGGTCATCCATGCCGCCGCAGCGATCGAGGACGGCGTGATCGCCTCGCTCACGCCCGAGCGGCTGAGTCGGGTGCTGGCGCCCAAGCTCGACGGGGCGTGGCACCTGCACGATTTGACTCGTGAGCTCGAACTCAGCGCGTTCGTCCTGTTCTCGTCGGCGGCGGGCACGCTTGGCGGTCCCGGTCAGGGGAACTATGCGGCCGCAAATGTCTTTCTGGATGCGCTTGCCGCTCACCGCCGAGCACGCGGTCTCCCCGGCACATCGTTGGCGTGGGGCCCATGGGCTCAGCCGACCGAGCTGACAAGCGCATTGAGCGAGGCGGACCTTACGCGCATGACGCGCTTCGGTCTGAGCGCCCTATCTCGCGAGGAGGGACTCGCCCTGTTCGACGTCGCGGCCGGCGTGAACGAACCGCTGATGCTCGCCGCGCGTCTGGATGGCGCCGCACTGCGAGCGCAGGCGGCCGCCGGGCTGTTGGCGGCGCCATTGCGCGCCCTGGTGCGCGTGCCGCTGCGCCGCAGCGAGCACAACTCGCTCGCGCAGCGTCTGGGAGGCATGCTCGAGCAGGAGCGCAGGGCGGCTGTCCTGGAGGCGGTGCGGCGCGAGACGGCGATCGTATTGGGCCAGCCCGCGCCGGAGACGATCGATGCCGAGCTGACGTTCAAGGAGCTTGGGTTCAATTCCCTGACCGCGGTGGAGCTGCGCAACAGGCTGGCTCCGGTGAGCGGGTTGCGCTTGCCGGCGACGCTCATCTTCGACTATCCCACGCCAGGGGCTCTGAGTGACCATCTGCTGCGGCAGATCTCTCCCACCGACGATGCGGAGGAGGACGACGACGAGCGGATCCGCCAGGTCGTTTCGTCGATCCCCGTAGCTCGTCTGCGTCAGGCTGGATTGACGGAGATCCTTCTGAGGCTGGCAGAGGCTGAGGGCGAGAGCTCGCAAGAGCAAGGCGACGAGGCGATCGAGCTGATCGAGTCGATGGACATCGACGGTCTTGTGCAGAGAGCCCTGCAGGAGCCCGTTGCGCAGGAGAGCATCCGATGACCTCCGCTTCCACCAGTGAGATCGTCGAGGCCCTGCGCGCCTCCCTAAAGGACGTCGAGCGGCTCAAGCGGCACAACAGCCGTCTGCTCGAGGAGCGCCACGAGCCGATCGCGATCGTCGGGATCGGCTGTCGCTATCCGGGCGGGGTGAGCTCACGCAACGATCTGTGGGAGCTGGTTGCGCGCGGAGAGGATGCGATATCGAGCTTCCCCGACGATCGTGGCTGGGACGTCGAGAACCTCTACGACAGCGACCCCGATTGTCCCGGCAAGAGCTATGTGCGCGAAGGCGGGTTCATCCATGACGCGCCTCTGTTCGACGCGAGCTTCTTCGGAATCGGTCCGCGCGAGGCGCTCGCCATGGATCCACAGCAGAGGCTGCTGCTCGAAACCTGCTGGGAGGCGTTGGAGGATGCCGGCGTCGACCCGCTCACCCTCAAGGGCACACAGACCGGAGTCTTTGCGGGGATCAACGGGCAGGATTACGTCGGCGCCGGGCAGCAGTTGCCGCGTGGCTTGGAGGGCTATGCGCTGACGGGCGCCGCTGGCAGCGTCGTGTCGGGACGCGTCGCCTATAGCTTCGGCCTGGAGGGCCCTGCGCTCACGATCGACAGCGCCTGCTCGTCCTCGCTAGCGGCCATCCATCTCGCGTGTGACGCCCTGCGCTCGGGCGAATGCTCGCTGGCGCTTGCAGGCGGTGTGACGGTGCTTGCGACGCCTGCGATCTTCGTCGCGTTCTCCCGCCAGCGTGGCCTTGCGCCGGACGGGAGGTGCAAGGCCTTTGCCGACTCTGCCGACGGCACAGGCTGGAGCGAGGGCGTCGGTGTCGTGGTGCTCGAGCGGCTATCGGAGGCGCAGCGCAACGGCCATCAGGTGCTGGCGCTGGTACGCGGCAGCGCGATCAACCAGGATGGCGCCAGCAACGGATTGACCGCTCCCAACGGCCCCTCCCAACAGCGAGTGATCAGGCAGGCGCTCGTCAATGCACGGTTGTCTGCCCGACAGGTCGATGCGCTGGAGGCACACGGCACGGGCACGGTGCTCGGCGATCCGATCGAGGCGCAGGCAATCGCAGCCACCTACGGTCAGGATCGCGACGCGGACAGGCCCTTGTGGCTGGGCTCGATCAAGTCGAACTTCGGCCACGCTCAGGCCGCCGCCGGTGTGGCAGGGGTGATCAAGATGGTGATGGCGCTCGAGCACGGCCTGCTGCCCAAGACACTGCACGTGGAGGAGCCCACCAGCCAGGTCGATTGGTCGAGCGGCGCCGTGGCGTTGCTCACCGAGCAGACCCCCTGGCCGCCGGGCGGCGAGCCGCGCCGGGCCGCGGTGTCGGCATTTGGAGTGAGCGGCACGAACGTCCATATGATCCTGGAGCAGGCGCCAGCTGTTGAGCTCCCGCCACTCGGGGATGTACAGCCGCGCCGCGGGGACGCACAGCCGCGTCCGGAGGACGTACAGCCGCGCTCCGAGAACGCACAGCCGCGTCCGGAGGATGTACAGCCGCGCCCCGAGAACGCACAGCCGCACCTCAACGGCGCCGTCGAGAACCCAGAGCTCGATCACGGGACGGCGCCGTGGGTTCTCTCGGCCAAGGGAGACGAGGCGTTGCTCGCTCAGGCTCAGCGCCTGCATGCGCATGTTCGCGAGCGCCCCGAGCTGGATGCGGATGACGTGGCCTGTTCGCTGGCGAGTCGCACGAGCTTCGAGCACCGCGCGGTGGTGCTGGGCGCCGAGCGCGCAGCGCTGCTCGGCGGTCTCGGCGCGCTGGCCCGAGGCGAGCCAGCCCCCAACGTGGTGAGCGGCTTGGCCCGTCCAGGGGACGGAGGGATCGTCGCGCTGTTCGCCGGGCAAGGGTCACAGCGAGTCGGAATGGGGCGCGGACTCTACGACGCCTTCCCGCTGTTCAGGGACCGCTTCGACGAGTTGTGCGCGCATCTGGACGTGCCCTTGGGACGCTCGCTGGCCGACATCGTGTTCGGCGAAGGGCCTGGCGGTCTGACATCCGCTGGTTCAGAGGATGGCGAGGCGGGGCTGCTGGACCAGACGTCCTTCACGCAAGCGGGTCTGTTCGCGTTCGAGGTCGCGCTGTTCGGACTCCTTGAGGCATGGGGCGTGCGCCCCAGCTACGTCATGGGTCATTCGATCGGGGAGCTGGTCGCGGCGCACGTGGCGGGGGTCCTCTCGCTCGAGGATGCGTGCACGCTCGTCGCGGCAAGAGGTCAATTGATGGGAGCCCTTCCAAGCGGCGGAGCGATGGTCTCCATCCAGGCCGGCGAGCAGGAGCTGATGCGCGAGCTGAAGAGCTTGGCCGACTGGGATCGGCGGGTCGCGCTGGCCGCGGTGAACGGCCCCCGTTCGGTCGTCCTCTCAGGCGAGCAGGACGCGGTTCTAGAGATGGCTCGCGTATGGGAGCAGCGCGGTCGCAAGACCAAGCGCCTGCGTGTCTCCCACCCATTTCACTCGCCGTGGATGGAGGGCATGCTCGAGGACTTCGCCGAAGTCGCGCGCAGCCTGTCCTTTGCCCCGCCGCAGATACCGCTCGTGTCCAACCTCACCGGTCGGGTCATTCCCGCCGAGCGCATCTGCGATCCGCAGTACTGGGTCGATCACGTGCGCCGCACGGTGCGTTTTGCCGAGGGAATCGGCTGGCTCTACAGCCGCGGGATGAGACGCTTCTTGGAGTTGGGCCCAGACGGGGTGCTCGCCGCGATGTGTCATGAGTGTCTCGGTGAGCTCCAGGCACAGGAAGAGCCGCACGCTGCCGGCGATCTCTCCAGCAGCGATCCCGGCGTTGAGGTGCGCCTCGATCGAGACTCGCCTGCCGCGCACCCACCGACCGTCGTGGCGGCGTTGCGCCGAGAGCATCCCGAAGTGGATTCGCTGTTCGGCGCGCTGGCCGAGATCTGGGTCGACGGCGGCGCGCTCGACTGGGCCGCGCCGCTTGAGGGCTCCGCTGCCCGCCGGGTGGCGCTGCCCACATATGCCTTTCGACGAACCCGCCACTGGCTCGAGGATTCCGCCGGGTCGCCCGGAGATCTCGGCGTAGCCGGGCTGGGCGCGGCTCACCACCCGCTGCTGGGCGCCGCCGTCGCGGTGGCCGGCGGCGAGAGCTGGCTGTTCACCGGACGCCTGTCTCTGCGCTCGCACCCCTGGATCGCAGATCATGTCGTGCTCGGCAACGTGGTCCTGCCGGGTGCCGCGTTCGTGGATCTCGCGCTGCATATCGGCGATCGGCTGGGATGTGGCCAGCTGCAGGAGCTTGTGATCGAGTTGCCGCTCGTCCTGGCGGAGCAGGACGGTGTGCAGATCCAAGTTGCGGTCGGCGATCCGGACGAGTCGGGCTGGCGCTCCCTGAGCGTGTACTCAAGCGCCCAGGACGCAGATCTCGATTCCCCACCGTCGGAGGGGACGTGGGTTCGCCACGCGAGCGGAGTGCTCGCACCGGCTGAGCACGACAGCGAGCGCCAAGCCGGTACAGGTACCGAGCCATGGCCGCCGCAGGGTGCGGTCGAGCTGCCGATAGACGATCTGTACGACCGCCTGGAGGATCGCGGTCTCAGCTATGGCCCCCTCTTCAGAGGTGTGCGCGCCGTATGGCGCCAGGGCGAGGATCTGTTTGCGGAGGTCGCGCTGCCTGGCGAGCACGACGAGCAGGCGGCTTCGTTTGGCATTCACCCGGCGCTGCTGGACGCTGCTCTCCAGGTGATGGCGGCCGGCGCGCCCGCTGCGAGCGGCGCCCAATCCCAAGACGGTCCGCTGCTGCCCTTCTCCTGGAGCGAAGTCAGCCTGCAGGCTGTAGGCGCCCGTTCGCTGCGAGTGCACGTGACAGCGCTGGGGGAGAGCTCGGTATCGCTGAGCCTCAGCGATGGCGAGGGAGTACATCTGGGGTGCGTTAGATCGCTCGCCATGCGTCCGGTCGCGGGCGAGCAGCTGGACAAGCCGGGCGATCCCAGAAGCTCGCTGTACTCGCTGGAGTGGGTGCCCATGGAGGATCTTGGGCATGCACGTTCGCCCGCGCCGTGCTCGATTGTGGCAGCCGAGCAGAGCGAGCTGGTCGCAGCGCTTACCTCGGCATCGAGTGACATTCGTGTATACGCGAGCGTCGCGGCTCTAGCGCAGGCGATCGACGACGGCGCGCCGGCGCCCGCGTGGGTGCTGGTCGATCGCTCGACGGACTCGGTGGAGGAGCGCGGGCTTGCGCAGGCGGCGCACGAAGCTGCCCAGCAGACGCTCACGCTCCTACAGGACTGGCTCGAGGATGAGCACTTCGCGGACACCTGCATGGTGCTCTTGAGCCAGGGGGCGGTCGCGCTGCGCGCGCACGAAGAGCTCCCCGGCTTGGCTCAGGCTCCGCTATGGGGTCTCGTGCGCTCGGCAAAGACAGAGAACCCGGGCCGCTTCGCGCTCCTGGACATCGACGACGAGCGCTCATCCTGGGCGATGCTCCCGGAAGGGATCGAGAGCGCGCTCGGGCGCGGCGAGTCGGAGATCGCGCTGCGCGACGGTGTGCTCCATGTAGCTCGCCTGACGCGCGTCGGATCGGATGTGCCGGCTGCCAGCGGCGAGGTTGGATCGCGCTGGCAGTTGCAGGCAGACGGCGAGGGCACGCTCGAGGGCCTTTCGCTGGTCGCTGCGAATGCGCCCGAAAGGCCGCTCGAGCCAGGCCAGCTGCGTGTGGCCGTACGTGCGGCCGGATTGAACTTCCGCGACGTGATGGCCGTCCTTGGCATCTATCCCGGCGAGTCGGTGCTCGGTGCCGAGGGCGCCGGCGTCGTGCTCGAGGTCGGTCCGGGCGTGCAGGACGTCGAGCCGGGCGATGCGGTGATGGGCTTGCTCGCCGACGCATTCGCCTCGGTCGCCATCACAGATCGGCGTCTTGTCGTGCCATTGCCCGAGGGCTGGTCGTTCGTGAAGGCGGCGTCCGTGCCCGTGGTGTTCTGCACCGTCTACCACGGTCTGCTCGAGCTTGCGCGTCTGAAACGGGGAGAATCGGTGCTGGTGCACGCGGCCGCCGGCGGGGTCGGGATGGCAGCGGTGCAGCTTGCCCGGCACGTCGGCGCCGAAGTCTTCGCGACCGCCAGCCCCTCGAAGTGGAAAACGCTCGAAGCGCTCGGGATCGAGCCGGCTCGGCTTGCCTCATCGCGCACGCTGGAGTTCGGCGAGCACTTCCTCGCCGCCAGCGACGGGCGCGGGGTGGACGTCGTGCTGAACGCGTTGGCGGGCGACTTCGTCGACGCGTCGCTGCAGTTGCTGGGCCATGGTGGACGCTTCGTCGAGCTGGGAAAGACCGACATCCGCGATCCCGAGCGCGTCGCGGCCGAGCACCCCGGGGTCTCCTACGAAGCGTTCGATCTCGCCGACGTGGCGCCGGAGCGCATCCAGGCGATGCTACGCGAGATCGTGGAGCTGTTCGATCGCGGATCGTTGCGGGCTTTGCCGATCTCCACCTGGGAGATCGCGGAAGCCGGCGAGGCGTTCCGGCAACTCGGACAGGCACGCCATGTCGGCAAGAACGTGTTGAAGGCGCCCGCATCGATCGGCCCACGGGAAACGGTTTTGATCACAGGCGGCACGGGCGGACTGGGCGCGCTGCTGGCAAGGCACCTGGTGGCCAGCCATGGCGTGCGGCAGCTGCTGCTGGTCAGCCGACGCGGCCCGGACGCGGAGGGCGCGGACGAGTTGCGGGCGCAGCTATCAGAGCTGGGCGCGACGGTCACGGTCGCCGCCTGTGACGTCGCCGACCGGGCCGAGCTGGCACGACTGCTCGAGTCGCTGCCGGCCGAGCATCCGCTGGGCGGCGTGATTCACGCCGCAGGGACGATCGACGACGCGACGATCGGCTCGTTGAGTGCCGAGCAGCTGGATCGTGTGTTGGCGGCGAAGCTTGACGGGGCGCTCAACCTGCACGAGCTGACGATCGAACACGAGCTTTTCGAGTTCGTCGTGTTCTCCTCGGTTGCCGGCACGCTCGGCGGCGCCGGCCAGGGCAACTACGCCGCGGCGAACGCGTTCCTGGACTCGCTGGCCGCACATCGTCGCGCGCTCGGTCTGCCCGCGACCTCGATGGCATGGGGCCCGTGGATGCCAGTCGGCGGGATGACCGCCACGCTCGCCGAGGGCGAGTTGCGCCGCATGGAGCGCGCAGGCTTGGTCGCCCTCTCCAGCGAGGAAGGTCTCGCATTGTTCGACGTCGCGCGCCGCTCGGGCAGGGCGCTGGCGATACCGGCTCGCTTCGACATGGCGAAGTTGCGCCAGCTAGCACGCAGCGGAGAGCTGCCGGCATCCGCGCGCGCGCTGGTGGGCACGGGTGTTCGCAGGATCGCCGGGGGCGAGAGGGCTTCGCTCGCTCGCCGCCTGGCGGGAACCCCGCCGGAGGAGCGCGAGAAGCTTCTACTGGAGCTGGTGCGCACGCACGCGGCCGCGGTGCTCGGACACACCTCCCCGCTGGCGGTCGCTCCCGCGAGTACGTTCAAGGAGATCGGCTTCGACTCGCTGGCGGCGGTCGAGTTGCGCAATCGTCTGAGCGCCGATGCCGGTCTGCGGCTGCCGGCCACGCTGACCTTCGACTATCCGACGCCGCTGGCCCTGACCCGTGAGCTGCTCGAGAGGTTGGCGGGCAGACAGGCTGAGCAAAAGACCGCCGCTGCGCCCGCGACGAGCTCGCAGGAGCCGATAGCGATCGTCGGCATGAGCTGTCGCTACCCCGGGGGAGCGGGATCTGCCGAGGAGCTGTGGCAGCTGCTGCGCCGCGGCGGCGATGCGATCTCGAACTTCCCCGAGGATCGAGGCTGGGATCTGGATTCGCTCGAGCAGCTCGACCCCGATCGAGCAGGCGCCGCCTGGGCTCGAGCAGGAGGTTTCCTCAGCGACGTGGGCGACTTCGACCCAGGGTCATTCGGGATCGGTCCGCGCGAGGCGCTGGCGATGGACCCCCAGCAACGGCTGCTGCTCGAAGTCTGCTGGGAGGCCTTCGAAGACGCCGGAATCGACCCGACCGGGCTGCGGGGCAGCCAGACCGGCGTGTTCGCCGGTCTGAGCTATTCGGCCTACGGCTCGCAGCGTGCCGCGCGGGATCGAGCGCTGGAGGGCTACGGTCTGACGGGCAACACGACGAGCGTGGCATCCGGACGGATTGCCTACACGTTCGGCCTGGAGGGCCCGGCCGTGTCGTTGGACACGGCGTGCTCATCCTCGCTGGTCGCGCTGCATCTCGCCTGTCAGGCGCTGCGTGCGGGTGAATGCTCGCTGGCCCTGGCCGGCGGAGTGACGGTGATCTCCACACCGGTCCTGTTCACCGAGTTCGCGCGCCAGGGTGGAATGGCCTCCGACGGGCGCTGCAAGGCTTTTGCCGACGGCGCGGACGGCGTTGGCTGGAGCGAGGGTGTGGGAGTGGTTGTGCTGGAGCGCCTGTCCGACGCGCGGCGGGCGGGCCATCCGGTGCTGGCAGTCGTGCGCGGCAGCGCCGTCAACCAAGATGGCGCCAGCAATGGCCTGACAGCGCCGAACGGACCCTCTCAGCAACGGGTGATCATGCAAGCGCTGGCAAACGCCGGACTCTCGCCCGGCGAGGTCGACGCAGTCGAGGCCCACGGCACCGGCACGGCGCTTGGCGACCCAATCGAGGCGCAGGCGCTGCTGGCCACCTATGGACGGGGGCGCGAGCAGGACCACCCGCTGTGGCTCGGCTCGATCAAGTCGAGCATCGGCCACACCCAGGCAGCGGCCGGTGTCGCCGGTGTGATCAAGATGGTGATGGCGCTTCGACACAATCTGCTGCCAAGGACGCTGCACGTCGATCGCCCCTCCACCCACATCGACTGGTCCTCCGGCTCGCTGTCGCTGCTGGGAAGCGAGGTGCCATGGCTGCGCAACGGCCGCCCACGCAGGGCGGGCGTGTCCTCGTTCGGGATCAGCGGCACCAATGCGCACGTGATCCTCGAGCAGTCCGAGGAGGCAGAGCAGGGTACGTTCCAGGACCGCGTCGAGCCTCCGCTGGATTTGGAGCCGATCGCATGGGTCCTATCCGCCAGGAATGAGAGCGCGCTGCGCGCGCAGGGCGCCCGCTTGGGCGCGTCGATCGCCGCCGAGCCGGGCCTGGACCCCCGGGACGTCGCATTCTCGCTGGCCAAGAGGGCGCCCCTGGAACATCGCGCGGTCGTGCTCGGAGACGATCGCTCGGAGTTGCTCGAGGGATTGCAAGCGCTGGCAGGCGGCGAGCTGCTCAGTGCTCCCACGAGCGGGCTGGCCCACGAGAGCACGGTCGTGTTCGTGTTCCCTGGCCAGGGGTCGCAGTGGGCTGGGATGGCCGCGGAGCTACTGGATCGCTCACCGGTGTTCCGCGCCCAGCTGGCAGAGTGCGAGCGCGCGCTCGAGCCGTTCGTGGACTGGTCGCTACAGGATGTCCTGCGCGCCGTGGACGGTGCGCCCTCGCTCGAGCGCGTGGACGTAGTGCAACCCGCGCTGTTCGCGGTGATGGTCTCGTTGGCCGAGCTGTGGCGCGCGTGTGGCGTGCACCCGGATGCCGTGGTGGGTCACTCTCAGGGGGAGGTCGCCGCGGCCTACGTCTCAGGCGCCCTGTCTCTGTCTGACGCGGCAAGGGTGGTTACAGCGCGCAGCGCGGCGCTGGTCGCGCTTGCCGGTCACGGGGGCATGGTGTCGCTCGCGGCATCGCGCGAGCAGGCTGGCGCTCTGCTGGAAGCCTGCGAGGGGGAGGTCTCGATCGCCGCGGTCAACGGGCCGCGCTCGGTTGTGATCTCCGGCGAGGATGGCGCGCTGGTCGAGCTGCTGGAGATGTGTGAGCAGCGCCAGCTCAGAGCGCGGCGGATCGCGGTGGACTATGTGGCGCATTCCTCGCGAGTGGAGGTGCTCGCGGACGAGTTGCTCCTCGCGTGCTCGTCGATCCTCCCGCGGTCGGGTGAGACCCCGTTCTATTCGTCGGTGACGGCAGGCCGCCTGGATGGAGCGCAGCTGGACGCCGATTACTGGTATCGAAATCTGCGCGAGACGGTCAACTTCGACCAGGCCACCGAAGCTTTGCTGGACGACGGCTCGCGGACGTTCATCGAGATTGGCCCAGCTCCCGCGCTGGCCCTCGCGATATCGGAGACGGCGGAACTCAGACGCGCCGGCATAGGAGCTGGCATAGGGCCGACCGAGAATGGATCCGCGCCGCAAGCCGACGTTAGGGACGTCCGCGTGCTGGGCTCGCTAAGGCGTGGAGAGGGGGGTCCGCGACGTTTCGTGACATCTCTGGCGGAAGCGTGGGCCGCCGGCGTCCAGGTCGATTGGGACAAGCTCTGCGGGGACGTCGGCGTGCGGGCGGTGAAATTGCCTACATACGCATTTCAACGCGAACGATTCTGGCTTGACGGCGCACGTTCGGATGGGGGCGAGCTGAGGGCTGTCGGTCAAGCTCCGGTGAGCCATCCGCTGCTTGGCGCCGCGGTCGCGCTGGCCGAGGATGGCTGGTTGTTCACCGGGCGTTTGCGCTCCTGTGAGCACGCCTGGATCTCAGATCACGTGGTGCTGGGCCGCGTATTGCTACCCGGCACGGCCTTCCTCGAGCTTGCGTCCTATGTGGGCGCCTACCTCGACTGCGGTGTCGTGCGTGAGCTGATCTTGCAGGCTCCGCTGGTGTTGGCCGAGCACGCCGTGGTGCAGCTACAGCTAAGGGTCGGTGGGGTGGACGAGGCCGGTCTACGGTCCGTGAGCATCCATTCGTGCGCCGAGCTCGCCGCCGGGGAGGGCGAGGTCGACGAGCAGCAGTGGATAGCTCACGCCGTCGGCTCGCTCGAGGCGCTCGAGCGAGCCGACGGCGGCCGGCACGAGGACGGGTATGGGTTGGGGCAGGACGGCGTCTGGCCCCCACTCGACGCCGAGCCGATTGCGGTCGATGATCTGTACGAGCGCCTGGCAGACGCCGGGTTGGAGTACGGTCCGCTCTTTCAGGGTCTCGCCCGCGCTTGGCGGCGCGGGGACGATGTGTACGCGGAGGTCTCGCCGGCGGACGGAGCGTTCGACAGGCCGGGTTCGTTTGGCTTGCATCCAGCTCTCCTGGACGGGGCCCTGCACGCCATCGCGCTAGCCGAGTGGGGAGCTGAGCAGGACCCCTCCCTCGCCGAGAGTGTGCGGCTGCCGTTCTCCTGGAGCGATGTCACCATGTCCACCGAGGGTGCTGAGAGCTTGCGTGTCCGACTCTCACCCACCGGCGAGGGTTCTGTCGCGATCCTGCTCGGCGACGAGCACGGCCAGCTGCTCGCAAGCGTCGGATCGCTGGCGACTCGCGGCGTCTCGGCAGCCGATCTCGGCACACCCAATCGTGGCGGAGGAGAGGAGCTGTTCGCCTTGGAGTGGGTTGAGGATTCGCGGGCCGAGGCGGCTGCCGATTCGTCGCCCAGACTGGCGAGCTGCAGCGCGTCGATCGCGAACGCATTGCAAGCGGCGGGGGTTGCGTGTGAGTCCTATGCGCAGATTGGCGCGCTACTCGACACCCCGGAAGGCGAGAGACCGCAGGCGCTTTTGTTTGACGCTAGGGAACCAATCTCGGCGGCGGAGGTTCCTGACGCCGTGAAAGCGGGCCTACACCGCGTGTTGGGTTCCCTCCAAGAATGGCTCGCGGATGAGCGGCTTGCCGCATGTCTGCTGGTGGTCGTGACCGAGCAGGCGGTCGCCGCCGGCGCTCACGGCGACGTCGGCGAGCTCGCAGGTGGCGCTGTGTGGGGGCTGGTGCGCTCGGCACAGGCCGAGAACCCGGGTCGCCTTGCGCTCCTCGACATCGACGGGCGCGAGTCCTCTTGGCAGGCGCTGAACCGCGCGATCGCCCTCGGCGAGCCGCAGGTCGCGTTGCGCGACGGCGTCGTCCATCTGCCGCGCCTGGCAAGCGCAGCTGGGCAGGGTCTGCTCGCCTCCCCTGAGGGGACGGACGCGTGGCGCCTGGAGATCGAGCAGCAGGGCACGTTCGACGGGCTGGCTCTGGTAGGCAGTGCGCGGGCCGAAGCGGCTCTGGCACCCGGTGAGGTGCGGGTACGGTTGCACGCGGCCGGCCTGAATTTTCGCGACGTGCTTCTGGCGCTCGGCACCTATCCGGGGCAGGCGAGCATCGGCGGCGAGGGCGCCGGGACGATCGTCGAGCTCGGCAGCGACGTGCACGACCTGGTACTGGGCGATCGCGTGATGGGCCTGATGGACGGCGCGATCGGCACGCTCGCGGTCGCCGACCGTCGTCTGCTGGTAGCGATCCCGCCAACGTGGTCGTTCGTGCAGGCGGCGTCGGTCCCGATCGCGTTCGCGACCGCCCACTACGCCCTGAACGACCTGGCCGCCTTGCGCCCGGGCGAGCGACTGCTCGTTCACGCCGCGGCCGGCGGCGTGGGGATGGCCGCCGTGCAAATCGCTCGTGGTCTCGGCGCGGAGGTGTTTGCGACCGCGAGCCCGGCAAAGCGGGGTGCGCTACTAGAGCTGGGGCTCGCAGAATCCCACATCGCCTCCTCCCGAGCCAGCGATTTCGGCGAGCAGTTCGCCGCGCTCACCGAAGGGCGCGGCGTGGATGTCGTGTTGAACTCGCTGACGGGCGAGCTGCTGGACGCTTCGTTTGCTCTGCTCGCTAACGGGGGTCGCTTCGTCGAGATGGGCAAGGCCGATATTCGCGACCCCGACGAGCTTGCCCGCGAGCGCCCAGACGTGAGCTACCGCGCATTCGACCTGGTCGAGGCAGGCGCCGATCGACTGCACGAGATCTTTACAGAGCTGGTGGGGTCCTTCGAAGCCGGCACGCTCCAGCTCGCGCCGATCCAGACATGGAATGTGCGCCGCGCCGCGCAGGCCTTCAGGCACATGAGCCAGGGACGCCACATCGGCAAGAACGTATTTCGCATGCCCGCAACACTCGATCGGCAGCGGACGCTGCTGCTCACCGGGGGCACGGGTGCGCTCGGCTCGCTGGTGGCGCGCCACATGGTTGCCGAGCACAGGGTCGGTCATCTGCTGTTGGCCAGCCGTCAAGGCCTCCAGGCGCCCGGGGCAAGCGAGCTGGTCGAGCAGCTCACCGGGTTGGGAGCAGAGGTCCAGGTGGTCGCCTGTGACATCGCCCAACGCGAGCAGGTCCGGCAACTGCTCGCCGGCATATCCCCCGAGCACCCGCTGGACGGCGTCGTGCACATGGCCGGCGCGATCGACGACGCGACGATCGGCTCGCTCACCGCCGAGCGGATCGATCGTGTGCTTGACGCGAAGGTCGCGGGCGCCTGGCATCTGCACGAGCTGACGCGCGACCTGGATCTCTCGGCATTCGCGATGTTCTCCTCGATGGCGGGCGTCATCGGCGCCCCCGGTCAGGCGAATTACGCCGCGGCCAACGCTTTCCTGGACGCTCTCGCCGCGCGCCGCCAGACACTCGGTCTCAGCGCGACGTCGATCGCATGGGGTCTATGGGCGCAGGAGAGCCAGATGACCGGTCACGTCGAGGAGCTCGACCGCGCGCGGATGAGCAGCATGGGCCTGCTGGCCCTATCCGAGGAGGAGGGGCTCGCCCTGCTCGACCGGGCACTGGCGCTCGACGAGCCGGTGGTCCTCGCCGCCCGGCTGGACAGGGTCGGGCTGCGTGCGCACGCCAGAAGTGGCGAGCTGCATCCACTGTTGCGCGGGATCGTGCACGTGCGCTCGCGAGCGGCACGCTCCTCGAGCCGCTCGCTTGCACGCATGCTGTCGGAGACCGCGCCCGACGAGCAAGCGGGCGTCGTGCTCGAGCTTGTCCGCTCGCACGTAGCCCGCGTCCTCGGCCACAGCGCTCCCGGCGCGATCGAGGAGCGGCGCAGCTTCAAGGAGCTGGGGTTCGACTCGCTAGCCGCGGTCGAGCTGCGCAACCGGCTGGAGTCCGCCACCGGCCTGCGGCTTGCGGCGACACTCGTATTCGACTATCCCAACCCGGTTGTCCTGGCCGATCGCCTGCTCGAGCAGGCGACTCAAGGGTCGGCCCCAATGGAGAAGCCCCTGGAGGACGAGCTGGCAAAGCTCGAACAGGGATTGCTCGGATTGGAGGACGAGCAGCGACGCTCGCGCGCGGCGTCGCGTCTGCGGACGCTGCTCGCGTGCCTGGATGCGGCCGGTCCCGCCCAGGACGCGGCGGTCGTGGCGGAGCAGATCGGCGAGGCCACCGACGAGCAGATCTTCGACTTCATCGACAGCGAGCTGGGATCGCGATGAGCGCGATGGCAAACGACGAGAGGTTGCGCGAATACCTCAAGCGCGTAACCGTCGATCTGCACGACACCCGCCGCCGTCTGCTGGAGGTCGAACAGCAGCGTCGCGAGCCGGTTGCGATCGTCGGGATGGCCTGCCGCTACCCCGGCGGGGTGCGCTCGCCACAACAGCTGTGGGAGTTGGTCGAGCGTGGCGAGGACGCGATCTCGAGCTTCCCCACCGATCGCGGCTGGGACCTCGAGCAGCTGTATGACCCCGACCGCGAACATCGCGGCACCTCCTATGCGTGCGAAGGCGGCTTCGTCTACGACATCGCCGAGTTCGACGCGGGCTTCTTCGGCATCAGCCCGCGCGAGGCGATCGCGATGGACCCCAAGCAGCGGCTGCTGCTCGAAACCTCGTGGGAGGCGCTCGAAGACGCCGAAATAGACCCGCTGTCGCTGCGAGGCAGCAGCACGGGGGTGTTCACCGGTGTAGCGGACTACGACTACTCCAGTCTGTTGGTGGGAGCGCAATCGAGCGATCTCGAAGGCTATGTCGGCATCGGCAGCGCGCTGAGCGTGGCCTCGGGTCGCGTCTCCTACACACTCGGCCTGGAGGGTCCCGCCGTCTCGGTCGACACCGCGTGCTCATCCTCGCTCGTGGCCCTGCACCTGGCATGCGCGGCGCTGCGCTCGCGCGAATGCACGCTCGCGCTCGCCGGTGGCGCCACCGTTCTCAGCACTCCCGGCATGTTCGTCGAGTTCGCTCGTCAGGGCGGCCTGGCGCCAGACGGCAGGTGCAAGTCCTTCGCGGCGGCTGCCGACGGCGCCGGCTGGGGCGAGGGAGTTGGAGTGCTGCTGTTGGAGCTGCTCGGCGACGCGCAGCGCAACGGCCACCCGGTGCTGGCAGTGGTGCGCGGCAGCGCCGTCAACCAAGACGGGGCGAGCAACGGGTTGACGGCGCCCAACGGCCCCTCACAACAGCGTGTGATCCGCGACGCGCTCGCAAACGCCGGGCTGTCGGGGCGACACGTCGACTTCGTCGAGGCTCACGGCACCGGCACGACGCTTGGCGACCCGATCGAGGCGCAGGCGTTGATCGCCACCTACGGAGCCGATCGCGATCCAGGAGACGCGCTACGACTCGGATCGATCAAGTCGAACATCGGCCACACGATTGCCGCCGCCGGCGTCGCGGGCGTGATCAAGGCGGTGATGGCGATGCGCCACGGGACCTTCCCCAAGACGCTCCACGTCGATGCCCCCTCGGCCAACGTGGACTGGTCGGCGGGCTCGGTCTCGCTGCTGGGCGATACGGCGCCGTGGGAGCGCAAGCAGGAGCCGCGGCGTGCGGGCGTCTCCTCGTTTGGGATGAGCGGCACGAACGCGCACGTGATCCTCGAGGAAGCGCCCCTGTCAGAGCAGACGCCTCTGTCCGGGCAAACGTCTCTGTCCGAGCAGACGCCTCTGTCCGAGCAGACGCCTCTGTCCGGGCAAACGTCTCTGTCCGAGCAGACGTCCCTGTCCGAGCAGACGCCCCCCCGGGGAAATTCGACCGCCGAGCACGTCGCGGGCGAAAGGGTGGCAGAGGCGAATGTCCTCGGGGGCGCTCCGAAGCCGTGGATCGTGTCGGCGCGAAGCGCCGTGGCGCTGCGCGCTCAAGCGGATCGTCTGGGCAAATTCCTCGCCGAGCAAGACGGCGCTGGCGTGGCTGACGTCGCGGCCGCCCTGGCGGGCCGCGCGCGGCTAGAGCACCGAGCGGTGGCTATCGGCGAGACCGGGGAACAGTTGCTCGCCGGTCTGGGTGCCATCGCGGGGGGTGTGCCCGACGCAGGCGTGGTCGAGGGCAGCGCCGGCCGCTCAGGCGCGGTGTTCGTGTTCCCGGGACAGGGCTCCCAGTGGGTCGGGATGGCGCGCGAGCTGCTCGACTGCTCGCCGGTATTCGCCGAGCGTATGGGCGAATGCGAAGAGGCGCTCTCCACACATGTCGAGTGGAGCTTGGAGGAGGTCCTGAGAGATCCCGACGGCGCGTCGGCTTTGGATCGCATCGACGTGCTGCAGCCGGTGCTGTTCGCCGTGATGGTCTCGCTCGCGCAGCTATGGCGCGCGTGCGGCGTGCATCCCTCGGCGGTGATAGGTCATTCTCAGGGCGAGGTCGCCGCGGCGTGTGTGGCGGGCGGTCTCTCGCTGGCGGACGCGACGCGTGTCGTCGCGCTGCGCAGTCGCATACAGACCGCATACGAGGGCCATGGCGGAATGATGTCGATCGCCGCCCCGCAGGCTCGTGTCGCCGAACTGCTGGAGCGCTGGGACGGGCGCATCGTCGTGGCGGCCGTGAACGGCCCCCGCTCGATGGTGTTGGCCGGCGAAAGCGAGCCGCTCGCAGAGCTCGTGCAGGTATGCGACGCCGAGGGCATCCGTGCACGCAAGATCAAGAGCGCCCGCGGAGCCTCGCATTCTCGACATATGGAGCCGTTGCGCGAGGAACTGCTCGAGGCGTTGAGCTCGATCGCGCCGCGCGCGAGCGACACTCGATTCTGCTCGACGGTGACCGGGGGACCGCTCGACACCAGAGAGCTGACGGCCGAATACTGGTATCGCAACGTGCGCGAACCTGTCCAGTTCGAACCGGTGGTGCGCGAGCTACTGCAGCACGGTCAGCGCACGTTCATCGAGATCAGCCCGCACCCGGTGTTGGCGGTCGCGGTGCAGG
The DNA here is from genome assembly GCA_963725265.1 of uncultured Solirubrobacterales bacterium. GTDB lineage: Bacteria > Actinomycetota > Thermoleophilia > Solirubrobacterales > Solirubrobacteraceae > Palsa-744. The sequence continues at coordinate 996,652 of CAVRXP010000002.1, forward strand.
AGACGATCGACGAGCTTGCCGAGGAGCTGGCCGCAGAGCCGGGCGGGGTGATCGGCACCCTGCGGCGCGACCACGGCGGCCCGCAGCGCTTCCTGGCCTCGCTGGGAGAAGCATGGGTGCGCGGCGTCGAGGTCGATTGGCAAGCGGCGATCGGCGGCGCGGCGACGAAGCGTGTGCGGTTGCCGACTTACGCATTCCAGCGGGCGCGCTACTGGGCTGAACCCTCGCCGGGAGTCGCGGGCGCGCGTAGGTCCGCAGGTCAAGCAGCCGAGACCGAGCCCCAACCCGCGGACGGGCTCGCCAGCGGCGATTCGCAGGTCGGAGCGCTGGCAGCCGAACTTGCCCCGCTGGACGGTGCTGGGCGCGAGCGCTTGGCGCTCGAGCTCGTGCGCAGACACGCCGCCGCGGTGCTCGGCCATGCGACGACCGATGCGGTTGGCCCCCACAGGGCCTTCAAGGAGCTCGGCGCCGATTCGCTGATGGCAGTCGACCTGCGCAACAGGTTGCAGACCGCGACCGGGCTGCGTCTGGCGAGCACGCTCGCCTTCGATCATCCGACGCCGACCGCGCTGGCGAGATTCCTCGTCGCGGAGTCCACAGGCGAGCGCGAAGAGCTGGCGCGCACAGGCTCGATCGCGTTCAGGACCGAGGAGCCGATTGCGATCGTGGGCATGAGCTGTCGCTTCCCAGGCGGCGTGCGCTCGCCGCGAGAGCTGTGGGAGCTGGTGGCTGCCGGCCGCGACGCGATCGGCGCGTTCCCGACAGATCGAGGCTGGGACCTGGAGCGGCTCTATGACCCCGACCCCGACTGTCCAGGAACGACCTACGTCCGCGAAGGCGGCTTCCTCTCCGATGCGGATGCCTTCGATGCGAGCTTCTTTGCGATCAGTCCGCGCGAGGCCCTGGCGATGGATCCTCAACAGCGTACTTTGTTGGAAACCTGTTGGGAGGCGTTCGAAGATGCTCGTATAGATCCCTCCAAACTCGGAGGCAGCCTTACCGGCGTGTATGTCGGGTGCACAGGTCAGGATTACACTCAGGCGCTGTTCGATTCGTCCTCGGGGGAGTTCGAGGGCTATAGGACCTCCGGTGGCATGGCCAGCATGGCATCCGGCCGCGTCGCATATGCGTTGGGTTTGGAGGGTCCTGCGGTATCGATCGATACGGCGTGTTCCTCCTCGCTCGTGGCAATCCACCTCGCTTCCCAGGCGCTACGAGCTGGAGAGTGCTCGCTCGCGCTTGCCGCAGGTGTGACGATCATGGCCACGCCGCTGCTCTTCGTCGAAATGTCGCGTCAACGCGGCCTTGCGCGAGACGGACGGTGCAAGGCGTTTGCCCACAGTGCGGACGGGACGAGCTTCTCAGAGGGTGCGGGAGTGCTGGTGCTCGAGCGGCTCTCCGATGCGCTGCGTCTCAGCCACGACGTGTTGGCGGTGGTTCGCGGTAGCGCCATCAACCAGGACGGCGCAAGCAATGGCCTGACCGCGCCAAGCGGACCTTCTCAGCAGCGGGTGATCATGCGGGCGCTGGCAAACGCCGGACTCTCGCCCGGCGAGGTCGACGCGGTCGAGGCGCATGGCACCGGCACGACACTGGGCGATCCGATCGAGGCGCAGGCGCTGCTGTCAGTCTTTGGAGGGTCTCGCCGGGACGGGCATCCGCTGTGGCTTGGATCGATCAAGTCGAACATCGGTCACACCTCGGCCGCCGCGGGGGTCGCGGGTGTGATCAAGATGACGATGGCTCTTCGTCACGGTGTGCTGCCGCGGACGCTGCACGTGGACGAGCCGTCTCGACACGTCGACTGGTCGGCGGGAGCCGTCTCGTTGTTGAGCGAAGAGACCGTCTGGGAGCGCAACGGTCAACCACGGCGTGCGGGGGTTTCCTCATTCGGAGCTAGCGGCACAAACGCGCACCTGATCCTTGAGGAGGCGCCATCGTTTGAAGAACCGCGGGAGTCGATCCCGGTTGCGCTCAGCGCGGGCGCCCTCACCGCCAACGGCGAGGAGAAGCAGGGGGACTCTGGAGCAAGGGTGGCTGTGCCCGAACTCGGACTGGCAAAGGATCACCTCGACACGGGCAAGGCGCTTGACGGCGTCGTCCCCTGGGTGCTGTCCGGTAGGGGCGAGGACGCTTTGCGCGGACAGGCGGCAAGACTGACGGACCACGTTGGCGCCAACCGTGAACTCAACGCTCTCGACGTTGGGCTTTCGCTGGTTGATCGTCCCGCGTTGGAAGATCGTGCAGTAGTGCTGGGAGCTTCCCGGCAGGGGTCGCTCGAAGCCCTGGATGCGCTGGGGCAGAGTGAATCCTCTACGGCTGTAGTGAGAGGCAAACCTCGCTCGGATGGCGGGCGTGTGGCGTTTCTGTTCCCTGGGCAAGGTTCGCAGTGGGAGGGGATGGCCGTCGATCTGCTGGATTGCTCCCCGGTGTTCGCTGAGCACATGTGCGCTTGCGGCGACGCGTTGGCGCCGTTTGTGGACTGGTCACTCGAAGACGTTCTGCGAGGGGTGCAGGGAGCGCCCGGGCTCGAGCGTATCGACGTCGTGCAGCCGGTGCTGTTCGCGGTTATGGTCTCATTGGCGGGTCTCTGGCGGGCTTGTGGAGTCGTGCCCAGTGCGGTGGCCGGCCACTCCCAAGGAGAGATCGCCGCCGCCCATGTGGCTGGCGTCCTCTCGCTCGAAGACGCGGCCAGGGTATCGGCATTGCGCAGCGCGTTGTTGACCAAGCTGGTTGGGCGTGGTGCGATTGTGTCGCTTGCGCTCGCGGCGCGGCAGGCTCGCGGGCTCCTCGAGCGTTGGGGCGAGCGCCTTTCGATCTCCGCGGTCAACGGCCCTGCCTCTGTGGCTGTGGCAGGAGACCCGCAGGCACTGGAGGAGCTCGTCGAGCAATGCGAGCTGGACGGCGTAAAGGTGCGGAGGATCTCGGCGACTGTACCCACTCATTCTGTTCAGGCGGAGACGATTCGCGAGGAGGTCTTGGACGCATGTTCCTTTATCGCCCCCAACCGTGCCCGGGTGCCGTTCTACTCAACGGTGACTGGAGACCTGTTGGACGGTACCGAGTTGAACGCCGACTATTGGTATCGCAACCTGCGCCAGCCGGTTGAGTTCGAGCAGACCGTTCGCGCTTTTCTGCGGGCAGGGCACGGAACATGTATCGAGGTGAGCCCACATCCGGTTCTTGTCGCGTCGGTCCAGGAGACGCTGGATGATCTCAACGCCGATCAGGAGATACTCAGTGAGGAGCCAGTGGGGGTGATCGGCTCTCTGCGTCGCGATCAGGGCGGTCGCGAGCGGTTCACGATTTCGCTCGCTCAAGCGTGGGCGCACGGCGCCGATGTCGATTGGAGCGCAATATTTGCAGAGACGCCCGCAAAACGCGTGTGTCTTCCCACATACGCGTTCCAGCGTGAGCGATATTGGGTGGCGCCGCGGATGCACGGCGAGAAGACCTCCAAGGACCGTGGTCCCTCCGACCGCCAGTTCGCCGCTGCCGCTGCCGAGTCCGACAATGCAAGCGCCAGGATCGCCGGTGGCGCACTGGCGCGGCGATTGGCCGATCTGCCCGAGGACCAACGTCTTACCGCGGCATTGGAGTTCGTGCGCCACGAGGTCTCGATAGTGCTCGGCCACAACTTGCCGAGTGCGGTCGATCCTAAGCGCGCTTTTATCGAGCTTGGCTTGGATTCACTGACAGCGCTAGAGCTTCGCAATCGACTCAGCGCAGCCACGCGACTCGTACTCCCCAATGCTTTTGCGCTCGACCATCCCACATCCTTGGCAGCAGCTGCGCATATCGTGGATCGACTCTCGGCCGTCGAGGCCGGCGCGGACGATCACGAGCATGATCTCGCTGAGAGCTTCCTGCCTCGAGTTTCAGATGGCGATGAGTCGAGCGGCATGCTGACCTCTCTCTTTCGCGAGGCGCACCAGAACGGCAAGTTGGGAGAGTTCACCGAAATGTTGGTGAGTGCCTCGCGCTTTCGTGCAACGTTCGGCGTCTCTGAAGGCGTCGTAGTGCCCGAGCCGGTTCGACTCGCCGAGGGCGTGAACTCTCCCAAGCTGATTTGCTTTCCCTCCGTCATCGCGATGTCGGGTCCTCACGAGTACGCGAGGTTTGCCCAAGCGCTCGACGGCGCCCGGGAAGTCTTGGCGTTGCCCACTCCCGGGTATGTGAAAGGGCAATGTCTGCCGGAGAGCCTCGAGGTCTTGGTAGGAACGCAGGCCGCGGCTGCGCTGCGACTGGCAGACGACGAACCGTTTGCGCTCGTGGGCTACTCCTCTGGCGGGATAGTCGCCCACGCCATTGCGAGTCACCTCGAGGGTGTTGGCGTTTCTCCCGCCGCTGTGATCCTGATAGATACATATACCTTCGACCTCGAAGCCCTACTCGAGGTCACCGGCGTGGCACTCAACGAGAATGGTGAGAGGGTCTACCCATTCATCAATGATGTGCGTCTAACGGCGATGGGCGCCTACCTGGAGATGCTGAGTGGGTGGCAGGCCACGGAGATCATCAGTCCTCTGCTGTTGGCCAGTGCCTCCGAAGCCGTGCCCGGGGCGCCGACGGTAGGCGACTGGCGAACCACCTGGCAGCACCCCCATGCCGCAATCGAGATTCCCGGACACCATTTCACAATCATGCAGGAGCAAGCAGACACAACGGCAAGAGCAGTTGAGGATTGGCTATCGACAACTTACGAGGAGAGGGTGATGGAGGCATGTTGACACCAGAGGTAGATCGACCGACCCAGACCATCGATCGTGGCATTCACAGCAATATTGCAGGAGCAGATGGGCGATCCCCGGAGTCCGCCAGTTCCCAAGACGGCCTCGTGCATGCGCTTGCCCGCGAAGCCGCGACCGAGGAGCTCCTTGGGTATTCACTACCCTCCAGCTATCTCGCAGCGCACCTTTCCCGCGAGGACGAAGGCATGTTCGAGGGGGAGTTGGACAAGGACGTGCGCCGGTCGCTGCGTGTGGCCGAGGTGCCGTTGCCGGAGCTGGCGCCGGATGAGGTCCTCGTTGGTGTGATGGCGAGTGCGATCAACTACAACACGGTCTGGTCGGCGATGTTCGAGCCCATTTCCACATTTCGCTTCCTGGAGCGCCTGGGGCGCTACGGAGGATGGGAGGCGCGCCACGATTTGCCTCATCATGTCATCGGCTCTGACGCCTCGGGGGTGATCGTGGCCGTGGGTGATGCCGTGCGCAAATGGGTTGCCGGAGATAGGGTGGTTATATTTCCAGGTGTTGTCGACTATCAAGTTCCGGCCTCCCAGGTCGACGGTCTGCTCCCAGAGGATGCGCTCGCGTGGGGTTTTGAGACCAATTTCGGTGGGCTCGCGCACTTTGCCGTGGTAAAGGTCAACCAGCTGCTGCCAAAGCCGCGACATTTGACTTGGGAGGAGGCAGCGTGCAGCACGTTGTGCGCGATGACCTCATATCGGATGCTCGTCAGTCCCAGAGGCACTCAGTTCAAGCAGGGAGACATCGTGCTCGTGTGGGGCGCGACCGGAGGTCTCGGCAGCTATGCGGTCCAGCTGATACGCAACGGGGGCGGCATCGCCGTCGGCGTGGTCAGCTCACAGGAGAAGGCGGAGGTGCTCGAACGCGTGGGCTGCGATCTGGTGCTGCGCCGCGACGAGCTCGGCCTGGATGGCATGAACGAAGTGGAAATGGGCAGGCGCGTCGGCGGTGAGATAAGGCGCCATTTCGGTGAAGACCCTCACATCGTCTTCGAGCACGTCGGCCGCGAGACCTTCGGTGCGTCGGTGTATCTCGTCAGGCGTGGCGGGACCGTGATCACGTGTGGGTCCAGCACCGGCTATCGCCACGAATACGACAATCGCCGCCTATGGATGCGCGTCAAGCGGATCATCGGCAGTCACGCGGCCAATTGGCAGGAGGCGTGGGAGATGAACCGCTTGATTCAGCGCGGGTCGATCGTGCCGGCGCTCTCGAAGGTCTTTCCGCTGGAGCAGGTCGGTGAGGCCACACGCGAGGTCCAGCTGAACAAGCACGTTGGCAAGGTCGGTGTCCTGTGCCTCGCCGAAAAGGAGGGACTCGGGGTGGAAGATCAACAACTGCGCGCATCGATCGGCGAGCAGCGCCTTCGCCTCTTCCGCGAAGGCGCATGAGCCGCCCGCCTATCTGCCGCTCCAGCGTGGAGCGCGCTTCTCGGCAAACGCGCTCATCCCCTCGCGCAAGTCGTCGGAGTCAAACGACGCCCGGCGCAGCTCGATGAGCTGCGCCTCGATGTCCGCCGGTAGGCGACGCTGGCAGTCGAGCAGTGCGGTGATGACACACTTGTTTCCCTTCTGTGAAAGCGGTGCGTTGGCGGCAAGTTCACCTGCCATCTCAAGCGCGGCAGCGTCGAGGTCGGCGGACGGGTAGACACGGTTGACAAGGCCCCACTGCAGGGCGGTGTCGGCGTTGATGTACTTGCCCAACAGAAACAGCTCGCGTGTGCGCGTCGCGCCGATTGCATCAAGGAAGCGGCGCAAGCCGGTGTGCGAGTAGACCAGGCCGAGCTTTGCCGGTGGCATCCCGAGCTTGATCCCATCTGCCGCGACGCGTAGATCGCACGCGAGCGCAAGCTCGAGTCCGCCGCCGATCGTATGGCCAGGAAGCGCCGCGAGGGTTGGGTAGGGAAATGCCTCCAGCGCGTCGATCGCCTCGGTAAAGGGATGAGCCACCAGGCGCTCGGCCTCTTCGCGAAACCGCCCGTTGCCGATTTCACCGATCTCATAACCAGCGGAGAACATTCCATCTGAACCAGTTACCATGACACAGCGCGTTTGCGAGGATGGCACCGTCTCTTCGCCCAGCACCCCTGAGATGGCGTCGAGGATCGGCTGATCCAGTGCGCCTCGCTTCTGAGGGTTGGAGATCGTCAGCCGCACCACCCCGTCGGCAGGTCTGTCCACAAGCAGCTTGCCGTCGGCGAGTCGGCGTTGGCGGTCTGGTTGGGACATGACGCGCCAAAGACTAGCCCAGTTCTCGGGTGAGTTACGCGACGATAGGCACTTGTCTATAAAACGCTTTCTGTGATAGATTCTGTCAGGAAATGGGGGCCGGAGGGGAGATTGCGGAGACGGACAGGCCACACCCTGTCTACTCCAGTGGCGCCGCGTACACGCGACTACTTTTGCGGTTGTACGACGCAGTGGTCTACGGCTTCAACTGTCCAGTCGTGTGGCGTTGTCCCAAGTCGCGGATCGTAGATCTATATAACGAGTGTGTCTCGGAGCGACACCTGGACATCGGTGTGGCGACGGGACGCCTACTCGACGAGTGTCGCTTCCCAGTGGCGGCGCCAGAGATCACGCTCATGGACCTCAACCCGAACGCGCTTGCGATGGCGAGCAGGACATTGGCGCGCTATCGGCCTCATACTCATCGGGCCAACGTGATGGAAGCGTGGGGCCTGGAGCCGAGGAGCTTCGACTCTGTCGGGATGAGCAATCTGATTCATTGCCTGCCAGGCTCCATGCCCGAAAAGACAGTGGTCTTCGAGCACGCACGGACGGTGCTCGCGCCGGGAGGCGTGTTCTTCGGCGCCACGATCCTCGGACAGGGAGTCAAACATTCCTGGCTCTCACGAGCCGTGTTGCGAGGCAGCAACCGGCGCGGGATCGTGTCGACCACAAACGACAGCTTGGAGGCCCTGGACGCCGGGCTGGCACGCGTGTTCGATTCCCACGAGCTTCGCGTTCAAGGCGTGATCGCGCTGTTCAGCGCTCGGGTCGACTCATAGCTTGCGCTCGGTCGATCATGCGGGCGTTGGCGGCAGGTCTCGCCATCGGCGATGGTGCCCGCATAGCGCTTACCTGAGCACGACGAGCGTGTCTCCCTCGCTGACGGCCTGGCCCTCCTGGCAGAGGATCTCCACCACTTCTCCAGCGTCTTCGACCTCCACCGGCATCTCCATCTTCATCGACTCGAGGATCGCGACGGTATCGCCCTCCTGCACCCGGTCGCCCACCGCGCACTCGATCTTCCACACCGTGCCGGTGATATGGGCATCTACCTCAATCATGGAACTCCCTCCGGGAACGTCGATCAGGATGAGGTCAGGGAGAATAGCCACCCACCCCGACCGATCGCCGCCTTGGACACGTTCATCATCCTCACGGCCCACAACGAGGCCGCACGCATTCAAACCACGCTGCGAGCGCTCGCACGCGCGTTCCCAAATGCGCCCATTTGGGTCGCCGACGACGGCTCAACCGACCAGACGTCCAGCCTTGCTCGGCAGGCAGGAGCGCGCGTGGTGCGCAGCGAGCGCGTCATCGGCAAGGGTGGAGCCGCCACGCTGGCCGCACGCGAGGCGCTCGCATGCGTGGCCGGCGCAAAGACGCACGCTCGCCCGATCGCCGTGCTCTGTGACGCCGACCTCGGCGAGTCGGCCTGCCTGCTGGCGGCGCTGGCCGAAGAGGTGCGCGAGCGCCGCGCCGACCTCGCCGTCGCCGCTTTCGCAAAGCGCGTCGGTGGCGGACTTGGCGTGGTCGTTGGCTTTGCTCGGTGGGCGATCCGCAGGCGCTGCGGCCTGCAACTCAGGGCACCGATATCCGGGCAACGGGCGCTGTCACTCTCCGCGCTGGAAGACGTGCTGCCTTTCGCCGAGGGCTTCGGCATGGAGGTCGGCATGACGATCGATGCGGCGCGCGCCGGACATCGAGTGTTGGAGGTCGAACTCGACCTCCAACATCGAGCCACCGGGCGTACGCTCGCGGGTTTCGCCCACCGCGGAGGACAGTTGCTCGATTGTGCGCGTGCATACAGCGCGCGTTGCTGAGATTTCGATGCCGCCAGGCACAGCGGAGCTCTCGCCATGGCATCGGTGGGGAGTCGCGATGGCGCGCAATCGTCGCCTCGTGCTGGCGCTGTGGGTGCTGGTGCTCGCGATCTGCTCATTTCTGTACCCCACGCTCAAGGAAGTGCTGAGCGCACCCGACTATGCGGTCGATAACAGCCAGTCATCGCAGGTCGAAACGCTGCTCGAGCAGAGTCTGCACGACGCTGGCAGTGAGCAGGACGCGCTCGCCTTCTACTCGCGCGAGCATCGCGTAACAGCAAGGGTGTATAGGGCGGTCGTCGCCAAGGTTCTGCGCGTGACGCAAGCTCAGGTAGGGGTAACGGGCGTGGTCGCCCCCTACGGGGCTCACGGAGCCCAAGCGCTGATCTCGGCAGACCGGCACGCCGCCGTCGCGCTGGTCGCCCTCGGCGGAGACGCCCGCAAACGCTTCAAGAACGCCTCCAAGTTGCAGCAGGCGATAGCCAAGGCCGCCGGCGGGGGAGTGCAGGCGTGGCTGACGGGCTTCTCCCCGCTCGGCAAGGATCTCGCACAGGTCGAGAGCGCCGACGCGGAGCGAGCGGAGGCGATCGGGGTGCCGGTGGCGCTCGTGATCCTGCTGTTTGCGCTGGGCGCGCTCGTCGCCGCCTCGATCCCGCTGCTGCTGGCCGGGGCGAGCCTGCTGCTCACCTACGGCCTGATCGCCCTATTGGGGAGAGTGCTCGATTTCGACGTGTTCCTGCTGACGATCGTGACGATGATCGGTGTTGGCATAGGCATCGACTATTCGCTGTTCATCGTCAGCCGCTTCCGCGAGGAGCTAACCCGGCGTCCGCTGACGCCCAGGGCCGAACGGCGCAGGATCGCCGATGCGGTAGGCGCGTCGATCGCGACCTCGGGACGTACGATCATGTACTCGGGGATCATCGTCGGGCTGTCGCTGACCTCGTTGCTCGTCGTGCCGGCGGCCGTCTGCAGAGAGTTCGTGATCGGCACGCTCGTCACCGTCAGTTGCACGGTGGCGGCCGCGCTCACGCTGTTGCCGGCGATGCTTGCCCAGTTCGCCCCGAGGATCAACGCCGGTTCGCTGCCGGCGCGCCTGCAGCCCGCGGAGATCAGGCCCGAGGTCGCCGAGGGCCAGAGCGGTTGGGCCAGGTGGGCGCTCGCCGTGATGCGCAGGCCGCTGGTCGTGGCCGTGCTGCTATCGGTGCTGTTGATCGCCTCGATGCTGCCGCTGTTCGGCATGAGATACGGGATCGACGTAGCCTTCGGCTCGCTTTCGCAAACGCCTTCGGGCAGGGGCGCGCAGGTGCTGGCTCGCTCCTTCTCGCCGGGCATGGTGGGCCCGATCGACGTCGTCGTGAGCGGCGCGGCGCCCCCCGGCTCCGCAAGCTCGAATGTGGCCGCGGCGCGGCGCGCGGCGCACCTGCTGGTGGCTGACCTGCGCCACGATCGACGGGTCGCCGCGCTCGCGCTGAAGCCATACGCCGGCCGCGTACTGTTGACGGTGACACCCTCGGTGTCGGTCGACTCGCCCGCCGCCTATGCGCTCGTCAGGCGCATCCGCGCGATCCCCATGCCCGTGGCGCAAGGTAGAGCCGACTCGAGCGTGCTGGTGGGCGGTTGGACGGCGCAAGCGGTCGACGCGTCGAGTGCGACCACCGGCAGGCTCCCGTTGGTCCTGGCGATCACACTTGGCCTAGCGCTGATATTCCTGTTGGTCGTGTTCCGCAGCGTTGTGCTCCCGATCAAGGCGATCGCGATGAACCTACTCGCGACCGGCGCCACGCTCGGACTGGCCGTACTCATCTTCCAGGATGGACACGGCGAGCAGCTGCTCGGCTTCACAAGCCCGGGATTCATCCAGGCCTACCTGCCGATGTTCCTGTTCGTGCTGCTGTTCGGCCTGTCGATGGACTATGAGGTATTCCTAATCAGGCGAATGCAGGAGACCTGGCTAAAGACGGCGGACAATCGCCAGGCGGTGGCCTCGGGCGTGGAGCACACCGCCCGTCCGATCTCGGCGGCGGCGGCGATCATGGTCGCCGTCTTCGGCAGCTTCCTGACCGCCAACATTCTCGAGCTCAAGCAGTTCGGGTTCGCGCTCGCGGGCTCGGTCGCGATCGACGCGACGCTCATCAGGCTGGCGCTCGTGCCAGCCCTGATGTGCCTGTTCGGAGCCCGCAACTGGTGGTTGCCGAGAAGCGTGGCGCGCCTGCTGCCACGCGTGGAGATCGATTGAGCATGATCCTCGCGATCGACCAGGGCACGAGCGGCACCACCTGCATCGTCTTCGACGAGCGGGCCGAGCCGATCGGGCGCGCCTACCGCGAGTTCAGCCAGCACTTCCCGCAACCGGGCTGGGTGGAGCACGACGCACAGGAGATATGGGAGGTGACGCAGGCCGTCGCGGGCGAGGCGCTGGCCGACGCCGAAATCCGTCCCGGGGAGCTCGTGGCCGTCGGCGTCACAAACCAACGCGAGACGGTGTGCGTTTGGGACCCCGCGACGGGGGAGCCGTTGCACCGGGCGATCGTGTGGCAGGACCGTCGCACTGCCGAGCGCTGCGAGGAGCTGCGCGCGGAGGGCCGGGAAGAGCTGGTGCGCGCCCGCACGGGGCTGGTGCTCGACCCGTACTTCTCGGGCACGAAGATCGAGTGGCTGCTGCGCAACGTCGAGGGCCTTGCCCCCCGCGCGCGCGGGGGGCAGGCCGTTTTCGGCACGATTGACGCCTGGCTGATCTTCAAGCTGACGGGAGAGCACCTCACCGACCCTTCCAACGCGTCGCGCACAATGCTCTACGACATCGCCTCGCGCCGCTGGGACCCAGAGCTGCTTGCGCTGCTCGACATCCCCGAGCGGGCGCTGCCGGGCGTCGCGCAGAGCGCCGGCGCGCTGGGGATGACGCGCCCGGAGGCCCTGCATGGACATGTGGTCCCCGTCGCGGGGGTGGCCGGCGATCAGCAGGCGGCCCTCTTCGGCCAGGCGTGCGTGGACCCCGGGATGGGCAAGAACACGTATGGCACGGGCTCGTTCGCGCTCGTGAACACGGGCTTTCTCGCACCCGAGCCGCCGTCGGGGCTGCTCGGCACCGTCGCCTGGGGAATCGGTGCCCCCGGCGGCGACACCGGCGCCGGGTCGCTCGCATACGCGCTCGAGGCGTCGATCTTCGTCACGGGCGCGGCCGTGCAATGGCTGCGCGACTCGCTCGGCATCATCCAGCGGGCAAGCGACAGCGAGGCGTTGGCGGCGTCGCTACAGGGCAACGACGGCGTCTACTTCGTGCCGGCGCTGACCGGCCTGGGCTCGCCGCACTGGGACCCGCACGCGCGCGGCACGATCGTCGGCCTCACGCGCGGCACGGGCGCGGCGCACCTGGCCAGAGCGACGCTGGAGGCGATCGCCTACCAGACGGTGGACGCGCTGCGGGCGATCGACGAAGCGTCGTCAGAGCCGCTGCGCGAGCTGCGCGTCGACGGTGGCGCAACCGCCAACGCGTGGCTGATGCAGTTCCAGGCCGACGTGCTCGGCGTGCCGGTGGTGGTCGCGCAGATCGCCGAGACGACGGCGCTGGGAGCGGCCTATCTGGCGGGGGTCGGTGTCGGCGCGTGGACGGTGTCCGACGTGCGCGAGGGTTGGCGCGAAGGCGCCCGCTACGAGCCGCTCATGGGTGACGAGGAACGCGAGACGCTGCTTGCGGGTTGGGCCGACGCGCTGTCGTGTGCGAGGCGATGATTGCTGTTCGACCGGCGCATGCGCCGGTCGCCGGGTCGTGCATGCACGACCCGGCCGGAGCGCGCATGCGCGCTCCGGGACAGCGCCGCATGCGGCGCTGTCTTCCAATTGAGGATGAGTATCGACTCCACGCGTAACTTTGCGTTGCCATCGATGTAGACCCACATAGATGAGCGAGCTGGCGCCGATGCGCGAACAGGTCTACACCGACCCGCGCCCCAAGGAGTACTTCGACCGCTTCCACGAGCGCGCACGCACACGCGAACCGGACTGGTGCTACGAGGCCACGCGCCTGCTGACCTCGCTGTACGCCTACACGTTCTTCCGTGCGCGCCCGATCTCCACGGAGAAGGTCCCAGGCTCGGGCGCCGTGATCCTCGCGCCCAACCACTTCAGCTTCATGGACCACTTCCTGATGGGCTGCTACATCCGTCGCAAGGTGCGCTTCATGGCAAAGTCGCAGCTGTTCAAGGCGCCGATGCAGTTCGTCTACACCCACGGCGGCGTCTTCCCGGTGCGCAGGGGCGCACGCGACGAGGAGATGTTCATCACCGCCAAAGCGATCCTCGCGCGCGGTGGAGCGATCACGATGTACTGCGAGGGGGGCCGTTCGCGCGACGGCAAACTGGCCGAGCAGGCCAAGGCGGGCATCGGGCGCATCGCCCTGGAAACAGGTGCGCCGATCGTGCCGATCGCGATCCACGGCTCCAGCAAGATCCGCAACTGGAAGCGCCTGCAGTTCCCGAAGGTCACGATCCAGTACGGCGAGCCGATGCGCTGGGAGGCGGTCGAGAACGCGACCCGTGAGCAACAGCAGGCGGTGGCCGAAGAGGTGCTGAGCGAGATCAAGGCTTTGTACAACGGCCTGGAGGAGCACGGTCGCAAGGGCATGTTGCGCCGTGCGCGCGAACAACGCCGGGCCGAGCGCCGCGCCCAGGTCAAGGGCGCAGCGACGGCGTCATAACACCGAACACGAGGGGGAGGGCGTACCCACCCCATTGGAGTGCGCTCCAAGGAACGTGTTTCAAATGGTTTGTGCGGCGGAGTTCATGAGTTGTAACGCCGGGAGGCGTTACTCGTCTTTGGATGATCCCCAACACCCCCCTTTTGCGAACGCGTAGATAAAGGTTTAAGTACCTGAATAAATTATCCGTGTCCAAAAGGGGGGCGTTGAGTGTGCGGGAGAGTTAGGAGGTCATCCCGACGAACTGCCCGCCGGTGACGTTGAGCACCTGCCCGTGCACGTAGTTGGACCACGGTGAGCACAGGAAGAAGACGCCGCCGGCGGCCTCCTCGGCTGTGCCGGGCCGTCCAAGCGGGATCAGCATCGAGGCCATCCCGCGCATCTGCTCAGGGATGCCGAGCTGGACCTTCTCGCCGCCGATCTCCATCGTGTTGTCCTCGACCTTGGCGGCCGTGAGGCGCGTGTCGATGAAGCCGAAGGCCACCGCGTTGACGTTGACCTTGAACTGCCCCCACTCCTTGGCGATCGTCTTGGTGAGCCCCACCACGCCCGACTTGCCCGAGGAGTAGTTGGCCTGCCCGGCGTTGCCCATCGTCCCTGAGATCGAGGAGATGTTAACGATCTTGCGGAACACCTCGTTGCCTTCCTCGCGCTCCTTCTTGGCCGGCTCGCGCAGGTGCGGCGCAGCGGCGCGGATCACCTTGAACGGCACGATCAGGTGGATGTCGAGCATCGCCTGGAACTGCTCGTCTGACATCTTGTGGATCGGCGCGTCGATCGTGTAGCCGGCGTTGTTGACGATGATGTCGATCTTCCCGAACGCGTCGATCGCGCTCTGCACGAGCTTCTCGGGCGCATCGCCCTTCGTCAGATCGCCAGAGAACACAGCGGTCTCGCCCGCGATCTCTTTGGATGCCTGCTCGGCGACATCGCCGTCGAGGTCGTTGATGAGGACCTGCGCGCCCTGTGCGGCGAGCAGCTCAGCCGTCGCGCGTCCGATGCCGCGGGCCGAGCCCGTCACGATCGCGGACTTGCCGTCGAGTACTCCCATAGCTTCGATTCTCCTTGTAGTGGTGGTCGCGGGAGGTTATCCGTCCTTGGGGGAGGCGTGCGCGGTCGCGTCGGCCGGCAGCAGCGTGAAGCGCTCCACGCTGCCTGCCAGGGGCCGCACGGCGCGGAAATGGCGTTCGTCGAGCGTGGCAACGCGGGTGGTTTCCAGGTATGTCGCGAGCGCGATCAGGGAGGCATCGGTCAGGCCCAGGTCGATCGACTCGTACAGGCTCGCGGTCGCGATCGTCTCGCGCAATGCCGAGCGCCACCATTCGAGCAGGTAGGCGCCGTCCTGGAAGTCTTCGCGCAGCGCTTGTGCAGCGGTGGAGCCGCCTCGCTTAGGGACCAGATAGTCGAGCTCGGCGAGCACCAAAGGCGTTGTGCACAATTCGTCCTGCAGACCCTCCATCCACACTCGCACGCGTTCGTGGTTGATGTCGCGTCGGTCCATCAGGGCCAGCACGATCGACGTGTCGAGGACGATCAATCTTCGCCGAATCCCTCCGCCAGGTACTTGTCCACGTTGATGGACAGGTCTCCGGGCCCCTCGAACACGCCGATCGCCCTTGGCTTGCGGACGTGCCCGATCGCAGCCGCCTCGGCGAGCGCCGCACGGATCAAGGCGGCCTTGGTCGTGCCCTCGGCCATGGCGCGGCGGTCGAGCGCTCGGTCTACGTCGGGGTCCAGGTAGATGCTGGTCTTCTTCATGGGAGCTCACTATACCACCTGTCACCTGTCACCTGTTCTGCTCTCTGGCTTGTGTGCCGGCGGCGGATTTGCAGGGACGGTTTGCGCGCTCGGTCATATGACTCCATCCGACCGTTCGTTTGAAGTTGGACACATCCGGCCTTGGGCCGGTCGTGCGGGGTCCGCCGCTTTGGGCGGTTCGTCGCGGCCACCGCATAGACTCAGCCTCATATGGCAAGCGATCCGGCAACTCAGCCGGCCGACCTCGAATCCGAGGCTGCCGAGGCGAGCGGAGTGCTACCCGCCCAGCGTTTGCGCGAGGCGGTCACACACGGCTCGATCACGGCCGGGGACTGGCGCGTGCCGCCAGAGTCGATCCAGCCCGCAAGCGTGGATCTGCGCCTGGGCGAGCTCGCCTGGGCGCTGCGCTGCAGCTTCCTGCCCGACTCGGGCTCGACGGTCGAGGAGAAGATCGAGGACCTCGCCTTCGACAGGATCGACCTGCGCGACGGGGCCACACTAGAGCGCGATCGCCCCTACCTGGTGCCGCTGATCGAGGAGCTGCGCCTGCCCCAGGAGATTCGTGCCAAGACCAACCCCAAGAGCTCGACCGGGCGCCTCGACGTGTTCACACGCGTAATCACCGACCGCAGTCACCGCTTCGACGAAATCGCCGCCGGCTATCACGGCAAGCTCTACTTGGAGGTCGTTCCACGCTCGTTCGCGATCCGCGTCAAGCAGGGCATCTCGCTCAACCAGGTGCGCCTCAGCCAGGGCGAGGCGCGCTTGAGCGATCGGGAGCTGCTGACCGTGCACGAAGAGTTCCCGCTGCTGTATCTGGACAGCCACGCGCTGCGGGCCTCCGAGCTGTCGCTGGCCGACGGCCTGTTCTTGAGCCTCGATATCCAAGGTACCCCTGAGAACATCGTCGGCTATCGCGCCAAGCGCAACAGCCTGCCCGTCGATCTGGAGCACATCGGCAAGCTCAAGTGGCAGGACTACTGGGAGCCGGTGCATCCCGAGCGGGGGGGACGGATCGTGCTCGAGCCCGAGGTCTTCTATCTGCTGCTTTCGGCCGAGGGCGTCAGCATCCCGCCTTCCTACGCAGCCGAGATGCTCGCCTACGACCCGACCGCGGGCGAGCTGCGCACACACTACGCGGGTTTCTTCGATCCGGGCTTTGGCTATTCCCAGGGCGCGCGCAACCACGGCTCTCGCGCGGCGCTCGAGGTGCGCGCGCGCGACGTGCCGTTCATGGTCGAGCACCGCCAGCCGGTGTGCAAGCTGGCGTTCGAGCGGATGGCCGGCGACCCGGATGTGCTCTACGGCCAGGACATAGGTTCCAACTACCAGGGTCAAGAGACGATGCTCAGCAAGCACTTCGCCGAGCAGAAGGCCGGCAACGCCCCACCGGTCGTGCGAGACGGCGGCGAGACGCTCGAGTCGATGGCGCCGCGGCGCGACTGACCTACAGCCCCAGCAGGCGCCCCAGAATCTCCCGCATGATCTCGTCCGAGCCTCCGCCGATCGGCCCGAGGCGCGCGTCGCGCGCGGCGCGCTGGGCCCAGTGCTCGCCCATGTAGCCCATGCCGCCGTGGATCTGCAGGCACTCGTCCATCAGCTCGAAGGAGGCTCTTTGCGTCATGAGCTTTGCCATCGTGACCTCCTTGATGGGTTCCTCGCCGGCGACGAAGCGGCGCAGCGCGTCGTAGGTGACGCAGCGCGCGGTGTAGGCGCTGGTGGCGAGGTCGGCGAGCTTGTGCTTGATCGCCTGGTGCTTTGAGAGCGGCCGGCCGAAGGTGGTGCGCTCGCGCGCGTACTCGGCGGTGCGCTCGTAGGCGAGCTGCATCGCGCCCGACCGTGCCGAGCGCCATCGCCAGGCGCTCCCACTGGAAGTTGGCCATGATCAGCTTGAACCCCTCGTGCAGCTCGCCGAGCAGGTTCGCTCGGGCACGAACACGTTCTCGAAGGAGATCGTGGCGGTGTCCGAGGCGTGCCAGCCGAGCTTCTCGAGCTTGGAGGAGCTAACGCCCTCGCCACGGTCGATGATGAAGAACGAGATCCCGTGGTGGCCGCCTTCCTGGGTGGTCTTCACCGCTGTCACCATGAAGTGCGCGCGCACGCCGTTGGTGATGTAGGTCTTCTCGCCGTTCACCACCCAGCCGCCGTCGACACGCTCGGCCTTCGTGCGCAGCGCGGCTACATCGGAGCCGGCGTCGGGCTCGGTGATCGCGAGCGCGCCGATCTTCTCGCCCTTGATCGCGGGTACGAGGTAGCTGCTGCTTGTGCTCGTCGGTGCCGAACTTCCAGATCGGGGGTGTGGCGATGTTGATGTGCGCACCGATCCCCGCGGCTGTGCCGCCCGAGCCGATCCGCGACATCTCCTCGACGAGCACCGCCTCGTGCAGGTAGTCGCCGCCCTGGCCGCCCAGCTCGGTGGGGTACTTCAGCCCGAGCAGGCCCTGCGCGGCGAGCTTTGGGAAGACCTCGTCGGGAAACCAGCGCTCTGCCTCCCATTGCTGTGAATGGGGTGCGAATTCGCGATCTAGGAAACCCCGAACCGACTCGCGGAGCTCTTCGTGCTCCTCGGTAAATGGGGGAGTGGGATTACTCATCAATTAATTTGGGCAGTTCCGGCCGGCACATGTGCCGGCCGGCCGACGGCGCATGCGCCGTCGGGACAGGGCCGCATGCGGCCATGTCTTAACGCTCTAAAGAATTAGAGACCGTACGAGCGCCCGATCACGTCCAGCATGATCTCGTCGGTCCCCGCGCCGATCCGGTTCAAGCGCGAATCGCGCCACGCCCGCTCGACGCCGTACTCCTTCATGTAGCCCGCGCCGCCGTGGATCTGGATGCACTCGTCGGCGACTTCCACCGCGATGCGCGAGGCGTGCAGCTTGGCCATCGAGATCTCGCGCACGGGGTACTCGCCGTTGGCGAAGCGCCACGCGGTCACGTACACCATCTGGCGCGCACTCTCGATCTTCGTGGCCATCTCGGCGAACTTGTGGCGGATCACCTGGAATTTGCCGATTTCACGGCCGAACGCCTTGCGCTCTTTGGCGTAGTCGAGCGTGCGATTGAAGCATTTCTGCGCGCCCGCCACCGAGCCGGCGGCGCCGATCAGGCGCTCGCCCTGGAGCTCCCACATGATGTGGTAGAAGCCCTTGCCCACTTCGCCGAGCACGGCGCTCGCGGGCACGCGCACGTCCTGGAAGGCCAGCAAGGCGGTGTCGGATGCGTGCATGCCGAGCTTCTCGAGCTTCTTCTCGCGGATCACCCCGGGCGCGTCCATCGGCACGAGGAACAAGCGTGAAGCCGCCGTAGCCAGCGTCGGGGTCGGTCTTCGTCACGAGCACGATCACGTCGGCGCGGTGCCCGTTGGTGATGTAGGTCTTCGAGCCGTTGATGACGTACTCATCGCCATCCTTGACGGCCCGCGTCTTGATCCCCGCCACGTCCGAGCCGGCGTCGGGCTCGGTGATGCCGATGCACAGGATCTTCTCGCCTTTGATCGCGGGCACCACCCATTCCTGCTTCTGCTCCTCGCTGCCGAACGCGAGAATCGGCGGCATCGCCATGTCGGTGTGCACCGCTACGCCCATCGCCAAGCCCGCCCGAGTTCGCGCCTGTCATCTCCTCGCCGAGCACGAGGCTCGTGAAGTAGTCGCCGCCCTGCCCGCCGTAGGCCTCGGGCTTGTCGAGGCCGAGCAGGTCGAGCTCGCCCATGCGCCTGAACACCGAGTCGGGGAACGTCGTCTCCTCCCATTCCTCCGCGTGCGGCGTCAGCTCTTTCGTGACGAAGCTGCGGATCGACTCGCGCAGCTGTTCGTGCTCGTCGGTGAAGATGAAGTGCTTGCGCTTCGACTGATGGTCGGGCTTCAGGACGCTGTCGGTGGTTGCCATTCGGCTGTGGCTCCTTGGGTCGTTTCGTGTCGTCGCGTTGGTCGTGCTCGTCGAAGCCAGACGCTAGCGCTTTGGCAAACACAGGCTACCAGTTACTGGCTGAGCGGCCAGGGCGGGCGCGGCTGGGATCGGCGGGCGGTTAGGATGCCGAGCGTGTCCGAGCGAGTGTGTGCTCTACGAGGTGGCCAACGGCGTGGCCACGATCACGCTGAATGAGCCTGCCACGCGCAACGCGCTCTCGGCGGAGGTGCTCGACGGGTTGATCGTCCGTTCGAGCGCGCTCGCGACGACGATGCCGTGCGCGTTGTCGTGCTCGCCTCCTCGCACGAGACGGTCTTCTCCTCCGGCGCCAACCTCGGCGGCTTCGCTGCCGACGTGGCGCTCGTGCACAAGCACTTCGGCTCAGATCGGTTCGTCGTCGCTGTTCAAGCTGATCGTCGGGCTCGGCAAGCCCACGTTGTGCGCCGCGCGCGGTCACGTGCTCGCTGGGGCGCTTGGAATCGCGCTCGCATGCGATTTGATCGTGGCCTCCGAGGACGCCACGTTCGGCACGCCCGAGATCAACGTGGGCGCGTTCCCGTTCATGATCATGGCGCTGATCTATCGCAACATCGGCCGCAAGAAGGCCAACGAGCTGCTGCTGCTCGGCGAGCGCTGGTCGGCGCAGGACGCGCTTGCGGCGGGGCTCGTCAACAAGGTCGTCCCGGCCGGCGAGTTCGATGCCGCGGTGGAGGAGTGGGCCGCGAAGCTGGCGTCGAAGTCGCCGCTGATCATGCGCCTGGGCAAGGAAGCGATGCGCCGCCAGCTCGACATGCCTTTGGACGACGCCTTGGACTACTTGCGCGCCCAGCTCACGCTCGCGATCTCCACCGAGGACATCGTGGAGGGCGTGACCGCCTTCTTCGAGAAGCGCGAGCCGGAATGGAAGGGGCGATGAGTGAGCCGGTCCCCGGTGCGCGCGGGCATTGCCGGTGGACCGATGAGCACCGAGCAGACCACCTCGCTGCTGCGCCCGCTGGTCGAGGACCTGCACGCCCGCCGCGAGCAGATTCGTCTCGGCGGTGGTCAGGAGAAGATCGACAAGCAGCACGAGAAGGGTGCCTTGACCGCGCGCGAGCGGATCGCGCTGCTGGTTGACGAGGGCACCTTTGTCGAGCTGGGCATCCACGGCAAGCCGCACACCTCCCAGCGCGCGATGGACGGCGTCGACGCGCCCGCCGACGGCGTCATCACCGGCTACGGCAAGGTCGATGGCCGCCTGACGGCCGTGTGCGCATACGACTTCACCGTGATGGCCGGCTCGATGGGCATGACCGGCGAGTTCAAGGTCACGCGCCTGCGCGAGCTGGCTTTGACCAAGCGCATCCCGTTCGTGTGGCTGCTCGACTCCGCCGGCGCGCGTGTGCAGGAGGCCGCGGGCGCGATGTTCGCCGGCTCGGGTCATCTGTTCCGCGAGGAGGTGATCATGAGCGGCGTGATCCCGCAGGTGGCGGCGCTGCTCGGGCCGTGCGCCGCCGGCACCGCCTACATTCCGGGGTTGGCCGACTTCGTGCCGATGGTCAAGGGCCGCGGCTCGATGGCGCTCGCCGGGCCGCACCTGGTGCGCGCCGCCGTGGGCGAGGACGTCACCCAGGAGGAACTGGGTGGCTCGCGCGTGCACTGCCGCAAGTCGGGCGTCGGCGACATGGAGGTGGCAAGCGACGAGGAGTGCATCGAGCGCATCAAGCAATACCTGTCGTTCATGCCGCAGAACTGCGAGTCGCCGGTGCCGATCCGGCCGGTGTCCGACCCGATCGAGCGCGGCGACGACGAGCTGCTCGACGTGCTGCCCGAATCCAACCGCAAGCCGTATGACATGTACGAGGTCATCAAGCGCATCGTCGACGACGGCGAGATCTTCGACATGAAGGGCCAGTGGGCCAAGACGATCATCACCTGCTTCGCACGCTTCGGCGGCCGCCCAGCCGGGATCGTCGCCAACCAGCCCAAGCAGCTCGGAGGCATCCTCGATAACGACTCGGCCGACAAGGCAGCCCGCTTCGTCAACCTATGCAACGCATTCGGCATCCCTTTGGTGTTCATCCAGGACGTCCCAGGCTTCATGGTGGGAACGAAGGTCGAGGCGGAAGGCATCATCCGCCACGGCGCCAAGATGCTCTACGCGGTCGCCAACGCCACCGTCCCGAAGATCACGGTGATTACGCGCAAGGCCTACGGCGCGGGCTACTACGTGATGTGCGGCCGCGCATATGAGCCAGACCTGATCGTTGCGTGGCCGAGCGCCGAGATCAGCGTCATGGGCGCCGAGGGCGTCGTCGAGATCGCGTTCCGCAAGGCGGTCGACGCGGCCGAGGACCCGGCCGCCAAGAAGGCCGAGCTGATCGAGAACTTCAAAAAGATGTTCGACGTTTACATCGCGGCGGGCAACGACCTCGTCGACGACGTGATCGACCCGCGCGAGACGCGCGCCACGATCTGCCGTGGCCTGGAGATGGCGGAGGGCAAGAAGATCGAGCGCCCCTACAAGAAGTCAGGAGTAGTGCCCGTATGAGCCTGGACGATCCAGTCGTAATCACCTGCTCGATCTCGGGTGTGATCGCCAACCGCGAGCAGTGCCCGGCGATCCCCTACACGCCCGAGGAGTACGGCGCCGAGGCCAAGCGGGCTGTGGACGAGGGCGCGTCGATGATCCACATCCACGCGCGCAAGCCGGACGGCACGCCGAGTTATGAGATCGAGGATTTCTCGGCGATCACCGAGGCGATCCGCGGCGCCGTGGACGACGTGATCGTTAACTACTCCACCGGCACGGTCGGCGTGCCCACCTCGAAGCGCATCGAATACCTGCGCGCCTGCCGCCCCGAAGTCGCGGCTTTGAACATGGGCTCGATGAACTACGCCAAGTACTCGCGCTCGCGCAAAGACTTCGTTTTCAAGATGGTCTTCCAGAACCCGTTCGATGAGATCGTCGAGCTGCTTACGGTTATGAACGAGCTGGGCATCAAGCCCGAGCACGAGTGTTTCGACATCGGCCACGTCGGCTCGCTGGAGCCACTCGTGGACATGGGAATTCTGAAGGCTCCCCTGCACGTGGACTGCGTCATGGGGGTCGTCGGCGGCATCCCCGCGAGCGCCCGCAATCTCGCCGCGATGGTCGAGAATATTCCCGGCCTCAAAGCCTCTACTTCCCCCAACGCCGAAGGTGTTGGGGAGGGTTTGGGAGGCTCCCACTGGGGGGTGATCGGCATCTCCCGCGAACAGTGGATGCTGATCGCCGCAGCGCTCACGCTCGGCGGCTCGATCCGCGCGGGCGTCGAGGACAACCTGTACCTGCCAAGCGGCGAGATGGCGCGCTCCAACGGCGATCTGATCGCCCAGGCGCGGCGCATGACCGAAGACGTCGGCCGCCGCCCGGCTACGGTCGCCGAGGCGCGCGGCCTGCTCGGGATCGCCTGATGGGCCTGCCGGCTCTCCCAATCGTGTCGCGGGCGCAGCGATGAGCCTTCCCGAACTCCCAATCCCATCGTGGGAGGTTCGATGAGCCTCCCACTCGAAGGCATCCGCGTTCTCGACCTCTCGCGTCTGTTGCCCGGCGGCTTCTGCTCGCTGCTGCTGGCGGATTTCGGCGCGGACGTGCTGAAGGTCGAGGACACGGGCGCAGGCGATTACATCCGCTGGGCGCCTCCGTATTACGAAGGCGCGCAGGACAGCGCTAAGTCGGCGATGTTCCTGTCGCTGAATCGCAACAAGCGCTCGATTCGGATCGACCTCAAGAGTGAGGCGGGTCGTGAGGTGCTGTTGCGGCTGGTGCGCGAATACGACGTGGTGCTCGAGTCCTTCCGCCCCGGCGTGCTCGATCGGCTTGGCGTCGGCTATGAGCGTATGCGCGAGGGCAACCCGGGGCTCGTGTACTGCGCGATCAGCGGCTACGGCCAAACGGGCCCGAAGCGCGACGCCTCCGGCCACGACATGAACTACCTAGGCTTGATCGGGCTGCTTGGCTTGACTGGCGAAGGCGATAAGGAGGGCGGACACCCCACGCAAGCTGCCGGCCAGATTGCTGACCTCGGCGGCGGCGCGCTGATGGCCGCCTTCGGCATTTTGGCCGCGCTGCGCGAGCGCGACGGCGGGCCGGGAGGGCCTGGGTCAGGTCAGGGCCAGTTCGTGGACGTGTCGATGGCCGACGGTGCGCTCTCATGGCTTGCGATGGTCGCCGGCCAATACTTCGCCGACGGCGTGGTGCCCAAGCGCGGTGAGCAGCTACTTGCCGGCTCGGTGATCTGCTACCGCCCGTACGAGTGCTCCGACGGCTGGGTCTCGCTCGGGGCGCTGGAGCCAAAGTTCTGGCAGGCGTGGTGCCGCGGTGTCGGGCGCGAGGACTTGATCGAGAAGCAGTTCGAGAAACCGGGCTCCGAGGCGCACGGCCAGGTGGTCGAGGTCTTCGAGGGCCGCACGCGGGAGCAGTGGCAGCAGTTCGCAAGCGTTCACGACTGCTGTCTGGAGCCCGTACTCGATCTGGACGAGGCGCTCGACTCCGAGCTGGTGGCGGAGCGCGAGATGGTCGTCACGCTCGACCAGCCCGGTGTGCGGGGGGGTGTACGCCAGCTCGGCATCCCCATCAAGTTCGACCGCACCCCGGGCGAGCACAATCGCCTGTCGGGTCCTGGCCTCGGGGAGCACACCGAGCAGGTCTTGCGAGACGCCGGCTACAGCGAGGAGCAGGTGGCCGAGCTGCTGGAGCAGGGCGCCGTCGCCGGCCTCCCCGCGGGGGCCAAGCAAGACTCGTTTCTCGCCTGAGGATGACGACCGGCGCTATCATCGCCACATTGACTGACCAGTCAATCTATCCACGTACCGGGACGCCGGGGAGCTCAGGAGGCGTATGAAGGCTGCCGCCGTTCAGTTGGATTCCGGCGCGGACGTGGAGGCGAACATCGCTGCCGCCGACGAGCGGGTGCGCGCCGCGGCAGCCGATGGCGCGAGGCTGATCGTGCTGCCCGAGAAGTGGACGGTCATGGGTACCCCGGAGGATCTGCGCGCCGGCGCACAGCCGCTCGACGGGAGCGCAATCGCCTGGGCGCGCGCGACGGCAGCCGAACTGAATCTCGATCTTGTGGCCGGCTCGATCGCCGAGCGCCGCTCCCCCAACTCGCCCGACGATCCGCAGGACGGTTCATCGAGGACCAGACGGCTCTCCAACACATCGGTGCACGTCGGCCCCGATGGCGAGGTCAAGGCCGTGTATCGCAAGCTGCACATGTTCGACGTGGAGATCGAGGGCAAGCGCTACTGCGAGTCCGATACAGACGAAGCGGGCGGGGAGGTCGTCGTGAGCCAGCTGGACGGCGGCGCGAAGCTGGGCATGTCGATCTGCTACGACCTGCGCTTCCCCGAGCTGTTCCGCGTGCTCGCTCTGCGCGACGCTCGCGTCGTGGTTCTCCCGGCCGCTTTCACGCTGCCGACCACACGCGATCACTGGGAGACGCTCATCAGAGCCAGGGCGATCGAGAACCAGGTGTTCGTCGTGGCCGCCAACCAGGTCGGCAAGCATCCTGGCGGCCATCACTCGGGTGGGAGCTCGCTGATCGTGGATCCGTGGGGAGCGGTGCTCGCGCGGGCTGATGGCGAGAAGCCCGGGCACATCGTCGCGGAGCTCGATTTCGAGCACCAGGACGATGTGCGCAAGCGTGTGCCGCTGCTCTCCCACCGCCGCCCATACATCTACTCATCCTTCCTCCCCGGAACCGGGAGGAAAGGACCCCTACCGGGGGTGAGGGGTGAGCTCCAGCAGGGCCAAGGCGGTACCCGACCGTCGCCGTGCGATCCTCGACGCGGCGGTGCGCGTGTTCGCGCGCCAAGGTTTCCATGCGTGCCGCGTCTCGGACATCGCGGACGAGGCGGGTGTGGCCTACGGCCTGCTCTACCACTACTTCCCTTCCAAGGAGGAAGTGCTCAACACGTTGTTCCTGGAGCGTTGGGGTGTGATGCTCGAGATGATCCGCGAGGTGGACCGCGAGCCCAAGCCGGTGCGCGAGAAGCTCGGCGCGATCGCCTCGTTCATCGTCGACAGCTACCGCCACGACCCCGACCTGATGAAGGTGATCATCGTCGAGGTCACGCGCGCGGCCAACTCGTTCGGCCAGACCCACCTGGGCCAGATCCGCGAGGCCTACCGGCTGATCGGCGAGATCGTCACCAAGGCCCAGCAGGAGGGCGTCTTCAAGGCGGAGATCGACGCCGAGTTCGCCGCGATGACGTTCTATGGCGCGATCGAGCAGGTGCTGACCGGCTGGATCTTCGGGCTGCTGCCCCAGGGCGAGGAGGAGTTCGAGCGGGCCAAGCAGTTGGTTGTGGAGACCGTTTGCGGCGGTCTCGAGGTCAGTTCTTCCGCGCCGTAACGATCAGGTTGTAAAAGATCGCCGGCGGGAGCCGAGACTCCAGCAGGCGCCTGTCGACACCCTGCAGTGCGAGGTATCCCCGATAGGCGTAGTTGCGCCAGCCCCATGGCACGTCGTCGGGGTGGGCGGTGGCCTCGAGCGTGCGGTTGGTCCAGCCGAACCAGTTGGCGAGCAGCTCCTCGCCGGTCACGCGCACGTCGGTAAAGCCGGCCTGGTTTGCAAAACCCGACAGCTCGCCGGGGGAGAAGGCGTGCACGTCCACAAACCCCTCGAGCGAGGCCTCGGGGGCGCCTCCGTCCGCAGGCGGCGCGGGACGCGCGCCGATCGCCCGGCGCCACAGCGGTGCGACCGTGCCCGCGGCGCGCTTGGGGACTTTCGCGAGGCGGTCGCCGTAGCGCGAGGGCTCGCCGGCGAACAGCACGGTGCCACCGGGCGCAAGCACGCGCGCGAACTCGCGGAAGGCCTGGGGCAGGTCGGGGATGTGGTGCAGGATCGCATGGCCGATCACAAGATCGAAGCTCGCGTCCTCGAACGGCAGACGCTCGGCGTCCGTGGGTACCGTCGTGACGTCGAGCCCGAGCCGCTCGGCGTTGGCGCTCAGCGTGGCGAGCATTCCGGCAGAGATGTCGGTGCAGGTCGCCCGTCCGATCAGCCCGGCGCGCACCAGGTTGAGCGTGAAATAGCCGGTGCCCGAGCCGATCTCCAGAGAGCGCTCGAAGCGGATGGGCTCACGGCCGAGGGCCTTGCGAACCTTGGAGAGGACCTGCGCTTCGCCGACGTCGCCGAAGTCGATCCCCCACTTCGCGTCGTAATGGTCGGCCGCCACGTCGTGGTAGCGGGTGTTGACGTCGCGGATCTCCTCCGCCGAGAGCACAGGT
The DNA here is from genome assembly GCA_963725265.1 of uncultured Solirubrobacterales bacterium. Classification (GTDB taxonomy): domain Bacteria; phylum Actinomycetota; class Thermoleophilia; order Solirubrobacterales; family Solirubrobacteraceae; genus Palsa-744. The sequence continues at coordinate 1,023,072 of CAVRXP010000002.1, forward strand.
GTCACGGCGCGAGAGGATATGGGATGGGATAGCCGGGCGTGCCCTCGCCGCTCCCACGCTGCTCGTATACTCGCGCTCCGTGTCCGGCCCTTCCGCTCATGCCCGCGAGGGTGCGCCCGCCGACGGCCTCAAGGACGCTCCCGCACCGCTCTTCCAGCAGGACAACCAGCCCGAGGGTGTGCCTCCGCTTGCGCTCACCGGCGAGCGCACGCTGCCGGACGTGCCCGAGGAGAACTACTGGTTCAGGCGCCATCTGGCTGTGTACGAGTGGATCGCCGCGCGTGTCGGCGGTCTGCGCACGATCGACATGGCGTGCGGCGAGGGCTACGGCTCCGATGTGCTTGCCCGCAGCGCAGCCTCGGTTGTGGGGGTGGACGCCAACCCCGAGGCGCACGAGCATGCGCGCCTGCGCTACACGCGCGAGAACCTCCGCTTCGCACGCGACCTGGTCGAAACTTTCCCCGAGCCGGCCGACGCGGTCGTGTTCCTGCAGACGATCGAGCATCTGCAGGATCCCGCGGCGGTGCTCGCGCACTTCCGCTCGCTGGTCGGGGACACGGGCGTCGTGTTCGTATCCACGCCCAACGTGCTCACGCTCGCGCCGAAGGGCGCCGAGCGCTCGGATAACCCGTGGCACGTGCACGAGTACCGCTCAGAGGAATTCGAGATGCTGTGTCGCGGCACGTTCGCGACGGTCGAGATGTACGGGCTGTTTCACGCGCGCAAGCTGCACGCGCACGCGCTCGCGTTGAAACTTGGCTGGGATCGGGTCCATCCGCGCCTGCGACTCACCAAGCCTTTCTACGACTGGTTCACGCCCGCGATCGCGGCCAGCGACTTCGCATTGCGTGCGGCGGACGAGGCCGATCTCGAGGAGGCGCTCGACTTCATCGCCGTCTGTCGGCCGTGAGCAGCGAAGTCGACTCATCTATCGGCAGCGACTCGCCGCGGGTCGCCGCCGCGCTGTCGTGAGCGGCTCTCGCCCACACGGCGAGCTGGCGATCGTCCTGCACACGCACATGCCCTACGTGGAGGGCTTCGGCACGTGGCCGTTCGGTGAGGAGTGGCTGTGGGAGGCGATCGCCGGCAGCTACCTGCCGTTGCTCGACTTGCTCGACGAGGGCGCGCCGCTCACGCTCTCGCTGACGCCGGTGCTGTGCGACCAGCTCGAAGCTCCGGGCGTGAGCGGGCGCTTCGAAGCGTTCATCGACGAGGTTCGCCGTCGCACTCACGCCGAAGACATCGTCGGCCTGCGCGATGGCGGCCACGACACGCTCGCGCGCGAGCTTGAGCGCTCGTGGGGCGAGTACGAGCACGTGCTCGAGCGCTTTCGCGAGCGCGGGGGAGACCTGCTGGGTGCGCTCGGACGCCACGCGCAGTGGACCTCCTCGGCCACGCACGCGGTGCTGCCGCTGCTCGCGACCGACGCGGGTGTGCGCGCGCAGGTGCAGACCGGCGTGGACTCCCATCGCGCGCGCTTCGGCGGCGGCTGGGCAGGAGGCTTCTGGCTGCCCGAGTGCGCGCACGCCCCCTACCTGGAGCCGCTGCTGGAGGAAGCCGGAGTGCGCGCGACGTGCGTCGAGCTAACCGGTCGATACGGCCGCGGCGCACGCGAGCACTTGCGTCCGCTCGTAGGCGAGTCGGGCGTTGTGCTCGTGCCGATCGACCGCGCCACGATCGCGCGCGTGTGGAGCGACGATGGCTACCCCGCGCATGGCAGCTATCGCGACTACCACCACCACACGGTTCACCATCACCAGCCGTGGGCCAACGACGGCAGCGCCTACGACCACGAGCGGGCGTTCGGTCTCGCGCGCGAGCACGCGCGGGAGTTCGTGGCCGCTACGATCGAGCGCCTGCGCGCCGCCAACGAGAGCCCGTCGGCGGGGACTGAAGCGGGGCTGGCGTCGAGCGGCTCACCGTCGGAGAGCGAGTCACCGCTGCCCGGTGGCGGCCTGGTTGTGTGCGCGCTCGACACCGAGCTGCTGGGCCACTGGTGGTACGAGGGCGTTGAGTGGTTGCGAACTGTCGTGGAGGAGTGTGCTCGGCAGGGCCTGGCGCTTGTGCGGCTAGACGAAGCGGCGGCGATGCGAGCCCCGGCGCCGCTGCATGACGCCGAGTGGGGGACGAGCACGTGGGGCCAGGGCGGCGACCTATCGACCTGGTCGGGTCCGGCGGTGGCTGACATCGCCTTCGCGACCCGCGCCGCGGAGCTGCAGACGCTTGCCGCCCGCCCCAACGCAGGTGGCGCCGCGCTGCGCGAGCTGCTCGCGCTGCAGGCCTCCGACTGGGCGTTCATGGTCTCCCGCGGGCTGGCGGTCCCATATGCACAGGAGCGCTTTGCCAACCACCGCGCCGAGTTCGAGCAAGCGCTTGCGGGCGGCCCAGACACCGATCTCAGCGCTCTGCGCAACCTGGCGGCACACGCCGATCCACTCGCGCTGCTCGCGCCGTGACCTGGCTGCTCGTGCTGGCCGTATATATCTGACCCGGATGGTATATACTGACCCTTGTGGCAAAGCATCTAGTGGACATAGACGAGTCGGCGCTCTCGAATGCACGGGCTCAACTTGGTGCCGACACAATCAAGGAGACGGTCAACCGCGCGCTTCGCCTGGTCGGTGAGGATCGTGGCGCGACGCTCCAAGCGCGGCTCGACGCTCTTGCCGACGCCGAGCTTGCGCCGCGCGAGCAGGCATGGCGCTGACGCATCTGCTGGACACCAGCGTCCTCACACGGTTGCGTGAGCCGACCGTCCGGGAGGCGATTGAGCCTCGCGCACAGCTCGGACAGTTGGCGCGCGCCGCGATCAGCGACTTGGAGATCGGCTTCTCAGCGCGCAACGCGGCCGAGTGGGATTGTCTCCTCGATGCAGTGGAGGCATTTGAGCTGGTCCAGACGACCGCTGAGCATGTGTGCCGGGCGAAGCGGGTGCAGCGCCTGCTCGCCGCCAAGCACCAGCGTGGTCGCAAGCTGCCGGATCTGCTCGTGGCCGCCGCCGCCGAGTCGAGCGGCCTGACCGTCTTGCATTACGACGCCGACTTCGACCTGATCGCGGAGGCGACCGGCCAATCATGCGTATGGGTGGTGCCGGCGGGCTCGGTGGACTGACGCTACTCCCAGCGCAGTCGCTCCGGCGCATCGCGCATGCGCAGGATCCGCGCGGGCACGCCCCCGACGACCGCGTTCTCGGGCACGTCCTTGGTGACCACGGCGTTCGTGCCCACCACGCTGTTGTGCCCAACGCTCACCCCTCTTAGGATGCACGCCCCATAACCCATCCAAACATTGCTGCCGACGCGCACGTCGCGCTTGTAGATCCCCTGCAGGCGGATCGGGCGCTCCACCTCCACCACGCCATGGTCGAAGTCGATCATCATCACCCGGTCGGCGATGATGCACTCGCGCCCGATCGACACGTGCTGGTAGGCGGAGATCGTGCACTCCTGGCCCATCACGGTCTTCGCGCCGATCGACACTTCGCCCTCGTGCACACGGATCTTCGAGTCGTGCCCGACCCACGACCAGCGGCCGATGCGCAAAGTGGCGTTACTGCCGATCTCGAACTTCACCCCAGGGCAGATGAAGCACATGCCTTCGGTCTGAAAGCGCTTGCCATAGCGCAGCTTCAGTCCCAGCCAGCGCGCCGCGAGCAGCGCGAAGTGTCGGTTGACCATGTTCTTCTGGCGCATCCAGCGCCATGTGCGCAGCGCTTCTTCGAGCTGTTTCACGAGCGCGCATCCTAGAGCCCCGCGCCCGGGAGGCCGGGTCCGCCGGCGCCGTGACCTCAGGACCTTTGGGGGCGGGGGCGGGCGGCGGATGAGTCCGGGGGCCTTTCGGAGATACTTGGCGTGTGCCAGCCACACTTGCCCAACGCCTGCTCGCGGGTGACCGCCGCGCGCTCGCGCGTGCCATCACGCTTGTCGAGGACGACCGCCCCGAGGGCTGGGAGCTGGTGCGCGAGGTCTACCCCCATACCGGCAAAGCGGCCGTCTACGGCTTCACTGGCCCGCCGGGCGTCGGCAAGTCCACGCTGATCGGCGCGCTCACCAAGGCGCGGCGCGAGGCCGGCCGTTCTGTCGGCGTGCTCTCGATCGACCCATCTTCGCCCTTCACGCAGGGCGCGCTGCTGGGCGACCGCATCCGCTTGACAGAGCACTTCCTCGACCAGGGCGTGTTCATCCGCTCGATGGCCAACAGAGGCGCGCTGGGTGGGCTCTCCGAGGCCGCGCTGCAGGCAGCGCTCCTGCTCGACGCGGCCGGGCGCGAGGACGTGTTCGTGGAGACCGTCGGCGTCGGCCAGGCCGAGATCGACATCATCGACCACGCCGACACGATCGTGCTCGTGCTGATGCCCGGCTCGGGCGACTCGATCCAGGCGCTGAAGGCGGGAGTGATGGAGATCCCCGACATCATCGTGATCAACAAGGCCGACCATCCCTTGACCGACACGATGGTGCGCGAGATCCGCGGCGTGCTATCGCTTGCGAACCTGAACGATGGTTTGGAAAAGGGGAGTGCCGCGACGGACACGCCCGCCGGGACCCGCGACAGGGGGCGCGGCAGGGCAAGCTGGCGCGTGCCGATCGTCAAGACCGAGGCTGCCCACAACCGGGGTATCGACGAGTTGATCGAGCGCCTGGACGAGCACCGCGAGCACATCCTCGGCGAGGGCACGCTGCAAGAGCGCAGGGGCCGCAACCTGCGCAACGAGGTACTCGCGATCGCCACCGCGCGCATGCGCCGCCACTTGGAGGAGGAGCTGCGCGAGGACGCCGAGTTCAAGCGCCTGCTAGAGCAGGTGGTGCAGCGCCGACTCGATCCGGCCAGCGCGGCGACGGCGCTGCTGGAGCAGCACCGCGCCTGATCAGCCGTTGCTATGCAGCGAGCGGGCCGTCGGCGAGCGCGGAACCTCGCGCTGGTCGGGGAGCGTCCCGATCACGCGGTCGCCCACGGTGGAGGTGACCCCGAACCAGTAGCGCTCGTTCTTGAAATGGTGCAAACGATGGTTGCGCCAGATGGCCTTGAAGTAGCGCCCCTTCGGGCGATAGGGAGTGTGGATCAAGAAATGACTCCACTCGTAGAGGCTAAGGATCGCGAAGCTGGTGAGCACCCCTGTAGTCGCATATGCCAGCCGAGCCCCGCCGAGCACAAGCGCGATCGGAAAGGACAGCCCCCAGTTGACAAGCGCGATCATCGCCAGGAACACGAGTGCTCCATACACCGGGAGCAGCACGCCTTCCAATACGCCGGGCGCTTCGTGATGGGCGCGGTGCTCGCGCGCGGTGAGCATCTCCACGCGCCGCCCGAACAGGTGAAACGGCGGCGAGTGCAGCATGTAGACGTGAATGGTCCACTCGACGAAGGGAGTCAAGGCGATCAACCCGGCAACCATCACCGCGTCGCGCCAGCTCCAGCCCCCCTGCGCGATCCGCAGGCCGAGCACCAGCGCAACCGCTCCGAATAGATACGGAGGCGAGGCCTGGCGCCAGAAGGCGCGCGCGCTGTCGCGCAGCATCACCCCAGCTTTGCCGCCGCGTACCGGCACCGCCCCGCTGGGCGCCGTGAGATGGGGCGCCTCGATGTCGGGCGTGAGCTCGCCCTCGCCGTTTGCGCTGCTTTCCCTATCGGTCACGGTCTTGGGCATTCGCACCCAATGCTAACCGAGTACGCTCCTGCGAACGATGGCCTTCGACTACCTCAATCTGGCCGACCGGACCTGGCCGACCCTGATTCGCCTGATGGGCGGCCACGCCAAGATCTACCGCGCCACGAACGGTCTGATCGGCCATCGCGTGCCGGGCGTCCCCGAGATGCTCCTGCTCGACCATGTCGGCGCCAAGAGCGCCACGCACCGTTATACCCCGCTCGTGTTCGCGCGCGACGGCCAGAACATCGTCCTGATCGCCTCCAAGGGCGGCTATCCCAAGAGCCCGGCCTGGTTCTACAACCTCAGAGCCAACCCGGACACGACGATCCAGGTCGGCTCCAAGCGGATGCCGGTGCACGCGCGCGAGGCGACCCCTGAGGAGTACGACCGCCTGTGGAAGCTCGCCGTGGGCGTCTACAAGGGCTATGAAGACTATCGGCGGCGCACCGACCGGCAGATACCGCTCGTGGTGCTCGAGCCGCGCTGAGAAAGGTCTGCTTCGGCGAGGCGGCAGTCGCGACCGGTCACACGGGCGTCGGCCGCGAGGCCAAGCGGATCTTGTCTCCCAGAAAAATCGCCCCTCCGATCCTCTGGTGCCGTACGGCTAAGCCCCCAACGCGCGTGCGATCACCATCTGCTGGATCTCGTCGGTCCCCTCGCCGATCGTGAGGATCTTGGCGTCGCGGTAGAAGCGGCACACGGGATACTCCTCGATGTAGCCGTAGCCGCCGTGGATCTGCACGGCCTCCTCGCTGCAGCGCACCGCCAGGCGCCCGGTCTTCAGCTTCGCCTGCGCGGCGGTCAGTGTGAAGTTGCGCCCGGCGTCCTTCTCAGCCGCCGCCTTATACACCAGCAGCCGCGCCGCCTCGATCTCGCTTGACATGTCGGCCAGCTTGCCCTGGATCGCCTGGAACTTGGAGATCGGCTTGCCGAACGCGCGCCGCTGCTTGGCGTAGGAGAGCGCCTCGTCCAACGCCCCCTGCGCCAGCCCAACCCCCATCGCGGCGACGCCGATGCGCCCGATATCGAGGATGTGCAGGAACTGCTTGAAGCCTTCTCCGCGCGGTCCGAGCAGGTTCTCCTCGGGCACGCGGCAGTCGCTGAAGCTCAGCGGACGCGTATCCGAGGCGTTCCAACCCATCTTGCGGTAGGGCGCACCTTGCTCGTAGCCGGGTGTGCCGTTGGGGACCAGGATGTTGGAGATCTCCTTTTCGGCGGTCCCCCCCGCGCGCGCGGGGGGCGCACCGATTTCGTCGCCCGTCCCCTCGCCCGTGACCGCGGTGATGCACACGACACCCGAAATGTCGGTGCCAGCGTTCGTTATGAACTGCTTGGCCCCGTCGATTACCCACTCGTCGCCGTCGAGCTGCGCGCGTGTGCGCGTGTTGCCGGCGTCGCTGCCGGCCTCCGGCTCGGTCAATCCGAACGCCCCCAGCTTCTCCCCCGAGCACAACGCCGGCAGCCACTCGCGCTTCTGCGCCTCGGTGCCGAACAGATAGATCGGTTGCGTCCCCAGCGAGGTATGTGCGCACAGCGTGATCGCGACCGAGGAATCCACCCGCGTCAGCTCCTCCACCGCCAGCACGTAGGCAAGCGTGTCACCGCCGCCCCCGCCGTACTCTTGGGGGAAGGGAATCCCCATCAACCCAAGCGAGGCGAGCTTGGCGACGATCTCATACGGGAACGACTTCGTCCGGTCCAGCTCCTCGGCAACGGGTGCGACCTCGCCGAGAGCGAACTCGCGCACCGTGCGCCTGATCAGCTCGTGGTCGGGGGAGAGGTCGAAGTCCATCTTTGCTTCAGTCCCACCCGCCCCGGGCGCTCTAGGAGCAGTGGCCGCGCGCGAGGTCCACCAGCAGCCTCACGCCGTAGCCGGAAGCGCCCTTGCCGACATAGGCACGCCCCAAATCCCAAGCGGACCCAGCGATGTCCAAGTGCGCCCAGGGGGTCTCTCCGACGAAGTTCGACAGGAAGGTGGCGCCCACGATCGTCCCCGCCTTGCGCCCTTCGGGCGCGTTGTCGAGGTCGCCGTATTTGCCTTTGATCAGCTCCCCGTACTCCTCGTGCAGCGGCAGTCGCCACACGATCTCGCCGCTACGCTCCCCAGCCTGCTCGAGCTCGCGCGCAAGCGCTTCGTCGTTGCACATCAGCCCGGCGTAGGTCGAGCCGAGCGCGACGATCACCGCGCCTGTCAACGTCGCCAGGTCGACGACCCGCTCCGCCCCGAGCGAGATCGCGTGGCAAAGACAGTCGGCCAGCACGAGCCGCCCCTCGGCGTCGGTGTTGTTGACCTCGATCGTCTTGCCGTTGGAGGCGTAGACGATGTCCCCGGGCTTGACCGAGCGCCCGCTCGGCAGGTTCTCGGTCGCGCCGACGACGCGCGAGCGATCCGAACGGGAAGCCCGATCCGCGCGATCGCCGCGACGGCCGAGATCACAGCGGCTCCGCCGGACATGTCGAACTTCATCTCGGCCATCTTCGCCCCAGGCTTCAGCGAGATGCCGCCGCTGTCGAACGTCACGGCCTTGCCGACGAAGCCGAGCAGGGGACCTTTGGCGCCCGGTGGCTCGTAGCGCAGTGTGATCAGCGCCGGCTCCTGCTCGGACCCTTGCGCGACAGCGGCGAACGCCCCCATCTTGCGAGCGAGAATGCCGCTGCGTCCCTCCACCTCGACGTCCAGGTGCTCGATCTCGCTCGCCCAGCGAGCGCGCGTGCTCGGCCAGGGCGTTCGGGGTCAGGTCGTTGGCCGGCCGGTTCTGCAGGTCACGCGCCTCGTTGACGGCTTCCGAGACGACCTTGGCCTGCTCGACGACCTCGGCCAGATCGCCCGTACCGACCAAGATCAAGCTCTGCAGTTGCTTGGGCTTGGCGTCGCCGTCGCCCGCCGGGCTGTCCGGGTCGACGCCAGCCTGCCCGGACTTGAAGCTGTCGAAGCGGTAGTCGGCGAGCATCGTCCCCTGCACGAGCGCCGCCACAGCCTCGCGATCGCCCTCGTCGCCGGTGCTCGACTCCCCGGCGGCCGCAGGCGGCGCCACCCAGCAGAGCACCTTGCTCGACATCTCCTTCGTACGCTCTCGCGCGATCGCCCCCACGACACGCGCCCGCTCGGCCGTGAACTCGTCGCGCGCGCCAAGCCCGACGATCAGCCAGCGCTTGCCTTCGGCGTGCGTCAGCGCCAGCGACTTGAATCCCGTTCGCGCCTCGCCGTCGGCGAGCAGCTCGAGCACCTGTCTGGCGCCCCGGCGGGCGCCTCCTCGCCCTCGAAGACGCCAACTGCCACGGTGTCGGCCGCCGTCTGCGCAGCCGGATCTGTGCTCCAGGACACGTTCACGATCCGAGCACGATACTCGGCCCGGTAGGATTGAGGTGCCCCGGGCCGCCACCAGGCCGGATGGGTGGGACAAATCCAAACAGGAGAGACGCCTAGATGTCCAAGACCGTGATCCTCGGTGCCGCACGCACGCCAATCGGCAAGATGGGAGGAGCCCTGTCGACGCTCGAAGCGACCGAGCTGGGCGCGATCGCGATCGAGGCGGCGCTGCAACGCTCCGGCGTCGAGCCAGAGCAGGTCGAGCACGTCGTGATGGGCCAGGTGCTGCAGGCGGGCCAGGGCCAGATCCCCTCGCGCCAAGCCCAGATCAAGGCGGGCATCCCCAAGGAGGTCTCCTCGGAGACGATCAACAAGGTGTGCGCCTCGGGCGTGCGCGCCACGGTGATCCTCGACCAGGCGATTCGAGCGGGCGACGTTCAGGTGGGAGTCGCCGGCGGCATGGAGTCGATGTCCCAGGCCCCGTACCTCTTGCCCGGCGCGCGCTTCGGCTTCCGCATGGGCGACGTGAAGGCGCTCGACGCGATGGTCCACGACGGCCTCACCAACCCTTTCTCGGGCAAGCAGATGTTCGTCGAGGCGACCGAAGTCGGCGACGAGCTCGAGCTGACGCGAGCCGACCTCGACCGCTGGGCGCTGCGCTCGCATGAGTTGGCGGTCAAGGCGACCGACGAGGGTCGCCTGCCGGAAGAGATCGTTTCGGTCACGATCAAAGGCCGCAAGGGCGATACCACCGTGGAGGTCGACGAGGCGCCCCGCCGCGACACCTCGCTTGAGGTGCTCGCCAAGCTGCCCGGCCTGGTCGGCAAGGAGGGCACCCACACGGCCGGCAATTCCCCTGGTGTCAACGACGCCGGCGGCGCGCTCGTGGTTGCCTCCGACGAATGGGCATCCGCCAACGGCAAGGAGGTCCTGGCCGAGATCGTGACCCATGCCCAGTCCGCCGACGAGTTCGCCTATCTGGCTCGTACCCCCGCCTCGGCCGCCAAGAAGGCTCTGGATAAGGCCGGCCTGAAAGCTGAGGACATCGACCTGTGGGAGATCAACGAGGCGTTCGCCTCGGTCACGCTCAACTCGATCCGCGTGCTCGGCATCGACGAGGACAAGGTCAACGTCAACGGCGGCGCCGTCGCGCTCGGCCACCCGATCGGCGCTTCCGGCGCGCGCATCATCGGCACGCTTGTCTACGAGCTGCGCCGTCGCGGCGGCGGCTACGGCTGCGCCGCGATCTGCTCCGGCGGCGGTCAGGGCGACGCGGTCATCATCAAGGTCTGAGCCGTGTCCGCCGAGGCGCCCCCAAAGGGCAAGATCCGCGTAGTAGTGGCCAAGCCGGGACTCGACGGCCACGACCGCGGCGCCAAGATCATCGCGCGCGCGCTGCGCGACGCCGGCATGGAGGTCATCTACACGGGCCTGCACCAGACCCCCGAGCAGATCGTGGAGACGGTGATCCAGGAGGACGCGGACGCCGTCGGCCTCTCGATCCTCTCTGGCGCCCACATGACGTTGGTGCCGCGCGTGGTCGAGCTGCTGCACGAGCAGTCGATCGACGACGTGGTCGTCACCGTCGGAGGCACGATCCCCGCGGAAGACATTCCCGAGCTGAAGGCTCTCGGCGTGGCAGAGGTTTTCACCCCCGGCGCGCCAACCCAAGCGATCGTTGATTTCATTCGCGAGGCGACGGTCGCCCGCAGCGCTCACTAGTGCCAGACTCGCGCCAGCATCATGCTTTATGTCCGCGTCACGGTGACGCGGACGTCGCCCCGGAAGGCGGCTGATTGACTCGTCAGTCAACTGAGGTAGGATTTGCCCCATCGACACCCTCTAAGGAGTTAGCTGAATGAAGATTTGCGTCCTGGTGAAGGAGGTCCCGGACGCCGCCGTCGAAAAGCGCATCAACGCTTCGACGGGGCGCATGGACCGCAGCGGGGAGAAGAACCTCAACCCGTATGACACGCATGCCATCGAGGCTGCGATGCAGATTCGCGAGGGCGGCGTCGCCCCCGTCGAGGAGATCGTGGCTGTGACGATGGGCCCGGAGAGCGCAGTGCGCGCCCTGCACAAGGCCGTTTCGCTAGGAGCAGACCGCTCCGTGCACCTCTCAGACCCGGCCGTAGCCGGCTCGGACGTGGCCGCCACCGGCTACGCCTTGGCGCAGACGCTCGACCGCGAGAAACCAGACCTCGTCCTGCTGGGTCAGCAGTCCGACGACGGCGAGTGCTACACGATCGGCGCCGTGGTGGCCGAGCACCTGCGCATGCCCTCGCTCACTCAGGTCATCAAGATGGACGTCGAATCGGACGCACTGCGCTGTGAGCGCCAGGCCGAGTATGGCTACGACACGGTGCAGGTCAAGTTCCCGGCCGTGATCTCCGTCGGCGACGCCATCAACGAGCCGCGCTACCCGTCGCTGAAGGCGATCATGGGTGCCAAGAAGAAGCCGCTCGACACGGTTACCGCCGCGGACGTCGGCGTTGACGCCTCGAAGGTCGGCGGCGACAATTCCGCCGCCCAGTGGGTTGCCGCGAAGGCTCCTCCGGCAAAGGCCGCTGGCGAGATCATCGAGGACGAAGACACCGCCGAGACCGTCGAGAAGATCGTGTCCTGGCTCGACGAGAGGAAGCTGATCTAGATGGCGAACATCCTGGTCTACGCGCTCCACTACCAAGGCGCGATCAACAAGAACTCTCTGGGCGCCGTCTCCGAGGGCGCCAAGCTGGCTGCCGAGCTGGGCGGCGAGGCACATGCGATCCTCGTCGGCGAGAACGTCCCGCAGGACTTGGCAGCCTCGCTCGGTAATTACGGCGCCAAGAAGGTGCTCATCGCCGATGGCCCCGAAGGACTCGCCCAGCCTGTCGTAGACGCGATGGGCGCGGCGATCTCGGCCGGCGACTACAAATACGCGCTGTTCGGCGGCGGCCTGCTCGGCTTCGAGATCGGTGCCGGCCTGGCCGCGCGCCTTGGTGCAGGCGTGGCGATGGAGGTCACCGCCGTGCGTGCCGAGGGCGGCGAGCTGATCGCCGAGCGGCCGATTCTCGGTGACTCGGCCATCTCGGAGATCAAATACCGCTCCGATGTGGGCATTGTGATCGGGCGCCTCAACGCGTTCGAGATCAAAGAGACGGGCGCAGGAGCCGCCCCGGTGGAGTCGGTCAGCTTCGAGCTGTCAGAGCACGCCAAGCAGGCCACGATGGTCACGCGCGGCGAACAGCGCGGGGCCGACGTCGACATCGAGGGCGCCGACATCCTCGTCGCCGGTGGGCGTGGTCTCGGCAAGGCCGAGGGCTTTCAGCTGGCAGAGGACCTGGCGGCGGCGTTCGGCAACAACGCCGCCGTCGCGGCGACGCGCGCGGTCGTGGACGCCGGCTGGTACCCCTACGCCGCACAGATCGGCCAGACCGGCAAGACGGTCTCGCCGAAGCTGTATCTGGCGGCGGGCATCTCCGGCGCGATCCAGCACAAGGTCGGCATGCAGTCCTCGGAGAACATCGTCGCGATCAACAAGGACTCAAACGCGCCGATCTTCGAATTCTCAGACCTCGGCATCGTGGGCGATCTGAACAAGATCCTGCCGAAGTTGACCGAGGCCGTGAAGGCCAAGAAAGCAAGCTAGGAATCGATTCCCACCCACCCGGGCGGATGTGTGAGCGAAAAGGAGCATTGAGCGATGTCATCTCATAACGGCTCAAGCAATGGGAAGGTCGTCCCGGCGGCCTTCCCGCCGCCCGTCGATCCCCAAAAGGAGTTCGTCAAGCACGGTCTCGACGCCGAGGACGAGCTGATCGAGGTCGGCGTTGCGATCGTCGGCGGCGGCACCGCCGGTCTTGCCTGCGCCAACCGCCTCTTGCAGCTGCTCGGCGACGACCCCGAGACGATGGAGCGCCTCGGCGAAGTGCCGGTCGCGGTAGTCGAGAAGGCCAAGACCTGTGGCGGTCACAATCTCTCTGGTGCGGTCATGCGCCCACAGGCGCTGGAAGAGCTGTTCCCGGAGATGACCCGTGAGCAGTGGCGCCAGGAGGGCTTCGCCTTCGGCGAGGTCACCAAGGAGGCGGTCTACGCGACGCCGACGTCCAAGCTGTCCTTCCGCATCCCGACGCCGCCGCCATTCAAGAACCACGGCAACGAGGTCGTCTCAGTCTCGGCGCTGGCCCGCTACCAGCAGCAGCAGGCCGAGGAGGCCGGCGCCTACATCCTCACCGAGACAGCTGCGACCCAATTGGTCGTGGAGGACCCTCCATCTGGGGGGCAGGCGGTTCGCGTGGTCGGCGTACGCTCGGGCGACAAGGGTCGCGGCAAGGACGGCGAGCCGCTCGGCAACTTCGAGCCCGGCACCGACATCAAGGCGCACGCCACCGTGCTCGCCGAGGGCTGCTGGGGCCATTTGACGGGGGCTGCAATCCGCGAGTTCGACCTTGCCAAGGGTCGTGAGCCGCAGGTGTGGGAGCTCGGCGTCAAGGAGGTCTGGAAGGTCGCAAAGCCGCTGGACCGCCTGATCCACACGATGGGCCCCTGGCCGCTGCACATCTCCTCCAAGTACGGCCAGGTCGGCGGCACCTGGATCTATCCGATGAAGAACGAGAAGACCGGCGAGGACATGGTCTCGATCGGCTTCGTCGTGGAGCTCGACTACGCCGACGCCACGACCTCCGCACACGACCTGCTACAGACCTTCAAGACCCACCCGCTCGTGCGCAAAATCCTCGAGGGCGGCGAGCGTGTCGCCTGGGGCGCCAAGGCGCTGCCGGGTGGCGGCTATTGGTCGATGCCCAAGCTCTCGATGCCCGGCGCGGTGCTCGTCGGGGACTCCGGTGGCATGGTCGACACGATGGCGCTCAAGGGCGTGCACCACTGCATCAAGTCGGGAATGCTCGCGGCCGAGTCGATCTACGCGGCGATCAAGCGCGGCAGCCACGACTTCTCCGACTACGAGCAGGCGATCGAGAACTCCTCCGTCGGCAAAGAGCTGTGGGAGGTCCGCAATGCGCGCCAGCCCCTGCAGAAGGGCCTGCTCCTCGGCGGCCCGCTGTCGGGCATCCAGCAGATCACCAAGGGCAAGCTCCCCGGTCGCGCCGACTGGCACCGCAACGACTCGATCCCGGTGTTCGTCGGCAACACCAAGGACGTCTACGTAAAGCCCGACGGCAAGTACACCTTCGACAAGCTCTCCAGCGTGTTCATCACCGGCAACGCCACCCGCGACGACGCCCCCAACCACATCCGCGTGCAAAAACACGTGCCGCGCGAGGTCGCCGAAACTTGGCGCTGGATGTGTCCGGCGGGGGTGTACGAGATCCCAGAGGACGCCCCGGAGAAGGGCCCAGTGGACGTGATCGTCAACTACACCAACTGCGTCCAGTGTGGCGCGATCACGGCCAAGGGTGGGCGTTTGACAACGCCAGAGGGCGGAGACGGCCCTCTTTATCAAATAACCTGAGCATCATCGACGCGGCGCATGGCTGCGTCCTCGGCCGCTCACGTGCTGGCTCAGGCGCTTGGTGCGAAACATAATGGGGATTTAGGTGTTAGGGGCCTGTGAATGGCAAGGACGTTCCATCTCATGCGAGTCGCCAGAGCGGCGCTCCTCTGCGCTTGCGTGCTTGTGCCGCTTGCCTACGCGCAGGCCGCTTTCGCGAGCGCTCCCAGCGAGGGGACAGCCACGGTCGGAATCGAACAGTGCCTCACATCGACGGTGCAGCTTGAACGCTCGGCCACGTTCACCGCGCAGATGACCGCCACGAGCGCCACTCAGAAGATGGCGATGCGCTTGGAACTGCAGCAGCGTATCGGCGGCGAAAGCGAATTCCACACGGTTGCCGCGCCCGGCTTCGGTGTATGGCGCGGCTCTGAACCGGGGGTCAAGATCTACAAGTACGTCAAGCAGGTCACCAATCTGTCCGCTCCCGCAACCTATCGCGTGCTCGTACGCTTCCGCTGGATCGGCGAATCGGGACACCTGCTCAAGCGCGACGAACAGCGCACGCCGCGCTGCATCGAGCCGACCCTGTCAGGGCAGGTCACGCAGACCCCGCCCCCGGCGGGCTGAGGGTTCAAAAACGGGGAGTCCCCCCGCGCGCGCGGGGGGCCATGCTTTTTCGGGTTCAAAAAAACGGGGCGCCCCCTGCGCCCGGGGGCCCATGCCTTTCGGGCTCAAAACCGCGCGCCCCCCGCGCGCGCGGGGGGCCATGCCTTTCGAGATGCCGCCCGCACGTTGTTCGCGGACCGATCCGACACCCGCTAGAATGCCTGGACGATGAAGGCGCAGATCCACCCAACCTATGTCGAGGCGCACGTGCGCTGCATGTGCGGCAACGAGTTCACGACGCGAGCGACGCAGGAGGAGATCCACGTCGAGGTGTGCTCCAACTGCCATCCGTTCTACACCGGACGGCAGAAGCTCGTGGACACCGGTGGACGCGTAGAGCGCTTCCAACGCCGTGTCGCCAAGGGCCGTCAGCGCAGCGCGCAGAGCGGCGGCGCTCAGGCGCAGGCTCGCCCCCAGTAGGACGATGTCCTCTCGACCGGGTGCCGGTGGGAGGATGCAGGTCAGCAACCTCCAGGCGACCGCGGGCACGCGGCCGGTTGGCTCCGCCTCTGGCGCGGGTGTCCCGACCGGCGATGTAGCGCAACTGCCCGACGGTGAGCTGACGGCGCAACGAGACGCCCCCCTCGGCGGACAGGCAGTGCTCGAGGGAGTGATGATGCGCGGTGTGCGCCACTGGGCGGTGGCGGTGCGCAAACCGCTGCGTGCCGCAGCCGATGTGCAGGACGACGGCGGTTCGCGTGAGGGCGCCGGTTTGCGCGAGGGCACCGGCTCGAGCGAGGGTGCCGGTTCGAGCGAGGGCACCCCCTTGAGCGCGCACGACGTTTCTCATTCGCTGGAGGTGGCGTTTGCGCGCGAGGGAGAGCTGAGCCGTGAGGAGGAGCAAGGGCAACTGGAGGAGCTGGGCGAGATCGAGGTCGTCACCTTCCCGCTCACCTCGGCTCTGGCGCGGCACCGCTGGCTGCGCCTGCCGATCCTGCGCGGGATCGTCGCCCTCGGCGGGTCGCTCGCGATCGGCTTCAGGGCGCTCGCCATCTCCGCCAACGCGCAGTTGCCGGAGGGCGAGGCAGACGAGGAGGCGCAGGAAATCGGAGCGGGCATCTGGGCGGGCACGATCGTGATCGCGATGGTCTTCGCGATCGGCCTGTTCTTCCTGTTGCCGCTCGGCCTGACGAGCTTGATCAAGGGTCAGCTGCACTCCTCGGCGCTGTTCTGGATCGTCGAGGGCATCGTGCGGACGCTGATTTTCCTCGGCTACATGGTCCTGCTCTCGCGTGTCAAAGACCTACGGCGCGTGTTCGAGTACCACGGCGCCGAGCACAAGACAATCTCCTGTTTTGAGGCTGGGCTGGCGCTCACGCCCCAGAACGCGCAACGCTTCTCACGGCTGCACCCCCGTTGTGGCACCAGCTTTCTGCTTATCGTGATGGTCGTCTCGATCTTCGTGTTCGGCGCCGTCGGTCTGCCAGCCTGGTACCTGCTCGTCGCCTCGCGCATACTGGGCGTGCCGGTTATCGCGGGCATCTCCTTCGAGATCATCAAGTTCGCGGGCCGCAACCGCAGTCGCAAGTGGGTCAAAGCAGTCATGTGGCCTGGACTGAAGCTGCAGTTGCTCACGACCCAGGAGCCGAGCCTTGACCAGCTGGCGGTCGCAATCGCCTCGCTGGAGGCAGTGCTGGAGTTGGAGACGCCAGGCAGCATGGACGCCGCGGATCTGGTCGGTGTGGAGGTCGTGGCGTAGGTCGCGCCTTCCAGGTCGCGACGTGGATGCTCAGGACAGCAACCGCTCCAATGCAGCAGAGCCAAGCGGGCCCTCGCGTAGGACTCGCCAGTCCCCGGATTGCTCGTAGGCGGAGAGATCGACTACGGTCGAGGCTGTCCCTGGCAGCTCGCCGCCGTCCAGCACCAGATCGACGCCTTCGCGCAACTCGATCGGCACAGCCTGCAAGCGGCGTGGATCGAGTCCGCCGGAGATGTTGGCGCTCGACTGCGCGACGGGCACGCTCACACGGCCAAGCGCCGCGAGCGGACCGTCGAACGCTGGTATGCGCAAGCCCAGCAAAGCCGTGTCGCCACCTGCCGGATTGCAGGCCAGCGGGAAGCGACGATCCGGATTTGGGAGTAGCAGCGTGACGGCCCCCGGTAGCAGCGCTCGCATTGCTGCCCGCGTGCGCGCTCCCAGCTCCGGGAGCACATCGAGCGCCGCCTCTAGCGCGAAGAACATGACCGCGGCCGGCTTCTGTGGCGGCCGACCCTTGAGCTCGTAGATGCGCTGCAGGGCGATCTCGCTTTCCGGGTTGCAGGCAAGGCCGTAAACGGTGTCGGTCGGAACGATGGCGAGGCCCTCGCCGGCGAGGCATCTCTCTAGTTGGGCGGCGTCGGCGTCGGTGAGGGTCACGACGGCGCTCCCTGCAGCACGCTCGGAGCGTCGCGAGATGGTCACGGTCGCACTCCCACGACCACACGCTCGGAGCGTCGCGAGACGGTCACGGTCGCACTCCCACGACCACACGCTCGGAGCGCTGCGAGACGGTCACGGTCGCACTCCCACGACCACACGCTCGGAGCGCTGCGAGACGGTCACGGTCGCACTCCCACGACCACACGCTCGATCCCCGCGAGGTCGCGCACGGCTCGGACATCTTGGAAACCGGCTGCTCCTATCAGCTCACCGACGGTGGGGGCCTGGCCGGCGCCGACCTCGAGCGCGAGCAGGCGCAAAGTCGGCCTTGCGAACGTTTGCTCCACCAGCGGGCGGATCGCGGCGAGCCCGTCCTCGCCCGCGAACAGGGCTGAAAAGGGCTCGTGGCGCACGATCTCAGGGGCGAGCATCGCCCTATCTCGGTCGGGCACGTATGGCGGGTTGGAGAGGACGGCGTCGAACTCGTCGGGCACGCCCTGCAATAGGTTGGCCGACAGCCAGCGCACGTCGAGCCCGAGCCGCTGTCCGTTGGCGCGTGCAAGCTCCAACGCCACATTGCTCAGATCGCTGCCTGTGACCTGGAGGTCCGGGCGCTCGTCCTTCAGCGCGAGCGCGACCGCGCCACTGCCAGTGCCGACGTCGAGCACTCGTGAGCCGAGAGGCAGCCGCAGCGCGGCTTCCACGAGTGTCTCGGTCTCGGGCCGCGGGATGAGCGCCCGTCTGTCCACCGCCAGCTCCAACCGCCGGAAATGGCGGCGTTCGAGTATGTAGGCCACCGGCTCGCGCAGTACCGAACGACGACGTACGTAGTCTTGAAAAGCCCGCACCGCAGGCCCCGCCACGACAAGGTCAGTGTCGACGAAGAGACGCTCGCGTTTAACCCCAAACGCGTGTGCGAGCAACACTTCTGCGTCCAATCGCGGCGTCTCGCAGCCGGCTGCCGCGATTGCCGTCATCGCCCCGTCGAGCGCGTCGCGAACTGGAGTGCCCGTTGCGATTGGTCCGGCTGGGGGGTGGGACATTTTTTTGAATTGAGGGGGCGTGCTTTGCCGCTTCACACGGCCGCGTGGGCTTCAAGGCGACGACGCTTCTCGTCGGCCTGCAGAGCGGCGGTGATTTCCTCGAGGTAGCCTTCGAGAACCTGGTCGAGATTGTGCACGGTGAGCTTGATGCGGTGGTCGGTGACACGCCGCTCGCCATAGTTGTAGGTACGGATCTTCTCCGCACGATCGCCGGTCCCAACCTGCGAGCGGCGGTCCGCGGCAAGCTCCGACTGCTGTTCGGCGAGCGCTCGCTCGTACAGGCGCGCACGCAGGACGCGCAATGCCTTCTCGCGGTTTTGCAGCTGGGACTTCTCGTCCTGCATCGAGACGACGATTCCCGAGGGCTTATGGGTGATGCGCACCGCCGAGTCGGTCGTGTTGACCGACTGGCCGCCAGGGCCGGAGGAGCGGTATACGTCGATCTGCAGGTCGTTCGTGTTGACCTCGACATCCACGTCCTCGGCTTCGGGGAGCACTGCGACGGTCGCAGTGGAGGTGTGGATGCGACCCTGGGACTCGGTTTGCGGCACGCGCTGCACGCGGTGGGTGCCCCCCTCGAACTTGAAGATCGAATAGGCGCCGGGTGGGCGGGATCCTTTAATCGCAAAGGTGTACTTGCCCTCGCCGATCTCCAGCGGCTCCGGCTTGAGACCGACGCGCTCGGCATAGCGAGTAAGCATCCGGTAGACGTCTCCTGCCCATAGCCCAGCCTCGTCGCCCCCGGCGCCGCCCTGGATTTCGACGATCACGTTCTTCTCGTCGTTGGGGTCGCGCTCGACCATCGCGAAGCGGATCTCCTCTTCGAGCGCCTCGATCCGCTCACGGGCGGCCTCGAGCATCTCGCGCAACTCAGGATCCTCGCCATCCTCGGAGATCAACTCCTGAGCGCCGGCGGCGTCGTCGCTGGCGCGGCGCCACTGCGTTGCGAGCTTCGCCGCGGGCTCCAGTTGGCGGTAGGCGCGCCCCACCTCGGCATAGCGTTCGCGGTCGCCGATCACCTCAGGGTCGGTCATCTGCTCGCCAAGCTCGGCAAAGCGAGCCTCGATCTGCTCGATCAGATCTTCGATCATGCCTGGCAGTCTAGGTGGCGGGGCCTGCCTGCTCCTGCGCGAAGGAATGCGCGTTCCCCGGTGCGCGGTCTCCTGCTAGCCTCGTAGTGCGCAGCCGCGACTGGCGCGAGAGGTGGAATCGACCATCGGGGAGCGGCTTTGCGAGCGACGCCGCGCGCCTGGGCACCCACAGCGATAACAAGCTCTAGGAGCGCGCCCATGCCAGATCTCAGCCCCGACTACTTCAACCGTCCGCTCGCCGAGGTGGACCCGGAGGTCGCCGCCGCGCTGCGAGGCGAGCTGGAGCGCCAGCAGCAGACCCTGGAGATGATTGCCTCGGAGAACTTCGTGCCCCAGGCGGTGCTCGAATGCCAGGGCTCGGTGCTCACCAACAAGTACGCCGAGGGCTACCCCGGCAGGCGCTACTACGGCGGCTGCGAGTGGGTCGACGTATCCGAGCAACTGGCGATCGATCGCGCCAAGGATCTGTTCGGCGCCGAGCATGCCAACGTCCAGCCCCATTCGGGCGCCCAGGCCAACACGGCCGTCTACCACGCCCTGCTGCAGCCGGGCGAGACGATCATGGGCCTTTCGTTGGCCCACGGCGGTCATCTTTCGCACGGCATGAAAATCAACGTGTCGGGGCGCCTGTATGACATCGCTGCTTACGAGGTGGACCGTGAGACGAGCACGATCGACATGGACGCGCTCGCCCGCGTCGCGCGCGAGCGTCGCCCCAAGCTGCTGCTGGCGGGCTGGTCTGCCTATCCCCGCCAGCTCGACTTCGCGCGCTTTCGCGAGATCGCCGACGAAGTCGGAGCCTTGCTAATGGTCGACATGGCCCACTTTGCCGGACTCGTCGCGGCGGGTTTGCACCCGAACCCGGTCGAGTATGGCGCCGACGTGGTGACGACGACCACCCACAAGACGCTCGGCGGTCCGCGGGCCGGGATCATCCTATGCAAGGCCGAGCACGCCAAGAAGATCGATTCCGCCGTGTTCCCCGGTCAGCAGGGTGGCCCCTTGGAGCACGTAATCGCCGCCAAGGCGGTCGCTTTGAAGATCGCCGCAAGCGACCTCTTTGCCGAGCGCCAGCGCCGCACCATCGACGGCGCCCAGGCCCTGTCCGAGCAGCTGATGCGCGCAGGCCACGGCGTGAACGTGCTGACGGGCGGCACCGATGTACACCTCGCGCTGGTCGATCTGCGCGCCTGCGAGCCCGAGTTGAGCGGCCGCCAAGCCGAGGACCGCCTGCACGAGATTGGCGTCACGGTCAACCGCAACGCGGTCCCGTTCGACCCCCGCCCGCCGATGGAGGCCTCCGGGCTGCGCATCGGCACGCCGGCCCTGGCCACCAGGGGCGTCGGCGTCGAGGACTTCTCCGAGGTTGGCGCGATCGTCGCGACCGCCCTCACCCCCGAGTTCGAGGCCCGCAAGCAAGAGCTCTCAGAACGCGTGCAGGCGATTGTGGAGCGCTATCCGCTGTACGAGCATCTGAACGCCGCGGCCGCGGCTTAAACGCTGTCATTGGGCACCGAAAGGTTGGGCGCCTAAACGTAAGCTGTCGTGTACGAAAAGGGGGGTGTGTTTCAGGCATCGCATTTGCGACGGCACTGCCGACGCCCGTGCGTGCGATGCTGTGCGCGAGCCGATGGCCAAACTCAACGAGCTCGACGCGCTTTACGCATTCTTCACAGCAGCGGCCGTGACCGCGCTGCTGACGCCGTTCACGATGCGCTTGGCGAGGGCTGTGGGAGCCGTCGACGAACCGCGTGAGCGCGGACTCTCCGACCGCGCGACGCCGCTGCTCGGAGGCCTCGCGATCTTCGCGGGTGTGCTCGTGGCGGCGCTCGCCTTCCTGCCGGCCGGCTACGGGTCGACCACGGAGATGTGGCACGGAGTGCTGATCGCGGCGGCGCTCATTACCTTCGTCGGCGCGCTCGACGACCGTTTCGATCTGCCGCCGCTCGTCAAGCTGGCCGGACAGATCGCCGCCGCCGTCGTCGTCGTCCATTACGGCGTGGCTGTCAAGTCGGTGACCCTGCCTTTCGCGGGGACTTTGCACTTCCCCAAAGCGGGTCCCACGAACGCCGGACCCGACTTGACGGTGGTCGGGTTGGTCGTGATGATGAACATCGTCAACCTCTCTGACGGCGTGGACGGCCTGGCGGCCGGCGTGTGTGTGATCATCGCCGGCACACTGGCGATCATCGCCTTCGACCTCGATCGCGCCGCCCCGGGTGTGCTTGCGGCGCTCACCGCGGGCGCCGCGCTCGGCTTCCTGGTTCATAACTTCCCGCCGGCCTCGAGTTTCATGGGCGACTGCGGGGCGAACTTGCTGGGACTCTTGATGGGAGTCGTGGCCGTGGAGGCGGCAGTCAAGACGCCGGTGGTCGTGTCGTTCGTGCTGCCGTTGATCCTGCTCACCGTCCCCTTCCTGGACACCACATTCGTGGTGCTCAAGCGCTTGAAGTACAGGCGTCCGATCTACGCCGCCGACAGCGAGCATTTCCACCATCGCATGGCGCGCATCGGCTTCTCCCGCAGGCGCACGATCGCCTATCTGTACGCGTGGACGCTGATGCTCGCCGGCTTCGCGCTGGCGCTGCGTTTCGTGCCCTACTCCGACCACAAAGGCCAGCTCTACCTGGGCTGGACACTGGTGATGGTGGGGCTGGCACTGCTGGTGGCGGCCGCCAGCGTCTACCTCGTGTACGTGCTCGAGATCCTCAAGTTCCGCCGCCTCGACGCGCTGCGGCTACGTCGCCTGCGCCCCGATGCCTCACCCGCCGAGATCGAAAGCGGCGTGGCGCTCGACCTGGAGACCGGCGAGTACGACGCGATCGCCGTAGAGCACAACGACCGTCCGCGCGGAGGACGATCGCTCGCGTGCCGCGCCGCTCGGCGAGCGACCGGCCGTGGGAGGAGACGGTGTGGCGAGCGACGTGCCTGGACGGACTCAGCAGGGGATCGGCGAGCGGCAGATGGATCAAGATCGCGTAAGCACAGAACGAAAGCGTGGCGATACGCAGGCGGCGGCTGTCGGCGAGAGCGGCCAGCGGCAGCGCCCATATCGCATACCAGGGCAGTAGCCAGGCGGTCGAGAGCAGCAGTGCCAACGTTGCCCAACCGGCCATCGCGCGCCATTCAGCGCCGCGCGCGGTGCGCCACAGGGTGAGCGCCAACACGCAAAGGAAGCCGACCACGAACAGGTTGCGCCACCAGGTGGGTGTCCCTGCGAGGCCGAGCCAGGCGGGCCGTCTCTGCCGGAAGGCTGTGCGTGGCGATCAATTGCTGTTGCTCGCCCAGAGCGCGCCCAGGAAGCCGAAGGCATGCGTGCCGAAGCCGACGACTGCTACGATCGCCAGTAGCACGAGCGCTGCCAGCGCGCTCGCCGCCACACGCACCCGCTCCCGCCACAGCGCCGGGGCAAGCACCACGAACGGCAGCACAAGCCCAGCGGAGGCCTTCACGCCGATCCCGACGACGAGCAGGGCGGCCGCCGCGCGGAGGTTGTGAGCCCCAACCTGGGCGGTGCGCGAAGCGCCTGCGCGCGCACCCCGCCTCCCCGCCATGTCCATCGAAACGGCGTCCCCCCCCGCGCGCGCGGGGGGCGTGCCGGTTTTGCGAGCCGCGAGCGCCAGCGCCCCGGCCAGGATCAGCAACACGAGCGTGTCGTTGTGCGCGCCGCCCACGGCCAGCTCCAGAAGCACCGGATTCAGCCCGACGAATACCGCCGCCGCTTGGCCGAACGTCCCATCTCCTCCGCGGCGCGTGCGGTGAGCGCAACCGCGCCGAGGCTTGCTCGCAACAGCGCGAGCGCCTTGAACGCCCACAGGCCACCCGCCGAGCCCGAGCGACGCGAGCGGATAGGTGCCGAGCGTGAACAGGGGCCCGTAGGGGGAATGCTGGAACGGCCAGCCGATGAAAGGAAAGACAGCGTCGGTTGGAGCTTCCGCTGCGACATGGGTGTAGGGGTCCAGACCGTGCAGCACGCCCAAACGCGCAAACTCGAGATAGCCAAAGACGTCCTGGGAGATGAGTGGCGGGCCGAGCAGCAACAGCAGGTTGGCCGCCAAGATCGCAAGCGCGATCGCCTTGCCCGAGCAGGGCGCGTGCGGCAACCAGCGTCGGCGGCGTAGCCGGCGCACATCAGAGCGTCAGCGCCTGGAAGCTCGAGGAGCCGATGCCGATTGCCGAGCCCGTGCAGCGGGCCGCTCAACCAGTGCGGCCAGCCCCCGATGCGCGCCGGGACATAAGGCGTGGGGCTGCCCGCGGCGCCGGCCACCACTGCCGAACACGCTCGCCACGATCGCCGCACAGGCCGGCTACACCGAGCGCACGCAACGCCGTCGAGGAGTGCAAGGACACGGTTCGCCGAGCTGCGACCGTTCACCGCGGCCGCTACGCTTTCCATGTCGCCTGCGCTGAGAGCATCTTCACCAAGCTTGCGACCTGGCCGTTCCGTCCGCCGGGCGGGCAAGGCTTGAACTGTATGCCACGCCGCCACCGCACATCGACATCGCGCCGGCGCCCCGGGCCCAAGCGCGTGCTGATTCTCTCCGCCGACGTCGGCGAGGGCCACGCCGCGGCGGCGCGTGCGCTCGCCCACCAGATCGAGAGCGCCCCCGAGCCGGCGGAGGTGACTGTGATCGACGGGCTCGCTGCGATGGGCCCGCTGCTGCAACCGGTCGTCGAGGACGGCTATCGCGTGCAGCTGCGCTTCTTCCCGTGGACCTACACGGTGATCTACTGGCTGCTGGAGTCCGTCGCCCCGGTGCGAGTGCTGGCGCGCAAGCTGCTGTGCCTGTTCGGCTCGCGCCCGTTGGCCAAGGCGCATAGCCGAACACGAGCCCGACGTCGTCGTCTCCACCTACCCGGCGGTGACGGTGGTGCTCGCGCGCCTGCGTCGTACGCAGCAGGTGCACTGTCCGACGGTCGCGACGATCACCGATCTCACGGGCCTGTTCTTCTGGGCCCAGCCGGGCATCGACAGCCACTTGGTGATGTACGGCGAGTCGATGAGCTCGGTCGAGCGCATCGCCGGCCGTGGCAGCGCACAGCTCGTGCGTCCACTGATCTCCTCCGAGTTCCTCGACGAGCGGCCTCAGATGGAGTCTCGCCAGGCGCTCGACCTGCCGCGGGAGGGGCGCATGGTGGTCGTCTCCGGAGGAGGTTGGGGAGTGGGCGACATCGAGGGCGCAGTGCGCGCCATCGCTCGTATCCCGGACGTGAGCGCGATCGTCTGCCTGGCAGGGCGCAACGAGCAGCTGCGCGAGCGCCTGGAATCGGACTTCGCCAACGAGCGGCGCGTGCACGTATACGGCTTCACCGAACGGATGCCGGAGATCCTGGCGGCGGCCGACACGCTCGTGCACTCAACCGGCGGCGTGACGTGTCTGGAGGCGAAGGCCACCGGCACACCGGTCGTCTCGTATGGCCTGCCAGTGGGACACGCGCGTCTGAACACGCGTGCGATGGCCGATCTCGGTCTGCTGCGGCTCGCCAACGACACAGACGAGCTGAGCGAGCACGTGCAGGCCAGCTTCGCCGAACACCACGCGTTGCGTGGCCGTGGCGAGCATCCGCGCGAGGGCTTGCTGGCGGTCGCCGGCCAGAACACGGTCGCCGCGCCCGAGCTGGCAGACGGTGTCGAGAGACCCGAGGAGGCGCAAGCAAGCGAATCTCAGTCGCCCGAGCCGCGGCTCGACCCGGCGGCGGTGGACCTCGTGCTCGATGCCCCCCACCGCGTGCGCCCGATCCCGCTGTGGCGCTTGCGCATGATTGCGTTCGTCACGCAGATGGCTCTGCTCTTGGTGGTGAGCACCTGGTTGATGTCCACCGACGAGGTGACTGCGTTTGCCGCACTGTTCCTGGGAGGACACGCGCTCAAGCGCGTGGAAACCTCGACGCCCGAGGTGGGCTTGGTGGTGCGAGCCCCCGCGGACAAGGTGACGTTGATCGCAAGCGAGCTGGCCGACGCCGGCATCCGCGTGTCGTTCGCCGACAACGGCGCCGACGCATCGACCACGATCGCTCAGCTGCGCGCCCACCACGACGAACTCCTGCCCGAACTACCCCATTCAGGATCGCCCTTCCGCTGGGTACGCACACGCGGAGCACTGCGCTCGCAAGCACACGCGCTCGGTCTGCGTCATCGCTTCTACTTCCTGCAGCCGCCGAAAGGCTTGACGGTGGGACAGCTCGTGCTCGCCCGTACCGCCGGCGCGATTCCGGTTGCCGGCTCGGAACGCCTGGACGCGCCCGGGCCGATGCCTCATGGACGCATGCGCGCCGGCGATGTGCTCGTGGTGTCGGTGGACGGCGACGCCTCGTCGCTTGCCGGCGTCGAGCGGATCGTCTCGCGGTTGCGCTCCGAGGGACTCTCGGTAGAGCCGCTGGGCTCGCTGACGGCCTCGCCTTCCATCAGGGCGAGCAAGAGCGGCGAGCGGGCCAGCGCGGCGGCGCCGGACACCAGGACGGCCAAGGAGATCGTGAGCGGTATGCCGCCGAGCGGGGTGGAGCTGAAGTCTTCTCCGAGCAAGAGCGGCGCGAGTATCACCGGCACGATCGTCTGAGTCACGAAGACCACGGGCGCTACCTGGATCGCCGGGCGCATCTGCAGGGCGCTCATCTCGCTGAGCGCCGCTACCGCCGAGGCCCCTGCCGTCGAGAGTCCCCAGGCGGCCGCGAACCACAGGCGCCCGCGGGAGAGGTCGTCGGAGAACAGCTTCGTCGCCACACCGCTCCAGGCGTAACCAAGGCCCGCGGCCACCATCGTCAGCGATGCCGCCGGTCGGCGCACGCGGTTGACCGCATATGGGAGCAGCGTGAGCAGCCCGAGCCCCACCAGCACGAACGTGACGATCAGGTCGTTGCGGTGCCCGGTGCTGCGGTCCGGCGCACAAGCGGCGATACCGGCCACACCCACGATGATCGCGAGCATCGCGAGATGCTCGCGGCGCCCGGCACGCTCGCCGAGCATGCGCTCGCCGAAGAACAGCAGCACGAGCAGGCCGACGGCCATCGTCGGCTGCACGATCACGAGTGAGACCAGCAGCAGCGCGACGACCTGAAGCGGCCAGCCGAGCATCGAAAGCCCGGTTCCCGCTAGCCAGCGTGCACGGCGCAGCAGGTTCAGGGCAAGCGCTGGATGCAGGTGCTCGGCGTGGGGAGTGCGCTTGGCGTCCATCGCCTGCAGCGCGACCCCTAGGCTGTAGAGCGCCGACGCGGCCACGGCCGCCGCGATTCCCAGGATGAGATCGACCATTTACCCCAACGATCATCGCAGCCAGGTCAGTCCGCTAGCGGGAGCGCTCGCGGGCGTGGCGATGGCAGGCTACCTTTTGCCGGCGTTTGCCTTCTATTCGCGGACGCTGCGCGGGGCACTCGGAGTCGAGAGCGAAACCGCCACAGGCCGCGGCGCGGCAGTCACTTTCGACGACGGCCCACACGCACAAGGCACGCCGGCTGTGCTCGAGGTTCTGGCCGAACGTGGGACGCGGGCTACATTCTTTCTCGTGGGCGAGCAGGTGTTGCGCAACCCGAGGCTTGCGGCGGAGATAGCGTCCGCCGGCCACGCCATCGGCCTGCACTGCCATCGTCATCGCAACCTGCTGCGCCTCGCCCCATGGCAGGTGCGCGACGATGTCAACCGGGCGCAAGCCGCGATCGAGGATGCTACCGGGGTATCGCCCACGCTGTACAGGCCGCCCTACGGGATTCTCAACGCAAGCGCTCTACGGATAGCGCGGCGCGCAAGCAGACGTACGCTGCTGTGGAGCCATTGGGGACGCGACTGGCGGGCACGCGCCACCCCTGAGTCGATAGCGGCTTGTGTGACCGCGGATGTGGAGGAGGGCTCGATCCTGCTGTTGCACGACGCCGACGACTACAGCGCCTCAGGTTCGTGGCAGCGGACCGCGCGTGCGCTGCCGTGCGTGCTCGACGTGCTGGCCGAGCGGGGTCTTGAGACGGTGCTGCCGTGAGCGCCGGCACGAGCAGCCCCCCTGGCGCGGCCCCCTCTTCGCGCGCACCCCAGGCCGGGATGTCCCCCATCGCGGGGGGTAGGCAAGCGGGGAGCGCCGCCGTGTGTGAGGATCTGAGGTCGCCGTGCGCCGCCCGCGCTGGTGGGGCGAGCTTTTGGTAATCGTGTGGTTGGCGTGGCTATACGACATGGTCACGAACCTTGCGCCGCTGCGCGAAAAACTGGCACTGGCGCATGCGCGTGACATCTTGAGCTTCGAGCAGTCTCTGCACATCGCGCCGGAACTGGCCTTGAATCGCTGGCTTGTCGCGCATCACGCACTCGCGACGATCCTCTCCTACTACTACGACAACGCCCACTTCATCGTGACCCTCGGGTTGCTCGGCTGGCTGTGGTGGAAGCGAGCGGACATCTACCGTCCCCTGCGCAGCACGCTCGTGATGATCAACGTGATCGGCCTGATCGTGTTCTGGCGCTACCCGGTCGCACCGCCACGGATGCTGGTCGCCGACGGCTTCACCGACGTCGTCGCCTCCTCGAACACGATCGGTTCGTGGCACACGGGCAGTCTCGCCGCCGACGCCAACCAACTCGCCGCGATGCCTTCGCTACACATCGCCTGGGCTGCGTGGTGCAGTCTTGTGCTGTGGAAGATCTCCTCGCGGGCGTGGGTGCGCGTGCTGGCGCTGGTCTACCCCTGCGTGACGGCGTTTGCGGTACTGGCAACAGGCAACCACTATGTGCTGGACCTGATCGGAGGCCTCCTGACGTTTGCGCTGGCGCTCGCTTTGGTGCGGCTGGTGTCCGTGGCGCATGTCACAAAGTTGTTACTAAGTCGCAGAACCGGTAGACTCGCGGCTGCCACCGACGACACGCTCTGAGGGGAGCGACAGGGCCCGCCGCTTCAATGCGTGCGGGCGTTTGCATCTGTAGGGTGGCTCACCATCGATATGCCCGATCGACTAGCGACAATGACCGATGTCCCCATCCCCGCGCGCACGAGCGCAACGGTCCGGAGCGCCGATGCGCGTGCTGAGGACCCTAGTCGCCTGGGCGCGGCGCTGCGCCATCTCGATCTGATCCTGGTGGCGGTCGCGGTGCCCGTCACGCTTGCGCTGGGTGCGCCCGCGGTAGGTGTTGTCGTGAGCGCGGCAGCGTGGTTCCTGCAGTACGTGGTCGCCCGGGCCAGTAGAAGCCTGGATTGCCAAGCAGGGATCTAATGCACGTTTCGGTCTCAGTCTCCTCGACGGGTTCGGGCGTATCTGGCTGCTGGCGGGTGCGATCGTGCTCGCTGCTCTCATCGGCGGACGCTCAGACGGATTGACCGCCGCACTCATGATCTTCGGCGCTTACTCCGTCGCATTCGCAGTGCGTGTAGTCAGTGGACGGCCGCAAGGGGCGCGGCGATGAGCGCGGTAGCGGCCACGGCGCCAGCCGGCGCACCGGCGCCCGTCGGAGCACCGGCTTCCGGCAAGCAGGGAATGACCCGAGGACGGAAGATCCTCTACTCGGTCCTGGGGGTGTGGCTCGGCGGGATCGTGCTGTTCGTGATCCTGTTCGGCGTAACCGCCCACAAGGCCCCGGCGGTCGCCAACAGCACCTTCTCCCCGACCGACGAGTTCAAGCTCGACACCTGGTTCAAACTCGGCCCGGTCGCATTCAACAAGGGCGTTCTGTATCTGCTGATGACGGTCGGTCTCACGATCGGGGTGATGTTCTACATCTCAAGGCGCTTGCAGCAGCGCCCCGGACGCCTGCAGGTCGCGGTCGAGATGTTCTACAACTTCACCCGCGGCATGTCGAGGGAAAACCTCAACGAAGACATGGAACGCAAGTACTTCCCGCTGATCGCCACGATCTTCGTGTTCATCCTCGTGAGCAACCTGATCGGCTATATCCCGCTGCCGGTCAACTCGGGTGAGACGTTCAGGCTGTTCGGTGTGAACATCCCGTCGTTTCAGATCTACGCGGCCGACACCAATGTCGCGTTCCCGCTGATCCTCTCGCTTGGCGTCTTCGTCATGTTCACCTACGAGGGAGTCAAGTTCCACGGTCCGATCGGATACCTCAAGAGCCTGATGCCCGGCGGCGTCAAAGGCGCGCTCGTGCTCCTGATCTTCCCGATCGAGATCCTCTCCAACTTCCTGCGCCTTATATCCCTCACGGTGCGGCTGTGGGCGAACCTGCTCGCCGGTCACATGCTGATCGCGTTCATGGGCGGCGAGTTGGGAGTGCTCGTCGGCCTGCAGCTCGTGTCCTGGTTCCTGCTGCCGGCAGGGATCGCGATCTTCCTGTTCGAGGCCGTCCTGATCGCCGGTCTACAAGCCTTCATCTTTGCCATCTTGACCGCCATCTACCTCGGCGGAGCGGTCGAGAGTCACTAACAAACAAGGAGCTATCGAGCAATGCAGTTTCTACACCTCTTGAGTGCGATTCACCCGCTGTTGGGTGTCGTGGAACCGATCATCAAGCAGAGCCAGGATGCCGGTCGCGCGATCGCGCTGGGCGTCGGAGCCGGCGGCGGCGCCGCAGGCGCCGGGGCGGGCATTGGAGCTGTGTTCAACGCCTCGATCCAGGCCAAGACCCGCCAGCCTGAGCTGCGTGCCGAGGTCGAGCGTGACCAGTGGCTTGGTTTCGCGCTCACCGAGGCGTGCTTCTTCTATGGCCTTGTCGGCGGCTTCATCGCCTTCTTCCTGTAGGCCGAGATGCACGCTGCAATCCCACTCGCTTCCTCCAGCGGCTCCTTCCTGATCACCCCAAATGTGGGAATCATGATCTGGACCATCGTGGTGTTCGCCATCTCGCTGTTCATCCTGCGCAAGACGGTGTTCCCGGTCATCGGCGAAGCCCTGGACAAGCGCGCCAAGATGATCGACGGCGACATCGACGCCGCCGAGCAGACCCGCAAGCAGGCCGACGAGCTGCTGGCCGAATACCGCGAGCGCCTGAAGGAGGCACGCGCCCAGTCCGAGGAGATCGTCCAGCGTGCGCGCCAGACGGCTGACACGCACGAGCATGAGTCCCGTGAGCGCGGCCAGGAGATTCTCGCCGAGGCAGCCAAGCGTGCCGAGCGCGACATCGACGCCGCTACCAAGCGAGCGCTCGATGACATTCGCCGTGAGGTCGCCGACCTGACGGTCATGGCTACCGAGAAGGTCACGCGTAAGACGCTCAATGACGCAGATCAGCGGCGCCTGGTCGAGGAGGCCCTGGGCGAACTAGATTTCTCCGGCCTCTCCTCGGGGTCTCAAAACTGACATGGAGGAGCTTGCCCAGGTCTATGCACGCTCGCTGTTTCAGGTCGCCCTGGAGAAGGGTCGTATGGATGAGATCCGCGAGCAGGTGGGCCAGTTCGCGGATGCGCTGGACGAGCACCGCGAGCTCGCCGTGTTCTTCTTCTCGCCCTATTTCTCCAGCATCGAGAAGCAGCAGTCGCTTTCGGGGCTGCTCGACGGGGCGGACGAGATCCTGGACAATTTCCTGAAGCTGCTCATCGAAAATCACCGCATGCCCGTGATCTTCCGTATCCGCCAAGAGTACGAGCGGCTGTGGGACGAGGAGAACAAGACCCTGCCGGTGGAGATCACGAGCGCGATTGCCCTCGACGAGGCGACCACCGAGAGCCTCGGCAAGACGATCGGGGAGCGCGCCGGACGCAAGGTCACCCTGGCCGCGCGCGTGGACCCAGACATTCTCGGCGGCATTGTCATCAGGGTCGGAAACTCAATTCTCGACGCATCTATTCGCAACCGACTGGAGCAGCTGCGCAGGCACGTTGCCCAAGCTTCCTAGGAGCAGACATGCAGATCAATCCAGACGAGATCACAAGCATCCTCAAGAGCCGCATCGAGGGACTGGACAGCGGCACAGCCGAGCTGACCGAGGTCGGCACCGTGCTGAGCGTGGCCGACGGCATCGCGCGCCTGCATGGCCTGGAGAACTGCATGTCGTTTGAGATGCTCGAGCTTCCCCACGGCGTCACCGGCCTGGCCCTAAACCTCGAGTCCGACAACGTCGGCGCCGTGCTGTTCGGCGAGTGGGAGAAGGTGTCCGAGGGCGACACCGTCAAGCGCACCGGCTCGCTGCTCGAGATCCCCGTCGGCGACGCGCTGCTCGGGCGGATCGTGGATCCGCTGGGTCGTCCGCTCGACGGCAAGGGAGAGGTCGCTACCAACGAGAAGCGCCCGGCCGAGTTCAAGGCGCCCGGCGTCGTGCAGCGCCAGCCGGTCAAGCAGCCGATGCAGACCGGCCTGAAGGCGATCGACGCGATGATCCCGATCGGCCGCGGTCAGCGCGAGCTGATCATCGGCGACCGTCAGACCGGCAAGACGGCGATCGCGATCGATACGATCATCAACAACAAGGACACCGGCGTGGTGTCGGTATACGTCGCCATCGGTCAGCGTATGTCGACCGTTGTGGCGCTCGCGCAGACGCTCGAGGAGTATGGGGCGCTTGACAACACGATCATCGTTGCCGCACCAGCCGACGAGGCCGCTCCGATCAAGTTCATGGCGCCCTACGCCGGCTGCGCGATGGCCGAGCATTTCCTTTACAACGGCAAGCACGCGCTGTGCGTCTATGACGACCTGACAAAGCACGCCTATGCGTACCGTCAGATGTCGCTGCTGCTGCGCCGCCCACCGGGCCGCGAGGCCTACCCGGGAGACGTCTTCTACCTGCACTCGCGTCTGCTCGAGCGTGCGGTCAAGCTCAACGACGACCTCGGGGGCGGCTCGCTGACCGCGCTGCCGATCATCGAGACGCAGGCCGGCGACGTCTCCGCCTACATCCCCACGAACGTGATCTCGATCACCGACGGGCAGATCTTCCTCGAGTCAAAGCTGTTCAACTCGGGTGTGCGCCCCGCGATCAACGTCGGCATCTCGGTCTCGCGCGTCGGTGGTAACGCACAGATCGGCCCGATGAAGAAGGTCGCCGGACGGATCAAGCTCGAGCTCTCCCAGTACCGCGACCTGGAGGCATTTGCGCAGTTCGGCTCAGACCTCGACGCCGACACGCAGCGCACGCTGGCCCGCGGCGAACGCCTGGTATCGACGCTCAACCAGCACGAGCGTGCGCCGCTGGCGGTGGAGGATCAGGTCGTGCAGATCTTTGCCGCCACCAACGGCTACCTGGACCGCCTCAACGTCGAGCGTGTGCCGGAGTTCCTGTTGGCGGTAACCGAAAGACTGCATTCCCAGCACCCGGAGCTGCGCGCAAAGATCAACGGCGGCGACTGGTCCGATGAGACCCAGAAGGAGGTGCGCGACACAGTCGAGGCCTTCGCCCGGGACTTCGGCTACGACCTCGACGAGGAGGGCCAGCCGTTGGATGAAGACGCACCGTTGCGCAAGGACGAATCCCCAGTTGAGCAGGAGCCCCAGGCGGCCTAGCGCCAGCCAAGGTCAATCGTCATGGCATCCCAACGCGACGTCAAGAACAAGATCGCTTCGGTGAAGAACATCCAGAAGATCACCCGAGCGATGGAGATGGTGGCCGCGGCTCGTCTCAGGCGGGCAGAGCAGCGCATCTCCGCTCTGCGTCCGTACGCGGATGCGATCGGGCGCATGACGCGCCAGGCCGCGCAAGCGGCCGGTTCGGAGGCCGCGAACCTGCCGCTCTTGCGTGAGCACGAGTCTGAGAGCAATGTGGGTCTGTTGCTCGTCACCGGCGATCGCGGCCTGGCGGGCGGCTTCAACTCACAGATCATCCGTGCCGGCGTGCGCCTGTCCGCAGAGCTGACCGGCGAGGGGCGGAACAGCCTCTGGTATGCGACTGGGCGTCGCGGCGTCTCTTCGATCGCCTTCCGTGGGCACGAGCTCAGCGGCAGCTACACAGGTTTCTCCGATCGGCCGTCCTATGCGGACGCGCGCACGATCGCCGACGACGTGATCGAGGCCTATGTGGACGGCCGCGTCGATCGCGTCGAGATGCTCTACAACTCATATGTATCGCCGCTCACGCAGCACGTCACGCGTCAGCGGCTGCTACCGCTTTCCCACCAGGAGATAGCCGGCGATCAGGACGACGCTTCCGCGGGCTCGCGAGATGCGCCTGCCGCGCCGAAGCTGACACCCGTCGAGTACGAGCCCGACCCCGAGAAAATCCTCAGGCGCCTGGTGCCCGATTACATCGAGATATCGATCTATAGAGCTTTGGTGGAGTCCGCGGCCGGCTTCTTCGGCGCTCAGATGACGGCAATGCGCAGCGCATCGGAGAACGCCGGCGAAATCATCACGGAGTACACACTGCAAATGAACCGCGCCCGCCAGGCCGAGATCACCCAAGAGATAATGGAGGTAGTCGCCGGAGCCGAGGGTCTGGCCTGAGGTGGCCGATGAGCTGCGCAATACTGCGTCCTCGGTCACTCGTGTGCAGAGCACACTTCGTTCCCTGCGTCCTTGTCTTGCTTGCTCCTCGACCGCCTCAGACGCACATACGACAAAGACTTCAGTAGAGATCGGCTCCACCCCGACGGCCCGACGTCTAAACGCCCAAAGAACTTGAACAGATGATTAGGAGATCAGAGAGCTAATGCCACCCAGCACCACCACAGAGCCGACCGCAGCAGCGAACGGAACCGCGTCGCGCAACCTCGGGCGCATCGAGGAGATCCAGGGCGTCGTGATCGAGGCCGTGTTCCCCGACCGTCTGCCCGAGATTAACCACGCGATCACGGTTGCCCGCCCGGCGGCGGCAGCGGATGAGGAGGCCGAGGGCATCAGCACCGAGGCCGGTGGCGATGTGCTCGTGTGCGAGGTCCAGCAGCACCTGGGCGATGACCGCGTGCGCGCGGTCGCGATGGACACGACCGACGGTCTGGCGCGCGGCGCCGAGGTGGTCGATACCGGCTCCCCAATCACGGTGCCGGTCGGAGAGGCGACGCTCGGACGGATCTTCAACCTGCTGGGCGAACCGATCGACCTCGGTGAGGACTTGCCCAAGGACACGCCGCGGCGCGGCATCCACCAGGACGCGCCGCGTGCCGAGGACCTGACGCCGACCACCGAGATGTTCGAGACGGGCATCAAGGTCGTCGATCTGCTCGCCCCCTACGCCAAGGGCGGCAAGGTCGGGCTGTTCGGCGGTGCCGGCGTCGGCAAGACGGTGCTGATCCAGGAGCTCATCCACAACCTCGCCAAGGAACACGGCGGGCTGTCGGCGTTCTGTGGTGTGGGCGAGCGCTCGCGCGAGGGCAACGACCTGTGGCTGGAGATGAAGGAGTCGGGCGTGCTCGACAAGACGATGCTCGTCTTCGGCCAGATGAACGAGCCCCCCGGAGCACGCATGAGGGTCGCCCTCTCCGGTCTGACGATGGCCGAATACTTCCGCGACCAGGGCCAGGACGTGCTGCTGTTCATCGACAACATCTTCCGCTTCGTGCAGGCCGGCTCCGAGGTCTCGGCGCTGCTCGGGCGCATGCCCTCCCAGGTGGGCTACCAGCCGACGCTCGAGACCGAGATGGGTCAGTTGCAGGAGCGCATCACCTCGACGCGAGAGGGCTCTGTGACCTCGGTGCAGGCGATCTACGTGCCTGCCGACGATCTCACCGACCCGGCGCCGGCATCGGTGTTCGCCCACTTGGGCGCCACCACGGTGCTCTCCCGGGCGATCTCCGAGAAGGGCATCTACCCCGCGGTCGATCCGCTCGACTCGACCTCGACGATCCTCAAGGCCGACATCCTCGGCGACGATCACTTCCGCGTCGCCAACCAGGTCAAGGAGATCCTGCAGCGCTACAAGGAGCTACAGGACATCATCGCGATCCTCGGCATCGACGAGCTCTCCGACGAGGACAAGCTCACGGTTCAGCGCGCGCGCAGGATCGAGCGCTTCCTCTCCCAGCCGTTCTTCGTGGCCGAAGAGTTCACAGGCACCCCGGGCGCCTATGTGCCGATCGCGGAGACGATCAGGGGCTTCCAGGAGATCATCGACGGCAAGCACGACGAGGTCCCAGAGAGCGCATTCTTCTTGAAGGGCACGATCGACGAGGTTGTCGAGGCGGCCAAGAAGTAGATGGCCCACACAAAGTTCCCAGTCGAAGTCCTCACCCCCGAGGGCGAGGTCTTCTCAGAGGAGGTGGAGATGCTCTCCACCTTCACGACAGTCGGCTCGATCGGCATCCTCGCCAACCACGAGCCGCTGTTGGCCCGCCTGGAGCCGACCGAGCTGCGCTTGTATCGCTCGGAGTCTGAGATCGTGCGCTTCGCGCAGGCCGAGGGCTACCTGCAGTTCGCCGAGAATCGCGCGCTCGTGCTCGTGGAGGAGGCGATTGCCCCCGATGCGCTCGACCGTCCGACGATCGAGACACAGCTCTCCGACGCTAGGGCGTCTGCCGAGCGTGTCGAGGAGGGCTCTGAGGAGCACGCACGCGCTTTGCGCGACATCAAGCGCTACGAGGCATTTCTTGCCGTATCGGTCTGAGGGTCTTCCGTTGCGTAAAGACCTTGCTTCGCATCCATACCTCGTGCGCCCACACAAGCTAGCCTTCGCGACGTTATGAGTAACCATGGGCGCCGAGGCACAGCAGCATGAGCGCTGAGCGCCAGCCGATCGGGGTGATCGGCACCGGCTACGTGGGGCTTGTCACGGCTGCCGGCTTTGCCGCCTTGGGAAGCGAGGTCTGGTGCGTGGACATCGACGCCGCCAAGGTCGAGCGTCTGCGACGTGGCGAGGTCCCGATCTACGAGCCGGGACTCGAGCGATTGCTGGCCGAGCATTCCGAGCGGCTGCACTTCTCGACAGACCTCGGCCAAGCACTCGAGCACTGCCGTCTGCTGTTCGTGGCCGTGGGCACACCGCCAACCTATTCTGGCGACGCCGACCTCTCGGCGGTGCACGCCGTGGTCAATGCGATCCCAAGCTCCGATAGCCACGCACTGGTCATGAAGTCGACGGTGCCGTGTGGCACGGGCGCCGCGATCCAGCGCATTCTCGGTGAGCGCGGCAAGGACGGTTTGCGCTATGTGTCCTGCCCCGAGTTCCTCAAGGAGGGCTCCGCTGTCGAGGATTTCATGCACCCCGATCGCGTCGTCGTCGGCGACAACGGAGACTGGGCGGGCGATGCGGTCGTCGAGCTCTATGCCCCGCTCGGCGCGCCGTTGGTGCGTACCGACATCGCCAGCGCCGAGATGGTCAAGCTTGCATCCAATGCCTTCCTCGCAACCAAGATCTCCTTCATCAACGAGATCGCCAACGTCTGCGAGGAGACCGGCTCCGACGTGGTCGAGGTCGCTCGCGGCATGGGCTTGGACGATCGCATCGGACCGAAGTTCCTGCAGGCCGGTATCGGCTTCGGCGGCAGCTGCTTCCCCAAGGACGTCGACGCGCTCAAGCAGCTGGCCGGCAACTCGGGCTATCACTTCCAGCTGCTGACGGCCGTGATCGAGGTCAACGAGCTACAGAAGCGCCGTGTGATCGCAAAGCTTCAGAAGCACCTCGGGGGCCTCGTCGGTAAGCGCGTCACGCTGCTTGGACTGGCGTTCAAGCCGAACACCGACGACATGCGCGAGGCGTCCTCATTGGTGCTTTCAGCACGACTCAACGCCGACGGAGCGATTGTCAGCGCGTATGATCCCGTCGCGGAGAGCGAGGCACGCAGCCTGATAAGCGGGCTTCGCTTCGCGGAATCCGCTATGGATGCGATTACAGATGCCGACGCGGTTGTGCTTGTCACTGAGTGGCCCGAGTTCCTGGAGCTCGACTGGCGTGAGGTCGCGGCCTCGATGAGTGGCAAGCTCGTGATCGACGGTCGCAATGCGCTCGACGGCGAGGCTGTGCGCGCCGCGGGCCTCACCTATGAGGGAATAGGCAGGCACTGATGCAAGCCGTGATCCTGGTCGGCGGAGAGGGCACGCGCCTACGTCCGCTCACCTCGACCGTGCCCAAGCCCGTTGTCCCGCTGGTGGACCGGCCTTTCATCTCGTTCATGCTCGAGTGGCTGAATGCGCACGGGATCGACGATGTGATCATGTCCTGCGGCTTTCTTGCGACAAGCGTGCGCAACGTGCTCGGTGACGGCTCGGCCTACGGGATCAAGCTGCGCTTCGTCGAGGAGCCCGACCCACGTGGCACAGCCGGAGCGTTGAAGTTCGCCGAGTCGCTGCTGGACGAGCGCTTTCTAATGCTCAACGGGGATGTGCTCACCGACATCGACCTGACCGAGCAGATCGCTCAACACGAGCGCACCGGCGCAACGGCAACGCTCGCGCTCGTGCCGGTCGAGGATCCCAGCGCCTACGGTCTGGTTCACCTGGAGGACGACCACGCCGTCAGAGAGTTCGTCGAGAAGCCAAGCTCGGACCGCATCGACACGAACCTGATCAGCGCCGGCGCCTACGTGCTCGAGCGCTCGATCTTGGATCTGGTGCCGGCGGGACGCAACGTCTCGATCGAGCGCGAAGTATGGCCACGCCTGATCGGTGAGGGTCTGTACGGCTTTCCCTCGCAGAGCTATTGGCTGGACATCGGCACGCCCGCGCGCTACCTGCAGGGCACGTTCGACATCCTGGAGGGCAACGTCCAAACCGCCGTGCACGAGCGTCTCGGCGACAGTTATCTGTCGGTGGCCGAGGGAGCGCAAATACTCGGTCGGGCGATTCCACCGGCCGTGATCGAGGCGGGCGCTTATGTCGCGGAGGGTGCCCACGTCGGCAGCCTCGTCGTGCTTGGCAGCGACGTCAAGATCGGTGCCGGCTCGACCGTCGAGCGCGCTGTGATCCTCGCCGGCAGCGAGATCGGCGAGAACTGCACGCTGCGCAATTGCATCGTGGCCGCTGGCTGTCGGGTTGGCGATGGCACCCATGTACAGGAGGGCTCGGTGCTGGGCGAGGGAGTCACCGTCGGGGCCGACAACACAATCGCTGGTGGTGCGCGTATCTTCCCTGGTGTAACGCTGCCCGACGGGGCGATCAAGTTCTAGGGGGCCGCTGGGCGGCGTGATACTGCGTCCTCGGACCTCTTGTGTGCGTAGCACACTGCGGGTCCTGCGTCCTTGTCTCACTTGCCCATCGACCCCCTAGACGCTGAGTGCTCTACATCAGGCCATATGGCTGTGTTGAGACCGAGATGCGCCTATGTCGCGCTCCGGGTATCCTGGCGCGAGCTTCACGGTTACACCCCCAACAGGAGGCGAGCAGATGAGCGAAGGCGGGGCCGCCACATCCACCGACGTGCTCTCGCGCGAGGCGATCGCCCGCGTGGACGCCTCCAACCAGCTGCAGGACATCCTGGCCCTGCCCGAGCACCTGCGCGACGCGCTTTGGCGGGTGGAGTCGGCGATCATGGCCGAGTGGGACACCCCTGGGGGTCTAGTCGTGGCGGGAATGGGCGGTTCGGCGATCGGCGGAGCGCTGGCGCGGGCGGCGCTCGGCGACCACGCTTCGCGCCCGATCTTCGTGACCCGGGCATATGGGCTTCCGCCGTGGACGACGCCCGAGACGACCGTGTTGTGCGCCAGCTACTCCGGTAACACCGAGGAGACGCTCGCCTGCTACGAGTCGGCGGGGGCGCTTGGCGCCCAGCGCGTGGTGGTCACGACCGGAGGGCGTCTCGGTGAGATGGCGCGCGCCGACGGCGTACCCGTGATCCCGCTGCCTGGAGGTTTCCAGCCCAGGGCGGCCGTGGCCTACATGACGGTTGCGGCGCTTGAGGTTGCAGCCCTGTGCGGTGCCGGGCCGCGGCTCACCTCGGAGATCGACGTCGCCGCCTCCCATACCGAGCAGCTCGTTGCCGAGTGGGGTCCTGACGCGCCCGAGGACTCCCTGGCCAAGCAGATCGCGCGAGGCCTGCTCGGCACGTCTCCGGTGATTGCCGGCGCGGGATTGACGGTCCCGATCGCCTACCGCTGGAAGACCCAGATCAACGAGAACTCCAAGCAGCCCGCCTTTGCGCACGAGCTGCCCGAGCTCGACCACAACGAGCTCGAGGGCTGGGATGGGGCCCTGGACGTCGGCCGCTTCTCAGCGGTGTTCCTCGACGACTCCGACGCCCATCCGCGCGTGAAGGAGCGCATGGATTTGACCGAGAAGCTGATCGCCGGCAACGCCGCGGCGAGCTTCCGCCTGGAGACGCGCGGTCAGACGACGATCGAGCGGGTCATCTCGTTGGTCTTGCTCGGCGATCTGGTCTCGATCTACCTGGCGATCTTGCGCGGCGTAGACCCGGGTCCGGTCAAGCTGATCCAGCAGCTCAAGGCCGACCTGGTAAAGCGCTAAACCTTGACATAGCTCTGATAAGGTCTGCAAGGTGCAGGCCACAGCTGTAGATGCCCTGACGATCAACGAGGCAGCCGAGACGACCGGTTGGTCGGCGCGGATGCTGCGCTACATCGAGAGCATCGGGCTGGTCGAGCCGGACCGCTCCGGTTCCGGATACAGGCTGTACGGACCAGCCGAGCTACAGCGTTTGAGCACGTTGCGAGAGTTGTTGGAGGAGCACGGACTGGACCTTGCCGAGGTCGGTTTCGCGCTGAGACTCGAGCGCGATCCGCAACTGCGCGACGCAATCGACCTGTGGCTTGCCGCAGAACCGTCGCGTCCTGAGCATGTCAGCGCTGCCGACTGGTTGCGCTTCGAGCAGGAAAAGCATCAACGGCTGCTTGTCGCTGCCAGGCCACCTACCACGACCATGGAGATCGCATGACCCCCACCGCAACGCTGACCGATACCGACTTCAAGGTCGCCGACCTATCGCTTGCCGAATTTGGACGCAAGGAGATCACGCTGGCCGAGCACGAGATGCCCGGCTTGATGTCGATCCGCCGCGAGTATGCAGAGGCTCAGCCGCTCGCGGGAGCGCGCATCACAGGCTCGCTGCACATGACGATCCAGACTGCTGTGCTGATCGAGACGCTCACCTCGCTCGGAGCTGAGGTGCGCTGGTGTAGCTGCAACATCTTCTCCACCCAGGATCATGCAGCGGCAGCCATCGCTGTCGGGCCTGACGGCACGCCCGAGGACCCGCGCGGCGTGCCCGTGTTCGCGTGGAAGGGCGAGAGCTTGGAGGAGTACTGGTGGTGCACAGACCGCGCGCTGCGCTGGCCGGGTGAGGACGGAACGCCTGGTGGGGCGGGGCCGAACATGATCCTCGACGATGGCGGCGACGCCACGCTGTTCGTGCACAAGGGCACCGAGTATGAGGCAGCTGGCGCCGTACCCGATCCCGCCTCAGCGGAGTCTGAGGAGTTCCAGGTAGTGCTCTCGCTGCTGACGCGCTCGCTGGAGGAAGATCCGCAGCGCTGGACGAAGATCGGCCAGGGCATCAAGGGTGTCACCGAGGAGACCACCACCGGCGTGCACCGCCTCTACCAGATGGTCGAGAGCGGCGAGCTGCTGTTCCCCGCGATCAACGTCAACGACTCGGTCACCAAGTCGAAGTTCGACAACCTCTACGGCTGTCGCCATTCGCTGATCGACGGCATCAACCGCGCCACCGACGTGATGATCGGTGGCAAGGTCGCGGTCGTGTGTGGCTTCGGCGACGTCGGCAAGGGCTGCGCCGAATCGCTGCGCGGCCAGGGCGCCCGCGTTGTGATTACCGAGATCGACCCGATCTGCGCGCTACAGGCGGCGATGCAGGGCTACGAGGTCAACACGCTCGAGGATGTCGTCGAGACGGGCGACATCTTCGTCACGACAACCGGCAACAAGGACATCGTCACCGCCGCCCACATGGCGCGCATGAAGCACCAGGCGATCGTCGGCAACATCGGTCACTTCGACAACGAGATCGACATCGCCGGCCTCACC
The DNA here is from genome assembly GCA_963725265.1 of uncultured Solirubrobacterales bacterium. Taxonomy (GTDB): domain Bacteria; phylum Actinomycetota; class Thermoleophilia; order Solirubrobacterales; family Solirubrobacteraceae; genus Palsa-744. The sequence goes on from CAVRXP010000002.1 coordinate 1,064,342, forward strand.
AAGACTCCGGGGATCCAGCGCATCAACATCAAGCCGCAGGTGGACGAGTGGGTCTTCTCAGACGGTCACGCGATCATCATGCTCTCCGAGGGGCGACTGCTGAACCTCGGCAACGCCACCGGCCATCCGAGCTTCGTGATGAGCAACTCGTTCACCAACCAGACGATCGCCCAGATCGAGCTCTACTCGAAGAACGACGAGTACGAGAAGCGCGTATACGTGCTTCCCAAGCACCTCGACGAGAAGGTCGCGCGCCTGCACCTGGATGCGCTCGGCGTGAAATTGACAGAGCTGAGCGAGGAGCAGGCGGCCTACATCGGCGTGCCGGTCGGCGGCCCCTACAAGGCCGATCACTACCGTTACTAGAGCCGACAGCCGGCGCCCGCGACGGAGCTGTGACGTGCGGTCCGCAGGCGTTGCTCGGCAAGCGTTCGAAGGCGGCGGCCAAAGCAAGGCGGGGGCGGCTTGACCGTCTCCGCCTCCGAGGCTGACAGCGGCCAGGCGCGCATCGACTGGGCCGACTCGCAGATGCCCGTGCTGGCGCAGGTGCGTGAGCGCTTGCGGCGCGAGCGCCCGCTCGAGGACGTGAGCGTCGCCGCGTGCCTGCACGTGACCGCCGAGACCGCCAATCTCGTACGCGCGCTGATTGCCGGTGGAGCGCAGGTCGGGTTGTGCGCGGCCAATCCGCTCTCCACTCAAGACGACGTGGCGCGTGGCGCTCACCGAGCGCCACGGCGCCACGGTGCTCGCCACGCGCGGTGAGAGCGCCAAGCAGTACGCCGAGCACGTGCAGAAGCTGGTCGAGAGCGCGCCGCAGGTGACGATCGACGACGGCGCTGATCTGATCGGCGCGATCCACGAGCGCGACCCGAGCCACGCCGCGGAGATGCTGGGTGGCACCGAGGAGACCACCGCCGGACTACTGCGAGTGCGGGCGCTCGCCGAGCAGGGCACGCTTGCCTGCCCGGTGCTGGCGGTCAACGAGTCGCGCACCGAGCGCGCCTTCAACGACCGCTTCGGCACGGGTCAGTCCACGATCGACGGCATCCTGCGCGCCACCAACCTGCTGCTCGCCGGGCGCACCGTCGTGGTGCTCGGCTACGGCTGGACCGGACGCGGGGTGGCTCTGCGCGCCCGCGGCGCAGGCGCCTCGGTGGTGGTGTGCGAGGTCGATCCGCTGCGCGCGCTGGAGGCGCGCATGGAGGGCTATGAGGTGATGGGCGCGCTGGCCGCGGCCGAGCGCGGAGACGTGTTCGTGACGGTCACCGGCGGGCGCGACGTGCTGCGCGCCGAGCATTTCGAGCGCATGAAGGACGGTGCGCTGCTGGCCAACGCCGGACACTTCGACGTGGAGATACGCTTCGACGATCTACGCGCGCTCGCCGTCGGCGGCCGGCGCGAGGCGCTGCCGCTGGTGGAGGAGCACACGCTCTCAGACGGGCGACGCCTGAACCTGCTGGCCCAGGGCCGCGTCGTGAACCTGGCGGCGGGGGAGGGGCACCCGGCGGCGGTCATGGACATGTCCTTCGCGGGCCAGGCCCTGTGCGTCGAGCATCTGGTTCAGAGCGCTGGCAGCCTATCTGCGGGTGTGCTGCCGGTGCCCGATCGCATCGACGAGGAGGTCGCGCGCCTGAAGCTCGAATCGCTCGGCGTGCGAGATCGACGAGTTGCGCGAGGACCAGCGTGTATATCGGAGCTCCTGGGAACACGGCGCATAGGAGCGCTGAGTCGTACAGATCATTTGGGCGATCCCCGAAACACCCCCTTTGTGAACATCTAACCAAGGATTAGGTACCTAAATAAATCCCTTCCGTCAGGCAAAGGGGGGTGCTGTCAGGCAAAGGGGGTGTTTACGTGCACAAATAATCCCTTCCGTCAGGCAAAGGGGGGTGCTGTCAGGCAAAGGGGGTGTTTACGTGCACAAATAATCCCTTCCGTCAGGCAAAGGGGGGTGTTTACGTGCAGCTCGTTTTGAGAGTTCTTTTTTCAGCTGGCCTGGACGCGGCTTCTCGCCGTTTCCGTTTCCTATAGGTTGCGCTCTCAATGAGAGCGATGGTCCTCGCCGCGGGTCTTGGAACCCGCCTGCGCCCACTTACGAACGAGATCACCAAGCCGATGGTGCCGGTGCTCGACCGACCGGTGATGGCGCACATCCTCGATCTGCTCGAACATCACGGCTTCGAGGACGTGATTGCCAACCTGCACTACTTCCCCGACTCGATCAAGCAATACTTCGGCGAGCGCCTGAGCTACCGCTTCGAGCCCGAGCTGCTCGGCACGGCTGGGGGTGTGCGCGGTTGCGCCGACTTCTTCGGGGGCGACTCGTTCGTCGTGATCTCAGGTGACGCGCTCACAGACATCGACCTGAGCGCTTTCGCGGCCCGTCACCGCGAGGCGGGTGGGATCGCGACGCTCGCCGTCAAGAAGGTCGCCGACACGCGCGAGTACGGCGTCGTCCTGCACGACCGCGAGGGGCGCATCACCGGCTTCCAGGAGAAGCCGAGTCCCCAGGAGGCGCTGTCGGACCTTGGTAACTGCGGCATCTACATGTTCAAGCCGGAGATCTTCGACTACTTCCCCGATCGCCCGTTCGTGGACTGGGCCCAAGACGTGTTCCCGACCCTGCTCGAGAACGACATCCCCTTCCACATCCACGAGGTGCGCGAGTACTGGAACGACGTCGGCTCGCTCACCGAGCTGCGCCAGGGCACCTTCGACGCGCTGCGCGGCGAGTTGCGCCTACAGGTCGAAGGTCGCGAGCTGGCCCCGGGCCTGATCGTCGCGGGGGAGAGCGTCGTGCCGCGCAGCGCCGAGATCGAGGGTTCGGTGTGGATCGGCAGTGACGTGGAGTTGGGCGAGAACGTCCGCCTGACCGGTCCGCTCGTGCTGGGTGACGGCGCGCGTGTGGGTGAGGGAGCCCAGCTGCGCGACAGCATCCTACTTCCCGGAACCGAGGCGGCCCCAGGAGCAATCCTAATCGGCGCGATCGCCGGGCACGCGGGGATTCTGGAGAGTTTGCGGGCCAGATAAAGAACCGGGGAGCCTACAGATGCAGGCCCCCCGGAACATCTTTCGCACTAACAGACCTAGCTCAGCAAGAGCGGTCCCCTGACTAAGGTCTTGAAGTTTAGCTTATATCCGCGACGGTTCCTGCAAGCCCCCGCCGGGATTCGAACCCGGGATCTGTCCTTAGTCAGAGAACATGCTCTATCCGCTGAGCTACGAGGGCAACCGCCTCCCGAAGGAGGCGCAGCCGAGGCTACTCAGAGACCGCGACGGTATTCGTGAGCGCGACGTATTCGTTGAGCGCGACGTATTCGTGAGGCGGTCCGATACATACACGTCGAACATCCGTGCAAACCGATACATAGGAGTCCCCAACAGGGGTACGATTGACGTACATCGTCTCCGAGTGAAGGGAGTCCCTGATGCAGATAGACATCAAGGGCCGCAATGTCCCGGTCACCGACGACATGCGCGAGCATCTGGAGCGCCGGCTGGAGAAGATCTCCCGCCAGGTCTCCGAGTTCGCCCGCCTGGAGCTCGAGATCTTCCGAGAGCCAAACCCGCGCGTAGCCGACAGCGATGTGGCTGAGGCCACGCTCTACCTCAAGGGCGTCACGCTGAGAGCACGCGATGCCTCACCACAGATGCTGCACTCGCTGAACCTGGTGGTGGACGAGCTGGCGCGCCAGGTCAAGCGCCACCGCGACAAGCGCCGCCATCGCCGCGAGGCCCACGCGGCCGCGGCCGCGGCGATGGCGCCGCCGCCGCCCGCGACGCCCGCAGTCGAATAGGGCCTGGCATCAGCGCTCCCGGTTCGCTCCCGCGCGCCGGGTCGCTCAAAGCGTGTGTGCCCGGGGCGCCTGTTGCGCGCGCCCGGGGCGCGGCTGATGGCGCTTCGCTCGTTCGGTGGCGAGCGCTCGGGCCGTAGTCGGTACCCTGAGCGCATGTCGCTTTTGGATCGTGCGCTGAACATCGGCGAGGGCAAGAAGTTCAAGGTCTACGAGAAGCGTGTCGCGCTGATCAGCGCGTATGAGCCCGAGTTGGAGCTGGAGACCGACGACGAGCTGCGCGAGCGCATGAACGAGCTGCGCGAGCGCGCGCGCCAGGGCGAGTCGCTGGACGAGCTGCTGCCCGAGTGCTTTGCGATCGTGCGCGAGGCCGGCAAGCGCACGATGAGCATGCGCCACTTCGACGTGCAGCTGATCGGGGCGATGGCGCTGCACGAGGGTTGTATCGCCGAGATGAAGACCGGCGAGGGCAAGACGCTGACAGCGACGCTCGCGGTCGTACTCAACTCGCTCGCTCCGCGCGAGGGCGCGAGCGGTACGGACACGACCGACCGCAAGGGCGTGCACGTTGTAACCGTCAACGACTACCTGGCCCGCCGCGACGCTGCCTGGATGAGCCCGCTCTACAACGCGCTTGAGGTCAGCGTCGGGGTCCTGCAAAACCAGCAGCCCTACGACGAGAAGCAGCTCGCCTACGCCTGCGACGTCGTGTACGGCACCAACTCGGAGTTCGGTTTCGACTACCTGCGCGACAACATGGCCAAGGACCTCTCCGAAAAGGTCCAGCGGGGACACCCGTTCGCCGTGGTGGACGAGGTCGACAACATTCTGATCGACGAGGCGCGCACGCCGCTGATCATCTCCGGGGCACCCGAACAGGCGGCCGACTTCTACGTCAAGTTTGCTCGCCTGGCGCCGCGCATGAAGCCCGGCAAGACCCCAGAAGGCATGGACCCGCGCTCCAAGAAGGAGTTCGTGGCCGACTTCGACTACGAGATCGAGGAGAAGCAGAAGACCGTGGCGATCACGGAGCTGGGCGTCGCCAAGGCCGAGCGCTTCCTCGACATCGACCACCTCTACCGCGCCGAGAACGGGCATCTCGTCAACCACCTGATCCAGGCGCTCAGGGCCGAGTCGCTGTACAAGCGCGACGTCGACTACGCCGTGATCGACGGCGAGGTCAAGATCATCGACGAGTTCACCGGGCGCATCCTCGACGGCAGGCGCTGGTCGGAGGGCTTGCACCAGGCGGTCGAGGCCAAGGAGGGCGTGAAGGTCCAGGAGGAGAACCAGACGCTCGCCTCGATCACCTACCAGAACTACTTCCGCCTCTACGACAAGCTGTCGGGGATGACCGGCACGGCGCTGACAGAGGCGACCGAGTTCATGAAGATCTACGAGCTGCCGGTCGTGCAGGTACCGACGAACATGCCGATGGTCCGCGACGACCGCAACGATCAGGTCTACAAGACCAAGGAGGGCAAGTGGGAGGCGGTCGTCAAAGAGATCGCCGCCCGTCACGAGAACGGCCAGCCGGTGCTGGTCGGCACGATCTCCGTCGAGGTCTCAGAGCTGCTCGGCGACCGGCTGAAAAAGCGCGGGATCGCCCACACCGTGCTCAACGCCAAGCCCGAGCACGCCGCGCGCGAGGCGGAGATCGTCGCCGAGGCAGGACAGCCCGGCGCCGTCACGATCGCCACGAACATGGCCGGTCGCGGCGTGGACATCAAGCTCGGCGGCAACCCCGAGCACCTGGCGGGCCGCCAGCTTGCCAAGCAGAGCCTCGATCCCGAGGATCCCACCTACACGCAGCGCCTGAAGGACCTGCTGCCCGAGATAGAGCAGCAGGTGCAGGTCAACCGCGAGCGTGTGATGGTGGCCGGTGGCCTGTTCATCTGCGGCACCGAGCGCCACGAGTCGCGGCGCATCGACAACCAGTTGCGCGGGCGCGCGGGGCGGCAGGGCGACCCCGGGGAGAGCCGCTTCTTCCTGTCGGCCGAGGACGACCTCGTACGGCTGTTCGCGGGCGACCGCATCTACAAGATCCTCGATCGACTGGGTGGCGTAGACGAGGAGGGCAACGAGGAGCCGATCGAGGCGGGGATGCTCTCCAAGCAGATCGAGAAGGCCCAGAAGAAGGTCGAGGAACAGAACTTCCTGATCAGAAAGCGCGTGCTCGAGTACGACGACGTGATGAACGAACAGCGCCGCATCATCTACGCCTACCGCGACGAGGTGCTCGAAGGCAAGGAGATGGGCGAGGAGGCGCGCGAGCAGGTGGCCAAGGCGATCGAGCGCACGATCGAGAAGTACACAGCCGGCGACTACATGGAGGACTGGGATCTCGACGGCCTGTTCACCGCGCTCGCCCAGTTCTTCCCGGTCGAGTTGGGCAAGGACGACCTCGACCCCGAGACGATCGACAGCGGCTACCTGACCGACGAGATCGCCGGGCAGGCACTCACGCAGTACGAGGCGCGCGAGCAGGAGCTCGGCAAGGAGCTGATGGGCGCGCTCGAGCGCTTCCTGATCCTGCAGATCATCGACGAACGCTGGCGGAGCACCTGTATGACATGGACTACCTGCGCGAAGGCATCGACCTGCGCGGAGCAGCCCAGATCGATCCGCTGGTCGCCTACAAGAACGAGGCGTTCGAGCTGTTCACCGACCTGATGAACACTCTGTGGGTGGACTTCACGCGCATGATCTTCAACGTTCAGGTCAGCGTGGACGGCCAGAACGGTGGGGGAGCGCAGGCAGGGGGTGTTCCCACCCCGGCGTTTGCCGCCTCGGGCAGCTCCACGCGCGCCGGTCGCGTCTCATATTCGGGCGGCTCCAGCGCGATGGGAGCCGGCGCGATCGCCGCCGCGGCCGCCGCGGCCGGCCCCGCGGGCGCAGCCTACGAGGGAGAGGGCGAGCAACTCGAGGCGCTGCCGGTGGTGCAGCAGCGTGTCACCGACTCAGAGCACGAACTCGGCCGCAACGACCCCTGTTGGTGCGGCTCGGGTAAGAAGTTCAAGCGCTGTCATGGGGCGTAGGACAGCCCTGGACGCGGCGCGGAGCGTTGTCCTCGGTCGCTCGCGTGCTTAGCACGCCACGCTCCCTGCGTCCTAGCTCCGCTTGGTCCAGGACCGTCCTACGCGGCCTTGTGACTAGAACGACCGCTCAGGTTTATCCGCAGCTTCGCGCCGGGCGATGAGCTCCTCGGTTGCCTGTGGGCCGAGGAAGGGGGTTAGCGCGAGGCGTGCCACGTCGGGGACGATCCTTGAGAGCGTCTCTGGCGGGCTCTGGCGGAGCTCGGTGTAGAGCAGCTCGAAGACGCGCTCGCCGATGCTTGCGTCCAGTCCGGGCCCGGCGTCTGACTCCAGGAGCGCGTGGCCGGGCTCCAGGAAGAGTCGTGAAGGCGTCGATGAGCGAGTGCAGCAGCTCGCGTGCGTCCGGTCCGACCGTGATCAGCTCGGCGACCGTGGTGGTCGCAAACTCGGGCTCCTGGCAGGCCCACTCGGCACCGACCTGCAGCACGTCCCAGACTCCATCCGGCCAGGTCGGCGCGGCGCGGAAGGTTTCCTGGCAGATGGCCCATCAGCTGATCGAGCCCGGCTTCGACGGCCATCAGCACGACTTCCTGCTTGTCGGAGAAGTGCTTGTAGAACGTCACGACCGGGATGTGGGCCTCGGCGCAGATGTCGCGAATGCTGGTCTGCTGGTAGCCCTTGGCGGCGACCGCGTGTACCGCGGCCAGCTGTAGTCGCTCGTGCGTGTTGTGCACGACAAAGCGTCGAGGAGCCTCGCGGCCCTTGGTGGCATGGCGGATGACAGCTATGACGACAGTGTACACGCGTGGGGATGTCTTACAGCCGATTTGCCTGTATCCCCGACAATCAGCCCGCCGCGGCTGATAGCGTTGCGCGCGATGGCAACAGCCCCCCCAAGCGAGTCGACGCCGCAACGCCTTGCGGCCATCCGCGAGCAGCTCACGCTGCTGGCGGACTATCTTTGACCCAGCTCAACTGAGCGAGCGCGCGCAGGCGCTCGAAGCACAGATGCAGGCCCCCGGCTTCTGGGACGAGGCCGAAGCGGCAGCGAAGGTCTCCGCCGAGCACGCCAGGGCAAGCAAGCGCCTGCAAACGTTCAGCACGTTGCAGGCCGACGTGGACGATCTCGACGGTCTCGTGGAGATGGCCGAGGAGGAGCCCGCACTCGAACAAGAGGTTCAGGAGCACCTGTCTTCGGTCGAGCAGCGCCTGGCGGAGCTCGAGGAGCAACGTCTCTTCTCCGGCTCCTATGACGCGGGCGACGCGCTCGTCAGCGTCAACGCGGGCGCGGGCGGCACCGACGCGCAGGATTGGGCGGAGATGGTGTTGCGCATGATGATGCGCTGGGCCGAGCGGCGCGGTTTCAGCGTCGAGCTGCTGGAGGTGAGCCCAGGCGAGGAAGCCGGCATCAAGTCCGCCACCTTCAAGGTCTCAGGCGAAAACGCCTACGGCCTGTTCGGCGCCGAGCGCGGTGTGCACAGGCTCGTGCGCCTGTCGCCGTTCGACTCGGCCCACCGCCGCCAGACGAGCTTCGCCGGCGTCGAGGTGGCGCCCGTCGTGGCCGACAGCGGCGAGGTCGAGATCGACGAGGACGACCTGCAGGTCGATACCTACCGCGCCTCGGGCGCCGGCGGCCAGCACGTCAACAAGACCGACTCGGCCGTGCGCATCACCCACCGGCCGAGCGGGATCGTCGTGCAGTGCCAGAACGAGCGCTCGCAGACCTCCAACCGCGCGACCGCGATGGCGATGCTGCGCTCCAAGCTCGTGGAGAAGCAGGAGCGCGAACGCCAGGAAGAGATCGCGCGCGAGAAGGGCGAGGCGCAGGACGTCAACTTCGGCTCGCAGATCCGCTCGTACGTGCTGCACCCGTACTCGATGGCCAAGGACCACCGCACCGACCACGAGATGGGCGACGTCCAGCGTGTCCTAGACGGGGATTTGGATGGATTTGTACGTGCGTACTTGCTCAAGTCGGCCGCGTCCATGCAGTGAGCGGGGGCGAGCTGACAGAGCTGGTGGGGCGTGCTTTGGCCGAGGATGTCGGTGCTGGTGACGTCACGACCAATGCGACCGTTACGCGAGAGGCGCACGCGCGTGCGTTGATCGCACAGAAGGCCCCTGGCACGATCTTCGGCCTGGACGCGGCCGAGGCGTGCTTCGCCCTACTCGACCCCGAGGTGCGTTTCGAGCGTCTGGCGCGAGAGGGCGATTGGCGCGAGGAGGGCGGCCCAGTGCTGTCGGTCGAAGGCGCGGCTGCCGCGCTCTTGACGGGCGAGCGCACCGCGCTGAACTTCCTCGCCCGCCTGTCGGGGATCGCGACGCTGGCGGCGCGCTTCGTGCGCGAGGTGCAGGGGACCGGCACGGTCGTGCTCGACACGCGCAAGACGACGCCGGGCCTGAGGATGCTTGAGAAGGCGGCGGTCGCGGCCGGGGGTGCCACGAACCACCGCGTCGGCCTGTTCGACGCGATCCTGATCAAGGAGAACCACATCGCGGCGGCCGGCGGGATCGCCCAGGCGCTGGCGCGCGTGCGCGAGTCCTCCCCGCAGCTGGCGGACACGCTGGAGGTCGAGGTGCGGGGTCCCGGGGAGATCGAAGAGGCGCTCGCCGCCGGCGCGCCAAGGCTGCTGCTCGACAACATGAGCGTCGCCGAGCTGTCAGCCGCCGTCGCGCAGGTGGGCGGTCGCGCCAAGCTCGAGGCAAGCGGCAACGTGACGCTGGAGAACGTCCGGGAGTGCGCGCTGAGCGGGGTAGACTTCATATCGGTCGGTGCGCTCACGCATTCCGCGCCGGCGCTCGACCTGTCCCTGATCCTGGAGGTGACGAGATGAAGACGTTGCCGATGATCCCTACCCAAGGCCCGCTTCTCGAACTGAGCCCGGTCGAGACGGTCGAGCTGCACGCCGAGGTGCGAACGCTGGCGGCCGAGCGCAACGCGACGATCCTCGCGCACAACTACCAGGTGCCCGAGGTGCAGGACGTCGCCGACTACGTGGGCGACTCGCTCGGCCTCTCGCGCCAGGCGGCCGCCTCCGACGCCGAGACGATCGTCTTCTGCGGCGTGCACTTCATGGCCGAGACCGCCTCGATCCTGTGCCCGGAGAAGACGGTGCTGATCCCCGACCTCGACGCGGGCTGCTCGCTGGCGGCCTCGATCGACGCCGAGCAGCTGGCGCAGTGGAAGGCTTCATACCCAGAGGGTGTGGTGGTCATGTATGTGAACACCACCGCCGAGGTCAAGGCGCTGACCGACTACTGCTGCACCTCGGCCAACGCGGTCGACGTCGTGCGCCACATCTACGAGACGCACGGCCCCGACACCGAGATCCTGTTCGGCCCGGACATGTGGCTCGGCGCCTACGTCGAGAAGGAGCTTGGCAAGCGCATGCACGTGTGGGACGGCGAGTGCCACGTGCACGCGGGCATCCGCCCGTCGGACATCGAGGCCACGCGCGCCGCGCACCCGGGCGCCGACTTCCTGATCCACCCCGAGTGCGGTTGTACGACCTCGATCATGGAGTACGTCGTCGCGGGAGACGTCGCGGCCGAGGGCGTGCACATGCTCTCCACCGGCGGGATGTTGCGCTACGCCGATGGCATCGAGCGCGAGGCAGCCCACGATCCGTCCCATCCGCGCGAGGCGGTCGTGGCCACCGAGACCGGCATGCTCTACCCGCTTGAAATGGCCGCCCCGGACGTGAAGTTCATCCCGGCGAACGCCGAGGCGAGCTGCGTGTACATGAAGATGATCACGCTCGAGAAGCTGCGGGATGCATTGCGCGAGATGAAGTTCGAGGTGCGTGTGGCGCCGGAGATAGCCGAGCGCGCACGCGTGCCGATCGATCGAATGGTTGCCCTCGGCTGAGAAGGGCTGTCGGTCTACATGAGCCGGCGGCGAGGTGGGGCCTAGAAGTCCTCGGCCGTGTGCGGCCCCACGCAAGCGACCGCCAGGTTCTCGGCCACGTCGGCAGCGACCTCGCGCACCTCGTCGTATGTGACGGCGTCGAGCGCCGCGATCGCGGCGTCGGGGTCGATGTCCTCGCCGTAGACGATCTTCTGGCTGGCCCCGTAGCGGGCGACGGCATTCGTGTTCTCGAAGGCAAGCACCAAACGCCCGGCCGAGTAGGCGCGGGCGCGCTGCACCTCCTCCTCCGTCGGCCCGTCGGCGCGCAGCTCGTCGACGATCTCGCGCATGCGCGTGTAGGCCTCGATGCACTTTTCCGAGTCGAGTCCTGAGCCGAGCTGCAGGATTGGCACGTCCGCGAAGGCGTGCGCGATCGCATAGACCGAGTAGCAGAGCCCGCGCTTCTCGCGAATCTCCTCGAACAGCCGCGACCCCATCGACCCCCCGAGCAGCGTCGAGTAGATCGACAGCGCAGCCCGCTGCTTGACGCTCGAGACGTCGATCTGCGGCCTGTAGATCATGCGCAGGTGCGACTGGTTGGTATCACGCTGCTCCACCAAGGTCTGTGGGCAGAACTCAGGCGCAGGCGCGTAGGGCTCGGACGCCTGAAGACTTGGGAACCGGCCGAACAAAGCTGCCCAGCTGGTCGGATCCCGGAACGAACTTTACATTCCCAACCAAGAACGCCCCGCCTGACCCCCCGGCCCAGCGGCGCTCGCGGAAGCTCACGATCCCCTCGCGCGTGAAGCTGCGCAGATTCTCCTCGGGCCCGAGCACGGTGCGCCCAAGCGGATGCTCGCCGAACGCGGCCTTGTCGATCAGGTACTCGGCCACGGTCGAAGGCTGGTCGTAAGCGCGGTTGATCTCCTGGATCACGACGCCGCGCTCGCGGTCGAGCTCCTCCGCGTCGAGCTTCGGGCGCGCCACGAAGTCGCTGAGCAGGTCGATCGCCTCCGGCGCCGACTCGGCACGCACGGTGATGTGGAAGGCGACGAGGTCGTGGCTGGTGTAGGCGTTCAGCATCCCGCCGAGCCGCTCGGCCGTCTCGTTGACGTCCTTGTAGGTCGCGTACTTCTCGCCCCCCTTGAACACGAGGTGCTCGAGGAAGTGGGCCATCCCGTTCTCGCTGGCGCGCTCGGTGCGGGCGCCGGCGTCGAAGGCGACGAGCACCGTCAGCGCGCGCGTGCCGGGCAGGCTGACGCTGTACACGGGCAGCTCGTTGTCGGCGACCGTCATGGTCTCTATGCTCGCCATAGCCCCACCTTATTACTGTGGACAGCCGACGGTCGTCGCGGCGCTGGCCGTGCTTCCGTCGTCGAAGTGGAATTCAGCGGAGAACGCCAGCCCCGCGGCCGGGCAGTGCGCGGGCAGGGTGGCGCCCGCGGGCGTGAAGCGCACGCGCCGCCCCGCGACCGTTCGATCGTAGGAGCGCCCGCGCGTGCCGATGCTCGCGCTCATTTCCACGATCGCGGCGTCGGGTGTGTCGGGCAGGGTCGGAATCAGCGGTATCGACGCTTCGATCTGCTGCCCGAGCGCTGCGGGAACGATCACCCCAGTGAAGACGAGCTGGGTGGCGATCGGCACGCGCCCGGCCGCATAGAAGACGAGCGTGGTGTGACCGTCGCGGCGCGCCCCGTTGAAGACGCTCAGCGCGGCGCTCTCGGGGCGCACGACGTTGCCCAGCGGCACCTGCACCTGCACGCGCCCGCTGCCGACCAGCGCCCCCGAGGGGCACCCGCGCGGACCTTGCGCCAGTGAGCCCGCGGCGCAGCTCGGCAGCCCGCGAGTGTCAACCCCGATCCCCGGCGCAAGCCGCACGTCGAGCTGTGTCAGCGCCGCCGGCAGCGCGCCGGCGGCGGCGGCGATGCGAAAGCCGAAGGAGACGGTCGTGCTCGCGCCGAGCCGCTCGGGTTTGAGGCTGACGTGGAGCGTGGCGCTCTGCTGCGCCGATGCTGCGCCGGCCTGCCAGGCACAGATCAGTAGCGCCCCTGCAAGCGCGCCGATCCGGACGAGTCGGCGCGCGCGCACCCGCTCGACGGCTGCGTGCCGCGCGCCCGCGAGCGCTGCGATCGCGGTGCTCGTCAAAGCCGAAGCCTGCCGACGATGTGGGTGTTCATTGCGTAGCTAGTGCGGTTGATCGTCCCTGAGAAGTTGGCGGTCCCGGAGGCGTGCCTGTGGCTGCCGCTGCCGCCGTCGAGCGTGATCGTGCCGCTGAAGTAGGCGGCGGCGGTGCTCGCGTAGTGAATGTGTGCGGTGGCGGTGCCGCTAATCGAGCCGCCTGCCAGGTAGGCGGTGTAGTGGGAGCTGACAAGCGTCCCGGAAAGCGTCAGCTCGATCGCGACCGAGCAGTTATAGCTGCCCCAGCCGACGCCCTTCTCGTCGATGCTTGCGCCTTTGCCGCCATGCAGACCCAAACGTCCATACTCGTTGACGGAGCTAAGCGGCGGGCTTGACGCGGCTCGCGCCAGTGCGCAGCAACTCGCCAGCAGCGTCGCTACGGACAACAGCGCCCCACTCTTTGATCGCACCCGATGCATCGACGACGTCCCCAAATCGACCTCCGCTTGATCCCCACCATCAGACATAGCCGCGGTTGCGCGTGCCAGCCGCGGTTGCGCGTGCCCTGACATGGGGACCCCAGCTTTGTCGGTTCGCACCAGCCTAGACTATCGAGCACCATTACTGTACCTTCAAGTGTGGGATGGCGCGTACGACAGGTTTGTCCGCAGGGGAGGCGGTGTTGGGCTTGGTGGTCGAGCAGCCCGACCGCGGCTTTGCGCTGGAGCGCAGGCTGGCGCAGCGCTTCGCCGCGGCGCGCTTCGCGTACTCCACGGCCTACAGCGCCGTGCGCCGCTTGCAGAAGGACGGCCTCGTGCGCGCGGCGCCGGCAGATCCGGCCGCGGCCGAGGAGGAGGTCGTCTACGAGGCGACGAGCGAGGGCGTCGCGCACCTGCGCAAGTGGGTGCGCGCGCCGTCCACCACGCCGGTGCTGCGCGAGGAGCTGCACGCGCGGGTCGCGCTGTGCGAGCCGCGCGATTTGCCGCGCCTGATCGACGTCGTGCACTCCGAGGAGCTGGCGTGCCTGGCCGAGCTCGACCGTCTGCGCGAGCGGGTGGTAGCCGAACAGCACGACGTTCGCGGCCGGCCGCTCGCGACCGAGCAGTGGTCGACGCTGATGGACCGTGGCGTGGTGCAGGGCGAGGCGGCCTTCTGGGGTGGACGGGCAACGCAGCTGGGACAGTTGCGCTCCTACCTGGAGGAGCTGCGCGGCGAGGCCGAGCGACGTGCCCTGGCGCAGCATCGGCGGGGTTTGGCAGAACGCGATCGCACGGCATGACCGAGCTGCTGCGCCTGAGCGCCGTCAGCAAGAGCTACCGCCGCGGCTCGCAGGATCTGCACGTGCTACGGGACGCGAGCCTGGAGGTGGACCGCGGCGAGGTGGTGTGCGTGCTGGGGACGCGCGGGCAGGGCAAGACGACGCTGCTTCGGATCGCAGCGGGCATGGAGAGCGCCGACGCGGGCGAGGTGCGCTTCGCCGGCCAGGACCTCGTGCAGCTGTCCGACCGCGAACTGTCGCGGATGCTCGGCCGGCGCATCGCCTGGGCGGGCAAGAGCGGCCCGGGGATGCGGATGCGGATGCTCGACTACGTCGCGATGCCGCTGCTGGTCGCAGGCGACGGCAGGCGCGACGTGTACGCACGCGCGCGCGCGGTGCTGGAGCGGGTCGGGGCGCAGGGCTGCGCCGAGCAGCGCTGGGAGAGCATCAGCGACTGGGAGCGCGCGCTCGTCGAGGTCGCCCAGGCGATCGCGGGCGAGCCGGAGCTGCTGCTCGTGGACGATTTGACAGACGCGCTCGGAATCCGCGAGACCGACGAGCTGACGGCCCTGCTGCGCGCGCTCAGCCGCGAGTCGGGCCTGGGCTTGCTGATGAGCGTCTCAGACCCGCAGGCGACGCTCTTCTCCGACCGGATCGTGACGCTCGCCGGCGGCAAGCTGACGCAGGCCCCGTCCTCGCCGGCTGGAAACGTGATCGAGTTCCCCGACCTCTCCCCGAGCCGGCGCGAGGGCGGGCACGGCGGCGGCGTCTAGTGCTGGAGCTGCGCGAGCTCGTCAAGCACTACCGCGTCGGCGAAGGCGAGCCGGTGCGGGCGGTCGACGGGGTCTCGCTGTCGGTGGCAGCGGGCGAGCTGGTGGCGCTGTACGGCCCGAGCGGCTCGGGCAAGTCGACGCTGCTGATGCTCGTGGCGGCGCTGCTGCGCCCCGACAGCGGCATGGTGCTGCTCGAAGGCCGCGAGATCTCGGCGCTGTCCGAGCAGCAGGCGGCCCACTACCGCTTGCACGAGCTGGGCTTGATCTCCCAGCAGGCGGAGCTGCTCCCCGGCGCGCGCGTGATCGAGAACGCCGCGCTAAAGCTGTGGCTGTCCGACGCGCGTGGCGCGCAGCAGCGAGTGCGACCGCTGCTCGAGCGGCTCGGCCTGGGCGAGCGCCTGCAGCACCGCTGCGAGCAGCTGTCGATCGGCGAGCGCCAGCGCCTGACGATCGCGCTGGCGCTGTCGACGGACCCGCGACTCGTGCTCGCCGACGAGCCGACAGGCAGCCTCGACAGCCGCCGCAGCCGCGAGGTGCTCGAACTACTGCGAGCGCTGTGCCTGGAGCGCCAGGTGGCGATGCTGCTGGTGACGCACGACCCGCGCGCGGCGGCGTTCGCCGACCGGGTGCTGGAGCTGCGCGACGGCCGGCTCGGGGCATACGAGCCCGAGTCGCCGGCGCTCGCGGCCGGTGCAAGCTGAGCAGACTCGGTCAGACTCCCCAGACGATGGCACTGTCGAGCATCCTGCGGATCTACCGGGCGCGGATGCGCATGCGCGTCGTGGTCGTGCAGGAGCTGCTGGCCGTCGTGGGCCTGGCGGTCGGCGTGGCGCTGCTGTTCTCCTCGCAGGTGGCAAGCACGAGTCTGAACCATTCGGTCTCAGAGCTGAGCAGCGAGCTGGTCGGCAACATGCAACTGCAGCTGCAGGCGCGCGGCCCGCGCGGCTTCGACGCGCGGCTGCTCACGAGCGTGCGGCGGATCCCAGGTGTGACGGAGGCGCTGCCGGTGCTGCAGGAGCAGGCCGACGTGATCGGCCCGCGCGGGCGCGAGTCGGTGCAGCTGCTCGGCGCGGCGCCGAGCTTCGCGCACGCCGGCGGTCCGCTGCTGCGGCGCTTCAGCGCGCAGCAGCTCGCCACGCAGCAGGAGCTGGGCCTGCCGGCCCCGGTCGCGCAGGCGATCGGAGCGGAGTCGCTGCAGCCGATCGAAATACAGGTCGGGACGCGCATCTCGAGCACCTTGCTCGGCGCCACGCTGCAGCAGGGCGACATCGGCGCGCTTGTCAACAGCCCGGTCGCGATCGCCCCCGTCGCCTACGCCGAACAGCTGAGCGGTGAGGAGGGCCGCGTGACGCGCATCTTCGTGCGTACCGCCCCCGGGAGCGAAGCGCAGGTGCGCAGGGCGCTTGAGCGGCTGGCGGCGGGCCGTCTGAACGTCGAGCCGGCCGACTTCGACGGCACCCTGTTCGCGGGGGCGGTCGCGCCCGCCGATGAGAGCGCAGAGCTGTTCTCGGCGATCAGCGCGCTGGTCGGCTTCATGTTCGCGTTCAACGCGATGCTGATCACGGTGCGCCTGCGGCGCGAGCTGATCGGCGAACTGCGCCGCCACGGCGCGACGCGCGCGATGACGATCGCCACGCTGCTGTTCGACGCGCTGATCCTCGGCGGGCTCGGCTGCATCCTCGGCCTGGCGCTCGGCGAGCTGGCCTCGAGCGCGCTGTTCGGGTCGAACCCCGGCTATTTGTCTTACGCCTTCCCGGTCGGCGCGCAGCGGGTCGTGACGTGGCAGAGCGTGCTCGTGGCCGTGCTAGCGGGAATGCTGGCCGCGGTCATCGGCGTGCTGGCGCCGCTGCGCGCGGCGCTGGCGCGGCCGCTACGCGCTCCCACCGCGGCCGGGGTTGCGGGCGAGCGCCGGCGCGCGGGGCGCGGCTGGATGCTCGCCGCGGGCCTCGTGTGCCTGCTGGCGACAAGCGCGATCCTCGCCTTCGACCCGGCGGCTGCGGTCGTGGGCAGCCTGACCTTGTTGCTGGCGTTGTTGCTGCTGCTGGCGCCGCTGTTCGACCTGGTCGTGCGGGCCCTGCAGCGGGCGCAGCGCTCGCTGCGCTCGGCCGCGACGGGCCTGGCGGCGATCGAGCTGCGCGCCCCCGCCGCACGCACGCGCTCGCTGGCGATTGCCGCGACGGGCGCGGTGGCGGTGTTCGGTAGCGTGGCGGTCGGAGGCGCGCACGCCAACCTGCAGGACGGCCTCGACCAGACCGCAAGGGACATGAACCGCGTCGCTGAGGTGTGGGTGTCGGTGGCGGGCAACGCCAACACGCTGGGAACGACCCCGTTCTCGATCGCCACGGCGCCGCGCCTGGCGCGCCTGGCAGGCGTGCGCTCGCTGGCGCTCTACCGCGGCGGCTTCCTGAACATCGGCAAGCGGCGCGTATGGGTGATCGCGCCGCCCAGCAGCTCGCCCGCGCCGATCCCGGCCAGCCAGCTGCTGGAAGGCAACCTCGCGCTTGCCAACGCGCGCCTGCGCGCGGGCGGCTGGGCGGTGCTCTCGCGCGCGATCGCCGCCGAACGCCACCTGCACATCGGCGACTCGTTCCTGCTGCCCGCGCCGCACCCGACCGTCTTTCGGCTCGCCGCGATCTCCACGAACGTCGGCTGGCCGCCGGGCGTGGCGATCGTCAACTCCGCCGACTACGCCAGCGCGTGGGAAAGCAGCGAAGCAAGCGCCTACAACATCGACCTGCGCGCGGGGGTCTCCACGCCGCGGGGCCTCGCCGAAGTCCGCCACGCACTCGGCCCAGGCTCGGGGCTTGCGGTGCAGAGCGCGCGCGGGCGCGAAGCGCAGTGGCGCGCCAGCAGCCGCGAAGGCCTTGCGCGGCTGTCGCAGATCTCCACGCTGGTGCTGATCGCCGCGGTCCTCGCGATGGCGGCGGCGATGGCGGCGATGATCTGGCAGCGACGTCCGCAGCTCGCCTACCTCAAGCGCCAGGGCTACCGCCGCGGCGTGCTGTGGCGGGCGCTGTTGTACGAGAGCGCGGCGCTGGTCGGCGCCGGCGCCGCGATCGGAGCCGTGTTCGGGCTCTACGGCCAGTTGCTGCTCAGCCACGCGCTGGCGAGCGTGACCGGCTTCCCCGTCGTATTCTCCATGGGTATCGGCGTAGCGCTGTGGAGCGTCGCGCTGGTCAGCGTCGCGGCGGCGGCGATCGTCGCGGTGCCGGGATATCTGGCCACGGGAGTGAGAGCGAGCGTCAATCCGGGATGAGCAGCAGAGGACGGTGCAGCAGGGGATGAGCGCGGCGGCCCTTGCGCGCGCCGCGACGCGCGAGCTTGCCTGGGGCCTGCGCGGGGTCGCGCGCGAAGTGGCGCGCTGGCGCGAGCGTGCGGCCGCGATCCCCGACCCGGATCTGCGCGCGGACGCGCTGCGGGCGCTCGCGCGCAAGCGCGGCAACATCGACGGCGCGGCGCTGTTCTGGACGCTGCCCGACCGGCGCGAGCACGAGCTGCTCGGCACGCTGGTCGCCTACGAGGTGCTGGCCGACTACCTGGACTGCGTCAGCGAGCGCGGCGCGGCGCTGGGCGTAGAGAACGGCCGCCGGCTGCACCTGGCGCTGGTCGAGGCGCTCGAGCCGGGCGGCGTGATCTCCGACTACTACCGCCATAACGACAGCGGCGAGGACGGAGGCTATGTACGCGCGCTCGTGCAGTGTTGCCGATCGGGCTGTGAGCGATTGCCCTCCTACGAGCGGACGGCGCCGCTGTTGCTGCGCGCTGCCGGCCATTCGACGGTGCTGGCGCTCAACCACGAGCCCGACCCCGCCCTGCGCGAGCGCGCGCTGCGCGAGTGGGCGGACGGGCAGGCGCAGATCGCGACCCAGAGCTGGTTCGAGCGCACGGCCGGGGCGAGCGCCTGGCTGACGGTACTGGCGATGCTGGCGCTTGCGGCCGAGCCGGCGCGCGCGGCGCGCGACGCGGGCGAGGCGCAGCGCACCTACGAGGCATATATGCGCTGGGTCGCGCCCGCGGGGGCGATGCTCGACAGCTTCGGCGACATCGCCGAGGACCGCGCCAGTGGCGATCACAGCTACGTCGCGTACTACCCGAACACGGAGCTGGCAGCACGGCGCGTGAGCGAGCTCGCGCGTCGTGCGCGAGGCGAGGCGGGCGCGCTATCGCGCGGTCAGCGCCACAGCGTGCTGGTCGCGTGCATGCTCGCCTTCTACCTCTCCAAGGACAGCACGCGCGCCCCCGAGCTGCGCGCGGGCACACGCATGCTGTGCCAGGCGGGCGGGCCGCTGGTCGCGCTGCTGCTGCCTGTAATGCGCCTGTGGCGCAGCGCCTACGGCCAGCGCGCCGCCTAGCGCGAGTCGCACGCAGCTCCGCGCGGCGCAACCACAAACAAACCTTTCCCGACGGCCGCGCCCCGCGGCCGTCACAAGCCGGCGGGTTTCATACAACTAGACAGCCTGCCCAGCGCAAGGAATAGTGGTGGCTCACAATGTCCACCCGGGTCACAGAGCAGGCGACGGTCGAGCTGGAGCAGGGGGATCTCCGCGTCGCGCGTCGCGCTGGCGTGCGGGGCGCGCCGCGCGAGCGCGATGGAGTCGGCCGCGACCGCCTCGGCGAGATCCAGCGCGCCCGGATTCTCGCGGCGCTGGGCGACGTCGTGGCCGAGCGCGGCGTCGGCAACGCCACCGTCACGAACATCGTACGCCGCTCAGGCGTCTCGCGCCGCACCTTCTACGAGCTGTTCGACGACCGCGAGGATTGCCTGCTGGCCGCGTTCGACGAGGGGATAGCCGCGGTCTCAGCCGAGGTCGTGGCGGCGTTCGAGCAAGCCGCGCCCAAGCGTGCGGGAGACGCGTACGCCTGGCGCGAAGCGATCAGGGCCGGTCTGATCGCGGCGCTGACCCACTTCGAAGGCGCGCCGAGCATGGCTCGGCTGCTGCTCGTCGAGTCCTGGGTGGGCCAACCCGAGCTGATGGAGCGTCGCAGGAGCGTGCTGGAGCGGCTGATCGCGACGGTGGACGAAGGTCGCCACGAAGCCAAGCGCGGCTGTACGCAGACCCCGTTGACGGCGGAGGGCATCGTCGGCTCGGTGCTGGCGGTGATCCACGCGCGCCTGGTCGACGCCGGCCCCGCACCCGCCGCGCCGCCGCGGCTCCTGCAGCTGACCAACCCGCTGATGAGCATGATCGTGCTGCCCTACCTCGGCTCGGCCGCGGCGCGCAGGGAGCTCGAGCGCCCGACGCCGCAAGCACCGGAGCCTCCGCGCGAGCGCAGCAGCGATCCCCTGCGGGAGCTTGAGATGCGCCTCACCTATAGGACGTTGCGGGTCCTGAACGCCGTGGCGGCCAACCCTGGATCGTCCAACAGGCAGCTCGCAGACGACGCGGGGGTCGGCGACCTGGGGCAGATCTCCAAGCTGCTCAAACGGTTGCGCCGTCTTGACCTGATCGACAACGAGTACGAGCGGCCATCGCCGGGGGGAGCGAACGCGTGGACGCTGACCGACAGGGGCCGAGAGGTCCACGCCGCAATGGGTGGGATGCCGCAGGCCTCGCAGTAAACTGAAAACACTGATGTTTCATAAAACTAGACAGGGGCTGCGGCGCGTAGGAGGATGGGCGGCGCAGGTTGTCAGGTTGGGTTTGGGACGAGATGGACAGGGAGAGGAAGGGCTTGGGGATGAGCAGGGGATTTGAGGGGGTACTTCGCGGCGCCGGTTTGGCGGTTGCGGGATGGCAGGCGAGGCTGGGGATTCGTACCTGTGCGGGCACAGGCGCTCATGCGGACATACGCGCTTACGCGCACGAGAATGGGGAGGTGGCGTGATGCGCTGCGAGACAGTGAAGCTTGGAGTACGTGCTTGCACGCTTGTGGCCCTTGTCGTGTTGGCGGTCACGGCCGTGACCGCCGTCTCGGCGCTTGCGCTGCCCCCCGGACGTCACTACGAGATGGTCAGCCCGGTACACAAGGGCGGGTTCGGCGCGACGAAGATCGATGAGGTCGCGTCGGATGGCGAAAGCGAAAGCGTCGCGTACTACTCCGCTGGTGTATTCGCAGAAAGGCCGGGACCGTCAGCGGCCCTGCCCACCGCGCCTGACTATTTGGCGCGTCGTGGCGCCTCGGAATGGGAAACGGTGCCGTTGAGCGCTCCCTCGTCCATACTGGTGCCCCCATTCTTCGACCTATCGCCGAACCTGACTATGGAGTTTGCCGAGGGTGCAGCGGGTCCGAACTCTGAGAACCCGACTAGGGAACAGCAATCTCTGTGGCTGCATCCTACCGACCTGTCCGACACTTTCTCCAAAGAAGGACCATCCGGCTGGGAGCGGGTCGGTGAAGTGAAGTTCGAAGGTCCTATAACGCCTGGCTCTTTTCTTGAGTACTATGGAGCTGACGTTAACTTCTGTCATTCCCTTCTCTTGTCGTCCGAAGAGGGTAACAGCCTGCTGCCAGAAGCACAAGGAACCCAGAATCAGTTCTATGAGTTTGACCGCGGTTGCGATGAGGAACCGGCGTCGGTCGTACTCGTTGCTGTAAACAACGAGGACAAGATCATCGCGCGTGAATGTGCAGTTAATATCGGCATCAACGGTTATGCCTCTGCGGAGGACGCGTATAATGCGATCAGCGCGAGCGGCAGTGAGTTGTTCTTTACCGATTGCATAACCGGTAAAACTGACCCTGAAGGTGAACCAACTGTACCGCACCAGTTGTTCGTGCGTCTAGGCGGGTCGCGCACGGTAGAAGTCTCGCGGCCACTGGAAGCCGGGGCGTTTGGTGGGTGCGTCGGCGAACACGAAGCAACGCCTGGAGAAGTGCCCTGCAAGGGCGCGACGACGCGGCCGAGCGCCGATTTCGTGGGTGCCTCGCGGGATGGCTCGAAGGTGTATTTCACGACAACAGCGCCGCTTGTGCCCGGCGACACCGACACCAGTGACAATCTGTACCTGGCGAAGATCGGATGCTCGTCGGCGAAACCCGAATGTCAGGCATCTGAACGGGAAGTGACATCGTTGACGCAGGTCTCGCACGACCCGAATGGCGGTGCCGCGGAAGTTCAGGGGATCGTGCGGGTCGCGCCCGACGGTGAACGCGCGTATTTCGTCGCGAGTGGCGACCTGCTAACCACAGCACAGCAACATGCGCTCGAAGATGCAGGGCGACCCGTGCCGGCAGTCGGTGCGGCCAACCTGTACGTGTACGACGCCGGTGAAGGGTCGCTCGCGTTTGTGGCCGACCTGTGTTCGGGCGCCGTGCACTCCGGGACGGCCGAAGACTACCGCTGTCCGAGTCCCAACAGTGATATGAATTTGTGGACGAGCGGCAGCCAAGCAGCAGGCGAATCGCAGACCGCCGGTGAAAATGGCGAATTCCTCGTGTTCGCGACGTACGCGCAGCTCACGAGCGACGACATCAACAAGGCAAAGGACGTCTATCGCTACGACGCCGACGCTGACGCCGACACGGGCGCGATCGCGCGTGTGTCGATCGGCGAAGACGGCTACGAACCAGAGGGGGCCAGTGCAGTGCTCGGTTCGAGCATCGACCAGGGCATGCGTGGCGGGCGTCTGATGGAAGAGTACGAAACGGGCCGCCGCGCGATCAGCGAAGATGGCTCGCGGATCGTATTCACCTCTGCCGAACCGCTGTCGCCGTCCGACACAAACGGGCGCGTGAACGCATATGAATGGCACGAAAGCCCGAACGGAGGACAAGGAACCGTCGCGCTCGTCTCGACCGGCTCGGATCAGGAAGGTGTGAACGAAGTCGTGATCTCACCGGACGGTTCGGGCGTGCTCTTCAAGACGATCCAAGGGTTGGTGCCTCAGGACACCGACGGCGAGGCGGATATATATGACGCCCGGCTCGAAGAAGGCTTCCCCGAAGCGCTGGCCGAACGCCAGCCGTGCGAAGGCGACGGCTGCCAGGGCCCGCTCACGAACCCTGCGCCGTTGCTGGTGCCGGGCAGCGTTTCGCAGGCGCCGGGTCAGAACCTGGCGGCGCCCGTGGTCGCGAAAGCCAAACCGAAGACTAAGACCAAAGCGAAGTGCAAGCGCGGCTATGCGCGCGATAAGGCCGGGAAGTGCGTGAAGGTCAAAAAAAGAGCCGGCAAGGCTGCCGGTCGAGCTCATAAGTCGAGTGGGGGAGGAAGGTCGTGAATCGGGTTATGGGATCGATGGGTTCGGTTGAGCGCGGTCTTGCGCTGGCGCTGGCCGCATTCGCAGCTGCAGCGATGGTGCTTGGCATACTCGCGGCAGGCGCTACTGCCGCGCCGTCAAAAGGGAGCTGGAGCGCGGAAACGGTTGCGCCGACGTATTTCATTCCCGGCAAGAGCAGCGCCTTTGCGATCATGGCGACCGACACCGAAGCGGCGGCCCCGATCACGATCTCCGACAAGCTGCCGGCCGGGGTCGAAGTCACGTCCGTTGAGTTCAAATGGTCGGGTTTCACTTTCAATTCCAATCTCAATGAAATTTTCAAATTCCTCGAAATCTGCAAGGTTACGGGACAGCGGCTGACGTGCGAATTCGGCGAGTTCGGCCCGATTCAACCGGGGCAGAAGGTACAGGTGGTCGTCAACGTCAAAGTGCCGGCGTCTGCGCCGGAAGGACCGGTGACGAGCGAAGCGGTTGTCGAAGGCGGTAGTCTCGAACCCGCATCGACGTCTGCACAGATCACGATCAGCTCGCACCCGTCGTTTGGGTTCGTGAGCGCTACGCTGCAGGCGACTGAATCTACACGAGTGGCAAAACTGCCGGGCCTTGAAAACTATTACGAAATTGTCAACGAACCGTACAAGCAGCCGTTTACGCAGGCGGGTGGTCACCCGTGGGCGTTGACGAATACGTTTGAATTCGCGACAGAATCGCTTGGAGAAGCCAACATTTTTGGCGAAGTAGCGCTGGTGCCGACGCATGACCCAAAGGATATCGCCAACTTGCTTCCACGCGGGGTGTTGGGCGACCCGCTGGCGGTCCCGCGCTGCTCGCTGACGATTGTCACCAGCGGCGGCCAGTGCCCGACCGACACGCAGATTGGCGTCTACCATACTCTCGATGAGAGTGTAAAAGAACTGCTGGGGCCGATCGTGAACGTGACGCCGGAAGCAGGTCAGTCTGCCGAGTTCGCGCTCGAGAACGAAGTCAAAACGGTTATAACTCCGCTGTTGACGGCTCACCTGGTGCGCACGCACGAAGTTGTGGGGGGTCACGTCAGGGAAGGGTACGGTTTCGACGTCGCCGACAACGGCGTGCCGGCGATCAGTTTGAGGAAGGTGGAATTGACCTTCTGGGGAGTACCCGCCGACCCCAGTCACGACGCGATGCGCGACCTATTCTGCGGGAAATCAAATCAGAACGAAGATTTGTATTGCGAAAACTCACGAGGCGAAGGTCACGAAGTTTCGAATTTGCCGCCGGTGCCGTTCGATTCGATGCCGACGGATTGCTCTGAAGGCCAGCAGAGCTTCGCGCAGACCGCCGACTCGTGGCAGGAACCGGGGGTCTATACGGAGAAGACGGAAGCGTTCCCAGCGGTGACCGGCTGCAACCTGCTGCAGTTCAACGCCGGTACCGGAGTGAATGTAGAACCGGATACGCTCGCGCCAGACCAGCCCGTCGGCTTGGGCGTCAACCTGAAAATCCCACTGAACGAAGGCCCGGAAACGAACACCACCCCCGCCGTGCGCGATACGCTCGTGACGCTGCCGGAGGGGATGTCCGTCTCGCCGGATGTCGTCGACGGCATCCAGGCGTGCAACGCCGAAGGCCCGCAAGGGATCAACATCACGGGGCCGGAATCCGAAGAAGTCAGCGAGTTGACACACGAACGGCAGCTCGCGCCGGGGCACTGTCCTGACGCGTCGATCGTCGGCACGGCAGAAGCGATCACGCCGCTGCTGCCGACGCCGGTCAAGGGGCACGTGTACCTGGCACGACCGGGTTGCGGTGGCGCCGGGCAGAGTCCGTGCACAGAAGCGGACGTGCGCGACGGCAACCTGTACAAGCTTTATCTGGAATTGGGCGGCACGGGACAGTTCGCGAACACCGGCATCAACTTCAAGGTGCCGCTGGAAACGGAGGTCAACCCGGCTACAGGGCAGTTGACGGCCGTCTCCAAGGAACTGCTGCAGGCGCCCTACAACGAAGTCAAGATCCACCTGAACGGCGGTCCGCGCGCGCCGCTCGCCAACCCTGCCGTGTGCGGACCGGCGACGACGACGGCCGACTTCACGCCGTGGAGCGCGCCCGGGATTACCCCTGAAGGCTTGTCGGTCGCGGGCACGGGTGAACTGCAGTCATCGTCCTCGTTCGAAGTCGGACCCGGCGGCTGTCCTAGCACACCTACGTTCGCCCCTAGTTTCACGGCGGGCACGGTGACGCCGCAGGCCGGCCAGTACAGCTCCTTCACGATGAACATCTCCCGTGAAGACGCGCAACAGTACGTGAAGGGCATTCAGATCCATACGCCGCCGGGCCTGCTGGGGATGCTGTCGAGCGTGCCGCTGTGTCCCGAAAACCAGGCTAACAACCCGACCGTTTACGGCGAATGTACGGCCTCGAAGATCGGTACCACACGGGTGGCGACTGGCGCTGGCTCGCACCCGTTTGAAATCGAAGGCAACGTGTACCTGACCGGGCCGTATGAGGGCTCGCCGTTCGGTTTGAGCATCGTCGTCAACGTCAAGGCGGGGCCGTTCAACCTCGGGCTGACGGTTGTCCGTGCCAGGATCGCGGTCGATCCGGAAACCTCGGAGCTGACGGTCACGACGGACGAAACGGGACCGCACGCGGTGCCGCAGATCGTCTTCGGCGTGCCCGTGCGTTTGAAACGGATCACGGTGAACATCGACCGGCCCGGGTTCATGTTCAACCCGACGAACTGCGACGCGCAGCAGGTGACGGCGAACATCTCTGGCAGCCAGAACGCGGTCGCGAGCGTATCGGCGCCGTTTGCCGTCGGCGGCTGCAAGAGCCTTGAATTCAAGCCGAAGTTTGCCGTCTCCACCAGCGGGCACACCAGCCGCGCCGACGGGGCAAGCCTGGACGTCAAGCTGTCCTATCCGGCAAATTCCGTCGGCAACGAGGCAAACATCGCCCGTGTCAAGGTCGATCTGCCCAAACAGTTGCCCTCGCGCCTGACGACGTTGCAGAAGGCGTGCACGGCGGCGACGTTCGCCGCCAACCCGGCATTGTGTCCGGCGGCGTCGGTCGTGGGTGTCGTGAAGGCGACGACTCCACTGCTGCCGGTTCCATTGTCGGGCCCGGTGTATTTCGTCAGCCACGGCGGCGAAGCGTTCCCGTCTTTGATTGTGGTGTTGCAAGGCGACGGCGTCAGGGTCGATTTGACCGGAGAGACGTTCATCAGCAAAGCGGGGATCACGTCGAGCACGTTCAAGACGGTGCCCGACGTGCCCGTCAGCACGTTCGAACTGTACCTGCCGGAGGGCAAGTACAGCGCACTCGCCGCGAACGGCAACCTCTGCAAGTCCGAAGCGAAGCTGAAGATGCCGACCGAATTCGTCGGGCAGAACGGCGCTGTCATCAAACAGAGCACGCAGATCAAAGTCACGGGCTGCGCCAGGACGGCAAAAGTGAGTCGCGCACGCGCCAAACCGAGCAAGCACAACGGGAGGACGGGCAAATGAGGGTCAACGTAAAGCTGAGAGCTCTCACAGCCGCATTTGCGGTGGTGGGTGTCGCGACGGTGTTGTCGGCTTCGGTTGCCACCGCGCAAGCCACGCCCATTCCTGTGCATCTCGCCCTTGCCAGTCGTATTGCCGCCGGCTTTTACGAACCTGACGGGGTGGCGGTCGACAACGATTCGCATAGCTCCGAGTACGGCGACGTGTACGTCGCCGACCTAGGTAACCACAGGATTCAGGTGCTGAGCCCCAGTGGGACGTTCGTCGAGATGTTCGGCGCGGAAGTAAACGCAACGACGAAAGGCAATATCTGCACGGCCGCATCCATCGATACTTGCCAGCCAGGAGCCAACAGCTCGGTGGCCGGCCAATTCTCCATTCCATACAGTATTGCGATCGACCCATCGACTGGGGACTTGTACGCAGCCGAATACGTCTTTACCGAAACCGGGTTTGGGCTGCGGGTACAGAAGCTCACCGCCGAAGGCGGGTTTGTGTACGAGATAGGCAAGGAAGTCAATACGACAAAGGATAAAGAAGCGGGTGCCAGCGAAGCGGAAAAGAACCTGTGCAGTGAGGTTGAAATAGAAAAAGGCGGAGAATGCGGGGGCCCGGCACAAGACGTACCCGGAAGCGTTGAAGACAGCTCGTTCAATTTTGAAAAAGGCGCGGGCAATCTGATCGCCGTTGGAGGAGAAGGCGCGAAAGACGTGCTGTATGTCGGAGACGAACATCGCGTGCAGGAGTTCGAAGCGGCCAGCGGGAAATGGATTGGTGAAATTCCAATAGCGCCGATCCCGCCCGAACAGGAAAGCAATGTCCATGCGCTTGCTCTCGATCCGGAAAGTGGTGACGTGTACTTGGATTATTCCGGTGGCAATCTCATCCGCGGGTTCGACCCCGCCGAAGAAAATAAAGAACTTCCGAGCATGACCGTAAAGCCGCTGCACGAAGGCGAAGAAGTGTCGGTCCAAGGCATGGCGGTGGATGCATTGGGTCGGTTGGCTGTGGTGGCAAGCGAAGAAGGTAACGCGCGGCCGTTCGGTTTGCTGTACGATGCCGAGAACGGTCACCGCGTATCGGCATTCGCGATCCCGATCCCAACCGGTGTGGGCGTCGCTCGTGGCATCGGCTTCAGCGACACCGACAACCTGTACGCGGCGAGTTATGAACGTGGTGCGGAAGAAAATCAAAAGGTCCTCGTCTATAAAGCCGACCCGATCGGGGAACTCACGATCGGCTCCAGCGTGTGCGACACGGGGGCCGAACACGAAAGCTCGGCGACGTTCGAATGCACTCTGAACGGCGAAGCAAACCCGGAGGGCGTCTCCGAAACCAAAGCGCTGTTCGAATGGGGCAGGACGCCGGACCTCGGTGAAAAGACGCTCAGCCAGCCCGTTACGACAGCTGGTCACCTGCATACCGTCGTGAGTCTGCATCCAAACGAAACGTACTATTACGGGTTGTCGGGCTCCGACCACAACCTGCAGCCACCCGAAGAAGCGTTCTCCAGCGAAGAGGCGTCGCTTATGACCGATACCGTCGCGCCGCACATAGTCGGCACTCCGACCGCGCCGACGACACGCTCGCTGTCGGCGGTGCTGTTCAGCGAACTAAACCCGGAGAACGCGCAGAGCGAATATTTCTTTGAATACGCGCCGGCCGGCGGCACGCTGGCGGCGTGCACGCGGGTGAGCGTGAGCGAACATGACTGCGCCGACGTGTCAAGCACGCCGATCCTCGCCTCCAGCGTGTATGCGAAGATCGGCGCGAGCGCTGAAGTGACCGGCTTGCAACTGGACACCACATACGACTACCGACTGTTCGTCGAAAGCGAAAGCCGCACGGAAGCCGGCAAAAAACGCTTTCGCGTCACGGGTCCCGAAGCAAGTTTCACGACTGCGCCCGCGCCGTCGCCGAGCGCGCAGACAGGCGCGTACGGCGCCTTGACGCCGACAGGCGCGGTGATCTCCGGTACGGTGAACCCGGACGGGCTGCCTGCAGGTTATGCGTTCGAACTCGGCGTCTACAACGGCGCGAACACGCAGTACACGATCGTCGCCTCGGGCTCGGCGGGCTCGGGCGGCGAAGCGGTCGCCGAGCAGTTCGCGCTCAGCGGCCTGCAGCCCGGCGCCACCTACGCGTACAGGATCGCCGTCACCAGCGGCAACATCGAAAACGAAGCGCACGAGCTGCAGGGCGCGCCAGTCACGTTCACGACCGCGGGCATCGCGGCTGTGCTGACCTCGCCCGGCTCGCTTGCGATGCTGCCCGTGCCCGCGATCGCGCTCCCCGTCGAAGCGAAAATCGTGAAAACGACGAAGTGCAAGCGCAACTACAGGCGCGACAAGCAGGGCAAGTGCGTGAAGCAGAAGGCCAAGAAAGGCCACAAGGCGCGCAAAAGCCGCCGCTGAGCGGCGCCCTGTGGACACATGTACCGGTGTCACAGCTGAAAATTGCCGATTACACAAGTTAACTCTTGACGCAGGTTTGGCGGACTCTGTAGAGTGGTTTTTGGGTAATGGGAAACACGCCGTATTAGTGAAAATGACAGCGTCCCGTTATCGAATATGTTCTCCAAACCAGGAGGTAATGATGTACAGTAAAAGGGAAATGACTCGACCGCCAGTCCGCCGCACCAGGCTGGCGCGATTTGCCGTCGGGACATTGGTCCCGCTTGCCGGAGCGCTAATAATATGTGCCGCACCAGCAGCGGCGACGGAAGGGCCGTACTGGGCCGAATCGGGTATGCACCTTACGAGCAAGCTGGCGATGACATTTGACGGAAATATCGAAATGTCGGTGGGCCGTGAAGGGGGGGAAAGAGATATTGTTCGTTGTAGCGACGAAGGCAGCGGCAGGGTAGGAATTTCCGCGGGCGACGAAATTACAAAAATGACGGTTACAAACTGCTCAGCTTCAGCTAATTTCGGTGAATGTTATAGCAACACGCCTGCGATCGAAGCCAAGAACTTGCCTTGGCCCGCCACATTGAACACGGTCGGAGAAACGATTCGCAACAAATTCGAAGAAGAAGGAGAAAAACGCCCTGATTTCGTAATAAAGTGCAAAGGGAGTGTGTGGGATGAATGCCCAAAACTCCCCGAAGAAGTCATGTCGAACGACTCGGGCGACGTGCAGGGGACGATTGAAGGCGCTGAAGAGAACTGTGTCAGCCTAAAAGTCCGATTCTACGACAAACAGCTGTACCGGTCAGGGGTCAAGGACCTGCAGGTGAAGTAGGGCGCGGCCGTACTCGTAGCGAACAGATGTAGTCCAGAGCGAGGCGGTTGGGTCCAGGGCCATCCTGGGCCCGCCGCCTCGTCTGGTGGCTCGCAACCCCCCGGAGATCGGATATCCTGACCTGAGTCTCAGGACCGCAGGCCTGCACGTAGCGCGGCGCGGCGAAGGAGGGATGTTGAGGGAAGCGAGTTCGGTGCGCACAGGCGATCTGGCCGGCGTGCGTGTGTCGCTCGGCTTGGGCACGCTGTTCATGTGCCTGTACTTGTGCCTGGCCTCTTCGCGCGCCGGCGCTGCCGTAGCCAGCCCGCTGGGCATCGCCTCGTTCGTGCTGCAGACCACGCTCACACGTGAAGTCGCACACGGCCCGGGCATCGCCGGCTACGGCTTC
The DNA here is from genome assembly GCA_963725265.1 of uncultured Solirubrobacterales bacterium. Lineage (GTDB taxonomy): Bacteria > Actinomycetota > Thermoleophilia > Solirubrobacterales > Solirubrobacteraceae > Palsa-744. The sequence continues at coordinate 1,094,442 of CAVRXP010000002.1, forward strand.
GTGCAGGAACCGTATGCGTTCACGCAGGCCACCGGCCATCCCTACGCGCTGACGAGCGAAGTCGAATTTACGACTGAAGCTGTCGGCGAAGACCATCCCGTACCCACGCACGACCCGAAGGACGCGGTCGTCGAGCTGCCGCCGGGCTTGGTGGCCGATCCCCGAGCGGTGGCGACGTGCCCGCGGCCGCTGCTGCTCGCTGGCCGCGAATGCCCGGCCGGCACGCAGGTGGGCGTGTTCGTGCTGCGCGAGGGTGAGAAAGCGATCCTCGGCCCGATCGTCGACGTCGCCGCCGAAGCGGGCGCGGCGGCAGGGCTCGGCCTGGAGATCGAGTCGAAAGTGTCGTTCCCGCTCAGCGGGCGGCTCGTGCACAGCGCGCACGGCTACGGCCTGGCGCTCGTCGCGGCCGGCTTGCCGCCGCTGGGCGTGACCGGCTTGCAGGTGACTCTGTGGGGCGTGCCCGCCGAAGCGGGCCACGACGCGCAGCGCGGCCTGTTCTGCACCGCCGCCGAAGCGAGCGGGCCGTGGACGTGCACGGGCGGCGGCGTGCCCGAAAACGCAGCGCCGGTGCCGTTCCTGACGCTCGGCACGGACTGCGCAGCGGGCGCGCAGAGCGCGGTCGTGTGGCTGAATTCGTGGCAGGAACCGGGCCGCTGGGCGCAGGCGCGCACGACCCTGCCGGGGCTGAGCGAATGCGAACGGCTGCCGTTCGCGCCCGGGGTCACGGTCAGGCCGGAAACGGAACTGGCGGACGCCCCGGTTGGCCTGGGTGTCGAGGTCGAAGCGCCAGAAGAGGAAGCCGGGCAGGAAGACGCGCAGGCGCTCGCGCCGCCGCCGCTGCGCGCGGCAAGCGTGACGCTGCCACAGGGCGTCTCGATCGACCCGGCGGTCGCCGGCGGCGTGCAGGCGTGTCCCGCGAGTGGCCCTGGGGGGATAGACATCCCCAGCGGCCTGAGCGCGGACGGTGGCGAAGCGCAGCCGGCGGAAATCGGCGAAGGCGAGGAAAAGGGCGCGGAAGGGCTGGCGCTGCTCGCGCCGGGGAAATGCCCCGAAGCGGCTTTGATCGGCAGCGCCGAAGCCTCCACGCCGCTGCTCGCCGCCCCGCTCAAGGGCCGCATATACCTGGCCGCGCCCGCGTGCGGCGGCCCCAGGCAGGGCACTTGCAGCGAAGCGGACGCGGCCGACGGCAGCCTGTTTCGGATCTACGTCGAACTGGGCGGCGTCGCCGAAGGGGCGCGGCCCGGCAATCCGGTGGGCGCGGGACTGATCGTCAAGCTCGAAGGGCAGGTGCGGGCGAACCCCGCGAGCGGGCAGCTAACGGTCGTGCTGAGCGAAGCGCCGCAGCTGCCGCTCAGTGCGCTGACGCTGCACTTGAACGGCGGCCCGCACGCGCTGCTCGCCAACCCCGCGACGTGCGGCCTCGCGACGACGACAAGCCGGCTGGAAGCGTGGAGCGCGCCCGGTACGCAGGCGGGAGCGTTCCCGGCGGGCACGCCAGACGCCTACCCGTCCTCCTCCTACGAAGTCAACGGCTGCACGGGTGTGGGTGCCTTTCACCCCGGGTTCGTCGCGGGAACGCAGACGCCGCTGGCGGGGCAGTCGAGCGCGTTCACGGCAAGCGTCACGCGCGAAGACCGCGAACCGTACCTGCGCCAGATCCAGCTGCGTACCCCGCCGGGGCTGTCGGCGAGCTTGTCCGGGGTGCCCCTGTGCGCAGCGGCGCTCGCAAGCACGGGCGCGTGCCCCGAAGCCGCGCGCATCGGCGCCGCGAGCCTGACAGTAGGCGCGGGCGCGGAGCCGCTGCAGCTACAGGGAACGGTGTATCTAACGGGTCCGTACGAGGGCGCGCCGTTCGGCCTGAGCATCGTCGTCGACGCCGCCGCCGGGCCGTTGAACCTCGGGCCGCTCGTGCTGCGCGCGCGGATCGCCGTCGACCCCGAAACGGCCGCGCTGACGATCACAAGCGATCCGCTGCCGCAGATCGTGCTCGGCGTGCCGCTGCGCCTGCGCCGCGTGACGCTCGAAATCGACCGGCCCGGCTTCATCCTGAACCCCACGGACTGCAACCAGCTGCAGGTGCAAGGCACGATCGCGGGCGTTACAGGCGCCACCGAGAATGCGTCGAGCCCGTTCGCGGCCGCGGGTTGCAGCAGGCTGCCATTCGCCCCCAAGCTGAGCGCGCGCACGCAGGCCGGCGGCGAACTCTCCGGGCACGGCGCGAGCCTGCAGCTGACGCTCGCGAGCGCGGCCGGCCAGGCCAACCTGCGCGCGCTGAAGCTCGACCTGCCACAGCGGCTGCCGGCGCGCCTGCAGGCGATCCAGAAGGCGTGCCCGCAGGCTGTGTTCGAGGCCAACCCAGCTGCCTGCCCGAGGGCGTCGCTGATCGGCGCCGCGAGCGCGCAGACGCCGATCGTGTCGAGCACGATGGCCGGGCCCGTGTATCTGGTGGCGAAGGGGGGCGCGGGGGGCAGTGGCGCGGCAGACGGCGACCGTGGAGCGAAGTCCGCCGGACCGAGCGTCGAAGCCGCGTTTCCCGACATCGTGCTCGTGCTGCAGAGCGACGGCGTGCGCATCGACCTGACGGGCGGGCTGTACGTGAACGAAAAGAACGTCACCTCGGCGACGTTCCGCTCGCTCCCCGACGTCCCAATCAGACGTCTGACCCTGACGCTCCCCGAGGGCAGGAGCTCGATTCTCGCCGCGGGCGCCGCGCTTTGTACGAAAAGGCCGCTGACGATGCTGAGCGCGCTGGAAGGGCAGAACGCGGTGCGGTTGAAAGGTAGGGTGAAAGTGGGGGTGGAAGGGTGCAGCCGGCTCAAGCGGGCCGTGCGGCGGCGGTAGCTATGTCGCCGGCTCGGGCGACAGCATGAGCGCAAGCACATTCCCCTAACTTGACTAGATTGACCAACTGGTCTAGTCTGTGCTCGTGTCTACTTTCGCTTCGCTTCCAACTCGCGGTTTGTCCGAGGCTAAGGCTGGGCTCTCGGAGGTGATGTCTGGGGTTGTGCATGATCATCAGCCGACGGTGATCGAGCGTCATGGCGGCAAGGAGGCGATGCTGCTGCTGGGGCTCTCCGACATGGGGCCGCTACTTGACCACTTCTCCTTTCACACCCTCTCGAGCGTGTCTGATGGGGAGTTCGTGTTGCGTCAGACCGAGCTCGGTCTGGTTGCCGGCGGCGAGACATTCGATCAGGCCGCCTCGGAGCTCGAGGATCTGGCCGTCGCCTACGCCGAGCGGTACTTCGAGCGGTTGCATTTCTATGCGCAGACCGATCGGGCCGAGCAGATGCCGTGGCTCTTGCGGCTGATCCTCACCCCTGAGTCCGAGCGTCGCGTGCTTCTTATCGGCGCGCCCGAGCATCCCACCGCTGGAGCATGACGCCGGGCGCCCCGACGTGGGGCGAGATGGAGAAGTTCCTCCAGGCCGACGGTTGGACTCGACTGCCCCCGCCCAGTCGTGGTGGATCCGGGCAGCGTCACATCTTCTTCGAGAAGCTCTTGGACAGCGGTGAGCTGTTGCAGACACACATCTCCCATTCGCGTCGTGGAAGGCCTTCTCCCGGGCGGTTCGGCGTGATCTTGCGTGAGCAGATCAAGGTCTCCAGAGCACAGTTCTGGGAGGCGCTCAGCTCCGGCGAGGCGGTCCGGCGCCCCGCGCCCGTGGAAACCGAGCGCCAGGTCGAGCACGAAGCGTGGGTCCTCGCGGTCCTCGCCGGCGAGCTGCACATGACCGCGGAGCAGATCGAAACACTCGACGCCGTTCAAGCAAGGCAGCTGGTTCTAGACCACTGGGCTCGCCGGCAAGTCTGAGCAAGCGGGACTCGGAGCGGTCCGTGAGCTTGAGCCGCGGCTCTCGCCCTATCTGCGTGAAGGCTAGGTGCCCTTTGCCCGCAACTTGCATAACAGCTTGCATGCAGGGAAAAATGCGGACTCGGGCGGGGTCTGTCGCTACTGTGCCCCGCCATGGCAGACCCCGAGAAGAGTGATCGTCCCCAGAGCGCCCGTCCCGTGCGCACGATCCCACGTCGTGCGCTCGCGCGGCACATCAATCCAAGCCGCGCTCGCGTCATCGCGCCTGCGCCGCTTCCGGTGGCAACGCCCGCTGTAGGCAAGCCTCCGGTCAGCACGCCCGGCGCCAATACGGTCGTGGACTTCCGCGCCGTCAGCAAGCGCTATGACTCGGGCGACGTCGGCCTGGAGCGCGCCACGTTCGCGATCGACCGCCAGGAGTTCGTGTTCCTCGTTGGCGCGACCGGCTCGGGCAAGTCGACGATCATGCGCCTGCTGATCAAGGAGCTCGAGCCGAGCGAGGGAATCATCCGCGTCGCCGGCCGCCACCTCGGCGAGATCGACCACAGGCGCGTTCCCTACTACCGGCGCAACATCGGCGTCGTCTTCCAGGACTTCAAGCTGCTGCCAACGCGCACGGTCTACGACAACATCGCCTATGCGCTGCAGGTAACGGGTGCCTCGCGCAAGCAGATCCGCTCCTCGCTACCGGACATCCTGCGCCTGACCGGTCTCTCGACCAAGCTGCACAACTATCCGCACCAGCTCTCCGGCGGCGAGCAGCAGCGCGTGGCGGTAGCGCGCGCCTTCGCCTCGCACCCGCCGCTCTTGCTCGCCGACGAGCCCACCGGCAACCTCGACCCGCACACCTCGATCGGCATCATGCAGCTGCTCTACCGCATCAACCGCGCCGGCACGACGGTGATCGTGGCGACGCACGACAACGAGTTGGTCGACAAGATGCGCCGCCGCGTGATCGAGCTGCGCCGCGGGCGCATCATCCGCGACGAGGCCACAGGCCTGTACGCGCAGGATGAGACTACGGGCGATTTGGCGGAGAGGTTGAAGCGGGAAACGGCCGCCGAAGAGACGCCTCGTCCCAGGGGCCGTCGATGAAACTCGGCTTCTTCCTCAAGGAGGCGGTGCGCTCGATGCGGCGCAACCCGGCTCCCTCGTTTGCGGCTTTGTCGTGTGTGCTGGTGACGACGCTCGTGCTGGGCGTCTTCATCCCGGTCGTGCAGGCGACTAACGGAGCGGCCAACTCGATTCGCGGTCGTGTCGTCGTCGACGTCGATCTCAACACGACCGCCACCGCCGCCGAAGTCGCTCGTGTTCGCCACCAAGGTAGAACACGCTCCATACGTGGGCCACGTCGAAATCGTCTCCAAGCAGGCGGGCTACGAACAGGAGCGCAAGATCGACCCGCAGGCCTTCCAGCTGATCGGCTACAACCCGCTCCCGGAAATCCTGCGGATCACCCCAACCGATCCTGCCAAGGCCGACGCGATCCAAACCGAGCTGGACCAGTCGAGCCCCGTCGGCACGCGCCGCGTCATCGACTCCGCGATCGCCGACGTCCAAGATCGCCAAGCCCAAACCGACAAGATCCTCTCCGCCACGCGCATCGTCAAGATCACGATGGCGCTGCTGGCGGCCCTGCTCGTCTTCTCCTCGATCCTGCTCGTCTCCAACACGATCCGCCTGTCGCTGTTCTCGCGCCGGCGCGAGGTCGAGGTGATGAAGCTGGTCGGAGCGACCGACTGGTTCATCCGCTGGCCGTTCGTGATCGAGGGGCTGTTCCTGGGCGCGCTGGGAGGCGTATGCGCAATCGGGTTGCTCGCGGTCGCGAAGGTCACGCTGATCGACCCGCTGGCCGGCACGGTCAAGCTGATCTCCCAGCCGGACATGATCGACTTCCGTTTGCTGATCCTGGTGCTGATGGCGTGTGCCATCGCGGTATCTGCTGCCGGCTCAGGCTTGTCGCTGCGGCGCTTCCTGCGCGTCTGAGACGGCCGTCTCAGACGGCCTTGAGGGTCCGTAGATAGGGTGGGGTCATGAGCTCGCGTGTACGACAGATCCTGTTTGCGGCGCTGGCGGTGCTGCTGCCGGTGGCGTTGCTGGTCCTCGGCATCTGGCTGGGGGGCCATCCGAACGATCTGCCCGGGCTTTGCGCGTAATGCCTTTGTTGCCAACCACGAAACACAGGTCGTCGACGAAGCGATCGAACGTGTCTCACACGACTACTACCGGTCGGTCTCCAAGAGCGCGCTGGCCAACTCGTCGGTCGCGGGGATGATCTCGAGCCTGCACGACCCGTACTCCGAGTACCTCAGCCCGAAGGAATTCACGAGCTTCGACCAGCCGGCCAGCTTCGCCGGGATCGGCGTGTCGGTCGACCCGAAGACGGCGGGCCTTGAAGTCGTGCACGTGTTCAACTCCTCGCCGGCCCAGCGCGCGGGCCTGCAGTCAGGGGAAGTGATCGTCGCCGTCGGCTCGCGCTCGCTGCACGGTGTCCCCGCCGACACCTCGACCGCTTTGATCAAGGGGCCGCCGGGCACCGACGTGAAGCTCACCGTCAAGCCCGCGCGCGGAAAGGCGCGCACGCTGACGATCACACGGGCGGTCATCTCAGAGCCGGTCGTCGCCTCGACGATGCGCACGGTCCACGGCGTCAAGCTCGGCTGGGTCTACCTGGCGACGTTCAGCGAAGGCTCGGCGGCCGAAGTGCGCTCGGCGGTCGAAAAGCTGCTCAAGCAGGGCGCACGCGGGCTCGTGTTCGACCTGCGCGCCGACGGCGGCGGCCTCGTCAGCGAAGCGCGTCTGATCGCCTCGATCTTCATCCCCTCGGGAATGATCGTCACGACAAGAGGACGCTCCCAGCCGACGGTCGTGTTCAGCGCCGCGGGCGGCGCGATCCCGTCCTCGATACCGATGGTCGTGCTAGTGGACCGCGACACCGCGTCGGCTTCGGAGATCGTCACCGCGGCCCTGCAGGACCACCGCCGCGCGACCGTCGTCGGCACCCACACCTACGGCAAGGGCGTCTTCCAAGAGCTGGAGCCGCTCTCCGGCGGCGGCGCGATCAAGATCACGGTGGGCGAGTACTTCACCCCCAACGGCCGCAACCTGGGCGGGGGAGGCGTCAAGGAGGGCGCGGGCATCACCCCGGAAGTCGCGGTGCCCAAGGGCGTGGACACAGAACACGGCCTGGAAGTGGCGCTGCACACGCTACTGGCCAAGGTCAGATGAGCCCGCCGCGCGGCGGCTCGCGCGGGGGTCCGAGCAAGCGAGGCAAGGCCGCAGCGAAGAGTCAGCGCGGCGGCAAGGCCGACGGGAAAAGCAAGAGCGGTAAGGCGGGCGGGGCGCGCAAGAGCGCGAAGGCATCCGCTGCTCGCGTCCCGCAAGCGCAAGCGGCCTCACGCGGCAAAACCGCGGCGCCACGCCGGCGGGGGTCTGCCAACGCGCGTGTCGTGTGGCCGCCGCAGGAGCGCAGCGAAACCGCGCGCGAGGCGATCGAGCAGATGCTGCGCGAGGCCGGGCACGCGCTCCGTTTCGACTCGGCGGTCGAGCGCGAGGCGCACAAGGCCGGCGCGCGCGCCTGGGCCAAGGCGGAGGTCGAGTTGCAGGAAGGCGCGCGACGCGACCTGCGCGAGCTACCCACCTTCACCGTCGACCCATCCACGGCGCGTGACTTCGACGATGCGATCTCTGCTGAGGCTCTGCCCGATGGCGCAGTGCGCATTTGGGTCCACATCGCCGACGTTGCGGCACATGTGCCGCTGGGTTCGGCGATCGATCTCGAGGCGCGCCGGCGCTCGACGAGCGTCTACGTGCCCGGCACGGTCGAGCCGATGCTTCCGCATGCGCTCTCCAGCGACGCCTGCTCGCTCGTGCCGGGCGCGGAGCGTCTGGCCGTAAGCGTGGAGATGGAGCTGCGCGACGCCAAGGTCGTCTCCGCCAGCTTCTGCCGCTCGCTGATCCGCTCGAATATGCGCCTGGACTACGAGCAGGTCGATCGCATCTTCGCCGGCAAGGGGCCGGCGCCCGAACCGTGGGGAGGGCCGCTCGCGGCCGCCCGTGCCGCCGCCGCGGAGCTGCAGCGGGCACGCGACTCCGGCGGGGCGCTCGTGATCGACTCGGAGGAGCCGGAGTTCTCCTTTGACGAGCGCGGCAACGTGCTCGAGATCGTGCCGCGCGCGCAAACCGAGTCCCACCGTCTGATCGAGCACCTGATGATCGCCGCTAACGAAGCCGTCGCGCGCCAGCTCACGCAGGCGTCGGTGCCGTGCCTGTACCGCGTCCACGAGCGCCCCGACCCCGAGCGCGTCCGCACGCTCGTCGCCCAGCTGGCGTCGCTGGGGGTCTCCACGCCGCCGCTGCCAGATCCGCTGTTTCCGGCACAGGCGGCGGAGCTGGTGGGGGAGATCTCGCGTCGCGTCGACGCCCACGTGCGCCGCAGCGGGACGGGTCGCGTCGCGCTCTCCTCGCTAGTGCTGCGCTCGCTCAAGCAGGCCTGCTATTCGCCTAAGAACGTCGGCCACGCCGGGCTGCACTCCGCCTGCTACTGCCACTTCACCTCGCCGATCCGACGTTATCCCGACCTTGTCTGCCACCGGGCGCTGCTGTCTTCCATAGGGGCCGGAGAGCGCGTGACGAGCGCTCGCGAGCTAGTCGAGCTGGGCGAATGGACATCCGAGCGCGAGCGCGACGCGGCAAGGCTGGAGCACAAGGGCGACGACATCGCGGCCTGCTTCTTGCTCGAACAGGTGCTGCTGGATGGGGGGTATGACCAGGTGTTCGCGGGCGAGGTCACAGGGCTGATCGGGGCGGGGGCGTTTGTCGCATTTGGCGATGCCCCCGGCGTCCCCTTGCGGGGACAGGCGCGCGGAGGGCATGCCGAATCTCGGGTGCGTCCGATCTACGAGGGCATGCTGCCCGTGCGCCTGCTCAGTGTCGGCGAGGAGCGCGAGTGGTGGTCGTTGAACGAGCAGTCCACGATCATGCGCGGCGAGCGCTCAGGCGCGACACTGCGGCTTGGCGATCCGGTGGAGGTGCGTGTCGTCAGGGTCGACGCGGCGGCCGGGCGGGTCGATCTGGCCCCGGCTCGTTAGTCTCGACTCGTGGCCAAGGCAAAGGGCAAAAAGCGCAAGATCGGCGCCGGGGATGTGGCGAGCAATCGCTACGCCTCCTATCGCTACGAGCTGACCGACCGCATCGAGTGCGGCATCGCGCTGCAGGGCAGCGAGGTCAAGGCGCTGCGCGCCTCCGGTGCCCAGCTGAAGGACGGCTACGCGTCGATCCGCGAGGGAGAGCTGTGGCTACAGTCGGTGCACATACCGCCGTACCTGCCAGCTTCGCGCGAGAACCACGACCCCGAGCGTCCGCGCAAGCTCTTGCTGCACCGCAAGGAGATAGAAGGCATAGCCGGGCGCGTCTCAGAGCGCGGCCTGACGCTGATACCGACCCGCATCTACTTCAAGGGCGCACACGCCAAGGTCGAGATCGCGCTCGCCCGCGGCAAGGACCTCTACGACAAGCGCCAGACCATGCGCGAGCGAGACTCAAAGCGCGAGATGGAACGGGGCATACGCGAAGCACGGCGTTGAGCGTCGGAGATGGACGGGGAGTGCGTCAGCGCCCAGCAGCGTGCTCAGATCGAGCCGAAGCTGTGTCCGCCGCTGGAGAGGATGTGGGTTTCGTGCATACCGAACACCAGTAGCGCGATCAGGCCTATGTATACGGCGCCCACGAGCAACCGGTGCTGGGGGGCCACGCGGTAATACGCCGCCTGCTCGAGCGAGCGCGACTTGCGCTGCTGCCAGCGTTGCCAGGTTTGAAAGGCGGCGAACAGCACGATGATCAGCAGGATCGGGTTTCCCTGGTCCACGAACGCAAGTGAGACGAGCACGCCGAGACCGACGAACCACATCCACGGGCTCATCGCCGCCGCCGCACGTCCGCCGTCGAGCGGTATCACCGGAAGCAGGTTGAAGAGGTTGATGAAGAAGCCGAAGTAGGCGAGCGCGATCAGCAGCGAGCTGCCCGTGAGCTCGCCGACGACGGCGACCGCGGCGGCCCCGAGACTGCCGAGGATCGGGCCCGCCAAGCCCACACGGGCCTCGGCGAGCGCGTTGTCGCCGAGCGAGCGCGAGAAAATCGCCGCGCCCAAGAACGGGATGAACATCGGCGCGCTCGCCTGGATCCCCTCGCGACGCAGCGCGATCACGTGGCCCATCTCATGGATGAACAACAACACCACGAAGCCGGCGGCGAACTCCCAGCCGAAGAAGATGCTGTAGGCAGCGACTGACACAAACGCAGTGCCCGCGGTCACCAGCAGCTTCATGTTGGGAAGCGCGATCAGCAATGCCTTGATAGCAGCGCCGAACTTCGCCAGGAGCGCCAGGACGCCTGCGAGTCCGCTGCCGATCCGCTTACGCAGGCGACGCAACGGGCTTTGTCGCTGCTGGCCGAAGGGCTCCTCGCCGCTGGGCGCTATACCCGCGGCTGGCGCGGCAAGCGTGTGGGAGGGGTAGGCGCCGATGGCGGGCGGTCCACCAAACGGGTTGTCGCTCGCAAGCGGAAGCTCGCTGTCCATATATCCATTGTGGCAGCTGCGATAAGCGCCGCATAAGAACGTCTCGCACGCCACCCGGATCGATTTTTTCGGAACGTGCGGGGAAAGCACGCGAAGGCCCTTGACGAAGGTCGGCGAGAGGCGTACGTTGGATGAAGACGCGGACCCCGAGCCGCAAAGAGCGAGGCCACCGAGGTGTAAGGCCGCGCCACCAATCGACGGAAGGCCCTCGGGCCAACCGGCGAAAGGTTCCTCGAAGCGGCCCGGGACCGCGTCGATTTCGTTAAGTCCGCGGCCGCCGACCTCCGACGGCTACACTTACGATGCAGAAACATCCACGGGGACGACAGGCTTCGACGCGGTTGGCTCGTGTGGATGGTCGCGAGTCGAGGTCCCGGGCGGCCTCGTAAAACACCCGGGAAAACCATAAGTGCGGACTCTCACGAGTACGCCCTCGCTGCTTAGTCAATAGCTAAGGCACGAGGTCTCGAGCCCCGCTCGCCTATGGCGGGGATCCTCGGGATCAGAAAGTAGGCTCACCCGGTGAGGCCCGCCTTCGCCGAGCCGGGAACATTCAAGGAGGCTGGTTCCCTACAACCCGGCCGGCGAGGCTAGTGGGGGACGAGATCAGAGCGCCGGCTACGCTCGTAGAAGCCATTCATACGCGACTGCGGACGCGGGTTCGATTCCCGCCGTCTCCATCGAATCCTCGTTTCCGCTGCAAATGACGGGTTTTTGCGGCGGGGACGGGGGGAACGATTGCGAATCGGTCGTCTCGTCGTCCTCGTCGGCGGCGAGCACGTCGGCCATCGTGGCGGCGAGCTGGTCGATGTCCCAGTCGGCGTAGATGTCGCCGGTCGTCTGGATCGAGGCGTGGCCGAGCAGCTTCTGGACGGCCTTGAGGTTGCCGGTGGCGTCGAGCACGCGTTGCCCGGCTGTGTGGCGGCTCTTGTGCATCTTCTCGCCGCTGGTCGTGCCCGGCGCGACGATGCCGGCGGTGGCGAGACAGCGATACCACCAGTCGTGCGCGGCGTGGCCGCTCATCGGCTTGGCGGGGTAGCGGCGCACGCCGACGCGGGGGATCGTGCGCTGCGTGCAGAGCAGGTAGTGCGAGGGCTGCGCGGTGATGTCGAGGATGTGGTGTTCGAGGTCGTGCCAGAACGCGCGGTGGGGGATGGGCAGCTCGCGCACCTTCTGGCCCTTCGTGAAGATCGTCAGGCGCTTTCGCTGGTGGTCGAAGTGCTTGAACTGGACGGCTTGGAGGGCGCCCTTGCGCAGGCCGTAGTCGAGCAGCAAGCGCAGACACAGACGGTCGCGCAGGTCGGGCTGCTCGGAGATGATCGAGCGTCGCTGGCCGGTCGAGAAGGTCGTGCGGTAGACCTGTCGGCTGCGGGCGCGCTCGATCAGCAGCGTGGGATCGCCGTGCAGACGTCCGCGCATGATCTGGAAGCGGAAGAAGTCTTTGATGATCGAGAGGTTCTTGTTGTACGTGCGTGGTGCCCCATCGCCCCAAAGCGCGTCTAGGAACTCTTCGATGCGCTCGGTGCCGGCAGGTGGCTCGAAGTCCTCGATCTGGAGGTCGAGGAAGTGGCGGGCGAGCTTGTCCAGGCAGCACTCGTAGTCGCGGTAGCTGGAGTCGGTCAGGCGCTTGCGCTTGGCGCGCAGGTAGCCGGCAGCGTCGGCCCCGATCGGCGTTAGCTGGTAGCTCTTGTCGCGCACGGCTTCACGGATCAGCCGCGCGGCTTCGGCGAGGGTCGGCGAGGCTCCAGGCCTGGGGTTTGATGTGTCCGGCGCATGTGGCGCATGGCTGCTCACGTCGATCAGACCAGACCCGTGCGCCGATCTCGAGGGTCTGACAGCGGGACGTGAGGGCATGCGGAGATGGCAGGACAGCGACGCAGCGCGGGCAGCCCCATAGCTATGCCGGGCGATCCATGGCGGGTGCCAGACGCCGTGCGGCGATTCGGTCGGCGGCGTCGGTGAGGATCGCGAGCGGAGAGTGCGTGCTGGCCTTGCTCCACTCGGCGACCACGATCGGCGCGCCGGTCCCGGCCACAGCCTCGCGTGCGAGCTTGGCGCGCGTGGCGGTGGGCACGGTGAGCACCACGAATGCGTCGCGCTCGCCGAGCTGGCTTCGCGGTATCTGTCGGGCGTAGAGCACCGCCTTGTCGTGCAGCCGTCGCGCGGGCTCGGTCCCGCGGTCGAGCTCGAGCAGCAGGTGCACGGGCGGACGGTGGGGGAGGTTGATGACGCCGTACCCGTCGGGCACCACGCCCTTGAACAGCGTGCTCGTGATGCGTTCGCCGTACCATTCGTGCAGCGCACCGTGCTGAAGCTGGGCTTCCGGCGAGAGGAGCGAGAAGAACTCGTTGATTTCGATGTGGTGGCGGAGCTTGCTGGACTGCGCGATGTCGACAGCGTCCGAATGCTGCCAGCGCAGGCGACGACGCTCCATGTCGCGCTGGGCGGCGACGACATGCGCGCCGGCCTCATCGAGTATCCAGTGATAGGGGTTGGTGCCGGTCCCGGGCCGGCGGCGTGGCGGGCGGAAGCGATCGAGTACCCGTAGCTGGTAAAGCGAGCCGAGGCGAAGAGTCGTGGTGCGCAGCCCGCCGAAGTGCAGCCGCATGAGCTGTTCGGTCGTCAGGACGCGGTGGTCGTAGCAGTCGAGCGCGATCTGCCGGTCGCGGTCGGTCAGTCGCGAGCCGAGGCTCGTGAGGTGGGTGGCGGTGATCTTGCCCGGCCGTGTGGCGGTGGTTCGTTCTTGTGTGTTCATATGCGTTCCCGTTCCGGTTGGAGGGCTATTGCAATGAACAAAGGGTCGATCGAGGGTGTTCGCGGTACACGCATCGAACGCTGAAATCGTGAGCTTCCCGGCTGATGCTGGAAAATCATCTGACAACGCACCGTTGTCGGCGGCACGCAAGCACTCGATTTGCAGCGGTTTTCAGGGCGACAGGGTCTCGCCTTAAAGGGGACGGCAGATCGGAGGCGATACCCGAGAGCGGAAGGGCGGACGAAACGGCGGTGGCTGTTGCCGTTGGCGGCGTGACCCACGCTCGTGGCGCATCGAGTCGCACTCAGCTCGGGATGCGCGGCCTGCCACAGAAGCGAGGGGCATCGATCAATGCTGCCGTGCGTCGCGATGCCGGCGGCGACGAGCGGCTGCAAGCGCCGTCAGTCGAGGATGTGGCGGGCCGGCTCCATCGGCGTGCTCGTTCCGCAAGTCGCTGACGGAGCACTGACGCGCTGCTGACATGGGCGCGATCAAGGGCGCGATCCTGAGTTGGGTCGCGCCCTTGTCGTGCTCGCGGAGCCGATTACGAGCAGATTGATTCCCGCGCGCCTCCCGCGATGCCCGGCTCCTCGTCGGGGTCCATGAACTCGTCGGCGAGCCTGGCAAGCATCTCCGGGCACGCCACGACGGCTTCGTTGAGGTTGGCAAGCGCCTCCTCGACCAACTGATCCGGTTCGTAGCTGAGCGACGCGACAGCCGACCAATAGACACGTTCGATGATCGGCCGCAGCTCACGCGGCGCCATCGTCAACTCGAACTGCTCAGCCTCGGGCTCACGCTCCCATCCGAGGTCATCGAGCAGCCGAAGCTCGCCCTTGAACCGGTGGTGAAGCCGCTTGGCCTCCGTTATTTCGTCGTTGCGCAGGAGCGAGAAGAGATCGCCGTGCGCGGAGATGTCCATCATCAGACCGTCGTAGAGCGCATCCCGATACCGGCGATTGATCGTCATGCCCATTTGGCACACTTCCTTTCGGTTCGACACCGAAAAGGCGCCCCGATCCATGCAAGACGAACTAGCCGTAGGAGCTACGGTTAGCCGGCGGCATCGAAGGCATCTTCTTCGGTGCTGTAAGGCCGGGGCGGGTGCTACCAACATCCGTCTCGGCCGCTTGGTTTTTGGGTTGCGCCAGAGCAGAGGCCACGGCGGAAACTTTTGCGCGGCTTTTGCGCGCGGTGGGCCATCAAGGTCGGCGTGCAGGCGTCCGTGTCCGGCATCACTGACGCCCCGATGCCCGTGTTCGGCTTCGTCAGACAGCAGACGTCACGCCCGCTGTGCCCTGGTCCGCGAACCGCTGCCGGGCCGCTTGCCGGGAGACGCCGAGAGCGAGGGCGATGTGGTTCCAGGACCTGCCGTGGGCTCGGGCGACGAGGACGGCCTCTCGCAGACGGGCATCGTCTGCGCGTACCGCCTCGGCTGCGGTTGCGATCGAGCGGAGGTCGTCGGTGTCTTCGACCTTCGCGGTCTCCGGGTCCAGCGAGTCGGCAAGCTGCTCGAAGCGACGGGCGGCTTGCTCGATTTCCTTGTCTGTGTGTCGGGGCATGGTCATCTCATCCGAGGAGCTTGTGGAACTTGTGCCGTAGTGGTTGGGCGTGGATGACGACAGCATCGTCACTATCGATGTCGAGGACGCCGACCTCGATCAGCGCTCCGTCAGTTGCTGGCCCGATCAGCATGGTCAAATCCTCATCCATGAGCACCCTCCTCATAGCGTTGCGAACGGCGTGCCATATGTCTGCGTCGGCGACGCCGTGCTTTCGCGCTGGCTCACCGATCCGCACCAAGACAATATAGCTTGTCTAGCGCGAGATCGCGGTGCCGCCGTCTGGGATGCGGCGTACGGTATTGCGGGGCCTGGTCGCGGCGCAATCACCGAGGAGCACCTCGTCCACCAGGTGCTCGGTGACCCGTGCCGTCGCTGGGTCAAATGTGTCGCGATCTGCTCGAAGCGTGAAGCGCCTATAATTGCAGGCCCAATGGACCAACCCTGCGGTCTGTCCGCGTCAGTGGAACTACGTGTGGGCGGAGGCCGGCGCGGTCGATGACAGGACATGCGAGTCATCGAGCTATCAAACCATCCGCGCGCCCTGCTGGCCAAGGCAGCCGCTCCACGCCTTGCCGCCGAAGCGCAAGCCAAGCAGGAATGGCAGCGCGCATGCGAGGCCAGGGAGCAGCGCATTGAAGCGCTGCAATGCGAGCGGACCGGAGCGCATTCGCCTCTGCGCCCAGGTAGATGGCTGCTAGCGAGCCTGAAGCTGGCAGCCATATCGCTATCGAGCGCACCGCCTTCACCACGTCCGATCGCACCCAGCCACGAGGAGCACGCAAAGGCGGCTGGCGTGCAGGGAGAGGACCGTGTCCTCACCGCCCTGTGTGAACGACTCGGCGACGATTGGCGAGCACTGAGCGGCTACAAGAACCGCGGCGGTGAGGTCGACCTGTTGCTGCTTGGCCCGCGCGGCGTGTTTGCGCTGGAGATCAAGAACATCAACGTGACGGTCGTCTGTCACGGTGACTACTGGCACGGCGAGAAATACGACAAATACGGCAACCTCGTCGGTGAACGCGCCGTGACCGATAACGCTGGTCGCTCTCCCAGCCAAGAGCTCAACGAGCCGACCGACCAGCTCACGGCCGTGCTCGCCGCCCGATGGCCACAGCTATGGATCGAACGGATCGTTGTTCTCTGTCACCCACGCGGCTGGGTGGACGTCGATCGAAGTTCGCAGTTCACGGTCGCAGTCGCCAACGATCTCGACTTCGTGCTGAACCTGATCGCTAAGTCTCAAGCGCACTTGGGTGCCGAGGAGATCGCTGAGCTTGAAGAAGCGATTGTCACCCACCATCGCCGCCGCGGCCGCCCGCCGGCTGGCCGGCGCTAGCAAGCTCGACCGCAACCTCCACGGGGCCGGGGAAGGCCGCGCAACGCGTTTGATCCGCGTTGCCCACCCCTTGACCTTCCGGTCTCCAGTTGCCGGATACGCCGCTTCGCGGCAGACCAGCTCCATCTGTCCCTCGGTGCTCAATCGTGGCTGCTCACCACCATCGGAGGCCGAAGGCGCTGAATACGGCTGAACGCGAGCCACTGCCGCGTAGCCGTCGGTTGCCGTGGGCAGGGGGATGCTCCGTTGTCAGTCCTCCTCACGGCGGGCACATTGCGCGGGTTCGATTCCCGCCGTCTCCACTTTTCCTGACGTTGCGCAAACCCCGGCCTTGTGGGTGCGGTCGGGCGTGATGATGCGGTAGGTGGGCTGGATGTCGGTCTTGCTGTTGACGCGCAGCTCGGCGATGAGGATGCGCAGGAGCGCCTTGGTCTTCTCGGGCTCGCCGTCTGCGATGACGGATTCGAGTTGACTGGCGGTCGCTGCCAGGTCGGCTGCTGTGGGCGCGTGTGCGGCCTCGTCGGCGCCGTTGTCGGCAAGCTCGGACTGTTGAGCGCGGAGGTCTTCGAGGCGGGCGTTCAAGCGCGAGACGCGCTGTTCGCAGCGCTCGGGGGAGAGCTGGCCCTGCTCGAAGGCCTCGAAGTAGCGCTCGGTCGAGCGTTCGACACGGGTGATCTCGGTGGTGATCGCCCGACGTTGCTCATCGAGCGCTGGTCGCTCGCGCTGCGCTTGCTCTTGGGCGGCACCGAGGGCGTCGTGGATGAGCGGGCCGTCGCGGTAGATGCCGGTGAGTTGGTGCAGGACGGCGGTCTCGAGCTTCTCGCGCGGGACGCGCTCACCTTGGCAGGCTTTGGGTCCGTACTTCTGGCGGGCGGTGCAGGCGTAGTAGTGGTAGGTGCCGCCTTTGCCGTGTGCTGACATGCCGATGTAGGCGCGTCCGCAGTGGCCGCAGCGGATCACGCCGGAGAGTAGGAAGTCCGAGCGGTTGCCGCGGCGGCGGGATGCGTCGCTGCCGCGCTCGGAGAGGATCGCCTGGGCGTGGTCGAAGGTGGCTTGGTCGATCAATGGCTCGTGCGTGGACTGGAAGTCCTGGTTGCGCCAGCGGATGCGTCCGAGGTAGGTCGGGTTGGTGAGGACGCGGTGGACGGCTGGGTGGCCCCAGCCGGCGCTCGGCGCCGGTGCGTGCTTGGCGCCGAGCTGCTGGGCGATTGCGATTGTGCCGAGCCGGTCCTGCGTGTAGAGCTGGTAGATGCGCTTGACGGTCGGCGAGGTGATCGGGTCTGGTGCGAGTTGGCCGTCGTGGAGCGTGTATCCGAAGGGTGGGCGTCCGCTGTACCAGCGGCCTTCCTTGGCGCGGCGTTCGATACCGGCGGTGATGCGATCGACGATGGTGGCGTGCTCGAACTCGGCGAACACGCCGAGCATTTGCAGCATCATCCGGCCTGCCGGTGAGCCGGTGTCGAATGGCTCTGTCGCTGAGCGCAGGATCACGCCGAGCTTGTCCAGTTCCTCGGCGATGCCGGAGAGTTGGCGCACCTTTCTTGATAGCCGGTCGATCCTGTAGACGAGTAGCTGGTCGATGCGGCCTTGGCGAGCGAGGTCGAGCGCGGCTTGCAGGCCGGGCCGGTCGAGCTTCGTGCCGGTCGAGCGGTCGTCGTGGCGGGCGACGATTCGCCAGTCTTCTTGCACCTTGCAGAATGCCTCCAGCCGTTCGTGCTGGGAGGCGAGCGAGGTTGGCTGGTTCTCCTCGTCGGTGGAGATGCGGGTGTAGAGGCAGATGCGCGTCATGGGATGGCCTCCCGCTCGTAGTCGTCGTGGCTGTGGGGCTGGTCGATCAGATCAGATCCGTCGTCAGGCTTCAAGCCCTCATGCTCGCCGCTGCCGGGGTCTTCCGGGCGGCGGTGCAGCGGAGAGAGCCGATCCCAGAAGCCGGGCTGCTCGTGATGCCAGCGGCGCCCGAGCGCGCACGCCATGTCGGCCGGTCCCAGGGCATGGCTGATGGGCAGCTCGCTGAGCGCGACCGGCGGCTGAGTGGGGTCGGTGATCGACTCCCAGACTCTGCTCAGTGGCCCTGCGTCGCGCAGCGCGGTCGTGGTTGTGGCGAGTATCGGCCAGCGCCCGTCGAGGTTGACCAGAGAGCTGTCCTGACGGTGGCGTTCTCGCTTGGGCTCAAGCGCGGCATACGCCCGGCGTAGTGTGTCGATCCTGCCCGGTCCTGGTACGACGAACAGGACGTTGCACATCTGCGTTTGGTCGTGCAGGCGAGCCTCGGCGAGCTTGTAGCGCTCGATCTTGTCCTCAAGGCGCTGCTGTGTCTCGGTGGCACGGTCCCACTCAAGGAAGCACTCGATCGCGCCGGTGGGAACGTCGAGGATGAGGCCCGCGTCTGGCCGCACAAGCTCGACAGGCCCGTTGCTGCCAAGACGCTCGGTGGCGCGGCGGGTCGAGTCCCAGGCGGTCACGCCCATGTGAGGATCGGGCAGGGTTGCGGCGATCAGATCGCACACGAACTGGTTTGCTCCCAGGCGATGCGCGAGCTGCGTGTGCGAGGCCCAGTCCTCGCGGCGCCGCCAGCCCAGCCGCTTGGGCTCCATGCCGAGGCTTGAGGCGACGAGGATCGCGCCGGCGTCATCGAGCAGCCAGTGCGCCTGCGGCTTACCCGAGCCGAACGGGCCGTGCGGGTAGAAGCGGTCGATCACACGTTCCCGGTAGAGGAACAGCAGCCGGTCCTGGCAACGACGACGAGAGGAGAAGAACAGCAGCTCAAGCTGGCCGGTGGCGAGCACCTGATGGTCATACAGGCATGTGGCGATCTCCCGGTCACGCCATGTCAAATGCCGCGCAAGATCGAACACGCGATCGGCGCTCACTCGCATCCCACGCCGCTGTCCGGCTCTTGATCTCTCGGAACGATCACTCGTCCTTATTTGTCGGGGCTTGCTCACTGGTCCGATCTCCTGCTCCCGTGCGGCTTTTCGGGCCTCCCAGCCGGCGGGGTCGCGCCGTCGAAAGCGTCGGGGTAAACGCTGCCCAAAGCGCTGCCGCAAACGCCGCCTCCATCCCTGTGGGCCGCGTCACGCAGCAGCCCGGCGAGCAGCGCCGTCGCTTCGTGCTCCTGCTCAGATGAGAGCGCGACCAACTGCGGCGCTCTTACATGAACGCCGCGGCGGTAGTTGTTGTGCGCAGATTTTGACGCCCGCCTGCGCGGGCGACGAGTGTCTTGGCTCAGAGTGTTTGGTGCCGGCGGAAGACCCTGCAAGGGGGAAGCTCGGAAGAAACTCCCTCCAATAGTTAAAAGTGCTTTTGACCGCCAAAATGGGTCAGCCTACGGCAAAGGTTTAGGAAATCTTTAAAGGCTGCAACGGTCAGGCAACCGGATCGTTGGGCATCCGGTAGGGAGCGAAGCGGCGATTGCTTGGAGGCGCAGCCGTCTCCAGTCCCTCGCCTTCCGGGGCGGCGAACACGACCGGTAGCGCGCTAAAAAGTGGCTCGGAGATGAGCCGCAGATGATGGTAGACGTAGTACAGGTTTGCGGGATTGTCGTGCAGGATCACGCCAACGGCGATCTGATGGCGCTGGATTCCGCGCCGGAACTTGAGCAGGTCGGTCCAGACCTCCCATCGCTCCATCTCGATCGCCACGCCGATCCGCGCGCCGCCGTCAAGCTCGAACGACTTCCACAGGTCGTAGCGGTCGTTGATCGGCAGATTGTCGTACTGCGGCCCGAAGGGCGGCACCCGCACCTCTGGCCTCCAGCTCGGGGCCAACCGCTTCTTGATCTCCTGTGGTCTGTACGGAGGTTGAGGCGCGTGCTCCGCGCAATGCGCGATAACCGCCTGCTCGATCTCGGCCAGAGCGCCAACACGCCGCAGAATGTAGGCTGCGCCAGCCTGATCCTCTACGCGAAGGCGATATCCGTGCGCCACCCGGGGGCACTCTACAGCGCTCCATCGAGCTGCCGTCTCGACGGTGTGTGCTGCGCTACCCTTGCGCCATCGTGCGGCGCTCAAGGACGACGATACCCGCCTCTGCGCACGGCTATCGCGGCGTGGCCCACATGAAGTCCCTGGCCCTCGTGGCGACGATGGTCGTCACGATGTTCGCCAGCGTCACGTCCGCGTCGGCTTCTTGTCCGGTAGGGTACAGCGAAGCGCTCGAAGCAGCAACGGTCCAGGCGACTGCCGTAGCGCACCCTGGACATACATGGAGTCATCCCGGCTATACGACGATAAGCGTGACGACGACGGGCGCGGAGAAGTGCATCACCCTCGAAGAATCGGTCGCCCTACTACCACACGAACTTGCAGAAGGGCTCGGGGCCAAGACACTGAAAGACGCTGCCACGATAAGCGAAGGCTCAAGAGCGCTGGTATCCACTTCATGGGAAGTCGATCACCCCGGAGAAGTCGAAGATGTTGACGAGCCGAGCTCCGAAGAAGTTGTGCAGATAGCTTGGTCGTGTGACGCGCCCGGTGTCACAGGTAGCTTTGTCGTCACCTCACACGGCCTGGTCGGGCCGACGATCACGAGCAGCGGACAGTTTGGCAGCGTCTCGGCTGCTTGGTGCACATCGACCCGCAAGCGTGAAAAGCTCAAGCGAGAGCACGAAGCTGCGCGGCGCCGCAAAGAACGGCCCAAGAGAGAAGCGGAAGAAAAGAAGGAAAGGGCCGAAGAACGCAGGCAGGAAACAAGCCCGCTGGGACAGGCCAAGAAGGCCTTCGTCAGCGCGGCCCACGCAGAAGGTCGATACCCGTTGAATGAGGTCTCGTCGTTCGGCACAAAATGCCGACGGACAGGCGGCTCGACGTTCGTGTGTAGCTGGTTGTGGATTCGCTCGGGGCCGTACCACAACGAGGAGATAACAGCAACGGTCACGCACGAACACGGGCACTACTACGTTGGCCTCTTCAGCTCCAACGAATAGGAGTTCGCCCCGACGCCCGTGCGGCGAGGTCCGTTCTACGTGCCGCGTCTCCAGGCCTACTTCGCGGTCGTGTTGCGGTACGCTGAGGTCGTGGCTACAGCACTCGACAAGGACAAGCTGCACGAC
This sequence comes from uncultured Solirubrobacterales bacterium, assembly GCA_963725265.1. Lineage (GTDB taxonomy): Bacteria > Actinomycetota > Thermoleophilia > Solirubrobacterales > Solirubrobacteraceae > Palsa-744. The sequence continues at coordinate 1,115,538 of CAVRXP010000002.1, forward strand.
GTGCTCGACCAAGCGGTGATCGTGATTGACGAGCGGGATCTGGAGCGCTCGCGCCGCGATCCTCGCGTGCGCGCGTTTCACGAGAGCGCCGACCAGTTGATGGCCGAGTTGGAAGCCGAAGGCGCCGACTACTGCTGAAGGATGAGCCATTGCCGGCGTAGCCGGGGGTTGCCCGGCACCGGCTGCTCGGAATCTTGAAAGCCGAAGCGCTGCTGCCACATCACGGCGGTGTCTTGGTCGAACGGGTCAACCACGAGGGCGGTCGCACCGACGTAGAGCAGCGCGCGGCGCGCGCTGGTGTCGGCATGACGCAGCATCTCGTCGCCGATGCCAGGCGTGTCTGCGGTGCGCGCGAATTGCGCGAGCAGGATCGCCGGTTGGGTGCGGTAGTGCACGCCGCCGAGCTGTGCGCGTCCCTCGCGGCTGAGCGCGATCTGCGCGGCGCACAGCGCATATACCCCCGTGACCTTGCCGTGGCTGAGCCGCACTCGGACGGTCGCCTCCTGCGGTTCGTTCAGGGCGCGCTCGGCCAACCATTCGGCGACGCTCTCCCCGGCAGGACCCGGGACCGGCTCGAACGAGCGGATCGCCTCGCCCAACTCGGGCAGCGCCGCGACGATCCGCTGATCGACGCGCACGTACGCGCGTGCGCGCTCCAGAACCTCGTGGGAGAGTGGCTGGTCGGGGACGTTCATGACGGCATCGAAGCCTAGCCGCCGCCCCTGTCGCCGCTTGCAACAACAAGGCTGGGGCAACCTGCGCTGAGTCCATCTGCGCCAGAACCCCCCAAGGGACGGGACCAGAGCGCTGCTTAGGGCCTATCCCTATAGGGCCGCTGTCGTCCGCGCTGCGTGCGGGCGCTTGAAGGCGATCTGGCCGCTGGCGAGTTGTGGGAAGGCGAGGTGGTTTCTCGTCCTTCTTGGACCAGCGAATGAGGACGCCCCGGTTGCGGTTGAGCCATGAGTGACAGGCCTCGAGGACCCAGCGGCGTGCTCGCCAGTCGGGATTGCGCTGCTTGAGGTCGATCTCCTCGCCACGAGCGCGGATGTGTGGTGTGAACTCGCGCTCGCCGAGCAGTTCGCGGATGACCGGGAAGTCGTATGCCTTGTCAAGGCAGAGACCCTGAGGGTCCGCCTCGGTCGGTTCGGGGCGCTCGATCGGGATCGAGTCGAGCGTTCCCTTCAGCAACTTGTGGTCGTTGCGGTTCGCGCCGTCGTGAGAGAGCCCGATCGGGATTCCCGCAGCCTCGACCAGGAGCGAGCGCTTCGCCCCCCCTTGGCTCTATCAGTGGGATTGGGACCGGTCTTCGGCCCGCCGAGCGGTGCCTTGGTCATTGCCCCGTCGGCCGCCAACCAGGACCAGTCGATACCGACCTGCTCGTCGTAGCCAAGCAGACCCTGGCGCCAGATCTCGTGGAAAACCCCCGCCTGCTCCCACTCCTGGAAACGCCGGTGTGCCGTAGAGGAATTGCACACCCCGGTCGCGCGTCGAGCGCGTTCCACTGCATGCCGGTGCGCAGCACGAGCAAGATCGCGTCCATCACCTCGCGCTTCGCCACGCCCCGGCGGTGAGTTCCCAACGGACGCTCGGGCGGAGGCGGCAACAGGGGCTCGACCCGCTCCCACAGCCAGTCCGGCATACGCCAACCATCATCGCGGTCGACCAACCCCATATCGAGCCTCCTATGTCCGATCAACAGATCGGCTCAAGAGTTCGCCGGGGACGACTGGGAATCCTCCCTACCGGGATAGGTTCTAAGTGTCCTGCCCACGGACCTGCTGAACGCGGCTGATGGGTGCTCGGCCGCTGGCGGCTGAGTGTGGTCGCCTGCGGTTGTAGAAGCGTATAAACGATGACAGGGCGCGATCCCGCTTGTCGCTGCTGGGCCAAACGCGCCCATGCGCCCACTCCGTGTTGAGCGTGCCGAAGAAGCGCTCAACCTTCCCGTTCCAGCGGGGCGTGTATGGCGGGATCAGGATGTGGCGAGCACCGAGAGTCGTAAGTGTCTGCCGGAAAGCGATGCTCTGCGAGTAGCACTTGGCATTGTCAGACATCACCGCCTGCACCGGCCCGCAGCCCTGCTCGATGAACCAGGCAGCAGCGCGAGCCAGGGTCACCGAGACGTTGATCGCGTTCTCAGCGCTGTGCAGCTCGCAATAGGCCAAGCGAGTGTGGTCATCGATCACGCCGATCACGACGGTCTTGCCGGCCCGACGCGTCTTGTGTCGCTCTGCGCGTTGCCCAGTTGCCCAGTGTCCAGGAACCGAGAACTTCGGGACCTGGAAGGCATCGATGTGCAGCAACGCCCCGGCTTCTGACCACTCATAGCGGCGAGAGCTCTCACGCTGGGTGGATCGGCGTCTGCGCGAGCAGCCGTGGCGAGCCAGCACCTTCCAGATCGTCGAGCGATGCGAGCCCGTCAGATAGGTCAGGCGCATCGGGCCCCAGTTGGTCTTCTCACGCGCGCCGAGGATCTTCTGTTCCTGCTCCGCGCTCAGCGCCCAAGGACAACTATGAGGCACCGGCCGACGAGTCTGAAGAGCCTCCCGCGAGTAGCGCTGCTCCTCTGATGCCGCCTGCCAACGATGCCACCAGCGGTGTGCAGTCGCCGGTGCGACCCCCAACGCACGCGCCGCCGCTCGCAGCGAGGAACCCTGCTCGATCAGCCTCACCAGCTCCAGACGCCCAGCCAGTCCGAGCTTGCACCTACGGTCTTCCATGTCCGGCCTCCCTCGAGAGATGCAGTTGTGGTAACCGCACCTTCCGTCGGGGGCCGGACAGCCCTTCAGGCGTTTACTAAGAGCGCCTAACAAAAAGAGGTTTTGGGATGCTGTTGTCGTAGACGGTGTCTATGGCGAAACCTTTGGTCAGTGATGGGTTGTGGGCTCGTATCGAGCCGTTGTTGCCGCGTGTCGAGCGTCGGTATCGGTATCCGGGGCGCAAGCGGGTGCCTGATCGGCAGGCCCTGACGGGAATCCTCTTTGTCCTCAAGACGGGCATCCCGTGGGAGGATCTGCCGCAAGAGATGGGCTGTGGGTCGGGAATGACGTGTTGGCGTCGCTTACGGGATTGGAACGAGGCTGGGGTCTGGGAGCGCCTGCACCGAGTGCTCTTGGACGAACTGCAAGACGCGGGAGCGTTGGACTGGTCAAGGGCGGTCGTGGACAGCTCGCACGTGCGAGCAAAAGGGGGGGCGAAAAGACAGGCCCCTCGCCAGTCGATCGCCGCCGGCCGGGCTCCAAGCACCATGTGATCTGCGACGGTCAGGGAACCCCGCTGGCCGCCACTCTCACCGCCGGCAACCGCCACGACATCACCCAGCTCATCCCACTCGTCGATCGGGTCCCCCCGACCGGCGCTCACGGCAAGTTCAGGCCAAAGGCGCTGCTCGCAGACCGGGCGTATGACAGCCAAAGGCACCGCAACGCGCTCCGCGAAAGGGGCATCACACCACGGATCGCCAAACGCAACACCGCTAACGGGTCGGGGCTCGGCAAAGAACGATGGGTGATCGAGCGCACGATCTCCTGGCTACACCAACACCGCCGCCTCGAGCGTCGCTACGACCGCCGCGCCGACATCCACGAAGCCTTCCTCACAATCGGCTGCGCACTCATCTGCCACCAACAACTCCAAAACTCATTCTGTTAGGCGCTCTAAGTCCGTGGGCAGGTCATCTAAGGCAGGAGCTTGTGCAAATAGGCGATGGCGACCGCCGTCGAGGCCAGGACCGCCTCCGCCATCTCCTGCGGCACGTGGTGCGGTTCTTTGTCTGCGCCATGACTGCCCACCTTGTTGCGCGGCGAGGCAGGGGCGAGCACGCAGAATCGCATGAACTCAGGAACGAGGTCGGCAGCCACGAGCAGGTCGAACAGCTTGAAGGCGGCGTCCTTCTCGTCATAGGCGACGCCGCGATGCTTGAGCACGGCCTTCATCGCGCTCTCCACCGCACAGGTGGACTGATGCACGGACTGGGGTAGAGCGCTTGGCGTGCCAAGCGCCAGCTCCGACCGCGCCGACTCGAAGTGGCTCTTGGCGGACATGAGGCGTGGGTCTTCGATGGCGCTCAGCGCCGGGCGCACTGCTGCCTCCACATGCTCGTCTCCGATCCAGCGAAACCCGTCGCTGCGATTGAACTCCCACGGGATGCCGCGCTTGCGACAGATGCTCGTGATGCGCGTGACCGTGGAGTTGAGCTTGTCCTTGCTGAATGCCTTGAAGACCGCCACGCGGAAATCCGGCTCGGGCATGTGGAGGAGCGCGGCTTCGGTCACAGCCTCTTCGCCTTGGCGCACAGCGCCGACGCTCACCGTCGCCGGCTGTTCGCCGGCTGCCCGCTTCACGGCGTTGATCAAGCGGTCAGCCGGCGCGTCAAGCCACACTTCCCGAACGGCTCTCGTGTAATCGTCGAAGTTCGCGTAGTCATCGCCCCAGAACCCGTAGAGAGCATCCTGGTTCGAGCAGCTCTCCAGGGTCTTGAGGATCAGCTTTCGTGCAGGCACGTCCATCCCGGTGGCTGGGCGCTGGGAAGCCGTGTCGAGCATCGGGTTCGCCGCGGTCATGGCGCCTAACGGTAGCGCTAGGCAGAATCCAGGATCAGCGTCACACTCCCGCGTCGTTGGACTGGATCAACATGTCAGCTTCTGGCACGATGTTCGGACCCTGCAAGCGTTGCGCAAAAGGATCGTCGAGTGAGCTAGATGCTCAGCGACTCCGCCTGCACGACCACGGGGTTTGCGCAACGTACGGTCCTCTCCACTGGTTCGACCCTCTGCGGAGGTTCGCGAAACGCGGATCAACGCAGGGGAAACGCCAGCGCGTAAGGGCGAAGCGGCGCGAACGAAAAACCGCCGATTTGCGGGAGCCCGGTGGGCTTGCGGTCGCAAAACGGTCGCAGCCTGCATGCGGTTGGGTCGCATGCGACCCAAGTCGGGACGCATGGGAAGCCGACGTGGCTAATCGTTTTGGAACCCGCTCGTCGCGGCGGCGGCCGCTGGTCGATCCGAGCGTCGTGGGCCGGTGTCGTAGCTGCGGGCGCAGGCTTTACGGTCGGGGGAAGGTCTGTCGCTCTCGCCGCTGCCCAGAGTACGGGCCGGTGTGGGCAGGCGATCAGCGCCAGAAGCTGTTCCGCAACCTGGAGACACTGCGCGGGGACATCCTGTTGAGCGCCGTCACCGCCCCTGGTGCCGATGAGCTGCCGTGGGACGAGCAGGCGTGCGCCGCGCTTGGCGAGCACAAGCACTCGGGCAAGCTCGGCTGTCGTGTCGATCGTGTGGCCGCTCGCGCGTGGAATGAGTCGGCGACGGAACGGTGGCGTCGGCTGCACCGCCGCGCCTATCAGGAGACCGTCAAGAAGGTGGGGAGAGGGTCGGTGTGGTTGGTTGCACGCGTCTGGGAGATGCAGGCGCGCGGGGTCTTGCACGTCCACCCGGTGCTCGCCTACGGGACAGGTCGGCAGATGGCTGGCGCCCGCCTCTACATAGAGCGCCTGGCCGAGCTTGCGCCGCACTACGGCTGGATGTCGCCGTGCAGCTTGGGCATAGGGATGGAGGCTCACTTGTGATGTCCACGTATGGACATCCGTCTGAGCAAGCCGCGCGCGAGCGGCTCAAGCGAGCCTACGCCAAGAACGTCCGGCGGCTGTCGTCGGTGCCTAGCGAGTCGGGTGGGGCGGGATGAGGCCAGGGCCAAAAGTCGTCTCATCTGTCGCGTTTGGCGGTATCCTAAGCGTATGGCCGAGCAGAGCGAGTTCGAGTTTGTCTTCGAGCCCCAGGACGAGGGCGGCTACCACGTCTATGCGCCGGACCTTCCGGGTCTGCACACGCAAGGCGAGGACATCGACGATGCAGTCGAGAACGCCCAAGAGGCCCTGGCGCTCTATGTCGAGGGTCTGCGTGAAGAAGGACGCCCGGTCGGCTCCGGCATCGTCCGCCGCAGGCTCGCCGTTCCCGCGTGAGCGAGCGTCTGCCGGTCGTCTCCGGTGCGCAACTGATCGATGTGCTCCAGAAGCTCGGCTGGGAAGTGGCCCGCCAGCGCGGCAGCCACGTTCGCCTCAAGCACCAGGACCGGGCCGTCTCGCTTGTGGTGCCGTTGCACCGCGAACTCAAGCGCGGAACGCTGAACGGCATCCTCAGAGACGCCGGTATGAGCCGCGACGAGCTACGCGAACAGCTCTAGCGTTCCCCTTGGTGCCCGTCGTTTGGGTCGCATCGAAGGAGCACAAGCGAGCAGACGCGAGGCCAGCACTGACGATTTCGCGTCTTCTCGACCAATCGTCTCCACTCAACAGACAAGACGCGAAATAGCGCGCACTTCGCACCATTGCTGGTGATCAAGAGCATGATCGGAAGCTGGACCGTGCACGCGACGCTCGCCGCAGATCGACATCTGATCTAGTAAGATGAGATCTTACACTTATGCGTACCACTATCTCGACAAAGGGCCAGATCGTCCTCCCGGCGGAGCTTCGTGCTGCGGATGGCATCAAGGCGGGGGAGGAGTTCGAGGTCGACCGAGTTGGCGCGGATGAGTACCGGCTGACCCGGCTGACGCCGCCGCCGAACCGTGGCTTGGTCGATTGGCTGCGGTCGTGTCCGGAGCACGGCTGGTTCGTTGAGATTGAGTCAGAGTCAACCGACTCGCTGTAGCTAATCGCATGGCGCGCTTTCTGGTCGACGCGAACGTCCTCTCGGAGGCGACCAAGCCCGCCCCGGACGAGCGTGTGGTCGAGTGGCTTGGCCACAATGAGTCCGAGCTCGCCGTCGATCCGATCATCCTGGGCGAGATTCGGTTCGGCATCCTGCTGCTCCCGCGTGGTCGTCGCCGAAGTCGGCTCGAGCGTTGGTTCGAGGGCGGAGTGCAGAGGTTGCAGTGCATCGCGTGGGATGCCTCGACAGGTATGCGCTGGGCCGAGCTGCTCGCAACACTCCGCGCAGATGGGCGCGCTATGCCGATCAAGGACAGTCTCATTGCTGCGACCGCGCTGGCACACGATCTGGCGGTTGTCACCCTCAACCTTCGCGATTTCGACGCTGCAGGTGTAGTCGTCGTAGACCCGGCGGCAGAACCTGGCCACTGATACACGCTTTGAACCCGGCCGCAGCACATCTCGTGGGTTTGACCTGATCGATATTCGCAAGCTTCTCGATGAGGCCCAGGACCGAGCCTGATCGATATTCGCAAGCTTCTCGATGAGAGCCCAGGATCGAGCCCGTCAGTCGGGGAGGAGCCTGAAGTGGGTGCAGTGTCGGGGGCGTACGACTGAGAAGTGTCGCTGGTCGAGCGTGGCGACGCTCGTCTCGCCCATGCGCTCACAGAGGGCGATGGTGCAGGCATCGACTAGACCCAGATCGAGGTCCTCATAGGTGTTCTCCAACTCGGCAGCACGTGTCAGATCGGAGTCGGTTGGATGGGCAACCCGGTAGGCGCCTCGATTGACGTCGGCAACGAAGTCGCTCCACACTTTGGGTCCGGCAAGCTTGACGAGCCAGTAGTCGACCTCGACGAGTACCGGACTTGGTACGAGCAGGTCCTGCGCTCCTGCAAGTAGAGTCGCGCAGCGTTGGTGGTCGGGGTCCTGTTCGTTGAGGGCCGCGACAATTGGCCCCGTGTCGAGGATGAGCGTCACGCAGAGCGGAAGTCGCGCGCCGCTGGCTGCTCTTGATTTGCGGCAACAGCGATGCTCGTGTCGGCGCGGAAGGTCGCCAGGCGCGGACGTCGGCTCTGCCTGAGCTCATCCGCACGTTCAGCCAGAACAGCTCCAAGCATCCTGCCGAGGGACAGCCCTTGGTTTCGGGCCTCGTGGGCGAGCAGCGCCAAGTCCTCCTCACGAGCAACAACTGTCGTTCTACGCTCCTTCATGATGCAGATTATACATCAGATGCAGTCAGATCGAGAGCAGACGCACCAAAGGTCACAGGGTTTGTACAACGTACGGCCCCTCTTTACTGACAACTCTCTCTCTGCGGCGCCGCGCGCTTGCGGTTTATCCGGCGGTCTGATCAGCGATGAGCGAAACGTGAGGCCGGCTTGGAAGTGGGCGTGCAACACAAGAGGTCGAGGTCCGCACAGACTTCTCGATGAGGCCCAGGGCGAACTTCGGCTGGAGCTGCCCGCGAAGGCGAGTCCAGCAGACCTCGAGCTCGCCCTCGCTTAGCGTCTGCCAACGCTCCGCGTCAAATGCTTCTTGCAGCGGGGACGTTGCCCCGGTTCCAGGTGTGGTACGATATCTGGTACCAGATGAAAGGGATGGCAGTGGCGATCACGGCTAGCGAGGCGCGACGGGCGCTGTTCCCGTTGATAGAGCAGGTAAACGACGATCGCGCGCCAATCGAGATCACGTCCAAGCGCGGCAACGCCGTGCTCATGTCGGCCGACGATTACGCCGCCTGGCAGGAGACGGCCTATCTGTTCCGCTCGCCTGCGAATGCGCGCCGTCTGCTCGATGCCGCCGACGCGGCGAAGCGCGGCGAGACGGCCGAGCATCAGCTCGACCGGGCGTGAGGCTCGTCTTCACTCCGCAGGGCTGGGAGGACTACACCTACTGGCAGCGGACAGACCGCGCGCTCGTCAAGCGCATCAATCGGCTGCTCGATGACGCGCTGCGCAACCCAACGGGCGGGATCGGCAAGCCGGAGGCGCTCAAGTACGGGATTTCCGGCGCCTGGTCGCGACGCATCACTGAGGAGCATCGGCTCGTCTACCAGATACTCGGCGAAGATCTCGTGGTGCTACAGGCTCGCTAACACTACGAGAAGTGATTGGCTCACGGGGTGCGATTGCTCGCGCCGCACCGCTTGAAGGCTAGCCACGGCGGGAGCCTTGCGGGGGTTCGCTCCCGACTGTCTCCACTTTTTCGGACATTGGGCAAACTCCGCCCGAACGGCAAAGCGGATGCGGCAAGCGACGTGCAGAGCTTCGAACAGTTTGTACCGCAGGATGAGCGGGCCATCGAAGCAGGAAACACCGAAGCCAAGACGGCGCGGCACGGTCCGCGGCGCGCGCGAACTGCACGAGCAGGGTGGCCGGCTGAGTGCGGTGGTGCAAGCCGCCGAGTTGTACGCGCTCTATGGCAGGCTCAAAAGGGGCGATCAGTATGCCGATACGGTTCCGGATGCTTCGCGTCGACAACAAAGCGCAACTGGTCAAGCTGCCCTGGACGCTTGGCCGGATGCTCTCGGGCCGCCGCTACGCTGTGCAGTCCGGGCGCAAGATCATTGAGCTGCGCTGGTCGAAGGCTCAGATGGGAGCAGCTCAGCAAATGCAGGCGATGGACCCGGTCCATGTATGGCGCGATGGTCGGCGCAACCTCTGGCAGTTCTTGGGTGGCTTCTATTGGGACGATGACAGCTTAGACGCCGAGGATGTCAAGGCCCTGGTGCTGCAGCGCCAGCGACGCCTAGAGCAGAAACTGCAGTCAGCCCGAAGCCTAATGCGGGCCGAGGAAAACGGCCGTCCCACCCGTGCCTCTATCCCGACTGAGTTGCGGCGCGCCGTCTTCGAGCGTGACGGTGGACGCTGCGTCGAGTGCGACGGCTCCTTCGACCTCCAATACGACCACATCCTGCCCGTTGCACACGGCGGCGCAACGACGCTTCAGAACCTTCAGCTCCTATGCGCCGACTGCAACCGGAGCAAGAGCGACTCTATTTGAGAGGCTCGGTCTGGACATCGACCGCCGCTCATGCCAGGCTCAACGTCTCGGCGCGCACGACCACGGGGTTTGCGCAACCTACGGTCCTCTCCGCTGAGAACTATCTGCGGTCTGGGTCCCTTCGCCGAAGGCGGTTAGGCGCTTGCCTTGTCGGCGAACCGCTGTCGAGCTGCCTGTGGGGTCGGCCTCGCGGCCGAATGATTCGAGTGTCTGGATCAGCCGCTCCTGTTCCGGTTTCGCCGGGTTGAGTATCAGCAAGATCTCGCTCCGAAGCTGATCCTCCTGGTGGGCCCACTGCATGTACTGGGGCGTGAAATTCTTCTTTCGCGATCTGCGATCCTGGTTGATCGTCGGCGGTCCAGCTCCCATAAAGGACCTCTGCTTGCAGGGATCAAACCGTCGCCGCCTGATCCAGCGCCCGCTGCATGGCGATTTACGCCAAAGACGGACACGGACCGGTAACGCCGGTTGTGAAGTAACGCTCCCCGGACGGTAGGGTCTCGTGGCAGGCGACACCACTGGGCCTACCACGCTCTATCAAGGAGGGCACTGGAATGAGCGACCGTATTGTTGTGCTCGGCGCCGGTTTCGGCGGGCTGGAGCTTTGCACCATGCTGTCCGAACTGCTCGGCGAGGACGCGGACGTGACGCTGATCGACAAGTCCGATGCCTTCGTGTTTGGATTTTCCAAGCTCGACCTAATGTTCCGTCACGCTCCCTCGGATTCGGTGCGGATGTACTACCGAGACATCGTCAAGCCGGGTGTGCGGGTGCTGCGCGAGACGGTCAGGGCGATCGACCCGGTATCCCGGCTTGTGAGCACCGATGCGGGCACGCATGCGGCGGACGTGCTTGTGATCGCACTCGGCGCCGATTACGACATGGACGCGACGCCTGGCCTTGCCGATGCCGGCAACGAGTTCTATTCAGTGGCTGGCGCCGAACGACTCGCTGGCATCCTCCCGACGTTCTCCCACGGCCACGCCGTGATCGGGATATGCGCCGCGCCTTTCAAGTGCCCGCCGGCTCCCAGCGAGTGCGCGCTGATGCTCGATGACGAGCTGAGGACGCGTGGCGTGCGGGACGCCTGCGAGATCTCGATCGTGATGCCGTTGGGCACGCCCGTCCCACCTTCGCCAGAGACGTCGGCCGCGCTGGAACAGGAGTTCGCCGCACGCGACATCACGCTGCTCAGCGGACGGCGCGTCGCGTCGCTCGATCCGTCTCGCGGCCTCACCGTGCTCGACGACGACAGTGAGCTGCCCTACGACCTTTTCCTTGGCGTTCCAAAGCATCGCGCGCCGAATGTCGTGATCTCCAGCGGCATGACGGAGGATGGCTACGTACCCGTCGACTCCGCCACGCTGGCGACGCGCTATCCCGGCGTCTACGCGATCGGCGACGTCGCAACGGCGGGCGTTCCGAAGGCCGGCGTCTTTGCCGAGGGTGCCGCACGGGTGGTCGCGCAGGCGATCGTCGCGCAGCGCAGAGGCGGCGAGCCTCCGGAACGTCACCTCGGGCGAGGCACCTGCTACATCGAGTTCGGTCAAGGGCGCATAGGCAGCGTTGACATCGACTTCCTGTCCGGTCCGACCAGGACGGGCACATTCAACGCACCTTCGGCCGCGCAGATGGCAGAGAAGGAACGGTTTGGTTCAAGCCGCCGCGCTCGCTGGTTCAGCGCGTGAACGCGCTCCTGTGAGAACGTCTGGGCCCTGGTTCGCTACGTGCGCGGCCATCTCGATCGAGCAACTCTAGATCCGAGTGACCCGCCGCTACTAGGCGGCACGAGTGGGGGTTTGCTCTCATCGGTCGGTCGATGTACGGAGCCGCTCGGCGAAGCTGACGAGCGCTGAGGGTTGGATGCCGAGCCCGTCGGCGATTTCCAGCAGTTGCTCGTAGGTGGGGTCGAGCTGTCCGGCTTCAAGCGCGGCGATGCGCTCGCGGGGAACTCCGCTTGTCTTGGCGAGTTCGTCGGTGCTCACTCCTCTCCGCTCGCGCATGAGCTGGACAGCCTCGCCGAGGACGAGCAGGTCTGACTCTTTGTGATTGCTGTGCGTCAAGAAAATCCCCCAAAGTGCGATGCAGAGATTCCGATGTTGCATTTTTTCTACACCGTTGTCCTTACTCCTCCGCCGAAGATGCGCAAGTCTGCAGCTCATGTCACGCCCCAGGACAGTCAAGCCGCGCAGTCTTCGCCATGCCGCGCTGGGTCGGGCGATCGAATTGGCGATCGCCGAAAACATCGATATGACACAGGAGAGCGTTTCCTACGACTCCGGGCTGGCTACCGAACAGGTCGGCAGGTTCATGCGCGGTCGAGGCAATCCGACATACACCACCCTGCTCAAGCTGTGCGAGGGCTTGCACATGAGCCTTGGCGAATTGATGGTACGCGCCGACGAATTGTACGAAAGCGCGCAGGACGCTAACGATCTAGATTGAGTAGCAGAGACAGCCCTAGCAGAGTCCCTGGGCATTGGCCGCAAGCCCCCCGCTGCCGCAGCCCAAACTTTTCAAGCAGCAATCCCACGGTCGCTGCCCGGTTGCAAGTTAAGTTCTTCAGGGCGGGTATGACGCAGCCACTAACCTGCACTGCATGAGCTACACGATGACGCAGGCAAGACAGCAGGTGTTGGACGTGCTGGCGGTGGCGGCCGACGAACTCGACTCCGCGCTTGCGCTCCTGGGTGAGGCGTATGAGCACTTGGACGAACACGCCGCCGAGGTACTCGAGGCTGAGCTGTTCAGGCCGGTGCAGCTCGCCTACGGTCGCACCAAGCGCACGTACGGCGAGTTTGCAGCTCGCTCGCAGCTGCCCGGCCGCACTTTCCAGTCCGCGCCGGCCGTTGCCCCGGGAAGCGGCGCGAAGGAACTGATCGACGCGGCCGTCGACGCAGCAGGCAGGGCGGACGCCGCGCTCGTGGAGCTACAGGACTCGATGCTGCCGGTCGAGGTCGGCGACGCAGAACTGCGCGCGGACATCTCCGCCGTACGCGAGTTGATCGGTGGTCTGCGCGGTCGCGCCCGCGAGGTCGTGCGTACGCTCGGGCGTTGAGCGTAAGTCGGCCGTGTCCGCGACCAAAGATGGAAATTCGGTGGGGCTGGCTGGGGTCGCAGCGTCGAGAACTCGCCTGTTGGTCTAGCAGCTCAGGCGAACGCCATCGTGGGTGTGCGCTCGTGCCAGCACTCGACTCGCTCCAGCTGTCCCGCGAGTGAGAGCAGCAGCGCCTCGCTGTTGGCGGGTCCGAGCAGTTGCGCGCCGAACGGCAGCCCCTGCTCGGTGAAGCCGGCGGGCACGCTGACGCCGGGCCAACCGAGCACGTTCCACGGCCAGGCGTAGGGGCAGGCGCCGGCGATGACCTGTTGCGTCGACCAGCTCGAGAGCCCGTCGGTCTTGCCGACGGGTAGCGGCGCGGCGGCACTGGTGGGGACAACGAGCACGTCGAACTCTCCAAAGACAGCGCCGACGCGGCGTTGAAGGCGTCGCTCCATGCGTCTGGCGAGGGGAAGGACAGTCCGCGACAGTACGCCGCCGACCTGCGCTGTCGAGCGGGTGCGCGCATCCAGGAGCGAGCGGTCGGGCACTCGCCCAACCCACTCGTGCACGCCGGACTCGCCGCGAGCGACCAGCGTCAGCCCCATCAGACCGTAGTTTGGGTGACGCTCGGTCACGGTGTGGCCGAGTTCGCAGAGCACTCTGCAGATTCGCCGCACTCCGGCCTCGATCTCGCGATGCAGGCGTACCGGCGCGCCGCTGAAAGCGTGGCGCAAGGAGAATGCGATCCTCAACGGGCGCGGCTCGCGCGAGATGGCTTGCACGTATGGCTCGGGTGGCGGGGCTGGAGAGTGGGCGTCCTCGGGGTGGTTGCCGCTCACGACGTCGAGCATCAGCGCTGCATCGGCGACGGTGCGGGTCAGCGGGCCGATGCAGGTCAGGCCGTTGAAGGACTCGACGTCGGGCCACGTGGATATGCGCCCGCGCTGGGGCTTGACCCCGACGAGGTTGCACCAGGCGGCGGGAATACGCACAGAGCCGGCTCCATCGGAGCCCAGAGCGGCCGGGACGAGCCCGGCCGCAACTGCGGCGGCGGAACCGCCGCTCGATCCTCCGGGGGTGTGCTCCAGGCTCCACGGATTGCGCGTGGCCCCGAACGCCTTCCCCTCGGTGAATGGGTAGAGCCCGATCTCGGGCGTATTGGTCTTGCCGACGATCACCGCGCCGGCGGCGCGCAGGCGGCGCACCATCTCACAGTCCTCGCGCTTGGCGGCGAACGGACCGGAGCAGCCAAAGGAGGTCGGATGCCCGGCGAGGTCCACATCGTCCTTGATCGCGATTGGCATCCCGAGCAGGGGCAGGCGCTCGCCGGAAGCGAGCCGCCGGTCGGCCTCGGCGGCCTCGGCGCGGGCGGCTTCGTCGCACACGATGCGAAACGCATTGAGCGTGGGTTGGGTCGCCTCGATGCGGGTCAACGCCTGCTCGACCAGCTCAGTCGAGCTGACGCGACCGTCGGCCAGCGCCGCCACGCACTCGCCCAACTCCTGCGGCTGTGTCCTCAGCTCACGCATCTGTACAAAGAAGGTTACGTGCGCCCCCAGTGTTGTGTGGCACGGGCATAGACTCAGGCTCGTGAGCATCGACGCACCCAGCCTCGACACCCCCGCCATCGTGCGGCGCTTCCACGAGGCTCGCCGCGACGAGAGCCTGGTGGTCTTGCAGGGTTTTCACGCGCTCAAGCACGCGCTCAGATTCGGTGCCTCGGTCGAGCTGGTGGCGTGCGCTGACCCAGGTGAGCTGGGGCGCCTGGCAGGCGATCTGGCCCCGGATTTGGTCGAGCGCATGCAGAGACTTTCGGTAGTGCTCCCGGTCGAGGCTTTCAAGCGCCTGGGCCCCTATGTTCCCCACACAGGTGTGGTGAGCATCGCCGCCCGTGTGCGCAGCGACCCGCTTGCGCTGCTCGCCGCACCGGGGAGCGCACCGCTCGTGCTGCTGGAGGATCCACGTCACTTCGGCAACCTCGGCGCCGTCGTGCGGGTCGCCGCGGCCGCCAAGGCCGCGGGCGTGCTGACCACGGGTCGCCAGGACCCCTGGGACCCGGTGGCGGTGCGCGGCTCGGCGGGCCTGCACTTCGCGCTGCCGGTTGCACGCATCGAGGCGCTGCCCGACAGCGACCGGCCGCTGCTGGCGCTGGACCCCGACGGCGAGGACCTGCATCCAGAGCAGGTCCCGCCGCGTGCCCTGCTTGCGTTCGGCACCGAGCGCGACGGCATCAGCGATCGATTGCTGGAGCGCGCGGACGTGCGCCTGCGCCTGCCGATGCGCGAGGGCGTGTCGAGCTTGAACCTCGCTACTTCGGTCGCGGCAGTGCTCTACAGCCTGCGTCTTTCAAGCTGAGGGCATGTAGGGCGCAAGCTCGCGTCGCGCGATCGAAAGCTTGTGCACCTCGTCGGGCCCGTCGGCGAGACGCAGCGTGCGCAGGTGGGCGTAGGCCCACGCGAGCGTAAAGTCGTCCGAGACGCCGCCGCCACCGTGCACCTGGATCGCGCGGTCGATCACCTTCAGCGCGATGTTCGGCGCGGCCACCTTGATCGCGGCAATCTCGGTGCGGGCGTGGCGGTTGCCGACGGTGTCCATCAGCCATGCCGCCTTGAGCGTGAGCAGGCGCGCCATCTCGATTTCGATGCGCGCCTCGGCGATCCAGTCCTGCATGTTGGCGCGCGCGGCGACTGGTTGACCGAAGGTGGTGCGCGACACAGCGCGCCTGCACATCGCCTCCAGCGCTCGCTCGGCCGCTCCGATCGAGCGCATGCAATGGTGGATGCGTCCCGGCCCGAGTCGCGCCTGGGCGATCATGAAGCCGTCGCCCTCGCCTGCGATCAGGTTGGAGGCCGGCACGCGTACGTCTTGGAAGAGGATTTCGGCGTGGCCCTCCTGGTCCTGGTAGCCAAACACGGGCAGCCCGCGCACGATCTGCAACGCCAGGTGTGTCGATCGGCACGAGGATCTGGCTCTGCTGGCGATGGCGGGGTCCATCCGGATTGGTCTTGCCCATCACGATCATGATCCGGCAGTGAGGATGAAGCGCTCCGGAGATCCACCACTTGCGCCCGTTGAGCACGTAGGTGTCGCCGTCGCGCTCGATGCGCAGGGCGATGTTGGTGGCGTCCGAGGACGCCACGTCGGGCTCTGTCATCGCGAAACTGGAACGAATCTCACCCTCGAGTAGAGGTTTAAGCCACTGCTCCTTTTGCGGCTGGTGTCGCAAACTGGTGCAACACCTCCATGTTGCCCGTGTCCGGCGCCGAGCAGTTGCACGCCTCAGAGGCAATGTGGCTGCGCCCGAGGATCTCCGCGAGCGGCGCATAGTCGCTGTTGGACAGGCCCGCGCCGTAGTCGGCGTCGGGTAGAAACATGTTCCAGAGCCCGGCCTCGCGCGCACGCAGCTTCAGTTCCTCCATGATTGCCGGCTGGTGGTGGGGGTCGCCGGACTCGGCCAACTGGCGCTCGTAGATCGGCTCGGCGGGGTGGATGTGCTCGCCCATGAACGCATTGAGGCGCTCCTGGAACTCGATGCAACGCTCGCTCGGCTGGAAGTCCATCGTCTCCTCCTCGGCAGTGGGAATAGGATCATCGCCGATGAGCGAGGGATCGGCCAACTACAAGGCGGCGGGGGTCGACTACGACGCGCTCGACGAAGGCAAGCGTATGGCGATGGCGCGAGCGCTGGCCACCTCCTCGCTGCTGTCCGCCCGCGGTGGACAGGCGCTTGACGCCTCGCGCGGTGAGCCGGCGTTCGCTGTTCGAGTTCGGTGGCGCCACGCTGGCCTTTGTCATGGAGGGTCTCGGCACGAAGTCGGTCATCGCGCGAGAACTGCTGGAGCGACACGCCATCAATCGCTTCGCCGACGTCGCCTACGACACGGTCGCGGCGATCCTCAACGACCTCTGTTGCGTCGGCGCGCTGCCGCTCGTCGTCAACGCCTATTTCGCGACAGGCTCATCGGAGTGGTATGCCGAGCCCGGCGCGCCGCGGCATTGCTGGAGGGTTGGCAACGCGCGTGCGTCGATGCCGGCTGTGCGTGGGGGGGAGGAGAGTCGCCTTCGCTTCCAGGGCTCGTCGCCAGCCCCGACATCGAGCTCGCGGGCGCGGCCATCGGCGCGGTTCCGACGGGCCGCTCGGCGATTTTGGGAGATGATCTGGAGGCGGGCGACGAGATCGTGCTGGTCGCCTCCAGCGGCCTGCATGCCAACGGCGCTTCGCTTGCACGCCTGCTCGTCGAGCGCTTGCCCGAGGGCTATCTCACCGCACTGCCGAGCGGTCGCACGCTGGGCGAGGCACTGCTCGATCCCTCGCTGATGTACGTCCCGCTGGTGCAGGCTCTGCTGGAGTCCGATCTCGCGATCTCCTATCTCAGCCACGTGACCGGCCACGGGCTGCTCAAGCTGATGCGCCCCGCCAAGGCTCTGAGCTACCACGTCTCGCGACTGCCACCGGTGCCCGAGGTCCTGGCTTTCCTGGTCGAGCAGGCTGGACTTGATATGCACGACGCGTACTCGACGTTCAACATGGGCTCCGGCTATGCGATCTACTGCTCCGCCGGAGCGGGCTCTGAGGTGGTCGAAATCGCAGAGCGGCTGGGCTTTCAGGCGGTCGTAGCCGGCGCTGTCGAGGCTGGGCCGCGCCAGGTGATCCTCGCGCCGATCGGGGTTCGCTACGTCGGCGATCAGCTCGATCTGAGCGCCTCCGCGCACCCACCTAGTTGAACCCGTCGTCCGATCCGGGTAATCTTGCGGGCAAATCGCCAATGCTCCCCGGACGGCTGAGACGTTAGGGGACTCGATGTCGCCGGACCGTCAAGGACCGGAGCTACCCGGATCGTAGGCGGACCTGTCCATCAACAGAGGAGAGAAGCTGATGCGCAAAGCATCCACCCGTTTGGCCTTGCTCGGCCTTGCCGTAGCAATGCTGGCGCTACCGGCCGTCGCAGGGGCGACGCCGGCGGTCACGCTGAAGGTCAAAGCAGTCCCAATTCCGAAGAACCCATCCGCCAACGGCGGTCCCAGCTGGCCCGGCACTGGCAACATCTTCGGGGCCGGTACGGCGGTTGAAGCCGAATTCACGATCAAAGGCACCGAATACGGCGGATTTCCCTCGCCGTTGGTCGGCGTCACGGCATCCTTCCCCAAGGGCTCGAAGGTCACGACCAAAGGCTTTACGACGTGCTCGGCAGCAATACTCGAAAGCCACGAAGTACAGAAATGTCCGAAGAAGTCGGTTGCCGGACCGAAGGGCGAAGCCGGCGGCGTGGTCAGCTTCGGCGGCACGCGCGTCCAGGAGAAATTGACCGTGCAGCCGTTCTTCGAGGAAGGTGGCAACCTCGGGTTCTACGCCGAAGGGCGCGAACCGGCCGTGATCGAACTCCTTGCGACGGGCAAAATCCTGCCTGCCTCGGGTGCTTTCGGCCCGGTGGTCTCCAGTGAAATACCGCTGGTCATCACTGTGCCGGGCGCGCCGTATGGGTCGGCGGAATACATCAAGGTCAAGGTTGGTGCCGCCTTCATGCAGGGCAAAAAGCTGGTTTCTTATGGCACGCTTGCCGAAGACCTGCCCGAAGGGCGGCTTCACGGTCAAGGCTGAACTGAAGTTCCTCAGCGGGGAAACCGTGACCGTGACCGCCAAACCGCCGTGCCCGAAGAAATAAGGTTCGTCGACTGAGTAATAGGGAGGCTGATGGCCGTCCGCTCGTTTGGGCGGCCATCAGCAGGACTTGCAGGAAAGTAAAGGAAGAGGTGCTCAGAGCCGGCGCAATGCGCGTAAGGTCTGAGAGAGACAGCGGGAAGGGGCGGCCTGAATCCAAGACGGGCGGGCCGCCCTCTCCTCGTTATCAATACAGAGGTAGATCGGGTTGAGGACGCAGAATCAGGGGTTCAGGAGGGGTAGGGCCATCGTGGCGGGCGCCATCTGCGTGGCCGCGCTGGTCGCTGTGATCCTGCTGGCGACCTCAGCAGGGGGATCCAGCGGCAACTATGTGGTCCGCGCGATCTTCGACGACGCCGGCAACCTCACCTCCGGTGAGAACGTCAAGATCGACGGGGTCAACGTCGGCACCGTCGGGTCGGTCACCCCCACACCGCAGGCAAAGGCCGCGGTCGTGCTCAAGATCACGACCCCAGGCTTCCAGGACTTCCGTGAAGACGCCACCTGCAGGATCCGTCCGCAGGCGCTGATCGGCGAGAAGTTCGTGGATTGTCTGCCGACCCAGCCGCGCGTCGAAGGCACGCCGCTGCCGCCGCCGCTGAAGCGCATCCCGGCCGGCCAGGAAGGTGGAGGCGAGGTGCTGCTTCCGGTGACGCGCACTTCCAGCCCGATCGACCCCGATCTCCTCGGCGATATCGCGCGCCTGCCCGAGGCGCAGCGCCTGACGATCATCATCAACGAATTCGGCGCCGGTTTCGCTGGACGTGGCTCGGAACTCAACGCTGTCCTCCGCCGTGCCAACCCGGCGCTGCAGGGTCTTGAAGAAGTGCTTGCGATCCTCGCCAAGGAGAACAAAGTGCTGAGCGATCTCGCGGTCGAAAGCGACCGTGCGCTTGCACCCATCACGGCCGACCGCGCTCGGCTCGTGGGCTTCATAAAAGCGGGCAAGACGGTCGCGCAAGCGACCGCCAACCAGCGCGGTGCACTCGGGCAGAACCTGGCGGATTTCCCCGCGTTCCTCGAACAGCTAGGACCGGCGATGGAACGGCTCGGTCGCTTCGCCGAGCAGACGACGCCCACGCTGACAGATCTCGGCATCGCAGCACCCGGCATCAACAAAGTGTTCGAGAGCACGGCGCCCTTCTCGAAATCCTTCGAAGGCTTCCTGCACGCGTTCGGTAAGAACGCCAAAAACACAGCATCCGCGCTGAGAGCCGTCGAACCGTTGCTCGCGCTTGCCAAGGGACTCGGCAAGAACGCCAAGCCGTTTGCGACTAACTTCTCCGGGCTGCTCACCAGCTTGAAAAGCACCGGTGGCTTGGAGCGCCTGCTCGACTTCATCTACCTAGGCGCCGGCAGTGTCAACGGCTACGACGCGCTCGGACACTTCCTGCGCGCGGAAGTCATTGCCAGCGCGGGCTGTATCGGCTACGCGATCGTTCCCAACCCCATCTGCTCTACAGGAAAATTCATCGGCGGACGCACGGCGAGCGCCTCGGCCACGGCCGCCAGCGCCAACTCGACAAGCCTCGTTATGCAGCGCACGCTCGCCGTGCTGAAGGGTATGACCCCGGCGGAGGCGATCGCCAAGTATCCGGGATCGGTCACCGGCGAAGCCGGCGCTGCCGACGGGACGCTGTCGGGAGGCTCCGCTGCGACGTCTTCGGCGCAGCCCGTGGGCGGAGCGGCCTCGGGCACCACCTACTACAGCCCGTCCTCCGAATCCACGGAAGCAAGCGGCATGTTGCTCAACTACCTGCTCGGCGACTGACGATGACGAACCGCCCATCACACAACGCGCTCCTGTTGGGGCTGCTCGTGGCGTTTGGCGTCGCTGGCTCCCGTCGAAGCGGCGCTCGCAGAAACCGGCTCGACCACGCCAGCGGCTGAAACAGCGGCGCCTGCGGTGGCCACTACGACGACGGCCGCACCCGCGCCCTCGGCGACCGAACCTCCGCCGACGAGCACGAATAGCGGCGCGAGCACGACCACGGTGCCCCAACCGACGACACCCCAGCCCACGACTACCACGACAAGCGAATCGACTACCACCGTTCCGGCGCCGGAAGTGCAGGTTCAGCGCCCGCAGCCGCGGACGACGGTCTCCCACGTTCACGCAAAACCGACGACTCAGCCCCCGCCAAGCTCCGGCAAGAGCAAGAACGGCGCGAACGCCAAGGCGGTGTCCCCCTCAACGCTCACGCCGCCGCTGCCGTCGACGCTCGCTGGATCGCTCTCGAACATGCCCAGCTTCTTCATCAACAGCTTCTCGATCCCGCCCTTCCTGCTACCGATCTACCAGGCCGCGGGCGCCGCCTACGGGATCCCGTGGCAGGTACTCGCTGCGATCAACGAAGTCGAGACCGACTACGGCCGCGACCTGAACGTCTCCAGCGCCGGCGCCGAGGGTTGGATGCAGTTCCTGCCGAGCGAGTGGAGCCAGTACGGCGTCGACGTCAACAACAGCGGCTATGAGGACCCCTACAATCCCGCCGACGCGATCTTCGCCGCCGCTCGATATCTGAAGGATGCCGGTGGCGACAGCGACATTCGCGCCGCGGTGCTGTCTTACAACCACTCGCAGGCATATGTCGAATCGGTGATGCTGCGCGCGCGCCTGCTTGGCGGCACTCCGCCGGAACTGCTCGGCGCGATCACCGGCCTGACCGAAGCTCGCTTTCCCGTTTACGCTGCTTCGCACTACAGCGATGGCTTCCCCACGACCGAAGGGCCCTCGCCGCACACGGTGCCAGCGACGACGATCTACACGAGACCGGCGCGCCGGTGATCGCGGTGCAGGACGGACGCGTCTCACAGGTCGATCCGACAGGCCCGTTCGGACCGAGCATCTCGCTGGTGGATGCCTACGGCAATACCTACACCTATGCGGGACTCGGCACGCTCGCCTCGCTCTACCCGGTGCTCGAATCGATCGAAGCGGGCGCTCCTCGCACGGCTGGCCTCTCAAGCGTCGGCCTGGACGCACCGGCCCGAGCAGTCCAGCCGCGAGCGGTGCCATCCGCGACTTCAGGGACGGTTCGGAGAACGTCTATCTGCACCCGCTGCACGTCGGTGCGCAGGTGATCGCCGGTACCGTGCTCGGCCACGTCGGCTCCGGAGCCGAACCGCACATCGTCTTTCAGATCCGCCCGGCCGGTATCGGCGCGCCGCTGATCGATCCCGAAGCCGATTCTCGACGGCTGGGTCAAGCTGCAGGACTCCTCAGCCGTGAAAGCCACGGGCCTTACGCCGTTTGCCAAGCTCTCGCCGAGCCCCGGACAGGCGCTGCTCGAGTCAAAGACGCAGCTCGAGCTACAGGTTCCAGCGCGATCGAGCGATCCACCTGCCGCGTTGCGAGCGGCGTGTGATCGCCGACGGCCGAGTCGATAGGCGTGTGCTTGCCGCGCTCGAGTTCCTCTCCGCCTCGGGCTTGAGCCCGACCGTCTCCTCGCGCAGTTGCTCGCAGCGTCCACGGCGAAGCCCATGGGCTGTCCCTCGCCTGGGCGCCGGCCGGCGAGGTTCTCGATCTCTCGGCGATCGACGGGACTCCCGGTCGTCGAGGCGGGAGGACCGAGCGCTCTGGGTATCGCGGCAGCGCGCAAGCTCGCCGGGCTGCAGGGCGTCATGAAACCATCTGCAGATAGCAAGCTCCGCGCGCTTTGGCTACGCTGCGCACATGACGGTGGTCGCCGGCGAGGCAGACACGATCAGCGTCGACTTCGCCCCGCTCGCGGGTGACGCAGGCGCATACCGCCGCGTCTCAGCGGCTCCGGGCTGACACCCGCGCAGTGGCTGACGCTCGTCGCCCGTCTCGGCGAGGTGCCCGATCCGACGGTCGGCTCCAAGCCATCGCCGGCAGCGATCCCCGACAACTCCAGCGCGGCCTCGTCGGCCGCGGAAGGCAAGTAGCACGATGGCGACCACCGTCCCACCCCCCGCGTCGACGCCGCCACCGCTGCCGCCGCCGCCGCGGCGCGCCAACACGACGCGGATCGTGGCAGTCGCAGCGATCGCGGTGGTGGTGGCGATCGTGCTCGTGCTCCTGCTCGCCGGCAACGGCAGCGCCACCTACTACCTGATCTTCCCCGAAGCCGGACAGCTCGTGCGCGGCGACCAGGTACAGGTCGGCGGTGTGCCCGTCGGCTCGATCAAGGACATCACGCTGCTGCACGATTACGACGTGCGCATCACGATCAACGTCGAATCCTCACTGGCGCCGCTACACGCAGGGCACCACCGCCGAAATCCGCGTGCCGTCACTGTCGAGCGTCGCCAACCGCTACATCGCGCTCTCGCCCGGGCCCAACAACCGCCCCGCGCTGCCCTCCGGCTCGACGCTTGCCGATCACCTCCACGCACGGCGTCGTCGACCTGGACCAGCTGTTCGGCATCTTCAACGCCAAGACACGCAAGGGCTTGCAGCAGTTCATCCAGGGCTCTGCCGAACAGTATTCGGGCGTCGCTCCACAGCTGCAGAAGGACGCGCGCTACTTCCCGCCGGCGCTGGCCGCGTTCGACCACGTGCTCGCCGAACTCGGCGGCGACCAGGAACTCTTCTCCAATTTCCTCGTCGAAACGGCCAAGACGACCACGGTGCTGGCGGGACGCAGCCAACAGCTCACCGAACTGGTCAGTCACGCCGACACCTCCTTCGCGGCGATCGCCTCCCAGCAGGCCAATCTCACCGCCGGCCTGAAGGCGCTGCCGGTGACCTTCAGGGAAGGCAACCGCACGTTCTGAAACGCTGCCGCACGACGCTCGCCGACCTGACCAAGCTGGTCGATGCCACCAAGCCGGCGGCGCCGTTGCTCGCCTCGTTCGTGTCCAAGCTGCGGCCGCTGGTGAACACGGCGACGCCCGTCGTCAGCAACTTCAGCGAAGCGATCAGCAAGCCCGGCTCCGGCAACGATCTGACAGAAGCGGCGCTTGCTCTGCCGCAGATCGCCAAGACGCTCACGACAGCCTCGCCCGACAACGTACGAGCGCTTGAAGAATCTGTGCCGATAACAGCCCTGTTCGGTCCCTACACCCCCGATCTCGAGGGCTTCCTGCGTGCGTTCGGTCAGAGCAGCGCCTACTACGACGCCAATGGCCACTACGCACGCGTGACGGGCATGTTCCCCGACTTCGAACTGGGCGCGGAAAACACATTGAAACCGGCGAACCCGACGCAGGTCGTGCAGGGCCTGAAGACCGGCCAGTTGCGCCGCTGCCCGGGCTCGGCCACGCAGCCGGCGGCAGATGGATCCTCGCCCTTCACCGACAACGGCCAATTGGGCTGCGACCCGAGCGAGGTCCCCTGATGAATCGTCGCCGCTCCAACTCGCTTGCCGGCAGCCCGCTGCTGATCGGCGCCGTCACGACGCTGATCGTGGTCGTTGCCGTGTTCCTCTCCTACAACGCCAACAACGGGCTGCCGTTCACGCCGACGTACGACATCAAGGTGCAGCTGCCGGAGGCCTCGGGCCTGCAGAAGGGAAACCAGGTGCGCATCGGCGGCGAGCGCGTCGGCGTGATCAGCGGGCTCAGCCCCTATCAGGACCCGAAGACCGGCCGCGTCACCGCGATCATCTCGCTCAAGCTCGAAAAGGCCGTCGAACCGCTGCCGGCCGACACGACCGCGATCGTGCAGTCGGTCTCGACGATCGGCCTGAAGTACCTTGCGCTCGAACGCGGCCACTCCAAGCGCACGCTCAAGGCGGGCGAAACGATCCCCGTCTCGCAGACGCGCGAACCGGTCGACATCGACCAGTTCTTCGACATGTTCGACGAAAAGACGCGCAACGCCAACCAGGTGAACCTGACGAGCTTCGGCAACGGCTTCGCCGGACGCGGGATCGGCCTCAACGAAACGATCTCGACGCTGCGACCGCTCGTCACGAACGCGATCCCCGCGCTGCACAATCTCGCCTCGCCGACAGACGGGCTTCGGACAGCTGTTCGTGGCGCTCGATCGCGCCGCCAAAGAAGTGGCGCCGGTGGCAAACGAAAACGCCGCCCTCTACAGCAACCTCGACACGTTCTTCACGGCATGGGCAAGCGTTGCCCCTTCGCTCGAACAGACGATCGTCGGCGGACCGCCCGCGTTGCGCCAGGCGACCTACTCGTTTCCCTTCCAGGCCGAATTCGTCAACAAGAGCGCCGATTTCATGCGCCTGTTGCGTCCGAGCGCGAAGATCCTCACAACCGTCGCGGCACCGCTCGGACACGCCTTCGAAGTCGGCGCCGTCAACCTGCGTGCGGCGACCGCGCTCAACGGCGAGGTTGCCGAAGCTACCGCAGGCGTTCGCCAAGTTCGGCCAGAACCCGCTCGTGATCGCCGGCATCGAAGACGCCACGCACACGCTCGGGCTCGCCAACCCGCTCTTCGCGGGGTTGGCGCCGGCGCAGACGACCTGCAACTACGTGACGCTCACGTTCCGCAACCTCGCGAGCTTGCTCTCGCAGAGCATCGGTGTCGGGCACTGTCGCGCGAGCAGCGGCCGTGCTCGCGCCGAAGGGACCGAACAACGAGGGCCTCCCCTCTTCGGCGCCGGCCAACGGTCCTTCTATCCGAACCTCCGACGGTGGGCAGCCCAGGCCCCGGGCCCGACAACAACCATCTGCACGTCAACCCGTATCCCAACGTCGCCGGACCCGGCCAGCCACAGGAGTGCGAAGCCGGCAACGAGCCCTACAAGGTCGGCGAAGCCGTGATCGGCAACGTCCCCGGAAACGTCGGGACCAAAACCGAAGCGACGGAACGCAAGAACAACCTCTACGGCGAAGAATATCCGGCCTCCACGCTCGAAGCCCTCGGCTTGAAGAGCTCGAAAGGGGCCAAGAAATGAGCCGCGTGCGCTGGTGGAAACGCTACGACGAGATGCCGGTCGTCGAGCTGCAGAAGTCAAACCCGGTGCGCTTCGGGGTCATCGTGATCGTGATCACCGCGATCGTCGTGTACTTCGGCTTCACCAAGCACATCCCGTTCAAGCACGGCTTCCGCTTGAAGGCGGTGTTCTCGACCGCCGTCAACATCAGCCCCAAATCGCCGGTGCGCATCGCAGGTGTCGACGTCGGGAAGGTCACCTCGATCAAGCGCGAGGGCAACACCGGTGTGGTGACGATGGAAATCTCAAACGGCGGCCTGCCGATTCACCGCGACGCGACGCTCAAGATCCGCGCGCGGATCCTGCTCGAAGGCAACTGGTTCGTCGACCTGCAGCCCGGGACGCCCACGTCTCCGACCGTCTCCTCGGGTTACACCGTCCCGATCACACAGACCTCCGATCCCGTTCAGCTCGATCAGGTGCTCGACGCGCTCAACACCGACACGCGCGCCAACCTGCAGACGCTGCTCGCCGAATACGGCTCGGCGCTGACGCGCAAGCCAACGGCCGCGCAAGACGCCGAACAGAACCCGGCCGTGCGCGGGTTGAACGCTGCGCAGGCGTTGAAAAAGACCTACTACGACAGTCCCGAAGCGCTGGAAGGCGGCGCGATCGTCAACCAGGCGCTCGGCGGCGTCGAACAGCACGATCTCTCCAAGCTGGTCGCCGGCATCGAGAAATTGACGGCCGCGCTCAACGTGCACGAGCAGCAGCTCGGCGAATGGGTGGGCAACTTCAACACGTTCCTCGGCGCCTTCGCCGCGCAGTCCACGAGCCTCTCGGCTGCGATCGCCGCAGTTGCCCGGGACATTCCAGAACGCCAGTCGCGCGTTCACCAACTTCAACGCCGCCACTCCCGCGATCAGGAAGTTCTCGCTTGCGTCTGGCCCGGGAACAGAACAGGCTCCCTCGACGATCCGAGGCGGCCTTCCCGTGGATCGAACAGACGCAGGCATCGTTTGCCCCGACGGAGATCGGCGGCGTCGCCAAGGGCCTGCGCGAAGCGGCCCCGACGCTCGCCGGGCTGGTCGTGACTCAGCCCGCCTTCTTCAAGCAGACCGACCTCTTCTCCAAGTGCCTGAGCACGATCTTCTACCCGGCGGCAAACACCAAGCTGCAGGACGGGTCGAACACCTCCGGCGTGGAAGCCAACAAGGAATTCTGGTACGCGATGGTGGGTGCCGCGGGCATCGCGCAGAGCTTTGACGGCAACGGGCAGACGAACCGCTTCATGGTCGAGACCGGCAGCACTACGCTGCGCTCGGCACCGGCGACGACGGTCGGCGTTCCCGTCCGCCGGCAAGAAACTGCGGCTGCTCGCTCACACCTCCCAGCCGCCGCTCGGCACGCGCCCAGCCTTCCCGGCTACCGAGCCGCCGTACAAGCCGCTCGTGCCCTGCTATACGCAGACGCCGCAGAACATCAACGGCCCGCTCGCGCACGGCCCGGCGGACGGGAGTGAACCATGACGCCCGAGCCCGAGCATCAGGGCGAGCGCGGTCTGGGCGATCAGATCGCGCGCTACCGCACCGCCTTCATCTCGATCGTCGCGATGGTCGTGTTCGCGTTGTTCGTCGGCGGCTACATCCTCTCCAACGAGCGCCTCTCGCTGCCCGGATGGGTACCTGTCATTGGGCAAGGAATACGTCACGCTCAAGGCCGACTTCCGCACCGCGCAGGCGGTCGCGCCGGGGCAGGGCCAGTCGGTCACGATCGCCGGGGCCAAGATCGGCGAAATCGCAAGCGTTCAGGCCAACGAAGGCGACGCGCTCGTGACGATGAACATCACGCCCAAGTACGCGCGCTACATCTATCGCAACGCCACCATGCTGCTGCGCCCCAAGACGCAGCTGAAGGACATGACCGTCGAGGTCGATCCGGGCACCCCCAGCGCCGGTCACGTTCCCAGCGGCTACACGATTCCCCAGTCGCAGACCGCCCCAGACGTGAACTTCGAGGAATTCCTCGCCGCGCTCGACGGCGAAACGCGCGACTACCTGCAGGAGCTGATCAACGGTGCGGGCGAAGGCTTGAAGGGCAACTCGGAGAATCTCTCGGCTGCCTTCAAGCGCTTCGACCCGATCTCGCTCTATACGCGCAAGATCACCGCAGCAGCTGAAGCTGCGCCACAAGAACATCGAACACGCGATCCACAACTTCCAGCTGTTCGTGAACGCGCTCGGCGACAAGGACACCGAAATCTCACAGGCGATCGACGCCTCCAACGCGGTCTTCCAAGGTGTTCGCCGAACAGGACCAGAGCTTCCAGCAGACGCTGCATCTGCTGCCGAGCACGCTTGCCAAGACCAAGAGCGGCCTGGGCAAGCTGGCGAGGGCCGCCGCCGTGACGGGCTCGACCTTGACCAAGCTCCAGCCGTTCGCCGAATCGCTCGCGCCCGCCCAGGAAGCCACGCGCTCGCTGTTCAAGCAGAGCACGCCGATCATCAAGAACGAAATCCGTCCGTTCGCGCGCGAGATCCTGCCGATCGTCAACCAGCTCAATCCCTCGCTCGAAGGAACTCAGCGAAGCCTTCCCCGGGCTGGAAAAGAGCTTCTCGGTGTTCAACGAACTCTTCAACGAGTTTGCCTACAACCCCGGCCCCAACCAGGGCGGCTTCCTGTTCTTCCTCGACTGGGGCACCCACGACCTCAACAGCGTGCTCAGCACGGCCGACGCCCACGGCCCGGTCGGGCGCACGGTCGTCTATCTGAACTGTGAAGTGCTCCCGCTGCTTGACAGGGCGTCGGCGAAGTGAACACGACGGTGAAGCTGCTCGTGGCGCTGTTCAATCCGCCGTCGGCGGCGGAATGCCAGGCCCAGGGCTGGCTCGGAGCGCGACCGGTCAGCGCCGCAGCGAGCCGCGGCACGTGTCAGACAACGCATTCACGGCTCAGACAAAGGCTTCACCATGAATCTGCTCGGCTCTGCAGCACAGCGCCTTTGCACGCTGGCATCGAGCGGGGGAGGTCGCTGAGATGCAGAAGCGCGCGCCCACACTTGCCAACATCCTCGTGATCGTGCTGTTCGCGCTGAGCTGCTTCGGACTGCTGCTGTTCCTGTGGGAGTCCTTCGGCGGCCCCGTGCCGCTCAAGCCGAAGGGCTATCGCTTCACGATCGCCTTCCCACGCACGCTGGCGCTCGCCGAACAGTCCGACGTGCGCATCAGCGGCGTCAACGTCGGCCACGTGATCAGCCTCAAGTACAACAAGGACGGCTTGGCGCACGCTACGATTGAAATCGCCAGCAAATACGCGCCGATCCCCGCCAACATGCACGCCATCCTGCGCCAGAAGACGCTGCTGGGAGAGACCTACGTGCAGCTCAAGCCCGAGGGCACGGACTCCCGTTCGCTGCCGGACGGCGGAGAACTGCCCGAGGCCCAGGTCGAACCGTCGGTGACGCTCGACGACATCCTCTCCGCGTTCAACCCGCAGACGCGTCAGGCATTCCAGGTGTGGATGCAGTCGCTGGCAGAAGGTCTCGGCGGTCGCGGCGAAGAGATCAACTCGTCGTTCGCGATCATCCAGCCGTTCGTCGAAGACGCCAACAAGCTCGTCACCGTGGCCAACTCCCAGGAGGGTGCGCTGACGGCAAGCATCCACAACACGGGTGTCGTGTTCGACGCGCTGACCGCGCGCGAGGGACAGTTCCGCGGCTTGACCTCAAACGGCGAGCGCGCCTTCCACGCGTTCGCCGAAGCCAGCCAGGCGTTCGCCGAAACGTGGCGCCTGCTGCCCGCCTTCGAGCGCAACTCCCAGACGGCGCTGCGCAGCCTCGACGCCTTCGCGACCAACACCGTTCCGCTGTACAACGCGATACGTCCCTTCGAGGAAAAGCTGACACCGCTGCTGGAGGCCGTCAAGCCCTTCACGCCGCCGTTCAACGCGCTTCTTACGAACCTCGGCCCACTGGCCAAGGCCGCCAAGACCGGCCTGCCGGACGTCAAAAAGGTGACCGAACTGACCGTGCCGATGCTTGCCGCATTGAGCCCGGTGCTGCACAACTTCAATCCCTTCTTCCAGTATGCGAGCGAGTACGTACCCGAGCTGCAGGCGCTGTTTGCCAATGGAACGGCCGCCACGCAGACTCACGAAAAAAACAAAAATCGTCCGAAGGTCCCACACAGCAGCACTTCCTGAAGGTGATGCAGGTGATGACGCCCGAAGGTCTCAGCGTCTACCAGCAGCGGATCGGCACCAATCGCGCCAACGCCTACCCGCAGCCGGGCGCCTTCAACTCGCTCGCCACCGGCCTGCAGGTGTTCAGCAGCGCCTCCTGCGCCAACTCCGCTCCTTCGCTGAGCGGCCCGCCACTGGGCACGATCAGCGAAGAAATCATCGAACAGCTGGTGGGCCTGGTACCGGGCAGCAGAAAGAGCGGTCATCCGAGCCGAAAACCACGCTCTCTATCCGCCGGTTGCCAACAATCCGGAAAACTCCACCAACGTCGATTCCGGCACCGGCCTGCAACCAGCAGGCGCCATTCACGTTCAACGGGCAGACAAGCCAGTTCCCGCACGCCACGCCGTCGAAGTAGCCGGTCGCCGTCGTAGCCGCTATGCCGTCGAAGTAGCTCGATCGAGCCTTCGCTGCGGTCGAGCCGCTCTGACGAGATTCAGGACGTTGAGGCTCGAGCGACGCTCAGCGCGCGCTCGTGATCGAGGTAGGGCAGCAGCGCGAAGTAGGTGAGATCGGCGTGCAGCTCGGGCAGTCTCGCGGTGTCGCCCTGTAGAATGCGGCGTTGCACGATCGAGGCGATCCCGCCGACGATCGCCTCGGAGGTCTGGGCGGGCAGTGCGGAGGTATCCGCCGATTGCAGAGCGGCCCTCCTCGATCAGGGTCGCGAACAGGGCAAGCACAGAGCGCTGGCGCTCGCAGGCCTCCGGGCCCGCGCTGAGCATCTCCACGAGCGCGACACGCGCTCCGGCCGGGTTGCGGGCGAGCGCGCGGAGCAGGCTCTGGAGTGCCAGCCGCACACGCTCAGACCACGGCGCGGCTCGCTGGAACTGCGCGAGCGCGTCGCGTTCTACGCGACCCAGCAGGTCGTCCGCCGCCTGCATGAAGCAGTCGTGCTTGTCGTAGAAGTGCTCGCTGAACGTCGCCTCCTGCGAGTCCGGCGCTCGACAGCACACGGCTTACGGTCGTGCGGTCATAGCCGCGCAGGGCCACGGTCTCGATCATCGCGTCGAGCAGGCGCTTGCGCGGGTCCGCCCTGCGGCTGCGTCATGACCGCGATCTGCGCTCCCGCGGAGGTATCCGCAACTCGCCTCGGACTCCGCGGTCGGAGTGCCTGTGATGAAACATCTCCTTACCTCCCGGCACCGATAGTAGACCCAATGGCCTCCGTATGTCAAGGCGAGATGTGTATCGAGACGACGGTACCAGGCCTGCGCGCGCGAGGCGACTGTTGTCGCGCGTGGGTTGATCGGAGTCCTTGCCGATCACTACTATCTGTGCAGTGGAGAGCGAGGGGAGCACTCACGGGGAGAGCGAGGAGGCCGTCGGGCTCCGACGCGGCCCTCGGCGTCGAAGAGGACGACGAGGAGTTTCAGTACCACTCCGGGGCCGGCGATCTCGATCTCGCCGGCGAGGCCACCGACCGCGACTGGTCGATTCGCTGCGTCGACGTGGTCAAGCGCCTGGCGGGCATTCCGGTTCTCAACGGCCTGAACGTCGCGATCCCCGACGACACGATCACGGTCGTGCTCGGTCCCTCGGGCACCGGCAAGAGCGTGCTCATCAAGCACCTGATCGGACTGATGTTCCCCGACTCGGGCGACGTCCAGGTGCTCGGCAACTCGGTGTCCGAAGCTGACGATGCCCAAGCTGCTGGAGTTGCGCCGCAGGATCGGCGTGCTCTTCCAGGACGGCGCCCTGTTCGGCTCGATGTCGGTGTTCGACAACGTGGCCGTTCCCGTTGCGCCAGCACACCGACATGTCCGAAGGCCAGATCGGCGAGCGGGTGCGCCAGCGTCTGACGGACGTGGGTCTCGCCGAGGCGATGGACGACGCTCCCTCGCAGCTCTCCGGTGGGATGCGCAAGCGCGCCGGCTTCGCGCGCGCGCTCGTGACCGAACCGGACATCGTGATCTTCGACGAGCCCGACTCAGGGCTCGATCCGGTGCGCACGGCACTGCTTGTGCGAACTGATCAAGGAGATGCACGAGGTCAACGGCGGCACCTATATCGTCGTGACCCACGACATCGCCTCGGCGCGCCGGATCGGCGAGTACATCGCGCTGCTGTGGCGCGGGCGGATCGTGGAAGCGGGCGATGCAGAGCGGATGTTCTCCTCGGAGAACCCGTTCGTGCGGCAGTTCCTCAGCGGGTCGGCCAGCGGCCCGCTGGGGATGGACTGAGAAGCTCACTGAAGCCAACTGTCTGTGGTGGGCACCTGACCATATGCGAACATGTGTTCGCATATGGTCGTGTGTGTCCACATCCCTCGCTTCGCGCTGACGGTCGCCGCCGGCGGGGCCCAGGCACTGGCGGGCAGGGCGCTCGCGCTCGCCCCGATGGCTGGGGCGGAGCTGCGCGTGGGGGAGGTGTCGGGAGCGGCTGAGGCGTATGGGGTGAGCGCCGGCATGGCCCTCGGCGAGGCACTTGCGCGTTGTCCGGAGCTCGAGCTCGTGCCCGGCCGATCCGCTCGCTGTGGCCGAGGCATGGGAGAGGGTCGTGTGGGCTCTGGAGGGCATCGGCGCGGCGGTGGAGCCGGCCCGCGAGGGGCTCGCCTATTTCGACGCGGACGGGCTGCGGGGGCTGCACGGCTCGGATACTCACACGATCTCAGCCGCGCGCCGCGCGCTCGCCCGACCGGTGAGGATCGGGGCGGGCCCGACACGCTTCTGCGCGCTGGCCGCGGCGCTTGGCGCCAGCGCGCGCCGCGCCAAGGTCGTGACAAGCGCAAACGGCGGCGAGCTATCTCGCCGCCCGACCGGTGGACTTGCTCGGCTTTCGCGAGGACACGGCTGCCCTGGTGGAGCCACTCCAGCGTCTCGGCGTGCGCACGCTTGGAGAGCTGCGCAAGCTTGGACGCCATGCGTTGGCCGATCGCTTCGGTGAGCCGGGCACACTCGCTCATCGTTTGGCCGATGGCGAGGACAGCCCGCTCGTGCCGCGGGGAGTGGAGGAGTCGCTGGAGGAGTCTCTGGAGGTCGGGGACGCCGGCAGTGGGCCGATGCTGGAACGCGTGCTCGGGGTGCTCGTCGATCGCTTGCTCGCGCGTCCAGAGCGTCGCGGCAGGACCGTGCGGGCGGTTGTGCTCTCAGCGCGGCTCGTGGGCGGCGGGACCTGGCGCGAGCGGGTCGTGTTCCGCCAGGCGCTCGGCGACGCAAAGCGCGTGGGCCTCGCTCTGTCGCTGCGCCTGCCGTTGCTGCCGGCGCCCGCCGAGTCGCTGCGCCTCGGCGTGGAGCGCTTCGGCCCCGCGGGAGGCAGATCAGCGCTCATTGCTCGAGCAAGACGAGCAGGCACGGCGTGGACGCCTGGGGGAGGCGGTCAACCAAGTGCGCACCGTGGCGGGCCACGACGCCGCGCTGCGAGCCGTATGCATCGACCCCGACTCGCGCGTGCCCGAGCGCAGGGTCGTGCTCACGCCGCTTCCGGGATGAAGGCTTCCAGAGCGCGGCGTTCGCCACCTCTCGACGGAGCGGGCCGTCCGCGTGCACTGAACCTGCCGCGCAGCCCGAGTGCGCATGCACGGAGCTTCCCTGTGAGGTAGACGGCGAGCGATCGACGCGGTGCGCGAGTCGTGGTTGGTGGAGGACCGCTGGTGGACGGAGCATCCGCTGCGTCGCCGCTACTGGGAGCTCGTGAGCGTGCGTGGACGCAACCTGATCGTCTTCCACGACCTGTGCGCCGGCGGCTGGTTCACCCAGGGGTCGTGATGGCTACGCAGATCCCAGATGCGATCCCCTCGTCCGGCACGCCGCCGTATGTCGAGCTGCACTGCCACTCGGCCTATTCGTTCCTGGACGGTGTGTCGCTGCCAGATGAGCTCGCCCACAGCGCGGCGGAGCTCGGGCACACCGCGCTGGCGCTCACCGACCACAACTCGGTGTCCGGCTCGATGGAGCTGGCCCAGGTCGCCGGGGATGCCGGTGTGCGGGCGATCCACGGCGCGGAGATCGACGTGACCGTGGCCGAGGAGCCTGAAGCCCCTGGTGGCGGCGCGGCGTGTGATCACAGATCGGATCGTGCTCGAGCAGGCACGCCCTTCAGATCCCCCAATCAAATCCGCCACCTGACGCTGCTCGTGCGCGACGCACGTGGGTGGCGCAACCTGTGCCGAATACTCACCCACGCCCATGCCGGCACGCGCGAGGCGCACGGACGCGAGCGCACAGAGCCCTCGGTGGCGCTCCAGACGGTGCTCGACCACACCGAAGGGCTCGTGTGCCTGACGGGTTGCGCCGAGCATGGCGTGCACGAGCGACCGACGGCGCGCCGGCTGCTGCGACGCGTTCGGGCCGCAGTGGCCTGTGGGTGGAGCTACAGCGTCCCTACGCCCGTCACGACCGCGCCCGCAACCGGGCGCTCGCGGCGCTCGCTCGCGAGCTGGGGGTGAAGTGCGTGGCCACCGGCAACGTGCATGCCCACGCGCGCTCGCGAGCCGAGCTGCAGGACGCCTTCGTGGCGCTTGCGCAACCACATGACGCTCGACGCCTCCGAGCCGTTGCGGCGCGGCAACCACACCCACGTGATGAGCTCGCCGCAGGCGATGGCCGCTCGCTTTGCCGACCATCCCGAGGCGGTACGCGAGACGCTGCGCCTGGCCGAGCAACTGCGCTTCGATTTGACGACGGATCTCGGCTACCGCTATCCGGGGTCCGAGGACGAGAGCGCTCCGCGACGCTTGGCCGAGCTGTGCTGGGCACGCCTGGAGGATCGCTACGTGAGCGAGTGCCGTCCGGCTCGGAGGCGCAGGCGCGCCTGGATGAGGAGCTGCGCGTGATCGATCGTCTCGGCCTGGCCGGCTTCTTCCTGCTGCACCACGACATGCTCGAGCTTGCGCGTGAAGTGGCGGTGCAGGTGCGGGGTCGCGACACGGCGCGTGCGCTGCTCGCTCCAGGGCGCGGACGCGGCTCATCGGTGTCCTCGATCGTGTGCTACCTGACGGGTCTCTCGCACATCGACCCGATCACAGAACGGGCTATTGCTGGGGCGCTTCCTGCACGAGGACCTGCACGGGCTGCCCGACATCGACCTCGACTTCCCGCGCGACATCCGCGAGATCTTGATCCCGCGTGTGCACGAGCGCTACGGACATGAGCGCGCCGCGCTGGTGGCGGCCTTTCCGACGTTTCGTGCGCGGGGAGCGATCCGCGAGCTGGGCAAGGTGCTGGGCTTGCCCGCCGGTGAGATCGAGCGCATGGCGCGCATGGCCGATCACAGGGTCGATGTGGAGCAGGACGTCGCCGAGGCGCCCTCGACACGCTGGCGCTGGCTTGCGCGACTGGTGGGAGAGGCATACCGACTGCCCCGCCATCTCTCCCAGCACTCCGGCGGGATGGTGGTGTCCACGAGGCCGTTGATCGACTGCTGCCCGGTGGTGCCATCGGCGATGGAGGGCCGGCAGATGGTCCAGTGGGACAAGGACTCCTGTGCGGATGCCGGCTTCCTGAAGATCGACCTGCTCGGGCTGGGAATGCTCTCGGCGGTGGAACGCTGCGTCGAGGTGATCGCGAGCACGCGCGGCGAACGTGTGGACCTGTCGCGCATACCGTTCGACGATCCCAGAGACGTTCAAGGCGATTCGCGCGGCCGACACGGTTGGCGTCTTTCAGATCGAGAGCCGCGCGCAGATGCAGTCGCTGCGGCGCACCCTGCCGAGGAACCTCGACGATCTGACCGTGCAGGTGGCGATCGTGCGCCCCGGACCGATCCAGGGTGGCGCGATCAACCCCTACATCGAGCGACGCGGACGCCTGCGCGAGGATCCCGATTACGAAATCCCCTATGAGCACCCTTCGCTCGAGCCGGTGCTGCAGAGCACGCTCGGCACGATCATCTTCCAGGACCAGGTGATGCAGGTGGCGGAGGTGTTCGCGGGCTTCTCGCCCGGCGAGGCCGAAGGGCTGCGCCGCGCGATGAGCCGCAAGCGCTCCGAGGAGGCGATGAACAGTCATCGCAAGCGCTTCGTCGACGGCGCGATGCGCCATGTGAACGCCGACGCGCAGACGGCGGAGCGCGTATGGGAGATGGTGGCGGGCTTTGCCGGCTTCGGCTTCCCCAAGGCTCACGCGGCCGCCTTCGGCCTGCTCGCCTACCAGTCGACGTGGCTGCGCGTCCATTACGGGCCAGAGTTCCTGTGTGCGCTCTTGAACGAGCAGCCGATGGGCTTCTATGCCCCCGACAGCCTTGTGCACGAGGCGCAGCGACGGGGGATAGCGGTCCTGGGACTCGACGTGAACGCATCGAGTGTGCAGTGCACGGTCGAGAAGCTCGATTCGGCGGTAGAGGCGCCGCAGGAGCGGTGCGGGAGGCGGCTCGGCTTGGGCTATGTCAAGGGCGCCGTCGCCGATGAGGTGCGCGAGCTCGTGGCCGAGCGTGAACGCGGTGGTCCGCTTTCGCGATCTGGGCGACCTCGCCGCGCGAGCCGCGACGCGTCGCGGCACGCTCGAGCAGCTTGCCTGGGCCGGTGCGTGCGACAGTCTTGCGGACGCCGGTGCGGCGGCTGAGGGAAGCCACTCGCCTGACGCGCGCAGACGACAGGCCCTGTGGCAGCTTGGGGATCGCCTCTCGCGGGAGAGGCGATCGGCGATGCGGTGCAGCTCGCGTTGCCGATCGAGCTACCCGAGGCGCCCTGCCTGCGCCCGCTCGACCGCTGGCAGCGAGTGCTCGCCGACTATGCCACCAGTGGGGTGACGGTCAGACGACCACGTGATGGCGGTCTTGCGTCCGCGTCTGTCCATCCCGAGCGGCGCCGACCCGGTCGTGCTGGCAACCAGCGCCCAGCTGGCCGGCCTGCCGCATGGCTGCTCGGTGGCGGTGGCCGGCATGATGATCGCCCGCCAGCGACCCAGGCACGGCCAAGGGAACGATGTTCCTGTTGTTCGAGGACGAGTGGGGCATCGTCAACCTGGTCGTGCCCGGCGCCGTGTACGAGCGCCACCGTGCGCTCGCGCGCGCCGAGCCGCTGCTGCTGGCACACGGTCGCCTGGAGCGCTCGTCCTCGGGTGTGCTCAACGTGATCGTCTCCGAGCTGTCGGCGCTGGAGCGTTTCCTGGTGCCGGTCGAGGGAAATGAGGCGGGCGCGGGTGGCGCAGCGCGCGTGAGCCGGCTCCCGCGCATCGATCGCCCGACGCCGGAGGAGAAGCAGGAAGGCGCCGAGATGGGAGCGGACATGCGCGCCGTCGCTCCGCCCGTTCAGAGCTTCGCCTCGGGCAGACGACGGTAAGGCGGCCAGCTGCGTCGAGTACCGTCCCAAGCCGTGTGCATCCTCAAGGGGTGTGGAACGAAGAGAAGAGATTGCGGCCCAGGCTGTCGATCCCGAAGGCAGGCAGGTGGTGCTGCCCGAGCGCATCTGGACCGAGAAGATCCTGTGCATACATCCTGAGCTTGAGAGATTCCTGGCCGACGTCCTACGGACTATCGAGGTTCCTGACTGCCTTGAACCAGACCCCCGTCCCGGTCGTCTCCGTTGCTTCTCCAGGGGAGTGGGGCCGACAGCGTGGTTGCTTGTGGTCGTAAGCTATGAGCAGAAGCCAGCGCGGGTCGTTACCGCATATGGATATCGAAAGGATCCGCTGCTATGGAAGCCGTCAGCTTGAGGATTGGTCCGGTGGTCTTTCACCGCGCTGACTATGACTCCGAGAACGACATCCTTGCTCTAAGCGTCGATCAGCCGGAGCCTGCCGAGGCTGAGCACACCCCGGAGGGGCACGCCATCCACTACGCACCCGGGACCCACCGTATCGTCGGCTTGACGATATTCAATCCTCGCTACCTGCTCGAACGCGATGGTCGTCTGACCGTGACGTTTCCGGGGATCGTCGAGACCCGCAGTGCCGAGGACATGGCGGGCCTGCTCGTCGCCGCTTGAACTCGCGCCACCGGGTAATCTGGACTTCAATGAACTACCGCAAGCTCGGCTCCAGCGGCCTAGATGTCTCGGAGATCAGCCTCGGCTCGTGGCTGACCTACTCCGGCGGTGTTGCGCGCGAACAGGCCGAGGCGTGCGTCAAGACGGCGTTCGAGGAGGGCATCAACTTCATCGACACCGCCAATGTCTACGGACGGGGCGCGGCCGAGTCGTTGCTAGGCGAGGTGCTCTCGAGCTATGAGCGCTCCTCCTACGTGCTCGCGACGAAGGTCTACTTTCAGATGTCCGACACCGACAGGGGCCTCTCGGCGGCGCAGATCCACAAGCAGATCGACGCTTCCCTGGAGCGCCTGCGCACCGACTACGTCGACCTCTATCAGTGCCACCGCTACGACGAGGACACGCCGCTTCAGGAGACGATGCAGGCGCTCACCGAAGTGGTGCAGGCCGGCAAGGCCCGGCATATCGGCTTCAGCGAGTGGCCGGTCGAGAAGATCGAGGAGTCGCTTGAGCTGCCTGGGGTGGCGCGATGGGTGTCAAGCCAGCCCCAATATTCGATGCTGTGGCGCGCGCCAGAGGCAGAGGTGATCCCGCTGTGCGAGCGCGAGGGCATCTCCCAGATCGTGTGGTCGCCGCTGGGCCAAGGGGTGCTCACCGGCAAGTATCGCCCTGGCGAGCAGCCGCCGGCGGACTCGCGAGCCGCCAGCGACAGCATGAGCGACTTCATCGGTCAGCTGATGCAGGATCCGGTGCTCGAAGCGGTACAGCGCCTGCGGCCGGTCGCCGAGGGGGCCGGCCTGACGATGGCCCAGCTGGCGCTCGCGTGGGTGCTGCGCCAACCGAACCTCGCCTCGGCGATCGTGGGTGCCAGCAGGCCCGAGCAGGTTCGCGCGAATGCCTCCGCGTCGGGCATCACGCTCGACGCACAGACGCTTGCCGCGGTGGACCAGGCGCTGGGCGCGGTCGTCGTTCGCTGAGTTCTCAGCATGCTCGCGCGCCCATGCGCCTGGCCGGTCGCGCGTGGCGACCGACGTTCGCTGTGGGTGTCGTCTAGCTCTGCTTCACCGCCGACACGTCGACAAGAATCTTGACCTTGTCGCTGACTACTACATTGCCCGAGCCGAGCGCGGCGTTGAACTTCATGCCGTAGTCCCCGCGGCTGATCTGCGTGCTGGCTGACACGCCGACGCGGTCGTTGCCCTGCGGATCGGTCTCGGCGCCCTCGAACTCGGCCTTCAACGTGACGCTGTTGGTGACGCCGTGAATCGTGAGGTCGGCGTCGATCTCGAACTCGTCTCCGCCGAGCGGGCGGATCGCGGTCGACTCGAACGTGATCTGAGGAAAGCTCTCGACCTCGAAGAAGTCGGCCGAGCGCAGGTGCTCGTCGCGCTGGGGCTCCCGCGTATCGACGCTTGCGACCTCAACGGTGCCGTAGGCGCGGGCGCCGGAGTCGCTGACCTCGAGTGTGCCCTCGAACGCTTTGAACTGCCCCTTGACGGTCGCGATGCCAAGGTGCTTGACGTGGAACTCCACGCTCGAGTGGATCGGGTCGACTTTCCAGGTGCCGGTGGGTAGGGATGTTGTGCCGGCGGGAGGGTTCACGGTGGTGGTGTCGGACATCGGAGCTCCTTTACGTGGTTTTTTGGGGTGGCGGCCGGACGCGGCGATGAACGCGTCCCCGTGCAAGTGGATTGCCGCTCGAGACAGAGTTATAACACGATGCTTGCACACGCAACTATTTGGATGGGGGTGTCGTCTTTAGATACGCGTCCGCAAAAGGGGGGGTGTTGAGAAGACCCATCAAAGACGAGCCACACACCCACCCCTGGCAGACGCCCCTCGAGGTAGGACAATGGGCAGATGAGCCAAGCAGAGCTGATCCTGTTCGACATCGACGGCACCCTGATCGACACGGGTGGCGCCGGCGCGCGCAGTTGGGCATGGGCGTTCGAGCGTCTGTTCGACACGAGGGTCGACATCGCCGAACATTCCACGGCGGGTATGACCGACCCGGCGATCGGACGCGCCACCTTCAAGGAGATGATGCAGCGCGAGCCGACGAGCGACGAGCTCATGCGGCTGATGGCCAGCTACCAGGCCGTGCTGCCTGATTTCGTGGCCTCTTCGCAGGACTACCGCGTGCTCGACGGCGTGCAGAGTCTGCTCGAAGAGCTCACCCAGGCCGGTATTGCCCTCGGGCTAACGACGGGCGGACTGGAAGCGGCGGCGCACGCCAAGCTCGGCCGCGGCCAGCTGAACCATTTCTTCCTCGTCGGCGGCTACGGCTCGGACTCAGAGGACCGAGTGGCGCTCACACGTGCGGCGGTGGAGCGCGGAGAACGATTGCTGGGCCGTGAGCTCGATCTCAACCAGGTTTACGTCGTCGGCGACACGCCGCTCGACATCGCCGCCGCCGAGGGAGTGGGCGCCGTATCCGTCGGGGTGGCGAGCGGACGCTATGACGTCGCGGAACTCAAGGACGCCAATCCGGATCACGTGCTGGCGTCGCTCGCCGACCCCTTCCCCGGCAAGCCGGCCTGAAGACAGAAGTTCGCGCCGGGTCGGCGTTTAACGTTCGGAGGCTGTGGCTGAGAGGACCGATACACAGACCCGCAGCGCCCTGCCGGTCGCGCAGGTCGCCGGTCGCATCGGTGGAGCGCTGCGAGCGCTGGGCGACGGTTGGATCGAGGGGGAGGTCAGTGCGATCAGCATGCACCGCTCCTCGGGCCATGTCTATCTGACGCTCGCCGACGAGGCCGCGAGCCTGGACGCGTGCATCTGGAAGGGGCGTGTAGCGCGCTGCAGCCCGCTTCCAGCTCAAGGCGATCTCGTCCAAGCCCACTACGAGCGTGTGGACTTCTACGCTCCCCGTGGCGCCACCAAGCTGATCGTCGACCACATCCGACCCACGGGCGAGGGTGAGCTGCTGCGTCGTCGCGCTGAGACGCTGAAGCGTTTGCAGGCAGATGGCCTGTGCGACCCTGACAGGCGTAAGCCGCTATCCGCGTTCCCGCGGCGCGTCGGCGTGATCGCCGCCCGCAACGACGCCAACATCGATGTCATCCAAGCTCTACGTCGGCGCTTCCCGCCGCAGGACGTCGTCTTCTGCGCCGCATCCGTGCAGGGAGTGCATGCGGTTGGCTCGGTCATAGACGCGCTCGGACGCCTACAGGCCGTCGCAGGCGTCGACACGATCGTGCTCGCTCGCGGCGGCGGTTCAACCGCCGATCTGCTCGCCTTCGACGACGAGCGCCTGTGCCGAGCGATCTTCGCTTGCGCCGTGCCGGTCATAACGAGCATCGGCCACACCAAGGACCGCCCCAACTGCGATCACGTGGCCGCTGCCTACGCACCCGTACCGGCAAAGGCGGCCGAGCTTGCCATCCGTTATTCGGCGGTCGAGTTGCTCGACGAGCTGGACCGCCAGCGGGTGGCGCTCGCGCGTGTGTTCGACCGGCCGAGGGCGATGGTGCAGCGAATGGGAGAGCTGCTGCACAGTTCGCGCGCGCGCGTCACGCGCAAGCGCCTGGACCTGATCGCCGCCCTCGACCGCCGTTCAGCCGAAGCGATCCGCGAATTGCGTCGGCGCGTGGTCACCCAGCGCCAGGCCGTCGATCGCGACGCCGGCAGGCTGGGTCCCGCCGCCGAGCGCCTGCTCATCCGTCACACAGAACGCGTGGCGGCGCTTGGCGCGGTCGTCGATGCCAAGGACTTTCGCAGGCGGGGCTGGGTGATGGCTACCGACCCTGACGGTGTCCCAGTCAAGAGCGTCGCCGAGCTGCATCCGGCCGACAATCTTTCGTTGAGCTTCGCCGACGGTGAGGCCAGCGCCAAAATCACCGAGATCAAAAGAGGGGAGCCCCTATGAGCGAGGCTGCACAGCCGCAGGCGATCATGTTCGAGCCGACCGACGAGCTGGAGCTGCGCGCGGTCAGCACGCGAGCAGCACGCGAGCAGATCACCTTCGAGCAGGGCTACGAGGAGCTGAAGGGCATCGTCAGCCGCCTCGACGATCCCGAGCTGCCCGTGCACGAGATGTTCGAGGGCTTTCGCCGCGGCAAGGGCCTGGAGAAGGCGCTGCGCGCCTACCTACAGGCGCGCGAGGGCGAGCTGGCCGAGCTGGAAGAGGGCAACAACCTGCCTGAGTTCGAGATCTCCTCGCCGTCGAGTGGCCCGGCGGGCGGCTGAAGCTCGCTAGCGCGGTTGCACGACAAGCGCCTGGGTAGCCCAGCCGAGCGCGCCAAGCTCGTCGTGCAGCACGCTCTCAGCCCAGCCGATCCCGCCAGGGTGAAGCAGCGTGCGGGCATCCAGCGCTATCCATTCGCCCTGGGGGCGACGGTTCAGCGTGATCGTCAAGTCGGCGTTGATGAACAGGTAGCGGTCAAATGGCAATACCGCCGCCACGCCGTTGCCGAAGTCCGAGGTCGCCGCCACACGCGCCAGCGGCGTCAGGTCCTGATCTGGCACAAGCGG
Organism: uncultured Solirubrobacterales bacterium; assembly: GCA_963725265.1. Taxonomy (GTDB): domain Bacteria; phylum Actinomycetota; class Thermoleophilia; order Solirubrobacterales; family Solirubrobacteraceae; genus Palsa-744. The sequence goes on from CAVRXP010000002.1 coordinate 1,157,271, forward strand.
ATGGCGCAAACGCATCCACACAGTCGCGGCTCCGCTTGGCACATGGTTGGCCGAGACGCCCTGCACGCTCTGCTCCTCGCTTGAGAGGTCCTCGTGCTCGGCTGCCTCGCCGGTCAGCGGCTGTCCGTGTAGAAAGCGCATTTCCATCGCGCTCCCGGCAAAGCTCTTGTGTTGCTGTCCGTCGAGTTCAAAGCGCACGGCTCGCCCGTTTCGGGCCGGCGCGATCGGCTCTGGGGCGGCGACCGCCAGCCGGGCTGACGCCATCTCCGGCAACTGCTCGGGAACCGGCACGAGACGCAATGCGCTTGCGCGACACACCGTCACGCCGTCTGCGCTCAGCTCTGCCTCGAGCGCCTGCACGCGCCGGCCGGGTCGCGAGATGCGCGTGCTGAGTCGCAGTGGCGCCATCGGCACGGGACGCAGGAATTCGAAGGACAGACGCGCGAATGGCAGCTCCGCGCCGGGCTGCATCCGCTCGAAAGCGGCCGCGATCAGCGCGGCCGGCGCGCCACCGTGCAGCGCACGCGGGTCCCAGGGTCCGCGCGCATGCTCGGTTGGCGTGAATAGGTCGCCGTCGCCGACGAAGATGCTCTCGCTCACGCCGGCAGCTGCGCCGCGAAGTCGGCGAGCTTGTCCGGGTCGCGCAGCGGCGCGCCGTGGCCGAAGAGAGCAAGCGCGGGACGCAACGCCGCGACCCTGCGAATCGACGCGCGGTTGCGCACGGAATCGACGTTGAACAGCGCCGGCGGCTCGTGCAGTCCGGGTATGCCGGTCATCAGGTTCATGTTGTTGAGCACGTCGCCGAGGATCAGCACACGGTCGGACTCGCGCCAGAAGGACACGTGCCCACGCGTGTGTCCGGGAGTGTCGAGCACGACGAAGCCCGCCATCTCGTCACCCTCGTTCAAAGCGCGTGAGACGGGATGGGGAGGACCCACCCAATAGCGTTCCTGGATGCGCTTCATCGCCGCGGGCGCCTTCGCGCCGACGACGCTGCCGGCAGTCTCCATCGCCGGCACGTCGGCTTGGCCGACCCATAGGGGGATGCCAAGTCGCTCGCACACGACGTGGCTGCAGCCCTGATGGTCGGGGTGCACGTGCGTGAGCGCGTGCGCCGTCAGCGTGCGCCCGGCGATCTGCTTGAAGATGCGTTTCTCGGCTTGGCGCGTGGCCGAGTCGATCAGCACACCGCCCGCCACGTAAACGTTGATCGCGTTCGGCGGGAAGCCCTTCAGCATGTAGACGTCCTCGGCGAGCTGCTTCATTTGCATTTCCCTCCGGCGGTTGATTGGAGCCCGCACCAGAATAGTGGTGGGCTGTGCTGGTGGCCTTGGAGGAGTGCGTCGGGTTCGAACAGGGGCCGCACCCGGTCACGCTCAGTCGCGCGACTGCTCCCAGGAGAAACCGCGCACCGCGAAGTAAACACCGAACAAGCCCCACAGCGCGATCACGGCCAGCGCGGAGAGGTTGTCGCTCAGCCCCTTGCCGGTCACCATCGCGCCGGAGAGACCGTCGATCAGCGGCTTCAACGGCAGCGCTTCGGCGATGTTGCGCACGAACGCCGGCGCGCTTTTGCTGTCGAACACGTAGAACGAGACGAACACGACCGGCAGGAAGATCGCGTTGACATAGGCCGCTGTGGACTCGAAGTTTGGGATCACATGGGCAAAGGCCACGCCAAGGGCGGCAAAGCAGATGACCCCAGCCACGACGAACACGACCAACTCGAGCCAATCCAGCGGCCAGCCGATCCCGAAGAGGAGCTTGCCCGCGACCGTGATGATCGCGATCTGCATAGCCGTGTTCGTGACAGCATTGGCTGCCACTCCGCCGAAGTAGGAGATCGTCGGCAGCGGCGTGCCGCGGATGCGCTTGAGCACGCCCCGCTCGCGCAGGAACACGATGTTGTACGCCAGGGCGGTGAACGTGGTCGACATCACGCTCATGCCCGCGATCGCCGGAACCAACAGGTTGAGGTCGTGCTGTTTGCCGTGCAAGATGACCCCCCCGGCGGCGAGAAACAGCAGTGGCAGGGCGAAGTTGAAGAAGGCGGCACTTGGGTTGCGCCAGAACATGTGTCGCTCCAGCCGGTACTGGCGCCAGGTGAGGGCGACGGCGTCAGGCATGGGAGGTTGGTGTCGCATTTGACGATGCCCCCCGCACGCGCGCGGGGCATCGTGCTTTTGCGTACATCCGACGCTCGCTCAGATCGAGGTCAAGCATCGGCGGTTAGCTCCAGGTAGACGTCCTCCAAGCTGGGACGTCCCACGTTCAGCTCATCTAGGCGCTCCCCTCGTGCCAAGGCACCGGAAGTGAGCTCGTGCAAGGTGCGCGTCGGATTGTCGGTCTGCACCTCCACAAGCTCGCCGGAGGCGTCGCGGTAGGCGACGGTGTAGTGCGCAGCACCGACTCCAAGCTCGCGCGGTGGCCCGATCGCCAGCACACGCCCGTCCTTGACGATCGCCACACGGTCGGCCAGCGCCTGCGCCTCGTCCAGGTAGTGGGTCGTCAGCAGGATCGTCTTGCCAAGCGAGCGCAGCGAGCGAATCGTCTCCCAGGCGGCACGCCGCGCCTGGGGATCGAAGCCGGTGGTGGGCTCGTCGAGGAAGATCAGCTCGGGGTCGCCGACGAGCGCCAGAGCGAAGTCGAGCCTACGCAGCTGGCCGCCGGAGAGCTTGCGCGTGCGCACGCCGGCCTTTTCCTGAAGACCCATCAGGTTCAGCACCTCCTCGACATCGCGGGGATGCGGGTAGAAGCTGGCCCAGTGGCGTAGCGCCTCGCGCGGCGTCAGGTGGCTATAGATGCCGCTGCTCTGCAGCACGATCCCGATGCGCTTGCGCAATGCAAGCTCGCGCGCGGCGGGATCGTGGCCGAGCACCGAGACATCGCCCGCGCTGCGTTGGCGGTAGCCCTCCAAGATCTCAACGGTCGTCGTCTTGCCGGCGCCGTTGGGCCCGAGCAGGCCGAAGACCTCGCCGCGCCGCACCTCGATGTCGATGCCCCGTACGGCCTCGAACTCGCCGTAGCGCTTGTGCAGGTCTCTGACCTCGATCGCCAGCTCGGCTCTCACCAATGCACGCCCCGCATCAGGTTCGCCATCGCCAGCTGCTCGAGCGAAGCGCGCTCGTCGGTCCCCTTCTCGCCGCGCGAGGCGGCCGAGTCGGGGAACACGCGGTAGGCGAGGTGCAGAATGCGGTCCACGGTGCTGGGCGACAGTGCATAGAGGACCTCGCCGAACGTACCGAGTGATGTCCCCATGTGCTTGGGACGAGTGCGCAGCGCCTCGCAGATCATGTCCGCGGCCTGCTCGGGAGTGATCGTGGGAAAGGCGTCATACAGTTTGGTGGGAGCGATCATCGGCGTGCGCACGAGCGGCATGTGAATCGTGGTGAACGTCACGCCGTCGCCGATCACCTCGGAGGCGACCACGCGCGTGAACGCGTCGAGCGCGGCCTTGGAGGCGACATAGGCCGAGAAGCGCGGCGGGTTGGTCTGCACGCCGATCGAGGAGATGTTCACGATGTGCCCGAAGCCGCGCGCGCGCATCTGCGGCAGCAGCCCGATGATCAGCTTGACCGCACCGAAGTAGTTGAGCTGCATCGTGCGTTCGAAGTCGTGAAAGCGCTCGTAGCTCAAGGAGATCGAACGCCTGATCGAGCGCCCGGCGTTGTTGACGAGCATGTCCACGTTGCGATGGTCGTCTTTGACGCGCTCGATCAGCCGGTCGACCTCGTCCATGTCGGAGATGTCGGCCGCATACACGTAGGCAAGCCCGCCGGTGGCGACGATCTCCGCGCGAACCTCCTCGAGCTTCTCGACGTTGCGAGCCACCAGCAGGGGTATCCCGCCGGCGGCGGCAACCTTCACGGCCGTCGCCCTGCCGATGCCGGAGGAGGCGCCGGTGATCAGCACGCGCTTGTCGCGCACCGCCTCGCCAAGCGTGCGCCCGCGGCTGATGCTCGGGTCCATCTCGCGCTCCCAGTAGTCCCAAAGCTTGACGGCATACTCGCGCAGCGCCGGCGGATGCTCGAAATCGGAGCCGGCCAGCGCACGCTCGGCCTGACGCGTGTTGAACGTGGGCACGAGGTCGATGTGCTCGAGCACCTCCTTGGGTATCCCAAGCTCGCGAAGCGTCAGCCTGCGCGCCTGGCGCAGCGGCGGTATGCGCATCAAAAGCGAGAGCGGGGAAGTGGGCACGACGTCGAGCACGCGCTTGTCGATGCTCACGGCAAAGCGAGGAGCGTTCGCGGCGCGATGCGATGTCGTTCATCACCTCGTCCACACGCTGGCCGCCCGGATATGTCAGATGGAAGGCGCGACCGTCGAGGTGCGGGCGGTGGGCGATGTGGTCGAGCGCCCCCGCCACCCAGTCCACAGGCACGACGTTCGTCTTGCCGAGATCCAGCCCGACGAGCGGCATCCACTGCGGCACCACTTGGCGCATGCGCTGGATCGCCTTGAAGAAGTAGTAGGGACCGTCGATCTTGTCCATCTCGCCGGTCTTGGAGTCGCCCACGACGACCCCGGGCCGGTACACGCGCCAAGGCACGTGCACCTGCTCGCGCACGATCCGCTCCGCCTCGAACTTGGTTGCGTGATAGGGCGAGGGCAGCCGCTGCCCCTCGTCGAAGCAATCCTCGCTGAATTCCCCTTTGTAAGCGCCCGGCGACCGCGATCGAGGAGACGTGGTGCAGGCGTCCGACCCGCAGCGCCCCAGCCAGTTCCACCGCGTGGTTGGTGCCGCCGACGTTGACCGCCGTGTCGAGCTCCACGGACGCGGTCATGTCATAGACGGCGGCCAGATGGAAGAGATGATCGATCGTCCCCGCGAGCTCGGAGACCTGCTCGTCGGTCAGCCCCAGCAATGGCTGGCGTAGATCCCCGATGACGGGATGCACGCGTCTGCTCACGGTCGCATCTGAGACCCGTTCCCAGTGTTCGATCCGCTCGTCCAGGCGCCCCAGCGAGTCCTCGCGCACGAGCACGTGGATCTTGCCCCTGCGCTCCAGCAGCCGCTCCACCAGTCGCCGGCCGATGAAGCCGGTCGCTCCCGTTACGAAATAGGCCATTTGCTCTCCCGAGGTTCGATCAGTCGAGGATAGTCGTAGCTGCGCCGACGCGGGGCTCGGCTTACGCCGGCGTGAGGGTGGCTACCACCAGAGACGGTGGCTCAACCGCTGGCGCGATGGTGTGGCGGCGAGGGTGTGTGTCTTAAAAGTGGTGTGCGCGTAAAGGGGGGTGTTTAGCGACAGTGCGGTTTCGTAAATCGACAGGTGGTCCCTACGCGCCCGTGGTGCAGCGCCTATGCGCCGGCGCCGGCTCCGCCGCGCCCCTCGCCGGAGGCAAAGCGCTGCGCGCCGCTGACCGCGTCGAGGTAGGTCTCGGGCCCGGCCTGGGACTCGAGCGCGAGCCCTTGCTCGAGCGTCATGCCAAGACCATCGATTGCGGCCTGTCGGTCGGCGAGCATCGTGCGCTGCGGAAAGCGAGCAAGGTTGTTGGCCAGCTCGATCGCTCGCTCGCAGGTGCGCACCCTCGGCGACCACCTCGGTGAGCAGCCCCATCGCATGGGCCTCGCCGGCGTCGATGATGCGCCCTGTCAGGATCAGGTCGAGCGCGCGCCCAAGCCCGACGATGCGCGGCAGGCGCTGCGTGCCGCCGTCGATCAGCGGCACGCCCCAACGGCGCTCGGGATAGCCGAGCTTCGAGCTCTCGGTGGCGATCCGCAGGTCACACCACAGCGCCAGCTCCAGCCCGCCGGCAAGGGCGAAGCCGGAGATCGCGGCGATCGTCGGCTTGGAGGGAGTCAGCCGCGTGAACCCCATCGGCCCGTCCGGCGAAGTCAGGCGTCCGCCAAGCGTCTCGATCGCCTTGAGGTCGGCCCCGGCGCAAAATGCCACTCCGCCGGTGCCGGTGAGCACCATCGCGCGCGCATCCTCTTCGCCCTCGAAGCGCATGAGCGCCGAGTGCAACGCCTCGGCGGTAGCCCCGTCGACGGCGTTGCGCCGCTCGGGACGGTCGATGCTGACCACGGCGGCCGCGCCGTGGCGTTCGTAGCGGACCGGGCTGGAGCCGGCGGGTCCACCGTCGGCGGGTCCACCATCTCCGGGTCCACCATCTCCGGGTCCACCATCTCCGGGAGGGCGATCCGAGCCGGACGTCGGGTCAGGCTCGCTCGCTCATCGCCAGATCAGCTCCGCCGGCTTACCAACCGCCGCGCCAGCGCGCGTCGTCGATGCGCGCCGTGTGGGCCGCTTTGCGGGCCTGTTTGCGCTTGTCCAGACGCCATTGCAGCAGGCTCATGACGAGCACGAAGGTCGGAAAGAAGATGATCAGGATGAAGCCGGCCTTGGTTATCACCTTGTCGTTGGTGGCTCCGTAGAAGCCGCGCCCGTCGTTGTAGGCGAGCGCCGCGGGGGCGAGCACGAGCAGCAGAATGGTGGAGGCGCAGAGGCTGGCGAGTAGGCGACGCATGTCGGTGAGAATCTTATAGGAAGGAGCGGGCCCTACCATCCTCCCCGTGGCTCTCCTGATCGCCTCAGACCTACGCAAGGACATGGCCGGCAAGCCGCTGCTCGGCGGCGTGTCGTTCAAGCTCGAGCGCCGCGAACGGCTCACGATCGCCGGTCGCAACGGCGCCGGCAAGACGACGCTGCTGCGCATGATCGCCGGCGAGGAGACGATCGACCGCGGCGAGCTGAGCATCGCCAAGGGCGTGCGCATCGCCCTGCACGACCAGCGCCCGCCCAGGGAGCGCACGATGTCCCTTCGGGACTATGTGCTCTCCGGCTGCGTGCAGGAGCTGGAGGTAGAGCGCGAGCTGGCCAAGCTCGAGCGCGAGATGACCGAGGGCGCAAGCGACGATTCGCTGCTCGACCGCTACGCCCGCGCCCAAGCACGTCTGGAGTCATACGGCGGCTACCTGTGGCGCGACCGTGCCACCGTCATGACGCACGGCCTCGGCTTCTCAGATGCCGACCTCGATCGTGGCCTGGACACCTTCTCCGGCGGTCAGCTCACGCGCGCCTCGCTCGCTCGCGCGCTGGCCACGAGCGCGGATGTGCTGCTGCTCGACGAGCCCACCAACCATCTCGACATCGAGTCGCTGGAGTGGCTGGAGCAGACGCTCGTCGAGCTCGACGCCGCCGTGATGCTCGTGGCCCACGACCGCTGGTTCCTGGAGGCGGTCGGTACCGCGGTCCTGGAGCTGTACGGCACTCGGGTGGGCGGGCCTCACGCGCTCACGCTTCTTTGCCGGAACGTGGCACACGTGGCGGCGCGAGCAGGCCGCGCGGGAGATGGCGCTGGGCAAGGCAATTGACAAGCAACAGGCCGAGATCGAGCGCATGGAGCGCTTCGTCGAGCGCTTCCGCGCCAAGGCAACCAAGGCGCGCCAAGCCCAGTCGCGCGTCAAGCAGCTCGCCAAGATCGAGCGCATCGAGCGCGATCCGCGCGACGCGACCAACGCTCGAGTTCTCCTTCAAGGCGCCCGAGCGCAGCGGCCGCGTGATCTTCGAGCTCGCGACGGCCGCGTCGAGATCGAGGGAGCGGGGGACGGGGGTGACCCTTTCGTACTGCTCGACGACGCTGAGCTGTGGCTGGAGCGCGGCGAGCACGTCTCGCCTGGTGGGACCCAACGGCGCCGGCAAGACGACCCTGATCGAGACGCTCGCCGGACGTCGCCCGCTCGGCGCCGGCAGGCTCTCGACGGCCACAACGTCACCGTCGGCTACCTCTCCCAGCACGCCGAGGAGCTGGGCGCCGGCGGCGCGCCGGGACAGAGCGTGGTGGAGGCTGCCCAGCGCGCCACCGGCCTGACGCCGAACAAGGCGCGGGCGCTGCGTGGGCGGTTCCTGTTCTCCGGCGAGGACGCCGAGAAGCCGCTGGAAGGGCTCTCCGGTGGCGAGCGTCGACGGCTGTCGTTGGCGATCCTGATGAACGGCACGCCGCGCCCGCCGAACGTGCTGATCCTCGACGAGCCCACCAACCATCTCGACTCGAGAGCCGCGAGGCCCTGGAGGACGCGCTGCTCGGCTTCGAGGGCGCGCTGCTGCTCGTCTCCCACGACCGGGCCCTGCTCGACGCGGTGGGCACGCGCACCGTCGCGATCGAAGACGGCTCGCTGCGCAGCTTCCTCGGCGGCTGGCCCGAGTATGTGCGCTGTCGCGAGGAGCGGCTGGCCGCTGGGGCTTCGCTTCCAAGTCTGGCGGCGCCCAGGCGCGCTCGCGCAGGGAGCGAGCGGCGCCACGGCCGGCGAGAGTGGCGGCAGGAGCGGCAGGAGCGGGGGCGGACGGGTGGTGACGAAAAACGCCGATGCCCCCCGCGCGCGCGGGGGGCATCGGGTTTCGGGCGACGCGGACGGTGGGGAGGCGATGTCGGCGAACGGCGGACGCGAAGGCCGGCAGGAGCAAGTCGGCGAAGTCAGCCGGTCCGTCGAAGAATCGAGTACGCGAGCAGGCCAAGGCCGAGCAGGCGGTCGAACAGGCCGAGGCGTGCCCTGCGCGCGCTGGAAGACGAGCTGGCCGATCCGGCGCCTGGGCGACGAAGTACGAGGCGGCCAAGTCCGAGGCACGTCACACGGCCGCCAAGCGCGCGGTCGAAGCTGCCTATGAGCGCCTGGAGACGCTGGTGACGCTTAAAGACAGGCGCCGGGGCTCTCTGACCTGAATGACGAGTACCCCGGCGCCTGCCAACCAACCCTCGTTTCGGTCGGGTTAGGACCGAATGGGCTTACGCAGTATAGCGTAAAACCGCCCGTGTGGTGAAAACGTTGGATGACTTGTTGCATAAGATCATTCCGGAGATTGCGGCTTTGTTGTCTCACTGGCGCGTCGCGACCGCCCTTGAGCGCCCAACTAGACTGAGTCGATGCTCATGGACAGGGTGTCGTCATGGACCGGATGAAGATCGCGCGCAACATCGCGATCGTCGCGCTGATCGCCGCCGCGGTCGAGTTCCTACCGGGTGGAGGCCGCGCCGCCGATGCGTTCGCGGCGGCGCTGTGGGTCGTGTTCGCTGCCGGCTTCGCTTTCCTCGGCTACAGGCTCTATCGCGAACGCGGCGTCGACCTGCACAGCCTCGGCGACCGTCACCGGGCGCTGCTCTACGGCGCGATCGCCGTCGGCTATGCCACGATCGCCGCGCAGTCGCGCATGTGGCAGACGTCCTTCGGCGAGTTCGCCTGGTTCGCGCTGATCGGCATAGCCGCCTACACGCTGCTGGCCGTCTACCGCTACTCCCGCACCTATTGAGTAGCGCAAAGCAACGAAGCGCGCGTCCGCCGAAGCAGGGCGCGAAGGGCGATCCGGGCGGGAGGGGAGACCCCGAGGCGAAGGACGATCGCAAATCGAAGGCAGCGAGGGGCGGCGCAGAGCAACGCCGCGCCAGTCTGGCCGAGCAGCGCCGCGTGCTGCCGGACAGGCCGGGCGTCTACTTGTTTCGCGACGCGAAGGGTCGAGTCATCTACGTCGGCAAGGCCAAGTCGATCCGCAAGCGCGTCGCCTCGCACTTCTCCAAGGCCCAGGTCCCATCCAGCCCGGGTCACGCGGAGATGGTGGCTAGCGGTCGAAGCGATCGAGTGCGTCGTCGTCTCCAGCGAGGCCGAGGCGCTGCTGGCCGAGCAGAGCTTCATCAAGCAGTACCGCCCGCGCTTCAACATCCGCCTGCGCGACGACAAGTCCTACCCGTTCGTCGCGATCTCGCTCGACGAGGACTATCCCCAGGGTGTACTTCACGCGTGAGCGCCACCGCTCGCGTCGCGCCTACTTCGGCCCCTACTCGAGCGCCAAGCGTGTGCGCTCGACGCTCGAGGTGCTCGCCAAGGTGTTCATGTACCGCTCCTGCACGGGCCCCGAGCCGGGACGGCGCAGCGGCAGCCCGTGCCTGGACTACTACATCAAGCGCTGCGAGGCTCCCTGCGTCGGCTACGTCACCAAGGAGGACTACCGCCGCAGCATCGACGGCGTGATCGACTTCCTCTCCGGGCGCTTCAGCACGATCGAGCGCGACCTCGAGCAGCGCATGCGCTCGGCCTCTGGCGCTCAGGACTACGAGCAGGCCACGCTCGAGCGCAACCGGTTGCGCGCCGTGCGCTCGCTGATGGAGCGCCAGCGCGTCGCCAAGAGCTCGATCGGCACGTTCGACGCCGTCGCCGTGGCCGTCGACGGCCGCGACGCCAACGCCCAGGTCTTCCAGGTGCGCGACGGCATTCTCTCCGACCGCCACTCCTTTTATCTCTCCAACGAGACCGAGCGCGGAGTGGGGGAGGTGGCCGAGGAGTTCCTGCTGCAGTACTACGGCGGCCCCACCACGATCCCGGCCCTGCTCGTCGTCCAGCGAGAGCTGGCCGAGCGGCCGGTGCTGGCCGAAGCCCTCTCGCGGCGACGCGGCGGGCCGGTCGAGCTGCGCCCGTCCGAGCGCGGCGACAAGCACCGCATCCTCGAGCTTGGCCGAGCGCAACGCGCTGCTCGCGCTCGACCAGGAGCGTCTGCGCGACGAGCGCCGCCACCAGCACCGCGCCCAGGCGCTCGAACGGCTTGCAGCTCGCGCTCTCACTCGACGCGATCCCGGTGCGCATCGAGTGCTTCGACATCTCCAACCTGGGCGGCACGCACACGGTCGCCTCGATGGTCGTGTTCGAGGGTGGGGCGCCGAAGAAATCCGACTACCGGCGCTTCAAGATCCGCACGATCGAAGGCTCTGACGACTATGCCTCGATGGCGGAGGTGCTCTCCAGGCGCTTCAGCCAGTGGGAGCAGCAGGCCGACTTCTCCCCGCACGACCCGGCCTACGACGCCAGCTTCGCCGCGCTCCCCAACGTGGTGGTGATCGACGGCGGCAAGGGTCAGCTCGCGGCGGGCCTGGTGCCGCTGGCCGGCTTTCGCGAGCGCGGCGTCGCCGTCATCTCGCTGGCCAAGCGCATCGAGGAGGTATTCATGCCCGGTCGCTCGAAGCCGCTGTTGCTCGACCACTCGAGCCCCGAGCTGCAGCTGTTGCAGCGCATCCGCGACGAGGCGCATCGCTTCGCGATCACCCACCATCGCGCAAGACGCGACAGCGCGATGACCGGCTCGCTGCTCGACGGCCTGCCCGGCATCGGTCCGGCACGCAAGCGCGCGTTGATGACTCACTTCGGCTCGCCCGAGGCGATCCTCGCGGCCTCGCGCGAGGAGCTGCAGGGAGTGCCAGGTCTGCCGGCCAAGACCGCTCGCGACATACACGCGCTGCTGCATCGGGCCGGCTGAGCCGGGGCGACCGGCCCTTTCCCCCGGCGCAATCTGCACAATGGACTGGAGATGGCCGCCACCAGGCCCGTGCCTCCCCGTTCCGTGAGCGGACCGACCGTAGTGTCGCGTCTGCAGGACCTCGTCATCATCACGGGCTTCTCGGGCGCCGGCAAGTCCACGGCGATGAACGTGTTCGAGGACGCGGGCTACTTCTGCGTCGACAATCTGCCGCCGGAGATGATCCGCTCGCTCGTCGAGCTGTTCGTGCACGAGGGCTCCAAGGTCGAGCGCGCGGCGGTTGTCTCCGACGTGCGCGGTGGCGTCTACTTCGAGGCGCTCACAGCGGTCGTGGACGACCTACAGGCGCTCGGCATCACCCATCACGTGCTCTTCCTGGAGGCCGCCGAGCAGACGCTCTCGACGCGCTACAAGGAGACTCGCCGTCGCCATCCGCTCGCGCCCGGAGGGCAGTGTCGCCGCCGGCGTCGCCTCCGAGCACGCGCTGCTCGAGCCGCTGCGCTCGCGCGCGGACCTCGTGATCGACACGACGGGCATGTCCGCCGCGATGCTGCGCAGCCGCATCGCCGACGAGCTGCTGCCGCGCCAGAACGCCGGCCGGCTGGCGCTCACGTTCATGAGCTTCGGCTTCAAGCACGGCCCTCCGCGCGAGGAGGACCTCGCCTTCGACGTGCGCTTCCTGCCCAACCCGCACTACGAGAGCGAGCTGCGCGATCTCACCGGTCACGACGAGCGGGTCGTGCAGTACATCGCCCGCGACGGTCGCCTCGACGAGTTCTACGCGCGCCTGCACGCGCTGCTCGACTTCCTGCTGCCCGAGTACGTGGCCGAGGGCAAGGCCCATCTGGTGATCGCGATCGGCTGCACCGGCGGTCGCCACCGCTCGGTGGCCATCGCCGAGCATCTCGCCGCCCGCTACCGCGATCGCGAGGAGCTCGACGGTCGCGGTCGCCCACCGCGACATCGACAAGCGCTCGCGTTCTTAGCCCAACGGTTGGCCCCGCGATCGGCCTGGTGGGGGTCGTCGCCCGGAGTCGCTTGTCGCCGGTGACGGGTGTGGTGAGTATCGATAATGGGCGATGCCCCCGCGATCGCCCATTTGACAACCTCGACGCTCAGCGCAAGCGTCCGGTCTGGGAATGCGTTGATCGGTTGGCGGGTAGGCGTTTATAGGCGGCGGAATGGGCCGCTGATAGCCTTTTCGCCCACACGCCGGGCAACGGAGCGATGCTCCCGAGGCCCGGCATCGTTCATTTTTTCATCAGGAGGCTGTGAATGTCCGTACGCGTGGGAATCAACGGATTCGGTCGCATCGGCCGGAACGTGTTCCGCGCCGCAATGGCTCGGGGGGACGTGGAGGAGATCGAGTGGGTCGCCGTCAACGACCTCACCGACTGTCGCACGCTGGCTCATCTGCTCAAGTACGACTCGATTCTCGGCCCCTATCCGGGCGAGGTCGTGGCCAAGGACGAGCACACGATCGTGGTCGACGGACGCGAGCTGAAGGTGCTCGCCGAGCGCGACCCCGGCGCGCTGCCTGGGAGTCGCTCGGGGTGGACGTGGTGATCGAGTCGACCGGCCTGTTCACCGACCGTCCCAGCGCCGCCAAGCACCTCGCGGGCGGCGCCAAGAAGGTCGTGATCTCCGCGCCGGCCACCGACCCCGACGTGACGGTCGTGCTCGGCGTCAACTTCGACGAGGCCTACGATCGCGACAAGCACGACGTGATCTCAAACGCCTCGTGTACGACCAACTGCCTCGCTCCGGTGGCGAAGGTGCTGGTGGACACGGTCGGCGTCAAGCACGGTCTGATGACGACGATTCACGCCTACACAGCCGACCAGCGCCTGCAGGATCTGCCCCACAAAGACCTGCGTCGCGCGCGCGCCGCCGCGATCAACCTGATCCCGGCCTCGACCGGCGCCGCCAAGGCGATCGGGCTGGTCGTGCCGGAGCTGCAGGGCAAGCTGCACGGCTTCGCCGTGCGCGCGCCGGTGCCAACCGGCTCGGTCGTCGACTTGACCGTCGAGTGTGCACGCGAGACGAGCGTCGAGGAGGTCAACGCGGCGCTGAAGGCCGCCTCGCAGAGCGGTCCGCTGGAGGGCCTGCTGGCCTACACCGAGGATCCGATCGTCTCCAGCGACATCGTCAACTCCCCGTTCTCCTCGATCGTGGACTCGCAGCTCACCGCCACGATCGACGGCACAATGCTAAAGGTGGTGGCCTGGTATGACAACGAGTGGGGCTACTCCAATCGCATCGTCGACCTCGTCCAGCGGGTCCTGTGAGCCCGCTCCTCGGCTTTCCGGCCAGCTCTTCACGGATGGTGGAGCGGTGAGGACACACAATGGCCCAGCGGACGATGGGCTCGTCACGACGATAGGAGCGCAAAAACGATGAGGAACATCGATCAGCTCGACGTGCACGGTAAGCGGGTGCTCGTGCGAGTGGACTTCAACGTGCCGATGACCACGGACGATCAGGGCGCGTGGGCGGTGGCCGACGACACGCGCATCGTGCAGGCGCTGCCCACGATCGAAGAGCTGCGCGCGCGCGGTGCCCGTTTGGTGCTCGTCTCTCATCTCGGGCGCCCGGAGGGAAGGCCCGAGGCCGACCTGTCGCTGGCGCCCGTGGCCGAGCGTCTGCGTGAGCTCACCGGGGCGAACGTGACGCTCGCCCCCGAGGTCGTGGGCCGGCGTGTACGCAAGCTCGCGGAAGAGCTGGGAGACGGCGAGATCCTGCTGCTCGAGAACGTGCGCTTCGAGCCCGGCGAGACCACCAACGACCCCGAGCTCGCCCATGCGCTTGCCGAGCTTGCCGACGTCTATGTCAACGACGCCTTCGGCGCCGCGCACCGTGCACACGCGAGCACCGCCGGCGTCGCGCACCTGCTGCCGTGTGCGGCGGGACGCCTGCTCGAACGCGAGGTGAGCACGCTGACCGGCATCCTCGAGCACCCCGCGCCACCGCTCGTGGCGATCATCGGCGGAGCGAAGGTGGCCGACAAGATCGGCGTGATCGACCGCTTCCTGCAGCTGGCCGACGTGGTGATGATCGGCGGAGCGATGTGCTTCCCGTTCCTGTGCGCGCAGGGTCACACGGTCGGCGAGTCGCTGTGCGGCGAGGAGGACACCGAGCATGCCCGCAGGCTGCTCGCGCAGGCCAGCGATACGCACTCGCCGCAACCCGGTCGCGCCCGCCTGCTGGTGCCAAGCGACCTGGTGATCGGCGACCGCCTCGCCGACGATGCCGAGCACAGTGTGCTGCACGGGGTCGAGGTGCCGACCGGTTGGATGGGACTCGACATCGGACCCGCCACGGTCGAGCGCTACAGCGCCGAGATCGCACGGGCGGGCACCGTCTTCTGGAACGGTCCGATGGGCGCTTTCGAGTACGAGCCGTTCGCGCAGGGCACGCGCGCGATCGCCCAGGCCGTCGCCCGCGCGTCGGGCGTGACGGTCGTCGGCGGTGGCGACTCGGCCGCGGCGCTGGCTGACTTCGGCCTGGAGGACACGGTCGATCACCTCTCGACCGGTGGCGGCGCAACGCTCGAGCTGGTCGAGGGACGCGTCCTGCCCGGAGTCCAGGCGCTGCGAGGGCGCCGGAATCGCCTGATGGCCGGCGAGCGCGTCCCGCTGATCGCGGGCAATTGGAAGATGTACAAGACCGAGGAGCAGTCCGAGGAGTACATCCAGGCTCTGCTGCCGCGCGTGTCCTCGGTCAGCGGTGTGGACATCGCGATCTGCGTGCCCTACACCGACCTGCGCGCGATGGTCGACAGCGCGCGTGGATCGCGCGTGGAGGTGTACGCCCAGAACATGCACCAAGAGCCCGAGGGCGCGTTCACCGGAGAGATCTCGGCGCCGATGCTCTCAGAGCTCGACGTCGCCGGCGTCGTGCTCGGCCACTCCGAGCGGCGCGAGCTGTTCGGCGAGACCGACAAGGCGCTCGCGCTGAAGGTGCCGGCCGCGCTCGCGGCGGGACTCGCGCCGATCCTGTGCGTGGGGGAGACCGAGACCGAGCGCGACGGAGGCGAGACCGAGCGCAAGCTGCGCCATCAGATCGGCGAGGACCTGGCCGGCGTCCCAGACGAGCGTCTGGCCGAGGTGACGATCGCCTATGAGCCGATCTGGGCGATCGGCACCGGCCGGGTCGCCAGCCCGGAGCAGGCACAGGAGGCGATCGCGTTCGTGCGGGCGCTGCTCGGCGGGCGCTCGCCGGAGGCGGCGGAGCGGGTGCGCATCCTCTACGGGGGCTCGGTCAAGCCCGAGAACGCCGCGGAGCTGCTGGCGCTGCCCGACGTCGACGGTGCGCTCGTCGGCGGCGCCTCGCTCGACGCCGAGTCGTTTGCCGCGATCGTGGCGGCCGCCCAGCCATGAGCGCGCCGGACCGGCCAGCGACCGGTTCGGAAGGCGACGGCGGCGGTCGTCCGGACGGCGCCGGCGGCGGTCGTTCGGACGGGCCGCGGACATCGAGCGTCTGCCTGGTCGTGCTCGACGGCTGGGGTCTGGCCGAGCCGGGTCCCGGCAACGCCGTCTCGCTTGCTCGCACACCGATATTCGACGAGTTGTGGGCCAAGTTCCCCCACACGACGCTGACCGCCTGCGGAGCGGCCGTGGGATTGCCCGAAGGGCAGATGGGCAACTCCGAGGTCGGCCACCTGAACCTTGGCGCCGGCGCGGTCGTCAAGCAGGACCTGGTGCGCATCGACGAGGCGATCGCGGACGGCTCGCTCGCCGAGAACCCCGTCCTGCGCGCGGCTTTCGCCGACGCTGCGCGTGTCCATCTGCTCGGCCTTGTCTCCGACGGCGGCGTGCACTCCTCGCTTGCGCATCTGCGCGCGCTGGTCGCGCTCGGCGGCGAGCTGGCGCCCGAGGCGGATGTCGTGTTGCACGCCTTCACCGACGGGCGCGACACGCTGCCGCATGCCGGCGTGGACTACCTGGCCGAGCTCGACGCGACCGCTGGAGTGCGCGTCGGCTCGGTCGTCGGCCGCTACTGGGCGATGGACCGCGACAAGCGCTGGGAGCGAACGCAGCGCGCCTACGACATGCTCGTGCACGGTCGCGGGCGGGCGGGATCGATTCCAGCCGCCAGTGGTGAGCAGGCAGTACGCGACGCTTACGAGCGCGGCGAGACCGACGAGTTCATCGAGCCCACGCTGGTCGGCGGGGAGGCGCGCATCCGTCCCGGAGACAGCGTCCTGTGCTTCAACTTCCGCCCCGACCGCATGCGCGAGATCGTCAGGGCCCTGGCCGAACCTGGATTTGGCGAAGAGACCGGGGAGGGCCCGTCGCACGCGACCGGAGCCGAAGCCGCTTCGCGCGCCGAGCCGGCGCAGTCTGCCTGGCTGGGAGGGACGCGGCGGCGCCCCCGCCGTGAGCCGCCTGGCGACGCTGACCGAGTACGAGGAGGGCTGGCCCTATCCGGTCGCCTTTGCGCCGCAGCGTCCGCAGACGACGCTCTCGCGAGTGATCGCAAGCAGCGGGGCGCGCCAGCTGCACGTCGCCGAGACCGAGAAGTACCCGCACGTCACGTATTTCTTCAACGGCGGCGAGGAGACACCATGCGCCGGCGAGCGGCGCGAGCTGGTTGCCTCCCCGCGCGACGTGCCCACCTACGACCACAGGCCGCAGATGAGCGCCCGCGAGGCTGCTGCCGCGTTCGTGGGCGCTTGGCGCGCGGACGGAGTGGGTGGGTTTCGATTTGGCGTCATCAACTTCGCCAACGCCGACATGGTCGGCCACACCGGTGTGATCCCGGCGGCGGTGGCCGCGATAGAGACGGTCGACGAGTGCTTGGGCAAGGTGCTCGAAGTCGTGCGCGAGAGCGGTGGTGTGTGCGTCGTGATGCGCCGACCACGGCAATGCCGACCACATGCTCGAGCCCGACGGCAGTCCCAACACCGCCCACTCGCTCAACCCGGTGCCGTTGATCGTGACCGCCCCAGGCCTGGAGTTGCGCGCCCAGGGCGGTATCCTCGCGGACGTGGCGCCAACAGTGCTCGACCTGCTTGGGATCCCCCAGCCCACGCAAATGACAGGAACATCGCTGATCGTGGGCTGAGGCCCCGCAGGCACGACGCTCGAAGAGGAGAGACATGGACACCGACACAGACGCCGAGACACTCGGCTCGATTACCGAGGAGCCGCGTCGCGGCAGGCGCTCGCGCCTGGTGCTCGGCATCGCCTTCATCGGCGCCGGCGTCAACCACTTCCTAATGCCGCGCGCCTACGAGGCGATCGTGCCGCCGAGCATGAAGGGTCGCGCTCAGAGCCTCGTCGCCGTCAGCGGTGTCGCCGAGGTGGCGGGCGGTCTCGGCGTATTGCTGCCCTGGACGCGGCGACTAGCGGGACTCGCTTTGATCGCTTTGCTGGCGGCGGTGTTCCCGGCGAACCTGCACATGGCGCGCGACCCCGAGCGCTTCTCGCGTATCCCACGCTGGGCGCTGTACGCCCGGCTGCCGTTGCAGCCGCTGATGATGTGGTGGGCCTGGACGGCCACCAGGAGGAGCAGCTGAGCGCCACAGTGGCGCACGGTTGACAGGGATTCCGGCCCGCGACGCTGCTATGTTCGGGTAAGCACACAGCCGTTTTTCGAGCACGATTATGTCCACCGCAACAGCTACCGCGACAGTCCTGAAGCTTCCCCAGGGGAAGGACGGTCTCGGCGAATCGGACAGCCTCAGCGAAGCCGAGCTTCGTGCTTGGCGCGGCCTGTTGCGCGCGCACGCTTCGCTCGCCAAGCGCTTGGAGGGTCGGCTCGAGCGCGAGCACGGTCTGCAGCTCAGCTCATATGAGGTGCTCCAGCACCTGATCGACGCGCCCGGCGGACGCATGCGCATGTGCGATCTCGCCGAGCAGGCCCAGCTCTCGCGCAGCGGTCTCACGCGCCTGGTCGATCGCCTGGAGCGCGATGAGCTGCTCGGGCGCTGTAGCTGCGAACACGACGCTCGCGGCGCTTACGCCTGTCTCACCGACCGCGGCCGTGAGCGCTTGGACGCAGCCCGCGGCACCCATCGTGCGGTCGTGCGCGAGCACTTCCTCTCGCACTTCTCCGAGGGAGAGCTGGAGGCATTCGGCAAGATGTGGGAGCGCGTCACCGCCGGCTGCTGCGGCGCCTGAGCTACAGCCGCCCGCGGCGATGGGCGACAAAGAAGACTATGGCGGCCAACACCAGCGCCGCAATCCCGTACAGGCCGAACGCTTCGACGGCGTTGCCGGCAGCGTTGCCGAGGAAATAGGCGAGCAGGCCGATCGCCGTCGCCCAGCAGATCCCTCCGAGCGCGTTCCAGAGGAAGAAGGAGCGCCAGCGCATGTGTGTGGCGCCCGCCAGCCACGAGGCCCAAACGCGCAACCCAAGGATGAAGCGCCCGAAGAACACGGCCTTGGGACCGTGGCGCTCGAAGAACGGTTCGCCGGTGACCAGCACCTGTTGGCGTTGGCGTTCGAAGCGCCCTGGCCGTTCCAGCAGCCAACGCCCTCCCTTGCGGCCGATCTGGTAGCCGATGTTGTCGCCGATGATCGCGGCGGCTGCGGCGATCGGAATCACCAGCTCGATCTGCAGCCTGCCTTGGCTGGCCAGCACGCCTGCGGCAATCAGACCGGTCTCGCCGGGAATCGGGACGCCGCTCGACTCGGCCATCACGACCAGGAACAGGAGGGGATAGCCGAACGTTTCTACGAGGTGGCCGACATTTATGAGCGAGGCAAGCATGGTCTGAGGCCTGGTGGCTCGGGCCAGGTATCCGGCGACCGACATGTCTCGTGCCTGAACGGTCGTGTGTCTCCGGGCCGCCACCGTGCGTGCGCATGCGGGCTAGGATGCCGTCGTGGCCCTCACGATCGAAGCGCGCGACGACGCCACAGGTGCCCGTGCCGGACGGCTGCATACCGCGCACGGCGATGTTCGCACACCGGCGTTCGTGCCGCTTGCGACCAAGGCCACCGTCAAGGGTCTGTTGCCGCAGGAGGTCAAAGGGCTCGGCTACGACATGGTGCTCGGCAACACGTTCCACCTGATGCTCAACCCAGGTGCTGAGTTGATCGAGCGCTTCGGGGGGTTGCACAGCTTCATGGATTGGGACGGGCCGATCGTGACCGACTCCGGCGGCTTCCAGGTTTTCTCGATGGGCCACGGCACGATTGCCGATGAGATCAAGGCGCGTCCGTCGCGCAAGCATCAAGGCGAAGGGAGCGGGCGCGAGGGGGCGATCCTCTCGATCGAGGAGCAGGGCGTGCGCTTCCGCTCCTATGTGGACGGCGCCGAGCGCTTCATGGCGCCTGAGGACTCGATGGCCGTGCAAGCGTCGCTTCACTCGGATATCGCGCTCGTGTTCGACGAGTGCACCCCTTTCCACGTCGATCGCGATTACACCGAGCGCTCCACCGAGCGCACCCATCGCTGGTTGACACGCTGCCTTGATTGGCATGCCGAGCACGGCCCGAGCGACCAGCTCGTCTACGGGATCGTGCAAGGGGGTGTGTATGAGGACATGCGCCGTGCCTCCGCCCGCACTGTGGCTACGAGCGGCTGCGATGGCGTGGCGATTGGGGGCTCGCTCGGCGCCGAGAAGGCACAGATGTACGAGGTCGTCGACTACGCGCTTGCGGAGCTAGGCGGCGAGCACGAGCACTTGCCACGCCACCTGCTCGGGATCGGCGAGGTGGACGATCTGATTCGCGGCGTCGAACTGGGCATCGACACGTTCGACTGCGCGATGCCGACGCGTCTAGGACGCCACGGCACCGCGTTGATACCAGACCCGGATGCACGCTGGCGGGTCGATTTGACGAAAAGCGAGTGGCGCACCTCCGAGCAGCCGCTGATGGAGGATTGCGTCTGTCACGCCTGCAAACGCGGCCTCTCGCGCGCCTACCTCTCCTACCTGGTGCGCTCCTCGGAGCTGACGGGCATGCGCCTGCTCACCGAACACAACCTGGCTTTCCTGGCGCGGCTGATGGCCGATCTGCGCCAGGGAATACTCGACGGACGGCTGGTCGAAGTGGCGAATTCGCTACGCGGCGCCGAGTACCGTCGCAGACGCACCCTATGCTGAGAATTGTGTTCCGGTGTGGTGTAAGGGCAACATGGGCGACCGTCACTCGTCAGCTGCCGGTTCGAGTCCGGCCGCCGGAGCCATTGGTTGAAAGGCGACGGTGGAGGCTGCTAGTCTGTGGGGACGAGTGACGGTTGCCCCGCCCGAAAGGGCGGCAGTTTTTACACCGAGAGGTCCGCGCAAGCGGGCCTCTCGCCTTTTCTGGGCTACTTCGTGTTGTCTTCGACGAGCTGCTTCAGCGCTTCGGCCGATTCCTGGGTGCGTTCGTAGAAGACGTTGCGCAGTTTGATCGTCGTCGAGGGAGGAGAGCTGAGCACCAGGATCAGCGCGATCACGCCGACGAGCGCCAGCAGCGTCAATACGGCCAGGGCGAGCCGGCGCAGCCCTGAGCCGCGGCGCCGCGCAGGCGCTGCGGCAACCACGGGCGGCGCTGCGCGCGCGGGCCCGCGGCGGGGCTGACGCGGGACGACAGCTTCGCGTCCTTCCGCGGGGCTGTGCGTGCGCGTAGCGCTGGCAAGCACGCTGGTCGCCTCGGTAGCGTGCCTGCCTCCGCGAGCCGGAACATGATGTTCGGTGGGGGAGATGCCGAGCAGCCCGTCTGAGATCGCGCGCCCCATCTCGCGCGCGCTCTCGTAACGATCGCGCGGGTCGAGCGCCAGCGCGATCGCGACCGCCCCCGCCAGCTCCGGTGTGACGGCGGCGACGAGCGTGTCCAGCATCGCCGGCTCTTCCTGCTGTTGTTTGAGCGCCAGCTCGGTGAGCGAGGCGGCTTCGTAGGGCAGGCGCCCGGAGATCAGCTGGTAGGTGACGACGCCGAGCGCATAGAGGTCGGCGCGCGGTCCGGCTTCCTCGCCGCGAGCCTGCTCGGGCGCGAGATAGGCGGCGGTGCCGAGCACCGAGCCGACCTG
The DNA here is from genome assembly GCA_963725265.1 of uncultured Solirubrobacterales bacterium. Taxonomy (GTDB): domain Bacteria; phylum Actinomycetota; class Thermoleophilia; order Solirubrobacterales; family Solirubrobacteraceae; genus Palsa-744. The sequence continues at coordinate 1,178,477 of CAVRXP010000002.1, forward strand.
GGTGATGCTCGACTGCTCGGTGGCCTTGGCGATACCGAAGTCGGCAAGCTTGACCTCGCCGTCGCGCGAGCGCAATAGGTTCCCGGGCTTGACGTCGCGGTGCACGACGCCATGGCGGTGGGCGTAGTGCAGCCCCTCGCATGCCTGTTCGATGATCGCGACGGCTTCGTCGACCTCGATCCAACCGTCGTCGCGCAGGATCTCTGCGCAAGACTGCCCCTCGATGTACTCCATCACGATGAAGTACTGCCCGCTGCGCTCGTCCTGCCCGGAGTCGAACACCTGCACGATGTTGGGATGGATGAGGCGTGCCGCGGCCTGCGCCTCGCGCTGAAAGCGAGACACGAAGGTGGGATCCTCGGCGAGGTGCTCGGCCAGCAGCTTGACGGCCACGCGCCGCTCCAGGCGCTTATCGAACGCCAGGTGCACGGTCGACATGCCGCCGAAGCCAAGGCGGCTCTGCAGCTGGTAGCGCCCGGCGATCTCTGGCCCGCCTGCCCCCCCGGGAGCGTGCCCTTCAGAGTGCTCGCTCATTGGCCACCCCCCGCGCTTGCCCCGCCCGAATTGGCCCCCCCGTTACCCGCGCCTTCTTTGCCCCCCACGCCCGCACCGTGTTCGGCGGCGCCTTCTTTGGCGCCCCCGCCGGCCCCTTGTTCGCCCGAGCCTTCTTCGGGAGCTTCCACGCCCCCGCCGCTGCTCGGCGGCGTGCTTGTGGTGGGGGCTGTGGTCGCGGTGTTCGTGGGCGTGCTCGGAGTCGTCGTCGTTTCGGTGCTGGTAGTCGTTTCAGTGCTCGTCGTGCCAGTCGCAGGTGTGGTTTTCGTCTGGGTAGTGCTCGTGGAGGTGTCTGTCGCGGTCGGTTCGTCGCACATTGCCAGCGCCTGTTTACGCAGGTTCGAGATGCCTGTCTCCAGGCGCTCGTGCAGTCCCTTGTCGACCGTGGCGGGGAGCGCGAGGAAGTCCTCCTCTGTCTTGCCGAGAGCGGCTTCGGTCCTGGCGCAGCTCCCGTTCCCGGCTTCGGCGGCTTTGGCGACCGCTTCGAAGTCTTCCTTCAGCGGCCCGGCGTTGGCGCTCGGGATCAGCCCGGTGCCCGAGCTTCCACAGGAAACGAGCAGGGCGGTGGTGGCGCCGAGCAGCGCCACCGTCACAAGGCGTATGAGTATTCGCGTATCCAGGGTCATTGACCGTACTCCAGGCGCTCCGCAAGCGAGTTTGGCAGACGCGCTGCCCTGATGGCCGCGGCGGCGCCGGCGACGTCATAGCTCGTCCGCCGGTATGAAGCTTCGTACCCGTCCAGATCTAGCAGCAACCATGCGGCGCGGCGGTCGCCGTCGCGTGGCTGCCCGACACTCCCGGGATTGAGCATCCATTCGCCGCTTGCGAGGTCGAGCGAGGTCCCCTCGCGACACGGTTCGCCGCTAGCCGCCTCGCCGCTCTTGCGCATGAACGCCGAGGCGACATGAGAGTGGCCGATCAGGCAGATGCGGTTGGGGTCGCGGTCCAAGCACAGCTCCGCAAGCAGCGCCGAGAGCACGTACTCCCAAACGGGATCGCGCGGACTTGCATGGTAGAGCCCGATCGCGTCCTCCCGTGCGTCCTCCCGGCCCTGTGGACGCAGGCCGGCGAGGAACGATTGGTTTGCGGGAGCGATCACTTCGCGCGTCCACTGCGCGGCGATGCTCGCGCCGCGCGAGAACTCGTCCAGTGGAAGCTCGCCGACGACCGCCATGTCGTGATTGCCGGCCAGGCACACCGCTACATGACGCCGTGCCAGCTCCACGCACGCGTCGGGATCGGCGCCGTATCCGACGATGTCTCCCAGGCACCAAAGCTCGGAAGCCTCGCTGTCGGCGACCGCCTCCAGCACCGCTTCGAATGCCTGCAGGTTCGAGTGGATGTCCGAGACGACCGCGACCTTCATCGGTCACAGACCCTCGAACGGGGCTGCGCCACTACTCGTCGGCTTCCCCGGCCTCGGCGCCGCCATACTCGGGCAGGTTCTTGATGCCCTCGCGGGTGCGCCACTTCGAGTAGTTGTCCTCCATCGCGTCGATCAGCTCGCGCATGAAGCGCGGCGAGAGGTTCACACGCGAGACGACCACGCCAGGCACCTCCTCGGACTCGACCTCATGGTCGACCCTTGCGAAGGTCACCGTGAACTCGTAGTCGGAGTGGCTGACGTTCGCGAAGTTCGCGTATACGCCTCCCATGATCTCGGGAGAGAGATGAATGTTTATGTGGCGCTCGGCGCCTGGATTCTCGTCGTTCACAAGCCTAGTATCGCAACCTGCCCCACGGAAGTCGCCATGACCATTGCAGCGCGCCGCGAGAGCGCCCGAATCGGCCCCGTCCAGCACTCCGACCGGGCCACGCCGGTGGCGGGCGCATAAGATCATCGCCCGTGAGTGCAACGACCACCGAGACAGGTTTGCGCGAGACCGTGCTGGCCCTCGCCGGCGAGTACGCCGGCAGCGCCGCCCTGCAGCGAGCGATCACGCTCGAGCGCCCGCCGCGCCAGGACTTCGGCGACTACTCCACGAACGCCGCACTGCTGCTCGCGCCAGCCGCGGGCGCCCAGCCGCGCGAGCTGGCCCAGCGGCTGGGCGATTCGCTGGCAGAGCGTTTGGGCGAGCAGCTGGAGCGCTTCGAGGTGGCGGGCCCGGGCTTCCTGAACCTGTTCCTCTCCGATGCCTGGCACCGCGCCGCGCTCGACGGTTTTGCTGGCGGCGGGGGAGAGCTTCGGACGCGGGGGAGCGCCAGCGCCAGAACGGATCATCGTCGAGTTCGTCTCGGCCAACCCAACGGGTCCGATGCACGTGGGCCACGCGCGCAACGCGGCTTACGGCGATGCGTTGGCACGAGTGCTCGCTTTTCACGGTCACAGTGTGGAGCGCGAGTTCTACGTCAACGATGCCGGCTCTCAGGTGACCAAGCTGGGCGAGTCGATCGCAGCGCTCGCGCGCGGCGAGCAGGTCCCAGAGGACGGCTACCACGGCGACTACGTGACGGGATTGGCGTCGCAGCTGGCAGAAGCGCCAAGCATGCAGCCGGCTGAGCTGGGCCGTGCGGCCGTGGCGCTGATGATGGCCCAGATCGCCGGTTCGCTAAACGAATTTCGCGTCAACTTCGACTCCTGGAGCTATGAGAGCGCGCTGCACGACGGCGACCCAAGCCCGGTGGCACACACGCTCTCGATCCTGGAGCAACAGGCCCACACCTACAGCAGCGAGGGCGCACTGTGGTTGCGCACGACCGACTACGGCGACGACAAGGACCGTGTGCTGGTGCGCTCAAACGGCGAGCACACCTACTTCGCCTCGGACATCGCCTACCACCAGGACAAGCGCGAGCGCGGCTTCGACCGCCAGATCGACGTGTGGGGCGCCGACCACCACGGCTATGTGGGCCGCATGAAGGCTGCCTACGAGGCACTTGGCGGCGACCCCGAGCACCTGGAGATGCTGATCATGCAACTGGTCCATCTCGTGCGCCGGGGCGAGCGTGCACAGATGTCCAAGCGTGCGGGCGAGTTCGTGACGCTCGACGACCTGCTGCGCGAGATCGGCGTGGACGCTGCCCGCTGGTTCTTGCTGTCGCGCTCGCACGACACCACGATCGACCTCGACCTCGACCTCGCGCGCGAGCAATCAAACGAGAACCCGGTCTACTACGTGCAGTACGCGCACGCGCGCATCGCCTCGATGCTTGCGAAGGCCGGCACCGAGCAGGTGCAGCGAGCGCTGTCGCAGACGGGAGAGGAGCGCGAGGGCTTGCACCCGGCCGAGCGCAGCCTGATCAAGAAGCTGCTCGCGTTCCCGGGCGAGGTGCAAGAGGCGGCGACACGTCGCGCGCCACACCGCATAGCTGCCTATGCGCTGGAGCTGGCCCAGCAGTTCACGGCTTTCTACCGCGACTGTCGTGTGCTCGGCGCCGAGTCGCCGGCGCTCGAATCCCAGCGCCTGGCGCTGTGCGTAGCCTCACGTCAGACGATCGCCAGCTCGCTGAGCTGCTCGGGAGTGGACGCGCCGGTGGAGATGTAGCCGGCGGGTGTAGCGAGCGCTGGACGTGCCAGTGGAGATGTAGCCGGCGGGTGTAGCGAGCGCTGGACGCGCCGGTGGAGATGTAGCCGGCGGGTGTGTCGAGCGCTGGATGCGCCGGCGGAGATGTAGCCGCGGGTGTAGCTAGCGGCACCAACCATGAGCTCTCGCTCACCCACCGCCGGGCGAAGTCGATCTTGTCAGTCGAACCGCTCGAGGTCCGCGTCCAGGCGCGCGGCATCGCCGGCGCTGAGCTCGGTGAGCTGGCGCCGGTCGCGGCCTGGGCGCGTGCATGGCGGCGCCAGCTCGGCAGCAGCAGCGCGAGCAGTCCGATCAGCGCGAGCACGACGGCGACGGGCACGAGATAAGCGGCCAGGTCAAAGCCTTTGGCGCTGGGCAGCGCAAGCACCGAGCTGCCCGTACTGGCCGACGAGTTCGCTCTTGATCTGGCTTCGGTCTTGCCTTCGGCGATCAGCCCACGGATGTAGGCGCGCTCGCGCTGAGACTGCGGCGATTCGGCCACGTTCAGAGGAATCTTGCAGGTCACGCACATGACCTGACGTTCGATCGCGGGCATGCTCGTGCGCGCCGTAGCGGCCAGTCGCGCTGGAGGCGAGCATGGCGAGGCCGCCAAGCGCCGCCACGAGCATCGCGTTGCCGTCAGACGGGCAGCGCGGCGGTCAGGCCGCGAGACGTGACTCGGGCCCCGCCCCACCTTCGACCGACGGGCACGCCCCAAAAATCCCTCATACGCTCTCCGCCAAGGCGATCGCATGATTCAAGAACACTTCGTCGATTTCCCCGCGCGAGATCGCCACCACGTCGCCGGAGGAGTCGATCACGAACGTCTCAGGGATCTGGGTGGTGCCATAGGCCTGGGCGAATTCGCCGGTCGTGTCGCGCAGGTTGGGGTAGCTGAGCCGTAGTGCTTGACGAAGCCGAGCGAGTCGGGCGAGGAGTCGCGGAAGGTCACGCCGAGCACGGTGCCGCCGCGGCGCGCCAGCGTGTGCTGGGCACGCTCGAGGATCGGCGCCTCTTCCTGGCAGGGAGTGCACCAGGAGGCCCAGAAGTTCAAGACGACGACATGCCCGCGATAGGAGGCAAGCGTGCGCTTGCCGGCGCCGGAGAGCAGCGGCATGCTGGTGGTGGCGCGTGGGCGCCGTGGGATGGTGCCCTTGCTTGATCGCTTCGTCGAGCGTGCGTTTGGGGAGCTTGGCTGACGACCCCGTAAACGAGCAGCCCTACCAGCGCGGCACCGGCCACGCCGATCAGCAGCGGCATGAGGGAACGTTTGGTCATCGAGCGGAGAAGCGTAGTGCCAGAGGCCTTCAAGCGGCGTAATATCTGCCTCAGCGCGGTGGTAGCTCAGTTGGTAGAGCGCAAGCTTCCCAAGCTTGAGGTCGCGGGTTCGAGGCCCGTCCGCCGCTTGGTTTGAGAAAGCGGGATCTGGCCCTATAACAGAGATCCCGGCTTGAGGGGGATGGCTCGGTGCGCGGACAGACGCGGGCAGGAAGGACATGAATCTGCGGTCCCCTTGCGGCCACGGGATCCGTGTGTCGCGGACTTACATTGCTCGGCTCTGCGACCGCAACGCACGGGAATAGCTCGCTATCAGCGTGATAGAGAGCCTCGCATAGGTTCCCGCGAGTTATAAGGACTTATAACAACATCTATTATAACCTGCCATAAGCCGATAGGACGGTTCGCTGGCGAGTCGAATTTCGGTTGTTGATCGGCGCGCTGCATCGCACGATGTAGAAGAGGCCGCCGATCACCCTCGCGGCTGCTGGTCATTTATCAGCTGTGCCGAATCGGCTCTGAGTTCAACTGGTCCTCAGATCTCGTCGGGTGCGTACACGACTCTCTGTCGTCTGCCTGGATTTGGCGATCTTGAAGGTTTATGGTGGAGCTGACTTTCGACACCGCTGTCACCGCAATGGTGCGGCCACGAGAAGGGAGCAGTCCATGTTGCAAAGGATCACGGACATGCCAGCCGGGACGATCGGCTTTGAGGCGGTCGGGGAGGTCGAGGATGACGATTGGGAGGAGACCGTCGAGCCTGTGTTGCGCCAAGAGATCGCCGCGGGTCGCAACGTGCGACTGCTTTATCTGATGGGCGCTGCGGCGCGTGAGGTGGAGGGGGATGCGATGAGCGCTGACACGGCGTTTCGCGTGCGCCACGCGACATCGTACGAGCGCGTGGCGGTGGTCAGCGACGAGGACTGGATACGCCCCGCGTTGCGTGCTCTTTCGTTCCTGTTTCCCGGAAAGGCCAGGGGCTTCCGCGTCCGCGATCTGGTCGAGGCAAAGGCTTGGCTTGCGCAGGACCAAACCTAGCTGACACACGCCGAGTCACCCCGCCGGCGATCCACTCACTCTGACCTGTGCGGTAGTGGCTACGCGGTCGCCACCATCTACGACGCGCATCACCCACCAAGGGCGCCCACTTCGACTGCGGTAATCTACCGAAAGGGCTCGGATAATTACCGATGCAGCTCGGTCTGTCCGGATTACTGTTTGGAGGACCGATCAGTAAAACCGAGTCTTGAACATGGGGAGGTCCGCATGGCTGATCAAGGGGAATTCACCCCCACGCGAACGCGGGACGGCGACGATTGGGTCGAGGGCGGCGGCTGGCTTCTGTTTGCTTCGATCATGATCGCGATCGCAGGCGTGCTTGACATTATCTGGGGGATCGCTGCGATCGGTAACTCGAAGTTCTTCACCCAGAACGCGACCTACATCCTGAGCGGCCTCAACACATGGGGCTGGATCGTCCTGATCATCGGGGTGCTCCAATTGTTCGCCGCCTATTCGATCTCTGTCGGCGGACAATATGGTCGATGGTTGGGCATTGCTGTGGCCAGTGTCAACTCGATCGCCGCCCTGATGTCGATCCCTGCGTACCCGTTCTGGTCGCTGTGCCTGTTCGGGATCGACATTCTGGTCATCTACGGCCTCGCCGCCTACGGCGGGCAGCACAAGGACATCGTCTGAGCGGCCAACCCCCATGAGAAGTCGACCAGCATGCCGCGCCTGCATTTCACAGTTCGCCCCCCCGATCGGCTGAAGCTCAAGGTCGAGCTGCAGGTGGAGGCCGACGAGCACAAGCTCGAGATCGAGCCAAAGCGGCGAAGGCTCGCGATGGCCGCCACCGGATCATGGCGCCCTCGGGCGGAATGGCCGTTGCTCGTCGTGGCCTTGACCGACGATCCGGCAGGTCGCCTCGGCCACTTCATTCCATACCCCGGGTAGGTCGCCAAGCGGCTCGGAGACGACCATATGTGAGTCCTCTGAGACCTCCTCGTATAGCTCTCGCGCGGGATAGAGCTTGCGCAGCGTCGGCACGTCGGTCGTGTAGAAAAGCGAACGTGATTTCCCCTCGCTCGAATACCGGAATGCCCAGATGGCCTCACCGCTGGTTGTGGCGATCGTCCCCTGAAATGGATTGGCGACCCCATGCCGGCCAGCCACCTCCTCCACCAGCCCGACCGCGCGCTCGATCGCGGCGGGCGGATCGTCCTGCAGGCCGAAGGTGAGGGCTAGAAAGAACAGTATCTCCGAGTCGGTCTGTCCCGCGATCAGCGGATACAAAGACGGATCGACCGCGAGCACGAGGTCGCGCTTGATCGTGGCGAACTCGTCGATATAGCCGTTGTGCATGAATAGCCAGCGGCCGTGGCGGAACGGGTGGCAGTTCGTCTGCTGAACGGAGCTGCCGATCGCCGCGCGGATATGAGCGAAGAAGTTCGGCGAGCTAATGTGCTCGGAGAGCTCATGCAGGTTTTTGTCGTTCCACGCCGGCTCGGTGCTGTGAAAAACGCCTGGAGTGGGGAACGCCCCATACCAGCCGATACCGAAGCCGTCGCCGTTTGTGGTCTCGGCGCCCAGACGCGAGTGCAGACTCTGCTCGATCAGCGAGTTTGCCGGCCCATACAGCGCTTCCTTGAGCAGAAGAGGAGATCCTGGATACGCGAGCCAGCGACATGGGCGGTCCCTTTCTTGGAAGCTACGTAGTTAACCCTATTGCAGTCTGTGGTCATCCCGGCACGACCCCCCATTGTCGTCCACTTATTCTTGTCTCAATGGCGGCTATGGAACCCACGGCTAGCTGGCCGTCGATGTCTAAGTCTGCGGCGGCCTCGATCCTGTGACGCGCTGGGCTTTTCGGGTGGGCGTGCTGGGCCTCTCGCTGTTCGCCCTGGCCGCGTGTGGCTCAGGCGGCGGGGCGAGTGTGGCCAGCAGTCTGAGCCAGACTGCCCCCAGCCGCACGGGTGGTACCACCGTGAGCACCATAGGTGGTACGCCAACCGCCACGCAAGCCAAGGCCGAGACCCAGGCCTCCCAGGACCAAACAGGGACTGCGTCGGCGCAACCAGAGTCGGCGACGAGCGCAACCGCTAAATCGACCCCCACCACCACAAGCACCACGCCGACGCAGACGCAGACGGTTACCCAGACCAAAACGGTCACCGCACCGTCGAAGACAACGACCGTGACCACACCCACACAGACACAGACAAACACGGTCGTCAAAACTCAGACAGTCACCACCCCGACCACCCCAACCGCGACGACCACGACGTCGACGAGCCACGCCCCCGCGGCGGCAGCGGCAGCCGCCGGCGCCGGCGCCGCGGCAGCCGCAAACAAAGAGCCATCCACGGAATCGAGTGGTCTGCCGGGGTGGGCTTGGGCACTGATCGGCGCCGCCGTTGTCGGTGGCGCGATCTGGATCGTCACTCTAATCCGGCGCGCCCGAAAGGACAGCTCGTCGAGCGATGGCACGGGAGGCCCGGGAGTGTCGGGAGGCGAGCTGCCGCCCAGCGCACCGCCTCGAGCATGAGCGCTCCAGACTCCCAACTGCTGTCTAGCCGAGCGAGATGCCCGATTCGCGGAAAGCGATCGCTCAACCGCTACTCCAAGCCTGCGCCGTTTCCTGCTCGATCTCGACACTCGGGAAGCCAACGCGGAGACGGACGCTCAATCGGGTCGGTCCAGATGCCTATGGGTTGTTCGCCTCGTGTCTATGGGGTGTTGCGGATGCGTTGGCCAGGCGGTGTAGATAGCTTTCATTGACCGGCGACGCTTGGTGCGTCAGGAATGGGGCAAGGATGGCCAAGGAGCGTCAAAGACGGGTTGCGGAGTTCATCGAGCCGTTCCGGGTGAAGCCCGGGTCGAAGGTGATCCTTGCCGAGGACTTCGATCCTGCCTTCAAGGGAGGCGTGAAGAAGAAGAAGGAAGGGGTCGTCTTGCTAGCCGAGGGAGTGCGACTGCTCTCTGAGTACCAGGCTCGGCTAGCGGCCCAGGACACTTGGGGGGTGTTGGTGGTTTTGCAGGCGCTCGACACCGCCGGGAAGGACGGGACGATCCGCCACGTGATGAGCGGGGTGAACCCGCAGGGCGTGGCCGTGCACAGCTTCAAGGTGCCGTCGGCGGAGGAGCTCGATCACGATTTCCTCTGGCGCTACGTGCGGAGTCTCCCAGGACGCGGCGAGATCGGCATCTTCAATCGCTCCCACTACGAGGAGGTGCTCGTGGTGCGCGTACATCCGGAGAACCTCGATCGCCAGAAGCTGCCGATGTCGGCGAAGGCGGGGGACATCTGGCAGCGCCGCTACCGCGAGATCAACGATTGGGAGCGCTATCTCATCGACAACGGTCTGCGGATCGTCAAGCTGTTCTTGAACATCTCAAAGGAGGAGCAGCGAGTCCGCTTGCTGCGGCGTATCGACCTCCCTGACCACAACTGGAAGTTCTCGGCGGCTGACGTCAACGAGCGTGAGCGCTGGGACGATTATCAGGAAGCGTTCTCGGAGATGCTCTCGCACACGAGCACTGAGTGGGCGCCGTGGTATGTGATTCCCGCCGATCGCAAGTGGTTCGCGCGGGTCGGAGCATCGGCCGTGCTGGTTGACGCGCTGATGCAGATCGACCCCCGCTTCCCGCCGGTCACCAAACAACAGCGCGAGACGCTACTCGAAGCCAAGGCACGGCTCGAGCAGCAAGCGCCCAAAGGTGCCCCGGAAGACCCTTTCGAGCAGGAGCGCCATGAGGCATGATGTGTGCGCCATCCATGCTGATCATCTCCTAGTTGGGCTCGACCTCTTTACCGCATCGAGCCGCAAAGCCGGTCGCGGTGGCAAGCAGTGCGACACGTAGGTCGCCCAGCCAGTGCCGAGCAGCATGCCGGCGATTACGTCGCTTGGATAATGGACGCCCAGATAAACGCGGGATGCGCCCACCGCGAGAGCGATCAGCAGCGCGAGGCCGGCAGCTACGCGGGTTAGCTTTGGCGATGCCCCTACTGCCGGCATCGCGAACACCAGCGAGAACCAGAATGCGCTTGCCTGCGTCGTATGGCCCGAGGGAAAGCTCGAGCCGGTAACCGCCTGCAGGTGTTCCACGGGCGGGCGGGGGCGTGACACAAGCAGCTTGACCCCGTCAGAGATCAGCATCGCGCCGCTGAGGCTGAGCGCGACCGCGAGCGCCTCTCGGCGCAGTCCCGCCCGGGCCAACGCTAGGCAGGCGATCAGGGCGAGAGGGAGCAGCAGAAACGCACTGCCCGCCCAGCTGATCGCCCTCATTACGTCGGTGAGTACCGCTGTGCGCTGAGCGGCCACATCGCGTACCGCGTTCAGCTCGGCCGATCCCACGACTGAGGTCCAGAGCTCCCCAACCCCCCAACCGAGGAGCACAAAGACCGCCAGGCCGAGCACCAGTCGCGCTACCGGGTGGCTCACCGGTCGGCCGCCAACCATAGAACCGCAGCCAGATTGTCAATAGTCAGCATCGCGGCAATGGCTTCAAGTGGATGGTCCGGCGCGCATCGTCGTCGGCGCCGTCCTCGTAAGCATCACTACCCCGACACTCATGGTCGTGAACGCCACCAGGCTGCCGGCGATCGCCGCCGGATCGCGGGTGTAGTGCTCTTGGAAGAGCCAGATGCTGAGGATGACGCTCACGGAGGGGTCCACGATCACGAGCAGAGGCTGGGACACGCTGAGGGGACCGACATGAAGGGCCGCCTGTACCAGGATGATGCCTACCGCCCCACCGGCGGCCAATGCGTAGACCGGCCAGTCGATGAATACGGCGGCGACCCCCGATTCGGTCAGGGTCTCAGTGGTCGTCTTGATGAACGTAGCCACGAGCGCCCACACGATGGCGGCGGCTGCCGCGTATAGCGCGGCCCTGCGCCTCGGTGATCCCCAACGGGCTGCCAGTGTCATCGCGGCTGCCGCGCCGCCGAACACCACCAGCGCCGCCGTCCAGGCGTGTCCGGTCGGCGTGGGGGTGCCTCCCTGTGGCTGGTCAATAACCGCGAACGCAGCGAGCGCGACGCACGTGAGTGCAGCTGAGCCCCATGCGGCGGGACGGATCGCCTGACCTATCCACACCTTCCGCAACAGGAGACCGAAGACGAGCTCGGTCACGAGCAGCGCCTGCACTATCGAGAGCTGACCGCTCTTCAGAGCCGCCGCCTGAAAGACGAACGCCCCGAGTCCGGCTGCCCAGCCAAGCAGCCACAGCGGGCTGCGGATGAGATACGCGAGAAGGCGCAGGCCTTTCGCCTTGCCCACCCGGCCGCTCGTGCTTGCAACGTGCTGCGTTGCCACGTACAGCGCGTTGGAGAACGCCGCACAGAGAGCGAAAATCGCGCTCACCCGGGCGGCGCTCCCGGCCGCCGAGGCCCTGTGCAGGTTTAGGCGTTGAGGATCTTCGCCTTGGCGTCTGCGAACTCCGTGTCGGTGAGGACACCCGACTCGTGCAGCTGACCGAGTTCCTTGAGTTTCTCCATCGAGTTATCTTCCGGCGGAGGCGGCGCGGCGGCCGTCTGCTGCTGTTCCTGGCCGGACCTCTGCTCTTCTTCCTGTCGGGCCCAGCGCCCCTGCTGACGATGCTGAACGGCCCCGGCGGCGCCTCCTGCGACGGCACCGGCGGCAGCTACACGGGCGACGCGACGAAGTAGTGGCATAGCTGGTCTCTCCTTCTTCTAGGACGCCGACTCGGCGGCATTGAGGGCTTGGATGGCGGCGATGATCTCCTGCGTTGGAACGCGCTGGAAGTCCAGCAGTCGCCCCCCGTTGCGGCTCACTGCGGCGGCGAAGGGACCGGCCCAGGCGTTCTCGAAGCAAATCAGCACGGCCGCCTCGCCCGGCTCGAGCGCCTCTCCCGCTAGGGCTGCATCCTCGTCGCCGAGCATGCCAGTCCGCGCTCCTTCGAATATCAGAAGGTCACCCGCGCCATCACCGTCGAGGTCGCCGATCTCAAGCCCCGAGACCAGGCCTTCAGCATCCTTTTGGACCACAAGCACATCTATGACCCGGATAATCCCCCTGTCTACGAGGTCCACGAACATTGGGATCGCCTCACCGGTTCGCGGCGCACCCGGAGGGAAGCCAATCACGACGATGTCGACGGGGCCTAGCTCCAACTTCTCGCTGCTCATGGCTCCTCCTCTGGTTGGTCCGTCGTCCTCTGAGGGATGCCTAGCAATACTCGAAGATATTGACGGTATCACGATGGAGCGTCGACCGCCACGCGAATATGAGCGAAGAAATTCGACAAACCGATGTGATTGACGTGATCAGAAAGTCTGCATAGGTTTTAGTCATTCCAGCGATGTGGTTGTGTCTAGTCTAGGTTGTGGTGAGGGCGGAGTCACAAATTCGGTGTCAAGAGTTCTCCACAAGTCGGCGGCGAGCTCGGTGGGCATGTGATGGTCGAGTCCTTCTGGGGCCGCATGCAAGTCGAGCTACTCAACCGCCAACACTGGAAGACAAGGATCGAGCTCGCCACCGCCATCCACGACTACATCGAGATCTTCCACAACACCCAACGCCGTCACAGCGCACTCTCGGAATGCGCACCCCAACCGAATACGAGAAGCTCCACAACACCACCAACCAAACCGCCTAACTCCAGAACCCGACCCCACAAAACCAAGGGCATATCAACCTGTCCGCCAAACCGAGTCCACTCCAAAGAAAGGCCTGTCTATCTCTAGCTTCCCAAGCTTGAGGTCGCGGGTCTCCAGGCCCGTCCGCCGCTTGCGAGGGGAGGACCTCGCGGCGCTCAACCGCGGGGAAGGGCCTTGTATCTCGCTTCCATAGCTATTGGGCATAGTGTGGCGAGCGTTGCGTTAGCCTTCCAGCCTGAAATCCAGCGCTGGGTCGTTCTCGCGGTCTCGCGTGCGACGGACGCGCCGCGCCGAGTTTGACAGCGACGGCAATACAGCTTGTCGTAAGGAAAGGAGACGTCGTGCCCGGCACGCCGACAAGGAAGTTCAGCGACCGTCATCCGGTCGCGGCGAAGGTCCCCGAGATCGGGATCATCTTCTGGGTCATCAAGCTGCTGACGACGGGAATGGGCGAGTCGATGTCCGATTTCATGGGTCAGCACAGCGTGCCAATAGCCGGAGCAGTCGGCATCTTCGGCTTGGCCTTCGCCCTGTGGCTGCAGCTGCGCACACGCGAATACCGAGCACCGGCATACTGGTTCGCAGTGATGATGGTCGCGATATTCGGGACGATGGCGGCCGACGGCGTCCATGACGGGGCGAGCATCCCCTATGCGGTGACGACCCCAGTGTTCGCGGCAGTGGTGGGCGCTGTCTTCTTCTTCTGGCGACGCAGCGAGGGCACGCTCTCGATCCACAGCATCACCACGCGACGCCGCGAGACGTACTACTGGGCTGCGGTGCTGGCCACTTTCGCGCTGGGCACGGCGGCAGGCGACCTCACCGCCACGTCGCTGAACTTCGGCTTCTTCGGCTCGGTGGTGCTGTTTGGCGTGCTCATCTGCATCCCAGCGATCGCATGGCGCCGGGGCAAGCTCAATCCGATCGCTGCTTTCTGGACCGCATACGTCATCACCAGGCCGCTCGGAGCTTCCTTTGCCGACTGGTTCAGCAAGCCCCCTTCGATCACGGGTCTGGGCCTCGGCGACGGAACGGTCAGCGCGCTGGCGCTCGCGGTGTTCGTGCTTCTGGTCGCATATGTGGCGGCCACCAAGAAGGACATCCAGGCACCGCAGAGCATGCACCCGGCGTCATTGTCGGCCATTGACGAAGGCGAGCAGGCGCTCGCTTAGGGCGGGCGCTCTTAGAAGGCGTTCCAGGATGAGCGCGTGGCGGATGTTCATGGGTTTGTGAACGCGGACGTCTTGGCTTGTCTTTGGATGATCCCCGCAACACCCCCCTTGTGCGAACACGAAGATAAAGGTTAGGTACCTAAATAAATCATCCGTGTCCCCAAAGGGGGGCGTCAGCGTGCACCCTTATTTTGAAACACGTCCGTAGAGCCTGCCTTGCGTCAACACCGCCCCGATGGGTGTCCTGACGGGTGGCGAAGCAGGCGCTTGGCGTCGCCATGAGCACCCTGGGAGTCGCCCGTCTGCCGTTTAGGAGAGAATCCCCCGCAATGCACGTAACAGCCAAGGCCGACTATGCCGTCCGCGCCGTCGTGGAGCTGGCCGGAAGCAGCCAGCAGACACCGCGCAAGGTCGACCAGGTCGCTCAAGCCCAACACATCCCGCTGTCCTTCCTGGAGAACATCCTCACGCAGCTGCGCAGCTCGGGCATCGTGCGCTCCCAGCGTGGCCCAGAAGGCGGCTACTGGTTGGCCCACCCAGCGGAGGAGGTCAACCTCGCCCAGGTCATACGTGCAGTGGAGGGCCCGCTCGTGGGCGTGCGCGGACAGCGCCCAGAGGAGGTCGAGTACGAGGGCTCGGCCGAATGCCTGCAGCAGGTATGGATCGCGCTCCGCTCCAACCTGCGCAAGGTGCTCGAGCACGTGACCGTGGCCGATGTCGCTTCGGGGAAGTTGCCGACGGACATCGTCACACTGACACGCGAAGAGGAAGCCTGGGAAACCCGCTAAGGGGCCGCTGGCCGGCGCGATACTGCGTCCTCGGTCGCTCATGTGCAGAGCACATTTCGCGGGGTGGGTGGGTCTTTTGATCCTTGTCTCGCTTGACCATCGACCCCTTAGCGGGGCCTGTTGGGATTAGGCGAAGGCCCGGCGCGATACGGTGTCCTCGGTCGCTCATGTGCGGAGTACTTTTCGCGGGGTGGGTGGGTCTTTTGATCCTTGTCTCGCTTGACCATCGACCCCTTAGCGGGGCCTGTTGGGATTAGGCGAAGACGCGCGGGGCGGGTAGGCGGGCGGCGAGGATCTGGCCCTCGGCGAGCTCGAGCTCTGCGGCGGTCTCGCGGGTGACCTGGGCCCAGATGTCGCGGCCGTCGGGGAGTGTCAGCTCGACGCGCACCTCGAAGCCGAGGTGCACGACGCGGCGTACCAGCGCCTCGACCGTGTTCGTATAAAAGTCCCGCCCACCCGGAAGGATCTGGATGTCGTGGGGGCGCAGCAGCGCGTCGCCGAGCCGGTTGACCGGCCCGATGAACGACATCACGAACTCGTTGCTCGGGTGCTCGTAGAGCTCGTGTGGGGTGCCGGCCTGCTCGATTCGCCCAGCGTTCATCACGACTATCTGTTGGGCGACGTCCATCGCCTCCTCCTGGTCGTGCGTGACGAAGATCGTGGTGACGTGGATCTCCTCGTGCAGCCGTCGCAGCCACTCGCGCAGCTCTCCTCGTACCTGCGCGTCGAGCGCCCCGAAGGGCTCGTCGAGCAGCAGCACGTCCGGCTTGGGTGCCAGAGCCCGAGCTAGAGCCATCCGTTGCAGCTGCCCGCCGGAGAGCTGGGCGGGATAGCGCTTGGCCAGACCGTCGAGGCGCACGAGGCTCAACAGCTCCTCTACACGCTCACGCACAACGGCCTTGGGCTCATGGCGCACGGTCAGCCCGAAAGCGACGTTGTCAAAGACGGTCAGGTGCTTGAACGGTGCGTAGTGCTGGAAGACGAAGCCCACACCGCGCCTGCGCGCCGGTTCCGCGGTGACTTCGCGGCCGCCGATCACCACGCTGCCGGTGTCAGGGCTCTCCAGCCCCGCGATGATCCGCAGCAGCGTTGACTTGCCGCTGCCGCTCGGCCCCAGCAGCGCCGTCAGCGCGCCGTCTTCGACGTTCACGTTCACGTAGTCGAGCGCCGTGAACGTGCCGAAGCGCTTTGAGACGCCGTGAACCTCGATCGCCATCAGACCACCGTATCTCTACTCGTGCGCTTGGCCAGGAGACTCATTGTCGCGAGCGTGACGAATGCGAGCAGCGCGAGCACCACCGCGGCGGCGTAGGCGCCCGTCGTGTCGAAGTTCTCGAAGCGATCTTGGACATACAGCGGCAGGGTTTGAGTCTGTCCCTCGATGCGCCCGGAGACGATGCTCACGGCGCCGAACTCGCCAAGCGCGCGCGCGGTCGTGAGCACCACGCCGTACACGACGCCCCAACGAATCGCGGGCAGCGTCACGCGCCAGAAGGTCTGCCAGGAGCTCGCGCCCAGCGTCGATGCCGCCTGCTCCGCGTCTGTGCCGAGCTCATGCAGCACCGGGATCGTCTCGCGGGCGACGAAAGGCAGCGACACGAACGCCGTGGCCAGCACCATCCCGGGGATGGAGAAGATCACCTGGATGCCGTGTGCCGCAAGCCAGTTGCCAAACCAGCCGGTGCGCCCGTAGACGAGCAGCAGCGAGAGTCCGACGACAACGGGGGAGATGGCAAACGGCAGATCGACGATTAGGCCAAGCAGGCTGCGCCCGCGCATCCGCCCACGCTCCATCAGCAGCGCGATGCCGATCCCGGCGGCGGTGTTCAGTGGCACGACGATCGCCACCAGCTCGACCGACAGCCAGAAGGCGTGCACCGCATTTGGCTGAGTGACGGCGTTCCACGCAGGCGCGATCCCGTGTTCGAAGGTGCGGTAGAAGATCATCGCGACCGGCGCCCCAAGCAGCGCCAGCAGGTAGAACAGCGCGACGAAGCGCAAGCTCAGCCGCCTGGCCCTAGCGGAGCCGGCGCTGTCCGACCAACGCGAGCGTGCCCCGGGTGGAAGCGCCACGCCGCCGGTCGCGCCTGGGGCTGGCCCGATTGCCGCTGCTTCGCTAGAGGACATGTCTGGACCCCCTACGTGACAGCCAGCCCATCGCTGCAAGCACGACAAGCGCGCAGAGCAGCAGCACGACCGAGACGGCGGCCGCACCAGAGACATTTTCGTTCTCGACCTGATTGAAGATGTAAACGGCCCCAACCTCGGTCTTGAAAGGCAGGTTGCCCGATATCAGCACGACCGAGCCGAACTCCCCGAGCGCTCGCGCGAACGACAGAGCGACACCTGAGAGGATCGCCGGCGTCAGGTTCGGAAGCACGATGCGCCAGAACACAGTCCAAGCCCCGGCGCCGAGCGACGAGGCGGCTTCCTCCATCGAGCGGTCGAGCTCGATCAGCACGGGCTGCACCGAGCGCACCACGAACGGGAGCGTCACGAACAGCAGTGCCAGGCCGACAGCAGCCCGCGTGAAAGTGATGTCGATGCCGGCGGGACCCCCCTTGCCGTACAGCGCCAGTAGCACCAGGCCGGCGACGATCGTGGGCAACGCAAAGGGCAGGTCGATCAATGCGTTGACGATTTTCTTGCCAGGGAATTCGTCGCGCACCAATACCCAAGCGATCAAGGTGCCGAACAGTGCGTTGATCAGGACCACGATCGCGGACACGATCAGCGTCAACTTCAGGGCGGCCACCGCCTCAGGGCTCGAGACAGACTGCCAGAAGGCCGAAAACCCACCTTTCGCTGCGCTTGCCAAGAGCGCGGCAAGCGGCAACAGGATGAGCACTGAGAGGTACACGCCAAGCAGCCCACGCCCGAGCGCGCCGCCACCGTATCTGCGCAGCCGCTCACCCGCCGGCGACCGCCGGCGGGTGGGGAGTGGCGCTAGCGCCTGCTGGGACGCTGAACCAGGACTCATTTGGCCGTCGAGACCCCCAGCGACTGCTCGATCTTCGTGACGATCCCGGTGTTCGTTTCGAAGAATTCCTTGTCCACCTTGGTCCAGCCGCCGAGCGCTTCGATCGTGAACAGATCGGGTGGGGTCGGGAACTGGCCGGGTGCCGCCACACCTTCGATGACGGGGCGGTAGCCATTTTCAGCCCAGATCTTCTGGCCAGCGGGAGAGAGCAGGTAGTTGACGAACTTCTGCCCCTCGCTCTTGTTGCCGCCGCTGAGAACGGCGATCGGGTTCTGGATCAGGATCGTGGCCTTGGGGATCACGTATTCGATCGGCGAGCCCTTCTTCTGATCGGTGATCGCCTCGTCCTCGTAGTCGATCAGAGCGTCGCCGCGGCCGGCCAGGAACGTCTGCAGCGCGTTGCGCGCAGAGCTGTCCTGGCTGACCACTTTGTGGAACAGCGTCTGAAGATAAGCCTGCGCTTCGGCGGGCGTCTTGCCTTCCTTGATCTGGGCGCCGTAGGCGGCGAGGATGTTCCAGCGCGCGCTGCCGGAGGTGAAGGGATTGGGTGTCACCACTTGGATGTCCGGCTTGGCCAGGTCGCTCCAGCCGGTGATGTGCTTGGGGTTGCCCTTGCGCACGATGATCACGGCCACCGAGTTGGTGACGAAGCCGTGGGTGGCGTTCTTGTTCCAGTCCGAGGAGACGAGACCAGCCTTCACCAGGCGCGTAACGTCGGGTTCCAGCGAGAAGTTGACGACATCGGCTTTCAGCCCGGCGGCCACGGCGCGGCTCTGTTCGCCAGAGGGCCCGTAGGACTGGCTGAAGGAGATCCCCTTGCCTTCGCTCGTGGCGTTGAACGCAGGTATCAGCGATGCGTATGCCCCCTGTGGCGTCGAGTAGGCCACGAGCGTGACTTCTTTGCCGCCACCCGAGGAGCCGCATGCGGCCACTCCGAGCACGGCGCCGAGCACGGCAAGGGTAGAGAGGACAGCTGGAATTGTGCGTTTGCGCATAGCCACTTTCTGCATCGAAGACATGAAGATGTCACGAGTCTAACACCACAAACTGGATCGGCTTATAGGGGTTTAGCGGCAAGTGAGCATGCCGGTGCGGCCCCTCGCCGGGCGCGCGCGTGTTGTAGTCGCTCCACGGCAGTAGTCACTCCACGGCACGGCATGCCCGCGCGCGCGGGGGGCATCGCCCTTTTTGCGGGAGCCAACCCACCGTTAGACCAACTGGCGCTGCTAGCGCTCGCGAACGGATGAGCGCTAGTCGCGGCGTGCGCCGACAGACGCGAGTACCGCATCGATGCACGCGCGCTGGACGCGCATCGGCTCGATCGGAAATGGATCGGGAATGCCCGCTCCGACGGTGCGCACCCCCACGCCAATGCGCGCGAGGTGCATGGTCCCGAGCGTCTGTGCGTACAGCTGGTTGGCGGTGAAGTCGGGGTCCTCGACGCTGAACACCCCTTGTTCTGCCCCCTCGGCGAGGATCCGCGAGAGCTTGCCCAGGCAGGCCGCCATGTTCTGACCGAGGCGAATCCAGATCGCGTCGGAGATGCTCTCGCGCAGGTCCTCGGCCGAGCGGCGCATCAGCGACAGCCCACAGTCGAGAAATGCCGGGTACTCCAGGCAGAAGCTCGTATAGCGCAGCCAACCCTCCTCCAGGCGGGCCACCGGATCGAGCTCGGCCGGCACCTCCTTCAAGAGCTCGGCCAGATCGGCCAGATAGCTCGACAGGGCGAGCACGTACAGCTCCTCCTTGGAGGAGAAGTAGCGGTAGATCAGCGCCTTGTTGATGCCCACCTCGCGCGCGATGCTCTCAATCGGGGCGTCCTGCACCCCGCGCTCGTCGAACAGCAGGCGCGTGGCGGCGATGATGTCGCGCTCACGCTCGCGCCGGCGTGAGACGCGAGTCGCTGTGCCGGGTTCTCGAAAGCTTGGAGCGCTAGCCATCTCTTCTCGATTATATCGCGAATGTAAACGTCGTTCAATCGTGCATTTGACAACCGTTTACGCTTTGCTAGGATTTAGTCGTCGGCCTGCGGGGCAAGTCCCTCGGTGGTCGGCCCCGACCGAGGTCGGGCGAGGTCGGGTCCGGCGGGAGAGCCAGGACGCCGGCCCTCAAGTCTCAGTCGCACCCACTCCATCGAGCCAGCAAAGGAGCATTCGTCCCATGTCAGCAACCGACGTAACCGCCAACGAGGCGACCGAGGCCGCTGAGGCCGCCGTCGAGGCGATCACGAGCGCCGCCGGCAAAGACGTAGCCTTCTCGATGGCGCTCAGCCAGGACCAGAAGGACATCCGTGACTGGGTACACGGCTTCGCCGCTGACGTGATGCGCCCCGCCGCGCACGAGTGGGATGAGAAGGAGAAGACCCCGTGGCCGATCATCGAAGAGGCCGCCAAGATCGGTCTCTACGGCTTTGAAGGACTCGCCCAGTTCTTCGCCGACCCGACCGGCCTGACGTTGCCGATCGTCAATGAAGAGCTCTTCTGGGGCGACGCGGGCATGGGCATGGCGATCATGGGCACCGCGCTTGCGGTGGCCGCGATCTTCGGTCAAGGCAGTGGCGAGCAGATCGGCGAGTGGATCCCACGTTGCTTCGGCACGCCCGATGACATCAAGGTCGCCGCCTTCTGCTCATCTGAGCCCAACGCCGGCTCTGACGTGAGCGCGCTGCGCACGACCGCCAAGTTCGACGAGACCACCAAAGAGTGGATCCTCAACGGTCAGAAGGCCTGGGCCACCAACGGCGGCATCTCCGACGTGCACGTCGTGATCGCCACGGTGGACCGTGAGCTGAACTCCCGCGGTCACGCCGCCTTCGTCGTTCCGATGAGCGAAGTCAAGGGCATCTCCGAAGGCGCCAAGGTCTCAAAGCACGGCTTGCGCGCCTCGCACACAGCCGACGTGTACCTCGACGATTGTCGCGTCCCTGAGAACTACGTGCTCGGCGGCAAGGAGAAGCTCGACGAACGCCTTGCGCGTGCCAGGGAGGGTAAGAAGAACAAGTCCAATGCCTCGATGGCAACCTTCGAGGCTTCCCGCCCCACGGTCGGCTCGCAGGCGCTCGGCATCGCCCGCGCGGCGTATGAGTATTCGCTCGAGTACGCCAAGGAGCGTGAACAGTTCGGCAAGAAGATCATCGAGAACCAGTCGATCGCCTTCACGCTCGCACGCATGAAGATGGAGATCGACGCGGCCCGCCTGCTCGTGTGGCGCGCCTCGTGGATGGGCCGCAACCAGGTCCCGTTCGAAAACGCCGAGGGCTCGATGTCGAAGCTCAAGTCCGGCGAGGTGGCCGTGTGGGTGACCGAGCGCGCGATCCAGATCCTCGGCGGCAACGGCTACACGCGCGAGTTCCCGGTCGAGCGCTGGCACCGTGACGCGAAGATCTACGACATCTTCGAGGGCACCGCCGAGATCCAGCAGCTCGTGATCTCGCGAGCGATCTCCGGCATGCACATCAAGTAGCCCTGGGACTGGGTTTTTGGGGTGGTGCGGGTCGTGCTGTGGCGTCGCTAACAGCCCAGAGCAGCGGCGCTCGAAAAGGCTGCTCGCGCCAGTTCTCGCGCCAGTCATGCAAGATCTGGGTCGTGTCCGGTGTCGCGTAGCGCCACGGCTGCGAGTGCAACGGAAACGGCCGCTGCAAGTGCCCATACGAGGCGTTTGTATACAGCAAGCGCGACCGCAAGACGTTCCCGACGCACGCCGCAGCGCAGGCGTGGCGCGACGACGCCAAGACAGCGGTCCGCAAGCGGACGCTGCGCGCGTCGACGTCGACCACGGTGGATCAGGCCGCCGAGGTGTGGCTACAGGGCGCGCGGGAGGGTCTGATCCGCAACCGTAAGGGCGACCCGTATAAGCCGGCAACGATTAGGGCGTATGAGATCGCGCTGCGGCTGCGCTTGCTGCCCGAGATCGGTTCGATGCGACTATCGGAGGTCACACGCACCGATCTTCAAGACCTCGTCGACGGGCTGCTCGCCTCGGGCCTGAGCGAGAGCGCGACCGGTGTGACGCTGCTTCCGCTCCGTGCGATCTACAAGCGGGCGCTGGCACGACCCGAGACGGGGATCGCGGTGAACCCGACGAGCGACCTGGAGATGCCAGCGGTGAGCAGTGGTCGCGATCGGATCGCCTCGCCTGATGAGTGCACCGATCTGCTCGCGGCACTCCGACCGGCGGACCGGGCGCTGTGGGCGACCGCTATGTACGCAGGGCTGCGCCGTGGTGAGCTGATGGCGCTGCGCCGTGAGGACGTGGACCTGGCAGCCGGCGTGATCCATGTGCGGCGCGGCTGGGATGCGGTCGAGGGCGAGATCGCCACGAAGTCCGGCAAAGACCGGCGCGTCCCGATTCCCGCGATCCTCCGGGGCTACCTGGACGATCAGATGCAGGCCCTCGCTTGGACGGACGGGCTCGTGTTCGGTGTCACAGCCGCCAGACCATTCAACGACACCACGATGCGGGAACACACCCGCAAAGCGTGGGGCTGGCAACTGGACGACCAGGGCGAGCTGGTCCCGTCAGGGTCGCGCGAACCGCCGCTTGAGCCGATCACGCTGCACGAGTGCCGGCACACCTTCGCGTCGCTAATGATCGCCGCCGGGGTCAACGCGAAGGCTCTCTCGACGTACATGGGCCACGCGGGCATCCAGATCACGCTCGACCTCTACGGCCACCTGATGCCCGGTAACGAGAGCGAGGCGGCCGCCCAGCTCGACGCCTACCTGGGCCGCGCGGACGGTGAAGCGTAGGTCGCGCAGGGGGGCGGGTGGCCGGCGCTGGGACCGCCGATGGTGTAGCGCTCGCGTTCGCGCTGGCGGTGGGCGGAGGTGGCGTAGGTCAATTGCTTACCAAGACTGGGGGGGTTTGCGACATGTATCCTTACCAGGACGGGGGCCATTCTGGTAGGTTCATCCCATGAGGGACGATGAACTGCGCGAGCGGCTCCGCGACCGTAACCCATGGTGGCGTGCAGCGGCAACGGGGGGAGATGCCCTCGCCTGGGTGAAGAGCGACCAGACGCTTCGTGCCAGGGCTGCCTATGACTTGGGCTATCGCTCGGGCCTGCTCGATGACGTGGTTGACGATCCGGTCGACGACAAGCTCGTCGTGCTGCGTGGCGCTCGGCGGATCGGCAAGTCCGTGCTGCTGAAGGATACGGCGGCGCGCCTATGCGGACGCGGGGACGTGGATCCGCGCCAGCTCGTCTACGTGCCGACTGACGGGATGCGTGCTTCTGACCTGGGTCGCGTGGCAAAGCTTGGTCGGGAGCTCACCCGATCCGTGGGAGAGGCGCGTCGCGTCTGGCTCCTCGACGAGGTGACCGGTCTGCGGGGCTGGACGCAGGCGCTGAAGTACCTCCGCGATAACACCGAGCTTGGCGCCGACACGGTGGTGTGCACCGGCTCCTCTTGGGACCGGGAGGCCGAGGTGGAGCGGGACCTCCTCGCCGGCAGGGCCGGGACCTCCGCGAGAAGAAGATCCCGGATCCTCCATCCGATGAGCTTCCGGGACGTGCTCGCCGCTGCGGGTAGGGAGATTCCCCTGCCCGTTCGACTCTCGCCGTGGGCGCTCCAGGACGAGGCCGCCCGGGTCCTCGCGGAGTCGCTCGAGCTCTTCGTGGATGAGCTCGACCTCGCCTGGCAGGCGTACCTCACCTCGGGCGGCTTTCCGCGGGCGGTCGCGGAGCACCACAAGACCGGCGAGGTCGGCGAGGCGTTCTTGCGGGACCTGGCGGCGTGGCTGCATCGAGACGTGGACCCGGAGGCGGGGGAGGACTCGGTGCCGAAGCTCCTGTCCGCGCTCGAGGGCCGCTGCACCTCGCCGCTCAACCGTCGAGCGCTTGCCGAGGATCTCGGCTATGGGAGCCGCCAGACGGCCGACCTGCGTCTTATGCGTCTCGTCCGTACCTACGCGGCGATCTGGTGCCACCAGGTCGACGAGGACGGGCGGAGGGTGGCTGGGGCCCAGTCGAAGCTCTACCTCTGTGACCCCCTGCTCGCATGGCTTCCTTCGCGGCTGCGGGCCGGACTCCCACACCCTGACTTCACTCGTCTCACCGAGGCGTGTCTCGGCCTTGCGCTGGCCCGAGCCGTCGACGATCTCGAGCCCGGGCGATGGGAGGACGACGACTCCATCGGGTACCTGCGGACGGGCGGAGGGAAGGAGCTCGACTTCGCTGCACTCGCCGTGCCGACTCCCTCGGGGACGGCGCACACCGTGCCGATCGAGTCGAAGTGGGTGTCCTCCGGATGGCGTGCCGAGGCGAGGGTGGTCGAGGGGAAGTTCTCTGCGGGCGTGGTGGCTACGCGGACGGTCCTCGATCTGTCGAACCCTGCGTGGGCGTTGCCGGCGCCGGTGCTCGCCCTGCTGCTCGAGTAGGCGCCGGTAGGCCGGGCTGTTCGGCCGCGTCATCAGTGCGCGCCAGTCTCGCGCCAGTCGTGTTCCGATTCCACCGGATTCCATCGGAGCGGTTTTGGCTCAACCAAGCCAAAACCGCGTCAGCGCGCGGCCGAAACGTGATCTACGACATCTTCGAGGGCACCGCGGAGATCCAGCAGCTGGTGATCTCCCGCGCCATCAGCGGGATGCACATCAAGAAGTGAGGGAAGGCCCTAGACGCGGCGCGGAGCTACGTCCTCGCTCGCTCGCGTACATGGTACGCAACGCTCTCTGCGTTCTTGCTCCGCTTGAGTCCAGGACCTTCTCTGCGGTCAAGAAGTGGCTACCAGGCTTGTGTCCTGCCGCAGTGCGGGCAGGAGACGCTGGTGGAGACCGGCGCGATGAAGAAGCACCCGCACGCACACGGATAGCAAGCCTCGTCAACGGGGCCGCCGGCATCGCGCATGCGTTTCACGGTGATGTCGGGCGCGGCCGAGGGAATCTCGTGGTGGCGCCAGGCGGTGAGTGGATGAAGAAGGCTCTGTCGCATTGATCTCTACCTATAAGACGCGCGGAACACCCAAAGGTTTCGCTGCAGCGGCGCTATTTCCTCGGTTGCCCGAGAGCGATCGCGCTTGCTGGAACGTCACGCGGGCCGCTTCTGAGATAATCAACGGTCGATGAATCCCGCACGCAAGCGAAGGGTGCGGCTGGTGGTCGCGTTGAGCGCGGCAGTGATCCTGGCAAGCGCCCTGATCTACACCAGCTTCAGCGCCGCGAGTCCCACCGTCACGCCGAGCCAGCTTGTGCACGAAGCGGTCGGTGGTCGCAGCTACCAGCTGACCGGCACGGTCAAGGCGGGCTCGGTGCGCCACGAAGGACAGACGCTTTACTTCAGCGTGCAGGATCGAGCGGGCGAAACCTCGGTGCCGCTCAGCTACACCGGCACGGTGCCCGACCCCTTCCGCGAAGGCCGCGAGGTGATCGTGACGGTCGAAAAGCAGGGCGACCGCTACGTGGGCGAACGCAACTCGCTTATAACGAAGTGCCCATCTAAGTACACGGTGGCCCCTCCCAAGACCAAGACCTATTGATGGCCCAGCTCGGTGGCGCCTGCCTGATCCTCGCGCTCGGTGTGTGCGCATACGGCATCGGCGCGTCGATCTACGGAGTCAGGACTGGACAGACACAATGGTCGGAGTCCGGGCGACGCTCGGTGTACGCGCTGGCGGGCATCCTCACAGTCGCTTTCGCGGTGCTCGAGCTCGCATTCCTACGCAACGACTTCTCCTTCAACACGGTGGCGGACACCTCCAGCGTGACCACGCCCACCTTCTACAAGGCCGCGGCTGTCTGGGCATCCCAGGAAGGCTCGCTGCTCCTGTGGGCTTGGTTGTTGTCGCTGTGGTCGACGCTCATCCTCTTCTTGACGCGCAAGCGCATGCGCGACGTGAGCGCCTATGCGACGGCGATCCTGCTTGGCTTCGGCGGCTTCTTCGTATCGCTGATGGTGTTCTACGCCAACCCGTTCGAAACCACCGACCCGGCGCCGGCCGAAGGCGTGGGCCTGGACCCGCTGCTGCGCCACCCCAGCATGATGATCCACCCGCCGATGCTCTACTCGGGCTACACGCTGTGCATCGTGCCCCTCGCCTTCGGCATGGGCGCCCTGTTGGCAAGAAAAGTCGACGCCGAATGGATCAAGGCGACGCGCCGCTTTGCGATGGCCGCATGGCTGTTCCTCGGCATCGGCATCATGCTCGGCGCGCGCTGGTCCTACTCCGAGCTTGGCTGGGGCGGCTATTGGGGCTGGGATGCGGTCGAGAACGCCTCGCTCATGCCCTGGTTGACGGCGACAGCCTTCATCCACTCGCTGATGATCCAGGAGAAGCGCGGCATGCTGAAGGTGTGGAACGTGTCGCTCGTGCTGGCCACCGGCACGCTCGCGATCATGGGCACATTCTTGGTGCGCAGCGGCATCCTCAGCTCGATCCACGCCTTCGGCGGACAGACGCTCGGGGTGCCGTTCGTGATCTTGATCGGAGTGCTGATCCT
This sequence comes from uncultured Solirubrobacterales bacterium, assembly GCA_963725265.1. Taxonomy (GTDB): domain Bacteria; phylum Actinomycetota; class Thermoleophilia; order Solirubrobacterales; family Solirubrobacteraceae; genus Palsa-744. The sequence continues at coordinate 1,204,807 of CAVRXP010000002.1, forward strand.
CAGCTCGATCTACCTCGTCAGCTCGCGCCGCGACATGCTGCGCAGCGAACATCGCCTCGACTCGCTGCTCTCGCGCGAGTCGATCTTCCTGGCCAACAACATCGTGCTCGTCAGCCTCTGCTTCGTGATCTTCTGGGGCACCTACTTCCCGCTCATCTCCGAGGCGCTGACCGGCCACGAGGCATCGGTCGGACCACCCTGGTTCGACCGCTACACGGTGCCACTCGCGTTGATCCTCGTGCTGCTGAGCGGCATCGGCCCGGTGATCGCCTGGCGCAGGGCGACACTCGCAAACGCGCGCCGCAACTTCGTCATACCGCTGTCGTGTGCTCTGGCGACACTCGCGGTGCTGCTCGCCACGGGCGTGGCCGACAGCAAACCGTTCGCGCTGGCGATGTTCTGCTGTGCCGCCTTCGTGTTGGGCAGCATCGGACAGGAGTACTGGCGCGGCGTGCGCGTACGCCGCGCGATCGCCGGCGAACCGATGCCGCTGGCTCTGCTGGCGCTGGTCAAGCGCAACCGTAGGCGCTACGGCGGTTATGTCGTGCACATCGGCATTGCCGTGCTGTTCGTCGGCGTGGCAGCCTCCTCGTCCTTCCAGCACGCATCTGAGCTGAGCCTGTCACCCGGGCAATCCACGAAAGTGGGCGCCTACACGGTGCGCTATGTGCGCCCGACGGCGTCGGTAACACCCAAGTACGACCCAGTACACACCGGCTCTACGCTGAGCCTTGGCGCGGTCTTGGACGTGACCAAGCAGGGCAAACACGTCACCACGCTGACCCCTGCTGAGGATTTCTACGACTCAGGCGAACCGGCTCAGGGCTCGGTGGCCCACCTGATCGGTGGCTCGCCGGTCAGTCAGGTGAGCATGGACGGGGGCATCAAGCGCGACATATGGAGTGCGATCGCCCCGGACATCGACACCCCACGCCTGAAGCGGATCATCGAAATCGGCAACAAAACGATCCCCCTGGTGCGCCCCGACGAGGGCATGATCGCGGTAGCTGTGATGGCGCGCGAATACATGCGCTCGCCACCCCCGGCCGAATTCCACTTGATCGTCTCGCCGCTTGTGATGTGGATCTGGATCGGCGGGGCGATCGTCGCGGGCGGCGCGCTGATCGCGCTATGGCCCGCTCCGAGTGTGGTACGAGCACGTGTCAGCGTGCGGGCACGCAGCCGCGCCGCCAGGCGCCTAGCCCGCGCCTAAGCAGTGCGGATCGCAATGACGCCGACTATCGTCGTGAGCATGTCTGTGGACGGAATGCGAGCATGAGCATCCTTGCGGCACTGTTGACGCTGATGCTGCTGGCAGCGGTGATGGCGGTCGTGAGCCGACCGCTGCTCGTTGGGCGCCCGGAGGTCAAGCGCCCCGACGAGTCAGGCACACCGGAGCGCTCAGAGCTGGAAGCAGAGCGCGAGGCGAAGTACGAGAGATTCGCGACGCCGAGCTCGACTACCGCACCGGCAAGCTCTCCCAGGAGGACTACGAGGCGGTCAACGGCGACGCTGCGCGCCGAGGCGGTGGAGATCCTCGACAAGCTGGAGAGCTCACAAGGGGCCGCGGAAGAGGATCGAGTCGCGGCGGAAGAGGATCGAGTCGCGGAAGAGGATCGGGACACGGATCCAGCGAAGTAGGTCGCATGGACTGCTCCGCATCTCTCGAGCAGCTCGTCGATCGCTACATGCTGCGCGCCGCTCGCCGGCGAGCGTGTCCGCTACCAGGGTTTCTTCAGCAGCAGGATCGTGTTCAGCACGAACATGATCGCGAAGGCGACGGTCCAGCGGTTGAGGTTGCGCTCCACCATCGAGCCGCCGCCGAGCGGCCCCTGGCCACTGCCCACGCCGAACGCGCCAGAGAGGCCGGAGTCCTTGCCCGAGTGCATCAGCACAAGGAAGATGAGCCCAACCGCGAGGAACACCTGCAGAACCGAGTCGATTGCTTCCATCGGCAAAGCCTAGCGATTTCTGCAAGCGGGCGTGCGCAAAGTCGGCCAATTCGGCCATGTTCGAGGCTCCCGCCTCGGGCATCTGTACAGTCAGGTCGCTTTGCCGCTAGGAACAGCTATATGCACCAGGAATCCGCCATTTCACGCCGAGCTTACGGCTCCGATTACGAATCCTTTACGAAGCCATGCTTCCCTGCCGATATGAATAGGGTCAGGGGGCTCCCGGGGTACGCGGGTGCCCTGCTCGAACGCGACCATGGGACGAGAGACGAATGAGCAGGGGCCACGTATGTCGGGCGTGAACGGCGCGCCCTTCAGGATGTCCATGCCCCTGAGGGTACGACGCGTGATCCTCTCGGCGCTCGCCGGCGGTGGGCTGACAGCCGTCGGCCTGAGCGGCCCTCTGTCGGGTGGTGCGCTGGCGGCCGAACCCACGACCGGTGTCGACCCCGCCGTCGGGAACGACCACGACGCCCGCGACGCCGGAACCGACTCAGACGCAGACCAGCACCACAGCGACCACGCCGACGACCCCAACGACGAGCACCGGCGCGAGCACGACGAGCACCACACCGGTCAGTCCGCCACCGAGCACCCCGCCGCAGACGACGACTCAGACCAGCACCACGCAAACGCCGCAGCCCTCCGCAAAGCAGCCACAGCCCTCTGCCAGCGGCCCGAAAGTCCTCGTCCAGCACACGCAGGAAACGACGGATGGGCAAACGGCAGCACCGCGCCGAGCACGACTGCTCCGACTGCCACCACACCGACCACTCCCACCACGCCGAGCGGCCCGAGCAATGTCGCCGCCGCGCCACAGCTCGCCGCGGCCCAGTCCGAGGCGCTCGCTGCGATGCTCGCCGGCTCCTCGGCGTCGATCCGGGCGCTTGACTTCTACCGGATCCCGCTGTTCCTGCTGCCGATCTACCAGGCGGCGGCGGTGCAGTACGGCGTGCCCTGGCCCGTGCTCGCCGCAATCAACGAAGTCGAGACCGACTTCGGCACCGACCTGTCCGTCTCGACCGCGGGCGCCGTCGGCTGGATGCAGTTCATGCCCGAAACCTGGTTGCAGTACGGCGTGGACGCGCGTGAACGCGGGTTACGCCGACCCCTACAACCCTGTCGACGCGATCTTCGCCGCCGCGCGCTACCTGCACGCCGCCGGCGCCTCCAGCAATCTGCGCGCCGCGATCCTCGCCTACAACCACTCCGAAGCCTATGTCGAATCGGTGCTGCTGCGCGCGCGCCTGTTCGCGAGCTACCCGCCGTCGGTCATCGCCACCCTGACCGGTCTCACCGAGGGCAGCCTGCCCGTCGCAGGAGCCAAGCTGAGCCCGACGTCGATCATCCCCCGGGGTGCCTTCGCGCCCACGCCGACCGGTGCGTCGAGCGCGACGGCCGGCGCCACGCCGCTGACCCCCAAGGCGAGCGGGCGCCTCGGCTCACACGCAGGACCGCGCTCCCGGGCTCGACCCCGGCTCCATCGCCCACCGCCAGCGCTGCCGCCGCCGAACGTGCCGCGAACGCCGCCGCACCGCCTTCGCAGCTCTCGGAGCTACTTGCTCGCCGCGGCGCGCCGGTGGTGGCAGTCGAGGACGGGCGCATCGTCGGCATCGGCCATTCGCACAAGCTCGGCCGCTACCTGGTGCTGCGCGACACCTACGGCGACCTGTTCACCTATGCCGGCCTCGGCAGCATCGCCCCCGACTATCGCCTGCCAAAGCCCGATCCAAGTCCAGGTGCCCAAGGGCGCGCTTGCAGAGCGGCGAAAGCGCCGGTGAGGACCCGACACCCAAGCAGGCGGCGAGCACCGGCCGCCAGTTGCCCGTCACGCTGCACGTTGCAAAGAAGAAGACGGCAAGAGCCGCAAAGACCGTGAGCGTGGTGTCGTCGGGGTCCTCCGAAGAAGCGCAAGCCCCAGCAGCGGCGCTCGGGGACGGGCAAGTGGCAAGGTTCGCGTGTTCGCCCACCCGGACAACCCCGATGCGGTAGCGGCAGCGCGACTGCTCGCGGCGCGATCGGCGGGTGCCAAGGCCGACGCGGACGGTTGGATGAAGTTGGGTCGCGGCTCGGTGGTCGCCCAGGGCACAGTGCTGGGCCATCTCGACTCGAAAGTGGAAGGACCCGACGCGAGCCTGCGCTTCGCGATCCGTCCAGCCGGCGCCCAGAGCGCGATCGATCCGCAGCCGATCCTCGAGAACTGGCGCCAGCTCGGAGGTCGCCCTGCACCCACAAGGCGCCAAAGACCGCCCAGTGCTCGACGGAGCCACCGCAAGCGATGCGTTCCTGCTGTCGCGCGCCGAACTGGACAGCGCGGTGCTCGCCGATCCCGGCATCAAGCTCGGTCGCTGCGATCGCGAACAGGTGGCCGCCGGCAAGGTCGGCTCGCAAGCGCTCGCGCTGCTCGTGTTCCTCTCGCGCAGCGGCCTGAAGCCGACCGTCGGCGAGCTGCGCTGTGGCAGCACCGAGCGCACGGCCAAGGGCGTCGTCACCACCTTCCCAGCGCCGGACACGCTCTACCTGACAGCGATCAACGGCGTTCCTATCGCCGGCCACCAGGGCGCAGGCACGATCACCGACATCACGATTCGTACGCTGCTCACGCTGCAACATCAGGTTCGCACCGAAGCGAATCGTGAGCCTGATGAGGTATCCGGGGGCGCCCAGCACCGTGGCCGCGCCCGACTACTCCGCCTACATCAAGATCGAGCTGGCCAGGCCTGCCTCCGCGAAGAAGGCGAGCAAGAGCGTCGGCGCAAAGACGGCACGCACGGCGAGCACGAGCTCGACCGCCCCACTGCTTGCCGACCCGATCTTGAACACGCTCGAGTGGCAGCGGCTGATGACACAGCTGAGCACATTGCAGACGCCAAAGCTATCGACCAAGCCGAGCGCCTCGGCGATCCGCGACAAGAGCGCCGCTCCCGGCCCAAAGCGGGCAACGGCGCCAACCGACGAGGCATTGACCTCGCCTAGCCGCCGCGGCTGGGCGTGCCACCGCCGGCGGCGCTCCGCGGCTCGGAGCTCCGGCCGGACGCCTGAAGGCCCCCACCAGTGCGCTACGGCACTTCGCCGAAGCGGCCTTGAACTGTGCGCTGTTCGTGTCGATCCCCTTCGTATCGAAGATCGGCCCATTGCCCGAGGTGTTCGGCGGCGGCAGTTTGATGCCGTTCTGACGCAGACATTCGCCGTACTTGACGAGCGCCGCCTTGAACACGGGGCTGTTGAGCCGGCGCGTCCCGCCTTCGCGGAAGAAGTGCCCCTCGCCGCCGCCGCACTTCTTCAGCGCCGCTTCATACTGCGCGCGCGTCACGCCGCCGGGCAACTGCGGCCCACCACCTGCTGCACCGGCGCCCGGAGAGAAGCCGCCGCCCGGCCGATGCGCCAGGGGTGCGCTTGGGGAGTGTGATCCCGTTCTTCTGCAGGCATTCGCGCATCGCTGCGAAACGACCCGAGCCCGGCGCTCCCGGAGCGGCTGATGTGCTCGTCCCCGTTGTCGAGGACGTGCTCGAAGCGGCTCCGGTCGAGGCAGCGTTGGCGCTCGTGGACGTGGTGCTGGACGAGCCACCGCAGGCCGCCAGGCCCAGACAGCCCAGCAACAGGATTAGGACCGCGGCAATCGCCGGCTTGCGACTGCGAGTGTTGGCGTGAGGCATGGAGCTCCTTTGTCGATGGACAGTCTTCGTGGTGGAACTCGGCGACTCTTGCACGGGTGAAGCCGATCCGAGACCAGCGCGGGTTCGCCGCCGCCGCCGTGTGAGCTCGAGCCTGCGCCACCGCGGGCGCCGGAGCCGCCGAACAGCGCCGCAAGCCCGCCGCCACCAGAGCCGACATTGATCGATTCGGCACTGAGCGAGCCACCCGAGCCGGTCGCGCCGGTGACGGTCACCGTTTCGCCGGGGTGGATGCCTTTGACGGAGGACTTCACCGTCTTATTGACGGTTGTACCCGCCGAGGTGGTTGACCTTCACGGTGTTGCCTTCGGCGTTGGTCACATACAGCGTGCTCCCGTCGAGGTAGGCGACGGTGCCGGCCGTCGGGCGGGTGAAGCCGCCGGCGCCTCCTGAGGAGCCGCCGAAGAGGCCGCCACCGGCAGAGCCGGCGCCAGAGCGGGCGCCCGCAGCCGACGCTCCTGACGCGCCCGATGCGCCTGCGCGCAGGGCGGCAAAGCGCGACGCGAGCCCCGACGCGCCGCTGCTGGATGAGCTCGAGGAGCTTTCACCCTTCTCGACCAGCACGCCGCCGATGAAGCCGCAGGCGATCAGCAGCACTCCCAGAAGAGCAAGCGGCACCGGTGTGAGCAGCTTCCGCCGCGGACGCCGTGGCAGTTCGGACTCTGGCGGCTCCTCCAACCACTCCTCCTGCTGTTCGACGGTCACTTGCTCGGTGGACATCGTGGACTCCTCATGGGGGGAAGGTTGATCACTCAAAGCGCAGCGCTTCTATCGGTCGCAGAGACGCCGCGCGAGCGGCCGGATAGGTACCGAAGAACAGGCCGGAAAGGGCGGCGGCGCCGAAGGCCAGGAAGATCGAGTACGTCGCGATTTCCGGGTGTACCCCCGCGATTTCGAACTGGCTGCCGACCACACCGACAAGCACGCCCGTGAGGCCGCCGATCAGCGACACCAGCACGGCCTCGGTGAGGAACTGCGTGAGGATGTCGCTGCGGCGCGCGCCGATCGCCTTGCGGATGCCGATCTCGCGCGTGCGCTCGGTGACGCTCACGAGCATGATGTTCATCACGCCGATCCCGCCGACCAGCAACGAGATCGCGGCCACCTCGCCCAGCAGCGTCGTGAACACGCTGCTGGTGGAGCTCGATGTTTCAAGCAGCGACCCCTGGTTGAGCACGTCGAAGCCCGGTTCGGCGGTGTCCTTGATTTTGTGGCGTTCCTCGACGATCGTCGAGACCTGGGCTTCGGCCGCGTCGAGCGCAGACTCGGACTTCGCCTGCACGGTGATCGAGTCGATCGGACCGGCGCCCGCTCAGCGTGTTCTGGACTGTCGTGATCGGGGCCATCACGACATCATCCTCGTTGGTGACACCGCTGGTCCCCTTTTTGGCCAGAACCCCCACGACTTCGAAGTTGCTGCCATTGACCTTCATGTTCTGGCCGACCGGGCTGACCCCCGAGAACAGTTCTTCGACTACGGTCTGGCCGATCACCGCGACCCGCTTGTGCTTGCTGACGTCCGCGGTGGTGAAAGAGCTGCCTTCCGCGACGTCGTAGCTGTGGGCGGTCAGGTAGGAGGGGGTGGTGCCCACGAACGAGGACGGTTCGTAGGAGGAGCTGCCATAGACGAGCTTCACCTCCGAGGCGTTTACGACAGGCGATGCGCTCTGCACGTCGGGGGCGAGGCTCGGGTTCTGTAGCGCTTCGGCGTCCTGCTTGGTGAGCGATACGCCGCTTGCGCTGCTCGCGCGTGCGCCAAGGCGAAAGCCGCCTCCTCCAGGCATCACGATCAGCACATTGGTGCCAAGGCTCTGGATGCGCGACTCGACGGCTTTGGAGGAACCGTTGCCGACGGCGATCAGCACGATCACCGAGGCGACGCCGATCGTCATGCCGAGGATCGTCAGACCGGAGCGCAGCTTGTTCGTGGTGATCCCGCTCCAAGCGATGCGAAGTGTCCCTGGCCCGATCACCGTACTGCCTCCGGGAGCGGCGCCCTGCTGGCGCACGGGTTATCAGGACGGGTCGCCCCGATCATGGCCCTGCCTCACCGAGGCTTGCGCCTGCCTGCGCCCCCGAGGGTGTGCCCGTAGGGGTGCCCGCCGCATGGTGGTGGGCTGACTTCTGCTCGTGCAGCGTCGGCGGCGAGTCGCGCACGCCCAGCAGGCGCCGGTCCTCGACGATCTCGCCGTCGCTCAAGCGGATCACGCGCTTGGTTTGGTCGGCGACGTCGGGCTCGTGCGTGATCAAGACAACGGTGCGCCCTTCTTCGTTGAGCCGGGCGAAGATGCGCAGCACGTCCTCGGTGGAGTGCGAGTCGAGATTGCCGGTCGGCTCGTCGGCGAGGATCATCGACGGGTTGGTGACGATCGCTCGAGCCACGGCGACGCGCTGCTGCTGGCCACCAGACAGCTCAGATGGCTGGTGGTGCAAACGGTTGGCCATGCCCATCGCTGCAAGTGCCGCTTCGGCGCGCCGGCGCCGCTCGGCGCGACCCAGGCCGGCGTAGGCGAGCGGCAGCTCGACGTTGTCGAGCGCGCTCGTGCGCGGCACGAGATTGAAGCTCTGAAAGACGAAGCCGATCTTGCGGTTGCGCAGATCGGCGAGGTCGTCCTCGTCCATGTGACTGACGTCGACGCCGTCGATCAGGTAGCGCCCGCTCGTGGGTATGTCCAGGCAGCCGAGGATGTTCATCAGGGTGCTCTTGCCGCTGCCCGAGCTGCCCATGATCCCCACCATGTCGCCTGTGTCGATCCGCAGCGAGACTTTGCGCAGCGCGTGTACGTGGATCTGGCCGAGGTCGAAGGTCTTGGAAACGTCGTGCACCTGGATGACCGGGGGGCGGGAGCGCATGCGCCGCGCTTCGGTCGCGCCCCCGCGCGCGTGCGCGGACCTCCCAGCTCGCTCGACCAGGGGTCGCAGACGCGGCGTGCGCGCGCCGTCCTGCTTGCGCGAGCGGGACGGTCCGGGCATCAGCCGCCGCCTCGCGAGAGCATCGTCGCGTCCCGGGGCATCAGCCGCCGCCCCGGAAAAAGGCGCCCCCGCCCCCGCCCCCGCCGAAGCCGCCCCCTCCGCCACCGAGACCACCGCCGCCACCGGCCAGGCGGCTCAGTCGCGAGGTCAGACTCGTGCTGGAGCTCGTGCTCGTCGCCTCGGGAAGCACGACTGTTTCACCCACTTTCAGCCCGCTGAGGACGATCGTCGAGGTATTGCCCGCCAGGCCCGTGACGACGCGCTGGCGTACGTCCTTGCCGTTGCGCACAACGGTCACCGAATCGGCCGAGATGGCAGTGGTGGGCACGTTGAGCCCTTCGGCCTGCTTGACGACGACTTCGGCGGTGGCGCTCATACCAGGCTTCAGCCCTGCTTCCATCTGGTCGAGCTGGAATGTGACGTCGTAGCTAACGACACCGCTGCTGCTGGTCGAGAGCGTCGCGACTTCGCTGACGTGAGCCGCCAGCTTACGTCCTTCCAGCGCTTCGACGGTGACGGTGGCGATCTGCCCCACTTTCACGTTGCCGATTTCCGATTCGCTGAGCGGCACCACGAGCTGCATCGAGGAAAGGTCGCTGAGCACCGCAAAGGCCGAGCTGGAGCCGCTCGAGGAGTCCGAACCGGTAGAGGAGGACGACGACGAGGCGCCCGCGCCAGAGCGACCGGTGGCGGCAGACGCGCCAGTGGCGGAGCTGCCCGATCCTGAAGAGCTGGAGGAGCTGCTGGAGGCCTTGGTCGTGCCGCTCGCGGATACGACTTCACCGACCTGCCCGGAGAGCGACACGATCGTGCCGCTCTGCGGCGCGTACAGCTTGGTGTCGCCGACTGCCTTTTCAGCGCTCTGCACCGTCAGCTGGTCGCTCTTGACGGCGGCCCTGGCCGAGGCGAGGTTCGCTTCGCGGGTAGCGGCACTGATGGTGACTTTCGAAGACGAGCCGGAGCTTTCGCTGTTCTTGGAAGACGAGCCGGAGCCTTCGTCGCTTTTAGAGGACGAGCCGCCGGACTGCGATTCGCGCTGCTCGCGGGGCGAGCCGGCTTTAGAGGAGTCCTCGGGCCGGGTCGTTTCCGTAGAGGTCGTGCTCGGCGTGGTGCTTGCAGCCGGCGTCGTGGTGGTGGTGGCAGGCGTCGTCGTGCTACCGGGGGCGCCCGCGTGTGGCGAGCTGTCCTCGGGGGTGGTGGTCGTCGGCGCAGTCGTGGTGTCCGGCTCGGTCGCGGCGGGCGGAGCGTCGGCGGGCGTGGTGCCTGTCTCCGCAGTGGCGCCGTGCGCGACCGGCGAGCCGCTCGTGTGCTGCACCGAGGCAGCTGCGGCAGTCGCGCCGCCGCTTGCACCCGAGCCGGAACCCGTGGCGTTTTCGCCGTCTGTTTCCTCCTCCTTGACGAGGTTCGCTTCAGCCGATTGCAGGGCTGCCTTGGCCTGTTCGAGCGTCACTTCGGCGCTCTGGGGATCCAGTTCGGCAATCAGCTTGCCCTCTGTCACGTACTGCCCCTGGGTCACATAGATGTTCGTGACTGTGCCGCTCGTCTTGAAGCCGAGGTTGAGCTGGCTCGCGGGCTGCAGGTTGCCGCTGCCGGACACGGTGGACTGGACGACGCCTTCGGCGACCTTGGCCGTGCGCGTCACGGCGCTGGTGCTCCCGGAGGCGGGCCCGACAAGCAGAACCGCGACGACGATCGCACCTACACACAAAAGGCCCAGCAGGTAGTTGAGCCAGGGACGTCCTGTGCGTTCGGTCATCGGCACCTCTGATGTTGGGGTGGTGGCGTAAGAGTGGGAGAAGAAACGCCCTAAGGGCGGGTAAAGTCCGAGACTATGGCCACCTACGGCGGAATCGACCTCGGCGGGACCAAGATCCAGACGATCGTGATACGCGGCGAGGATCACACCGTGCTGGGGCAGGCGCGCAGCCTCACCCCGCACGACGGCGGCCCGTCCGCGGTGATCGACGCACTTGTCGCGTGCATGTCCGAGGCGGCGTCCGCGGCGCAGCTGGACGTCGCGCAACTGGACGGCATCGGCGCTGGCGTGCCGGGCGAGGTCGACGCGATGGCCGGTACACTTGCTCGCGCGGGAAACCTGCCGGAATGGGAGGACCGAGTACCGCTAGCGGCACTGCTCTCCGAGCGGCTCGGGCCAAGCGTGAAGCTAGGCAACGACGTGTCGGTGGCGGCCAATGCGGAGCTGTTGCTTGGTGCAGGCCGGGAAGCGAAGGCACTGCTGGCGGTATTCTGGGGCACCGGCGTCGGAGGCGGCGTGGCATTCGACGGGGAGCTGTGGCACGGTCGCGGTGACGCGGGGGAGATCGGTCACATGGTCGTCAAGCAAGGGGGCGCGCGCTGCACATGCTGCCGGCGCGGCTGCATGGAGGCCTACGCAGGGCGCCGCGCTATGGAAGCCAAGGCGAAGCGCATGGTCGAGAAAGGCCACCACACCGACCTATTCGAAATCATGCGCGAGCGCAAACGCGAAACGCTCTCGAGCGGCGTTTGGGCACACGCCCTCCAACACGAGGACAAGCTCGCACAGCGCCTGATCGAGCGCGCCGTGAATGCACTAGGCAGCGGCATCGCCTCGGCGGTGAACCTGCTCGACGTCGAACTGGTGCTGCTGGGAGGCGGCTTGGGCAGCCGCTTCGGCGAGCCGATGCTCGAGCGCATCCTGACGGCGATGAAGCCGCACCTGCTCAAAGACGAGCATCCGCCGACCATGCGTCTGGCCAGCCTCGGCGATCTCGGCGGAGCGATCGGCGCGACTTTGCTTTGCGAGTAGCCCCCGGGCTCGGTATGGTCCGGGGAGAGCATTAACGTATGGACGCTTTGTCACAGCCGGTGATGCACCTCTCGACGGTCCTGCGCAGCCCGCTGCTCGACAGGGCGGGGGAGAGGCTGGGTCGCGTCGAAGATCTGATCGTGCGGCTCGCCGACGGCGGCTATCCGCCCGTGACCGGCCTGAAGGCGCGGATCGGTGGGCGCGAGCTGTTCGTGCCGATCGCGCGCGTCGCCGAGCTGCAACCGGGCGCGGTGCGCCTGTCCGGAGAAAAACTAAGCCTCAAGCGCTTCGAGCGACGCGTGGGGGAGGTGCTGCTCGGTCAGGACGTGCTCGGACGCACGCTCGTCGACGTCGAGGCCGATCCACCGGTGCTCGTCACCGCGCAAGAGATCGAGCTGGCCTGCATCGAGGGCTGGTGGAGGGTCGTCGGCGTCGACAACGCTCGGCGCGCGCGCTTGCGCCGGCGCTTGCCACGGCCGCTGAAGGGCTGGATCGGCGATCAGGCGTTCCTGGACTGGACAGCATTGGAGCCGTTCGTCGACCACGTCCCAACCGCGCGTCTGCGCTTCTCCCATCGCAAGCTCGCAAACCTGCACCCAGCCGAGATCGCCGACCTAGTGGAGGCCGCCTCGCACGAGGAGGGCGAGGAGATCATCAAGGCCGTCGGCCAAGATCGAGAGCTCGAGGCCGACGTCTTTGAGGAGCTCGACGAGCATCACCAGCTCGAGTTCATCCGCGAGCGCCCCGACGAGCAGGTCGCAGCCGTGATCGCGCGCATGGCCCCCGACGACGCGGCCGACCTGATCGTGGAGATCGAGCAGGACCGCCGCTCCAGGATCCTCGCGCTGCTGCCCCCGGCCCAAGAGCACCAGATCGAGAGCCTGCTCGGCTACAACCCCGAGACGGCCGGCGGCCTGATGAGCCCCGATTGCATCGTGCTCGGCGCCGAGGAGCCAGTGGAGGCGGCGCTGGGACGGGTGCGCTCCAGCGAGATCGCGCCGACCACCCTGACCACCGTTTACCTGCAGGACAACGACGGCAAGCTCTCGGGCTCGGTGGCGGTCGTGACGCTCCTGCGCAGCGACCCCCATACGCCTTTGTCGGACGTCGCCGAGCAGGAGACCGAGTCGGTCCACACCGACGCAGACCTGCCGGAGGTGGCGCGCACGATGACTGACTACAACCTCGTGATGCTGCCTGTAGTCGATGAGGAAGAGCACGTGGTCGGGGTAGTGACGGTCGATGACGTGCTGGAGCTCACACTGCCCGCGGGCTGGCGGCGTCGCTTCGGCCTCGCGCGCGACTAGGCCCAGCGTCCCACTAGAGTCCGGGCCGTATGTCTGAGCGCCCGGAGAGCACCGAGGAGACGCCGCTGAGCGCAGCGCCCGCTCCACCACGCCCAGACGGCGTGCCGCCGGTCCTGGACGAGGCTCATATCGGCGACATTCGTGGTGCGCTAGGCACGATCAAGCTGCACGACACTGGCGCCAGGCGTGGCGTGCGAGCCAAGCTCTTGGCGCTCTTGGCGATCATGGGCCCAGGCTTGATCGTGATGGTCGGCGACAACGACGCCGGCGGTGTCTCGACCTACTCGCAGGCTGGGCAGAACTATGGAACGACCTTGCTTTGGACGTTGGTGCTGCTGATCCCTGTGCTGATCGTCAACCAGGAGATGGTGATCCGCTTGGGCGCGGTCACCGGTGTCGGCCACGCGCGCCTGATCAACGAGCGCTTCGGGCGCTTCTGGGGCTGGTTCTCGGTAGGGGATTTGTTCATTCTCAACTTCCTCACGATCGTCACCGAGTTCATCGGCGTGAGCCTCGCTCTGGAGTACTTCGGCGTGAGCAAGTACATCGCGGTTCCAGCCGCGGCGTTGACACTGGTCGCGATCACATCGACCGGCAGCTTCCGCAGTTGGGAGCGCTTCATGTATGTCTTCGTCGTTGCCAACTTCCTCGTGATCCCGCTACTGGTGCTCGCCCATCCCGACCTCGGCACGATCGCCCACGACACCTTTTCGCCCAGCATCCAGGGCGGCGCCAGCTCGACATCGGTGCTGTTGATCATCGCGATCGTCGGCACCACCGTGGCGCCGTGGCAGCTGTTCTTCCAGCAGTCGAACATCATCGACAAGCGCATCACGCCGCGCTGGATCAACTACGAGCGCGCCGACACCGTGATCGGCGCGTTCGTGGTCGTGCTGGGCGCCGGCGCTCTGATCTCGGTTACAGCATTCGCCTTCGGCGGCACGGTCTACGCGGGCCATTTCAACGACGCCGGCACGGTCGCTACCGATCTAGGACACACACTCGGGTCCACCGCGGGCACGTTCTTCGCGATCATCCTGCTCAACGCTTCGCTGATCGGCGCCGCAGCAGTGACGCTATCAACCTCCTACGCGTTCGGCGACGTATTCGGTCAGCGCCATTCGCTAAACCGCGGCATCCGCGACGCCAAGGTGTTCTACGCCAGCTTCACTTTGATGGTCGCTTTCGCGGCGGGCATCGTGCTGATCCCTGGTGCCCCGCTCGGCCTGATCACGACCTCGGTGCAGGCGCTGGCGGGCGTGCTGTTGCCGAGCGCCACGGTGTTTCTGCTGATGCTGTGCAACGACCGTGAGGTGCTGGGCCCATGGTCGAACCCACCCTGGCTGAACGCGATCGCGAGCGTGATCATCGCCGTGCTAGTTGAGCTCTCGCTGATCCTGATGGCAAGCACGATGTTCCCGAACATCGACGTAACCCGCCTGTTTGAGTACCTCAGCCTTGGTACGGCTGTCGCTTTGCTGGTCGCGGGTGCCTACACGCTGCGTCGGCGCTCGGCACCGCCGCCGATGGCAGCGGAGGAGGAGCCGGTCGTGGAGCGCAGCACATGGACGATGCCGCCGCTGGCCCTACTGGAGCGCCCGGTCTGGTCGCCTGGACGCAAGGCTGGCATGCTCATGCTGCGCGGCTACCTGCTGGTGGCGATGATCTTGCTGGTCGTCAAGACGGTGCAGCTCGCACACTGAAAGCCCGGTGGATGGCGCAGTGCATGGACCTGCATCTGCTAGCGGTCGCAGAGGGTGATCAATCGCCGCTCAGGTTCGTAGGCAGCGGCAGTCCGTGCGGAGGCGGATCGTCCTCGAGTAGTTGCGGGACCGTGACAGGGCGCAGCCCGCGCTTGCGCAACCCCCTTATGATCGCCGGCAGCGCCGCGATCGTCTCTGCGCGGTTGCCGCCACCATCGTGCATGAGGATGATCGCCCCCGGCTTTGCTCCAGCGAGCGCCGTATGCACGATCGCGCTCACGCCGGGCAGCGTGTAGTCGGAGGTGTCGACCGACCACAGGATCATCAGAAGATGCAGGTGGTGCAGCTCTTTGAACGTCGTCGCGTCAAACGAGCCGTAGGGCGGGCGGAACAGGCGCGGACGCCTGGCGCCGATCACCTCGATCTGAGCCATCTGGTCGAACAGCTCTTCGTACTGTTCGTGCGGGGAGAGTGTGGCCATCATCGGATGCGTCTCGGTGTGGTCGCCGACCACGTCAGCCGATTTGACCTCGGCGATCGTCCCAGCCGAGAAGTACTGCTCCTGGTCTCCGATCGCAAAGAACGTCGCACGAACGTGCAGTCTGTCGAGCGTCGCCACGAGCTGCTGCGTATAGGGCCCGGGTCCGTCGTCGAAGGTGAGCGCCAGCTCGTTGCCATGCGCACCGCCGCTGGTGACTGCGGGCGTATAGGCGAGTACCGAGTTGACAGCATTTTCTTCGGCTTTGACGGCGGCAGCCGCGCGTTCGGAAGGGGTGAGCGGGTAGGTGGCCAGATGGCGTTTCGTCACTGCCAGGCGTGTCTTGCCCGAGCTTTTATGAGCGCTTACGGCCGCGATCAGCGCGACCAGCAATACGATCGCCAGCCCGAGAGAGGCAAAGCGCCGGCGGCGAACGGCGGGACTCGGCGGTCGTGCAGGCGACGCTGGGTCTGCCGAAGGGGAAGTGTCCGGCTCCTCGCCGGTCTCGTCAGGGATGCGGTTTGCCTGGGAGTGCTCCTCCCATATCCAGTCCCAACGAGTCATTCGCGTCTATTTTGACTATGTGATCCCATTTTGGCTCTCGATCGTCGTGCTCTCGCTCTGCCAGGGTCTTGTCGTGGCGCTGCCGCGCGCCTGGTCTCCCGCGTGGATGGCGCGCCTGCGCAGCCGTCTGTGGGCGCTTGTGCCTGCGCTTTCGATCGTCGGTTTCGTAGCGGTGGCTTCGCTGGCTGAACAGGCAAGCGCCCAGGCGCTCACGTATATCGCGCTGGTGGGGGTACCGATCGGAGCCGCGCTTGCGCTTGGCTGGTTGATGCACGGAGCAAGACCCTGGTTGGCGTTGCTGGTGGCGCCACTGTTCGCGCTGGCGTGGGCAGATCGCGGTGGGCTAGCGGGTGAGGCCGCGGGTGTAGCGCTGACGGGGCTCAGCTGCGTGGCGCTTGGCACGCTGATCGCGGGCGTCACGCCGGCCCGCTGGCTGGCGCTCGGGATCGTGGCAATGGCCTGCGCCGACACGGCTTTTGTGGTCTCCAACCTGCTGCAAGCGCCGAACAACGCGCTCAACGCGGCCCACCCAGTGGGCGGCCTGCCGCGCCTGCAGGCCGAGCTGTTCGGCTCGGCGGTCATGGGCTACGGGGACCTGTTCGTCGCCGGCGTGCTCGGCGGCCTGCTGGTCGCGACGGGCCCGCGTGTACGTCAGTCCTGGGGAGCACTGCTGGCAGCACTGCTGGCGATCTCGTTCGACCTGCTGTTCTTCGCCGTCGACGAGCTGCCGGCGACCGTGCCGGTCGCGGTCGCGCTCGTGATCCTTTCGAGGGTCGGTTCGCCGTCGGGCAGATCGTCCAGCGCACTCGGCTGTGCGGTGAGCGGGCGGGGGGTCGACTCGACCGGCGCCGGGCTTGCCAGCTCGCGCTCGGACTTCGCTCCAGCCTCCTCCATACGGCGCAGTTGAGGCATGACGCGGCTGTCGAAGGAGCCGATCGCTTCGTTATAGGAGCCAACTGCAGAGCCGAGCGCCCGCCCGACCTTCGCGAGCGGGTCGACAAAGCGCGCGATGCGCCGGTGCAGCTCGCGCGCTGACTCCGCGATCTCGCGCGCGGACTCAGCGATCAGCTCCTGGCGCCAGCCGTAGTGGACGGCGCGCAGCAGTCCGATCAATGTGGTGGGCGTGGCCATCAGCACCTGCTGGTGCACGCCGTACTCGATCAGCGCCGGGTCCTCGGCGAGCGCCGCATGGTAGATGCCCTCAGAGGGCACGAACATCACGACCAGGTCGGGGGTGGTGTCGAACTGGCGCTGATAGCCCTTGGAGGCGAGCTTGGTTATGTGATCGCGAGTCTGGCGCGCATGACGGGCCATCTGCGCGCCGCGCTGCTCATCGTTCTGCGCCTCCAGGTGGGCGAGATAGGCGTCTAGCGGCACCTTGGAGTCGACCACGATCACCTTCTCGCCCGGGAGCTTGACCAGCACGTCGGGGCGCAGAGTCCCGTCGTCTGAATGGATCGTGCTCTGCTCGAGGAAGTCGCAGTGCTCGATCATCCCGGCCATCTCGATCACGTTGCGCAACTGGATCTCACCCCAGGAGCCGCGCGTGTTCGGTCGCTTCAGCGCCGATACGAGATTACCGGTCTCCTGACGCAGGCCGCCGACGCCCTCGTGCAGCTGGCGCACCATGTTCGTCAGTTCGCCCTGCGCCTGCTTGCGATCGCGCTCCAAGCGCCCGATCTCGCTCTCGACCTTGCCGAGCTTCTCGTTGACCGGTTGCACGAGGCCCTTCCATTCCTCAGCTCGTCTGCCCATCTCGCCCGCGGCGCGCTCCTGTTCGGCGCGCTGCTGCTCGATCAGGCGCTGCGCGAGCGAATCGCCGGTTTGCGCCAGCACGTCGGCCGAGATCGACTTCATTTCGTCGCGCATCCGCTCGCGGCTATCGAGCGAGATGGCGTCTAGCTGCTCACGGATGCGCTCGCTGCCTGAGCGCGCAAGCGCCATGGCGATGGCAGCGCCCGCCAGGGCGCCGACGACGAGACCGGCTATCAACAATGCAACGGACACGTTTCCTCGCTTTTCATGCTTGTGGAACTACAAGGTGACATCGCGAGCGGACGGCGAGGTCTACGATGGGCAGGTGAGCACGACCGAGGCACAACTCAGCCACGGCGATGCGGACGTCGGCGGCGGCATTCGACTGCATTACGTCGAGGCCGGCACCGGCCCGTTGGTCGTCCTGCTCCACGGCTTTCCCGAGTTCTGGTACTCCTGGCGTCATCAGATCGGACCTCTGGCCGAAGCCGGCTACCACGTTGTTGCGCCCGACATGCGCGGCTACGACCTGTCGGACAAGCCCCAGAGCTGGCGCGCTTATGACGCGTCGCTGCTGGCGGGCGACATCGCCGGATTGATTCGCAGCTTCGGTGAGAAGGACGCTTTCGTCGTCGGCCACGACTGGGGCGCTGCCGTGGCCTACGCCGTGGCGATGGTCCACCCAGACGTGGTAAAGCGCCTCGCGATCCTCAACGTGCCGCACACCGCGCGCATGCTCGAGGGCTTCAGGACGCTCAAACAGCTGCGCAAGAGCTGGTACATGTTCTTCTTCCAGATCCCGCGCCTGCCCGAGTATCTGATCGGGCGCGAGGACTTCTCCTTCGCCAAGCGCTCGCTGCGCTCGGACTCCAAAAAGGCCTTCACCGACGAGGACCTCGAACGCTACGTGGAGGCCTGGTCGCAGCCGGGGGCGCTCACGGGGATGATCAACTACTACCGGGCGGCATTGCGACGCTCGCCGCGCGCGACGCTCGCCGGGCTGCGCCCGATCCCTGCGCCGACGATGGTGATCTGGGGCATGCTCGACCGGCATCTGGGCAGCGAGCTGGCCGAACCGGCGAGCGAGTGGGTGCCGAACCTGCGCATGGAGCGCATCCCCGAGGCCACGCACTGGGTGCAGCACGACGCGCCCGAGCGCGTCAACGAGCTGCTGATCGACTTCCTGGGCGAAGCCGGTTCCTAGCCGGCGGGCAGGTGTTGTGAAATCGGGAGTGCTCGCGCGACGCGGGCGCGTGTCTGCGCGCGCATAATGCGCGCCCCCGCGTATGCGCGCGTCCCCCGCGCGCGTGTCGCGCGAGCATCGCGCTTTTTGGAGTGGTCGCCCATGCTCGCTTCACGACTCCAGCGCACGCGCCGCGCTGTCGGCACGCGCAAAGGGGGAGATCCCGCGCAGCGCCATCAGCCCCATCAGCGCCACCAGCAGGCAGGTGATGGCGCCCACACCTAGGCCGGCGCGAGCCCCTGCCCAGGCCATCACCCAGCCGATCAACGGTCCGCCGATCGGGGTGGAGCCCTGGAAGGCCACAAACCACAGCGACATCACGCGACCGCGCATCGAGGGTGCCGCGCCGAGCTGTAGCGTCGAGTTGCCGGTCGCCATGAAGGAGATGCTCGCCCAGCCGACGAGCGCCAGCGCGACAAGCTCCACAGGCAAGGTTGGGGCGAGCGCGGCCAGCCAGATCACTGCCCCGAAGGCGCCCGCGGCGACTACGAGCGGTCGCAAGCCCGTGCGACCGACAGCCGCGACGAGCAAACCTCCCACGACGGCGCCGGCGCCCATCGCCGCGGTCATGAAGCCATAGCCGGCGGCGCCGACGTGCAGCCCCTGGCGCGCCATCACCGGCAGCGTCACCTGGAACTCGTAGGCGAGCGTGCCCACCAGGGCCATCATCAGCAGCGGGATCGCCAGCTCGCGGTTGTTCTTGATGTAACGCAGGCCTTCGCGCAGCTGCCCGGGCTCGCGCCCCGAGGGCGGGCTGGGTTGGATCGCGCTGAGATCGAGCGTCAAAAGCGAGGCGATCACAGCTATGAAGCTCGCGGCGTTGGCCAGGAAGCAGACTCCCTCGCCGACGGTCGCGATCAGCAGTCCAGCGACCGCCGGTCCGATCGTCCGCGCCACGTTGACCAGCACCGAGTTGAGGCTGACGGCATTGCGCAAATGCTCGGGGCCGACCATCTCGAGCATGAAAGACTGGCGAGCGGGATTCTCGAAGGCGTTGTTGACGCCGAGCAGCGGCCGCGAGCACTCCGATCTGCCAGACGCGCACCTCGCCGGTGACCGTCAGCACGCCGAGTATCAAGTGCCTGGATGCCCATCAGGCCCTGCAGGAGGATCATCGTGCGCCGCTTGTCCACGCGGTCGGCGATCACACCGCCGTAGGGACCCAGGAGCAGGATCGGAAGCGTCTGCAGCGCCACGATCAGCCCAAGCGTCGTGGCCGAGCCGGTGAGCGTCAGCACCAGCCACGACTGGGCCGCCATCTGCATCCAGGTGCCGCACAGCGAGATCGCCTGGCCGGAGATGTAGCGGCGGTAGTTGGGGACCTCGAACGCCCGGAAGGTGGCATGTCTGAACGCGAGCAGGCGCCTCACCGGCTGGTCCTCGGGATCCGCTCGGCGAGCGCCTCGAGCACCGGCAACGAGTCGCGCAGCGCACGGCGTTGGCGTGCGTCGAGCGTGGCGACGTGGCGCTGCAGCGCGTTCGCGCGCTCGCGGTGGATGCGCTTGCGCATCCGCTGTCCGGCGGCTGTGGCGCGGACGCGCGCCGCGCGCCGATCCTCAGGGTCAGGCTCGCGGCTGATCAGCCCCGCGTCGCACAGCTCGGCGACGATCCGCGAGAGCATCGTGGGGTTGACGCGCTCTATCTCGGCGACTTCCGCGAGACCGAGCGGGCCGCGTCGCACGACGGTGAACAGCACCGAGGTCTGTGAGGGGGTGAGCCCCGCACCGGCCTCGGTGGGGCGCAGGCGCCGGGAGAGCTTGTCGATCGCCATGCGCAGGCGTGCCACGTCCAGATCGTCGGTCCCCGCCACGCTTTCGGTCGCGAGCGGTTGTGCTTGTGAGTGCGTGGAAACTGTGTCTGGCATGAATGGCCCGATTAGATATTTGCTTGCTGGCAAGCATTATAACGGGCCGCCGTGTCCAGTGAAGCTGAGCTACGCGACCGAGTCAGAGATCCACCGCAGATAGGGACCGCTGCCTGCGGTCACCTTCAGGGCGAGCAGCTCGAAGGTGTCGTAGGGATGGATCTCGCGCAGCAGTTCCTCCAGCGGCGCGACTGCCGCGCGCGTTGTCTTGACGATCAGCAACGTCTCGCGCTCGTCTTGGAGCCTGCCCTCCCAGCGATAGAGCGAGCGGGCTCCCTCGACGATGTTGACGCAGGCGCCCAGCTTGCGATCGAGCATCGCGGTCGCGATCGAGCCGGCGTCGTCCGGGGGCGTTGTCACGAGACAGACAACAGCCTCCTGACCTTGCGTGGGAGCGTTCATCTCAGCACCTCACTCGTCTCTTTGCTGTTCGGGTCGGCACATGTGCCGACCCGCCGGGTCGCACATGTGCGACCCGGGGCCATGCCGCATGCGGCATGGCCTTAATGTAGGTCAACATGGATGAGTGCAGCAAGCCGATCCGCACCGAGCGGTCCCATCGATGACGCGAGCGCCCTCGGGTGAGCAGTTTGAGATCGCCTACGGCGAGCAGCGCGCGACGATCGTCGAGGTGGGCGCCGGGATACGCGAGTACGTCGTCGGCGAGCGCGAGGTGCTGCAGCCATACGCGATCGATGAGATGTGCGACGGTGCGCACGGCGCGGTGCTGCTCCCATGGCCCAATCGGCTTGCCGAGGGCCACTATGAGTTCGATGGTGAGCGCCACCAGCTCGCGCTCACCGAGCCCGCGAAGCGCAATGCGATCCACGGTTTGTTGCGCTGGCGCTCTTGGTGGGCGGTAGAGCGTGAGCCCGATCGAGTCGTGATGGCCACGCGCCTTCACCCACAGCCCGGATACCCGTTCGCGCTCGACGCCACCGTCGCCTACGAGCTGGGCGAGGAAGGCCTTCAGGTGACGATCGGCGCGGTCAACGTCGGCTCGCGTGCCTGCCCGTACGGAGCGGGCCAACACCCTTACCTCTCACCCGGCGAAGGCACGATCGACGGCTGTGAGCTGGAGCTGCCCGCGCGCACCCGCTTGCTGGTGGACGCGCGCCACCAGATTCCGGTCGACCGTGAGCCGGTGGATGGCACGCCCTTCGACTTCCGCGAGCCGCGCCCGATCGGCGACCTGCCGATCGACTCCGGTTTCTGCGATCTGATCCGCGACGCTCGTGGTCGCGCGACCGCACGCCTCCACCGTCCGGACGGCGCCCGTGTGGAGCTGTGGGTGGACGAGCAATACGAGGTCCTGCAGGTCTACACGGCCCACACGCTCGCCCCGCCGCGCCGGCGACACGGCCTGGCGGTCGAGCCGATGACGTGCGCAGCCAACGCGCTGCAGAGCGGCGACGGCCTGGCACGCTTGGAGCCGGGTGAGTCGCTGGCGGCGCGCTGGGGCGTCCGCCTGCGCTGAGGGAAACTTCAGCAGGCGCGCGCGCCAGGCGTTGCTGGTGGGGTGGACGCTGTAGGTGGAGCCAAATGGACAACGCCCCCCGCGCGCGCGGGGGGCCGTTGCGTAGAAACCGCAGCCTATGAAGGTTGCTCTGCGATGACGTAGCTTCGGGTGTCGTCTAGGGTGACGTCTGACTGCTGATATCGACTAGCAACAGGTAGCCAAGGAGCGACACGAATGTTCAAGAACGTGCTGGTGGGAGTCGACGACAGGCAGGGAGGCCGCGACGCGATAGCGCTGGCCACGCATCTCGTCGACGAGGCGGGAAGGTTGACGCTGCTCAACGTTCACAGCGGTGTGCTGCGCCCGGTCGACGCGGCCAGCCCGGCTGTGGTCTCGGCCGAGCAGGAACGCTCGCACACATTGCTAGAGGCCGAGCGGGAGCGCGCGGGCGTGCAGGCAGAGCTGGTGAGCGTCGTCTCGAGCAGCCCGGGTAAGGGCCTGCACCAGCAAGCCGAGGAGCAGCAGGCCGACCTGATCGTCGTCGGCTCCTGCTCGCGCGGCACTTTCGGCCGGGCGATGCTCGGCGACGACACCCGTGCCGCGCTAAACGGCTCCCCCTGCGCGGTGGCGGTCGCCGCCCATAGCTACGCCGAGGCGCCAGCCCCGATTGCAACGATCGGCGTCGGCTACGATGGCTCGCCGGAGAGCGAGGCAGCGCTCGCGATGTCTCACGAGCTCGCAAGCCCAACGCGGGCAAGCGTGATCGCGCTGGAGGCGGTGTCGATGCCGTCCTACGCCTACTCGGGCATGGTCTCGCCGGCGATCGGCGAGAGCATGGAAGTGATGATCGAGGAGGCCAGGGATCGCATGCGCGCATTGCCGGACGTCGACGGTCGCGCCGTATACGGCTTTGCCGGCGAGGAGCTGGCAGCTCTCGGTGACGAGCTGGACCTCTTGGTGGTCGGCTCACGGGGTTATGGCCCGATCAAGCGCCTGGTTGTCGGCAGTACGTCCGAGTACCTAGAGCGCCACGCACGCTGCTCTCTGCTGGTATTGCCGCGCGTCGCCTCGGACTGAGACTGGCCCTTGGCCTCTCGCTCCGGGTCGATGGCCAGCCGCCGGCACGAGGCCATGCGCAGGGCACCGTGAACCGGCTCTGCGGAAACACGCGACGGTCAAAAAGAGGTCACGCGACAAGCACAAAGGGCCTTTTCGTCGTCTGGGGAATGGCTGCGATCATATTGTACGTAATGTAGATCGATATTATGATCTTTATCTGGAGTGGACGTGGCCAGCCTGCGACAATGGACGCGCGATGGCGGCAAATCAGATCATGGCGACTACGACGAACACATCGCCAGCACTTGCCCACTGGCCTCGGCTAGCCGAGGTGTTGTCGTTCCCCGACCCGGTCAACGAGATCTCCGCTCGCCTGGTCGCCGGCGGCGTCGTGCTGCTCAGCATCGCAGCGATCGCGCTGGCCGGACCTTGGTTGATCGTCGTGATCGCCTACGGGTTCGTGGCCCGCGTTCTCGCCGACCCGAAGCTCAGCCCGCTCGGACAACTCGTCACCCGCATGATCACCCCGCGCTTGGGTTACGAGCCCAGACTGGTGCCGGGACCGCCAAAGCGTTTTGCGCAGGCGATCGGGGCGCTTTCTCCGTCTCGGCCGCGGTGCTAGCCGTCGGCTTCGGAGCGACCGTGGTTGCTGACGTGCTGCTGGGATGCCTGATCCTCGCCGCGACACTCGAGTCGGTCTTCGGACTTTGTCTAGGCTGCAAGTTGTTCGCGGTGTTGATGCGTCTCGGAGTGGTACCGACAGAGGTATGTGAGCGCTGCAACAACATCGCTGCAGCGCCCTCAGAGTAAGTCGATTTTTCTTTGTTCCAGACCAACAGCGCGTACCGAAAGGACACCAAAAGCATGACTCTCCAACTAGGCGACCTCGCCCCCGATTTCGAGGCGCAGACGAGCGAGGGACCGATCCACTTCCACGACTGGATCGAGGGCTCCTGGGCGGTCCTCTTCTCCCACCCGAAGGACTTCACCCCGGTCTGCACGACAGAGCTCGGCTACATGGCCAAGATCAAGCCCGAGTTCGACCGCCGCGGCGTGAAGATCATCGGCCTCTCGGTCGACCAGGCAGGCAAGCACGAGCAATGGGCCAGCGACATCGAGGAGACCCAGGGCTATGCGCCCAACTACCCGATCATCGGCGACAGCGACTTCAACGTCTCCAAGCTCTACGGAATGCTGCCGGCAAGCACCGAGGGCGACTCCGACGCGCGCACCCCAGCCGACAACCAAACGGTTCGCAACGTGTTCGTGATCGGCCCCGACAAGAAGATCAAGCTGATCCTCGTCTACCCAATGACGACGGGGCGCAACTTCGACGAGGTATTGCGGGTGATCGACTCGCTGCAGCTGACCGCCAACCACAAGGTGGCAACGCCGGTCAACTGGAAGCCGGGGGAGAAGGTCATCATCGCCGGTTCGGTCTCCGAGGAGGAGGCGAAGGCAACCTACCCGGATGGTTGGGAGACGCCCAAGCCGTATATCCGGATCGTGGCGCAGCCGGTGTGAGGCCGCTCTGCTGGCCGGCCTGGGCAGAGCGTCGGCCAGCAGCCACTTGGCCAACCTGCCGCGGTCGCTGTCTGGCGGAACGGTTGTGCTCCGGGGGAAGGGAGACATAGCTGTGGCTCCGGCGGGGAAGTACCACAGGTCGCCCCACCGAGACATCGTCGATGAACAGCCGACCCTCCTCGTCGAGGATGCTGACGCGGCACTGACTCGTCCGCCGCTGGACGAGGGAATGGGACTGGTCCTACGGCGTCCCGGACAGCTATCTGCGTGAGCTGGTCGCCGACCGTACCGCGGCAACGGCTACCGTGGGAACATGACCGCTCTCGGACGCACCGACCTCGACGTATTCGGCATCTGCCTCGGTGGCAACGTGTTCGGCTGGACCGCCGATGAGCCGCAGTCTCACGCCATCCTCGACGTGTACACCGGCGCGGGCGGCAACTTCATCGACACCGCGAACTCCTACCTGGTCGAGCACGGCCGTTCGGAGACGATCATCGGACGCTGGATCACTGCTCGCGGGAACCGTGACCAGATCGTCCTGGCCACGAAGGTCGGCGGCGGCCAGGGAGCGGTCCGCAACCTACGGCCGGATACGATAGAGCGAGAGGCGCACGCCTCGCTTGAGCGCCTGCAAACCGACCACATCGACCTCTACTACGCGCACTTCGACGACGAGGAGACGCCACTGGAGGAGTCGCTGTGCGCCTTCGACGCACTCGCCAAGGCGGGCACGGTCCGCTACCTCGGTGCCTCCAATTACACGGCGCAGCGGCTCGCCGCGGCACTCGATTTCCAGCGCACGCATGGGCTTACGGAGTTCACGGTCCTGCAACCGCACTACAACCTCGTCGAGCGCGATTTTGAGCGCACATTGCTGCCCGTTGCAGAGGCCTGGGATCTTGCCGTGTTGCCCTACTTTGCACTGGCCAAGGGCTTTCTGAGCGGCAAGTACCGGCCTGGCGGTGAGACCGTGGAATCAGAGCGCGCCGGGGCCGCCCGTGCTTACCTCGACAACGGGGGCGCAGCGGTATTGGAGGCGCTCGACGAGATCGCGACGACCCACGCGACGGCGGTCGCCGCCGTCGCGCTCGCCTGGTTGCTCGTCCAGCCGCACGTCGTCGCCCCGATCGCCAGCGCGCGTACGACAAAGCAGCTCGAGCAGATTCTGCCCGCCGCCAGGCTAAAGCTGACGCACGCGGAGGTCGACCGGCTGTCGGCCACCACGAAGGTGACCTAAGCGAAATCCACCACCCATCCGCCCTGGCCGAACACGTCCGCACCGACGGCGCCCATGATGCGTCTATCAATGGAGTGGTCCGGTCGGACTCGATTGCTCGGACGCCCGTCAACCTACGACTACGAAACGAGGGATTGCCGATGGCAGCGCAGACACTTCCCGGCGGCACGTTCACCATGGCCGAGGACCTGACAGTCACTCGTGTGGGGTACGGCGCGATGCAGCTCGCCGGCCCGGGCGTCTTCGGGCCGCCAAAGGACCGTGATGCCGCGGTAGCTGTGTTGCGCGAGGTAATCGAATTGGGCATCACGCATATCGACACCAGCGACTACTACGGCCCACATGTCACGAACCAGATCATCAAGGATGCCCTGCACCCTTACCCGGACGAGCTGCATATCGTCACCAAGGTCGGTGCGTATCGCGACGCAAAGGGCGGCTGGCCGCACGCGCGGTCTCCCGAGCAGTTGCGCCAGGCGGTGCACGACAACCTCATTCACCTCGACCTCGAGGCGCTCGACGTGGTCAACCTCCGCGTCGGGGGGTTCGACAGTGCCGAGCCGGGCTCGATCGCCGAGCCTTTCACCGCGCTTGCGGAGATGCAGCAGGAAGGACTGATCAAGCATCTCGGCATCAGCACCGTCTCCGCAGAGCAGGTCGCGGAGGCCCAGTCGATTGCGCCGATCGTGTGCGTTCAGAACTTCTACAACCTCGCCCACCGGGCCGACGACGAGTTGATCGAGTCCCTCGCCGCGCAGGGCATCGCCTACGTGCCTTACTTCCCGCTCGGCGGCTTCACCCCACTTCAGTCCGACACACTCGACTCGGTGGCCGCCCGTCTGGATGCCACACCGATGGCCGTCGCTCTCGCATGGCTGCTACAGCGCCCCCCCAACGTCCTGCTGATCCCCGGCACCTCATCCGTCGCGCACCTACATGACAACGTCAAAGGCGCTGCGCTCACCCTCTCCGAGAACGAGCTAACCGAGCTAACCAGCATTGGCTGAACCGCCCACCACCACGCAACCTGTAGCCGAGCGGCCCCGGTGTAGGGGCGAAGGAGCGTCCCCGACATAGTCACAGAGACACCCGAGGATGTGTCGTCCTACCGCGACAGGTACTCGTGAACAGGAAATTCGTGAATCTCCGGCTCGGCTGTGACCCCGGCGGCTTGAACCCCGGGACCAATGCGCCCCGCTGCGAAACTGTCGAACTGCGGGCGCGACTCCCAGAAGTCAAGTATGCCCCAACCCCCCTCGATCGGACCGGACGCATGGAAGATAAGCCCGTCGGGATGATCGGCGCGCGGATCGATCGCCGCCTCTACCTTGTCGAACTGCTCAGCGTCCACCCCGGCGAGCTTGATGCGAATTCCTACAGCCATAGCCGCTCCTCGTTTTCGTTGGTTCATCGGAACCTACCCGCTCCGGAGCGCGCCCATTCCACGCTCGACCGAATCCTTCTAGCCTTCAGGTCCCTAGGGTGTAGCTCGTAATCGCGATTACGTCGCGAAACGGTCGTATCGGAATGTTCGGCAAATTGTTCGGCTGGGCCAATGGCGGAAAAACCGAACAGTGGCGCCGCGCAGCGATGGGAGAACCCTTAACGAGAAAAAGCCCTGGTTTCCAGAGCTTTCTCCATGCATCTTCTAGGACGGTTTACAAACCCCTCTGCGCCCCTGGCAGCAGTGTTCGAGGCCCTGCCGGATGAGCCTATCGAGCCGAGTGGGTGTCCTGAGCCGCAGGTGGCGACGGGCCGACTCGGCAATGGCGTGGTCCAGCGAGCGGTCGTCAAGGTCTTGGCGGTGGCTGGTGGGCCGATGCGCCGTACAGACATCCATCTGGCGGTTGAACATCTGCTCGGGCATTCCGTCTCCAAGAACTCGGTGGACTGGTGCCTGGGGGCTGGTGCTCGGGCGAAGGTGCCGCGATTCGAGCGGGTCGCACATGGCTCCTACCGACTCGTGTCGCAGACATAAGTCTACGTTAGGTGTAGGGGGCAGGTCAATACGGGCCGAGGCCGTCCGACCGGGGGTGCAAGCTCAATCCGATGCTGACAGATGGCGAAGTAGCGGAGATGGCGAGTGCAGCCTTTACGGCTATGGCGGCGGGCGCGGCGTTCGCGTCCGTAGCCCGGGTCGAGCGTGATCGTCGCAACGCGACTATCCCAGAACTGCATATCGACGTCCTTGGGGATGCTGTCAACAACGAGATGCGTCTGACGATCGCCAATCTAGGCGCACCTGCTCGGGAGGTGCGCACGGCGGGCACTATCGGCGACTTTGGATGGTTTACTCCGACGCCACCGACGGCCTACTGGCGGTCCGGCGAGTCGCGTACGTATAAGCTCTGTATGCCGCTCATACATGACACGGAAGCTCAAGCATTTGTGGAGGCTAGAGCCATTCGCATGAAGCAGCTCATAGTTGCAACTGTTGGCGGCACCCAGTTTAGTTGGTCGCTCCGCAAGCTCGAAAAAATGAGTTCCGCCAAGGAGTGGGCGCACATTTATCCTGGTACGCTAGGCCCAACCGAAGTGAAGTATGGCCCGATGGCAATTGAGCTGATCGAGCGGAAGTTCTAGTGGTCCTGTCGCACGAGCGGCACTGTCTGTCCTGGGCCGCTTATACACATCCACCACTAGGACGTTCCCTCAGACTCACAAGTATCGAGGAAGTTAGATAAAGAGCTTTCCCCGGATTCTTATGAATTAGAGTCCAGGGAAAGCAACTTTATTCTCTAACTATGATAACTTCTCGATTACTGATAATGCTTTCCAGAAGCAAAAGCACACAGACATAGAAACGACAGACATAGTAAACGACAAAATTGTGATTGAGATATCGGTCATCATTGTTATTACTCCTTCTTATTAGTTGAGCGGTAGTGCCCCGGAAGGCTTCTCCGCGCTGAGATTGTCCAGCGGCCCAAATATAGCAGGATTCGTATGGGTTAATTTTGCACTATTGGGGCGGCGGCACGTCGCACAAGTGCCATTGTGTGCGCGTCCCTGCCTTGAGTGTCGGCGTCATGTACAGGCGGGTGCATCGCACCGAATGCTGGGAGCTCCGAACTCTCAGAACATCCGATGAGGGCGGCTACAGATGCATTTCGCCAGTTGCGAGGCGCGTCAGAATCTGGGTCACGGTCGCTTCGCCGACATTGACAGCGACCTCGCGGAGTCGCCGGAGCCGGCCGCGCTTCTCCTCGTCCGTCGTATTCTCAATCTCTGCGTCGATCGCCTCTAGGAACCGTGTACCCACGGTTTCCTCGAGCGTTGGCCAGCCGGCGAATCGCTGCAAAGCGCGAGATGTCGGAGCATATGTCGGTCCGCCGCCTCCAGGCGAGATGAACCCAGGGGACCGCTTCTCGACCCAGCCGTCGTTGGCCAGCAAGTCGAGTAGCTGCTCTACCTGGCCGGCGCCCAAGTCCACGCGCTGAGCCACCGCTTCAACCGAGATGCCGAAGCCGGGTGCGCCCTCGGAAGTCCACACTCCGAGCAACGCCTCGACTACAGGCTGCGTGTTCGCCCATGAGACATCCAATGCCTCGCCGGCACGACGCTCCCGTCGCAGTGTTTGCGCCATCATCAGTCCCTCCGCCGTGAAGATGGCGGCCCTTTGCCCGGTCTGCTGGAGCATTCCGGCGGCGATCAGGCCCTGCATGTCGATCGGATCAACGGTCTGATCGTCGTGTGCGCCCCGTGTCAGAAGCATTGTTGGCCCCATACCGCCCGTCGTATGCCAAACGAAGGTGTCCTGGCCGGCGTCCGATGCGACTGCGCGCTCATGCACTTCGAGCAACGCAACGAGTTGATCGGTCTGGCTGGGAGTGAGCGGCACGTCCATCGACCTTATTGTTGCGCTCTAGGACAGCGTGCGTGGTGTCGCCGCTCGGAGGTATCGCGTGGCTGCTACCGGCTCAGCCAGTCGATCTAGCGCCGTACTATCTGCGAGACGCGTTGGTGGCTCATGCCCATGACCTGGGCGATGGCCTTCATGGGTAGGCCCTGACTGTAGGCCATCCGGATGGCTTCGTCTCGCTCTTGCCGGAGCACTTCGGCAGCTTGCTCCAGGTCTGCTTCGCGCTTGGCGTAGTTCTGGGCGAAGGCGACCAGATGGGTCTTGGCCTGGGGAGCATGACGTTCGGGGCGGGCGATCTAAGGATCGTGTAGCCTATTCCTGCTAGTCGGTTAGCAGGAATACCCCCGCAGCAAGCCCGCTTGGGGCCGGTGCCACCCCTCGCATCGGCCCCAAGCCAACGAACATCGCAAGGAGATCGCCAACGATGCAGACGCTCCCGACCAACGTCAGGCCACGCCGTCTCCACGCTTCGACCTTCGTCGGCCTGATAGCCGTCGTGATCTGTGCCTGCTCGTTGCTGCTGGGCTCCACCGCCTCAGCCTCAAGCACACTCCACTGCAACATTGAACTGCCGAGCTACAACACCGATCTTTGCGGACAGTCAAAGAAGAAGGCTGGCGAACGGTGCGCAGAAGTCTCGCACGAGACGCCCTCGCCGCCCTCGGCAGGCTACGTCCCCGGTTCGACCAGCGAGTATCGGATTCGGTTTCAGGTGGAAGGCATGATCGGTTGCGATCCGGCCGGTGTTCGCACCGTGACCTATTTCCAAGAGCTGCGCAACGGCGCGACAGGCTCTTTTGTCCGCAGCGGCAAGAGCACCACGCGGGCAACCAATGTCCGCTTCCTGCTGCGTGATACCCAGGTGATTCCCTACAACTGTTCAGCCGATACTCCGGGGAGTGCCGTTCGTACCCTTGTGCGTTTGACTTGGCGTCCCGACAAAGGCTGGGGAGGCGGCGGCACTCCGCCCGATGAACTGACCAGCACACCAAAGTCGATCTGCACGGCTCAGGCAGCCTCAGTCGGTCACGCCGCAAGTGCCACGAGCGTCTATCTCAACGTGCCAATGACCCACCCGGAACGTCCGGCCACGATCCCTAACTACGAACTGAACGAGCCGGACGCGCACGATCCGGCCAAGTTCTTGAGCGTACAGTCCCATGTGGACGGCGTTACGTGGTCGAGCTGGGGCGGCAGTACGGCGACCGGGAGCGGCCAGGTTGTGGTCAGCTCTAGCGATACCCGGCCAGGCCATACCGAGCCTTATGGCTCGCAATCTGCGGCGGTGTCCATCGTCGCCAGTGATCTTGTGTCATGCGGCGGCCGTCAGCTCTACACTGCCTATACGCTGACGCTCAGCGGGGCGGAAGCCGAACCGAGGGATTTTGCTTATGTCAAGAATCGCTCCTTGCCGTGCCGTATGCAGGCGCTCGCGTACTACGCGGGTATTGAGAAGGTCGCCAACACAACCGGGGATTGTCTGTTTCATGGTGTCAGCGAACAACTGCCGTCCGGCTTTGGCTACCTGGGCTATTGCCGCATGAACTGGAAGGGTTGGGGCAATAGCAGCACCGTCGGCACCGGCATTGCTCGGGCCGTCACGTTGCCCCACAGTTGCGACGGCCATGAAGAGTGTGATTACGGCATCCGAGTTCAGCTAAATCAGCCGGAGTGGTGTCCGGCCTATGGCATGAGCTACACGCGGGAGCGGCTAGAAGTCTTCGGTAGCGGTGTGCCGCTCAGCAGTGAGCCACAGACCAGAACTGGCGCGGTTTCTCCGAGCGTAGAACGAAGGCTGAGAGCGAACATAGGGCACGGCAGGGCTCGGGTGTACCAGGAGCGGGTACGAACGACGCAGGGATGCGTCAGTTAGTCATCGTCGTAGGGATACGGACCGTAGGGATAGAGCTGATGTATCAGCCCGTCGAGCGCGTAGGCCGCTTCTTCGCGTGTGCTGTTCTCTGCGAACTCATCCATGTTGCGGCGCCAGGCGGCCCAACGTCGCACCATGCCGGCGCCGGCCACTCCCTGCTGAGCACCAAGTTCGGTAATTTTCTGCTCTATGGAGAACGTCCTATCGTGGATAGCTGGCATATCTTTCGGCTCAAACTCCCACAGGGCTCTGGATTTAGCGACAAGCCATTCGCGTTCGGCGTCCGTGAAGGGTACGGCGGCGTGAAAGCGTGCCAGGTCGGGGAAGCGGGTCGCGGCTGGCGCTCCAAGTCTGCGTTCCAAGGATGGTAGGCGTTCTTCCATGTTTAGAAAGAAGCTGAGGGCCATCTCGTCAGCTTTGTCCCATATCGGCGGCCGGCTCGGTAAGGCAGGTTGTTCATGGGATGCAGCGATGCGGTCTCGGAGGTCCACGGCAGCATCGCCAATGTCTCCGCCGACCATCCCATAGGGGCTATAGCCCGGTTCACCTTCCTGGGGTTCAGGTGGTTCGTCTGAGCCGGGCAGGATGTAAGGGATGGGCTCTATTTCTTCCGGTTGTGGTTCAAGTGGCTTATTGCCTGGGCGCTCATTCACTGAATGTGTGTTTCCGTATTTACGGAATACATTATGCGACGAACAAATGTGGGTGTCAATCGGCGATCGGAGGAGAACGAACTGAAATGATCCTTCCACCGGCAGCAGTCTCGACATAGCCGAGGCTAATAGCGAGCCAAAACAAGAGGTAATCGTTGACCGCTGGGTCGGGGGCTGGTGTGAACGTAGCCCGAGCGTGCATGTCTTTCACGCAGGGGCCGCACGGGATGCTGAGTTCGGTTGCCAGTTCATGCAATGACTCGCTCAGATTAATGGCGATACCCGCTTCGTCTGTGGGGAGAAACTCTTTGGCGTCGTATTTCCGCTTGGGAAATTGTCGTTTGTAGGCTCGATGGCGTCGTGCTTTGCGTCCCCCGAGACGCTTGGTATCGACCCCGGCCAAGGCAAAGAGTGCAGACTTTTCGCTCCAGCCCGTGACATCGGTGGACCCGATCGCCCACGTCAGAAGCGCTTCGACTCTTTCCCGGGTCGAGGCGGACGCGTCATATGCAGCGTCTGCCAGCTCGGTAAGGAGCGGTAGCTTGTTGTCCGCCAGAGCGTCCCCAATACCGTCAGTGAATACAGCGCGAACCTCACTAGCAAGCGCACCATTGGCGTGTCCCAAGGGTCCGATGTACTCTTTAGTTGCCGATTCCCTCTCAAGTGGAGGGAGACGAAATGGCTTTGGACGTCGCGGCGTAGGCGGGGGTGGTGGGGCTGGAGGTGGCGGTGGCGGTGGTGGCCTAACTAGTCCTTCCCGAACTGCCAAGAAAAATAGTGCATTGAAGATGCGGCCAAGTAGTACATCTATGACCCTGCGCTTTTCGGATGAGTGCTCTGAGATGATCTTGGTCTGTCTCAAGCTCTCTCCGTCTACATAGCCAAAATAGGGTGCCGCTCGCTCTAGGCGAGCGCCGATCCCGCGCGGGCTGTCGTTGTTCAGGCCAAGCAGCTCCTCTATGCCCGCGCCTTCCTGAGAGTCTTTGGCCACACGACGTACGATCTGGCGCAAAAGCATCTCGGCGAGATCGAGACGGTCGTCATCCGTTAGATCCGTCGTTGTAGTGCTAAGCGCGACAGCTAGTTCGATCAAGGCGGCGAGGGCCGAAGGATCAGACAGGAAGACGAACCCTCGTCGCCGGATGATGCGCAGCTCTTTGGCGAGGTTCGGTCGAAGAACGTTGTAGTCCGCGAGCATCCTTGTGTTCTAGCGCCTGCCGCAGCGTTTCGGAGTTCCGGCGACTCCTTGAACGGCGAAGGGACTTGATGGAAGCTGGGATCAGGTCATGCAAGCTGCGACGAAAGGAGCGATCCCCTTGCCCGAACACATAGACCGTGCGCCTCACGTTTGCCAAGGCTGCGCCCTCCAAGAAGTCCGAGGCGGCCGGGTATGTCCGGCCGCTCGTGAGGTCCACCACCTGCCGGACGTGCGGGCCGAGCACCACGCCAAGACCTTGTATGCGGCGGTACTCGCCGAAGCCCAGGGAGACACGCCGAGTCTCGCGGAGCTGGTGCGCCATGAGGCCGTTGCCCATCACACGGGCGTCTTGCCAGCGGCCATCAACCTCGGCCTGCTGGCTGCTCCTACGCCTGATCCTCTGTCCACCGACTCCCCCAAGGAGATTATCCGTGTCGCTATTCCGTCCCGTATCCAACGCTAGCCAAATACGCGGCCTGACCACACGCCACCTAGAGGAGGCAGGCAAAGTCGAAGCCGACAACGCGCTGGAACTGCACCGCTATAAGCATGGTGCTTATGTGCGAACGCAGATCGCCAAATATGACATTTGCATGGTGGCGGAAGTCAACGAGGCGGCCGCGACCACTGAGATGGAGATGGTGGATCGTCTGCTCCACCGCGCTGGCACCTCACCCGTCAAGGTAGCGATTGCGGCACGCGCCGCAGAGCGTACCGCCTACGCGATTGACAGCCGCATACGGCGGCAATTCGGGGAGTGGTGGTAATGGCTGATCGCGCAAGGCTGGATCGACCACCCGGCAGTGTCGAGCTGGAGCTGTATCGGCTCCGCTGTACTGAGCGCGTCGCGGAGTTCAAGGCGGAACTGGCGTGCGACAGGGCAGTCGTCGAATGGGCTATCGATGAGGCTTTTCAGGAGATAGAGCGGCAGGAAGGCGGTCAGCGATGACTGTGCCTCCGTCGCGGTGGCGAGATAGTGCGATGAACCTGGCTGTGACGGTCTTGGCTATCGCCGTGATGTTGTACATCGCCGCTCGGCTCATTCTGGCGGCATTGCCGGTGCTGATTGTGTCCGGCGTTGTGGTGTTTATCGGGTTCGGGGGATGGTCTATTTACCAATTTCGGAAGTCGCGGTGGTGACAATAACCCCCCGATGAAGGTCGTCGTATCGGTGTAGTGAAATGAACAAGCCGTATTGACGTAATACGCCGGAGTGTCGTTAACTAGAAGGTTCCCGATACTGCCCGTAAGTCAGTACACGGCTCGGCTAAGAGACAGAACACCTATTTATTCGTAAGACACCCTTCCTAAAGGGTGCGGTGCTCTTTGTGTCTTTTTTGCCGGTCCGGCGTGGAACGGAAAGGAGGTCTATTTATATGAGTAGAACCTATCATCATGGAAAAGACCGTCGCATTCGCGTTCAGGGTGTGCGTCGGCCGACTGACTTGAAGCGCCTGGCCCGAGCGCTGATCGAGTTGGAGTATCAGGCGGCGCAAGCCGAAGCCGAAGCGGAAGCCGAACATCGTGAGAGCGCGAAGGGTAAGCGTCCCAAGCGTCGTACGGGCAAGACTGACCAAAAGGACCACGCGTGAGGTCGGCCGTCTTGACCTGGTATCGCTTGCGCTGGCCGCGCGAGGTTGCACCGGAGCAGATCACCCAAGTCTTTCACTTGCTGGCGACAGCGGGCGGTCGGCCGATAGTCGTTGAGATTGTTGGCTCGGCCGGTGGCGTCGAGCATCGTCTGGCGCTGCCAGTAGGTCGAGCCGGAGCGACCGTTGACCAACTCCGAGCGGCGATTCCGGGGCTGGCGATAGAGGCAGTCTCCGAGCGTCCACCGTTGGCGGTATCCCACGCCGTCGAGCTGCGTATGACAACTAAGCGACGGCCGTTGCGAACGGATGACGGAGCCGGAGTCAGTCGGGCGCTGTTGACGGCCCTGGCACACCTGCGTAGGGGCGAGCGTTTGAGCTTGCAATGGGTGCTCGGCCGCCCGTTGGCCGCAATGTCCGTACCGAACCGGCTGGAGGGCCTGGGCCACGAGTCGTGGCTGGGGGCGCTGCTGTTGGCACCGTTCGGTCCGCCGCCACCGATGGACGCCGAAGCCCGGGAGGCACTGCGCATGAAGCAGGCACAGCCGGGTTGGCAGACTATTGGCCGGTTGGCCGTCAAGGCCAAAACCCCGAGCCGAGAACGGCAATTGGTCCGACAGGTTCTCGGTGCGCTTAGGGTTGCCGAAGCTCCCGGCGTCAGATTTTGGGCGCGTGTGACGCCCGCCAAGCGGGTCAGCGAGGCGGCATCCGGCTGGCGCTTGCCGCTGCGGCTCAACGCTAGCGAGCTGGCGACACTCTCGGCCTTCCCTATTGGTCTGACCAATGAGCTGCCCGTCAACATGATCGGTAGTCGCTTGTTGGCTCCGTCGGCTGCCATCTCTCGCAGCGGACGAATTGTTTGCCACGCCACCTATCCCGGTCGGGGGCGTCCCTTGGCGCTGACTGCCACCGATTCGCTGCGACACCTGCACGCCCTTGGTCCGACGGGGGTTGGCAAGTCCACGTTGCTGCTTAACCTTATTACCCAAGATATCGCCCACGGGCGGGTGGTTGTAGTGATCGAGCCAAAGGGCGACCTGATCGCTGATGTGTTGGCGCGCATCCCAGCCACTCGGGTTGCGGATGTGGTCCTGATCGATCCGAGCGATGTGCGGCCGGTCGGGTTGAATCCACTGGCGCTCGGCGGCCGGTCCCCGGAGCTGGCGGCCGATCAGTTGCTCGGGCTGTTTCACTCACTGTACGCCGCCCATTGGGGACCACGGACCCACGACATACTTTCCGCGTCGCTGCTGACGCTGGCCCGAACGCCGGGCATGAGCTTGGCAGCCTTGCCGCTGCTACTAACCGATACCGGATTCCGGCGGCGAGTTGTCCCAAAGGTCGCCGACCCGATCGGCCTTGCGCCGTTTTGGAGCGCTTATGAGGCGTGGAGCGAGCAGGAGCGCATCGCCGCCATTGCGCCGGTGATGAACAAGCTACGGCCGCTACTTCTTCGCCCAGAAATGCGGGCGGTGATCGGCCAGACGAGCGGACATTTCGACCTGCGCCGGGTCTTTACTGAGCGGAAGATTCTGCTCGTCAATCTCAGTAAAGGGCTACTGGGGCCAGAGACTTCGACGCTGCTCGGCAGCCTGATCGTCTCACAACTCTGGCAGGCCATTCTCGGCCGGGCCACCATTGCTCCCGAGCGGCGGCATCCGGCCTTTGTGGTGGTCGATGAGTTCCAGGACTACTTGCACCTTGGGACCGTCGATCTGGCTGATGCCTTGGCCCAGGCGCGAGGGCTTGGCGTCGGCTTCGCACTCGCCCATCAGTACCTACACCAGCTTGGACCGGATATGCGCTCGGCGGTCCTGGCCAACGCACAGTCGCGGGTCGCCTTCCGGCTACCAAGCGAAGACGCGCGGGTGATCGCCAGTGGCAGCACCCTGGCCCCGGAGGACTATCAGAGTCTCGGAGCTTTTCAATGCTACGCGCAGCTTGTCGCCCAGGGTGCGGTGCAGCCGTGGTGTAGTGCCAGGACGGTGCCACCGGCTGCGCCTACCAACGATCCGGCGGTAGTCCGGGCCGCCTCGCGTGTCGCCTATGGAGTAGATCGGGCTGCGATTGAGGCTGACCTGCACGAGCTGTTTGTTGGTCGCCGTGATAGCAAAGGCGATGACCTGTCCCCAAGGCGGCGTAATAGCGGGGATGCGCCATGAGTGCCTGTCGTGTCGCCCGTCGTGTCGCGTTGATGATGCTTCGTCAAAACACCCGTGCTGAGGCTGGGAACGGCCAAAGTTTGGCGACGAAAGTCTTGCACTGTTCGTTTCCGTCTTTCTCGTTCGGTGTGAGTGGCGGCGCGGGCTGTTTGATTGTTGGTGATAGGTGGCGGAGCGTGTCCGAGCGGCGCTGCTATGACTGGCTTGGAGCGGGGGTGTGGTTGTCGGACTCAGAGGGGACCTGCCGTCGTGTCGCGTGGCTGAAATTGCCTGCTGCAACCCTTCTCATCACTCACTCATTGGTAACGAAAAGAAAGAAATATATGAGCGAGGGCATAACATGACGGCTCCCATACACGGTCGCCAATATGTGTCGGCGAGGGGGGTCGCACAACTCCGTGAGCGACTCAGTGAGCGTGACCTGGCCATCATCCGGCAGGTGGCGTGCTTGCGACTCATGACCGCCCGTCAGATTCAGGCCGTCCACTTCCCGAGCAGCGAGCACGGCAGCGAGTCGGCCGCGACGCGCGCCCGTCAGCGTGTGGTCGCGCGGCTGATCGGCGAACGGCTACTGATTCGTCTGGAGCGTCGTATCGGGGGTGTTCGGGCCGGTTCGGTGGGCTTCGTGTTGGCGCTCGGGCCGCTTGGGCAGCGAGTGCTCACGCCAGGTGGTCCCCGGCGGCGGTCGCACGAGCCGGGCCTGCGCTTCTTCGATCACACCTTGGCGGTCGCGCAGCTCGTGGTGGATGTGACCGTGGCGGCTCGTGATGGTCTACTTGAGCTCGTGGACTGTCAGGTCGAGCCGGAGAGCTGGCGACAGTTCGCAGGCGTTGGTGGCGGACGACGACGGCTTTGCCCCGACGCTTTTTTGAGCTTTGGCAGTGGCGACTACCTGCTGCATTGGTTCATTGAGGTGGACCGGGCAAGCGAGAGCCTGCCGGTGGTTATCCGCAAGTGTCGGCTCTATGCCGACTATTACCAGTCGGGTACCGAGCAGGCCAGTCGCGGTGGCGTCTTTCCCCGGGTCTGCTGGGTGGTGCCAGATGAGGCGCGAGCTGAGCACGTGCGCCAGGCTATTGCACGGGATCGCAGCCTGCCTGAGCGGCTGTTTGTGGTGACGACCAGCGAGCAAGCTGTGACGCTACTCACTCGCACAAACACAAGTAACGATTAATACATGAAAGGGGGTACAACTATGATCCGAAAATTACAACGAATACCACTTTATGTGAATATATATTGTGGTACACTTAACAACATTATGCGCTCGGTGGAGCAGAAAGGGGGTAGCCTATGACAGGGGAAGATAAGGATAATAATGTGGAGGGAGCACCGGCCATAGTCTATGTCCGGGTGTCGCCCGGCAAGGGCCAAGCGGCCAAGGCCGATGAGCCAGACGGCTACTCTCTACCG
The DNA here is from genome assembly GCA_963725265.1 of uncultured Solirubrobacterales bacterium. Classification (GTDB taxonomy): domain Bacteria; phylum Actinomycetota; class Thermoleophilia; order Solirubrobacterales; family Solirubrobacteraceae; genus Palsa-744. Next base: position 1,243,140 of record CAVRXP010000002.1, read on the forward strand.
GCTCAGCTCAGTGCTTGCAAGCGCAAGGCGGCCAGTCTTGAGGCGGTGGTCATCGAACAGTTTGTCGAGCGCAGTGAGTCCGCTAAGACGGCTGACCGGCCCGAGTTGCAGCGGATGCTTGAGTTCGTCAAGGACAACAGCGTCAAGTACGTCATCGTCCACAAGGTCGATCGCCTGGCGCGCAACCGAGCAGACGATGTGGCGATCAACTTGGCACTGCATCAAGCCGGGGCGCAGTTGGTGTCTGTCTCCGAGAACATTGATCAGACGCCATCGGGGCTGCTGCTGCACGGCATCATGTCCTCGATCGCGGAGTTCTATAGCCGCAATCTGGCGACGGAGGTCACGAAGGGGCTGGTGCAGAAGGCCAGAACCGGCGGCACGCCGGGCAAAGCACCGATCGGCTACCTGAACGTGCGCAAGGTCGTCAATGGATTGGAAGCCCGCACGGTCGAGGTCGATCCCGAGCGCGCGCCGCTTGTGCATTGGGCTTTCAAGGCGTATGCAACCGGCGACTGGACGATTCGTACGCTGCTAGACGAGCTGACTGAGCGGGGCCTGACTACGGTTCCCGGCCCGAGAACGCCGAGCCGACCGTTGACTGTCTCCCATCTCCACCGGTTGCTGCGGCACCCCTACTACGTCGGCATCGTTCGCTACCAGGGCGTGCTCTATGAGGGCAAGCATGAGCCGTTGGTGGACAACGACACCTGGCAGCGGGTCCAAGAGCTGATGACCGCCAAGTACCTGACGGGCGAGCGCCACCGCGACTACCCGCACTACTTGAAGGGCTCGATCTACTGCGGGCAGTGTGGTTCTCGGCTGATCGTCTGCCATGCCAAAGGCCGAGGCGGCACCTACCCCTACTTCATCTGCCTTGGGCGGCAGCAGAAGCGGACCGACTGCAAGCTGCGGGCGCTGCGCATCGAGCAGGTCGAGAATGCCATCGCCCGGTACTACCAGGCGGTGCAGCTCTCTGAACAGGAGCTGATCGAGGTCCGAGCCTTCCTCGAAGAAGAACTGTCCGGTCTGAGGCTCGACGGTGAGCGCGAACGGCGGGTGCAGGAGCGCCGGCTGGTCGGCTTGTTCGCCGAGCGCAAGAAGCTGCTCGATGCTCACTACGCCGACGCTGTGCCGCTCGACCTGCTCCGGAGCGAGCAAGAACGGCTGACACGGGAGATAGACAGCGCCGAAGGCCGCCTGGCTGAAGTCGAGGGCGACTTCAGACGGGCCGAGAGCAATCTCAAGCGAGCACTGACACGGGTCGGAGACTGTGGGACGGCCTACCGCGAGGCATCCGACCCGCTCCGGCGGCAGTTCAACCTCGCCTTCTATCGTCGGCTGCTGATTGACGATGACTACAACGTCAGCGGCGAGCTGGCCGAGCCGTTCGACACGCTGCTCGGTCCTGAGCTGCGGCGGGCCGTGGCCGTCAGGAACAGCGAGAAGCTGCAAGTAGCCGTAGATGAGGCCATCCGTCGGCGAAATGCTGAGGGCATACCGGCCCCGCGCTGGCTGCGATCGTTGGACGCTGCGGAAGCCAGCGGCAAAGACGAGCAGCACCCACGGGAGCCAGAAAGGCCCCTCGTGGGTGCTGCATCTACCGCCTCTTTTTTTGGTGGTGGTTCTAGTACGACAAGTTTGGTGCGCTCGAGTGGACTCGAACCACCACGGACCATTCGGTCCACAAGGCCCTCAACCAAAAGGGGGGTGTAGATGGGTTCGGGGGCTTCCAGATCGTCCATTTTGCGGGGTTTTCAGGGCGCGTTGGACGGGTCTGGCGGGGTGGATGTTCTCAAAGTGTTCTCACGGGTTGGGCGTGAGAGCAAGCGGCGCCCGGTTCGTCTCCGGGGCGACTTCTAGTCTTCTCGGTCGTGCCGAGAGCGAAACACCCGCCGAGTTCACAACCGAATGCCGGCGCCGCAGGGCGACTTGGGCGAACCCAGGCTGTCTTCTACCGCGACAAGCAGGGGAGGGAGCCAGTCAACGATTTCCTGGAGGAGCTGCTGGAGGCGCAGCCCCTCGCCGTCGCGAAGATCGACGACGCTATCGAGGAGCATCTGAACGGCCGCGATCCGCGTCACCCGCCGCCAGAGTTTCCGGCCACTTCGCAGATCGAGGGAGAGCTTCGGGAGCTGCGCGTGCGCTTCGCAAAGACGCGCTATCGCGTGCTCTACCAACGTTCTCAGAACCTTATGGTCCTGCTCCATGTCTTCGAGAAGAACACCGGCGCGGTCATGGCGAAGGACAAGAGGACGGCCCAGACGCGGATGGCTGACTTTTAGGCGCGGATGAACGCAAGTCCTCGTCGGCGTCCTCGTGCGGCTGGGCAGGATGCCCCGCCAGGGTCGCGCGGTGCGTGACTGTACTTATCAGTCGTGGTAAGCTTCGGATATGGCTACCGATCTACCGAGTCCCGTTGGGAGTAGCGCTGTCGAGGCAGCTCAAGGCCGCGCCAAGCGCAGCGCCGCGTATCGCGACGCTCGCGCCGAATACGAGCGCATCTGCGCCCTTCGTGAGGTCAGCCCGATTGCGGCGCATCTGCGTGAGCGGCGCTTTGAGTTGGGGTTTACGCAGGAGGAGGTCGCCAAAGCGGCGGAGACTTCCCACAGTGCCGTGTCGCGGCTTGAGAAGGGCACCCACATCCCGCAGCTGCCGACGCTGCAACGGATTGCTGCCGTGCTCGATGAGGAGTTGCTTGTCTGCTTTCAGCGCACGGTGGACGGCGAGGTCGAGCGAGAATTCGCGGCTGTCGCCTGACGTTGCTTCTCGATGGCTGCGAGTTGTCGTAGGATGTGGCTAATATTCGACATGGGTCGTGAGCGCAGTTGTGCCGAACAACAATCCCAGGGATAGGCAGATGATGATCACGATCGCCGGCATCGACTTCAACTATCACGACTACGACGAGCGTGGCGATATCTTGTATTTGCACGTCGGGGAGCCGAAGGAGCCCGCCAAGGCTTTTGAGACGCCCGAGGGGCATTCGGTCGAATACGACGAGCACGGGGCCGTGGTGGGCGTGGAGTTGATGGGCGTGCGCAGCGCCGTCGATAGTGGGGGAGAGCTACAGCTCACTTGGCCGGCGGCACAGGTTGCGGCGAGTGCGTTGCGGGAGGTTCTGGCTGCGTAGGCGGCGTGTCGATCGAGGGGCATTACGATCGGCAGGCGGATGTTGTTTGGCTTCGCTGCGAGGGCTATGACCCGCGTACGGCCGTGGGCGAGGAGACTGGTTGGGTTGCGCGAACTCGATCCGGTCACCGGCGCGGTCGTGGGCTTGGAGGTTTGGCAGGCGCGCCGAGCCCGAGTGGTTCTCCGTGGCTTAAGTCGCGGCACGCTTTGGCGTCACACCGCAAGGTCTACAAATGGATAGACGCCGGACGTGTGAGCGTGGAGCGAACGCCCAGTGGTTTCTGGCGACTGAGGGGAGCTGCTCATTGCGAGTGAGGCTGCGGCGCGGGTGCAGGCTAGTCCCAGAGACCAAGGCGGTCGCGCCAGTAGCCTGTCAGGAATATGTTGTTGGGGTCGCGTTCTGAGCGCAGGCGTAGGAAGTCGTCCCAGCGCGGATATTGAGCACGGAAGAAATCGACCCAAGTGCGATCGCCTGGCGCGTAGGAGGGCTGGAACTTTGCCCAGTGCAGACGGAACGGAATTTCGGCGTCGCGCAACAAGTTCCAGAAGCCCAGGTACAGCGTCTCGGTTGGATCCGCCGCGTTGCCTGCAAACCAGTAGGCGTCGATCCGAATCGTGCCCTCGCTCCACTCGTCCTGCCCGCTTGAGTGCGCCGCGTTTAGCCAAAACCGCTCGGGCATGACCGCATAGATCTCCCACGCGTAAGTCCCGGTGCGCGCCAGCGCCTCGTGGTCGTCTTTCGGCTCTTCAAAGTACTCGCGCAACAGGCCCATCGCCCGCTGGCTCAGCGACAGCGGCAGCCAGGCCTCGGTGAACTCGGTCGGCAATACCACGTCATTTGTGGCGTTGTCCATCGGCAACCCATGCCAGGCCCAATCCGCAAAGCGCTGCGGCCCGCGGTCGTCTTTGTCCTTGTCGAGCGTCACAAACGCATCCACCAGCTTAGGATAGAAGTGAGGCAACTCGCGTCGGATCAGCGACGCGGCCGGCTCGAGCAAAGTGATAGCTGCGTCCACGCCAAACTCGATCGCCTTGGCCAGCACCTCCCCCAACAGGCGGCCGACCTCGCCCAGGTCCTTCTTGCCGAGCAGCTCCAGCACTTGCTCCAGCTCATCGAAGCTAGCTTCGAGCTTCCCCTTGGCCGCGGAGAGGCGATCCAGGTTGCCGATGATCGTGAACACGATCCCAAACAGGTGCTGGGCGATCTCCGGGTCGACTTCGCCGAAGCGTTGATACGGACTCGGCTGAAACCCGGGTCGCGGAGGCACCGCCACCGCCTGCCAGGTGACCATCCGCTCCACACCCCGCTGCGGCCACCACTCAAGCCGCGCAAACGGGGTTTCGCGCAAGAACTGCTCTAGCGAAGGGCGCCCCAGGGAGCCGGGGCCGAAAACGTCGACCGCACAGTCCTCGACCGTTGTCGTCGCCTCCTGCCCTTCGATGTCAAACGTCTCAACGCACTCAAATGTGATCGTCGAGATCACACCCAAGAGTCCCAGGTTTGGGCACATGGCCTCAAACAGATCCGAGTCTGCGTCCTCGCGCGTGACTTCGTGCACCTCGCCGCGCCCATCGATATAGCGAAACCCCCACAGATTGCGGTTGGCCGAATATTGCAGCGACCCGCCCGATGACCCAGTCGCGGTAAAGCCGCTGACCGTCTGGTGTGAGATGCCGCCCGTATCGCTCAGCATCCACCCCTTATGCTTCCACAATTGCCACAGCAGGCTGCTCTGGAGCGTGGCGGTGCCCTCAGGGTCATTCGGATCGCCGCCCAGGTGGATCCCCGCCTGCGCTTCCACGAGCTTGCGCGCCTCGTCTCTCACCCGCCAGTCGCGGTAGCGGTCAAGCATTACATTGAGGTTGGGTCCACTCGGCGGCGTCTCCTGGCTGACCCGGTTGGGAAGCCCCCCAAGCGGATCGGCATAGATGGCGTGCGAGACCGAGTGGGTGGCGCCCCGCACGCGCAACTGCAGCCCCTCGCGGTAGGCGTAGGCCACGAGCCCGGCCAGCTCCCGCTCGCTTGCCGGGTGGTGGAAACCGTCGCCGGCCGGCATGGGCGCCTCAGCGGCCATGCAACGCTCGTTCGAGGCTCGCGGGCGTGGCTCGTTCTGTGATCGTGCGTGCGCGCGGACGCTGACCGTCGGCGAGCACGGTGGGTCCGTCGGTGCCCTCTGTCACCGTGACGTGAACTCTCTGGCCGGACCGCCAATTTGGATTGGCGAAGCTGTCGTTGCTGAGAATCGCTCCCTGCGCGGCACTCACCAGGATTTCCGCCGAGGCCCCGTCCACGGTCGCGGTCAGTTCGCTGTTCGGTTCCAGCGGGGGACCCAGCGCCTGCACGACACCGGGCGTCGTCGCGCTCGCGACCGCCACGCCCCCGACTTCCAGCCCAAGCGGCCCCGTCGCAAGCTTCGTGCTCGCCCGCTGGGCTTCTGTGAGCAGAACCGGATCGCAGGCCAGGGCCCTGACCTGCACCGACAGCCAGTCCGCGCAACGCTGACTGCGCCCGTCGCAGGTGAACTGGTCTTCCTGGAAGGAGCACCACGGCGTCTGAAAGCGCGCCTGCACGCCGGGCGAGCGGGGAGAGTTGGCATCCAGGGCGCCCCCGCAAGCCGCCGAGCAGCCGGCGCCCCATTCGCCCGGCCAGTGCGTCCAAGGCTGCGCGCTCAGCGAAAACAGACAGCTCCCCTGGGCATTGGGCACGCAGTCTTCTGCGTTTCGCCCCCACGGCGCGCGCCCGTCGTGGTCGGTCTCGGGCGGCACAACCCCGTCGATCGCAAGCGCCGGCGGCTGGCGGCAGGAGTGCGCACAGGCCAGCGGGTACGCGGAGTGACCGCCTTCGGTCAGATACACGACCGGCCGTGTTTCGTCGCGCAGTTGCAACTGCGCCGCGCTGTAGCGGAAGGTTCCCTTGTGCGCGGCATACACGACATATTCCAGGTGCTTTTCGTCGCCAGGCCGAGTCACCACGGTCACACCCTCCCAGTCGCCCTCGTGCTCATCGCACAGGCCCGCTTCGCGAGCCAGCGCCACCAGGCAGGTCCTGTTGAAGTCATACCGACTAAAGTGGTTGAAGCGCAAAAACCACCAGTAGTCCAGGTAATAGCGCCCGTTGGATTCGGTGGCGTTGTAGTAGATGGCCGACCGAGGCCCGGCATTGCAATCCAAAAGCGGCCGGCACGAGGCCGGGCCATGGTATTCGGAGAGCCTGCTCCCGGCGATGTCCACGTAGCTGTTCGTGCCACTCCCCTTATTGGCGATCAGCTTGTCAAACGCGGTCGCGCTGGCTATGGGGGAGCACGTCGACGCGCTTCCCTGGCGCACGCAGAAGCGTTGCGTGCCTTCGTCGAACATGTCGTCCACATTCAGCGGACGCCACTTCTCTTTGCTGTCGAACAGCAGCCAGGGACGGAATCGCTCCGCCAGTTCACCCGCCATCGGTTCGTCGACGAGCGAGAACGGTTCCCCCTTGCGTTCCGAGCCACCGCCGATCGAGCCATCGAAGATCAACACCACGAGCACAGCCACTCCCGCACCGACCGCCAAGCCAGCAACCAACGCAATGATGATCCGCTTGTGGATGGGCGGTGCCCCCGTGTCACTGGTTTTCACCGGCCCCCGGCCGACTTCGGTGGAGTCTGCCAACGGCGCGTGCCCTTGTCAAGCAGATCGTATGATTCCGATTGATCCCCAAAAGTGAAAATCCTGTAGCCTGGCATCACGCGCTGGCGCAGTCCGTGCGATGGTGTGTCAGCCGCTGGCCCAAAAGAGCTCTGAAATGATCGCCGACCTGCACTGCCACTACCCGATGCACCTCGTCGCCGACGAGCCCGACCCCGAGGGCCCCAGAGAGACATGGCTGCGAAAGCTCCTCGACAAAGCCGAGGGCGCGATCCTCGACGACGCCGCCCGCATCCTCAACGACTCGGGATGGAGCTCGGGCTGGCGAGTCAGCCTCGAGGGCCTGCACGCCGGGGGAGCGGAGATCGTGTGCTCGGTGCTCTACTGGCCCGCTTCCGAGTTCGACCTCCTCGACCTCAACGGCGCGCCACTGCGCGACGCTGACTTCGAGCGCGTCAAAACGCAGCTGAAATTCATCGAGGAAAAACTGCTCGACGAAGCCTCGGAGAGAACACCGGTCTGCGTGGCGAGAACAGCCGCGGATCTCGAGAAGCCGGGCATCAAGTTCGTCCACTGCGTCGAGGGTGGGTTCCAGCTTGGCAACGATCCCGAGGCGTTGGACGAACGCGTGCAATGGCTCTCAGAACACGGTGTCCTGTACATCACCGTCGCCCACCTCTTCTACCGCGAATTGGCCACCGAGGCTCCCGCGATCCCGTTGTTCACCGACGATCAATTCTTGGAGGCATTCAAAGAGCCCAAGGGAGTCGGGCTCACCGAGCTGGGCGCAACGCTGATCGAAGCGATGTACCGCCACAAAATACTGGTCGACATCAGCCACATGTCCGAACGGGCGGTGTCGGAGACCTTCGCACTGGTGGAGCGCCTCGACGAACGCGCGAAAGCAAAGGCCTCGGACTACCCGATCATCGCCACCCACGTGGGGATGCGAAGCGCGGGGCCGCAGGCGCGGGCAGAGGAATACAACCTCTCCGACGACACCGCCCGCAAGATCGCCGCAAGGAAGGGAGCAATCGGGCTGATCGGCGCACAGCACCAACTCGGCGACACACCCGACGAAGCCGGATCGGCCAATTTGATCAAGGCGCACCTCGACGCGATCGGCGCGGCCGTGGGCGACGCGAGCACCGTCGCCGCACTCGGCACCGATATCGACGGCTTCATCAGGCCGACGCTGTCTGGATTTGAGACAGCCGAGGACTTCGCCAAACTCGAAAATTGGGTCTTGGCCGCCGGCCAGAGCGACCCAGACGCGATCCTCCACGGCAACGCCAAGCGAGTGATTTGCGCCGCGTTTTCTGGCCGCTGAACCCCAACCCGACAACACATAATCAAAAGGAGCCATCGTGTCGATCAGCCCGCAGACAGGTCCAGATTTCGCATTCAAAGCAGTCAAACACCCCGCCCCCGAACCTGTCCTTGACCTTGGCCCGCTGGAGCAATTGGTCGGACCGGAGGGCAAACGAAAGTGGGCAGGCGCCGGCTTCAACACGATCTGGAGGCCACATCCGCTGGCCGAAGGCCACGACCGCTTTCTTGAGCTGAACCTCACCTCCGAGAAGCTCGAATTCACGACGATCCCCGGCAAGATCCCAAACCGCGGACTGCTGATGCCCGACATCAACATGTTCGGTCTCACCTATATGCAGCAGATCGAAGGGATCGACCCGCCTGAAGGACTGCACATCGAGCCGGGCATTTGGGCGCATGTCCCGCCGACGACCGACCCAGATGTACCATCGACAGTCGTGCGGATGGCCTCGATTCCGCACGGCACCACGATCCTCGCGCAGGGAAAGTTCCTGACGGTCCAGGGCGGTCCTCAGATCGACGCCAGCAACATCATCCCCTTCAAGCCCGGCGAGCCCGTTCCCTCCTTCGCGGAAGCCGAGGCGACATTCACCGAGCTGAACCTCGGAGTTCAGAGCAACTTTCGCCAAGCGTCCGCGGATGTGACCGAGGCGATGGTCAAAAACCCGAACAGCGTGCTCTTAAGGGACATCGAAGGCCAGAACATCACGAGCACGACAGTGCTGATCATCTCAACCAAGCACGAACCGGTACTCGGCGGAGGCACCTCGAACACCGCATTCCTGGAAGCCGCGACTAACCCGCCGGGCGGCAACGCCACCGCCGTCTCGGTTGACGCGATCTTCTGGATCGAGACCGTCGCCGATCCGCACGGGGGGCCCGACATCCTGCAGCTGCAGTACACGCAGACAGTCCAGCTCGTATTCAATGGGTTGACCTGGCCACACGTAAGCGTTGCGACCCTCAAGAAGGTCTGATCTGCACGCCTCAGTGCTTTGCGGCAGGCAGCCGTGCGCGTGTGCCCCGCTATCCGTTGCCAAGGCGATCGACTCCTCCGTGCGGAACTTGGCGCAAGGCGCGGTTGCGAGTAAAAGCATTCTGCAGCGTTGCGTCGTATCTTGATCGAACGGCGATGAGCCTCGATTGTCGATGCGCGCCGTCGGATGAAAGGCACATGGATGCGCGATGACGTATTGGGCTAAAGCCTCTTCGGGGCTTTCTCGATCACCGTCGGTAGTCATGTCATTCCCGACGACGCCTGGCGGCTGCGCAAGGCGAAGACCCTGATCAAGCTGCTTGCGCTTGCTCACGAACATCGTCTGCACGCGGACCGGGCGACCGAGCTGCTCTGGCCGGGGCGCGACCAAGCCTCCGCTCGGAACAATCTGCACCAGGCGATTTTTGCGGCGAGGCGGGCGCTCGACTCGGCCGGGCTCGAGGGCCGCGACCGCCTGGAGCTGCACGAAGATGTGATCGCCCTCTGCCCGGATGATCCCGTGCGGATCGACGTACTCGCCTTCGAGGAGGCCGCCGCGACAGCGCGGAAGAAACACGACCCCGCTGCCTACCGGCACGCCCTCGACTCCTACGATGGCGAGCTGTTGCCCGAGGACCGCTACGAGGAGTGGACAGTGTCGCGGCGTGACGCCGTCCACGAGCTTCGCCTCGCTTTGGGGATCGAGCTGGCCGAGCTCGAGGCGCCGGAAGACCCCACCGCGGCGATCGACCGCTTGCGATCGGTGCTGGTCGACGCGCCGCTGCACGAGCCCGCCCATCGGGCGCTTATGAGTCTCTACGTGGAGGGCGGGCGGCGACAGGAGGCGCTGGCCCAGTTCCAGGAGCTGAAGCTCGGCTTGCGGCGCGAGTTCGAGGACGAGCCCGACGAGGTGACCCGCAGCCTCTACCGGAAGATACTTACGCGCGGCGCGGGGGGAGTGGAGCCGGCGCGCTCACCCACGGCGGCCGCAGTGCGGTTGTCGAACGCCTCGACAACTCCCTCGACCTGCTCTCTGGAGGGAGCCGCACCGCGATGACCCGTCAGCAGGCGCTGCGGGCGACACTCGCCTGGAGCTTTGATCTGCTCGACGGCGACGAGCAGATCCTCTTGCGGCGCCTTGCGGTGTTTGCCGGGAGCTTCGGCCTGGAGGCGGCCGAGGACGTCTGCGCAGGGGATCCGCTGCAGCGCCAGGAGGCGGTCGCTCTCCTCGGCCGCCTGATCGACAAGTCACTCGTCCACGTCGAAGAGCTCCCTGGCGACCGCCGCTACCGCTTGCTGGAGACGGTGCGCCAGTACGCCGCTGAGCGGCTCAAGGAGGCTGGTGAGCGGCATGCCTTCGAGCGCCGCCATTGCGATTGGTACGTTGAGCTCGCCGAGGGCGACCCAACGCCGGTCGGCGACCTCCCGACGAGGGACCGGCTCCGGCGGCTGGATCTTGAGCGCGACAATCTCCGCGCCGCCCTGGCCTCGGCCCTGGTTGGCGATCCTCAACTCGCCCTTCGCCTGAGCGTCGCCCTCTGGCGTTTCTGGCTGATGCGCGGGTACCTTGCCGAGGGATCCCGCTGGCGCGCCGCGTCCCTCACGGCGGCGCCCGAGCACACTGCGGATCGTGCCCGTGCCCTGCTCGCCGCCTGCCTCATGGGCATGCGGCGCGGCGTTCCTGGGCGGCTCCACGAGTTCGGCGCCGAGAGCGTCGCGATCTTCGCTGAGCTCGGGGACCATGCCGGAATGTTCGATGCGGTTGAGGTATTGGCGGGCTATCGCGTGATCGTCAGCGGTCCGGCGGACATCGAGGCGCTGCTCTGCGAGCACGAGACGCTGCTCGTCGACGGTCTCCCCGCTGCCCGGCCGCCGGTATGGGCGGCGCACACGCGCGGCATCGCCGCCTGGTTCCGTTGTGAATATCCGCAGGCGCGTCAACACTTCGAGCTCGCGCTGAAGCGGGCCGGAGAGCTTCTCGCCGATGAGCGCCCGGCACTCTGGCCGCTGAGCTACGCGCTGTTCTCGGTCGAGTCCGAGGCCGGCTACCCGTTGCTCCTGCAGGAGGATACGGTAATCGTCGGTCGCCGGGTCGGTGCAGAAGCGGCGGTTGCCTACATCCTGGGCAACCTCGCCGTCGTCGATCGAATCGAGGGCGACTTCGCCCGAGCGGGTGAACTGATCGAGGAGAGCCTCGAGCGCTTCCAGCGACTCGCCGACGTGCAGGGGGAGGCCTACGCGCTGGGCGCGCTCGGCAACCTCGTCCGCTCCAGCGGCGACTTCGAGCGTGGCCAGGAGCTGCTCGAGCGCAGCCTCGCCCTCAGACGGGAGGTCGGCGACCGGCGCGGCACCGGGGTCACGCTCGGGTGTCTGGCGGTGCTGCGCGCTCGCTCGGGCGACCCGGAAGGCGGCCGGGCGGCCGCTGAGCAGAGCCGCGGCTGGTTTGCCGAGAACGACGACATGATCGGTCTCAGCGCCGCCGAGCTCAGCCTGGCGAACGTGGCGCTGTCCGCCGGCGATCGCGCAGGCGCCCGCGCGCATCTCCAGGACGCGGCATCGGTGCTCGGGGGTATCGAGTCCACCCCCCAGAAGGGTTGGGTACTGGCCGTGCTAGCGGCGATGTCCGCCGAGGACGGCGAACAAGCAACGGCGCGCCGCTGGCTCGAGCAGGCGATCCGGCATTTTGAGTGGGTAGGCGGCGAGGCCGGCATGGCCTACTGCCGCGAGGTGGAGCGCGGGCCTGGAGTCGCAGGGAGCGCGATTGCCGAGTAACCACTGAGAGGGAGCCCTAAGAGACCGCAAAGTCGTCGCTAAGAGGCGGACCGTAGCCTCGCTGAGCGTCGTCGAAACGCGACGTCAACAACTGAAAACTGAGGAAGAGGAGGCCGGTATGGCTACGCAAGGAGTGCTTGGAGCGGCAACGCTGAAGGAGTTCGAGGATGGGCTGCACGGAGAACTGATCCGGCCAGGTGACGGCGCCTACGACGAGGCGCGCTCGATCTGGAACGGCGCGCACGACGCCCGCCCGGCGGTGATCGCCCGCTGCGCCGATTCCTCCGACGTGCGCCACGCAATCGGCTTCGCGCGCAGCGAGGGCCTCGACGTCGCCGTGCGCGGCGGCAGCCACAGCATTCCCGGCTTCTCGACCTGCGATGACGGCATCGTCATCGACCTCTCGCCAATGAAGAGCATCACGGTGGACGTGGACGGGCATACCGTCGCCGCCGAGGGCGGCCTCACCTGGGGAGAGCTCGACGCCGCGACCCAGGAGCACGGCCTTGCCACCACCGGGGGGCTGATCTCGACCACCGGCGTCGCCGGCTTCACGCTGGGCGGCGGGATTGGCTGGCTGATGCGCAAGTACGGCCTGGCATGTGACAACCTGCGCTCGGCCGAGATCGTCACCGCCGACGGCCAGATCCTGACCGCGAGCGCGGCGGAGAACCCCGACCTCCTCTGGGGCCTGCAGGGCGGAGGCGGCAACTTTGGCGTCGTCACCTCCTTCGAGTTCGACCTGCACCCGGTCGGTCCGACCGTGGCCGCCGGCCCGGTCTTCTATCCGGGCGACCGCGCCGAGGAGATCATGCGCTTCTACCGCGATTTCGCGCGCGATCTTCCAGACGAGCTGAGCACCCTGGTCAACCTGATCACCGCGCCGCCCGCCCCTTTCCTGCCCGAGGATTGGCACGGCAAGAAGCTCATCGCGCTGGTCGGCTGCTACTCCGGCGACCCCGACGAGGGGATGAAGGTGCTGCAGCCGATCCGCGATCTAGGCGACCCCGTCGCCGACCTGGTCGACCCGATGCCCTACGTGCAGATGCAGAGCCTGCTCGACGCGCTCTGGCCGAAGGGCACCCAGGCCTATATGAAGGCGGGCTACTTCCGCGAGCTCGATCACCACGCGATCGAGACGATGGCCCGCTTCCACCAGAACGCGACCTCCCCGTCCTCGGAGATCCACATCCAGCACTACGGCGGCGCGATCGCCCGCGTCGGCGAGAACGAGACCGCCTGCGGGGAACGCCAGGCGCCGTTCGTGCTCAACGCGATCGCCACCACCCACGAGCCGGACGGGGATCTGGAGACCCACATCGATTGGGCACAGCGCTTCTATACCGAGATGGAACCGTCGTTGACCGGCGGTGCCTACATCAACTTCCTCTCCTCCGAGGGTGAGGATCGGGTCAAGGCGGCCTATGGGACCGAGAAGTTCGACCGGCTTCGTGCGCTCAAGGACCGCTACGACCCGACCAACTTGTTCCATCTGAACCAGAACATCCCGCCATCGTGAGACGGGGTGTCCTAGCTGCCGGGCGGTTGGAATCCTGAGTGTTCTCGCGTACTATGGTGGTCACGGTCTCGGCCATATGGCCGAGACCAGCGCGAGGCTGATTGTTATGGCTACACGAACCCAAACCGAGACTCCGGGATTGATCCCGGAGATTCGCGAGCTGTCTGACGCGGAGTGGGAGCAGTTGGTGGATGACAAGGCACGTCAGTATTTTGGGATCAGCGCCCGGGAGTTTGAGCGGCGCTTGGACGCCGGCGAGATCGACATCGATGACGATCCCGACGTGATGCGCGTCGCAATGCTGTTGTCGCCTCGTGCCGAGTCGGAGTAGGACGCCCGCCGAGGCTGTCGAGCGCTACCGCAGCCAAACGGCGCGGTTTCTGTCCTGCATAACGAACGCGCATGTAGTCGTCAGCGGCTACCACGCCGGCGGCGCTTCGCATCGTCTCGCGCTGGCCGACAGTGGGTTCGCCTGCGAGGCGAGCAGCATCTCAGCCTCGACGTCGCCGAGCACTACCGCCCGCACGACACCGGCGATGGCTGGTCGGTCGAGGTAGTCGCCTACTCCTACATCCTCGAGCAGGACGGTCGCGAGCTGATCGTCTATCACTGGCACCCCCGTGGTAGGAGTTCGATCACCGCTCCGCACCTGCATGTCCGCGCCGACATCGATATCGGCGAATGCTGGCTCGGCAAGGTCCACCTACCGACCGGTCTCATCGGCCTCACGGACATTGTGGGCCTTGCGGTCGAAGATTTGGGCGATCAGCCGCTCCGTGAGGACTGGGAGCGGCTGATCGATGAAGCTCGTAGCTCGTTCAAGGACAAACGCTAAGCCGATACTGCATTTGCGTCCAACGGCGCATCGTCGTAACGGATGTTGCCACGGCGTTGCCATACGACCGACTATCGGAATAATCTGAGCTAATGTCAATCCGTATACAGCCGCATATAATGCAGATTTACAGGGATTTTGTATGCGCTCGAGTGGACTCGAACCACCACGGACCATACGGTCCACAAGGCCCTCAACCTTGCGCGTCTACCAATTCCGCCACGAGCGCAGAGCGGGCGAGTATAGCCTGCACCAGGTTTGGGCAATATCTGCCGGTTGCATCCGTCCCCAGTCCGCGCTACTGTACGAACACATGTTCGTTTCAGGACCCAATCCATCCGACACGGGAGCTGCGCACTCATGGATCTGACGAAGCGTCAGCAGGAGATATTCGACTTCATCGGCAAGTACTCGGCCAAGTACGGCTATCCGCCGACGGTGCGGGATATCGGCAAGGCTGTGGGACTGGCCTCCTCATCCACCGTCCATGCGCATCTGGCCAACCTCGAGAAGATCGGCCTTTTGCGTCGAGATCCGTCCAAGCCGCGTGCGATCGAGTTGCTCGACAAGGCCGTCGGAAGCGCAGTCGACAGCGTGCGCAGCATTGTAAGGCCGGAAAGTCTGCCGCTGCTCGGCTCAGTTGCCGCAGGTCAGCCGATCCTCGCCGAAGAGAATGTCGAGGAGTATGTTCCCGTGCCAAGTCTCGCTGGCGGCAGCGATGGCGACTATCTCCTGCGGATCCGTGGGGAATCGATGAAGAACGCCGGTATCGTCGAAGACGATCTCGTTGTTGTCCACCAGCAGGACACTGCGCAACAGGGCGACATAGTCGTGGCGCTGCTCGGGGAGGACGCCACGGTCAAGCGCTACTTTCGCGAAGCTGACCACATTCGTCTGCAGCCGGAGAACGAGACGATGGAGCCGATCCGCACCAAGGAGGTCAAGGTGCTCGGGCGTGTGGTCGGCTTGCTCAGGAGCATGTGATGAGCACCCTGATGCTCGAGCGGTCCCCCGTCTTTGACAAGGGTTTCGAGCACGACATGCTTCGCCGGCTGGATAGTGCGCTGCTTGCGAGTACGGCAGACACGCATGGCAGGTCTACGCTGGATGAGCTGATCACCGGTGTTTGGGAGGGCCTTGCCGTGCGTGGCGCTGTCGAATGTCCGGTCTGTGGGGGTCCAATGAGCTCCCACGGCGACGGTGATGATCGACAGGCCGGTTCCTGCATGGGCTGCGGCTCGAAGCTCTGCTGATTCGCTGAGACGCAAGCGAGGACGACTGGGCGTTGGCAAGCGCACGCAACGGCCCAGCTCTTCATAGAGAGCACACTCCGCGCTACGGTTGTGCTGCAGGTCAAGCAGCCGCGGAGGCCATCCGGCCTTCGAGGAAACTCCGGACATCACAGGGCAGGGTGGTCGAGCTATCGACCCGGGGAAACTCGCGGGAAAGTGCCACAGAAACAAACCGCCGATGCCGGCCGTCCCACGTGAACGGCCGGCAGGCAAGGGTGAAATGGTGCGGTAAGAGCGCACCAGCGCCGCGGTGACGCGGCGGCTGGGCAAACCCCACCCGATGCAAGGTCAAACAGGATCGTTTGTAGGTGCCCGCCGAGATCCAGGTAGGCCGCTTAGATGGATGGCTGCTCAACGACAGGATCCGGGTTATCGATCTGCTAAGGAAAAGCCCCGCTCAGGCGGGGCTTTTCTATTGGCTGGATTGCTTGTCGTTGCGCTCGCGCTGGTCCAAATGAGCTATGGCTGTTAGCTCGGCGCCAGAGGCGTGGTCAGAGACATTCTGGGAGAGCCTGACCCCCATGACTGCGGGGTTTTGCGTACTTTCGCGTAGAGCTTTGTTGCGGGCAGGTGCTCAGATCGTCAAAGTCGCCGCTCAAACTTGAGCAACACGCGATTGGAGGACGTCTGCGTTCGCGCGAGCGCCGGCGATCAGAGATGGAGTAGGAGACACGGCTCGACTTGAGCGGTCGAACCCGGGAATCTCTCTATGTGACGTAAGTCCGAGACTGCGTGTCCGGAGAGCGTCGCGCTTGCTAGCGGGATCCATGAGCGTCGAATGTGGATCTCAGATCAGACGATGAACAGCACCGACAGGCAGGGAAACATGGCTCCAATCAATCAGACACGGGCAAAAGTGCAGGCGTTGCGCTCTGGCGAAGACGGACTGCCGCGCGGTCATGTCACCGAGATACAGCGTGCGCGGATGCTCAGCGCCGCGGTCGAGGCGATCGAGGAAAACGGGTATGCACGGCTGACTGTCGCTCAGGTGATCAACCGGGCAAAAGTATCTCGCAAGACGTTCTATGACCTGTTCGTCGATCGTGAGGACTGTTTCCTGGCGGTGTTCGAGCGTACGCTCGAGCAGTTGCGAGCACGTGTGATACTGGCGTTTGAGCAGGAGCCATCGTGGCGTGATGGGGTGCGCGCAGGCTTGGCGGCGCTGCTGGTCTTCATCGACGAGGAGCCCGAGCTGGCCCGGTTGTGTGTTGTGGACGCGCTTGGTGGTGGCACGCGCGTGCTTGAAGAGCGCTCGCGGGTGTTGGGGGAACTGCGGGACGTGATCGACCAGGCCCGCACAACAGCTGGCGTCAAGCGCGATCCGCCGAGCGTTACGGCGGAAGGAGTGATCGGTGCGGTATTCGCGGTGATCCATACGCGCTTGCTCGAACGCAGCACCAAGCCCTACATAGGCTTGCACGGTTCGCTCATGAGCATGATCGTACTTCCCTATCTGGGCGTTCGCGCAGCAAGCAGAGAACTGCCTCGCCGTCCACCAGAGGTGCGTCGACGTGGGAAGACTGAACCGGGCGTCGGCAAGGATCCGATGGCTGGGCTCGATATGCGTTTGACCTATCGAACGGTACGAGTGTTGACGGCGATCAGAGAACATCCTGGAGCAAGCAATCGCGAAGTAGCCGACGGAGCCGGTATCGCCGACCAGGGACAAATATCAAAGCTGCTCTCACGTCTGGAGCGATTGGACCTAATCGAAAATGTCGATCATGCCCAGTCAAAGGGCGCCCCCAACGAATGGTGTCTTACCGATCGCGGGGAGCGGGTGGAGCGAGCTACCAGACCGATGTGATCGGGCGTGCATATGCTATGCGATAACGGGTGCGCTCCGGCTCGAATGCGCTCGATCACGCATTGGAACTGGGGCCGGAGTCGGCGCCGGTTTTCTACACGGATGGTCGACTCGATGCCAGCACGCCGCAGAGCGGCTTGACCTCGCGGCAGCTATGCAGCCTGCTCGCCGACCAGGCTGCCGTGCCTGAGGCAATCGTCCGGCGACTCGAGCAGTTCGCGCTTTCGATCGGAGCGGGACGTCTGCGCGAAGACATAGCGATCGTCGCGGCGCGGGTCGACGGCTGAACAACGCTCTGTAGCGCTGTCTGCTTTCTGAAAAGGAGGCGAACTCCACAGCCGGGTCTCTCACGGTCGTCCCGATGCAAGATCCCCGTCGGATCAGAGAGGGAGTTGTTGCTCTGCACAATACTGCCGAAGCCTTCCCACACCGCGACCGCGATCGTCCTTAGCGCAGGATTGATGCTGCTCTCGTGTTCGTTGGCCCTGGTCGTCGTTAGACTGCGCGCTCGCCGACGACGGCGGTATGTGCGTCTCAGGATCGTTCCATATCGCGGTGACGATCCGTCTGCGGAGGCGATCGCGAAGATGTTCGATGCGCTGCATAAGCGCCTGCTGCGTCGATGGTGGCGAAGACTGTTTGCCGGTCAGCCGTCAGTTGCCCT
The DNA here is from genome assembly GCA_963725265.1 of uncultured Solirubrobacterales bacterium. Lineage (GTDB taxonomy): Bacteria > Actinomycetota > Thermoleophilia > Solirubrobacterales > Solirubrobacteraceae > Palsa-744. Next base: position 1,261,093 of record CAVRXP010000002.1, read on the forward strand.
GGAGATCCACTGTCACGGTGAGGCATGGCTGTCACTCACCTGTCCTTTGGGCGAGCAGCCGCTGATGGAGGCGGCACTGCGTAGCGCCTACCCCAATTGCCGTCTTCAGGACGAGCCGATGACGATAGGTAGACCACCCTATGTCCTGCGTTTGAAGAAGCACAGTCCGTTCATCAAGCGCGCAAGGCTGCTCGATCGTTTCGAGCACGATCGAGCTCCGGCGGTCAACCGCCTGATCACAACGATGGCAGCATGTCGAGCGCCAGCATTCGCGCAAGTCGCGCTGACCCCCACCCCGGCGCTGTTCGAGGGGCATTCCAAGCGAGCCTACAAGCGTCACGAGCATCATCTCTCGCGCCAGCGCAAGTTGCGACTGCCGCCGCTGGATCGCTCGATGGTGGAGGACGAGGAGCTGAAGGGTGGCCTGGAGGTCCAGCATCGACCTCTGTTCTTCGTCGATCTACGCTTGGTTGGGCCGAATCGCACAGTCTGCGAGCGGATCGCCTCGGAGCTGCGTGCCGAAAGCGCTGAGAATCGTCTAGTCGAGCGCGGCACAGGGGTGCGTCATGGTTGTTTCGGTCTGTACACAAGACGGATCTCGCGCGGAGAGGGCAATCCCCTGCCCTCGGTACGCAAGGGCGTGTTTGCCTCCACCGAGCTTGCGAGCGTGTGGCATGTGCCCTCGGTGGACTATTCCACTGTCCCATTTGCGCGTAGCCCGTTGCCGCTCGCGCCTGCGCCTCCGGCGATCTTTCGCCCGCCAGACGGGAAGGGCATGCTGCATGACGCAGGTGGAGCGGTATCGATCCATCCGTCGCTGCGACGCCAAAACACGGCAGTGCCAGGCACGGTTGAGCAGGGCAAGTCGAGCTATCTGGTTGCCACCGTTGCAGAGGATCTTCGGCGTGAGCGCTGCGCGATAATCGTGCTGGATCCAAAGGGCGACGCGGCCGAGGCGGCCGTCAGTGTCGTGCCCACAGACCGCACGTGCACCTTGCTTGATTTCTCCCATCCGACGTGTGGCTTCAATCCGCTGGCGGTGGACGCGCCGGCCGACACGATCGCCGACTACGTCGTCTGCGCGTTGAAGAATCTCTTTAGCGACGGTGACATAAGGGCCTCCTCGGATCGCTACCTTCGCAATGCGATCATCGCGGTGCTTGCGTATGACCGACGCAGCACACTATGGGATGCTGCGCGGCTTCTGTCCGTAGGGGAGGAGGGCTACGCCTACCGTTCGCGCGTCGCCGGCGCCCTGCGCACCCAGCCGGAGTTCAAGGAGATTTCCGAGTTCTTTACCGGCGAGCTCTCAGCTCAGCTTGCGGACGCACGTGGCACGACCACAGCGAAGCTCGACGCTCCGGTGAACAAGCTCGCTCGGCTGCTCAACTCGCCTTCGATCAAGCGCGTTCTGCTCAATGACACCCTACGAGTGAGCTTCGACGAGGTGATCGAGAATGCAGAGGTGCTCGTCGTAAAGGGTGCGCTGGGCGTCATGGGCGCCGGCAATACCAGCGTGCTCATGCAGCTACTTGTCGGGATGCTAGACGCCGCGCTAGCGCGGCGCCAAGACGGCCTTGCTGCGGGGCATCGCGGCGTCGTCGCCTTGAAGGTGGACGAGGCGCCACTCGTGCTCAACCGAGGGTTTACCGAGACGATGGCGTTGAAGCGTTCGGCTGGCCTTGAGACAGTCGCCTGCTGGCAGACCGATGCGCAGTGGATCGATCGAGAGATGCGTACTCAGCTAGACGCGCTGTTTGCCCACCGAGTCTATTTTGCAACAGCGTCCGTCGAGGACGCGCGCGACGCCGCAAGCTTGATGATGGCCGAGTTCTCCGACACGGTACGCCCAGGGATTCGCAACCTTTCAACGCTCGGCCGTCCCGACGTGCGCTTGCATCTGCCGCGGCACTTCGCGGTCGCAAGCTGGGTCACGCCGACGGGCCGCCAGGCTCCCTTCGTAGCGCAAACGTTGCCGCTGCATGTGGATGAGCAGCGTGTGGCATTTCACCGGGCAAGACAGGCAGAGCGGGGAGGACGCTACTTGGAGGATCTCAGCCAACCTCACTGGGAGCGCGTCGGGCGCGAGCGTGTTGTCCACGGCGCTTCACAAGATCGCCCGGCGGCAGGCTCGTCCGTGGTAACGGTCGCGCCTGCCGCTGCACGCGACCCCATTCTGCCCTTGGGTCCGCCCCCGACCCCAATTCCAGTCAACTCGCCGGCAGGTCCGTCTCCAGATCCAGCATCGTCTCGATCTATGGCTGTTGGCGGCTCTACATCGATTGCGACTCCGCCCTCTGTGCTTGCTGACTGTAGTTCTTCCCAGACGGCGTCGAGACCATCGGACAGCTACAGCGAGCTGGCGGACATAGACTCCGCCCACAGCGTGCGCTGGGCAAAGCGCGCAGCTGCGACCATAGGGCTCGACCCCGAGCCGCTGGACATAGAGGTGCTTGCGCTCTTGGCCTCGTTGAGGCACGTCCTCAGTAGCCAGATCCACCGTCGTTTCAATCAGGGGCGCGCCGCCACGACCACTCAGCGCCGCTTGAAGCGTCTGTCCGATGCTGGTCTGGTAGCACGCTTCCAGTTCCACCGTCGCGACGGTGGAGGAATGCCAATGTGCTATTCGATCACGCCAGCGGGATGGAAGCTGTTGATCGCGCGCGGACACCCGACCGCCGGTCGACTTCTCCAAGCGGGGGTCTCGGACGGGAACAGCGGCCCAACCACCCCCTCATACAAACACAGTACAGACGACCAACTGTTGCGACAGGCGCGTCACGACGTTCGCGTAGCTGGTTGGACGCTGGCGGTCGAGCAAGCGCTGTCTGGGCATCTGCTCGAGCTGCGAGGCCCCGAGGAGTCTGTGATCTCCCCACAGAAGCGCTCGAAGTCGGGTGATGGCCCGATGCTGGCCCCTGGTGATCTTTGCCTTCCGGGTGGGCGCACGCCTCACGATTTCATGCGTACTCTGGCCGATGGCAGCAGGGTCGAGGTCGAGCGCTTCCAGAGCATCAGGCCCGACGCAACGCTGCTCCGCAGGGATGGTCAAGAGCTGCTCGTCGAGCTCGACGATCGTCTGCCCGAAGGCGCCGGCGCGGCAAAGCTGGAGCGCTACGACCATTTTCTCGCCGGATGGTCGGCCAATCTCACGCGTTTCGCGCATGGCAGTAGCAAGCTGCCGACCGTCGTATTTGTATGTCGTGATCGATCGCGTGCGCGTGAGTGCGCAAGACGGGCAGACAAGGTGCTGACTGCCTCGCGCGCTTATGCGGGCGAGTACCCCCAGGATTGGGAGTACCCAGGACGCGCCAACATTTTGTTTGCGGCTGAACGTGACGCCCATGAGGCTGTCCTGCGTGGCTGGGTTGTAGCCGCCTTGCCCCCGGAGGTAAGGATTGCGGCGACGCACGGTGATCCACGAGCACGGGATCCGCTGGTGGAGTCGCGAGAGATCTACCAGGATGTGGGGGATTGAGGGGCGTCCGGCCACATCGCATCCAAGGGTATTAGGATAGTCGGGATTAGACTAGCAAATGGGAGATGATGTTTCGTCATCGGAAACATTTGTGAGGAGGGGCGGGCCTCAGTCAGAAACAACAACGTAGAACTACTCAGGTAGATTTGACAATAAGTGCCGTGTCGAGCATGCTTGACCCGTCGTCTGCGCGCGACGGCATGGTCTACCCGGGACGTCTTGCGGACTAGCGTCTCAATGGGACGACCAACCCTCACCGAGGGCCGGTTGGGGCGCGACTGCGAGAGCCGGAGGAGGCCTCCCGGTCCGCAATTGCAGACCCGGCCGGCCCTCGTGCAGGTAGCGAGGCTTGCTTCGAGGGCGCCTTGACACCCGTCGATCGTTGTGCGAGGATTCGTCTTTGATCGGAGATCGGAACGGTCCCGGATCGTCGTACGCGGTTCGTATGGGTGAGCGGGCCGCAACTGCGGGAAACTGATTTTTATCGAGGGCGGAGGAGCACAAGACTTCCCAGGAACCGAATGGGCGGAGAAGGGAAGAGGGTTCGGATGGCCGTGGTAACCCCCGCCAGGCTGTCCGGCAAGTTCCGGCGCGACGTTCCTCTCATCGCACCGGAGCGTTGGTTTCGTGCGGCGCATAGGCTTGAGCTAAGTCTTGCGTCGCACGAGACCCCTATCCGCGAAGCCAAGCTGCGCGCCTCCCGGCCGGTAGTTGAACTGCGCTCTACGGTGATTGGTGGTGAGCTCCAATTCCGTCGAGGAGCACGGCGGGGCGGATGTCGAGCCTGAGCGCAAGCTTCAGCACGGTGCGCAGATTCGGTTCGCGCCCGCCGTTCTCATAGACGCTGATCGCTGCGCGATCGACCTTGGCGTCGAGCGCCAGTCGCTCTTGGGAGAGGCCCGCGCGAGTCCGAGCCCACTTGAGGTTCGCTCCAAATCGGGCACCATCCTCGCTGGAGCCTGCCTGCTGTGGCTCCAGATGGTGGGCCCGCTTGGGTACGCCATGGGGAGGGCCGGTAGGACCGATGCCGCGCAAAAGGTCTCTTGGCTCGATCCCGAGCGCCGAGCATATTCGCAGCAAGGTCGGCAGGTCTGGAGCACGCTCGCCGCACTCCAACCGGCTGATCGCAGCCCGGTCGAGTGGCGCCGCCGCCGAGAGCTCTATCTGAGTGAGCCGAGCGCGCTTGCGAGCTTTGCGCAGGTTCTCTCCGAATGCAACGATCTGCTTGTCGATGTCGGTCTGTTCAGGTTTAGCCATGCCCGCATCATTCATGTCTGATTACAAAAGAGCCACTGGACAAACACAACAATCGGTGATTTGACTGAATTTGTGAGCTGAACCTCAGCGCACATTCACGCCGGCAAATGGACGCAGTGCAATCTCCGTGGCGAACTCGCTCAAGCTGGGCAACTCTTGCGTTTGCTCGCCAGCCACATAGACAAAGCACAACTCGAGCAGCGCTCCTGCAGTCGCCTCGACTGTGACCGCCCCCGGAAGTTTGCCGTTGCCAGCGAGTTCCAACCCGGGTTCGAGCATCCAGGCGTAAGCGTTCATTCCATCGTGAGCTACGGCAGCTGCCTTCGGACTCGCCGTCAGCGCATCGATCAGGGCAAGATGCGCGTAGGCTGGCTCGGACGCAAGGAACTCGAGCAATGTAACGATGCCGGTGCGCACGGCTGCCGGCCAACTCGTCTGAGCCTCGTACGCACGCTCGACGATTGCAAGCGTCTTGCGGTGGCCGAGCTCATAGGCCACCAAGAAGACGTCCTCCTTGCCTGAGAAGTGCTCGTAGAAAGCTTGCACCGACACGGCAGCCTCCTGGACGATCTCGGGAATCGTCGTCGCTCCGAAGCCCTTCGCGGTCGCCAGGTTCGCGAGGGCGTCGAGAATCCGCTCGCGCTGGTTGTGCACGACAAAGCTGCGCGATACGTTGCTCTCGCCTCGTGGCAGTCCGCGTCGCTCGATTGCGCGCGAGCCGAGCGACAGCGTCCCAGGAGCACGACCGCCCACCATGGTGCTGGTGCGAAGCTCGCCGGCTGAGCTTGTCGTGAGCGCGATGCGCTCGCGCGAGAGGTAGGAGCTGGCCCACAGGGACAGCTCCGGCGTGAGCGTGAGAAGGGTCCCTCGGCGTGGACGACGTACGCGTGCTCCCCGCCGAACGCGCGCATAGAGAACGCGCAAGATGGCACCGAGGATTGCCCTCGCCAGCAGGTCAACCTCGACCGAGTCTTCGCCGAAGGCCTCGCGTAGGCCTTGCGCGAGCCTGTAGAGAGCACGCTCGCGACGCTCCATTCCGGCCGTCCCCGCGGCTGTCAACTCGACTGCAAGTACCCTCAGGGCGGCTGGGCTCTCGAGCGCCAGGGCAAAGAGCTCCCCGATGAGCGACTCGATCATCTCGAGCCCGTCTTGCGAGCCGTCCTGCGCGCGCTCCACGCGTTCCACCCATTCGTCGACGATCTGCTCGCTCATGACACAAAAGCATGCGTGCTTATCCTCGAAGTGCTCGTAGAAGGTCTTGCGCGAGGCCACGGCCTTGGCGATCACATCGGCGACGACGGTGGTCGCATACCCCTGTTCGCCGATGCTCGCGAGCATCGCCGCGATCATTCGGGCACGAGGATCAGCCACGGCGCGCGCGCCCTTGCGAGCACCGCGGGCGGTGGCTCTCCCAGACGACGGAGCCTTCGTTTTGCGTCCCTCGCTCTTGTCCACTAACCAACATTGTGACTACCCCGGTCGATTCATGCGAACTGCTCACTCTTGCGTCTAACTCTTGTCAGGCGTTGGCGGGCAGGCCTGGCGTTCGAACGCTCACGAATCCGCCGTCTTTCAGTTGCAGCCCAGTACCCCTCCTCTGCAGTCGCCTAACGCTGGCGAGCTGCTATCCACGCAGTCGCCCGTATGCAGTGCGTTTGGGCAACTGCGGCCACACGCGCACGATATCGCCGCATTTGCGGGTGTTGGCGCGCCGCAGTCGGGCGTAGTTCGCTGGGACAGCCTGTATCGGCGTTATGCAAGTGTGGAATTGCTCCTGGACGCGCGCTAGGCTGCAGCTCTCCTTTCCTTGCATCCATGAGCCATCTGCCGCCGCTAGCGGCTTCGATCCCACCCTCGGCGAGAGTCAGAGACAAGTCGTCTCCGTCGTAGACGGGTGGCCGCATGTCGTCCGTCGCCGCAAGCGTCGGGTTGAGCGATTCTCGGCCAACTTCAGTTTGCGATCTACGTCGTCAACGTTCGCTCCGAGGCCCCCTTAAGGGGTCCTCGGACCTCATCCGCGGGACTCTCCAGCGCTGTCCGAGCTACTTGACGCGCCCTTCGAGTACGCCTACAAGCGCACTTCACAAACAGCCAGAGCCACGTCTACCGGGCGCGGCCCCGAACGTTAGGAGTCCTCAATGTCGTCCGCCATCTCCTCCGCATCGCCAACCCGCAGCCCGTCCTTCGCGCAACGTAACCGGCGCGCAGGGTCTTCGCTGCGCTCGCGTGTGGAGACCAGCCACCACCGGAGTGCAACAACTGCTCAGCTAGTCGGTCGCGCTCAGCTAGTCGGTCGCGACCGTTCGCAGGCATCCGCTCCACTCGCCAGATACCTCGACACGGACGGTCGAGCTCGCGAGCTGCTCGCACTGCCCGGCCATGGCGGCAGCGTGCTCGTGCTCGATCGCGACGCGGCAACGCTCTGCGACCGCAGGCTGCTTGCCCATCTATCGGCCGACGAGCCGCGAGAGAACGCGGAGATCGTCTGCGAGCACTATCTAAAAGACAGACGAGGGCGTTGGTGTCGGGCCATGCGCTCTGAGGATCTAAAGCGACCCCCGCTCGCCTGCGAAACTTCGCTCGTCCGCGAAGTCGACTGTGCGCCGTCGGACCAGGATCGCCCAGATGCGCCCATAGCGGGATGCGATGGCAGGCTCTACCGCCTGGTGCCTGTGCAGGGCGAGCGCTCGGTCCTTCAGATGCGCTGGAGCCGCTGCGCGGGCAGCGACGAATCGCACTGGCAACAGACCAGTCTGCGCGAGGTCATCGGTGCTGTCGAAAGCTACGAGCCGATGCGCAAGCTGAGCGAGCATGCGATCGCTCGGCACGAGACAGATCAAAAGATCTCGGTCACTCGTCTGCGTTCGGAATTGGATCGTCTCTGCGACAGCCCCGTAGTCCTCAACCGCCGTCTACGCGAAGTCGTTCTCGAGGCGGTCGATCGAGGGGGCATGAGCATGAGTGAGATTGCGCTGCGCTGTGGGATCGTCAAGCGCGATCGCCGCGGCAGGATCAGCGGTGAGACGAGCTGGCTCGCACGGCGGATAGGGATCATGCCCGAAGGCGGAGAGACGGCGATAACGCCCTGGATACACAGTGAAGTGCTCGGTGCGATCGCGCGCAAGGGTCTGCGTATCAGTCCACGCGAGGTCGAACTCCAGTGAGCGCCGCGCGCACTCAACCGCGAATGTCCGCCGAGATCGACGGCGACCAGCCAGACGGCAAGATACTGCTCGTCGAAGCCAATCCGTCGTCGGGTCGCGAGCTTGTCGAGCAACTGCGTGCAGACCGCTTCCAAACGGTCGTGGCCCGTAGCAGCGAGCACGCGCGCGTGCTCGCACGGGCAAACACTCTCCGCGCGGTCGTCCTCGGCCAGCTGGAGCCGCCGCGCGGCACGCTCGATCTGGTGGAGGAGATTCGTCGCGGCTGTGGCGTGCCGGCTACCCGAGCGCTCTGGGATGCGCGCCTGCCAGCGATCGTGATCGGCTCGGGCGCCGGCCAGCTCGAGCTGCTGCGAGCATTTGATGCCGGCGCCGATGACTTTATCGCCACGCCCTTCTCCTATTTGGAGTTGCGCGCCCGACTGCGCGCACTGCTGCAGCGTGTCGAGGTCGCCCTCGACACCCCGATCGTGTCGGTTGGCTCGCTTGCGATCGACACGGCCGCGCACACTGTCAGCTTCGGCGGAACACACGTCGAGCTGTGTCGCTTGGAGTACGAGCTGCTCGTCCATCTCGCTCGCAACCCAACGACGGTTTGCTCCAAGCACGAGTTGCTGAGCGCGATTTGGAACCGACATAGCGGCGATCGAGGTGCGCGCACGCTCGACAGTCACGCCAGTCGCCTACGACGCAAGCTCGGTGCGGTCGGCGCCGATGGCTTCGTCGTGAACGTCTGGGGCGTCGGTTACCGCCTGCTCTGACTGCCACGTTCGGAGCGCTCCGAATTCAGAGCACTCTGAACCAATCGACCGGTCCAGGGCCGCCATGCAGAGAAGGTCCAGGCCTGCCATGCACAGGCGGATCTAAGCCCGCGATGCACAGACGGTCCAGGGCTTGCCATGCAGAGACGGTCCAGACCTGCCATTCACAGACGGGTCTAAGCCCGCCATGCAGACCCAGCTCTTGACGGGCTCAAGTAGAGCCCGCATGCAGATGCAGCACCGGCGGCGGGCCATCGGCTCGCCGCTTTCTCGTTAACCCACGGCCGGCGAGAGCCGGTCAAGAAAGGAGCAAATCCATGCCCGCCTATCAATACACGAACGAAGCACAACCAGATCCTCTGGGGCCACTCGTCGAACTGCTCGATGGATCATCTCGACAACGCTACACATCGCGATCGGGGTCGCGCTTGGGCTTGATCGCCGTGCGCGTAATGCGCCGGCGTCACCTGCGCTGGACATGGGCGCCCTGCGCTCTGCCGGTCGTCCTGTTCGCCCACTCCATCTTCGCCGGTTGGGCGACCACGCTCAGCACCGCCGCCCTGTGCGCAAGTGCACGCGGTCGCCACTGGCACGTGGAGGACCTCATGGTTGGCGGCGACCTGGCTGAGATCGCAGCCGAGCGGCGCGGTCCGTTGGATGCGTTGCGTGCACTCGCACGGGATGTCTCTCGAGCGCATGGGTTCGCCGGCCACGCCCACGGACTCTGCGTGACGAGCGTGTCCCGGTGGGACGCGCGGAGAGTGGCAAGACGGTCTCGATTCCGCTTGGAGACGAAGGCGGCGGTAGGCACACGCTGATCGTGGGCGCCACCGGCTCTGGCAAGACGGTGACCGAGACTTGGCTGCGACGCGAGAGCGATCGAGGCAGGGCTCGGGGCGGTCGTGATCGACCCCAAGGGCGATGCCCGTATGCGCGAGCAACTTGCCGAGGCGGCCCACTTTGCCGAACGCGCGTTCGTCGAATGGACGCCCGCGGGGCCATCGGTCTACAACCCGTTCGGCCACGGGACTGCCAGCGAGATCGCCGACAAGGCGCTCGCAGGCGAGCGTTTCACCGAGCCTCACTACCAGCGCCAAGCGCAGCGCTATCTCGGCTATGCCGTGCGAGCGCTGCGCAACTGCGGGCGCAGTCGTGAGCCTCCCCGCGCTCGTCCGCCAGCTCGACCCAGCTGAGCTGGAGATGCTGGCCAGGACCCTGCCGGACGAACAGCAGGCAGATGCCACCTTCGACTATCTGAGCTCGCTCACTTCCCGTCAACGCGCCGACCTGGTGGGCGTGCGCGACAGGCTGGCGATCATGGCCGAGTCCGACGTCGCGCCCTGGCTCGACCCCAACACCGCAGAAGCGCAGACATTCGACTTGCTCAGTGCCGTCCAAGAGCGAGCGGTCGTCTATTTCGATCTGAAAGCAGACGCCCTGCCGTTGCTGGCCAGGATGCTCGCCGTGGCGCTCGTGGGAGACCTGCAAACGACGATGGCCGCCTTGCAGCAAGCCCCGGTTCCGACGGTGGTGGTGATCGACGAGTTCGCCGCGATCGCGGCCGAGCAGGTTGCGCACCTGTTCGGCCGGGCCAGGTCGGCAGGCATCAACCTGCTGCTGGGAACACAGGAGCTGTCGGATTTGCGTCTGGATGGGCGCAGACAACTCTTGGAGCAGGTGCTGGGCAACCTGTCGGCGGTTCTCGCTCACCGTCAGGTGGTACCAGAGTCGGCGGAGTTGATCGCGCGCCTGGCCGGAAGTCGCGGGGTGTGGCGAGTCTCGCAAGCAAGCGATGGTCGCTGGACGCGCACGCGTTCGAGTGCCCCATTGCTGGCGCCCGAGGACATCCGCGACCTGTCACCTGGTTGGGCGGCGGCGATCGAGCTGGGCGGGAGTGCGACGGCGCGCTTCGTCGAGGTCTTCTCCTCGGTCGAGCGCTCTGAGCCGGACGCGTCGCCTAACTCGCGGTTTGCCCTGTGCAGACGGGCGCTTATGGCCTCGGCGCAGCGCGTCCAGCGCTGAACAGTTGCTCGCACAGCTCAGTTGGGGCCGCCGTCCCTGGTTGGTCCCAGCTGTGCCAACTCTCTTTGCGGCAAGGCCGGTCGGCGAATACCCCCTTTGTTCAGACCGGAAAGGCCAAGTGCTCAGAAGGCCGGTCGGCGAATACCCCCTTTGCTCAGACCAGAAAGGCCAATGCTCAGAAGACCGATTCCAAAGCACCCCAGATTCCAATGCACCCCAGATTCCAATGCACCCCAGATTCCAATGCACCCCAGATTCCAATGCACCCCAGATTCCAAAGCACCCCAGATTCCAAAGCACCCCAGATTCCAAAGCACCCCTGCTCCCCCGAGAGTCACGCTCAGACGACCTACTAGGAGGATCCCATGAGACAACAACACAGAACACCAACTCCCGAGCAAATCGAGATCGTTCGCTGGACGGCCTCGCTCGGAGCCGTCACCGCCGAGGCTCTCGCTTGGCGAACGGGCGCGAGCGTCACCTCGGCGCGCGCGAAGCTCTTTGCCGCACAGCGGCGCAAGCTGCTCGCGAGCACGCGTCCGCTCGCCGGACGACCGACTTTGTTCACGATTACCCGAGCCGGCCTGCGGGCCTGTGGGACACGCGGCATTCAGATTTGCGCCGTGAGTCATTCCAACGCTAACCACCTGATCGCGTGTGCCGCGACAGCTGCGGTGTTGGAGCGTGGCTACCCCGGCGCTAGCCTGATCGGCGAGCGTGAGTTGCGCCGCGACGAGCGTGAGCTCGAACGCCCGCTGGCAAGCGCCAGGCTCGGTCCAGGCTCAGGCGGCGAGAGCTCTCTCCACCGACCGGACCTTGTCCTGTGGTCGACGACGTCCGCGGATGTGCTGCCAATCGCCGTCGAGGTGGAGCTGACGGTCAAGGCTTCACGGCGGCTGATCGAGATCTGCCGTGCATGGGCGCGTTGTCGCGTGGTCGCGGGCGTGCTCTATTTCGCGCCCCCAAACGTCGAGCGAGCGCTTAGGCAAGCGGTCGTCGAGGCGCGTGCATCCGAGCAGGTGGTGATCGTGCCACTCGACTCGCTGTTGGGGAAAGACGCGCAGCCGCCACGTTAGGCGCAAAGCCAGCTGGTCGTTGGCCAGCTGGCCGTCGACAACCAAGAAAAGACCGCCCGATCGACGGCCCTCGCGGACGAATTCAGCCCGCCAATCCGGGCTGAAACGCGGTTTTCGGGCGGCTGCGCAAAGAACCGTCCCAAGCGCCGCCTACCTTCATGGACAGGGCGAGCCAACAGCAAAGGAGAACACCATGTCCTATTCGAACATCAACCGCGTAGTGCTCGTCGGCCGTCTCACCAGCGACCCCGAGCTGCGCGCGCTCCCCTCAGGCAGCAATGTCTGCGAGCTGCGCGTCGCCTGCAACACAGCCCGCAAGACCGCAGAGGGAGACTACGCGGAGAAGCCCAACTTCTTCAATGTGAGCGTCTACGGTCTTGCCGGCGAGTCGGTCCACCGTTATTTGAGCCGTGGCCGTCGTGTGGCCATCGACGGGCGCCTGGACTGGCACGAGTGGGAAACCACCGAGGGCAGCAAACGTCAAGCGGTCAAGATCGTCGCCGAGACCGTTCAGTTCCTCGACGGTCGCGGTGGTCAGGGCGCTTCCGGCGCGTCCTCCGACGACGAGGGCTCGATCGATGAGGACTCGAGCGCCGAGGAGCGTGAGCTCGTCGGCGTCGGCTCAGGCATCGAGGACGACCTCGTCTTCTAGCCCGACTCGCTCGAGCATTCAACAAAAGGCGCCCCAGGGCGCCTTTTGTATTTAACACGAGTCTTAGAGCGCTATCAGGCACTCTTACGCCTCGCAACCCCTCTAGTATGCGGCGACACTGATAAAGCCGACAAGGAGTCCTCTCCGGTGCCAGTCAACACCAAAGCGATCGGAAAGAAATACGAGCCCACCACCTATGCAGTGGGGCGAGAGAAGATCAAGGAGTATGCGCGCGCGGTCGGCGAGACCAACCCGCTGCACCTCGACGAGAAAGCAGCACGCGAGGCCGGTTACGCCGATGTGGTCGCGCCGCCGATGTTCGCGGTTGTCTACAGCTCCCAGTCGGTGGCGCCGTCGCTGTTCGACCCTGAGGTGGAACTGAACTTCGCGATGATGGTCCACGGCGGACAGGAGTTTGAGTGGGGGCCACTTGTCGTCGCGGGCGACGAGATCACGACCACCGCCTCTGTCAAGGACATCTCAGAACGCGACGGCCGCGGCTACTACGTGTTCGAGTCCGTCTCCGTCAATCAGCGTGGCGAGCAGGTCTGTCGCGGAACCTGGACCAACATCGTGCGAGGAGTTTGAGCTATGGCCGATCTTTCAGTTGGAGCGCAGATCCCCGAGGTGCATGTCACCCCTGATAAGTACCTCACCAATCGCTATGCCGGCGCGTCCGGCGACTTCAATCCGATCCACATCGACGAGGAGTTCGCCAAAGCCGTCGGGTTGCCTGGGCGCATCCTGCACGGGCTATGGTCGATGGCGCAGGTCGCGCGCGCCCAGACCGAGGCGGCCGGAGGGCCCGCGTCGCTCAAGCGGCTGTCGGTCCAGTTCCGCGGCATGGGCGTGCCCGAGCAGGAGGTTGTAGTGACCGGCACCGTGCGCGAAGCGTCTGACGGACACGTGATCGTGGACACCGTTGCCGAGCAGGGGGGCAAGCAGATCATCCGCAACGCTGAGGCCGAGTTGCAGGTCTGAGAATCCTCGGCGCCGCTCTGGGGCACCGGGCGGCGCCTACAATCGACAGATGCTCACCCCCCGACAGGAGCTGATCCTGTGCAAGGTCGTCGAGGACTATCTGCATAGCGGCCAACCGGTCGCCTCCAAGACGATCGCCGCCGATCCCGGACTCGACTGCGGCCCCTCGACGGTGCGCAATGAGCTTGCGCTGCTTGAGGAGCATGATCTGCTTGCCCACCCCCACACCTCCGCGGGGCGAGTGCCCACCGACGCCGGGCACCGCTACGTGGTGGATCGGATGCTCGACACCGGTCAGAGCCTTGCGCCGGTGAGGCCCCTGTCGTTGTCGCTAACCCGCAGCGAGGTGGAGGAGGCGATGCGTCTGACGAGCGTTGCGATCTCGCAGGTGACAAGTCTGCTGGCTGTCGTCTCAGCGCCCTCGCTAGACACAGCGACGATCCGCCATATAGAGGTGCTCGCGTTGCAACCACAAGTCGTGATGGTTGTCGTCATCACCTCGACCGGCGGTGTCTCGAAGTTGCTGACCAGCTTCGACAGGCCAGTCGACCAGGGGCTTGTCGGCTGGGCCGGCGAATACCTCAACGAGCGGCTGGTCGGCTTCGGGCTGGGTGCACGGATGCTCTCCAAGCACCTGGAAGATCCGGGCCTTGGCTCTAGCGAGCGTGCCTTCGTCGATCGGCTCGCGCCTGCCTTTGGCAGCATTAAATCCGAGACGGAGGACACGCTCTACGTAGACGGTACGGCGCACCTGCTCTCCAGTCCGGTGCTCGGCGACCTGACTGAGATGAACGAGCTGATGAGCATGCTCGAGCGTCGCGCGGCGCTGCTGCGCGTACTGCGTGCAGCGATCGGCGAGTCCGACGTTTACGTCCGCATAGGGCGCGAGAACGAGATCCCGGCGATGCGCTCGCTGGCGCTTGTCGCGGCAGGCTACGGCATAGCGCGTCGCAAGCTAGGGGCCGTGTCGGTGATCGGGCCTGTGCACATGGACTATGCCGGCGCGATCGCCACGGTGCGCGAGGCCGCCCACGAGCTGTCGCGCTTCGTCGAAGACGCATACGCTGAGCGCTGATGAACGCGACTGTGACCACGAACACGGCCATGACTACGAACACGACTGTGACTACGAACACGACTGTGACTACGAACACGGCCATGACTACGAACACGACTGTGACTACGAACGCGACCGTGACACTACGAACGCGGCCATGAACCAGAACTCCATCCTGGCGCCATGGACGCGACCTTGAACCGATGAGCGCGACCACTCCCCGCGATCCCTACGACGTGCTTGGCGTGCCTCGCGACGCCGGCGAGCAGGAGGTCAAGAAGGCGTTTCGCAAGCTTGCCCGAGAACTGCACCCGGACGTCAACGCCCACGATCCCCTGGCCGAAGAGAAGTTCCGTGAGGCCGCGGAGGCGAACGAGATCCTCTCCGATCCCGAGCGTCGCGCCACCTACGACCGCTATGGGCACGAGGGGTTGCGCTCGCGCGGGTACGCCCCCAACTTCGACTCCTTCGGCTCGATCGGCGACCTGTTCAACGCCTTCTTCGGTGGTAGCGGTGCAGGGAGCGCTGGGGCTGCGCTCGGCGGCGACATTGCGGTGGCGGTGGAGATGACGTTGCTCGAAGCCTCGACCGGAACCAAGCTCGAGGTGTCCTACGAGGCGATCGATCGTTGCGAGCACTGCCACGGCAACGGTGCTGAGCCCGGAACTCCAATCGAGCGCTGCTCACACTGCGAGGGGGCCGGCCAGGTGCAGAGCGTGATGCGCACTCCCTTCGGGCAGATGATGCGCACCAGCCTTTGCGATGTGTGCCACGGTGACGGACGCGTGCCGACCAAGCCGTGCGGCACGTGCCGCGGGCGTGGGCAGCTGGCGGTCAGGCGCAGCGAGCAGGTCACGGTTCCTGCTGGGATCGACGACGGTCAGCGGATCCGTGTGAGCGGGCGCGGACACGCCGGCGAGCGCGGCGCTCACGCCGGCGACCTGTATGTGCTCGTGCGTGTTCGTCCTGACGAACGCTTCGTTCGCGAAGGCGACGATCTGATCACCGCGCTTGACGTTGCCGCCCCGCTGGCCGCGCTCGGGGCGACACTCGAGGTGCCCACGCTCGACAGCGCGGTGCCGATCGAGGTGGCAGCCGGCACCCAGCCCGGCGAGATCCTGACGGTGCGTGGCCAGGGGATGCCGTCGCTGCGCGGCGGGCGTCGCGGCAATCTGCGCGTCGTTGTCAATGTCCTCATCCCGCGCCGTCTCAACGACGCCCAACGTGAGTTGCTGGGGCAGTTGAGCGAGACGCTGACCGAGGAGAACCTGCGCTCCGAGGAGTCGATGCTCGGAAAGTTGCGTCGCGTTTTGCGCCACCAGGCGACGTGAGCGTCTCTGGATACCGCGGGGCGGCGGGGCCGTGATCCGGCTGGCGCTGCGAGTTCGTCGCTCCGATGCCGAGCTGGTGCTTGCCGATCTGCTCGAGCTTGCTCCCTCGGGGGTCGAGGAGGTCGAGTTGCCTTCGGGTGACGGAGGAGAGGGGATGGTCGAATACGCCGTCTACGGTGCTCCGGGCGAGCTGCCGCTGTTGCCGGATGTGCGGGCTGCCGCGGGTGGTGCTTTGGTCGAGATCTCGACTAGCGAGCTCGCCGACGACTGGTCTGAGCGTTGGAAGCAGTTTCATCAGCCGGTGCTGATCGAAGCTCGTGCGAAGGGGGACGGACCCCGCGCGCGCGGGGGAGCGGCGGATCGAGACGGTCCTCTCCCGGCAGCTCCGCAGACACGCGGAGCGGGGGTGCGCAGGAACGTTGCCGCGAGCGATGGCCCGCGCGCGCGCGGGGGGCACTCCCTTTTCGTAAGACCCCCCTGGGAGCCGCCAAACGCGCGCGCCGGCGTACTGGACATCGTCATCGATCCTGCCCAGGCCTTCGGCACCGGTGCCCATGCGACGACTCGCCTGTGTCTCGAGCTGCTGTTGGAGCTGGCCGCCGAGCGGGGCGTGCGCGCTCCGGTGCTCGATGTCGGCTCGGGCTCGGGGGTGTTGGCGATCGCGGCGGCGAAGCTCGGCTACCGCCAGGTGCTGGCGCTCGACAACGATCGCGAGAGCGTGCGCGCGATTCTTGCTAACGCGGCTGTCAACGGTGTGGAGTTGGAGGGCCGTTGCTTTGACCTGCGCCGCGAGTCGTTGCCCTGGTTTGTTGGGGAGGGGGAGGGCGTGCTCGTCGCGCTCGGCGCCGCGTCCATGGTCGTTGAGGGTGATGGGGATCGGACGGGCGTGCCCGTCGCGCTCGGTGTGCCGTCCACAGCCGTTGGGGGTGAGGGCGTGCCCGTCGCGCTCGGCGCCCCGTCCACAGCCGTTGGGCCCGATGGCGACCCTGGCCAGGTGGTACTCGCCAACCTGCTGCGACCGTTGTTGATCGACCTAGCGGAGCAGATGTCCCGGCCAGGCGTTCCCGTCGCGCCCGCGTGCCTCGACCTGATCGCAAGCGGGCTGCTGCGCGAGCAGGCCGACGAGGTGGCAGACGTGTTCGCTAGACGCCTTGGCCTGAGCGAGCGAGCTCGTCGCGAGCAGGGGGAGTGGTCGGCGCTGTGGCTTGGGCGTCCCGCGGCAGCTCGGTAGCCGCTCGCGCCACCGCCCTGAACAGCAGGTCGAGCGCTGGCCGCAGCGTGTCCTTGCTGTCGAGCAGGGTTCGCGCCGCGATCAGGCCGGCGCCGATCTCGTCGAGCGCCTCGCCGACATCTCCCGGGTCGGGGTCGCGGCAGACCGCGATCGCCAGGTCGAGCATGCCCTGCGCCTGTTCGATCGCGCCAGCGAACATCGCGGGCCCCGCGAGGCTTGCGTAACCGTAGGCGCGTGCCAGCCGACCCTGCAGTGTGATCTGGTGTGAGCCGCGCGGCGCGGAGACCGGCGGCAGGCCATGGCCGTCGAGGAGCCCGGCAATCGTCCCACCGATCACTCGCGCGATCGCCTGCTCGTCGAGTCCCGCGTGGGCAGCGACGCGCAGCGCGAGATACAGGCCGCTGGATGTAAGACCGTACGGCGGATCGGAGGCGAACACGATCCGCTCGGCCGGCACGCGCGCGAACAGCTCGATCAGGTCCATCGGAAAGAAGCACGACGTGTCGTAGAGAACGCCCGGATGGTCGGCCAGGCGCGAGGTGAGGATGCCCTGGTCACAGATCGCGCCGTGGGCGAGGATCAGCACGGCGTCGGGGTAGCGCAGGGCAAGCTCGGCCAGCCCGTCGGCGATCGGCGGCATGCCGCGACCCGCGTGGATCAAGATCGGCACGCTCGCTTCGCTTGCCAACTGGAAGATGGACGCCATCTCCGGACTGTCGAAGGCGAAGGCCTGCGCACGCGGGTGCAGCTTGATGCCGCGGGCGCCCTTGGCGATGCAACGTTCGCCCTCGGCAACGGGGGCTTCGGCCGGATCGAGCCGGCAGAACGGGATCAGCCGCTCGCCGCTTTCGCCCGCCCACTGCAGCACACGGTCGTTTGGCACGCTGTAGGAAGGCCTGCGCTCGGGGTCGTGCAGCGGGAAGACGCAGGCCCGGCGCGCGTCGGCGGCGTCGAGCTGGGAGAGCAGCGTCGCCAGGTCGAGCGAGCGACCGTCCTCGTCCAGCCCGAGATGGGTGTGCGCGTCGAAGACTTCCGCTCCGGCGGGTCGCAGACGTTCGCCGTCCGCTAGGAACGGAGCGAGTGCTTGACGGTATACCGACGCGCTCATCGCCACTCATTCTGCCGATTGCGCGGGCTCGGCGACGTCCGCCGTACCGCCGAGCGAGTCGCCGCAAACGCCCGCAAGCGACGAATCGATACAAAAGTCTCGCCTGCTCGGCGTATCCTGGGTCGAGGATGGCGATTCTCGACGAGATAAAGCAGGACCTGACCGGCGCGATGCGCGCCGGCGACAAGCAGCGCGTCGGCGCGCTGCGCATGGTCCTCTCCGAGCTGCAGAAGGCCGATAAGGACGGCTCTGGCGATGAGCTGGCCGTGCTGCGGCGTGAGCGCAAGCGGCGCCTGGAGGCCGCCAGGGCGTTTCGCGACGGAGGCCGCGAGGACCTCGCCAGTGGCGAGGAGGCCGAGGGCGAGCTGATCGGTCGATATTTGCCGGCTGAGCTTTCAGACGTCGAGCTGCAGGCGATCGTCGAGCGTGCTGTGACCGAAAGCGGTGCCCAGTCAGCCAAGGACATGGGACAGGCGATGAAGAGTGCGATGGCGGCTGTCGCGGGGCGCGCGGACGGTAAGCGGGTCTCGGGCCTGGTCAGGGCGGCGCTCGGGGGATGAGGACGCAGATCGAGCTTGGAAATGAGGTGGCCGCCGAGCTGGCGGGCACTCAGGATGTGGTGCTGCGCGCGCTGGAGGGACATCTGCGTTGCAAGGTGTTCCTGCGCGGCAACTTGCTCACGCTCGAAGGGTCAGAGGAGGATGCGCGCATGGGTGAGCGGGTCGTACACGAGCTCTCCGAGCTGATCGAGCGCGGCCACCAGGTGGGTCCTGGCACGATCGCCGCGGTCACAGGCGCCCTGGACGCCCATGAATCGCCGGCGCGCGTGCTCGAGGACGTCGTTTGGCGCCATCGCAGCCTGAGCGTCGCCCCCAAGACGGTCAACCAGAAGCGCTACGTCGATTCGATCCGCTCCAGCACCGTCACGTTCGGTGTCGGGCCGGCGGGCACCGGCAAGACATTCCTGGCCGTGGCGATGGCGGCGGCTGCGCTCTCGCGCCATGAAGTCAACCGCATCATCCTGACGCGGCCCGCCGTAGAGGCGGGCGAGCGGCTTGGCTTCCTGCCGGGCGATTTGATGGCGAAGGTGGACCCCTATCTGCGGCCGCTGTTCGACGCGCTGCACGACATGCTCGACCCTGAGAAGGTCTCCCAGCATCTGGAGCGGGGGGTGATCGAGATCGCGCCTTTGGCGTTCATGCGCGGGCGCACGCTCAACGATTCGTTCGTGATACTCGACGAGGCTCAGAACACGACACCCGAGCAGATGAAGATGTTCCTCACGCGTCTCGGCTTTGGCTCGAAGATGGTGGTCACGGGTGACATCACCCAGGTGGACCTGCCGCGCGAGCAGCGCTCGGGACTGGTCGTGGTGGGGGAGGTGCTCGACGAGATCGAGGGCATCGAGTTCGTGCGCTTCGGCGGCGAGGATGTCGTGCGTCACAAGCTCGTGCAGCGGATCGTGGAGGCATACGACGAGCACGGTAGGCGGGCAAGCGATGACGACGGGCGCGGTCGCCACGACTCTTCGGTGCGGTCCGAGGTCTCCGGACGGCAGGAGGCTTCCGCGAGGCAGGAGGCTTCCGCGAGGCACGAGGCTTCCGCCAGGCACGAGGCTTCCGCGAGGCACGAGGCTCCCGCGAGGCCAGCGACTGCCGGGCGAGCCGGCCCGGGCGCCCTCGACGAAGCCGGCGATGGCGAGGGGCAGGTCGTGGTTCAGCGGTTGGCCGAGCGTCGAGCCTGAGCCGCTCGCCAGCGATGCTCGAGGTCGAGGTTTTCGGCGCAAAGCTGCTCGCGGGGCCGCTTCCTCAGTGGCGGGTGCAACGACTGTGCGCGCTGGCGCTCGCCTCGGCTGGCATCGGCGAAGGCCATCTCGCGGTCGAGTTCGTGGGTGCCGAGCGCATGGCCGAGCTCAACGGTCGATATCGCCGCAAAGACGGCCCCACGGATGTGCTCTCCTTCCCGGTCGACGGAGCCGATCCGGACGCGCCGGGCGATGGCGTTCCACGCGAGCTCGGCGATGTCGTGATCTGTCCCGCATTCACGAGCGACGTGAGCGAGGCGATCGTGCACGGAGCGCTGCATCTCGTCGGCATGGACCATGAGACAGACGAGGGCGAGATGCTTGCGCTGCAAGCCGAGATCATGCGCTGGAGCGACTCATGAGCGACCCCTCGCGGGGGACAGACGCAGCGGTCACGCGCAGTGGCTTCGTCGCGCTGGCGGGCCGTCCCAACGTCGGCAAGTCGACGCTCGTCAACGCGATCGTCGGAGGCAAGGTCGCGATCGTCTCCGATCGGCCGCAGACCACGCGGCGGGCGATTCGCGGCGTGCGCACCGAGGTGCAGTGGCAGATCGTGCTCGTCGACCTGCCCGGCGTGCAGCGTCCGCGCGACATCCTGACCGAGCGCATGGCCGGGCGGGTGCGGCTGGAGCTGGAGGGTTCCGATGCGGCGTTGCTCGTGCTCAACGGCGAGCAGGGGGTCGGCGCCGGCGACCGTTATATCGCGCAGGCGCTCGCCGTGGTGGACGTGCCGGTGACGATCGCGGTCAACAAGGTCGACCGGCTCGACCGTGCCGCCACGGTGGCGGTGCTGGCGGCCGCCGCTGAGCTAGATCTCGGCGGGGAGATATTCCCGATCTCCGCCCGCACCGGCAAGGGAGTGCCAGCGCTCGTCGAGCAGCTTGCGGAGCTGATGCCGCACGGCCCGTTCATGTTCTCCCCACAGGCGATCTCAGACCAGCCGCTGTCGGTGCTGCTCGCCGAGCTGGTGCGCGAGGCGGCGATCAGACGCACCTTCCAAGAGTTGCCCCACGCAGTGGAGGCGATCGTCGAAGAGATCGAACACCCGCGCGAGGGCCTGACGCGGGTGCGTGCGCTGCTGTGGGTCGAGACAGAGTCCCAGAAGGGAATCGTCGTCGGCGCGGGCGGGCGCATGATCAAGGCAATCGGCTCCGCCGCGCGCCGAGAGATGGAGCGCGAGCTTGATTGCCAAGTGCACCTGGACCTGTCGGTGCGCGTACGCCGCGACTGGCGCGGGGACGAGGGCCTCTTGGATCGGCTGGGGATTACATAGCGCGGGCTCGGCGGACTGGGGTTACGTAGCGCGGCTTGGCGGACTGGGGTTACGTAGCGCGGCTTGGCGGACTGGGGTTACGTAGCGCGGCTTGGCGGACTGGGGTTACGTAGCGCGGCTTGGCGGACCGGCGATCATTCGGAGTCGGCAGCGAGAGCTCGCAGTCGTCCTGAGATGTGTTGCTTGTCGTTCTCGGAGATCGGAAGCAGATCTACGCGGTCGGCCAACGCCTGTGTACTGACGAGGCCGCGGGAGATCGCCACGCGTGCGTATTCCCAGTCCTTCTCGCGGTCCGCTACGCACTTGGATAGGACGAGATCGTGAATCTCCATGCACCATCCGGTGGCGCCGCGTGTGTTCTCGCTGGATAGCGCAACCAATCTCTCCCGCCAGCCCAGAGGTGCCTTGGGCGTCTCTGGGCCAACCCCGTGGGCGTAGTAGTCGAAGTTCTCGTGAAACATGGACCCCTCGCCGATCGCTCCATCGATCTCGTCAGCGCGCTCGGGTTCCTCGACTGGGAACATGTCTGCCTCTACCGAGACGACGAGGTCCGCCGGGGCGTTCGGGTGCTGTGCGAGCACCGCTTGACTGCCGATGATCACGACATCCTGATCGACGATGTCAGACGCGGCCCGGATGACGTGCTCCAGGTCGACTCGTCGCATCGTTCAGTGAGTTTCGCTGACCAAGCGCATCCGCTCGGACTCGGGCAGCGCGCCCGCGAATGGGGTGTTTTGCCGTAGCTCGCGCATTGGCTCGCTGTCCTCGACAAGGGCCTCCTTGAGATCGGCCACAGGACGCGCAAGCAGTTTCTTCCACTGCTCGGCCCAAATCGGCGGGACCGGGCCTTTCTGGCGAAGCCACCTGTCCACCCGTCGCCGGGCCGCGGCGAGCAATGTCTGGTCGAGTTCTTGTGCGACGCGGCGATGAAAGGCCAGACTGCGTTGCTCGGCGGTGCGATGGTCTCGTACGGCGCCATGCCTTGTTTGCTGGATATGCCGAAGCCCCTGTTCGAAGTCAGGGCTCTGTCGCATGCGATCCCACCGAACGCGGCGCTCTATCGCG
Source organism: uncultured Solirubrobacterales bacterium (assembly GCA_963725265.1). Taxonomy (GTDB): domain Bacteria; phylum Actinomycetota; class Thermoleophilia; order Solirubrobacterales; family Solirubrobacteraceae; genus Palsa-744. The sequence continues at coordinate 1,283,350 of CAVRXP010000002.1, forward strand.
GCGGTCAGATCACGGCGCTCCCCATTGCGACGCAGTTCGCGCACAAGCTCCTCTGCTGCTGCCACGCTCTCTAGCGTGACGCGTTGCGGTGACTGTCCGACGCCTTGCAGGATCCCGCGAGCGAGCCACGTGCGTACGGTTGGATTGGAGATGGCGAGACGACTCTGTGTGTAGTGCACACGAACCGGGTCGGCGTTTCTCACGATGCTCCAGGCAAACCGGTCAAGCTCTGCCGCCATCGAGTGGTATTTGTCTTCGCGCGCGCGTACCGAGAGCGAACGGGCGTGCGCGAATGCGCTCAGCAGTTGGTCTGCGCCCCTGCCTTCCCGAACGATCGTCGGCCTGACGGAGTGCGTACTTCGCTCCGGCCGGGATGAGGGCTCAGCATGTTCCTGTGTCTCCAACATCCCTGTAGTCTAGCGTTCAATTGCAGAAAAGTCGCCTTTTCTTAAGATCTTATTGTGTTTTCCAGCTGGGGCTTTGCGTTCAGGCTGGAGTCTTGCGTTCAGGCTGGGGTCTTGCGTTCAGGCTGGGGCTTTGCGTTCAGGCTGGGGTCTTGCGTTCAAGCTGGGGCCTTGCGTTCAAGCTGGGGCCTATAGCTTGCTCGCGAGACGGTTGCCCACCCCCCGAACCGTGTCCAGGTCGCACTCCGGGGCGAACACGAACGGCACCGTCAGCACGACCGGCGGCTCACCCTCGGCAAAGCGCTGACGGCGCAGGCGGGCTATTTGTGCGAGTTGGACTCGGGCGCGGTCGTTGACGGTTCGCGCCATCTGTGCAGCGGTGTCGGCTATCGCCGCGTCGCGGGCCGATGTGGAGCTTGTCTTTCGTGTCTTGGCGGCGTGTCCAGGTCCTGCCATCGCCGAGATACCTTCTACGGCGGCCGAGATTCGCTCCAACTCCTCCCGGGTGAAACGTCTTGGCATGGTGCCGTTAACGATCACCGCGTCCAGGTCGCGGTCCAATTCGCGGCGTAGGCCTTCCTCAAGCTCCAAGGTCTCGGTCACGGCCATCTCGCTCGCGTGGGTCACGGCGACATACCCCGCTCGACTGGGATCTTCGAGCAGCTCGCGTACCTGTTGTGCCTGCTCGGCCAGCGGCCCGACGCGCACGATCGTGGAGAACGTTTGTGGCGAGCGCAGCAGCGCGAGCGCGTGCCCGCTGGCGGGCGCGTCGAGTACCACGAGGTCGTATGAAGGCGAGTCGCTCGATCCGCGCTTGCCCTTGCCGCCCCCCATGCACAGCTCGCGCAGCTTGACCATCGTCACGAGCTCCTTCACGCCCGGGGCGGCGGCGGCGAAATACTGGAAGGTGCTGCTGGAGGCGAGCAGCCGCGCGGATATGCGCCCGGTGAGCGTTTGCAGCCATTCGGCGAGCGCCCGGTCGGGTTCGATCGTGGTGCTCCACAGGTTCTCCTGCAGCTCGATCTCCCGGCTGTCGTCGTGGGCGGCCGCGAACAGGTCGGGCAGGTGGTGCTGTGCGCCCAACTCGACCACGATCGTGCGCAGCCCTCGTCCGGCCGCCGCGAGCCCAAGCGCGCTTGCGAGCGTGCTCTTGCCGACCCCTCCCTTGCCGGTCACGACGATCAGCTTTCTCTCCAGCAACGGCCCCATGTCTGTTGCAACCTACAATTCGGCGGATGAACACACCGCCAGCCGACCAAGTGGAGCAGCTGATCGCCTACGACGAGCGCGGTCTCGTGCCGTGCGTGGTGCAGGACTATGGCAGCGGCGAGGTGCTGACGCTCGCCTACATGAACGAGCTGGCTCTGCAGCGTACGCGCGCCACGGGCGAGCTGCATCTGTGGAGTCGTTCGCGCCAGGAGCTGTGGCACAAGGGCGCAACCAGCGGCAACACCCAGGCTGTACGCGCATTGCGCATCGACTGCGACGGCGATGCCTTGCTTGCGCTGGTCGAGCCGGCCGGCCCGGCTTGCCACACGGGCGAGCGCAGCTGTTTCCATCGCGGTCAGCTGGAGCCGCCCGCGCCGCACGAGACGCTGCCGGCGCTTGAGCGCACGTTGCGAGCGCGCGCGTCTGAGCGCCCCGCCGGCTCCTACACGGTGGAGCTGCTAGACGACCCCAGGCGCATCGGCGAGAAGGTGATGGAGGAGGCCGAGGAGGTCGCCCGTGCCGCTCGCGAGGAGAGCGACGAGCGGGTCGCCGAAGAGGCCGCCGACCTTGCTTATCACCTGCTGGTGCTGTTGCACAGCCGCGGCTTGGCGCTAGCGGACGCGGAGGGTGTGCTCAATGAGCGCCGTCGCTAGCCCCGGTCAGGGTGCGGCCCGTATTTGCTCGCGGGAGCGCCTGCCAAGGTGCGCACGATGAGCGCCGTCGGCAGCGCCGCCCCGTCGGACGCGGCGCGCGCTCACAACCTGATCCCGTTGCAGGAGACGTTCATCGCCGACTGCGAGACGCCGGTGTCGGCGTTTTTGAAGCTGCGCGAGCTGGCGCCGGGCGAGCCGTCTTTTCTGCTGGAGTCGGCCGAGCAGGGCCAGCGCATGGGCCGCTACTCGTTCATCGGCTTCCGCCCACGCTCGGTGCTGCGCTGGTCGCTCGGCGACGCCGGCGACCCGTATGCGCTTGCGGCCGCGGCGGTCGCCGACTGTCGCCAGGCGCCGCTACCCGACGGGACGGCAGGGTTCCCGTTCACCGGTGGCGCCGTCGGCTTCTTCGGCTATGACCTGGTGCGCACGGTGGAGCCGCTGGGCGAGCCAAAGGTTGGGCGCGACGGCGATCCTCTCGGTTTGCCGGACATGGCGTTGATGTTGACCGATGCTCTGGTCGTCTTCGACCATCTCGAGCACACGATCACGATCCTCGCGAACGCCGACCTGGATGCCTACCCCGACGAGCAGCGCGCGCGCGCGCAGGCGGCGGCGACGATCGCCGAGGTGCGGGCATGTCTGGCGGGCCCGGTCCCGAAAAGGCCAGTCGGGGGGCAAGTCCCGAAAAGGCCGGTCGCGGGGCCGGTTACAAAAACGCCGGTCTCGAAAAGGGGGGGTGTTACCGACACGTCCGATTCGGCGATCGATGCCGCAGGCGATGCGGGCAGCGCCGCCCTCCCGGCCGCGCGCCCGGCGCCCAGCTTTCAGTCGAACATGTCGCGTGAGCGCTTCGAAGCGATGGTGGCGCGGATCGTCGAGTACGTCCACGCCGGTGATGCTTTCCAGGTCGTCCCTTCGCAGCGCTGGTCGGCTGAGGTGCCTGTCGAGGCCTTCTCCATCTACAGGGGCTTGCGCACCGTCAACCCAAGTCCTTACATGTATTTCCTAGACTTCGGCGACTTCCAGGTAGCGGGCGCCAGCCCCGAGCCGCTGCTAACCGTCACCGCGCGACACGTCTCCACGCGTCCGATCGCCGGTACGCGCCCGCGCGGGGCAACCCCCGAGGAGGATCGGCGCATCGCCGGCGAGCTGCTCGAAGACGAGAAGGAGCGCGCCGAGCACGTGATGCTCGTGGACCTCGGCCGCAACGATCTCGGCCGCGTCTGCGAGTACGGCAGCGTCAGCGTGGACGAGCTGATGGAGGTCGAGACCTACAGCCACGTGATGCACATCGTCTCCTCGGTCTCGGGCACTTTGCGCGAGGATGTCGGTGCGATGGACGCCCTGCGCTCGGTGCTCCCCCCGGGCACGCTTTCCGGCGCCCCCAAGGTGCGCGCGATGCAGATAATCGACGAGCTGGAGCCGATCAAGCGCGGCGGCTACGGCGGCGCGATCGGATACCTCAGCTACGGGGGCGACCTCGACACGGCGATCCACATCCGCACCGTCGTCGTCAAGGACGGTTGTGCGCACGTGCAGGCGGGCGGCGGGACCGTCGCCGACGCCAAGCCGGAGTACGAGTACGAAGAGTCGGTGAATAAGAGCAAGGCTGTGCTGCGCGCGGTCGAGCTGGCCTGCGAACAGGCGGACTGGGCTTGAGCATGCGCGCTTTCACCTTCACCGGCAGATGGACCGCGGTCGAGCGCGCGCGCCGAACAGGGTGGCTCTAGCGATGCGCGTACTGGTTATCGACAACTACGACTCGTTCACCTACAACCTCGTCCAGTACCTTGGCGAGCTGGGAGCCGAGGTATGCACGGTGCGCAACGACGCGGCAACGGTCGAGCAGCTGCTCGACGACTCCTACGAGCGCTGCGTGATCTCGCCGGGCCCCTGCACGCCCAACGAGGCTGGCGTCTCGCTAGAGGTGGCGCGGCGGATGCCCGAGGCGGGCATCCCGACGCTGGGCGTGTGCCTCGGCCACCAGGCGATGGCCCAGAGCTTCGGCGGTGTCGTCAAGCTGCACGACCCCGTTCACGGCAAGGCGACCACGATCGAGCACGACGGCCGTACGATCTTCAGGGGATTGAGTTCGCCGCTGAAGGTCGGGCGCTACCACTCGCTTGTCGTGGACGAGCAGCTGCCAGCATGCCTGGAAGCGAGCGCTCATGGTGGCGGCGTACTGATGGGTTTGCGCCATCGCGAGCTGCCGGCCGAGGGCGTCCAATTCCACCCGGAGTCGGTGCTCACCGACGAGGGCAAGCTGCTGCTGGCGAACTTCCTGGAGGACAGATGACATCCAACCGCTGCCTCGACCTGTCCAGCCGCTTCCTCGACCGATGATGTCCAATCCCGTCCTCACCCGCGCGATCGACACGGTCGCCTCCCGCCGGGACCTGAGCGAACAGCAGGCCGCCGAGGTGCTCGCCGAGATCATGCACGGCGACGTTTCGGAGATCCAGATCGCCGCCTTTCTAATCGCGCTGCGCACGAAGGGAGAGACTGTCGAGGAGCTTGCGGGTCTGGCCGGCACGATGCGAGAGCTGGCGGCGCACGTGCCAACCGAGCGCCACGACCTGCTCGACACGGCCGGCACCGGCGGTGGCCGGTGCACTTTCAACGTGTCCACGACCGCTGCCCTGGTGGCGGCAGGGGCCGGCTGTGCGGTGGCCAAGCACGGCAACCGCTCGGCCACCAGCTCGTCGGGCTCGGCGGATCTGCTGGAGGCGCTCGGCGCGCGCATCGATCTCGGCCCTGAGGCGGTTGCGCGCTGCATCGAGGAGGCGGGCTTCGGTTTCATGTTCGCGCCGGCCCACCATCAGGCCACCCGCTTCGTCGTGCCGGTCCGCAGCGAGCTGGCGGTGCGCACGATCTTCAACTTCCTCGGGCCGTTGACAAACCCGGCGGGCGCCGACCGGCAGTTGATCGGCGTCGCCGACGCGAGCTTCCTCGAGACGATCGCGGGCGCGCTGGCGCGCCTGGGGGTGCATCGCGCGCTCGTCGTCGCCGGTGAGGACGGCCTCGACGAGGTCTCAAGCTCAGCCGCCACTCACGTCGTCGAGGTCAACGGCGACCAGCTGAAGCGCTACACGCTCACGCCCAAAGAGGTCGGCATCGAGCTTGCCGACCAGTCCGATCCCCTGCTGGGCGGCGGCTCTCCCGCCGAGAACGCCGCGGTCGCGCGCGCCGTGCTCGCCGGCGAGCAGGGAGCGCACGCCGATCTCGTGCTGATCAACGCGGGCGCCGCGATCTACGCGGCCGGCGCAGTCGATTCGATCGCAAACGGCGTCGAGGCGGCGCGCGCGGCGATCGCCTCTGGCGCTGGCGGCGCCGCGCTCGAGCGCTACGTGCAGGCCAGCCGGCGCCACGCTCCCGAGCGGGTGGCGGGATGACTGTCCTTGACCGCATCTTGGCCGAAACTCGCGTGGAGATCGAGCGCCGCAAGCGAGAGATGCCCATCGACACAGACGTGGCCGTGCGCAACCCGTGCAGCCTGCGCGAGGCGCTCGACGGTCCCGGTATCGCCGTGATCGCCGAGTTCAAGCGGCGCTCGCCCTCGGCCGGGAAGCTGCGCGAGCCGGACCCCGACATCGCTGAGATCGTGCAGGCATACGAGCGGGGCGGGGCGAGCGCTCTGTCGGTGCTGACCGAGGGACCCAACTTCGACGGCTCGCTGGCGGATATCGGCGCCGCTTGCGCCGCTGTGTCACTTGCGAGCTGCCGATCCTACGCAAGGACTTCATCGTCGATCCGTATCAGCTACATGAGGCCGCGCTCGCCGGCGCTGACGCGGTGCTGCTGATCGTGGCCGCCCTCGAGCAGGGAGAGCTGGCGAGGCTTCACGATCGCGCGGTTGAGCTCGGCTTGGACGTACTCGTCGAGGTGCACGACCGCGAGGAGCTGGCGCGCGCCGAGCAGGCTGGGGCGCGGCTGATCGGCGTGAACAACCGCGACCTGCGTGACTTCAGCGTGGATGTCGGACGCACCGAGCGGCTGCTGGGCGAGATGCCGGCGGGGGCGACCGTCGTTTCCGAGTCGGGGATCTCCAAGCCAGAGCAGCTGCGCGAGCTGGAGCGTCTGGGGGTCGCCGCGGTACTCGTCGGCGAGTCGCTGATGCGCGCGCCTGACCCCGAGGCGGCGCTCTTCGCTCTGCTGGCAGGCTCCTCAGCCCGTGCTCTCTGAGCTTTTATGATCTCGCATGGTCCTCTTTAGGACACATTGATCGCGATCCTCCATCCTGTCTGTCCATGAAGCGCATGTTCCTGATCCCGCTCCTCTCCGCCCTGGTTGGCGGCGGAGTCGTCGTCGCCGTGGTTGCGGCCGCCGGCGATCTGGGCTCCTCGCAGAAGACGGTCACGGTCGTGCAGCAGGCTGCGACTCCGGTGGCGCCGTCGAACGCATCGCAGCAGGGCGGTGGTCTCACTCCGCACCAGATCTATGAACGGGACGCACCGGGTGTCGCGCTCGTCACCTCCACGATCGTCAAGCAGACCGAATCGCCCTTCAGCCTTGGTGGCGAAAGCGAGCAGGGGACGGCCACCGGCTCAGGCTTCGTCATCAACAGCAACGGCACGATCCTGACCAACTACCACGTTGTCGAGAACGCGGTCAAGGTCGAGGTCAGCTTCGAACACGGCAAGACCGTCGAAGCGAAAGTGATCGGCAAGGATCCCTCCAACGACCTTGCCGTTTTGCGCATCCCCACCGAAGGAATCACGATGCACGTGCTCACGCTCGGGAACTCCAGCAAGGTGCAGGTCGGCGATCCGGTGCTTGCGATCGGCAATCCCTTCGGCTATGACCGCACGCTCACGACCGGCGTGATCTCCGCGCTGCAAAGGCAGATCACCTCTCCCAACGGCTTCTCGATCGACAACGTGCTGCAGACGGACGCGCCGATCAATCCCGGCAACTCCGGTGGGCCACTGCTCAACGAGCAGGGTGAAGTGATCGGCATCAACTCGCAGATCGAGACCGGCGGCAGCGGCGACGGCAGCGTGGGGATCGGCTTCTCGATCCCGATCGATACCGCCAAGTCCGAGCTTCCGCAGCTGGAGAAGGGCGGGACCGTGAGCGGCGCCTATCTCGGCGTCAGCACGATCAGCGTCGACGGGTCGCTGTCGGGCTTGAACCTGCCCGTCAAGAGCGGCGCGATGGTCGAGACGGTCGAAGCCGGCACGCCCGCCGCCAAGGCCGGGCTGCGCGGCGGCAACGTCGAAGCGCAGCTTCCCGGCGGGAAGGTGGCCGTCGGCGGCGACATCATCGTCGGTGTCGACGGCAAAGCGATCGACAACGCCGAAGATCTCTCGACTTTGATCGGCTCGAAGAAGCCTGGCGACACGATCTCGGTCGAAGTGATGCGCGCCACCGGCAACGGCACCTATGAAAAGAAGACGATCAAAGTGACGCTGACGTCGCGGCCGAGCTCGGTCAAGAACCCCGACACGCCCGAAGGGTAGGGAACGCTACCGTTGGGGGGTGGCCTTCGACGGGAACACACGCGTAAAGATCTGCGGTCTCACCCGCCAGGCCGACGCCGAGCTGGCGGCTGAGCTCGGCGCTTGGGCGGTTGGCATGGTGTTCTTCGACGCCTCCCCTCGCGCTTGCTCGCTTGCCGAGGCGCAGCGAATCGCGAGCAGTCTGCGTCGCAAGGTGGAGTTGTGTGGGGTGTTCGTCAATGCGCAGATGGAGGAGATCGTCGGCGTTAGCGAGCAGTTGGGGCTGACGTTGCTGCAACTGCACGGCGACGAGGGGCCCTCTTTCTGCTCCGAGGCCGCTCGCCGCACCGGCGCACGCATAATTAAGGCGCTACAGGTGTCCGGTATGGCCGACATCCAGGACGCGGCTCGCTTCCACACTGACTTTCATCTGCTCGACGCGCGCTCGACGGTGCCTGGGCACGAGCAGTTGCGCGGCGGCACTGGCGAGACCTTCGACTGGGCGCTGCTGGCTGGGCGGCGTTCGAAAGTTCCGCTGATCTTGAGTGGTGGGCTGGGGCCCGCCAACGTCGGCGAAGCGGTCGAGCGTGTGCGGCCCTTCGCGGTCGACACGGCGAGCGGCACGGAGAGCGCACCGGGAATCAAGGATCCTGCGAAGCTACGCGACTTCTTCGCTGCCGTGGATCGGGCTGCCTTCGCCTCGCCCGCACTCGCCCCGGTGCTCGGGCCCGATGCGACGGTCTCGGTCCCGCCTGGCGAACCGTCGCGGGACACGACACCGTCGGTAGTCTCGCCCACGTGAGCGCAGTCGAGCACCGCTTCGGGGCCTACGGCGGCCAGTACGTTCCCGAGACGCTGATGCCTGCGCTGGCCGAGCTGGAGCAGGCATGGCTCGCTGCCGGCACGGATCCCTCCTACCGCGCCGAGCTCGACCTGCTGCTGCGCGACTTCGCCGGGCGTCCCACGCCGCTCTACCACGCCGAGCGCATCTCCGAGCGTCTCGGCCGGAGCGTCTATCTCAAGCGCGAGGATCTCAACCACACCGGCTCGCACAAGCTCAACAACGCGCTCGGCCAGGCGCTGCTCGCCAAGCGCATGGGCAAGCACCGCATCATCGCCGAGACAGGGGCCGGCCAGCATGGGGTTGCGACCGCCACCGTTTGCGCACTGCTCGACCTCGAGTGCGTGATCTACATGGGGACCGAGGACACGCGCCGCCAGGCGCCCAACGTGCAGCGCATGGAATTGTTCGGGGCGCGCGTGCACGCGGTTGACGCGGGGGCGCGCACACTCAAGGAGGCCACCTCGGCGGCGATCCGCGACTGGGTGACCAACGTCGCCGACACGCACTACATCATCGGTTCGGTCGTCGGGCCGGCGCCCTACCCCGCTCTGGTGCGGGATCTGCAGCGTGTGATCGGCGACGAGGCGCGCGCACAGCTGCTGGAGCGCGCGGGGCGCCTGCCCGACACGCGCGATCGCCTGTGTCGGTGGGGGCTCCAACGCGCTTGGCATCTTCACCGCCTTTCTCGAGGACCCGGCCGTCGAGCTGGTCGGCGTGGAGGCAGGCGGCGATGGGATCGACACCGAGCGCCACGGTGCGCCGCTGACGGTGGGCGGTCGCGCGGGCGTGCTGCACGGGGCGCTCTCGGCGGTGATGCAGGACGAGGAGGGCCAGATCGTCGAGGCGCACTCGATCTCGGCGGGTCTTGACTACCCCGGCACGGGACCTCAACACGCGCATCTGCGCGATAGCGGCAGGGCCCGCTACGAGGCGGTCACCGACCGCCAGGCGCTCGACGCATTCCGCGCGGTCGCGCGCCTGGAGGGGATCATCCCGGCGCTTGAGACCGCGCACGCGCTCGCGTGGACACTCGCGCAATCGGACGGCGAGCTGGATCTCGTGTGTCTGTCAGGACGCGGCGACAAGGATCTCGCGGAGGTGCTCGGTGCCGGCTGAGGTTTTTATGGGAGACAAGATCCGCTCGTTGCCTTGAGTGTTCCCGTGTGGCCGGTCGCGCTGACCGGTACGGGCCAGCCGGCTCTTTTTGTTTGGGGTTGGTCGCTGTGAGCGCTACCGCGGTCCCCGGTGACGGGGGACAGGCCACCCCCGATGACGGGGGCAGACCGGCATCGACAGAATCGCGGTCGCGTTCGCCGGCCAGTGGCAAGCGGGCCGCGCTGATGCCCTACCTGATGGGCGGGTTTCCCACGCTCGAGCAGTCGGCGAAGATCGGCGCGGCCTGTGTTGCCGCTGGCGCCGACCTGCTCGAGCTGGGTGTGCCCTACTCCGATCCCGCTCGCCGACGGTCCCGTGATCCACGAGGCTGGGACGCGCGCGCTCGCCGCGGGCGCGAGTCTCGGCGGGGTGCTCGAGGTCGCGCGGGCGCTGGCGCCGAGCGTGCCGGTGGTGCTCATGTGCTACGCGAACATGGTCTTCGCGCCGGGGGTCGAGGCGTTCGTCGAGCGCCTTGCCCACAGCGGCGCGAGTGGGCTGATCGTGCCGGATCTGCCGCTGGAGGAGGCTCCGCGCGTGCTGTCCGCGTGCGACGGCCACGGGCTTGCCCTGGTGCCGCTGGTGGCGCCGACCACGCCACCGGAGCGGCTTGCCCAGATCGGCGCGCGCGCGCGCGGCTTTCTCTACACCGTGTCGGTCGTGGGCACGACCGGCGAGCGCGCTGCACTGTCTGACCGGTTCGCTGAGATCGTCAGCCGCGCGAAGGCGCGCACCACTGCGCCGGTGGCGCTCGGCTTCGGGATCTCGACTCCCGAGCACGCGCTGCAGGCGGCACAGGCGGGCGCGGACGGCGTGATCGTCGGTACGCGACTGGTGCGCGCCGCCGCCGAGTCCGAGGATCCCGCTGGGGCTGTCGGAGAAGTCGTGCGCGAGCTCGCCGCCGCCCTGGCGGCGTAGGGTCGCGCGCACTGTTATAGGATTTGCGCGCAATGGGACTCGTACTCACCGTAACCGCCGGGCTGGTCATCTGGATCGTGCTGTGGGCGCTTGGCGCGAAGGGCTTCGACTCCTTCATGCTTGCGACGCTCGTCACCGTTATCGGCGCTTCCGTGAAGATCCTCTCCGGCTACCTTCCCGGCCGTCACGGCGACTAGCTCACGCGTGCGCGCGCGCTGGCTGGGCCCTCTCGCCGCTCTGGCCCTCCTGCCGGCGCTGACCGGCTGCGGCGGCGTAAGCAGCTCGACCGCCGCGGAGGACGTCGGCAGTCAGCTGACGATCTATTCGAGCTTGCCGCTGCAGGGGCCCGAGGGGGCGATCTCGCAGCAGATCGTCGGCGGCGAGAAGCTCGCGCTATCCGACGCGCAGGGACACGTCGGCCGCTTCACCGTCAGCTACGTGTCGCTGGACGACTCGAACACCACGACCGGCGAGTGGGATCCCGGTGTCACCGCCTCCAACGCTAAGGCGGCGGCCCAGGACCCCACGACGATCGCCTATCTCGGCGATTTCAACTCTGGCGCAACCGCTGTGTCGTTGCCGCTGACCAACGCCGCCGGCATCTTGCAGGTCAGCCCGGCGAGCCCCTACATCGGGTTGACGTCCTCGTTCGACGCCAACCAGGGCGAGCCGGAACGCTTCTATCTCACAGGCAAGCGCACGTTCGGACGGATCGCGCCCGGCGATACGGTGCAGGCGGCGGCGCAGGTGGCGCTGCTGCGCCGACTCGGCGTACACAAGCTGTACCTGGTGACAGACCAGGACCCGTTCGACGCGCCGCTGACGCAGATCGTCGAGGGCGACGCCGAACACGCGGGGATCAAGGTGGTGGGCGACGACACGATCGCGATCGCGCCAGGCTCAAGCTTCAGCGGCGAGGTCAAGAAGATCTCAGAAAGCGGCGCGCAGGCCGTGTTCGTCAGCGCCACCGCCACCGAGGAAGCGGCCGAACTCTGGCGTGAGCTGCACGGCGCCGATCCGCACCTGTCGCTGCTTGCCTCGGCGACGATGGACAACAGCGTGTTCACCGCGCACCTGCGGGCCGCCGAAAGCGCGACGTCCGTCGGCTCGCCGCTGCTGCCCATCGGTCTCTATCCGTTCTCGGCGCGGCGCGTGCTAGGCGAATACGCTCGCCACTTCGGCGCGGCCGGCGAACCGTATGCGCTCTATGGGTATGAGGCGATGAGCGTGGTGCTCGCTTCGATCCGCTCGGCGGGCAGCAGTGGCGACGATCGCCAAGCCGTGATCGATAGGTTCTTCGCGACGCACGACCGCCAGTCAGTGCTCGGCGTGTACTCGATGCAGCCGAGCGGCGAAACGACCCTTTCTACCTATGCGATCGATCGCGTCGTAAACGGCGCGCCTGTGTTCTGGCACGCGTTCGACACTGCCGGCTGAGCGTTCGACCTCGCCGGCTGGGCGTTCGACCTCGTCGGCTGAGCGTTCGATATTGCGCGCTGGGCGTTCGACCTCGCCGGCTGAGCGTTCTTAGAAATGACCTGCACGCTCAATACCCCCTTGTTCGGACACAAGCACTTTATTTGGGTGCCTAATCTTTAGCTTTGTGTTCGCAAAAGGGGGTGTTAACGGGATCGACCATTCAAAGACGACCCACCCTCGCCGACGTTCACAAACCATAAGCATCCGTCGCACTCTCAAAACACGTTTTCAGTCGTCATCCAACGCCGCGCGTAGCGCCGCGTCAAGCTCGGGGTAGCGAAACTCGTAGCCGAGCACGAGCGCCTTGGCCGGCAGCACGCGTGCGCCGCTCGTCACGACCTGGGCCATCTCGCCGTACAGGAGTCCCAACGCGGCCCCCGGCACCGGCAGCAGCGAGGGTCGGTGCAGTGCGCGCCCGAGCGCCTTGCCGAAGTCGCGGTTACGCTGCGGCTGGGGTGCGGTGGCGTTGATCGGGCCGTGCCACTGCTCGCCGTCGATCGCGGCAAGCACGATGTCGAGGAGGTCGGTCGGATGGATCCAGGAGATGTACTGACGCCCGCCCGCGATCGGCCCACCGAGGCCGAGCCTGAAGGCCGGCAGCATCTTGGCGAGCGCGCCGCCGTCGCGGTCGAGCACCACGCCGGTACGTATCTTCGCCACTCGCATCCCGCGGCCCTCGGCCGCGTCGGCCTCTGCCTCCCACGCCTGGCATGTCTGTGCGAGGAAGTCGCTGCCGGCCGGTACGTCCTCGTCGATCGGCTCGTCGCCGTGCGCGCCGTAGTAGCCGATCGCCGAGCCGCTGACGAGCACCCGCGGCCGTTCGGCCTCGGCAAGTCCGGCGATGCCCTGCACGAGATTGCGTGTGCCGATCACGCGGCTCTCGCGGATCGCCCGCTTGGCCGCGGCGCTCCAGCGTTGTGCGACGTTCTCGCCGGCGAGGTGCACGACCGCGTCGCGTCCAGCGAGTGCCTGGGCTGGCGCCGGTTCGCGCGTCGGGTCCCAGCGCTCTCCGTGCTGGGGGTCGCGCGACAGTGTCGTCACCTCGTCGCCGCGCTCTTTCAGCGCTGCCACCACCCTGCGGCCGATCAGGCCCGTCGCTCCGCTGATCGCTATCCGCATGGCCCTCTCGCTCCGTCCGCTATCGCGTGACCACCGTTGTGATCGCCGGTCGCCTCAAACGCTCAGCCGTTGCTGTGAACGCGCTGCTCGCCCATCCCGGTCAGGGTATCGCCCTGCGCGTAGCCGACCTCTTGCCCGGCGAGCGCGTCGCCGCTGGCGCGCGCCTGCTCGGCCACGGCGGTTGCCACGGCGGGAGCGACGTCGCGGTTGAAGACCGAGGGGATGATGTAGTCGTCGCGCAGCTCCTCCTCGGCGACGATCGCGGCGATCGCTCTCGCGGCGGCCATCTTCATCTGCTCGGTGATCGAGCGTGCGCGCACGTCCAGCGCGCCGCGGAAGATGCCGGGGAAGCACAGCACGTTGTTGATCTGGTTGGGATAGTCCGAGCGTCCGGTCGCCATGATGCGCACGTAGGGTGCGGCCTCCTCGGGAATTACCTCTGGGTTGGGGTTGGCCATCGCGAACACCATCGCGTCTTTGTTCATCTTGGCCAGCGCTTGCACCGGCAGGGCCCTGGCACCGGATAGGCCGACGAGCAGGTCGGCGCCGTCGATCACGTCGGCCGGGCTGCCCGTGCGCTGTTCGCTGTTGGTCGACTCGGCGTACCAGCGCTTGACGGAGCTCATGCTCCCGTCGAGGTAGTCCTCGCGCAGCGTCGAGAGCGCGCCGCGCGAGTCGGCGCCGACGATGTCGCGTACGCCCGCCTCCAGGAGGATCTTGGTGACGGCGACGCCGGCTGCTCCGAGCCCGATCACGAGCACTTTCAGCTCGTCCAGGCTGCGGCCGGTCAACTTGACCGCGTTCAGCAGGGCTGCCAGCACGACCACGGCGGTGCCGTGCTGGTCGTCGTGGAAGACGGGAATGTCCAGGTCGTTCTTGAGGCGCTCCTCGACCTCGAAGCAGCGCGGCGCGGAGATGTCCTCGAGGTTGATGCCGCCGAAGGCGGGCGCGATCAGCGTGACGGCGCGCACGATCTCATCGGTGTCCTTCGTGTCGAGGCAGATGGGGAAGGCGTCGACGCCGGCGAACTCCTTGAACAGGCACGCCTTGCCCTCCATCACCGGCATCGCCGCCGCCGGTCCGATGTCGCCGAGGCCGAGCACCGCGGTGCCGTCGGAGACGACGGCCACCGTGTTGCGCTTGATCGTGTACTGGAAAGCCTTGTCGGGATCGTCCTTGATCGCCGTGCAAACCCTGGCGACCCCTGGCGTGTAGGCCATCGACAGGTCGTCGCGCGTCTTTAGTGGATGCTTGTTGCGCTGTTCGATCTTGCCGCCGACGTGCAGCAGGAATGTGCGGTCGGTTGTGTCGATCACCTCGACGCCGGCTAGCGAGCCGATCGCCGAGAGGATGCGATTCCAGTGTTCGCGGCTGGCGGCGTCTACGACGATGTCGCGCAGACTGTGCTCGGCGCCGGCCTCGACGAGGTCGACTGCGACCACCATCCCGCCCTGCTCGCCGATCAGGTCGGTGACCTGTCCGAGCATGCCCTGCTGCTCGTCGATCTTGACGCGGATGGTGAGGCGGTACTGGGCGCTGGGCGTGGGGCTCACTGGGGCGGGACTCCTCGGATTGACGGCGCACTGGCCGGGCGGCCCGGCAGGGCGGCCCGGCATGTTATTTGCTTGGGGTGTTTCACCCCTGCCTGAGCCACTGCCCCCCGCGCGCGCGGGGGGCAGTCCCCTTTTGCATGTGTCCGTCTCGGGCGTGGCGGACTCGCCGCAAGGCCGCCAATTGCGACGAGGAGTGCGCCTAATAGAGTGCTCGGCGTGGAGCGGCGCGTATTCCTGATCGACGGTCCCAGTCTCGTCTACCGGGCCTTCTACGCGTTGCCGGAGTCGATCGCTACCTCCACGGGCGAGCCCACCAACGCGATCTTCGGGTTCGCCTCGATGCTCGTGAAGATCATCACCGACTATGGGGTGCAACCCACCGTCGTCGCCTGGGACGCCGGCAGCTCGGGGCGCACGGAGCTGTTTGCCGACTACAAGGCGGGGAGGCGCTCGCGCCCGGATCTGCTCAAGGCGCAGTGGCCGGCGATGGAACCGTTGGTCGAGGCGTTTGGCTATCGCAACGTCAAGCTCGAGGGCTACGAGGCAGACGACGTGATCGCGACGCTTGCCGAGCAGGCGCGCGGCGCCGGCGTGCCCGTGACGATCCTCACGGGCGACAGAGATGTCTTCCAGCTGATCGACGAGCAGGGGCTCGTGCAGGTGATGGCCACGGCGCGCGGGATCACCGAGACCAAGCTGTACGACCGCCAGGCGGTGATCGACCGCTACGGCCTGCCTCCGGAGCTGATCCCGGACTTCTACGGGCTCAAGGGGGATACCTCCGACAACATCCCCGGCATCCCCGGGATCGGCGAGAAGACCGCCAGCGAGCTGATCCAGCGCTTCGGTGGGCTCGAGCAGGTGCTCTCGCACGTGGATGAGATCAGTGGGCCCAAGCGCAAACAGAACCTCCTCGAGCACGCCGAGGATGCGCGCATGTCGATGAGTCTCGCCACCGTGCAGCGCGATCTAGCGCTGGACTTCGACCCGGGCGGCGAGGCCGCGCGCGAGCCCGACCGCTCGCGTCTGCGCGAGGCCTTCCGCCGTTACGAGCTGCGCGATCCCCTGCGCCGCTTGGAGGAGGCGCTCGGCGAGGTTGAGCTGGCCAAGACGAGTTCCTCGGACGAGGTCAAGCTCACGGCACACGTGCAGCACGGCGCGGTGGCCGACGTCGCCAAGCTCCTGGCGGCGGGCGATACGGCGCAGGAGTTGTGTGTGGTGGCTCACCAGAGCGAGGCGCCTGAGGGTGAGCTGTTCGCCGAAGGTTCGCCGTGGCGCTTCGCTGTCTACACGCAGCAGTCCCCGAAAGTGCAGTCCCTCGCGAAGGATCGATCGCCGGCGAATAGTCAGCCGCCGTCGGGAGGAGAGCCCACGGCCGACGAGGCCCATGCCGTCAAGCAAGGGTCTGCCGGGGCTCGGCGCGGGATTGTGCTCGTCGGCGATTGCACCGGTCCAGAGGAGGTGGTCGCCGCGTGCGCCGAGCGTTCGGTTGTGGCGCACGACGCGAAGGCGCTGGACCTCGTCCCGCCCGGCCTCGTGCACGACACGTTGCTCGGCGCATACCTGCTTGAGCCCGCCCGCCGCGGTTACCCATTCGACGAGCTGTGCGAAGAGCGCGGCTTGGTCGCAGACGTCGAGGACCCCGTCGCGGCTCAGGCGCTGTTGCTCGGCGCGCTGGCCACCTGGCAGCGCGAGCAGATCGCCGAGCGCGGCTTGCAGGGGGTGATGGGAGACATCGAGCTGCCGTTGGTGGCGGTCCTGCGCGAGATGGAGCTGCTGGGTGTGCGCTTGAACGTGGAGCGCCTGCGCGAGATCACGGGCCGCGTCTATGCGGAGATCGAGTCTCTGGAAGCGCGCATATTCGAGCTGGCCGAGGAGGAGTTCACGATCGGCTCGCCGCAGCAGCTGGGAGAGATCCTGTTCGTCAAGCTCGGCCTCTCGCGCAAGCGTCGCGGCAAGACCGGCTTCTCCACCGACGCGCGTGTGCTGCAGTCGATCCGCGACGAGCATGAGATCGTTCCTCACGTCGAGCGCTGGCGCGAGCTGTCGACGCTGATCAAGACCTATCTGGATGTGCTTCCGCAGATGGTGGACGAGCGCTCGCGCATCCACACCACCTTCCTGCAGGCTGGAGCGCAGACGGGACGACTCGCATCGACCAATCCCAACATGCAGAACGTCCCGATTCGTACCCCTTTGGGGCGTGAGATCCGCGGCTGCTTCGAGGCGGAGGACGGCCGCGTGCTGATCTCGGCCGACTACTCTCAGATCGAGCTGCGCGTGCTCGCGCATGCGGCGCAGGAGCAGGTGCTGGTCGAGATCTTCAAGCGTGGCGAAGACGTCCACACGGCAACTGCCTCGGAGGTGTTCGGCGTCTCCGCCGAGCAGATCGACCCGGGTATGCGCTCGAAGGCCAAGATGATCAACTACGGGATCGTCTACGGGCTCTCGGACTTCGGGCTGGCCGATCGCCTGAACATCCGGCGTGAGGAGGCCAAAGCCTTCATCGACGCCTATCTCGAGCGTTTCGCGCGCGTGGCCAAGTTCATCGAGGAGACGATCGAGCTGGCCAAGCAGGAGGGGCACGTCAAGACGCTGTGGGGGCGGCGCCGCCAGATCCCGGAGCTACAGGCCCGCAACTACCAGGTGCGCTCGCTCGGCGAGCGCTTGGCTGTCAACACGGTCATCCAGGGGACCGCGGCGGACATCATCAAGCTGGCGATGGTGCGCTGCCACGACGAGTTGCGCGACACGGGCCTTGCCACCAAGCAGATCCTCACGATCCACGACGAGCTGCTGTTCGAAGGCCCGCCGCAGGAGCGGGAGACCGCGTGCCTGCTGATCGAGGAGGAGATGTGCGGCGTGTGGCAGCACTCTCCGCCGATGGCCGTCGACATTGGTGTCGGGCAGAACTGGCTGGAGGCAAAGTGAGCCGGCTGCTGGCTGTCGTGCTGGTTGCGATCGCTGGCGTGCTGGTCGGCGCTCAGCCGGCGGTCAACGCACGCCTCGGCCGCGCGGTCGGCGCGGTTCCCGCGGCCGCCGTCTCGTTCATGGTCGGCACGGTCGCACTGTTGCTGATCGTCTCGCTGACCAGCGAAGGGTTCGGCGGTCTCGCCAACGTCGGCAAGGCTCCCTGGTGGGCGTTCGTGGGCGGCCTGCTGGGTGCGGCCTACGTGACCGTCGCGATCCTCACCGTGAGCACGCTCGGCGTCAGCGCTCTGACGGCCGTGGTAATCACCGGCCAGCTCAGCGCCGCCGTGCTGATCGACCGCTTCGGCCTGTTGGGAATCGCCAAGCAGCCGATCGGCGCTACGCGCGTGCTCGGCTTCGTGCTGCTTGTGGCCGGGGTGGTGTTGGTCGTGCGGCGTTAGTCGTGCGGTGTTGGTCGTGCGGTGTTGGTGGTGCGGTGTTGGTGGTGCGGTGTTGGTGGTGCGGTGTTGGTGGTGCGGTGTTGGTCGTGCGGTGTTGGTCGTGCTGCGCTGGTCGGGTGGGCACTGGTCGGATGGGACCAGCGTCCCATTAGCGGCTCGCCTCGGCGACCGCGGTCCGCTCGCGGGGTCGAGCGCTCCGATCGCCTGGCGCCAGCACGATGCCCAGATCGGTTGGCTCGTCGTCCACGCTCGCACGCGGGCCCTCCATGCGCGCGCAGGCGGCGCCCTCGTTGAAACCCACGGAGGGCAACTGAAGGGCCGCGTTGAAGCGCGAGCGCAGGTTCTCGACGGCGATCAGGTTTACCAACTCGACCAGTTCGGCGTCGTCGAAGCGCGAGCGCAGCTTGGCAAACAGGTCGTCGCTGACCTGCACCGGCGTCAATGTCATGCCGACCGCCAGGTCGAGTACCAACCGCTCGGTCTCCTCAAAATGAGGGCTCTCGCGGTAGCGGTAGAGGTTGTCTATCTGCTGTTGGCTCACCTGCCACGCCAACGCCTGCTGCGAAGCGATGTCCTGGCACATCTCGCAGCCCTGCATCACCGCGGACTTGAGCTGTGCCAGTCCGCGTAGGTTCGCGTTGACGCGAGGTTTGCGAGCCACTGCGCTCTCGAAAATTCCATAGCCGACGAGCAGCGAAGTGCGATGCGCGCGCACCGGGATGTCGGGGGTGAGCTCGCGCTTGCCGGTCATCCGGCCGAATTCCCGGCGGACCATGCTGTAGATGACTCGCACCACTGGGTTGGCTCTGTTGGCCGGGACACCCTCGATTCTGCTCATCTCGCGCTCCTTTGTCGTTGACGACGCAGCGTGCCCCCACGTCCTCTCATCTCCACGATATGGTGGTTGTGGTGCCCTGTAAAGGACCACTTTGACACCCAATATGGGAACCAATTCCGGGCCGGAGCTGCTGCTGGCGCTCGACCGCGCTAGGCGTCGCCCGCTACGCGCTCAGCTAGAGGAGGGGCTTCGCGACGCCGTGCGCTCGGGACGCCTTCCGGCCCGCGCCCGGCTTCCGGCGACGCGTGTGCTCGCGGCCGATCTGGGGGTCTCCCGGAGGCTGGTGGTGGACGCCTACGCGCAACTGCTTGCCGAGGGCTATCTGCTTGCGAGGCCGGGCGCCGGCACATTCGTCGCCGAGACGGCGGGCACATCCTCCCAGTCGACCGTCGAACCCGCCCAGGGCGCGCCCGCGTTCGACTTCTTCCCCGGATACCCAGACCTGGCCACGTTCCCCCGCGGCGCATGGCTGCGCGCCATGCGCGAAGTGCTGCGCGAGGCGCCCGACCGAGACTTCGGCTATCCCGACCCGCAGGGCACGCCCGAGCTGCGCTCGGCGATCGCTGCGCATCTGCGCCGCGTGCGCGGTGTGGTCGCCGATCCTCGAGCGATCGTCATCTGCTCGGGCGCCGCGCAGGGCTTCGCGCTGCTCGCCAAAGCGCTGCGCTCTCCCCGCATCGCGGTCGAGGATCCGGGCTTGCCGCCGCATCGGGCGATCCTTCTCGCCAACGGCGCAACGCTCGTCGCGCTGCCGGTGGACGACGAAGGTGCTTGTGTGGGCGAGCTTGCCTCGCTTTCTTCCTCTTCCTCTTCTTCTTCTTCTTCTTCTTCCTCCTCCTCCTCCTCCTCCTCCTCCTCCGGCGGCGGCGACGGTGGACGCATCGACGCGGTGCTCGTTACGCCCGCGCACCAGTCGCCGACAGGGGTGGCGCTTTCGCCGCCGCGCCGCGCCGCTTTGCTGGCTTGGGCGGGCGAGACCGAAGGTGTGATCGTGGAGGACGATTACGACGCCGAGTATCGCTACGATCGCCCGCCGTTGGCCGCCATGCAAGGGCTGGCTCCCGAGCGTGTGGTGTACATGGGCACGGTCAGCAAGACGCTTGCTCCGGCTTTGCGTCTTGGCTGGATGGTTCTCCCCCCGCGCCTTCTCGACGCGGTTGTCGGGGCCAAGGCGCTGTCCGACGGCGGCTGTCCGACGCTGGATCAGCTCGCGCTGGCGCGGCTGATGGAGAGCGGCGCCTACGATCGGCACATGCGCACTGCTCGCCGGCGCTACCGCGCCCGGCGCGATGCGCTCGTGCTGGCGCTGGCACGCCATCTCCCCGGCGCTCGAGTAACCGGTCTGGCGGCCGGATTGCACGCGATCGTGCGGCTCGAGCGCCCGGTCGATGGGCTCGAGATCGTCAGCTCCGCACGAAGTCGCTCGGTGGGCGTGTATCCGCTTGGCTACTCCTTCATGGAGCCAAGGCCCCTCCACGACGGTCTGATCCTGGGATACGCCAACCTCGCGGAGCCCGCGATCGAAGAGGGCATCAGACGGCTGGCGCAGGCGCTGGAGGAGATCGCCTGAAGCGAAGCGTTGGGTGGCAATCGCTAGGCAGTGACCCCAAAAGGGGGGTATCAACGTGCACCCCTCATTTGAAACGCGTTCTATGCGGTCACTGCCTAAGCGGATGACTGCCTAGCGATCGCCACCCGGTGACCGTCTCTTAGGCGGTGACCGTCGCCGGGATGTGCACAGGCTTGCCGGTCTCGCGCGGCCTCGCGCCCACAAATGACGGTGGGGCGATATCCAGGTAATGGTTGAACGCCCACGCGCATACCCGCTCGGAGGCGAGCGTGCGGGCCAACACCGTGATCGCCCGAGTCGGGGTGAGCTGCCCGACGGCGCGTTGGGTGTTGAGCATCCAGCGATACTTGCGCTCGTGCGCATCGGAGAACGCGCCGTAACGCGCCAGCGCCTGCTCGCGCGTGGCGTGGCCTTCGAGTACCGGACGCAGCTCGCGGGCGCACGCGATTCCGAAATAGAAAGCTGTGCGGATCCCCTCTGCGGTCAGCGGCAGGCAGTGTCCGGCCGAGTCGCCCACGAAGAACACCCTGTCCTCGACTGCGGCTCGCAGCTGGTGGGGGATCCAATTGCCCTGATAGCCGTCGGGCGGCAGGTCAAGATCGCCGGCGAGGCGCACGGTCGGCTCCTTGACGTGGTGGGCCGGCCAGAAGGAGCCGACGCCGATACGCACCTCGTCTGTGGCCGGAAAGCTCCAGGCGTAGCCGGATCGGATGTACTTAGGGTCGATCCACAACTCAAGCTCCGCGCCGGCGCCGTGCGGATGGACCTCCAGGCCGCGCGAGAGACGCGCGTTGGGGGGCTGGATCGGGGTGTCATTGGAGAGCACCCGACGCCAGCCGAGCGCGTCGACGATCAGCGGCGCCGTCAAATCCCCGCGGTCGGTGTGCACGGTGTCGCCGTCGCGGCCGCTGACCGTCGCCGTCTCGAACTCGGCATCGCTCGGATGGGCTTGCTCCCAGAGCAGCGCGCACAGCTCGCGATAGTCGAAGGTGGAGAAGGACCACGGCAGCGCCCAGCGCGCGGTCGTCCAGGGCGTGTGCACGACCAGTTCGTCGAAGCTCTGGCGCAGCGAGCCCTGTAGCTCCATCGCCTCCAGCCAGCAGGTGGGGATTCCGCATGCCGAGGTCTGACGCTCGCCGATCTCATAACGGTCGATCACGAGCACACGCGCTCCCGTATGCGCTAGCTCTCGCGCGATGGCCAGGCCGGCGAAGGAAGCCCCACAGACGAGCACGTCGCAATCGCGCTCGAGAGGGGTGCGTAGCTCCCCGCGCTTGGTTGCTCTCACAGGCATAGGGCAGCCAATGATATGTACCCAACCGATTCCCATGGACCCCACCGCCGTAGGCGCGGGGGTCTCAGCCCCAGGCGGCGTCCCTGCGCTAGGCTTCCACCGGTGCAAACACTTATAGAGAATCCCCAGGCCCACGTGGTCGAGGGGTCCAACGGACTCCTGCTTGAAATCGACGGGCAGATAGTCCCCAACTACGACGCCACGATGCAGCCCTTCGAGGAGGGCGAGGTCGTGACGGGCAATGTCGTGCGCATCGACAAGGACGAGGTTCTCGTCGACATCGGCTACAAGTCCGAGGGAGTCATTCCCGCGGGCGAGCTGTCGATCCGCAAGTCGGTCGATCCGCGTGAGGAGGTGTCGCTCGGCGAGGAGGTCGACGCGATGGTCCTCACCAAGGAGGACCAGGACGGACGCCTCATCATGTCCAAGAAGCGCGCTCGCTTCGAGAAGGCATGGCGCCGCATCGAGGCCGCCGCAGAGTCCGGCGAGCCGGTTATGGGCTCTGTCATCGAGGTCGTCAAGGGTGGGCTGATCATCGACCTCGGGGTGCGCGGCTTCCTGCCCGCCTCGCTGGTGGACATCCGCCGCGTTCCGAACCTAGACGAGTATCTCGGCACGCAGATCGAGACGAAGGTGATCGAGCTCAACCGCTCGCGCAACAACGTGGTGCTCTCGCGCCGCGCGGTGCTCGAGGAGGAGCGCAAGGAGGTGCGTCAACAGATTCTCGACCGCCTGCAGCCCGGCCTCGTGGTGGAGGGCCAGATCTCCAACATCGTCGACTTCGGCGCGTTCGTGGACCTCGACGGGATCGACGGTCTGATCCACATCTCAGAGCTTTCCTGGTCGCACGTCAATCATCCGAGCGAGATCCTGGGCATCGGCGACACGGTGCAGGTAAAGGTGCTCGACATCGATCGCGACCGCCAGCGCATCTCCCTTGGTCTCAAGCAGACCCAGGAAGACCCGTGGCAGCGAATCGTCGACACTTATAACGTCAACGACGAGCTGGCCGGCAAGGTCACGAAGGTCGTCACGTTTGGCGCGTTCGTGGAGGTGCTCGACGGCGTCGAGGGGCTGGTGCATATCTCAGAGCTGGCCGGGCACCATGTCGAGAGCCCGCGCGAGATCGTGCATCCCGGCGATGAGATCCGTGTGAAGATCCTCGAGATCGACTCCGAGCGTAGGCGCTTGTCGCTGTCGGCCAAGCGCGTCGAGGATCAGATCCTGCCGTTGCCGCGACCGGATGCGCCGCCAGCCTCGCCGGCTGAGCCTCAGGACGTGGCCGACGAGCAGGTCGTGCTGGAGGACTCGCTTGACGTGGCCGTCGGAGAGGACGCCGGGGAGCTTGCTGCCGAGCAGGCCGCGGCCGAGGTTGCCGTCGCTGCCATCGCTGAGGAGTCCCCTGCTGAGGAGGAGCCTGCTGGGGAGGAGCCTGCCGTCGATGCCCTCACTGAGGAGTCCCCCGCTGCAGAGGAGTCCCCCGCTGCAGAGGAGTCTGTTGCCGAGGCGCTCGTCGAGCAGCCCCCGGCTGAGGCGTCCGTTGACGCACTCGCCGAAGAGGCCCCCGCCGTTGACGCCCCCGCCGAGGAGCCCGTTGCCGAGATGCTCGTGCAGGAGCCAGCGGTCCACAATGACCAAACGGCCGAGCCTGTCGTCGAGGAGCCTGGCACTGAGGAGTCCACGCCGGAGGAGCCGATAGCCGAGGTTGCGGCGGAGGAGTCCACGCCGGAGCCGATCGCCGAGGCCGGCGCAGAGCAGGCTGCCGGCGAGCCAGCACAAGACTGACGATTCAAACGGTGGCGGCCGATCGTCGATCGGTGGTGCCGTTTGTCGGGCTCACCGGTGGCATGGGCGCCGGCAAGTCGACCGCGCTCGAGGCGCTGGAGGGGCTGGGCGCCCAGACGCTCTCGACCGACGCGGTCGTACACGAGCTGTACGGCGAGAGCCATGTCAGGAACGCGGTGCTCGAGCGCTGGGGTGCAGAGGTGGCGCCCAGAGGTGTCGTCGACCGTGCCGCCGTCGCCGCCAGGGCGTTTGCGGGCGGGGAGGAGGAGCGCAAGTGGTTGGAGGGGCTGCTGTGGCCGCTCGTCGGCGCTCGCATGGGGGTGTGGCTGGATCGTGTGCGTGCGATGCAACCCGCGCCGCGGGCGGCCGTGGTCGAGGTGCCGCTACTGTTCGAGTCCGGTATGGAGCGCGGCTTCGACGCGACGATTGCGGTGATCGCGCAGGAGGACACCCGTCGCGAGCGCGCCGCCACACGCGGGCACGTACTTGCCGAGGAGCGCGCCGGCAGGCAGCTTCCTCAGGAGGAAAAGGCCGCGCGCGCGAGCTTTGTGGTCCACAACGACGGTAGCGTTGTCGACTTGCGGCGCGAACTGGCCGACGTACTTGTCAAGCTATCTCGATGAATTACACCCAAACGGGGCATGCCCCCCGCGTGCGCACCCCATGCGGGGCACAAGCGGATGGGCATCGGTCTTCGCGACCATTGCACCCGGCTCGCACCTTTTTGCGGATGCTGCTCGCATTCGCAGTGCTCGTGGCGCTCGGGATCGTAATCGTCTCGCGCATCGAGCACATGTCGGGCAACGAGGGGCTGCCGCTCAGCGACGTAAGCGTGATCCGCGAACAGGCCGCCGAAAAGCACCTCGACCCGACGCTGATCGCGGCAGTGATCTACGCGGAGACGAAGTTCGACCCGCGCACCTCCTCGGCCGGCGCGCTCGGCTTGATGCAGATCCTGCCCTCCACCGCCTACTACATAGCCCGCCTCTCCGGGGGTACCGCTTTCACGGCCGGCGACTTGGCGACGCCGAGGGTCAACGTTGCCTATGGCAGCTGGTATCTGCGCTACCTGCTCGAACACTACGAGGGCAACGAGATGCTTGCCGTAGCCGCTTACAACGGTGGGCTTGCGAACGTCGACGCATGGGTGGCGAAGGCGCGTGCGGCCGGCAGGACGCTTGGCGTCTCGGAAATACCGTTTCCCGAGACCCAGGCCTATGTGCAGAAGGTGTTGCGCGCCCAGGCGGAATATCGCGCCGTCTATCCGCATCAGCTCGGGCTTTGAGCTTGCTTGCCGGCAGCCGACATCTCGCGTCGCTCACCTTGATACAGGCTCTAACGTAGAGGGCTGTGCCCGAGTTCAAGCTCGACCCCGTGTTCACGCCGACGGCCGACCAGCCGAAGGCGATCGTCTCGCTGTCCGAAGGCGTACGCGCGGGCGAGCGCTTCCAGACGCTGCTTGGCGCGACCGGCACCGGTAAGACGATGACGATGGCGGGCGTCATCCAGGAGGTGCAGAAGCCCGCGCTGGTGATCGCCCACAACAAGACGCTCGCGGCGCAGCTGTGTAACGAGTTCCGCACCTTCTTTCCCGAGAACGCCGTCGAGTATTTCGTCTCCTACTACGACTACTACCAGCCCGAGGCCTACGTCCCGAGCAGGGACCTGTACATCGAGAAGGACTCGGCGATCAACCAGGAGGTCGATCGCCTCCGGCACGCTGCCACCGCGGCCGTGTTCGCGCGGCGCGACGTGATCGTGGTGGCGTCGGTGTCCTGCATCTATGGGCTGGGCTCGCCGGAGACGTATGAGATGAACATGCAGATATTGCGCCGCGGCGAGGAGATCGACCGCGACAAGCTGCTGCGCAAGCTCGTCTCGATCCAGTACACGCGCAACGACAGCGTTCTCTCGCGCGGCACCTTCAGGGTCAAGGGCGAGACGCTCGAGGTATTTCCGGCCTATGCCGAGACGGCGTTCAGGGCGACGCTGTTCGGCGACGAAGTCGAGCGTCTGCAGCACTTCGACCCGCTGACCGGCGAGCTGATCGCCGACGACCTCGAGCACGTGGCGATCTGGCCCGCCACTCACTACAACGTCAAGGAGGGGACGATCGAGGATGGTGTGGCGGCGATAGGCAGGGAATTGAACGAGCGCTGCGAGCAGCTGGAGGCGGAGGGCAAGCAGCTCGAGTCACACCGCTTGCGCCAGCGCACGCAATATGACATGGAGATGCTGCGCGAGATGGGGTTTTGCTCGGGGATCGAGAACTACTCGCGCATCCTCGACGGGCGCAAGCCGGGTGAGCGGCCGTACTGCCTGATCGACTATTTCCCCGAGGACTTCGTCTGCTTCATCGACGAGTCTCATCAGACGGTGCCGCAGATCGGCGGCATGTTCGAGGGCGACCGCTCGCGCAAGCGCACACTCGTGGACTACGGCTTCAGATTGCCGAGCGCGATGGACAACCGCCCCCAGACGTTCGAGGAGTTCCTCTCGATCACGCCGCAGCTCGTGTTCTTGTCCGCCACGCCAGGCGAATACGAGCGGACTCGCTCGCAGCGCATCGTCGAGCAGATCGTGCGACCCACCGGAGTCGTGGATCCGCAGATAGACGTGCGCGAGACGCGCAATCAGATTGACGATCTGATGAACGAGATTCGCAAGCGCGTGGACGTGAACGAGCGGGTGCTGGTGACCACCCTGACGAAGAAGATGAGCGAGGATCTCTCGCAATACCTGATCGAGATGGGCTTCAAGGTGCGCTACCTGCACTCGGAGATCGACACGCTCGAGCGTATCCAGATCATTCGCGACCTGCGGCTCGGCGAGTACGACGTGCTCGTCGGCGTGAATCTGCTGCGCGAGGGGCTCGACCTGCCCGAGGTGTCGCTGGTGGCGATCCTCGACGCCGACAAGGAGGGGTTCCTGCGCGGGGAGACCTCGCTGATCCAGACGATCGGGCGGGCGGCTCGCAACGTGAAGGGCACGGTGCTGATGTACGCCGACAAAGAGACCAAGGCGATGAAGGCGGCGATCGAGGAGACCGACCGCAGACGCGAGATCCAGGTTGCCTATAACGAGGAGCACGGCATCACCGCGTCGAGCATCGTCAAGGGGATCTCCGACATTGCCGAGTTCCTGCAGGCCGAGTCGAAGGTGCCAAGGGGGCGTCGGCGCAAGAATGCGACTAGGGCCAAGGCGAAAGAGATGCCTCAGCACGAGCTGGAGCGCATGGTGGTGGAGCTGGAGGAGGAGATGATCGCCGCCGCTGACGATCTGCGCTTCGAGTATGCGGCGCAGTTGCGCGACGAGATCAGGGAGCTGAGACGGGAGTTGCGCGACGTGCAGGCGAACGAGGGGCAGGCGGGGCCGAGCGCCGGCGGCGAGGCTGTCGAGGAGCATGACGAGGCAAGCGAGACTCCCGCCGGCGAGGTGGCATAGGATGAGCGCTGTGGAAATGGATCGTCAGGGGATCGAGCGGCGCGACTTTCCGATCGTGCGTCGCGGCTACGATCCTGCGAGCGTCGATACTCACCTGCGCGCGCTTGCCGCCGAGATCGAGGAACTGCAGCGGGAGGCGTCGAGCCGTGGCGGAGAGTCGCTTGCGGCGAGCGCCGCCACTCAGGTTCAGGGCATCCTCGAGGCTGCCCAGGCGACGGCCGAGACGATCGAACACCAGGCGGCCGAGCAGGCCCACCAGGTGCGTGAGGCCGCCGACACGGACGCGCGGCACACACGCGAGGATGCCGTCGCGCGCGCGCGCGAGCACGTCGCGGCGGTTTCGCAGGCGACCGAAGCGCTGCTCGGGCACGTCGGCTCGCTCGACGGTGAGACGCGCGGCCTGGTTGAAAGCTTGCGTAGCGGCGCCGGACGCTTGGCGGGCGACCTGTCGGCCGTCGAGGGTCAGATGGAGGCGCTCTACGACGCGGCGTCGGGGCGCGCAGGCACGCAGGGGGCACCAGCCACAGCCGCATATAGCGCTGCGGACCAGCCAATTCCAGCTGTGGCTCCGGTGACGCATAGCGAGCCGTTCGTCGAGTCGCTCGCGGAGTCCCATGAAGGTATGCAGGGCGACCCATATGCGCAGACGTCTGGGGCCTATGTCGAGAGTGGCTTCCAGGCGCCGTCGGCGTCCTCGGAGGCGGCGCCGAGCGAGTCCGTGTTCGAGGAGCAAGGTCTCTTCTCGGAGCCGGCGTCCGCAAGCGATACAGCCCCGGTCAACGGCGACCTCGACGGAGCCCGCCTGGTCGCGCTCAACATGGCGCTCAACGGCGACTCGCGCGAGGACACCGCTCGCTACTTGGAGGAGAACTTCGCCGTCCCCGACCGCGAGCGCCTGCTCGACGAGGTTTACGCGGCTATCGAAGGGTGAGTCGACGGACGGGGGGCTTCGTCTCGTTGATGATCGCTTGCACCTAAAGGGCCAAGTGCGAGGGGAGCACAGGTCGGCTCCGCGTAAATGGTCGCGGGCGAAGAGAAATGGGCATTCGCTTAGCTGGGGCCTTCTCGATAGGTCCCAATCGCCGCTGTGCTGCGCTTGGTTGTGGTGCGTATTTGCGCTAATAGTTAGCGCAAATATGCGCTAATATCGAGCGCAATGTCTAATCCATTTGTTTTCTCCGAGCCGGTTGCTCCGCCCGACCTTCTCGACCGCGACGACGAGACGAAGCTGCTGGTCGATCGTGCCCTGGGAGGTCATAACTCCCGTCTGGCGGCGCCGCGACGCTACGGCAAGACCTCGCTGCTGCGACGTGCGCTCGCCGATGCCGCAGAGCAGGGGATGGTGGGCGTGTACGTCAACTTCTTCGGTGTGCTGACAGAGGACGATGTCGCCGTGCGCATCGAGGCGGCGTATGCGGAGCAGCTGCCGCGGCGAATGGCACGTTGGTTCGAGGGCATCAGGCGCACCCTGGGAGCGAGTGTGCGCGCGGGTGGTGGTCCGCTGCCGCTCAGTGTCGAGGTCAGCGGACAGGGTCCAGGGCCGCGGCGCTCTCTGCTCGACTGGCTTGGACTTCCCCGCCAGCTTCACGCGGCCAAGGGGGTGCGCAGCCTGATCGTGTTCGACGAGTTTCAGGACATTCTGCTCGCTGGCTCGCGGATCGATGCAGTGATGAGGTCTGAGATCGAGCACCACGCGCAGGCCGCAAGCTACGTCTTCGCCGGATCGCAGGTAGGCATGATGCGCGAGTTGTTCGCCTCCAAGCGAAGGGCCTTCTACGGCCAGGCCGGAGCGGTGGAGTTGGCGCCACTCCCGCCCGAGGACGTTGCAGAGTACGTGGGCGAGCGATTTGAGCGCTCGGGCCGAGACATCGGAAAGGCGCTGGGGCCCCTGATCGACTTCTGCGAAGGCCATCCACAGCGGACGATGCTGCTTGCGCACGTCATCTTCGAGCGAGTTCCCAGCGGAGGGGAGGCGGACGCATCGACGTTCACGGATGCGCTTGACCATGTGCTCGGCGTGGAGGCGGGCGACGAGTTGCGAGCCCTTTGGTCGGCGCTGACGGCCGGACAGCGGCGTGCGATTACCGCAATCGCGGAGAACTCTTCAGGCCTCTACGGTCACGCGGCTCAGGCTCGCGTCGGCGGAGCGCGCGGTGGCTCGATGGCCAACTCGCTGCGCAGCTTGATCGACGCCGGAGAGGTGGTGCCAGACACAAACCGTGCGACAGGTCACAGGGTGGTCGATCCATTGCTTGCCTACTGGGTGCGGACAGGACGGCTAGGCGGGTAGCGAAGCCACTGCCGGCGCAATCGAGTCAGTACTTGCCTGAAATGAGGGTCCAGGCGCGGTGCAGCTTGTCGGAGAACCCAGGGGTGCCCTCGGCCGGGTCGTCCTTCATCACGCCCGGATTCTCGGTCGGCGCCGGTAGCGCGCGGCAGGCGTCGGCGTCGAGCTTGAGTGTCACCGCACGCTCGTGGATCGACTCGACGTCGTCCGCATCGGCGAAGCGGTGTCCGCCGGCGGCCTCGTGCTGGGCAAGCACGATCCCGTCGAACACGTCCTCCTCGGGCACGGCAAGCACATGTGTGACCTCGCCGATCTTCTCACCGTCGCTGCTGTAGACCGGGGTGCCTGGGTCCAGCACCTCATAGGAGATCGGTAGCCCGTAGTCGTCCACACGGCCCAGCATACCGGTCCAATAGGGACCGCCTGCTCGCCACGAGACCGACTCGCCAAGGCGAACGTCTGTTCGTGTCAATACAATGACAGTCGAATGGCCCAAAGCAACAAGATCGTCGTCAGCGGCGCGCGCGAGCACAATCTGAAGGACATCTCCTTGGAGCTGCCAAGGGACGCCCTGGTGGTGATCACCGGTCTGTCAGGCTCGGGCAAGTCCTCGCTCGCGTTCGACACGATCTACGCCGAGGGACAAAGCGCGCTACGTGGAGTCGCTGTCCGCGTACGCGCGCCAGTTCCTCGGGCAGATGGACAAGCCAGACGTCGATTCGATCGAAGGGCTCTCGCCAGCGATCTCGATCGACCAGAAGACGACCTCGCGCAATCCCCGCTCGACCGTCGGGACCGTCACCGAGATCTACGACTACTTGCGCCTGCTGTGGGCGCGTGTGGGCAAGCCGCACTGTCCGATCTGCGGACGGCCGATCACGGCCAGTCGGCCGAGCAGATCATCGACCAGGCGATGGAGCTTGGCCGAGGGCACGCGCTTCATGGTGCTGGCCCCGGTCGTCAGGGGGCGCAAGGGCGAGTACGGCAAGCTGCTGGAGGAGCTGCGCGCGGACGGCTTCGCGCGCGTGAAGATCGACGGGCGCATCCGCATGTTCGAGGAGTCGATCGTGCTCGACAAGCGCTACAAGCACGACGTCTCTGTTGTGGTGGACCGCCTGTCGATGCGCCACGACATCCGCAAGCGCCTGGCCGACTCGATCGAGACCGCGGTCGGGCTGGCGGACGGCCTCGTCGAGATCGAGATCGTCGGGTCTTCGCGTAGCGGAAATGGTGGGGGAGGGGATGGCGTGCCCGCACCGGGAGACGGCCAGGCCCATTCATCCGGTGCCCTTGGCGTGAAGGCCGCGAATGCCCAGATCGTCCCGGGCGCCAAGCCCACAGCCGGAACGCTCTACACCTTCTCGGAGAAGTTCGCCTGTCCCGAGCATGGACCGTCGCTGGTCGAGCTGGAGCCGCGCATCTTCTCTTTCAACTCGCCCCACGGCGCGTGCGAGCGCTGCACCGGGCTCGGCTCGCAGATGGTGATCGACGCCGATCTGGTCGTGCCGGATCCGACGCTGTCGGTCGGGGAAGGGGCGATCGCGCCGTGGGCGAATAGCGCGTCCAACTACTACGAGCAGGTGACCGAGGCGATCGCCAAGCGCTACAAGGTCGATCTGGGGGCGCCGTGGGAGGAGTTGCCCCAGGAGCATCGCGACCTGTTCCTGTCGGGGACGAACGGCGAGCCGCTGCAGATCACCTACCGAAACCGCTTCGGTCGCACGCGCTCCTATGGCACGCGCTTCGAGGGGGTACTGGCAAATCTTCAGCGACGCTATCGCGAGACTGACTCGGAGTGGACGCGCGAGAAGATCGAGGAGTTCATGTCTTTGCGCGCCTGCCCGGAGTGCGGTGGCGCGCGCCTGCGCCCCGAGTCGCGCGCGGTGCTCGTCGCGGGCACGCGGATCGAGGACTTCTGCGCGCTTTCGGCGCGGCGGGCTTTGGCCTGGTTGGAGGAGGTCGAGCTCTCGGACACCGACCGGCATGTGGCGCGCCTGATCTTGCGTGAGATCTCCGAGCGGCTTCAGTTCCTGGAGAACGTCGGCATTGGCTACCTGTCGATGGATCGTGCCGCCTCGACGCTGTCGGGCGGCGAGGCGCAGCGCATCCGTCTGGCTACGCAGATCGGCTCGTCGCTTGTGGGTGTGCTGTACATCCTCGACGAGCCCTCGATCGGGCTGCACCAGCGCGACAACGCGAAGCTGATCGCGACGCTCGAGCGTCTGCGCGATCTCGGCAACACGGTGATCGTGGTCGAGCACGACGAGCAGACGATGCGCTGCGCCGACCATCTCGTCGACCTTGGGCCCGGGGCGGGCGAGCACGGCGGCTGGATCGTGGCGCAGGGGACCGCCGCGCAGGTGCAGAAGGTCAAGCAGTCGCTGACCGGGCAGTTCCTGGCGGGCACGCGCACGATCGAGCTGCCCGGTCAGCGGCGTACGCCGATCGGCTACGTCGAGATCCTGGGCGCGAGCCAGCACAATCTGCGCGACGTCGACGTGCACGTTCCGCTCGGCACGCTTACCTGCGTGACGGGTGTGTCGGGCTCGGGCAAGTCGACGCTTGTCAACGAAGTGCTCTACAAGGCGGTCGCCAACCGTCTGCACCGCGCGCGCCAACGGCCTGGAGCGCATCGCGCGATCCACGGGCTCGACCAGCTCGACAAGATCATCGCCGTCGACCAGTCGCCGATCGGGCGTACGCCGCGCTCGAATCCCGCTACCTACACCGGGCTGTTTGACGTGATCCGTGACCTGTTCTCAAAGACCCAGGAGGCGCGCGCACGCGGGTATAAGCCAGGGCGTTTCTCCTTCAACGTGAAGGGCGGGCGCTGCGAGGTGTGCCGCGGCGATGGGCAGATCAAGATCGAGATGCACTTTCTGCCCGACGTGTACGTGCCCTGCGAGCAGTGCGACGGGCGCCGCTATAACCGCGAGACCTTGGAGGTCAAGTTCAAGGGCAAGAGCATCGCCGAGGTGCTCGCGATGCCGGTGGAGGAGGCGCTGCACTTCTTCGAGCACATCCCCAAGATCCGTCGGCGGTTGGAGACGCTCGACGCGGTCGGTCTCGGCTACATCCGCCTCGGACAGCCCGCGACGACGCTCTCAGGCGGGGAGGCCCAGCGCGTGAAGCTCGCCACCGAGCTCTCCAAGGTGGCGACAGGGCGCACGCTGTACATCCTCGACGAGCCCACGACGGGGCTGCACTTCGCGGACGTGCAACGGCTGCTGGAGGTGCTGCAGCGGCTCGTGGATGCCGGCAACAGCGTGGTCGTGATCGAGCACAACCTTGACATCATCAAGTGTGCGGACCGCCTGATCGACATGGGACCCGGAGGGGGGAGAGGAGGGCGGCATGGTGATCGCGGCAGGTACCCCCGAGGAGGTGGCGGCCGAGCTTGGCTCGCACACGGGCGAGTTCCTGCGCGACTTGCTGGTGCCCAAGCCAAAGGCCAAGTCGCGCGCACGCACCGTCAAGGCCAAGAAGGCGAGCACGAACGGCGCGTCCTCCAATGGCGCATCCGTCGCGAAGCGCAAGGCGAAGTCGGCGGCACGCGCGTGAGCGAGTCGGCCGCTGTACCACTCATTCCCACCTTCAAATCCTCTGTCTGCCCATGAAGAACGGGCGTTCCTTTCTCCATGCCCATTCCCTATTACTCATCATGTTCCATGAGTAGTAGGGCTTCCAGGGCGTGGTTGTGGACACAGAGGTGGCGCTGGTACGAGCGCAACTCGTTGCCCTGGAATCGTCTGGCGATCCACCGTGAGCTCATGCGCCGCGAAGCCTTCGCGCGCTGGCCGCTGCAGGGCGATGTCCTAGCGGCGCTGCGCGAGGGACGCTTGGAGATCGGTGCGCACACGCTGCTGGAGCCCGGCGTATGGATCACGATGCCCGGCAGCGCCCGCGTGCGCATCGGCAGCGGCACGTTCCTGAACATGGGCGTGATGGTCGCCGCCGAGCAGCTTGTCGAGATCGGAGATCACTGCATGCTTGCCAACGGCTGCTTCGTCTCGGATGCAAGCCACCGCTACGACGATCCCGAGAAGCCAATCACCTGGCAGGGCTTCGAGAGCAAGGGGCCCGACCAGGATCGGCGACAACTGCTGGCTGGGAGTCAACGTTGTCGTCACAAGCGGCGTGAGCATCGGCGAGCGCTGCGTGATCGGCGCCAACAGCGTCGTCACCAAAGACATCGGGCCGTTCTCGATCGCTGCCGGCGCACCGGCGCGCGTGCTGCGCAAGGTCGAGTACGGCGAGCCCGCCACGCTGTGAGGGTGGTGGTCAGGCGCCGTGCCGTGAGGGGTGCCGTGGCCAGGTCCGCCGTGCCGTGAGAGCGCCATGGCGATGTCCGCCGCACCTCTTGCGAAACGCGGCGGATGTCCTGAGCGACTGCTCAGGCGAGCAGCGTGTGCAGCTCCGCCAACTCCTCGGCGTCGATCGAGTAGCCGTGCTCCGGCCCCGGGTAGCGGCCTGAGCGCACGTCCTCGGCGTAGGCGGCCACGCCTGCGTCCATCTCTTGCTGGATGTTGGCGTAGCGCTTGACGAAGCGTGGCCCCAGGCCGTCGCGGATGCCGAGCAGGTCGTGGAAGACGAGCACCTGCCCGTCGGTGTCGGGCCCCGCGCCGATGCCGATCACGGGCACCTCGACGTGCGGCATCAGCTCCTTCGTGACGGCGCTCGGGATCGCCTCGAACACGATCGCAAAGCAGCCGCTGCCCTGCAGGGCCAACGCCTCCGAGGCGATGCGCGCGGCCGCCGTGGCCGTGCGGCCCTGGGCCTTCCAGCCGCCGAGCGCGGTCGAGCTCTGCGGGGTCAGCCCCACATGCCCCATCACGGGAATGCCGGCGCCGATGATCGCACGCGCGCGACTCGCCGAGGCTGGACCGCCGCCCTCCAGCTTGACCGCATCGCAGCCGGCCTCCTTGACCATGCGCACGGCGCTCGCGACCGCCTGCTCGTCGCTGATCTCATACGAGCCGAACGGCAGGTCGCCGATCATCAGGGGTGTGTTCAGCCCGCGCCGCACGGCCCGCGCCAACACCAGCATGTCGTCGAGGTCGACGGGCGTGGTCGAGTTGTAGCCGAGGATCGTCGTGGCGGCCGAGTCGCCGACGAGCACGAGGTCCACGCCACCCGCCTCGGCGGCGCGCGCGCTCGGGTAGTCGTAGGCTGTGACCATCACGATTGGCTCGCCCAAACGCTTCTTCTCGGCGAGCAACGGCAGGGTCATGGGCAGCCGGCCAGGGTCCGAAGGGATGCTTAGCCCGGGCTGAGCGTGCCCGGGCCGCGCGGAGGGGCCAGGCGTCGGGGCGGTGTCGTGTGCGGGGTTGCTGGGGTGGCTTGACATGGGTGGGTCCTCTCTGGCGCTGATTGACGCCCCGCCTAGCCCCTGACGCCGGCCTCGACAGAGGCGGGCGGAGAGCTGAGCAGGGTCGCCACCGCGTCGTCGACGGTGATGATGCGATTGGTTTGAGCCTCGACGTGCACGACGCGAGGCTCGTAGTGCTCCATCTCCGCACGGTCGTACTGCCCGTAGGAGATGACGATGATCGTGTCGCCGCGATGTACCAGCCGCGCGGCGGCGCCGTTGACCTTGATGTCGCCCGAGCCGCGCTGCCCGGCTATCGTGTACGTCTCGAAGCGGGCGCCGTTGTCGACGTCGACCACATGGACTTGCTCGTGCTCGAGGATGTCTGCCGCCTCGAGCAGGTCCGGGTCAATCGTGATCGAGCCGACGTAATGGAGGTCGCAGTCGGTCACTGTGGCCCGGTGGATCTTTGACTTGAGCATTGTGCGCTGCATGTTCGTTGTCAGTCTCCTCGGGTAGGGGGTAGGTCAGCTGGCGAGGATTGCGGGTCGGTCGATGACCGACCTGGCGCCTGCAAGCCTCTGGTCGAGAACGAAGTTGTCGATCAGCCGCGTCTCGCCGATACGCGCGGCGACGACGAGTAGTGCGATTGTGTTGAGGGATTCGAGCTGTTCGAAGGTTGATGGATCCACAAGCTCTAGATATTCCGGATCGATTCCATGGGCGGTCATTGTCGCGCGGGCGGTTTGCACGAGCTTCTCGGCGGAATGCTCGCCACCGTAGGCCATGTCTGCCGCTTGCTCGAGTGCCTCGAACAAGACTCCGGCTCGTGCCCGCTCGTCGGGGCGGAGACGGGAATTGCGGCTGGACATAGCGAGTCCGTCGCGCTCGCGGACGGTGGCGCACACCTCAATACCTACCGGCATGTTGAGGTCTGCGACCATGCGCTTGATTACAGCCACCTGCTGGGCATCCTTCTGGCCGAAGTAGGCGATGTCCGGTGACACCATGTTGAGCAGCTTCGTTACCACCGTGGTGACGCCGCGGAAGTGAGAAGCTCCGCGAGACGCGCCCTCGAGACGATCGGTCAGGCCGAATACCTCTACAGCGGTGGAAAAGCCGTCCGGGTAGACCTCCTCGACCAAAGGGATGAAAAGGATGTCGGCGCCAGCTCGCTCTGCTAGCTGGATGTCGTCGGCCTCACGGCGCGGATAGCGCTCGAGGTCGGCTGCCTCGTCGAATTGAGAGGGATTGACGAACAGAGAGACGATCACTGTGTCACACTGTTCTCGCGCTGTGCGGATCAGGGAGAGATGGCCCTCGTGCAGGGCGCCCATCGTTGGCACCAAGCCGACGGTGTGTAGCGCGGGTCTGGTCGCTACGCCAGCAGCCGGTTTGCGATCACGAGCAGGCACCGAAAGGCACCTGTAGCGCTCGATCACCGCCCGAACCTCATCTACGGAGCGCACAACCTTCATGGTCGTATGTCCCTCAGCCGGCCATGGCGTGTATGGCGCAGGGCTCCGACCGATGGCAAGATCAACGGGTTCATTGGCTCGGTCCAGTTCTCCGCTGGGGAGATACCGGTCGCGACTCGCTCAAGTATACAGCCTCCCGAGAAGCGTTTCCGGTTCCACGGTCAGAGTGGGCCTAGACGTTCGACCGAGCCACGACAGGCCCCTCGCCTCTACCATTCCGGTTCGTGTCCGCCGCGGAGAGCAGTCAGCCAGCCGAGCAGCGCCGTGAGGCCCTCAAGCAGGTGTTCGAGCAGGCCCAACGCTGCGTGCGCTGCCAGGAGCTCGCGACGACGCGCAAGAACGTGGTGTTCGGCGCTGGAAACGCCGACGCCGAGCTGATGTTCGTCGGTGAGGCGCCCGGCGCAAGCGAGGACGAGCTGGGGCTGCCGTTCGTGGGTCGCGCAGGCAAGCTCTTGGAGACCTTGCTCGAAGAGATCGGCCTGGAGCGTAGAGACGTCTTCATCGCCAACGTGTTGAAGTGCTTGAGGTACAACTCTCGAGTACAGCTTGCCGACGGATCCTGGGAGCGGATTGGGCGACTCGTCCGCTCACGCTACTCGGGCTCGGTGATGGCGGTAGATGCCGAGGGCCTCCTTGTACAACGTCGTGTCACTGGCTGGCATGAGACGCCGGTAGGTGATCGCCGCGTCTTCCGTCTTACCTATGCGTCATCTCAACAAGCCGGCGTTGGGCGTGTAGGCATCGAAGTTACGGGTGACCACCCCGTGTTGACTGATCGCGGGTACGTACCCGCGCAAGAATTGGGACCGTCTGATCGGATCGCGACCGGCCAAGGCCTCAGCGACCTCGCTTACGACGTGGTTTGTGGAACGGTGCTCGGTGATGGTTGTCTGCAAGCCAAGGGCGCCTCACTGAGTCTCTCTCACTCTCAGCGCCAGGCTGAGTACGCCCTGTTCAAGGCAGAGCTGATGGAAGAGCTTGAACCTTGCGTGGAGGAGCGACTAGTTGCTGCGGTCGCTGGCGGCCCAAAGTCCTATGGCGTCGTTCATGTCCGTACTCTGGCCCATCGTGCATTGCGAGTGCTTCGAGGGGAGTTCTACCGGCCTCACAAGCGGGTGCCGGGTTGGATGGCCGAAGGGCTCAATGAGCGCATGCTCGCCATCTGGTTCATGGACGATGGCTACGCGCGATTGCGGTCCCCCCGACGTCCCAGCGCGGAGATTGCGACGGTGGGCTTCGATGACCGGGACTTGCAGGTGTTGCTGGCGGGGCTTACGCGGCTTGGCATTCCGGCGAAGGCCTCGCGAGGGAGACTCTACTTCGACGTCGATGCCACGGAGGCGCTCTCGGAGAAGATCGCGCCTTATGTGCCTCCGCCGATGCGTTACAAGCTGCATCCTGACGTGGCTGCGCTTGTGCCGTTCGATACGGATCGGCTGCGGGCCGGCCATAGGCGCGTTCTATTCGATGGGGTAGAGGTCGAGGACGTAACGCATCGAGAACGCGCCGACAAGACGTTTTTCTGCATAGACGTCGAGGAGACTCATAATTTCGTCACGGCGGGTGGCGTAGTACACAACTGCCGCCCGCCGGGTAACCGCGACCCGTTGCCGCTGGAGATCGAGAACTGTCGCGAGTACCTCTACCGGCAGGTCGAGCTGATCCAGCCGCGTGTGATCTGCTCGCTGGGCAATTTTTCCACGAAGCTGCTGCGCGACGACCCGACTGGGATCACGCGTCTGCACGGCAAGCCGCAGGAGCTGACGCTCGGCCGGCGTACGGTGCGGCTGTATCCGATCTTCCACCCGGCAGCGGCCCTGTATACGCCGCGCATGCTCGAGACGCTGCGCGAGGATTTCGCGCGCCTGCCGGAGTTGCTGGCCCAGCCCGAGCCGCGCCAGCCGGTGGAGGGCGAGAGTGAGGCGCTCGCGCAGGCGACCGCGGCCAGGGAGGAGCCGGCGAGAGGGTCATCTGGCGATCAGCAGGAGTCGGCGAGCGGGGCATCTGGCGGTCGACAGGAGTCGGCGAGCCGAGTACCGGACGATGAGCAGGAGTCGGCGGGCGCCGTCGATCAACTCGGGCTCTTCTAAGCATTCCCCTGAGCCGAAGCAAAGCCCCCAAATTGGGCGGCTTTGCTCTCAGGCGGGGCATCCAAATCGACGCTGCGCTCGTATATGGAAGTGGAAAGCGCTCGAGTGGCCGCTCAAGCAGGTCAGGCGGTTTGCCGATAGCAAGTACATCTCCATCCTCCCAAGCACCACGGCCGGCTCGCGCTTCCTCTCCCGCGAGCCGGCCGTTTTTTTGCCGCCGTGCGCGGATGCTCCTGTGGGTTGGACTAGTCTTCTCTCGTGGCGACACGCATCGTCGAGACCTCGGATTCGGCCCAAACCGAGGCGCTAGGCGCCGAGCTTGCCGTTTCCCTGAAGCCGGGCGACATCGTCTTGGTGCGCGGCGAGCTGGGGGCTGGCAAGACCACGCTCGTGCGCGGGGCGGCCAGGGCGCTCGGTGTTGGCGAGGCGGTCACGAGCCCGACCTTCTCGATCGGCCACCGCTACCGGGGTGCGGGCGTTACTGTCGCGCATCTGGACCTCTACCGCCTGGCGGGCCTTGCGCAGGAGGAGCCGGAGCTGCTCGACGACTATCTGGCCCGCGACACGATCGCCTTCGTGGAGTGGCCCGAGCGAGAGGCGCCGGAGTTGCGCGACGCGCGCCTGCTGGTGAGCTTGACCCACGCGGGTGCCGACCGCCGCCGCATCGAGGTGCAGGAGCTCGAGGTCGCGCGATGATCGTGCTCGGACTCGACACGGCCACGCCGGCGACCGTCGTCGGCTTGAAGCTGGCGGACGGGAGCACGCTGCAGGCGCGCGACGACCCGGCGGCCGGGCAGCGGCCTGGCCATGCCACGCGGCTGTTGCCATTCGCAAACGACCTGCTGGAGGAGGGGGGTATCGACTGGCCCCAGCTGGAGCGGATCGCGGTCGGCGTTGGCCCGGGAACGTTCACGGGTTTGCGCATCGGCATCGCCACGGCGCGGGCTCTGGCGCGCTCGCTCGGCGTGGAGCTGGTCGGCGTGTCGAGTCTGCGCGCGCTGGCCTGCCTGCCCGCCCGCTTGTGCCCTTCAGGGTGCGCCCCCGAGGGTGTGCCCGTCGGGGTGCCCTCGGTCACGGAGGGTGCCGTTCAGGGTGTGCGGGGTGCGGACGGCCAGGCATACCGAGTTGTGGCTGCGATCGACGCGCGTCGCGGCGAGGTTTTCGTCGCTGCCTACGACGATGGTCAAGAGCTGCTCGCGCCGCAGGCGGTCTCCCCGGATGGTTTGGCGGAGTTGCTGGATAGTGCCGCGATCGATACGCGCTCACAAGAGTGGTTCGCGTTGGGCGACGGAGCCGTCCTCTACCGCGGGCCCTTCGAGCGGGCGGGTGTGCGTGTGGTCGAGGATCGCAGCGAGCGTCACCGAATTCAGGCGCAGGCGATCTGCGAGCTGGGCGAGCAGGCGCCGGTGAGCGCCGAGGCTGTCATGCCCGACTACCGTCGTCGCCCGGATGCGGAGATCGCGCTGGAGGGGGCGCGGGCATGATGCGCGTGTCGCTGGCGCCCGGATGCGGAGATTGTGCTGGAGGGGGCGCGGGCATGATGCGCGTGTCGCTGGCGCCCGGATGCGGAGATTGTGCTGGAGGGGGCGCGGGCATGATGCGCGTGTCGCTGGCTGGGCTGAAGCTGAAGGGCGCAGCGCGGATAGCTGTGAGCAGGGGGCTGTGGCCCTGATGTGCGCAACGCTTGTCGGCATCAGCACCGAGGGCTCGTTCTCGGTGGACATTCGCGCCCTCACTTACGCTGACCTGCCGCGCGTGATCGCGATCGAGCGGCGCGCCTTCCCGACGCCATGGTCGCTGGCGATGTTCGTGCTGGAGCTGTCGAAGTCCTCGGGCGTCTGCCTGGCGGCGTTGCACGAGCAGCGGCTCGTGGGCTACCTGATCTGCTCACGCTACGACACGGTGTGGCACGTGATGAACATCGCGGTCGACGTCGAGCACCAGCACAGGGGCGTCGCCTCCGCATTGCTCGGCGAGCTGTACGAGCGCGTGCACGACGACGACGCGCGCTTCACGCTAGAGGTGCGCCGCTCCAACGACGTCGCGATCCACCTCTACGAACGCGAAGGCTTCCGCGCCGCGGGCTTGCGCCGGCGCTACTACCAAGACAACGGCGAGGATGCCCTGGTGATGTGGCGTACGCCCGCGACGCTTGCAGGCTCGTTCGACGACGTGCCGAACCCGGGCCCGGTATGAGCGCTGCTGCCCCCAGCTCGTCGCCCTCTGCTCGCGCGGGGAGTCCTGCCCGCGCGTACTGCGCCCGCTACGCGTGGAGCGATCGGCGGTGATCCTCGCGATCGAGACAAGCTGCGACGACACGTGCGCGGCAGTAGTCGCGCACGATGGCACGATCCGCTCGAACGTGATCTCCTCCCAGCAGACCCACGAGCGCTTCGGTGGCGTGGTGCCGGAGATCGCCTCGCGCCACCACCTGGAGCTAATCGACCTGGTCGTCGAGCGCGCGCTGGCGCAGGCGGATGTGACGCTGGACGACGTGGAGCTAGTGGCCGCCACGCAGGGCCCGGGCCTGATCGGGGCATTGCTCGTCGGCTTCTCCAGCGCCAAGGCGCTGGCGGCGGCGCGCGCCCTGCCGTTCGCGGCGATCGACCATCTGCAGGGTCACGTGTCGGCGAGCTTCCTGGTGTACGACGCCGATGCCGGGGAAGCAGGCGGAGCTTCTGGGGGCTTTGCATCTGGTGGAGCCGCGTTTGAGCCGCCTTTCCTGTGCCTGATCGCAAGCGGTGGTCACACGCTGCTGGCCCACGTGGAGCAGCACGAGGGTTTCCAGACGCTCGGCCGTACGCTGGACGACGCGGCCGGCGAGGCGTTCGACAAGGGCGCAAGGATGCTGGGCCTCGGCTTCCCTGGAGGCCCGGCGCTGCAGCGCTTGGCAGCCGACGGCGATCCGCGCGCGTTCGAGTTCCCGACCTCCGGCTCGCGCGCACGCGGCGGACGTGGCGCGACACGCGCCTTCGGCCGGGGCCTTGACTTCTCCTTCGCGGGCCTGAAGACCTCGCTGCTCTACAAGTTGCGTGAATTGGACGAGCGCCGAGCGCGTCGAGCGCGCGGCCGACCTGGCGGCCTCCTACCAGGCAGCGATCGTCGAGCACTTGATCGTGCGCAGCAAGGAAGCGCTGGAGCAGACGGGCCTTGAGCGTCTGGCCGTCGGCGGGGGCGTCGCGGCCAACGGCGAGCTGCGCCGACGTCTGCGAGATCTGGGCGTGAGCGTGCATGTGCCGCCGCCGGTCTTGTGCACCGACAACGCCGCGATGATCGCAAGCGCCGCACGCTTCGCGCCGGCGCTGTCATACCCCGACTATCTGGGCCTCGACGCCTATGCGACGGGAGAGCGTCCGTGGTGAGCGGGGCAGGATCAAGAGAGCGCGCAGCGTCGGGCCTATTTGGTTCGAGCAAGTCGTGTGTATTGGAAAGAGCGTCGTCCCCCCAGCGCGCAGGTGGAGCATCGGGACTTTGACGAAGGTCATCACGCTCTACTCCAAGCCGGACTGCCACCTGTGCGTGGAGGCGCAAACCGTCCTGCGCGAGTTGCGCTCAGAGCTGGGATTCGAGCTGTCGGAGGTTGACATAACCACGGACGAGGCCCTGCATCGAGCTTATTTCGAGCGAATCCCGGTCGTCGCGCTGGGCGATGAGGAGCTGTTCGAGTACTTCGTCGACGAGCGGGTACTGCGGGAACGCCTGCAGACCATCCTCTAGAGTCAGAGAACGATGGCTTACAACGAGTTGAGCATTCCGGTGAGCACGATCCACGACGACGATAGTCCGCGTCGGCGAACGGCTCTCGCTCGGCGTCGCCGCAAGGCTCTCGCGCTACCTGCAGGTGCTGACGCAGGCCAAGAAGATGGGCAAGGAGACGATCTCCTCGCAGGAGCTCTCCGACTACACGCACGTCAACTCGACCCAGATCCGCCGCGACCTGTCGGGCTTCGGCAAGTTCGGCAAGCGCGGCGTCGGCTACAACGTCGAGTCGCTCGTCTCGCAGATCCGCAAGATCCTGCGCACCGCGGGCCAGCACAACATCGCGCTGCTCGGCGCCGGCCACCTCGGCAAGGCGATCGCCTCTTCGGACATCTTCGCCGACCACGGCTTCAGGGTCGTGGCGATCTTCGACGTGGACGAGACGAAGGTCGGCAGCAAGGTCGGCAGCCAAACGGTCCGCCACACCGAGCGAGTTGCACCAGGTCGTCGAAGATGAGGAAATCGTGGTCGGCGTGCTCGCCGTCCCCACCGCGCGCCGCTCAGGGTCTGGCGGACGAGCTGGTCGACGCCGGCGTGAAGATCATCTTCAACTATTCCGAGTCGCTCTTGGCGGTGCCGCCCGAGGTGACCGTCCACACGTCGAGCCCGGCGGTCGATCTGCTCTACGCGCTGTACTTCTATCTGACCTGAATCCAATTTCCGCCAGGCACGCCCGCCCTGAGATCCTAAGCTGGGAAACCAGCACCGAGCGAGCTCCCGACCACATCGCACGCCCAAACCATCCCAAATGAACAGCCTAGACCTCGACAAGGCAGTTGACACGTTCGCTCGCTCGACCGATCTGACGGTTGGCATCGAGGAGGAGTTCGCGATCCTCGAGCCGGCCACGCTCGATCTCGTCCCGCGCTTCGAGGCTTTGCGCGCGCGCGCGCAGCGAGCGCGACCCGCTGCTGGCGGCGGCGATCACCGGCGAGCTGATCTCCTCGGAGATCGAGATCGTCTCCGGCCGCGGCGAGAGCCTGGCCGACGCGCTGACACGCCAGCGCGAGCACCGCCGCCGGCTATTCGCGCTCGCGACAGAGGAGGGCGCCGCCCTCGGGTCTACGGGTACGCATCCGTGGGCCGACTACCGCGAGCAGCCGATCATCGACACCGAGCACTACCGCCGCGTCGAGCAGGGCCTCAAGTACGTAGCCTGGCGCAACAACACTTTCAGTTTGCACGTGCACGTCGGCGTCAACGACATCGACCGCGCTGTGCGCATCTGCGACCGCCTGCGAGCTGTGCTGCCGCTGCTGCTCGCCGTCTCAGCCAACTCCCCTTACCTGGACGGCCGTGACTCGGGCTTGCACTCCGCGCGCACGCAGAGCTTCACGCGTAACTTCCCGCG
This sequence comes from uncultured Solirubrobacterales bacterium, assembly GCA_963725265.1. Lineage (GTDB taxonomy): Bacteria > Actinomycetota > Thermoleophilia > Solirubrobacterales > Solirubrobacteraceae > Palsa-744. Next base: position 1,326,694 of record CAVRXP010000002.1, read on the forward strand.
CTGCGGCATCCCCGACGCTTTCGGGAGCTGGCGTGCATACCGCGAGTACGTCGAGTTCCTGCTGCGCACGAGCTCGATCGTCGAGTTCACCCAGGTGTGGTGGTCGGTGCGCCCGCACTTCGGTTTCGGAACGGTGGAGGTGCGAATCTGCGATGCGCAAAGCACGGCTGGCGAGTCTGAGGCGCTGGCGGCCTTGATCGTGGCGTGCGTGGCCCAGGCCGCTCGCGACCTCGACGAGGGCGTGCCCTATGCCGACCCGCCGCCGCGCCTGGTCGAGGAGAACATGTGGCGCGCCATCCGCCACGGCCTGGACGGCAAGATGATCGACCTCGAGCGCGCCGAGGAGTATCCGGCGGCTGAGATCGTCGAGCGCCTAGCGGCCTGGACCGAGCCGGTGCGCGCCGAGCTAGGCGTCGAGCTGGCGTTCCCCGAGCGCAACGGAGCGCAACGCGCCAAGCTGATGATCGACGCGGGCGCGGCTCGCGAGGAGGTATTCGCGGCTTCGGTGGCAGAGACAAGACAGACCTATTCCCAGGAGGTGACGGTGTGAGCAGCGAGCAACAGCCCCAGCCGGACGCGAGGAGTATGCAGCCTCCCGCGAGTGGCCCGACGAGCCAGGGGCAGCCGAGCGAGGATGAGCTACGCGCGGCCTACGAAGCGGAGCTGAACCGCATCACGGCGGCCGAGATGATCATCCAGACGACGGTCTCGCTGATCAACATCGGTGGTCGTCGCCTCGGTCTGTCTGCCGCTGCACCCGACGGCGACCCAGCCGCGGCGGCGTCGGCAGGCGAACGCGATCTCGAGCAGGCGCGCGACGCGATCGACGGCGCCAGCGCGCTGATGCCGATCCTCGAGCGACGCATGCCGGGCGAGCTGTCCCCCTTGCGCGACGCGATCGCCCAACTGAAGGTCGCCTACGCGCGCGAGGCCCAGAGCTCTGCACCCACCACGAGCGCGAGCACGAGCACGTCATCCACGTCCACGAGCACGCCGGCCGCGGCGCAGCCCAAGCCCGAAAGCCCCCCCGAGCAGCCGGCCGCGGCCGATCAGAAGTCACCCCAGGGCCCGGCCCAGGCGAGCGGCAGACTGTGGGTGCCGGGCCGCTGAGCTTATGCCTCGCGCGCGTGCGATTCGCTGATGCCTCGCGCGTGTGCTGTGCAGTTCGCGTATGCCTTGCGCATATCCGGTTCGCGCATGCCTTGCGCATATCCGGTTCGCGCATGCCTTGCGCATATCCGGTTCGCGCATGCCTCGTGTGCGCGTGGTTTGGCAAAGGGCCGCTTTCGAGGAGGGGCTTTCGTGGGTTTCGGGGTGTTCGAGATTTCGTAAAGGGGATGCTTCGCAAGGGCCATGTTCGTAAAGGGGGGTGTTTACGTGCGCGCGGGGAATGAGTTTCGCAATGGGGCATGTTCGCAAAGGGCCATGTTCGTAAAGGGGGGTGTTTACGTGCGCGCGGGGAATGAGTTTCGCAATGGGGCATGTTCGCAAAGGGCCATGTTCGTAAAAGGTGGTGTTTACGTGCACGCGGGAATGATGTCCCCAGACATGAGTGCTGCCCGATGCTGCCCCGGGGGGACCTTGACCAGGGATGTTTCCGCGCACGCGGGGGATGATGTCCCCGGACATGAATACCGTCCGGGCGGGACCTTGACCGCTTTCCGCTGGCGCAAACGATAGACTGCGCCCGCCTTTAGGCCGGGTCGTGCGCTCCTAGTGAGTGGCCCGTGCTTTCAACGTGCGCGCGAATCTCCTCGCGCGGCACCTAACCAGACCGCGGAGGATTTCTGTTGAGTAGCTTTCTGACGAACCATGGGGTCGTCGTTGCCCTTGTGTGCGCCGCCTGTGCGGTGGCGTACGGCCTCGTGACCACCCGCACTCTGCTCGCGCTCTCGCCGGGCAACGAGCGGATGCAAAGCATCTCGCGGGCTGTCCAAGAAGGCGCCCGCGCCTATCTGAACCGCCAGTACATGACGATCGCGGCCGTCGGTGTCGTGATGTTCGTGGCGTTGATCTTCATCCAGAACATCGCCGTGGCTTGTGGTTTTGCGATCGGCGGCATCCTCTCTGGTTCAGCCGGCTACATCGGCATGAACGTCTCGGTGCGCGCTAATTCCCGCGTCGCCGAGGCCGCCCGTGGCGGCATCTCGCCCGCGCTCAGGGTTGCGTTCCAGGGTGGCGCCATCACCGGCATGCTCGTAGCGGGGCTCGCCCTGCTGGGCCTGGCCGGCTACTACGGCTTGCTCACGGCTGTCTTCAACGACAGCCAGAAGACGGCCGTGGACGCGCTGATCGGCCTGGGCTTCGGCGGTTCGCTGATCTCCGTGTTCGCCCGCCTCGGCGGCGGCATCTTCACCAAGGCCGCCGACGTCGGCGCCGACATCGTTGGCAAGATCGAGGCCGGCATCCCCGAGGATGACCCGCGTAACCCGGCCGTGATCGCAGACAACGTCGGCGACAACGTCGGCGACTGCGCCGGCATGGCCGCCGACCTGTTCGAGACCTACGCCGTCACCGCCGTCGCGGTGATGCTCTTGGGGGTGCTCACCTTCCACGAGGCCACCAAAGTCGTCATGTACCCGCTGATCCTCGGCGGTGCAGCGATCATCGCCTCGATCATCGGCACCTTCGCCGTGCGCTCCAAGAGCGGCAACGTCGAGCGCGCCCTCTACCAGGGCCTGATCGTCTCGGGGATCATCGCCGCCGCGGCGTTCGCGCCGATCACCTACTGGCTGATGAAAGACCTCACCTTCAGCCAGGTCGGCAACGTCGTCAACCCGCCCTCGTGGGGCAAGTTCTACCTGTGCGCGCTGATCGGCATCGGCGTGACCGCGCTGCTGTTCGTGATCACCGAATATTACACCTCCACCCGCTTCTCACCGGTCAAGAAGACCGCGAGAGCGTCGGTCACCGGGCACGCCACCAACATCATCCAGGGCTTCGGCTCGGGCCTGCAAGCGACCGCCCTCCCGGCGATCGTGCTGGTGCTCGGCATCTTCGGCGCATGGAAGCTAGCCGGCGGCGGCACGACCGGCATCTACGGCATCGGCGTGGCCGTCATGGGTCAGCTTTCGCTCACCGGCCTGATCGTGGCGCTCGATGCGTTCGGCCCGATCACCGACAACGCCGGCGGCATCGCCGAAATGGCGGATCTCCCCGAGGAGGTGCGCAACGTCACCGATCCTCTCGACGCGGTCGGTAACACCACCAAGGCGGTCACCAAGGGTTACGCGATCGGCTCCGCCGTGATGGCCGCCGTTGTGCTGTTCGCCGGATTCCGCCAGGAACTCGCCGACCACACCCACAAATCGATCGAAACGCTCGTGTTCAGTATCAACGAACCTCCCGTCTTGATCGGCCTGCTGCTCGGCGGCCTGATGGTGTGCCTGTTCGCCTCGCTCTCGATGGAGGCTGTCGGTCGCGCCGGCGGCGCCGTCGTCGAGGAGGTGCGCCGCCAGTTCCGCGAGCACCCCGGCATCATGGAGGGCACCGAAGAGCCCGACTACGCCACCTGCGTTGACATCGTCACCAGGACCGCGCAGCGCGAGATGATCCTCCCCGCGCTGCTCCCGATCGCCCTGCCGGTGATCGTCGGGCTGATCGACACGAAGGCGCTCGGCGGACTGCTCATCGGCGTGATCGTCGTCGGGTTCTTCTTCGCGGTGCTGATGACCGCGGGCGGCGGCGCCTGGGACAACGCCAAGAAGCTGATCGAGGACGGCGCCTTCGGCGGCAAGGGCTCGGAGGCCCACGCCGCCTCGGTCACGGGCGACACGGTCGGCGACCCGTTCAAGGATACGGCTGGCCCCGCTATCAACCCGATGATCAAGGTGGCAAACATCGTCGCCATCCTAATCATCCCACTTATAACCTGAGAGTTATAAGTGCTGTCGCGGGGCCACGAGTGAGTTGGCGCTCAGCCCCGCGACAGCTATCCATGGCGCAAGGTCCTAAGCTCACGAGAGAGATGAGATGACGGGCAGGCAGCTACACCGCGCCGGCACCACCGTGCTGTCACTGGCGATGGTCGCAATCGGCATCGCGCTCGTGGTCGAGGCGCTCGTCGGCGAAAGCGCGCTCAGCATCCGTGTGCTGCTCGGTTTCCTGTTCGTCATCGCCGGTACGGGCCGCATATATGTCGATGTCAGACGAGGTCGCCGAGCATGAGCACACCTGAGGGACAACGTCGTGCAGCGCACGCACGCGCGGTGGAACTGGGCGCGGGCGCGCGCACGACGCTGCGCCACGGCCTCGGCTCGCCGATCCTGTTCGCGATCGTCTACACGTCTCTCGCGAGCGCCATCTTCTTCTCGCTCGGGGTCGTCACCGACCACGCGGCCGGCTTGACGCCAGTCGTGTTTCTGATCGCCGCGATCATGTTCGGGCTGACGGCGATGACCTACGTCGAGGGCGCCTCGCTGCACCAGGAGCCCGGTGGCTCGACCGTATTCGCCCGCTACGCCTTCAACGAGCTTGTCAGCTTCATCGCCGGCTGGGCGATGCTGCTCGACTATGTGATCCTGGTCGCTGTCACCGCATTCGCGGCGACCCAGTATCTGCGCGTGTTCTGGGCGCCGCTCGGGCACTACGCCGAGGCTCTCCTACTGGCGTTGGCGATCATCGCGTTCGTCGTGTTCACGAACGTACGCGGCTTTCACTGGCGTCGCGAATATCGCATCGGTGTGATCGTGCTAGTGGCGTTGCTGCTCGAGCTGATCGTGATCGTGATCGGGCTGGTCGAGTTCCTCGATCTGCACCGTCTGGTCAGCCAGATCCATCTTGGCAGTGCGCCGACGTGGGCGGGCCTCGTCTTCGCGCTCACGATCACGACGATCGCCTTCACGTGCGTGGAGTCTGCATCTGGTCTGGCAGGCGAGGTTAAGGCTGGGCGCGGCGCCTTGCGGCGCTTGATCGCCAGCGGCACCGTGACCGTCGTCGTCACCTATGTGGGCGTGGCGATCGTGGCCGTCCTGGCGTTCCCGCTGACGTCGAGCGGGGTGCCCGGCCACCATTTCTCCGACGCCCCGGTGCTGGACATCATGGAACAGTTGCACCCGCACTGGCTCTCGCAGACGCTCACCTACTCGATCGGGGCGATCGCGGGCCTGACGCTGGTGGCGGCGGCCGACTCGGCGATGCTCGGCCTTTCGCGACTGGCCTATTCGTTGTCGGTCAACCGCCAAATTCCCAGCGGGCTCGGGCGCTTGCACTCCCAACGCTCGACTCCCTACGTGCTGATCCTGATCGCTGGCCTGATCGCCGCCGGCCTGGTTGCCCCCGAGAGCCTCACCTTCCTCGTCGGGACCTATGCGTTCGGGGCGATGCTCGCCTTCACGATCGCCCACGCCTCGGTCGTAAAGATGCGCTACAGCGAGCCCGACCGCAAGCGCCTATACCGCACGCCGTTCTCGGTGCGCGTGCGCGGCGGCGAGCTGCCGCTGCTGGCTGTGATCGGTGCGATCGTCTGCTCGCTGGGCTGGATCGCCACAATCGTCGTGCACCACACCGCTCGTTATGTGGGCTTCGGTTGGATGGCCGCCGGGATCCTGCTGTACGTCGTATACCGCCGGGCGGATGAAACCTCGCTGTTGCGGCGCGTGACCGTCTCCGCCGAGGCGTTGCACGCCGAGCACCTGCCCGAACGGGAGTACGGCTCGATTCTCGTGCCGTTGCGTGGCACGCGTCTGGACGAGGACATCGTCCAGACGGCGGCGTTGCTGGTCGCCGGCAAGCCGACAGACGATGCCGCCATCGACACTTCGACGATCGAGGCGGTGTGGATCTTCGAGATGCCGATGTCGCTGCCGCTCGATGCGCGCCTGCCCGACGCCCAGGTCAAGCACGCGCGCCAAGCGCTCGCGCGGGCCAAGGCGGTGGGGGAGGAGTACGCGGGCGTGCAGGTGGCCACGGCCACGATCAGGGCGAGGCGAGTGGGCCAGGCGATCCTCGAGGAGGCGCGCAGGCGCGGTGTGGAGGCGATCGTGCTCGGCGCCGAGGAGCCATCGCGGATTCGCGGCGGCTCGCGTCTGGGGGGACGCGGCGGGCCGCTTGAGAACTTCGTCGGCGACGTCACCAAGTACGTGGTGCGCAAGGCGGCCTGTCGAGTGATTGTGACGGCGCCGTCCGAGCGTGACTTTGCGGAGGTCCTGGCCGGCGAGGAGGCAGCTGGGGATTCGCCTGCTCAGGATGTGCCCGCGCAGATAGCCCCGACGGTGCCGCTCGCCGGGCCGAGCGGTGGACCCATCGTCTAATCTCACACGCCGTGCTCGCGATCCTCCCATCCACGCCTACGGCGAATTCGATGTCGCCACAGCCAACCCGCTCGTCGTCCACCCTGGCGCTGTGTCTCCCATGTTCGTACTGATCGTCGGAGCGGGCCGTGTCGGCTCGGCCGTGGCCAAGTCCGCGCTGGCGGCCGGTCATGAGGTCTCGGTGCTCGACGAGGACCCGCTCTCCCACGAGCGCCTCGACGCGGGCCAGAGTGGTAGCTGGGAGGAATCCGATGGCCAGTTCACAGTTGGGACGGCCCTGGAGACCGAAGCGCTGATCCAGGCTGGGATCGAGCACGCAGACGTGTTCATCGCCTCCACCGATGGCGATAACACGAACCTGATCATCGCCCAGATCGCCCAGCGCCGTTTCGGCGTGGAGAAGGTGCTCGTGCGCGTGATGGACCCGGCGCGCGCGGGTTGGTACGGCGAACAGGGCCTGCACACGATCTCCCCGACAAAGCACGCGATCGAGATGTTCGAGAGCGCGCTCGCGGCCGAGTCGGAGTAGGTCAAGCCATGTACGTGATCATCGTCGGCGCGGGCAAGGTGGGACGCAACCTCGCGCGCGAGCTGATCCTCAAGGGCAACGAGGTCACGATCATCGAGTCCTCCCGCCCGCGCTACCTGCTGATCGAGGAAGAGTACGAGCACGCCGTCCAGTACGGCGACGCAACCGAGTTGTGGGTGCTCGAGCGCGCGGGCATCCAGCGCGCCGACCTGGTGATCGCCGTCACAGGCGACGACGAGGACAACATGCTCGTCTGCCAGGTCGCCAAGGAGAAGTACCTGTGCGAGCGCATCATCGCCCGCGTCAACAACCCGCGCAACTACGACCATTTCAAGCTGCTCGGCATCCAGCCGGCAGTCTCGGCTACCGACCTGATCCTGCGCCTGATCGAGCACGAGGTCCCGCGCTACGGCCTGGTGCACCTGCTCGCGTTGGAAGAGGAGCGCTTGGAGATCATCGAGCTGGAGGTCGGCGCCGACGCTCCGGTCGTCGGCGAGCGTGTCTCTGACATAGCGTTGCCGGAAGGCAGCCTGATCATCTCGGTGCTGCGCGCGGGGGGCGGTTTCGTGCCGAAGGCGGACACGGTCATCGAAGCCGGGGATGAGGTGCTGCTGGTGCTCGACCCGGGGCTGGAGGAGGCGATTACGGCGTTCTTTGCCTCGAGCGGGACTCGTGCGGGGGCGTAGGGCGTCGACGGCGGCTGTTTCGCCCTCCCCAGCTGTCAGTTTGGCTGTGACAGTTCGGGCATAGGAGAATCAGGTTCTCCAAGCTATTGTCGTGCTCATCGCCATTGATGTGATGTAGCTCGAGTGCGAGTGGTCCGCCACGCCAGTGCGTGATCCCGCAACTCTGGCAGTGCTCCAAGAGCAGGCCGGCCTTGATCAGCCGGCCCTTGAGATGGCCCCTGGCTCTCCTACCACACAACAGCTGCTCGATCGGCATTGCACGTGCTCTAGTGACAATGTCTCCTCGGTTCTTGGCGGCGTGCCATGTCTGCTTTGAGAAGCCGAAGTGGGCTACGCACTCATTGACCGTGTGGCCAAGGTCGTAGTAGGTCTGAACGATCTTCCAGTCGTATCTTCGGCGGAAACGCGGGTCGGGTTCACGTACTCTTCGGCAGTGATACGCGACAGTGCTCTTAGCGACTCCCAGAGTGCGGGCGATCTCGGCCTGCGACTTGCCGGCCGCGACCATCCCAAGAACCAGAGCGCGTGTACTCATGGGAACATACGTTCCCATGAGTGTCGGACGGGAACGTGTCTGCGAAGTCGCTATTCTTTCGGTCGACACGCACTGTCCGGGATAGTCCAATTGGCAGTGACGCCCGGTTCTGGTCCGGGAGATTGGGGTTCGAGTCCCTGTCCCGGAGTACGCCTGCGCCCCGTGAACACGGGGCGTTTTGCGTTCCTGGGGGTGCTCGGGCCAGGATTTGGGCCAGTTTTGCGATCGCAGCCTGGGCGGGTGCCCCGGAGCGGGGTATCGTGAGCGCGTGCTTGACGATGCTTTGATAGCTGAGGCTGGCCGTCGGTTGTCAGAGGCGGCGCCACCGAGCTCACGGGTGATCCTGTTCGGCTCGGCCGCGCGCGGGGAGTTGACGCGGGATAGCGATCTGGATTTCTTGGTGATCGAGCCGGAGGTCGAGAATCCCGCCTTGGAGTCGGTGCGGCTGCGGAGGGTGCTAGGCGATCTGGTGCTCGCCGCGGATGTGATCGTTGCGAGTGAACACCGGGTGCAAGAGTGGCGTGATGTGCGAGGGAGCCTGATCCACGCGGCGCTGGCCGAGGGCAGGGAGCTGGCGGCTTAATGGCCAGCAAGCAGGATCTTGCAGAGCAGCTTCTTCGTCGCGCTGACACGGACGCGGCCGGGGCCAGGGCGATGCTGCCGATCAACGAAGTGGCGGATGTGCTCGTCTGCTTTCACGCCCAGCAGGCAGTCGAGAAGGCGCTGAAGGCCGTGCTTGCTGCCCGCGGTGTGGAGTTTCCATTCATTCATGACATCAGTGGTCTGGCCAAGCTGTGCAGGGAAGCGGGCGCACCGCTACCGGGAGAGATGGATGGTGCGGACCTCCTGACGCCCTATGCGGCTGGCCTGCGCTACGACGACGACACGGCGCACGCCGTCGAGCGTGAGACGGCGTCGAGGTTGGCGACCGCCGCGGTCCAGTGGGCGCGGGGCTTGGTCGAGCAGGCCAGGGGCGGACAGAAGTCCTCAACCGAGCCCGAAGCCGTCGATGGTGCTTCCCAGGACGACGGGAGGGAAGCGATGTCAACCGATGACGAGCGCCAAGGAAAGCGCGGCTTCAACGAGGCCGAGATGGGACTCACCGAGGACCTCGTCGAAGCGATTGCTGATCAGCTTGGGACACGGGCGAAACGGGAGTCCTCCGGCCTTGCGGCGCTGGGAGAGCGGAAGGACCTGGAGCCATCTGCCCTGGCCGTTCTCATGACCGTCTTCGGGACACGCGCGGAAAAGGATCGGCGTGTCCTGATCCCAGGTTGGTCGGGAGTTGGGAATGTCGATCTGCTGCTGAGGCGTCGTGACCCCGACGATGCTCTGGCTTGGATGTGCGAGCTGAAGTGGTGTGGGCCGGGGAACGACGTCCTCTACGAGGCAATCTGGGACTTGTTCAAGATGGCGCTCGGCAAGACCCGCGAGGACCATCCTGCGACCTTTCTGATGACCGGAGCACAGAAATCCCTCTGGGCGGGCTCAGCCTTCGCAGACATCTTCGAGACCAAGAACCACGTGTCCGAAGAGCTTTGTCAGCGCCGCCTACCGGATCGCCGCAAAACCATCGCCTGGGACGACCTCCTGCGCGGCGGCCACGACAAACACCCAGAACACGTCCCAGCGGAAATCACGACCGAGTCAGTTGGCCGGGCGACAATCGGCGATTGGGAACTTCGCGCAGTACACATCGGGGCCGTCTCCCACGATCTAATTCCCATGACCGGGGGCTGGCCACGCGCCGCACGGCCAGCCGATGCTCGTCACCCCAGCTCCACACCGAAGCCACCCACACCAACGCCCGAGTGCCCCGAGCCCACGCGGGCCTCATCCTCGCCCGAGCCCCCCGAGGCACCGGCGCCCGAGGCCGCCCCGGAGCCTTCGAGGGTCGAGCCGCCAACGCCGACGCCCGCGGCTCCGCAAACGCCTGGAGTCCCGCCTCGACCGGCTCACTAGCGTCGACGTGTACGCCAACGGGATTCGGGTCAGCGTCTCGAACTGCCAGACGCCGTCGCTCTATCGCGTAGCCGACGGCACCGTCGCCGCAGCGATTGTCCTCGCCGCAGCGCAGCGCGCGATCTACGGCTGAGTGCCGATACCGCTACACCGCAGACAGTTGGATTAGGGATCGCTCAGCGTCCCCGGCCCGCGCTGTGGTCGGGCGTATCGCGATTTAGTGTGCGGGTCAGCCAGCGTGCCGGCGAGAGGGCAGTGCGAAGCCGTAGGGGGTCGCGGCTCGGTGCCGAGCCGGGATTGAGGCGCTCCGGGTAAGCGAGCGAGGGTGTCTGTGCTCGGCTGTTCGCCATCTTCCGTGCGAGGCGCGTGATTCGTCCGGCGTCTTGTCCTTCAGCGCCGAGGTCCTCGCGTGCGATGAACCAGGTGGTGCCGCGGCGCGCGCGGGTTGCCTCGACGTAGGCGGTCTCCTTGCTGGTCTGCCAGCCGCCGGTGAGCACAACGGAGCGCTCGACGGTCGCTCCCTGCTGGCGGTAGACGTGCTGCGCATAGGCCAGCCTCAGCGACTCTAGATCGTTGTCCGTGAGGTGGACTCTGCGCTGTGATCCGTCGATTGTGACTGTCACGCCGCGCTCGTGGATGGCGCTCACTCGGCCGCGGGTGCCGTTCTCGACCCGCGGCTGCCTCGGGGGCGGTGCTGCGTGGTGAAGGCGACGAGGTCACCTTCACGGAGGCCGTAGTGGACTCCTGGCAGCGGGATCTCTTGGTGTCCGAGTTCGCTGCGCTCGGCGCGTAGGTTTTGGGCGCGGGCGCTGAGCCGGTCGATCTCCTGGTTGGAGGCGTCGGCGATCAACGCGACCTCGCGGATATCGCGGCCCTCTGTGAGCGTGGCCCATGTTTGTACGGCTTGCTCCGCCGCCTGGTCGCGGGTGTCGGTGAGGTGCAGCTGGCCGCGTGAGGCATAGCGCGCCATCGCGCGCTCTGGTTCTCCCGCGCGTAGTGCTTGCCATGCGCTGGTCGGCAGGGTTCTTGGTGCGGTGGATGTCTGCGAGTTCGGCGGTGGGCGCGCGCCCGATGAGCCGGTCGAACATGCCACCGGGGCCGATCGAGGGGAGCTGCTTGCCGTCACCGACAACTATCAGCTTTGCCCCGGAGCGCTCCACCAGCTCGGTCAGGGCGTCCAGGCGCTTGTGGTCGACCATCCCCGCCTCGTCCAGGATTACTGTCGTGTCCCTGCCGACGTGGATGGCCCCCGTGTTCGCGCGGGCGACCAGCGCGTCGAGGGTGAGTGTCTGCCCGGCCAGCGCGGGGCTGTCGGCGCCGAGCCGCTCTGCGGTGGAACCGGATACGGCGACCCCGATCGTCTCCCGGCCAGCGTGCTGCTCCGCGCGGGCGGCGGCGTCGATCACGACTCCCTTGCCGGACCGTCGGGGTCGCGTCGAGCGCTTCGTGGTGGGATGACTCGTTGGTGGTGCGGGCGACTGACCGAGCGAAGCGCAGGCGTCAGGGGCTTGTGGCCTGCCGCGCGGCTTTGCCCTTCGAGGGCGTTTGAGATGCGCGCGCCAATGTCGCGCCCGCGCCGGTTCTTCACGCAATCTCTTGGCCGGTCCGTGCAGGTTGGGGTCTGTAACCGCGATGGCCCCAATATCCCCACGTACGGCAGTCACCCTTGCGGACCGGAAGCAGAGCGCGCCCGCCCTCGCCCTCAGCGTCGAGCGGGCATGCGAAGCGCTGGGCGTGTCGTGGGACACTTGGCGCGCGCATATCGAGCCCGACGTGCGCCTCGTGCGTGTTGGGCGCCGCAAGCTGATCCCGGTCAGCGAGCTGCAGGCTTGGCTTGACCGGCACGCCGAAAGCGTCGGTGTGGGGGAGTAGCGTGTCGAGCTATCTGCAAAGCGCCCCCGCACCGTGGTCGCGGCCGGGGGCATGACACAGGAGGTTCAGCTCCCATGCAATCGGCACCGTACACCGCGGCATCGTCTGGAGGTGATTGCTGATGGCCACCGGAGTGCGTCAACGCCACGGCAACGGCTGCAACGGCAAGGGTCGCTGCGACTGTCCGTGGCGTGCCGAGGTCTACTCGAAGCGCGACGACTGCAAGCTGCGCAAGACGTTCCCGACGCAGGCGGCGGCGAAGGTCTGGCGGGCGGACAAGCTCGCCGCGGCGAACAAGGGCAAGCTCCGGGCGCCCACGTCCATGACCGTCCGCCAGGCCGCCGAGGCGTTCATGGCCGGCGCCCGCGACGGCTCTATCCCGACGGCATCGGGCACCCGCTACAAGCCCGCGACGCTCCGGGGCTACAGGGTCGGGCTCAACAAACGTCTACTGCCGACGCTGGGCGGCATGCGCCTGTCGGATGTCGAGCGCCGCGACGTGCAGGAGTTCGCCAACCGGCTGACGGCCGAAGGGCTGAGCGCGAGCACCGTGCAGAACACACTCGACCCGCTGCGCGTCATCTATCGGCGTGCGATCCGTGACGAAGAAGTCACGGCCGACCCGACCGAACGGCTTGAGCTACGCCGGCCCGACGGTCGGCGCGAGCGGATCGCCGACCCCGCCGAGGCGGCGGCGCTCATCGCTGCCATCCCCGAGGGCGAGCGGGGGCTGTGGGCGTGCGCGTTCTACGCCGGCTTGCGGCGCGGGGAGCTGCGTGCGCTGCGCTGGGGCGACGTCGACCTGCCGGCCCGTGTGATCCACGTCTCGCGGGGCTGGGATGCGATCGAGCGCGAGCAGGCGGTGAAGAGTGCTGCGGGCAACCGGCGGGTGCCGATCCTCGAGCCGCTCGCGGGAGAGCTGGCCGCGCACAAGCTCCGCACCGAAGGCTCGAGCGACGCACTGGTGTTCGGCAGGACCGCGGCCGAGCCTTTCAACCCGGAAACCGTCCGGCGGAACGCGCTCGTCGCGTGGGGCTGGCAGGAAGTCCCGAACGAGGAAGCGGATGGTCCAAGGACGATCCTCGCCAAGGCGCGAGACGACGCGCAGCAGCCGATCACGCTGCATGAGGCGCGGCACACCTGCGCGTCGCTGTTGATCGCCGCGGGCGTGAATGCGAAGGCGCTGAGCGTGATCATGGGCCACGCGACGATCGCCATGACGTTCGACACCTACGGCCACCTGATGCCCGGCGGCCTGGACGAGGCGGCGGCTGCCGCGAACGCCTATCTGGCAGGCGACGGGAAGCGTCCGGCGCTCAGGCTCGTGGGGTGAAAGCTCGGGCCAATCTTGGGCCAGTCGTGTACTGATTCGGGCGGATTCAGCCGGACTCGGCCGGATGAGCGATCGGGCGTTTCGCCTGCACTGGAGCCATATTTGGCTCTGGCACAGGGATTGCGCGATCCGCTGCCCACAGTTCGAGTCCCTGTCCCGGAGTAGAGGAAACGGCTTGGATAAGCCAAATGCGACGACAAGATCTGGTTCTCGTGGTAGTCGGGCACACGAGTCCTACATTCGGCGAATGTAGGCGCTACTGTGCGCGCTCGTGCCTAAGGATCGCCGCCGTCGGCGCCGTCTCGCGCGAGATGTGCGCATAGTGATAGAGCGCACCAGCTCTCATCCCATCGAGTACGCGATCATGCTCGTTGTGCGGCGCGACGGCCGCTGGCATACGGTGAGGACCTTCGACAACGCCGACGATCGGCAGGAGCACCATGAGCACCGCTACGTCGGCTCGGAGAAGCAGCCGCCAATTGTCGCGCACGGCCCGATTAACGAGGCGATGCACGCTGCCGAACTCAAGCTGCTGGGTGGCTGGCGCGATATCGTGGGCGAGTGGGAGCACACATGGTGAGCACGATTAGCGAAAAAACCGACGAGCTGTTCATGACCGCGTCGCGCAGCGACGATGACCTTGGCTACCCCGCCGATGTGGAGTTCGTTCCCGCCGATGAGGAGTGGGCCGACGAGGTGGTGTGGCACAACCTGACCGAAGGGCAGGTGACAGTGCTGGTCGGCGAGGAGATCGAGCTGCTGCTGACGCCGCTACGCCGGGGACCGCTCGACCGCCTCCGCGGCCGTGTGCCCGTCAACGTCTCTCATCGTGTCCACGGCCACGCCACGCCGTATGCGACCCCGAGCCGTCTTGGGCGTCATCCGGTGCGGCAGATGCGCCAGCTCGCGCACGCGTAGAGTCTCCTACGCCGCGGCGTGGATCGCCCAGTCGCGGTACAGGTCGTAGTAGCGGCCCTCCGCGGCGATCAGCTCCTCGTGGGTGCCCTGCTCGGCGATTTTGCCGTGCTCCAAGACCACGATCCTGCCGGCGCCGCGGATCGTGGAGAGGCGGTGGGCGATCACGATCGACGTGCGGCCTGCCAGCAGCCGGCGTAGGCCCTGCTCGATGCGCGCCTCTGTGTGCAGGTCCACGTTGGAGGTGGCCTCGTCGAGGATCAGGATGCGCGGGTCGGCGATCAGGGCGCGGGCGAAGGCGATCAGCTGGCGTTGGCCCGCTGAGAGCTGGGCGCCGCGCTCGCCGACCTCGGTGTCGTAGCCGCTGGGCAGCTCGGCGATGAACTCCTCGGCGCCGACGGCTGCTGCGGCCTGACGGATCTGCTCCTGCTCGGCTCCGGGGCGCCCGAAGGCGATGTTCTCGGCGATCGTGCCGGAGAACAGGAACGCCTCCTGGGGCACGATCCCCATCTGCGAGCGCAAGGAGGTGCTTGAGACCTCGCGCAGGTCGTGGCCGTCGACGAGCACGCGGCCTTCGGTCGGATCGTAGAAGCGCGCCACGAGCTTTGCCATCGTGGACTTGCCGGCGCCGGTGGCGCCGACGAGCGCGACTGTCTGACCCGGCGGGATTTGCAGGTCGATGTGCTCGAGCGCCAGCACCTCCTCGGCCTCCAGCGGCGCGGGCAGGCCCGCCTCCAGGGGGGCGCTGACGGACTTGTCCACGTTCCTGCGGGCGCGTCGCGGTTTGTAGGAGAAGGTGACGTCCTCGAAGCTGAGCTCGCCGCGAATGCGCTCCAGGTCCGGTGCGCCCGGCCTGTCGGTCAGCTCCGGCTCGACGTCGAGCAGCTGGAAGATCTTCTCCAAGGCCGCCATGCCCGATTGGTATGTGGTGTACAGCTGGGAGAGCTGCTGGATCGGTTCGATCAGGTAGGCGAGCGTCGCCACGAACGCGACGACTGTGCCCGCGGTGATGTTGCCCGAGATCGCCTGGTAGCCGCCGTACAGCACGATCCCGGCGATCGCGACACCCGAGAGCATTTCCACCGCTGGGAAGTAGGCGGCGTTGAGGCGGACCGTGACCATGTTGGCGTCGCAGTTGTCCTCGTTGAGCTCGGCGAAGCGCGCCAGGTGGCGCGGCTCCTGGCCGAAGCTGCGCACCACGCGGATGCCGGAGAGCGTCTCCTGCAGGTAGGCGGTGATCGAGCCGATCGTCTCGCGCGTGCGCCTGAAGGCGCCCGCCGAGGTGAGACGAAACCAGAAGCTGCCGGCGGCGATGAACGGCAGGATGCAGAACGTGACCAGTGCGAGCTTCACGTCCAGGTAGAGCAGCACCGCCACCGCCCCCACCAGCGTGAGCCCGGATTGGAAGAGCGTCACGACCGAGTCGGTGACGAGGCTTTCCAGCGCCTCGACGTCGTTGGTGATGCGCGAGATCAAGACGCCCGCCGGGCGGCTCTCGTAGAAGCCGATCGGCTGGCGTTGCAGGTGCGTGAACAGGCGGATGCGCAGGTCGGCAAGCGTGCGCTGTCCGACCCAGCCCACGAGATACGTCTGCACATAGGTCATCAGCCACACCAGCAGCGCGGCGGCGAGGAACGCGACGACGACGAGCACCAGTGTTTTGACGTCGTGGCGGTCGATGCCTTCGTCGATCGCGGCTCTGGCCAGCAGCGGCGGTGCTAGCGATGCGGCGGTACCAAGCACCAGCGCGGTCAACATTCCGGCCACGCGCAGGCGGTAGGGCGCAAGCAGCGCCAGCAGTCCGCGCAGGTTACGCCCGCGGCTCTCGCGACTTGCGCGCGACCCGTCCCACTGCGCGCCGCCGCGGCCCATGCCCGGGCCCATGCCGCGCCCGCCGCCGCCGCGCCCGCCCATGCCGGCGCCCATGCCACCGCGGCCCATGCCGCCGGGAGGCGTCATGACCTACCCTCCGTGTCGACGTCGCTCGTCGTATCCAGCAGGCTCATATGCCGCTCACCTCGCGCTCGCGCGTCTCTGTCGTGAGGAAGACTTGCTCCGGCAGGCCGCGTTCGACGATCTCGCGGTACAGCTCGGATGCGTCGAGCAGCTGCTCGTGATTGCCCTGAGCCACGATGCGCCCGTGGTCGAGCACGACGATCTCATCCGCCAGGGCGATCGTCGAGAGGCGGTGGGCGATCACGAAGGTCGTGCGCCCCGCCATCGCCTCGGCGAGCGCGAGCTTGATCGACTGCTCGGTGGAGGCGTCCACCGAAGAGGTGGCGTCGTCGAGGATCAGTACGCGCGGATTCGCCAGCAGCGCACGCGCGATCGCCAGGCGCTGTCGCTGCCCGCCCGACAGCGACAGGCCGCGCTCGCCGATCTCCGTGTCATAGCCCTGGGGCAGTCCCAACACGAAGTCGTGAGCCTGGGCGCGCCGCGCGGCGTCTTCGATCTCCTCGGTAGAGGCGTCCGGGCGCGCGTAGGCGATGTTCTCGGCGACGCTCGCGGAGAACAGGAATGGATCGTCGCTGACGACCGCCACGGCGGAGCGCAGCGATTGCAACCCGACATTGCGCACATCGGCTCCGTCGAGCAGGACCTCTCCCTCGACGGGGTCGTACAACCGCGAGATCAACGCGACGAGGCTGGTCTTGCCCGAGCCGGTGGCGCCCACCAGTGCGACCGTGCGCCCTGACGGTACGTCGAGGTCGAGGTCGTGCAGCACCGTTCGTCGCGCGGGGGCCGGCGGCGTGTGTCCATTTCGCGTGGCGGCATAGGCGCTGTCCCGACGTCCGGCGACTTGGGCAAAGGTTCCGACGTTGAGCTCGTCGTGCGGGTCGCTGTAGCGCAACGTGACCCCCCGCAGCTGAACGTGACCGTTGCCCGCGGGCAGCGGCGGGGCGCCGGGTGGATCGGCGATCGTGGGCTCGCGATCGAGCACCTGGAAGATGCGGGCGCCCGAAGCCGTCGCGCGCTGGGCGAGGTTCAAGGTGACACCGAGCGAGCGCAGCGGACCGACGAGCATGTTCAACAGCAGGTAGAAGGTCGTGAACTGGCCCAAGCTGAGGTGGGCATGGATCACCGCGTTGCCGCCGAGCAGCAGCACCGCCGCGATGCCGAGCTGCGGCAGGAAGCCGATCGCCGGGTTGTACGTCGCTTCCAGGCGCGTGGCGACCATCGCCTGCTCGAACGTGCGCCCGACGCTGCGGCGAAAGCGCTCCAGCTGACGCGGCTCGCGTGCGAAGGACTTGACGATGCGCACGCCGGAGATGTTCTCCTCGGCATCCGCCGTCAGTTCGGCGATGCGCTGCTGGGTCTCCTGGATCGCCGGGCGCGCGCGGCGACCGTAGCGGTAGGAGATCAGCACCACGAACGGCGCCGGGGCCAGCGAGATCAGGCCGAGCCACGGGTTGATCACGATCATCACGATGCCGGCGAGCAGGATCGTGAGCACGAACTGCAGGATGAATACGAGGCCGTAGCCGAGGAAGAAGCGCACCGCCGGCAGGTCGACGGTCGCGCGGCTCATCAGCTGGCCGGTCTGCTGGTGGTCGAAGAAACCCAGCTCCAGCCGTTGCAGCTGGTTGTAGAGACGCTCGCGCAGGTCGTATTCGACGCCGAGCGAGACACGCGCCCGGCGATCATGCGCCGCCAGTAGGTGAAGCCCCAGCGCGCGAGCACGACCGCGATGATCGCCAGTGCGTACAGCAGCAGCGTGTGGCGGTCGTGCGAGCGCTGGACGAGTTCGTGCCGGCGCGCGTGCCGGGCGCCGGAGTTGATCGTTTCGACCGCTTCGCCGGTGAGCAGCGGCAGGATGACGCTCATCGCCATCGCGAAGCTGGCGAGGATCCAGGAGACGACCACGCCGCGCTTGTAGGGGCGCAGGAAGCCGAGCAGTCGATAGAAGATAGCCATAGTTGCTTAGTCAACTATTATTGCAGGGAAGATCCGTTCGTGCTTGTCGGTTGGAAGCCGCCCGTGCCATGTCCCAGGGCCCCAGTGGACGGTCGCGCGTGCCTGGTCGTGTGACTACGCTCTGCTCCATGTCCGATCCGAGCCCCTCGATCTCCCGCACGCCCGGGCCAGATGCCGGGCTGTGCGAGACGTGCAAGCACCGCCGGCTCGTGCCCAACACGCGCGGCTCGGTCTTCTCGCTGTGCGAGCGCTCGCGTACCGATCCAACCTATCCGCGCTACCCGCGCCTACCCGTTATGTCCTGCGCCGGCTACGACTGGCTCGGGGACTGAGCCGTCGTTGGCGGGGACGCCTGCCGATGCCATCTCCGTGGTCGGCGCCTGCGAGGCGACGAAGTCGCGCTGGCGTACCAGCACCAGGGCCAGTAGCCCGCCGAGGAACGCGATCCCGGCGGCGATCAGCAGGATGTGGTCGAAGGCTTCGGTGAAGCCGACGCGGTAGGAGTGCTCGAGTGCGACTTGGGCGGCGGGGGAGAGGGCGTGGAACACCTGCTTGACTTCGCCGGATTGCAGCAGTGTGTTCAGGTGTCCGTGGGCGGCGGTCTGCACCGATGCCAGCTGCCCGCCGAGCGATTTCGTGGTCGTGCTCAGCACGTCGTGTTGGAAGACGGCTCCCAGGCCGGCGATACCCGTGGCAATACCGACCTGGCGGAAGGTACTGTTGATGCCCGAGGCCATGCCGCTGCGCGAGTAGTGCACGACACCGATCGCCGTCGAGGCAAGCGGTGGGTTGATCATGCCGATGCCCACGCCTGTCACCGCGAAGCCGGGGATCAGCGTGGTCCAGCCGGAGGTGGAGTCGATCGCGGTCATCGCGAGCAGGCCGGCGCCGACGAGCAACAGCCCGCCGCCGAGCAGGTAGCGCACGGGCATGCGCACGCTGAGGCGGCCCGCGATCGGGGCGGCGACGAACGACAGCAGCGTTATCGGCAGGAAGCGCAGGCCGGCCTGCAGGGCGGTGTAGCCGAGCACGTCCTGGATGTAGAGCGTCAGGTACAGGAACATCGCGAAGATCGAGGCGGAGACCGAGAACGCGACGATGCTCGCGCCGGTGAAGGCCGGCTTGCGGAATAGCGACAGGTCGAGCATCGGGCGCTCCTGCTTGAGCTCGGCCGTGAGGAAGGCGACGAACAGTACGAGCGCCCCGAGCAGCAGGCTGACGATCTTGGTCGAGCCCCAGCCGTCTTCGTTGCCCTCGATCAGCGCGAACACGAACATGAACAGCGCGCCGGAGAACGTGACGAGCCCGATCCAGTCGACGCGTTTGGCGTTCGGGTCGCGTGACTCGACGACGCGCGAGAGCGTGATCGCGACCGCCGCGATCCCGATCGGCACATTGACAAAGAAGATCCACTGCCAGCCGATGCCGGAGGTGATGACCCCGCCGACGACCGGGCCGATCGCGACCGCGGCGCCCGTCACAGCGCCGAACACGCCGAAGGCCGTGCCGCGCTCGCGCCCGTGGAAGGCCTGGGCGAGCAGCGCCAGCGACGTCGCAAACATCATCGCGCCGCCGACCCCCTGCACCGCGCGGGCGAGGTTGAGCATCAGCGGCGTGCTCGACAGGCCGCAGACGGCCGAGGAAGCGGTGAACACGATCAGCCCGAGCGTGAACACGCGCCGGCGTCCGATCAGGTCGGCCACCGAGCCCGCGGTCAGCAGGAAGGCGGCGAGCGTGAGCGCGTAGGCGTTGACGACCCACTGCAGGTCGGAGAAGGAGGATTTCAGCGCCGTCTGGATCGAGGGCAGCGCGACGTTGACGACGGTGATGTCGAGCAACAACATGAAGATCGCCACCGAGACGGCGATCAATGTCCACCACTTGCGCTCCACGGCGGGCTCCCTTCAGGCGGGTGGGACGGCGGGACTCATCACACTGTAGGACGCCAGCTCATCCAGCCGGACGAGCTGCCTTAAAGGCTGCCAGCCGGAGCGACCCATTCGCTTGCGAACTCCAGGGTGGTTCGTGCGGCGAGGATGTCGTAGTCGTGGTCGTAGTGCAGTACCCCGGCCTTGGCCTCGTGCGCGCAGGCCGCGATCACGATGTCGAGCGGCGAGAGGCGGTGGTGGCCGATCGCTACCAACTCATGCTGGGCTTGGCGGGCGCGCTCTTCGACGGCGGGTGTGATCGGAACCTGCGGCAGTCGATCGAAGTTGACCATTAGCGTGAGATGGTCTGAGGCCGACTGAGCGGAGTAGCCAACCTCGAGCACGAATGGCAGGCAGGTGGCGATGACACCCCGGGTCATCAAGTCCACTATCTCCACGCGACGCTCGTCATCCAGGCGCTCGCTGTTCAGATGCGACCACGCCGAGTTGTCGAGTAGCAGCACGGCTACTCGTATTTGGCGATGAGACCGAGGTACTTGACCTCTTCCGCGGCGGCTATATCGATCGGGGGCAAAGATCGAGTGCGGATCATCTCGGCCAGCCGCTCACGTGCCGCGCGCGCCTCCGCGTCGTCGGCACTCAGCCGGCGGGCCTTCGCCTGCGCCCCGAGCGTCACCAGTTCGGCGAAGTCGATCTTCTCCTGCTTGCCGAGCTTTGCGCGCAGCTCGTCGAGCGCCTCCTGCACAGGCGGCGTCTCGGTGATCGTGTGGCGTGGGCGAGTGGTCGGCACCGGCCAAGTGTAGCACCGTGTTGCACCTACCCCCGCGGGCACTTCACGACGGTCTGCGCCTGCGAGCGTGTGCCGTCGAGGAACGAGAAGCTGGCGTGGAAGCGAAAGCCGCCCGCCGGGCAATGCTTGGGTAGCAGGATTCCCTGGGGGCGGTAGGCCACCTTTTTGCCATGCGCGCGTTCGTAGTAGGTGAGGTTGCCGCCGATTGTCACGTTCACGTGCACGACCGCGACGTCTGGGCCTTCGGGCAGGCCCGGCACGAGCGGCACGTCGATCTGCAGCTCTCCCGGCAAGAGCAGCGTTGACATCACGATCCGCGCCGCGACCGGGTAGTCGCCGCTGACGCTGATCAGCAGTTTCAGGTAGCCGTCCTGGGAGGGTCCGGCCACGAGCGCGATCGCGGCCGTCTCTTCTGAGATTTCAGGGCTGACCTGGAACTCGGCCAGCGCGCTGCCACGGCCCATGATCGAGTTCGGCGGGCACGCTTTCGGGCCGTACATGCTGAGTTTGGCCTGCGTGCACGTGGCCAGCCCCAGACCGCTCGTGCCGATCCCGAGGGCGGCGGGGTAGTGGAAGACGATCCCGGTCAGCGCCGAGGGCAGGCTGCCGTCTGGGGTGCGCACGTCGAAGCCGAGCGATAGCGCCGTGGAGGAGCCGAGGCGTAGGGGAGAGAAGCCGGCGCTGATGCTCGTCAGCTGCGTGGCCTGTGCGGGCGCGGCGCCGGGCGAGACCCACAGTGCGAGCGAGACGCCGAGCGACGCGCACAGCGCCAGTGCCGCTGCCGGATGCGCTCTGACATTCAATAGCTCAACTTCCCGATCGCCTCCACGATCAGCTCGTAGCCGCGGCGGTGAAAGACGCCGAACAGTTCGCCGCTGCCACGCGCCCTGGCATAGCGGCCGCTGCCGCCCGCGATCGCGAGCGCGCCGCGGAAGCTCGGGGTGGGGCTGTTGGGGTTGTTCAGGCGGCATTTGGCGATGCCGTCGATCGTGCCGTCGGCCGTGTGGATCGTGAAGCGGGCCGTTACGGCAGGGCTGCCGTTGTAGGTGAAGTACACGCGGCCGCTGCCGGGCAGCGTCCCGGACAGGCTGCCTTCGTCGACGATCTGCGTGGCTTCGTCGCTTGCGAAGCGCAGGCTGCCTTCGTCGCGCACGTTCGTCGTGTGTGCCGCCGCCAGTGCGGGCTGCAGGCCGAGGCTCAGCGCCGCCACAGCCAGCGCGTTTCCCAGCAGCGCTCGCCTCAGCGCGCCGCCTCTCGATGGGATGCTTCTCGATGTCGATCTCATGCCTGGACCTCCGTGGCGAGCGCTCGCCGGCGTGGACGCGCCGCCCGCGAGACGCGCCAGGTCCGCATCACGAGCAGCGGTACGAACAGCAGCCCGCGCAGCTCGCGACGCAGCTCTTCGAGCGCTGGGCGCGCGTGCGCGGCGCGAGCCCCCGGCGCCGAGCACCAGTAGGCGGCGGCCGCGGCGAGGGTCATCAGGTGGTGGCTGCCGTTGCGCAGCTCGCGGGAGTGGCGCGAGGCTTCGCGCGCGGCGAGCGCGAGCGCCTGGGCCAGCAGCGCCGGGTCCTCGTACAGGCCGGCGTAGCTCAGCTCGCCCGTCGCCGCGTCGCGCTCGCGGTCTACGACGCCGTCGAGCAGCGTCACCATCGCACCGGTGAAGAGGTAGGCGGACTCGATCGCCTGCGCCTCCGTCGGCGTCGTGCGCGGGTCGGCTGCCGCGGCGATCAGGGCGTGCAGCGCCAGCACCGAGCAGGCCGCGCCGGCGGCGAATTCGCGCCACTGCAGTGGCGTGTCCTGTGCTTCGCCACGCGCCCACTCCCCGAGTTGAGCGGCGCCGAGCATGGACGTGGCGTGCATGCGGATCTGCGCCTGCGCGCCGCGGGTTGCGCAGCGCTGTGCGAACGGCGCGATCGCCTCGCCTGCGGGCAGCTGTGCCAGTGCGATGCGCACGGCCTGGCCGAGCTCTTCCAAGTAGGCGTCCGCGCTCAGCGCGCCAAGCTGCTGCGCGGGGCGCTCTGCGCGCGGGTCGATCGCGTTCCGCGGCGGTGCGAAACGCGGGCCCGAGTCGATTGCCCGCGCCTCCCCGGAGGGCAAGGTGCCTGGCGCGAGCGCGCCGACGAAGGCCGCGTACAGCCGCTCGCCCTCGCCCAGTGGGTCGCAGTGCGGGCGCTCGCTCAGGCCGTCGAGGCAGTCGAACAGCAACTCCAGGGCGACGATCGCGCGCACCGCGTGGGCGCGGGTCGCGCGCGGTGCGATTGTCGCGGCCATCGCCGCCGCCTCGGCGTTGAAGCCCTCGACGTGCAGCTTCTCAAGCGCCAGCGCGCGCAGCTCGGGGTCCTCGATCGCGCGCGCGCGCGCTTCCCAGTGGCGCATCTGGCCGTGCACCTGGCGCGCCACGCACAGCCAGTAGCGCGCGTTTGCCAGCGCGAAGGCCGCGAGCACACGCGGCGCCCCCCATGTCGGCGGGCAAGTCCCCCATCGCACCCTGAAGGGCACAAGCTGGGGCCAGGCGTGTGAACGTGCGCTACTCATCGGCCAACGCCAGGACGGGGCGGGCGCGTGCGGCCAGCCAGCCGGGGATCGTTCCCAGCGCAAGCGCGGCGACGAGCACGAGCACGAGGATCTCAAGCGGCCACACTCCCGCCGTGGGGCTCGCCAGCGGGAAGCCGGTCACGTGGCGCAGGAAGGCGTCGATCACGACCTGGCCGTAGGCGCCGGCCAGCGCGCCCGTGAGGCAGCCGGCGCTCAGCATCAGCGTCGCTTCGATCAAGAGGATGCCCTGCAGGCTGGCGGTGCTGGCGCCGAACAGGCGCAGGCCCGCGAGCCCGGCGCGCCGCTGCCAAACGCTTGAGGCGAGCGCGGCGACCATCGCCACGATCGCGGCCAGCAGCAGCATCGTGGAGATCTCGCGCAGCTGGCCGAGCCCTTCGCTTGCCAGCGCATCGATTCGCGCCGCGCGCGTGGCGGCGAGCGAGACTTCCAGGCCGCTTGCCGGCCCTAGCGCCGCCGCAATCGCGGCGCGCGTCGCGGGCGCGTTTGCGCCCGGACTCAGTTGCACGCCGAGCGCCGTCGGCTCAGCGGTCGCCCAGGTGCGGCTGTAGTCGGCGGCGGCCATGAAGATCACACCGGGCGGCCAGGCGAGGTTGGTAGTCGTAGCGGCGATCCTGAACGGGCGCGGGCCGCTCGGTGTGGCCAGCACGAGCGTGCCGCCCAGGCCGACGTGGTGTTCTGTTGCGATCTGCTGGGAGATGGCGATCCATCCGCCCTGTGCCAGGCGCGCGAGCGCGGTCCCCGAGTTGCCGCCCACAACCTGGCTTTCGAGCACGTGGCGCTCGCTACCTGGCGGGCGCGCTATCACCCACACGCGCCGGTTGCCGAGCTGGGTGAAGCCGCCCTGGAAGCTCTGCACCGCGGCGACGCCGGGCACGCGCGCGACGCGCGCGGCATCGTCGCTCGCTGGGAACGAGTTGACAGCCTGGTTGTCGCCCGGGCCCGAGACCCAGATGTCGGCGTCGGCGACATAGCTGTGGGCGAACGTGTCGATCCCCGACAGCAGGTTGGCGCGCGAGCCACCGAGCGCCACGCTGCCGAACAGCGCTACCGCGCCGGTCGCCGCCAGCGCCAGCGAGCGCAGCGTCGTCGCGCGCAGCGAGGACAATGCCAGCGGCAGGATCGAGAGGCGCTGCAGGCGCTCGCCGAGCTCCTCGGCGCCGTGCAGCACGGCCGCGAACGCGAGTGGCACGGCCAGCACCGTTGCCAATGCCAGGAGCGCCGTCGCGGGGATCGCGGCCGCCGGTAGCAGCGCCCACAGCGCGGTCGCGCCGGTCAGTAGGCACAGCGCGGCGAGCGCCAGCCGCACGCGCAGGCCGCGGTTCAGACCGCTCCCCGGCGCGCCGCGCTGCTCGTAGACGGCGTCGCGCGCGCGTCCGCGGCGCAGGTCGAGCAAGGGCACGGCCGAGGCCAGGCAGGTGGCGAGGATCCCGCCGAACAGCGCCAGCAGCACGGCGCGCGCGCTGACGACGGTGCCGCCCGACAGCGTGAAGGCCTCGGCCAGGTAGCTGGTGGACTGGTAGAAGACGCTCGTCGAGAGCAGGTAGCCAGCGCCGAGGCCGAGCAGCGAGGCGGGGACGCCGAGGCACAGCGCCTCGAACAGCACCATCTCCGCGATCGTCGCGCGCCGCGCGCCGGCGATGCGCAGGTCGGCGATCGCGCGGCGGCGGTCTGAAACGGTGAGCAGCATCGCGTTGAAGGCGAGCAGGAAGCCGAGCACGGCGCCGATCGAGGCGAACAGGCCGCTGGCGAGGTTGCTGGGGCCGAGCGCCTGGCCCAGTAGCGCGACGTCGGCGTCGGCGGCCGCGACTTCGACGCGCCCGTCCGCAAGCCGCGCCAGCTCGGCGCGCACCTGCGCCTGCTGTCCCGCCTTGCTCTGCGCGAAGACGCGCGTGACCTTGCCGGGCAGACCGGCGAGTCGCTGCAGGTGGCTGAGCGGCATCACCGCGACGCGTGCTTCGGAGAGGGCCCCCGCGGCTTCCGGACCAAGCACGGCCGAGACCGGCAGCACGTACGCGCGCCCGCGCAGCTTGAGCGTCACCCGCGCGCTTTTGGCGGCCGAGCGTCCGAGTCCGAGCGCCCGCGCGCTTGTCCGGCTGAGCGCGATCCCGTTGCTTGAGAGCGAGCCGAGCGGCAGCGTTTCGGCGAGGCCGTCGAGCACGGCCAGGCGCAGGTCGGTGCCGGCCACCTCGACTGAGATCGAGCGCCCGCCGGCGGCCGTGACGGTGGCGCTCTCTTCCAACAGCGGCGCGGCCTGCCTGACGCCGGGCAGGCGCTTGACGCGCGCGCTTGCCGCTTCGGGGAAGCCGGCGTCGCCGCGTGCGCGCAGCTGCAGGTCGGCCGGCCCGATCACGGTGTGTACGACGCGCGCGGCGGAGCTTGAGATACTGCCCTCGGCGAGGATCGCGGCGAACACGAGCGCGACGGCGATCGCGATGCCGACGGCGGCAAGCAGCTCCTGGACGCGGTGCGCTTTCAGCCGACGGCGGTACATGAACAAGAGCGCGGAGGGGCGCATCAGCTCACCCGCAGGGGTGGGTAGGCGTCCGCCAGGGAGTCGTCATCGCCGTCCAGCTCGCCGTTGGCTTCGCGGTCGCTCGTGGCGTCGCGGGCGGGGGACAGGCGGCCGTCGCGCAATGCATAGTCGCGGTCGGCCAGCGCCGCAGCGTCGCGGTCGTGGGTGACGAGCACGACGCCGGCACCTTGCTCGTGGGCGATCTCGCACAAAAGCGCGACGGTCTGCAGGCTGCGCTTGCTGTCGAGGTTGCCGGTTGGCTCGTCGGCGAGGATCAGCTTCGGCTCGCCCACCAAAGCGCGTGCGATCGCCACGCGCTGGCGCTCGCCGCCGGAGAGCTGCTCGGGCGTGTGCTCAAGGCGCTCGCCCATGCCCAGCCGCTCCAGCCACGGCCTTGCCTGGGTGCGAGCCTGGCGTGGGCCGACCCCGTCGAGCAGCAGCTTCAACGACGCGTTCTCAAGCGCCGAGACGCCAGGCATCAGCTGGAAGCTCTGGTAGACGAAGCCGACGTCGTGGCGCAGGTAGGCGGAGGTGTCAGCCTCCGACAGCGACGAGAGCGCGCGGCCGCGGTAGCGGATCGTGCCGGCGTCGGGAGCCAAGAGCGTGGCCATCAACAGCAGCAGCGTCGTCTTGCCCGAGCCGCTGGGGCCGTGGATCGCGACCATTTCGCCCTCTGCCACCGCCAAACTGACGCCGTCGACCGCGCGCACCCGCTCGCCAGCGCCCGTGTAATGCCTGACTACCTCTTCGAGCTCCAGCAGGCTCATCTTGCTCGCCTCCTGCGCGCTTGCTCCCCAACTTGCCTCGCGCGCTCGTCCCTTCGCGCGCCCCCCGCGGCGCGCATTCCTACCCGCTCGCTTCGCGTCGCACCCTGCGCAGAGGCAGTACCGGCGCAAGCTCCCGCGGCGGCGCCCCGCGCAGCTCGCCGTCGCCAAGCACCAGCCCGCGGTCGGCTTGCGAGAGCCCGGTCGACTCGCCCGTGCTGGCGAGTACCGTGACGCCTTCGTCGGCAAGCGAGCGCAGCAGTGCCAGGATGGGATCGCGCTCGCTCAACTCGACGCCCTTGACGGGCTCGTCGATTACGACCAGGCGAGGCCGCAGCGCCAGCGTGCGCGCCAGCGAGACACGCACGGCCTCGGCGGTTGACAATTCGCGCCGCGTCATGCGCGCGCAGTCCGCGACACCGGCCCGCTCGAGCGCGCCGAGCGCACGCACACGCGCCTTCGAGGGCGCCACCCAGCGCGAGAGCAGCCCGACCATCGCGTGGTCGAGCGCGGTGTGCCCGTCGGCGAAGCGCAGCGTCTTCTGGCAGTAGCCGATCCCCTCGCCAAGCAGCCGCTCGCCGCCACCGGCCAGGTCGTGGCCCTCGAAGCGCACGCTGCCTGCGTCCGGCGGCACGATCCCGGCGGCGACGCGCAGCAACGTCGAGCGTCCCGAATGCCGCAGACCCCAGACGACCACGAACTCACCCGCCTCGGCCCGCATCGAGACATTGCGCAACACCGTGTGTGTGCCACGGTCGTCTTCGTAGCGCTTGTCGACGGCGCCGAGCTCGAGCAGACTCATGGCTACCGTCCTCGTTTGGCTAGCTTCTTGAGTTCTTGGCGAGCGTACTCCGCCCATTGGAGCTTGGCGCCGACGGCGAGGCGGTTCTCCTCTGCGCCGAGTCGGCCCAGTAGCGCTGGGGCGCTGTCGGGGGTGGCTTGGCCGGCGCCGGCGATCGGGGTGCGCATACCTTCGGCCAAGCACGCCTGCTCGTAGCCTGCCATTACCTGCGACAGCTGCTCGGGCTCGTTTATAAGGGCGCCGAGCGCGAGTACGAACATCTGGTTGCGGCGACGATCCTCGCCCACCTGGCCGACCAGCCATTTGCCGTACTCGCCGATGCCGAGGGGTGTCGCGCGGTAATGCGGCTTGGGTTGGCGTCCCTCGCGCGTGCCGGGGATTTCCTCGACCAATCCGCGTCCCTCGAGCACGCCCAGTGCCGTGTAGACGTGGCCGACGTTGCTGAGTGGCAGCACATCGTCGTAGCGGCGCTCGAAGCGCTGCGCTAGGTCGTAGGCGTAGCTTGGGCGCTCGATGATCAGACCCAAGAGCGCCCAGTTGACCGGCGAGCGCATGGGCGTCGCATCATGGTGCTCGACTGCATCCCCAGAGGCCTTCCCCGCCTTCATCGCCATAGCGTACCGCAAACTCAAGTGGATTTTGAGAGGGTGTCAATTGGCTGAAGGTTCTGGTGATTCCCGAGACCGTGTCGCTGCGTGAGCAGTGCTTGATCTCGGTGAAACGCGAGTCAGCCGAGCGTGCCATGCCGCCTGGGCATGGCACGCCAGGCCGCAACTTCTAGCTGACTTCGAGTTTGCCGCCGCTGGTGGCCTGTATCGTCTGCGTGCCTTCGACGGTGCCGCCTTCGTGGCCGTTTGAGCACGCCAGTTTTTCATCGCCGAGCGTCTCACTGACACCTTCGGCGACGTTTTTAAGGCCGGCGTCGAGCGTGCCGGTGCAGTAGTCGTGAACGTTGAGTTTGATGATGCGGCAGGTGATCTCGTAGCCCGCGTCGCCCGCACCGTTGAAGATGCTTTGGTTCACGGTGCCGCCGATCGCCGCGTTGAGCGTTGTGCTCCACGGCAGGTATACCGCTTCGACGGTCGGGGTGTTTTCGCACGAGCCTTTGATCTGGGTGCAGCCGGTGATCGCCCATTTGGTCTCGCTGCCGCCGGTTCCGCGTTCCGCGGTCCCTTCGCCGGTGTCGCTGCATTCGACGGTTAGCCCGACCTGGATGTCGGTGAGCTTGAGCGATCCTTTCCAACTGGTGTTGACGGCGCTGGATAGCGCTTTGCCGGCCTGTAGCCATTCGCTTGGTTTGACTTCAGCCACCTTGAGCGCTTCGACGCCGGCTGGGTGGTCGAACACGATCGTGCCTTCTATGAGGCCACTTTCTTCGCCGCCTCCCGTGCACCATGTCCTGTTGGATTTGAGGTCGAACTTTGCTTCGACATCGCCGCTGGACGACTGGTTTATCATGTTCGTGCTCGTGTTGAAGTTACAGAGGTTTTTCTCTACTTCCAGGGATCTGCATTCGAAACTCCAGCCGGGCGTTCCGCTACCCCCGCTGAGGATCCGCTGTCTGATCGCACCAGATTCAGGGCTATACAGTTCGATCTTCCAGGGCAGATTCACCGCGCTGACGCTACCAAGCACGGTACAGTTGCTCGTTCCAGTGCATTTGCTAACGGCGTAGCTCGTGATCTTCCCCACGCCGCCGGCTTCGAGAGTGGCTTCTACGGTGCCTTCGCAGGACACCTTTTCGCCGAGCCATTTGGTGTTCGTCACAGAGATGTTCGTAGTGCCTTTTACCGTCACCGGGCTTTTGAGCTGACCGGCGATCCCCCCTGTCTTGGTGACCCATTCGGTGCTTGCAAGCGCCGAGCTGGCTGTGAGCGCACCCATAACCAGCGTGGCCGTGAGCACGAGCAGCCCGTTTTTGCACATCGATTTCATGGACGATGTTTCCTTTCCCTGTTTCTCGTTATTAACGCCTAAGGTCGGGTCCGGTTGGGTGGCCGACCGCGGCTGTCTGTTGATGTGACCTGCAAGTCGCAGTGTCTATCAAACATTTGCCGTCCCAACTAATGCAAGAGTTAAAACGTTGCCGTCCCAACTAATACAAGGCTTAAAACGTTGCGCATCTTGGCTTACGGCGCTGGGTCTATGTCGGACACTATAGTCATGCTGAGCGGGCCGCCCATCTTGGCGACCCGCTCGAAACAGTTTGCCAAACGATCGAGGGGATTGGGGTTCCAGATGTTCTCAGCAATACGTAAGCGCGTTACGTACGCCAACGTCGCGATGACGCTCGCACTCGTGTTCGCGATGAGTGGCGGCGCCTTCGCTGCGGGAAAATACCTAATCACCTCGACCAAACAAATCAAGCCGAGCGTGCTCGCGTCGCTGAAAGGGGCCGCAGGCAAGAGCGGGCCCGCTGGTCCTCAGGGGCCCGCTGGACCGCAGGGTGGAGCAGGTTCGCAGGGTCCTGCCGGTCCTCAGGGGCCTGCCGGGGCCAACGGCACTAACGGTAAAGACGGCGCCAGCCCCGAAGGAAGCGCCTTCACCGGGTCGGCGCATGGTTGCACCGAAGGCGGCGTGGAACTGAAGGGCGCCAATACCTCATATGTATGCAACGGCAAGAAGGGCGCTAGCGGCTTTACCGAAACGCTTCCCGCCGGTAAGACCGAGACGGGCTCCTGGAGCTTTGGCGTCGTGACCACAGGTCACGAATCCGGGGTTCAGCTGCTACCGCTGGCATTTAATATCCCTTTGTCCTCTGAACTGGACGAAAAACACGTCGTGTTCGTGAAAAGCACCGGGAACGGATCGACATGCCCCGGTTCGGTTGCTCAGCCCGCGGCGGAAGCGGGCTATCTTTGTGTATATGAAAACACGCTGAACGGCGTTGAAGGGGAAAACAACATCGTGAATTCAGCCGGCGCATTCCCAGATCCCGGTGCGGCTCGCTCCGGCGCGGTGCTTTTGGTGCACGTCCAAAAGGAATCGGAATGCTTTGGCTTCGGCACGTGGGCGGTGACCGCGTAGGTTGCAGTCGTCTGTGTGGAGTTCTGACCGTGGGCCCGGATGCGCAGGTGTCGGGCCCACGGATTGGCTAGCGAGGGAAGAGGGTTAGATGGTGAGTGGTAACGGGCGGTCGCTGAATACGGATCCGGGACGACGCGAGGGCGTGCTTGTGCGTGCCGGCTGTCAGCTTTTGCTCTGCGCGTGCGTCTCGGTTGCGCTTGCGGCGGTATCGTGGCTGGGTGCCGCGCCCGCGCGGGCGGCCTTCACCCGCCCTTTCCTGCGGCAGATAACAGAAACGCCGGCTGGTCCTCTGGCGCCGGGCTCGATCGCCCTCGACGGGAAAAACGATCTTTGGGTCAGCCAGCCCGGTGCGCGCGAAGTCGCGGGCTTTGAATATCCTTTCGACGGTTTTCGCGAAGCGGTGACGCTCGAAAGTGCCGCGCCTCCGAAAGCCGAAGGGGCAACGCCCCCCGAACTCGTCGCAATCAACCATTCTTCCGGATATTTCTATACCACGGCGAAAGCCAGTTCGCTGGCTAATTACCCTTCGGTGGAAGTCTTCGACGAACATGGCATCTTCGTCAAGCGGTTCGGGCCGCTTGACGAACCGCTCGGCATCGCTGTGGATAACTCGAGCAAGCCCAGCGAGGGCTCGGTATATGTCGCCGCGGCCAAGGGCGCGGGCGCGAGTATCCTGAAGTTCACGGCTTCGGGCGCGGAAGCGGATTTCGAAGCTTCCGCCCCGTACATCAAAGGCAACGTGATCGAATCCGCCAAGACTCCTTTCGGGGGGACGCTGGAAGCGGTGACTGTGGATGGCGAAGGCAACATTTACGCTGTCTATGGCAGGCGGGAAGGAGTGACAGAAACTTCAAAGGTGTACGAGTTTGCGGCCTCTGGCGAATATATACAGAGTTTTGGCGCCGACTCGGTCCCGGGGATCGGTGGCGGGCCCAAGGCGGGTGACGGCTTCGGCGGTTCGGTCCATGCTATTGCCATCGATCCGGTGAGCGGTCATATAATCGTTGCCGTCAGCGGCGATGATGTGGCCAACGACGACGAAGGTGCCGTCGACGAGTTCGATTCTTCGGGGCATTTCTTGAATCAGATCTCGGGGACCGAGGTCGAATCCTCTCATGGCGTCGACGTGGCGAGTCACGTTCGCAGTGCTGAGGGGCTTAGCGTGGACTCTGGCGGCGATCTCTACGTTCTGGACAATGAAACCCTCGACCATAAATTTCACGAACACGCCGTCGACGTATACGGGCCGGGCGCCTATCTTCCGTCGCTGAAGCTGAACGAAGCCAGCGAACGGACGGAAAGCTCCGCGGTCCTCAGCGGGCAGGTCGATCCCGAAGCCAGACCCTTGAGCGATTGTCATTTCGAGTACGTGCCCCAAGCGCAGTTCGAAGCCACGGGCTTCGCGGCGCTCAGTTCCGAAGAGCAGACGCCATGCGTGCCGGGGGCCGCGTCGATCCCGAGCGACTCTGCATACCACCACGTCGAAGCGCATCTGACCGGTCTTGTCTCGGGGACCACGTATCGCTATCGCCTCGTGGCCATCTCCTCCGGCGCGCTTGGGGGCAGCGCCGCGAGCGCGCCGCTGGCGTTCACCGCGCCGCACGCTCCGCGCATCGGCTCCAGCGGCGCCAATAACATCTCTTCGACGTTTGTGAACCTCTACGCGTCGATCGACCCCTCCGGCGCACAGACGAGCTACCGCTTCGAGTACGTCGCACAGGCAGGATACGAAGCGCTGGCGGCCGACCCCTACCATGCGGGCGCCAGTGCGCCGGCCGAAGGGGAAGTCGCGATCGGCGCGGGCGGGTCCAGCGGCGCCTCCTACGCGAACGTCGTCCAGCAGGTCGGTGGGCTGGAACCGGGCACCACATACCACTACCGCGTGGTCGCGCAGAACAGCGTCGACGGCAAAGTCGAGGTCACGGCCGGACCGGATGGGACGTTCGCGACGCTGGCGCGGGTCCTCCCGGGACTTCCCGACAATCGCGCGTGGGAACTTGTGACGCCCGCACACAAGGGCGGCGCGGGGGACATGTTCGGAGACCCGCTGGTTAACGGTGAATTCGAAAACGCACGCTCCGATGGCTATGCCTCGCAGTCGGGTAACGGCTTCCTGCTCGAAACCACCACCGCATTCGGACCTTTCCCGGCCACGGGAGCCAACGTCTACGTATTCAAGCGCGATCCGGCCAAGCAGGAATGGGCCTACACGGCGCTTGCCTCGCCGTCGCTCGGGGCGCAGAGCACAACTTCACCGCTGGTGTTCACCCCGGAACTCTCGAAGATCGGGTTTCTCGACACGTCAGGGTCGGGTGTCAGCGAAACCGGAACGAGCTTTGTCAGCCTCATCGGTGCGCCCGGCGGCCCCTACACGACGCTGCACGTCGACCTACCGGCACACGACAACGAAACCCTCGGATCGCACATCGCGGGAGCCTCGCACGACTTGGGCCACGTCGTCCTCGAAAGCCAGGATCGCGGGTTGTGCGCGGGCGCCGAAAGCCAGGATCCGGGCAGTCGCCTGCTGTGCGAGTGGTCGGGCGGCTACGAACAGGTCGGCGGCGCGACCGTGCCGGCGCTGGCGCTCGTGAACGTCGACAGCGAAGGGGCGCTACTCAACCGCTGCGGTGCAGAGCTTGGGCATGGAGCGGAAGAAGGTGGGGCGTACGGCGCGGTCTCGACGGACGGTTCGCGGATCGTGTTCACCGCGCCCGACCCGCAGGCAAGGAACGACGGGCCGGGGTGCTGGAACGGCGCCACCGCCAACGCGCCGCAGGTCTACGTTCGCCAGGGCGGGGAAACGGTCGATGCCTCGGCGCCCGAAGAAGGCGTGTCCGACCCGACGGGACGCCATCCCGCCGTCTACGTCGGCGCCTCCGAAAACGGCGCCAGGGTGTTCTTCGTGACCGAAGCAGAGCTGACCGGGGAAGCCGTCCTGCTTGGTCTGCACGATCCCGAACTCTACGAATACAACAGCGAAGACGGGAAGCTGGCGCGCGTCTCTGCCGGGCAGCCGGGCAGTCCGAGCGCGAGCGCGGGCGCCGAAGTGCTCACGGTCCCCGCGATCTCGGCCGACGGTTCGACCGCCTATTTCACCGCACGTGGACGACTCACAACAGACGCACCACAGCCCAGCGGCGAAGAGATTAACCTATACCGCTATGACAATAAACCGGCAAACGGCGGCGGCGCAGCCGTCACATACGTAGGGACCGTCAACGACTATGATTATCCCACCGTCGAACCAAAATGGGGTCAATCCGTTCGACTCGGAGATTCCTCCGGGGAGGTAGGCCTGGAGCAGCACGCCGACTGGTACACAACGCCTGACGGCCGATATCTGTTGTTCGCCAGCGG
Organism: uncultured Solirubrobacterales bacterium; assembly: GCA_963725265.1. GTDB lineage: Bacteria > Actinomycetota > Thermoleophilia > Solirubrobacterales > Solirubrobacteraceae > Palsa-744. The sequence goes on from CAVRXP010000002.1 coordinate 1,360,389, forward strand.
AAGCGAACTGACGGGCTACAGGACATCCGGGCCCTGTGGCTTGCCGGCGACCCAGAGCGAGCACAACGGTCATTGCGATGAGCTCTACCGTTACGACGCCCTGGCGGGCGAACATCACGAACCTTCGATCGTGTGTGTTTCGTGTAACCCCAGCGGTGCGCCGCCTGTCTCGAACGCGCTGTTCGGGCGCTCCTATCTACAGGGCTCCACAGCGCCGCCGGTGCGAGCGATCTCCGACGACGGCTCCTACGTGTTCTTCGACACTGCCGACGCGCTCGTGCCGCAGGACACCAACGGGACGCTCGACGTGTACGAGTGGCACGACGGCGCGATCTCGCTGATCAGCTCCGGCAAAGACCTGGCGCCATCCTACTTCCTGGGCATGAGCCCCGACGGCTCCAACGTATTCTTCGGCACCCACGCCCGCCTGGTCGCACAGGACACAGACAGCGACGGCGACGTATACGACGCGCGGGTCTGCACCACGGCCGATCCGTGCTTTGGCGGCGCCGCCGGCGGGACGGCTCAGTGCGAAGGTGACGCGTGCCACAACCCGCCACCGGCACCGATAGACGCCACGCCGGCGTCGCTGACTTTCTCGGGCGTCGGCAACGTTCAGGAAAAAGCCGCGTCTGTGCCCGCCACAGGGTCGAAAACGAAGAGCGCCGCGCAAGTACGGGCGGAAAAGCTAGCGCGTGCCTTGAAGGCGTGCAGGGCCAGGGGTAAGCCCAAGCGCGGCCGTTGCGAAGCGCTGGCGCGCAGGCGGTACCGATCCGAACAGAAACAAGCGAGGGCCTTGAAGGCCCGTACGAGCCGGAGGGGCAAGCGATGAGGCGATCCAATCTCAGCCCTGTCGAGCGGAACAAAGGCAATCGCGTGGTGGGGCGCTGCCTCACGCTTGCGCTCATCCTCGCCGCAAGCCTGCTGTCCGCCGCCCAGCCCGCTGTGGCGGCGGGCGAAGGACCGCAGTGGACGGTCAGCTCGGTGTCGCGACCGACGAACTTCGCGCCCGGCGACGAAAGCGGCGAAGATTTCTACCTCGTCACCGTCACGAACACGGGCGCCACCGCGAGCGACGGTTCGCCGATAACGATCACCGACGAACTCCCTGAAGGGCTCTCGCTCGACCCGCGCGGTGCCTCCGGGGTGGATGAGATCACCTCGACCCGCGTCCTCCCCGGCCCACAGGTGAGTTGTGTGCTTGCGGCCTGCACATATACGGGGGTCGTGGTGCCCGAGGACGTCTTGATCCTCAAGATTCCCGTCGACGTCGCGGCGAGCCCGCCGGCGTCCTGCCAGGTTCCCGAAGGCGCGGTCAGCTGCGTGAAGAACCTCGTCAGGGTTAGCGGCGGCGGGGCCCCCGACGCGGCGGTCGAAACCCCGACCGCGGTCAGCTCCTCGCTGGCGCGCTTTGGCATCTCGCCCGGCGGGGCCAGCACGGCGCTGTCGAGCACACAGGCCGGCGCGCACCCCGACGTCACGACATCGATCGCGTTCAATACGGTCAACACGAAGGGCTCGCTCGCCGGCGATTTCAAGGACACGATCGACGAACTGCCACGCGGCTTCGCCAGCGACTTCATCGATACGCCTAGCTGCCCGGCGATCGACTTCACCCGCGTGACGTGTCCGATCGGCACGCAGGTCGGGATCGTCACGCTGAACATCCTCACCCCCGGCAAAACAAGCTCATTTCCGACAACCGAACCCGTCTACAACCTCACACCCGACCCCGGCGACGTCGCCAAGATCGGCTTTACCGTCCCGGGAATCTCCTCGTTTGCGGGGTCGTTCACGCTGCGGCCCGGAGACTACGGCGCGAACGTGACGTTCCCGAACGGCTACGAGGGGGTCGCCGAGGTCGACAGCGTCTCGCTGACGGTGTGGGGCGTGCCTGCCGACCCGGTTCATGACCCCTGGCGTTTGGTTCCCGGTCAAGGATACAGAACTCTTCAGGGGAGCCCCTCGGATGCCCCGCGCGTTCCATTCGTGACAAACCCGACGCTGTGTGGGAGCGCGCCGCTGGCTGCGGTCTTTACGGTGAACTCGTGGGAGCAGCCCGAAAACTATGTCAGCGCGCGCATGCCGTTCGGCCCGGTCGTCGGTTGCGACAGGCTCGGCATGGAACCGGTAATGACCGTGGAATCGACGACCAACAGAGCCAATTCCCCGACAGGCCTCGACCTGGGACTCGACATCCCGCAAACCTACGAAAACGCCTACGGGCTGGCGACAGCCAACCTCGATCGTGCGGTCGTGACGCTGCCGCGGGGGATGACCGTCAACCCCTCGGCCGGGGCCGGGCTGCAGGGGTGCAGCGAAGCGCAGTACGCCGAAGAGGCAGACCCGCAGCTCGGCGAAACAGGTGGCTGTCCGAACGAATCCAAGCTCGGCACCGTGCACATCCAGACGCCCGCAGTCAAGGAAGCAGCGACGGGCTCAGTCTACCTCGCTCAGCCGTACGCCAATCCTCTGCGCACCTCCGCTCACCCGACAGGGTCGCTGCTGGCTCTCTACATCGTCGCGCGCATACCCCAACGAGGGATCGTCGTCAGGGCCGCCGGCGAAGTGCAGGCCGACCCGATCACCGGCCAGCTTGTGACGAGCTTCGCCGAACTCCCGCCGCTCCCGTTCAGCACGTTCACGTTCAAGTTCGACTCCGGGCTCACCGCGCCACTGGTCACACCCCCGGGCTGCGGAAGCTACACCGCCCAGGCCGAACTGACCCCATGGTCCACACCGTCGCAAATACTCATGCCGATCATTCCGTCGTTCCCGATCACAGCGGCCTTCGACGGCGGCGCGTGCCCTGCGGGCGCGCCGCCCCTCAAACCACAAATCGTCTCCGGCACCGAGGACAATGCCGGCGGCGCCTACAGTCCCTTCTACCTGCGCATCGTGCGCGGCGACGGCGAACAGGAGCTGACGAAATTCTCGACCACCCTGCCCCCGGGGCTCAGCGGCAACCTGACCGGGATCCCGTTCTGCCCCGAGGCCGACATCCAGCTGGCAAAGCAGAAGACCGGTGGGCAGGAGCAGGCTGAACCGTCCTGCCCGCCCGCAAGCGAAATCGGGCACACGCTCGTGGAAGCCGGCGTCGGCAGCTCGCTGGCGCAAACGCCGGGCAAGGTCTACCTTGCCGGTCCCTACAACGGCGCGCCACTGTCGATCGTGTCGATCACCAGCGCGAAGGTCGGACCATTCGACCTCGGCACCGTCGTGATCCGCTTCGCGCTTGACATAAACCCCCTCACCGCGCAGGTCGAAGTCTCCGGCGCCCAGTCAGACCCGATCCCGCACATCATCGACGGGATCGTCGTGCACGTCCGCGACATCCGGGTCTACATGGACCGTCACGACTTCACCCTGAACCCGACCGACTGCTCACAGAAGAGCATCACCAACGCGATCACGGGGGCCGGCGCGAACTTCGCCGACCTCGCCGACCAGGACACCGTGGAGATCTCAACGCCGTTCGAGGTCGCCGACTGCGCCAGCCTCGCCTTCAAACCAACCTTCAGCGTAGCCACCTCCGCGAAGGCCACGCGCGCAAATGGCACCAGCCTGCACGTCGCGCTCGGCTATCCGAACGCGCCGCAGGGGACGCAGGCAAACATCCGCTCGGTCAAGGTGGACTTGCCAAAGCAACTGCCTTCGAGGCTGACGACGCTGCAGAAGGCATGCACCTCCGAGGTCTTCGATAACAATCCCTCGGCGTGTCCCGGGGCCTCGCGTGTCGGAATCGCCAAGGCACTCACGCCGATCTTGCCCGTGCCACTAGAAGGCCCAGCCTACTTCGTATCTTACGGCGACCTCAAGTTCCCCGAACTGATCGTCGTGCTGCAGGGCTATGGCTTCACGATCGACTTGCACGGCGAAACGTTCATCAGCAAAAAGGGGATCACCAGCTCCACCTTCCGCACTGTCCCCGACCAGCCGGTCACGAGCTTTGAACTGACGCTGCCGGCGGGACCCAACTCCGCTCTGGCCGCCAACGGCAATCTGTGCACCGTCAAGGGTGGGCTGAAGATGCCGACTGCGTTGACCGCCCAGAATGGTCTTACGATCGACCAGGTCAGACCGATCGCGGTCAACGGCTGTCCCAAGGCCAAAAAGACACCCAAGTTTGTCAGGCACCACGGGCGGCGCACGCATAGGAAAAGGCGATGAGATGCCAACCGAAGGCGCGGCGGCATTGTACGAGGCGGCGGTTGCCGAGCTGAGCTCAACGGGCGAGGATGCCGCGCACGGGCACATGCGTCAGATCCAGTCCGCTCGCATCATGACGGCGGCGGTGCACATGATAACCGAGGTCGGCCTCGCCAATGTGCGGTCACGAACGTGGTCGAGCGGGCAGCGGTTTCGCGACGCACCTTCTATGAGCTGTTCGACGATCGCGAGGATTGCATCCTTGCTGCGTTCGAGGATGCGCTAGCACGTGTCGCGGCGCGCGTGCTGCCCGCTTACAGTGCGGCGTGCGGTGCCTGGCATGAGCGGATCCGGGTCGCCCTGATCGCTCTGCTGGGCTTTTTCGACGAGCAGCCGATGGTCGCCCGGCTGCTCGTCGTCGAGTGGTTTGCGGCAGGCTCGCGCGCGCTCGAGCGCCGTCAAGAAGTACTGGAGCGGATCGCCGCCGTCCTTGAGGAGGAGCACGTCGTTCAACCGTGCGACCCTGAGCTGCAGCGGCTGGCCGCAGAAGGTACCGTCGGTGCGATTGCCGCCGTCCTGCACGCGCGGATCACGGGGCCACGGGCGGGCGAGTCGCTACTGGAGCTGACCAACCCGCTGATGAGCATCTTCGTGCTGCCCTATCTTGGCCCGGCGGCTTCGCGCCGCGAGCTGGAGCGGGCACAGCCGACCAAGACCGCCTCGCAGGTCAGGGGCAACGGCGCTTGCGAGGACGTCCTCAAGGGCTTGAACATGCGCCTCACCTATCGCACCATACGAGTGCTTGTGGCGGTGGCCGAAAATCCTGGCAGCTCCAACCGAGTGGTTGCCCGCGCCGCGGGGAGGGCGTCACATTAACTGTGTAGGCTGGTTTCTTGGTTAAGTGTAACAGTGGCTCCGTGGGTGTCAAGTAGTGACAGTCAGTTTGCAGTATCGGGGACGCGGTCGCCGAAGTGGATCTTGAATGCGAGTAGCGCTGCCGTCCAGTTCCGGGTTTTTGTCCATTGCGGGACGGCGTTTTGCAGGGCGAGGTAGACGAGCTTGCGGGCGGCGTCCTCGTTGGGGAAGCTGCCCTTGGTCTTGATCGCCTTGCGTAGCTGGCGGTTGAGTGCCTCGATCGCGTTCGTATCCCGTATGAAATAGGCCAGATGCTGCTTGGACCCCCGACCACCTTGATGCCCTGATGGTGTCTGGGTTGGTGAGTACGGTGAGACCGTCTGGGACAGGGGCATCTGGGAGCAACGCAGGTTGGGCAGACCGTTCATATACGTTGGGCTTCGAGCCCGTGTTAGTAGGTGGTCGCCCCTGCGACTTGCCCGGATGCGCTTCGAGCGCGAATCCGTAGGTGTCGTTGTGCCCTCCTGGCTCCCCATTGGATCGGAAGACACGATGAGGAGGTGAGCGTTATGGGCAGGAGATGCATCGGGCTGGATGTCCACCGCGAGTTCGCGCAGGTCGCGGTGTGGCAGTCCGGTCGGGTTCGCCAGGCCGGTCAGATCAAGACGACTCCGGAGGAGCTGCGAATCTTCGCGGATAGTCTTGCGCCGACGGATGAGGTCGCGATTGAGGCGACGTGTAACACGCATGCGATCGTCAGGCTGCTGGAGTCCCGGGTTGCGCGGGTAGTGGTGTCGAACCCGTTGAAGACGCGGGCGATCGCGGAGGCGAAGATCAAGACCGACAAGGTGGACGCTGCGACGTTGGCGAAGCTGCTCGCGGCAGATTTCCTGCCGGGTGTGTGGGTCGCTGATGATGAGACTCAGGCCTTGCGCCGGCAGGTCGCGCGACGGGCGCATATTGTCCGGCAGCGCACGCGGTTGAAGAATCAGGTGCAGTCGATCCTCCACCGCAATCTGGTCGCGCGGTGTCCGGCGAGTGACCTGTTTGGGATCAAGGGGCGTAAGTGGCTGGCCGAACAGTCGCTGCCTGCGGACGAGCTGCAGGCCGTCGACGCGCTGCTGCGCCAGCTCGACTTTCAAGGGCAGGAGCTGCGGATCATCGACGCGTCATTGTCGAAGGTTGCTCTGGGCAGCAGTGATGTGAAGCGGCTGATGACGATCCCCGGTGTCGATGCGACCGTCGCGCTGTCGATCGTCGCGGCGGTTGGGGACTTCTCCAGGTTCTCCTCCCCCAACCGGCTCGTGAGCTATCTCGGGTTGAACCCGCGGGTCCGCCAGTCCGGTGGGCAGCCCGCGTCTCACGGACGGATCACCAAGCAAGGCCGCGCGCACGCACGCGGAATGCTCGTTGAGGCCGCGTGGGTTGCGACCAAGACGCCCGGACCGCTGAGGGCGTTCTTCCAGCGGGTCAGGGCGCGTCGTGGCATGCAGATCGCCGTGGTGGCAACCGCACGCAAGCTCGCGTGCTTGTGCTGGCACATGATCAGCAAAGAAGAGGACTATGCCCACCGGCGCCCGTCGTTGACGACGAAGAAGCTCAGGGCGCTCGAGCTGCGCGCAGGGATGCCAGCACGAAACGGCAAGAAGGGCAACGCCGCGGCGTATTCCCTGAAGGATGTTCGTGCCCGCGAGCTCGCGCTCAGCGAACAGGCAGAACACGCGTATCAACGACTCGTCGCCGACTGGCAAGCCAAGACACCCGTGAAGAAAGAGGGCGCGGCCGCCGCCAACGGGGCGCGACTATCACCTCACCCGAAGGGAGGAGCTGCGCGGCAGGAAGATGCCCCAGACCCTGCACTTCGCACGGGGATCGACCACGCCCACGCACCAGCCTAACCGCCTCACGAGATCGTGTCGATGACAAGAGCCCCTTGACTTTTTCATCCGTCGTGTAGATCACGCGGCGGACCTCGTCGGGGAACGCGAGGAACGGTGTCACGTTCTCCCAGGCGTTTAGCCAGGTTTGGGTGATCACTGGGAACCGTTGGCCCCACTTCTCGTCGAAGGCCTCAAGCTCGGCGTGGGCTTGGTCTGCGTCCTTGGCGGTATAGATGGGCTTCAGGTCGCGGGCGACCTGCTCGCGCTCACGCCGGGGGACGTACTTCAGGCTCGCCCTGATGAGGTGAACTATGCATGTTTGGACGGTCGTCTTGGGGAAGATCGCCTCGATCGCGTCGGGAAAGCCTGTGAGACCGTCGACACACGCGATCAAGATGTCCCTGACGCCGCGAGTCTTCAGGTCGTTGAGGACCTGCATCCAGAACTTCGCGCCCTCGGTCTCCTGGAACCACATGCCCAGCACGTCGCGGTCACCGTCGAGCGTGACGCCCAAGGCGAGGTACAGCGCGCGGCGCTGCACGCTGCCGCCCTCGCGGATCTTCAGGACCATGCAGTCCAGGAACACGATCGGGTAGATGTCCTCCAAGGGCCGCTTGGCCCACTCGCGCACATCATCCATGACCGCGTCGGTCACTTTGCTGATCAACTCACGGCTGACCGTCACGCCGTAGATCTCCTGCAGGTGCGCGGAGATGTCCCGTGTGGAGAGCCCGCGACTGTAGAGCGCGAGGATCTTCTCGTCGAACCCGACGAACCGGCGCTGACGCTTCTTGACGATCTTCGGCTCGAAGCTCCCGTTGCGGTCTCGCGGCGTGTCGAGCGCCACCGGTCCGTGCTCGGTCATGAGCGTCTTTCCCGTCGAGCCGTTGCGCTGATTCTCCGCGCCGCCAGGCGGCTCTTGATGTGGCTCGTAACCGAGATGGTCAGTCAGCTCGACCTCCATCGCCCGCTCCAGGAGACGCTTGGTCAGCCCAGCGAGCAGCCCGCCGGGCCCGGCGATCTCCTCCTCGGTGCTCGCGCCGGCGAGCAGCTCATCGATCACCTCGTCGCTGATCCGCTCAGACGGCATCCCCAGAGCTTGCCGCACACGACGGCGGCCACCGGCACGATCAACGGCCTCATCGACCAGCTCCCGCGACAGCGACGGGGGGTCGACGGCGGGCGCGCCGCTACCGGTCCTCTCCGGTCGCCCTCCGGGCTCCCTCCGCTCCCCGCCAGCGGGGAACACCAACTCCTGAACCTCAACGTGATCCTTCGTAGTAGTAGGCATAGCGATCTCCTTCGCTCATGCCTACACAGTTCCTATGACACTCCCCCCCAACGGCGGATCCAAGCTCATATGGAGGGGCGTTTGTCAAGGGGCAGCGTTGATTGGCCGCGGGCGTGCGGTGGGGTGGTCGGCATGAGTGGCGCGGGGGCGGTTCCCGGGGCGCCACGAGCTGAAGTGCCGGCGTGTTCGACCGTGTCTGGTCAGGCTCATATGCGAGGGCTGGTTACCTCAAGACCCTTGTTCGTCGCCGGGCTCGCAATCTAAGAGCGGGCGCCACCCGCTGGGTGAACCGGGTTGCCCATAGCCCGTGTTCGCGGGCCCGTTGAGCGGCGACGTGACGGCCTTCGTGGTTGCTCGTGCGCGCCCCGGCAGCCGCCGGGCGCGCGTCGGGTGATGTCGGTTGTGTTCAGTCCAGGGTCGCGGCCTCCCAGCAGAACGCGGCGAGCTCGCGTGCGCAGGCGATCGCGACGGTCCCGGTGCGCTTGCCGCGCGTGCCCGCGAGGTGCGTCCAGCGCTCGTGCAGGCGACGCTGGCAGCGCCACGCGATCTGCACGACACGCGGGTCCTGTCCGGCCTGGCGTGCCTGCGAGACCCAGGCGCGACGGCTGGCTGGTGACGGTAGTGGTGGGCGGCCTCGACCAGCAGCCGTCGGGCGTGCGGCGGGCCGGCCTTGGTGATCTGGCCCTGGACGCGCTTGCTCGTCGGAGGTGTACTCGCTCGGCACGACACCGAGGAACCCCGAGAGCAGCGCTGGGCTTCGCGAACCGCTCGAAGTCGCCGACTTCCGCGCACAGCCCGGCGGCGGTGAGCGTGTCGATCCCGCGGAAGCAGCGCAGCCTTGCGACCGTCTGCGCGTGGCTGCTCTCGGGGACCGCCTGCTTCGAGCGCATCGATCAGCGCGCGACGACGCTGCACGAGCCCCTGCGACCGCGCAGCAGGTAGTCGATGAACGTCGCCTGCGAGAGCGCGTCCTCGAAGCGCAGCTTGCCGAGCCACTGCTCGTGCGGCTGTGTCCACGCCTTGCCCGGGAAGCGCATGCCCGCTGCGCAACAGGAACTTCGACAGGCGGTGACGGGAGCGCATCAGGTCCTTGCGCGCGTCCTCGATGCAGCGCACCAGATCACGGAAACGCTCGTCGGCCTCGCTCGGCACGAACGCGAACGACAGCTCCCCGGCCGCGAACAGCCTGCACCAGCCGCTTCGCGTCACGCCGGTCGGTCTTCACCCGGTCACCCGGCGCCCTCGGGATCGACCCCGGCGCGACCACCCGCACATCCAAGCCCGCGCTCCTCGCCGACACGCGCCAGCGCGAACCCCGTCGGCCCCGCCTCATACACCGCGCGCCACCGGCCGCTCCAGCCCCTCCAAGAACACCGGCACCACACTCGCCGGCTCGCCACGCAACCGCTCCACACGCAGCTCGCCCGTCACCGGATCGAGCACCGCCGCGACCGTCTGCGCCTGATGAACATCAAGCCCGACAAGAGCCATACTCTCCGACATGGTCGGCACCTCCCATAGCTGGGGTGTCGGCGCCAGGACCACCCTGACGCCCAGTCCCCGCACATCTATGCGCGGGGTGCCGACCGATCCTGCCTCAAACGCCGAAGAGCCGACACTCCATAGGGTCTAAGATCGGTTTGGTAGAGAACGGGTCCATTTTCAACAAGGGCGAGCCCAACGCCTGGACGCTGAGCGCCAGCGGCGCCCAGGTCGAGCGGCTGCTGCGCTCCTGAGTCGCCGGCGGCGGCCTGCTCGCGCAGCCTGTGCCGCACGCGCTTGCGCGTCTCGCACAGCTCCTCGCGCAGCTTTGAAAGCTCGGCGCTGCGGTGCTCGACCAGCTCCAGCTGGCGGTCGAGGTGGCCAAGAGCCTCTTCAAGCAGCTCGCGGCGGCGCTCCGGTTGTACGTCCTCGCGCTGCAGTTGTGCGCGTACGGTCGCGCGTGCCTCCTCGGCCGTCAGCAGGTCCTTGAGCTCGTCGAGGCTGACGCCGAGCAGCTGCTTGAGGCGGATCACCTCGCGCAGCCGCTCTACCTCGGCTTGGGTGTAGAGACGGTGCCCGCCCGAGGGACGCTCGGGCGCGCCGGCGAGCAGGCCCAATTCCTCGTAGTAGCGGATCGTGCGCGGCGTCGTGCCCGCGAGCTTGGCGACATCGCCGATGCGCAGCGGGGCATGCTCTGAGGTGGTGCTCACGCGCGCGCTCCTGCTTGCAGCGAGGGGAGCGCATCGTGGTCGTGCTCGGGCTGTGCCTCGCGCGCGCGTTGCTCGCGCTCGTGCTCGCGATCTTCGGCCTCGAGCGTCGCGTGCGTCGGGCGCAACAGGCACACGCCCGCACCGACCACCGAAGTGGCAACCAGCACCCACAGGGCGACGTGCATGTTGGCGATGAAGGGGGCGAGCTTCTGCTCGGAGAGGCCGCGCGTGACGCCCGAGAAGACGGCGAACAGCGTCGCCTTGGGCACGGCCGAGGTGACGATCGCAAGCACGAAGGCGATCGACAAGACCGCGCCCGTGTTTTGCAGCAGCGTGCGCGCGCCGGCGGCGATGCCGCGGCGCTGCGCTGGGACGGTGCCCATCATCGCGGCCGTGTTGGGGCTGTTGAACATGCCCGACCCGACGCCCACGAGCGCTAGCCAGATCATCGACTGCCAGTAAGGGGTGTGTACCTGTAGCGTCGTCATGCCGGCCAGGCCGACGGCGCTGACGAACATCCCGAGCGAGGCGAGCATGCGCGACCCGTGGCGGTCGGCGTAGATGCCGGCCAGGGGGGAGGCGACGAGCATCCCGAGCGCGAGCGGCATCAGCCTGATGCCCGCTTCGATCGGGCTGTCCGACTGGGCGCCCTGGAAGTAGAAGACGAACAGGAACATCAAGGCGAAGCGGGCCAGGCCATTGATGAACGAGGCGGCGCTGGCCGCCGCGAACAGGCGGTTTTTGAAGATCGACAGGTCTAGCATCGGCGCACGCGTGCGTTGCTCGATGAAGACCCACAGCGGCAGGAGCACGACAGCGCACGCCAAAGCGCCGATCACTACCGGATCGGACCATCCGCTCAGGCCGCCCTTGGACACACCAAGCACGAGGCCTGTCAGCCCCACTACGAACGTGGTCGTGCCGAGCGTGTCGAAGCCGCGCACCTGATCGGGCTTGGCCAGCTCGCGCAGGATCAGCGCACCCCACGCCGCGCCTGCCAGCGCGAGCGGCACGTTGAACCAGAAGACCCAGTGCCAGGAGATCTCAACGAGCGCGCCGCCCAAAACCGGTCCGAGGACCAGGCCGACTGCCGCCACCATCGTGTTCGCACCCATAGCCAGTCCGAGCTGCTCCCGCGGAAAGGCGTCTGTTACAAGAGCCGCCGCGTTTGCGAACAGGAACGCCGATCCAATCCCCTGCAAGACCCGCCAGCAGATCAACTCGGTCGCGCCGCCGGCGAAACCCGCGCCGAGCGAGGCGAAGGCGAACAGCAGGAAGCCGCCGATGTAGGCGCGCTTGCGCCCGAACAGGTCGCTGAGGCGGCCCGCCGTCAGCACCAAGACCGTCGCCGCGATCAGGTAGGCGAGGATCACCCACACGAGCGCCAACAGGCTTGCGTGCAGCGAACGCTCAAGGCTCGGCAGCGCGATGATTAGCGTGCCCGAGTTGGTCGCGGCCAGCAGCATGCCGAGGCTCGTGCACGACAGCGCCCACCACTTGTAGTGGGCGTGCTCGGCGCTGACGCCGAAGCGCCGACTGCCCTCGGCCCGTCGCTCGCCGACGCCCGCGGCGCCGGAGTCCTTATTGAACATAAAGGCTAGGGATAGCAGGCGACGCGCGGGCCTGCTAAAACGGGGCTATGGGCGAGCAGCGCGTGGAGAAGACAGAGCACGAGTGGCGCGAAGAGCTCACGCCCGAGCAGTACGAGGTGCTGCGCCGCGCCGGCACCGAGGCGCCGTTCACGGGCGAGTACGTCTACAACAAGGACTCGGGGATGTACCGCTGCGCCGGCTGCGGCGCCGACCTGTTCGGCTCGGACACCAAGTTCGAGTCGGGCACGGGCTGGCCGAGCTTCACCGAGCCCGCGGTCGCCGAGACCGTCGAGCTGCGCCCGGACAACAGCCTCTTCATGAAACGAACCGAGGTCGTGTGCCGGCGCTGCGGCGGACACCTCGGGCACGTCTTCGACGACGGGCCGGGCCCCCGTGGCCAGCGCTACTGCATCAACTCGGCCGCGCTGAGCTTCGCGCCCGAGTCGGACAAGACGACCTAGACTGGCGCCACGATGATCATGGAGAACCGCTCCAGGCGGCTGTCCGAGCCCCTGCACTGGGGGCGGCGCGAGCGTGTCGTGGTCGCTGTGCTGGTGGGCTTTGTTCTGGTTGTGTCGATTGGGCTCGGCGCCTACGCCGTGACGCGAGGCGGGGTGGAGCCGAAGGACTGTATCGACGTGAATTTCGCCAGTACCCTAGGGGGCGCGACCGAGCACGCCTGCGGTGCCCAGGCACGCGAGGTATGCGCCTCGCCGGACGCCTTCAAGCACTCGGCTCAGGCGCTGAAGGAATCCTGTCGGCGGGCCGGTTTCCCGTTCGAATAGCCGCCGTTACCCCCGTCTATACAAATGTCGAAACGCATCGGCCAACTGTTGGCCACGGTGTCCCTAGCCGGATAGCGCCCGCCACGGTTTCATAAGCGGAGCTAAAAGAGGCGAGTCGGCCGTCCCCTGAGGGAGGGCGGCTCGCCGTATCTACAACGGTAGGAAACGGAGGCATATGTCCATCTTGGCGACAGCCGAATGGCTTTCATACCCATCCTGGCTCAACGCCGGCGATAACGCATGGCAGATGACGGCGGCGACGTTCGTCGGGCTGATGAGCCTTCCCGGTCTCGCCGTCCTGTACGGCGGAGTCATGCAGAAGCGCTGGTCGGTCAACAGCATGATGCTCACGTTCGTGGCGTTCTGTCTCGTCTTGGTGGCGTGGTGTCTGTGGGCGTTCAAGATGGGCTTCGACAACCCGATCGCGCATAGCGGCGGGGGGATCTTCGGCACGAAAGGCTTCCTGGGCACCGCCTGGGGTGAACCGGGCAGCGTGCTCGGGCATGCTGCCGAGGAGGGGCAGGCGCTGATTCCGTCGATCACGACGGGACCGCCGTTCCATTTCCCGGAGTCCTCGCTCGTGTACTTCCAGTTCGTGTTCGCGGCGATCACGCCGATCCTGATGCTCGGCTCGGTGCTGGGACGCATTAGCTTCAAGGCGTGGATCCCGTTCGTGCTGTTGTGGATCACGTTCGTCTACACGGTCAACGCGTTCCTGATCTGGGGCGGCGGCTATTTCGCGGCCCACGGAGCGCTCGATTACTCAGGTGGCTACGTCATCCACTTGGCGGCCGGCATATCAGGATTCGTGGCGGCGGCTGTGATCGGACCGAGGTTGCAAAGAGACAGAGAGGTCGACGCTCCGAACAACCTGCTGATGGTTGCCGCGGGTGCCGGTCTGCTGTGGCTCGGCTGGAACGGCTTCAACGGTGGAGACTCCTACTACGCGGGCGCCAACGCCTCGGCGGCGGTCCTCAACACGAACCTCTGCACCGCGGTCGCGATGCTCGTGTGGATCGCGTGGGACTACATCTTCCGCGACAAGCCGTCGCTGCTCGGCTCTGTCAACGGCATGATCACGGGGTTGGTGGGCATCACGCCCGCCGCGGGCTTCGTGAACGGCTACGGGGCGATCATCATCGGCGTGGTGGCGTCCACGATCGTGTGGATGTCGATCCGCTTCCTCTCGCGTGCTCCCGTGTTCAGGCACGTGGACGACACGCTGGGGGTGATCTATACCCACGGTATCGCCGGCCTGTGCGGCGGCCTGCTGGTGGGGCTCTTGGCCAACTCGAACATCGTCGAGTACATCGGCGTGACGAAGACCGGAGCCACCAACCTGCCAGGCGTCTCGGGCCTGTTGGTCAGCGGTAGCTGGACGCTCTTGCGCTGGCAGGCCGAGGCGGGTCTGTGGGTGATCGTGTTCAGCGGGACGATGACGTTCATCCTGCTGAAGCTCGTCGGCATATTCATCCCGCTGCGACTCACCGACGAGGAGCTGGAGATCGGCGATCACGCGATCCACGGCAACGAGGTCTATCCATCGGACGTCCCAACGCTCGGTGGACCGCATGCGCCGTCCTACCAGCCGACCCCGGCGGGCAGTACCGCATAACCGTCCGGTCGTTTGAGTACAATGCAGTGCAGGAAGGTGCAGCTGCGTGGCCGCAGCACACGATTGATAACCGACGTTCCGGAGCGAGCCTTCGGATGGGTTCGATTCCCACACCTTCTGCCAATTGGTCGGGCGACAGAGCAGGTAGCAATTATCATGCCAGCCGAGACGAGTTAGTCGCCGTCGCGCTCTGTCGCCCGTCCGCCTGCTAATCTTCAACACGGTTATCAATCGTGTGCGACCACGGCCCGCTTCGGCGGGCCGCGCTGCTTAAGGGGTCGTCAGACCGACGGGGCAGACCACGCCCGTGCCGCCCAGGCCGCAGTAGCCGCCTGGATTTCTCTCGGGTTCAATTATCGGTGGTGCTCTGTTCGCACCGATCGAGGTCCGAGCATAAGGCTCTCTCGACCGCTGGCGGGCGCTGACGTCTAGCATCGTGGTCAGTGACCAATGCGCCGAGCAAGTTTGCGCCCTTGCCGGGATACAGCCGGGGCGACATCAACCGCGCTGGCGTAGAGCTGCGACGTTGGTGGCGGTCAGACGATCCGATCACCCAAAAGACTCACGAGGCGATTACGGCGATGATCACGTTCCGTGAGACATTTCAAGCGCCGCTCAATAAGACCGTCATGGGATTGCGGTCGATGGTCCGCAGCGAATGCCCAGAGTTGAACGCGCAC
Source organism: uncultured Solirubrobacterales bacterium (assembly GCA_963725265.1). GTDB lineage: Bacteria > Actinomycetota > Thermoleophilia > Solirubrobacterales > Solirubrobacteraceae > Palsa-744. Next base: position 1,375,428 of record CAVRXP010000002.1, read on the forward strand.
GGTGCTCGCCTGCCGGTTGCTCAGCGACTGAAGCGCGAAGGGCAAATCATCAACAAGCTCGCGCGGCTCGATTCGATGGATCTCTGGACGATGGGTGATATTGGCGGCTGCAGGTCGGTCCTGCCGAGCCGGGAGCAGGTCGACGGCGTGTTGCGCCGAATCCGAAAGCAGAAATGGATACTGCATGGCCGTATCCGCGATTACCGAGACGAACCGGCGGATAGTGGCTATCGTGCCGTACACGTCATCGTTGTCCGCGACGGAAGGCTTATCGAGATCCAGCTACGGGACCCGCGCGAGCACGAATGGGCTTTGGCGGTTGAGCGCACGGGGTCGAGGCTGGGGATAGGGCTCAAGGAGGGCGAAGGTCCCGTCGATCTACGGGAGTACTTCCGCTTGGCGAGTGACGGCATCTACATGGAACGCACAGGCCGAGAGCCCGATCCGGCTTTCCGAGAGGCATTTGACGCGGCCCGCGAGCGCGCGATACCGTACTTCAAGAGGTCATGACGATATGCCGCTAATCCACTTCCTGCTCGTCTACGACCGCCGCCAGCAGAAGCTGGTCTTCGAGAAGGCGTACTCCAATGCCGCCGAGGCGCTACGCGCCTACGAGGAGAAGGAGGGAACGCACCGCAGCGACGATCAGATGGAGATCGTCTTGGTGGGCGCCGACTCTATCGAGACGGTGCGTTTGACGCACGGCAACTACTTCGATGAGCAATCAGAGCCGCAGGCGTCCCCGTATCTCGCGGGCGTGTAGTCCGCACTTCGAAAACGTCTCCAAAGAGGGGCTAGCGGCTACTGAGTGCTGCTCTCGCTAACGCTCGACGGTCGTGGATATCGAGACGCTGGGGCCGATGGGGCAGGCCACGCCGGTGCCGCCCAGGCCGCAGTAGCCGCCCGGGTTCTTCTCCAAGTACTGCTGATGGTGGTCCTCGGCGTAATAGAACGGGTGGGCATCGCCGCCCGGCTCGATTTCGGTCGTGATCTGACCGTGGCCGGCTGCTGCGAGCACGCGCTGGTAGGCGTCGCGTGAAGCCACTGCCGCCTCGCGCTGAGCCTCGTCCTCGTAGAGGATCAGCGAGCGGTACTGGCTGCCGACGTCGTTGCCCTGGCGCATGCCCTGCGTCGGGTCGTGGCCCTCCCAGAACAGCCTCAGCATCTCCTGGTAGCTGGTGGCGTTCGCGTCGAAGGCGACGAGCACGACCTCGGTGTGGCCGGTGCGCCCGCTGCACACCTCCTCGTAGGTGGGGTTGGGCGTGATCCCGCCCGCATAACCCACCGCCGTCGTGTACACGCCCGGCGCTTCCCAAAAGAGCCGCTCCGCGCCCCAGAAGCAGCCCATCCCGAATACAGCCCGCTCGACGCCCGCGGGGAATGGCCCCTGCAGCGGCGTGCCGAGCACGATGTGGCGCTCGGCGACGCGCAGCGGCTGCTCGCGACCGGCGAGCGCATCCTCTGGAGCGACGATGCCGGCATCTCGCGATTTGAACAGGCCCATGGGATCAGCCTAGCGCGCTGTCCAGTAGCCGTCCGGACCGCCGCGTCGCTGTTCGCAAATGCCGATCCGGTGAAAGGGGGTGTTCCCGTGCAGCGCGGTTTGAGGTTTGCGTGGGTTGGCGGCAAGGTTTGTTGTCAGCGCAGGCGGCTACTCAAGGGCGCGCCGATCCAAACCGAAGAGATTGACAAGCGATGTCGACAAGCCCATCCCAGACGCTCTCGCAAGGCGCGGAGGCCCGTCTGCAGCATGCACGGAGCCGCGCGGCGCTGCTGCGCGCACTCACACGCCGCGTCGTGGCGCGCCGTCCGGCGATGGCCTGGTCGCTGTCGCTGCTGTTCCTGTTCAAGGCGTTCGTCTGCCTGGTGGCGATCCTGTTCCCGGTCAGCTCGAACGAGCCTGTGGGACTGATCGCGGCCGCCGGAGCGCTCGGTGTGACCGGAGCTTGCCTGGTGTGGCTGGCGGCGCGGCGCATCGCCGTGCTCGGCTTCGAGTTGCTCGCCGCTTGCGGCACGCTTGTGAGCAGCGCCGTGGTTGCGCATGCGAGCACCCATGGCGGCATGATGATCGCCGCCTTTTCCTACCCTTGGATCGCGATCTATTCGGCCTACTTCTTCGAGCGCCGCGTCGTGATCGCGCAGGGCAGTCTGATCACCGTCGCCTTCGGTGTCGCCCTGCTACTGGGCGGGCTGCCGCATGTCGGCATCTACTGGATGATCGTGACCGTCACGATCTGGTCGATCTGCATCGTGCTCGGTCGTCTCTGCGAAAGCCTGCGCCGCCAGGCCGACACCGACACGCTGACCGGCCTGCTCAACCGCAAAGGCTTCATGGCGGCCGCGATCCGCGAGCACGCGATCGCACAGCGCAGCGGCAACCGCCTGACGCTCGCGATGCTCGACCTCGACGACTTCAAGCAGATCAACGACCTGCGCGGCCACACCGTCGGCGACAGCGTGCTGGCCGATCTCGGCTGCGCCTGGCGCGAGCGTCTGCGCACGGGCGACATCCTCGCGCGCCACGGCGGCGACGAGTTCGTGCTGCTGCTGCCCGCCACGACCCCTGAGGGCGCGAGCGCTGTGCTGGAGCGGCTGAGCGTCGCGGATCTGCCGGTTACGTGGTCGGTGGGGGTCGGCGAGTGGCTACCAGGCGAAACCTTGGGGGATTGCATCGCCCGCGCCGACGCCGACCTGTACAGCGTCAAGAACGCCCTACGCGTACGCGACACACGCACGCTCCGCGTTTGAAGACGCTGGCGGGCGCGGTCGGCGTTTGAAGACGCTGGCGGGCGCGGTCGGCGTTTGAAGACGCTGGCGGGGGCGGTCGGCGTTTGAGGGCGTTGGCGGGGGCGGTCGGCGTTTGATAATCGGCGGTTCAGGCAAAACTCAAGATCGAGGGCATCGTTCCTCCCTCATTCCCTCCCCGGATCGGCCCGCATAAGTGCGGGTCGGTCTGTGTTTGGGGTAGGTAGATCAAAATTGGGCTGTTCGCAAACACCCCCCTTTACGGAACACGGGAAATTTATTCGGGTACCAACGCTGGTACCAAAACCTTTATCGAGGCTTGCGCAAAGGGCGTGCTTGTGGGGTGATAACTTCGCCGAGCTATGCCCCGAACGCGCAGACCGCTCATCCTCGCCGTAGTTCTCGCAGCCCTGGTGGTCTTCGTGGTGTTCGGGCTCGCCGGCAGCAAATCGAGCGACGGGCGCCCTGCGCCGGCGCTGCCGCTGGAACACCTCTCCGGACCTGCGGTCACGCTGGCCGGCCTGCGCGGGCGCCCGGCGCTCGTCAGCTTCTGGGCAAGCTGGTGCGAACCGTGCGAACACGAGGCGCCCGTGCTCGAGCGCTTCGCGCGCTCGCTGCACGGCCGGGCCACGCTCGTCGGGGTCAACTGGGAGGATTTGTCGCTGGCCAATGCACGTAAGTTCATCCGCACCTACGGCTGGACGTTTCCCAACCTGCGCGATCCCGACGGCAACGTCGGGCGCGACTACGGCATGACCGGCGGTCCCCCGGTCACGTTCGTGCTCGACAGCACCGGGCACTTGCGCGCGCAGCTGCGTGGGCCACAGACACAACAGACGCTCAGCGCCGCGCTGGCGCGCGTGGGGGTCTGAACGGTGAGCCGAGCCAGCGGCTGGCGCGTGATCGTCGCCTACGCGCTCGTGTGCGCGGCGACACAGGTGCTGTGGCTTACCTATGCCGCGATCACGACGGAAACGGCGCGTCACTATGGCGTCTCGGTCGGCGCGGTCGGCTGGCTCGCGGAGATCTTTCCGCTCCTGTATGTGGTGCTGGCGATCCCCTCGGGGATCCTGCTCGACCGCTGGTTCAGGCCCGTGCTCGGCGGTGGCGGGCTGCTGGTCGCCGCCGGGGGGCTGTTGCGCTTGGGCGGCGACACGTTCGCCTGGGCGATGGCCGGCCAGGTTACGGTCGCGGTCGCCCAGCCGGTGGTGCTGAGCGCGGTCAGCAAGCTCGCGGGGGAGTACCTGCCGCTGGAGCAGCGCCCGTCCGGTATCGCGCTCGGCTCGGCAGGGGGCTTCGTCGGGATGCTGATCGCGCTGCTGCTCGGGCCCACACTCGGCGGCCACGGGCAGATCGAGCGATTGTTGGTCGTCGAGGCTGTGCTGGCCGGGCTGCCCGCGCTCGCGCTGGCAGTGACGTTGCGCCGCCCCGGCCACGAGAGCACCGAGCATGCCGCGATTGCCGGCAACGCGGCGCGCGCGCTGTGGGCGCTGCCGAACATGCGCACGCTGTGCGGGCTGGTGTTCGTCGGCTTCGGCATCTTCGTCGCGCTGGCCACCTGGCTGCAGACGCTGCTGCAACCCGCTGGTGTCTCGGAAACCGCCGCGGGCGTATTGCTCGTCGTGATGGTCATCGCCGGCGTCGTCGGTTGTGCGGTGATGCCCCCGCTCGTGGCGAGCCGGGGCATCGAACGGAACTTCATGCGTGCCGCGGTGATCGTCGGCTGTGTCGGTTGTGTGGCGCTCGGGGTGATCCCGTCGCTCGCGGGCCGTGCTGTGGCGATCGTGGCGATGGGGGCGATGCTGCTGCCGGCGTTGCCGGTGATCCTCACCTCCACCGAGCGCCTGGCCGGGTCGGCCGCGGGCACGGCTGGTGCGATCGTGTGGATGGCGGGCAACTTGGGCGGGCTTGTGGTGGCATTGCTGGTGCAGATCCTGGTGCACCATCCGATGGCGGCATTCGTCGCGATGGCCGCGGTATCGCTGCTCGGCTTGCCGCTCGCGGCCAGGCTCAGGCCGATCGTGGGCACTGAGATGAGCACGGAGCCCAGCGAGCCGTTTGCCACCGCCGCCGGCTGATGCGCGTGCCCGTGCCCTCCCGCGTCGCTGACCGCCTGCGATGAGATTGCAACTCAAGGACACGGTCCTGGAGTTGCAGTCAGGGCAGCCGCTGATCATGGGCATCGTCAACATCGGCAACGACTCCGTCGCCGACCCGCTTTCGCTGCAGACGTTGGAGGCGCAGCTGGAGTTCGCGCTGCGCCAGAGCGCCGCCGGCGCGCACATCCTCGACGTCGGCGTCCAATCTGGTCGCACCGACACGCCGGTGCTGCCCGAAGAGCAGGAGATCGAACGGCTCTTGCCGCTGGTACGGAGGCTGGCCGAACGCGACCTGCTCGTGTCCGTGGACACCTGGCGAGCCGGTGTGGCCGCGGCCGCGATCGAGGCCGGCGCAGCCCTGATAAACGACGTGGGCGGGCTCGCCGACGAGCGGCTGGCGGACGTCGTCGGCGCGAGCGACGCTGGGCTTGTCGTGATGCACACGCGCGCCGCCCCCAAGCAGGAGCATTTCCCCGGCTATGAGGACGCGACCGCCGACATCCTCGCCTTCGTCGGGGAGCGCGTGCAACTGGCGTTGAGCCGCGGCGTCGAGCACGAGCGGATCGTGATCGACCCTGGTCTCGACTATGCCAAGACGCCGCAGGAGTCGATCGGGGCGCTGCGTCGCCTCGGTGAGCTGCAGCGCCTGGATCGTCCGATCCTGCTCGCGGTCTCGCGCAAGTACTTCATCGGGATGCTGACCGGTGCTCCGCCGCACGAGCGTCTGGCGGGCACGCTGGCGGCCGTCGAGTTCGGGGTGAGCGCCGGCGCGCACATCGTGCGTGTACACGACGTGGCGCAGGTCGCCGAATTCCTACGGGTCAGCAGCGCGCTGCGCGGCGAGGGCAAGCCGCGGTTCGACGGCGACCCCGACGATGAGACGCTCAAGTGGCTCGAGCCGAAGTAGCTGAACGGGGTTGAGGATCGACCCGCGCGGTGCAAATCGTGCGGCGGTCTCCCGCGGTGCGACCGGTGAGCCTCGACAGGGTGCTTACTCGTCGAGGGCGTTGGCAAGACTGGCGTAGTCGAAGTCAGAGCCTTCGGAGCACTCGTCGATGTTCTGGGCGCGAACGGCTAGATCGGAGGCGCTCGGCTCGTAGGGCGGCCGTGGCTTGCGTGCGTGAAAGCGAAATGAGCGGCCGCCCGCCTCTACGCTGGGCTCAACCAGGCCCGCGCGCCGCAAGCGTGCGGGCAGCTCGTTCGGGCTGACGGGAACCAGCGTGTCGCCTATATGCAGCAGTTTGAAGGCTCGGCTCGTGCCAAGGCTGTCTGTGCCGGCGAATATGCCACCTGGGCGCAGCACCCTTGACACCTCGCCCAGAAGCCGGTCCTGCAGCTCGCGCGATGGCACGTGGTGGAGCATCGTGAAGCACACCACCGCCGAGAAGCGATCGTCGGCGAACGGCATGTCGGTCGCGTCGGCCTGCACTATCTCGACGCTGTCCTCGAGCGTTCCTCGCAGCCGCTTGCAATAGCTCTCGGACAGCTCGACCACTGTCAGCGATCCACGGCGCCGAGCGAGCACCCGAGTCGTGGCGCCGAACCCCGGTCCGATCTCCAGCACGTCCTCGCCCAGGTCCAGGCCGGCAAGGCCCCACGGGAGCAGCTCGCGCTCCACGCTGCGCGCCCACCAGCCGGATGAGCACAGGACTCCATGAGCCTTGTTCATATCCCCAGCAATCTAGCCGAGTCAGGCGGCGTATACCGCGACTGCGCTTGATGATTAGGGATAGAAGTGCGTGCCTGGAACTATCGTCAAGCGTCGACCACGTCCGCGAGCGGAGCATGCGTGGTCTCGACGAAACTGGCCAGCGCGATGTGGCGATCTACGAACTCGCTGATCGTGCGCACGACCAGGTGTGTGTCGTCCCACATCGGCATGTGGCCACAGCCGGGAAGCATGCGCGACTCGACTCCCGGTATCTCACGCCTGAAGCGTGGCGCGTGACGCTCCGCCGGCAGGATGCGATCGAACTCGGGCGAGGCCAGGAGCACGGGGCAGGCGATACGGTCGAGATCCTGTAGCGCCAGCCCTTTGTCGGCGCGCGCCGCTTCGATCGCCTTGCCAGCCACCGGGCAGTGGATCGCGGTAAGGGCAAGGTCGATGGCGTCCTCCGGGGCGACGAGCTCGCCGTGGCGCATCGCGTCGCGCAGCGCCAGACGCCTGCTCCCGGGCCGCTTCATGAACCTCTCGAGGTAGCGCTCGGTGAGACGCGTCACACGCAGCTGGCGCGCGAAGAAGCGCGCCAGGCGCTTGGCCTCGCCGTCACCTTCGCTCCAGCCGCCGGCGGGAGCGAGCGCGACAACCGAGCGGGCGCGACCGCGCTTGGCGAGCTCCAGCGCAAGCGCGCCGCCCATCGAATTGCCGACAATGTGCGCGCTGGCGACTCCGAGCTCGTCGAGATGGCGTTCGAGATGCTCGGCGCTTGACGCAAACGTCAACGGGCCGTCGACGTCAAATGGAGGCCCGCCATAGTGCCCGGCGAGCGTCGGCGCGATCACTTCGTAGCGGGCGGCGAGCTCGCCCAGCACGGGACGCCAGTGGTGCCAGGTGCCGGTGAACCCGTGCAATAGCAGCAGCGGCTCGCCGGAACCGGCGCGGTAAAGCGCAGGAGTGATCTCGCCCACGCGCTCAGACTACTCCGAATCCGTACTGCTGGCAGTTCAGCTGTCGATCGTTGCCATGCTCGCGTAGCGGTCTCCCGCGGTGACTCCCACCGGCGCGGCCTCGTCGATGCGCGCGAGGTCGTCCTGCGACAGCTCGATCTCGGCCGCGGCGACGTTCTCCTGCAGGTATGAGCGGCGCTTGGTGCCGGGGATTGGCACGATGTCCTCGCCCTGGCTGAGCACCCATGCGAGCGCGAGCTGTCCCGCTGTGAGGAGCTTCTCCTCGGCGATCTGCTCGATGCGCTCCACCAACTGCAGGTTCTTCTGGAAATTCTCGCCCTGGAAACGGGGGTGGTGGCGGCGGAAGTCGTCCTCCGGGAGATCCTCGGGCTGCTTGTACTTGCCGGAGAGGAAGCCGCGGCCGAGTGGGGAGTAGGCCACGAAGCCGATGCCAAGCTCGCGTACTGTCGGCAGGATCGACTCCTCGGGGTCGCGCGACCATAGTGAGTACTCGGTTTGCAGCGCAGATATGGGGTGTACGGCGTGCGCGCGGCGGATCGTCTGCGGCGATGCCTCGGAGAGGCCGAGGTAGCGGACCTTGCCCTCGCTCACCAGTTCTGCCATCGCCCCGACGGTGTCCTCGATCGGGACGCTCTTGTCGACGCGGTGCTGGTAGTAGAGATCGATGTGCTCGACGCCCAAGCGCTCGAGCGACGCTTCACAGGCGCTGCGCACGTACTCGGGCTTGCCGTTGATCCCGACCCAGCTTCCGTCCTCTTTGCGCTCGTTGCCGAACTTGGTGGCGAGCACGACCTGCTCGCGCCGGTCCGCGATTGCGCGGCCAACGAGCTTCTCGTTGGTGAACGGACCGTACATGTCGGCGGTGTCGAGCAATGTAACGCCCAGCTCCAGCGCGCGGTGGATCGTGGCGATCGCCTCGTCCTCCTCGGCGCGCCCGTAGAACTCGGACATACCCATGCAGCCGAGCCCCTCCTGCGAGACCTGCAGACCTTGGCTTCCAAGCTTGCGAGTCCTCATGCTCCCTGCTCCTTTCTCGAAATGAGCGCCAGACGCCTTATGCCTTTTCCCGGCCGGCGTGCCGGCTAGGGGCGCCAGACGCCTCACGTCTCTGCCCGGCCTGCGTGCCGGCTACACCTCTGTCTTAGCGCACAACTCGAAGCCTCGCGCGAGGAGCCGATCTATATTCGATCTACGCTGCGAGCACTTCGCGATCGAAAGCGCGTCGATCCCGGCGCTAGGATGCCTTTGCGGTTTGCCGGCAACCGGGAGCGAGCACTGCAAGTGAACACGGTGGCATCCACGTCAGCTGTGCCTCGGCCCGCGGCGCAGCACCGCCTCGGGGTCATCTTCAGCGGGCTGATGCTGGTGATGCTGCTGGCGGCGCTGGACTCGACGATCGTCGCGACCGCACTGCCGACGATCGTCGGCGACCTCGGCGGGCTGGAGCGTCTGTCGTGGGTGACGAGCGCCTATCTGCTCGCGCAGACGGCGGTCACGCCGCTGTACGGCAAGCTCGGCGACCAGCTCGGGCGCAAGCGCGTCCTGCAGAGCGCTGTGGTGCTGTTCCTCGTGGGCTCCGGGTTGTGCGGTCTGGCGCAGTCGATGACCGAGCTGATCGCTTTTCGCGCGGTGCAGGGGCTCGGCGCCGGCGGCCTGATCGTGCTCGTGCAGGCGACGGTCGGCGATGTCGTGACGCCGCGCGAGCGCGGGCGCTATCAGGGGCTCTTCGGAGCCGTCTTCGGCTTTGCGAGCGTCGCCGGGCCGCTGCTGGGGGGTGTGATCGTCGAGCACCTGTCCTGGCGCTGGATCTTCTATGTGAACCTGCCGATCGGCCTGGTCGCGCTGGGGGTGATCGCCACGACGCTGCCGGCCACGAGCGTGCGCACACGGCCCGCGATCGACTATCTCGGCGCCGGGCTGCTCGCGGGCGCTCTGAGCGCGATCGTGCTGGTGGCCAGCCTCGGTGGCACGACCTGGGCGTGGGGGTCGGGGCAGACGGTGCTCGTCGCGATCGTGGGTGTGGCGCTGCTCGGCGTGTTCCTGGCGGTCGAGCGGCGCGCGCGCGAGCCGGTGTTGCCGATCGTGGTGTTGCGCGACGAGGTGTTTCGCATCGCCGGGCTGCTCTCGTTGATCGTCGGCTTCGCGCTGTTCGGCTCGGTCACGTTCCTGCCGCTGTTCTTCCAGACCGTGTTTCACTCCAGTCCGACGGGAGCCGGCCTGCGACTTATCCCCCTGATGGGCGGGCTGGTGCTCACCTCGGTCGTCTCCGGGAGGGTGATCTCGCGCACCGGGCACTACCGGGTGTTCCCGATCGCCGGCACCGCCACGATGACGGTGGGGCTGCTGTTGCTCTCGCGTCTGGCCGTCGGCACCAGCTCGGTCGCGGCCGACCTGTACCTGTTGGTGCTTGGCCTCGGCTTGGGGATGGTGATGCAGGTGCTGGTGCTCGCCGTGCAGAACGCCGTCGACTACTCGGTGCTCGGTGCCGCCACCTCGGGGGTGACGCTCGCGCGCGGGATCGGCGGCTCGATCGGGGCGGCCGTGTTCGGCACGATCTTCTCCAGCCGTCTGCGCTCGGAGCTGCACGACGTGATCGGCGGGTCGCTCGGAGCGCAGGTGGCCGGTGGCGCCAGGCTCACCGGAGCGCAGGTCGCGAGCCTGCCGGCAGCGGCCAGGCTCGCATATGAGAACGCCTATGTGCACGCGCTGCGGCCGGTGTTCCTGGTGGCGGCTGGCGTGGGCGCCGTCGGGTTCGTGTTGAGCTTGCGTCTGCGCGAGCGGCCGCTGCGCGCGACCGCCTCCACGAGCCAGGGGATAGACGACGCGCTCGCGGTGCCCACGGGGCCGAGCTCGCTCGGGGAGATCGACCGCGCCCTCGGCATGCTCGTCAGCCGCGAGGACCGGCAGGCGTTCAACGAAAGGGTGGGGCTGCGCGCCAGCGTCGATCTCAGCTCTGGGGCGATCTGGGCGCTGGCGCGATTCGGCAGCTACGGAATCGACGGGACGCGCGAGCTGGCCCAGGAGCAGGCGGTCGAGGACGAGCGCGTGCAGGCCGTCGAAGCAGAGCTGCGCGAGAGCGGGCTGGTGGTTGCGGATGACGGCGAGACGAGCCTGACGCCGGCTGGTCGTGCGATGGCCGACCAGATCCTCAGCGCTCGCCGCGACGAGCTGCACGCGATGCTGGCAGACCACGAGACGCAGCGCCAGCCGGAGGTTCAGCAGTTGCTGGAGCGCCTCTGTGTCGAGCTCTCCGGCCAGCGTCCGTGAGTTAGCACGTAGGCGCCAAAGCTCACGGCGCCTGCACCAGCCGCCACGGCAAGCGGCAACGCAACGCTCTGCTTCTCCAGTAGCGCCCCGATTATCGCCCCGGCGAGCATCGCCGCAACGATTGACAGCCGTCGGGGCGAGGCGCCGATCCTTGCCGGCGTCGCGGCTGCGTCGGCGGCAAGGCCCGTCAAGGTCATCGTGAGCACGGTGGTAGTCATGTCGGGTATCGCGAGCTTGCGCACGATCGCGTTGCGTACACCCATGGCCAATGCGACCACTGCGATGATTGCGTAAGCGCTAGCGGAGTTGATCTGGATGTGTACCGCGTAGGCGAAGATAGCCGCGAGCGCCAGCAACGCGATCTCGCTGGCGACTCCGATGAGGAGAGTCCGCTCATGTTTCTCGGCTATGCCGATGCCCAGCCGTCCACCGATCGCCGCGCCGAGCAGAAAAGCGCCGAGTGAGATCAGCGGGGCAACGACCGGTAGTCCGCCGGCGTTCGCCAAGCCGAAGCCGAGCAGTACGACGTTGCCGGTCATATTGGCTGTGAACACGTGGCCAAGGCCCAGATAGCTGGCGGCGTCGATCAGGCCCGTGGTGAGCGTGAGCGCCAGCAGCACCGGAGGCAGCGCCCTGTCCTGCCGAGGCGACGGCTTTGCAGCGCTCGCGTCCTCGCCGGCCATCGCTGTGACTTCGACGGCCGCGCCCGGAAACCTCGTGACGGGTACGCCGGGACCGATGGCGCACGGCGGCGAGGTGCACCGGGATCTTCGAGGTGCACCGGGATCTTCGCGTCAACGGGGCGCACCAGAGCACCTCGCGAACGCCGGGGCGGAAACTTCGAAATGGCAGATCCGGAAAAGGGGGGTGTTAGCTGGAACACCGTTTTGGAGGAACATCCCCCGTCCGTCACGCGCGCGCAAGTAACCACGCATCCGCCACGTCGCGCGACGACGCCGCGCGTCCGTCGCGCAACCGCGCGCGCGGCTACTTGTCTTGTAGTGCATCCCGGAGTCGGCCTTCGATCGTGTCTGGCGCTGCGGAGTGCGCTCTCCGCCTACGCGTCGTCGAAGCGCCGTGCCTCGCCGGTCATCTCGCGTCGCAAGCGCTGCACCTGGCGCAGTTCGCGCACGTCGTCGTCGAGCAACAGGGGGATGGCCGGCTCGTCGCTGCCGAGCAACTCCGGCTCGAGGCGGTGGCGTACCAGCTCGCCGGCGATCGCGTCTACGCGTCCGGCGCTGGCGCCGGGGCGCGAGCTGACCACGCGCTCCAGGCTCAGCCCCCGAAACAGCAGGGCCACACCGTCGTCGGCCGCCCAACCTCCGGGCAGCGCGCCCACGCGCACGCTCTTCAGCCACACCGGCAGGCGTTCGGGCTCGCCGTCGGCATGGACGGTGAGCGAGCCCTTCAGCAAGCCCAGGCCCGCGATCGGCTCCGGCGAGCCGCTCGAGCAGGTCACACCGCCCTCGAACCAGCACATCGCGCCGGCGCTGATCCCTGCCAGGACCGTGCCCCGGCGCCAGGCTCGCGTGAGCAGCTCGTCGAGTTTGTGCGCGCTCCAGATCGCGAGCAGGTTGCGCATCGAGCCGCCGCCGACATAGACGATGTCCTGTTCGAGCACGATCTCCTCGAGCGGGCGCTCTAGGTCGCCGAGGCGAAACAGCGAGACATGGGTGGGGACGCATGTGCGGCCGCCGAAGCGCGCATGGAAAGCGTTGATCTGGGTGGTCGTGTCGCCCGAGGCGGTCGGCAGGAAGAGGATGCGCGGCTGCTTGGTCTTGGTGAGCGTGAGCACATAGTCGTCGAGCAGAGGGTTGGCGGGCTCCATCGTGAAGCCGCCACCGCCCATCGCGAGGATCAGCCGCCGATCCTCCTCGCGGAAGGCGCTCACGCGAGCGCCACCGCCCTGGCGGCGGTCCGGCCGGGTTGCTTGGCCTTGGCGCTCTCCTTGGTGCCGCCACGTTTGGTCGGGCCGCCGCGCTCGCCGAGGTAGGAGACCTCCAGTGAAGTCTCTCTCACCTGTCCGCCGCTGCGGCGCACATGGAAAGCGCCGCCGCGCTCGCGCGAGCTGACGACACGGTCGAGCTTGGTTCCCTTGAAATGGAGCGCCACCCCGTCGTCGGCAGCGTAGCCGCCACGCATGCCTTCGCCCACGAGCGAGTGGTACTCGACCCGGCGCGCTGGCTCGGCGTCGTAGTGGACGCAGTTGGAATACGGCAGCAGTCCCAGGCCACCGACGCGCCTGGGCGGTCCATGGAAAGCGGAAAGCGCCTCGGCAAACCAGCACAGCGAGCCCGCCGAGGGGCCGCACAGCACGATCCCGCGCTGCCATGCCTCGCGCAGGACGTGGTCGAGGCCGTGCGCGCGCCACACCCCGAGCATGCTCACGACGTTGCCGCCGCCAACGTAGATCAAATCCTGGGCGAGCAGGTGCGAGGCAAGGTCGTCCTCGACGCCGCGCCCACCCTGGTCGCGGCGGAACATCGAGATGTGGCTGGCCTCGCATAGCGCCGAGAAACGCCGGTAGAAGCGCACCACATAGTGGTCGGCATCGCCGGAGGCGGTCGGCAGGAAGCACACCCGCGGCCGGCGGGCTTTGGTCAGCGCGAGGATGTAATCGTCAAGCAGCGTGCTGTCCTTCTCCATCGAGAAGCCGCCGCCGCCAAGTGCCACGATCTGTGGGGTCCTGGTTCGCATTGTCTGCTCTCGCTTTGCGCAAACTGCGGAATGGGCTTTCAGTCTCCCGCGATGCACCCCGCGCGCGTATGGACTTGCGCCCAAGATCGGCGAACCGCCTCTCGACAATCATCCAAATGTGGTTGTCAATGCCGCATGCGGCATTGACCCGGCCGCGCATGCGCGGCCGGCCGATCGGCGCATGCGCCGATCGGAAGACAGCGCCGCATGCGGCGCTGTCCGGGGACGCACATGTGCGTCCCCGCCCGTTGGCGCATGCGCCAACGGGAACAGCACATCCCAGGCTGTAAGCTCGACGGATGCTTTCCTCTCCTCCAGATACTCCAGAGCACGTAGACGTGCTGATCGTCGGCGCCGGCCTTTCGGGGATCGGCGCCGCCTGTCATCTGCAAGGCAACTGTCCCGGCAAGAGCTACGCGATCCTCGAGGCGCGCGAGTGCAGCGGGGGCACCTGGGATCTTTTCAAATACCCAGGGATCCGCTCGGACTCGGACATGTACACGCTCGGCTACTCCTTCCGGCCTTGGAGTCAGCTCAAGTCGATCGCCGACGGTCCCGCGATCCTCGACTACGTGCGCCAGGTGGCGGTCGAGCACGGCGTCGAGGCGAAGATCCATTTCAACCATCGCGTCGTTCGCGCCGAGTGGTCGAGCGCCGACGCGCGCTGGAGCGTCGAGGCGACTCGCGGCGCGGAGGGCGAGAGCGTGCGCATCAGCTGCAACTTCCTGTTTCTGTGCAGCGGCTACTACCGCTACGACGAAGGCTACACGCCCGATTTCCCAGGCAGCGAGCGCTTTGCCGGGCCGATCGTGCACCCGCAGCATTGGGATGAGTCGATCGACTACACGGGCAAGCGTGTCGTGGTGATCGGCAGCGGCGCGACGGCTGTGACGCTCGTTCCCTCGATGGCCGAGCGCGCCGCGCACGTGACGATGCTGCAGCGCTCGCCCACCTACATCGTCTCGCTGCCGGCGGAAGACCCGCTCGCCAAGCAGCTGCGCCGTTTCCTGCCCTCCCGGGTGTCCGCGCCGATCATGCGCTGGAAGAACGTGCTGCTGACGATGGCGAGCTTCCAGCTCTCGCGCCGGCGCCCAAGGCTGATGAAGGGCTTGATCCGCAAGGGGCTGGAACGCCAGCTGCCCGCCGGCTATGACATAGACAGGCACTTCAGCCCCGACTACAACCCGTGGGATCAGCGCCTGTGCCTGGTGCCAAACGGCGACCTGTTCGAGTCGATCGCAGCCGGTCGCGCCTCGGTCGTCACCGACCGGATCGAGACGTTCACCGAGGACGCCATCAAGCTCGTCTCGGGTGCAGAATTGGAGGCTGACGTGATCGTCACCGCCACAGGTCTGAACCTGCTCGCCCTCGGTGGGATGCAGTTCGCCGTGGACGGCCGCGAGGTCGTCCTGTCCGACACGATGAGCTACAAGGGCATGATGCTCTCAGGTGTTCCAAACATGGCTTTCGCCGTCGGCTACACCAACGCCTCGTGGACGCTCAAGTGCGACCTGGTGTGCGAGTACGTCTGCCGCCTGCTGAACCACATGGACGAGGGTGGATTCAGCCAGTGTGCGGCGTCGCGCGATCCGCGCGTATCCGAGCGACCGTTCATCGACTTCTCCTCCGGCTACGTGCAGCGCTCGATCGAGCACTTCCCCAAGCAGGGATCGAAGGCGCCGTGGAAGCTGCACCAGAATTACCCGCTGGACATCCTCAACATGCGCTTCGGTTCGGTTGACGACGGCGTGATGGAGTTCTCGAACACGGGATCGAACGTCGAGCGCCAGGAGCTGGTCGCTGTCTGAGTCGCGGTTGGTCCTGCGCCCGCTCGCCAAGGGCGACGAGGCGGAGCTGCTGCGCATCCACACGACACCGGAGGTGGCGCTCTGGTGGGACGTGCCCGATCAGGGTTTCCCCTGGAGCGATGAGCCCGAGTCGACCCGTATGACGATCGAAGTGGACGGCGCCATCGCCGGCATGATCCAATTCTCCGAGGAGCAGACGCCCAAATACAGGCACGCCACGATCGACCTGTTCCTCGACCCGGCGCTACACGGGCAGGGTCTCGGCACCGAGGCCGTCAGGCGCGTCGTGCGCCAGCTGATCGAGGAGCGCGGTCATCACCGCATCACGATCGATCCGTGCACAGAAAATGTCGCGGCGGTCCGTTCCTATGAAAAGGTCGGCTTCAGGCCGGTGGGCGTGATGCGCCGCTACGAGCGTCGCGCGGGGCAGGAGCAGTGGCGCGACGGACTGTTGATGGAGCTGCTCGCCGAGGAGGTGTGAGCTGGGCTGAGCGCGTGAGCTGGGCTGAGCGCCGGTGAACCGGGGCTTCAGCCTAAGAACGTCATTCAAAATGATCGGCACGCCCGGATCCGTCCCTGGACGCGGCGCTGGATCGTCACGTGACGTCTTGCACGTACTACCAGTACGCGCTGCGACGTCCCGCGACGACCAGCTTGGTCCATGAACGGCCCGAACGCACCGCTCATTCCGAAAGACGTTCTAACTCAACCGCGGGTTCGCTAGGCCAGCTGGACGTTTACTGCCTTGGGTCCCTTGTCGCCGGCCTCGGCGTCATAGGTGACCTTGGCGCCTTCGGCCAGCGAGCGGTAGCCGTCGCCGGCGATCCCCGAATGATGGACGAACAGGTCCTTGGACTGATCGTCGGGGGTGATGAAGCCAAACCCCTTGTCGTCGCTGAACCACTTGACGGTTCCTGTAGCCATTATCTACATCCTCCGTGTGTTTTTTCGCGTGCTGCGAACGCGGAGATTGCTATGAGCAAAGGCTACGAGCGCTGACACTGCGGTTGATCGAGGTTGATTACCCCGCTTGATCGAGCCACTATAGCGGCTGAGCGGCGACCGTAGCTAAGCCGCTTCGGAGAACGCCGACTCGCCCTCGGAGTGGACGGCCTCGACCTCGTGCTGTGTGGCGCCCGCCGGTTGCGCCCGCAAGACGGTTACAGCGACGCCGATGCCGACGAGCACGAGCCCGGTGGCGATCCAGAAAGCAAGGTGGTAGCCGGCTGTGAGTGCCGCTGCCTGGGACTGTCCCTGGGCGAGCAGCTTGTTCGTGTGCGATGTCGAGAGAGTGGCCAGCACGGCAAGCCCGAGCGCGCCGCCGACCTGGGCGGTCGTGTTGACGAGACCCGAGGCAAGCCCGGCGTCGCTGGGCGTGGCGCCGGACATCGCGACGCCCATCAGCGCCGGGAAGCACACGCCGGCGCCTGTGCCGAGCAGCAGCATCGAGGGCAACAGGCCAGTCACGTAGCTCGCGTGGACGGGGGTGAGGGCGAGCAACGCGAGTGCCAAGGCGATCATGGCCAAGCCCGGAGGCAGCAGCCTGCGTGCGCCAAAGCGTGTGATCAGGGGCTCTGAGAAGCGAATCGACATTGAGCCCATCGTGATCGTCACGGGCAGGAACGCCAGCCCGATCTCCAGTGCGTCGTAGCCGAGCACCTTGCGCATGTACAGGGCGCCCATGAAGAACATGCCGAACATCCCCGCAACGGAGAACACCTGGATCAGGTTCGCGCCGCTGACGTTGCGCGAGCGGAAGATGCGCAGTGGCACAAGCGGGTTGCTTGCTGTGGCCTCACGCGCGACGAAGGCCGCGAGCAGCGCGAGCGAGAGCGCGCCAAGGGTCAGGGTGGTCCCGGCGCCCCAGCCGTCTTCGGCCGCGGGCGAGACGATCGTGTAGACGCTAAGCATCAGCGCGCTGGTGATGAGTACCGCGCCGGGAATGTCGGCGCCCTCGCCGAAGCCGATCCCCTCGTCCTTGTCGAGCAGGCGCCGGGCGAAGAGGATCGTCGCGATCCCGATCGGGACGTTGACGAAGAAGATCCAATGCCAGTCGAGTGCTTGCGTGAGTACCCCGCCGGCCAGCAGCCCGACGGACCCTCCGGCAGAGGCGACGAAGGCGTATACGCCGATCGCCTTGGCCTGGTCACGGGGACTGGGGAACATCGTGACGATCATGCCCAGGACGACAGCCGAGGTCATCGCGCCGGCGATGCCCTGTACGAAGCGAGCGGCGACCAGCAACGTCTGTGTCCATGCAAGCCCGCAGCAGAGGGAGGCCAGCGTGAACAGAGCCACGCCGAGCAGGAAGATGCGGCTGCGTCCCAGCAGGTCGCCGAAGCGCCCAGCGAGCAGCAACAGCCCACCGAAGGCGATCAGGTACGCGTTGACGACCCAGGCGAGGCTGGAGGTGGAGAAGTGCAGTTCTTCCTGGATCGAGGGCAGAGCAACGTTGACGACGGTCACGTCGAGCACGATCATCAGGACGCCGACACACAGCACGTACAGCGCTATCCAGCGCGAGCGCTCGGCTGCGTGGGCGGTGCTTTGCTCGTTGTGTGTGGACACAGTCACAAGCTCTCCTTTTGCAGTGTCTCGCCCAGGCTATCGAGCAAGACTCCGCTTCCGTGTTCGCGCTCGGCGGGTGTGTCGAGACCGTCGAGAAAGACTCCCTGCTCGGTGAAGCGCAGCTTCGTTGCGGCGCCGACTGCCTCGAACTCGACCGTGGCGATGGAGACCGAGATGCGCGCCTCGTCCAGGTACATGTCGTACGCATAGACGATCCGCTCGTCCCGCACGATGTCCTGGTAGCGGCTGTCGAAGCGGTAGACCGAGCCGTCGGGTGTCTCGATCGCGAAACGCTCGTGGCCGCCGACCTCAAAGACGAACTCGCGACTCTCGTGCGGAAGGTTCTTGGGTCCGAACCAGCTGGCCTTGGCCGCGGGCTCAGCCCACGCTTTGAAGACGTGCGCCGGTTTCGCCTCGTATGTGCGCTCGATCGTGAAGGTGGCATGGAGAGCAGATCGCTCTTGCTGTGTACTCATGGTTTCTTCCCTTTCTGTGGTTGCTCGGGGTGCTCGGCCAGGTATTCCCCGAGCCGGTCCAGGCGCTGCTCCCAGCTCTTGCGTCGCTGCAGCGATCCAATCCTCGGCTCCGCCAAGCGCCTTCGCCTGCACGTGGCAGGTACGCACGCGCCCGACCTTTTCAGAGCGGACCAGGCCGCTTGCCTCCAGCACGTGCAGATGCTGGACGACGGCCGGCAGGGACATGGCAAGCGGCTCTGCAAGCTCGCTGACCGAGGCCGAGCCGAGTGTCAGGCGATCGACCATCGCGCGGCGCGTCGGATCGGCGAGTGCGTGGAACGTGAGGTCGAGCGGGGCCGCTTGTTGGTTAAGCACTCACTTAAGTATTACACATCGCGTGACTAAGAGCGCCTATCAAAATGCGGGTGCGGCTGGGGCGGTCGAGGGTCGAGCGGAGCAAGGACGCAGGGGCGAAGGCTTGGTGGTGCCAAGTCGAGCCCCGAGGACACAGCTCCGCGAAGGCCAACGGCCGTCACAGACGTACACGCATTTTGATAGGCGCTCTAAGGGCCTGTCTCAGAACGAGCTGTGTGGAGGGATGCACATGGCGCCACACAACTGTGGAGGGATGTCACATGGCGCCGAGGTGCGTGTGGCTTGTTTTTGAATGATCTGCAAACACCCCCCTTTTGCGAACACATAGATAAAGGTTAGGTACCAAAATAAAGCCTTCGTGTTCAAACAAAGGGGGTGTTGAGCGCGCGGGTTGTTTTTGAAAACCTTCTAACCCGAGGCGGCGCGACGGCTCTGGCGCTGAAGCGCGCTCACGAGCTTGTCGACCGAGCGCTGTAGCTGCTCGATACTGGCCGACTCGACGCGCGTGACGCCGACCTCGCGATTGATCCATGCGTTTACCTCGCGATGGCTGCTGCGGCTGCGCACGGCGAGATCGGCCACTAGGCGGCGGCGCTCCTCGCGCAGCTGGGTTCTGTGCTCGAACGCGGCTACCGGCACCGGCTCGGGGGATGGGAGGGGGACGGTCTTGGCCTTCGCTGCGGCCGGTGCAGGTCCGAACAGCGTCATCTGCGGCGCCACTTCGGCGCTCAATGGCACGAACTCCAGGGCGGGCGAGGGCTCGCTGGCGCGCCGTTCTCGCGGCTCGTCCAGGCCCTCGTCCTGCTCGCGCTCGCGCAAGGCGTGGCGTAGCTCGGTCTCGACCTGTGCTGCGTGTGCACGTAGCACCGGCTCGGCCGGCAGGTAGACCCAGCTTGGCTCCGCTGGGCGATCGGGAATCGTGCGCACGAAGCGCCCCACGATCTGCCTGAAGATCATCGGCGTCTTCGCGGCCGTCGCATACACGCCGACGCGCAGGCGGGGAATATCCACGCCCTCGGAGACCATGTTGACCGCCACAATCCACGGCTCGCGTGACTCCCTGAAGGCGGCGAGCTTCTGTGCCGCACGCGTCTCGGTGTGCAACACCACCACAGGCGCCTTGCCGGTTGCGTCGCCGAGCAGCTTCGCGATCTTGCGCGCGTGCGTGGCGTCGGCCGCGACGGCAAGGCCGCCGGCGTCGCGATGACCCTCGGCGCGCAACTCGCTCAGCTTCGTGTCGGCCTCGCGCAGGATGCGCGGCAGCCCGTCGGGTAGCTCCGTGGAGATAGCGGTGCGATAGCGGCGGCTGGCCTCGCGCGCGGTCAGCACCGTCTCGAACGAGGACTCGATCACGTCATCGCCGCTGCGCCAAGACAGCGTGCCGTCAAAGGTCACGAACGCCACGGGCCTGCAGATCCCCTCGGCCACCGCCTGCGCATAGGTATAGGACACGTCTGGTTCGGCGACCCCTTCGGCGTCGTAGCTGACACCGGGGATCGGCGTCGCGTCTGAGCGAAACGGCGTGCCCGACAGCAGCAGCCAGCGGGGGGCCGCCGCGAATGCAATCTGAAAGCCTGTGCCCCAGGCCAGCTCCTCGCCTAGGTGGTGGGCCTCATCCACGATCACCAGCGTGTCCGGTGCGACCTTCGCACGCCAACCCTTCGGGTCGGAGGCCACGCGCGCATAGGTCACGGCCACGCCGTGAAAGTCGCGCGGAGGCAACGGACCGGGGGCGTCCGGCTGCAGTTGGACGCCGAGCTGGGCTGCGGCCGCGGCCCACTGGCGCGTGAGCGGCGTTGTCGGGCACAGCACCGCCACACGGCTGACCTCGCCGGCGGAGAGCATCCGTCGCGCCAGCTCGAGTGCGGGTCGTGTCTTACCGGCGCCGGGCGCCGCTGAGATCAGGAAGGGGCCGTCTTGCCAACCGTGCAGACGCTCGAGCGCGTCGCGCTGCCAGGCGCGCAGGGATGTCACAGGGGCTTCGGACAAGAGCCCGGCATCCTGGGCCATCGCCCGGACGGATCGCCGGGTTTGGCTCAGTCAGTGGCCGGGCGGGCGCTGTCAACGCGGCGGAATTCGCGTGCCGGCCGCGCTCGCCCTTTCGGTTGGGGCGCGGCGGGGCGTTAGGAACGCGGCGGGGGTGGCGCGTAGCGGTTGTGCAGGATCAGGAGATTGCCGTCGGGATCGTCGAAGATCGCCATGTGACAGACGCCCGTGTCGAAGGTGGCCTGACCGAAGCTCACACCACGCTCTTCGAGCGTCGCGCGTGCGCTCGCCACGTCCTCCACGTGCAGCGCGATCCCGCTGCGCATGGGCACGTGTTCGAGGCCCATCTTCTCGGCGTCGATCACGCTGATCGTCAGGTTGCCGGTCTCGAACTCGGCGTAGTTGCGCTCTTCCAGGTAGACCGAGCGCTCCAAGCCGAGCGTCTCGCCGTAGAACTCCACCGCCTTGGCGAGGTCGTGGGTGGGCACAGCCACGAAGTCCACGAGGGTGACGATCTTTGTCGTATCGCTCATAGGTGCTCCTTGGTGGTCGCCTGGAACTTGCGGGGTCGCGTCCGTGCGCGTCCGTTTCCCGAGCGTGCTCTCACGCGCTCTCCGCCTGCACACGCCCCGACTTTACCGCCTGCACGAGCTCCTGGTAGTCGTGTTCGTTCTGGTCGGCGTAGGCCTCTGAGAAGTCCACGAGCGCCTGGTCGAACACGCCGCCGGCACCGAGGTAGGAGGCGATCGCGATGCGGTCTCCCGTGCGCGCGTGTGCGCGTGCGAGCGTCCACGCGCACAGCGCGCCATAGGAGCGCAGCATGCGGTGGTCCATCGTTTCGATCTCGATGCTCAGCTTGCCGTCCCACAGTTGGCGCACATAGAAGTCGCGCGTCACGTCGTCGATGCCCGTGGCCGGCAGCCAGCCCAGGAGGATGTCGCCGGAGGCCTGCATCAGACGTTGACCCTCGACCACGCGCTGGCCGTGGTTTGCGTACTGGGAGGCGCCCGCGAAGGGCTCGAGCACCGAGGCCTGGGCTTCCTTGGCTTGCAGCACGAGTGGATCCTGCTCGTCGCGGCCCATGAACAAGAGCACCCACGCGCGCGTGCCGACGCTGCCTACCCCGACGACCTTGCGCGCGATGCTCTGGAAGGTGTAGTCGCTCAACAGCACCCCGTACTCGTCGCTGAGGCTGGCACGATAGTCGGCGAGCATCGCCTCCAAACGCTGGCGCAGCTCCTCGGTCTCCGCTTGGCCCAACAGCTCCAGCACCGGCACGATCAGAGGCGGTTCGCTGACGAAGCGCAGCTGCCCGTCCACCGCTTCGGTGAGCTTGAGCACCGCGCGCGTGCTGTTCTTCTCACGCGCCTTGCCCAAACGCTTTTCCATCTGCGCCAGGCGCTTGCCCTTGACGATCCGCTGTGTGCGCACCACGTCCAGGACGTCCGCGGCGTTCAGGCTCGCGTACCATACGTCCAGATTGCTCATCTGGGCAAAGCCCCGCATCGACTGCCTGTATGCCTGCGCGGTCCACACGAGGATGTCGGCGATCTCCTGACGGGTCAGGTTGCGGTCGCGCCCAGCGACGCACAGGCTCACTGCCAGCCGCTTGACGTCCCACTCCCACGGGCCCGGCAGGGTCTCGTCGAAATCGTTGATGTCGAACAGCATCTCGCGCTCGGGTGAGGCGAAGATGCCGAAGTTGGACAGGTGCGCGTCTCCGCACAGCTGCACTCGCAGCCCCGATATCGGGGTCTGGGCGAGGTCGGCCGCCATGATCGCCGCCGCGCCGCGGTAGAAGGTGAACGGAGAGACGAGCATGCGCCCGTAGCGGATCGGGACCAGCTCGGGCACGCGACTCTCGGCCTGGCCTTCGAGGATCGCCACTGGGTCCTCGCGGTCCTTCGGCGTCTTCCATTCGGCGTGGCTCGAGCGCGGCGTGTGCGCCCGCGCGTCCTTGCCTTCGGCTTCGCGTCGCTTGACGGTCTCGGCGTCGCTCATGTCCTGCTCTCTGGGTTCTCGTGGTGGTGATGCACATGCGCGTCGGGGAACTCGCTGGCCGTCTGGCGACGGAGCGTCTCGGTGCCGAACACCGCCAGCACGACGATGATCAGGATACCCGTAAGCGATTTCGTCGCCTCGATCGGACCCCACGCAAACAACAGCAGCAACAGCAGGCCGAGCACGCCGAAGGTAACGTCCGGGCGGTCGCGCATGTAGGGCGCCATCAGATGGCGCAGCGACGTGGCGATCCTCGTCGGTCCTGCCAGCATGGCCGCGAGGACCACGACCACGCCGATGAACACGGTCGACCACGCCACGTTCGCGAGCACGCTCGTGCCGATCGACCAGGCCGCCTGTGCGGCCGGTCGCACCGCTTCGGTCGTCGCCAGCGAGTCGACCACCTTCGATCCGGCGATCCCGCGGATCACGACGACCGCCAGGCCCGCAGTGACGAACGCCGCGCCGACCTCGGTCAGGGTCTGGCGTCGTCGTCCACGCGCCAGATACACCGCGAGCGCGAACATCGCGATCACCAGCAGCGGCAGGATCAGCGCCAGACTTCGCAGCAGGTTCACCGCGTCCTGCATCGTGCCCAGCTGTTTAGAAGTGACGATCCGCAGTTGCGCGACATTTGCCGGAATCTTTTCGGTGAGGCTCGCGGGGGCGCCCACCTTTTCGGCGACTTCACCGAGCATCGGACGCAGGTCGAGTACCACCGCGCCACCGCCCGGCAGCTTCACGACCTTGCCTTTGTTCTCGATCAGGCGCACGAACTCGGCATGCGTGACCTGGTTGGCCTTGCTCCACAGTTCCTGCACGCGCGGGCGTTCCAGCAGCAGGTTGATCCCCTTCTGCACGACGTCTTTCAGCGCTCCCGCGGCCGGAGCGGCAAGCGGCTTCAGTTCGCTGGGCAGCTCTTTGCCCAGTTCGCCGGCCACGTCGACGTTGGCATACAGCTGTTCTGTCAAGTAGCCGGACACCGCTTCGCGGATCGGGGGGCTCTCGATCAGCTTCGTGTTCGTGCTGGTCCAGTAGCCGGTGTCGAGTAGTTGGCGGTTGGCCCACACCGCGAAGATCGCCACGATGCCGAGCACTGTGGCGAGCCCGATCAGGCTGCGCACCAGCCAGCGGTGCGGGGTGAGCCGCGCTCGCGGGTACAGCAGCGGCCGGTGGCGCAGCGGCTGCTGGCTCCGGGTCTGAAGCCGACGGGTTCTCAGTGGAATTCACGCCAAGAGAGCCTATCCGGGGGTTCACACGCCGGTAACCGTGGTACTCCGCATCGGGGTAAGTGTTTTCACGCAGCCTGAACGTTCAGGAACGCTCACGCTCTGCCATGTCGGCGCCGGTGGTGGTCGTCATCACCTGCGCCGCGCCGCCGCCGAGCACGCGCCGCACCAGCCTGGGCGCAACGATTCGCAGGGCCGCGGCAAGCGCATACGGCCGCGGCACGTAGCGCTCCGGGCGCCGCTCCACGCCCGCCTGGTAGATCGCCTCGGCTGCCTTCTCGGGCGTCGAGACGATCCAACGGGTGAGCGCACGGTCGGTCAGCTCGGCCTGTGGGAAGCCCTCGGTGGAGATGAACCCGGGGAGCACGAGTCCTACGTGCACGCCGTGTGGGCGCTCCTCGGCCCACAGCGAGTCAGACCAGCCGGCGAGCGCGAACTTCGAAGCGCTGTAGGCGCCCGAGCCGGCGCGCGCGACGCGCCCGGCTGTGCTGGCCACGTTCACGATCGCGCTCGGGGTGCTCTCGCGCAGCAGCGGCAGCAGCGCCTCTGTCAGACGCAGCTGAGCGTCGAAGTTGATGTCCATCGTGCGCTTGACGTTGGCATAGCCGCCCTCGGCGAAGCGCGCGCGCCAGGCGGCGCCGGCGTTGTTGACGAGCAGGTCCAGGCGCCCATGGTGCTCGCTCGACGTGTGCTCGCACGCGCTCGGGAGCATCCTCGTCGAGCAGGTCCACGGCGAGAAAGCTTGCCCCCGGACCGAGCGAGCCGGCCAGCGCGCGCAGGCGCTCCTCGCGCCGGGCCACGAGCACCATCTGTGCATTTGGGATGCGCGCCAGACGACGAGCTGTGGCCTCGCCGATTCCGCTGGACGCGCCTGTCACGAGCGCCACGAACGGGACGTCCGTCGCTGCTGGGCTGGTATGGCTCGCTCATGTTCGTCTGCCTTTCTCAGTTGACGGTGCTCGACGCCGTCGCTGGTCCGGCGATCAGGATGTCGCTGACCATCTCCGGCGCGAACAGGCCATGGTCGACGACCCCTGGGGTATCGGCCAAGCGCGCCGCCAACGTGCGCGGATCCTCGATCGGACCGCGGTAGTCGGCAATCAGGTTGCTCTCGGGACTGGGGTGGACCTCGCGCAGTCTCGCCTCGTCCGATCAGGGAAAGCGTCGCCCGGGCGCCGAAGCGCAGGATCTCCAGCGGCACCGGCGGGCGCAGCTCGGCGACGGCCTTCTCGGCGGAGGCGATCACCACGAAGCGCTCGCTGGCTGCCGCGACGATCTTCTCGTGCGTGTGAGCGGCGCCGCCGCCCTTGACGAGCCATCCGTCGGGATCGATCTGATCGGCACCGTCGATCGCGATGTCCAAACTGCCGAGCTCGTCGAGGTCTTCCACGACGAGTCCCAGCTCGCGCGCGGCACGCTCGGTCGCCGGCGAGGTGGCCGCGCAGCGCAAGCTCAGGCCGCGGGCCGCCAGCGCAGGCAGCAGGTGGGCGACGGTCGAACCTGTGCCCAAGCCGACGCGATCGCCGTCTTTTACGAGCAGCGCGGCAACTTCGGCCGCTGCACGCTTCTGCTCGTCGGTGTCTGTCATGGGCGGCTGTGCCGACGCGCGAGAAGACGCCATCGTGCAGCGAGCCTACAGGCCCAGTGTTCGGTGGGTCTGTCGAGTCGAGGTCTGTCGAGCCAAGGGCGGACGGGCCACGGGCTGATCTTCTTAGCTTGCGCTCACTTGGGCCGCTTGAGGGCCCTCGCCGGCGGCGAGCGGTTGCGAGCCATACTCCTCTGGCTCTCCGCGCAAGAAGCGCCATATCGCCAGCAGCATCATGATCGTCATCAGGCCCGCGCTGGTCGCGCACTCCTCGCAGACAGCGTGGATCGAGAACAACTCGCGGTAGGTCAGATAGGCCGAGAAGCCGAAGCCGCCGATCGTCAATACGAGCGTCGCGAAGCGTGTGTTCTCGCTTTCCCGTACGAGCAGCGAGATCATGATCGCGATATAGCCGAGCAAGCCCATCAAGGCCACGGGGACGCCGGCGAGCTTTGAGTAGGTCGAGGTCTGAACCTTGAAGCAGCTACCGCCCGAGGTGCACACGGGCCTGAGGTTGGCGTAGTGGACGTAGGTTAGATAGCTAGCGAGCGCCAAGCCGAGCGTCGTCAGCACGATCAGCACGATTCTCAGGGTGCGCTGGCTCATCTTGGGGCGGGGCCGATCTGCTCCATCGCCCGATCACTCTCAGCCCTTCAACAGTTTTTCGATCACCGGTTCGAAAGAACTGGCGTCGGTCAGCGAGGGGTTTTCGAGTTTCTGCAGCGTCCCGCCCGTCTTGCCGATCATGAAGGACGGCGTTCCCGAGAAGCCATTCTGGTTGGCCGCCTGCGCGTCGGCGAGCACCTGGCTGGGATAGGCGGGGTCGTTGCGATCTTCGCTCCACTGCGAGAGCTTCAGGCCCGGCACCTGGGCAGCCAGCCCCTGCAGGTAGCTTTCGGTGACATAGCCGCTGTCCTCTTCTCCCTGCTCGTGGTAGAAGAGCTCGACGAAGTACCACATCAGGTTCTGTTTGCCGGCTGCCAGCGCGGCGACCTGCTGGGTTTGGAAGGTTTCTTTTTCGTGCGTGGCGGTCTCCATCGAGTGGTATTCGATCTTGGCCTTGCCGGTGCGCACGTACTTCTTGATGATCGTCGGCAGGGCGCTGAGCGTGAACTGCTTGCAGAACGGGCACTCCAGGTCGCCGAAGTACTGGATCGTCACCGGCGCGTTCGGGTTGCCGAGCGTGTTCGTGCTCTGCGGGATGCCCTGCAGCAGCGAGATCACTTCGGTCTGGGCGGTCTGCGCCGCTTTGCTTTTCGGTGCCGGTGCGTTTTTGGAGCCGCCGGTGCCGGTGGCGACCAGGATGATCGCGATGATCACGACGACCACGCCCGCGACCCCGCCAAGCTGGATCAGGCGCTTGCGCTGGGCGCTCTGCGCCGCATGCGCTTCCTCTTGGGCCTTGCGGTCGGCGCGCGCCTGCTCGCGGCGCTCCTTGCGGGTGAGATCTGAGTCGGCGGGTGTCATGGATGCAACTTTTGCACACTTTGCCTGAAGATTGCTTAAGGACTGGCGCCCGCGGTCTCGCGGCGGATGGCCGCGGGGGCCGGTGTCGGGCACTGTGTCGGCAGGCGCGCAAGGCTTTTGGCGAGGCGGGAGCCGTCTTGGCGACTCGCGGGGTGCACGGCCGCGTCCAAGAGCTTCCCGCACGGGTGCGAGAAGAGATAGCTTGACCGCATCTCTTCATGGCCTGCCCGTGGCGTACCTATGGGTTGGCCTTGGCGTACCGTAGATGGAGACATTTGCCCCCGTAGCTCAGCTGGATAGAGCGTCGGACTTCTAATCCGAGGGTCGCAGGTTCGAATCCTGCCGGGGGCACTCTCAATCATCTTTATCTAAGCCAAGTAGGTTTAGTGGCAATTGGGACAAACGGCGATTTGTCCCAAATCTGTCCCGGCGCTCTGCTAGCGTGCAGAGACAAATCCGAGGGCCGGTTTGGCCTGTTGGCGGTCAGTAGGTATAGAGATGGAGACAAACGTCAAGCCGATAAGTGGGCACGTCTTCCGCGTGCAGGGCAAGCGCGGGCCGCGCTGGTATGCCAAGTACCGGCTGCCCGACGGGCGGCAGGTACAAAAGGCGCTCGGGCCTGTTTGGGCACAGCGAGGGCGTCCCGCAGATGGCTACTTCACAAAGCGCACTGCCGAGGCGTGGTTGCGCGACGTGCTGGACCAGGCGCACAAGGGCACGCTGCCGGGGATGGTGCGCACGGGTGCGACGTTTGCTGACGCGGCTGCCGAGTGGCTGCGCTATGTCGAGCAGGAGCGTGGGCGCAAGGCGTCCACGCTCGCCGACTATCGCTCGGTCGTGCGCGCGCACTTCCTACCCGCGTTCGGGGACCAGCCGCTTGAGCGGATCACGGGGGAGACGATCGAACAATGGCTTACCGTGCAGTTGCGCGAGGGCGAGCTGTCGCGACGCAGCTTGCAGAAGATGGTGATCTTGCTCAACGGCATCTTCCGGCGTGCGCGCAAGGTGTGGAAGCTGCCGCAGAACCCGGTCGCGGATATCGAGCGGCTGCCGGTGTCGAAGCGCACCGACATCGAGTTCTATTCGCCCGAGGAGGTCCAGGCACTCGTGCGCGCGAGCGGCGACGAGCAGGACGGGGCGCTGTTCCTGACTGCTGCTATGACCGGGCTGCGGATGGGAGAGCTGCTGGCACTGCGCTGGCGCGATGTGGACTTTGCCACGCCGACGGTGCGGGTCACGGCGAGCTACACCGCTGGGACGCTAGGCACGCCGAAGTCTGGGTTGGGGCGGGCTGTGCCCCTGGTCGATGAGGTCGCGCAGGCGCTGGCCCGCCTTGGTGGGCGGGAGCGCTGGACGGGCCCGGACGATCTCGTGTTCGCTGGCATGACTGGAGAGTTCTTGGACGGCTCGGCATTGCGTCGTCGCTACAAGAAGGCGCGTGACGCGGCCGGGCTGCGCCCGCTGCGCTTCCACGACTTGCGCCACACGTTCGGCAGCGTTGCCATCCGCACGGCCGATCCGCGCGAGCTACAGGAGTGGATGGGGCACTCCGACTTCTCGACCACGCAGATCTACATGCACTACCGGCCGCGGGCGGATGCGGCGCGGCGGTTGTCCGCGGCATTCGTTGGGGCATCTCCAGACGCAGAAACGACCGAAGCATCCGGTAGAAATTTGTCCGCATGAAGACAAGTGAGGTTGTGCGCCTTCTCGAAGAGGCTGGTTGGGAGCTGTCTCGCACGCGCGGAAGCCACCGCCAGTACAAGCACCCGCACAGGCCGGGCAAGGTCACTGTGCCTGGGAAGCCGAGTAGTACCTTGCATCCCAAGACACTCGCTAGCATCTTGAGGCAGGCAGGAATGGAGACGCCATGACTCACCGCTATCTAATCGTTGTCGAGGGTGACGGCTCGACGAACTATTCGGCGTACAGCCCGGACGTGCCTGGCGTCGCGGCTGTTGGGGCCACGCGCGAGGAGTGCGAACGCGAGATGCGTGAGGCAATCGAGTTCCATATCGAGGGTCTGGCCGAGGATGGGGAACCAGTGCCTGAGGCTCACAGCACAGCTGGCTACGCCGTCGTTCAGGTTGCGTGAAGGTCTCCGTCGGTCCCTACACGTTCGACAACGTCTCCCATGACGCCGAAGCCGACGTGCTCTATCTGCATATGGGCGACCCTCGGCGGCGGCGGATTTCGATGAGTCGCCCGAGGGTCACGCGCTGCGTTTCGACGTTGAGCAAAACTTGGTCGGAGTGACGATTGTAGGTGTCAAGCGCCTGCTTGAACAGGACGGGAGGGTGACGATCACGGTGTCCAAGGTGGTCCGCGTCGACGCCGAGATCGTCGCTCCGGCGCTCGTGACGGCGTAGGCGCGACGCCTGCCGGTCGCCGTTCGGCTGCGACTGGCTCAGTCGGTGGTGCCCTGGTTGGCAGCCGCTGTCCTGCTAAATGCCGCGCTTGCCCCAATCCACTGGCATGCCGTGTTCTTGAAGCGTCGCCCGCCGGTCGGCGTCTGATCGATGATGCGGGCGAGCTGCTGGAGACCGTTGTGGAATGCGATCTCCGCGCGCGGGTCTTCGCTGGCAGCTCGGCCGATTCGAGGCCAAGGCCGTCGCGGTAGGACTCGAGTGAGCGCTCGAGATCGCTCACGGCGAGCGTCATCAGGTCGATGTGCGGTTCCATCTCATGCTTTCTACTGGCGCCCGACAAGTCTCGCTTCGAGCGGCGGTCTAAGCTCGTGGGGAGTGAGCATTGGAGGATGACATGCCAGCGATCGACCGTGTGCGCATCGTGCGCGAGACCTACGGTGCCTATGAGTCCGGCGACCGCGAAATGGTGGAGAAGCACCTGGCGGAGGATTTCAGCTTCTACAGTCCCGCTGACGTCGGAATCGACCTATCGACCTATTGGCCGCGCTGCTGGCCAAACGCGGACATGATCGCCGCATTCGAGTTCAAGCGGATCATCGACTGTGGCGAGGAGGTCTTGGTGACCTACGAGGCCACCAAGACTGACGGCAAACGCTTTCGCAATACCGAGATCCTCACCTTCGAGGGCGAGAAGATCGTCCTCGCTGAGGTGTACTTCGGTTGGAACCTCGACTAGCCGATGGCGAAGCTGATCTACTCGGCGATCACGCCACTCGACGGCTATGTCGAGGACGCGGATGGCAACTTCGCTTGGGGTGCACCCGACGTATCGAGCGTGTGCAACGTACGACCGGTTGCCGCGGCGGTGGTGATGATCGGCAGGTAGGTCGCCTCAGTAGTGTGTCGAGTGAGCGTATGGCAGCGAGCACGTCGCCGTAGCTGACAGGTGGGAAGAACGCGGGCTATATACCGTCTAACCGGCTCCAGGCGGATCGCCAGATCAGCTCGCGTGCCGCTAGGCTACGGGTACCCTTGGCGACGTGGCGGAGTGGCTACGCAGCGGCCTGCAAAGCCGTCTACACCGGTTCGATTCCGGTCGTCGCCTTGGGACGGTTATCGCTTGAGTTCTCAATTTCCGGTGCCGCGACGGATGGGGGCCTGGGTTCCCGGCTTGATCGTGGCGCTCTATTGAGGTAACGCTTACGGTGAGATGAGGGCCTCGCGCGAGAAACCTCGGCACGTGCCGAGGCGGAGCGAGGGGCCTGACTGCCAGGTCAAGGGCCGGTAACTATGACCTTGACGATCTGCCGGCCGACGTTGGAGAAGTGGTTGGTGTTGTCGTTGGTCCGCAGCCAGATAGGACCCGTCGTCTGGGGCGTGTAGTTCTTCAGCGTGTCGCCCGCCTCGAAGAACCCCGGAGCGGTCGTCCCGCCACGGCATCCTTCGGGGACGTTGACCGGGGAGCCGCCGACGAAACCGATCAGCGACTCGACCGGAGCATTTTCATCGATCTTCCAGCAGTTCTTGTAGACGGACGGGCCGAGGCCGTCCGCGTCGGAGAAGGGGAAGAACTGGGGGTTGCCGCTCCAGCTGCCGTCGGTGCGCGTGTCGGTCCACAGGTGCTGCCCGGCGGTTATCGACAGACCCGTCGACACCCAAGGTGCGGTCACCTGTACCGTCACGATCTTCTGGTTGACGACCGTCTGGCCGGCGGAGCTGATCGCGTCCAGGATGCCCGGATCTCTCCATTTTGCCGGTCCCGTCACCGGAGTCGGCCTGCTCGGCCTCGTTACCCCCAGCCGCGCCCTGAGTTCCGATGAGAGCTTTTCTGCGGTGATCGCTCCATCGCGGATCTTCGCAGCAGTGACGGCGCCGGCCTGGATCTGTCCACTCCCGACGCTGTTGCTCGGCAGCCGCGTTGCTGCGTAGGAGGTGCCGCCGAGCGCCACGAACAGCGCGATGAGTCCCATGTGATGACGCCGGACGTAGGCCAGCACGACACGCACCCTAGCAGGCGGTTGGTCGCTTCAAAGGTGGTGGAGTGGCGAAACCCGTTATCAAGCTTTTCCGATCTCGTTAGGAGCGCTTTCGAGAGACGTTAGCGCTCGCAAATGAGTAGCGCGCACACTGAGACTCCCGAACTCGGAGGTGCATCGTGAAGCGTGTATTGATTCCCATGATGGTGGCGGCTCTCCTAGGAGCAGCCACGGCGAGCGTCGTGTTCGCCGTGGCCGGCGATTCGAGTCGGGGTCGGGCCACCCGCACAATCGTCAGGCCCGCCAGCGGCTCGACTGCCGGCGTGGCGAAGGACGTGTCCGCCACGACGCCGACAGCCACGCAGGTGTACCAGCGCGATGCTTCCGGCGTAGTGTCGATCAAGGCGACCACGGCCGATGGAGGCGATAGCGGCACCGGGATCGTGCTCAACGACGAAGGTTTGATCCTCACCAACAACCATGTGATCTCCGAAGGTACGAGCATCTCCGTGAGTCCGGGGAAGTCCACGAGCGTGACGCGCTCAGCGAACGTGGTTGGTGCCGATCCCAATAGTGACCTCGCCTTGATCAAGGTCAACCCATCGGGACTTGGCCTGCAACCCTTGAAGCTGGTCAGCTCGAACTCGGTGCAGGTGGGGGATCCGGTGTACGCGCTCGGTAATCCTTATGGCTTGGATGAGACGCTCACAAAGGGCATCGTGTCTGCGCTCGAACGCGAAATCTCCGCTCCCGATGGGGCGACGATCAAGAACATTATTCAGACCGACGCGCCCCTGAACCCGGGTAACTCTGGCGGTCCGCTGCTCAACGCCGAAGGCGACGTGATTGGCGTCAACTCGCAGATTGCAAGCGACGCGGCGCGCACCGAAGGGTCTCAGCCAGGTAGCACCGGCGTGGGCTTCGCGATCTCCTCCAATACGGTCGCCGAAGTGGTCAAGACGATCGAGTCTGGCGGCGGCAGCACAACGACGCGGGGCAGCGAAGGCGAATCGCGAGTGCAACGCACCGGCACCGAATCCTCACCCTACGCGACGGAATCGCCGTACGGAAGCGAAGGGCCGCAGACCGGCCAGGGCAGCGAAGGCGAAAGCCGCGAACTCGGCCCGCGGGGCTACGAATCAAATGGGGGCACAGGCACTGAAGGAGCCGGTCAAGCCGGCGCGAGCGGCACCGGAGCGCAAGGCGCGGAATCGGCCGGCGAAGCACGCGAAGGTCAGACCGTGATTGTGCCGTGACGCAAGAGGCTTGAGATCCAGACGTCCCGCGGCCAGGCTCGATCGCCAGGGCCGTGGGACGATCTGCTGTGCGTAGCTGCGCGGAGCCGTCGGGCGCCCCCATGGGTGCGATCCCGAATGGCCCTCGTTGATAGGCTAGGCCGCATCCCAGGGCGATTAGCTCAGCTGGGAGAGCGCCGCCTCGACAAGGCGGAGGTCATTGGTTCGAGCCCAATATCGCCCACTGGGGAAAAGCCCCGCATTTGCGGGGCTTTTCGTAAGCGTTCAGTTGTGGGTTTCCATAACAAGGATGGTTTGCGGCTGCGGCGAATCTTGGGGGTGTGGAGCTCAGTGAGGCGGAGGCGGTCTACGAGGCTGGCAAAGAGCGCTGCGTGGAGTTCGTCCTTGAGCTGGCGGGGGCGCTTGAGCGGTTGGCTGTTGCCAATGCGCGGCTTGAGGAGCGGGTAGGCAAGCTCGAGGAGCAGACGCGTGAGAGCTCGCGCAACAGCTCAAAGCCTCCATCGCAGGATCCACCGGCAACACGCCAGCAGCGCCGGGCGGAGGCTCGGGTGAAGGCCAAGGAGATGCTGCGAGCGGCGGGCGGACAGCCTGGTCATCATGGCTCTGGTCGAAAGCTCGCGCCGGAGGACCAGGTCGATGAGATCGTCGATCACTATCCAGACTCCTGCCAGGGGTGCGGGCACGAGTTCGGCATGCAGGAGCGTGTTCCCTCGCATCGCTTCGGGCGCCATCAGGTGGCCGATCTGCCGCCGACCAGTGTGATCTTGACCGAGTACCGCACGCACCGCCTGCGCTGCCCGCGCTGCGCCGCAAAGACCACCGGGGTGCTGCCCGATGAGATCGGCTGCTCGGCCTTCGGTCCCCGGCTTGCGGCCGCGGTCGTGAGCATGACAGCGCGCAACCGTATCTCCCGCCGCGACATGACCGAGCTGGCAAGGGAGCTGTTTGGGATCTCACTCTCGGTCGGTGCGGTCGACAAGGTCTGCCAACGCGCCGCGGCGGCGCTCATCTCACCGCATGAGCAACTCGTGCAGGCGGTGCTCTCCTCACCCGCGGTGAATCTGGACGAGACCGGCTGGCACACCGCCGGGGAGGGTCGCACGCTGTGGACCGCGACGACGCCCGAGGCGGCGATCTTCCGGATCGCCGAGGACCGCCATCGCGACCGTCTGGAAGAGCTGATCGGCAAGGACTACCCGGGGATCGCCTGCTCAGATCGCTGGTGGGCCTACGACCACCTTGACCCCTACTGCCGCCAGGTCTGCTGGCAGCACATCTATCGCGACTTTCGCCGCCACTCCGAAGGACTCGCGCTGCAGAAAGCATTCGGTGAGCAGGGCCTTGCGCTCACCGATCGGCTGTTCAAGACCTGGCATGCGTTTGATGAGCACCAGGACCGCGCGCGCCTCACAGAGGAGATGGAGCCGATCCAGGCAGAGTTGCGCGAGCTGCTCGAGCACGCCGCCCAGAAGAGCAAACGCACTCGGCTTCACCGGCGCTTCGCGAACAACCTGCTGAAGATCTGGCCAGCGCTCTTTACGTTCGTGACTGTCGAGGGCGTCGAGCCCACCAACAACGCCGCCGAGCGCTCACTCCGCGGCCCAGTCATCTACCGCAAGCTCTCGCACGGCACTCGCTCAGATAACGGCGAGCGCTTCATCGAGCGCATCCTCTCGGCCTCAGTCACCTGCCGCCTCCAACACCGCTCGCTATTCGTCTACCTAGCCGACCTACTCACCGCACACGCCCGCGGCGACCCACTCCCCACACTCGCCTAAACCAAGGACTGAACGGTTACATTTTTAGGCCGATTTGCAGGGGTTTTGCCTAGCCACTAACGCCTCGAGCGTCGTTGTAGCTCGAAAAGGCCGTTGACAGATGTTGATGCACGCGCTGATCGGCATGCCGGGGTCGTGAGGTCCGCTCCTGAGTGACTTACTCGTCGTCCGCATCCGAGCCCACGGTGCCTCGGTGAGATTGGACGGCTGACAGTGACGTTCGAGCTCGGCCCTGGACGGCCGCTCATGCGTTGATCCGAGTGAGCGCGAGGCTCGATCACGACCTAGCGGTGACGAGCACGCTACGTCGGCCCGGAGCGCGAAGGGGACGCTGACGGTTTCGAGGCCTTTGCGGCGGACCGGCCGTTAGCGGGCGGCGGCCTCGCGGATCAGCCGTTCCCAATCGTCGCGCAGCGGCTTGGCTCCAAGCTCGGTGATCGCCAGCGCCACGACTCGCTCGAGGCCGACCGGGCCGGTAGGTAGGTGGGCCTTTCCGAGCCACCGATCACCGACCTGAACATCCGCCGCGACGTGCATGTGCGGCCAGGTGATCGGGCTGTGGCCGCTGGGATGCCAGTGGTAGGAGACGAGCTCGCGGCCCTCGTATCCGATGGCGTAGAGGTAGCCGCGAACCTCGACGCGCCAACCGTCGGCGTCTTGGCGAACTTCGTATTCCTCAGCGACGTCGATCGAGAGAGGACCCCCGTGCATCTTCGCCGTGTCAGCCAGTTCGAGCTCGTGCGGCTCATCCGAGAGGTGGTAGGCGCGGGCGACGACGTGGACGCTCGTCACGCAGGACAGCAACCGCACGGTCCTGCCGCGGTAATGCTCGACAGCCTCGGCAGGTGTCTTACTTGTGCGTGGCATGGAGCGGGAGCATCATCGCAACGCGCGTCACGTCGGGGCTATCGTCAATGTCGATCTCGCCCGCGTTCAGACGCCGCTCGAACTCCTCGCCGCTCATGCCCAGGCGCTTGCGTGCCTGTTCATCTACTCGCTGATCCCACTCCTCGGGGCTCAGCTCGCGGATCTCGTTGTCAGTTCGGGTAGCCATTGCAAACACTCCTTGGAAGGAATCGACCGCCAGGGCCGGCTCCTTGACCGTCCATTGTACGGGAGTACGCGGGTGCTTCGACGGGTCAATCGCGACAGGCTCGGCGGGGATCGCAGGCCCGCCGAGCCCTGCCCAACTCACGCAGCCGCGACGAGCTGCAGCGCGCGGGTCTTCTCGGGTCCGTCCTCAAGCGCGCGGGCCAGGGTGCCTTGCGCACCGAGAACATGCTGTCCGAGTCTGTGAGTCCAGCGGACATTCGAGCCTCCCAGGCTGTCCGCCCGCCGCTCGCAGCATCTCCTTGGCCTTCACCCGAGCCTCCGCCCGGCGCTGCTGGCGTGTTGCCGGTGGATCCTGCGATGGAGGCTTTGAGCTGTTGCGCGAGCTCTCACGCGTCTGCTCCTCGAGCTTGCCTACCCGCTCCTCAAGCCGCGCATTGGCAACAGCCAACCGCTCAAGCGCCCCCGCCAGCTCAAGGACGAACTCCACGCAGCGCTCTTTGCCAGCCTCGTAGACCGCCTCCGCCTCACTGAGCTCCACACCCCCAAGATTCGCCGCAGCCGCAAACCATCCTTGTTATGGAAACCCACAACTGAACGCTTACATTTTTGTGCCCATTTGCAGGGGATTTGTCTAGCGTCCGACTCGTCGATTCCAGTGCCGCGCCAAAAAGCCGTTGACGGTGGCCATTGGGCAAAGGATCGTCGGGCTGGACGTCGTCGACGGGCGCGTTTGCTTGTCGTCCGGGGCGGTAGCGTCCCTACGACGGGACGACGCGCCTCTTTTTCGCGCAGAGCACAAGAGCGAAGGGGTTGCAGCCTTGCTCTGTTCTCAAGTCTCTTCAAGCTGACTGCGTGGACAGCGGCGAACCGTCGCTTCGAGACCATGCCATCAGCACCAAGCGGGCGGACGCTAGGAGCGGCCTGAGTCAGCAACAATATCGATATGGTCGACCACGTCGGGAAGCCGCTGAACTCATTCGTCGTGGTCGCCGCAGACTGGCATCGCCCAGATCCAGATCCCTTCCATGAGGATCGCCGACTGTTGAAGGCGGCGCTGCTTTATGCCGATGCCGTCGATGTCAGACGCATCACCTACGCGATCATGTTGACCCGCGGATTGCTGGCGGCTCTTCAGGCCATGGGGCGTCCACCCGATGATTTCGGGAAGAAAGTCCGGGGCGAGCACACGGGCGAGTTGTTCTCGGTGCTGACTCGTCTGGCTGGCCACCCAGAGGTTGTCGACCTCCCAGCAGAGATTGCGTCGCATGCTGACGAGGTGTACTATGAATTGCGGCTGGCGGCCGAAAGTGGAGCGTTGTTGGTCCCAGGCCCGGACCACCACGAGGACGACGCGGACTGGTGGCGTCCGATGAGAGATCCGTCGCAGATTCCTGTGCTTCAGCGACCACCTCAACATGCATCCATGCGTCCGAATGAGTCTCCAACCGCACATCCGAGATTGGCGGAGGCACTAATTGCGACGAGCCTACTGGGCCAATTGGAGACGTTTCCCGATGCATCCATGGACGTCATACTCGATGTCCGCGAACGTTTGAAGGGCGCTCGTGTCAACTTCCGTGCGGCTATGTCGAAGGCGGCAGCGGAACTCTCCGAAGCGCAGCTGTCGGATCGAGAATTGGATGCTGCTATAGCTCACCTTCGAGTCGAGACTGTGGAGCCGGCTTTGCAAGCGATTCGAGAAACGCTCCACACCTTGGGGGTCCGGCGCACCTTGTTGCGCCTAGCGAAGGACAAGTTCACGATCACATCTGCGGGGGCTACTGTCACGATGATTGCGGGAGCTAGCGGAGCCGCCGGGGCGCGACAAATTCTCCAGGGACTAATCGCTGCGCCACTGCTGGCCGCAGGCGCCGGCGAGGCAGATCACCGTGCAATCGTTAGGGATGAGCTTCGATCTCGTCCCTACTGGCTGCTGCACGACACCGCTGAGTCACTCCAGCGGTCGTAGCCATTAAGAGATGGCCGCCCTCATTTTCGGTGGACACTGAACCGCCCCGGGTTTGCTGGATCACGTGGCTATGACCATGATCGCATCCGACCCTCGTTCTCGGACGTGGCTGGTGGCGCATCGGTTCTCGCCACGCGCACCATCGTCGCTCGATCACCAAAGGCGCGTTTCAAGAGTTTCTCGCCTGTATCAGCCACGCTTGGACTACTCGTGAAGAGGGCGTCCGCGAGTGTATGTAGGGTGGTCACCCGCGCCAATGCATCAACGGTGAATACGTCTGCACCTGGGAGAAGCTCTCGCGGTGCCTTACCCATCACGTGCGCCTGGTCTACCGCTTTCACTTCCGACCACCCCTTAAGCTCCAACGCGTGAAGAGTATCCTCGGCCGGAGCCTCGGAGCTTACCCTCGCTATCGGCCGAGGCAGCACGCTCAAGTTCCTGAGATACTTACCCGGCCACACCATGTGCTCGGGATTCTTCAGAAAGGTATCGACGACGGTACGCCGCGCATCCAGGAACGTGCGACACGCGTCAATCAGAAGGCCGCCAGCGCCTTCTCCAATGGCACGTACCTGATCGGGCTGGCGTATTAGCCACTTGCGAGTATCGGCGTCGTTCACCAGCGATGCGCCGAGCGCATCGAACGTACCTTCGTGGTCGTATCCGGCAGCGTTGAGAACTTCGTCCCATTCCGCATACGTCGCGCGTACGTCTCGGTCGCCCCTGAGCGGCACTTTCTCCAGGTGCCGGATGACAATCCCGAGTCGGGCAATCGCCTGGGCATACAAGCTTGTACCCTGGTAACTGCCTAGGAGAGAATACGTGCAGAGCATCATGACGTCTGGGAGTGCCAGCCCTACCTTTTTCCCATCCCGCGATGGCACTCGCACTGCCTTGGTAATCCGCCAAAGCCACTCTCCATAGTCAGTCTGCGAACTTTCGATCAGGTCCACCATCGGCCAGACCAAATCGGAGTCCACCGCCATACCCATGTGTTGCACTTGCGCAATCAGTGCATTCGCCTCAAAGAGGTGCGCTGGATAGAGCATGAGCCCGTCGAAGTCGATGCCCCCAATCACATAGTCCACTCGTCCGAACTGGCCCGCAATCCAAGCCATTGCTTCTCCAACGCGCTCGTCCCCCCTCACCCACCCGTCTGAATCGGTCGCAAGATCTCGCACACGCCCCCCGAGCGGAACATGCGGGAGCGGAATCGGCGGAGGAAGATGTTGCCCGACAGCTGCAAACAGTTCTGATGCGCGTGTCCAGTAGTCCTCGCGTTCGGGCGGCGCCATTCGTAGCCATGTGCGGATTGGGATCGGGACCGATGCTTCTTGCGCCACAAGCCACGGCAAGCTCTGGAGGACATTGATGGTGGCGATGAGCCGACTGCATGTCGCGTGTGCCCCGAGGGGGGCAAGCAGAAAGTCGTGGAAGTGCCGTAGCTCATGCACCAGCGCGGTCATTCCCAGGACTGCGGAGAGATCGCCGCCTCCAGCCAGATTCCTTGCAAGACCTCGTGCCTCTCCATCAAGAGCGGTGAGGGGCAGCCAGGGATGGGCTTCTGGCTGTCTCATCCCGAGATCGATGCCAAGAAAACGGCCGTCGAATCCTCCCAGACGCGGTTGCATGCTAAATAATTGCGGCGATACGCTGAATGCGAGTTCGGATCTCGTCCGGCGAGAGATGCTCCGCCGTATCCAATGTGACCCTTCCCAGAGGCGTCTCCACGACGATCCGCTGCCGCTTCGGTGCCCGCATCGCACAGTGAACAAGAAACGGAATGAGCGGATCACTCAAAAAGGCAGAACTGACGATCGTCGCTATGTCGGCAGCAGTCGTCAGATCCAAACCGAGGTAGCTTGGATCGAAAACGGCCGTCTGTTCATACCACACGTTGTGGGCATCCAAGAGTGCCACTAGGCCGTCGGCCGTCCCCCCGAGGCGACGACTCTAAGGTCGATCGAGATGTGGATCATGTGGTTATGCTCGCACAGGGTCCCACGTTACGCTGAGTCATCCCAATAGAGGCGCAGGCGTCTCACGTTCGCCTGCAAACGCTAGGTTTCCGTCATCTGCTGCCTGCAGGAGTGGCGGGAAAGACGGACTACTGCCTCGCGGCCGTTGAATGGTGCGGGCTGAGATGGCACCTACGATGCCCGCAACGCCATGGGCGCAGAGTTGTTTCTTTCGCGCAGAAGCAGTGGTGGCGCCAGCGAAGCCGGAGACGACTGCCTTGGACGACCTGCGAGCCAGTGGCAACGCTGGGCGGTTGTGGTTGACCCCCTTGCCGCCGCCGAGGTAATCCTCCCCACCTTGCCAGTTGGTGGGTATCATCATCTCTATGAAGACGACCGACCCACGCGAGCTGCTCGACGATACGTTCAGCTATCGCGAAGCCAGGGAGGCGGGTCTAAGCGATACCCGCATCTACGGCCTGCGCGACATCGGAGCGATCCTGGCGCTCGGCGGCGGCGTCTACCGGTGGGCTGAGGCACCACCAGCCGACCTCGATCTGATCGAGATCGCCGAACGCGTCTCGCGCGCCACGCTTTGCCTGGAGACGGCGCTCGCGCGCCATGAGCTCATCGACTCGATCCCTGCTGCCATCGACATCGCGATCCCGCGCGGGAAGGCCCGTCCAGCCCTGAAGGCTCCGTGCCGCCTGCACCAGTTCGATGTCCAGACGTTCGACCTGGGGCGAGAAACGCTCGACGTCAGCGCACGCGCCCCGCTAGGCATTTACTCTGCCGAGCGCTCGCTCGTCGACATCGTCCGAATCCGCCATCTCCAAGGCAGCGACATCGCATGGGAGGCACTGCGCCGATGGCTGCGCCGACCCGGCGCAAACCCCGCGCAGCTCATCGAGACCGCAAAGCACTTCGCCGGCGCAGAGCCCGCGATTCGCAAGGCACTGGAAGTCCTGCTGTGAGCGCTCCGACTCGGGCCAGCACCGCCGGTCGCGCCTACCTCGATCTGCGCAAGCTCGCGCGCGAGAGCCACCGCCCCGTCGACGAGATGCTGCAGCTCTACGTCCTGGAGGCGTTCCTCGCCCGGCTGGCGAGCTCGCGATTTACGGAGCAGCTCGTGCTAAAGGGCGGGGTGCTGTTGGCTGCCTTCGACGAGCGCCGACCCACACGCGATATCGACCTGCAGGCCCAAGCACTCGGGAACGACACGGAGAAGATCCTCGCTGCGACGCGCGAGATCGCTGCGATCACGCTCGACGATGGAGTCGCCTTCGGCGTCGACACAGCGACCGCTGAACCGATACGAGACGAGGCGATCTACAGCGGCGTTCGAGTGACGATGACGGCACAGCTGGCCACGGCGCGCCCTCACTTCCATGTCGACACGAACGTCGGCGACCCGATCAGCCCCGCCCCAAAGGACGTGCGCCTGCCGCGGTTGCTGGGCGGAGAGATCATCCTACGCGGATACCCCTTGGCGATGGTACACGCAGAGAAGATCGTGACCGCGATCGCGAGGGGCACGGTCAACACGAGGTGGCGCGACTTCGCCGACATCTACATGCTCGTCCGACATCATGCGATCAACGGGTCCGAGCTTGCCCATGCCATCCGCAGAGTCGCCGATCACCGCAAAGTGAGGCTCCGCCCGCTCGCGCAGGCCCTCGACGACTACGGGCAGATCGGTCAGCAGCGATGGACGGCGTGGCGCCGCCGGCAGCGGCTGGAGGACCGACTGCCGGAGCAGTTCGGCGATGTCGTTGAGGCCGCCATCGACTTCGCCGACCCAGCGATCCTCGGCTCGGCGGAAAGCCGCTCGTGGGATCCAACCAGACGTACCTGGTCGTGATCGCGGCACGCAGCGACCATCAGCCACTCTCCCAAAACTCTCCCAGCACAAGCGTTTTATGAGGTCACCTGAGAGCACCTGACGTCCCCGAAAACCGCTCAGGTAAGCCAAGAGCACCGTTTTCCGACGCACTGCAAAGCCGTCTACACCGGTTCGATTCCGGTCGTCGCCTTGCAAAATGCCTGCAAATCCTTGCTTTTTGCTCGACGAGCCTGGCAGACAATCGTCTACTCTCCCCAGACTCTCCCCAAAAGCCGTCTACACCCCTCAATTTTTACGTAAGCGTTCAGTTGTGGGTTTCCATAACAAGGATGGTTTGCGGCTGCGGCGAATCTTGGGGGTGTGGAGCTCAGTGAGGCGGAGGCGGTCTACGAGGCTGGCAAAGAGCGCTGCGTGGAGTTCGTCCTTGAGCTGGCGGGGGCGCTTGAGCGGTTGGCTGTTGCCAATGCGCGGCTTGAGGAGCGGGTAGGCAAGCTCGAGGAGCAGACGCGTGAGAGCTCGCGCAACAGCTCAAAGCCTCCATCGCAGGATCCACCGGCAACACGCCAGCAGCGCCGGGCGGAGGCTCGGGTGAAGGCCAAGGAGATGCTGCGAGCGGCGGGCGGACAGCCTGGTCATCATGGCTCTGGTCGAAAGCTCGCGCCGGAGGACCAGGTCGATGAGATCGTCGATCACTAT
This sequence comes from uncultured Solirubrobacterales bacterium, assembly GCA_963725265.1. Taxonomy (GTDB): domain Bacteria; phylum Actinomycetota; class Thermoleophilia; order Solirubrobacterales; family Solirubrobacteraceae; genus Palsa-744. The sequence goes on from CAVRXP010000002.1 coordinate 1,417,236, forward strand.
CCAGACTCCTGCCAGGGGTGCGGGCACGAGTTCGGCATGCAGGAGCGTGTTCCCTCGCATCGCTTCGGGCGCCATCAGGTGGCCGATCTGCCGCCGACCAGTGTGATCTTGACCGAGTACCGCACGCACCGCCTGCGCTGCCCGCGCTGCGCCGCAAAGACCACCGGGGTGCTGCCCGATGAGATCGGCTGCTCGGTCTTCGGTCCCCGGCTTGCGGCCGCGGTCGTGAGCATGACAGCGCGCAACCGTATCTCCCGCCGCGACATGACCGAGCTGGCAAGGGAGCTGTTTGGGATCTCACTCTCGGTCGGTGCGGTCGACAAGGTCTGCCAACGCGCCGCGGCGGCGCTCATCTCACCGCATGAGCAACTCGTGCAGGCGGTGCTCTCCTCACCCGCGGTGAATCTGGACGAGACCGGCTGGCACACCGCCGGGGAGGGTCGCACGCTGTGGACCGCGACGACGCCCGAGGCGGCGATCTTCCGGATCGCCGAGGACCGCCATCGCGACCGTCTGGAAGAGCTGATCGGCAAGGACTACCCGGGGATCGCCTGCTCAGATCGCTGGTGGGCCTACGACCACCTTGACCCCTACTGCCGCCAGGTCTGCTGGCAGCACATCTATCGCGACTTTCGCCGCCACTCCGAAGGACTCGCGCTGCAGAAAGCATTCGGTGAGCAGGGCCTTGCGCTCACCGATCGGCTGTTCAAGACCTGGCATGCGTTTGATGAGCACCAGGACCGCGCGCGCCTCACAGAGGAGATGGAGCCGATCCAGGCAGAGTTGCGCGAGCTGCTCGAGCACGCCGCCCAGAAGAGCAAACGCACTCGGCTTCACCGGCGCTTCGCGAACAACCTGCTGAAGATCTGGCCAGCGCTCTTTACGTTCGTGACTGTCGAGGGCGTCGAGCCCACCAACAACGCCGCCGAGCGCTCACTCCGCGGCCCAGTCATCTACCGCAAGCTCTCGCACGGCACTCGCTCAGATAACGGCGAGCGCTTCATCGAGCGCATCCTCTCGGCCTCAGTCACCTGCCGCCTCCAACACCGCTCGCTATTCGTCTACCTAGCCGACCTACTCACCGCACACGCCCGCGGCGACCCACTCCCCACACTCGCCTAAACCAAGGACTGAACGGTTACTAGAAAGCGCTCATTTGCAGGGGAAAAGCCGAACATCCCGTCTGCATGGCAAGCAGACGCTCTAGCCAACTGAGCTACAGCCGCGCGAGGCCAAACTATAGACGAGGGGCACCCTGCAGGGTCGAGCAGGCGGGCACGAGCTCGCTGGTGACGAGTCCGTGATCGCGGGTCAGCTCGTCGACGATCGCAAACAGCGCGGCGATGCGATCGGGTGTGTCGATCACCTCGGTGACAATGGGGACGTGGCGTCGGATCGAGAGCAGGCGGTCGCCGTGGGGGGGATGGTCTCCATGAAAGCCCCAGATGCCGCGCAGCGAGGTGGCGCCGGCGGCGTTCGCGATGCGCAGACGCCTGACCAATTCGAGGTATACCGACCGTCGCTCGTGCACAACCGCCTCTGAGATCACGATCGTCAGCTTTTGGCGGATCTCCATGCCATGCTCGCCGGCCGAAGCGCCGTCGTGGGGTGATTCGAGCAGCCCCCCGTCTCGCTTGCACACGCGCACCCTCTCTAGCGTGAACAACGGCTCGGCGAACACCTGCTGGAGATCATCGACGGCCGCGCTGATCTGCCGTTGATCACCCACGCTGATCACCATCAGCGGCACGTCCTGGTTACGAGCGAAGAAACGCGCGCGTTTGCGCGCACCGTGTTGTGTGCCGTCCACTCCGAGCAGGACAGTTGCGCCGGCGACGCCGTGATCGTGAAGCGTTCGGCATACGGCGGCGAAGGCAGGGGAGCCGTCGATCCGCTCATGGCGCCCCAGGTAGACGGTCAGCTTCGTCGCTCGGGAAGGATCCTGGGCACGCCGCCATCGATCGCTCGTTGTCTGGAAAGCGTCGTCGCAAGCCTCGCTGTCGGCGGTTGGGTATTTGGCGCTCAGGCGGCTGCTGTCCAGTCGAGCGCGCTCGAGCGTCATCAGCCCTTCGTGGCCGATCGAGCCTACGTCCGCGCAGTAGTCGCTCTATCTGTTCGTGGCCATCGACCGCCACACAGACGAGTGGAAGGTCTTCGGAGAGGGTCAGAAGGCGATCGCTGCGCAGACGGTGCTTGGCCCCGAACCCCTGTATGCCGCGCAGCAGAATGCTGCTGCGGATCTCGTGGCGAGCGTGGATGTCCAGCAACTCGTCGGCCAGCAACGCTCCTTTTACACGGCTTCGCTCGCCGAAATAGGTGCTCAGCTTCAGCCCGTCTTGGCTCACTTCAGTCCGCCTCGGCAGGGGTTGGCCGGCGGATGTTCGGGAAGTGTTCACAGTACCCCTCCAAGCGAACGCCCGAGCAGGGCAGCCCCAAGTCCCACGAGCACGCTCACAAGCACGTTGAGCGCGCCGGCAAGCAGTTGGCCATCCTCGCCGAGACGGTGCGTCTCCAGCATCCAGGTCGAGAACGTCGTGTAAGAGCCGATCGTCGCCGACCCCGCTAGCGTGAGCGCTTCGCCTGAGAGCGCAAGCCCCGTGAGCAGCCCGAGTACGAACGCGCCGCTCGCGTTTACCGCGAGCGTGCCCAACGGAAAGCCCAGCGAGTTGCGCGCCGAAACAGCTCCGTCGAGCAGGAAGCGTGCTAGGGCGCCGAGGCTTCCCAAGATCGCCACTCCGATCCAGGTCGGTGCGCTCACGCGATCGCTCTGACACGGCGCACGAGCGCGGATGAGCCGAACACCGCGCAATAGCCGCCCAGAACGCTCGCGAGCAGGTAGCCGGCGGCGAGCCCGTAGCGGTGCCGATCGGCCATTTGCAACAGCTCGATCTGTACCGTCGAGAACGTTGTGAGCGTCCCGCAGAGGCCTGTGCCGAGCAACGGCCGACGCAGGGTGGACACGGGCAGACGCTCCTGCAGGCGCGTCACGAAATAGCCGAGCATCAGCGCGCCGGCCATGTTCACCGCGAACGTCGCCCATGGCCAGCTTCCGGTGGCTGGCGGCAGAGCTTGGTCTACGCCTATACGGATGAGCGCGCCAGCAGCACCGCCGCAACCGATCGCGAGTAGCTCGAAACGGTCGACGAGGGGATCGGAGATGTTCTTCTCGGGTATGTCTTGGCGTGAGGCGATCTGCGTGTCCTCGCTCATACTGCTGCGGTCTGTGGGCAGAGAAGTGCACCTTAAGGGTCAGGCCAGATAGTCCGGTCAGCTCGGCTCGCCCCGTGAGGTCAGACCGCTTACCCTGCAAGAACGGAGCCGCAGGGTACGTAGCGACCGCCGTCGCCGCGTGACAGCAGCCCGCACAACTCCAGCTCTGCGAGCGCCACAGCAATATCCTCGGAGTGTGCACTGCCTGTCGCGAGCTTTGCCAGTGTGTCCTGTCCGGTGCTCACAAGTTCGAGCACATTCGCAAGGTGCGGTTGAAGATCGAGCGTGCTGAGTGAATGGTCAGTTGCCTGGTAGACGCCAATCCCATAGAGCACGTCAAGCGCATCCTGGGGTCCACGCACGAGTCGCGCCCCGTTCATCAGCAGCCAGTTGGTACCTCTGGAGCCAGCTGAGCTGACACGCCCGGGTACCGCCGCGACGTGTCTCGCGCGCGAAAATGCAACGTTTGCGCAGGCTAGATCCCAAGACTCGTCTCTGGCCTCGACGACGATCACGAGCTGGGCTAGCAGCGCCAAGGTGCGGGCGCTTGAGTATCGCCACCAGCGGCGAGTACGCGAGCCTGCCCCGCTCTCGCCTATAGCGCAACCATCCTCCAGAACGCGACGGTAGAGCGGAGCACACCACGCCGGCGTGCAGCGCTCGACGTGGCCACTCGTCACGACCAGCGGTGCGCCGTCGGCTTCGAGCGCGCCCGCAAGCGCGGCGCGAGGGACGCCTTCGGCGAGATCGCTCGCGACGGTGATTCCGGACGCGGCGAGCCCGCGGGCCAGGTCGCGGGCGACCTCCATGCCGTAGTCGCTCGCGGCGCGGGCTCCCACAATCGCCACGACCCCCTCGTCGAGCAGGCTGCGCAGTCTTTCGACCCCACCGCGTAGCTCGATCGAGTGGGGGGCAAGTGCATCCTCACGCAGACTCCGCGGATATGCGGCGTGGTGGCGGCAGAGCGCCGAGGGCCGTCCATCTCGATTCTTCGGCACCGGCTGCCACTCGTCGTAGGCGGCGTGTAGCTCGGCCCGTCGCTTGTGGCCGAGTCGCGTCGATCAGCTCCAGATCTCCCAGTTCGAGCAGGCTCCAAAAGCACGATTGATCGCGTCGCTCGACCTCGCCGTCCAGGCGACCGCCCAGCTTTGCCCAGCAGCCAGGCTCGTCGCGCACACGCCTGGCAGATGCCGCTCATATCGTCCCACGCCCAGAGAGGCCGGCCTCGGGTCGCAGCGCGAGCGCTCTCGAGATATGTTCGCAACCGACGCGCTCGCGGCCCTGCAAGTCGGCGATCGTACGGGCGACACGCAGAGCGCGGTGCTGTCCGCGCGCGCTCAACAGTCCACGCTCGCGTGTGCGAGCCATCATCTGCTCGCCCAGCTCGTCGAGCTTTAGGTGTCGGCGCAGCATTGGCGCATCCATGTGCGCGTTCACGAGGATCCCCTCTGCTCGCAACCTTCTGGCCTGACGTCGGCGTGCGTCGATCACCTGCTCGCGCGCTCGCGCGGAGTCCAGCGAAGGCTCCTCGGCGAGATGGTCGGCGGTCGTGCGCTCGACGTGCACCAGCAGATCGATGCGGTCAAGCAGGGGCCCGCTCAGGCGGCGGCGGTGGCGCGCGAGGTCGGTTTCGCTGCAGGCACAGCGCTCCCGCTCGCCGGCGAACCCGCACGGACAGGGATTGGTCGCCGCGACCAGCATGAAGCGCGCCGGATATGTGGCGGAGTGGCGTGCCCTGACGATCGACACCTGACCATCCTCCAGCGGCTGGCGCAGAGCCTCGAGCGTTGGGCGCGCGAACTCAGAGAGCTCGTCGAGAAACAGCACGCCATTATGAGCGAGCACCACCTCGCCGACCCATCCCCGCCGTGCGCCGCCTATCAAGCCCGCCGTCGTGATCGAGTGGTGGGGCGCCCGGAAAGGACGCTCGCTGAGCAACTCGCCGCCCGCGAGCTTTCCCGTGACGCTGTGGATGCGCATCACTTCGATCGCCTCCGAGCGCTCAAGCGAGGGCAGGATCGAAGGCAGGCGTTGGGCGAGCATCGTCTTGCCAGTCCCCGGTGGCCCGCTGAGCAGGCTGTTGTGTCCGCCGGCAGCAGCGACGACGAGCGCCTTGACAGCCTCCGTCTGGCCGCGGACATCGTTTAGGTTGGGGTTGTGTCGGGGCGAGCCAGCGGGCGCCAGGCCCGGCTTTGGCAGGGGGTCGGCTGCGCCTCCGCTCAATACGCGCGCGGCGCTGGAGAGGCGCTCGACGACGCCCACGCAAAGCCCCTCCACGAGTGTCGCCTCGCGTGCGCGTGGCGCTCCCAAGACAAGCATCGCCAAACCGGCTTTCTTCGTTGCCTCGGCGACGGCGAGCGTCCCATGGCAGGCGCGTACCTCACCGTCGAGCGAGAGCTCGCCAAAGAGCGCGTGCGTGTCGAGCAACTCGCTCTGGATCTGGCCACTCGCGGCGAGTATGCCGCAGGCAAGTGCCAGGTCAAAGCCAGGCCCAACCTTTGGCACATCGGCGGGGGCGAGGTTCGCCGTGATGCGACGCGCCGGAAACTCATAGCCCGAGTTCAGCAGCGCGGCGTGAACGCGGTCGCGCGCCTCGCGTACAGCGGCATCGGCGAGGCCGACGATCGTGAAGGCCGGCAACCCCGGTCTGATGTCTATCTCCACGTTCACTGCGCGTGCGTGGAGTCCTTCTAGCGTGAACGTGCGCGCCCGAGCGAGCATCCGATGCCTCCCTTCGCGGTTTTCAGGCGATGCACATCAAGCTAGGGCGCGCTTGGGACGGTATTCGGCGCAGGGCCCTGAATGTGGGCTTGAAGAGGCACAAGCGCAGGTGGTCTTGCGGTGCCCTTTTGCAGGTGGCGAGCGACCGACCAGCGGACGCCAGACGGCACGCGGAGGTTGTCCAAATCAGCTGTGCCCCCCGCGCGCGCGGGGGGCACCCTGTTTTTTTGACCTCAGTCCAAGCCTCGCTCCGTATGAAAGTCCCGGGAAATCCGGGCTTGCGGACCGCCAGCCGCCCATGACGGGCGTCTGGCTCCGGGGGCGACGGGAGCCAGACGCCCCCGTCCGGTATCCGACGAAGCTAGAGCCCGTCCGGGTGGCGCACGACGAAGCCTGCGGTGGAGACCATCGAGTCTGACCAGCGCGAACCGGATTCCTGTAGGGCGACGGTGTCATAACGTCGTCCGTCGATCGTCATCCAGGCGTGTTCGGCGTCGGCGTAGATCGTGATGTAGCGACCTGGACCGGGTTCACCATAGGACTCGAGTCCCGTGGAGTCCTCCGGCGAGCTGAGCAGACCTCCTCCATGCAGGGCATAGGAGACAGAGCCAGAGCAGTCATAGCCAACCGACTCAAACGAGCCATGCCCACCGCCGTAGACATAGGGACGCGTCGCGATTTCATCGGCGGCGGCGATCACACGGGCGACGACGCCCGAGGTTTCGCCGCCGGTGCTGCTGCTCTGCCCGCCGCTGCCGCCTGCCGTGCCAGTAGCGCTGATCGTCGAGGGCATCAGCTTGGGGGAGGGGTGCAGCGTCGCGTGCTCGTCGAGCCCGAGCGCGTGCCAGGTCTCCGGTCCGACGACGCCATCGGATGCAAGGCCGCTGCGCGCCTGGAATTGCTTGACCGCCGCCTCTGTCTGCGGTCCGAATTCGCCGTCGGGCGAGATGTGCAGGGCTTCCTGCAAACGAGTGACAGGATTCCCACTCGGCGTAGCAGGTGCGGACCCGCCGGCGGCCTGGTCTGAGATGTTCGTGGCGGGCGCGGCGCCTGTTCCGCCACCCGTGCCCGCGGTTGTGCCTGTGGTTGCGTCGGCGAGGTTCCCGCCGGCGGTCTGCGTCGTAGCGGCGGCAGGACGGTGGCGCATCGGGAACAGCGTCTGCTTCAGCTCGCCGTGCCCGCGCAGGCCGAGCGCACGCCATGTTTCAGGCCCGACGACGCCGTCGACCACGATGTGGTGTAGGGCCTGGGCGTGCTCGAGTGCCGCCTCGGTTTCCGGACCGAAGGTGCCGTCGACCTGGACATCGAGCTTTTCCTGCAGATGCACGACGGGGCTGACAGCCGGTGTGGACGCGCTCGTGGTCGTATCGGTTGCGTCGTCCGCGGTCGTGACGGCGGTGCCGAATGTGGTGGTGGCTGTTTCAGATGCCGAGGCGACTGGTTGCCCAGTGGCTGTGGTTTCGTCGGTCGCGGCGACTGTGCCGCCGGTCGCGTCGTTGGATGTGTTGGCGGGCGCTTCCATGTCCATGTCCACGTCAACGTTCGTGCTCGTGGCTGTGGTGGGCGAGTTTTCGTCGAGTACCGGGCTCGTCGCGACATCGTCGACCAGCGCCGTGCTCGTCTTGGGACCGACGATGCCGTCGACTTCCAGCCCGCGGCTGGCCTGGAAGGCACGCACGGCCGCTTCGGTTTCCGGGCCGAAGATGCCGTCCTGGTGGATGCCAAGCTCGCGCTGCAGTAGCTTCACCTGGCGTCCTTCGTCGCCGTTTTCGAGCGTGATGTAGTGGGTCGTGGTGGTCGTCGGCTCGGGCGGTGTGGACGTCGGTGCGGTAGCGGGTGTGCCGCTCGCGTCGGCCAGGCCCGCTGCCGGCCCAGCCGCGATCGCGATCAGCGTGCCCAGTGAGATGCGCTTTGCGCGTGTGGACGCGGGCACGAACTGAAGCTCCGAGGCGCGCCGGCGCGTACGTGAGCGCAGCGTCGAGCGCTCCCACGGCTCGCTGTCGGCGAGGTTGCGCGGGGAGGGAAGACGATTGCGTGCGTCCATCAGGTTGGCGAGGCGCAGGGGGGAGCGGGCGGCACGTTTCTCGGCTCGCTCACGGCGTGCATGCGAGCGGGCGAGCGAGGCCTCCCAGGGGTCAGCAACGGCGAGATCACGCGGGAATCCCGACATGTGAAAAGCGTCCTTTCGTTATCTCAGGGCGCCTACGGGGTTAGCTGTCGGGCTCGCGTACTTACGCTACGCCACAGACTGTGGCGATTCGCCCCCGCAGCCTCTCGGCTGCACTGGGTCCCCCGCTCCCGATCCCCGTGAGGATCAGGACTCGGCACGAACGGCAGTCAAAGTATCAGGTCCGCTTGCAAGATGCATCACATGGGAAGGGTTGCAAGGTTTATTGCCGACGAGCTCGCCTTTGGCTTGGTTCGCAGGCAGCCTGCGCGAGATTGTGGCGGGTATGCGAGCAGGCTTGTTAGGGCACCCTAAGCTGTGGTAGCGTTCCCAGCGTAAAGCCGAGTCTAGAGGTCGGGTATACAGGAGAGTCGTCGGTGGCGAACACGCGAACAGATATTGCGCAAAGCGAGCCGCGTCCGCCAAAGCGCGCGGGCGAGCGCGTGAGCCTCTACGTTTGGACGGCAGTCCTGCTGGGCGTATCGGTGACGGCGGTCATCCTCGGCTGGCACGCCCGCGGCGGCACCACCGACCCCACGGCTCTGCCGGCCGACCACCGATTGAACACGGCGACGGTCGTCGTCGACAGTGCGATCCTCGTCTTCCGCGAGGGCCTGGAGACGATCCTCGTACTGGCCGCCATCACGGCGAGCTTCCTGGGTGCGAATCGCATCTATCGCCGTCCGGTCGCCGTGGGCGGTGCGACCGCGCTGCTTGCGGCCGTGGGCACCTGGTTTGCCGTGATCTGGTTCATCGGCCAGTTTCACGGCGGCGAGTTCGACATACAGGCCGCCACCGGCATTCCGGCCCTGATCGTGTTGCTGCTCGTGATGAACTGGTTCTTTCACAAAATGTATTGGACCGGTTGGATCTCGAGTCACCATAAGCGCAGACGCGGCCTGCTCTCCTCGGACCCTGAGACGAACAAGCGACGCATGCTGCTCGGATTCGCCCTGCTGGGGTTCACCTCGGTCTACCGCGAGGGCTTCGAGATCGTGATCTTCCTGCAGAACCTGCGTGAGCTGTACGGCTCGAGCGTCGTGCTCGAGGGCGTCACGATCGGCCTGCTGTTCACCGCCGCAACAGGCGTGCTTACCTTCGCGCTGCACCAGCGCCTTCCCTATAAGCGATTGCTGGTGATCACCGGCGTGATGTTGCTGTTCGTGCTGCTCGTCTCGGTCGGCGAGGAGGTCAACGAGATGCAGCTCGCCGGCTGGATCGGAACCACCGAAATCCACGGCCTGTCGATTCCCGGCTGGATGGGAACCTGGTTCTCGCTGTTCGACAACTGGGAGACGTTCATCGGCCAGTTCGTCGCACTTGCGCTGGTGGTCGGCTCGTATGTCGCCGCCCAGTACGTGCGTGTGTGGCGCCCTCGCCGCCGCGGCGAAGAGGTCGCGCGCCGCGCGGAGGCGATTCCCGAGCGTGTGGTTCCAAAGCGCGCGCTCGAACCGGCTGCAGGGGCGCCGAACACGCCTGCCACCGCCTAGCATTGGCCTTCATCTGCCTGTCCAGGGCCTGTCACGGCACAGGTGTCTCACTGCTACCGTTTTGCTGACTAGGACGTCGAAGGGCCCGAATGATCATGGTCTTTGGAGGATGGGTGGTGTCGGACAGGACGCGTATCGTCGAGGCCCAGGGAGAGCCGAGGTGCTGATGTTGCGTGCTGGTTTGGGCGGTGGGCCTCATCTGGGCGCGGGTCGGCTGCGCGCCGATCCGGCAGTCGGTGCTCGGATGCAAGCGGTCCTGCTCGGAATGTGTCTGACTGTGCTGGGCGGACTGCTGGCATCGGGCTGTGGGATCGCCGCGGTGTCAGGCTCCTCTGGTGCCGCGCTGACGCTCTACAGCGCACAGCACGAGCAGACCACCGACGCTCTGATTGCGGCGTTCACCAAGAAGACCGGGATCAAGGTGCGCGTCGCCAACAACGACGAGGACGTGCTCACCGCGCAGATCACCCAGGAGGGCGATCTCTCCCCGGCCGACGTCTTCTACACGGAGAACTCCAACTGGCTCGAACAACTGAACGACCAGGGGCTGCTTGTCAAAATCGCTCCTGCCACGCTTGCCAACGTTCCCAAGCAGGACAGCGCGGCCAACGGCAACTGGGTCGGCGTCTCGGCGCGCATCAGCGTGCTGATCTACAACACGAGCAAGCTGAAGCCCTCAGAACTGCCCAAGTCGGCGATGGAACTCGGTGACATCAAGTGGCTCGGCAAGATCGAGATCGCCCCGGACGAGACCGACCTGTGGCCGGTCATAAGCTCGATCGCCAGAGCCAAGGGGCGTCACGCCGCACTGCGCTGGCTGATCAAACTTGAGATCAACGCTGCCGGCAACGACAACGTGCCCGACAACGAGACGATCACCAGAGACGTCAGCCAAGGGGTCAGCGAGCTGGGTCTCATCAACCACTATTACTACTATCGGTTGATCGCCGAGATCGGCAGGAAAGCGGTCAAAGCGAACATCGCCTACTTCGCGCCGCACGATCCCGGCTACGTCGAGGACATCTCCGGCATCGGCATCCTGAAGTCCTCCAAACACAAGGCCGCCGCCGAGAAGCTCGTGGAATTCATGACCAGTCCGGCAGGCCAGGAAGTGCTCGCCAAAAGCGACAGCTTCGAGTACCCGTTGCACCCCGGTGTGGCGGCCAACCCGGAGCTGAAGCCGCTCGACGAGCTGCAGCCGACGGCGTTCACGCCCGCCGAGCTGGGTACAGGGCTCGACGCCAAGGAACTGCTCGAAGAAGCCGGACTCATATAGAGCGGCAAGGGTGAAGCGATGAGCCGAATGCAATGGCCGAGGCCCTGACACCGCCCGTTACGGTGGCGCCCGCCGCGCGAGCGTTGCGTCGCCGGCGCGCCGGACGCGGTCGCGCGGTGCTCGCTCTCGGGGTGTGCATTGCCGTGTTTCTACTGTCTCCGCTTGCGCTGCTCGCGATCGACGCGCACAGCGCCGGCTGGCGCGAAATCCACCACGTGCTGTTCCGCTCGCGCTCGTATCTGCTGCTGCGCCACACCGTAGTGCTGACGCTAGTGGTCGCTGTTCTTGCGGCCATGCTCGGCGTCGTCACTGCATGGTGCACGGAGCGCACCCGCCTACCGGCGCGGCGCGTGTGGACCGTACTGCTGGTGCTGCCGATCGCGATCCCAGACGATGTCGTCGGCTACGCCTGGCACTCGACCTTCCCCGGCATGAGCGGGCTGGCCGCCGCCACACTTGTGATGACGCTCGGGACCTATCCGCTCGTGTACCTGCCGGTCGCGGCCGCGTTGCGGCGCGCGGATCCGGCGATGCAGGACACCGCGTATAGCCTTGGGGCGGGGCGGCTGCGCACGTTCGCGCGGGTCACGCTGCCGCTGATCCGCACTGCCGTGATGGGCGGCTGCGTGCTGGTCGCGCTCACGACCATCTCCGAGTACGGGACGTTTGAGATCGTGCGCTACCAGACGTTTACGACCGAGGTCTTCACCGAGTTCCAGTTCAACAGTCGCGCAGCCGCAGCGCTGTCGGTACCGCTCGTGTGTCTGGCGCTGCTCGTGCTCGCCGTGGACGGGATCGTGCCGAGCCACGCCGCCACCCGCCTGGCGCCCTCGCGCGCCGCGATCAGGGCACGCCTGGGCTGGCTTTTGGCGCCGACGGTGGTCGCGCTCGTGGCGCTCGTCGCGCTCGCGATCGGCTTTCCGCTCGCGATCGTCGTCTACTGGATGGTGCAGAGCCAGCACACGACCCTGCCGGCCGCGGCGACGCTCGGACAGGCCACGTGGAACTCGCTGATCTACAGCGTGCTGGGGGCCGGTGCGGCGGTCGTGCTCGCGCTGCCGGTCGCGCTGATCAGCTTCCGGCGCTCTACGCATCCGCGGCGGATTCTGCAGAACAGCACCTATATCCCGCTTGCGCTGCCGGGTGTCGTGATCGCTCTCAGCCTCGTGTTCTTCGCCACCCGCTACGCCTACGGGCTCTACCAGACGAGCTTTCTGCTGATCGTGGCCTACGCGATCATGCACTTTCCGCTGGCGCTGGTCTGCATCAGGGCGTCTGTCGCGCAGGCGCCGGCGCGTCTGGCCGACGTCGGGCAGTCGCTTGGGCGCGGGTCCGTCGCCGTGTTCCTGCGCGTCACGCTGCCGCTGCTCGCGCCCGGGCTGCTCGCCGGCTTCTGCCTAGTGTTCCTGTTCGCCGTCACCGAGCTGACCGCGACGCTGCTGCTCGCCCCGATCGGGGTGCAGACTCTTGCCACCCAGTTCTGGGCCTATCAGAGCGAGGTCGCCTACGGCGCCGCAGCGCCCTATGCGCTGGTCATCACCGTGCTCGCAGCGTTGCCTGCGGCCGTACTCGCGCTGTGGTTCGACCGCGGTCGCTTCCAGCCGCAATTGGCGCCGCTATGAGCTCGATCGAGCTGCGCGGTGTGTGCAAGAGCTTCGGTGCAGTGCGTGTGCTCAGCGACGTCGAGCTGACGGTGGCGAGCGGGTCGATCACGGCGGTGCTGGGCGCGTCGGGCAGCGGCAAGACGACGATGCTGCGGTTGATCGCCGGCTTCGAGCAGCTCGACAGCGGCACGATCGCGATCGCCGGGAGGCTGCTCGACGACGGGCGGCGCAGCGTGCGACCCCAGCAGCGCGGCGTCGGCTACGTGCCCCAGGACGGGGCGCTCTTCCCGCACCTGACGGTGGCGCGCAACGTCGGCTTCGGGCTGGCGCGCGGCGGGCGCAGCGAGAAGACGCGCGAGCTGCTCGGAATCGTCGGACTGGAGGGGCTAGAGCACCGCTACCCGCACGAGCTCTCCGGAGGTCAGCAGCAGCGGGTGGCGCTCGCCCGTGCGCTCGCGATCGAGCCGAATGTGGTGTTGCTGGACGAGCCGTTCAGCTCGCTTGACGCCTCGCTGCGCGTCGAGCTGGGGCGCGACGTCGTCGCGCATCCTGCGCGCGCGGGCCACGACGGCAGTGCTCGTCACCCACGACCAGAGCGAGGCTCTGGCGCTTGCCGACCATATCGCGGTGCTGCAAGACGGGCACGTGCTTGCGCTCGACGACTCCCCGCGCGCTTTACCGCGATCCGCCCGACCTGCTCGCCGCCGGCTCGATCGGGGAGGCCAACATCCTCGCGGCCGAGGCTCGCGGAGAGCGGGCTAGCTGTGCGCTTGGCGAGGTGGCGCTGTGCGCGAATGGGCACGGCCAGCTCGAGGGGTCCGCGCGCCTGTTGCTGCGCCCCGAGCAGCTGACTCTGCACCTGGAGCCGACGGGCGGCGCGGCACGCGCTCGGGTGCTCGAGCTTCGCTACCACGGCCACGACGCGTTGGCGCGGGTCGCGCTCGAGCACCCCGACCGCGAGACAGTGCTCGCGCGCGTACCTGGAGACATGGCGCTAGAGCATGGCCAGGAGGTTTGGGTGCGGGCGAGTGGGCCTGCACATGCCTGGGCGAAGTAGCGGCGTGCCTTTTCCATATCCCAAATTCAGGAAGACAGAGGCGCATGCGCCTCTGTCCCGGATCGCACATGTGCGATCCGGCCGGGTCGTGCATGCACGACCCGGAACAACACGATTGATGTCTATCTGCGTTTGCCGCTCGTGCGAGGATGGGTCTTCGCTGCACTCCGCGGCGCGACGCTGACCAGTGCGGCGCTGCCCGGAGGCAGCTCGACGGTCAGGATGCCCGCACTCGGCGTGGCGGCTTCGCCGTGCAGGGGCGCGCTCCAGGAGCCGTTGGCCGCGACCCCGTGTCCGGCCAGAAGCACGCCCGCGGTTGCGCTCGGCGCGGGCCCGGTCAGACGCTGGATCTGCGCCGTGCCCACCTGTACCCCCGAGGGTATGCCGGCTCCCACCTGGAGGCTAAGCGATAGCGGGCTCGTGCCTTCGGGTTCGTCGTTGCACAGCATGACCTTTAGCGCATGCCCCGGTCCGGAGAAGCCGGCGGCGACGAGGTTGGGCGAGCCAACGGCTGAGATCGTCGTCGGCAGCGGGCGGTAGCCGATCAATGTGCGCGCGAGCAACAGCGCGTACCACTCCGGCTGGACGTGGAATTCTCCGCGCGCGAGCGCCGTCGCGTTTGTCGCGCACAGGGGGGTGTAGCCGACACAGTTAGTCGGGTTGCCCTGGAGGTTGATCCCGACCGTCCCGGCGTCCATCGCCTGCGCGATGTAACCGGTCGCCCACAAAGCGGAGGCGAACGTGTCGCTGATGCCGGATACCCCTCCACAGGAGACCGTGTTGGCCTCGTCGATGCGCAACGGGATACCGCGTAATTCTGAGACCGCCATGTAGCTGGCAAGCGACAGCGCGGCCGCCCCGCGCGTCGCCGAGCTGAGCAGCGCTTCGATCGACGGCGGCGGCGTCTGCGCGCAGCCGAGCGGGTAGTGGTGGCCTGTCAGCAGAGCCGGGCTCTGCGCGAGCGCCTCCTCTTCGCCCCATTCGCCGAACGCTCCGGAGCCGGACACGTCAGGGCCGGCGATCGGCACGCCCGGGGTGAGCGCGTCGATCGCTTCGCGGTACGCGCTGGCCTGTTCCTCATAGCCCTGTGCAATCCAGGGAAGTTCGCGAAAGCCGTGGCTGCCATAGGAGTTCGGCTCGTTGCCGATCTCCACAGCGGCCAGGTAGGGCCCCAGCGCGCGGTGCGCGGCGGCCACCTCGCGCGCGGCGGCGGTCGGTTCGTAGTGGGCCATGCCGACGGTCAGCAGCACCTGCCAGCCGCTGCGCTTGGCGAGCTGGGCCAGTTCGTCCAGCTGGGTGGGCCCGATCGTGCTGGTGGCCCAAGCGGGCGCCGGTGTCTGGGGATCGCTCCAGCCGACGTCCTCGTCGGCGGTGACCCCGCCGAAGCGCAATACGCCGGGCCCAAGCGAGCGCAGCATCTGGACCAGGTTGCCGCGGTGCGCGTCCTGGGCGAGCGCGCCGAGCGCCGCGGCCTCGAAGGACAGTCCGAGAAAGCGCTGGGCGACGGGCCGCCCGGGCTCGAGCGGGTTGAAGGCGATACCTACCGGGGTGGTGGACTGGGCGGCGGCAGCGTGCGGCGCGGGGTTGGGGTCGCGAAGGGGGGGACCCATGGATGCGTTGCCGGTGGGGCTGGCCACAGCGGACGTGCAGGCCGCGACCAGCGCGACCGCCACGGCGGGGCCTGTCGCCAGGCGCAGCCGATTCGCGCCGCGCGCGAGTAGACGCCCGCGGCTAGGACGTGCGCGGCGAGCGTTCGGCGGCGCGATGTCGCCGTCGTGAGAGTTGTGCGCTGGGGACATAGGTGAGTAGACAGACTATGAGCATCGGCGGAGCGGACGGATCACATCGGTCGTGGCGATCCTTGCCCGGGGTGGAACCGGATCGCTCTCAGCAGCGCGATGGCGTTCAGGCAGACGCCAGAGAGCGCACAGCTCAGCTGAGCGTGAACGACTCGCTGGTGATCTTCTTGTGCCGCCCCGTACCGCTGGTCAACGTAAGCGTGTACTTGCCGGGTCGCAACTTGCGGACCGGTAGCAGCCGCAGGCTCACGTGCCCGCGCGCGGTGTGGGCTGTTCCGGCTGCGTACACCACGCCGTGACGGGACAGTGTCGCCTGCACGGGCGCTCCCACGGTTGTGAAGCTGACCGTGCCCGAGACGAGCTTGGCCGTGCACTTCTGCTTCTTGTCAACCTTCCTGCAGGTCACCAGCTCGATTTCGCCGGCGGGCCCCGCCGGTCCCTGGGCGCCTGCGGGTCCAGTCGCGCCCTTTTCACCGCTGGCTCCAGACTTACCTTCTTTGCCGCTGGGCCCTTCCTTTCCGGTGGGCCCTTCCATGCCGGTTGGGCCCTGTGTGCCCGCTTTCACGAAGACCGCGGTAACTTCTGTCGTGTCGCCTCTGTCCACCGTGCAGGTCGTCGCAGATGCTTGCATGCACCCGATCCAACCGGCGAATTCGTAGCCGGCGCCGGCTTTGGTCGCCGTCAGGGTCACTTCACCTTCGAATTCATGTGTGCATTCGGAGGTCGAGCAGCTCAGTCCTGCGGGCGCGGAGGTGACTTCTCCCTCGCCTGAGATGAGCACGATAACCGGGTAGCGAGCCGGCGCACCTTGGTAGACGAAGACCTTTTCGTTGCCCGCGTCGGACACGTAGATCGCGCCGGTCCCTTCGTTCACAGCGATGTTTTCGATTGCATGAGAGAAGGTCCCCGAGCCGAATTCGCCGCCGCTCCTTACCGGGGTAGGGATCGCGAACCCTTCTACCACCCGTCCGCTGATCGCGACATAGCCTGTGTCGGTCGCGCGGTCGATCCCGTCTGCGCCCGCCCCTTCGACTTCGGGGACTTCTGTCACCTCCTCGACGCTCGCCGCCGTATCGGAGCTGCGCCATATCTCGGCCGGACCCGGGCCGGCAAGCGCACCGTTCGGGTCGCCGTACAAGAAGATGTCACCCCTGGAATCGACTACAACGCTCCGCTCGGATCCCGTCACCGCGAAGCTCGCGATTTCCGTCGCGCCCCCGGGCGAGTACTCACGGACCATTTTGGCGGCCGGATCGCTCACGTAGACATCGCCGCTTGCATCCGTCGCAACGCCTTCAGGTTCCACGAAATGTGCTCCGGGCTCGCCCGTCAGCTGGGATTCGTATTTGTATACGCCTCCACTCAGCTTGAACCGGTCGACGACCGCATGGCCCCTGTCGACAACGTAGATGGAGCCGGCGGCGGCGCTGGTCGAGTTATCCACGGCGACGCCAACCCACTCCCTGTGGAATTCAAAGCTCTCGGCGGGCGTTTCCTGTCCGGAGAACACCGCCGGCGCACCGTCGGGAGGCGAGCCCCCCCTTTCGCCGAACACGTGGACCGCGTCGAAGTCTTCACCGCTCTCGGGGACAAACACATTCCCGGTGGATTCTTCGACCGCGATGCCCGTCGGCCTTTCGAAGGGACCGAAGCTCTGGAGGAAGGTCGCAGGCGAGGCGAACGCGCTGGTGCTCGCCAAGGCCAGCAACGTCAGCGCCGCAGACAACGACGCGAGCACGGCAGGGACAGGACGACGTGAGCTGGAGGCTCTACGCCACACTGCGACGCCCGGGGACGGGCCCGACGACTGAAACAGCAGACGCATGCGCGTCTTCCCGCGCCTGAAAGCCATACACACCTCAAAATATACGATCCAACAGGGCGGCGTCAAACGTGAGAGGCGGTCGTCGAGTCCGTCGCGCTGGACGCCAGGGGAGACCGGGGCTCAGGTTAGGTTGCGGTGTGGACGACGACATCAGCGATGTCGGCTACCCGTAGGCGCAGCTCCTCCTCGAGCTCGCTGGCCAGCTGGTGAGCATCGACCAGGGAGGTCCCAACGTCCATGCCGAGCGTCAGAAAGATGACGCGACCGGCCTCGGTGCGAAGCAGTCTGGTCTTGCGCGGCTCCTTGCCCGTCCGCTCGAGGACGATGCGCCCGATCTCCCGTATCACGTCGAGGTCCGTGCTCGTGGTGGCTGGACTGGCGCTCAGCGGGCGCTCCAGGGGCTCCAGGTGTGTTTGTACCTCGCTGACACCGGGACGGGCGCGGATCGCTTGCTCGATGCGCTCGGCGACCGCGAGCGCTGCCTGCAGGGTGAGATCGGCGGGGAACTTCAGATGCAAGGAGACGCTGGCCGACCCGCCGTTTTCGAAGATCGTGATGTCGTGTACTTCCTTGACCAGCGGCTCGGCCAGCGTGATCGCCAGTACCCGGTCGCGGAGGTCCAGCCCGCTGCGGCGAGGCTCGACGTGGACGACGACATCGCTGCCGGGCAGTTCGGTCTCGATCGCCGCCTCGATCAGGTTCGCGGCCTGGTGGCCCTCTACCACTGCCGCGCCGGGGGGACGGCGACGATGACATCCGCGAAGTAACGTCCGGCGGACTCGCGCAAGCGCAGCCGCACCAGTTCGATGTCGGGCGCCAGGCGCGCGAGCGCGCGCTCGGCCGCCTCTCTCGCCTCCGCCGGCGTGCGGTCCATCAGCACGTTTGCGTTCTCCGCGATCAGCTGAGTCGCGGTGGCGAGGATGATCGTGGCTATGACGAGTGCCGCGCTCGCGTCACCTCGTGTGAAGCCAGCGCGCACGAGCAGCAACCCGATCAGGACAGCCACCGAGCCGGCCATGTCTCCCGCGAAGTGAAACCCGTTCGCGCGCAGAGCGGGGCTCCCATAGCGCCGTGCCGTGCGTAGGGAGATGACAGTGCGGGTGAGGTCCACCGCCAGCGCGATCGCGATGACCGCGAACACGTACCAATGGGTGTCAGGCGTGCCGCTGGGACTGATGAGGTGTCTGATCGCCTCGACTGCCACGACCAGCCCGCCGACCAGCAGGATGCCAGCCTCGCCGAGCGCCCCAAGGTTCTCGGCGCGAGCGTGTCCGTAGGGGTGCTCGGGGTCCGCGGGCTGGCGCCCCAGTCGCACAGCGAAGAACGTCAGGATCGCGGCGAGGACATCTCCGCTTGACTCGATTCCGGCCGAGATCAGCGCCAGGCTGCCCGCTATCGAGCCCACTCCGAGCTTGAGGATCCCCAACAGTCCAGCTGCAGCGATCGACGCGAGCGTCGTCCGTCGCTGCACGGCCACCTGCTCGCTGCTATCGGGCTGCACCATCGGCAGAGCCTAAGTGTCTGGGCTCTCTTCGGCATCGAGGCTGGTCGCGCTGTTGCTCGACCCGTCGCGGATGCAAAGCGCAAGCGGTTCCGAGGGTGCTCAGAGCAGAAGGCAACGCTGGTGCGAGAAAGGCCGGGAACCTCGCCGGGAAGGAATCCCGCGACGGCGGAGTCATGCAGGAAGCGCGCGAAAGACGGCCGTGCGTCGATCGCTGCCGCAGAGCCGACGAATGGATCGTCGGGGCGGCCTGCTCAGAAAGCCGTCTCGTCCGATACCTCCAACCACAGGAGACACCCCAGTGCTTAGAACGTCGATCCTTGCTCTAGTAGGTGTTGCGCTGGCCCTCGCCGGCTGCGGCAGCTCCAGCAGCTCATCCAGCACCAACTCCGTGGCGAGTGCCAGCACGCCCGCTGAATCGACACCAAGCTCCGGCCCGTTCCTGGCCAAGCTCTCAAGCGCCGTCAAACTTGGCTCAACCGAACCCGCCAACGGCGATGTGAACCCCTACGGCATCGCGTTCGTGCCGACCAGCATCGGCAAGCTCAAGGCGGGCCAGATGCTGATAAGCAACTTCAACGCCAAGGAAAGCGCAAAGCAGACCGGTCAGGGCACCGGCACGACGATCGTGCAGGTCTCGCCCACCGGCAAGGCGAGCCTGTTCGCGAGCATCGACCCGAAGACACTGCCCGGTCCCTGTCCGGGCGGTGTCGGGTTGACGACAGCTCTGAACATTCTTCCTGGCGGCTACGTGGTGGTGGGCAGCCTGCCGACCACCAACGGCATGGCCGCGACTGCGAAGTACGGTTGCCTGATCGTGCTCGATAGCGAAGGCAAGGCGATCCAAACGATCGCGAGCAAGAACATCCAGGGACCGTGGGACTCGACCGCTAAGAGCGAAGGCGCAAAGACCAGCCTGTTCGTCAGCAACGCGTTGAATGGCGGCCCGGCGAAGGGCAAGAAACCGATCGACAACTCGACGGTGCTGCGCATCGACCTCGAATCGGGAGCAGGGCAGCCGCCGAAGCTCATAAGCGAACAGGTAATCGCCAAGGGCATCCCGTGGGTGGACTCGCCAGAAGCGCTTGTGCTCGGGCCCACCGGGCTCGCGCTCGCCGCCAACGGCACACTGTACGTGGCCTCCACGCAGAACAACAAGATCCTCGCGATCTCCGAAGCGGCAACCCGCACAACACCCGCGGCGGGCGGTGGGACGGTCGTCAGCGAAGGCGGTCACCTCAAGGAACCGCTCGGGATGGTGCTTGCGCCGAACGGCAACATCATCACCACAAACGGAGGCGACGGCAATATGGTGGAAACTACGCCCGAAGGTCAGCAGACTGCTGTGCAGACCGCGGACAAGAAGACCGGAGCTGGCTCGCTGTTCGGCCTCGCAATTGGCCCGAGCGGGAACCGCATCTACTTCGTTGATGATGGTGAAAACACGTTGAACCTGCTTGGCGAAGGCAGCTCGGTATCCGCGGGCACCTAGACCGCGCCGATCCAAAGCTCCACGAAGGCGACTCTGCGGCTATCGCTCGAGTAACTCCGGATGCCCGTTGGTGGATGGGACTGCCCACACGAGCATCGGGCCGCGGGTGAGGAGTCTGACCTGTGAGCCGGGGGAGAGGCTTGCGTCGCCCGGTGTGCGGACGATCAAGGTCTGCTCGCCGTGGCCCTGATGGATTGTTATGTGTGCGACGGCATCGTGGCCGTGGTAGCCGGACCGTACTATCTCACCACGAAGACCGCGCTCGCCCTCACCGGGCCGTAGTTCGATCTGCTCGGGACGAATCAGCACACTGACAGAGCATCCGCTCGGTGGCGCCTCACCGTGCCAGTGGGCGGGCAGCCTTCCCAGCAGCGTGTCTACGAACGCACCGTCCAGGACGCCGTCGAGAATATTGGCCTCCCCGACGAAGCGCGCGAGCTCGTCGTCGACCGGGCGGGCGTAGAGATCCTGTGGCGGGCTGCATTGGGCGATCGTGCCGTTCCTCAGCACCGCGACGAGGTCGGCGAGTGATAGCGCCTCGTCCTGATCGTGGGTGACGAGCAGCGCTGTGGTCGAAGACTGGCGGAGGATTCGTGCGACCTCCTCGCGCACGGAAGCGCGCAGATGCGCGTCGAGCGAGGCGAACGGCTCGTCCAGGAGCAGGATCTCGGGTTTGATCGCAAGCGCCCGAGCTAGAGCTACGCGTTGTTGCTGGCCGCCGGAGAGCTGATGGGGGTAGCGCCGCTCCAGGCCGCTGAGCCCGACCGTCTCGAGCAGCTCGCCGACTCCCTGCCGTCGTGCCGCGCGGGGGAGCCCGAAAGCGACGTTCGCCTGCACCGTGAGGTGGGGGAACAGGCCACCCTCCTGGGGGACGTAGCCGATCCGGCGCTGCTCGGGATTGACATGCGTGCCCTCGCCGTCGACGAGCTTCCCGGCGATCCTGATGGTGCCGCGGTCGGGTCTCTCGAAGCCTGCGAGCAGGCGCAGCAGCGTCGTCTTGCCGCTGCCGGAGGATCCCAGGATCGCCGTGAGCGACCCTGCAGGCACCTCCAGGTTCAGGCCGGTGAGAACGGGGTGCGCCCCGAAGCTCTTGTGTAGGTCGCTGATCTGAACGCCGCTCATGTCGAGGGCAAAGTCCGCGATGGGAGCCTGTCGAAGAAGCGTCCGAGCACGTAGCTCGGCACGGCCGCGATTGCAATGATCGCAAGCGCGAAGGGTGCGGCTTGCCCGTAGGCGAGGTTCTGCTGGTAAGCCCAGAACTGGGTGGCGAGCGTCTGCACGCCGGTCGGGATTAGGATCAGCGTTGCGGTCAGCTCGGTCACCGCCGAGAGGAATACCAGGCAAAAGGCGGCTGCCAGCCCGGGGCCGATCAGCGGCAGCGTCACACGCCACAGCACCGCCGGACGTCGCTGGCCGAGGGAGCGGGCGACCTCTTCGAGTCCGGGTGGCGCTTGCATGACCGATGCGCGCACGCCGACCAAGGCGAGCGGGAAGAACAGGATCGCGTAGGCGAGGATCAAAAGCGGGGCGCTCTGATACAGGAACCCGTCGGCATAGCGCTCCGTGAAGTAAGAGAACGCGAGCGCGATCACCAGTCCGGGAATCGCGAGCACAAGGTAGGTGCTGCGCTCCAGCAGCTGGTAGCCCCGGCCTCTATGACGGACGGCGAGCAGCGCGACCGGCAGCGCCATCAGCGTTGCGATTACGGCGGCGGCACCGCTGTAGAGGGCTGTGTGCCACGCGGCGTCCAGCAGCGAGACGCCGGTGAGATAGCCGTGTCCAGCCTCGAGTATCCAATAGACGCTTGCGCCGACGGGCACACCAAGCGCGAGCGCAACGAGCAGCAGGAAGCCGGCGAGCACCGGCAGCTTCGCACGGCCCAAGCGGTGGCGTGCCGTGACACGTTGGGCAAGCGGCCCCGAGCGGCTGACGCGTCCCCTACCCCGCACCAGTCCCTCACCGCAGAGCACCAGCAGGCTGAGCAACACGAGCACAAGCGATAGCGCTGAGGCCGTCGGTACGTTGAAGGAGACGTTGAACTCGGTGAAAATCTCAGTGGTGAAGGTCTGGTAGCCGAGAATCTCAAACGCGCCGTACTCGGCCAGCAGTACCAGCGCGACGAGCAGACAGCCGCCGAGGATCGCCGTGCGGGCCTGTCCGATGGTGATCCGCCAGAACGTTTTCAAGCGCCCGACACCGAGACTGCGCGCTGCCTCCTCCTGGCTGGGGTCGGCGTTGCGGAAGCTCGCGGCAACCGGCAGATAGACCAGCGGGTAGATCGCGAGGGTCATCACGAGTACCGCGCCGCGGAATCCCTCTACCCAGGTGCTCAGCGATGCCCAGCCGAAGCTCACCACGAAGTCCGGGATCGCGAGCGGAACCACGACCAACACCGCCCACACCCTTCGGCCGGGCAGATCGGTCCGCTCGACGAACCACGCCGCCGAGGTCCCGATCACCGCACACAACAGCGTCACCACCACGGTCAATCTGACGGTGTTCCACAGTAGGGTCGCCGTCAACGAGCGGAAGATCAGGTTCACGATCGTCGAGTTGCCCGCGCCGTGCGCCTCGATCAGTAGGAAGCACAACGGTGCCACCAGCACGATTGCGACCGCCAGGCTGAGTGTGAGTAGTCCCCAGGGCGGCAGAGCCCGACGTGCCGGCGCGACCCCTCCGTGCCGTGCTGGCGCCGCCGGCGGCGGGTCAGCGACGGTTGGCATGGGCACCGTGTTCACCAGCAGCTGCAGGATTGCGCATGGCGCCTCACAGTAGTCCCGCCTTGCGCAGCAGCGCGATCGCCGTGGACCCGTCTCCGAGCTCGGGGATCGTGATCGGGTTGGGTTGCAGCTCGTCGAACGGCGTCTCCAGCGCAGCGGTACTGACACCGGAGGCGATCGGGTACTCAAAGCTGATCGAGTGCGCGATGATTTCCTGGCCCTGCTTTGAGACGAGGAACGCGAGGAACTTCTGGGCGCCCGCCTTGTGCTTGGAGGAAGCCAGAATCCCCGCGCCGGAGATGTTGAGGACATAGCCAGGATCGCGAGGCGCGAAGTAGGCGATCTTCGACGGCACGCTCGATGCGCCGAGCTCGGCGCGCATGCGATACCAGTAGTACTGGTTGACCAGCCCAAAGGCGACCGCCCCGCGGTTGACCTCGTCGGCGATCGTCTCGTTGTCGGGATAGACGTGACTGCCTGCATTCGACTTGATCGCTTCCAGCCAGCTCAATGCCGCGGCCTGCCCGTAGGTGCGCGCGTAGGAGGTCACGATCGGTTGGAAGTCCGTCTCGCCGGCGGCGAACGCGAGCTTGCCGCTGTACTTCGGGTCGGCCAGTTCGCCGACAGTCTTTGGGAGTTGGCTCGCGCCGATCAGGCTGGGGTTGTAGATCAGCACGCTCACACGAGCCGACACGCCGACCCAATCGCTCTCTGGCGAGTTCCACTTGCTCGGGGTGTGCGCCAGCGTCGGCGTCTCGACCGGCGCCAGCAGGCCCTTGCCCCGCAGATATTCGAGCGGGGGGGAGTTCTCTGTATAGACGACGTCCGCGGGCGAGCGCGACCCCTCGGTCACGATCTCATCCGCAAGTGTGTCCTCGTCGTCGTTGCGAACATTGACCTTGATCCCGGTCTGCTTTTCAAAGCCTTCGACCAACGAGTCGGTCGTCTGCTCGTGCTGGCCGCTGTAGAGCGTGATCGACCCGTTTGACCCCGACGAGGAGCTCCCACAGCCGGTAAGCAGAGCGGCAGTCAGCGAGACTGTCGCCGCGAGCGAAGCGATGCGACGTGTGCTGGCCATGAGTGTCCTCGGTCGGTCGCTGGCGGTCACGATTCGAGCCCCGGGCAGAGATGTTCGATCGTCTTGCTGGCCGCGCTCACGGCGCTCTTGGTGGCGCTGGAGCCGTCGGTGGAAGAAAACGACCGATACGCGGCGGCGAGCGTCTCGATCGCCTGATGCAGAGTTCCGTCAGCAGTATGGATCTCGCGCAGTGGCAGAATCTGCGCCTGCGCATGGCCGACCGGGTCGGCTTGCGGGTCGGGGCCGTCGCTGAGCGCCGCTTCGATCTGCTCGCAGGTCTGCTTCTTGATTTGCGCGCTGGAGGGCGCTGGCTTGGATGATCCGCAGGCGCCGAGCAGCAGCATGAGCGCGATCGTCATCGCGACAGCGACCGACCGGCGGCAGTGCGCTGTGATGCACAAACTCGACCTCCTGACAGAGAAATCCGACTGCATAGCTCGGGTATGGAGGCGCGTACAATATCATAACTTAGGTGGCCCTAATTACGATGGCTACGGCGTCTGGAATACGAGTTCCCCGCGCGGGAACGCGACGACCTCACCCTCAGATAGCTCACGCCAGCCATCAGGAGTGCGCAGACTCCGGCGCGCCCTCGAGGACGACGATGAGCTCCTCCTCGGTGAGATGGTGGTGATAGGGATAGGCGGCCTCGCCGACCGGCAGTTCCCACAGGCTCGGCTGTGGAAGGCCGCAAAAGCGCTACAATGACGCACATGGAGCTTGTAGGTATCCGCGAGATGCGCCAGAACCTCAGCCGCTACGCCCAGCGGGCACGACACGGGGAGTCGTTTCTGATCACCGATCACGGCCAGGAAGTCGCACAGCTCACGCCTGCCCCCGGACGAGCTTCGGCCATAGACCGGCTCGTCGCCGAACGGGGAGCCATGCGCGGACAGGGTACTCTGCTTGACGTTCTGGAGGAGCTGCCCGCGCCGATTGCAGGCCCGCCCTCTGGCGAGGTGCTGGACGAGCTGCGCTCAGAGCGTCTGTAGAGCGCTTGCCCGACTACCTCGACACCTCGGCCTTCATCAAGCTTGTGCGCTCCGAGCCCGAGAGCCCTGCACTGCGCCGCGAGCTGGCCGGCAGAGAACTCCTCAGTAGCACGCTTCTGACCGTGGAGGGACGACGTGCCGCCCGGCGCTATGGCGAGCTGGTCACCAAACGCGCCCGTACTGCCCTCACCGCCATCACGCTGATCCCGCTGGATCAGCCGATCCTTGACGCTGCTGCCGAGCTGAACCCAGCCGAGCTGCGCTCACTCGACGCCCTGCACCTGGCAACCGTCGTGAGCCTGGGCGAGGACCTCGGGCGTCTGTACTGCTACGACGCTCGCCTCAGGGACGCCGCGCAGGCTCTTGGCATCGAGGTCTCTCAGCCACACTGATACAGGACTCGGTGTCGTCAAGGAACATCGGTTATCAGCAGCAGACCTACAAGTCGCCCCTCGGCAGCACCATCCGACTAGACGTGGTTCGGCAGTGCCGGAGGAGGTACTCGAACCCCCGACACGCGGATCATGATTCGTCCCGAGGGGTGTGGTGGGGTGTCGCTCGGTTGGCTAGATTGGCTCTATTGCTAGGGATTCGCGTCTAGTCTGTCGCGGGCCTTGTCGTCGAGTGGTGTGGGGCATGTTTGCACTTTGTTTGCACCCCGCGCTGGGCCACGTGGCCGATAGCAGCCGCATTATTCGCCACTGCTCAGGGGCGGGATCCATTGAGCGACGGAATGTCGGTGGTGGCCGAGATGTATTGGGCGAGCGACGGATCAAGCCGTTCAGCGACCCAGAGAAGGTCTTCAAGTTGTGCCACGAGGTTTGTACTCAGGAGGTGCTCGTGGTGGGCCACGCGGTTGCGCAGGTCGTGCAGGCGGCCGACGCGGGCGTCGATGTCGCAGCGGCTGGTCTTGGGTGGGAAGGCGGTGTGCAGGTAGGGCACCCACAAGCCCTTCTCGTGCGCCTTCGAGGAGAGGTAGCGCCAGAACCCGAAGGTCAGGTTCGCAATGACTTTGCCAGAAGACGCCGACGGGCCTCCTGCATCGCGTACTGCCGCCTCAATGATCGCGCGTGACTTGCGATTGATATCCACAGACGATGGCGCCCTGCCATGGGCGCGCTTGGTGCGGTGCAGGGGCGGGAACACGATCGTTGCGGCAAACGTCCAGTGCGCGTATCCCGCAGGTGCGGAGCCTGTCAAGGCTCTGTCGTAGGCTTTGCGAAGCGCAACCTCGAAGTGTGCGAGGTCGCGAAGGACAGCCGCGCTGGCGCGGGCGTTCCAGTCGTATAGGGCAAGCGCCTTGGCTCGGTCCTGACCTGCCTCATCCAGGTATCTCTGAAGGCGAGGGGGCGCTCAACCATTGCTCCAGCCACGCCCGTCCTTGGGCTGGCCTGCATGATTGGCATCAGGAGTCATTGTGCTTTGCTGCTGGTGGGGTTATAATTCCATTGGAAAGCCCCGGTGGACCGCTGACTTCGGTCATGTCGCCGGGGCTAAGTCGTTTAGCGACGGTAGGCGAGGCGTTTGCGACTCGTCTACCTTGCGGGATGATCGTTCACGCTCAGGACAGAGAGTGCGCGGACTCCAGGTTGAGCCGAATGCGATCTGCCGGAAGCGCAAAGACCTCGTTTTCGCGCTTGAGCTGCTCGGGTGTCTTACGTCCAGAGCGCAGCGCCTCCTCATCTGCGCGGCGAGCGCTCTCCTTTTCGTCCCAGAGCTGCTGTGCATCGACATATTCAACCGGCACGGTCATCGCTCTGTCCAGGATAACGCGCTCTCTGCAAGTTCTGTAGTAATTTCGCATCATTGCGGGCATTTTGAGGGATCGCCAGCTCCCGGTGCGTCGTCGAACAGAAGATGTCCGCCCGTCTCGCCCCGACAGCTGATTGAGCGGCCAGCAGTGCGAGACGCGAAACTACTCGGGCATCTCACCGCAGCCGTCAACAGAGGCATCCTGTGGCCTGGCTGTGGTACTCGGAGTTGGTTCCTGCCGCGAGTGCCCGGTGAGCATGCCGGCGATGCCGCCCACGGCCGCGGCAGCGATCGTGCCGAGCGTTGAAACGGCGGCATCGGTTGTGTTCCCGCCCTTTCCAAAGACCTCGATCGCCAGCAGCACAAATAGGGCCAGTACCGCCACAGCGCCAAGCGCCGCGACGCCGACGAACTGCGGTCTATGCACCCAGCGCTCGTGCTCTTGGCGCGCACGCTCGCGTTCCAGTTGAACGAAGTGTTCGCCGGTCATATCGGCGGGGAAGGTACGTGCGGGGTTCCTTGGCAAAGCCTCCCAACAATAGGGTTGGGCTCGGACGAGACCGACTCGGCCTTGAGCCTTCATTAGGGGATTGTCAGTGGCTCACCGAGGTCGCCGTCGAGCAGTGGACATAGGTTGCGAGCGTGAACGTTGCGGAGTGGTGGCCGAGCCAGCGCTGGACCTGAACGGCGTTGCGGCCTTCCGCGAACAGGATGGAGGCGCAGGTGTGACGGAAGGCGTGGAAGCCGACCCACGGAAGGTCTGCGGCCTCCCGAGCGGGCTGTAGCACTCGCCGAAAGACGTTGTTTGGCATGAGCGGCGATCCGTTGGTAGCTGGGAATACAGAGTCCTCGTCATCCGGCTACTCTGTAGCCGCGTGGTGCTCGTGGAGCGAAGTGGATCGAGTGGGATCTCGCGACGGCCGTAGCGGCTCTTGGGCGGTCCCATGCGGCCCTTCACGAGCGCGCGGTGGACCTTGGTGTGGGGGACAGGGGCGTCGATCTCAAGGTGCCGCCATTGGAGCGCAATGGCCTCGCTGATGCGGACGCCCGTGGCGGCCAGGAACCAGAAGAACAGATGTCATTGGTCAGGGACGAGGGCGAGCATCTCTGCCAACTCGTCGCGGCTCATCGCCTTCGCCTCGTCGTCCTCCGTGTCCTCGGCGGTCGGTCGATGCGGCCGTAGCGCCGAACAGCTCTCGCGCACGAGCGCCATCCAGCGCGTAGACACGGTGAACGATGCGCGGCTCTGTCTCGGGAAACCGCTCAGTCAGAGCACGGGCGAGAAACAAGTGCTTGGTGGAGCAGGTACCGCGGTGCTCACGCAACATCCCCTCCACTGTGCGATCACTCGGGCGGCCATACGGCAATGCCCGTACGGCTTCAACAAGGTCGAGCAGCGTGGCGTCAAATGCGGTGAGAGCGTCGATGAACCCAGGTTAGAGCGGGGCCGCTTGGAAGCCTCGACACTTGGCGCAAACCGTCGAGTTCGCGATCCGAGTGGTTCAAGGCGCCAAGGCTATGCGCTGGGAGTGGCCTGCCCGTAGATGAAGAACTCCGGCGTTGTCTGTACCTGCGCGTCCCACCCGAGGTCGGCAAGCCGCTGGTGTAGTCCGTGGGGCTCGTAGAAGCGCTTGACGATGCGAAACTCGCGGCCATCGGCAAGCCTCCGGGTCATCGTCTCCTCCCGACGATCGGGCAGCCGATGATCCGCAGCGGAGGACAACTCGCTGGGCAGGCTGTCTACGAAGAAAACCCTCCCCCCAGGACGAAGCGCACGCCCGACTTTCTCCCAAAAGACCTCAAACTGCGCCTCCGGCACATGCGAGAGCCAGAAGCTGAAGAAGCACACGTCGTAGCTCGCGGATGGCTCCCATGCGAACAAGTCTGCGGGCACGTAGCTCACCCTCGGATCGTCCAGCCCGGCGCGTGCCAGCTCGATCACCTCTGGCGAGGCGTCCACAGCGGTCACGGTGTCGGCGTGCTCAACCAGTCGACGAGTCCACAAGCCCGTCCCGCACGCCAACTCCAGCACCTCCCCCGACGGCTGGAAGCGCTCCAAGGCGTCCTCGACCTCCGCTGCGTCGGCGAACCACCGTGCGTTTGCGTCGGCGCCGCGGTCGTAGCGCCCGCGGCGAAACCACCAGTCGTCGTACTCACCGGCCCGCTCACGGTAGTAGCGAGCCTGCTCGGCGAGCAACCCCGTCAACTGTTCGGTCATGCCTTCTCCTCCCGCGGGTGAGCCAGACAGGTCGATCCTACCTCGCACACGATCGAGTGAAACCCAACCGATAATTTGCTAGTCACGCTTGCGGGCTGATTGGAGTGGTCTGGAGTGCGGCCAATCGGTGCATGTTTCAAGAAACAGCGCTCACTGGTGAGCTGATTGGCCGCTCGATCATCGGTCGAGCCTGTGTCGAGCCCAGCTCGA
Organism: uncultured Solirubrobacterales bacterium; assembly: GCA_963725265.1. GTDB lineage: Bacteria > Actinomycetota > Thermoleophilia > Solirubrobacterales > Solirubrobacteraceae > Palsa-744. Next base: position 1,446,348 of record CAVRXP010000002.1, read on the forward strand.
ACCCGCGTAGACCCTCGGCGCCGGTTCCTTCACGCCATCAGACCGTTTCGCTCACCGGCCGAAGGAGTGCCAGCACATCACGGAGGTCGTCAGTATCGAGAGTATGGGTCGCTGCTGCCCGAGCGTCGGACGTGGCGTTCAGCGCGATCGACATGCCAACGCGCTCAAACAGCGGAACGTCCGAGCGAGAGTCGCCCACCGCCGCCACCTGGCTCATCAAATAACCGTTGCTCGTGCACCATTCCTCTACGAAGCGCGCCTTGTCGAACTCATCGAAGTAGCGAGTCACGGTGCCCGAGAGCACCCCGTCGGTCACCTGCATCTCCGTCCCGCTAGCCGCGGCAAAACCATAGCGCTCCCGCAACATCTCGGCCACGAATCTCAATGTGACCGTTCCCAATAGCAGACTGGCCCCGGCAGCGGTAAGCGCTCGGAGGGTCTCGGCCATGCCGTCAATCCAGGTGCTGTCCACCAGGACCGCCCAGGCGTCGGCCGTGCTCTGTCCCGCCAACCATCTCGCAGACCTGTCGGCAACTACGCTGTTGGATATCTCGTGGGCGTGAAACGCCCGCTCGAGCTCTGCCATCTCCTCTGCCTGCCCGAGCCATTGCGCGAGGAGCAACGACACGGTCGTGCCGCGCAGCAATGTCCCGTCCAGATCGAAGACGATCACTGGGTAGAAGCCAGGCTCACCCACCCGTAGGATCATAAGTCGTAGCTCCCAGACGCGCCGCAACAACCCGCGGTCTATCTGTGCGCGAGCCCGTGCGCCGCGGCTGCTCGGTGTGGGCGCGAGTCGGCCAGCAGGCCGAGCGGCGAGCCGTCGCCAGAGACCTTCCCAGTGGCGCTGGAAGCTCATCGCGCACACGGGGCTACTGAACTACGCATAGCTTTATGGCTCCCCGCGAGCCCACTCGACGCCGATAGGATCGGCTGGTGGGCATCTCCCCGTACCTGCGTCGCTTGCGCGAGGCCGTTGGCCGTGAGTTGGTGCTCGTGCCGTCCGTGGCTGTGCTTCCACGAGACAAGGATGGTCGCCTACTGCTCGTGCGCGATGCGGAGACAGGGCACTGGCAGACGATTGGAGGTGCGATCGAGCCCGACGAGTCACCGCAGGAGGCAGCGCTCAGAGAGGCCCGCGAGGAGGCCGGGGTCGCGGTCGGACTTGCCGGCATCCGTGGTGTTGTCGGCGGGCCGGCCTTCCGCATGACCTATCCCAACGGCGATCAGGTCGCCTATGTATCAACGGTGTTCGACGGGTACGTATTGGACGGGACGCCTCGCCCCGATGATGACGAGACCTCTGCGGTGGGGTGGTTCTCCGAGACCGAGCTTGAAGGGCTGGATCTCTCCTCATTTACCCGCTCGCTGCTCGGGGCGATGAACATCCTGCCGGTCGAGCCAGGAGTCGACGGTCGTTCATTGCGGTGAGCATTGACCTCTCACAGCGAGCATCTGACCGAGGCGTTGGGTCGTCGCCCTCATTCCAATCGGTGCTGTTGCCTGTGGCGGAGGCTGAAGCGCTCGTGGAGCCGTTTCGCCGAGTCGGCGACTGGTCGAGCGCACACGGCATCCCGGCGCACATGACGATCGCCGGGCCGTGGCCCCTGTCCGTGAGCCTCCCGATCGAAGCGCTTAGCAATCTGGCCAGCGCGATCCGTGGAGCCCGCTACACACTCAGCACTGTCGGAACGCTCGGCGGTGCGATCTGCCTGCTTCCCGCAGACGACGCTGTGGCTCTCCGTTGGCGAGCGGACATCCTCGATGCGGTTGGCGCTCCAGATGAAGTCGATGAGCAATGGCGCATCCATCTGACGGTATGCCGGGGCGCAAACCGAGCGACCGTAGGGAAGGTCGAGCAGGCGATAGGCCGAGCGCTGCCTCTGAGCTGCGAAGTGCGAGGACTTCTCGTTGCGCAGATGCTCGGCGATTCTCAGGTGTCGGTGCGGCCACTCTAAGCCAGCGGACTGCGCTATCGAGACGGCTGGCTGCCGCGCCGGTGGAGCAAGTACCGTCGTGTCGTAGTCTCCCAGGCGTCATGGACTGGCAGGCGTGGCATCGAGACTACACCGACCCGGATTCCGCCCTCGGACGCCGGTTGGTAGTCGTCCAGGTGCAGATCCGCGCCATGATGGATCACGCGCCTTCTGGCCCCATTCGCGCGATCGGGGTCTGCGCGGGCCAGGGCCATGACTTGATTGGAGCGCTCGTCGGGCATCCTCGCCGCGAGGATGTCGCAGCTCGACTCGTGGAGCTTGACGAGCACAACGTCGCGGTTGCGCGGCAGGGCGCGCGAGCAGCGGGCCTTGATGGCATCGAGTCAGTCGTCGGCGATGCCTCCGTAACCGACGCATACCACGGTGCCGTGCCGGCCGACCTGATCTTGCTCTGTGGCGTGTTCGGCAACATCAGCAAGGTCGATATCGCCAACACGATCGACCATCTCCCGCAGCTAAGCGCTCCGCAGGCCACGATCATCTGGACACGTCATCGGCATCCGCCCGACCTCACGCCCTTCATCCGTGAGGCGTTCGACCACGCCGGCTTTGACGAGCTGGCGTTCGTCGATTCTCCTCCGTTCGGTGTCGGCGTCAACCGCCTGCGCGTCTCGCCGCAACCGTTCCAGGCCGGTGTACGGCTGTTCGAGTTCGTCGGCTATGACGTGCTCGCGCCTGACTTCCACGCAACGCGCCACTCAGTCGACACGGTGAAGCCGTAGCCGATGCCTTCCACGCTGAGATCGCCCGTCGTGGCGAACGTCCTGCGAAGGCTCCATGCCCAGACCGACGACGAGGACTCGCTGGCCGCCCAGCGCGTCCGCGCACGCGAGGTGGAAATCGGCCACCGGCTCGCGCAGGACCAGCGATACGAACTCTACGGGGAGGCGCCGCTGTCGATCACCCCCGAGGTCGGGCAGCTCCTCTACTTGCTCGCGCTGAGCACGAGACCGCGGCAGATCGTCGAGTTCGGTAGCTCGCTCGGCGTCTCCACCATCTATCTCGCCGCCGCAATCCGCGACTGTGGCAGCGGAACACTCATCACAAGCGAGTACCACGCGCAGAAGGTCAAACTTGCATCGCAGAACCTCGCCGACGCTGGTCTCGCCGATCTCGTCGAGCTGCGCTCCGGCGATGCGCTTGACACGTTGGAGAACATCGCCGAGCCGATCGACCTGGTGTTCCTCGACGGGCGCAACGACCTTTACCTGCCGATCCTTCGCCTCCTCGAGCCGCGTCTGTTGCCATCTGGCCTTGTGGTCGCCGACCTCAGCGCCAACGATCCAGACCTTCTCCCTTACCTGGAGTACGTCCGCGAGCCGGCCTGCGGCTACTTCTCAATGACCGTCCCGCTCGATGATGGCGTCGAGCTTTCGGCGCGCGAAGGCGATGTACTCCGCGGCTTGATCGCTGGCGACGATGCCGCGGTCAGCGAACCAGGCAACCCAATAAGCGATCAGCAGCACTGAGGTGAGGATCAGCAGCGCCATCACGCGCCGACGCCATGCCTCGAAGTCATCGAGGCCGAGCAGGCGAAAGCATCGCAGCGTACTCGCCTGCGTTGGCTCAGCAGCCAGCGACAAGCTCATCATCGCCTTTGATTGTCATCCGTAGCAGGACGATGCTGGTGGCGAGTATCCAGGCAAACAGCATGGCGGGAATCGCAATGATCACTCCTCCCTCAAGCGAGAAGAAACCACTCGCGATCACAAGCGACGCCAGGAGCACGATGTGCGCCAGTGCGGCCACGACCGCAATCCACCCTGTCCAGCCAGGCAGACGGCTGTCGCGGAGCACCTGCCCAGCGTATGAGCCAAGCGCCAGCGCGGTTGGGACTCCGGACATCGCGAGCAGCCCGAATCCGAGGTCGTAGAGCAGCCGGGGATCAGGCGCGTTGGGCGCACGATAGAAAAGCACGAAGGCGACCGTGAAGCCGGCGAGAAGAAGCGTGACGAAGCTGACCAGTCCAACCAGGAAGCACACCGAAAGAACGCTCACGCTGCCAGTCCTCTCCCGCAGCCAGAACCAGACGCCGACACCGAAGGCCAGCCAGAGCCCCACCGCGGCCGTACTGAGGACCATCGCGACGAGCAACGCCGAGCGATGCGCGTCGACGTAGCCCGCGATCTCGCCCGCGCTTGCACCGGTCCCTGGAAACGTCTGCATTTCATCGACGATGGAGCCGGCGATGCCAAGCACAATGCTCACCACGCCGGCAACGCCGGCGAGCCTAATCGCCTTGTACGTGGTGCTCCCTACCTGCTCGCGCGTTGTGATCGCCATGTGCTCCGCCTCCGTGTCGATTGGGGCGGCCCCATGCTCCCAGAGGGAGATCGCGCTGTCGATTACCTGCGAGGTAAGTTCCGCAGCGCCTCGGCGGTCGCCGCGTCGGCGGGGAACGTCAACTCGATCGACAGCTCGGAGGTCGTCACCTCGACCGCGGTGCCGAACGTCGCGACCGTGGCAAAGAACGACAGCTCCACACCATCTGGCCCACGCATCCGCATCAGCGGCGTGAGAATCTGCCCGGCCGCCGCCTCGGAGGCCGGATCGTGCTCGTACTCAGGCGCCGGATAGCCCGCCACCTCGGCGAGCAGCACGGCGAGATCCGCATCCCCGGTGATCGCGACCTGACGCTCAAGCCGCCGGAGAAAATACGCTCGCACCTCGCCCAGGTTGATAGTCCACCGGGCCAACCCCCGTGGATGCAGGCCGGCCCGCATCACGTTCACCGGCGGCGCCAGGAGCGCCGGGTCGACCCAGGCGCCGATCGCCGCCATTGCCGAGTTCGCCGCGACCATGTTCCAGCCGCGATCCACGACGACCGCCGGGTAGGGCTCGTGTCCGGTGAGGATCACGTCGAGCGCCTCCCGAACCGGGGCCATCTCGGGCTCCTGCAGCGAGCGTTCCGGGAACGCCGGGGCGTAACCGGCTGCCAGCAGCAGGTGGTTACGCTCCCGGAACGGAACCTCGAGCCGTTCGGCGAGCAGCAGCACCATCTCGGGGCTCGGATTGGAGCGGCCGGTCTCCACGAAGCTCAGATGCCGCGCGGAGATGCTGGCATCGAGCGCCAGATCGAGCTGGGTTCGGCCGCGACGCTCGCGCCATTCGCGCAACAGTGGCCCAACCCGTGGTGAGGTAATTGCGCCCTCCATGCTGCGCCTTATCTAACCAGCCGCGAGTCTCCAGTTCGATTACCTGGCAGGTAAATCACGCGCTGGCGCCAAGCGCTCGAAGCTGCTCGGCGTACCCGTGCGCGACCAGGCGCTCGTCGGTGATCCCAAGGCGCTCGCGCAGCGTCTGCACTAGCGCGTACTCCTCAGCGAGGTCGGAGCCAGGTGGTGCCACCGCCTCGATCTCGATGAAGTTCCCCAGCCGCTCAACAGTGTCGAGGTGAATACGGACCTGGCGCCAGAGGAACAGCCGCCGAGTCTTGCAGACCACTACGGTTGTGCCAATCGCGGCCGTCAGCGCGGCGCGCAGCGCTTCGGCGTCGTCGACCTCGGCGATGCGATACCGACTCTCGCGCTGCTGCGGCTTACTGGCGCGCTCGAACTGGATCAGATGCGGTCGGCCGGGGTGCTCCTCACGCAGCTTCAGCCCGCCACGCGGCACCGTGAAATAGGTGTCGCGCTGTCGAATCTCTCCGTGGTCCTTCGCGCCAAGCGTGCGGCAGACCGCCAACGAGCCGGAGGGGTCCGGGTCGCTTGCCTTGCACTCAATGTTCCGCAGCGGCGCGCTCACTTCCCGGACTCTGCCGCTCGTGTCGGGCAACACTGGCCACAAACGAGACCTACGTGAGCCCGCCGGATCATCTACGCACGGCGCGAACGAGCTGCAGCGGCTCAGCCGACCGACTCGACCGCGTGACGGCGACCTCTGCGAAACCAGCGGCGTCGAGCATGGAGCGCATCGACTCGTCGTCATAGACGTGCATCCGCGATCCCCATACCCACACCCACCAGTTGCGAAGCGACGGCGTAGGGAGCGGGCCGGGCACCGTCCCGATCACCACGCGCCCGCCAGGCGAGACGACGCGGTGAAGCTCGGCGAGCACCAGCTCCGGCTGCTGCAAGAAGAAGAACGTGTTGGCTGACAGGGCTACGGTGAAGGCGCCATCAGGCCAGGGGAGCTGCGCTGCGTCGCCCAGCTTCGGCTCTAGCGCACCGCGCTCGACCGCCTCCCGGTTACGCTCGCGGCAGAGCGCAAGGATCTCTGGACTGTGGTCCAGCCCTGCCGCACTCGCTGCATCGGCGGCAAGAACCCTCTCAAGCAACCTGCCGCCTCCGCAGCCAACCTCCAGGCAGCGTGCTCCCTCAAGCGGGCCGGCAACGTCGAGCATCTCGTCGAATACGGTCTCGTGCCCCTTGGGTGCTCCCAGCGGGCCTCCGTAGGTCTTGCGAGCGATCCACCCGGACGGACGCCGCGCCGTCGCGTCGATAAGCCGATCCGCCAGAGGCATCGTCCGAGCAGGTTATTCGCTCCGCGCTGGGTCTGCTCGCTGGATACAGCACCGGGCTGATGGTGGCGCCAGGTGCTGCTTGGCGGGCCGGCAGGCCGATACTGCACCTACGAATGCACGCTCGCGTCGACGCGATAGCCGTCAAGCCGGCGCGCTGCGCTCGCTCTCCCGAACTACCCGACTTGCTCGCCCTGCGAGCTTCGTCCCGGTCCTAGCGGATTCCCGGCTGGCCCGCTGTTGGCGTGGACGAATTGGCGCTTTGCATTGGTGTATGCCTCTCGCTCATCGGCGAATCGACTGGCGAGCCGACGCTTGAGCATGGCGTATTCACGCGCGAGCACGGCGTTCGCGCGCAGCCGGTCACGGAAGCAAAGACGACGGTCCAGCTCGTGCTGTTCATCGACAAGGTGCAGATGGTGGGTACGATGCGACGCCGTTGGGTAGCAGAGAAACCGACGGTGCGAGAGTGTCGCGTTATACGCGCGAGGGAACTGGTAGCCGGCGCGCTCGACCAGCACGGCGATAGGCGCGTCGATGTCGGGCATCAGCGCCATCATGTCGATGACGGGCTTCGCGGCCAGGCCGGGCACGGCAGTCGAGCCGATGTGGTGGATATCAGCGCCGCCAAGCAGGGGCGCGAGTCGCCTGCGCTCGACCTCAAAGGAAGCCGGCCAGGCAGGATCGTAGTCAACGACCTGTACCGGAGCGTCGGCTTCGCCAGTGCGCTCCAGGTCCACCGCGCCGGCTGCTCGGCGGTCAGCGAGTGCCATCGTTGTCTTGTAGGGCAGCGAGCCGCGCACGGACCTCGCCTGCGGAGGAGAGGAGTGCAGGGTCGTGAACCTCGTTGCGGTCGTGGTAGGCGAAGTAACGCGGCGCAAGACGTGAGCTGCTGTGCCGAGCTGTCTTCTGCTCGAACTCCTGTCGCGAGCGGACGGCGTAGTGGTTGAGCCGCAGGCGCCCGACCGAAACCTGCTTGACCGAGGACTGGCGGATCGCATACGGGTCCGTCTCGATTAGCGGCAGCCGCGAGATGCCGCGCCGCATCCGTCGCGTCCACGGGTCGACGTTTATCACTGATACCGGCTCGTGGTCCTCTGTAATCGCGAGCGCTCCGTCGGCGTACTCGAAGAAGTGTGGCCCGATCGGCCGCACGGCGCGCGTCGGGTCCACGACGCTCTTGATGCGCCGGTTGCGGACCCATTGCATCCTCGCGCGCTTCACGAAGCTCTCGATCACCAGGCCGTCCGGCTTGGCGGTGTGCCCCGACGAGCCGTAGACCTGCCAGTTGACGACGACACCGGGATGCTCCTCATACTCCCGGAGCACGTCGGGCAGCCGCGTCGGCCCCGGCGAGAACAGGAACTCATCAAGGTCGATAAACGCCAGCCATCGCGTGCGACCACGGGCTCGCTCCAGAGCATCAGCGTAGGCCCAGCTCTGGCCACCCTGTCCCAACGGGACCGAACAGTCTGAGATCGAGACCACGCCCTGACGCACCCATGGCTCAAGAACCTCCCGGCCACCGTCGGCGCTGAGGTTGTCGTACAGGAAGAACCGCTCGACCCCGACGAGCCGATGGAACTCGATCCACTCGGGCAGATACGGCGCCTCGTCCTTGAAGATGGCGCAAATCGATAGGTAGGCCAGCTTCATCTGCGGACACGATACTTGGCGCCAATCGCTCGACATCGACAGCAGGACGGGCGAGTAGGTCCTGGCAGCGGCGTGTGGGCTGCGTAACTCCCCAGGTGGTCTATGCGCGACGGCCGCCGAAGACTGCGAACCCACGCTGAGGGCCGACTTGCGCATCGGCGATGCCGGCGTCCGTCAGCCAGCGAACCACGTCTGCGCGCGCTGGAGGCAGCGGGTGGCCCTGGCGGGAGCCGAGTCCGAATAGGGCTCGGGTACGCCGTGTCTCGCCGGCGAGGAATGTCGTGCCGATCAGGCGCCCGTCGGGCTTGAGGCAGCGGGCGAACTCTCGTACTGCCTGCTCGGGGTCGTTGACCATGTGCAGGCCGCTGTAGGAGAGCATTAGGTCGACCTCGCCGTCATCAAATGGAAGTGCCAACATGTCCGCTGCCACGAACTCCACCCTCGACAGTCCTCTGCGCGTGGCGCGGGCGCGTGCACGAGCGAGCATCTTCTCGTCAATGTCGATAGCCACATAACGCACGTCGCGCTCAGATGGCAGGGCACGAAACGCCACGCCGCCGCCGCACGGAACGTCCACCACCGTCTTGCCGTCGCCTATCCCGGCGAGCGGTTCCATGCTGTCGTACAGCACCGATGCGTCGATGCCCCACACCGTGCGGCCGATCGCCTTCATCAGCCACGGTCGCTCAATGTAGAAGTCGTACAGCGCCCCGAATGGCCCGGCGCATATGTTCGGCGTCCTGTCCACTGCTACCGAGTTCTATACGATCGAAGGGCAGGTGGACTGACCGGCTGATCTCTGATGGTCCCCACCGGGAGCGGTTCTTGGACGCGCGGCGCGGGGGCTCTCGCAGCGTGCGGGTCGGCGCTGGGCTTTCTCTGGGCGGATGGCGCTACGACGCGCTGTATTGCGCAAGCCGACTGTCCTCACAGGTCCGGTTACGGCGATTGTTTGAGTGGTCCAGGCCGACTGCGCCCGTCGCGTCAGGCCGCCTCTCACCGGCGATCCGCTTCCACGCGCTCGGAGTACGCCCGGTCGCCTCAGCGCGGCTCGGAGGGAGGGTCCTGCTCGACGCCGATCGCTCGCTGCATCCACGCGACATCGTGCCACGCGCCGAACTTCCAGCCGATCCGCCTGTAGACGCCGACCGGCTCGAAGCCCATCGCTCGGTGCAGGCCCGCGCTCGCCTCGTTCGGCAGCGTCATGCCCGCGACGGCCATCAGGTAGCCTCGCGCCGCGAGCCGCTTGAACAGCGCCTCGTACAGTACGCGACCCGAGCCTGTGCGTCGCCGGCCCGGCTCTACGTAGACGCTGACCTCGCACGAGAAACGGTAGGCCGCTCGCTGCGCGTGTGGCCCGCCATACGCGTAGCCGACGACGCGATCTTCGTCTTCGAGTACGACCCATGCGTGCGTGCGCGTCGCCGCCGCGATGCGTTCGGCCATCTGTGCAGGCATCGGCGGCTCGCTCTCGAAGCTGACGGCCGTCTCGCGCACATACGGCGCGTAGATAGCGGCGCACGCGGGCGCGTCGTCTTCGCTCGCATCTCTCACCGTCGCACCGGGCACGTTCGGCCGTAGCATACGCGGGCGCGTGCGAGACGTTCGCCTCTGAGCAGCCGAACGCAGGTCACGATCGAACACGGTTCGCGGGGCAGCCAGGGCGGGCTGTAGAGTGCCCGATCCGCCATGCACGAGCTTGTGATCTTCGATTGCGACGGCGTGCTCGTTGACTCCGAGGCGATCTCAAACGAAGTGCTCGCCCGGATGCTCACCCGAGAGGGCCTGCCGACCACATTCGCCGAGGCCCGCCGCGCCTGCCAAGGGCTCCTGCTCACCGATGTCCGCGACCGAGCCCAGGCCAAGCTCGGCCGACCTTTTCCGCCGGACTGGATCGCCGAATACGAACACGAGCGCAACGAGGCGTTCCACCGCGAACTCAAAGCCGGTAAAGGGCGCAGCCGAGGCGGTACAGCGTGTCAAGGCAGCCGGACTGAAGGTCTGCGTTGCGTCTCAGGGTCAGTTGACCAAGACACGATTGACGCTCGGGCTAACCGGCCTGCGCGACCTGTTCCCGCCCGACGCGCTGTTCTCTGTCTACGACGTGCCACGCCCCAAGCCCGACCCCGCGCTCTTTCAACATGCGGCCGCCACAATGAACGCCAAGCCACCAGCTTGCGTGGTCATCGAGGACACCCCTTCGGGGGTCATGGCTGCTGTCGCCGCCGGGATGCGGGCTGTCGGCTACGCAGCCGACAGCGACGAGCGCGCCCTTCACAACGCTGGCGCCGAGATCGTCCGCTCCCTGGACAGCTCTCGAAGCTCTTGGGCCTCCCGGAGTGAACCGCGCGGCGGCCCGCTAGACCCTATGGCGTAGGTCGCCCGTTGGGTTGACCGTCGGAGGTAGGCCGGACACTCCTCGCGGGGGTTTGTCTGGCCGGAGAATGGCTCCGGCTGACCCCAAAAAGTGAGGAGGTCCGGCCATGTCCGGAATGGTGACTTATGCGGGGCTTGATGTCCATGCCCGTTCGACGCACGCTGCGGCGATTGACGTCTCGACTGGGGAGCTGTTGCGTGCACGGTTCGGGCCGGGTGTTGAGGAGCCGGTCGCGTGGCTTCAGGGTCTGTCTGGTCCGGTGCGTGCTTGCTATGAGGCGGGGCCGACCGGGTTCGGGCTCTATCGTGCCGCGAGCGCGGCCGGGGTTGACGTGCAGGTGATCGCGCCGGGCAAGACACCAAGGGGTCCTTCGGACCGGGTGAAGACTGACCGCAAGGACGCGGAGCTGCTCGCCAGGTTGCTGCTGGCCGGCTCGTTGACCACGGTCCTCGTCCCACCGGTCGAGGTCGAGGCTGCCCGTGAGCTGATGCGCGCGCACGATGCGTGCCGGCGTGATCTGATGACGGCTCGTCATCGCGTCTCGAAGATGTTGTTGCGTCATGGCCGGGTCTATCCCGAGTCCTCAACATGGACGACGCGTCACCGACACTGGCTCGCGGCCCAGCAGTTCGATGAGACGGCATCAGAGCTGGTGTTCTCTGATCTGATCGCCTCCGTCGACGGGCTGACCGCGCGCAAGACGGCGATCGCCGAGCGACTCTCGCGCCTGGCCCAGGACGAGTTGTGGTGGGCAACCGTGGCGAGGCTCCGCTGCTTCCGGGCCGTTGACACCCTGACAGCGTTCGCATTGCACCTCGAGCTCGGCGGCGACTGGCAACGCTTCCCAAGGGGCGAACGCGCTGAGCGCATGGCTCGGGCTGATCCCGTCCCTTCACCAATCCGGTGAGTCCTCCCATCAGGGATCGATCACGAAGACGGGATCGAGTTTCGCTCGCCGGCTGCTCGTCGAGTCGGCCTGGCACTACGGACGCCAACCACGGATCGGGGCGACCCTCAAGAATCGCCAGCAAGGCCAACCCGACCACGTCCTGCAGATCGCTAACCGTGCCCAGCAGCGCCTGCACCGGGTTTATCACCGGATGCGAGCACGCGGCAAGCCACACAACGTGATCGTCGTCGCGTGCGCACGCGAGCTCGCTTGCTTCCTCTGGGCAGCAGCCACCACCGACTGACCCCGGCCGACAGCCCTACCGGTCGGGATGCCGGGGCGCCGGGCCATCAGCGGCCGGCACGCGCGATTGTCCTATGGGCAGCACCCCAACAAGGGAGCCACGCCCGTTTCTAGACAGCGCACGCCGGCAACACGAAACCGGGCCCTGGGGTACCCAACCCCCGCATCATCAGACTGGCAACGCCGACACCGAGCCCGACGCCCCGGCCTCCCGACCACCCCAACCACCCGCCCAGCGGACGCGATCAACCCTGCCCACTTGACAAACACCACGACATATCAGGACAGCAGTCCGCCCGCCAGTGTCCATCCGCGTCTAGCGGGAGCATACGTTCGTGGTTGTACAGGCTGAGGTTGGACGAGCGCATGTGCCGCCGGTGGTCGGCAGTCGTCTACTACCAACTCTACGCACTCTCAACCACGAGTGGTTCTTGCGTCTGGCATAGGTTGGCGGAGGCGCCCGCCTGGGCGGGGATGCCCTGCGGCATCATCAGACACGTCAAGGGCGCCGTGCCACACCGAGAATGTGTGGATCGGCCGGTAGGAGCGGCGCGGGGCTGTAGTAGAACCGATCGCACGTCTCGATCCGAAAGCCGGCGCGCTCGATTGCTACCGTCGTATCGCGCGCCAAGTGGCAGCCGCCGGCGATGCGCGGCCAGATCGTCGCGTCGGCGAGGCGCTGAAAGCGTGCCTCCCACTTCGGGTGAGCGAGGACGTGCTCGTAGAAGCGCAATTCGCCGCCGGGGCGGATCACCCGATATAGCTCGGCGAGCGCTGCGTCCTGGTCGGACACAGTGCAGAGCACAAGTGCGACGATGCCCGCGTCGAAGGACTCCCCATCGGGGAGGCCATCCGCGTCCCCTTGCGTCACGGCAACCGCGACGGCTGCCTTCTTGGCGGCGTGCTGCGCCCGCTCGCGCAGGTAGGGCTCGGGCTCGACGGCGAGCACCTCCGCGACCGACGCTGGGTAGTGGCGGAAGTTCGCGCCGCTGCCTGCGCCGACCTCGATCACCCTGCCTCGCAGGCCGGCGAGCAGCTTGCGGCGGTGCTCGGCGCCGCCGCGACGTTCGCTGATCTCAGCGACTCTCGCATAGACGCGGGCAAACATGGGATGGGCCGCGTGCTCTGCCATCAGTCACCCGCACCGGTACGGGACAGCACCTTCTCACCGACAGAAGTATGAGTCTCAGCCTTCATTAGCGTGCGACCACTCGGCAAAAACAAGTGTCCTCCCTCAGATATCCATGATTATCTGAGTACGCTAACATACGGATCCCATGAGCGTCAAGGACTCGATCCGCAAGCAGCGTCAAGCGCAGACGCGCATCAAGTTGCTCAAGGCTGCCAGTAGGGTCTTTGCCCGCTGTGGCTACCATGAGGCGAAGCTGGAGGAAATCGCTGCTGAGGCTGGCTATACGACCGGCGCCGTGTACTCGAACTTCGCCAGCAAGGAGGAGCTCTTCATAGCCCTCGGTGATCACGAACTGAACAGCCGACTGGCCGATTACAGGGCAGTGATCGACTCACTCGGCACGCCCGATCGAGTCGCCCAGGTGGCGGGCGAGCGCTTTGGCAGCTTCATCAACGACGATCCCGACTGGCCTCTCCTCTTCTTCGAGTTCTGGGCCTACGGCGCTCGCAATAAGAAACTCCGGGCTGAGTTCGTCCGGCAGCGGGACGCTTACGTCAAGCCGATCGCCGACGCCGTGGCTGACCAGTCGAAGGCTGCCGCTGTCAAACTTCCACTCCCCCCTGGGCGGGTAGCTGTTGGCATCAGTGCATTGATAAACGGCCTGGCCTTCGAGCGCGTGCTAGACCCGGAATCCGTTCCGGACGAGCTATTTGGCCTGATCCTGTCTAGTCTAATTGTTGGCCTACTCGCCCACCAACTCCCGATAAGGTCTCGCGGTAGAAGACTACCTGGATAATGGAGAAGATGTGCCTAGTAGACTGAACCCGCCTGTTCGTTTGGCAACCAGTGACGAGGATCACGAGGCAGCCGCTGAGGCGCTTGCACTAGCCTTCACTGACGATCCTGCCTTCGGGCACCTACTGCCAGATACTGCAGGAAGGACGGAGCGTCTCTTAACCTTCTTCAAGGTTGAAATGGATAACCTAACCCCCGACTACCGTCAGGTTTGGGTTGCCGACGACCATAGCGGTGCAGCCATCTGGGGATATCCCGGAAGATGGCAAGTGCCGATCAATAGAACTGTGCGCCCCGGCTTCCAGATGACGCGGGTCTACCGATCAAGACTGCCCGTGGCATTGTGGTCGCTTCTGCGGGCTGATCGACGACACCCGAGAACTCCAGGCCATTGGTATTTGCAGTGGCTCGGAATAGAACCTCGCTACCAAGGCCAAGGACTCGGTGCAGATCTACTGGCACCTGTGCTCGAGATTTGTGACCGCCAGACCGTGCCCGCCTACGTAGAGGCAAGCACAGACCGCAGCCGAGCTTTCTACGAGCGCAACGGATTCGCTTTAACCGGAAGTTTTCATCTTCCGCTCGGTGGACCACCCATACGAGAGATGTGGCGAAATCCACTACCGCCGAGCCCATGATCGAGCTGACCGATGCCCGACTACCAAGGACTTCTGCTCGCCGACATCCGTGGCCGCGCCGAAGCGGCCCGCAGCGACCACCATCCCCCGCGACAAACGCGCCGGACGCCCAGCACGTCGCGAAGACGCAGAACCCTCAGTCATGGGCAGGAGTCTCGCAAAGCCGGCGCTGCGCGCGAGAGTGCCAGCATATGATCGCGTCCGTGACTGGCCGACCCGCGATCGACGCGCGAACGTGGTAGCCAGGCCCGTTGTTGCTCTACAACGCCCAGGTCTCAGGCAATTGCTACAAGGCCAGACTGCTGCTGGCCCAGCTCGGCGTGGGCTACGAACGACGCGAGATTGACGTCATCGACCGCTCCGGTCGCTCTGATCTGCTCGGCGAGGTCAACCCCGCCCTGCAGGTGCCCACGCTGGTGCTGGACGACGGCCGTCCGCTCGCGGAGTCCAACGCGATTCTGTGGCACCTGGGCCTGGGTACGAGGTACCTGCCCGACGACGACTTCGACCGCGCCAAGGTGCTCCAGTGGATGTTCTTCGAGCAGTACAGCCACGAGCCCAACATCGCCGTCGTCAGGTACTGGGTGTCTATCGCAGCTGACTCTCCGCGCGAATCCGTCATCGAAGCCAGGCGCAAAGCGGGTTACGAAGCGCTGGACGCGATGGAGCGAGAGCTTGCGGCACGAGAGTTCCTCGTTGACGACCGCTACACAATCGCTGACATCGCGCTCTACGCCTATACGCATGTAGCCGACGAGGGGGGCTTCGATCTATCCGGCTACACGGCCATCGGCAGATGGTTGGATCGTGTCGCAGCTCAACCGGGCCACGTGCCGATCACAGCGTGACCGGTGCCGAAATGCGAAGCACCGTTCATCGCAAGCACGCCCTGATCCTGCTTGGGATCGCCACGGTCGCCTTCACGGTGATCCTCGAAGTGATCGACCCTTCGCATGTATCGCATGGGCCAACGATCCTCGACTTCGAGTTCGCCGCCACCCGCTCGCGCGCCACGCAGATCATGGCTGAATGGGGGCCGAAGGGCCGCAACGCTGCGCACCTCTCGCTGCTGCTCGACTACGGCTACATGCTTTCCTACGGCCTGTTCTTCGTCCTCGCGGGCTTCGCCGTCCGCGACACCGCGCGGGCGCGCGGCTGGCCCCGCCTCGCAGCCCTCGGCACCGTCGTCTCGTTCTTCGCGCTCGCCGCTGCCAGCTTCGATGCGAGCGAAAATGTCGCGCTGCTGCTCACGCTCGCCGGCAACGGCGGCAGCTTGGCCCCACCGTTCGCCGCCGTCTGCTCGGCGATCAAGTTCACACTCATCGGCATCGCCATCCTCTACGCGCTCTGTGGTCTTGCGCTTCGGCTCAGAGTCCGTCTCCTACAGCCGAGCTGACTCTTGAAGCGGGCGTTGCTGTTCGATCTCGACGACACGCTCGTGGTTGAGGAGCCGGCAGCCGCCGCGGCATTCCGGGCCACCGCTCAAGTCGCGGTCGCCTCTCACCGAGTGGAGGCCGACAGGTTGGTGCTCGCGGCACGCGAGCGAGCGCGTGAGCTGTGGTACGCAACACCCGCCCATCCCTATTGCCTGCGCGTGGGGATCAGCTCTTGGGAGGGACTTTGGTGTCGCTTTGAGGGAGAGCAGCCGGGCGTTCGTTGGCTGCGTGAGTGGTCTCCGCGATACCGGCGAGAGGCATGGAGCCTCGCTCTCGCCGACCAAGGCGTTCACGACCCGGTGCTGGCAGAGGAGTTGGGAGAGAGATATGGCAGGGAGCGCAGAGCGCGCCATGATCGCTTCGCCGACGTGCCGGCCTGCCTTGATGAGCTGCGCGACTCCCACAAGCTCGCGCTCATCACCAACGGGGCGTCGTGCCTACAGCGCGAGAAGCTCACCGCAGCGGGCTTGGACGACTATTTCGAGGTCATTGTTATTTCGGGCGAGTTCGGCGTGGGCAAGCCCGAGCCTTCGATCTTCGAGCACACCCTCTCGCTGCTCGGATCTGATCGTGAGCACGCCGTCATGGTCGGAGACAGTCTCGCGCGGGATGTGGATGGCGCTATGGCCGCGGGGCTACGGGCGGTCTGGGTCAATCGCTCGGGTAGCTCACCTCCGGGGGATCGCCCCGGCCTGGTCGAAATCACCACGCTTAGCGACCTGCCAGGGGTGCTCCAGCCGAACCCTACTGCCGAGGTTGCTCAGCCAGCCAGTCGTCGAGCATGGGGCGCGTGAAGCGGATGTGCCGACCTACTCGATGGCACGGCAGGCGACCAGCCCGCACCGCCTCGTAGACCCAGCTCGTCTTGACGTTGAGATACCAAGCCGCCTGCTCCGGGCGCAGGAGCCGATCTTCCGCCTGGACGGCCGGCGGTTGTGCTGTTGTTGGTCCTTGCATACCCGTACAGACCCCCAACCTGCACGGACCGGCCAACGGATTTCCCCGGCCCTCGTCATCGCCTCCGCAGGCCATCCGCCGACCCCCAACGGGCCGTCCCGCGAGCATCCACGCCCCCGCGACCCCCCCTGGGGAAATCAGTGGGGAAATTAAGCCGCCCCGTCCGCGGCCCCGGGAGTGTCCGATTAACGGTGGATGTGGCTTGGTCGGGTTAGTTGATTCTTCCTTGGAAGGTTATTGCGAATGCGTTGAGGGCGGGCTTCCATCGTGTGGCCCAGCGTGCTCTGCCTCGCCCTGTCGGGTCGAGTGACCTGGTGACGAGGTAGAGGCACTTCAGGGCGGCCGTGTCGTTCGGGAAATGCCCGCGGGCCCTGACGGCGCGTCGGTAGCGCGCGTTGATCGACTCGATCGCGTTCGTTGAGCAGATCACGCGCCGGATCTCAACGTCGTAGTCCAAGAACGGTATGAACTCGCTCCAGGCATTCTCCCAGAGCTTGCTGATCGCCGGGTACTGCTTGCCCCACTTAGCGTCGAACTCCATGAAGCGCTCCCTGGCCGCAGTCTCTGAAGGCGCCGTATAGACCGGCCTGAGGTCTCGGCTCATCTCCTGCCAGTACTTGCGGGACGCGAACCGGAACGTGTTGCGGATCAGATGAATCACACACGCTTGGACGGTCGCGAGCTCCCAGGTCGTCGTGATCGCCTCCGGTAGACCCTTCAGACCGTCACAGACAGCGATGCAGACATCCTTGACGCCACGGTTCTTGATCTCGGTGAACACGCTGAGCCAGAACTTCGCGCCCTCGCCGCCATCGCCGGCCCAGAGCCCGAGGATGTCGCGCTCCCCGTTGACGGTCACACCGATCACGACATAGACCGGCTTGTTCATCACCTGCCCGTCACGAACCTTGACCACGAGCGCGTCGATGAAGATCACGGGGTAGACCGGCGCCTCATCCAGTGGCCTGGCCAGCCACTCCGTCATCTCCGCAACGACCTTCTCCGTGATCCGGCTGATCGTGTCCTTGGAGACCCGGGCGCCATAGACCTCTCCGAAGTGCGCAGCGATCTCTCCTGTCGTCAACCCGCGAGCGGTGAGCGACAGCACGATCTCATCGACCCCAGTGAGCCGGCGCTGGCGCTTCTTGACGATCTGTGGCTCGAACGTCGACTCGGTGTCCCGCGGCACCTCGATCTCGACCGGGCCGATCTCCGTCAAAACCGTCTTGGCGCGTGTCCCGTTACGCGAGTTCCCGCTGTTGCGGCCATCAGGGTCGTGCTTCTCATAGCCAAGGTGCTCGACCATCTCCGCATCCAGCGCGGTCTCGAGCACGTTCTTGGTCAGCTGGTTCAAAAGCCCACCAGGACCGACCAGCTCGATGTTCTGCTCCTCGGCCTGTGCAAGGAGCTGCTCAGCAAGCTGCTTCTGATCAACGATATCTGTAGTCATAGACCCGATCATCTCCTCCGGATCGGTCGACTCCACCAGCTCCGTCATGGTCATCCCTTTCGGTCAGACCAAGCACTTCCACCGTTAATCAGACAGTCCCGGAGGAGGGACTCGAACCCCCGACACGCGGATTATGATTCCTGATACGGGTCAGCGCCCTGGGGCGACGGTGTGCAGTCTGGCCAGGCGGGCAGTTGCGCTCTGGCGTTCGTCGTAGCTAACGAATGCGTCGATCGGCGAGAGGTCGATTGCGGCGGCGAGGTGGATCGCGTCCAAAGCGCGCAAGGTGGGCTCCTCGAGTGCCCCGGCCATGGCGAGAAGTGCACGATCGATCGGTAGGAGCGCCACGGCATCGAGGAGTTCGCCGGCACGAGCTACGAGCGGCTCGGGTGTAAGCGTGGGATCGTGGGCCGCGGCGCGACGTATCGCGCGGGGTACCTCGGTGAGTGCGAGCTCACTCGAGAGTAGGTCGGCATCCGCGAGGAAGGTGCGAAGGGCGCCAGTCTCGGGCTCGGCGCGCACGAGCTTCACAAGCGCCGAGGCGTCGAGGTAGAACAGCGCCACGCTCAGCGCTCACCGCGGATCTCATCGAGCGCGCGGCTCAGCGCGTGTGGATCGCCGGCGAACTGCAGCGGCTCGGGTAGCCCAGGGCGCGCCGGGCGCGCGAGCCGCCCTGCGGCGATCAGCCGGTCAAGCGCCTGGCCGGTGCTGGGCGGTGGTCCCAGCTCTGCGACGGGCTTGTTGCGCTCAGTCACGACAAGCCGCTCACCGTCACCGACCAGACGGAGATACTTGCTCAGGTTCTGTCGAAGCTCTGCTACGCCGACGGTGGTCATGTACATCAAGGTAGCAGGAGGCTCGGGCGGCAGGGGCACATCAGTTGTGACGTGCCGGACCGACCCGGCAATGCGTCTTCCGGTCGAGCGATACCGCCGCAGGACCGCTATCCCACCTGCGCATGGACGGTCGCACGCTCCCCCGACACTCGCTAGGCAATCTGCATGGATTACGCACCCCCCGGCTGGTGTCAAAACGGTCGCGGCGCAGGGCATTTAGGTATGCCGGAGGAGGGACTCGAACCCCCGACACGCGGATTATGATCCTTTCTACAAAGCCACTTTCCGTCGTGTCGTGACGCGTTGCCTACCGCGGGGTCCAATTTGGGGACCAATTTCATCTGTGGAAGTTCCGCGACGTCGCGAGGACCACCGGTTGTGCCTCGCCAGCTCAGAACCCGCTGCGGACCAAAAGGCATACGAGGCCCTCAGCCCGATGCAACCATTCAATATCGGCCCGCCGACATCCGGTTTGTCTGGACCCGTGCGCTTGCGGGCATCGCACGTACTGCGACGTCTAAGGCTCACCCCCAGCGGCTCACCTCGCCCGCCGGGTAGGCGCCGAAGCCGTTCCCCTCGACGCCGGACTTGAGGCTCGTCAGGTATGCGCCCCAGTGGTCGTGCATCCGCCCATGAATTCGTTCGGCTCTCGCCAGCCGGCGTGCTCGAACAGCAGCGTCGTGCCGCCGTCGGCCGTGGGCGTCAAGGAGAACGTGATGCGCGTCTGGAGCCAGTCCGCGGGACCCTCGACGCAGCGCCAGACGATCTCAGCGGGCGTGTCGCTGAGGACCTCCATCACCGCCGCCGGCCTGTCGCCTTGGCTGAAGTAGAGCGTCATCCGCTCACCGACTGCAGTGCCGCCGTCGACTGTTCGGCCCGTCCACCATCTCTCGATGCCCTTCGTCGTGGCGATCAGCTCGTGAACCTCGCTTGGTGGCTCCGTGATCGAGACGCGGTGAAGGATCTCTGCCATGTCCAGCTCCTTTCGGTTGATGCGATTGGTGTCTTGGATGAAGCTGTGCTCGCGTGCTCAGGCTGCGAGCACCTCCTCGGGTGGCGCGAGCACGTAGTCGTTGTTGGGCGGTCGCGAGCCGATTGCGACGCCGCTGAGCATCGCCAGCAGTGCAAACGCCGCGCATACCCACATTGCAGGCCTGAATCCATCGGTGACGGCGCTCGGCGAGCCAAGGTGCCCGTGGCGGAGAAGGCAGCGGTCGCGATCGCGACCGCGAAGACCGCACCGAAGCGCTGCGCCATGTAGTTGATCCCGGAGGCCTTCCCCATCTCGCTTCCGGGGCGACCGCGCTCAGGACGGCGGTCGGCACCGTCGGAAGGGCCATCGAGATGCCGACACCCGCGACGAGCAGCGCGATGACGAGCTCGAGCCAGCTCGCGCCGAGAGCGAGCCACGCCAGGCAACCCAGACGAATCCGATCGTCAGCAGGCTCAGACCGACGACGATGATCGGTCGGCGGCCGATCCGATCGGAGACAGCGCCGGCGATCGGCGAGACGAACATCGGCGTCGCGAAGAACGGAAGCAGGCGCACCCCGGCTCGAGAGCGGGAGTAGTGGCGCGCGAGCTGAAACTCCTCGGTGACCAGGAGCGCGCCGGCGAACGATGGCGCCCGACATCAGGAATGTCGTCACGTTGCCGATCGCGAAGTCGCGGACCGCGAACAGGCGCAGCGGCACCATCGGCTCGGCGACACGACTCTCCCACGAGGACGAAGGCGAGCAAGCAGCACACGCCCCGCCGACCAGGGCGCCGACGACCTCGGCGCTCGACCAGCCGACGTCGTTCGCGCGCGTGAGCGCCCAGACGAGGGCGACGACGCCGGCGGTGACAAGCCCGACTCCGACGAGGTCGAGGCGCTCCGCGTGCGCCGTAGCTCTCGGGCAGCAGCCGGAGCCGAGAGGCACGGCGATCAGGCCGATCGGAACGTTGATCCAGAAGATCCAGTGCCAGTCGATCCCCTGCGTGACGGCGCCGCCGACGATCGGACCCATCGCGACGGCGAGACCGGCGAGGCCGCCGTAGATGCCCGACGATCATCCCGCGTCGCTCGATCGGGAAACGCGGTCGTCAGGATCGTCAGGCTCAGCGGGCAGCACGATCGCGCCACCGAGCCCTTGCACCGTCCGGGCGGCGATCAGCTCAGACCGGTTCGGCGCCAGCGCGCACGCGACCGACGCGACCGTGAACAGCGCGAGCCCGACGTGAAGACGCTTCCGCCGTCCGAACCGGTCGCCGAGCGCGGCGGCGGTGATGATGCCGGCGGCGAACGCGATGCCGTAGGCAGTTCATCGTCCATTGCAGCGAGGAGAGACCGACGTGCAGGTCGCGCTGCATGCGCGGCAGCGCCGTGACGACGACGACCGAGTCGAGCGACCACCATGAAGTAGGCCGTCGAGGTGAGGGCGAGAACCCAACCCAGGCCCTACGGCCAGGCGGTGTGCCAGTGGCGGTGTCGGCATCGCCGATATACTCCGGCGCTCTTCTGGACCTCCGTTGCTGAGCCGCCGCATGGGCGGGTCTTCCTCGGAGGACGAACGGACAGATCGCCGGACGGACATGGCGTGTCGAAAAGTCAGTGTCCGTCTCGCGCCTCGCGTTCGTCTAGTACCAAGGGCAGACGACCCGGACACGAGCGATACGGAGGTGCCTTGAAGATACGCACTCTTGATCTATGAGACGCGCAGAGCCGGCGACGCACAACCCTGAACACGAACGCGGCGAATCACCGCGGATCGCGGACGTGCTCGAGCGCACCGAACGTCACCGGCTGGCTCCGTCTCCAGGACGTCGAGCTCGGCGACGACGGTCAGCGCCAGAACAGGGCAGAACGGCTGCTCACCGACGGACCGTTCGTGGACAGCAAGGACTTCCTCGGCGGCTGGTCATCGTCGACGCGGCCGAACCTCGACGGCGCCCTCGTCGTCGCCGAGGAACTGCAGGAGCTGCGACCGAACGGCGCGATCGAGGTCCGACCGGTCCGCGAGGACCCCCTAGCGTCGGTGCTTGAGCAGGTCTTCCGCGAGGAGTGGGGCCGCGTCGCTGGCATCGCTCGTCGGCTTCCTCGGTGACATCGAGCTCGCCGAAGACGCCGCGCAGGAGGCGTTCGCGATCGCGGCCGAACGCTGGCCGCGCGACGGGGACGCCGGCAACCCGACGGGTTGGCTGATCGCGACCGCTCGCAACCGCGCGATCGACCGGATCAGGCGCGAGCGGACGCTCGCGGTGAAGACCGAGCAGCTGGAGCGCGAGCTGCGCAGACCGATCGGAGGAGACGATGAACGAGACGAGCGACGTTCGCCGACGAGCGGCTCGAGCTGATCTTCACCTGCTGCCACCCGGCGCTCTCGCTCGACGCGCAGGTCGGCCTCACGCTGCGCACGCTCGGCGGACTCTCAACCGAAGAGATCGCACGCGCGTTCCTCGTCCCGTTCGAGACGATGAGCAAGCGCCTGACCCGCGCCAAGCACAAGATCCGCGACGCTGCATCCCGTTCGCGGTCCCACCCGACCACCTGCTGCCCGAGCGACTCGACGCCGTCCTCGCGGTCGTCTACCTGATCTTCAACGAAGGCTGGGGCGGCGGCCGCATCGACCTGTCCACAGAGGCGATCCGTCTCGGCCGCGCGCTGATCGAGCTGATGCCCGACGAATCCGAGGTGCATCGCGCTGCTCGCATTGATGCTGATCGAACGACACGCGCCGGCACGCCCGCTTGCGCGACGGGGAGCTGGTCCTGCTCGATCAGCAGGACCGCTCGCTGTGGGATCAGCAACAGATCGCGGAAGCTCGCCGGCTGCTCGAACGCGCGCGTCGCGCTTCGAGGCGAGGGTCCTACCTGATGCAGGCCGCGATCGCCGACCTCCACCTCGCGCAGCCACGCGACTGGGAGCAGATCGCGCGCTCTACGGCATCCTCGCTCAACTGACCGGTTCGCCGGTCGTGGAACTGAACCGGGTGGTAGCCGTGGCGGAGGTGGACGGTCCCGAGGCCGCGCTGGCGCTGCTGGACGGGCTGGCGCTCGACGACTACCGCTACTTTCACTCGACCCGCGCCGACCTGCTTCGGCGCCTGGGGAGGAACGCAGACGCAGAGCAGGCCTACGCGCGAGCGCTCGCACTCGCGCAAACGGACCCGGAGCGACGCTTCCTCGCGAGCCGGCTCGCCGCGCTGCGGCCACTCAAAGACAACTGACCTCATGCGAGCTTCTGCACGAAAGCAGGCCGGCGACAGCCGCAGAGGCCCGCCGGGAGGGTTGACGCGATGGGTCTGGGCCATCGCGATCCTCCAGCTGGCGGTGCTGCTCGCGACGAGCACGCGCTACGGCTACCACCGCGACGAGCTGTACTTCATCGTCGCCGGCTCGCATCCGGCGTTCGGCTATCCCGACCAGCCGCCGCTCGTGCCGCTGCTGTGCTGGGCGATGAACTCGCTCGCCCCGGGGTCGCTGCTGCTGCTGCGAGCCCCGTCGGCGCTGGCCGCCGCCGCGACGACGGTGCTCGCGGCGCTGATCGCGCGCGAGCTCGGCGGCGGGCGGCGCGCGCAGGTCGATCGCGGCGGCCTGCACGGCGTGCTCGGGCTTCGCGCTCGCGGTCAGCCATCTCGTGAGCACGACGACCTTCGACCTGCTGAGCACGACGCGTCCTCGGGTGGCTGGCGATCCGCGCGGTCGCGACGCGGCGAGCGGCGCGTCGTGTCCTGGTCGCCGGTGTCGTCGTCGGCATCGGCGTCGAGGCCAAGCCGCAGGTCGGGCTGGTCGCCGCGGTGATGCTCGCGGCGCTGGTCGTCGTCGGCCCGCGCGCGCTGCTGCGGTCGCGGTGGGCCGCTGGCGGGGTCGCTGTGCGCGGTCGCGCTCGCGGCGCCGTACGTGATCTGGCAGCAGCAGCACGGCTGGCCGCAGCTGACCGTCGCGCGGCAACATCGCCGGCACGCCGGAGGGCGGACGCGCCGGCTTCTTCCCGTTCCAGCTCGTGATGGTCAGCCCGCTGCTCGTGCCGGTCTGGGTCGCCGGGCTGCTCGCCCCGTTTCGCCGCCCGGGCTGGCGCGCGCTGCGCTTCGTCTCGATCACCTACGTCGGCGCTGGCCGTCCTGTACCTCGCCGGCAACGGGCACGCGTACTACCTCGCGAGCCTCTACCCGGTGCTGCTCGGTCTCGGCGCGCTGCCCGACCGCGGAGTGGATGCTGCGCGGCCGGCGACGCGCGCTGGCTGCTGGGCGCCGCGGTCGCTCTCAGCGCGCGCGATCAGCGCCTGATCGCGCTGCCGCTGCTGCCCGAACGCGATCTCCAGGGGAGCGTCGTGATGGCGCTCAACCCCGCCCAGGGCGAGACGGTCGGCTGGCCGCGCTTCGTGCAGACGGTCGCCGAGCGCGTGGCAGGCGATCCCGCCGCGCGAGCGTCGCCACACGGCGATCTTCACCGCCAACTACGGCGAGGCCGGCGCGATCGATCTGCTCGGACCGGCATGCACCGACTACCGCGCGCCTACAGCGGCCACAACGGTTTCAGCGAATGGGGCATCCCACCGCGACGTCGACACCGATGCGCTGCTCGTCGGCTTCGAAGACGCGGCAGAAGCCGCGCCGTACTTCGAGCGGTGCCGCACGCTCGCGATGGTCGACGACGGCGTCGGCCTCGACAACGAAGAGCAGGGACTGCCGGTGCTGCTGTGTCAGGTCTCGAGCCCGTGGGGCCGACTCTGGCCCAGTCTGACGCATCTCAACTAGACAGGTCCACCACGCAAGCTCGAACACACTGGCGGCCTAGGTCTCTCGCCGGCTGATTGACACCTAAGATCGTTAGTAGTAGCTTACGGTTAGCGATGGCGAACGGAGCGGAGATGATGACGGCGCTCGGCGACCCGACTAGGCAGGCGATCTTCGAGCGCCTATCGATTCATCCGAGCGCTGTCGGACAGCTCGCGGCGACGCTGCCGGTGACGCGCCCGGCGGTCTCACAGCATCTCAAGGTGCTGCGAGACGCCGGACTCGTGAGCGACGGGCGAGAGGGCACGCGACGCATCTACGAGGTCGACCCGGCGGGACTGGCGGTGCTGCGGTCCTACCTCGATCAGTTCTGGGCGCGTGCTTTGGAGAACCTTCAGGTGCGCGCAGAGGAACAGGAGCCGAGAGACGATGAATCAGAGAGTTGAGCCGATCCGACGCGAGGTGCTCGTCGCGGTCTCCCAAGAGCGCGCCTTCGATGTCTTCACAAGGGAGATCACCGGCTGGTGGCCGACCGCGCATCACATCGGTAGCGCGCCGATCGAGGAGATCGTGATCGAGCCGCGCGAGGGCGGGCGATGGTACACGCGCCACCAAGACGGCTCGGAGACCTCGACCGGCTACGTGACCGCGTGGGAGCCTTACAGCCGGCTCGCGCTGACATGGCAGATCGGCGCTGACTGGATATATGACCCAAAGCTGGTGACGACCGTGGAACTACGTTTCATCGCCGAGGATCCAGCACAGACACGAGTGACGCTCGAGCACCGCGACCTCGAGAACTACGGAGCGGAGACTCCACGCATGCGCGAGGTCTTTGAACAGCCAGGCGCGTGGGACGCAACGATGGCTGCGTTCGCCGGCGCAGTCACCGGCAATCAGGAAGCAGACGCCCTGCCCGAGTGAACCACATGCTGAGCCGCCACGGGCAGACGACGACGCGAGTCGTCCCACCTCCGAGCTCCAGAAATGAAACGCCCGCTTTGGCCTCGCCAGGGCCCCTCGCCGCCTACGGCGGCTCGCACAAATCAACCACTACATAAGGAGCACTCCCAATGTTCGCAGTATTGATCGAAGTGAACGTCGCAGACGTCGACGGCGAGCAAGGTATCGAGACCCTGCGGAACCAGATCGTGCCGGCGATCTC
The DNA here is from genome assembly GCA_963725265.1 of uncultured Solirubrobacterales bacterium. GTDB lineage: Bacteria > Actinomycetota > Thermoleophilia > Solirubrobacterales > Solirubrobacteraceae > Palsa-744. The sequence continues at coordinate 1,472,155 of CAVRXP010000002.1, forward strand.
CTCCATGCCCGGGTTCACTTCTGGTACCTGGTTGACCGGCAATGAGGACGGGCTCGGGTTGTCGATGACAGTCTGGGACACGGCGGAGGCCGCGGACCAGTTCGCCGCGCGCTTTGGAGTCGGCAGCAGCCCGGCCGGCGGGGCGTCGGTGATGCGATGCGAGACCCGCGAGGTCGCCGCGATCGCCTGACGTCGATGCCTCGCGTCGATCGATCTGCAACGTCCGTCAGTCGCTGCCCGCGCGCCACATCGCCAGGGTCGGACCAGACGACGGTCGCACCCGCCTTTTCGAGACGTCGTAGCGCCGTGGCCCTAGAGCGATCGCTCCGACATGCAATCGCGGAAGAGGGAATCGTCACGCGAAAACCGCGTGAGAGCGCACTTTTGGCGGTCGCAGACGCGCTTGCGATCGAGCACGGGAGATCCCTAGGGCAACGAGCACCCGCCGCAGCCTGAAGCCCAAGTGGGCGCCCAGTTCAGCGAGGCCCTCTGCTGCCCACTGAGGCGCCGGATCGGCTGAGCACTCGAGCTCCCGCCGACCCAGCGCTCCGAGCGCCTTTCACATCTTGATCGCCTCGTAGACGTCGACCGCGCCGCCGATCCCGAGGACCGGACATGCCTTTGCGAGCTCGACGGCTGCGTCGAGGCTCTCGGCAGAGACGATCGAGTAGCCGGTCATGCCACGCGAGCCGCCGTCGCTGATCGAGCCATCTGCATTGATCGTCTTCGCGCTCCCGGCCGCCGCGCCGCCGTCGACGACGGCCAAACCGAGCTCTCCGAACCACCGGCCCCACTGGGCCATCTGCGCATCGCGCTCGGCCTCGTCGGCGGCCACTCCTTTGCCACCGCTGTATACGAACACGTAGTTTGCCATTCGCTGAGTCCTCTCGATGAGTGATTTACGATCTCTGCATCTAGTAGACGAGCCGCATAGCCCAGGACGGACATCGCACTCGGTCGATGCGCGCGGACATGTGGCATCACCAGATCGATATCGGTCGCGGCATCGTCACGCCGGGCCACGATCAGTCGGCCGCAAGCTTGAGGCGCTCCAGTTGCCGTCGCTACAGGACAAGTCGGTGCTCGACGTCGGCGCGTGGGATGGGTATTTCTCGTTTGCGGCGAAGCGGCTTGGGGCTGCGCGCGTGGTGGCGCTCGACTCGGTCACCTGGCACAACGTTTCGAAGGCTCCGTTTGAGCTGGCGCGAAAGGCGCTCGATTCCAACGTCGAGGACGTTGAGCTTGAGGTCCTTGACATCAGCCCCGAATCCGTCGGCCAGTTCGACATCGTGCTGTCCATGGGCGTCCTACCACATGCGCGACCCGATGGCCGCGCTCGAGGCCGTCGCAAGCGTCACCAAGGACCTCCTTGTGGTAGAGACGCTCGTAGATATGACGTTCACACGGCGCCCAGCGGCGGCCTTCTACCCCGGCATGTACTTCGGCTGCGATCACTCCAACTGGTGGGGGCCGAACGCGGTCGCCGTTGTAGGCATGATCGCGGAGTTCGGCTTCAAGGAAATTCGCGTCATCAACGAGCCAAGTCTGCCGACGCATCTGTATAGAACGGCTCGAAACGTCGCGATCGTCGCCCGGAGCTGCCTGTCACGAACCAAAGGCAATCTCCCGCTCGGCTATCTGACTACCGACAGGCTCATCATCCACGCTCGCGCTGATCGCACCGACAGCTGAGCGAATCGTTCCCGACCAGTCGTGGCAGCTCGCGCTCTCAGCCCAGACGTCGCCCGCTCGATGGTATGAGACCCGCCGGAGTGTCTAGCGCCGCGGCTGCCCCGCGAGCCAAATCATCGAGCATCGGGCGCGTGAAGCGGATATGCCGCCCGACTCGAAAGCAGGGCAAGCGGCCCAGCTCGCATGGCCTCATAGACCCAGCTCGTCTTGACGTTCAGGTACCAAGCGGCCTGCTCCGGGTGAAGCAGTCGATCCTCGGCCGAGGCGGCAGGAGGCTGCTCCGTTGTTGGTGCTCGCATACCCCATACAGACCCCAGGTGCCCGGACCGGCCAAGGAAATTCACGCGAGCGGGTCGTGCCCACTCACGCTGCCCCGTCGGCCCGAGAAGGCCGGCCGGTACTTCCCCGCCGGACCCCCTGCGCCCCCAACGCGGCCCTCTAGGGAAATAGCTGGGGAAATAGTCGCCCCCGTCCGGAACCCCTGATAACCTCAAAATCGTTGTGTGGGCTGGGCTTTCGGCGATGCCGGAGGAGGGACTCGAACCCCCGACACGCGGATTATGATTCCGCTGCTCTAACCAACTGAGCTACTCCGGCGGGAGCGGGGAGTTTAGCCTCTTGCGTTGGAGCGGCCCGCTCTCGTCGCGGGCTAGGCTCAGATTCGTCTAGACCATGCCCGACAAGCCCCTGCTAGCCGTCCCGAACGTCTCCGAGGGGCGCGACCAGACCACGATCGAGACCGTCGCCGACGCCTTCACGCGCGCCGGGCGCGCACGTCTGCTCGACATCCATTCCGACGCCGACCACCACCGCTCGGTCTTCACGCTCGCCGGCGCGCAGGGCACGCTGTCCGGCGCGATGCTCGCCGGTGCGCGCGTGGCGGTTGAGCGCGTAGACGTGGGGGAGGGCCGCGAGGCGGACCAGGTTGGCGCACACCCGCACGTAGGGGTGCTCGACGTGATGCCGCTCGTGTATCTGGACTCGGGCCTAGGGGGCGCTGCTTGTGCGGAGGCGCTGGTCGTGGCCCACGAGATCGGCCAGCAGCTTGGCGTGCCGGTATTCCTGTACGGCGAGCTGGCCCAGGGCCGCACGCGAGCCGAATTGCGTCGCGGCGGTGTCACGGGCCTGGCCCGGCGCATGCGCGACGGCGAGCTGCGACCTGACTTCGGCCCGCCACGGCTGCACCCGACCGCGGGCGCCACGCTTGTCGCGGCCAGGGAGCCGCTGGTTGCGTTCAACCTGGAGCTGGCGCCGCCGGCAAGCGTCCAGGACGCCAAGCGCATCGCGAGCTTGATCCGCGAGGGCGGGGCCGAGGGTCTCCCTGGCTTGCGGGCGATCGGCGTGGCGTTGCGGCGTGGCGGCGTGCGGGTCAAAAGCCCGATGCCCCCGCCTGTGCCCCGCAGGGGTACGCGCGCGGGGGGCGCGCCGTTTGCGGACGTCGCCGCCGAGTCGTCTGCGAAGACAACCGCCCAGCCGCCCACGGACGTTGTCGCCCAGCTCTCGACGAACGTCGAGCGTCCGCTGGAGCTGCCGCTGCGCGCAGTCGTCGGAGGCGGTTCGCAAGCACGCCGAGATAGCGTGCGCCGAGCTTGTCGGTCTCGCCCCGCTCGCAGCGTTCGACGGCTTCCCGGACGACGTTGCGTTGCCAGGGTTCGATCCTGGAGCGCACACGATCGAGAACGCACTAGGGTTGTAGGTGTAGCGCGGCGAGACTGGCTGCGACTCATCCGTACACAGACCACCAGACAGGGCGCGAAGATGGCTCAGACGAAGCGAAAGCGGCAGACAAAGCACCGCGGCAACGCGGCCGGCGTCGTGGAGTCGCGCGGGCGCACGGGCCGCAAGCCGACCGAGGCGGAGAAGACGGGCAAGGGCAGCGCGCCGAAGCTGACGCGCCAAGAACGCTTGGAAAAGCCGCCGACGTGGTTGGGCGCCTTCTACCGCGCGATGGCGGCGGCAGTGCTGATGCTGCTGATCAGCATCTTGCTCCTGAAAAAGCCCAACGAGGCGATCGCGCTGTTTCCGATCGTGCTGATCGCCTACGTGCCGATCAGCTACTACACCGACCGCTGGCTGTACAAACGCAGGATGGCGAGCAAGACCAGACAGGTTGGTAAGGCCGGCTCGAAATGATCGACGTGCGCGCGTTCACCGTCGGGCCGATTCAGGAGAACGCCTACCTCGTGCGTGCCGACGCACAGGCCAAGCGCGCGCTGATGGTCGACCCGGGCGATGAGCCGCAGCGACTGCTCGACGCAGCGACGGCGCTCGGGGTCGAGATCGAGGCGATCCTGATCACCCACTGCCACTTCGACCATGTCGGCGCCGTGGCGCCGCTCGCGAAGGCCACAGGTGCGCCGGTGTACTGCCCCGAGATCGAGCTTGGCGTACTTGCCGACATCACGAAATGGACGATGCCAGGCTTCGGCCCGTTCGAGAGCTGGCAGGCCGAGCACACGGTCAAGGGCGGCGAGCGGCTCACGCTCGCGGAGCTGGAAGTCGAAGCGCTGTTCACGCCCGGCCACAGCCCCGGCCATGTGACCTATGCGATCGATCTCCCGGGCACAGGCGCCTCGTCGGACGGCGCCGCAAGCGTGGGTGATGGGGTGGGGGCAGCCTTGGGCGCCACGCCGGCGCTGCTCTCGGGCGACGTGCTCTTCCAGGGGTCGGTCGGCCGCGTGGACCTGCCAGGCGGCGACTGGGCGACGCTGGAGCGCTCGATCGGCATGCTGATGGGTCGCTTCGAGCGCGACACGGTCGTCTACCCAGGGCACATGGGTGTGACGACGCTGGGCCGCGAGTGGGACGCCAACCCGTTCCTCGCCGAGCTGCGCGCCGCGGCGATGGCGCCCCAGCCTTGAGCGAGGGGCAGATCAAAGCGCCGCGCGGCACGCACGACGTGCTCGGCCAGGAGGCGGCGAGCCGGACGGCGCTCGAGGCGCGCGCCCGCACGATCCTCGAGGGCGCCGGCTACGAGCGCATCGAGACGCCGACGTTCGAGGCGACCGAGCTGTTCGCGCGCGGGGTGGGCTCGTCCACCGACATCGTGCAGAAGGAGATGTACACGCTGAGCGACGGCGGCGGACGCTCGCTGACGCTGCGCCCCGAGGGCACCGCTCCGGTGTGCAGGGCCTATGTCGAACACGGCATGCACAAGCTCCCGCAACCCGTGAAGCTCTGGTACCTGTCGAGCTTCTTTCGCTACGAGCGCGCACAGAAGGGTCGCCAGCGTCAGTTTTGGCAAATCGGCGCCGAGGCGTTCGGCTCCGAGGACCCGGCGCTCGACGCCGAGTCGATCCTGCTGCTCGGCACGCTGCTTGAGGAGCTGGGCGTGCGCGATGTGCGGTTGCGCCTGTCGAGTCTCGGCAGCGTCGAGAGCCGCCAGCGCTACCGCGAGCGCCTGCAGGCGCACCTGCGCGCCAACGAAGACAGCCTCTCCGCCGAGGTGCGCGAGCGCATCGAGCTGAACCCGCTGCGCGCTTTCGACTCCTCGCACGAGGGCACGCTCGCCGTGATGCGCGACGCGCCACGCCTGCTCGACGAGCTGGACGCGCAGGACGCCGAGCACTTCGCGTGCGTGCGCGAGCTGCTCGACCGTGCCGGCTTGGCCTACGAGCTCGACGCGACGCTCGTGCGCGGTCTGGACTACTACACGCGCACCGTGTTCGAGTTCACCAGCGACGCCCTCGGCGCACAGAGCGGCGTCGGCGGCGGCGGACGCTATGACGGGCTCGTCCAGCAGCTGGGTGGTCCGCCGACGCCGGGCATGGGCTGGGCGGCCGGCATCGAGCGCATCCTGCTGGCCGGCAGTCCGCTGGGAGGCGACGCGCACGCGGTCGATCTTTACGTGGGCGTGGAGGATGGGGGGGAAGGGTCGTTCCCGCACGTCAAGGCAGCCGCTTTCGCGATCTGTAGCGAGGCCCGCTCGGCTGGCTTGCGCGTGCAGATGGAGATGGCCGGGCGCTCTTTGAAGGGACAGCGCGGCCACGCCAATCGCATCGGCGCGCGCCTGCTGGCGACAGTCGCGCAAGAGCAGACGGTCCTGCGCGACATGCAGGACGGATCTGAGGAGACGCTCGACACCGGCACGGTTGTGCACGGTGCGTTGCGGCGTCTGCGCGACCTCGCATAGCCGCAGCGCGCCCCCGAAATAGCGGGCTCTGTCGGTGAAAAAGCGCTTGCGAGACGTCCATGGGCGATTTCGCCGTTCAACTCGGGCGGCGATTCTGCCGAAGTGAGGGGCGATGGCTCAGCTTTCGCGCCCCTATCAGATCATCCTTGGCGTCGTCGTCGTGTTCGGGCTCATCTGGGCCGTCGCGCTGCGTAGCCACAGCTCCAACCCGAACGAACCGACCCCATCGGCGCCGACGGCGACCCATAGCGCCGCCACCAACGGCAACTCCGCAGGCAACCCCGCTGCGCCAACCCCGATCTACCATGGGGCTGCTCCGGGCGTGGAAGGCTTGACGCGGGCGATCGCCAAAGCGCACGGCGCCGTGGCCGAGTCCCAGCGCAACGTCCAAGAGCAGGCCAACAGGGCGCAGGCGCTCACCGGCGAAGCCCAAACCTCCGCGACGACGACGCACACGACGCCCGCCGGCAAGACCACACAGAGCGTGACCGTCACCCACAAGACGAGTGCCGCCACGCCCACCCTCGCGCGCAGGACGGTGACGAGCGTTCACAGGACAAGCACTTCGACCTCGGCGCACGGCGGCACGACAGTCACGCACGACAGCACGACCACGGTGCATAGGGCGGCGACCCCCGTACACAGGGTCGCGGCGCCCACCGAAAAACCCACCGTTCGCGTGCGCGCCACGGTCAAGCATTCCTCCGCCAAGTCAGCCGAACAGGTGGCGGTCGAACACGAGCTTGCCCAGGGCAAGACGGTGCTGCTGTTCTTCTGGACACCAAGCTCCAGCGTCGACCAGCAGAACGTCGTCCAGGCCAAGGCGCTCGTCGCCCGCTCCAAAGGCACGGTCACGCTGCACCTGGCGCTGGCAAACCAGGTCGGCGAGTTCGGCACGATCACCGAAGTCGTCCACGTCTACCAGACGCCGACGATCCTGATCGTCAACAAGCACGGGGTCGTGAGCACGCTCACGGGCCTGACCGACCTGTTCGCGCTCGAACAGGCGGTCAAAGAAGCGCAAGCCGCGCTTGTCTAAGCCGCCGGGCAAGTCTGAGCGTCCAGCGCGTCCGTCACATCCTGTCGCCCACCCGAAGCCTGGCGCGGCCTCTTACACTCGACGGACATGAACGTCGAGCTGTTCAGCGAGCACCTGCAATCTCCCCGACGCAAGGGCCACACACCCCTCGACGCCTGTAGCGGCGCGGCCGGCGGCGCGGCCTGTGGCGACTTGATCCGCATCTCGCTCGCCGTCGATCGCCGCAGCGCGGACGGCCGTATTCTCGACGCCGGCTTCGACGCGAGCGGCTGTGGCGCGGCGATCGCCGCCGGCAGCGCCGTCGTCGCGCTGATCGAGGATGCGACCCTGTTGGACGCCGCACGCATCGGCGCGCCGCAGATCGCCGCCGAGTTGGGGGGCCTCAGTCCGGCCAAGCAGCATGCGGCCGAGCTGGCCTGCGACGCTCTGCACCGCGCGCTCGGCTGGGCACTGCGCGAACAGGCCGCCCTTGCGCCTGCGCCCGCGCGCACGCTGGTCGCGATGAGCGGCGGCGTCGACAGCGCCGTGGCGGCACTGCTCGTCGGCGAGGGGGGTGGGCAGGCGGTGGCAGTGACGCTCGAGCTGTGGTCCGACCCCGAGAACGACGGCGAGCGCAGCTGCTGTTCGGCCCAGGCGGTGCGCTCCGCTCGCTCGCTCGCGCACAGCATGGACATGGCGCACTTCTCGATCGACCTGCGCGAGGAGTTCCGCACGGGCGTCGTCGAGCACTGGCTTGCCGACCACGCGGCCGGTCTCACGCCCAACCCGTGCGTACGCTGCAACGGCAAGGTGCGTCTCGACGCGATGCTCGAGCTGGCCGACCGGTTGGGCGCGCAGACGCTCGCCACCGGCCACTACGCGCGCACCGATCCCGACCGGGAGGGCGAGCCGCTGTTGCGCATGGCGGTGGACGAGGGTAAGGACCAGAGCTATGCGCTGGCAGCGCTCGCGCCGAGCTCGCTGGCGCGTCTGCGCTTCCCGCTCGGCTCGCTCACCAAGCCGCAGGTGCGCGAGCGCGCCGCGCAGGCGGGTCTGGAGGTCGCACGCCGGCCCGACTCTCAGGACCTGTGCTTCCTGGCGGGCACGCGCGGCAGCGACTTCCTCGAGCGCCACGGGGGCATGAAGCGCAGTGCGGGAGCGATCCTCGACGGCCAGGGACGCAAGCTCGGCGAGCACGGCGGCACTCACACGTTGACTGTGGGCCAGCGCCACGGTCTGGGTCTGGACCGCGCGTCGGGCCACGGCGCCGGGGCTCCGCTGTACGTGCTTGCCACCGATGCGCGTGCGAACACGGTCACGGTCGGCCCGCGCGAGCAGCTGCGCACGACGGCGGTAAGCGTGCGCGAGGTCACCCTGCACCGCGACGGCGCTCACGTGGACACGGTAAAGGTGCGCTATCGCGGCCGGCGCATGCCCTGCAGAGTGCGCGACGAGCCCGGCGCCGGTTTGCACGAGCGCGTCGAGCTGCAAATGCTCGAGCCGCTCGAGCGCACCGCGCCGGGTCAAATCGCCTGCCTGTACGAGGGCGACGTGATCGTCGGCTACGGCACGATCGCCCACTGAGCGAAATGCGGGTGCTGGCGCTCGACTACGGCAGCGCGCGCTGCGGCTGCGCGCTAAGCGATCCGACCGGCACGATCGTCACGCCGATCGCCGTCGTCGAGCGCCCGGCGAGCCGCCGTGGGCTGGCGGCGCTCGCCCGTCTCGTGCAGGAACGCGAAGTGGAGCGCGTGGTCGTGGGCCTGCCGTTGTCGCTGCGCGGCGAGGACACCCAGCAGACGCGCGAGACACGTGCGTTTGCCGCGACGCTCGCAAGTCGGCTCGGCGAGAGCATCCCGGTCGAGCTATGCGACGAGCGCTTCACCACGCGCATCGCCGCCCAGGTTCACGAGCCGAGGACCAGCGAGGACTCGCGCGCCGCGGCCGTGTTGTTGGAGGATTGGCTTGCCAGATCCCAGTAGGGTCACGCGCTTGGCCAGGGATCGCAGATAGAGCATGTCCTCAGATCGCACCGAAACGGAGCGCAGGCAGGCTCGGGAAGAGCGCGAGCGTCGCCGTCTGCAGCGGCCCTCGACATCGCAAGCACCGTTGCCAGCGCAGCCGCCGTTGCCACCGCCGGCGGTCGAGCCGCCTCCCGTGACGCAGGCTCCGCCGCATGTCCCCGTCGCGCCGGCTCCTGGCAAACGGATGCGCGGGCCTGGCAGGCGAATCGGAGCGTTGCTCGCCGCGCTGGTGCTGCTGGGGGCGATCGGTTTTGGGGCAGTGCGCCTCTCACACCATTCGGCACGCCCAAAAATCCCCCCCATCCCCAAGATCGTGAAGCTGGTCATACCAGAGGGATTCACCCGCGCCCAGATCGCGCAGCGCGCGCGCGCCGACGGCGTCAGCGGCAACTACCTCGCCGCGTCGACACACTCCCCCGGGCTCGACCCGCGCCACTACGGAGCGCCGCCGGCGACGCCGGACTTGGAAGGCTTCCTGTTCCCGGCCACCTATGAAATCTATGCCGGCGAACCGGCTGTACGGCTGGTGGACAGGCAGCTGACGGCGTTTGAAGAAAGCTTCGGCGTCACGCAGGTTCGCGCCGCCAAAGCGCTCGGGATCACCTCCTACCAGCTCTTGATCGTGGCTTCGATGGTCGAGCGCGAGGCGCAGATACCGGGCGACCGCGCGAAGATCGCGGCGGTCATCTACAACCGTCTGCACGCCGGCATCCCGCTGGGGATCGACGCCACCATCTACTACGCCGTCGAGCAGCAAAAACACATCGCCACGTACACGGGCGAACTGACAGAAAGCCAGCTGCACATCGACTCCCCTTACAACACGCGCCTGCACAGGGGCTTGCCGCCGACGCCGATCTCAAACCCCGGCCTGGCCTCGATCGAAGCGGCGGCGCACCCCGCGCACGTCCCATACCTGTACTACGTCGCGGGCGCCGACGGCTGCGGCGAGCAGGTCTTCTCCGACACGCAAGCCCAGTTCGAAGCCGACGTCGCTGCCTACAAGACGGCCCTCGCGCGCGCCGGCGGCAAACCACCGGTCTGCAAACGCAGGCGATGAGACGCCTGGGTGTCATCGGCTGGCCCGTCGCGCACAGCCGTTCGCCGGCGATGTTTCGCGCCGCCTTCGAAGCGTGCGCGATGCCCGACTGGTCATATCAGCGCCTGCCGATCCCCCCCGAGCTGTTCGAGCAGACGGTGCCCGCTCTGCACGACAGCGGCTTCGTCGGCGCGAACGTGACGATCCCCCACAAGCAGGCAGCGCTCGCGATCGCACATGAGGCAAGCGAGGCGGCGCGCGCGATCGGCGCCGCCAACACGCTCACTTTTGCCGAAGGGGGTCAGATCGAGGCGCACAACACCGACGCCCCGGGTTTGATCGCTGTGCTCGAAGGCTTGACTGGGATGCCCGCCCACCCGAGCGCGCTTGTGCTGGGTTCCGGCGGCAGCGCCCGCGCCGCCGTCTGGGCTCTGCGCGATGCGGGCGCTGCCAGCGTGTCGGTGTGGAATCGAACCCCCGAGCGGGCGCGCGAGTTGGCACAAGACTTCGGCGCGAATGCGGTGGCGAGTCCGGTCACGGCCGACCTGCTCGTCAACTGCACGTCGGTCGGACTGCAACGGTTGGCCACTGACGCCGAGGCGCTCAACCAACTGCAGCTGAGCGTCGATCACGTCGGTAGGTATGCCTACGTCATCGATCTGGTCTACGGAGACGGTCCAACGCAACTGCTCGCCGCCGCCCAAGCCCAGGGTGCGACCACAGTTGGGGGCCTGGAGGTGCTCGTCGCGCAGGGCGCGCTCAGCTTCGAGCAGTGGACCGGCAGAGAGGCGCCGCGCGAGGCGATGCGCCGCGGCGCCGGGATCGAGGACGCGGCCGGTTGACCGTTTCCCCGGCCGAGGGCAAGAGCGATGAGCACGCCCCCCAACGGCCTGCGCGACGAGAACGACATCTTCGGCGAGGCCGGTCCCACGGTGAGCGTCGAGATCGACCGCGACGAGCAAGCCTCGAACGTTCCGGGGGAGGCCGACGGCCGTCCCTTCGCCTCCTCGGAAATGCCGCTCGCCCCAGGCCCACGAGACTCCGACCCAGCTGCGTTCGGCGGCGACCCTGAACCCGATCTAGACCCATACGCCCCCGAACCGGTCGCGGGCGTCACCAGCCCCAGCCGGCGCGGCTCCTCCGCACGTTTCCTGACCGATGTAATTTGCGACATGGGCCTCGCCCCGCGCGAGCGCGTCGAGCGCGCAATCGAGTCCTCGCGCAACGAAGGCATCACGCCCGAGCGCGTGCTGCTGGCAAGTGGAGCGATCACCTCCGACGGCCTTGCCCGGGCGCTTGCCGAGCGCTACGGCCTGGACCATCTCGACCTCGACATCTTCCCGGTCGACATGGGCGCTGCCAACCTGGTCGTCAACAGCGCCGCCAAGCGCTATCAGGCGGTGCCGGTAGCGTTCGTGGACAAGCGCACGCTGCTGCTGGCGATGGCCGACCCCTCCAATGTGCTGGCCGTCGACGACGTAGCGATCATGACCGGCTACGAGGTGCGCGTGGCGGTCGCCTCGCCCGACGCGATCGCCGATCTGATCTCGCGCATGGCGCGCCTGGAGGACGTCGTCTCCGGCGACGCCGCCGCCGCCGAAGAGGCCGAGGAGGCCAGCGCCGACATCGTCAACCTGCGCGAGACAGCGGACGACGCCCCCGTCGTCAAGCTCGTCAACCAGATCGTCGCCCAAGCCGTCGAGCTGGGCGCCTCAGACGTGCACCTGGCGCCCGACGGTCACGAGGTCCGTGTGCGCGTCCGCGTCGACGGCATCCTGCAAGACATCACGACCGTGCCACGGCGGATGGCCGCGGGCGTCGTCTCGCGTGTGAAGATCATGGCCGAGCTCGACATCTCCGAGCGGCGCCTGCCCCAGGACGGACGTGTCAGCCTGACGGTCGACGTCGCGCCACATCGACCTGCGCGTGGTGACGTTGCCGAGCGTGCACGGCGAGTCGATCGTGATGCGCATCCTCGACAAGGACTCGGTCGTGATGAAGCTCGAGAAGCTCGGCATGGCCGACCCCGAGCGCGAGCGCTTCGAACGCGCTTTCAAAGAAACCCACGGCGCGGTGCTCGTCACCGGCCCGACCGGCTCGGGCAAGTCGACCACCCTGTACGCGGCGCTGCTCGCGTTGAACACGCCGGAGAAGAACATCATCACCGTCGAGGACCCGGTCGAGTACCAGATCGCGGGCTTGACACAGGTGCAGGTCTCGACCAAGGCAGGCCTTACTTTCGCCACGGGCCTGCGCGCGATGGTGCGCGCCGACCCCGACATCATCATGGTGGGCGAGATCCGCGACCGCGAGACCGCCCAGATCGCGGTGGAGTCGGCGCTCACCGGGCACCTGGTGCTCTCCACGCTCCACACAAACGACGCCCCGTCGGCGATCACACGCTTGACGGAGATGGGGATCGAGCCGTTCCTCGTCGCCTCGTCGCTCGATTGCGTGCTCGCCCAGCGTTTGGCGCGGATGCTCTGTCCAAACTGCAAGCAGCGCACGATCGTTCCGGCGGAGGTCCTGTGCGAAAACGGATACAAGGCGATTGTCGACCTGGAGGCGTATGAGCCGAGCGGCTGCCGGCGCTGCGCCGGCACCGGCTACCGTGGGCGCCTGGGCATCTACGAGGTGATGACGCTCTCCTCGGAGATCCGCAACCTCACGCTGGAGCGCCGCTCCGCCGAGGAGATCCGCGAGGTGGCGATCCGCGAGGGGATGCGCCGTCTGCGCGACGACGGCCTGGAGAAGGTGCGCCAGGGCCTGACCTCGATCGCCGAGATCGCCCGCGTGATCGGCAGCAGCTGAGATGCGCTGCACAGCAGTTGAGCTGCGCCACGCAGCTGCCGATAACGGGCGCATGAGCGACACACGCGCAGATCGCAAGCGACCGGCTTGCACGACGGAAGGCCAGCGTCGATGAGCATCGACTTCGCAGACCTCTTGATGGAGGTCGTGGCACGCAAAGCCTCCGACCTGCACCTGGCCGCCGGCGCGCCGCCGACGGTGCGCGTGCGCGGGCGTCTGGACCGCCTGGAGGGCTACCCCGAGCTGTCGGGCACCGACACGCGCGAGATCGTCTACTCGATCCTCTCAGGCGACCAGCGCCAGCGCCTTGAGACCAACTGGCAGCTGGACTTCGCCTACTCGATCCCAGGTCACGCTCGCTTCCGCGTCAACGCCTACTTCCAGCGCGGCGCTGTCGGCGCGGCCTTCCGTCTGATCCCCTTCGGCCTGACCACGATCGACCAGCTCGGGCTACCGGCGATCGCGCACGACCTGACGCGCAAGCCACGCGGCTTCGTGCTCGTCACCGGCCCGACCGGCTCGGGCAAGTCCACTTCGCTCGCGGCGATGCTCGACGAGATCAACGCCACGCGCGAGGAGCACATCATGACGATCGAGGATCCGATCGAGTTCCTGCACGGGCACAAGAAGTGCATCGTCAACCAGCGCGAGCTCGGCTCCGACGCGCACTCTTTCGCCGATGCGCTCAAGGCCGCGCTACGCCAGGACCCCGACGTGATCCTGGTCGGCGAGATGCGCGACCTGGAGACGATCTCCACAGCTTTGACCGCGGCTGAGACCGGCCACCTCGTGTTCGCCACGCTGCACACCCAGGACACCGCCCAGACGGTCGATCGCATCATCGACGTGTTCCCGCCCGAGCAGCAGGGTCAGGTGCGCGTGCAGCTGTCGGTCGCCCTGCAGGGCATCCTCACCCAGCAGCTGCTGCCGACCGCCGACGGCTCCGGGCGCGTGGCCGCATGCGAGGTGCTCGTGCCCAACCCGGCCGTGCGCAACCTGATCCGCGAGGGCAAGACCCACCAGATCTACTCGGTCCTGCAAACCGGCTCGGCCCAGGGCATGCAGACGATGGACGCCGCGCTCGTCTCGCTCGTGCGCACCGGCAAGGTCTCCCAGAAACTGGCCGAAGAACGCTCCTCCGCGCCGGAAGAGCTGCGTCGTCTGCTCGGCGCCGGATCGCTGGCGGCGGCATGAGATGAGCACCTACGTCTTCAAGGCGATGGACCTCGCCGGCGTCAAGGCGCGCGGCGAGATCGACGCCGACTCCAAGGAGGCCGTCTCCAATCAGCTGAAGTCGCGCGGCATGATCGTGCTCGACATCGCCGATAAGCACGCCTCGCGCGAGATCGAGCTGAGCTTCCTCAAGTCGGTCAAGGCGGGCGAGCTGGCTGTCTTCTCGCGTCAGCTGGCGACGATGATCTCCTCAGGCCTATCGATCCTGCGCGCGCTCTACGTGCTCGAGGAACAGACCGAGAACAAGTTCCTCAAGGACACGGTCATCCAGGTGCGCAAGGACGTCGAGGCGGGTCTCTCGCTCTCAGGTGCCATGGAATCGCACCCAAAGGTCTTCAATCCCTTGTTCGTAGCGATGACGCGCGCGGGGGAGGCCGGCGGTCTGCTGGAGGGCTCGCTGATGCAGGTCGCCGACCAGCTCGAGAAGGAAGCCTCGCTGCGCCGCCAGATCCGCTCGGCGATGATCTACCCGGTGCTGGTCATTACATTCGCGGTTGCGGTGATGATGGCGCTCGTCGCCTTCCTCGTGCCGGTGTTCGTCGGCGTCTTCAAGCAGTTCGGCGGCGAACTACCCGCGATCACCAAGGTCTCGGTGGGCATGTCCCATGCGGTCGTCGGCTACTGGTGGGCAATGTTCGGCGGTGCCGGCCTGATCGCGTTCACCTTCATCAAGTGGAAGAAATCCAAGTGGGGTCGCCCGCAATGGGACCGTTTCCGCCTGCGCGTGCCAATGAAGATCGGCACGATCGTCCAGCAGGTCGCGGTTGCACGCTGGTCGCGCACGCTCTCCTCGCTGATGAGCGCCGGCGTGCCGCTGCTGTTGGCGCTGGAGATCGTCGGCAAGACCGGCGGCAACATCGCCGTCGAGGAAGCGATGGACGGCGTGATCGCCTCGGTCAAGCGCGGTGGCACGCTCTCAGAGCCGCTGTCGAAAACCACGATCTTCCCGAAGATGGTCACGCACATGGTGGGCGTCGGCGAGGAGACGGGCGCGCTCGACGCGATGCTCGCCAAGGTGGCGGACTTCTACGAGGACCAGGTCGAAGCGTCGGTCAAAGCGCTCACCTCGATCCTCGAGCCGATCATGATCATCGTGATCGGCTCGATCGTCGGCTTCATCGTCATCTCGATGTACATGCCGATGTTTACGGTTTACAACCACATCGAATAACCCTCTCGGTGGCGTGTCGGCGAACACCCCCTTTGTGTCGATTGGGCGTGTCGGCGAACACTCCCTTTGTGTCGATTGGGCGTGTCGGCGAACACCCCCTTTGTGTCGATTGGGCGTGTCGGCGAACACCTCCTTGTGCCGATTGGGCGTGTCGGCGAACACCCCCTTGTCGAACACCCTCTTGTTGGGCTAGGAGCTCGGCGGCACCGCGGCCACTTGCAGGCGACGGTCCTTCACGGAAAGTGAGATGCGCCCGTCGAGCAGCTCCAGCAGCTCGTCGCCCACCAGCTCGGCGCGCCAGCCGCGCAGGGTGCGCACGTCGGCTCGCTCGCCGGAGCGCTGGGCGATCACGATCGCCTGCAGGTCGGCGCGCGCGGCCAGCAGCTCGTAGGCGAGGCCCGCCTCGCGCGCTCGCGCCCTGACGAGCGCCTCGCAGAGCGCGATCAGCGGCACGTCGTCGGGGCGCGGTTGTGGCGGGCGCGGATCGCTCTCGAGCGGCTCCTGGGTGGCCTGCAGGCCGCGCTGCACCGCCTCCAGCAGCTCCTGGCCACGCTTGCGCAGGCTGTTCTGGGCGACGCCACGGATGTCTTCCAGCTTGCGCGCGGACGTCGGCTTGCGCTTGGCGATCTCCACGAGCGCGGCGTCGCCGAGCACGCTCTGCACCGGCTTGTCGCGCTCTTGGGCGGTACGCTCGCGCCAGGCGACCAGCTCGCGCGCGACGTTCTGCGAAGGCGCGCTCATGCCTCTCACACGTGGCAGCCGCGCGAAGATCGCGTCGAGGTCGCGCTCGTCGCTGACGCGCTCGAGGAACTCACACTCCTCGCGCGCCCACTGCAGGCGCCCGACCTGCTCCAGCCGGCGCTCCAGCTCGGCTGCCAGCTCGCTCAGGTGCACGACGTCCTCGCGCGCATAGGAAAGCTGCTCGGCTGAGAGCGGGCGTGCATCCCAGCGTGTGAAGCTGGCGCTCTTGGCGAGCCTGACGCCCAGCATCTCCGCCAGCAGCGTCTCATAAGAGGATTGCGCCGGCATGCCCAGGAAGCCGGCCGCAACCTGCGTGTCGAAGACGTTGCGCACCTCGCAGCCAAGCGTGCGGCGCAGCAGCGCGATGTCCTGGCGTCCGGCGTGCACCACGACCTCGATTTGCGGATCGGCCAGCACGCTCGCGAGTGGCTCGCGTTGCAAGCTCGCCCCGGAGCGGATCGACGATCTCGATCGCTCCTCGCCATTGTGGTCGGCCACCGCAAGCTGGATCAGGCACAGCAATGTGCGATAGCGGCCCTCGCCCATGAACTCGGTGTCGAGCGCGATTCGCCCAGCGGCGGGGGCCTGTTCTGCGATGTTCATAGTTTCTCGTCCTGGTCGTTGTCCATATGAGTGGCCGGTAGGCTCAGGACGAAGCATGCCCCCTTGCTGTAGGTGTCGCCTGCGTCGTCCGGTAGCGTCAGTGTGCCATCCATGCGGATCGCGAGCTCGCGGCCGATCGCCAAGCCGAGACCGAAGCCGCTGCGCCCGGCGGCGGCGCTGCCGCGTTGGAAGCGCTCGAAGATCCGCTCGCGCTCGGCTGCTGGCACGCCCGGTCCGGCGTCGCGAACGCTCACCTGTGCCCAGCCTTTCTCAGATGCGGCTCGAACGTGCACGCTCGTGCCCGCCGGCGCGATCCCGATCGCGTTGTCGAGCAGGATGCGCACGATCCGCGCCACCGCGCCCGGATCGCACATCGCCCAGCACGGCTGTGACGGCCGGTGCAGGTCGAGCTCGACCTCGCGCTCGGCGGCGCGACGCTCGAATTCGGCTGCCACCGCCCGGCACAGCTCGCCCAGCTCGACCGGCTCGGTGCGCAGCGAGACCTCGGCGTCGAGGCGGCTGAGGTCGAGCAGGTCGGTGGCGAGGCTCGAGAGGCGGCGCGACTGCTCGCGGGCACGCAGCGTGCGCTCACGCGCATCGGCCAGGTCGAGCCGCCGCGGGTCGAGGTCGTCTTCGAGCAGCTCCAAAGTGCCGTCGAGTGAGGCCAGCGGCGTGCGCAGCTCGTGCGAGGCGGTCGCCACGAAGGCATGGCGCGCCTGTATCTGGCGTCGCAGGCGTGCCTGCATGCTCGCGAACGCGCGTGTCAGGTCGCCGATCTCATCGGGACGAGCGTCGAGGCGAATCGGCGCGTCGAGCCCGTGACGCTCCAGCTCGCCCGCCGCTTCGCGCAGGCGCTCCAAGCGTCGCAGCAAGCGTCGTGGTGAGCGCGATTCCCAGAAGCAGCGCGATACCCAGTCCGACCGCCGCCGCCTCGAGAAAGGCTTTCTTGACGACTTTCACGGTCGAGATCACATATTCCAGGCGGCGCACGAGCACCACAGCATCGATCGTGCCGCCCTTGCCGATCTGGATCGGCTCGACCGCGACCAGATCGTCGCCGATCAGCGTGTGCACACCGCTGCCACTGCGCAGCGCACGACGTGCCTGTGCGTAGTAGTCGGGCACGTCGAGGTCTTGGTCGGCGGGCGCGTAGATCGTGTCGAGTTTGTCGTTTAGTACCGTCACCTCGGCGCCGGAGCGGTGGCGCAGCAGCGACACCGTGATCGCCAGTTCGCCACTGTCCGGGCGTCCGGTGGCGGGGTCGACGCCGATCTCTTCGAACTCTGGGCGCGAGGAGGAGATGGCGGCGTAGACACCCGACTCGCCCTCGGAGCGCAGCCGCTGCTCGAGCGGCGAGAGCAGCGCGAGCGCGGCCACCGCGAGCGTCACGGCGCTCGAGAGCAGCAGCGCGGCGAGCATTCTGGGGCGCAGCCCGAGGACGTGCCGGCGCAGACCGGCGCGCGCTTTGACGTCGCTGCTGGGCCGCGTGGGCGGCTCGCTCACGGCTCCTGGAAGCGGTACCCGGCGCCGCGCACCGTCAAGATCAGCTTCGGCTCCTCGGGCCTCTCCTCGACCTTCTCGCGCAGGTGCCTGATGTGCACGTCGATCGCGCGCGGGTCGCGATAGGCCGAGTCGCCCCAGATCGCGCGCAGCAGCTCCTGACGATTGAATAGGCGGCCCGGTTCGCTCATCAGCTGTGCCAGCAGCTCGAACTCTGAGAAGGTGAGCTTGACCTGCTCGCCTGCGACGGTCGCCTCGCGGTGGCTGCGGTCGAGCGTCACGGGTCCGATGCTGAGCACCTCGCGGCCCATCGCGCGCGGGCCCGAGCGGCGCAGCACGGCGCGGATGCGGCTGCGCAGCTCGGCCAGGCCGAAGGGCTTGGTGACGTAGTCGTCGGCGCCGGCCTCGAGGCCCTGGACGGCGTCGGCCTCGGTGTCCAGGGCGGTGAGCATGATGATCGGCACGATGTTGCGCTGCTCGCGCAGCGTGCGGCACACGTCATAGCCGTTGGGGCCGGCGCCCAGCGCGACGTCGAGCAGGACCACGTCGAACTGCTCGCCGCCGGCGCGCTCGATCGCCTCGGCGCCAGTCGCGACGGCCTCGACCGTGTGGCCCTCCTTGGAGAAGGAGCGCGTCAGCGTGTCGCGCAAGGGAGCCTCGTCGTCGACGACGAGGATGTGCATCGAAGCGGTTGCGTCCATCGCCGCTTACGCTACCGCCTTGCGCGGACCCCGAACCCGGTTCGCGTGGCCGGAGGGTCGAGGGTACGTGCGCAAGCGATGCCCCGCACGCGCGCGCGGGCCATCGTCTTTTTGAAGTCGCCACAGCACACCCCCGCGCAGGCCCGCCTGGCGCGAGACGTCGGTCGCGTGAGCGCGTATCCACAGCGCAGCCGGGGCGCAGCCGGCGGTCGTCTTCGGCGATGTCGGTGTGCAGACGGAGTCCAGGAACGCGTAGCGCACCTCGCCCCGGGCGATCAGCGCCTTCAGCTGGGCCACGCTCGTGAAAGGGATGCCGTTGTAGGTGGTGAGCATCAGCACGGGGCGCTGGTCCTGCACGATCAACGAGGCGACGCTTGTCGAGGATCCGGCCGCCAGCTCGTAGCGGGCGCTGCCCTGGTGGGCGAGCAGGTAGGCGCTGAGCGCGCGCTGCTCGAGCGGGCCCAGCGCGCCGACGTTGCCGGCGTCGCTGAGCTTCGCTTCGACCGCTTCCACGCTTGCCACGAGCGGGAACGCCAGCAGCGCCGTCAGCGGCAGCGCGAGCAGTCGCGCGCGGCTTTGAAGTGCTGCAACGAGACCGACGCCGATCCCGAACATAGCCGCGACGGCCGGGGTGAAGCTCTCGACGTAGCGGGGGTGCAGGCGCGCCATCGCGCTGAACAGCGACGAGCCCGGTGAGCAGCCACACGAACACGCCGATCGCTGTGGCCCGCTGTACGCGTGTCGCTTCGCGGCGCAGCACAGAGATCACGACGGCGATGCCGAGCAGGAGCGCCGCCAAAGCCTCCCAACCGAGCCACTTGGCGGGCAGCTGGCCGCTGCGCGCGAGCAGGCGTGTGGGGGAGGGGGGAGTTATGGGCGTGCCCGTCGAGGCGATTTCGCCGCTACCACGACCGTGAGCGGGCGGTGGGGGTCGGCTGACCGACTTCGGCGGTTTTGCCGCTCAGCCGTTCGGTGCCGTTGAAGACGAACGCCGCGTTCCAGGCGCTGCCGTTGGTCGAGCCGATCGCATAGGGGCGCTCGTGGGCGGGGAACAGCAGTGTCGCGCCCAACCACAGCAGCGCGACCACGACGTAGACGACGGCAGCAGCGGCGAACTTGGCGATGCGAGGCGCGAGCGCCGCTCCGCGCTCCTGCGCACTCGCGCGCGGCAGGCCCAGCCAGGCGAGCACGAACAGGCCCGGCAGCGCGACGACCGACTCCAGCAGCTTCACGTTGAAGGCCACGCCGAGCGCCGCCGCTCCCGCCAGCAGCCAGACCGTCTTGCCCGTCTCGCAGGCGCGCACCACCATCAGCAGCGCCAGCACGAGCAGCAGCATCATGACCGCGTCCATCGTGTCGCTGCGCGCCGTGATCACCTCGATCGGCAGCACCGCCAGCGCGAGCGCCGCCACGAGCCCCGCGATCGCGCCGAACGGTCGCTTGAGCGGCGCCGTACAGCAGCGGCACGGCCGCCGTGCCGGCAAGCGCCTCGGGCAGCTTCAGCGAGGTCGAGCCCCAACCAAACAGCTTGACGCTCGCCACCTGCAGCCACAGGTCGACCGGCGGCTTGTCGATCGAAACGCTGCCCCCGGGCTCGTAGGCGCCGAAGAAGAAGTTGTGCCAGGAGACGCCCATGCTGCGCACCGCCGCGTCGTAGAAGGGGTCGAGTCGCACGGCACCGAGATCGACCAGTCTGAGCGCCGCCGCCAGTGCCGTGATCAGCGCGAGGGCGACCCAGCGCAGGGGGATTTGGGCGACCTCACCGCCTGGAACGCTAATCCAGGGCGAACTCGTACGCGTAGCCCGCGCGTGCCAGAAGCGCGCGGACAGGTAGTGTGAGGTCCCATGAGCGAAGCAGACGATCCCAAGCCGGCGGGCGTCAAGCCTCCGCGCCGCGGTTCCGCCGAGGACGAAGGCGAGCAGGACGAGGCCGATACGACGGCAGCCGAGTCTCAGGAGCCGCGCGTCTGCATGCCCTGCCACGGCAGTGGCAAGGTCATCTCAAACCTCGGCGGCGAGCCGAGCGAGGTCACCTGTCCCTGGTGTCGCGGCGGCGGCGAGCGTCTGAGCGGGCTCGACGCGCAGGAGTTCCACTCAGCAGCAGGCCGCCCAAGCGGGCGAGTGACCGTGGTTTTCTCCGCGTAGGAAAGAGATCGTTTCAAGCGCAATGTGTCCATGTTGGATGCAGCGCTAAAGCGCACCTTTATCAGCGGTCGATGTAGGCGCTGACAAGCCAGACCGCGGTACAAGGCAAACGCCCACAGAGGGTGTACGGCAAAGCCGGCGGAACCTGTGTCGATCTCACGATCGGCCGGGTGACGCACCGTCGCTGAGAGACGGTTGGATCGAGGGCTGGCGCCCCAGATAAGAAAGAGGAAGCAAATGCTAAATCGACTGCGCCAGCGCTCGAAAGATGAGGGTGGCTTCACGCTCATCGAGCTCCTGGTGGTAATCCTGATCATCGGCATCTTGGCCGCGATCGCGATTCCTTCGTTCCTGAATCAGAAGAGCAAGGCCAATGACGCGGCCGCCAAGGAACAGGTGAGGACCGGTCAGACCACGATGGAGACGTACTCGACCGAAAATAATGGTAGCTACGAAGGTGCCTCGCTAGCAAAGCTTGAAGCTATCGAGCCCACGCTTAAAGACACGACGACAGCTACTTTTGGCTTCACTTCGGCGACTGCCACTGGCTACGTCATCGAATCGACGGCGGCTGGCTCGAAAGACAAATTCATCATCACCAATGTCGCAGGTACGATAACTCGTACATGTGCACCACACCCGACGGGCGGTTGCCCGACCGGCACCTGGTAATCGTCGCTCTCAAGGCTTCTAAGCTTTGGAGTGAGCATGAGGGGGCGGCCATCTGGTCGCCCCCTTTTGTTTGGTCTTTGTTAGGAAGATGTGTTGCATGTGGGTCGCCAAGCTTAAGCTGCCACGACCTATGTGCCGATTAGAGATTAGTCAGGCACGTATTACGGCAAGCACGGATATGCGAAGACAAAGCCGACGGCTCTCACGGCCGGGTCGCAACTGGGCGACACACGCGCACTGGCATCCAACGGACGTCAAGACATAGGAGTTTGCCAGTGCGACATCAACGACATTTGCAGAGCAAGAGGGGAGTCGGGCTTCACGCTGATCGAGCTGCTCGTCGTAATCTTGATCATCGGCATCCTGGCCGCGATCGCGATCCCCTCCTTCCTCAACCAGAAGAGCAAGGCCAACGATGCGGCCGCCAAGGAACAGGTCAGGACCATGGAGAACACGATGGAGACCTACTCAACCGAACACAGCACCTACGTGGGGGCGACCTTGGCGGAACTGGAAAAAATCGAGCCCACACTGAAAGACAAGACCACGGCGGAAGCCAAGGAAACCAAAGGCCTATCCGCCACCGGCTATGAAATCGAATCCGAAGCGGTCGGGACGAAAGACAAATTCATCATCAAAGTCACGAGCGGAGAAGCTAAACGTACTTGCACTCCACACCCCACCGGGGGCTGTCCTACGGGCACGTGGTAGCTCCTCAGCCGGGAGCGTGCTTCCTTTGAGGGTCTAGAGGTAAATGAGGGCGGCCAATGGCCGCCCTCTCTGTGTTTGCGGCTTGGGTATTGGGCGTTGCTCCACTGTCGGACTCCCTAAGACGCCGACATTGGGCGAACGATTGCAGAAGCGCTCAAGTGCGGCGCTCGGCGAGCCGATCATCCGTCCATGGAGACAGCAACCTTCGCGGGGGTGTTCGGAGCGATGATCGGATCGTTCTTGAACGTCGTCGTATACCGGCTGCCGCGCCGCGAGTCGCTCGTGCGCCCGGCGTCGCACTGCACCGCCTGTGGACAAGGGATCAAGCCCTACGACAACATCCCCGTCGTCTCATGGCTGTTGCTGCGCGGACGCTGCCGCAACTGCTCGGCCCCGATCTCCAAGCGCTACCCGCTGGTCGAGACACTCGCCGCCCTTCTGTGTGTCGGCGCGGTGCTCGCAGGCGGCAGCTCCGCCACGATCGCGCTCAACGTCGCCTTCATCCTGCTGCTCGTGCCGATCGCGCTGATCGACGCAGAGCACCGCATCATCCCCAACCGCCTGACCGCGCTCGGCGCGATCCTCGCGCTCGGCATCGGCACCGCGCTCGATCCAAGTGGCGAGCCCGCGCGTCTGATCGCCGGCGCCGCCGCCGGCGGTGCGCTGCTCTTGGCCGCGCTCGCCTACCCAGGCGGGATGGGCATGGGCGACGTCAAGCTTGCCGGCGTGATGGGCCTGTTCCTCGGCAGCGCCGTTGCCCCGGCGATGCTCGTCGCGCTGCTGGCGGGTGTCTTGTTCGGCCTTCTGATCGTGAGCCGCCAGGGCGCGCAGGTCGCGCGCAAGACGGCGGTCCCGTTCGGGCCGTTCCTGGCCTTCGGCTCGCTTGTGGCGATCTTTGCCGGCGAGCCGCTGGTGAACCTTTATACGACCCACTTCCTGAACTGATGGACGCCATGGAGCCCGGACATATGGACCAAGAAGAGCTGAGCCTGCTCAGGCCGACGTCGATCGTCGTCGATGCGCCGCCGGAGCCGCCGGCTGCCGATACCGTCGTGATCGAACCGGCCAAGCGCAAGCTGCCGTCGCTGAACGCTTCCATCTCGATGTCGAGCCTCAAGCCGAGTCGCGCCGGGCGCTCGCGCCGCGGACCCATGCTCGTCGGCCTGGACATCCAGCCCGGCTATGTGAGCGCCGTGCAGGCTCGTGTCAACGGCTCGATCCAGGTGCAGAAGGCGGCGGGCGCCGCGCTGCCGCCGGACACGATGCGCGAGGGCGAGGTGCTCGACGGCACCGCGCTCGCCGACACGCTGCGTGAGATGTTCCGCGAGGCCAAGCTCGACAAGCGCGTGCGCATCGGCATCGCCAACCAGCGAACGGTATTGCGCACGCTCGAGCTGCCGCCGCTGACCGACCGCAAGGAGCTCGCGACGGCCGTGCGCTTCCAGGCCGAGGATCAGGTGCCGATGCCGCTCGACAACGCGGTGCTGGACTTCCACCCGCTCGGCGTGATCGACACGCCCGCCGGCCCGCGCCAGCGCGTGATCGTCGTCGCCGCCCAGCGCGACATGGTCGAACGCCTGATCGCCGCCGTGCGCGCGGCCGGATTGCGCCCCGAGGGCGTCGACCTCTCCGCCTTTGCCCTGATCCGCTCGCTGCACCGCGCCGACGAGGACCACGCCGGTCGCGTCCTGTACCTGAACGTGGGCGGGCTCACGAACATGGCGATCGCCGAGGGCACCGTCTGCCGTTTCACACGCGTGATCGGAGGCGGCCTGGAGTCGATGGCCGCCGACGTCGCCGAGCGCAACAGCATCAAGCTGACAGAGGCGCGCGAGCTGCTGGCGGCGGTCGACCTCGACGAGCAGGCGCTGGCAGCGCCGCCGCTCTATGCCGATCCAGCCGAACAGGCGCCCGCGCCGTCGCTGGAGGCAGACACAGACGAGCAGCGGCAGGCCCCTGTTCCCGCCGTACCACAAAAGCAATCGATCGACGTGCGCCCGGTGCTAGCAAGCGGCGTGCGCGAGATCGCCGGGGAGGTGCGCAACTCGCTTGACTTCCACCGCTCCCAGGACGGTGGCGGCGAGGTGTCGAGCATCGTGCTCAGCGGCTCGGCGCTGCAGATCTCGGGCTTCGCACGCGCCCTGCAGAGCGAGCTGCGTGTGCCGCTGGTCCCGCAGACGGTCGGCGTGCTCGACGAGCGCGCTGCCGGCGACGTGGCCGCCGAGCGGCTCGCCGTGGCGACGGGCCTCGCGGTCGAGGAGGCGCCGCGATGAAGGCTGTAAACCTGATCCCCGGCGATCAGCGCCAGGGCGCCGGTGGGCTCTCCGATCTGACCGGCCGCTCCGGTGGCGGCGCGCTGATCGTGCTCGGCGTGGTCGTCGCACTCGCGGTCATGATCGCGATGTACGGCAGCGCCCACCACAGCATCGCAAGCCAGGGCGGCGAAATCACTCAGATCAAAGCGCAGACGAGCGCGGTCGAAGCCCGCGCCGGACGCCTGACGCCCTATACGAATTTCGTCTCGATGGCCGACCAGCGCACCGAGACCGTCGCCCAGCTCGTGCAAGCCCGCTTCGACTGGTCGCACGCGCTGCACGAGCTCGGTCGCGTGCTGCCCGCCGGCACGTCGCTCGGCTCGCTACACGGCACAGTCGGCGCGGCGGCTACCACGCCCGGCGCCAGCACGCCGGCAGCGGCGGCGGGCGCGACGCCCACCTCCAGCACGCCGCCCGGCAGCACCCCGGTCTTCACGCTCACCGGCTGCGCCACCAGTCAGACCGTCGTCGCCCAGGCGCTGCAACGTCTGCGCCTGATGGATGGCGCCAGCGAAGTGCAGCTGCAGAGCTCGACCAAGTCGAGCACCGGCAGCGTGAGCGGGTCGAGCGGTGGCAGCGGCGCCACCGGCGGCTGCGCAGGCAGCGATCCAGCCTTCACCACCCAGGTCACCTTCGTCGGGCTGCCGGCGGCGCCCGCAACGAGCGTGCCCAGCGCGGCAGGCGCCGCGACGGCCTCCGCGCGACAGCACCGGCACCACCGCGACGGTCTCCACGGGAGATCCCTCCAAATGACCACGCGCGACAGATTGATGTTGATCGGGATCGTGGCGCTCGCCGTGCTGCTCGGCGCGTGGTTCACGACGGTCGCGCCCGAGCGCGAACGCGCCGCGAAGATAACCGCCGAAGTCGAAGCGGCGCGTAAGCAGCTCGCCAGCGCCGAATCGGCGGCCGACAGCGCCAAGAACGCGCGCGCCCAGTACTCCAGCGCCTACGCCTCGCTGGTGAGCCTCGGCCAGGCCGTACCCGCCTCCGCGGAAACGCCCGCACTGATCTACATGCTGGATAAGGCCACACACAGCCGCGACGTCGACTTCTCCTCGATTACGACCGGCACCACAGGCTCCACCAGCGCCGCAGCGGCTTCCTCGGCGGCCGCCGCGAACACGACCTTCAGCCAGGAGCCGTTCACGTTCGTCTTCAACGGCAGCTTCGTCGACCTCTACAAGCTGTTCGACCAGCTCGAAGGCTTCACTGTGCAGACCTCTTCAGGTGGCGCTTCACGTCAACGGGCGGCTGCTGACGATCGACAGCGTCAGCCTCGCCCCCAACACGACCGCGGGCCAGAGCTCCTCCACGGCGAACAAGTCCAAGTCGCCACAGTTGACCGGCACGATCACCGCCACCGCCTATGTGTTGCCGGCGGGTGCGACGCCGCTTGCCGGCGCGACTCCCTCCAGCCCGGAGGGCGCGTCGGCGACGCCGGCGTCCAGCAGCTCTTCCAGCGGCTCGCCGGCGACGCCGGCCGTCATCAAGGCCACGCCATGATCGAGTTCCTGCAATCGCTGCGCTCCGACCTGCTCTCGCGGCGCCTGCTCCCGTTCGTGGCCCTGGCCGGCGTGGCGCTGATCGCTGCCGTCGCATATGCCGTGACCGCCGGCTCCTCCAGCACCGCGCCCGCGCCGCTCGCGAGCCTGCCGAGCATCTCGGTGACAGGCTCGGCGCCGGCGCTGCCGGTGACGGTCGCGCCGACGAACCCCAACGAGGCCGTCTCTGAGACGCCGGGGGGCGTTCGCTACCAGAGCCAGGGTCCCACGCGCGATCCGTTCGTCCCGCTGCCCTCTCCGCCCGCGGCGAAGACAGCCAGCACCTCCAGCTCGTCCAGCTCAAGCTCCAGCTCGTCCGGCAGCTCCACGGGATCGAGCTCCGGCGGCTCGTCCTCCGGCAGCGGCGGATCCTCCAGCAAAGGCTCGGGCGGCGGTCAGGAAACCCCAGCGCCGGCTCCGAAGAAAACGAGCAAGCCGAAGTTCCCCTATGTCGTCTCCATCCTGTTCGGAGCGGCATCGAGTACGCCCGGCCAGCCGGCGACGCTCACCCCATTCGAGAGCATCAAGCCCGGAGACCCCTTCCCCTCCAAGCAGGATCCGCGCATCTCCTTCGAACGGGTGACGAACAACGGCGCCGGAGCGGTCTTCAAGCTGGTCTCCCCGCCGATCCTGCACGGAACCGGCATCTGCCTGCCGAGCACCTCCGAATGCCAGACGATCGACCTCGAACCCGGGCACTCCGAGGAACTGGAATACATCGAAGCAAACGGCCAGAGCGTCGTCTACGAACTGAAGGTCGTGAGCATCACCAAGGGCGACGGCGCAAGCGCGGCGAGTGTCAAGCACAAGCGCGCAAATGCCGCACGCGTAAGGCGCAAAGCGCCACGCGCCTGAGACCAGGGGCCACAGCAAATAAGCTACGGCGGAGATGACGCTCCGCCTAGTCACCGCCGGCGAGTCCCACGGCCCCGGCCTCACCTGCATCGTCGAGGGCCTGCCGGCCGGCCTGCGCCTGCGCCCGGAGGATCTCAACGAGGACATGGCGCGCCGCCAGCTTGGCCACGGCCGCGGCGGGCGCATGAAGATCGAGAAGGACACCGCACGCGTGACCGCCGGCGTGCGCCACGGCCAGACGCTCGGCGGGCCGGTTGCCCTGCAGGTCGAGAACCGCGACTACGCCAACTGGGAAGAGCGCATGTCGCCGTGGCCGGTGGACGCCGAGGTCGCCGAGGTGCACCTGCCAAGGCCCGGGCACGCCGACCTCGTCGGCACGCAGAAGTACAAGCACAGCGACGTGCGCAACATCCTCGAGCGCGCCTCGGCACGCGAGACGGCGGCGCGCGTCGCCGGCGGCGCGCTGTGCAAGGCATACCTGACGGCGCTCGGCGTGCAGGTGCGCTCACACGTGATCCAGATCGCCTCGGTACATGCACCTGACCCCGCCCAGGCTCTGACGCTTGCCGACTTCGACGAGGTCGACGCATCGCCGGTGCGCTGTCTGGACGCCGAGACCTCGCGTGCGATGGTCGCCGAGATCAACAGGCTGCGCAAGGCCAACGAGTCGCTTGGGGGAGTCTTCGAGGTGCAGTCCTTCGGGGTCGTTCCAGGGCTCGGCTCGCACATCTCCTGGGAGGAGCGCCTCGACGGCCGCCTGGCGATGGCGATCTGCTCGATCCAGGCGATGAAGGGTGTGTCGATCGGAGACGGCTTTCGCATCGCCGGAGTGCCGGGCTCGGAGGCGCACGACGAGATCTTCTACTCAGAGTTTCGCGGCTACTACCGCGAAACCAACCGCGCGGGTGGCCTGGAGGGCGGGATGACCAACGGCGAGCCGCTGATCGTACGCGGCGCGATGAAGCCGCTACCGACGCTGACCAAGCCGCTGCGCTCGATCGACATCGCAACGCACGCGCCGGCCGAGGCGTTGCGCGAGCGCACCGACTCGTGCACTGTGCCGGCCGCGGGCGTCGTCGGCGAGGCGATGGTGGCGCTCGTGCTCGCCGAGGCCTACCGGAGCAAGTTTGGCGGCGACCACATCGACGATACGCGCCAGGCGCTCACAGCCTATTGCGAGCGGATCGGATGGCCGGCGCGTTGAGCGCCGCCTCCCTGGGCGAACGCGCAGAGCACCCGCAATGGCGTCCGTAGCCGACACGCCCGCTCGTGCACTCGTCTTCGTCGGCTTCATGGGCGCCGGCAAGAGCACTGTCGCCGGCGAAGTCGCGGCGGCGCTCGGCGTACAGGCGCTGGACAGCGATCGCCTGCTCGAAGAGCAGCTGGGCCACTCGGTGGCCGAGGAGTTCCGCGCCAACGGAGAGGCCTCGTTCAGGGCCGTCGAGGAGCAGCTCGTCTGCCGGCTGCTCGCAGGTGCCGGCGCTGGCTCGGTGATCGCGCTCGGCGGGGGCAGCGTCCTCTCCGAGCGCGTGCGCGCGGCGCTTGAGCCGCACCTGACCGTGCTGCTCGACATCGACGCGCAGGCCGCCTGGCGTCGCGCCGGTGCGAGCTCGGGACGCGAGAAGCGGCCGCTGGCATCCGACCGCGAGGCCTTCGAGCAGCTGCACGCAGGCCGGCTCAGCCTCTACGAAACGCTCGCGGACGCGATTCTGCCGGCGCTGACGCCGCGCGTGGGTGTGCGCGCGCTGCCCGCCCTGGGCGGGCTCTCCCGCGCGCCCGCCGGCACGCGGCTGCTGTGGGCGAGCGCCGCCACAGGCGAATATCCTGTGCTCGTCGGAGCGGGTCTGCTAGACGCGCAAGTGTGCTCGCAGCCGGGCATCTGGCCGCTCGACAGGGCGAGGTCGCGATCGTTCTGTGTCTCCGACCAGAACGTCGCGGCGCTCTACGCCGAGCGCCTCGGTGGTGCCCGAGAGCTGATCGAGATCGCCCCAGGCGAGCGCAGCAAGACGCTCGCAAGCGCCGAGTCGGTGTGGAGCGCGCTTGTCGCCGGCGGCATGACCCGTGCCGACCATGTGGTCGCGCTCGGCGGGGGAGTGGTCGGCGATCTGGCCGGCTTCTGCGCCGCCACCTACCAGCGCGGCGTCCCGGTCGTGCACATCCCAACCACGCTCGTCGCGCAGGTCGACTCCGCCTACGGCGGCAAGACCGGCGTCGATCTGCCGCAAGCCAAGAACTACGTTGGCGCCTACCATCATCCCGCAGGCGTGATCGTCGACCCCGACACGCTCGCCACCCTCCCGACGGCCGAGCTTGCAGCCGGCTACGTCGAGGTCTTGAAGACGGCGTTGATCGCCGGCGGCGGGCTGTGGCGGCGTATCGCAGCCGACGAGCGTCTGGATGAGCGCACGATCCTCGCCTGTGCGCGCACCAAGCTTGCGGTGGTAGCCGAAGACGAGCGCGACGCCGGTCGCCGTCAGGTGCTCAACCTCGGGCACACAATCGGCCATGCTCTTGAGACGGTCACCAGCTATGAGCGCTACCGCCACGGCGAGGCGGTCGGCCTCGGTCTGCTGGCGGCGCTGCGACTGTCGGGTCTGGACGAGCTGCGCGAGCAGGTGCGCGAGCTGCTGGATGCGCGCGGCCTGCCCGTGGCGCTGGTCGGCGAGGATGTCGAGCAGGTGATCGACGCGACGATGCGCGACAAGAAGCGCACCGGCAAGCACGTCCCGTTCGTGCTGCTCGACGCGCCCGGTGAGGTGCGCACCGGCTGTCATGTGTCCGCCAGTGAGCTGCAAGCCGCCGTGTCGGAGCTGCGGGCGCACGGATAGGCTCTGCTTGGTCATGGCCGGCCTGATTCGCATAGAGGTGATGCACGGCGTCAACCTGAACATGCTCGGCAAGCGTGAGCCCGAGCACTACGGCACGCTGACGCTGGATGAGCTCGAGCGCCAGATCGAAGGCTTCGCGGGCGAGCTGGACGTGCAGACGCGCTTCTTTCACAGCAACTTCGAGGGTGAATACGTCGAGCATCTGCACTCCCTGCGGGACCTGGTCGACGGCGTGATCCTCAACCCGGGCGCCTGGACGCACTACTCCTGGGCGATCCGCGACGCGCTCGCGGTCGCCGCACTGCCGGCAGTCGAGGTGCACCTCTCGGACGTCAAGGCACGCGAGCCGTGGCGGCGGCTGTCGGTGGTCGAGGACCTGTGCGTCGCCTCCGTCTCAGGCAAGGGCATCGAGGGCTACCGGCTGGCGCTGGAGCGCCTGCGCGACGAGTTGGCCGACGCCGAGCAGCCGCACGACGCTTCGGGCGGGCCCGGCGAGGGAACGGTATGAGCGAACTTGCACGTCTGCGGAGACTGGCCGCGACAGTACGCGAACGAGACGTCGATCGGCTGCTTGTGAGCGCCCCTGTGAACGTGCGCTACCTGTGCGGCTACACCGGCTCCAACGGCCTGCTGCTGCTCGACGCGAGAGACCAAGCCGAGCACCGCTTCTTCACCGACTTCCGCTATGTCACCCAGTCGGCCGAGCAGGTGCCCCGGGAGATAGAGCGCGAGATCGCCCAGGGCGACCTGTTCGAGGCCGCGGCAAGCGCGCTCGGGGAGGGAGGAGGGCAAGGTGCGCGGAGCCTCGGCTTCGACGACGCGTCGCTGACGGTCAAGCAGCACGCACGCCTGGCCGAGCTGTTGGGCGAGGGTTGGCGGCTCGTGCCGTGCGCGGGAGTCGTCGAGCGCTTGCGCGAAGTCAAGGACACCAGTGAGATCGAACGCATTCGCGCGGCCAGCGCGCTGGCCGACCAGGCGCTCACAGAGATGCTCGAAGCCGGCCTCGTGGGCCGCAGCGAGCGCGAGCTGGCGATCGAGCTGGAGCTAGCGGATGCGCCGTCTCGGCGCGCAGGCGCCAAGCTTCCCGACGATCGTCGCAAGCGGCGAGCACGGTGCGCTCCCGCACGCCGAGCCGCGTGACGTCGAGATCGCCGCCGGCGTGCTCGTCACGATCGACTGGGGCGCCTACCTCGACGGCTACTGCTCGGACTGCACTCGCACATATGCCACGGGGACGCTCTCGACTGACGCGGTAGAGGTCTACGAGCTAGTCCTACGCGCGCAGGAGGCGGGGTTGCAGGCTGTCCGCGCCGGGATCTCAGGACGCGATGTGGACGACGTCGCACGTACGATCATCGACGAAGCAGGCCACGCAGAGCACTTCGGCCACGGTCTAGGGCACGGCGTGGGGATGGAGATCCACGAGGCACCGCGCCTGTCGCGCACCGCGCCTGAGGAGCCGTTGCGCGCCGGCGCGGTCGTCACCGTAGAGCCGGGCGTCTACGTGCCCGCCCGTCTTGGCGTGCGTATCGAGGATCTAGTGTTGGTTGGCGAGGACGGCTGCGAGCGGCTCACGGCTTTGCCGAAGCAGCTGATAACGCTCGACTAGCGCGCGCGGCCTGTACAGAGCGACGGCGAGCACGCCAAGCAGTGGCAGTGACCAGGCTAGGAACAGCGCTGCCTGAGCGTCGGCCGAGATGTGCTGCGGTGCCCACTGGAAGTTGAGCCACACCAGCAGCGTGCACGACAGCGCCAGCACCGGCGGGCGTCCGCTCGGTCCGATCGCCTCCCAGGTAAGTAGCGTGAACACGCACGGGAGCAGGTAGTACTCGGTGTCCCAGGTGTCAAGCACACAGCGCAACAACAGCAACAGCGAGAGCATCAGCAGGGCATCGCGCTCGCCCAGCAGCGCGCCGGCGAGCGCGCGCCGGCGCCGGCCCAGCCACAGCGACACGGCGATGGCGGCGCCGACGAGCAGGATCAGCGGATGACTGACGCCGCCCACCCAGCCAGGTGCGGTTCGATAGCCGACCTTCGGTGAGCCGAACAGGCCGTGCACCAGCGCCCCGTGGTGGCCGAGAAACCACCACACCTGCCACGGCTGGAAGATCGAGGATGGCGCGTTTGCGACGGCCTGCGTGCCGGCTATGAAGCCGCCGGAGGAGACGAGCGCAAGGGGCAGCGAGCACCGCGACCGATGTCACGCCGGCGATCGACAGACACAACAGGCGTCGCTTGGCGGGCAGCGCCAGCAGCACGGGCCCGATCGCAAGCAGCGCCCACTCCTTGTTGGCGATCGCCAACCCAAGCAGCAAGGCTGCGGGGACCATGCGGTTGCGGTTAGCGAGCAACACGGCGGCGATACACATGCAGGCGCCGAGCAACTCCTCGGGATGGCCGATTTCAAGCGCCTGAAGAGTCAGCGGACTGGCCACGCACAGACCGAGCACGACGCCCCGATTCAAGCGCGAGCCCCCTTCGCCGCGCACCCGTGCCACCAGCCACACGCCGAGCACGGCGGCCGCGAGCAGACAGGGCAGCGCGACCATGCGGTAGACGGCCAACTCACCGCCCCCCCACAGCCCCGGGAGTAGGGCGAACGGCGCGCGCTCGAGCAGCGAGCCGCCGTAGGCGGGTGCGAGGCGCAGGAACTCGACCACATGCCCCTGGGCAAGCGCGTCAAACGCGGGCCGCGCCTCGCTTTCGTAGTCGTTCCAGGCAAAGCCGTACAGGCCGAGCCAGGCCATCGTCGCGCTCGCCACGGTCGCGACAAGTGCGCACAGGGCGTTCTCGCGCAGCGCAGACCTCATTTGGCTGCATCGACCGGAAATCCCGGCCGCTTGAGGCTCTGATCGACGCGCCGTCTCATCGACGCGTCGCGCGGACGCGAGGTTGACCGGCGTTCAGCCGCCGACTTCCAGATCGACGCCCGGTAGGACATTCGGAACATTGACTGCGGGGAGCTTGACCGGGAGGCTCACGGTTGGGACGGTGATGCTAGGCACCGTGATCTGCACAGGGGTGTTGGGTACTGAGATTTTCACAGGAGGAGTCGGGGGAATCCCAACGGGGGATTCGGCTGGAGGTGCGGGAGGAGCAGGTTGCGAGGGCTGTGATGGTTGCGGTGGCTGGACGCTACCCGGTGGGGATGTCGGTGGGACGGAGACGGGTGTCGTCGGGTTGGACTGTTCGGCCCTCGACCCGACCGGGTTCTGCGTCGGTCCGTGCGATTCCGGTGGCTGACCCTGCTCGCTCGTACTGGTCCTGGGGATCGCGTTCACCCCAGGGCTGGTGCTGTTGGTGTCCGGAAGGTCGATCTTCTCACCCGGCTTCTCTTGCTTGCGGAGGAGGGGCCGTCCGGTTTTCAGCTGTCTGGTTCGCAGGAGGGCCCTGGTGTTGTCTGCCCTAAGGAGAGCGGCTCCCGACGGCCGGCGCGCGACCGTCTGCGTGGTCCCGTATCGGCGATCGACTCTGCCGTGATGCAGCGCCGGGGAAGCGGCGAGCACGCTGGCCACTCCCAGCGCGGGAAGCGTCCGTGCGACCGAGCCTGCGATGAGGCCTGTCGACGAGGATTTGATCGCGGAGAGGAACTGCTCGGACACGGCGCTCGCGAACGCCGAGCGGGCAACCGGGCGACGAGCCGCGTAGCAAGCCAGGAATGCCCCTACGACAGTCGCGTCGAGCTGCGTGCCGGACTCATTGCAGAGGATCTCGATGGCTTCCTTGTGACTGCGCGGCGGCCTGTAGGGACGGGTCGAGGTGATCGCGTCGAACGTATCGGCCACCGCGATGATCCGAGATCCCAGCGGGATCTCAGCCGCATGAATTCCGTCGGGATACCCTTTGCCGTCGAGTCGCTCGTGGTGATGGCGCACGATCGCCGTCAGCTGCGGGTCTCCGGCGTCGGCGAGAATCTCCGCGCCGTCACGCGCATGGAGCTTGACGATCGCGAACTCCCGGTCGGTCAGCCGACCGGGCTTGTGGAGAATCTCCTGTGGTGTGTAGATCTTGCCGACGTCGTGTACGAGCGCGGCGGTCTCCACGCGTGCGATCTCCTCCGGCGGAAGATGCATCTCGCGCGCGATCCTTTCTGCATAAGAGGCGACCCGACGGCTATGCCCGTGCAGATAGGGGTCGACCGCCTGATGTAGATCGCTGAGCTGCGTGAGCAACTCGATGCTGACCGTGGAGCCCGACTCGCGAGCCGATTCAAACAGGTCTCGCGTGCGAGCCAGGCGTCGCTCCGCCCAGAAACGCCGCACCCAACCCCAAAGCATCAATTCGGCGAAGATCACATCTCGCGAGCGAGGCCAACGCATCCAGAGCTGGGCGCCCACCGATGCGATCGCAAGCGACCCGAGTACAGCCAAGACGACCGCGAGCATCTCCCAGAATATTCCGCGGTCAGGCACGAGCGCCGCCACGACGACGACTGGACCCGCGACCACCATGAGCGTGGCGAATACGGACAGCGGCAGGAACGCGAGGAAGTGACGCGGCAGTGCTACGCGTGGCCCTGAGGCACGGGTGTCAGAAGACTCGCTTTCCTCGACAAGCTCGCTCAACCGAAAATTGAGCACGTTGGACGGAGTGTCCTCTTCGGGAAGCATGGGCTAACGATTGATCCGGCAAAAGCCAGCAAAATCTGAAGCCTCGAACCATTGTAGTGGACGATCATCTGACTGGGAACCCGCACAAGTCGATCGCGGATGCGACCCCGCTCGCAGGTCGGTAAGCCCGGGATAGGGGAGGGAGAGGAGACGCCGGAGGGGCATGTTGCTCGCTACGCACCGGGCACTAGCCGCATCGCCGGCCCAACGGTACTCGGTGCTCGGTGCTCGACGCATCTTGGGCGCGACGGGCACCTTGCGGTCACGGTCCCCGAGACAGTTGAGACAACCGCCGAGGATCTTGCCCCCGCGCTCGTCGCTGTCTAATGCATTTCTCCGTCTGCTTACTTTGGCGTTGCAATCGGTAGGGGGTTCAGGCAGCGCGAACAAGTCCCGATAAGTCACTATGCGTAGTCGCTTGAGCACGACCCGCGGCATCGCCGCGACGAAGGGAGACCGTCTCTAGCACCCGTTTTGATACCCACCGCAGAGCGCGTCGAGGCCAGGAGGGTCGAGTTTTGTCGCCAGACTGGACGACCACAGAGAGAGACTGCCGTCGTCAACCGCTACCCTCTGCGCCGATGGCCATCACCACCAACTCAATTCAGGTGCGTGATTGAGCCACACAAGGATCGCGGGCCGTCCGGATGGATGAGGATGCTTGTTGTCTATGACGGACGAGCCCTCGGCGAGCAAGACGACCGACCCCGATGGCACTCGGGTCATTCTGAAGGACGAGATCTGGCATGAGAAGATCGTGCCGACCATCCGGAGATCGCCGAGCACAAGGCCGAGGTCCTGCGAGCTGTGTCGGCGCCAGATCACGTTGCGGCAGATCCGATTTTCGAGAAGCGCAAACGCTACTACGCAAGTGGTGTCGGCCCTAGCTGACCTGCCCACGGACTTAGTAAACGCCTGAAGGGCTGTCCGGCCCCCGACGGAAGGTGCGGTTACCACAACTGCATCTCTCGAGGGAGGCCGGACATGGAAGACCGTAGGTGCAAGCTCGGACTGGCTGGGCGTCTGGAGCTGGTGAGGCTGATCGAGCAGGGTTCCTCGCTGCGAGCGGCGGCGCGTGCGTTGGGGGTCGCACCGGCGACTGCACACCGCTGGTGGCATCGTTGGCAGGCGGCATCAGAGGAGCAGCGCTACTCGCGGGAGGCTCTTCAGACTCGTCGGCCGGTGCCTCATAGTTGTCCTTGGGCGCTGAGCGCGGAGCAGGAACAGAAGATCCTCGGCGCGCGTGAGAAGACCAACTGGGGCCCGATGCGCCTGACCTATCTGACGGGCTCGCATCGCTCGACGATCTGGAAGGTGCTGGCTCGCCACGGCTGCTCGCGCAGACGCCGATCCACCCAGCGTGAGAGCTCTCGCCGCTATGAGTGGTCAGAAGCCGGGGCGTTGCTGCACATCGATGCCTTCCAGGTCCCGAAGTTCTCGGTTCCTGGACACTGGGCAACTGGGCAACGCGCAGAGCGACACAAGACGCGTCGGGCCGGCAAGACCGTCGTGATCGGCGTGATCGATGACCACACTCGCTTGGCCTATTGCGAGCTGCACAGCGCTGAGAACGCGATCAACGTCTCGGTGACCCTGGCTCGCGCTGCTGCCTGGTTCATCGAGCAGGGCTGCGGGCCGGTGCAGGCGGTGATGTCTGACAATGCCAAGTGCTACTCGCAGAGCATCGCTTTCCGGCAGACACTTACGACTCTCGGTGCTCGCCACATCCTGATCCCGCCATACACGCCCCGCTGGAACGGGAAGGTTGAGCGCTTCTTCGGCACGCTCAACACGGAGTGGGCGCATGGGCGCGTTTGGCCCAGCAGCGACAAGCGGGATCGCGCCCTGTCATCGTTTATACGCTTCTACAACCGCAGGCGACCACACTCAGCCGCCAGCGGCCGAGCACCCATCAGCCGCGTTCAGCAGGTCCGTGGGCAGGACACCTAGCCGCTGGCTACTGGTCGTCGTAAGCTATGAGCAGACGCCTGCGCGGATCGTCTCCGCGTTCGCCAACCGGAAGGACCCCAAATCATGGAGCGGGTAAATATCACGATCGGGTCGCTGAGCTTCGACCACGCCGACTACGACGCAGAGAGCGATGTGCTCTACCTGCATGTGGGAGAGCCGCAGATCGGCGAGAGCGAGGAGACGCCGGAGGGTCACGTCATCCGATACTCGCCGGGGACTGGTCGTATCGTCGGTCTAACGATGATGGGTCCGCGTCGCATCCTGGCCGGTAGTGGACGCCTGGTGGTCACGATCCCCGATGCGGTCGAGACGACTGCCGAAGCCCTTGCGCCGGCCCTTGCCGCTGTCTGAAGTACCGCAGCAGTCGCTATCGTGACCCAGCCGCGATGAGTTCAGTCGCGAGCGAATCACATTGAATTTGGCTCTAGAAGGGGCTGATCGAACATCATCAACACCAACCAATTCAAGAACGGCAACCACATCGACGTCGAGGGCACGATCTTCAAGATCGTGGAGTTCCAACACGTGAAGCCCGGCAAGGGGGGTGCGTTTGTACGCACGAAGCTACGCCGCGCCTCCGACGGGGCCGTGATCGACCGCACTTTCCGCGCCGGCGAGAAGTTTCGCTCCGTGCGCACCGAGGCGCGCAAGATGCAGTATCTCTACGCGGACGGGACCGACGCGCACTTCATGGACACAGAGTCCTTTGAGCAGATCGCGGTGCCCGAGGCCACGTTCGCCGACGCGCTGCGCTGGACGGTCCCGAGCAGCGAGGTCGACGTGCTGTTCATCGACGATCAGCCCTCCGACATCCAACTGCCCAGTGCCGTGGAGTTGACGGTGACCGAGACCGAGCCGGGATTGCGCGGCGACACCGCCTCTGGTGGCGGTAACAAGCCGGCGACGCTGGAGACGGGCGCTGTGATCCAGGTGCCGTTGTTCATCGACGTCGGACAGAAGATTCGAGTGGACACGCGCTCGGGCGAATACATGTCGCGCTCGTGATGGCTTCGCGCGCCGCGAATCGAGTGTCGAGCGCGGCAGCGAATCGCCTCGACGCGTCCTCGGGCCGCGTCCCCGGGCGCGCGCTCTAGGCATGCGCCGATCCGAGCAGCGTCGGGCGGCGGTGTTCGCTCTCTACCAGCACGACCTCACGGGGCGCCCGCTGGGGGAGGTGCTTTCCAAGAACGCGTCGCTGCTGACACTCGCCCTGGCCCACGCCGCCGCCGACAGGGCGCAGGAGCTCGACGAGGTGATCGACCGCCACGCCCACGGCTGGTCGGTCGGTCGCATCCAACCGCTGGAGCGGAGCATCATGCGCGTGGCGCTGATCGAGATTCTGCACCCGGACGTCGCGCCCGGAGATACGCCGATCCCGCCGGAGGGAGCGATCGAGGAGGCTATCGAGAGCGCCAAGACGTTCTGTGGCAGCGACGCGCCGGGGTTCGTCAACGGGGTGCTGGGCGCGGTTTTGCGCGACTTGCGCCAGAATGCGACCCGTGAGGTTCCGTAAATGACCCTGGAGCGAATCGACGATCTAATCGCGCAACTGGAGCGCGCGGCGGAGCAGCTGCGCTCAGGCGAGCTGTCAGCCGACGCCGCCGCCACGATGGTGGAGGATTGCGCCGCGCTCGCAACACAGGCAAGCAGCGAGCTCGAGCGCCAAACGCGGGCAGAGATCTCCCAGCCCGCGCCGGGCCAGGACTCGCTGCTTTAGCTCTCCTGTCGGGGCGCCAGCTTGGACGATGCCATCTATCCCGAGCAGTTGCGCGAGGAGGTGGAGCGTTATCTGCGCCAGATGCGCTTCTCCGAGGCGGCGCTTACCGCCGGCCTGGAGGAGGCGATGCGCTACTCGCTGCTGGCCGGTGGCAAGCGCATCCGACCGGTGCTCGCGCTCGCGACTGCACATGCCGTGGGCCTGAAGCTCGAGGATGCAATGCCGCTGGCGGCGACGCTGGAGCTGATCCACACCTACTCGCTGATTCACGACGACCTGCCGGCGATGGACGACGACGCGCTCAGACGCGGGCGCCCCACCTGCCATGTCGCCTTCGGTGAGGATGTGGCGATCCTCGCCGGCGACGGCCTGTATGCCGAGGCGTTCAACCATCTGCTCTCAGCGGGTCGGGTCGCGCCCGAGCGTTTGCTCGAGGCAGCCGTCGAGCTTGCAAGCGCAACCGGGGTCAACGGCATGGTGGGGGGTCAGTATGTGGACGTCAGGGCGAGCGCTCCGGCGGGGGCCGAGGGGCTGCGCCGTCTGCACGAGCTGAAGACCGGCCGACTGATCGCCGCGTCGGTCGTATGCGTACTGTCCTTGGCGGGCGTGCGCGGACCTGCGACAATTGCGTTCAGGCGCTTTGCTGTGGAGTTGGGTGTGCTATTTCAGATCGTCGATGACATCTTGGACGTGACCGGCACAGATCTTGCGCTCGGCAAGCCGCAGGGCAGCGATGAGAGACACGGCAAGCGGACATATGTGAGCGAGTTCGGCATGGATCGAGCCAGGGACCTGGCGGCGGAGTCTCATCGGACGGCGCGATCGGCGCTCGCGGAGGCGGCCCTTGCCGTCGCCGAACGGCTGGCAGGAAGCGCCGCCCAGCCTGCTGCGACGAGCGAGCTCGAGCGGATCACAGACTTCATCTACACGCGCACCTCATGACCATCATCGACCGCATAGACAGCCCGCAGGACCTCAAGACTCTGAGCGAGGAGGAGCTTGCCCAACTCGCCCAGGAGGTGCGCGAGTACATCATCGACACGGTGGGGGAGATCGGCGGTCACTTCGGGGCCAACCTCGGGACGTGTGAGCTGGCGGTGGCGCTGCATTCGCTGCTTGACTCGCCGCGCGACAAGATCCTTTGGGATGTGGGCCATCAGGCCTACCCTCACAAGATCCTGACCGGCAGGCGCAAGCAGCTGCAGACAATTCGCCAGTACGGCGGTCTCGCGCCCTTCTGTTCGATGGCGGAGTCTGAGCACGACATCATGGGCGCAGGTCACGCCTCCACCTCGATCGGCTATGCGGTCGGTCTGAAGGAGGGGATGCGCCATCTCGAGGACAAGGGTGCCAACGGCAAGGTCGTGGCTGTGATCGGCGATGGCGCGATGACCGGCGGGGTGGCCTTCGAGGCGATTGGCCAAGCCGGTGGCCTAGGCACGCCGATGGTGGTGGTGCTCAACGACAACGGCATGTCGATCGCGCCAAACGTGGGGGCGCTCTCCAAATACTTCAATCGGGTGCGGCTCAACCCGAAGCTCTGGCATGCGCGCTCAGGCGTCGAGGGCGGGTTGACGCGACTGCCGGGTGCGATCGGCAGCGCGTTTGAACGACTGGGCCCACAGCTGAAGGAGTCGATCAAGGCCTTCTGGGCTCCCGGCCTCTTCTGGGAGGAACTGGACTGGGCGTACATGGGTGTGATCGACGGGCACGACGTGCGTGCTCTGCGCGAGGCGTTGCGCGAGGCGCTGGCGGCCGAACGCCCTGTGGTGGTGCATGTTGCGACCGTCAAGGGCAAGGGCTTCGCGCCCGCCGAGGACGGTGGCCTGGAGGGCATGGAGAAGTGGCACGCGGCCAAGCCGAACTCGATCCTCAACGGCGTACCCACGGCTCCGCCACCGGGTCTGTCGGCTCCAGCGCCCGCCGGGGTAGCGACGTTGGCGGCGAGCAAGTCCGCACCGGGCGCGACAGCGGCGGTAGCGCGTGGCAAGTCTGTGCCCCCTCAGTACACGCAGGTGTTCGGAGAGGCGCTGGTGCGCGAGTGCCGCCGCGACAGGCGCGTGGTTGGCATCACCGCTGCGATGAACTCGGGCACCGGCTTGAACATCCTGCAGGAGGCGCTGCCTGAACGCTATTTCGACGTGGGTATCGCCGAGCAGCAGGCGATCCTGTTCGCCGCTGGTCTGGCGTTGCAAGGCGTCAAGCCGGTGGCCGCGATCTACTCGACGTTCCTGCAGCGAGCCTTCGACCAGATCGTGCACGACGTGTGCCTGCAGAAGCTGAACGTCGTCTTTGCGATGGACCGGGCTGGTCTTGTCGGCGACGACGGGCCCACCCACCACGGCGCGTTCGACATTGCTTATCTGCGCTGTCTGCCGAACATCGTGTTGATGGCCCCCCGCGACGAGGCTCTGCTGGTGGACATGCTGCACACGGCGCTCTGCTACGACGACGGTCCGATCGCGCTGCGCTATCCGCGCGGGGAGGGCGTGGGCGTAGAACTGCCCGCAGAGCCCCACGCGATCGCGATTGGCACGGGTGAGATCTTGCGCGAAGGCGGCGCTTCAGGGCCTGTGGGCGCTCGCGTCGCGCTGATCGGCTATGGC
Source organism: uncultured Solirubrobacterales bacterium (assembly GCA_963725265.1). Classification (GTDB taxonomy): domain Bacteria; phylum Actinomycetota; class Thermoleophilia; order Solirubrobacterales; family Solirubrobacteraceae; genus Palsa-744. Next base: position 1,512,794 of record CAVRXP010000002.1, read on the forward strand.
TCGGGAGTCGGCAAGGCGATCGAAGCGTCCGACCTCTTGGCCGAGGAGGAGATTGCCGTCACGCTCGTCGACGCGCGCTTTGCCAAGCCGATCGACGCCGGTCTGATGGCGCAGCTGGCAGCCGAGCACGACCTGCTCGTCACCGTCGAGGAGGGGGTGCTTGCCGGCGGCTTCGGCTCGGCTGTCTGGGAGACGCTCAACGAGGCCGGTACCGCCCCCCCTAGGATTTTGCGCGTGGGCCTGCCGGACCGCTACGTCACGCACGGCAAGCCAGCGCTGTTGTACGAGGAGGTCGGCTTCAGCGGAGAGCGCATCGCCGAGCGTATCCGCGCCGCGATCAGCGACCGCCGCTCCGCCACCGTCGGGGCTTGAGGACGGCCAGTCTGGGCATGGGGCCGCTTCGTCGACACAGGGGCCGTTTCCGAGGAAGGGCTTAAATGAAACGGCCCGCTGGGGAGGCGGGCCGTTTCGAGGGGAGGAGGGATGCTGCTGTACTTCGGGTCGAAAGGAATAATGCCCCAGGCGAACGCATGTTTGTGTGACGTCGATCACAGAGACCCAGAATTCTTTGTAAAGCTCGAATTTATGATGTCCACATCGAACCTATGTGCGCACCGACACGAGCTGGCCTTCCGTGGCTAAGCAGCGACTTGACGTCCTCCTTGCCGAGCGCGGGCTGTTCAGCTCACGCACACGCGCGGCGGCGTCGGTGATGGCGGGCGAGGTCACCGTCGGCGTGGACGGGCGCAAGGCCGTCAAGCCGGGGGAGATGGTGGCGTTCGACACCCCCTTGAGCGTGCGCGAGCGCGCGCCGTATGTGTCCAGGGGCGGACTCAAGCTCGCAAACGCGCTCGACGCGCTCGAGCTGCAGGTGCACGGCCGCCGTGCGCTCGATGTCGGTGCGTCGACGGGGGGCTTTACAGACTGTCTGCTCCAGCGCGGTGTCGCACAGGTTGTGGCGATCGACGTTGGCTACGGGGACTTCGATTTCGGGCTGCGCGGCGATCCCCGCGTGACGCTGCTGGAGCGCACGAACGCTCGTTCGCTACAGCCGGGGATGCTGCCCTACCTCGCTGAACTGGCCGTGCTCGACGTGTCGTTCATCTCACTGCGCAAGGTCATGCCGGCTGTGCTCGGCTGCATGGCCGAGCGCCACGACGTGCTTGCGCTCGTCAAGCCGCAGTTCGAGGTTGGGCGCGAGCGCGTCGGCAAGGGTGGTGTCGTGCGCTCAGCCGAGGATCGGCGCTCGGCGCTGATCGACATCGGCAGTGCAGCGATCGAGCTCGGCGCCTGCGTGCTCGGCTACCGCTCCTCGGGCCTGCCAGGCCCGAAGGGCAACCTCGAGACGTTCATCTGGCTGGCGGAGCCCTCGCGCGCCGCCGGGACAGGAGACGTCGATGATGTCGAACGGATGGCCAGAGAGGTGGAGCCATGACGCAGTCCATTGCACGGCGCGCACATGGGGTTAGGCCATGACCCGATTCGTTGCCGGAGCTGCCCGCTACGTATCGGTCTTGACCCACAGTCGGCCTGCGCAGACGACTGCTGCGCTTGACACGCTTATGACAGCCGCGGCGACGGCCGGCGTGACGCTCCGCTTCGACGCCGAGGAAGCCGCCAAGCATGGACTGTCCGCCGGTAATGGGGTGCTGCTGGGAGAGACGGCGAGCGATGAGGTGGACCTGTGCATGGTGCTCGGCGGCGACGGCACGATCCTGCGCGCGCTGCGCCGCTATGCAGGCACCCATGTCCCTGTGTTCGCGGTCAACTTCGGCGACATCGGTTTTCTCGCGACGATCGAGCCACAGGAGCTTGCCGACGGCGTGCGTCGTGCGTTTGCGGGCGATTACGAGCTCTTGCCGCTACCGGCGATCGAAGTCGACGGGGTGGGCGGGGACGTCAAAGAACAGGAGCACGCGTTCAACGACGTCGCCATCCATCGCAAGGTGGGCGAGCGTGTCGCCGAGCTTGCCTACGTGCTCGACGGAGAGGAGCTCGGCAGCGTGCGTTGCGACGGCCTCGTCGTCGCGACCCCGGCCGGCTCCACCGGCTACAACCTCGCCAACGGTGGGCCAGTCATGGCCTGGGGCGTGGAGGGCTTCGTCGTCTCCTTCATCGCGCCGCACTCGTTGACCGCGCGCACACTCGTGGCCGCGCCACGGGACCGCTTGACGATCCACAATCGCTCGCTGGAGCCGCTCGACGTGTCGGTCGACGGGCGGCCTATCTGTGAGATCGCGCCCGGGGACACAATCGACGCCCGCTTCAGCGACGACGCGGGCATCATCGCCCAGCTGCCCGGCTCCTCCTTCTATCGGCGGCTGCGTGAGAAGTTCGGTCGGTTGGCGCGGTGACTGGCGAGCTGGCTGGCGCGGTAGACCGGTGAGCCGTTTGGCGCGGTAGACGGGTGAGACGGGTGAGCCGGTTGGCGCGGTAGACGGGTGAACCGGTTGGCGCGGTAGACCGGTGGGCCCCAAGCCCGCGGAGGTGTTCTTAGGCGAGCGCTCTGACGTTCTGCCTGGGTCGCTCGCCAGTGCGCTGCAGAGAGTCGACGAAGCCGTCGAGCTGCTGCCGCGAGAAGCGGCGCTGTCCGCCTGGTGTGCGATAGCCGGTGAGGTAGCCCGCGTCGGTCCAACGGCGAATCGTGGCCAGCGAGACGCCCAGGTAGCGCGCCGCCTGTGAGCTTGTGAATACGAGCTGATGCTCGTGGTCTGGGTTGGGATTCTCAGGCATGTCTTGGTCTCTTCTCGGTCGTGATTCTCGCACGAGGCGCCTCCCAAGCGCGCGTTAGCGAGCTGCGAACGCCTGGATAGGTGGAGATACGGCAATCTGGCCGCAAAGGTTGAGTGTCCACCAGCTTTGTGGACCTTTGATCGAGAAAAGCGGCCGCATCTGATCGCTTCCCAAGGGCCTTAAGTGCAGCGACGCAAGCGCAAAAGCCTCATTTGACGGGGGAAAGACCGTCATAGCGAAGGGGAAATCGCCTCTTTTTGCAAGCGACTGTGCATCCGCTTGTACGAAGTGGACAATCCGGCCAATATCTATACTATGCTTGTTAAACCTACTCAACGCTCATCGTGTTTGGCTGAGGATGGAGGCCGTCGCACGCGGGTGTTGGGCCGCCTTAGCGACGGAAGGAGTATCAATGGGTTTCAAGGGCTGATTGCAGTACACCGATCCCCTCGACGAGGCACGATCGGACCCAAGGATGTCGCTGTCGGCGGCATCCTTGGCGTTTAAGACGGCAGTTTGTCGATGTACGACTTCTCCTCGTAGACCGACGCATGAGTCGTTGCATGCGTCTCGCTCCTGCTCTCGCGGTTGCGTCGCTTTGCTCAGAGCGTCTTTCGAATGAGCGGTGCGTCTCGACACCCCCCTTTGTCGGACACGAGTGCTTTATTTAGGTACCTAACCTTTATCTACGCGCTCGCAAAAGGGGGGTGTTTGCAGACAATTCAAAGAGGGAGCCACACATCCTCGAGGTTCACAAATCGTGAACATCCCCCCCACTGAAACATCCCCCACACGGGTCTTCTGAAGCGCGTTCTTAGCGCATCGATGCCGCCCGCGTTCGTGCGGTTATAGCGTGTGCGGTTCTAGCGTTGTGCGGCTCTCTAGCTTTGTGCGGGTTCTAGCGTTGTGCGGCTCTCTAGCTTTGTGCGGGTTCTAGCGTTGTGCGGCTCTCTAGCTTTGTGCGGGTTCTAGCGTTGTGCGGCTCTAGCTTTTGTGCGGCTCTAGCGCATGGTGGGCTGAGCGAGAGCTCGTGTGCGCCGCTCGAAAGCCAGCTCGGCCTCGAAGTCGGCGTCGTCGCCGTGCGCAAAGGTAACCGGGCCCTCGCGCTCCAGCATCGCGATGAACGCGTCGACGATCTCGGCGTCCAACTGACGACCCGACACGCGACGCAGCTCGGCAATCGCATCTTGAGGGGTCATCGGCGAGCGATAGGAGTCGCGTGCAGTGAGCGTGTCGTAGACGTTGCACACGGAGAGGATGCGCGAGGGGAGAGGTATCTCGTTGCCGATTAGGCCGGCTGGATAGCCGCTTCCGTCGACGTGCTCGTGGTGGTAGAGAATCGCGTCTGCGACCGGACCATAGCCGTCGAGGCGTCCCACGAGTGTTGCGCCCTCCTGTGGGTGGCGACGTACCACAGCCCAGTCCTCGTCGGAGAGGATGTCGGCGTGCAAAATGCGATCGGGGAGGGCGAACTTGCCGATGTCGTGGAGTAGTCCAGCCGTGTGCGTCAGGTCTTGATCTGCCTCGTCGCAGCCCAGCTCGCGCGCCAACGCACGCGCATAGCGGGCGACCGCGGCGGCGTGGCGAGCAGTCATGCGATCCCGCAGCGCAAGGGTCTCCACGAGCGTCACCAGCATGCCCAGCTGCATCGACGCAAGCCGCACGGAACGGGCCTGGAGCTGCTCGGCACGCTCCTCGGATTGCATCAGGGCGCGCGCCAGATACTGGAAGATGAGTAGCACCAACACGAGACTCAACAGGACCGAGTAGCCCAGCTTCGTGTATGCGACTGCGAGGATCACCGCGAGCACGTCAGCCGCGACCATGCCGGGCAGGATGGGAACGAGGACGGTGCGTATCTGATTGACGAACGACCTCTCTTCAAGCACGCGCTTTTGGATCGCGATCAGCGCGAAATTGAGGAGATTCATCGTTATGAACACACCGAAGACGACGGGCGCCAATTGGACGGTCTGGATGTGGCCGCTTCCGATCAGAAGGCGACTGAGCAGTGCGCCGCATAGCGGGAAGACCGCATAGGTAGCCAGATTCGACAGGCATACGGCAGCTGAGGGGCGGCGCACGATCGAATCGGCCGCCATCGCGACGATGCCAATCGCGACGGCTGGGGCTGGACCGAGCAGGGTCATCGCGAGCACCAGCCCCGCGAACGATGCAGAAACGCTCTGGCTGCCCACAGTAATCGTGAGCCACTCGCCGATCAGACACAGGACCAGCAGCAGGGCAACCAGCTCTATCGGCTGCCAATCTGTCGATCGAGAGGTCATCGCGGCGACGGCGATGGCGCCCACCAGAAGAAACCACTGGCTGGCAAGGTAGAGCTGGCGGAGATGTGCTCGAGTGATGCTCATCGTTTCGATCGCGATGTGGCCTGTGGTCCTTAACGACCGACAAGGCGTCGTACTTAAGGACGGTTGTCTTAGGGGCCGTTGTTTAGGGGCCTGTTGCCCTTTGTCGGCGGATTACTGGTGCGAGCCCGCCAACTCTGGCTCGGTGGCGATGCTTGTGACAGCGTCGCTTGAGGACTGCAGTCCACGGATCGGCAGGCGCATGAAAGCAAACGTTGCCAGCGTCGCCACGGCACCGGCGATGAACATGGCGATGCGCGGCGAGCTGAGCGCCGCGATGGTGCCGCCGAGGATGAATCCGAGTGCCGGGCAGAGCGCGTTCAACGATCCCACGGCGCTCATCAGACGACCGTGCAAGCCCGCCGGCGTCAACTGTTGCACGGCGCTGATCAGCGAAGGCCACTGGATGCCGTTGCCGACGCCACCGAGGACGGCTGACGCGCAGGCCAGCGCGATCGTGGGGGCTGCCGCGAAGCCCAGGTAGGCGAGACCGACCAGTAGCGTCCCGAAGGTCAGCATCGAGCCGAGCGAGCGATGCGTTGAGCGCGCGAATACGACAGCCCCAAGCGCGGCACCAAGTCCCCAGGCGCCCATGAGCAAGCCGTAGCCGAGGTCGCCCGCGTTCAGGGTGGACTTCGTATAGATCACCTCGACCGGCTCCACCGAGGCGAAGAAGACAAGCGCGACCGCCTGGGTGACAAATAGCGCTCGCAGGGCCGGTACGGCGTGCAGATGCTCGGAGACGGCCCGCAGACGTGCACGAATCGAATCGCCGCTGGTCTCGGCGATGTGCGTGCTCAGGCGCGCCAACAGGCCGGCGCACACGAGGAAGGTGAAGGCGTCGAGCAACAGTGCGACCGGGCCTCCGACCGAGTCGACGAGTGCGCCGCCGATGACCGGACCGACCGCCAGCGCTCCCATGAACGCAAAGTTGAGGGTCGCGTTCGCCTGGCGCTGGGCAGCCTCGACTGCTGCCTTTTGGGCCTGCTCGTCGAGCTCCGCAACGGGCTTGCCGGTCATATCGGCGACCGTCACACGCGTCGCGCAAGCCCGCAGCAGCGCCGTCGCCGCCACCGCCACAATGCCGTCGATCGTGACCAGCACCAGTACCCCGGGCAACCAGAAATGCCACAGCAGGCCAGCCAGGGCGACGGTCAGGACGGCCTCCAACAGGTACAGCCAGGCAAGCCATCCGCGGCGCAGCGAGCGCTCTGTGCGGGCTACGAGGACCGGCGCGAGCAGCGCCGGAAAGAGCCCTCGCGCGACGAACAGACCGGCTGTGGCGATTGCACTGCCGGTCTGGTCGTAGACGCCCAAGGCCAGCGCGACGTAGCCGAACCAGGTACCCAGTTCGTTGACCGTATAGGCAAGAAATATTCTCCGCAGTCGGGGGGACTTGGGAAGCAATTACGCCTCTCGACGCTGGTGATGGGGCGTCGCTGGATGGCGACGTGTCCGGCATTCTAAGGTGGGCCTCCGACAGCACACCGGTAAGCGGCGGCATCCTGTCACACTGCCAACCGTCCCGCCCAGGGCGCCGCCGCGAGATCGAGGAGAGCTTCATCAGCTCCGGGGTGCGATTCGCGACGAGCATGGCTCTCGTGCTCGGAGCCGCGAAAGCGTCGAACTGAGGGTTGCGCTCATCGCTACTCGTGGGCCGCTCCAGGCGCCGCGCCGATCGAGCGTAGGCCGCTCAGCACGGCGCTTGTCTCGGCCGGCATCGCCGGTTCCTGCTCGTAATCGCCGACGGCTGCTGTGCGCGCCAGCACGGACAGGCCCTTCGCGCTGGCCGCCGATATCGCTGCCCATGTCAGGGCCAATCCTATGTCGATCATCGTGCCTCCTTGCAGATGTCGTGCTCCATGCCTGGACAAGCAGGTATCGCGTCCAGGACATGTAGCTCGAAGTGATTTAGATGCTCCTGCATCACAGGTGCAATGATCGCGCCCCAATGGTCGCTTGTCTGTAGAGCAGAGGGTGCCGATCTTGTCGTCTCAAAGGTGCAAGTCTCTGTCGTCCCAAAGGTGCAAGTCTCTGTCGTCCCAAAGGTGCCGTCGGCCATTGTCCAAGCCGGCTTTCGAGGGCGTGCGTGAGCGGGGCAGGTGCGTCGCGCTTCACGATTGCCGCCACCGCTGCCGATACGGTTGACTGACAATGGCAAGCGAATCGGCAGGGCTGGAGCGGCCCATCGACGTGATCATCGCCGACGACCATACGGTCGTTCGCGACGGCATCCGCGCAGTGCTCGAGCGTGAGAGCGGCGAGTTCCGCGTCGTCGCCGAGGCGGCGGACGTACCCTCGACGATCCGCGCGGTCAGGGAGTTCAAGCCCGACCTGCTGACGCTCGACCTGACGATGCCTGGCGGCTCCAGTCTGGCGGCGCTGCCCACCTGCTTCGTTGCCCACCCGACGTTGGCGGTGGCGATCCTGACGATGCGCGAGGACCCCGAGTACGCACGCCAGGCGCTGCGCGCGGGAGCGCGCAGCTACGTTCTCAAGGAGGCGGAGCCGGCCGAGCTGTTGCAGGCTTTTCGTCTGGCAGTCGCGGGCCGTAACTACCTGCACCCACGCTTGGGGGCGCTGATGGTGGCCGGCGAAGGAGATACCCAGGACGGGGTGGCGCTCAGCGAGCGCGAGCGCGAGGTCGTGCGCCTGATCGCCAACGGCTTCACAAACCCCGAGATAGCCGAGCAGCTGCACGTGGCCGAGCGCACGGTCAAGACCTACCGGGCGCGGGCGATCGAGAAGCTCGGCTTCTCCTCGCGAGCGGAGATAACCGCTTACGCGCGCAAGCTCGGACTCATCGAGTAGCTGCGTTTCTGCTGTTCAGGCGGCGCATGCGCCGCCTGGGGAGGCGCGCATGCGCGCCTCCCTCCGGGTCGTGCATGCACGACCCGGCCGGACGGTGCATGCACCGTCCGGGACATAGCCGCATGCGGCTATGTCTTCATAAATGGGGGAGGGTAATGTGCTTTCAAATGGCCGATGCCCCCGCGCGCGCGGGGGTATCCCCAAAATCGCAACCAGATCAGACAGATGCCGGGCGACCGGTCAGCGGCACCGTCAAGCGCATCGTTGCGCCACCGCCGGGTGCCGGCACGAGCTCGAGCTCGCCGCCCACCAGCTCGGCGCGTTCGCGCATTCCCGAGACGCCGAAACCGCCCTTCAGTTCGTCCTCGGGCGTGCGCTGTCTGCCCGCTCCATCCTGTGGCAGCCCTTCGCCGTCGTCGGTCACCGACGCTGTCACCTTGCCATCGCGCTCGCTGACGCTGATGACCGCACTCGTGGCTTTCGCGTGGCGACTAACGTTCGTGAGCGCCTCTTGCACGACGCGATACAGCGTGCTCTCGAGCTCCGCGTCGAGTCGCCGATCGCTGTCTGCCAATTCGATCTCGGTACGGATCTCCAGACCGTCCATCGCCTGGGCTCGGCGTGCCAGCGCTTCCAGCGCTGGCACCAGGCCGAAGTCGTCGAGCGCGGCCGGGCGAAGCTCGGTGATCAGGTGGCGCAGCCCGTCGATCTCCGCGCCAAGCCCCTCGAGCACCGTGTCGACCGCCGTGCTCAACTCTGCCTGGTCGCCGAGATCGCGAGCGTTGGCGAGCCTCAAGCGCAGGGCCCCCAGACCCTGCACGGTTTCGTCGTGGATCTCCCTGGCCCAGCGCGTGCGCTCGCGCTCGCGCGCCTCCATGCCGAAGCGCAGCCGCTCGATCTCGACCGAGCGCTCCGCCGCAAGCCGTTGCGCGACGCTGGCCGCGAAAGCGTTGAACGCGCGCCGATCGGGGTCGCGGAAGCTGCCGTCCTCGCGTGCGGCGATCACCAGCCCGCCGCCCTGGCCCTCCAGGCTAAAGGGCTCGACCAGCACCGCCCGAACTTCGAGCCCCAGCTCGTGCAGCCAGGTCGCTTCCTGGCCGCGGGGCCGCTCCAGCGAGAGCGACTTGCCGGTTGCGTACAGTGCGCCGAGCGCGCTGCCCTCCATCGGCAGCACGCGCACGCGCACGGCCGTGCGGCCGCTGGCGGCGGCGATGCGCAGCTCGCCGCGCTCCTCGACCACCATCAACAGCGTCGAGGCGTCGAGCAGCGCAAGCCCGCGATCGGCCATCAGGCGCAGCAGCCACAGCTCGGACCCGGAGAGCACGGCGTGGGATTATGGACGTAGGACCGGCCGACCGCCGCCGCCGGCTCCGCTTTGCGCCGACTGCGCAGGCCCTTCATCGTCGTCGGAGCGCTTGCGACGCTGGGCCGCGAGACGTGTCTGGGCGAGCAGCTGATCGGCGCTGAGCCCCTCGCGCCAGGCGGCCACGCCAACCGAGATGCGCAGCGGTTGGCGCTGCCCTTTGACCTCGATCTTGACCGCATGCAGCCGTCCGAGTGCGCGACGCGCGACGATCTCACCGCGCTGCTCGTCCGCTCCAGGCAGGAGCACCAGCAGCTCCCCATCCTCCAGCGAGCCGACGCGGTCGAAGCGGCGCAGCTGGCGCCCGAGCGCCGCCCCGAGATAGGCAAGCGCCTGAGCCGGGAGCTCCTCGCCGTGCACGCTGGCAAGTCGCTCCACGTCCAGCAGGCTCACAGACAGGCAGCTGAGCGGCGTGCGATGACGCCCAGCGCGACTGACCTCCTCGTCCAGGCGCGCCGTCAGCTCCGCGGCGGACAGACAGTCGCGTGGACCTCGCGGTGGGAGAGTGGAGTTATGGGAATCCTCGGCAGCCATGCCTTCAAGCAAGTAGGTCGCGCGACGGCCTTCTGCCCCCATTTCGCGACGGTGCCAAGATTATCGACCGATCCCGCCTGCGAAGTTAGAACGTGTCTCAAAACCTGTGGTGCTTGCGCATGTGTTCATGGACCAAGCTGGTCGTCGCGGGACGTCGCAGCGCGTACTGGTGGTACGTGCAAGACGTCACGTGGCGATCCAGCGCCGCGTCCAGGGACGCATCTCGCGGTGCCGCAGGTTTTGAGACACGTTCTTAGGACTCACGAGCCTTATTGAGCCGAGCGTCGCCGAGGATTTCACACGATCCGTCGGTGCTCGCTGGTACACCTCTTCTGTGCTGCGCGAGCTGCGAGTCGAAAATCTGCTGTTGATCGAGCGGGCCGAGTTGGCGTTGGCTCCCGGTTTGAACGTGCTTACGGGCGAGACGGGTGCCGGCAAGACGGTGCTCGCACACGCGTTGGATCTATTGATGGGAGGTCCCGCCCACCCCGGCCGCTCGCGCGCCGGGATCGTGCGCCCCGGCGCCGAGGAGGCCTATGTCGAGGGTGTCTTCTCGGTCGGTGAGGAGATGCGCGCAGAGATTCTCCAGGCCCTGCCGGAGAATGTCAGTCTTGGCGAGGATGCCCAGGGGCTGGAGCTGGTGCTCGCGCGGCGGGTCGGTGCGGACGGGCGCACCCGCGCCTTTCTCAACGGTCGCTCCGCCACAGTCGCAGACCTGCGCGAGCTGGGGGCGCGTCTGATCTCTTTTTACGGCCAGCACGAGCACCGCAAGTTGGTGCTCGCCAGCGCACAGCTGCAGATGCTCGACCAGGTATGCGGCTCCGCGCAAGTAAAGCGTTTGCAAGCGTGCGCCGCCGCCTATCGTGAGACCGTCAGGCTGGAATCGGAGCTGGAGCGCCTCGGCGAGTTGGCAGACGCGCGCGAGCGCGAGCTGGATCTGCTCGAGCACGAGCTGAGCGAGATAGACGCGCTCGACCCTGACGAGGACGAGCACCAGACGTTGCTGGCGCGTCGCGAGCGCCTGCGTCGCCTCGAGGCGCTGCAGAGCGCCGCCGGCACCGCCGCCGAGGCGCTCGCGCCCGAGTCCTCGGACGCTCCAGGCGCGGCGCACCTGTTGGCGGCGGCCGTCGCCAGGCTGGAGACGGTCGCCGGCGTCGACGCGCAGCTCGACGCGCTCGCCCTACGCGCCGGCTCGATCGCGATCGAAGCCCAGGACATCGCCGGTGCTCTGAGCTCTTACCGTGAGCAGATCGCGGCTGAGGATGAGCCATTGGAGGCAGTCGAAGAGCGGCTGGAGCTGCTCGAGCGTGTCATGCGCAAGCACGGCGGCACGATCGCGGCGGTGCTCGCCTACGCCGAGCAGGCGCGCGCCAGACGCGAGCAGTTGCTCGGCGCTGAGGTCGCCCAGCGGCAGACCGTCGAGCTGCTGGCCACCGAGCGAGCCAAGCTCGGCAAGCACGTCGAAGCGCTGCGCAGCGCCCGTCGCAAGGCGGCGACTCGGATGGCGGGGGCTGTGCGTGAGCAGCTCGGCGCGCTGGCGATGGGTGACGCGACGTTCGAGATCGCGCTGACGCCCACCGAGCCGAAGGCCAACGGAGGCGACGCGGTCGAGTTCTCGATCGCTCCCAACCCGGGTGTGGCGAGCGCGCCATTGCGTGAGATCGCCTCCGGCGGCGAGCTCTCGCGCGTGATGCTGGCGCTCGCCAGCGCGAGTAACGCCGCCGGTAGCGGCAGCTCGCATGTCGGGGGGCCGGCAAGCGGAGGCGCTCCGTCGGGATCGACGTTCGTGTTCGACGAGATCGACGCCGGCATCGGCGGCCACACCGCGCGCGCTGTGGGCGAGCGTCTGCAAGCCCTGGCCAAGAACAGACAGCTCCTGTGCATAACCCATCTAGCGCAGATCGCCTCGCTTGCCGACCGTCACTTCTCGGTTGTCAAGGACACCTCGGGCGAGCCGACGATAACCGCTGTCAGCCAGCTGGACGAGGCCGAAGTGGTGAGCGAGCTGACGCGCATGCTCGGTGCCGAGGAGCACGACGACGCCGCGCGCAGGCACGCCCAAGACTTGCGAAAGGCCGCTTGATAGCTGACGATCCAAACGCACTGGGTCCACCTGAGCGTTACTCTCGTTTTACATGGCCGCGACCCGGCAGCCGCCAGCGACGACCGCGCCCGCCTTCGGGGTGTTGCCCGAGCCCTCGATCGAGATCAGCGGCCCTGTGCGGCTCGGGCGCAAGACCAAGCTTCTGGTCAAGCACCTCGTGGCCGGCGACATCGCCGTCGTCGATCATCTCGACATCGATCGCGTCTCCGCAGAGGAGCTGATCGCGGCCGGCGCGGTCGCGGTCCTCAACTGCCGCGCTTCGACCAGCGGCACCTACCCAAACCTTGGCCCGCAACTGCTCGTCGAAGCCGGCGTGCTGCTCCTCGACCTGCCCGACGACTCGCTGTTTCACTCGCTCTCCGACGGCGATCCGGTGACGGTCCGGGTCACGCCGGCCGACACGCGCGGCGAGGTGCTCTACAAGGGCCGCCCGCTCGTCTCAGGCGTCGTGCTCGACGTGGCGCGCGTGCGTGCCGAGACCGAGGCGCGCCGCCGCGAGATCGGCGACGCGCTGGAGCGCTTCGCGCACAACACGATCGAGCACATGCGCGAGGAGCGCGAGCTGCTCGCTGGACGCATCGACCTGCCGCGCTTTCGCACCGACTTTCGCGACCGCTCGGCGCTGGTGGTAGTGCGCGGCGTGGACCACCAGCGCGACCTGCGCACGTTGAAGCCGTTCATCAGCGACACGCGCCCGGTGCTCGTGGCGGTCGACGGGGGTGCCGACGCACTGCTGGAAGCGGGTCTCACGCCGCACATGATCGTCGGCGACATGGACTCGGCGGGTGAGCCGGCGTTGCTGGCCGCGCGCGACGGCAAGACCGAGCTGGTCGTGCACTCCTATCCGGACGGGCGCGCGCCGGGCAGGCATCGCCTGGAAGAGCTCGGTGTGCCTTTCAAGCTGGTCCCGGCTCCTGGCACCAGTCAGGACGTGGCGATGCTGATCGCCGCTGAGAAGGGCGCGCGCCTGATCGTGACGGTCGGCTCTCAGTTCAACCTCGTCGAGTTCCTGGATCGCAACCGCGAAGGTATGTCCTCGACCTTCCTGACGCGTTTGCGCATCGGCGAGATCCTCGTCGACGCAAAGGGCGTGAGCCGCCTGTACCGGCCGATGCCGGGGCTCGCGCCGCTGGTGGTGGTGATCGTCGCCGGGCTGATCGCGCTGATCGCGGTCGTGTGGATCACCCCAGCGCTACGCGACGTCGCAGACCTGCTGTGGCTCAAGCTGCAACTCCTGTTCGGGTCCGGCTAGAGCCCGCCAAAGCGGCATCCGTACGGGCCGCACCATCTATCCTGTCGCGAGCCCAACCGCCATGTTCGACTTCCGCTACCACGCGCTGTCCCTTGCTGCCGTGCTGTTCGCGCTTGCCGTGGGGATTCTGATCGGCGTGGCGATCGGCGACTCGAATCTCGTCTCCTCGGCGCAGGACGGGATCGTCAAGAATCTGCGCGCTGAAGTCAGCGACTCCCAGCAGCGACCTCGAACAGGTGAACGCCCACCTCTCAGAAGAGGAAACGCTCGCCGTCGACCTTTGGCCCTTCGCTGTCCACGAACTGCTGGCTGGCAAGAACATCGGCCTCGTCTTCCTCGGCGAATCCTCCGATCAGATCGACTCGCTCGTGCGCAGCGGCGTGCCGGAGGCCGGCGGCAACGTCAAGGCGGTGGTGGCGGTGCGCGAGCCGTTGGACACTTCCGGGATCGCCGCGCAGGCTACGGGCTATCGCTATACCGCGCTTGCCTCCGACCCGTCGCTGACCAAGGAATTCGGGATACGCATCGGCACGCCAGCTGGTCAGCGGCGGGCAGTTGCTCGAACGGGTGCGGACGAGTCTGCTCAGCTCCTACGACGGCGAACTGGGAAAGCTCGACGGGCTCGTCGTCGTGCGCGCCGATCCGGCGAACATGAGCGAACAGGACGCCAGGAGCATCGCCGAGCTCAACTCTGGGCTGATCGCCGGAGTCGCCGCCGAAGGCGTGCCGGTGGTCGGGGTCGAGCTGACGAGCACCGAACCGTCGCAGATCTCCTGGTACAAGTCCGAAAACCTGGCCAGCGTCGATGACCTGGACACGATCGCCGGTCGCACGGCGCTGGCGTTCGCGCTCTCCGGAGACCACGGTGCCTACGGCGTGAAGTCGACGGCCGACGCGCTGCTGCCGCCGGTGGTCCGCTAACTTGCGCCGGTGCGTGCGCTTCCCTTCGTCCTGGCTACGGTCTTCGCGGCTGCGCTGGCGAGGCCCCTGCTGCGCGCACTGAGCAGGAGCGGCCACGTCAAGGCCAACTATCGCGAACGGGAGGTGGCGTTCCCGTTTGGCGTGCTGTGTGTCCTCGCAGCGCTCTTTGCATTGATCCCGCTGGCGATCCTGCTCAAGCTCGAAGTCGCGGACGTTCTCCACCCGAAGGGTCTGGACATCGCCGTATATGTGCTGGGCGTTGCCTTCCTCGGCCTGGTTGACGACACGCTCGGCGGCGATCCGCGCGGCTGGCGCGGTCACGGGCTGGCGCTCAAGGAAGGTCGTCTCTCCACAGGGACGCTGAAGGCCGCGGGCTCGCTGGGCTTGGCGTTGTACGTGACGTCGGACCCTGGCCTCCCCAGCGGGCGGTGGCTGCTCGAGACAGCCGTGCTGGTGCTGGCGACGAACGCCTTCAATCTGCTCGACCTGCGCCCGGGGCGGGCAGTCAAGGTGTTCGTGCTGCTCGGGGCGGGCCTCACGATCGGGGCGGCGAGCTTCAGCGCTCTGTGGATGCTCGGCCTGTTGTCGGTCCCGCGCTCGTGGCGGGGGCGTACGACCTGCGCGAGCGCGCGATGCTCGGCGACACCGGCGCCAACCTGCTCGGTGCGCTAGCGGGCCTGTGGCTCGTGCTTGACGCTGTCGGCGCTCGGGCAGGCGATTGCGCTGGTGGCGCTCGTGTTGGTCACCGTCTACGGCGAGCTGCGCTCGATCACGAGCCTCGTCGAGAGGGTTCCGCTGCTGCGCCGACTAGACTCCTTGGGCAGGCCGCAGGGCCTTCCAAAAGATGACCTCGCCTCACTCTGACCGCCACGCACAGGCTCCGGCCAAGACCCGGTTCGTCTTCGTCACCGGTGGTGTCGTCTCCTCGCTTGGGAAGGGCATCGCCGCAGCCTCGATCGGGCGGTTGCTCGTCTCGCGCGGCAAGACCGTTGCGCTGCAGAAGCTCGATCCTTACATCAACGTCGACCCGGGCACGATGTCCCCCTACCAGCATGGCGAGGTGTTCGTCACTGAGGACGGCGCCGAGACCGATCTGGACCTGGGCCACTACGAGCGCTTCACCGACGCCAACACCTCACGCGCCTCGAACGTCACCGCCGGAGGGATCTACGACACCGTGATTCGCCGCGAGCG
Source organism: uncultured Solirubrobacterales bacterium (assembly GCA_963725265.1). Taxonomy (GTDB): domain Bacteria; phylum Actinomycetota; class Thermoleophilia; order Solirubrobacterales; family Solirubrobacteraceae; genus Palsa-744. The sequence continues at coordinate 1,528,075 of CAVRXP010000002.1, forward strand.
CCGCGGCGACTACCTCGGCGGCACGGTCCAGGTCGTGCCGCACATCACCGACGAGATCAAGCAGCGGATCGCGCTGATCGCCGAGTCGACCGACGTGGACTTCGTCATCACCGAGATCGGCGGCACCGTCGGCGACATCGAGTCGCTGCCGTTCCTGGAGGCGATCCGCCAGTTCCCGGTCGACGTCGGGCGCAGGCGCTGCATGTACATCCACCTGACGCTTGTCCCCTACATCGGTCACGCGGGCGAGCTGAAGACCAAGCCCACGCAGCATTCCGTCAACGAGTTGCGGCGTATCGGGATCGCGCCTGACATGCTGATGTGCCGCTCCGAAGGGGCGCTGTCGATGGACATCCGCAAGAAGATCGCGTTGTTTGCGAGCCTGCCGGCGGACGCGATCGTCTCCGCGCGCGACGTCGAGAACATCTACGAGGTGCCGCTCGTCTTCCGCGAGCAGGGTGTCGATGACTTCATCCTCGACCATTTCGGCGTACAGGCGCCCGAGCCCGATCTTTACAAGTGGAAGGAGCCGATCGAGCGTGCCGAGAAGGCACAGCGCAGCGTGCGGATCGCGCTCGTCGGCAAGTACGTGCAACTCGAGGATGCATATCTGTCGGTTGGCGAAGCGCTGCGCCACGCCGCCGCGCTGCAGGGCGCGCGTGTGCAGATCGACTGGATCGACTCCGAGCATCTGGAGGCGCGTGCGGACGGCGACGGCGACGGTCAGGGCGCTCCGAGCGCGCACGAGCTGCTCGAGCGCGCCGATGGGATCCTGATCCCCGGTGGCTTCGGGGGGCGGGGAATCGAGGGCAAGATCGAGGCGGCCCGCATTGCGCGCGAGCATGGCATCCCCTACCTGGGGATCTGCCTCGGCATGCAGATCGCGGTCGCGGAGTTCGCCAGACACGTCGCCGGCATGGAGGGCGCCAACTCGACCGAGTTCGACATCGAGACGCCCCATCCGGTGATCGACCTGCTGCCCGAGCAGAAGGAGGTCGCCGATCTCGGTGGCACGATGCGCCTCGGCGCCGACCCGATCAAGCTGCACGACGGCTCTCGCGTACGCGAGACCTACGGCGAGGCGGTCGTCTACGAGCGCCACCGTCACCGCTACGAGGTCAACAACCTGCTGCGCAAGCGGTTGCAGGACGCCGGCCTGCGCATCTCTGGAACCTCGCCCGACGAGCGCCTGGTCGAGGTCGTCGAGCTGGAGGACCATCCCTTCTTCCTCGCCTCGCAGTTTCACCCGGAGTTCAAGTCGCGGCCCGAGCGTCCGGCTCCTCTGTTCGAAAGCTTCGTCGCCGCCGCGTTGCAACAGTCGCGCGAGCCGGCGGAGGACCGTACATTCGCGGGCCGCTCGTGAACTCCACCGGTACATCCGAGGTGCTTGCGGCGCCGACGCATACGGTGCACATTCGCGTCAGCTTTCACGCCGATAGCGAGCATCAAGCTCAGACCTTGGCGGCGAAGCTGATCGACAGCGCACACGAGATCGCCAACCTGCCCGAGTGTGAATGCGACGTGGATGTGAGCGTCGAGACTTCGCCGCCCGAAGGCTCGATGGCCTCAGAGGACGCCAGCGGCGCAGCGGCGCGCGGGCATCCGCAAAGATCCTAAGGGTCGCCCATGCTGAAGCTGCGCCGAGCCACCGTCCTTCAGGCGGGATCCGCCGACGGTCCCGAGCAGGATCTCACGATCTCCCTCGCCGGTGAGCGCCGCGAGGCGATTGCCGACGTCGGTCTGATAGGCGCGAGCGTCCAGGGCGACGAGGTGATCGTCAACGTGCAGGCCCGCGACCTGGGGCTCGGCTCGGGCGGCTTTGACATTGTGCACGTCAACCTCACACGCGGCCTTGCCGGAGAGGGGGTGGAGGGCGCTCACGTGATGAAGCTCAACTACACGAGCTTGCAGCATGCGGTGCGGCCGGTCGAGGACACCCTGAGGGGTTTGGCCCCTGACGGGGCAGACAACCAGTTGGATGCGGGTCCCGACGGGCAAGGTGGGCGGGAAGGCGAGTTGGTGCAACTGCCGCTCGATCAGCCGGTTGCGGTGCTTGCTTTGCACGGTCAGCTTGCCGCTGTGGCTTGGGCGTTCGCTCAGGCACTGCCAGACGCGCGCTTGGGTTTCGTGCAGACAGGGGGTGGAGCGCTCCCCGGCGGGCACTCGCGGACCGTGCGCACCCTGCGCGAGCGCGGCCTGCTCGTCGGTCACCTGACAGCAGGTGCCGCCTACGGCGGTGAGGGGGAGGCGGTGAGCACCGCCGGCGCTCTGCACCACGGTCTACGCACGCTCGGCTGGGACGCCGCGGTGTGCGGCCCCGGTCCCGGGATCGTCGGGTCGAGCTCTTCGCTTGGGCATGGCGGCATGAACGCACTTGATTCGGCTCACACTGCGATCGCGCTCGGCGCGAGCACGTTGCTTGTCGCGCGCATGTCCTCCGCCGACGGGCGTCCGCGCCACCGCGGCCTCTCACACCATACGTTGACGGTGCTTGACCTGCTGCTAGAGCCGGTGACGGTCGCGCTGCCCGCTGGGATCCGCTCGCCGGCGGGAGCGGACCTGCGCGCGCGCCTGGGTTCGGTGTTCGGAGCCTCGACCGAACGTGTCAAGCCGCAACTGGAGCTCGACGTCGAACGGCCCGCGCGCATGGCGCGCCACGACTGGCGACGCGCACCCGTCGACATGCCCGCCTACCTGGCGAGCGGACTGCCGGCCGAGACGATGGGGCGCATGCTGCTCGAGGATCCGTTGTTCTTCGGCGCCGCCCTGGCTGGGGGGACCGTGCTCGCCGAGCTGTGCGAGAGCACGCAAGCGCAAGCGCGCAGCAGTGCCAGCTGATTGAGAGTCCGCTTGCACCTCAAGGAGCGCGAGCGGTCCTCGCGAAGGTTGCCGGGTGGGCGATTCTCAACTGTTTGGCTCCTTGCGCGCGGTGCGTATCGAGCAGCTGACGCTCGATTTTCTCGCCTACCTGGAGTTGGAGCGGGGGCTCTCGCGCAACACGCTGCACGCTTATCAATCAGACCTTGCGCAGCTCGGTGTGTTCCTGGCCGCGCGTGGAGTCTCGCCGCTGCATGCCCAGCATGGCGACCTGGCCGGGTTTCTCTCCGAGCTTGCGGACGGTGGCGAGCAGCGTATGCCGGTGGCGGCCGCGACATTGCAGCGCAAGGCGGCCTGTCTGCGCTCGTTCTACCGTCACCTGCGTCGCGAAGGCCTGATCGAGCACGACCCGACCACCGATCTGCGCGGGCCGCCGAAGACCAAGCGTCTGCCCAAGGTGCTCTCGCGTGAGCAGGTGGCAAAGCTGCTTGCCCAGCCTACGGGCTCTGAGTCGCTGGCTCTGCGCGACAGGGCGCTATTGGAGTTGATGTATGCCTGTGGGCTGCGCGTGTCCGAGGCGATCGGGCTCGAGCTCTCCGATGTGGACTTGGAGGAGGGGATGTTGCGCGCGCGTGGAAAGGGCTCGAAGGAGCGGATCGTGCCCGTCGGGCGCCAGGCGGTCGGTGCGCTGGGGCTCTACCTAGCGCGTGGGCGTCCGCTGCTCGTGGGCGTCCAGGCGCAGAGCAAACTGTTGGTCAACCACCGCGGTGGCGCGCTCACGCGCCAGGGTCTCTACAAGATCATCCAGGGGCATGCGCGCACGGCGGGCCTGGCTGAGCAGATGACACCCCACACCCTGCGCCACACATTCGCCACGCACCTGCTCGCCGGTGGCTGCGATCTGCGCTCGCTGCAGGAGATGCTCGGTCACGCGGACCTTGCCACCACACAGGTCTATATGCACCTTTCGGCTGAGCGTTTGAAGGACGCTTACTTCGATGCCCACCCGCGCGCGCATATGCTGGCGGGAGATGCCCGAGCTTCCCGAGGTGGAGACGATCAGGCGCCAGTTGGCGCCGCTGGTGCAGGGACGCACGCTTGAGCGCGTGAAGATCCTCGACGAGCGCTGGTGTCGACCGCTGGCAGCGGGGGAAATGACCGATGCGCTTGAGGGCAGGACCGTCCTTGAGCTGGGAAGGCGTGGCAAGTATCTGCTCTGGGGCCTGAGCGAAGAGGTCTATCTGGCCCAGCACCTGCGCATGACAGGCACCGTTTTGTGCGATCCCGATCCTGCGCAGACACACGTGCGCGTGCAAATCGAGCTGGACGACGGGACGGAGCTTGCGATTGTCGATCCGCGCCGCTTCGGGACCGGTGAGCTGTTGCTCGGAGAGGAGGCGCTCGAAGCGTTCTTTGCGGCGCGCCTGGGGTTGGAGCCGCTGGACGAGCGCTTCAGCGCGGAGCACCTACGGGCGCTGGCACGCGGGCGCACGGCTCCGATCAAGGCGTTCCTGCTCGACCAGCGCCGCGTTGCCGGCGTCGGCAACATCTATGCGGACGAGGCCTTGTATCGAGCGGGAATTCATCCGCTCCGGCCGGCTGGGAGCTTGAGCGCAGATCAGTACGAGCGGCTGCGCGAGGCGGTTCTCTGGGCGCTGGAAGCCGGGATCGAGGCGCGGGGAGCGACGATCGACGACTTCCGCCATGTCGACGGGGTCTGGGGGTCCTTTCAGGACCGCTTTCAGGTGCACAGGCGCGAGGGCGAGCCGTGTGCGCGCTGTGGCACGACGATCGTGAAGATGGTCGTGGCGGGCCGGGGGACCTATGTGTGCGAGAGCTGCCAGTCGCGTCCGCGCGTCCGGCGGAGTGCCTCTCGCTGATTTTTTGGGATTTGCTGAGTGCCGCCCGGGAGTTGGGCGGCGTGTTTCAAAAAACCGGATGCCCCCCGCGCGCGTGGGGGGAGCGGCATTCCGGTGAAACAGCCCTATGCGGCCAAAAGCTCGTCGAGACGGCCGCTCTCCACGGCGTTCAGCATCTCTGCGAAGCCTCCGATGAGCTCGTCGCCGATGAGCACCTGCGGGAAGGTCATCATGCCGGTGCGCCCGGCAAGCTCCACGCGCCCGGCGGCGTCCTTTGACAAATTGACCTCCGAGAACTCCAGGCCGCGGGCCTTCAACAGGCCCTTGACGCGCGCGCAAAATGAGCAGGGCTCGGTCGTGTAGACGATTATCTGCCTGGTATTGCTCATTACTTCATTAAGTGTAGCAAGGTGTGGGCGGGCGATTGTGGCGCAGTGACGGTCAGCTTGGCGCACCGGATCGCGCCGGACTGGATCCTAGACTCGGAGGGTATGTCTGGGCTGGTAAAGACCGAGGCGGTGGTGCTGCGTTCGATGCGCTATGGCGAGGCCGACCGCATATTGCACCTCTACACGCCTAACCGCGGCCGTGTCAGCGCGATCGCAAAGGGGGTGCGTCGCGCTCGCAGCCGCTTCGGTGGGCGGCTGGAGCCGTTCTTTCGTCTGAGGATCGAGCTGCACGAAGGACGTGGTGAGCTGTTGACCGTGACCGGGGCGCAAACCGTCGAGGGCCATAGCGCTCTGCGCGGCAACGCGCGCGCGTTGGATGCCGCGGCGCGCGCCTGCGACGCGGTGGGTCGCCTGTTTGAGACCTCAGAGCCGCATCCTGGCGTGTTCAACCTGCTCTGCCGCAAGCTGGCGCTGCTGGATGCGGAGCCGGCCGAGGCGACACGCGCGAGCGCGCTTGCCTTTCGCCTGAAGCTGCTGCTTGCCGCCGGCATCGCGCCGCAGCTCGGGGCGTGTGCTTGCTGTGGCGAGCCCGAGCACCTGATCGGCTTCTCCGGAGCCGCAGGGGGGGTCGTGTGCAGCTCCTGTGAGGCGGCGGCCTTCCCCCTGCACGAGCCGGCGCACAGCTTCATGACCGAGGCGCTTGGACGTCCGCTGAGCGAGGCGCCGGCCGGCGAGGAGCGGGTGCTCGGTCAGGTCGAGCGTGCGGTCGCGGAGATGCTCGAGCACCATGCGCACATACGGCTGATGCCAGCGACGGCTCGCGGGGCTAGACGATCGTCGCATGCGCAGGCGCAGGAGCAACCGCAGGCGCTGCCACAATCGGTTGCGTGACCATCACAAGCGACCCGGAGTCCGTCGCGGCCCTCTTCGCCAAGCGCCGCCGCCGGCTCGAGGCTGCCGAGCTCTCGCCGCTCGCCGCTCGTTCCTATCCGGCGCAGCGGGCACGAGCCGAGGACGACTGTGGCCTGCGCACTCCCTTTCAGCGCGATCGCGACAGGATCGTGCACTGCAAGGCGTTTCGCCGCCTGACGCACAAGACGCAGGTGTTCGTGGCGCCGCTTGGCGATCATTACCGTACGCGCCTGACCCATACCCTCGAGGTGACGACGATCTCGCGCACGGTAGCGCGCGCACTGGCCCTCAACGAGGATCTTGTCGAGGCGATCGGGCTCGGGCACGACCTCGGGCATCCACCGTTCGGGCATATCGGCGAGGAAGCGCTTGACGAGTGCTTGAAGGAGCGTTTCGACCGGGAGTTCCGCCACTACGAACACTCGCTCAGGGTCGTGGACCGGCTCGAGCGCGACGGAGCCGGGCTCAACCTGACCGAGCAGGTGCGCGACGGGATCGCTTCTCATTCCAGTCGCGCGCCGCTGCCGCAGACGCTCGAGGGCCGCATCGTCCGTGTGATCGACCGTGTGGCCTACATCAATCACGACATCGACGACGCGATGCGCGCGGGATTGCTGCGCGAGGAGGATCTGCCGGAGCGACCGATCGACGTGCTCGGCGCGACCGGCTCACAGCGGATCGACGCGCTCGTGCACGACATGGCCGAGCACTCTGCGCAAGCGGGCGACATCGTGCAGGGACCGGTGGCTGGGCCGGCGATGGCAGAGCTGCGCAAGTTCATGTTCGAGCATGTGTATCTCGGTCCCGCGGTGAGAGCGGAGCATGCGCGCATCGCGAACGTCGTGCGCAAGCTGTTCGAGCACTACGTGGAGCACCCTGAGCAACTGCCCGATGGTGGGGCACCGGGCAGCGATGTCGCCGAGCGCGTCACCGACTACCTGGCGGGGATGACCGACCGATACTGCATCCGCGAGTACACCGACCTGGAAGTCCCGCGCGTTTTCGCTCGCTGATGCGGGCGCGGACATTCGGGCTGCGTCGACGGTTGCGGATGGCAGCGCACGCGTCGAAGGGCTAGCGTAGGTCGCGATGGCCAGATACACGCCCGAATCGCGCGATCGTGTGCGCGACGCGATCGATTTCGTCGAGCTTGTCGGCACCCGCACCGAGCTGCGCCGAGCCGGACCCCGTAGCTACGAGGGGTTGTGCCCGTTCCACGACGAGCGCACACCCTCCTTCAGCGTCGAGCCAGTGGAGAAGGTCTACTACTGCTTCGGCTGCCAGGCCTCCGGCGACGTGTTCACGTTCGTGCAGGAGACCGAGGGGGTCGACTTCAAGGGAGCGCTTGAGCTGCTGGCCGACCGCGCCGGGGTCGAGCTGCAGTTGGAGCAGGAGGATCCCCGCGAAGCGCAACGGCGGGCGCGCAGAGAGCGACTGCTCGAGCTGCTTGGGCGAACGTCCTCCTACTACGAGCGCTACCTGTGGGAGTCGGCCGAGGCCGCGGGCGCACGCACCTATCTGGAGGGGCGTGGCTTGGGCGAGGCGATCTTGAAGGAGTTTCGCGTCGGCTACGCGCCGAGCGCGTGGGATCGTGTGCTGCTCGCCTCGCGCCGCGGTGGATTCTCAGAGGCGGAGCTGTACGAGACGGGCTTGGCGCAGCGCTCGCAGGAGCGGCGTGGCCTGTATGACCGCTTTCGCTCGCGCATCATGTTCCCGCTCTCGGACATGCGTGGGCGCGTGCTCGGCTTCGGCGCACGCGCGATGCGCGACGGGCAGCGACCGAAGTATCTGAACACCTCCGACAACGACGTCTACCACAAGGGCCGTCACCTATATGGCGCGGACCTAGCCCGTGCTTCGGCGACGAAGGCAGGAGAGGTGATCCTGTGCGAGGGGTACACCGACGTGATCGCCCTGCACCAGGCGGGCTTCAAGAACACGGTGGGCCTGATGGGTACGGCCCTGACCGACGAGCAGGTCGGCGAGCTTGGGCGCCTTGCCCAGACGGTGCTGCTGGCGCTCGATGCCGACAGCGCCGGCCAGGAGGCGATGCTCAAGGCCTCGCGACTTGCTGCGAAGCGCAAGCTGGAGCTGCGCGTGGTCGAGCTGCCGGCAGGGGCCGATCCCGCTGAGCTCGTGCAGCAGGGCGGGGCGGAGGCGATCGCCTCTGCCGTGGAGCGGGCGGTGCCGTTCGTGCGCTTTCGCGTCGAGCGGACGCTGGCAAGTGGTGACGATTCGAGTCCTGAGGGCCGCGATCGCATGATCGGCGAGTTGCGACCTGTGTTCGAGACGCTGGCGCCGAGCGCGATGCGCATGGAGCTGACACGCTTGGTGTCGGGTCGGCTCGGCTTGAGCGAGGGTTTGGCGGAGTCTTTGCTAGCGGGCGGCGCCGGCCAAGCCACGGCACGCGAGCGCCTCGCGCCGAGCGGTGGCGTTCGCGCCGGCGGTGGTGCGCGCTCGGCAGAGAATGGTGCGCGCGCCGACAGAGTGCTCTCCGCTCGTGCCGACACCGAGCGCGCGTTTCTGGCGCTCTGCATCGCTACGCCCCAGTACGGAGAGCCGGCACTCGCCGAGGTCGATTCCGACGGCGTGTTCACCAGCGAGCTGATGCGCCGCGCGGCTGCGCACCTGAAGGCCGGGCATCTGGGCGAGCCGCTCAAAGACGTCGACGTCGAGGATCGCGGGCTGGTCGGTTTGCTCGCCGAGCTGACCGTAGAAGCTGGGCGCTGGCCGGTGTCTGCCCGCACCAGCAAGCCGCCGATGCTCGAGGTGCAGCAGCTGCAGTTGCAGCTCGCTTCGATCGACCGACGGATTCATACCGCGCGTGCGCAAGGGGCCGGCGAGGTCAGCGATTTGGCGAAGCTGCGCGGCGAGGTCAAGCTCCAGTTCGACCGGGCGCAGGAGCGGGCGCTGGCGGAGAGCGGACCCGACGGCACCTCTTGATAGCCGTCGGCATGGACCCTTAGTAAAGTAGCCCGAGCCTTACGATCTGGGGTAGCTCAATTGGCAGAGCATTCGGCTGTTAACCGAAGGGTTGTGGGTTCGAGTCCCACCCCCAGAGCCTCATGAACCCCTCCGCCCCCTAAAGGGGGCGGTATCCCCAGGGGGGAGGGCGAAGGAACCCCTCTCCAGAGTCTCATGAATCTCCCTGTCCGCTAAAGGGGGGTGTATCCCTGGAGGGGATACTTATGGAGCTCCACTCTCTGGGTGTTTGACGCAAGCTGTTCGACAAGGCTTGTAGCGTGGGCACCGGGGTCGTTGTTGGCGTCCCAGGTGGAGAGGGCCCGGGCCTGTTGTCCGATCGAGGGCTCGGTTAGTGCTAGTTCGACCGCGCGACGCAATGGGCGGGGGGAGATGAAGCGGCGCGGCAGGCGCACTCCGGCGCCCAGCCAGGTGAGGCGGGCAGCGTTCTCGTTCATGTCGCCGGCGACCGGGCAGGCGACCACGGGGACGCCGAGCGAGAGCGCGCGGACGAGCGTGCCGTGGCCGGCGTGGCAGACGATCGCGTCGCAATGGGGGAGAGTGCGGGCGTAGGAGACCCAGTCCACGATGCTTGTGTTCTCGGGAACTGGAAGTGGGCGCGAGGGGAGGCGCCGGTTGTAGGTCGCAAGCACGCGTACAGGGGCGTCCGCGAGACCGCGCAAAGCGGCGTGCAACAGACGGTGGTCGGGGTCCTGGGAGGTGGAGGGGGCGATCAGCACCAGTGGAGCGTCTCCTGGCGGCAGGGGGACATCATTGGCGGGCGGCTCCCACATCAGTGGGCCGACGACGTGGACGTGCGCGGGCCAGGAGCGGGGGTACTCGAGCTGTGGGAAGGTAGCGATCAACGCCAGCTCGTCGCTCGTGCCTCCGTGCACGCGCTGCAGCGGCGGCAGGCCGACAGCCGCGCGGGTGCGGTTGAGCGCGTCGCGGCCGCTCTGCAGGCCACGTTCGACAGGCAGGTGCGCGCGCTTCCAGAAAGCACGTCCGAGCCTGGTACGCGGCAGCAGCGCCCCGAACGAGTAGATCGGAAACCCCGGCGCAGACTCGGGGAAGACATGGGGGACGAGCGTGACGCGCGGGACGCCGAGCAGCTCGGCGCACAGCGACGGCGCCAGCGTGAGGATGTCGTGGACGACGACGTCCGGGCGCAGATTTTCGAGCAGTGGCAGCGTGTCGCGCGTGGCGTAGACGATCGCCTCGTAGAAATCCAGCGGCTGGGGGGGAGCGCCGTCGTGCTCGACCGGGACGGGGAAGGCGCTGTACTCGGGTGCAGCGGCGAAGCTCAGGCCCTCGCTCTCGACGGCCGGGCGCCAGCGCTCCCATGTTTGCAGTGTTACCTCGTGGCCGCGCGTGCGCAGGGCGCGGCCGAGCGCGATCATCGGGAAGGCGTGGCCCGGGTCCCCGAAGGCGCCGAGCAGGATGCGCAGCCTCGAGCGCTCGGACCCCGAGCCATCCCCGACTGGGACGGCATGGGCGGCGGAGACGGGCATCGCGCCAGCGCTGTGAGTGGCGGACACGGTCTTGGGCGGCGCGCGACCTCGCGCTAGGCAGCCAGCTCGGCGACCAGGCGCAGCTGCTCGAGGCGGTCATCCTTGGTGAACGCTATCGGCGTGATCCCGAGTGTTCCGACGCCCGCGTCGCGGTACACGGCGAGGCGCTCTCGCACTATGTCCTTGGGGCCGCACAGCGAGACCATGTCGATTAGCGCATCTGGGATCGCTGCCATCGCCTCCTCGCGCTTGCCTTCCAGATATAGGTCCTGGATGATTTTCGCCTCGGCCTCGAAGCCGTAACGGCAGACCAGGTTGTTGTAGAAGTTCTGCTTGCGCGAGCCCATGCCGCCGACGTACAGCGCGATAAATGGACGCATCGCATCTCGCGCGGCCTTCAGGTCGTCGGTGACGAACACGTTGACGGTCGGGGCGATGTCGAAGTGCTCGAGAGAGCGGCCCGAGCGCCCGGCGCCTTCCTGCAGGAGCGGACGCAGCTCGGAGACATGCTCGGGGCTGAACAGCGTTGGGATCCAACCGTCGGCGATCTCGCCCGCGAGCGCAGTGTTCTTCGGGCCGATCGCCGCTAGGTAGATTGGGATCTGCTCCTGCACCGTCGAGATCGTCAGCTTCAGCGCCTTGCCAGGGCCGTCGGGCAGCGGCAGCTCGAGCGTCTCGCCTTTGAACTCCACGCGTTCGCGGGCCAGCGCCATCCGTACCACTGCCACGTACTCGCGCGTGCGCTGCAGCTGCTTGGCAAAGCGCTGGCCGTGCCAGCCCTCAGCCACCTGCGGGCCCGAGGAGCCGATGCCGATGATCATGCGTCCACCGGAGAGCTGGTCGATCGTCGCCGCGGTCATCGCCGTCATCGCCGCCGAGCGGCCCGGCATCTGGAATATGCCGGCGCCGAGACGGATCTTGCTCGTCTGCCCGGCCAGCCAGGCGAGCACGGTCGCGGTGTCCGAGCCATAGGCCTCGGCCGCCCACACGGAGTCGTAGCCGAGCTTCTCGGCTTCCTGGACGATTTCAAGCTGGTCCTGGGAGCTGAGTCCAAGGCCCCAATAGCCGATGTGTACGCCTAGCTTCATGTGCGTCCTTTCCTTAGATGGCGTCTCCGGGACGCACGAACATCATCTCAGGAACAACGCAGGCGGGGGAGACGCGCAGCAGGTAGCGCACAGCCTCGGAGATGTCCTCGGGTCGAATCATGTCCTCCGCTTTGACCTGGCCCTTTACGAAGTCGGTCATCGGCGTGTCCACGAACGCGGGGCAGAGGGCGGTGGACTTGATCCCGGAGGAGCCCAGCTCCTTGTTCATAGCTTCGGTCCAGCCGACGACTGCATGCTTGGTTGCGGAGTAGACAGACAGCCATGCCTCCGCACGCTTGCCGGAGATCGAGGCGGTGTTGACCACCAGCGTGTTGGAGTGCTCAGCGGCCGACTCCTTGAGCATCGAGATGCACTCGCGGTAGAACAGGACGATCGAACGCACGTTGACGTCGAGCTGCATGTCGAGGTGCTTGGTTTGGATCTCTCCAACCGGCGCGCCGATGCCGACGCCGGCGTTGTTGACGAGCACGTCGAGCCGGCCATAGCGCTCTTTGTGGGCAGCAACGACCTTCTGGATCTCGCTCTCCTCCGACAGCGCGGCGGCCACGCCGTGGACGTCGAAGCCCTCCGCGGCCAGCTCATCGACGGCGCTCTGGAGCTTCTCGGCGCGTCTGGCGGCCATCGTGACGCCATAGCCTTCCTCGCCGAGCATCCGCGCGATCGCCAAACCGATACCGCTCGACGCTCCCGTGACGATCGCTGCACGCTCTGCCATTGCCGCTCCCCTCGTTGGTTGACCGATGAATCAAACCATCCCACACGCGCAAGCGCAGGCAGCCATTGCGCTGGTAGCTTCTGAGCAGTCGCGTAGACCGCGACGAGGGCCCGTAGCTCAGTTGGTTAGAGCCGCCGACTCATAATCGGTTGGTCCCAGGTTCGAGTCCTGGCGGGCCCATTGAAGTATCCCGTATAACTGTGCGGAAATTCTTGCAATAGGTGATTGTGCGTACGTCCCAAAACTCGCTTTGGGGCCACCCTTGGGGCCACCTGACCCCAAAGAACGGCCCAATCGGCGTGGAGCGGATGCTCTTTTGCGGACAGACCGCGGCCTCACCGTCAGGCGAACTCGACATCGTGCGCGTATACGACCACTACCGGTGGACCTGATTTCACTGGCTGGAAGAAATGGTGCCCGCACTTGCAGGCACCACCGCGATGGATCGTTGGTCACGGCGATAGCCCATAATGCAAGCGTGTCGCCCAGCGAGTGGACCATTCCCGAGCGTGTTCGTTGCTATCTCGACCGGGCCGACGGCTTCCCGCACCGCGCTGAGGGAGAGAGCGTCCTGCTCGAACAAGTTCCTGACGACGCTCGTCGCGTCCTTGATCTCGGGACAGGCGACGGCCGCCTACTCGCGCATCTAAAGCGCGATCATCCCAATGTCGTTGGCGTCGGCGTCGACTTCTCCGAGGTTATGCTCGACGCGGCACACAAGCGCTTCACGAACGATGAGCGCGTCGAGCTTATCCGGCACGACCTGGCCGAGCCGCTCCCAGCGCTCGGACGGTTCGATGTTGTTATCTCGTCGTTTGCGATCCATCATCTTGAGCACGACCGCAAGCGCTCGCTCTACGGCGAGGTCTTCGACTTGCTTGCACCCGGAGGCATGTTCGCGAACTTCGAGCATGTGGCCTCGCCAACCCACCGCCTGCACCTGGCTTTCTTTGAAGCGATCGGCGAGCCGATCGAGGACGAGGATCCATCCGACCGTCTACTCGACGTGCACACCCAGCTCCAGTGGCTACGCAACATCGGTTACGACGACGTCGACTGTTACTGGAAGTGGCGCGAGATGGCACTGCTGATTGGTGTCAGGCCTTCGCATAATGGGAGCGCTTCTTAGATTGTCCGGTCGAGCCACGATGACAGCCATCTCTGGTGAGCAGATCGTCTTCCGTCCGTTTCGTCCCGGCGATACCGAAGCGCTGCTGCACTGGGCCAGAACACCGGATGAGCTCTTGCAATGGACAGGGCCACGCTTCGCCTTTCCACTCGATGAGCACCAGCTCGCCGAGTACGCCGACACCGTGGGCGAAGACCGCCACCTAATCTCCGCCGTGACCAGCACCACTGAGACCGTCGTCGCACACGCCGAGCTGACGGTCCTGACCCAGCACGAGCTTGGACAGGTCGGCCGCGTCGCCGTTGACCCCAAGATGCGCGGACGGGGAATCGCCGGGAGGCTGATGGACTGGCTCATCGCTTTCGCCTTCGACGATCTCCACCTTCACAGACTGGAGCTTGTGGCGTTCTCATTCAACGAGCCGGCACTGCGTTGCTACAAGCGGGCCGGCTTCAGAGAAGAGGGCCGCGCGCGAGATGCGCGCAAGGCCGGCGACGGGTACTGGGACCTCATCTATATGGGGCTGCTCGAGCACTGGCGTCACCAATCCACCTAAGAGCGCCTAACAAAAAGAGGTTTTGGGATGCTGTTGTCGTAGACGGTGTCTATGGCGAAACCTTTGGTCAGTGATGGGTTGTGGGCTCGTATCGAGCCGTTGTTGCCGCGTGTCGAGCGTCGGTATCGGTATCCGGGGCGCAAGCGGGTGCCTGATCGGCAGGCCCTGACGGGAATCCTCTTTGTCCTCAAGACGGGCATCCCGTGGGAGGATCTGCCGCAAGAGATGGGCTGTGGGTCGGGAATGACGTGTTGGCGTCGCTTACGGGATTGGAACGAGGCTGGGGTCTGGGAGCGCCTGCACCGAGTGCTCTTGGACGAACTGCAAGACGCGGGAGCGTTGGACTGGTCAAGGGCGGTCGTGGACAGCTCGCACGTGCGAGCAAAAGGGGGGGCGAAAAGACAGGCCCCTCGCCAGTCGATCGCCGCCGGCCGGGCTCCAAGCACCATGTGATCTGCGACGGTCAGGGAACCCCGCTGGCCGCCACTCTCACCGCCGGCAACCGCCACGACATCACCCAGCTCATCCCACTCGTCGATCGGGTCCCCCCGACCGGCGCTCACGGCAAGTTCAGGCCAAAGGCGCTGCTCGCAGACCGGGCGTATGACAGCCAAAGGCACCGCAACGCGCTCCGCGAAAGGGGCATCACACCACGGATCGCCAAACGCAACACCGCTAACGGGTCGGGGCTCGGCAAAGAACGATGGGTGATCGAGCGCACGATCTCCTGGCTACACCAACACCGCCGCCTCGAGCGTCGCTACGACCGCCGCGCCGACATCCACGAAGCCTTCCTCACAATCGGCTGCGCACTCATCTGCCACCAACAACTCCAAAACTCATTCTGTTAGGCGCTCTAAGTCTCCGCATGCAGATACGACCGACTGGTGGTTCGTGGTTGGGGTTGCCTTATCAGCCTCGTTCCCGGCTCGATCTGGCGATGCCGGCTAGATACGTTGGCGTTGTAGCTTGCCTTCAACGCGGCCTACTTTCGCATCACCCAGGAGTGAGCGCGTGGTCATTCGAGTTCGAGCTGGATGCGTCCGACAGTTCGCGAACCGTGAGTACCGCCCACTTGGTCAGCGTCCGCGTCCGATGTCATGATCGGGCGCATCGCGTGTTGGAGTTCGCATGAGCGTGCCCACGTGAGGGATCAGGCGACTGAGGCGTAGCGGATCGCGGCTGGGGTCCCATGAACGCCCTGGTGTTTCTCGGTGGATGGTGGATGGAGTGTGCGCTCGGCTTCGGTTCATTCGTCCGGCGAGCCGTGTGATCCGGTCGGGGTCTTGTCCTTCTTCGCCGAGTTGGTCGCGGCCGAGGTACCAGTCGGTGCCGTGACGAGCACGGGTGGCTTGAACGTAGGCGGTCTCCTTGCTTGTTTGCCAACCGCCGGTGAGCACGACGGCACGATCCACGGTTGCGCCTTGCTGGCGGTAGACGTGCTGGGCGTAGGCGAGCCGCAGCGACTCTGCCTCTTGGCGTGCGAGCTGCAACCGGCGGTCTGACCCGTCGAGCGCGAGCGTCAGCGTCCCTTCCTTGTCGATGTTCGTGACCAAGCCGCGCGCGCCATTCTCGACGCGCGCCTGGCCATATGGGCGGTGTTGGGCGATGAACGCGACCCGGTCGCCTTGCCGTAGCCCGTAATGGACGTTTGAGAGCGGGAGTTCGTCGGGGCCGAGTTCGCCGCGTTGGACGCGTAGGTGTTGTGCTCGTGCGTTAAGCCTGTCGATCTCCCGGTTCGAGGAGTCGGCGATCAGCGCGACTTTGTCGATCCCTACTTCCCTGGTGAGTTGCGCCCAGACTTGGACGGCGCTCTCTGCGGCCTGGTCGCGGGTGTCGGCGAGGTGGAGTCGTCCTCGGGCCTTGTAGTGGGCCATCGCGCGCTCGGGTTCGCCCGCTCGTAGCGCTTGCCACGCTCGTCGCTCCTGTGGTCGGTTGTGCGGTGGATCGTCTCCAGTTCCACTGTCGGCGCATGGCCGGTGAGCCCGTCGAACATGCCTCCGGGACCTATCGAGGGGAGCTGCTTGCCATCGCCAACCGCGATCAGCTTCGCGCCTGTGCGCTCCACCAGCTCGGTGAGCGCGTCGAGGCGCTTGTGATCGACCATGCCGGCCTCGTCGAGGATGATCGTCGTGTCAGGACCGACGTGGACGGTTCCGGTGTTTGCCCGGGCGGTGAGCGCGTCGAGCGTGAGCGTGTTTCCTTGAAGGGCTGGACTGTCGGCGCCGAGCCGCTCGGCGGTGGAGCCAGAGACCGCGATCCCGATTGTTTCGCGTCCCACCAGTTGCTCGGCTCGTGCTGCGGCGTCGATCACAACGCCCTTCCCCGTACCTGCCGGGCCGACGAGCACGGTTGCACGCTCGGGACCGGTGAGGACGAGTAGCGCCATGTCTTGCTCATCGGTGAGCTGTGCGCCGATGCGCTCTGTGACCTCGCGCGCCGCGTTCATCCGTGCGGTGTGGCTGACATCGCGTCCGGAAGGTCGGCCAAGTATTGCTGCTCGTCGTTCGATTGCTTGCTCTTGTGCGCGGACAGCGAGCGTTGTCATCCGGTCACCCTCAAGCGTCAGCACGCGCCGATCCTGGATCATCTCCCGCGCTACGTGGAGCGCTTCGTTTGGCGATAGCTCTCCGGCGGTCTGCTCCAATGCGACGGTGTGCAGGTCGCGCGGCTCGAAGACGGCGTGACGCTCGGTGAGGCGTTCCTCGATCCGATCCTCTACAGGCCGGACGGCGGGCCGGGTGCGCTCGCCGGCGAGTAGCCGCAATGCCTCGTCGGGACCAAACCCATAGCGGCTCGCGGTGTCTCTCCATACGTTCTCAAGGTCGGCTCGGTTGGTGAGTTTCTTTGCACGACGGTTCTCGAGCGCGAGGTCGCGCAGCTCGCCACGCTCAGGCGCACGACCGTAGCGAGCACGGAAACGATTGGCTGCACGCGCGACCTCCCTGGAGCGTCCTGAGAAGGCGTCGCGCAGCTCCTCGGGGACACCGGCGATCTCGAAATATTTGCCGTCCCGGCCGGTGCCATGATCGATCCGGTAGCCCTCCCGGGCGAGTTCTTCTGCGAGTACGGAGCGGTAGAACGCGCCGAGCTCCCCAACGGCGCGGAACACGGGGCGGGATGCGACGGCCACGATCCGGTCGTCGTCGCGTACCGCGCTCGTGATGACGACATGGCTGTGGAGTTGTGGATCGGGCGCGTCGGCTCCTGAGACTCCGCGTGCCGTTGTGTGCTGGTACTCGACTGCGATCAAGTCCTTGGCTGGCTCCTCGATGACCTCGCCGCCATAGCGGCGACGGACGACGCCAACGTTCTCGCGCATGTAGCCAACGGCTTGCTCGACCGCGTTCGTGTGGGCTTTCTCGATCTGCTCTCGCTGCCAAGGATCGGCGAGCGCCCACGTCGTCGATACGGACTTCGGGGCGCTGAACACGCTGTCGATCCCACCGCCACGGCTACCGTCGGCGCCGGCGCGACGGAGCCACCTCCCGGTCTGTGGATCGCGGCCTTCCATGAGCGCAACGAAGTCCTCGCCGCTCATCGGTGTGTCCGCCCGGATGCCGAGCCTTTCAAGCGTCTCTGAGTCGGCCAGCCATCGTCCGGGAGCTTGGGTCATCTCGCCGTCTGGGGTGAGGTAGTAGTCGCCGCGCTCCGGCGCGACGGTCTTGCCCTCCAGGTATCTGGCGTAGTCGCCACCACGGGCCGCGGGGATGCTCGCTGCGGTCATCACATGAAGTGATGACCGTGAGATGCCGAAACGGCCACCGACTTGCTCACACAGTCGTCGCACAGCGCCCGGAGGGCCGTGCATGTTGTCTGTCGTGGCTGTTGGAGCGCCGCTCGTGGTCCGGCGCTGAAGGCGACTTGACCGGCGACGGGTCGGCGGTGTCGCCTGCGGATCTCGGGTCAGATCCGCGGGTAGACGATGCGCGAAGGGGTCCGTCGAAAGCGTCTGGACGAAATTGCGTGGCCGTTTGGGCGTGCTTACGGTCAATAACTGTATGAGGGCTTATGAAGTAGACCAACTACGCCACTGCTCGTCGGTGCTGAAGTCGTTGGCCGGTCCGGAGGGGTCGTGGTCTATGACCGCGATGGCACCAACTCCAAAGCGGCGCTCCCCGGCACCCAGGCAGGCATCACGAATCATCTGGGCGCGTCTACGTGCGAAGTGGACCGTACCGTGAGCACCACGTTCGTCCAGGTTCTGCTCGACGCTCTCGATGGCGACGCGCTTGACACGCTTGCCGAACGACTCGCGCCACGTTTGACGAAGCCCGCCCAAACCGACGGGTGGCTGACGGTGGGGGAGGCGGCCGAGTATCTGCGCTGTCCGAAGTCGAGGGTCTACAGCCTCGTGTCCGCCCGTCGCATCCCGTTCGTGAAGGACGGCAGCCGGACGCTGTTCAGGCGCAGCGAACTCGACGCTTGGCTGCGTGCGGGAGGTGGCAAGCGGCCATGAAGCGACCGCGCCATCCGGCGTGTCTATCATTCTGTCTGGAGCAAGGTACAGCCACGACGGAAGAAAGCCATGAAGCGCAGCGAAACCGAAGCCGGTACCCCGATCATCGAGTTCACTCCCGAGGAGTACGACGACTTTCTCGAACGAGAGGTTCGTCGTGGGATCGGCATGAGCCGGGCGGAGTTCGTCCGCGCGTACACTGCGGGCGAGCTTGACGACGCAGACGCTGCTGTTGGGGATCTCGTGGTGTTGCTCCGGATAGGCCAGAACGGGCATCGAGCTGTCGCGTAGAGCAGCACAGCGCTTCGCCGATCATCTCAACGGCGCTCTCAACAGCACAGTCAGCGATTCGCGCTTGTCGCTGATTCCGGTGCCTGCCTATGCTGGCGCCTTCCAGCTGATGAGGATCGTCGACGGGGACAGCGCGCCCCTGGAGCTGCACGGGACCGGAGTGCACCTGTTCGTGCGTCACGTGATCGTCGTCAAGGATGGTGACTACAGCACCGAGTCCTACGCCTATCGCCTACAGGCGGACGAGTCGGCGGATTCGTGGTTGATCCGCTGGGAGTATCAACGCGAGCCCCTTACCTCGGACTACCCATACGTCCGCGCTCATGTGCACGTACGCGGCGCCTTCCCGGACGGCAAACAGGCCGGCGGGCTCCACATCCCCACACGCCGGGTGCCGCTTGAGCTGGTTCTGTGGCACCTGATCGCCGACTGGCGCGTCAAGCCGAAGCGCGACGACTGGCAGCAGCAGCTCGAAGCCTCGATCGACGGCTTCGACGGCAGACGGCTCGCGCCGTAAAGCTGCTTCGCCCCTGTCCGAGCGGGGAGCCCGTCGGTCGGTTCAGCGCTCAGCTTCGGACGCGGCAGCCAGCTCCGCTATCGAGACACCAAGCGCCTCAGCGATCTTGCGCACGGTCCACCAAGCCGGTGCGCTCTTTGCCGACTCCACACGACTGACCGTGCCGAACGTCGTGCCTGCACGGCTGGCAAGCTCTTCTTGCGTCAGCCCGCGCTCCTCGCGCAGGCGACGGACGGCTCGGCCAAGCTCTCGGTCGCCTGGAAGTCGTGGAGGCATGGCGCGGAGACTTTCACGCACAGGCGCTCAAGTCCATGCGCTTGACCACATGCGTGTAAGCATATAGACTGGTCTTCATTCCATATGCAGATGCGGGGCGCGCCGCCAGTAGCAGCCGCCCCGCGTGGCACCGAGAGCGTCAACTCCCGGCACGCCAGCCAAGCTACCAGTCCGGCAGCGCGGCTTCCTTGCCAGAGCAGTCCTCCGGGGCCTCCAACCACAAGGAGGAACCATGAGTACCGATTCCATCCCGCCCACAAGCCCCCAGGGCGTCCTGTTCTCGCTGATTGCCGAAGACAGGCCGTGGACTGTTGAGGAGATGGTCCGCGAGAAGGGCGAAGGCAGCCGACTCGCGGTCGTTGACGCGCTGGCCGAGCTGGAGGCGAAGGGTCTCGTGACACGGATCAACAAGCGCGTCGTGTGCGCGTCGCGCGCAGCGCTGAAGGCAGACGAGTTGAGCGTCTGATGGGAGTTTCCAACCGATACACCTCCTACGATCAAATGGAGGTGTGATGACCGACAAGCGCAAGCTAGAGAAGACGAGTGTCCCCGGCATCTATCGCCGGCACGCTGGCGGGTGCAAAGGCAACGGCCGCTGCAAATGCCCATACGTGGTCCGGTGGAAGGAGCGTGGGCAGGAGCACAAGCAGATGTTCGCCACCTTTGAGTTGGCGCGAGAGTTCAAGGCGAACCTCGGGTCGGGCAAGGGCACCCGCCGACCGCAATCGTCGTTGACCGTGGCTACCTACTACGAGACGTGGTTTTCCGCCTATCGAGGTCGCACGAGTCGGGGACTTGAGAAGTCCACGCGGCGGGAGTACGAGATCAGCTTTCGGCTGCACATACTCCCGTTGCCGATCGGCCGTATTCGGATGCGCGAGCTGGCGGCGCCCGACGTGCGCGACTGGCTACGCCAGCTTGAGCGCCGAGACGCGACACCGAGCACGATCCGTCGCGCCAAGGCCGCGACTGTCGGTCATGCTCGCTTCGGCCGTCGAAGACGGCGACCTTGGCTCCAACCCGGCGGCGGGCGTCAGGTACGTGCCGTCCGATACAGCGAAGCGGCAGCACCGCAAGCCGGCCCCACGCGCGCTGACCGCCGAGGATGTCATGGCGATCCTGGCCGCGATGCCGGTGTCTTGGCGCGCGTTCTTCACGCTGCTCGCGCAGACGGGGGTGCGTATCGGCGAGCTGCTGGGACTGACCTGGGAGCACGTCCACCTGGGCGACGACCCTCACATCATGGTCGCCGAGCAGGTCTACCGTGGCGAGCGCAAGAAGCTCAAGACCGAGGCGAGCTACGCGCGCGTGCCGCTGTCGGCTTCGATGGCGGCGTGGTTGACCGAGCTGACGACCCGAGGATGCGTCGCACGCATCTCCGGTGTTCCCGTCCGCCACGGGCACACCGTTGAGCTACCACAACGTCTACAACCGCGTGCTGCACCCCGCGCTGATCGATGCTGGGATCGCGGTGCAGACGGGGACGGTGATGGTGCGCAGGGGAGGGGAGGATGTCGAGGAGCCCGTGTGGGACTACCAGGGGGTCGCGTTCCACGCGTTCCGCAAGGCTTGCGGGTCGCTCCTGCTCGCGCACGGCAAGAGCCTCAAGCAGGTCCAAGGCTGGCTACGCCATTCGCAGCTCACTACGACGATGAACGTGTACATCCACCAGGTCGATGACGGGCTCGGCAGCGCGGACGCGTGGGACGACATCCTTGGGGACGCTCGGGGCCACCTTGGGGCCACCGAAGGTCCGGAGGCAGTGCAAAACACGTCCGGCGCGACCCCCCGAAAAACCGCACGGTTGAGCCAAATCCACTAACAGCCGTAACCAGCCGTAAAGCCCGTAGCGCACTCATAATCGGTTGGTCCCAGGTTCGAGTCCTGGCGGGCCCATTGAAGAAAGCCGTTGCTAAGGCTGGAGATTGGGGTCCGAGAGGTCGCTTCCCGAGGATACAAACCGACTGGGTGTGAACAGAAGCGCAAACACGCTTACAGTCAAGCGGTGTCGGGCTGCTCCTCAGGGGCGATGTTCGGCAGTGCGTCGAGTAGATCGCCGGTCGTGAAGACTTCCAGCCCCGCGACAGTCAGATCCTTGTCTTGCCACCAGACGGGCAGGTCGAGCTTGAGCGCGAGCGCAACGGTGGGCCAGTCGTCAGGGTCGCGCTCGGCGATGCGCTTCTTGGCATCCTCTCGCTGGTCTTCGTAGTCGGTTGCGGGCTTCCACTGGATCGGCATGACCTGGAGGGCGGCCAGCGATCGCGCCTCATCGAGGCCGCGCTTTGCTGCCAGGCCCGGAAGGTGCCGAGCGACCTCTTCGGCCACCGCTTGGGTTGAGACGCACGACGGCCCGTGTGGCGACGCGATGATGAGGCGGGCACGGCCGCCGATCAACGCGGAGAGGACGACGTTCGCGTCAGCGACGATTTCGGGTGGCAGCGAAATCGTCCATGACCTCTGACTCGCTGACGCCCTTGGCGGCCAGCTCACTGCCGATCTGCTCCGAGAGCCGCAGGAAGACCTCGCGGCGAACCTCGACCGGCACGTCGGGCGTATCCCACGGCAAGAAGAAGCCTGCGGGGGAGCCTTCGCGGGTGACGAGGATCACATCATTGGAGCGGAACATCTCAGACGCATGGTCGCGGAAGTCCCGGACGGTCACGACCTTCATGTGGGCACCTTGGTGGTCACATGCTTATGGTAGCGCTGCGCGCCGGAATTTGCGACGCCTCGCCGCCGACTCATTTCGGTTGGTCCCAGGTTGTCTCGAGGACAGCTCGGAGTGCTTGCTTCTCGTCCTGGCTGCGCAGCATCGATTGCCTGTAGACGCACAGCGAAAGCACGGGATCGGTGCCCCATTTCATCCATGACAACTTTGGCACCGACATTGGCTCCAGAAGGATCGATTTGATAGCGTCGCCAGCTATGAGATGGATAGAGAGGCGCTGATGATCATCACGACGATGAACGACCTCCCGGGCTACCGAATCGACGAGGTGATCGGTGAGGTGTTTGGTCTGACGGTGCGTTCGCGCAATCTCGGTTCTCAGATCGGCGCAGGACTCAAGTCACTCGTCGGCGGCGAGCTGAAGGGCATGACGAAGATGCTCGCCGAAGGTCGGCTACACGCGCAGAAACGCCTCGAAGAGGAGGCTGCGGCGCGCGGCGCCGACGCGGTTATTGCCTTTCGATTCGACACGTCGGAGTTGGGCGGCACCTGGACTGAGATCTGCGCCTACGGCACGGCGGTCAAGACGACCCCCGTCTAGCCCGACGCGGTGTGGGGAGTTGGTCGGCCGACTGGCGTATCGGCCGACCGTAGAGCCGGACTACGACCGAGCGGCGTCCCGTTCAGGCCATACTCGATCCGGTCGCTTCGATTGGTGTGCCTCGTGTGTCGGCCATTGCTGCTGGCTCTGCCGATGGCTCTGTTGCGCGTGCGTGTTGGGCGATCGGGAACAGTGCGACGGCCAGCAGGACGAACAGTGGCCCAGCGTTGACGTCGGTTGCGCTTTCGCTCCAGAACGGGCCGCCGAGATCCTGCCCGTAAAGCCAGTAGGCGAGCGACAATAGGATCCCGATCGCCAGGGTCGGCCAACGCAGCGGTGTCCATACGCCGATCGCGACCGCGAGTGAGGCGATCGTTAGCACTAGTGCGATCGTGGTGCCGTGCCCAACCGTGTGTGTGGCGAGCGAGTCTTGGATTTTGGCAAGCCAGCGTGGTGAGGCTTCGGCCATTTCGGCGATCATCCCGTGGGTCGCTTCCTTTGCGCGGTTGACGTTTGCCAGCCACAGGCCCGCGAAGATAGCCCAAAGACCTGACCAGAAGTACAGTCCGCCACGGTCGCCGAGGGGCCCCAGCGCGGCTGGGGAGCGACCCTCCTGCTTGTCTGTGGGCCACACGAGCAGGCCGACGATCGCGTAGAGGATCACCCCGCCGGGTGCCCCCATGAGCGGGGAGGGCAGGGTGTTGGATGTCAGGCCGCCGAAGCCCTCGCCGAACCACCAGACCCAGATCGCCCATCCAAAGGAGACCGCGAGGGCCGGCTTGAGCAGCTTCTTGCCGCACATCAGGCCGAGGCCGATCGCGACCTGTAGCTCGCCAGAGAGCGTGTTCCACAGCGTGAGGTCGCGTCCGTAGAAATCGTCGAGTGTCCTCATGGGATCGCCGATGAACGCGGGTTGACCCTTCATCGCCGGTTCAAAGACTTCCTTGACGATGCTGTGCGTGAACATGAAGCCCTTGAACTGGAACAGCCCGTCCAGCAACCAGACCAGCCCGAGGGCTACCTGGACACCGCGTGTTGTCACGAGCGCTCGACTTTCGGACGGTGTGCTTGCGAGGTTCGGGTCGGACGCCATCACATCAGCAACTGCATCGCGGCGAACATGTAGGCCATGCCGACGGTCATGGCGGCCATCGAGACGCGCAAATCTTTGTAACAGACCAAGGGCTCGGCGACGCTCGCTGCCAACGCGCCATCCGGGGTGACGGATAGCGCTCCACCCAGAATGGTCCGCTCGTCCAGATCGCGCATCCGATCGGTAGCCCACAGCACGGCCTGCACGGCGAAGTAAGCGACCAGCAGCCATGTGATCGGCGCCTGGAAGCCGCTCGGCGACCACATGTAGGCCATCGCGGCGAGATCGAACGCCATCACCAGCCACAACACGTTCGTCGCGCGTCCCGCGAACGCTTGAACGATGGTCCACAGCACGATCGCGATCGCGGCGTTAGCGAACAACAGCGACCAGAACCCTGTCGGGATTTTGAAGTAGTCCACCGACGCCGGCGCGAACATGACAGCCATGCCAACTGCCATGAGCACATGGCCTGAGTGCCACACGCGCCGCTGACCCTCGCTTTCGAGCACGTGCCGTCCGTGGATCGCGATGATCGCGAAGAAGACGAGCATCCACAGCACCGCGAGCCAGTTCGGCAGGATGTTCGTGGTGTGAGCACCAGCCGTCATGGACATGCTCCCCATCGATGCCGAGTGCATCGTGCTCATATGCGACGTGTTAGTAGAGCCCATGTGCGCCATCGTCGACATAACGGTCGAGCCAGACGCGCCCACCGTTGAGCTGACGCTTTTGACTGTTGCAATCATCGTGATGTTCTCCTTGGCTGTTCACGTTCGCGCAGGCATTCCGCGAACGCGTGAAGCGCCCATGAATATGAGCGTTTCGCATGCGTTGAGGGGTAAGCCCTAAGCACGGCACCGTCGGCGGATACGCCGACAGAGAGGCCGTCAGATCAAGGCGGTCGGAGGCGCCCGACCACAGCCGGGCGCCGCGAGCGCCGACACGCGAGCACCAAGCGAACGCGGCGCGCGAGGCAGGAGAACACGACGAGCAGAATGAGTGAGCGGGACCCGACGGGCCAAGCGGCGGATGACACGCTCACCCGGATAGCGTTTGAACAGCAACGGCAGCGCCAGCACGGCGGCCGGTGCGAGCACGAGCGCCACGCTCGTAGCTACCACGACCGCGAGCGCAACCGCGACGAGGGCAATCGCAAGCAGGTGAAGCACTGGGTGCCTGCGCACACCTTGGGCAAACATGTGCGGGAACATACACCCGCCCACCCTGGAAGTCCAGACCACAAGCGTCTGTCGGACGCGCTAACGCGCGGACAACCGCAGCAGCACGGTGCTGTCGCCGGGCACCTCGGCGCTTACCGAGCCGCTGGTCGAACTCGTGCCGTGCGTCCACAGGTTGCGCAGCGTGTAGCTCGACGCGGAGGACATGCCGATGGCGCTTGCGCTTGTGGTGATCCTAATGGTGCTCGTACCGCGGTTGAGCAGGGCCACCGCTCGCGAGCCACCGACCAGCGGCTTCACCCAAACCTGCCCGTTTCCCGACGTGGCCAGCAACGTAGCCTGGGCTCCTGCCGGATCCTGGTCGATCGCGATCGCTTCGGTGTTCTTCACCGACGCCAGACTCGACGGCCCGATCTTCGTTAGGTTGTCACTGATCATCAACGGCGCCGCCAACATCGCCCACATGCTGAATTGGGTCGGAATTGGGTGGCCGACATGCCCTGGTCGGGGGCGAGATAGTCGGGGTCGTTCCAGTGGCCCGGTCCCGCCGCTTGAGGATCGGCGGCGTCGGCGTCCATGTTGCGCAAAACGTCGGCGAACGGCACGTTGCCGGGGAAGCCGACATCGGTGTCCGTGCGCCAGCTATTGCCGACGCTTGGACCGAAGCTGTAAGAGGAGAAGGCGGATTCATCCACTGATGGCAGTCCGTCACCGTACTGTTCTGGTTGCAGGAAATCGCAGATCGATAGCAGCATCGACCTGCGACTCGAGTTCGCCGCGATCGCCGCGTGAAATGCCGTGTAGGCGGCCGCTGGGTTCAGACCGTATTCGGCGCCGCCGCAGAAGTCGACCTTGACAGCGTCGAAACCCCACGCGGCGAACGTGTTCACGTCCTGCTGGTAGTGACCGTAGCTGCCTTGCCCGGCGCCACCACAGCCGTTTGGTCCCGCGTCGGTGTAGAGCCCGACGAGTAGTCCGGCTGCGTGCAGGGTGCTCGTCAGCCAGGCGAGGCCGTGCGGCCACTGCTTCGAGCTGACCGTTATCTGGCCGTTGGCGGCGCGAGTTCCGTGCCACCAGCCGACGTCGAGCCAGACATAGCGGTATCCGCGCTGGCGCAGGCCAAGTGAGATGAGCTGGCTTGCCTGCCGCAGGACAGTCGCCTCGCTGTAGTTGCCGCCGAGCGCGAAATACGTGTCCCAACCCATGTAGGGGGTGGCCGCCAGGACGCTGGCCGCGCTCGCCCGATCGCCGACGGTCAGCGCCGACGCATCAGGGTGAACGGATGCGGCCTGAGCGGGGGTATCGAGCACCACGCTCCGGGCAGATGCGGCGTGGGCGGAGCCGCCGAGCGTGATGAGCTGCTGGGCAAGCTGCGCTTCGATCACGCCGATCACGGTCCCGCTCACGTAGATGTAGGCGGTGAAGTGTCGCCGGGAGGCAAGCAGGCGCTTGGCGGTTGTGTCGAGCGTCGCGCTTACGGTTCGGCGCTGGCCCGCGGCGAGCCGCACGCGGACACTCGCAAGCGTGACCGTCAGATGGCGTAGGTTCGCGGCGCTCTCGTGTGCGTCGCTCTGTGAGCGCGCGGCGACCGCCACCAGGTGTCCGCCGCTGAGCGTCTCCACAGCGGCAAGCCGCACCGTGACCTCGCAGTACCCACTGGCCTGAGCAGAACAGACGACCGGCACGCTCAACTTGCCGCTCGTGTATGTGGCTTTACCGACCTCTGTCTCGCCGACCGAGACGGGCGCGCCCCCGACCGGGACCGTCACGAAAGCGCTCTTCTCGGTCGCGCTACCGCCACCGTCGGTCGCCGTGACCTGGCACTGTAGGTGGTGGCCGCTGTCCTGCCCCTTGACCGTGTAGGTGGTGGCTGTGGCTTCCGGGATCGGGATCAGGTCCCGCACCCATGCGTAGCTCAACTGCGCTGTCGTTCCTGTTGGGATACCCGGATGGCATGTGAGCCGTTGGCCCACCGCGGGTGTGCCGGTGATCGACGGCTGGGCACGGACGAGCGCCACCTGCGAGGAGATTGCGGTCGTGAATGTCACGTCGGCGCCAACGTCGATTCCAGATGGGCTCGAGGCGAGCACGCGATAGTGGTAGGTCGTGTTCGGAGAGAGTCCCGACAGTTGCGCTGAGACGTCCTGATTGCCGCCCGTCGCGGCTGGGAGCGTCGAGCAGGCGACAGATTGCGTGTAGGGGAGGGCCGTCCCGTATTCGAACGAACAGGCTCCGAGCGTTGCGTCGTTCGGATTGACGACTCCCGCGAGGCTTGCGCTCACGTCGCTCACACTTGTCGGCGTAAGCGTTGTGGCTCCGGGTGCCGGCACCCGTGCGGCCAGGAAGCTCCCGCCTTGATCTACGGCCAGGCAGAAGCCACCCGTCAGACAGGAGATGCCCGCGACCTGCTCGGTGTCGGCGTTCGCTGTGCTCCAGGCCGGGATTGGTGCCGCGGGGTCGTCACTTGCGAGCGCCTGTCCGTGTGCGTCGCCCGCGGCGCACAGCCCCGAGGACGCGCACGAGACGGCGGTCAGGGGCACGCTGTCGATCGGCGTCTCGCTCCAGGTCGCTCCCAGGACGGAGGGGTCGCTGCTCGCGAGCGCGTCGCCGGCGCTGTCGGTCGCCAGGCACGGGCCCGCTGCTGAGCAGGAGACGCCGACCAGTCGTACCGCCGAGACCTTCTGCGTATGCCAGGCCGCGGCGCCGCCAGACGGATTGGTGCTCGAAAGCGCGTCGCCGGCGTCGTCTACCGCGACGCACAGGGTTGTCGATGAGCAGGAGATCCCGGTCAGATGGGGCCCGGCGTCGACGCTCGCCGCGCTCCAGCCGCCGTTTGCCGGGTTGTGGCTGGTCAACACTTCGCCTTCTTCGTCGACGGCGACACACAGCGAGGCGCTCACGCACGAGACGCCGGTCAGGGGGCTGCCGCCGTCGATCGGGGCCGGTTGCGACCATGCCGATGCGGGACTGCTCGCCACGAGTGCATCGCCGCGTCGGTCGACCGCGACGCAGGGGCCACCCGCGACGCACGAGACCGCGGTCAAAGGCTTGCCTTCGTCTATGGCGACGACGCTCCACGAGGGATGCGAGGCCGTCGGATCGGACGTGCTGAGGATCTCGCCTCGACTGTCGACGGCGACGCACAGGGATTCGGACGCACAGGAGACCCCGCTTGGAGTGTTGCCGGTGTCAAACGGCGCGGGCGTCGACCAACCGAGCGACGGGGCGGCAGCGGCTACCGCCGAGAACGACGCTGCGCCCAGCGCTAGTGCGAGCGTCGCCGATGCGAGCGCGATCCGCCGCCGGCGCATGCCCATGGGAGGCCCCAGGCGCAACTTGCGCCCAGCACGGTGGTGGCGATACGGACGCTCGAGTTGTCTTGTCAACGTGCAACCCATCTCGGTGAAGCGTGAAGCCCTCGACGGATGGCAACCCGTGTGGCGGCCAAGTGTTGCGCTGGAGCGGCTCGAACAGCGGGCGCCTGCACCCGCGTTGCATGGAAATCGCACCAGCATGACCGTCGCGACCTTGGTCCCCGAATCGGGGGGAGCCACCGTGGGGGCGAGTCTTCCGACCGGCCCACTACGCTTAAACGATGGCTCCAGAGCCCGAGCAGCGTGTAGCCGTCATCGACCTTGGGTCAAACTCGTTTCGGATGGTCGTGTTCGCCCCGAGCGACGGCTCTTGGAAGCGGGTGGACGAGGTCTCCTCGGCGGTGCGCATCGGCGAGGGGATGGCCACGAGCGGTCGGCTCGGCGAGGCGGCGATCGCGCGGGCACTGAGAACCCTCGAGACGTTTACGGCGCTGTGTGAGCGCCGAGGGCTGGACGAGCGCTCGATCGACGCGGTCGCGACGAGCGCGATCCGCGAGGCCGACAACGGCCGCGAGTTCCTCGATCTGGTTCGTCTGAGGACAGGTCTGGATGTACGCGTGCTCAGCCGCGAGCAGGAGGCGCGCTGCGGCTACCTGGCGGCGGTCAACTCGACCACGCTCAGCGACGGCTGCGTGCTCGACCTCGGCGGCGGCTCGTTGCAGCTCGTGCGCGTCGCCGGTCGCCTGGCGCGCGAGTCGGGCTCGTGGCGTATGGGGGCGGTGCGCATGACCGAGCGTTTCCTCGCGGATGAAGGACCCGCCCACCCGGCCAAGCGTGGCCAGCTGAAGGCTTTGCAAGCGCACGTCGAGCGCAAGCTCGAGCGGGCGCCGTGGTTGCAGAGCACCGGGCCGCATCTGGTTGGGTTGGGCGGCACCGTGCGCAACCTGGCGGCCGCGGCCGAGCGCGCCGCGGGCCTGCCGGACGACCAGGTCCAGGGGTTCGTGCTGGACCGGACCGCGCTCGAGGACTTGATCGCGCGTCTGGCGGCGTTGCCGGCCGCCGAGCGCAGCCGTGTGCCGGGGATCAAACCGGCGCGCGCGGACATCGTGCTTGCCGGCGCCGTCGTGATCGCGGGCGTGATGCGCGCCGGTGAGTTCGAGCGACTCGAGGTCACCGGAGCCGGTCTGCGCGAGGGGATCTTCTTCGAACGCCAGCTCGTGCGTCGTCACGTCGAGCCGGTGCTGGTCGCCTCGGGCGCCCGCGCCGCCTAACGGTTTGCGTACGGAAGACCTGCGCTCCCGCGCCCACGCGCGGGACAGGCGTTGGTCGGGAACCGGACCGTCTGGCTAGGGCAGCCGGCGCGAGAAGTCGACGAGACGGACCTTCGCGACCTTGGCGTGAGCCTGGGCTTCGAGCGCGCGCTCGCGCCCGGCGCAGTCGAACAGCGCCAGCTCATAGGTGGAGGGGTGCGGGCCGTGCCAGGCCCGATAGGGCACCAGCCGGCACACGTGCAATACGGCCTTCG
Source organism: uncultured Solirubrobacterales bacterium (assembly GCA_963725265.1). Taxonomy (GTDB): domain Bacteria; phylum Actinomycetota; class Thermoleophilia; order Solirubrobacterales; family Solirubrobacteraceae; genus Palsa-744. Next base: position 1,557,958 of record CAVRXP010000002.1, read on the forward strand.
TCGCAAGGTTGCCTCCGCGTGAGGCATATGCGCCGCCGAGCACGACGTAGCGCGCCTGCCCCTTGGCCACCAGGTGCGCCAGGCCGCGGGCGTCAAGCGTCGGATCGGTGCCGCTGTAACCAGCCAAAGCACCGGCGGGGGAGCCGAGTAGGACCATCGGCGCCGCAGTCGGCGCCGCCACGGTCAGGACGCTCCAGCGCGTACCTGGATGATGGCTGTCGACGTAACGCACGAGGTTGCGATAGATGCGCAGGTCGATCGCGTTCAGGCCCACGCCTCCTTCGCCCGCGGCCTGACGCGGGCCGGCGGCCGGAAAGGTGCCCTCCACTGGGGCAAGCCATGTCGTCTTGGCGTAGACGGCCGGTGCGAACAGCAGCAGGCACACGAGTAGGCCCATCGCCGGCGCCGCCAGCCGCCGCGCCGCCATCGCGAGCACCAGTACCACAGCACCACCGATCAAGACAGGGATGAACCAGCGCATATAGTGCTGGTAGTCGAGCACCGCGATCTGAGCCGCCACCGTTGCGCCCACCGCACAGGGCAACAGCAGCACTCCCCAACTGCGCTGCTTGGCAAAACGCGTCAAGGCGAATGCACCGGCGCCGATCATCGCGGCCGCTCCCGGAGCGATGGCGGAGATGTAATAAGGGTGGACGATGCCTTTGGAGAGGCTGAGGATCGCTACCTCCACGAGCAACCAGCCGCCGAACACGATCAGAAAAGCAAGCCGCGGACTGCGGCGTTTGCGCTCGCCGACGAGCAGCAACAGCGCCAGTGCGAGCATGCCGAAGATCGCGAACGGCAGTATCCAGGAGCCCTGATCGGCCAGTCGATTTTCGAACAGCCGCATCGGGCTCGTCTCGCCGCCAAAGGCGATCGCGTCGCGTAGGCGGCCGTCGGGCAGGTAGGTCGAGGTGGCAGCCTTCACCGCACGCTCGTGCAGGAGGGCCTCGTGGCGAGTCAACGCGGCGAGGCGGGCGCGCTGTGCGGGGGTGGGAGGATGAAGTGGGTGTTGATGATGAGCCGGGCGGGTGCGGACCAGTGCACCTTCGGCGACTGGGATCTTGCCCGGGCCACCGACCTCGCCTTCGACACGGCCGAGGCCGTTGTATTCGAAGGTCAGCCCGAGCTCGGTGTTGTTGGTGGAGCTGCCGACATACGGGCGCTGAGATGTCGGTGTCAGTTCAACCGCGGCGATCCACGCGAACGAGGCGATCCCCATGACCAGGCCCGCGGCCGCCAGCATCCCGATCCGTCGGTACCAGCGGCCCGGCGCGCAAACCAGGTAGGCAAGCCCGATACCCGGCACGATCAGATAGGCAGCAAGCGTCTTGGTGTTGAAGGCGAGCCCGACGAGCAGCGCACTGACCATCAGCCACCGCCAGCGCCCATCTTCGATTGCGTTCAAGGCTGCCCCACAGGCCAGGATCATCAGCAGGAGCAGTAGCGGGTCGACGCCGTTGTCTCGTGAGACCGCAACGAAGGAAGGGAATACGGCTAGCGCTAGGGCGGCCAGGAGTCCCGCGCCGGTGCCCAGGCGCCGGGAGACGATGCGGTAGAGCACCGCGACCGCGATGATCGAGATGATCGCCTCCGGCAACAACAGGCTCAGCGGCGAGAAGCCGAACAGCTTGGCGCTCGAGGCCTGCACCCATATGGCAAGCGGCGGCTTGTCGATCGTCACGAGGCCGCCACCGTCGAAGGAGACAAAGAAGAAGTTGTGCCACGACTTCAGCATCGAGTGCACGCCGGCGGAGTAGAACGTGTTCGCGTAGCCGTTCTGGGCGAGCCGGTGCGTGTTCAGAGCAGCCGACAACGCGAGGATTCCCGCGAGTGCCGCGTATTGCGGGCGGACACGCTCGAGCAGCGAGAGCGACGAGCGTTGCTCGGTCTTCGCTCGCGCGTCTATGACCGGCTGCGCGCTCACAGCGGGCACCGGTGTCTCGGCGGCTTTCAAAGCGGTTGTGTGGTCGGTGGCGCTCATATCGGGGGTGGCGATCGCTCCTCTAGCTTCCTGACGAGCGCACCATGCCGTTAGAAGCAAACCGCATCGGCGTGCTAAGGGGGCGTTAAGGCATGCTATGGCTGTCACAAATGGCGTGTCGCTGAACACCCCCCTTTGGTGGATACACTGATCGGGCAACACACCCTCTTCGGCGATAAACACCTCTGGCGACACTCCCACTGGCTCGAGTCGCTTTGGAGCCGTGGGCGGCCCGAGTTCGCGCCGGCTCAAGCATCTAGGGCCGCGAGCAGGCGTTGCAGGTCGGACTCGTCGTTCCACGCGCCCACAGACGCGCGCAGCTGCGCGTGGCCGGGGATGTCGCGTAGGACGATGTCCAGCCCGGCCAGGCGTTCCCGCTCGGCGACGGAGTCGGCGCTCGAAAACGAAACGAGCGTGCTCGACCCGCGCGGGACGACCTCACGTCCGACCTCGGCCAACAGCTCGGCCAGGCGCGCGGCGAGGCTGAGTGCGCGCTCGTGCACCGCCTGCCAGCCGGCCCGCTCGAGCGTCTGCACCGCGGCCAGCGCGGTCGCGAGCGCCTCGGCGCTGAGCGCGAACGCCTCGAAGCGCCTGCCGTCCTCGTGCAGACTGGCGTCCAGGCCGGCGCCGGGGTCGAGCAGGTTGCCGTAGCCGCGGCGGCTCACCTGAAGGCGCTCGCGGAACGCTGGGGCGACCCACAGCATGCCGACGCCGTCGGGGCCGCATAGCCACTTCTGGCCCGCGCCCGCGTAGGCATCGCAGCCGAGCGCACGCACGTCGCACGGGGACGGCTCCGACTCCCTGGGCACCGTCCAGCACGACCGGTACCTCCAGCTGCGCCAGCTCGGCCGGAGCGAGGCTGCCGCTCATCCAGCTCACGTGCGAGCAGGCGACGAGACGCGTGCGCTCGGACACCGCTTCGGCGACGTTCTCGAACGGGACTGCTCGCACTGAGACGCCGCGCAGCGCTCGCGCGGCGCCGAGCGTGCCGAGCAAGCCAGGATGCTCCTCCTCGCTCGTCAGGATCTCCTCGCCCTGACGCAATTGCAGGCCGTCGATGACACTCGCCAGACCTTCGCTTGTGCAGGTTGTGAGTGCCAGCTCCGCGGGGTCGCACGCGAGCGCTCGCGCATAGGCGGCGCGCAGCTCGCCGGCCAGCTCGCGGCGGCGCTCGAAGTGCTCGCCGGCGCGTCCGCGGCGTGCCTCTTCGAGCAGCTCTGTGGCGCTAGCTTGTGCCGCCGCTGCTGGGACTGGGCCGTCGGTGCCAGCGTTTAGATACGCCACGCGTTCGAGCACAGGGAACTCTTGGCGCAGCGTCTCGATACTCACGAGCGGGGAGCATACCCGGGCGCGATTGTGCGGCACTTGCACTCGATGTGTAAGACCGGGTATCAATAGCTCTAGCCACCCGGGACGAGCTGGGTCTGCGAGACGGGTCCCCGCTCGTGGAGGCCGGCGGCGAGGATGGTGGAGGCGGGGCGCCGCTGTGCAACAAAGCCGTGAGAAAAGGGGTGCAGGATGTCGGATGGGCACGATCAAGCTCCGCTGTGGAGGCCGACCGCTGAGATGGTGGAGGGGGCGCGGCTGACCGACTTCATGAGCTGGGCGGGAGCGCGTCACGGGCGCGCGTTCTGCGACTACGACGAGCTGTGGCGCTGGTCGGTGGACGAGCTCGAGCAGTTCTGGGGGGATATCTGGGAGTACTGCGGCGTGCGCGCTTCACGGTCCTACGAGCGCGTGCTCTCCTCGACGACGATGCCGGGCGCGCGCTGGTTTGAGGGGGCGCGGCTCAACTACGCGGAGAACATGCTCATGCGCGAACGCGATCCTCAGGCGACGGCGCTGCTGTACTCCTCGGAGCTACGTCCGCTCGCAGAGATGAGCTGGGGCGAGCTGTCTGAGCAGGTCGCCACCGTGGCGGGTGGCCTGCGCTCGCTGGGCGTGCAGCGCGGCGATCGCGTCGCCGCCTACATGCCGAACATTCCCGAGACGTTGATCGCCTTCCTTGCGTGCGCGAGCATCGGCGCGATCTGGTCGTGTGCCGCGCCTGAGTTCGGTGCACGCAGCGTCGTCGACCGCTTCGCCCAGATCGAGCCGAAGGTGCTGCTGGTCATCGACGGCTACCGTCACGGCGGCAAGGCCTTCGATCGCGCGGCCGCGCTGCAGACGATCTCCGCCGGCCTGCCGAGCGTCGTCCACACGGTGATGCTCCCGTACCTGGACAGTGAGGCGAGCGTCGCTGGGCTGAATGGCGGGCTGACCTGGGAGGAGCTGCTCGCGCGTGGGGAGGGGGCGCAACCATATTTCGAGCAGGTGCCGTTCGACCATCCTCTGTGGGTGCTCTACTCGTCGGGAACGACGGGCCTGCCGAAGGCGATCGTGCACGGCCACGGCGGCATCCTGGTCGAGCAGCTGAAGAAGAGCATGCTGCACCTCGACCTGCACGCCGGCGACCGCATGTTCTGGTTTACGACGACCGGTTGGATGATGTGGAACTTCCTGATCGGCTGTCTGTTCAGCGACGCGTCGATCGTGCTGTATGACGGCAGTCCCAGCTATCCAGACCTCGGTGCGCTGTGGGCACTTGCCGAGCAGGCCGGCATCACCTGCATGGGGGTCAGCGCCGGCTTTTTGATGAGCTGTGAGAAGGCGGCGCTGGAGCCGGCCCGCGACCATGACCTGGGTGCGCTGCGCAATATCGGCTCGACCGGCTCGCCGCTGGCACCCGAGGGGTTTCACTGGGTGTACGAGCACGTCGGGCGCGATATCTGGCTTTTCTCCACTAGCGGTGGCACCGATGTGTGCACGGCGTTCGTCGGCGGCTGCCCGCTGCTTGAGGTCTACGAGGGCGAGATCCAGTGCCGTGCGCTGGGCTGCGCGGTCGAGGCATGGGACGAGCAGGGGCGCTCGCTCACCGACGAGCTGGGTGAGCTCGTGTTGACCCAGCCGCTGCCGTCGATGCCGCTGTATCTGTGGGATGACCCCGACGGCGAGCGCTACCGCGGGAGCTATTTCGACATGTATCCCGGCATCTGGCGCCATGGCGACTGGATTCGCATCACCCCGCGCGGTGGAGCGGTGATTTACGGTCGCTCGGATTCGACGATCAATCGACAAGGGGTGCGCATGGGCACGAGCGAGATCTATCGTGCGACCGCCGCCGTGGCGGAGGTGGTCGACGCGCTCGTCGTCGATATTCCCCGCGCGGGCGCTGAGGAGCTGTGGATGATCCTGTTCGTGGTGTTGCGCGACGGGGTGGCGCTCGAACCGGAGCTGGAGGTCCGCATCAAGCAGCGCATTCGCGAGGACTGCTCACCGCGCCATGTGCCCAACCAGATCCTGCAGATCGCCGAGGTGCCGCGCACGCTCTCAGGCAAGGTGCTGGAGGTGCCGGTCAAGCGCATCCTGATGGGCGCGGTGCCGAGCGAGGCGGCAAGCGTCGAGTCGCTTGCCAACCCGCACTCGCTGGGGTATTTCGTCGAGCTCGCGACACAGTTGCAGACTACGTAGAGGAGTGTGGGGCGCCCTCGTCGAACAAATGCGCCGTGAGACGACTGGCGACTGCCCCAGAGAAGCCCTCGGCCAACGGTGTCGGTACCCCTAAGGGCACCCTCCATAGCGGGGGGCAGGCGAGCACCCTGAAGGGCGCAAGCGATCACCAGAGCCTTTCGCTGTACATCCAGAGCCGCTTCGAGGAGTGCTCGCGCTCGCAGAAGGACGTAGCGCAGTACATCGTCGACCATCTGGACGAGGCTGCCTTCCAGACAGCGGAGGAGCTTGCTCGCCGCGCCAACACCTCCAGCTCAACGGTCGTGCGCTTCTCTCAAGCGCTTGGTTTCGAGGGGTTCCCCGAGCTGCAGGCGGCCGCGCGCGAAGAGTACCGGCGCATCCATGCGCACCCGCAGGCGCAGGGTCCCGCAGAGCCTTCTGCGCCGTTGTTCTCGCTCGACCAGAACGAGTTCGAGACCGCCCTGGCAGCAGATCACCTCAACGTCGAGGAGACAGCGCGCAAGGTTTCGCGGCCGGCCGTCGATGCGCTGACAGAGGCGATCGTCAGCGCTGAGAAGGTGCTTGTCGCCGGGACAGACCAGATGGCCTTCTTCGCCAGCTACCTACGCCACCTGCTGATGCTGCTCGACCTGCGCGTCGACGTCGTCGCGAGCCCCTCCCAGGAGGCCTTGAGCCGGCTCGGGCGAATCGACTCGACGACGCTTGTGATCGGACTCTCCGCCGGCCGACCGCATCCACTGGTCGTGCGTGCGATGAAGTTGGCTCGCCACCGCAAGGCGCGCACCGCCGCGATCACCGACGCAACGCTCTCCGAGGTGGCCAAGCTCGCGCAGATCAAGCTCTACTACTCCTCCAACAGTCCGGCTTATGTGCGCTCGCATACCGCTCTGTTGAGCCTGATCCAAGCTCTGGCATACGGCGTGTACGCGAAGGACACGGCGCAGTACGACGATCGCATCAAGGCTTTCCGACTCAAGTAGTTGAGTCCTGACCTCATTCTCAATTTGGGGGAAGACATGGCCGCATGCGGCCATGTCCCTGGGCGCGCATGCGCGCCCAGGCCGGTCGGTGCATGCACCGACCGGGATATAGGGATGTGCAGACTACGGGTATGAAATACGGGGTGGGCCTGTTGTCCGGTGGCGATCGTAGGGTCGTTTGACCAGGACAGGGGCTCTTGTGGGAAGACGCAATGGTGGGGCAGGCCGTTGTGCATTTGGGCCGCGAGCCCGTCAATGACTATATGGCCGCCCCTGCGACTCACCTGGTTGGGCTGAGAGCCCGAATCCGTATTTGTCGCTTGCCCGCCGCGCCTTCCAGTCATGTGTTCGATGCGTGGAAGGGAGCGGGGAATTGCGGTATTTCGGGGTTGATGTTCACTTGGAGTTCTGTGAGATCGCGGTCGCTGAGGGTGGCAAGGTCTCCCAGGTCGGGCGGATCGCGAGCACACCCGAGGCGGTCAGGGAGTTCGCGGCCGGTCTCGGCAGCGAGGACCAGGTTGTGCTGGATGCCAGCGGGAGCGTGATGGCGATCGCCAGGATCTTGCGGGAGAGCGCCGTGGGGCGGGTCATCGTCTCGAATGCGGCGCAGACGCGTGCGATCTCTCATGCGCGTGTGAAGTCCGATCGTTTCGATGCGGCAATGCTCGCGCGGCTGCTCTCGGCGGGAATGCTCAGCGAGGTTTGGGTGCCCGACGAGGCGACGCTCGCGTTGCGCCGGCGTGTCGCGCGACGCGCAGCGATGGTGCGGGCGCGCACGCGGATCAAGAACGAGGTGCATGCCGTCGTGATGCGCTGTCTGCTTGGCCGCCCGCCCGTGAGCGACTTGTTCGGCCGCAAGGGACGCGTGTGGCTCACCGAGCAGCAGCTCCCAGAGGAGGAGGCCGAGACGGTGCAGGGCTGTCTGCGACAGATCGATTTCCTCAATGGGGAGATCGGTCTGCTTGACCAGAAGATCGCCGAGCAGGCACTCGCGTGGCCCGGGCTGCGCAGACTGCTGACGATCCCCGGCGTCGATATCGGGACCGCGGCAGCGGTGATCGCAGCCGTCGGGGACATCTCTCGGTTCCAGAGCGCGGGGCAGCTCGTCGCGTATCTGGGGTTGGACCCGAAGGTCCGTCAGTCCGGGTCAGAGCCCGCGCGCTACGGGCACATCTCAAAGCGCGGCAACGCGCAGGCCCGCTCGATGCTGGTCGAGGCTGCATGGATCGCGATCCGCAGCCCAGGGCCGCTAAGAGCATTCGGTGAGCGCGTCCGTGCCCGCCGCGGCGCGCAGGTCGCGGCTGTCGCCGTTGCACGCAAGCTCGTCGTGCTGTGCTGGCAGCTGCTGAGCAAGGACGAGGACTACGCGTTCGCGCGTCCGTCGCTGACGCGCCAGAAGACACGCAGGCTGGAACTCGCCGCCGGTGCGTCACGCCGCCCTCGCCGACACGACGGGCCGACTGTCACCCCGACCACAGCCCAGCGCGCGGCCGAGCGCGAACTCCAACAACAGGCCGAGCAGGCATACCGGCGGCTGGTCGCTGACTGGCGCTCGGCGGCACCAAAGGGTGGTGCGGGCGCGACACCGGGGCGCGCATCCAACAAGCCCTCGAAGGGCAAAGCCGCGCGGCAGGCCACAAGCCCCTGACGCCTGCGCTTCGCTACGTCAGTCACCCGCACCACCACAGAATCATCCCAACAAGAGGCGCCCGATGCGACCCGGCCAGTCGACCCGTCTGCCTGCCCCGCGACACGCCCCCGGCACGACAAAAAGCCCCGCACAGACTAGATGCTCAACCCTCCGGGGGCTGAGCGATCGCTGTGCCCTACCCTCACTGATTCGAGTCGCCGATCGCGGCCCGAATGGCCCCTCGAGCCATGGCTCGCACCTCTCCCAAGGGAGGCCCTCGCCTCAGCGACAAGTCAAGAACCTCTCCGGATGCCCTTGACTTTTCATCCGTTATGCATCGACCGGTCCCCGAGGCTTCGATGAGGCGCATGCGCCGGCCCGAGACACCGCATGCGCAGCCGGACCGAGTCCGCACGCGCCGACCCGGATAAGATCATGAGCATGCGCGACGAGGCGACATTCACAGTCAAGAGCGGCTTGGCGGAGATGCTCAAGGGCGGCGTGATCATGGACGTGGTCACGCCAGAGCAGGCCAAGGTCGCCGAGGACGCCGGCGCCGCCGCCGTGATGGCCTTGGAGCGCGTGCCCGCCGATATCCGCCGCGACGGCGGCGTTGCGCGCATGTCAGATCCGGAGATGATCTCGGGTATCCAGGAGGCTGTCAGCATTCCCGTGATGGCCAAGGCGCGTATCGGCCATTTCGTCGAGGCGCAGGTGTTGGAGGCGTTGGAGGTCGATTACATCGACGAGTCCGAGGTGTTGACGCCGGCGGACGAGAGCAACCACATCGACAAGTGGGCGTTCAAGGTGCCGTTCGTGTGCGGCGCCACCAATCTCGGCGAGGCGCTCAGGCGCATCGGCGAGGGGGCCGCGATGATCCGCTCCAAGGGCGAGGCTGGTACTGGCGACATCGTCGAGGCCGTGCGCCACATGCGCGGCATCACCGGTGAGATCCGTCGCCTCTCGGCGCTCCAAGAGTCGGAGTTGGCCTCCGCTGCCAAGCAGCACGCCGCGCCGCTTGACCTGGTTCGCGCGGTCGCACAAGATGGCAAGCTGCCTGTTGTCCTGTTCTGCGCCGGTGGTATCGCCACCCCTGCCGATGCCGCTTTGATGATGGCGCTCGGCGCCGAGGGAGTGTTCGTCGGCTCGGGCATCTTCAAGTCAGACGATCCCCCGGCGCGCGCCAGGGCGATCGTGGAGGCAACGACCCATTGGCAGGACCCTGAGCGCGTCGCCGCTGCTTCGCGCGGCCTTGGCCCGGCGATGGTGAGCCTTGAGAGCTCCAAGCTCTCAGGCGATCAGCTGCTGGCTGGGCGAGGTTGGTAGCAGCTCCGCTGATCGGCGTCCTCGCGCTGCAGGGTGACTTCGAGGCTCATGCTCATGTAATCGCGCGGCTGGGCGCAGAGGTAAGGGAGGTGCGTGTGCCCGCTGATCTCGACGACCTGGATGGCCTGCTCTTCCCCGGTGGCGAGTCCACGACGATGACGCTGGGCATAGAGCGCGAGGGCCTTGCCGCGCCTTTGCGGGAGCTGGCCGCGCGCGGCGTGCCCGTCCTCGGCTCGTGTGCAGGGTTGATCATGCTCGACCGCGAGCACCTGGGCATCATGGACGTGCTTGCCGAGCGCAACGCCTTCGGGCGTCAGCTGCGCAGCTTCGAGGCCGACCTGGAGATGGACGGTATCGAGGGTGGCCCTCTGCGAGGTGTGTTCATCCGCGCCCCGTGGATCGCCGAGCACGGACCCGACGTGAAGATCGTCGCGGAGGTCGAGGGCCATCCCGTCGCAGCCCGCCAAGGCAGAGTGACAGCGGTCGCCTTCCACACAGAGCTCGGCCACGACGACCGCTTGCACGAGTTGTTCTTGGCCGACGTCGCTTCCAGCAGCGATCGCAGTGACGTCAAGGCTCTCTAGCCAGTCGAGGCGCGAGCCCACGGGACTGGTCCTGAGACGTTCAACTTGTCTGGAAGTACACAACCCCGTCTGCTTCACACACCACGACACGACCTTCGTCGATCAACAGGTCCACGTGGCCGAGCACCTCTGAGAGCGTCAGAAATGCTTGGGTGACGGCCACGTTTCCCCACATCTCCTGCGCCAGTTCATAAGCGTTGCGAGGCTGCGCGGCGATCAACCCGTACAGCTTGTTGGCGCGACGCTCGTGCATCTTGAAGCGCTCGTCGATCAGGGCGCGGTGATCTTCCACCGGCTCGCCGTGGCCGGCATAGACGACCTCCAGCTCCATTTCGCGCGTCAAGCGCAGCGAGTCCATGTAGATCATCAGCGCCCGCGGCCGCGCATCGCCGCCACCGTCCAACGACTTTGAAATGAGGGGATTGGAGGAGATGTGCTTGATCAGGTGGTCGCCACCAAACAACTCGCCCGATGCTTCATCCCAGAAAACGGTGTCTGATGGCGAATGCCCCGGGCGGTGTAGCACGCGCCAGTTGCGCGAAGCGAACTCCAGCGAAGCGTCTGCGGCAAGCGGCGTCGTGACATGAGCAGCCGCGCCCCACGCGCGAAAGCTCGCCGACACGGCGCGCAACGCATACACGACATCTTGGGGTATGCCGTTGCGCAACATGATCTGCGCGGAGAAGCTGTCGTTCTCCTCCATCTCGTGCTTGTAGTCGGCAAGCCACGGTGCGAGCAGGTCGATCGCACAGACCTCGGCGCCGGAGCGTGCGGCGAGGATCTCCACGAGGCCGATGTGGTCGATGTGCTGGTGGGTGACGACGATCCGCTCGAGGTCCTCAACCCGCCGCCCGTGGGTTTGCAGCGCCGCCTCCAGCGCAGTCAGCGACGTGGCCGAGTTCGGCCCGGCGTCCACCAGCGTCAGCGGCTCGTCCTCGATCAGATAGCAGTTCACGCGCCCCACGGCGAATGGGGTGGGTACCGCCAAACAGTGGATGCCCCCTGTGCGCGCGCGGGGCATCGGCCCTTTGCGATTCACTGGGGCACCAAGCCGCAAGAGTCGGGAACCGCCGAAAAACGACGTCCCCCCGCGCGCGCGGGGGGCGCCGGGCAAATTTGCCTCACAACCCGGTTGGTGCGTCCGCGCGAATCAGCTCGAGCACCTCGTCGCGGGCGCTCTGCATGTGCGCGTGCGAGCGCAGCGACTCAAGGCACAGGCGCAGCAGCGGCTCGGTGTTCGAGGGACGCACGTTGAAGTGCCAATCCTCATAGTCGATCGACACGCCGTCGAGCCAGCTCTGTTTGGCGTCTGAGTAGCGCTCGGCTATCTCCTTCATCTTGGCCTGCTGGTCTGAGACCTCGGTGTTGATCTCACCGGAGATGAAGTAGTGCTCGCGGTAGGGCTTCAACAGATCGGACAGGCGCTTGCCTTGCGAGGAGAGCTGCTCGAGGATCAATAGCGCCGGGATCGTGCCCGAGTCCGCGCAGTAGAAGTCGCGAAAGTAATAGTGCCCGGAGACCTCGCCGCCGAACAGCGAGCCCTCCTCGCGCATCCGCGTCTTGAAGAAGGCATGTCCGACGCGGTTGATGTAGGGGGTGCCGCCGGCGCGCTTGACGGTGTCTGGCACAGCCCAACTGGCCCGCACGTCATAGAGGATCGCCGACCCGGGCCGCTTGGCAAGCAGCGACTCGGCAAGCAGCGCCGTGAGGAAGTCGCCGTCGACGAACTCGCCGGTGTCGTCGATGAAGAAGCAGCGGTCGGCGTCGCCGTCCCACGCGATCCCGAGATCGGCGCCGCTCTCGCGCACCTTCTCGATGATGAACGTGCGGTTCTCCGGCAGCAGGGGATTGGGCTCATGGTCGGGGAAGTTGCCATCCGGCGTCCAATAGGTCTCGATCAGATCCAAGCCGAGGCGATCGAGCAGCGGCCCGACCATCGGCCCGGCCATGCCGTTGCCGCCGTCGACGACAACCTTCAAAGGCTTGATGACGTCGGGGTCGATCAGCTTCAGCGCTGCCGCCTGGAACTCTTCGTAGACGTCAACTTCCTGCAGGGCGCCGAGTTCCGCGGCACCGCCGCTTGCACCCTTGGGGGTGTCGAGGCCGGCCTCGATCTCACGGCGAATGTCCTGGATGCCGGCGTCGCCGGAGAGCGCGATCGCGCCGTCGCGCACGAGCTTGGCGCCCGTGTAGGCCTTCGGGTTGTGCGAGGCAGTGCACATCAGGCCGCCGTCGAGCTCGCGCGAGCCGACGAGGTAATAGAGCATCTCGGTGCCCACCTGTCCCGCGTCGAGCACGTCGACGCCCTCCATCAACAGCCCCTCGCGATAGCGCGCCGCAAGCTCGGGAGCGGTAAGGCGCATGTCGCGCCCGAGCCCGACACGCAGCTCTGTGACCGGCTTGTCCGCCAACTTGCCCAGCACGCGAGCAAAGCCGCGGCCGATCATAAGCGCGGTCTCGCCGTCGATCTGATCGCCGTAGAGGCCGCGGATGTCATACGCCTTGAAGATGCCTGGGTCGATGCTCATAGCGTCGTCCATCCTAGACGCGGGCGCCTGGAAGTATCCTCTTGGCCATGTCAGGGCATTCCAAGTGGGCTTCCATCAAGCACAAGAAGGCGATCGTCGACTCCCGACGCGGCCAGCAGTTCACAAAGCTCGCGCGGGCCGTGACGGTGGCTGCGCGCGACGGCGGCGGCGACCCGTCCGGCAACGCGCCGCTGGCGCTTGCGATCGCCAAGGCCAAGGCGGCGTCGATGCCGAAGGACAACATCGAGCGCGCGATCGCCAAAGGCACGGGGGAGGGTGGCGAGGCGGACGCGATCGAGACCGTCCTCTACGAGGGTTACGGCCCAGGCGGGGTCGCGGTGCTGGTGGAGGCACTGACCGACAACCGCAACCGCACGGGGGCCGATGTGCGCCACGGCTTCTCCAAGCACGGCGGCTCGCTCGGCGAGCCCGGCTCGGTGGCCTACCTGTTCGAGAAGAAGGGCACGATCGCCGTCGACGCCGCACGCTATAGCGAAGACGATCTGATGGTCGCCGTGGAGGCGGGCGCCGAGGACATCTCCGTCGATGAGGGCGTTGTCGAGATCGTCACCCAACTCGCCGACTTCACAGCCGTGCGAGCCGCGCTGGAAGGTGCCGGGATCGAGATCGAAAGCGCCGAGCTGGCCTATGTCGCCTCGAGCCAGGTGCCGATCGAGGAGAGCCAGGCGAGGAGCCTGATGAAGCTGATCGACGTGCTGGAAGAGCTCGACGACGTCGATGCCGTCTACGCGAACTTCGACGTGCCCGCCGAGGTACTGGAGCGCGTTGCCGGATAGGCCTCCAGTCGTAATCCTCTGCGGAGGACGGGGCACACGACTACGAGAGCACACGCAGGAGCTGCCCAAGCCGCTTGTGGAGATCGGGGGTCTGCCGATCGTCTGGCACGTGATCCAGCTCTATGCGGTACAGGGCTTCCGTCGCTTCCTGCTGGCCACTGGCTACAAGGGCGAGTCGATCGAGCGTTTCGCGGCCGGCACAACCTGGCCGCGAGGAGTGTCGGTGGAGTGCGTCGACACGGGCTTGGACACACCGACAGGTGGTCGGATCAAGCTGCTCGAGGCGCAACTGGCCAATCAGCGTTTCTGCGCAACCTACGCCGACGGCGTTGCGCGTGTGGACCTCGCCGAGCTACTTGCCTTCCACGCCGCTCACGAGCGCCTGGCGACGATGACCGTCGTGCGACCGCAACTGCAGTTCGGCGTTACCGAGCTCGACGGGCACGACGGACGAGTGCGCGGCTTCCACGAGAAGCCACGTTCCGAGCACTGGATCAACGGCGGCTTCTTCTGCTTCGAGCCGGGCGTGCTCGACTACCTCGAGCGTGACAGCGTGCTCGAGCGCGACCCTCTGGAGCGCCTGGCGGCCGACGGCCAGCTGCTCGCCCACCGCCACGAGGACTTCTGGGAGTGCATGGACACCTACAAGGATGCTGTCGCGCTCAACGATCTGTGGGAGTCCGGCCAGGCGCCCTGGCGCATGTGGTAGTGGCCGCGCTTCGGCGCCAACCGCCGAAATCCCCCCGAACATGGGTTCGCCGGCAGGCGTCCGGCTCGACACGGAGAATCACGCAGATGGTGATCGTGCTCGGAATAGACCCTGGTCTTGCCAACACGGGCTACGGCGTGGTCGCACGCGATGGCACCCGTCTCAGGGCGCTCGACGGTGGCGTGATCCAGACACATCCCGAGCTGGCGCTGGAGCGGCGACTGGCAAGCATCGCCATCGGTGTGCGCGAGCTGCTCGACGAGCATGAATGCGACGCGATGGCGCTCGAGCAGCTGTATTTCGGCCAGAACGCGCACAGCGCCTTTGCCGTCGGGCAGGCGCGCGGGGTGACGATGCTGGCGGCAGGCGAACGCGGTATCCCGTGTTCTTCCTACACGCCGCAGCAGGTCAAGTCGGCCGTGTGCGGTAGTGGCCGCGCGGGCAAGGAGCAGGTGGCGCGTATGGTGCAGACGCTACTGGCGCTCCCAGAGATGCCAAGCAGCGATCACGCCTCCGATGCTCTTGCCGTGGGCGTATGTCATCTCAACGGAACGCCGCTTTCAGAGGCTGTGGCCAAGGCCGTCCAGCTTGCGGGGAGTCGTGCATGATCGCTCTGGTGCGAGGCGAGGTGGCGATCCGTCGCTCCGATCACGTGGTGCTGCTTTGCGGCGGCGTGGGCTACCGCATGGCCGTTTCCAGCGAGACCTTGCGCCACGTGCCGGCTGTGGGGGGGGAGAGCACCCTGCACACGCACCTGGTGGTGCGCGACGACGCGCTGCTCTTGCACGGCTTTCATTCAGAACAGGAGCGAGACCTGTTCCTGATGCTTCTTTCTGTGCAGGCCGTCGGTCCGAAGGTGGCGGTTGCCGTGCTCTCCAGTGGCTCGCCACGCGAGCTGCTGTCCGCGATCGCGGGCGCCGACGCCGCACGCTTTCAGGCGGTGCCCGGTATAGGCAAGCGCACGGCCGAGCGCATCATTGTCGAGCTGCGCGAGAAGGTGGGAGTGGAAAGCACGCTCGAGAGCGTTGGAATCGCGGGTCGCGCGGATGGTCCTCGGGCGCTCGCGCACGAGGGATTGATCGCGCTCGGCTACAACGCGCTTGAGGCTGACGAACTATTGCGCGATCTCGACGGCGACAGCGCCGAGGAACTCATCGCTGGCGCCCTACGCACGGCCCGAGCCGCATGAGACACCCCACGAACAGCACCGGTCGAAGCCACCTATGACCCAAGCCGAGCGCATCCAAACCCCCTATCTGACGCCCGAGGACGAGCTGGATCGCTCGCTGCGTCCGCGCGCCTTGGCGGAGTTCATCGGCCAGCCGACGCTGCGCGAGCAGCTTGCCGTCGCGATCGAGGCTGCCAGCGCCCGCAAAGAGGCGCTGGACCATCTACTACTGGCAGGGCCACCCGGCCTCGGTAAGACCTCGCTCGCGCAAATCGTCGCGGCCGAGCTGGACGTGCCCTTTATCCAAACAGCGGGACCGGCGCTCGAGCGCAAGGGTGATATAGCCGCGTTTCTGACTGCGCTGGAGCCGCGCAGCGTCTTCTTCGTTGACGAGATCCACCGGCTGCCGCGCACGCTGGAGGAGACCTTCTATCCCGCGATGGAGGACCGACGCCTGCCGATCACCGTCGGCCAGGGAGCCGGCGCGCGCGTCGTGACGTTGGAGCTGCCGGAATTTACGCTGATCGGAGCCACCACCCGCGC
This sequence comes from uncultured Solirubrobacterales bacterium, assembly GCA_963725265.1. GTDB lineage: Bacteria > Actinomycetota > Thermoleophilia > Solirubrobacterales > Solirubrobacteraceae > Palsa-744. Next base: position 1,573,717 of record CAVRXP010000002.1, read on the forward strand.
GGGCCTGCTGACCACGCCCCTGCGCGACCGCTTCGGTATCCAGGCGCGCCTGGAGCACTACGCCACCGACGATCTCGCGCTGATCGTCAGGCGCTCAGCGGAGATCCTGCAGATCGACATCGACGAAGAGGGGGCGTTTGCGATCGCGGCGCGCAGCCGCGGCACGCCACGCGTGGCCAACCGCCTGCTCAAGCGCGTGCGCGACTACGCCGAGGTGCGCCTCGACGGCATCGTCGGCGCACAGGCCGCGCATGGGGCGCTGGAACTGCTGGAGGTGGACGAGCAGGGTCTCGACCGCCTCGATCGGGAGATCCTGCGCGCCATCTGCGCCAAGTTCGACGGCGGGCCCGTGGGGCTCTCGACGCTGGCGGTCGCGGTCGGTGAGGAGCAGGACACGATCGAGGATGTGTATGAGCCCTACCTGCTGCAACAGGGGCTGATCAAGCGCACGGCGCGCGGCAGGATCGCAACCCCTGCCGCTTTTGCGCACATCGGCATCGAGCGACCCAGAGAGGGCGTCGGCGCGAGCGCACTGTTCTAGAGGCACCGGCGCATGTGGGCGACGCTCCGTCGACCGCGCCGTCGGTGCGCGTCCTACGGGCGGGCGCGTCAGGCGCACACCGAGCAGCCCGCTCCCCTACTCTGTGAGGTCAGATGGCTCATCCCTTCATCTGCCCCAACTGCGGACACCGCACCCGCGAGATCGATCGCAATATCGGTTTTACGCGTCAGCGCAAGGGCTGTGAGAAGTGCGGTTTTGCTTTCCTGTTCGAACTGCTCGACGACTACTTTCCGGCTCCCGACGCTGCCTTCTTCGTATGCGATGGCGAGGGGCGCGTCGTTGGCTGTGGCAAGAACTCATTCGCCTTCACAGGCGTGGAGGAGGAAGGCGTGATCGGCCAGCGTGTCGAGCAGGTGCTCGGCCTGACCTTCGCGGGCGGCGACGATCCGGTTGAAACGGTGCTCGAGTGGGGGGTGCGCGCGCTGGATGTGCCCGTTAAGGTCAGCGGCGAGCGTGACGTGCAAGCCAGCGCCAAGGCCGACATGTTCCCGGCCTACGACGACGACGGTGGGCTGCTGCTGGTGCTCACGCCAGACAAGTAGCCTGTGCTCTGATGGCCAACCGTCGCAGAAATGCCCTCGTCCTGTTGATCGTCGCCGGTCTCGTGCTGGCCTCGCTTGCCGTGATCCTCAACAAGCCCACACGCCTCGGCCTCGACCTGAAAGGCGGCGTGCAGCTCATCTACCAGGGGCGTCCCACGTCGCAGGCGAAGGTGACGCCCGAATCACTCAACCGTGCGATCGACATCATGCGCAAGCGTGTCGATCAGCTTGGCGTCGCCCAGCCCGAAATCCAGCGCACAGGCGGAAGCGAAATCGATGTGGCGCTGCCCGATGTGACCAACGAGCAGCGCGCCCAGCAACAGGTTGGCGAGACCGCGCAGCTGCAGTTCTACGACTGGGAGCCGAATGTGATCGGCCCCAACGGCAAGCCTCCGCAAGGGCTCGAACCAAAGGTCACAGGCGGACCGTTGGCGGCAGGTGCGGAAACTGGCATCCCCGAGTATGAAGCGGTACAACGCGCAATCAAGCGCCCGGCGATCATCCGCAAAAATAACACCACCTACAGCGAAGGCTGTACGCCCAAGCAGGTCGCCGGCTGCCTCTACGGCCAGTGGTACCTGCTCGACACCGCCCACAAAAAGGTTCTGAAAGGGCCCGAGGACACCGAACAGGATCTCTACGCCGACAACTACAAAGTTCCCAAGGGCGCCAAGCCTCAGGCGGTGCGCGTCAACCCTGGCACGGTGCTTGCGCAAGCCAGCCCGATCACCGGTAAGGAAGGCAAAGTCACCGACGCTTCGCCGGAAAGCTGGTACGTGCTCAACGACGATCCGGTGCTCAACGGACAGGAAATCAAGAACCCCGTCCAGAACTTCGCCAACAGCGGTTCGGGCGCGCCCGATGTCACCTTCGAATTCGACTCCAAAGGGATCGCCACGTTCAAGCGCGTAACGCGCGAAATCGCCGAACGCGGCCAGGCGGCACAGCTGCCGGGGATCACCAAGGAAGAGGCCAAGCAGCACTTCGCCGTGGTGCTCGACAACCAGATCATCACGGCGCCCTCGATCGACTACACCGAATACCCAGAAGGCATCGATCCGACCACGGGGTCTGAGATATCGGGCGGCTTCACGCTGACCTCGGCGCAGAATCTCGCCGACGAGCTGCAGTCCGGCGCGTTGCCGATCAAGCTCGAATTGATCTCCGAGTCTCAGGTCTCGGCCACGCTCGGCAAGACCGCGCTCAACGAAGGCTTGGTCGCGATGCTGGTGGGCTTCGTCGTGGTGTGCCTGTTCCTGCTCACGTTCTACCGGGTGCTCGGGGCGATCGCGGTGGGTGGACTGGTGATCTACAGCATCTACTTCTTCGCTCTGATCAAGCTGATCCCGATCACGCTGACGCTGCCGGGGATCGCCGGTCTGATCCTTACGATCGGAATCGCCGCGGACGCGAACATAGTGATCTTCGAGCGTGTCAAGGAGGAGATCCGCGGTGGGCGTTCGATCGCGGCGGGTATAGCTACAGGCTATAAGCGCGGCTTCGCGGCGATCGTCGACGCCAACGTTGTCACATTCATGACGGCTTTCATCCTGTTTGCACTGGCTACCGCCGAAGTGCAGGGCTTTGCCTTCACGCTCGGGATCGGAACGTTGTTGACGCTGTTCACTGCCGTGCTTGCCACGCAGGCGGCGCTCGGCGCGATGGGCCGCTCGCGCGCCGTCTCCCACCCGGCGCTGCTGGGTGCCAGCAAGCGGACACGTAAATGGACGTTCGATTTCATGGGCGCCTCGCGCTGGTTCTTCTCGCTCTCAGGCTGCATCCTGATGATCGGGGCGCTGGCAGTAGGCGGCAAGGGATTGAACTTCGGGATCGACTTCAAATCGGGCACCCGCATAGTGACCGCGTTCGTAAAACCTGTAAGCGAGGCCCAGCTGCAGAGCGAGATGACTGCGGCCGGATACCCGACCGCGGAGGTGCAGAAGTACTCCAACAAGAGCATCGGCGGCGACGGCTATCAGATAACGCTCAAGAAGCTGCGTCCTTTGGAAGTGGCGAAGGTCAAGGAAGACCTCGACCTGAAGTTCGGGTCGGGGCCGAGCTCGCCGGGAACGAAGGACTTCTCGAATACTTCGGTCGGGCCGACGTTCGGCCAGACCGTGGCTAAAAGCGCGATTATCGCGATTATCGCCTCGCTGCTGGTGATCTCGATCTACATCGCCCTGCGCTTCGAGTGGAAGTATGCGATCCCGGTGCTGATCGCGCTGATGCACGACCTGTTGATCACCTCGGGGGTGTACGCGCTCACAGGCCGCGAAGTGACGACTGCGACGGTGGCCGCCCTGCTCACGATCTTGGGCTATTCGCTGTATGACACGATCATCGTGTTCGACCGCGTGCGCGAGAACGTGCCGCGCATGCCACGCGCCGCTTTCTCGCAGATCGTCAACCGCTCGATGTCTGAGGTGTTGACGCGCTCGCTGGCTACGAGCTTCTGCACGCTGCTGCCGGTGCTCTCGCTGCTGCTGTTCGGCGGCTCGACGCTGAAGGACTTCGCCTTCGCCCTGCTTGTCGGCATCGCCTCCGGCGCCTACTCTTCGATCTTCATCGCCTCGCCGGTGCTCACGCACTGGAAGGAGCGCGAGGGGATCTATCGCAACCGTCGCGCGCGGATCGTGCGCGACCTCGGCTACGTGCCGGCCTACGCGACGTCGATCGGCGAGGCGCCGATCGACGTCGAGCCGGTGGGCAAGACAAAGCGCGGCCGTCGCGCGCCCACTCCAGTGGGGGAGGACGCAGGAGAGCAGCTCTCCAAGGAGGAGTTCGACGAGTTGGTGCGCGAAATCGGCCCGGAGCTTGCCGAGCAACAGACCAGCCGCACGCCGGCAAGTGTTGGCTCCAAGCGCGGACGCGCCGCGAAGACGACCAAGGCGGCACCGCCCGCACAGGTGAACGGCGGCGCCGAGCAGTTGGACGGCGACACCGAGGAGTCTGTACCGCGCGATCCGACAGCCGACCTTACTCCGGAGGATCTTGTGATGAAGGATCAGCCCAAGCAGCCGAAGTCGCGCCGGCCGCGAAATCGCAGGCACGGGAGGAGCCGCTGATGGGAATGCTCGGCTGGGTGATGATGGGACTGTCGATCTGGCATTTCACGATCTTCCTGCCCGATCGCTTCTGGGGCGGCATCGTTGGCGCCTTCGTGGGCTCGCTCGTGGGCGCGATCCTCGTGGGGCTGCTGATCTTCAGTGTCAAGAGTGGGTCGCTGAAGGTGCCAGGCATCAAAGCGACTGACATAGCGGTCGTCCTGTACGCGGCGCCGGGCGCGGTGCTTGGCATCGCTGCGGTCTACTTCGAGGGGATGCGTCGCGAATCGACTCCCATCGAAGAAATGCGCGCTTGAGCTGACTTGGGTCTGACCCGCCAGCCGAGGACGCCCAGCCTCTCGCCTCGCCCTTTCGCCTGATCTTCTCCAAGCAGTGGTGTCCCCAAACGCCCAGCTTGTCGGTTCCGTCTAGTGCGAGCCGTACTGTGACTGGGCGATGGTCAGCTTTGAGATATCCGACTGCGATCCCGCGAGTGTCGCGCAGCTGCGCGATCGGCTCGGTGTGAGCGACGCGCTTGCACAGGTGCTGATACGCCGCGGCTATGACGACCCGACCAGTGCCGCCGCGTTCCTGAACGCCGACGAGCAGCACGAGCTGGAGCGCTTCGCCGGTTTGGACGCCGCCGCCGAGACGATCCTCGCCGCGGTCGGCGCGCGGCGGCGCATCACGATCCACGGCGACTACGACGTAGACGGTGTCTGCTCGACGGCCCTACTGCTGGCGACTTTGCGCAAGCTGGGAGCCGACGTCGACTGGTACCTGCCCGATCGTGCCGAGGGCTATGGGCTGAGCGAGAGCACTGTGCGGCGCCTGGCGGGGCGGGGCACGAGCCTGCTCGTAACGGTTGACTGCGGGATAACCGCTGTGGAGGAGGTCGCGCTCGCGCGCTCGCTTGGGATCGAGGTGATCGTCAGCGACCATCACCTGCCACGCGCCGACGGTGAGCTGCCTGACGCCCCGATCGTGCACCCGCTGCTGTGCGGCTATCCCTGTCGCGATCTTTGCGCTGCCGCAGTAGCGCACAAGCTCGCACAGGCGACGCTGTTGGCTGCCGGGCACGATCGTTGCGAGGCTGACGAAGACCTCGACCTGGTGGCACTCGCGACGATCGCCGACGTGGTGCCGCTGCTCGGCGAGAACCGAAGCATCGTGCGTCGCGGACTGCGCGCGCTTGCCGCCACCAACCGGCCGGGGCTACGCGCGCTGATGGCCGTCGCAAGAATCGAGCCGGGCAAGCTGAACGAACGGGCGGTGGCCTTTGGACTGGCGCCTCGCATCAACGCCGCCGGGCGCCTGTACCACGCCGACGCGGCGCTCGAGCTGATCCTCACAGGGGATCGGGTGCGCGCCGCCCAGATCGCCCACGAGCTCGACCGGGCCAACAGCGAGCGCAGACAGGCCGAACTCGGGATCAGGCTACAAGCCGAAGCGCAGATCGCCCAGCTGGCGCGCTCTGAGGATCGCCGCGCCTATGTGCTCGCCGGCGAAGGTTGGCATCGCGGCGTGATCGGGATCGTGGCGTCGCGGCTGGTGGAGCGCTATCGCAGACCGGTCGTGCTCGTCTCACTCGAGGGTGAGAGCGCGCGCGGCTCGGGCCGCAGTATTGAGGGATATGACCTGCTCTCTGGGCTTACCGCGTGCGCCGAGCAGCTCGTGCGCTACGGCGGGCACAGCGCAGCCGCCGGGGTGGAACTGCGGCGCGAGCGCGTGGATGCCTTCGCGGCCGCACTGGACGCTCACGCTCGGCAAGCCCTTGACGCTGAGGATCTACTCGAGCGAGAGCGCGTAGATGCACTCCTCGGCGGCGAGCAGCTCGGCATGGAGCTGGCCGAGGAGCTGGGGCGTCTGGCGCCGTTTGGCAAGAGCAACCCGGCTGTCTCGCTGATGCTCGCCGGCGCCTCGTTGCGCGACGTGCGCCCGATGGGCGAAGGCAAGCATGCTCGCTTTACGATCGAGTCGGGCGGAGCGCACGCCCGCGCGGTCGCTTTTGGCAACGACGGCAAGCTTGGTGTGGCCGAAGGAGAGCCGGTCGACGCCACATTCTCTTTGGAGGTCAACGAATGGAAAGGTGTAAGCGAACCGCGACTTGTGCTGCGCCACGTCCAACCTGTCTCAAAGGGGGCTACCCTTAAGTCATGTCCGCAACCAGACCAAGCTCAATCGACACTGTTCCCGCTGCCTCCGCCACTCGCCGCAGCCGCCGCGCAGAGCTGAGCGAGCTCGAGCGCCAGCTGCTGGACGATCTCTTTGCGATCGTCTCGGAGCATGCCGCGGACGCTGCCGTGGAGATCGACCGCGAACGTGTGGAAGACGCGTTTGTGTTTGCCTGCGAGCACCACGCGGCCCAACGGCGTAAGTCCGGTGAGGACTTCATCGTTCACCCGGTCGGGGTGGCGCGTATCTGTGCTGGTATGCGTCTTGACACCGAGACGTTGTGCGCGGCGCTGCTGCACGACACGGTCGAGGACACCTCGGCGTCGATTGAGGAGGTGCGCGAGCGCTTCGGCGAGGAGATCGCCCAGATTGTCGACGGCGTGACGAAGCTGACCGGCATCACCTTCCAGTCGCGCGACGAGGCGCAGGCCGAGAACTACCGCAAGATGATGGTCGCGATGGCAAGCGATGTGCGCGTCATCCTGATCAAGCTCGCCGACCGGCTGCACAACATGCGCACGATCGACGCGATGCCAAAGCAGAAGCAGCTTGAGAAGTCGCGCGAGACGCTCGAGATCTACGCGCCGATCGCTCATCGGCTCGGTATCCACGCGATCAAGTGGGAGCTCGAGGACCTTGCTTTCGCGACGCTTCACCCACGCAAGTACCGTGAGATCAAGGAGCTTGTCTCTCAGCAGCGCGAGGACCGCGAGCGCTACGTAGCCGAGGCGGGGGCTTACCTGGCGGCAGAGCTTGAGAGGCTGAGCATCTCCGCACAGATCGCGGGACGCGCCAAGCACTTCTACTCGATCTACTCGAAGATGACCAAGAAGGGTCGCGAGTTCAACGAGATCTATGACCTCACGGCGATGCGCGTGATCGTCGAGTCGGTGAAGGACTGCTATGGCGCGATCGGCGTGATCCACTCACTTTGGAAGCCACTGCCCGGCCGCTTCAAGGACTTCATCGCGATGCCGAAGTTCAACATGTACCAGTCGCTTCACACGACCATCATCGGACCTGAGGGACGGCCGCTGGAGATCCAGATCCGCACCCAGGAGATGCACGAGATGGCCGAGTTCGGGGTGGCCGCTCACTGGATGTACAAGCAGCGCCCTCAGGCAAGCTCGGGCGAGGCCGGGCCGGACGGCGACGCCAAGATGAAGTGGTTGCGCTCGATGCTCGACTGGCAGAAGGAGATGTCAGACCCACAGGAGTTCATGGAGAGCTTGCGCATCGACCTGTTCGAGGACGAGGTGTTCGTGTTCACGCCCAAGGGCGAGGTTAAGTCGCTCGCCGCCGGCGCCACGCCGCTGGACTTCGCCTACGAGGTGCACACCGAGATCGGCCACCGCTGTGTCGGTGCTCGTGTAAATGGCAAGATCGTGCCGCTTCACTACGAGCTGGGTTCGGGCGACATCGTGGAGATATTGACCGCTAAGCGCGACCGTGGGCCCTCTCGCGACTGGTTGGCCGTCGTCAAGACGACGCGGGCTCGAAACAAGATCAAGCAGTGGTTCAAGGCTGAGTCGCGCGAGGGCACCGAGCACACAGGGCGCGAGCTATTGCAAGAGCACCTCAAGAAGCAGGGCCTACCGGCACAGAAGATCACCGGCTCGGCGCTGCTCGCCGATGTGATCCGCGAGATGGGCTACCGCAAGGCGGACGATTTCTATATCGCGCTCGGTGGCGCAAAGATCTCGCCCAAGGTTGTCGTCAACAAGGTGCTGCAGCGCCTCAAGCAGGGCGAGGCCGCCGACGGCGATACGAGCGCCAGCGACCTGCTCAAGGTCGGCCGACCGCGTCAGCGCCCGACTACATCCTCGGGCAAGTATGGGATCAGGGTCGATGGGGTGGAGGACGTGATGTTGCGTCTTGCCAAGTGCTGCCGGCCGGTCCCGGGAGATCCGATCGTGGGCTACATCTCACTAGGTCGTGGCATCACGATTCATCGCAAGGACTGCCCGAACGCGAAGCTTTTGCAGCGTAATCCCGAACGCTTCACCGACGTCGGCTGGGAAGGCGACCAGGAGACCTCTTTCGTCGTGGAAATCCACATCGACGCTTGGGATCGCCACCGGCTGCTTGAGGACCTGTCGCGTGCGTTCTCGGAGTCGGGCGCCAATATTCTCGAAGCTCGTTGCCTGTCAAGCCCTCCGATGGTCAAGAATCGCTTTGTGGTCGAGCTAGCCGACACGCAGAGCCTGAAGGGCGCGATCTCGCGACTACGCAATACCGACGCAGTATTCGACGCTTACCGCGTCACGCCCGGCGGCGCCGGCTAGCGACCTCGGCTGGCGGCTCGTGTCTCGGAATCGGGGACATACAGCCGAGACTTGCTTTGTGCCGATGACGTATAGGCCGTAGGCGGCGAGGACGCGCCGCGACCTTAGGAGATGACGCTCAGTGCACGCGGCAGCAACGAGTAGTGCGCTTGCATTACATCTCCCAGGTAATCCCCATCCACCTGCAGCGGCAACGCCTGCCCATCGGTTGAGGAAACCGTGAGCTCGAGTGCCTCGCCCAGCGGCGTCACCTGACGGTGGCGGACGATACGCGCCCGCCTGGAAAACGCGCGAAATGCAATCGAGGGCATGTCAAACGGTCGAGCACGACGCAGGACAGAGGTCTGAAGCGTGCCCGAATCGAGCTCCGCGTTATCGGCGACCTTGATCGGACGGTCCTTGAAGTACGTGAACGGCGAGCCATTTTGGATGATGGCGGTGACGCCACTGTGCTGTCCTTCGCCAAGCTCGACTTGTAGGCGTGGCGGTTTGAGGATGTAGCGGCGCGTAAAGGTGCTCACAGCGGCCCAGGTGAAGTAGTAGGCGCCGAAGCGCGCCTTCAGATGCGGGTTGGAGTCCACGCGCTTGACGACGCTCGCGTCCAGCCCCAGCCCTGAGGCGAAGGTGAAGCAGCGACCGTTGACCACACCGAGATCGACCTTGCGCGGCTGCCAGTCGTCGGCCATCGCCAGCAGGTGCTCGGTGGCGTCGACCAGCTCGCCTGGGATGCCGAGGATCTTGCCGTAGACGTTGGCCGAGCCGCCGGGCAGGCACGTGAGCGGGGTGGGGGAGCCCTGCAGACCGTTGGCGGCTTCGTTGACGGTGCCGTCGCCGCCAAAGGCGACCACCACGTCATAGCCCTCGTGAGCCGCCTCGCGGCACAGCTCGATCGCGTGACCGCGTGCCTCGGTGTCCACGGCGTCGACCTCGTAGCGGCCCTGCAGCGCATAGACGACGAGGTGACGCAGGCGATCGGAGACCGTTGTGGCGTACGGATTGACGATGATCAGCATCCGCTTCTTGTTCGCGGGTGCGATCGGCTCGAAGACGTCGGGTGCGTCTATCGGGGCGCGATCGTCGGGGCTTACGCCTGTGCTCACTGCAAGCCCTACACCGCAAACGGGGATGCGTTACCGAGTGCCGATCGGCTGAAGTCTCGCCCCAGACAGATCGGCCTCAAAGCAAGACTTCAAAGCATGCTCTTCATGCGTGCAGGCCTAGAGGCATACACGCCCAGCATCCGGGTCTTGTGTTCCGCTGCCCAGCCTCCTATACTTGCTGGCGCATAGCTGAACACATCCAGAGGGGTGGAGGGACCTGGCCCAGTGAACCCCCGACAACCACCGTGTAAAAGCGGCAGGTGCCAATTCCAGAGAGATGTGTGGCGGGCTTCCAGTCTTTGCCACACGGTTCACCGGCGAAGACGATATGGAAGGAGCCCCTCGTGGCTGTCACACACCTTAGATGCAGAGAGTGCCGTACCGAGTACCCCCTTGAGGCGCTGTACGTTTGCGATCGTTGCTTCGGTCCGTTGGAGGTCGCCTACGATCACAGCCGTCTCGCGGGCGATGTCGATGGGCTGCGCCGACGCATTCAGGCCGGCCCGCAGAACATCTGGCGCTACGCGGACTTCCTGCCTGTGCTCGACGGTCCTCCCGGGCCCTCGGGCCGCCTGGCATCGCGCACCGGCCTACCGGCTGGGTGCACGCCGCTGATCAAGGCCGACCGGCTCGCCCAGCGACTTGGGCTGCGCGAGGTGTGGGTCAAGAACGACGCGGCCAACCCGACCCACTCGTTCAAGGACCGCGTCGTATCGGTCGCCACGGCTCGTGCGCGCGAGCTAGGGTTCAAGACGATCGCCTGTGCCTCGACGGGCAACCTGGCCAACTCCGTCGCGGCCCATGGGGCGGCGCTGGGCCTTGAGTCCTATGTCTTCATCCCCGCCGATCTTGAGGAGCAGAAGATCCTTGCCACCGGCATCTACGGGACGAAATTGGTCGCCGTGAAAGGCAACTACGACGACGTCAACCGGCTCTGCACCGAGCTCTCGGCCGAGCGCGACTGGGCGTTCGTGAACGTCAACCTGCGGCCCTACTATGCCGAGGGATCCAAGACGCTCGCATATGAGATCGCGGAGCAGCTCGGCTTCGAGCTGCCCGACCGTGTCATTGCACCCAAAGCATCGGGTTCGCTGTTCACGAAGATCGCCAAGGGGTTTGAGGAGTGGCGCGAGCTTGGGCTCGTCGACGGCGGTCTACCCAAGATGAACGGTGCCCAAGCCGACGGTTGCTCACCGATTGCCACGGCGTTCGCCAACAATCACGACATCTGCAAGCCCGTGAAGCCCGACACGATCGCCAAGTCGCTTGCGATCGGCAACCCCGCGGACGGACCGTATGCGCTCGAGGTGGCAAGGAAAAGCGGCGGCTCGATCGACTCCGTCTCCGACGAGGAGATATGTGAGGGCATCGCGCTTCTGGCACAGACGACCGGCGTCTTCACGGAGACCGCAGGCGGCGTCACAACCGCCGTATTGGCAAAGCTCGCTGCACGGGGTGACATCGACCCCGAGGAGCGCGTGGTGCTCGTGATCACCGGCGAGGGCCTGAAGACGCTCGACGCGGTACGCGGCACTTTCGAGTCCCACGAAATAGACCCGTCGGTCGAGCAGTTCGAGACGCTTGTGGAGCATGCCCCAGTCATCGCGACCAGCACGCCCACTGCACTCGCGGGCGCACGGAGCTGAACGCGATGGGCGTCACGGTCAAGATCCCAACCCAGCTTCGTGCCGCCGCCGGCGGGGAGAGCGAAGCCCAACTCGAAGGTGCGACCGTGCGCGAGGTCCTGGACAGCCTGTACGAGCGCTACGACGGGCTCGGCGAGCGCCTGGCGGATGAGAGCGGCTCGCTGCGGCGCTTCGTGAACGTGTACCTGAGCGGCGAGGACATCCGTTTCCTCGATGGCCTGGACACGCCAGTTGACGACGGCGCGGAGCTGACGATCTTGCCGGCCGTTGCGGGGGGATAGCAGGTCGCCGCCGGCGCCTAGCGTCCCGATTCATAAAAATTCGCTGGCATTCCCCGAATCGGGACACTAGCGTCTCGACTAATCCGGGCTTGTCGGATCGGCGAGCATCTCACCCGCCACAACGCCAACCGCGCCACAGCGGGCGTCACATCGCAAAACGTCAGCCGCGCCGATTTTGTGGCAATCCCAGGTTGAGAGCGCCGAGAGACTGCATCGCGAAGGCCCCTGCAGATTGGTGCTGCTGAGGAAGGGTAGGAAACAATCCGGCCTTTGCTTGGTAATTTCGTTGTACTCGGACTCCGGTGGCTGCTACAACCGGCGGCAAACTACTTGTACACGGATAGACTCGCGGCGCATCTGCCACCCCTGGACCACCTACCGGGATCCCGTCAATTCGTGAACGCGCCGCCTGCCCACAGGTGCGAGGCCGACACGACCCGTCACTGGGTCGGCGTCGCGAGCTAGCGAGCGTTCGCGACGTGCGCAGCGTGTTTCGGCGGCGGCGTGGACCCGCTCACCCCGACCGTCGACACGAGCCCTGCGGTACACATCGCGGCAATCGTGACCGCGCGCAGGCGTTTTGGCGTCAACCAGCCGAGATTGTGGGTCTGAAGCCATGTCCGCAGGCCGCTGGCCGCGGAGGCTGCCGCCATTGCGCATCCGACGCACATGCCTTGATCATAGCGGCCTGTCTTGGCGCGGGCGCGACTTGATCTGGGCTCAGCGCCCGGACAAGCGCGCACATCCTGCCGAACATCGAGAAGCCGAACACGAACGCGTCCGCCTTGTCGATCAGGGTCGCTCGACCTCGGCGCCGAGCTCCTCGAAGGGCATCGTCGTCAGCTCGAGCCCGCCAAAACCGCGCCCAAGACGACGATATATGTCTGCGTCGATCAAGCATTCATCGGGCGTGGCGCCAACGCCTGGGCCCCCGACGATCCCATTCTCCGTACCTTTGAGTGCCATGCGATTAACTCAAGGCAAGCACCAGCACGTAGCGGCGCGCTTGATAGCGAGGGACCAGTTCGCTAAAGTGCTCCTAGCAAGGAGTGATTTATGCCAAAGACCGCCGACAGCCCCCTGCTCACACGCCGCGAGGCGGCCGAGATCACCGGTCTATCGATCGACGTCCTGGACAAGGCGATCGAGCAAAAGATCGTGACGGTCTATAGGCGCGGCAATCAGAGCTTCCTGCGTAGCGACGACCTGGCAGTGGTCGTGCTCCTACAGAACACCACGCTCCCTCTGCCAATCACGATCAAGCGACAGATCAAGCGCTGGGTACACGACACAAAGCCCTACCGTGCGACCGAGAGCGCGGAGTTGTCCATCAGCGATGCTCTGGTCATCAGGTGGCTTCCCACGGCCAGCGACACAATCAACGCAGCCGAAACGTATGCCAGGCTGCGCGATCAATGGATCGAGTCCGACCCGCAGATCAAGGGAGGCGAGCCCGTGATCCGGGGAACCCGGATCGGCGTGCGCGGTGTCGCTCAGCGCATGGACGAAGGGGAGAGGGTGGAGGTCCTAATGGAGGACTACCCCCAGATTCCAGAGGAGGCATTTCGCGCAGCCCGCACGTACGCGAACGCCCATCCGCGACGGGGACGCCCGGTGAGACCCTGGCGCGGCTCAAATGAAGCTCTGGATAGACGAGGACCTGTCGCCAGCACTCGCTGAAGCTGCGCACAGTCGTGGGCTGGACGCCACCTGCAACCGGGATCGGGGCTTGCTAGGCGGCTCAGATGTCGAAGTTCTACGCCGTTGCATCGATGAGGATCGGACCCTCGTCACGAACAACTTTGGTGACTTTCGCCGACTCTGCGAAACGCGCCTGGTCCATCCCGGCCTTCTCGTGATGCCAACAGTTGCTCGCGATGCGCAGAAGCGATTGCTCGACATCGCGCTGAACCACATCGAGCTACAAACGACTCAGAGCCGTGCCACCGACTCCGGCGAGTTCATGATCAACCGCGTTGTCGAGATCGATGAAGAGAGTGTCTGCACCGACTTTCCGCTTCCAAGTTAGGGCCAGGCGCTCACATGCCACGGGGACTGTTCGTCTGGGGTGTTCGTTTGGGTGTTGGTCTATAAGCCGAACATCCAAACGAACAGCTGCTGCCGGCTCGCTCCCGAAGTTTGGCTCTGTACCTAGCCTCGACCCAACACATCACAGATGTTCAGGGGCAAGGCTAGGTACAGAGCCAGACCACGGAGTTGCCTTCGACGCGCTGCTCACAGACGCCCGTAACACCCTCTACGGACCCCACTCGGAGGGGTTTGGCCACCGGTTGGGCTACTGAGCCCCACCACGCCCGATGCGGCTCCCGAACACGTCGAGCAAAACAGCTCATTTGCCGGTACTTCCAACACGCGCCCGGCAAGATTCGAACTTGCGACCTCTCGCTCCGGAGGAACATCGCGCAGGAAGCGAAAGAGGGGCAGAAATGGCTCTAACAAGCCAGATACGCAACCGTCGAGAGACGACTGATGCGTGCGGATATGGGTCGATTTGGGTGGGTTTGGGCCACCAAATGGTGTTGGTAGCCCAAACGTCTTGGGCTACCTCCTACCGTATGGCCGAGGTGGTGGTCGCATCGAAGCCAAAACGCGGGGCGACATCTGGACCTGGCACAATCCCGAGGCCTTGAATCCCTTCACAGGCCTCATGGATCGAGCCATCATAGACTCACCCTGCCCTCGCTGCTCGTATCCCGTGGAGATACAGCTATTGGACGTGCGCCTACAACGACGGGTCTTCTGTCCTAACTGCAAGGTGGAGATCCAGCTTGTTGACGATGACGGCAGCGCAGAGATTGGGCTACGGAAGATCGACGCCGCCGTCGATCAGCTTCGTGAAGTGGCGAGGAATGTCGGGCGGTAATGGCACGCTTCGAGCATGATCTCCGTGTCCAACTGCGTGAGCGTCGAAACCGACTCTATAAGACAGATTCGCGCGTGTGGCAGAACGAGGCTGGCCTCATGTTGGCCTGGATGCGAAGCGAGCCATACCTAGCCGCGCTCTTGTGCGAGGTGGAAGCTGCACCAATCGATGTTGTCGAGTGGCGCGCAACTGGACTTGGATTTGCCAGCATCAACTTTCCCGATGACGAGCAGCAGCGAGCGAAGGCCTGTCTGGATCTTTTTAGGGAGAAGGACTTGCTTGCACATCACCAGAGCATTGGTGGTGGCTCAAACCTCAACGAGATAGCAACCACGTACGTTGAGGTCGTAGTTGACCCACTCGTCTACTACCTTGAGGATCGTATCGAGGACGGCAGCGCAATCCTAGGGGTGCTTGAGCGTTACAAGAGACGTTGCGAGTGGTTTCATCAGAAGAACCTACATGCCCTCTATCAAGCCGATACTGTCCGTGGCGAGGCTGCGCTTGATGCACATCTGCGTGAGTATCTCGTTGACCAGGGCATCGCGTTCCCTTTTTCGCAGCCCCGGTCGCCTTCCGGGCAGGCCGATCTCGTCGTCCAGGGCGATGATCCGCTGGCGCTTGAGATCAAGCTTTTCTTGCCGGCCGCCGGCAAGGACACGTCGTACCTCCGGCAAGGCTTTGCTCAGGCATATCGTTACGCCGCGGACTACGGTCTGGCCGCCGGCTACCTAGTCGTGTTCAACCTCACCGACGGAATGTTGATCTTCGGCTCAGATCACACTGACCGTTGGCCCGCCTCGATCGTCGTGGGGGACCGTACCGTCTTCTGTGTTGTTATTGACTCAAATCCAGATCGGCCGAAGGCTAGCCGCGATCGGACTCTCGCTCGCCACGAGGTGGGACGCGACTTTCTGCTCGACGGCACTGCCTAACCGCCGGTCGAGAGGCTGGACGACTCTACCCCCAGTGATCTTCGAGTTGCCCACGGCCGATGCACAACGCGGCAAATCTGGCAGTGTCCGACCTTCCCTCTAGCGTGTAGCGCCCCTTAGATCGAGGGAGCGCCGCAGGCCGGCAGCGACGAACAATAGATAACCAGAGGGGCCGGACAGAAGGGGAGAAGGGCTATGAAGACGCATTTAGCGCCGAAGGCAGAACTTGGCGCGATTGAAGCCCGGAGAATCATCTCGCCTATGAGGCGGTCAGATACACCGGGGGATGTCAGCAGCCGACTACTGACGACTATGGCGGTGATGGTCGCCACGGCCGACGAAGGCCGTGATTACTTGTCGTTCTTTATCCCGTTTGTGGCTGATCGCCTAAAGACATGGCCTGACGGCCAGCCAGTCGAGCCGCATGAGATGTCGAACGCGCTGTGCGATGGCTGGGGCTTCCCGACGGTGCCTACCGCCGTCTCCCAACTTCTCCTTCAGCGTGCCGAGAAAGACGGGATGGTTGCACGCGTGGACAGGACGTACTACGTCAGTAAGGACAAACTGCTTGGGGCTCCGGACCTCGCTGAGAAGAAGCAGGAAATGCTGGCCGAGATGAACGCGCTGGCTTTGGCCGTCGTAGCCTACGCTCGCGAGATCCACGATCTGGAATGGACTGAGACTCAGGCCAACGCAGCACTTGAGCGGCTAACCGAGGAGTTCGGCGCGGAGTTGGCAACGGCGCGGCGTGAGGGCGGCCTCGTTCTTACTCCAGGCATGGCGGACAATCAGGCCCTCGCCGTTGTCCACGGCTTCGCACGCCGAGCCATCGACAACGACCCAATCAACTTCAACCGTCTCGTGGCAATGGTTCAGGGCACAATGATCGCCAACGTCCTCTACTTCGAGGACGTGCGGAAGCTACCGAACCGGTTGCCCGAATTGCGGGTGTA
The DNA here is from genome assembly GCA_963725265.1 of uncultured Solirubrobacterales bacterium. Taxonomy (GTDB): domain Bacteria; phylum Actinomycetota; class Thermoleophilia; order Solirubrobacterales; family Solirubrobacteraceae; genus Palsa-744. The sequence continues at coordinate 1,590,124 of CAVRXP010000002.1, forward strand.
TCTCGACACGACTCCGCTTCTGCGTGCTCTCGGACTCACATCCCCTGAGGTCTCTGCTGCGGCGATCGAGATGCTCACCTTGATGGCGTCCTTCAGGATTCCGATGTTCGTCTTCAGCCACACCATCGATGAGATGACCGCCATCTTGGAGAACATCGCGGCCTCGGTCAAGCGAGGCACCCACGGATACCGCGAACAGGGCACTTTGGCCGGACGTAGGCGCGAGGCGATCGACTCCGTGATCAAGGCCGGGATGACCTCCGGTGAGATCCATGCCCTCATTGCCGACATTGAGAACCGCCTCCTCGCACTCGGCGTTCACCGGTGCGAGACCCCTGCCCATCTGGAGGCCGCGCATATTGACGAGACCAAGTTTGGACAGATGCTCGACGACGTTGTCGCGTACCAGTCGAAGGGCCCCCTGGAGAAGGATCTGAACTCGCTCGCGGCCGTCGATCGCCTAAGGGGGACCACACGTCCGCGCGACCTCTCACAGGCTCGCGCCCTCTTCGTGACGGCTAACAACTCGCTCGCGCACGCGAGCAAGTCGTTCTTCAACAGCATCGGCCGGGGTGCTCGTGTTCCCCATTGCATGACTGATGTGGCGATCACCGCGGAGCTATGGGTTCGCTCTTCGGACCGCAAGCCCGATTTGCCGCGGCGACTTCTTATCGCCGATTGCTATTCGGGGCTCAACCCCGGCCCCGAGCTGTGGGAGCGCTGGGTAGGCCACATCGTCAAGCTCCGCGAGCGAGGTGTTGTCACCGACGAGCAGTTGCAGGCGCTGGTCTATCACCAACAGACGAAGGCCCTTCTCTACGAGGTGAGTCATGGTGATCCCAACAACGTCAACGACGCGGCCGTTGCCGAAGTGCTCGCCCGTTATGAGGCTGAACTACGCCGCCCTGCCGAAGAGGCCGCCGAATCCGCTGAGGCCGCCCGGGTCACTGCCGAGGCGGAGCAAGTCCGGCTGACTGGGGAGGTCGCCCAGCTAACGGCGTGGCGGCGCGAACAGGAGGAAGCCGAAAAAATTGAGGCCGCGAAACGCGCTGCGCTGCGTGGGAAGGTGCGGCGTCTCGGGGGACACGCGGGTGCCGGATTTGCGCTCACGGCATTTGTTGTCCTTGGTCTGACGGGACTCGTCCACGGCCGCACGGCGTGGGCCACCTCCGCTGTTGTGGTCGTTCTTGTCGCCGCCAGCTCGTGGGCATGGGGAGTGCGTCGCCCTGTCCACACAACTGCGTGGCGAGCCATACTCGGAGTCGGCGCAGCCACAGCCTTGTGGTTCGGCGTCTTCAGTGCAGTCCCTGATACGAAGGCCACATCGCACCATCCGCCGGCGGCAAGGGCGAAGAAGGCAAGGTCCATCAGGCGGCACAGCTAACAGAGCGTCAGTTGTACGGCGATGATCGGTTTACATTCAGGGCTGGCGGAAGATCCCGTGCGTGCCCACCCGCCGCCAGATGATATGTGGTTCGCCGGGCTGCATCTCGTCGCCATATTCAAAGGTGGCGCGTCCATTAGGAGCCCAGGTCATCTCCCAAACGCCGGGATACCCCTGCACCCTCTTGACGCGCAAGGCCGGCTCGAATCTCCCGCTCCGAAGGCACGCTATGAACAGATCGAGCGCTTTGTCCCACGCTGCCGCCTGCTCCCGGCTCAGGCCCTTGAAATCGCGCAGGAACCGAGGCCGCGCCTGATAGGTCGGCACTACTCGCTGCGGACGGCCTGTAGCGCGGCCTTGAAGGCGTCAGCGTCCTCATAGACGACGCCCGGCTCAGTCCTCGCCTCGCGGTCGGCTTCCAGCTCACCGGAAAGCCAGTCCGAGGTCCAAAACCACGCCTGGTCCGGATCGATCCGGCCGCTGGAAAGGCTGCGCAGCAGGACAGCAGCGCCGTCGAGCGTGTTCTCAGGCAGATGCTCCACCAGCTCGTGTAGCTCGGTCTTCGTCATGTTCGTCATTCTCGCACGTCTCTAGGACTGTTCGCCTCGGGTGTTCGTTTGGGTGTTCGTCTATAAGCCGAACACCCAAACGAACACGCTGCTGCCCGCTCGCTCCCGAAGTTTGGCTCTGCACCTAGCCCGAGGAAGGGGGTCCCCGCCTTTCCGCTTTGCTTCAACCCGGGGACCCCCTTCCTCGACCCAACACATCACAGATGTTCAGGGCGAGGCTATGTGCAGAGCGGGAGCGGGAGCGAGCGGGCAGCAGCAAGCGAAGGTCGAGTGCGAACAACGAGATAACGGCTCAGGAGGCAACAACAAGGGGAAGCGTCGGTGCGTCGTGGTGGTTCCAATAGGCGTGTTGATTGATCTCGGTGGGAAGAGGCGTGAGGGTGCGGGACGATGAGCGAAGGCCGTGCAGAGTTGGCGGCGTGGAGCGAGGTAGGGAGGGCAGCATGGACTTGAGTCGGTGCGGTAAGGCGATGATTTACCTTGGCGGTTTGGAAGACCGATAGGCGACAACGCTGAAGGGCGCGAGTCTGGAGCTTCAGCGATCCGCTGCGTGCTTCTCGATATGAATCTCAACCAGGCGGCGCAACTCGGCAGCGACAGTCCGGTGTTCGCTGTCGGCGATCTTGCGGAGTCGTTCCGCAATCTCGCGCTCAAGGCGCACGCTGAATGTCACGAGATCGGGTTTGGTTTGCTTCATTGTGCATCATTCTGTTTCATTCGGTGGTATCTTGCTTCATCACCATATACATGAATGGGGGCCGCGACGTGTGAGCGCCCGGCCCCCGTGGCACCGAGAGCGCTAACTCCCGGGGCGTCAGACACCCTACCGACACCGGCTGGGCGTCCCCCTCGTTAGAGCCGTTCCCGGAGCCTCCGAGATCAAGGAGGAACCGATGCCAGACCATTGCATTGAGGACGATCAGAAGTTCGAGGACAACGTGAGGGAGGAGAACCGGGATCTCTGCGTTCTGAACCTCATGCTTTGCGACTCACCGTGGCCGTGGACCGTCGATGAGATTGCCTGTGAACTCCACACGCGTATCGGTGCGGCGGACGCTGTAGGCAGGCTATCCGGGATGGGACTCGTCCATCGCTTGGGGGAGTTTGTGTTCCCAACGCGCGCAGCACGCCGCGCTGACGAATTGGGCGCGGGCGGCGCCTGACGCCTTGAAGAGCGCCACGTCGCAGGACTGGGCGTGGCGCTCATTTCGATCGCGCCCAACTTTGCTGTAGAGACGTAATCCCATCGAAGATCACAGCCACCATGACCTCACACGACTGGCAGACCAACCAGCTTGTTCGGCGGCGAGGGTACTCGGCTTATAGGCAGAGAGCCGATGCCACAACTTCAAGCCTCAGTGTCCACGTCACACATCACCAGCGACAAGTCGCTCGGCAAGTGCTTCTGTCAGCCCTCGCGTCCATGAAGCTCGACCCAGCCGACATCGAGCAGATCGCGCGGCAGGTAGCCGACCTGATCGCAGCGACGCAGACGTGGCCATCGGCGCAATTCGTAGATGCCGCCGAACTCGCGGCGCTGCTTGGCGTCGAGCGCGATTGGGTTTACGCGCACGCCAACACCCTCGGTGCCATCCGACTCGGAGGGCCACGCGGTCGATTGCGGTTCGACCTTCAGCGCGTGCAGAACGCTTGGCCTGCACAGAAGCCAAACGAAGCACATCAGACGACTGGACGGTCGCGCAAGAAGCGCTCACCAGCAAAGAGGCCAGGGTTGATCCCTTATGAGTCCGATGGGAGCGGGATCATGTCGTCTTCGCGTCGAGAAAGGAGGGCGTGATGCCACGCCCGGCGAGCGGGAGCGTCGAAGTACGCAAGCTCAGGGATGGAACGTCGAGTGTCCGCGCTCGGTTTCGGCACAAGGGAGAGCGCTATCCCGTCGTGTTCGGCCGCGACGTTGACGGTTGGACCGAGGCCAGGGGACGCCGCGAGCTTCAGATGATCCTCGCGCAGTTGAGCGCTGGCATCCCGATTGAGCAGGTGCTTGCGCGCTATGAGCCCGAGCCCGCCCACGACAAGGACGAGTACGCCGCCGGGATCACGATGCACGAGTACGCCTCCGACTGGCTGGAGCGTAGGCGCGTCGGTGAGATCGGCGAGGGACCGCTGGCCGAGAGCACCTACCAGGACTATCTCTGGCGTCTCAAGAAGTACATCCTCCCGAGCTTCGGACGGACACCCGTGGCCAGGATCAACAACATGGACTGTCGGCGCTTTCGCGGCAAGCTGTTCAAGGACAGCGAGGCGCTGAAGAAGATCGCGGCGGCAGGCGGGCGCGCCGAGGATGAGAAGGGACGGCTGCGCAGGCCACTGTCACCGCGCTCGATCCAAATGATGATGCGCCTGCTCGGTCAGATACTCGCCCAGGCCGTCAAGGACAAGGTTCGGGACGACAACCCTGCCCGCGACCCCGACCTCAAGATCAGAGTCCCCAAGCCCGCACGGACGTTTCTTGAGATCGACCAGCTCGTGGTGTTGCTCGACGCTGCGCACTACCTACAGACCTCGCCCAGGTCGAGCAAACGCGCCAAGCTCACGCGAGAGCAGGCGGCGGAGATCCGGGCTCGCCTGAAGCTGGGGGAGACGCAGTACGCCCTCCGACATGAGTACGGGTTGAGCACCGGGTCGATGTCGATGCTCGCGCAGGGCAAGACCTACACGGCAACCAATGACCGCATCGGCTGGCGAGCGGTGTGCGCGATGCTCGGCTACGCCGGTCCCCGGATCGCTGAAACGCTCGACATCTTGGAGCGCGACGTGCGCCTGCACGACCCTAACGGCGCGAGGCTGTGGATCGCCGACAGCAAGACGCCCACAGGTGTCCGGCATGTCGAGATCACACCCAGCCTGCGCGACGAGCTACTTGCCTACCGCGCCGACAAGATCAGACATGGCTATCCCACAGGCCCCGACACACACTTCTTTTGCACCTCCAGCGGCAAGCGCTGGGATGAGAGCAACGTCCGCGAACGCATCCTGGAACCGGCCGTCAACCTTGCCAACGAACGCCTGACCGAGCGCGGCCTACCGCCACTGCCGCATGTCACACCTCACACCCTGCGGCGGACTTACGTCTCGATCATGCTGCTGGCGACCAATTTCGACGTGACCTACGTCCAACATCAGGTCGGTCACGCTGAAAGCAGGATGACCCTCGACGTGTATGCGCAGCTCCTCGACCGACGCAAGCGCGACCATGGAGTTGCCTTCGACGCATTGCTCGCAGATGCCCGCGACACCCTCTACGGACCACGCTCGGAGGGGTTTGGGCCATCGTTTGGGCCACTGAGCCCTAAGACGCCCGATGCGGACCCTGAGTCGGTCGAGCAAACCAGCTTATTTGCAGGTACTCCTGAGACGCGCCCGGCAAGATTCGAACTTGCGACTTCCCGCTCCGGAGGCGAGCGCTCTATCCACTGAGCTACGGGCGCTTGGGACGCTTCGGTCTGCGCCCTGGCAAGCAGAGCTTATCGCCGTATCGAGCGACGATCGCTACCGTTGCCCCCATGGACCTATCGCTCTTCTTCGCAGGCACCGGCGGCTCGGTGCCGAGCCCCCGCCGTGGGCTGCCCGCGATCCTTTTGCGTCGCGGGGGCGACCGTTTGCTGTTCGACTGTGGCGAAGGCAGCCAGCGCCAGTTGATGCGCTCGGTTGGGCTCGCCGATGTGGGCTGTGTGTTCATCACCCATTTCCATGCCGACCATTGGCTTGGCCTGCCCGGGATGCTCAAGTCCTTTGCGTTGCGCGAACGCGAGCAGCCGCTGGCGATCTATGGGCCACCGGGGCTGGCCCAACTGATGGAGCAGATGCGTTTCATCTACGGTCGGCTCCCGTACGAGCTGCGGGTCACAGAGCTCGAGGCCGACGACGACGTGGCGTTCGACGGCTATGTAGTGGCACCCATCCGGGTGAGCCATCGCGCCAACAGCGCCTACGGTTACGCGATCCTCGAGGACTCGCGGCCGGGTCATCTCGACCCTGAGCTGGCCGAGCGGCTTGGCGTCACGCCGGGTCCGGACTTCGGCAGGCTAACGCGCGGGGAGACGGTCGCGGGCGTCACCCCCGAGCAGGTGATGGGCCCCACGCGCAGGGGCCGCAAGATCGTGATCTCCGGGGATACGGCGCCGTGCGAGATGTTGACGCTCGCCGCGCACGAAGCGGACGTGCTCGTGCACGAGGCGACGTTCGCCGAGGAGGAGCTCGAGCGTGCGCGCCTGACGGGCCATAGCACCGCGCGCCAGGCGGCTCAGCTCGCGCGCGAGGCACAGGTGCGACTGCTCGCGCTGACGCACATCTCGACGCGCTACCCGGGAGGCGACCTGCGCGAAGATGCCCGTGCCGTATTCGCGGCGAGCGAGGCGCCACGCGACTTCGACACGATCGACATTCCCTTCCCAGAGAAGGGTCCGGCTGAGCTGATCCGCTGGTCTGAGCGCCGTCTGCGCGAACAGACGGCGGGCGCCCCCGCGGGCGAGGCTGAGGCGAGCGAGGCACCGGCCGAGCCCGTCGCCACACCTTGATACAGTCGCCCTGCTGCTCCTTTAACCCGGTCCGGCGAGGCCAGGAAGGAATCGAATGCAAGACGGGAAGACCGTCCTCGGCGAGGACCAGATTGCGCGGGCGCTGGCGCGAATCGCGCATGAGATAGACGAGCGCAACCCGACCCCTTCGACGGTCGCCCTCGTCGGCATTCACCGTCGCGGCGCGATCCTGGCCCAGCGCCTGCAGCTGCTGCTGGCCGACCTGTTGCAGGAAGATGTCCCACTTGGGGACCTCGACATCGGCTTCTACCGCGACGACGTCGCCTCGCGCCCCCAGGCGCCGGTGGTGCACGCTTCGCACATCGACTTCGATATAGCCCGGCGGACGGTTGTGATCGTCGACGACGTGCTCTACACGGGCCGCACGGTGCGCGCCGCGATCGAGGCGCTGTTCGACTACGGCCGCCCCGAACGCGTGCAGTTGGCGGTCCTCGCCGACCGCGGCCACCGCGAGCTGCCGATTCGCCCGGACTACGTCGGCAAGAACCTCCCCACCGCACGCGAGGAGTACGTCAGCGTGCGTGTGCGCGAGCTCGACGGCGTGGACGAGGTGGCAATCGGACGCGCCACTGTGGGGGCAGGCGCATGAACCACCTGCTCTCGATCGAGGATCTCGACCGCGAGACGATCGAACGGATCGTCCAGCAGGCTTCACGCTTTGCCGAGGTCTCTGACCGCGAGATCAAGAAGGTGCCGGCCTTGCGGGGACGGATGGTGCTCAACCTCTTCTACGAGGCCTCTACGCGCACGCGCAGCTCCTTCGAGCTGGCCGCCAAGCGCCTCTCGGCCGACGTCGTCAACTTCGTCTCCAGCGGCTCGAGCGTCGAGAAGGGCGAGTCGCTGAAGGACACGGTCTTGACGCTCAGCGCGCACAAGCCCGACGCGATCGTGATCCGCACGCCGTGGGCCGGAGCCGCCGAGCTTGTCTCGGGTTGGACGAACGCCGCGATCGTCAACGCCGGAGACGGCAAGCACGAGCACCCCACGCAAGCGCTGCTGGACGTCTACACGCTCAAGCGGCGCCTCGGCCCGCTCGACGGAACTTCGATCTGGATCGTGGGAGACGTCGCGCATTCGCGCGTCGCGCGCTCGAACATCCTGGCCTTCCAGCGCATGGGCGCCAAGGTGACGGTTGCCGGACCGCCAACTCTGATCCCGCGCGGGATCGAGCAGCTCGGCTGTGAGGTGCGCTACACGCTCGAGGAATTGGCAGAGGCTGACGTGGTTTACGCGCTGCGCATGCAGCACGAGCGCATGAGCGAGTCGTGGGTGCCCTCTCTGAGGGAGTACGCCGCCTGCTTCCAGGTCAATGCCCGCCGGCTCTCTCCACGGCAGCTGCTCATGCACCCGGGCCCGGTCAACCGCGGCGTGGAGCTCTCCGGCGAGGTCGCCGATTCGCCACAGGCGCTGATCACGGCGCAGGTCGAGGCGGGTGTGGTCGTGCGCATGGCGGTCCTCTACGAGCTGCTGTCGGGCTCGCGTACATTCCGTCCCGTCCCCGAGCCACAACTGGCATGAGCGCCGAGGCGACCTTGTTGATCGTAGGCGCGCACGTGCTCGATCCGCGCGAGGAGCTCGACGCGCCGGCAGATGTGCTCGTGCGTGGCGGGCAGATCGTCGAGATTGCCGCCGCGGGCGAGCTGATCGCAGACGGCGAAATAGAGGTGGTCCAGGGCGAGGGCAAGCACCTGTTGCCGGCTTTCGTCGATCCGCACGTCCACCTGCGCAGCCCAGGCCAGGAGCACAAGGAGGACTTGGAAACGGGTACACGCGCGGCCGCCGTGGGCGGCTTCGGCGCAGTGATCGCGATGCCCAACACGGCCCCCGTGATCGATTCGGCGCCGCTGTTGCGCTCGCTGCGCGAGGCGGCAACAAGGGAGGCGCGCATACCCGTCGGCTTCCTGGCCGCGATCACACGCGGCCTCGCGGGCGAGGAGCTGACAGAGATGGCCGAGCTGATGGGGGAGGGCGCGCTCGGCTTCACCGACGATGGGCGGCCGGTGGCGAGCGCGGGCGTGCTACGCAAGGCCTTGCAGTACCAACGTCTGTGCGGCGGCGTGCTCACATTGCACGAGGAGGACCCCTCGCTCTCCCACGGCGGCTCGATGCACGAGGGCGCCGTCAGCGCAGCACTCGGCATCGGCGGCATCCCCAGCGTGAGCGAGTCCACGATGGTCGCCCGCGACGCCGAGCTGGCAGGGTATGAGGACGGCCGTGTGCACTTCCAACACCTCAGCTGTGCAGCGTCGGTGCATGCCGTCGCTGCCGCAAAGGACCGTGGCTTTCGCGTGAGTGCCGAGGTCACGCCCCACCATCTCCTGCTCTGCGACGAGCATGTGCGCTCGATGGACACGCGCATGAAGATGAACCCCCCGCTGGCGAGCGAGGCCGATCGGCTCGCCCTGATCGAGGGTTTGCGCTCGGGCACGATCGACTGTGTCGCGACTGACCACGCCCCGCACGCGCGCCACGAAAAGGAGGTCCCCTTCGAGCAGGCCCCGATGGGCACAACGGGCCTGGAGACGGCCTTCGCCGTCTTGCACACCGAGCTTGTTCTGCCGGGGACGATCACGCTCGCGTTGCTCGTCGAACGGATGACCGCTGGAGCCGAGCTGTTTGGACTACCGACTCCGCGCATCGCCGTCGGCGAGCCGGCAAACCTCACGCTCTGCGACCTCTCCGCCGAGTGGGTTGCGGGCGAGCACGGCTGGGAGAGCCGCTCTGAGAACTGCTGCTTTGCCGGGCGCCATCTGACGGGACGCCCTTTGATGACAGTGGCCGCCGGTGCCGTGGCCTATCGCAAGCCGGCCTTCTCGGTAGTTGGCGCATGAGCCTGCTCGAACGCGACAGGGCGGTCGTGGTGGTTGTGGACGTGCAGGAGGGCTTTCGCTCCTATGCCAGCTTCGTGGGAGTAGCACAGGCGGCTTCGAAGCTGGTGCGCGGCGCGCGCATCCTCGAGATACCGCGCATCGTCAGCGAGCAATACCCCAAGGGCCTGGGTCACACAGCCCCCGAGGTCGATCTCGAGGACGAGCCGCGCATCGAGAAGAGCGTCTTCTCGGCAGCCCGAGCCGAGGGTTTCGACTTGGGCGGTCGCACACAGGCGATCGTGTGCGGGATCGAGACGCACGTATGCGTCTCCCAGACCGCCCACGACCTGCTCGACCGCGGGATCGAAGTGCACGTGCCGGCCGACGCCGTCGGCTCGCGCCACACACTCGACTACGAGCGCGGCCTGGAGCGTCTGGAGCGCGCGGGCGCAGTCGTGAGCACGGTCGAGTCGGTGCTGTTCGAGCTGCTCGAGCGCGCGGGCACACCAGAGTTCAAGCAAGTACAAAGATTGATCGTGTGACGTCCCCACGCGAGGCATACGTGCTGCTGGAGGACGGCACCCGCTTCGACGGCGAGGCATGCGCCGCCGATGCTCACGCGGTGGGGGAGGTCGTGTTCACGACCGGCATGTCCGGCTACCAGGAGTCGGTCAGCGACCCTTCCTTCGCCGGTCAGCTAATCACTTTTACCTACCCGCACATCGGCAACTACGGGGTGAGTCAGCGCGCGATGGAGTCCGAGCGCATCTGGGCGCGCGCGGCGATCATGCGCGAGGCGTGCAACCGCGAGGATGCCCCTGAGGCCGAGCGCGGCTGGCTCGACTGGCTTACCGACTGCGAGGTGCCGGCGATCAGCGGCATCGACACACGCGCGCTCGTGCGCCACATCCGTGAGACGGGCGCGATGCGAGGTGGCATTTTCCCCGAGCGTGTGAGCGAAGCGCAGGCGCAGGCGCTGATCGCGGCCGAGCCGCCGATGAGCGGCCTCGATCTGGCCCGGGTCGTGACCCCGGAACGCGTGAGCGTTCACGGTGAGGGAGATCGAGTGGGTGGAGATCGGATTGGGCCGATCCCCCCCGCGCGCGCGGGGCAGGTAGCCCCTGGGCCGTTGATCGCGGTGCTCGACACAGGCATCAAGTCCTCGATCGTCCGCAACCTGGTTGAGCGCGGCGCACGGGTGGCGCTATACCCGTGCTCCACCTCGCCCGAGCAGCTGCTGGCCGACGACCCCGATGCTGTGTTCGTCGCCAACGGCCCCGGAGACCCCGCGGCGCTTGGCTACGTGGTCGACACGGTGCGCGAGATCGTCGGCAAGAAGCCGGTGTGGGGCATCTGCCTCGGCCATCAGTTGCTGTGTCGCGCGCTTGGCCTTGAGACCTACAAGCTCCCGTTCGGCCATCGCGGCGCCAACCACCCGGTCAAGGACCTGCAAACGGGCCACGTCGAGATCACCTCGCAAAACCACGGCTTCGCGGTGCTTGGCCCTGGCGGCAAGCGCACGCTCGACAGCGACGAGCCGGTGCGCTGGGACACCGACTTCGGCACCGCCCAGCTGACGCACGTCAACCTGTACGACCGCACCGTCGAGGGTTTCGAGCTGCTCGACGTGCCAGGCGGCGCGGTCCAATACCACCCCGAGGCAGGCCCAGGCCCGCACGACAGCCTGCACCTGTTCGACCGTTTCCTGGAGCGCATTGCCGCGGCGTAGCGACATAGAGACGATCCTGATCCTTGGCTCGGGCCCGATCGTGATCGGCCAGGCGGCAGAGTTCGACTACTCGGGTGTGCAGGCGTGCAAGGTGCTGCGCGAGGAGGGATACAGGGTCGTGCTGGTCAACTCCAACCCAGCGACGATCATGACCGACCCAGAGTTCGCCGACGCCACGTACGTCGAGCCGCTGCTGCCGGCCCCGCTGGCGAAGATCATCGAGCGAGAGCGCCCCGACGCGCTGCTGCCGACGCTGGGCGGACAGACGGCGCTGAACCTGGCCAAGGCGCTGCACGACGACGGCACGCTGGAGCGCTACGGCGTGGAGCTGATCGGCGCCAACTACGACGCGATCACCTGCGCGGAGGATCGCGAGCTGTTTGCCAAGGCGATGGCGAAGGCTGGACTCAAGATGCCCGATAGCGCAATCGTCTGGGCGTGGGACAAGGTCGCGATGCAGGTGAACCTAGACAAGGGCTTGCGAATCGCTGAGCACGAGCTGCAGCGAATTGGCTTGCCCTGCATCGTGCGTCCCGCCTTCACACTCGGCGGACGCGGCGGAGGCATTGCGCGCACGCTAGACGAGTTCCGCACGATCGTGCGGCGAGGCCTCGAGGCCTCGCCGATCGGCCAGGTGCTGCTCGACCAGTCCGTGCTCGGCTGGGGCGAGTTCGAGCTGGAGGTGATGCGCGACAAAGCCGACAACGTCGTGATCGTCTGCTCGATCGAGAACATCGACCCGATGGGCGTGCACACGGGCGACTCGGTCACGGTCGCCCCACAACAGACGCTCACCGACGCGCTCTATCAGCGCTTGCGCGACCAGGCGATAACCGTGATCCGCGCGGTCGGCGTGGAGACTGGGGGCTCCAACGTGCAGTTCGCGGTCAACCCAGCCACCGAGGAGATCCTCGTAATCGAGATGAACCCGCGCGTCTCGCGCTCCTCGGCATTGGCGTCGAAGGCGACGGGTTTCCCGATCGCCAAGATCGCCGCGCGCCTAGCCGTCGGTTACCTCTTGGAGGAGATCACCAACGACATCACTGGCGTCACTCCGGCGAGCTTCGAGCCGACGATCGACTATGTCGTCGTGAAGTGGCCACGCTTTGCCTTCGAGAAGTTCCCGGGCGCGGTGCCGACGCTCTCGACGCATATGAAGTCGGTGGGGGAGGCGATGGCGATCGGGCGCACGTTCTCTCAAGCGTTCTCCAAGGCGCTGCGCTCACGCGAGCTGGACAAGCCGCCGCGGCTGGGCGAGCGCTCCGAGCAGGAGCTACTCGACTCCCTGCTCGCGCCGAGTGCAACCCGTTACGAGACGATCCTCGAGCTGTTCGCGCGCGGTGTGGATATAGAGCAGGTGCACAAGCGCACTTCCGTCGACCCGTGGTTCCTACGCGAGCTGGAGCAGATCGCCAAGGATCCACAGGCCCCTTTTGCGGGCGAGCGCTCGTTCAAGTCGGTCGACACATGTGCCGCAGAGTTCCCAGCCAGCACCCCGTATTACTACTCCGGCTGGGAGAGAAGGGCTGCACACGAGGTCGTCCGGGGCGAGCGCCCCTCGGTAGTGATCCTGGGTGCCGGCCCCAACCGCATAGGCCAGGGCATCGAGTTCGACTACTGCTGCGTGCACGCGGCGATGACGGTACGCGAGTCCGGCCGCGACGCGGTGATCGTCAACTGCAACCCCGAGACCGTCTCGACCGACTACGACACCTCCGACCGCCTTTACTTCGAGCCGCTCACGCTCGAGGACGTGCTCGGCGTGATCGAGGTAGAGCGGGCGGGTGGAGAGCTTATCGGCGTGATCGTCCAGTTTGGCGGCCAGACCCCTCTGAAGTTGGCTGCTGGTCTGGTCGAGGCCGGCGTGCCGCTACTCGGCACGAGTGTGGAGGCGATCGATCTGGCCGAGGACCGCGGACGCTTCGGTGAGCTGCTCGATCGTCTCGGCTACAAAGCCCCGCCGTACGCCACGGCATGCTCGGTGGGCGAGGCGCTCGCGCAGGCCGAGCAGGTCGGCTTCCCGCTGCTGGTACGCCCTTCCTACGTGCTCGGCGGGCGCGCGATGGAGATCGTCTATACGGCCGCCGGGCTCGCCGACTACCTCAGTAGAGAGCTGCCAGCCGAGGACACGCAACGGGAACGAACTTCAAATCCCAATCAAGAGCCAGCCAACACGAACGCCGCACCCGCCAGACCCACGATCTTCCTGGACCGTTTCCTTGAGAACGCGGTCGAGGTCGACGTCGACGCGCTATGCGACGGCCACGACGTGTGGATCGGGGGCATCATGCAGCACGTCGAGGAGGCGGGTGTGCACTCCGGCGACTCCGCCTGCGTGTTGCCGCCGCATTCGCTCGGCGAGGAGATGCTCGAGCAGATCCGCGCTGCCACGCGCGACATCGCGCTCGGCGTCGGTGTCGTCGGCTTGATGAACGCGCAGTACGCGATCCACGAGGGCACCTTGTATGTGATCGAGGCCAACCCGCGCGCCTCGCGCACGGTCCCGTTCGTCTCCAAGGCGGTCGGCCTGCCTTTGGCCAAGCTCGCCTGTCGCATCATGCTCGGCGAGCGTATCGCCGATCTGGCGCTGCCCAGTGGCCGCGAGGGCGTCGGCTTCGGCGAGCACGTATCGGTCAAGGAGGCGGTGCTGCCATTCGACCGCTTCGACGGCGCCGACTCGCTGCTGGGCCCCGAGATGCGCTCCACCGGCGAGGTGATGGGTATCGCGCGCGATTTCCCCACAGCGTTCGCCAAGGCACAGGCGGCCGCGGGCAGCCCGCTGCCAAGCGCGGGCACGGCCTTCATCAGCGTCACCGACTCCGACAAGCCGGGCGTCTTCGCCGTGGCCCAGATCCTGCACGACAACGGCTTCCGCATCCTCGCCACCGGCGGCACGGCGGAGGCGATCGCGCGCATGGGCGTGCCCGTCAAGAAGATCAACAAGATCGGAGAGGGCTCGCCACACGTGGTCGACTGGATCGAGCGAGGCGAGGTCAACCTGATCGTCAACACCCCGACCGGCTCCGGCGCGCGCTCGGACGGTTGGGAGATCCGCCGCTCGGCGATCGCCCACGGCATCCCGTGCCTGACGACGCTTTCAGCCGGCGTCTCGGCCGCGCGCGCGATCGCGCAGGCGATCAAGCTTGGCGAGCCAGACGTGCTCTCCCTACAGGAGCTACACGCAGGCAAGCAAGCCACCGGCAGCCCCGACCGGGCAGGAGTGGCGTGAGTGAGCGCATAGCCGCACCGTTCGGACGGCGACTGCTGAGAATCACCGCAAACGAAGCGCTCGGCGCCTACCGTGTGCTGAAGGCCAGCGACCCGGATGGCCAGCCGCCAGCGCCCGGCCAGTTCGCGATGCTCGCCGCCGCCGAGCGCTGGGGCGCAGGCGAGGACGAGCGCCCATACCTGCCGCGTGCTTTCTCCTATGCACGCTTCAAGAATGGCGAGGCTCACTTCCTGTTGGAGGACGTCGGCCCCGGCACACACCGTCTGTGCGAGCTGGGAAAGGGTGATGCCATGTGGCTGCTTGGACCGCTCGGCCAAGGATTCACAGCACCAACAAACCAGGAGCATCGCGTGCTGCTGGTCGGTGGCGGCGTCGGCATCGCTCCGCTAGCCATCTGGCAGGATGAGATCGCGGCAGCTGAGCCCAACTCGAACGACACCTCCGCCGAGGGCACAGCCCTGCGCCGCGTTCGCCCAACGGTGTTGCTTGGCTTCCGCGACAGCGCCCACGCCGAGGGCGCAGCTTTGCTCGAGGGCGCGGTGCTCGCGAGCGACGACGGGTCGATCGGCCACCACGGCCTGGTCACCGATCTGCTGCGCGACGAGCTGGATCGCGACGCTGCTGTACACCTTGGCGATCCGGCGAGGAGATCGGAGCAGCTCGGCGCGACCCGGTTGGCGCGGCCGGCTTTGCGTGGCCCAACCGAGTTGCATACCCTGGTCTATGCGTGTGGCCCACCGCCGATGCTGGAGGCGGTGCGTGCGCTGTGCGCCGAGCGCCACGTGCCGGCCCAACTGGCATTGGAGGCTGGCATGGCCTGCGGTTTCGGTGCCTGCTACGGCTGCGTCGTGCCCAAGCGGGCAGGCGGCTACCTGCGCGTGTGCGTCGATGGCCCAGTGGTCGACTCCAGGTTGCTTGCCACGGTGTGCGAGCCTGCACGAGCAAGCGCATGAGCGTCGAGTTCTGCGGTATCGAGCTGGCTCACCCGGTGATCAACGGCTCGGGCACCTTCGACGCGATCGCCGCGCGCACCGTCTTCGGGAAAGCGCTCGACGATCAGTTCCCGTTCGCCGCTTTCGTCTCCAAGACGATCACGCTAGCGCCGCGCGCCGGCAACCCGCCGCCGCGCCTGTGGGAGGCCCAGGCGGGTCTGGTCAACTCGATCGGCCTGCCCAACAAGGGCTTGGAGCGCTACATCACAGAGGACCTGCCAGAGCTCGCGCGGCTGCCCGTACCGCTGATCACCAACGTGATGGGTTCGACGGCCGAGGAGATCGCGGCGCTGCTGGGAGCGTGCGACAAGCGCACGGAGATAGCCGCCGTCGAGCTGAACGTCTCCTGTCCCAACGTTCACACGGGCCTTGACATCGGCGCCGACCCGGCCGCGCTCGAGCGCGTGCTGAGCACCGTCAGAGCGCAGCTGCACAAGCCGTTGATCGTCAAGCTGACACCAAACTGTGCCGACGTCGCCGCGTGCGCGTCGGCCGCCGAGCAGGCCGGCGCCGACGCCGTCTCGCTGATCAACACGTTGCGCGCCGCGGCGCTGCGCCCACCCGCCCCTCACGACGACGCGAGCAGTCGCGGGACCCCGTGGCTCGGCGGTGGCACCGGCGGCCTTTCGGGTGCGGCCATAAGACCGGTCGCCCTCGCTCAGGTGGCGGCTGTGGCACGACGTGTCTCGATCCCAGTGGTGGGTATGGGCGGTGTTCAGAGCGCCGCTCATGCCCGCCACCTGCTCGACGTGGGCGCGAAGTTGGTGGCAGTCGGTACGGAGAGCTTTCGCGATCCCACCGTCGCAGCGCGCATAGCCGCAGCCCTGGACTCCGAACAGGCGCAAATACCGGGCCTAGCTTGACTCTCAGCGCAGCCGCAACCTCCAAGGGGCTAGTCCTGAATGTCTGCAACGGTCAGGTTCAGCGACCGGAAAACCCCTGCAAAGCGCCAGCGCCACCATCCACCATCCTCGACGTAGCTAAAGCTCAACCTGAGCTTCATATGAATTAGCCGGGTTTGCCTTGAACGGAGCGCGCGGGTCTGTAGACTCGCCGCCGATGCCGACCGCGACAGGCCCGATGTCCTCAGCCATGACCTCCAAGCCCTCGGCGGCCCCAGAGCGCTCGCTCAACCAGCGCATGGACGCGCTGGCGCGAGCCAACCGCATTCGCACCGAGCGTGCCCAGCTCAAGCGCGACCTGAAGGCGGGTCGCCTGTCGATTCACACACTGCTGTTGCACCCGCCGGAGTACGTCGAGACAGCCAAGGTCTTCGACATGCTCCTCGCCGTACCCAAGTACGGTCGCGTAAAGGTCAACAAGATCCTCGCTCACTGCCGCATCTCGCCGAGCAAGACGATCGGCGGCCTCTCCGACAGACAGCGCAGCGAGCTCGTTTCCCTGCTGCGGCGTTAGCCCACCGCAGCCTGGCCGATCCCTCCCGCCGCTCTCGACATTAGGGTCCCACTGGTGGCACGCGTCTTTGTGATCACCGGACCATCCGGCGTGGGAAAGGGAACGCTCATCCGCGGTTTGATGGAGCGCCTGCCGCAGCTCGAGCTGTCGGTGTCGGCGACGACACGCTCGCCGAGACCAGGCGAGCAGAATGGAGTCGAGTACCACTTCCTCGCGGGCGAAGAGTTCGAGCGCCACGTGCAGGCCGGCGACTTCGTCGAGCACGCCGACTACGCCGGCCGCCGCTATGGAACTCTGCGCAGCGAGCTCGAGCAGCGCGTCGCCGCGGGCGCCCCGGTAGTGCTCGAGATCGAGGTTCAGGGTGCGCGCCAGGTGCGCGCCGCGATGCCCGAGGCGGTGCAGGTCTTCATCGCCCCACCTTCGCTCGATGCCCTGCGGACAAGACTAATCGGACGGGGAACCGACGGCAGCGAGGAAGTCGAGCGTCGCCTCGCGGTCGCCGAGCAGGAGCTTGAGGCGCGCGACGAGTTCGCCCACGTCGTCGTCAACGACCGCCTCGAAGACGCACTCGAGCAGCTCGTAGCGGTCGTGGTCGCCGATCTGGTTTGAGGCACGAGCCATCGGGTGCGTACAGGTCGGCTCGTACAAGGTCGGCTCGTACAGGTTCGCCCTACAAGTCGGCGCGCACAAGTCGCGAACCGAACCGGCGCGCGCGAGCGTCCACTACACTGCAGGTCCACCACGAAAGGCCCTTTCTCACCATGATGACCTCCCCCCGTATCGACCGTCTGCTCGACAACGTCGACTCCAACTACGCGAGCGTGCTCGTCGCCGCCAAGCGCGCACGACAGATCAACAGCTACTACCACAACCTGGGTGAGGGAGCCTTCGAGGAATTCCCGCCGCCGATGATCGAGACCGCCTCCAAGAACTACCTTACGATCGCGCTCGAGGAAGTCGCGGGAGGAAAGATCAAGTACCACTACCGCTAGGACGCGCCTTGGGCGGGGCGGATACTGCGTCCTCAGTCGCTTGTGTGCCGAGGACACTGCGCCTGTGCCCTCTGGGTATGCCCCGAAGGGTTACGTCCTTGTCTCGCTTGCTTGCCCAGGCCACGTCCTAGCCGCTTTTGTGACGCAAGTACGAGCTCACAACTTGTGCACATTCGAATAAAGCCGTAGAACAAACACATGGCAAGGATCCTGCTCGGCGTCAGCGGCGGCATCGCCGCCTACAAGGCGCTCGAGTTCGTGCGGCTCGCGACCGCAAACGGACACTCGCTCAGGGTCGTGCAGACCCCCACCAGCAGGCGCTTCGTGGGGGAGGCGTCGTTCGCCGCGCTCAGCGGCGCCCCTGTGCTCACCGACGAGTTCGAGCACGACCCCGCACGCGGAGCCTTTCCCGGCCAGGAGCCTCCCAGCCACCAGCCGCTCAGCCACCTACAGCTGGTCGCAAACGCAGACCTCTACCTGATCGCGCCCGCCTCGGCCAACACGCTCGCAAAGCTTGCCGGCGGCCTGGCAGACAACCTGCTCACAAGCGCCGCGCTCGCCGCCAGGTGTCCGGTGGTGCTTGCGCCGGCGATGAACAACCACATGTACGAGCACGAGGCGACGCAGGCCAACCTCGAGCTGCTGCGCTCGCGGGGAGTGTGCATCGTCGAGCCGGACGTCGGGCGCCTGGCCTCGCTCGGCGAGCAGGGTGTCGGTCGTCTGGCCGAGCCGCAGCGTTTGTTGGAGGTGTGTGAGGAGCTTCTAAATGCGGTTCCCCCCCGCGCGCGCGGGGGCCATGCCGTTTCCAGTGACCCAGAGCGTCTTCCGAGCAACCCGGTGGACAACGGTGAGTGGAAGGGCCTACGCGTGCTCGTGACGGCCGGCGGTACGCGCGAGCCGATCGACAGCGTGCGTTTCGTCGGCAACAGCTCCTCCGGGCGCATGGGCCTGGCGCTCGCCGAGGCCGCGACACTACGCGGCGCTCAGGTGAGCGTGGTGGCGGCCAACGTCGCACTGGCGGCGCCGGCCGGAGCCGCCGTCCATCGCGTGCAACACCGCGGCACAGCTGCAGGCCGCCTGCGAACGAGAGTTCCCCGCATGCGACGTCCTGTTGATGACGGCCGCCGTCGCCGACTTCAGGCCTGTGCAGCCAAGCGAGGGCAAGATCAAGAAGCAGGGACGCGAACAGCTCACGATCGCGCTGGAAGCGACGCCAGACGTCCTCTGCACGCTGGCCTCGCAACGGGCGCCAGGCCAGACGCTCGTCGGGTTCGCCGCCGAGCACGGTCAGGATGGGCTGGAGCATGCGCGCGCCAAGCTTGCCGCCAAGCGAGTCGACGCAATCGTCTTTAACGACATCTCGCGCGCCGACATCGGCTTCGAGTCAGAGCTCAACGAGGTCACGATCCTTACGAGCAACGACGCCAAGCACTTGCCGCGCGCCTCCAAGCAGAGCATCGCGGCAGCGATCCTTGACGAGATCGAGAACCTGCGCAAAGCCACCTGAACAGCCGCCGGTGGGCGCCATCCGAGCGACCTCCGAAGCGCACCAGAGCTACGTATGGGGTCTGGAAACGCCTGCAGGGCTTCGGTTAAAAGTAGACATATGGACAACGTCTACGAGCTCTACCGGCGTGGCTGTGAGCTGCTCGAACATGGCGACCACATGGCGGCGATCGTGCCGCTCACCCGCGCGCGTCAGCTCGAGCCGGGCAAGACCTCGATCCGCGAGGCTCTGGGACGGGCGCTGTTTCACGCCCAGCGCTACGAGCACGCCGCCGAGGAGTTCCAGGCGATCGCCACGGCCGCGCCCACCAACGACTATGCCCTCTTTTGCCTAGGTCGCTCGATGCAGCTGCTGGGCCGCCACAGCGAGGCCTGCCATCCACTCGCTGTCGCCTGCTCGATGCAGCCGACACGCGCCGATTACCGCCTCTACCGCGACCGTGCCCGCCGCGACGCCGCGAAGTCGTGAGCCTCAGTGTGAGGACCCATGCCGGCGTACCCGCTTCAGCCGCGCGGAGGACCCGATGCTATTCTCGCCTGACAGCTTTCGAGTCGTCGCCCATGCGACGGCTGGCAGTACCGAGAGTGGGCGCCCGCCCGCTTTTTTTTACGCCTCATACCCGAGAAGAGGGCCAGCAAGTCGATGTCAGCACTGCAGTCTGAGATAGAGGAGCGCCTGGCCGCCGACGAGCCGGACGTCGAGGTGCTGCTCGCCGAGGCGCTTCCCAACGGCACCCTGCGCGTGTTCGTCGACCACCCCGACGGCGTCACGCTCGCGCTGTGCGAGCGTGTCAGCGCCCTGCTCTCCGACCTGCGTGAGCGCTACGCGCTCGAGGTCTCCTCGCCCGGCAGCGAACGCCCGCTGAGCAAGCCCACACACTTCCGTCGTTATGTCGGCCGCCGCGCCCGCGTTCGCACACGCGAGCCGCGGCCGATCCCCGCAGCCGACTCGGCCGCCGCCGAGCGGCGCGTCAAGAGCTTCACCGGAGAGCTTGTCGGTGCCACCGACAGCGAGATAACACTGGCCGCCGACGGGGGCATCGTCGCGATCCCCTATTCGGAGATCCGTCGTTCGAACCTCGTCGAGGAGTAGGAGAGAAAACCTATGTCACGCGAGATCCTGGAAGCCATGCACGCGCTCGCGCGCGAGAAGGGCATCGAGCCCGAGAAGCTGATGATCGCCCTGGAGGACGCGCTGCTGTCCGCCTATAAGAAGCAGCCGGGATCGGCCAAGTACGCGCGCGTCGAAATGGACCGCGAGACCGCCGACTTCCGCGTCATCGAACTGATCGTCCCCGAGCGCCTGGAGGCCCACCTGATCGTCGAGACGATCGACGAGGGAACGGTCGTCGATCCCGAGACCGGCGAGCTGCGCGAACCGGAGGAGCCGGAAATCGATCCGGCCAAGTTCGAGCAGTACCGCGATCAGATCGGCGAACAGGATGTGACGCCGGAGGACTTCGGGCGGATCGCCGCGCAGACCGCCAAGCAGGTGATCCTGCAGCGCATCCGCGAGGCCGAGCGCGACATGATGTTCGAGGAGTACCGCGACCGCGTGGGCGAGCTGATCACCGGCATCGTGCAGCAGTCCGATTCGCGCTACACCTTGGTGCAGCTGCGCGAGCGCGTCGAGGCGCTGCTGCCGAAGTCCGAGCAGGTCGACGGCGAGCGCTACGACCACTCGCAGCGCATCAAGGCGGTCATCAAGGAGGTCTCGCCCTCGACCAAGGGCCCATCGATCATCGTCTCCCGCCGCGACCCAGAGCTGATCAAGAAGCTGTTCGAGCTGGAGGTCCCCGAGATCGCCGACGGCCTGGTCGAGATCGCCAACGTCGCACGCGAGCCCGGCTACCGATCGAAGATCGCGGTCATCTCACACGCCGATGGCGTAGACCCGGTCGGCGCGTGTGTCGGCCCGCGTGGCTCGCGCGTGCGCATGGTCGTCTCCGAGCTGCGCGGCGAGAAGATCGACATCATCCCCTTCAACGAAGAGCCCGCGCGCTTCGTCGCCAAGGCGCTCTCGCCGGCGCGCGTGCGCGAGGTGCTGGTCGACGACGAGGCCAAGCAGGCCACCGTGATCGTCCCCGACGACCAGCTCTCGCTGGCGATCGGCCGCGAGGGCCAGAACGCCCGTCTGGCAGCGCGCCTCACCGGTTGGCGCGTGGACATCCGCTCTGAGACCGAGTTCGCCGCCGAGGAGGCCGAGCACGGCTACGAGGAGGAGGAGTTGCAGGGCCGCTGCGCGGCGATCCTCTCAAACGGTCGCCGCTGCCCCAACGCTTCGCTCCCCGGCTCGCGCTACTGCGGCCTTGACTCCCACCAGGCGCTGGCCGCGATCGACAGCGACAATGTGGCTGATCTCTCGCCACAAGCCGCGGGCGAGAGCGCGAGGACACCCACGGCGGACGAGCAGGAGACCGCTGCAGAGCAGACCCCGCCCCTGCAGGAGCAGGCAGCGACGGATGTGCAGACGCCACCTGCCGAGAGCGACTCGCAGGAGCCGAGCACCGCCGAGGTCGTCCAAGAGGCTGCCGAGGGGCAAGCGTCATAGCCGCTCATGTTCCCCGGCGCCGCTGCGTCGGGTGCGGGCGCCTGGCGCCGAAGCCCGAGCTGGTACGTCTGGCGAGCGTCTCCGTGGGAGCCGAGCGGCCCCCGATCGCAACGCTCGATCGCGCCGGCGTACTGCCCGGACGCGGCGCATATGTTTGCCGGGCTGGGATCCCGGCCGACCCGAGCCCTGAGTGCATGAAGCTCGCGACCCGCAAGGGCACCATGCAACGCGCCTTTCGTCGCGCCGTCGAGGTCCCCGTCGAGCTCCTAGAATTGGAGAGTCGATGAGCAAGAAGCGAGTTCACGAAATAGCAAAGGAGCATGGACTCTCCAGCAAGGAGCTGCTCACGCGCCTGCAAGCCGCGGGCGTTGCCGCGAAGGCAGCCGCCTCGTCGGTCGAGGAGGCCGATGTGCTGCGCGTGCTTGGCGGCAACGGCGCTTCTGCGGGTGCTGCGCCCAGCGCAACCGCCACGAAGCCGACTCCGGCACCCGCGCCCGCGCCGCCGGCGAACGGAGCAGCCACGTCGCCGCCACCGGCCGCCGCAACCGCCGCGCAGAGCGCTCCCACAGGCCAAATCGCCCCCGCCACCGGCGCGGGCGCAGGTCAAGAGCCTGCATCCCCCGCATCGACACCGCCGCCCGATGGCGCGGCCACCCCTGACGCCCCCGCCGGCCAGGCGGCAAGCGAGCGCGTGCGTCCCACGCGCGACTCGCGCACCGGTGAGCGCACACCGGCAAGCAACAGCGCCGGAGGGCGCAGGCGCGTCGTGATCGATTCGCAGGCCTCGCGCCGCCAACAGGGAGGCCCGGCCAACCAACCGGTGCGCCGTCCACGGCGCGGTCGTAGGCGCCGAGGCACCTACGACGAGACGATCGCGCCAATCGACACGTCTGCGATGCAGGACACCGACGAGATCCGCGTGAACTCAGGCTCGACCGTCAAGGACGTCGCCGAGTACTTGGGCGTGCCAGTGCCGGAGATCATCAAGAAGCTGATGATGCTGGGAGAGATGGCGACACTCACACAGACGCTCTCCGACGATGCGATCCAAGTGCTGGCCGACGAATTCGAGAAGAAGATCGAGATCGTCCACGCGGCCGACGACATCGAGGTCGAGCCGGTCTTCGAGGACGACGAGCAGGACCTCGTCGACCGCCCTCCGGTCGTCACGATCATGGGCCACGTAGACCACGGCAAGACATCGCTGCTGGATGCGATCCGTCAGACCGAGGTCGCCGCCGGCGAGGCGGGCGGCATCACCCAGCACATCGGCGCCTACCAGGTCCACCACGGCGAGAAGGTCATCACTTTCCTTGACACGCCCGGCCACGAGGCGTTCACCGCGATGCGCGCCCGCGGCGCGCAGGTCACCGATCTAGCGGTGATTGTCGTCGCCGCCGACGACGGCGTCAAGCCGCAGACCGAGGAGGCGATCGACCATGCCAAGGCCGCCGAAGTGCCGATCGTCGTCGCGGTCAACAAGATCGACAAGGAGGGCGCCCAGCCGGAGCGGGTGCGCACCGAACTGACCCAGCACGGTTTGCAGCCGGCAGAGTGGGGTGGGGAGATCGAGTTCGTGGACGTCAGCGCCAAGACGCGCGAGAACCTCGACGGCTTGCTCGACACGATCCAACTCGTCACCGATCTGGAGGAGCTGAAGGCCAACCGCGACGCACTGGCCTCGGGTACCGTGATCGAGTCAAAGCTCGACCCGGGTCGCGGCCCGGTTGTGAGCATCCTGATCCAACGCGGCACCCTGCAGGTCGGCGACGCGCTCGTTGCCGGCGCCAGCTTCGGCCGAGTGCGCGCGATGCACGACTTCACCGGCGCCCGCGTAAAGACGGCCGAACCTGGCGAGCCGGTCGAGGTGCTCGGCTTCGACGGTGTGCCAGAGGCAGGCGAATTCGTGCGTGCCGTCGAGAACGAGCGTCGCGCTCGTCAACTCGCGGGCGAGCGCGCCAACCGCCTGAAGACCGAGGCGCTTGCGCGCCGCTCCGGTCGCAAGGTCTCGCTCGAGGACGTCTTCAAGCTCGCCCAGGAAGGCACCGTCAAGGAGCTCAGCCTCGTCATCAAGGCCGACGTCGCCGGGTCGCTGGAGGCGATCGAGGACGAGATCGCAAAGCTTCCCCAGGACGAGGTCTCGGTCAACATCATCCACCGCGGCGTTGGTGGCATCAACGAGTCCGACGTGATGCTCGCCTCCGCTTCCTCTGGGCTGATCCTCGCCTTCAATGTGCGCCCCGTCGGCGACGCGCGTCAGGTAGCCGACCGCGAGGGTGTCGAGATCCGCTCCTACTCGGTCATCTACCGCGCGATCGAAGAGCTGCGCGCGGCGATGCAGGGAATGCTCGAGCCGACAGAGGTCGAGACCTCGCTCGGACAGGCCGAGGTGCGCCAGCTGTTCAAGGCTTCGCGCATCGGCACGATCGCCGGCTCGCACGTCAGCGAGGGCAAGGTCACGCGCGGCGCCCGCGTGCGCGTGGTACGTGAGGGGACAGTCATCTACGACACGACGATCGCAAGCTTGCGTCGCTTCAACGAGGACGCGCGCGAGGTCAGCGCGGGTTATGAGTGCGGAATCGTGCTCGTCAACTTCCAGGATCTCAAGGAGGGCGACATCCTGGAGACTTATGAGACACGCTTGCAGGAGCGTCAACTAGCCTGAGAGGACCCTTCCGATGAAGGGTTGCTCATGCAAGTGAGCCTCAAGTCGGATCTTTCGAGGGACATGGACCAGTAGGATGAGCTCAGACCGCATGCGGCGTGTGGACGAGTCGATCAGGCAGGTGATCGGTGAGGCGCTCGCTTCAGACTTGAAGGACCCGAGGGTGGGATTCGTGACCGTTACCGACGTCAAGACAAGCGCCGATTTGAGCCATGCTCGCGTATTCGTGAGCGTGCTTGGTGAGGCGCACACACGCGAGGAGACCATGCAGGGCCTGCGCAGCGCGCACGGCTATCTTCAGCGGCGCATCGGCGGCGAGCTGCACCTCAAGCGCACGCCGACACTCGATTTCTCCTATGACGACACGACCGACCGGGCGATGCGCGTCGATGCACTGATCGATGCAGAGACGGAGGGTGGGTTGCGGTGAGCGCAGCCGATTCCATCGAGCACACACGCGAGATCGTGCTGGAGCGGATCCGCGAGGCGAGGAGCTTTGTCGTCGCCACGCACGAGAATCCCGACGGCGATGCACTCGGCTCGCTGATCGGCATGCACGGCCTCCTGACCGCGCTGGGCAAGGACTCGGAGATGTTCATCGCGGCAAGCGACCTGCCACTCCCGCGCGAGTACCGCTGTCCGACGCTCGAGCACGCGATCCAAGTCGCTCCACAAGACATCGGCCAGCGCACCGTCGTGATGCTCGACTGCGGCAATATCGACCGCAATCCGGCGGCTGTGCTCCAGCACGGCGCACATCTGCTGAACGTCGACCACCATCACGACAACACGCTGTTTGGGAGCGTAAACCTGGTCGATCCCACAGCCTCCTGCACGGCAGAGATCGTGTGGGACTTGATGCACGGACTCAACGTTGAGCCGACAGCGGCGATCGCGGAGGCGCTGTACGTCGGGCTCGTCACGGACACCGGCAGGTTCATGTACGAGAACACGGGCCCTCGCGCGCATCGGATGGCCGCCGAGCTGATCGCCGCGGGCGTCGACGTGCCGGCGGTAAACACACGGCTGTACGAGGATCTTCCACCAGCCAGGCTCACGTTGCTCGGAGTGGCGCTTGAGCGCATCCAACGCTTCGACGGCGGCGAGCTGACGCTCGTCGCGCTCGACGCCGAGGACTTCGCGCGCGCCGGTGCGGAGGAAAGCTTCTCCGAGGGGATCGTCGACCATCTGCGCTCGGTCGCCGCGACCAAGGTCGCCGTGTTGATCCGCGAGCTGTTGGCGCCTGAGAGCGCCGGCAAGCGCAAGGTGTCGCTGCGAGCCACCGGCAACGACGTCGACGTCTCCGCGATCGCTCGCACCCAGGGCGGCGGAGGCCACCGTCGCGCCGCCGGCTTCTCCAGCACCTTGGAGGTGCACGAGCTGATTGCCCTGTTGCGCCGCGAGCTGGCTCTACAACTGCACCCGGCGCCGAATGGGCCGGCCGTTCCGACGCTCGTTTGACCGACGGCGTCCTGCTGATCGACAAGCCCGTCGGGATCACCTCGCACGATGTGGTGGCGCGCGTCCGCCGCTCACTCGACGGCTCGAAGACCGGCCACGCTGGCACGCTCGACCCCTTCGCGAGTGGTCTGTTGGTCGTGCTCGTCGGGCGCGCAACGAAGCTGCAACGCCAGATCATGGAGCTGCCAAAGCGCTATGAGACCGTGGCGCGCCTGGGCGCGGTGTCGAGCACCGGCGATCCGGAGGGCGAGATAACAACGACTGGCAAGATGCCGCCAGACCCGCCGCAACTGCCGAGCGGCGAGATCCGCCAGCGCCCCCCAGCCTACTCCGCGATCAAGATCAAAGGCGAGCGCGCCTACCGCAAGGCTCGACGTGGCGAGCACGTCCAGATGCCCGAGCGGATCGTGACGGTGAGTCGCTTCGAGCAGCGTTGGCGCGAGGGCGAGCAAGCGGCGTATGAGATCGAATGCTCCTCCGGCACGTACGTGCGCTCGCTGATAGCCGACCTTGGCGACGCCTACTGCGAACAGCTGACGCGCACCGCGATCGGTCCGTTCGAGCTTGCCGCCGCCGTACCGCCGCCGCCGCGAGGGGAGAGCTGGAGAAACCCACCCCTGCTCGGCCTCGAACAGGTGCTCGCGACCGTCGAGAGCTTTCGGGCCGCATCTCGCAAACGGCCGCGATGACGTAGGCTGGCGCCGTGGAGATCACTCGGCTTCCCGATGTGGAGCACAGGGAGCGGCGCGTGGCGGTGGGTTCGTTCGACGGCGTGCACCTCGGCCATCGCGAGGTGATTCGCGGCTCTGACAGCGTGCTCACATTCGACCCGCACCCGACTGCGGTCGTTGCACCGCAACACACACCGAAGCTGCTCACCTCGCTCGAGGTCAAGGCAGAGTTGGTGGCAGCGCTCGGTGTGCAGGAGCTGATCCTGATCCCTTTCGACGCCGACTTCGCCAAGCGCAGCGCGCAGGAGTTCATCGACGATGTGCTCGTCGCTGCGCTCGGGGCGACATGCGTGTCGGTCGGGGAGAACTTCCGCTTTGGCAACCGCGCCAAGGGCGACCCGCGGATGCTCGCCGAAGACGAGCGCTTTACCACGCGCGTCTCGCCGCTGCTCGAGGTCGACGGAGAGATCGTCTCCTCCAGCCACATTCGCGGGCTGGTGCTGGCGGGTGAGGTCGAGCAGGCCACGCGTTTCCTCGGCACACCGTTTCAAATGCGCGGCGAGGTCGTCCACGGCGACGAGCGTGGACGCGAACTGGGCTTTCCAACCGCGAATCTGATCCCCGACGACGCGCTTGTGTGCCCGGGGCACGGGGTCTACGCATGCTTGGCCGACAGCGACGACGACTCCGCCTCGCTTCCTGCCGCGGTCAATATCGGGGTGCGCCCGACGTTCGACACGGGTCGTGGAGAGTTGATCGAGGCTTACATCCTGGACTTCGAGGGAGACCTGTACGGCAAGCAGTTGCGCCTGGACTTCATCTCGCGTTTGCGCGGCGAGCGGCGCTTCTCCTCGACCGAGGCACTCGTCGAGCAGATGCACCACGATGTGCGACGCACGCGTGAGATCGCCGCTGCCCACAGCGCGTGAGCGAGCAGGCGCGCAGCGTCGCGACAGAGGCGTCCGACATGACGCGCCGTACCAACTGACTGCAGGGCTGCTAGCCTGTGCGACCGCAATGATGATAACCACAGAGCGCAAGCGCGAGATCGCCGCAAAGTTCGGAGCCGGAGAGCAGGACACCGGTAGCACCAAGGTGCAGGTGGCCCTCTTGACCGAGCGCATCAACCACCTGACCGAGCATCTGCGCGAGCAGAGCAAGGACCACCACTCGCGTCGTGGCCTTTTGATGCTCGTCGGTCGCCGCCGCCGCTTCCTGGACTATCTGCGCCGCGAGGACCTCGAGGGCTACCGTGCGCTCATCAAGGAGCTAGGCCTCCGTAAGTAGCGGTTGGTCCGCGGATGAGCGCCACCAACTCAGCTTCCACCGTGCTGGCCCCGGGCACGCAGGTACCCGACTTCAAGCTCGCTACCGAAGGCGGCGAGCAGCTCACCCAGAGCGACCTGCAAGGCAAGACGACCGTACTCGTCTTCTACCCGTTCGCCTTCAGCCCAGTTTGCACCGATCAACTGCAGGTCTACGAGCAGTCGCTGACGGAGATCACAGCACAGGGTGCCGAGATCTACGGTGTCTCCTGCGACTCTAGTTGGGCGCAGAAAGCATTCCGCGAGAAGCTGGGCGTGAGCATCCCGCAGCTGTCTGACTTCGAGCCGAAGGGCGCCGCGTGCCGAGCTTTCGGCGTGCTGCACCCCGGTGGCTTTCCCCAGCGGGCGCTGGTGATCGTCGGCGCCGACGGGGTGGTGCGCTGGAGCTACCAGGCCCCCTCGCCGGCTGACCTACCGCCGGCGCATATGATCCTTGGCGGCTTGAAGAACGTCTGAGCGGGCTTTTTTACGCGGCCTGCTGCAGCTCAGGCCGACTCGCCGCTCAGACGCTCGACCTTCACGGACTGCACGGCGTCGCCGCTATCGGGGTCGAACAAGTGCAGGCGCTCGACAGCGACCGCGAAGCTGGCGCGCGTACCTGCTTCGATTGCGCTCGCCGGCGGCACCCGGGCGACCCCGGCGGTGCTCGCGGCCGCACCGATCTCGCCGGCGCTGAGCTCGATGTCCTCGTCGGTGCTCAAGCGCTCGTCGTGGGCATCCAGGCGACGCGCATCGATGTGGAAGTGCACGAGCTTCTCGGCGCCGAGCGCCTCGACCAGGTCGACGTCGCCGCGCAAGCACCCGTCAACGGACTCCTGGCCGGGCAGGGCGGCGTCGGCCAGATCCTCGGGGCGAATGCCGACCACCACGCTCTTGCCCCGATAGGCCCCGATCGCTGACTCGGCCCGCAACTGCTCGGGGAGGTCGAGCGTCTGCTCGCCGAGGCGCAGTTGCTCGCCGGCGGGATCGACCTCGGCCTGGTAGAGGTTCATCGCCGGGGAGCCGATGAAGGCGGCGACGAACAGGTTGGTCGGAGTGTCGTACAGGGTCTGCGGCGCGTCGCACTGTTGCAAGCGCCCGGCGCGCATCACCGCTACGCGGTCACCCATCGTCATCGCCTCGATCTGGTCGTGGGTGACGTAGACGGTCGCGACGCCCACCCGCCGCTGGATGCGGGCGATCTCGCTGCGCATCTGCACGCGCAGCTTGGCGTCGAGGTTCGATAGCGGCTCGTCCATCAGGAACGCCGCCGGTTCACGAACGATCGCGCGGCCCATCGCCACCCGCTGGCGCTGGCCACCGGACAGTTGCGCGGGCTTGCGCCGCAGGTGCTCGCCGAGGCCGAGAACCTCTGCCGCCTCGCTCACCCGGCGATCGATCTCCTGGCCTGAGATCTTTTGCAAACTAAGCGCGAAGCCGATGTTCTCGGCGACCGTCATGTGCGGGTAGAGCGCATAGTTCTGGAATACCATTGCGACGTCGCGCTCGCGTGGCGAGAGGTCGTTGACGATGCGCTCGCCGATCCTGATCGTGCCGTCGGTGATGTCCTCCAAGCCGGCGATCATCCGTAGTGCCGTCGTCTTGCCGCAACCGGACGGGCCGACGAGGATCAGGAACTCGCCGTCGGCGACGTGCAGATCCAGTTCGCTGACCGCCTCGGTATCGCCCGCGTAGACCTTGGAGACGCCTTCCATGTCGATCGTGGCCATCTCAGTCGCTCCGCTCGAAAGCTTGACGATCCCTGGCGCAGGCGCCCCGGATGAGTCCACGCAATCCACCTGTGCGCGCGCTCACCGGAACGACCCCGCGGTTAGCCCGGCGACGATCCGCCGTTGGGCGAGGAGCACGAGCAGTGCGATCGGGATCGTGATGATCACGACCGCCGCGTCGATCCGGTTGTAGAAGACCTGGAACTGGCTCTGGCCGAGATTGACGATCGCCAGCGGCGCGGTGAAGTTGCCGGGGGTCTCCAGGAAGGAGACGGCGAAGGTGAAGTCGTTCCAGGCCAAGATGAAGGCGAGGATCGCCGCGGTGAACACGCCCGGCAGCGCCACCGGCACGACGACCTTGCGCAGCGCCTGCAGCCGGGTGGCTCCGTCGACCAGCGCTGCCTCCTCCAGCTCTCTGGGTATCTGCGCGAAGAAGTTGCGCAGCAGCCAGGTGGCGATCGGCAGCGTGTAGACCAGGTAGGCGAGGATCAGCGGGTAGATGCTGTCGAGGAAGCCGAAGTCGCGGAACAGCAGGAACAGTGGGCCAACCATCGCCAGCACGGGGAAGAACCCGGCGAGCAGGATAAAGCCGAGGATCGCGCCGGAACCGCGGATCGGCAGCCGGGCAAGCGCGTATCCGGCCATCGTCGCCACCACCACAGTGATCACCGTCGCGGCGAGCGCGACGATCGCGCTGTTGAGCAATGGCGTCAGGAAGTGCTGCTGGTTGAAGTCCTGCGAGTAGGCGCCCGTGCTGAGGTGCGAGGGGAGCAGACCCGTCGCTTCGGTGCCGCGGGCGATGTCGGCGTTGGTCGACAGCGAGGTGCGCAGGATCCAGTAGAAGGGAAACAGCGCCACCAGGATCACGATCAACACGAGTAGGTAGAAGCCGATCGACCAAGCCCGCTTGCGTACGCGGCGCCAGCTCATCGGCGCACGCGGGCGTCGCTTTGACACCTGCGACGCGGCGGTGTTCGGTGCGCGCAGGGCCTCGCTGCTCATCAGCTCGTCTCCGGTCGCAGCACGCGGACGTAGACGGCCGAGATCGCCAGCGCCATCACCACCAGCATCACCGAGATCGCACCGCCGTAGCCGAAGTCGGTGCCGACCAGGAACGTCTGCCAGTTCAGGAACGACAGCGTCTCGGTGCTGACGCCGGGGCCGCCGCCGGTCATGATGTAGATCACGTCGAAGACCAAGAACGCCTGCAGCGTGCGGAAGATCAACGCGACCGCGAGCGCGGGCTTGAGCAGCGGCAGGGTCATCCGCCGAAACGACTGCCACGAGCTGGCGCCGTCGATCCGCGCCGCCTCGTAGACCTCGTCAGGGATCACCTGCAGGCCGGCGAGCAGGATGATCGCCATGAACGGGACGTTCTTCCAGGCGTCGGCCACGAAGATCGCCGCCCACGAGGTCCAGATTCCCGCCAGCCAGGTGGTGTGGGCGCCGGGCAGACCGAAGTTGCCGAGCAGGTAGTCGACGAAGCCCGTACGCGAATCGAACATCGTCTTCCACAATGTTGCCGAGACGACCGTCGGCACCGCCCACGGGATCAGGACCGCGGCGCGCAACAGGCCGCGTCCGCGAAAGCGACGGTGCAACATCAGCGCCAACGCCAGCGCGATCACGGTCTCGATCGCCACCGAGGCGGCAGTGAAGGCGACCGTCCGCTCGAGCGAGCTGACCCACACAGAGGACCCGAACATCTTCGTGTAGTTGTCCAGGCCGACAAAGGACCTGGCGCTGCCGGCTTCGCTGAGGTTGACCGAATGGAACGAGTTCCACAGGTTGTAGCCGAGTGGGTAGGCGGTTACGGCAAGCAACAGCAGCACCACCGGCGCCACCAGCGCGTAGCCGAGCCGCCGGTCGGCGGCGAGTCGACTGCCGTCGCTGCCACCGCGGTGCGCTCGCCGGTGGGATGCGGGCGGGTCGGTCGCGGTCGCTGCGTGTGTGCTCATCGCTTCCTCTCACCGCCTCGTCCCTAGGATCCCGCCCGCCCCGTCGCGGCCCCCGGCTCAGCCGCCGAGGGCTTCGATCTGCGAGGCCGCCGAGCTGAGCGCGCTGCTCGGGGAGGTCGAGTTCGCGTAGACCGACGAGAGAGCGTCCTGCAGGATTTCGGAGATCTTCAGGTATTCGGGGCTGACCGGGCGCGATTGCGCAAACCCGTTGAGCACCTTGACCTGCTTGAAGATCGGCGCCTTCGCGTACAGGGTCGACGTGTAGGCGGACGGCAACGACGGCGGGTCGCCGGTGGCCACGGCGCGTTCTGTCTGCACGGCTGGCGAGGTCAGATACTTGATCAGTTCGTAGGCCGCCGCGGAGTGGGTGCTGGCCGCGTTGATCGCCAGCATCTCGCCACCGAGCGCCGCGCCTGGTTTACCGCCGGGTTCCGCCGGGAACGGTATGTAGCCGACGTGGCCCTTGGCCGGGCCGCCTTCTTCGGCGACCGCGGCCACGAACGGGTAGTCGATGGCGAACGGCGTGCGCCCGGAGGTGAACTCTTCTTGGACCTGTCCCTCTTCCCAGCCGGTCACCGCCTGTGGTGCGATCATCTCGGTGTAGATCGCCGCGTGCAGCCATTCCAGCGCCTTCACGTTGCCGTGCGAGTCGATGCTCGTGGTCGTCAGCCTGCCGCCGAACGCCGGCAGGACCGTCAGGAAGGAGGTGATGGCGCCCTCGTACTTGTGCCCCTCGAAGGCGAGGCCCTCCTTCAGCGAGGAGTCCTTGCGCATCGCTTCCTTGGCGTCGGAGACGACCTGTTCTGGGTTGGTGGGCGGTCTGGGGATCAGGTCGGTGCGGTAGAAAAGGCCCTCGGGGTTAGTGAACCACGGGATCGCATACGGCTTGCCTTCGTAAACGCCTGCGGCGACGGCGTTAGCGAAGAAGCTGGTGAGCGACGGGCTGAACGAGCTCAGCGGCTTGATCCAGCCTGCCTTGGCGAACTTCGCCGGATAGGTGACGTCGGACTCGAGCACGTCGGGGGTGGGGGAGCCGGCGATGAAGCGCTGCTGCAGTTGCTGCAAGTAGGTCGTCGAGTTGGGGGAGAGGACGTCGATGCTGACTTTGACGTTCGGATGGACCTTTTCGAACTGGACGATCGCCTTCTTGGTCTGTTCGCCCTCGGTGCCGAGCCCCGACTCGGCGAACACGATCGTCTGCTGAGCCGACGCGGGCACCGTCGTGGTGGCCGCGCCTTTGCTCGAGCCACAGCCGGCGAGCACCATCGCCGCCGCGCCTACGGCGAGCACCGCTCTGGTCCCGCCGCGCAACCACCGCTTGCGGTCGAGCCTTCGTCGCAGAGCGACACTGCCGGACCGGGGAAACCGAATCGCCCAGCTCTTGAACATCTCACACCTCGCCTTCATCGCCGCGATCTCACCTACGGTCGGTGACATCGCCTCCATCCCCTGTATTTACCCGGCATCGGGACTCTCAATCCAACTGTGCGGCAGGCTGTGTCAGGCGATGGCGCGAACGTGGCGATCAACCGGCGCGGCGGCGTCCGCTAAGCTCCACACGTTCGGATACAAGGATAAAAGAAAACGGCTCCGCCGACCGACGGGTGGAGAGGGAAGGTAGTTCAATATGAGTAGCAACGCCGTTACACGGGTCTCCGTGGAGATTGCAGGTAGTGAGATCTCATTCGAGACCGGCAGGATGGCCAAGCAGGCCTCCGGCGCAGTGGTCGTCCGTCAGGGCGACACGATGGTTCTTTCAACCGCCACCGCAGGCGGACAGCGCGACGTGGATTTCCTGCCGCTGACCGTCGATGTCGAGGAGCGGATGTATGCCGCCGGGAAGATTCCCGGCTCGTTCTTCAAGCGCGAGGGTCGCTCGGGAGAGAAGGCGACGCTCACAGCGCGCATGATCGACCGCCCCTTGCGCCCGCTGTTCACCAAGGGCTGGAACTACGAGACGCATCTCGTGGCGATCCCGATCTCGGTGGACCAGGTCAACCCATACGACATCCTCGCGATGAACGGCGCCTCCGCGGCGCTGATGATCTCAAACGTCCCCTTCGCAGGGCCTGTGGGGGCTGTGAGGATCGGCAAGATCGACGGCAACTTCGTTGTGAACCCCAACGAGGAGGACCTGCTCGAGAACTCTGATCTCGACCTCGTCGTGGCTGGTTCTGAAGAGGCGATCCTGATGGTGGAGGCCGGTGCGAACGAGATCTCTGAGGCGGAGATCCTCGACGCCCTCGACATCGCCCACGACGCGATCAAGAAGATCTGTGCGCTGCAGCGCGAGCTTGCGGAGAAGGTCGGCAAGGAGAAGACCCCTGTCACCGCACCGAGCGTCGATCCGGAGCTGCTGGCGAAAGTAAAGGCATCGCATGGTGCTGCGCTGGACGAGGCCACACAGGTCGAGGACAAGCTCGAGCGCCAGGATGCGAGCAAAGCGGTCGAGGAGGCAATCCTTGCCGAGTACGGCCCCGCTGCGCCTGAGGGCGCCAGCGAGGAGGCCGCCAAGCAAGCCAAGGAGAAAAGGGCCGAAGCACAGCTCGCTTTCGACAAGCTCGAGAAGGCGATCATCCGCGAGCGCATCGCGATCCACAAGAAGCGCCCCGACGGTCGCGCGGAGGATGAGATCCGCGACATCACGATCGAAGTGAGCGTCACCCCGCGTACGCACGGCTCCGCCCTGTTCACGCGTGGGCAGACGCAAGCGCTCAGCACCGCCGCCTTGGGCACGCTCAAGGAGGAGATGCGCCTCGACACGCTTGGGCTGCAGACCAAGAAGTACTACTTCCACCACTACAACTTCCCGCCGTTCTCGGTCGGGGAGGCGGGCCGCCTCGGCCCCAAGCGTCGCGACATCGGTCACGGCGCACTCGCCGAGCGCGCGCTCGTACCGGTGGTCCCCTCGATCGAGGAGTTCCCCTACACGATCCGCGTGGTCTCGGACATCTTCGAGTCAAACGGGTCTTCTTCGATGGCTTCGGTGTGCGGCTCCTCGCTGTCCTTGATGGACGCAGGCGTGCCGATCAAGCGCCCGGTCGCAGGTATCGCGATGGGCCTGATCAAGGAGGGCGACGATTACATCGTGCTCACCGACATCGCGGGCGTGGAGGACCACCTCGGAGACATGGACTTCAAGGTGGCGGGCACCGAGCAGGGCATCACGGCGCTACAGATGGACATTAAGATCTCGGGCGTCACGTTCGACATCCTCAAAGACGCGCTCACACAGGCGCACAAGGCGCGCACGTTCATCCTCGCCAAGATGGCCGACGTCATCGAGGGCCCGCGCGAGCAGCTCTCAGAGCACGCTCCGCGCATCCAGACGATCCAGATCGACCCCTCGCAGATCGGCATGCTGATCGGCAAGGGCGGCGAAACGATCCGCGGCCTCTCCGAGGAGTTCGAATCGCAGATCGACGTCAACGACGAGGGTCAGGTGCTCGTGTACTCGGCGAACGGCACGCTCGGCGATGCGCTCGTAGAGCGCATCCGCACGATGATGAAGGAGGTCGAGGTCGGCGACGAGTTCGCGGGCAAGGTCGTCAAGACGACCACCTTCGGCGCGTTCGTGGAGCTCTCCAAGGGCACCGACGGGCTGCTGCACATCTCAAACGTGTCGCCCGGTCAGCGCGTGGACACGGTCGAGGATGTGCTCAACAAGGGCGATGAGATCAACGTGCGCGTGGTTGAGGTAGACCGCGAGCGTGGACGTATCGGCCTGCGCCTCGCCGACGATCCGGAGATCGCGGGCAAGAGCGTCGAGGAGCTCGCCACGGTTGGCAGTGGTGGTGGAGGCGGCGGTGGTCGCCCACCCCGCAGCGGTGACCGTAATGGTCGCGATGGTCGTCCGCCGCGCGGCGGCGACCGCGGCTCGGGCCGTCCCCGCCATGGCGGGCGCGACCACGACTGAGGTCGCGGCGGGCCGGTTGGAGAAAACGTCCATCCGGCCCGGCGGGCACACGAGTTGAGCGAGCATCGAATAACCACGCTGGATAATGGCGTGCGGGTGATCACCGAGCGCATGCAGAACGTGCGCTCGGTGGCGCTCGGCTTCTGGATCGGGACGGGCTCGGCGATGGAGACCGACGATCAGGCGGGCCTCTCGCATCTGCTCGAGCACATGCTGTTTCGCGGCACCGACAGCTACCGCTCGGAGGAGATCGACCAGATCTTCGACGCGATGGGCGCCGAGATAAACGCCGGCACCGACCGCGAGAGCACGTCGCTGTTCACACGCGTGCTCGACCGTCACCTCGAGCGTGCCCTGCACGTGATGGGGGAGATGATCTGGCAGCCGCGCTTCGAAGACCTCGAGTCCGAGCAAAAGGTCGTGCTCGAGGAGATCGCTATGTACGAAGACGACCCCCAGGATCGGGTCTTCGACCTACTCGGCGAAGCGGTCTTCGGCTCGCACCCCCTCGGGCGTGCGGTCATCGGCCGCGCCGAGGTGGTGCGCGACGTGCAGCTGGCGGACCTGCGCTCCTTCCACGACGAGCGCTACCTGCCGCAGAGCATCGTCGTCGCGGCCGCCGGCTCGGTCGATCACGACGAGCTCGTGGGTTTGGTGCAGAAGGCTGCTCCGCCGAGCGCACCGAGTGCAAACGGCGCGGCGATCCTCTCACCCAAGCAGGCGCCGTCGTTCCAACGGCGTGTGCGCTTCCTGCAAAAGGACACCGAGCAATACCACGTCTGTCTCGGCGGCCAGGGAATCGCCCGCCACGACGAGCGCCGCTTCGCGCTGCGCGTGCTCGAAGGCGTGCTGGGCGGCACCTCCTCCTCGCGGCTCTTCCAAGAGGTGCGCGAGAAGCGAGGATTGGCCTACTCGGTCTTCTCCTTCTCAAACCTTCACGCCCATACCGGCGAGGTCGGCCTGTATGTCGGCACCCGTCCGGACAATCTCGGCGAGGCGATTGCCACGATCGCCGAGCAGCTCGAGCGCTTCGTGGCCGAGCCTGTCAGCGACGAGGAGCTGACGCGCTCGCGCGAGAACGTCAAGGGACGCATCGTGCTTGCGCTTGAGTCCACCGCCGCGCGCATGAATCGGCTGGGCTCCTCGGTGCTCAGCGACCTGCCGATCCTCTCTGTCGACGAGATCGTCGAACGGATCGACGACGTCAAGGCGAGCGACCTGCACGAGCTGGCGATCGAGCTGTTTGCCGGCGAGCGACTCTCGGTAGCCGGCGTCGGGACCGAGGAGAGCGTCTTTCAAGAGGCGCTCGCGCCGCTCGAGGCAGTCGCGTTGTGATGCGCCTTGGCTTGCTCGGCTGCTCGCAAGGTGACGGCATCGCGATCTGCACGGGGGCGAGGTTGTGATCCGAGTCGGCGTCGCGGGCGCGGCTGGACGGATGGGCCAGACGGTCTGCGCCGCCGTCGAAGGAGCAAGTGACATGGAGCTTGTCGGACGCGCGGATCCGCTGCTGGAGGCCACGCTCGCACAGATGCTGGAGCAGGCAGCCCCGGAGGTGGTGGTCGACTTCACACAGCCTGACACGGCCCTGGAGAACGCTCTGCGGTGCGTGCGTGCGGGGGCGCACGTGGTGATCGGCACCACGGGCTTCGATCTGGACGCCCTCACCGAGGGTCTGCAGACACTGCAAAAAAACACCATGCCCCCCGCGCGCGTACCCCATGCGGGGCACAAGCGGGGGGGGCAGCCGAATGGAATGCCCGCGGAGCAGCCGGCAAACGTGCTCGTAGCACCCAACTTCGCGATCGGCGCGGTCCTGATGATGCGCTTCGCCGCCGAGGCCGCCAAGCACATGGCCAAGGCCGAGATCGTCGAGCTGCACCACGACCGCAAGCTCGACGCGCCCAGCGGCACGGCGGCGCGTACCGCCAAGCTGATGGCGCAGGCATCGGGCGGTCCACCACCGCCGATCCATTCGGTGCGCCTGCCCGGCATCGTGGCCAACCAGGAGGTCATCCTCGGCGACGAGGCGCAGACGTTGACGATCCGCCACGACACGACGGGGCGCGAGTCATTCATGCCGGGCGTGCTGCTGGCTATTCGGGGCGTCCGAACACTGACGAGCACGCCCGTGGTGGGACTCGAGCATCTGTTGTTCGCGGGCGAGTAAAGAATGCTGGCACGCCACCATCTACACCCGATACACGTGGAATACTGCACACGATGAGCACCCTGAAGGGCACCCCCCGTGGCGGGGGACAAGCAGGCCCGCTTGGCAGCATTCTGACCGCGATCGTGACACCGTTCGACGAGGATCTGCGCGTCGAGGAGGATGCATTCGTCGGACTGATGCACCATCTCGCCGAGCACGGCTCCGACGGCTTCGTGGTGTGCGGAACCACTGGTGAGGCGGCGACGCTCACCGACGAGGAACACCTCGGCCTGATCGGGCTGGCGGTACGCGAGCGCCCGCCGGGCACCACGATCGTCGGCGGCACCGGCTCCAACGACACCAAACACGCAGTGCACCTGACCGAGGTGGCCAGCGAACTTGGCGTGGACGCCACCCTGAGCGTCACCCCCTACTACAACAAGCCGAGCCCGCGCGGGATCGTACGCCACTACGAAGAGGTCGCCAAGGCCACCGACAAGCCGATCCTGCTCTACAACATTCCCGGCCGCACGGCCGTCAACATGGGACCGGAGCTGCTGGCGCGCCTGGCACAGATCGAGCACATCGAGGGTGTCAAGCAGTCCAACCAGGCCGAGCTGCAGCTGATCGACGGACTCGAGCTGTACACCGGCGACGACGCCACCTTCGCGCACACGCTCGATATCGGGGGCGCCGGCGGCATCTGTGTCGCAAGTCACATCGTGGGGGATGAGATGCGCCGCATGGTCGAGGAGCCCGAGCACCGTGCCGAGATCGACGCGAGCCTGCAAGATGTCTATGAGACCTTGTTCATGACCGCCAGCCCCACCTGCACGAAGGCGGCCCTGAACATGCTGGGCCACAAAGTCGGCGGCTTGCGCTTGCCGATGATCGGGGCCGACGAGCACGAGCTGGCCGCCGTGCGCGCGATGCTCGTGCGCCACGGACTTCTCACAGGCGCGCACGCGTGAGCGCACTACGCGTCCTTCCCCTCGGTGGGCTAGGGGAGATAGGCAAGAACATGACCGTCCTGGAGTACGACGGGCGGATCGTCGTCGTCGATGTCGGCCTACGCTTCCCGACGCCCGAGATGGTCGGCATCGACCTGGTGCTGCCCGACTTCTCCTACCTGCGCGAACGCGCGCGCGAGATCGAGGCGATCGTCGTCACCCACGGCCACGAGGATCATCTCGGCGCGCTGCCGTGGGTGGTGCGCGAGCTCGGCGAAGAGAACGTGCCGCCCGTCTACGGCGGACCGCTCACGATCGCGATGGCGCGCTCAAAGCTCGAAGAGCACAAGCTGCGCGACGTGGAATTGTGCGACATCGCGCCCGGAGAGATGCTCGACCTCGGGCCGTTTTCGCTTGAGATGATCCACATGACCCATTCGATCCCCGACTCGAGCGCGGTGGCGCTGGGAACGGACCTCGGCACGGTGCTGATAACCGGCGATTACAAGTTCGACCAGACCCCCGTGGACGGAGCGCCGGCCGACGTCTCACGTCTGGCTGAACTGGGGCGCGAGGGCGTGTTGCTTTTGTGCGGGGACTCCACCAACGTCGATCGCGACGGCTTCTCGCCGTCGGAGTCGCTGGTCGGCCCGCACCTGGAGGAGGCATTCGCGCGCTGTGAGGGCCGCATCATCGTCACGAGCTTCGCCTCGAACATCCACCGCGTACAGCAGGTGATAGACGCAGCCGCTGCGCTCAACCGCAAGGTTTCGTTGGTGGGGCGCTCGATGCGCAAGAACGTCGGCATCGGACGTACCCTCGGCCACGTCGACGTACCCGAGGGCATCCTTGTGGGCACGCGCGAGATCGAAGACTTCCCCGACGAGCGCATCGTCATCATCTCTACCGGCTCACAGGGAGAGCCGCTCTCGGCGCTGCGGCGCATGGCCTATCGCGATCACCCCCAGGTGAAGCTGCGCCACGGCGACACGGTCGTGTTCTCGGCGACCCCTGTGCCCGGCAACGAGCGCGCCGTCAACGAGACGATCGACCGGCTCTACCACATCGGCTGCGACGTGGTGACGGCTCGCGACGCCCCGGTGCATGCTTCAGGTCACGGCTATGCCGAGGAGGTCAAGCTGATGCTCAACCTGACCAAACCCCGCTACGTGATGCCCTTCCATGGCGACTTCAAGCGTTTGCGCCTGCACACGCAGCTGGCCGAAGCGGTCGGCGTCGAGCCTGAGGACATCTTCCAGGGTGAGAACGGGCTGCCGCTCGACATCGATGAGCGCGGCGCGCGCTTCAAAGAGCACGAGCAGTCTGGCATGATCTTCGTCGACGGCGTGGAGATCGGCGACATGGCCGACGTCGCTCTGCGCGACCGGCGCATGCTCTCCGCGGACGGCATCTTCGTCGTGGTCGTGACGATCGCCGAGCAGGACGGGCGCTCGGTCGCCGACCCGGAGGTGATCTTCCGCGGCGTTCCGTTCACCGAGGAGGCAGGCGAGCTGTTCGAGGAGATCCGCTCGACGGTCGATGCAACGCTCGGGCGTGCCGCCAAGGAGGAGATCCGCGAGGTGGATCTGCTGCAGCAGATGCTGCACGACGACCTGGCCAAACTGGTCTATGACCGGCTGAAGCGCCGCCCGATGGTGCTGCCGGTCGTCGTGGAGGTCTAGCTCTCAGACTTCGAGGCGGGCTGCCTCGGGGAGTGGGCGCTTGGTCTAACTGTGAAGACGGGACTGTGGGCAGCGTGACGAGGAAGCGCGCGCCGGGACGCTCGGCGCCAGGGTGTGCTCTGCTCCACCGAGACGTTGCCGCCGTGAGACTCGGCGACGGCACGCACGATCGCAAGGCCCAGACCGAAGGAGCCGCCGCGGTCGCCCGCGCCGCGAACGAAGCGCTCGAACAGCGTCTCGGCCAGGCGCTCGGGGACGCCGGGCCCGTCGTCCTCGACGATTAGACGTGCCTCGCCGGCAGGCAGACGCTGCGTCGACAGGCGCGCGCCTCGCAGCGGGAACGCTCACACCTGCCGGTTCGCGTCGAGACACGAATCTCGGTGCCGGGGGCGTGTGGCGCAGCGCGTTCTCGATCAGGTTGAGCGCGAGCCGGTGCAGCTCGTCGCGGGAGGCCTCGACGACCGCCGGCTGCACGTCGAGCGAGATCTCGTGCTGGGCGCTCACCGGTCCCAGCTCGGCCGCGGCCTCCACGACGATCTGCGCAAGATCGCAAGGCTCGCGCCGCACGACACGGCCGACGTCGGTGCGCGCCAGCAGCAGTAGGTCGGCGACGAGGCGGCGCATGCGCTGGGAGGAGCGCAGCGCCGAGCGGGCGGCGTCGGCCTCTTCGCCGTGCAGGGACTCGGCCAGCAGCTCGAGGTTGGCGAGCACGCTCGTCAGCGGCGTGCGCAGCTCGTGCGAGGCGTCGGCCACGAACTGACGCTGACGCGCGAGCGTCGCTTCTGTCTCGGCATGGGCGGCGTCGAGCTCGCGCAACATGCCGCCAAGCGTGCGCGCAAGCTCGGCAACCTCGTCGTCGGCGAGCGGCTCGGGCACGCTGCGGCTGGGGTCGCGCGTGCGCGCGATCTGCTCGGCCGTCCTCGTCAGCTCGGCGATCGGCGCCATCGCGCGCCGCGCGATCATCATGCCGGCCAGCAGCGCAAGGCCCGTGCCCGGCGAGCACGCCGAGCACCAGCAGCAGCTCGACGCGCGCGACGGTGCCCTCGACGTCGGAGAGACGCCGACCGTACTGGACGACGATATCCCCGCCGACCGACGCGTCGAGCGGGATCGAGCTGCGTGTCCACGCGGTAGCCGTCGGCGTCGGTTTCGTTGGCTCCCCCGAATTCGGGTGCACCGGCGCTCGACGCGAGCACGCCGCCGCTGATGCTGAGAATGCGAATCGCCGCGTGCTCGGAGTTTGCGAAGCGGTTGAGATTCGGGCGGGTTGGTGACGTGCAACGTGAAGCCTTCGGCCTGGTTGCCGGTGACGCTCACCTGCAGGAAGCTGGCGAAGTTGGTCGTGGCCGCCGCCACTTCGCGATTGAAGTTGGAGCGGATGCGATGGACCGTGAGCGAGCCGACGACCAGCGCAAACGCACACAGGATCGTGAACGTCAGCAGCGCCGAGACGCCCGCCAGGCGCGTGCGGATCGGCAGGCGGTCGAACGCGACCGACACACGCTCCACGAGTCGCGCAGGTGACGAGCGCAGCGCGCTCGGGTGCTCCAAAGGCTGGTCAGGCTCTGAGGACGTACCCTGCTCCGCGGATGGTGTGCAGCAGCCGTGGCTCGCCCTCTGCCTCCAGCTTGCGGCGCAAGTTGGAGACGAACACCTCGATCGTATTGGTCGTCGAGAAGGGGTCGTAGCCCCATACCTCGTCGAGCAGGCGCTGGCGTGAGATGACGATGCGCTCGTTGCGCATCAGGTACTCGAGCAGCTCGAACTCGCGCTGGGTCAGCTCGATCTGAGCGCTCGCCGCGGGCGATCTCGTGCGTGTCGACGTTGAGCGAGAGATCGCCGACGCGCAACGGCGCCGAGCCGCGTGGCGGGCGGCGGCGCAGCAGCGCGCGCATGCGCGCAAGCAGCTCCTGGCGCTCGAACGGCTTGACGAGGTAGTCGTCGGCGCCGGCGTCGAGACCCTCGACGCGGGACTCCGAGCGCGTCTCTGGCGGTGAGGATCAGGATCGGCACGTCGTCGCCGTCGCGCAGCTGCTTGGCGACCTCGATCCCGTCGATCTCGGGCAGGCCGAGGTCGAGGATCACAAGATCCGGGGCGAACGTGCGCCCGTGCTCGAGCGCGGCGTTGCCGTCGGCGGCGGCGCGCACCTCATAGCCCTCCATGCGCAGCGAGCGCTGGAGTGCCTGGGCGATGTCCTCGTCGTCCTCGACGACGAGCACGCGTGGGGCACGGGTGAATTCACTCATCTCAACCACTGTGTGTAGCGGTGTGCACTAAAGCGATAGTAAGGGGCGCAGGCGCCGCATATGCGGGCCCTGGGTACCTGCTACGGAGGTCGACGGGCAAGCAGGTTCTCGGCGATGCGACGTCGAAGCTGGCCCTGATGCCAGCCACCCGCAGGAGCCCCAAGCGCCAGCCCGCCCGCAAGCAGACGGCGCGACGCGGCAGCGCGATCGAGCACCCGAGCGCGCTCGCGGCGCGGACGGGGGCGCGGCTCTGCCGGCCTGCTCGATGGATTCTCGCTGCGCTGGCCGGTGCTCAGCCAGAACCAGCGTGACGTGCTCGGCCTCGGCCTGGTGGCTGTGGGCGTGTTCATGGGCTTTGTCCTCTATGGGCACTGGGATGGCGGACAGGTGGGGCAGGGGCTTGCCGGCGCTCTGGGCTGGTGCTTCGGCGAAGCGCGGGCGCTGGCTCCCGCAGCGCTCGTCGTCGGCGGCAGCGCGCTGCTGTTCGCTCAGTTCATGCCCACACGTAGACCGTTGCGCACCGGAGGCCTGTGCCTGTTCGCGGCCGTGACGCTGGCGCTCGCCGCAGGCACGCTTGGCGTCAGCAGTGGCACGCCAGCGGCGATGCGAGCGTCCGAGCAGTGGCGCTCCGCGTTTCTGCAGTCCCACGGGGGCATCCTGGGTCAGGGGCTCTACTGGGTCTTCCCACCGGCTCGTGCAGACCGTGGGCGTGGACATCCTTGTCGTGTTCCTGCTGGTGGTCGGCGTCGTGCTGCTGACGGGACTCTCGCTGGCGGTGGTCGTGCGCGCGACGGGCAATGGCCTGGTCGACACCAGTCGCGTGCTGCGTGCTCGAGCGAGCGCCCTCGAGCGCGCGAGCAAGATGCAGCTCAGGACGAGCGCTCCGAGCGCGCACAGACCGGCTCACCCAGGTCGCGAGGAGCATCCGCTGCAGCCCCCGGAGCCCGCACCGGACGAGCTGATCGTGCGCGCCACGCATGTGGAGGCGCCTTCGGTCGACGGCGCGGCGCCGGCTGATGGGAGCGCTGGACTCGTGGGATGTCGACGTCGAGGACGTGATGGAGCCGAGCGAGCCAGAGGGCGAGCACGAACCCCAAGCCGAAGGAGAGGACGAGGACGGATCGTTCGCGGCCGTCGACCTTCGCTCCACGCAGGAGTCCGGAGTCAGACGACGAGAGCGAGGCTCCCGCGGAGCCGATCGACGAGTCGCTGCTCACGCCGCAGGGACGTCTGCGCGATGTCGTCACCGACGATCCCGAGTTCGTCTGGGAGCTGCCGGGAGCCGAGCGCATCCTGACGCGCTCGACCGCCGAGCAGGCGCGTCCGGATACCGCCGGACAGGAGCGCACCGCGACCAGCCTGGTCGAGGCGCTGGGCCATTTCGGCGTGCAGGCAAAGGTGATCGGCACGGTGGCTGGGCCGCACATCACGCGCTACGAGCTGCGCCTCGCGCCGGGCACGAAGGTCGGCAAGGTCGCCCAGCTCAAGGACGACCTGGCCTATGCGCTGGCCGCGACCGACATCCGCATTCTCGCCCCGATCCCCGGCAAGCAGGCCGTTGGCGTCGAGGTGCCCAACGCCAAGCGACGCATGGTGCGCCTCGGCGACGTCTTCCAGGAGCCGCCGAAGGACTGGTCGCCGCTGACGGTGTGGCTCGGCAAGGACGTCGCCGGCAAGGCGATCGGCGCGGACCTCGCGAAGATGCCGCACCTGCTGGTGGCGGGCACGACCGGCGCCGGCAAGTCGGGCGCGATCAACGCGATGCTGTGCAGCGTGCTGCTGCGCGCCACCCCGCACGAGCTGCGTCTGGTGCTGGTGGATCCCAAGCAGGTGGAGCTCAACCACTACGAGTCGATCCCGCACCTGCTTACGCCCGTGATCACGAGCCCGCGCATGGCCGCCAACGCGCTGCAGAACCTGGTGCGCGAGATGGAGCAGCGCTACGGGATCATGTCGCTGGCGCGCACGCGCAGCCTGGTCGAGCTCAACAAGGCGCGCGAGGCGCGCGACGAAGCGCCGCTGCCCTACATCCTGTGCGTGATCGACGAGCTTGCGGATCTGATGATGGTCGCGCCGGCCGACGTGGAGGACTCGATCATCCGCCTCGCGCAGAAGGCGCGCGCGGTCGGCATTCACCTTGTGCTCGCCACGCAGAGTCCGCGAGTGGATGTGATCACGGGCATGATCAAGGCCAATGTGCCCTCGCGCATCGCCTTCTCGGTCTCG
Organism: uncultured Solirubrobacterales bacterium; assembly: GCA_963725265.1. Classification (GTDB taxonomy): domain Bacteria; phylum Actinomycetota; class Thermoleophilia; order Solirubrobacterales; family Solirubrobacteraceae; genus Palsa-744. Next base: position 1,634,820 of record CAVRXP010000002.1, read on the forward strand.
AGCCAGACCGACTCGCGCGTGATCCTCGACCAGAACGGCGCGGAGTCGCTGCTCGGCCAGGGCGACATGCTGTTCAGCCCGGTCGGCTCCTCGCGCTTGCAGCGCATCCAGGGTGCATACATCGACGAGGCGCAGATCGCGAAGCTGACAGACATGTGGCGCAAGCAGGGCGAGCCCGAGCTGCGCGAGGAGCTGCTGGAGGAGGTCGAGCCGACCGAGCCCGAGAAGAGCTCAGACGACGAGTTCGATCCCGACGAGGATCCGCTGCTGAGCGACGCGATTCAGGCTCGTTGCGGAAATGCAGACGGCTTCGACATCGATGTTGCAGCGTCGTCTGCGCCTTGGCTACACGCGCGCCGGCAGGTTGATCGACATGCTCGAGCGCCGCGGTGTGATCTCTGGCTATGAGGGCTCAAAGCCGCGTCAGGTGCTGATCGGTGAGGCCGACGTGCCGAGGGTGCTCGCGATGCTGGGCGAGTCAGGCGGCACGGAGACTCCGAGCGAGGCGTCGATTTCCACTTGACCCGTCGTGTGCGATTCCCAATCTTTGGAAGACATCGCCGCATGCGGCGATGTCCCGGACGGTGCATGCACCGTCCGGCCGAGCGGCACATGTGCCGCTCGGAAAGCACTTATTTGGGTCGGAGTCACTAGCCTGTTGCGCTGATATGGCTGAGATCGGAGCGACCCTGCGGGAGGCGCGCATGCGTGCTCGCATCGACGTGTCCGAGATCGAGGCGCAGACTAAGATCCGCGCCAAGTATCTGCGCGCTCTGGAGAACGAAGAGTGGGACCTGCTGCCTGGGCCCACGTTCGTGCGTAGCTTCCTGCGCACCTACGCTCAGGCGCTTGGGCTCGACGCGAAGGCGCTCGTCGACGAATACCGCATGAGCTACGAGCAGCCGAGCGAGCTCGATCACCAACCGGTGATGTCGCCGCCGCGCCGCACACCCGCGCGCTCGAGCTCCGAGCAGGCCCCGTGGGCCTTCACGCGCGTACGTGATCGCGGTGGGCGCGTTCAGTCTGTTGATCGTCGTGCTGATCGCGGCGTTGATCGCTCGACCACAAAAAAGGGGCCGAATCGCCTCCGCTGCCGGCAAATTCGACAAACACCCACGAAAGTCACGGGTCGCGGCGCGGCGGCCATGGCTCCAAACCCTCCACGTCCACGACGGCGGGCAACACGAGCGCGCGCGTGACGCTCTCGCTGCATCCCTCCGCTCCCGTGTACGTGTGCCTGATCGACGCCGCCGGCGCCAAGCGCATTCCGGGACTCACGACTCGAACCGGGCTCCTACACGCCGCGCGACTATCACTCGACACGCTTTGAGCTGTTGCTCGGCAACAACGCGGTGACGCTCTACGTGGACGGCAAAGCGCTGAGCGTGCCGCCGTCGAGCAAGCCGATCGGCTACTCGATCACCAGCAGCGGACGCCACGTGCTGAGCGCCGCCCAGCAGCCGACGTGCGGATGAGCGACGCGCCCCGCGCCGGGATCCTGGTGACGGGCACCGAGGTGCTCACCGGACGCGTGCGCGATCGCAACGGTCCGTGGCTCGCCGATCGGCTGCTCGAGGCCGGCGTCGACTTGGCTCAGATCGCGATAGTCGGCGATCGCCCGCGGATCTGCTGGCGGCGCTCGAGTTCATGGCAGGCGAGGGCCTCGACGTCGTGCTCACTAGCGGCGGCCTGGGACCGACGGCCGACGACCTGACCGCCGAGGTCGTCGGCTCCTTCCAAGGCCGCGAGATGGTGCTGGACGAGGCGCTGGAGGGACGCATCGCCGAGATCCTGCGGCCGCTCGCCGCTCGCTACCCCAACCTCGACCGCGACGCGATCGCCCACGGCAACCGCAAGCAGGCCACGATCCCGCGCGGCGCGACCGTGCTCGAGCCGGTCGGCACGGCGCCGGGTCTCGTCGTCGCCCCAGCGCGAGGGGCGCGAAGGACCGACCGTCGTGGTGCTGCCGGGGCCGCCGCGTGAGCTGCAGCCGATGTGGAAGCAGGCAGTGGCGACCGAGGCGTGGCGCGCGGCGGTCGCCGGCGCGCGCGTCTACCGCGTCGAGATGCTGCGCCTGTTTGGGATACCGGAGTCGGAGATCGCCGAGACGCTGCGCCAGGCCGAGCGCGAGGGGGTGGACCTGAACGCGCTGGAGATCACGACGTGCCTGCGCAGCGGCGAGATCGAGATCGTCACCCGCTACGAGCCCGACGCCCAATCGGCGTACGACGCGTTCGCGCAGATCGTCGCGACACGCCACGCCGACACGCTCTACTCGACGCGACGGCACGACGGTCGACGAGCAGGTGGCAGGCGCTGCTCCGGGGCGAGTGGGGCGCCGACGACTCGCGACAGCGGCGACGATCGCCGTCGCCGAGTCGTGTACGGGCGGGTCTGCTGCCGCGCGCTTGACCGAACCCGCCGGGCGCCTCGGAGTACGTGCTGGGTGGCATCGTGGCCTACTCCGAACGAGGCGAAGGATCGCCCAGGTGGGCGTCCGCGCGCGAGACGATCGAAGCGCACGGGGCCGTCTCCGAGCAGGTGGCCCAAGCGCTCGCCGAGGGCGCACGGACGCGGCTCGGCGCCGACGTGGGCGTGGGTGCTCACCGGCATTGCCGGTCCGGGCGGTGGCAGCGAGCAGAAGCCCGTGGGACTGGTGTGGGTCAGTGTCGAGGGCGCCGAATGGAGCGCGATTGACTCGCTCTGTGCGTCTGCCGGGGGGCAGAGCCGACGTACGCGAGCGCGCCGCGCTTGTCGCGATGCACATGATTCGCCGCCTGCTGAGCGCTTCAGGGCGCCAAGCGCACACTGACTGCGCCTACGCTGAGACGGTGCACCGGAGTCCCACAGCGCGCCTGTTCGTCGCGGTAGATCCGCCGGCGGATGTACGCGAGCAGCTCGCGGCATGGGGGCGTGTCGCGACGCGTGAGATGAGCCGTCGCTCGGGATCCCCGCCCCGTGTCTTGAGTGCGGAGTTGCTGCACGTAACACTGTGCTTCCTCGGCAACCGGCCCGTGGAGGAGATCGGGGATATCGCCACGCAACTGCTCGCATGCGGCAGGCCGGCAGGCGAGCTGTCGGTAGGAGCGCCGTTGTGGCTGCCGCCGCGCCGACCCCGAACGCTCGCGGTCGAGTTGCACGACGAAGACGGGCGGCTGGCGAGTCTGCAGAAAGAGCTCGCCGCCGCCGTCGGAGAGCGCCGCGATTCACCGCACGGCGAGGGACCCTCTACGGCGCGCCGCGGGGCACCGTCACTTCCGCCCGCACGTCACCGTTGCTCGCATGCGCTCCGGCTCGGCTCCGCGCGAGCGTACGCTGCCACCGACGCCGGCAGCTGTCGTTCGTGCCGAGCGAGCTGGTCCTCTACCGCTCGTGGCTGTCGCCTGAGGGAGCAAGCTACGAAGCGCTGGCCGCTCGTCCGATCGGTTGAGCGTGTTGCTCGGAAATGGGCCGTGCCCCCCCGCGCGCGCGGGGGGCATCGCGGTTTTCGATGACCCGAACCACCCGTCATATGGTCGCGCAAGCAGGTCGTACGGCTACTCTTGGTCGAAGCCATGAAGCGCTACCACCTCACCACCTTCGGCTGCCAGATGAACGAGCACGACTCCGAGCGCATGAAGGGGATGCTCGAGTCGCTCGGCTACAGCGAGGCGCCGGAGCGCGCCGAGGCCGACCTGATCCTGTTCAACACGTGCTCGATCCGCGAGACGGCGGATAGCCGCTTCGTGGCGCACCTGGGGGAGGCGAAGCGTCTGAAGCGCGAACAGCCCGAGCGTGTCGTCGGCGTGGGCGGCTGCTGGGCGCAGTCGGTCAAGGAGGAGGTGTTCGAGCGCTTTCCGTTTGTCGACGTGGCCTTCGGGCCCGGCCAGACGCACAAGCTCGCCGAGTTCCTGACGAGTGACTCGCTGACCGCGCAGGGGTATTTCGAGTTCGAGGGCTTCACGGGGCATCTGCCGGCCAAGCGTGCGCGCGCTTTTCAGGGCTGGCTGCAGATCAGCGTCGGCTGCAACTGCCGCTGTTCGTACTGCATCGTGCCGAGCACGCGTGGGCGCGAGGTGTCGCGGCCACCGCAGGAGCTGGTGGCGGAGGTGCGAGGCGATGGCAGCCGATGGTGTGCGCGAGGTGACATTGCTCGGCCAGAACGTCAACTCCTACGGGCGCGATCTGCGCGTGCGAAGGCAAATCTGAGACGTTCGCCAACCTGCTGCGCCAGATCGACGCGATCGACGGAATCGAGCGCATCCGCTACACGAGTCCTCACCCGAAGGACATGCGCGAGGACGTGATCCGCGCGCACGCCGAGCTACAGAGCGTATGCGAGCACATCCATCTGCCGTTGCAATCGGGCTCGAGCCGCATCCTCAAGGCGATGCGTCGCACCTACGATCGCGAGCGCTATCTCGATCGCGTGGCCTTGATCCGCGAGCACGTGCCCGACGCCTCGATTACGACCGACATCATCGTTGGCTTCCCCGGCGAGAGCGAGGAGGATTTCGAGCAGACGCTGCAGGTGGCCGAGCAGGTGGGCTATGACAGCGCGTTCACATTCGTCTTCTCGCCTCGTAGAGGCACGGAGGCAGCCGAGCTGACCGAGGGGATCGTGCCGCATCCGGTCAAGGTGGAGCGCATGGAACGCCTTGTGGAGGTGGTGCAGCGTCGCGCTTGCGAGCGCGCACAGCGCTTCGTAGGCCGTACCGTCGAGGTGCTCGTCGAAGGTGCCTCGCGCACCGACCCCGAGCGCCAACGCGGACGCACGCGCCACAACAAGGTCGTCAACTTCGCCGGCCTCGCCGCGCCCGGCGAGCTGACGCAAGTAGAGATCGTCAAGGCCACGAGCCAGACGCTCAGCGGCGAGGAGAGTCTCCTCGCCCGCACCGCTCGCTGACTCCCACCGCCAATCGGGCATCGACGGGATTGAAGGACTCGCGCTCGACGGAGCGAACATATGTTCCCATGGTTCCGTCCGAAGCACCACATACATTTGATCTCCAATTTTCGACCGGAGGAGCAAGACGATGCCCGTGACCGATGAGGAGAAGGCCGCAAAGGCGCGCGACGCGGCTCTGCAGGGCGCGCTGGGCCAGATCGAGCGCGAGTTCGGCAAGGGCTCGGTCATGCGCATGGGCGACGAGGGCGCGCAGGTGCGCGTTGACGCGATCCCTACGGGCGCGCTGTCGCTCGATCTGGCACTCGGCATCGGCGGGGTGCCCAAGGGGCGCATCGTGGAGGTGTTCGGTCCCGAGTCCTCCGGCAAGACGACGCTGATCTACCACGTGCTGGCCGAAGCCCAGCGGCTCGGCGGCGTGTGCGCGTTCATCGACGCCGAGCACGCAATGGATCCGCTGTATGCCAAGGAGATCGGCGTGGACATCGACGAGCTGCTCGTCTCCCAGCCCGACTACGGCGAGCAGGCGCTGGAGATCGCCGACATGCTCGTGCGCTCCGGCGCGATCGACGTAGTGGCGATCGACTCGGTCGCCGCGCTCACCCCACGCGTGGAGCTCGAGGGGCAGATGGGCGATCAGACCGTGGGCGCGCAGGCGCGCATGATGAGCCAGGCGATGCGCAAGATCGCCGGCAACCTGAACAGGACCGGAACGCTCTGCATCCTCACCAACCAGATCCGCGAAAAGGTGGGGGTCATGTTCGGCTCACCCGAGACCCAGCCTGGCGGGCGCGCGCTGAAGTTCTATGCCTCTCAGCGGCTTGACATCCGTCGCATCGAGACGCTCAAGGACGGCACCGAGGCGGTCGGCAATCGTGTGCGCGTGAAGGTCGTCAAGAACAAGCTCGCGGCGCCCTTCCGCCAGGCCGAGTTCGACATCGAGTTCGGCAAGGGCATCTCGACCGCCGGTTGCCTGGTGGACCTCGGGATCGAGCACGGCATCGTGACGAAGTCAGGTTCGTTCATCTCCTACGGAAACGAGCGCCTGGGACAGGGGCGCGGCAACGCCAAGTCCTATCTGGATGAGAACCCGGCGATCGCCGGCGAAATCGAGCGCAAGGTGTACGCGGCGCTTGGCATCGGGGCCGACAAGGTCAGGCCGATCCAGGGCACCGAGACACCACTGACGGTCGCCCCCGAGCCGGCGGAGGCAGATACGCGCGCCGCCTGAGGAACAACTGGAACACGGAAATCCTCCCGGACGGGTAGTCCGCCCGGGAGGCTCTCTCCGTTTAGCCCATACGGGCCACAAGTGGCCCCACGGGCCGTGACTACTGCGTGGTGGCGCCCGCCGGAGGGCCGCCTTCGTAGGCCGAACCCGAGTTCGAGCCAGAGCCAGAGCCAGAGCTCGACCCGGACTTGCTGCCCATGTTCGGGCACGGGTGACCGTCGGATCCCGGCGGCACTGTCTGCGTCTTGGGGGTCGTCGTCGACGGTGTCGTGCTGGTGCTCGATGGCGTTGTCGTCGACGGGGTGGTCGCCGTGTTGCTTGTGGACTGGGTCGTCGTGCTCGTCGTGGAGCTCGGCGCCGCAGCGGCGCCAGCGATGCCGGCAACGGCTCCGCCCGTGGCCAGAGCGCCGACGACGAGACCTACTCGGATGATGCCTCTGCTTTTCATACGCGAACCTCCGATGGGTGGTAGCGGGTTACACCAACCATCCTGAGAGCGCTCCCTAAGGCGATCGGAACGTGCGCCTAAGCAGGGGCGAAGGACTTTGTAGGAGGTCTTCTTATGCTCCCCGTCAGGCGGGGAGCTGAAACTAAGAGGTGACTTTGGCCTTGTGGCCGTCGGCCAGGTCGTAGGCGATCTTGTCGCTGCCCGACTTGCGGGTGACCGTTGCCGACATCTCCGGCGCCAGACCGGCAAACGCGGAGCCGAGGCGCAGTGCGATCGGAGCGACATCCACCTCACCGCGATTGTGCTCGATCGCTCCCACCACGGCCTTGGCGACATCCTCGGGGCTGCGCGTGCCCACGCCCTTTGGCAGCTTCACGTTCGCGTCGGCGAACATGCCGGCGTCGCGGATGAAGCCGGGGAATACCGTCGAGACGCCGACTCCCGTTCCGTGCAGCTCGGCGCGCATCGCGCCCGCGAAACCGCGCAAGCCGAACTTCGTGGCGTTGTAGATCGAGCTGCCCGCCGTCGCCGCCTTGCCCGACAGCGATGACATGAACAGCAGATGGCCATTGCCACGTCCCAGCATCTCGGGGACGAGCGTGTGCGCCATCGCGATCGGCGCGCGCAGGTTGACCTCGAGTGCCCGATCGATCTCCTGCATCGTCAGGGCATCGAGCTTGCCGCTGCCCGGCAGCGCCGCGTTTGCCACGAGAATGTCAAGCTCACCCGCCTCGGAGAGCAGACGGTCCACCTCGGCCGCCTCGCTCAAGGTCCACCGCCAGAGCACGGGCGCCCAGCTCCGACGCCAACGGCTCCAACACCTCGACGCGCCGTCCGGTGAGGATCAGCTGCGGCGCCTGCGCGCCGAGAGGGCGCGCGCGATCGCGTGGCCGAGGCCGCCCGTCGCGCCGGTGAGCAGCACCTTGGAGCCGGAGATCTGCATCAGGTGCAAGCCTACGCGAATGTCCCCGCGTGTGATCGCTCTGTTCGGGCCGACTGGGATCGGCAAGACGGCCGTGGCAGTCTCGCTCGCCCGCCTCCTGCGTGCCCCACGCGGGCACCAGCACCCCGACCGGGCACAGGTACCCCGAAAGGCACTCCCCCATGGCGGCGGGCCAGGCAGGCGAGCGTGGCGAACGTCCGGTCGCGATTTCGGCGGACGCTCTGCAGGTCTACCAGGGCATCGAGACACTTACCGGCGTCGCCACCGACGCCGAGCAGAAAGAGCTAGAGCACCGGCTCGTGTCGTTCCTGCCGATCGACGCAAGCTTCAGCGTCGGTCAGTATGCCGAGCTGGCGCACGCCGAGATCGACGACGCGCTCGCCGAAGGCCGCCGGCCGATCGTGGTGGGAGGCACAGGGTTGTATCTGCGTGCGGCGCTGTGCGAGCTCGATCTGCGCCCACCCCCACCCGAGGGGGTGCGCGAGCGCTGGACGGCAGAGCTTGAACGCCAGGGGGCGCCTGCCCTGCACGCCCGGCTCGCCCAGCGCGCGCCGTGGGCGGCCGAGGAGATCGACCCGAACGACCGCCAGCGGATCGTGCGCTCGCTCGAGCTGCTCGACGCGGGCGAGCTGGAGCCCCCCAACGGCCCGTCGCAGCTGTGGACCGAGGAGATGCGCCGCCCGACGCTGCTCGTCGGGCTGACGATGCAGCGAGAGGCGTTGTACGCGCGCATCGACGCACGTGTGGAGGCGATGCTTTCGCAAGGTGTGCGCGAGCAGGTTTTGAGCGCGCACGCCGCCGGCGCGAGCATCACAGCACGCAAGGCGCTTGGTTTCGAGGAGCTCTTGACGGGGGATGTGGAGGCGATGAAGCGCCACACACGCAACTATGCGCGCCGCCAGCTCACCTGGATGCGCAAGCTCGCCGGCGTGCGGCTGATCGACCTCACCGATCTCTCACCCGAGCAGGTCGCGGAGGAGATCGTGGCGATGAGCGCCTAGACTGCTGCGCCCTATGAGATTCGAGAAGTGGCAGGCGCTCGGCAACGACTACATGATCCTCGAGCAGGCGGAGCTGGCGTTCGAGCTGACCCCCGCCCGCATCCGCAAGCTGTGCGCCGGGCACTTCGGCGTGTTCGCCGACGGCGTGTTGCTGCTTACCCCATGCGAGGATCCGCGCTTCGTGGCGAGCCTGCGCATCTACAACCCCGACGGCTCGGAGGCCGAGCTGTCGGGCAACGGGGCGCGCGAGGCGATCCTCTACCTGCGCCGGCGCGGCTGGATTGCTGAGGACGTCTTCTCGATCCAGACGGCCGCTGGGGAGATCCGCCCGACGATCACCGGACCAGACACCTGCCGGGTGGACATGGGCCACGCGCGGTTGACCTCCAAGGACTTCCCGGACGGTCCGGACGACGGCGCCGGCGAACTGGTCGCCGACGGACGCGCCTGGAGCTTTCGGCACGTCTCCGTCGGCAACCCCCAGTGCGCGATCCACGTCGATGACCTGGCGACGTTGCAGGCGCTTGACCTCCCGTCGATCGGACCTGCGATCGAAGCTCACGAGCTGTTCCCGAACCGTACGAACGTGTCGTGGTACACGCAGCTCCCTCATTCGAGAACCCCCCATGGCGGGGGACACCCTGAAGGGCACGCCCAAAGGGCGCACGGCAGGCAGGCAGGCGAGCCCGGCGAGATCCGCGCGCGCATCTTTGAGCGTGGGGTGGGGGAGACGCTGTCCTCGGGCACGGGGGCCACCGGAGCCGCCGTCGCCTACCGTCTTTCAGGGGGCCCATCCAAGGTTAGGGTGCAGCTCGACGGTGGGCAACTCGACGTCGAGATTGGTGAAGATTTGCATGTGAACTTGACCGGCTGGGCGCGACCCGTGTTCGCGGGACGGCTGAGCGAGGAGTTTGTAGGAGAGCTGATCGACACCGACGAAGGAGCCGCATGAGACCGAGTGAGCGCCTGAGCCGCATCCCGCCGTACCTATTCGCCGAACTCGAGCGCAAGATCGCTGCCAAGAAGGCGGCTGGCGTGGATGTCATCAGCCTCGGCATCGGCGACCCCGACCGACCCACGCCTGCGCTAATCGTGGAGGCGATGCAGGAGGCGGTCACCGAGCCGGAGACGCATCGCTACCCCTCCAATCGCGGACGCCAAGATTTTCGCCAGGCGCTCAGCGACTTCTATGCGCGCCGCTTCGACGTGAGCCTCGACGCCGACAGCGAGATCATCCCCGCCATCGGAGCCAAGGAGGCGATCTTCAACCTCAACCTCGCCTTCCTGGACCAGGGTGACGTGGCGCTTGCCTCCGATCCAGGCTATCCGGTGTACACGGGCGGGCCGCTGTTGGCCGGCGGCCAGCCGGTCGTGATGCCGCTGATGCCCGCGCTCGGCTTCGTGCCGGACCTCGACGCGATCGACGAACAGACCGCGAGCGCCGCCAAGCTGATGTTCCTCAACTACCCCAACAACCCGACCGGAGCGATCGTGCCACGGGGCTTCTTCGAGTTGGTGGTCGACTTCGCCAAGACCTACGACATTCTCGTCGTGCACGACAACGCCTACAGCGAGACCACCTACGACGGCTATCGCGCACCCTCCTTCCTGCAGACGCCGGGCGCCAAGGACGTCGGCATCGAGGTCTTCTCGCTGTCCAAGGGCTACAACATGACCGGCTGGCGTTGCGCGGCCGTGCTCGGCAACGCGGAGGCGATCGAGCACTATTGGCGTTTGAAGACGAACATCGACTCGGGCCTGTTCGAGGCCGTCCAGCTAGCCGGGATCGCTGCGCTCTCGCCCGACACGGACGCCGAGGTCGCCTCGATGAACGAGCTGTATCGCATCCGCCGCGACCTGGTCTGCGAGGCGCTCGCGAAAGCCGGCGTGCACGTCACTGCCCCTAAGGGCACGATCTACGTGTGGGCGCCGATACCCGAGGGTTTCGACAGTTCGGTCGCCTACTGCGAGCACGTGCTGGAGCAGGCGTCCGTCGTCATCTCTCCGGGCAGCGCCTATGGGCCAAGCGGCGAGGGCTGGTTTCGCATCGCGCTGACCACACCCGACGAGCAGCTGGCAGAGGCTGTCGAGCGATTGGCGGCGCTCGGCGGCTGACCGCGCGAGCCATGATCCAACGACTGGTGGCAAACACGTTTTGATCGGTGTTGGGGGCTGATCTACACTCGAGCTAGTGAACCAACCCTCCAGGCGCGCCACTCAGCGAGCATTCTGCATAGCCGCGCTCCCCGACGACGAGAATCTTGCGGAGCTGGGGGAGCTGCTGCGCACAGCTGGCGTGGAAGTCGTGGGAGAGATGATCCAGCGCCGCGAGCAGCCGCACCCGAACACCTATCTCGGCCCCGGCAAGGTGGCCGAGGCCAAGCAGGCCGCGCTTGCGTGCGACGCCAACGTGATCGTCTGCGACGACGAGCTGAGCGCGCGCCAAGAGCGCAACCTGGAGCAGGCGCTCGGCCTGCCGGTGGTCGATCGAACGACGGTGATCCTCGACATCTTCGCCACGCACGCTTCAAGCGCCGAGGGCAAGCTGCAGGTCGAGCTGGCCCAACTGGAGTACAACCTTGCGCGCATGCGCGGCCTGTGGACCCACCTTGAGCGCCTCGGCGGCGGGATCGGCACACGCGGACCGGGGGAGACCCAGATCGAGACCGACCGGCGTCTTGCGCGCAACCGCATCGCCGCGTTGCGCAGGCGCCTGGAGCACGTCAAGGGCACGCGCTCGGTGATGCGCGCCGAGCGCGAGCGGGCGGCACTGCCAAACATCGCGCTCGTGGGTTACACCAACGCCGGCAAGAGCACGCTCTTGAACGCGCTCACCGGCGCCGAGGTGGGGGTGCGCGACCGCCTGTTCCACACGCTCGACCCGAGCACGCGCATGCTGCGCATCGACGGACGCGCACACCTCTTGACCGACACGGTCGGCTTCATCCGCAAGCTGCCCCACCAGGTCGTAGACGCCTTCGGTGCCACGCTGCAGGAGACACTGCTTGCCGACCTGCTGCTGCACGTGCTGGACGCCTCGGCGCCCGAGCACGACCAGCTCGCGATGCGCAAAGCGGTCGAGGGGGTATTGGAGGAGATCGGAGCGGGGGAGCGTCCGCGCGTGCTCGTGCTCAACAAGATCGATCTGCTCGAGGAGGACGCACGCGAGGAATTGCGCCTCGCGCACCCAGACGCGGTGCTCGTCAGCGGCGCAACTGGCGACGGCCTACCTGAGCTGGAGCAGCGCGTCGAGCAAGAGCTACGCCACATGCTGCGCCCGATGGAGCTGCTCGTGCCCTATTCACAAGGAGGCTCGATCGCTGAGCTGCACGACATCGCCGGCGACCTGAGCCGCAAGGACACGCCTGAGGGCGTGCTGGTCCGAGCATTGGTGCCAGCGAGGCTGGCTGAGCGCTACACAAAGTTCCTCGTCACAAACGGCTCGGTGGCCGCGAACGGCTCAGCGGTCGTCGCCGCTTCCTGAGAGCACTCCACGTTCCTGGCGGGAAAACAGCTTCTCCAGATTCTGTTTTGCAATGTCGTCCAAGCTGAGATCCAGCTCGCTCGCGAGTTGCGCTACGTACCAGAGCACGTCGCCAAGCTCCTTTGACATCGCCGCCTTGCGCTCGTCGCTGACCTTGCCGCCATCGTCGCGAATCGCCTTCTTGGCGTGCTCGGCGACCTCACCGGCCTCGCCGGCAAGGCCGAGCGCGGGATAGGTGAGCCATGCCTCACGGGGATACTCGGCGGTGCGACGCGATTCGCGTTGGTACTCAGATAGATCCATGGCTTCTGACACAACTCGACCCGCCGGAGCGGGTCGGGTCCTGGGTGTGGAGGAGCTACCTCCAAGCGATTGTCAACCGTACTGCAGGATAGCAGTCCAACCTGCGGACCCGGTCTGACACTGGGCGGGTAGCGAGCCCGCGAGCGCGTGCCAATTGCATCTCTGTCAAGACCGGGTCCAGCAGTTTGGTGGCGGCGGGCGGGAGACTCGAACTCCATCCGGGCGCTAACCCGAATTCATGGTTGACAACCACTTGCGCCGCCTCGGCGCTACACCCGCCGTGCTGACAACTGTATCAATCGTGCGCGACGGATTTCGATCACACGCCCGCAGCGTTGCGAGCGCTGCGGTGTGCCTGCTGCTCCAGCTCGTCGTCCAAGGGGACCAGCTGGCCGACCTCGATTCCGAGCGCGGTAGCGATCAGCCAATCCGCGAACCACGCGTTCTTTGGCAGCAGCGGACCGTGGAGATAAGTGCCGATCGTGTTGCCGACCCTCGCGCCCTCAAAGCCGCTGTCGCCGTCGTTGCCATGGCCTTTGAGCACGCGTCCGAGCGGTTCGGCAGATGCGCTGAGGTAGGTGCGCCCGCCGTGGTTCTCAAAGCCTGCTAGCACGCGCTTCTCGCCGCCGATGTCCATTTCGATTGCAACGTTGCCGATCAGCCGCGGACCCGACTCGCGCACCGTGCGCGCGTCCAGCAGGCCAACGCCCTGAAGCGCTTTGTCGCCGAGCGTGTAGGACTCGCCCAGGAGCTGGTAGCCGCCACACACGCCGAGCACGATCGCACGGCGTGAGGCCGCCTCGTGCAAGGCATCGCGCTTGCCTGCAACGAGATCCTCGGCGCACAGCAGCTGGTCGCGATCCTGCCCGCCACCGATGTAGTAAATGTCGTGGGATTGCCCGTCGAGCGCCTCGCCGAGTCCGCTGCCGCTCAGCTGAAAGCCGATCCCGCGCCACTCGCAGCGACGCTGCAGCACGAACAGATTGCCGCGGTCGGCGTAGATGTTCATCAGGTCGGGATACAGGGCGCAAACGCGCAGAGTGCCCCCCTTCAGCTCGTTCACTGCCATGAGCTGTTCGCCTCACCGCGTCGCACGAGCAGCTCGCGCAGAGCGAGCATCGCCGTATAGGTCGGAAGCACATACAACGGAGCGGGGTGGGGCTCATCCTCCGCGCCGGCGTGTTCTGCCGTCGCTGCGGCAAGCGCACGGGTTAGATCGTCGACCACACGAATGCGCTCCGGTTCGATGCCTGCGTACTTCAGCCGCAGAGCCAGCTCGGGCGCACGCGTGCCCGAGCAGGTCGCCAGTCCCACGCGCCCGGCCAACAGCTCGAAGTCGGCATCCCAAATCCAGGACACGTCATGGCCGTCGGCGGTGTTGTCGTTGAGTACCCCCAGCAGGTCGTGGCGACCTGGCTCGAGCGCAAGCGTGCGCAGCACCTCGTTGGCGCCCGCGGGATTCTTGACGAGCAGGATGCGCGTATCGCGTCCGGCGACCGTCACCGTCTCGGCCCGCCCGAAAGCGGCCTTGGTGCTCTCCAGCCCGGAGAGGATCTCCGTCCAGAGGGATATCCAAGGCGACGGCAAGCGCAGCTGGCAGCAAGCGCGTTGTAGACGTTGTATAGACCGGGCAGCGCAAGCTTCACCTCGACTTCACCGCCGGGCGTGACCAGCTGGAACCGCGACGAGCGCACACCTTCGAGCACGACCGAGCGGGCGAGCACGGTGGGGGAGGGCCGTCGCTGTCCGCAAGACTCGCAGTGGTAATGACCGAGATGACCGAGGTACACGGCGTCGAACACGTACGGCGCACCACAGCGACGACAGTGCTTGGCATCGGCAGCGTGCGCCATGCCCGCAAGCGCCAGCGAGTCGTCATCGACTCCGTAGTAGACGACCTTGGGCCGATCGCGTCCGAGGTCGGCCACCAGCGGATCGTCGGCGTTGCACACCAGCCGCGCCCGCTCGGCGGCCCCGCCCACCCGCACGGCCCCGGCCCAGCGCTCGGCGATCGTCTCCAGCTCGCCATAGCGGTCGAGCTGATCCCGAAACAGGTTGCCAAGCACGACAACGCGGGGATGCAGCTGGCCGGCGAGTCGGTCCAGCCACAGCTCGTCGACCTCGAACAGCCCCAGCTCACCCGCGATCCTACCGTCGCTCTCAGCGGCTTCGAGCAACGTCGAGGCGATCCCTCCAGCCATGTTCGCCCCAGCCTGATTGTGCACGAGCAGAATGTCGGCCCGCTCGAAGATGCTGGCCGCCATCGCCGCTGTGGTGGTCTTGCCGTTGGTGGCCGAAACCAACACGCTGCCCTCGAGGCAGACGCGCGGCAAGCTCTGCGATCGCGCCGGGATCCATCCGCACGAGCAGCTTGCCCGGCAAGGTGGTACCGCCCCCGCCGCGCAAACGGGAGACCGCGCCGACCGCCCGGGCCAAGGCAAGCTTCGGCCCAAGCATGGCGCTCATCGCTCTGCCACGGGCGAGTGTCGAGCATCGCTGTCCGCGAGAAACGCATCTGCCCCAGCCCCGTCGGCCGGCACGAGTATGCGCACCGCGCCGGCGATCGTGCGCACACGCAGCGGCAGCTCGCCGATCGGGTCGCCGTCCGCGTACATCGTGAACGGGCGATCTGCGCTGACGGCAATTTCTCGCGCGCGAAACACTTTGACGCTGGGCTCGCGTACATGCGTGCCGCTGAACACCTTCGGCAGGATCTTCACCACGAAGCTCAGCTTGCTGGTGCTTTCGAGCACGACGACGTCGAGCAGCCCGTCGTCGAGCAGCGCATCCGGCGCCGCTCGCATACCACCGCCATAGGTCTTCGAGTTGCAGGCGCCCACCGTGTACCCCTCGAAACTGTGGCGCTCGCCCGGGGGATCACCTGCACCAGCAGGGGTGAGCTCTATCTGAAAGCGAGCCGGGCGCCAGAACAACAACGCGCGCAGCGCCCCATAGGCGTACACGAGCCCACCCAACCAAGCAGGAGCTTCGTTTGCGATGCGGTTTGCATCGCTGTCGAAGCCGACACTCGCTATCCCCACGAACGCTTTGCCCTCAACCTCGCCGAGATCGAGCTTGCGCGAGAAGCCGGCGGCGATGACCGCACAGGCCTCGACCGGATCGGGGGAAATGCCGAGCACCCGCGCAAGGTCGTTGCCACGCCCTCCGGGGAGCACGCCGAGCAGCGCGTTTGGGAACTCGCGCAACACATCGGCCACCGCGCCCACCATGCCGTCGCCGCTCAAGCACACCACCGTCTCCCCAGCAAGCGCGGCGTCGCGCGCAAGCTGGCGCGCATGAGGCAGATCGCGAGTCAACTCGCTGCGCACCTGCAGCCTAAGATCGTCGAGCGCCGTGAGCACGTCGGCCAGCACACGCCCGGCTTTGCCGCCGCCGGCGGATGGGTTCACGATCAAGCAGATGGGTGCGCTCACCGCGCAAGCGTATTGCGCGAGCGCCACTCGGCGGGCGAGCGTTCGCGACCGCCACTGTTGGGAATCGCGGAAGGATGCTTTAAGAATGCGCGAATACGGCGCAGAGCCGAGGGACGCGCGACTATGCTGGCCCGATGTTTCCGCGCTCGGTGACGTTGCGCCGGCTGCTCCTCGGCTCAGCCACAACAGCCTTCGGGCTCTTTTTGACAGCATGCGCCAGCTCCACACCGGGCGCCGGAACATCTACAAGCACGCCCATCCATCCCCAAAAAAATGGGGGCTCATCGTTGAACGTCAGGTCTGTGTCCGCGTCGAGCACCGATAAATGCTCAAGGACGCAGGCACCCGTGCCGAGGGGTGCCCAGCGCATCCCCAAGCCGACGCTCCAGCTCGACCCGGCCAAGCGATATGTGGTGAGCCTCGCCACCAATTGCGGCAAGATCGAAATCGAGCTCGACGTGCGCGAAGCTCCGCGCACGACCGCGTCCTTTGCCTACCTGGTCAAGCGCGGCTTCTACGACGACCTGACCTTTCACAGGGTCGCGGCCGGTTTCGTGATTCAGGGCGGCGACCCCAACGGCGACGGCTCGGGTGGCCCCGGCTACACGATCGTCGAACCGCCGCCGAGCAGCATGCGCTACACGCTCGGCACGGTGGCGATGGCCAAGACGGAAACCGACCCTTCCGGAGCCTCAGGCAGTCAGTTCTTCATCGTCACGACCTCAGACGCGGCTCTGCCGCCGCAATACGCGCTGGTCGGAAGCGTCGTGGGCAGTTTCGCGGGCGTCGAGACGATCTCCAAACTGCCGACCAACCCGCCGCAGGACGGGGCACCGACCATTCCTGTGGTGATCCGCCACGCGACACTGTCTTCGAGCTGAGCCACGACCCCTTGTTCGGGCGCAGCGCGCACCGCAACCGCGCACTCGGCTCAGGCGTCGGGCGCAGCGCGCACCAGCATCGCGCACCAGGTGCAGGCGTCGGGCGCGTCGCGCACCAGCCTCAGCGCTCCGACGCGGTCACGACTGGCTCTGCTTCTACTTGGCCGCGGCGTTTGCGTTGGCGCGGTCTCGACGCCGGCGTCCCACCATCGCGGCGATTGCCACCCCTGCGATCGCAACAAACAACCCAAGCAGGACGCCGGGCGCCAACCCGAGCCCACCGAACGGGAGCGATACGAGCTCCACGATCCCAAGGCCAAGCGCCAGCAGCAAGACGATCAGCGCAACGATCAGCAGGATGCCGCGTGTGCGAGCGAGAATCCCAGCGCTGGCGGGCGGGATCAACAGTCCCATGGCACGCAAAGCGAACATCTGCCGGCCGCTAGGGGGGGTCTGTCCGAGGCGCTCGACCGCGCTCTTCAGGTCGCCTGCACGGCGCTCGGCAAGCGCCAGCGACGCATCCGCCATACGCCTCAGCTGCATCCGTTCCTGCGGGCGGGCTGCGGCGATCGCACGCTGGAAGTAGACGCGCGCCTGCACGGCGTCAAAGCGCTCGGAGGCACGCGTGCCGAGGATCGCAAACGCGGCGGACTTGTACTTCGTCTCCGCTTCGAGCTCCTCGTCGGTGCGCTGCTCGAGCGCTTCGATCGCCGCCTGGGCGCCACGCTGCTCGATGCGCACCTGTCGTTGCTTAGGAGCCATGGCAGCTCATTCTATGGTGAGCGCGTCCCAGGCGCTATTCTCGCTGATCCGGTCTACTCGAAAACAATGCGTCGAATCACCTCGCACATATCGCTAATCGCTGTGCTCGCCGCTGTGTCCCTGTGCGCAGCGCTCGCCACGTCCGCGACCGCCGTCGCGGAGACGACCGCGGGAGCAAGCACGACGTTGAACAAGGCTGCGCTCGACAAGTCCGTACAGGAAGCGCTCGCCAAGGCCGAGACGGGCACAGGCACAAGCGCAGGCACCCAGAATGCGCTCGCGGGCGGAGCGGAAACGGCGTCCTCCGGCGAACTCTTCGGCGCTCCGACGGAATCGTCCTCGAGCTTGACCAGCGGAGCGGCAGGAGAGGAAGAAGAAACGACAGCGAAAACCGCGACCACCGCCTCCGGGACGTCTTTGAGCACCATCTCCACTGGCGTGGTCATACCCGTCGGCATCGTCTGCCTCCTGTTGCTGGGCGGGATAGCGTTCCTGATCCTGCGCGACGCGCGCAGCGTCGCCCCGGTCGGCGACGGTCTCTCAAATCGCAGTTCCGCCCAGGAACACGCCGCCCGCCGGCGCAAGCGACGCGCGAAGACAAAGGCTGCGCGCCAGCAGCGCAAGCGCAACCGCTGAGTTCACTCAAGCCCAGGGCGGCGCGGATTGCGCGGTCTCAATGCCGCGCGGGGGAGCGCGCCACCACACGCCGTGTCGGCTTGCGAATGCGCGCGGGAGAGGGCGCGCTTGGCGAGCCATGGGGCCCGCGGCGACGTGGCCTGTGGGGAGAGGGCAGCCTCGGGTGCGGCTCCGCCGGGGATCCGGCAAACGTCTTGCTGCCGCCTTCGTCTTCGTCGGCATCATGCTCGTCGAGACCGCTCTGGTCCGCCAGTGCGCTCATCGCGGAATCCGAGCGCATCGGGATCCAAACCATCAATGAGGCGATGACGATCTTGATGAGCGCCAGCAGCCCCAGCAACAGCAACAGAGACATGCTTCGATGCTACTACCCCGGCTCGCCGGCGCAAATGTGGGCTGGCATCAGCCCACCCCACACACGCGCCGACTCTCCGCCGTTCAGCTGCTCGCGCTGACCTGCACGGTGAGCGTCCCAACCGTCTCGCCGGCTGTGAAGGCGCCGGTCGCGAATCCACTCAGGAACTGCACGCCGGTGGAGGTCAGAGACACCGGCAGGTCGCTGAGCGTAATAGCCGCACCGTCGACGACAGGATGCACCCCTTTGAGCCTGACCGTCGCAAACGGGAATGTCGGTGGCGTGGCCTGCTGAGAGGTGAAGCTCAATGTAGAAGCCGACCCCAGAACAAGCGCAGGTTCGGAGATCGTCGCTTCGCTCCCCGAGCTGAACAGCCCAGGCACGCCGAAACTGGTGGAGAAGGTGAGCCCGCCGCTAGTGCTCAGCGAGCCGACCCCGCTCGCGGGATTGAGGTTCCCGCCCGAGAGGGGAAAGACAAAGCCCGAAGCGAGCGCGCCCGTAGCGGGGCTGGCGCCCGCGACGCCCACTTTCGCTTTTTCAAGCGCTAGAGCGACCTCAGCGTTGAAGGTCAGTGTCTCGGTGCCGCCTGTGACTTTGACGCTGGCTACTTTCTTGACGGTCTTTTTCTTCTTAGCTTTCTTGTGTTTTTTAGACTTCTTGCTTGCGTGTGCGGGCGCCGCAGCGGCGAAGGGTGCGCTCAGTGTCGCCGATGCGCCCAGCCCCAACAGCGCAACTGCCGAGAGAAGCGCGACCTGTACACGGATGATTCGAGGCATGAGCCAGCTCCTTGGTGCTGCTTTAGCGATGGACCGTCACCGGACCGCGCAGATTGAGAAGTCGGTGCAGACGCGACGGCAAGAGCAGCCATGCTAGTGGCGAGCGCGGCTCGCAAGACCAAAGCCGCGCACCTCGACTGGCGATCCGCGAACGCCCCTAGTCACAGTCGCGAACCTTCGGCCGCGCAAGAGCCCCCTGTCCTGTACAGGCGGAGGCGCCCGATCTTGCTGGTTTACATAATATATATTATCGAGCACTGCCTGATAGTGGGTCAGTTTGAAAGTGAGACGATCTCGGCGAGGCTCCAAACGTGATCCTCGACGCCAGCGGCCATCGCGGGAGTGCGCGGGTACAGGCTGGCGAGCGTCTTGTGCGGGCGGCCGAAGTTGTAGTGCATGAAGTGGATTGCGACGGATGCAATGTGGTTCTCGATCTTCTTGCTGAACCCGTTCGTTAGGCGCGTGAATCGGCGCATCCCCATCCGCATCGTTAGGTTCTGGCGCTCCACGTAGCTCGTGCTGATCCGGCTCGGGTCGGGATCACCCAGGTGCACCGTGACTTTGGTTCCGGTGCAAGCTGGCGGACTGTAGCGGCCTGGCGCGACCGCTTGGCTCTTGTAGATCTTGTGGATCTGCGCCCAATCGACCTCGTCCTTATCGAAGGCGTATGGGACGCTCCCACGGTACGCCTGATGTCCGTCTGTGCTGAGTTGGATTCGCTCGGGCGTCCGGCCCTTGAGGTCGTACATGAACGCCAAGCCGTCCTCGGTCGTACGCTGGCCGACGAGCCACGCCGGGACTAGCTTGGTATCGGCGCAGATCGCAACCCACGTCCACACGTCGCCATAGCCGAACGTGTTCTTATGGTCATCGGGCACGTTTTTGGCCTTCGCGTAACAGAAGCTCCAAATCTCGTCGCACTCGATCGTTGTGCATGGCAGATCGACCAGGACGCGGCTCTGATACTCCGCGCACGCCTCTCCCACGTCCAGCAAGAGCTTCGACACTGTGTTGAAAGAACAGCCAGCCATACGGGCCGTCGCACGGAGGCTGTTTCCCTCCACGAGCATTGGCAGGATTTGCGCGCGGCGCTCCGTGCTTAGCCGGTTCATATTGACTATTATGCGTGAGCGGTCGGACGGAAGTTCAGTTTGGGACTTCCTCTTTCGCGTCCGCACTGTGATAGCGTAACAGGAACTAGCTACCCCACGTGGAGGACTCGTCTAATGGCTGAGCCAGCCCGCAGCTTCGAGCAGCCCCACGAACGCACAAGCCAGTTGCACCACCTGGGCATCAAGGAGGCCACGATCCACCAGGCAGTCGTACGCGGCTTTGTCGCACGCCAAGCCTGTCCGCCGATTGATCCACCCAACTATCCAGCACTGGTCCAGTGGGGAGAGACGCACAGGGCAATTCGACTCTTGACAATACCTCTCAACTGGGCTTGCAACGACAGCAAAAACTTCTCTCGAATCCTCAGTCCCGACCGAACAATCGCTGTGACCGTCGCCACGGGCGACAGTCACACAGGCGTCAGGAGCAAGAAGGGCGAGGCGAAGATCGAACCTCGTACGAAAAACCCCAAGGGCTCGGAGACAGCCCTTGCTCTACAGACGAACGTAAACCTTGAGCAGCTCACCCTCTGGCCCCAAGTTCGTTCGATCGTCAAGGAGCACACGCAAGATTGGCCACAACGGCAGGCCCTTTGGATACTGCTAATCGCCGCGAGCGACCACGAGATCCGTTATGAGCTGTCGCGACCCAAGGGCCAAGACGAGCAGGGTCGCGTCGTCTCATGGTTTGAGCGGATCATCTTCGATCCGATCGATATCGACTCGATCCCGTCAGATCGTCGTGATGACGATGATGACGACAACAACGAGGATGGCCTAGACGTGCCCATCGAGAGGATCTAGAGGGCGTGTTCACTCCCTCACGTTTGACGCTGGCGCGAGAAAGACGCGGACTGAATAAGAAGCAGCTCGCCGAGCTTATACATGTCACCACGCGGGCCATGACGGGCTTTGAGGCGGGGGGAATTGATCCGTCCCCGATAACAATCTCTCGCCTCTCGGAGGTCCTCGACTTCCCGCTCAGTTTTTTCCATGCTGATGATCTTGAGCAGATCGAAGCGAAGGCGGCGAGCTTCCGTTCAATGGCCAAGACGACAGCCTCACAACGTCATACTGCGCGTGCAGCAGGAAGGCTTGCGTATGCGCTTCACGATTGGATCTCCGAACGCTTTCGGCTCCCCGCTCCCAGCGTCCCCAAGCTAGGACCAGGAGTAGATCCCGAGACCGCAGCACAGGTTGTGCGAGCCGAGTGGAACCTCGGCGAGAAGCCCCTCCCAAACCTGATCCACCTCCTAGAGGCGCGTGGTGTACGGGTCTTTTCCCTTGCTCAGGAGTGCCGAGAGGTTGATGCTTTCTCTTTGTGGCGCTCGGACCAACCATTTATCTTTCTGAATACACAGAAGTCTGGCGAGCGTGGCCGCTTCGATGCTGCGCATGAGCTTGGACATCTTGTGCTGCATTGGCACCACGAAGTCCCGCAAGGCAAGGAGGCCGAGCAGGAAGCCAATAGGTTTGCGGCTGCCTTTCTTATGCCCGCAGCAAGCGTCCTCGCCTCGATGCCACGCCTCCCGACTCTTCAAGACATCATCCAGTCAAAGCGAAAGTGGAGAGTGTCTGTCTCGGCATTAACGCACCGACTGTACGAGCTGGAATGGCTAACACCTTGGCAGTACCGCACGCTCTACGTTGAGATATCCCAGAAGGGCTACCGGACAAAAGAGCCAAACCCAATTCAACGCGAGACGTCCCAGATCCTCAACAAGGTGTTCACTGCCCTTAGGCGAGAGGGAGTGAACAAGATGGACATCGCACGAGCACTCGACATTCACCTCCCGGATCTAGACGCCCTCGTTTTCGGGCTAGCGATGCTCCCGATGGAGGGAAGCGGCACATCGTCAGGTGAGCGGCGGTCCAGCCATCCTCCGCTGCGCCTCGTCGCTGACTAATTCTTCTGCCAGCGCGCCTGCGCGGCACGTCTGGCTGCCTCGCTGCGCTCATCGGCGGTCATCTTGGCCGCGCGAGCCTTGCCGCCCTTCAAGCCGCCTTTACGCCCAAGCTCGACCGCTGCCGGGTTCTTCTTCTGCTCCTGCTCAGGCGTCTCGTTCGCTTCGCCCGTGGCAAGATCAACGATCAGCTTGCCGAGCCGGTTTGGGTCGCGGGGACGCTTGCGTGAGCGGTCTGGCATAGCTAGGAGGGTAGCAATGGGTTCCGCCAGCCAAGTCCGCAGATGTCTCTATTTATAGCCCTTAAGGATGTCGTGATGACAGTGATTCTCGATCACGATCCAGCCGTCCTCCCAAAAGAAGGTGACGCGGTTGCCCCTACTCACCTTCGCGTGATAGATGTTCGTACCCCCAAGCTTGCTTGATTCGAGGCTCGGATGACGCCAGTCTTCACGTAGCTGACGCAGGCACGCGTTGATCGCGCCCTGCATCTCCGGGGTCTTCTTTTCGAGCTTCTTCTTGAGGGTCTTAGGAACCCGAAGAGGCGTCAGAGGCATCTAGCAGTCGTCGTCCACACGAAGCATCCATCGGACCACATCGCTCGGGTCGTCCGAGTCGAACTCCTCGTACTCGCCTTCGGCGAGGGCCGCCATAGACGCCTGGACATCACGCTGCCAATGGAAAGACCAGTAGTACGCCTCATCGGCCCGAATGAACGCAGGTGCGACACGGCTAATGCTGGGCGAAGCGTCGCCAGCGAAGGGGGAAATCTCCATGCGTTCGAGGGTGCTGGTCGTCGGGGCGGTTGGGTTGAGCGTGATCGTGCTAGTCATGACGCTCCTCATCTTCCATTGCCTTCATAAGATTATGGTAGTTCTTGCGCGTCTCTTCAAGTGCATGGATCAGTTCATCAAGGCCCTTAGGAGCCAGCGCGAATCGTGCGATGGGCTTGATCGGCACATAGGTCAGAGAACGTACATGGGCTTCACGTTCCTGATCAGTGCTCCCGACGATGTTCGGAGGCACAAATGAGCCGACGTTGAGAAACACTGCGTTGGGACCGACGACTGCAGCAAAGGCGTTCGCGAAGTGCAGAGGTAGATCCTCGGCACCAATCCACGAGCCTGGGACATCAACCTCGACTGCTCTGGGGCTATCTGTCATGCTCATCTCCTCGACACGCATCCCGCGTCACCTGACCGATGCGACGGTCCATTCAGCATACATACGGACTGGGGACGGTGCGCAGATGTTGCGAGCGCCGTGCCCCATGAGGCGCGTGGGTACCGCGGTCGTTCGCTCATGCAGCTATCTGGTCGAAGTGCAGAGCGGCCCGCGTAGGGAAGACCAGGCCGTCGGCTGTGCGATGGATCAAGCCGGCGCCCTTGAGCCGGATAAGCGCGTCGGTCGTGTCGCCAGGGCTCGTGTTGCTGTCCCGTCCGGTCACGAACAAGCTCATCGACCGACCACGGCCGCTGGTCGTCAGGGTCGAGAAGGCGAAACATCACGCCCCAATCATTGCTGTTGTCCGCCTCGACGGCTGGGTTAGGCTCTTGTACGGACATTGGAGTTCACGCTCCTGTGCTCAAGGCCCCGGCGCGGACCACTAATCCGCGCCGGGGTCGCTGGTTATGGATGCCCACCAGCGTAAACCGCCCAAAGCCCGTTCAGACGCTCAAATCCAAACTGATGCACTACCCATTGCCTGGTAGTGGGCGCGTTGACGTTGTCGTCCACACAGCGTGCTTGCCGATGACCTGAAGTGAGGCTCACCCCGCGCGGGTCGTAGCGGTCTGCGCATAGGTCATAGCGGCGACCCGGTCGGTGCAACCCTTCAGCTCGATCACGAGCCCGTCGCGCATCGTCACGACGACGTAGGCAATGCCGTGATCTAGCGGCCGTCCGTCGTTTCGGGGCTGAGCAGGACGGAACGCCACGACGACCCGCCCGCCGACCTCGACCGTCTCCTCGATCCGCCCGGCGAACCCCCTTGGGAGGTTGCGCTTCATGACCGTGAGGATCATCTTGCGGTTCTCGCATATTTGCCCGTCCTCGACGCCGAGCCACTGCGCCTCCGGGTCCAGCGCCCCTTCCAACACGTTCAGGTCCCCCCGTACCGCTCATCGCCTCCCAGGCCCGGTGCAGCAACTCTATGTCGGTCTCGCTCATATGGTGATCCTCTCCGATCGCATCGGTAATTGACAGGCAGGAAGTAATGCGCCGTCAGGGAGGCGGACGAGGATAGGTCGCATACGGGAGTGGTCAACGTCAACCAGGCACACACCAAAGGCTACTCCCTGCTCCACGGGCGCTCAAGGTCAAAGACAGACGATCGCACTGGCACACTTCGGGGTGTGCTCACTCTCTTTGGCGCCTGCGCCGTTACGTTAATGGTCCTGATGTATGCCCTGGAAAGACGCGGCCGGGGGTTCATCCTTGCCTTCGCTTGCGGCTGTGTCTTGTCGAGTGTCTACGGCTTCCTCGCGGGCACCTGGCCTTCGGGATAGTCGAGGCGATTTGCGCCGTGATCGCGTTGAAGCGCTACTGGTCCAAGCCAACGATGCCCGCGCACCCGACGGGAACCTAACCGTGCCCTCCCCCATCTATGAACTCGTCAAGGGCGATCTGCACCGTCACGGCACTCTGCGCCACGCCCACCCCCACACCGGGCCACACGAACATCATTCTCATCACCGTCATGAGCACGGTCACTCTCACGGCCTCATAGACGAGAGCATCAAGCGCTCCCGCGAGGGCGTCCGGGCCGTCGCCCTCGCGCTTTCCATCCTGGCCATCACAGCCGCAGTGCAGGCAGTCGTGTTCGCGCTCAGCGGAAGCCTGGCGCTGCTGGCCGACCTGATCCACAACGGCGGAGACGCCCTGACCGCAATCCCCCTCGGTATCGCGTTCGCGCTGCGCTCCCAACGCGCCGAGCGCCTAGCCGGCCTGGCAGTCGTGGCGACCATCTTCATATCCGCGTGCGTCGCTGCCTACGAGTCGATCCTGCGACTCCTGCACCCATCCACACCCGGCCATCTACTCGCCATCGTGCTCGCGGGGGCAGTCGGTTTCGTCGGCAACTGGCTTGCGGCGCTTGTCCGCACCAGTGCCGGACACCGGCTGGAAAGCCCCGCGCTGATCGCAGACGGAGCTCACGCCCGCGCCGACGCATACGTCTCACTCGCCGTCATCGCCAGCGCCATCGCAATAGCCGCCGGCGTCCCAATCCTCGATCCCATCATCGGCATCACCATGACCGCCGTGATCCTGCGCATCACCCGCGCAAGCTGGCTCACAGTACGCGGCCACCACCACCCATAGCTCCCAACCCCACCCTCGCCAGTCTCATATGGATGCGAAACACCAGTCGCATATCAGTGAGAACGAGCGGTCGCATATCGATGAGACGCCGCGAGGTTGTCCCGTAGTTCGTAGAAGTTTGTAGGTGGCGGTCCTTCCGCCTCGTCCGGTCCCGTTGGGACTGTGGCGAGTGCGAAATCATCCACCGAGACGAAGGGACCGCCATGAAGACCGTAGAGCAGGAGCAGGTCGTGAGCGCTGCGCTGGGATTGCCGGCTGGTGTGCTGGACGCGTTGGGGGAGTTGGCCCGCGCGGCGAAGGATGGTTTGTTGGCGCTCAGCGTCGGTTTGGGGCTGGGCGTGCTGGGCGAGATGATGGAGGCCGAGCTCGATGAGGTCGTCGGCCCGAAGCACGCGAAGAACAGGGAGCGCACCGCGGTCCGTCACGGCCACGAAGACGGCGAAGTTACCCTCGGGGGCCGTCGGGTCGCGGTGAAGCGACCCCGCGCCAGGACCGCCGATGGGGAGCAGGAGGTGGCGCTTGAGACGTATGAGTATTTCGCTGACCGTGACCCGTTGACACGGGTCGTTTTGGAGCAGATGCTCGCTGGTGTCAGCACGCGCCGCTTCGCACGGACTCGTGAGCCCGTCGGTGAGAAAGTGACCGTGAGGGAGCGGTCGGTGTCGAAGTCCGCGGTCAGCCGCGAGTTCATCGGCCGCACCCGCGAGCACCTCGACGCCCTGATGAGCCGTGACCTTGCGGACGTTCGCTTGGCGGCGTTGATGGTCGACGGGATCGAGCTGAAGGGCCGCTGTTGCATCGTCGCGCTGGGTGTCAGCACCGACGGGGTGAAGCTCCCGCTGGGATTGTGGGACGGGTCCACGGAGAACAAGACCGTCACCGCTCACCTCCTCGCCGATTTGGTCGCTCGGGGCCTGGATGTCGAGCAGGGCGTCCTCGTCGTCCTCGATGGATCAAAGGCACTGCGCGCGGCCGTCGATGAGGTCTTCGGCCCGGTACCGGTGCAGCGCTGCATCCGGCACAAGGAACGCAACATCCTTGAGCATCTCCCCGAGCGCGACCGCCCAACGGTGAAGACGCGCTTGCGGCGAGCGTGGGCCAGTGATAACCACGAGCTCGCGCTGGACGGCCTGCGGGCGCTCGCCGGCGAGCTGGAGCACTCCCATCCCGGGGCGGCTGCGTCCCTGAACGAGGGCCTGGAGGAGACTCTCACCCTCACACGCCTCGGGATCCGCGGACGGCTGAAGAAGACCCTGTCCTCGACGAACCCGATCGAGTCGATGATCGAGATCATCCGCCGCACATCACGCAACGTGAAGCGCTGGCAAAACGGCGACATGTGCCTCAGATGGACCGCCGCAGGGATGCTCGAGGCCGAGACCCAATTCCGAAAGATCGTCGGCTACTCAGACCTCGCGAAACTCGCGCACGCAGTCGAACACGACCTCGCCACCCGACGCGCGCCCCTCCACACCTCAACCCACGAGGAAGCGCCCACCCCCATCACCGTGTAAAACCATTACACCCCGGCCGCCACCACGAACTTCCACGGCGAACGGGACAACCTCGACGCCGCAGCTGCGGTGTCTCATTCATGTGAGACAGCCTGTGTCTCATCCATGTGGGACTTCGGTGACGCTTCTCATCGCCGGTCAGTCTCGGCCGCCGACTGCGCCTCGACTAGAGTCGCTGCTAGCCCCTCGAAGGCGCCGTAGCCGTGCTCGCGCGAGAGCTCGAGCGCACGGGCGGCATGTTCGCGTGCTCGAGCAGCATCGCCTCGCCCGGCGAGCGCCTGCGCCCAGCCCAAATGGGCGCGGGCTGCCCACAGAAGCAGGCCGTGGGTCTCCTGGAAATCGCACGCGAACGCCAAGTGCTGATCGGCCTGCTCGTGCTCTCCCATGCAGGCCGCGAGCAGGCCCAGCCACATACGGGCGTGTCCATAGCCGATGACGCCGTTCCAGACGATCTGCTCAGCCCACGGCTCGATGAGCTCGTACAGGATCGATGCCGGGCCCGAGCTGTCTGTCAACACGGCGGCGTCGGCATACAGCGCCAGCGCGGTCAACGTGGCCGAGTCTGGCGCGATGTGCTCGAAGCGGTCACTCGCGGCCTGTTCGAGGATCTTCGCGGCCTCGACTCCTCGATCCAGATAGCGCAGGGTCGCTGCCAGTCCGGCTCGCCAGGCCGCGATCGCCGGATAGGCGCTCACGCTCTGCTCCATCATCTCGACGACCTCTTGTGAGCGGCCTTGATAGGTACGCGCTTGCTGCAGCGCGGCGGCGTAGACAAGGACCGCGTCGGGCTGTCCCGCCTCCTGCCCGATCTGAAACGCGCTCTCGAATAGGCGCTCGGCAGCGACCAGATCGCCGAGCGTGCTCTCCCAACCGGCTGCCATGTATGCGGCGATCCACTTCCACGTGGGCTGGTCGAGCTCGTGCGCGATCAGCTGCAGCTGATCGAGTGCGAGCTTTGCGCGCTCGAGGTCTCCCCGCTCGGTGCAGGTCTGAAAGTCGTTGAAGGGCGCTGAAAGACTAAGCGCAGGATCGCCCACCTCGGCGACGCAGCTAACGAGCTCCTCGACAAGATCGCTTCGCCGGGCGAGCGTATCCGGTGCTCGGATCGTCTCAAATACGCTCCGGAGGACTTCGGCGAGCGTCCTCGTGTCCTCCGTGGCACGAGCCAGCGAGATCGCCTCCTCGGCGAGCGCGCGACGCATCCCGAAGTCCGGGTCCCACTGGAGTTCCAGCGCCTTGAGCGCGAGCAGTCGCGCGCGGCACCCACGATTCGGCGGATCATCGAGCTCGATCGCCCTATCAATCGCCGCAAGCCGCTCTGCGTCGACCTCACCGAACGTGCTCGAGACCCCTGCGCGGTTGTTCACCAGCGCCGCTCTCGCGGCGAGTTCGGCGTCCGCGAGAGCGGAGGCGATCCGCGCCGCGTCGAGCAGCGTCTCACGGTAGGCAGCCTGCCCACTCTGGAGCTGCGCCTCCCCGAGCCCGATCAGCGCCTCACAACGCTCAGGACTGTCGAGGTCGCCAATGAGCTCGACAGCGTCGGCGAACAGCCTCAGGGCCTCGGCGGGGGCGAGGCCCTCGAAGAGCGCGCTGTCCTGCCCTGACGGCGTAGTCGGCTGCCTTCGCCTTGTCGACCGACACGGCAGCCATGCGCCAGTAAAGCGCGAGTTCCGACAGGCGATCGCCCGGGTCCTCGCCGTAGAGGTCCTCGAGCGCTAAGGCAACACGCTGGTGCATGCGCGCGCGGCGGGTGGCGCCGAGACCCTCATACAGCGTCTGGTTGATGAGCGCATGGGCGAAGCGAAACTGGCCCACCCGCTCGTCGGACTCCGCCAGCAGCGAGGCGGCAACCGCAGCCTCGAGCTGGTCGAGCAGCCGGCTTTCGTCGATCTCCAGCATCGACTCGAGCAGCTCCACGTCGAACACGCGGCCGATCACCGCCGCGAGCCTCAGGAGCTCGAGCGTCTCCTCGCCGAGGCGCTCCACACGCCGCTCGATCACCTCCCGCACGCTCTCGGGCAGCGCGATCGCACCCGAGTGCTCGACGCTCCAGCGCCCGCTGTCCTCGTCGAGGATGAGTGCCCCGGCATCCCAAAGGCCGCGCAGGATCTCCCCCACGAAGAACGGGTTGCCATTGGTCTCGGTCGCGATCTCCTGCGCCAGCTGAAGGATGTCCTCGTCGAGCTCGTGCCCGGCGGCGGACGTCATGATCTGGGCCACCTCGTCTGAGCCGAGGCCATGCAGGGCGATGCGCTGCACGCCATCGACCGATCGCAGGTCCGCGAGCACGGCTCCGAGCGGGTGATCCTTGCCGAGGTCAGAGTCGCGGTAGGTTGCGATCACCTGCAGCGCCTCCTGCTCGGCGGTGCGAACCACGTGCTTGAGGAGGGCAACCGACTGCCCGTCGGCCCAGTGCAGATCGTCGAGCACCACGCACACCGGCATGCTCTGTGCGACCTGCTCGAGCAGTCCCGCCACCGCCGAGAACAGCAGATAGCGCTCGGTCTCGGGGTCAGAGGTCTACGGCGATGGCAGCTCCTCCACGCGCTCGCCCATCGTGCGAACGAACCGGCTGAGCTCTCCGCCATGACGTTTGCAGTGACGCTCGAGCAGCTCCTGCGGGGCGTGCTCGACTATCTGCGAACAGACCTCGATCCACGGCTCATACGGCACCGCGAGCTCCTCAGAGCACGAGCCCCAGCACACCGCGAAGCCCTCGGCGCGTGCGCGGTGCGCTGCAAAGCTCGCGAGTCTCGTCTTGCCGATCCCCGGTTCACCCGAGAGCAGGACCACTTGGCGTGCGCCGCCGCGCGCGAGCACCAGCGCCTCCTCGATCCCAGCGCGCTCCTCGACACGTCCAACGTAGGAGACCGGCGGCACCGAACGAAGCAGCGCCGGCAAGGGCCAGCGGCTCGCGCCGGAGGTCTCCTCGGCTATCGGCGCCCAGGACACTGCGAATGCCTCAACAGGTTCTGGAAAGCCCTTCAGCTCGAGCTCACCCGCCGAGGCAAAGTCGATCCCCTCACAGCGCCCCGCGAGCGTCTTGGCGAGCCCTGAGATGAGGATGCCGTCGGTGGGTGCCTGTGCGCACAGCCGAGCCGCCTCGACCGTGGGCATGCCGAAGTAGTCACCGTCTGTGACCGTGGACTCCCCCGCTCCGAGGCCGATGCGCAAGTGCAGCCCCTGCTCGGAGTTTCGGTAGCGGCGCTCGAACAGTTGCTGCATCGCCACAGCGCATTTGACCGCCGCGGAGGCCGAGGTGAAGGCGATCATCAACCCGTCGCCGGTGTTCTTGCCTCTTTACCCCCACAGCTTGCGATCACGTCGCGCAACAGCGCGAAATGCTCCTCGCGCAGCTCATCGGCGCGTACCGGGCCCACGGAGGTGGCCAGCCGAGTCGAGCCGACCAGATCGGTCAACAGGATCGTCGCAAGCTCAACCGATTCCGACACCAACAACCCCCGAGCAACTCGCCCAAATTTGACGAGTAACGTACCAGTCGCCAGCCCGCAAGCCGCTGCGCGCCAACTTTCGCTATCGCGTGAAAGGAGTCGTCTCCGCCGAGCCGCGTTGAAGAACTGCGCGGCTCCTGTCGATACGACTGTCGATGACGGACAACGGATTCGACTCGATCATCGGAAACAAGCGTGGCCTGACACCCGAGCAGGAGGCAGCTAACAACACGTACTGCGCATTGCGCCAGCTCGCACAGATCCGCACCGGCCACGAACCGCCCGAGATCCAGAGGCGCCTCGACATCGCGCTGCAACGCGCGGAACCGAGTGCCAGCGGGCGTCTGGACAAGGTGAGTGACGGGGATATCATCGAGTTCTCGCGCGATGCGCTCCGAGAAGTCGACCTCGAACTCAACGGAGGGCGACTCACACTCATCAAGCCCAGGTAGCATCGACGGGTCCTCGCCTCGCAACCCGACACGTGCCGGCCCGCCGCATACCCGCCCTTGGACGACGGGCACCCACCACGACCGAATGTCCGACGCCCCGACGACAAACCCCGGAATCCCCCTCACAGCCCCGCAAGCGGCCCCTAGTACATCGCTGAGACAGCCACCTAGTCTTCTTTTAGCGCGGCTTCGTTCTGTGTTGTACCTTCGATCGCGGTTTAGACCAGTTATCGAGATAAAACGTTGTCGCTTTGTCTGTGGGTTCGGGGTGAACCTCGGCGCAGCGCCAGCTACGGTTACGGAATCGGCTGCTGCGAAACGTTACTTCAAACCGCTTGCCGTTGAACGTGCCGTTGCTTTCGACCTGGCCGGTGAAGCCGCGCAGGGTTGCCCGTGACTCCGCCGCGTTCCGTCCCGCCTAGCCCTTGTTCCTTTGGCTGAGCGTCGACGCTTGCCTTGAATTCACTTGGTCCTTCGAGCGAGAAAGTGCCTTCTTTACATTTGGCGCCAAGCGAGAAGCTTTCGCCGTACTTTTCGCCCCAGTAATCCGCGTCCCAGAGTTCAGCCGAAAACGTGACGCTGAAAGGTGTCTCCTAGATGGCTCGCGGCGTCGGCCGTGCGCCTGACCGATCAGGACCCTGGAAGCTCGACGTTCTCGAATGTAAGGACTTCGGCGAGCTTGTGGAAGTGGGTGTCGCGGTGAAGCAGAGCGATGCCGCCGTGCTCGGCGGCGGCTGCGGCGATCAGCGCGTCGGTCAGCGGCACGCGGTGGTACCCGTCGCTACGCTCGGCCAGCTCACCGACCGCGCTCATCGCCGCGTCAGCGACGGCTCGATCGTTGCGCAGGATTCGGAACCCGTCGAGCTCTGTCTCGACTGCGGTGTACTCGGAGGTGCTGCGAGTGGAGTAGAGGATCTCCATTCGCACGATAGGCGTAATCCACAGCCGGTCATCGCCCATTGCTTGCTTGACGAGCCCGGCAAGCTCGGCGGGGAGGGAGGAGAACCGCCACCATGCTGATGTGTCGGCGATGAACGGCGCATCGCCTTCCAGCAGATCGACGGCATCCACCGCAGGTCGCTAGGACTCGTTGCCCGTCAGCTGCTCGATGTGCTTGAGCGTATCCCGATCAAGCCCGCCCGGGCTAAACACGCGCTCAGCGAGCCGCCGCCGCCGCTCGGCGCGTTCTTCGTCGCTCAGCGCTGGCTTCTCAGCCGTCGGGGTGGTGCTCAAAACAGAATGCCTCATGACTTCAAGAGAGTAGCGCCCGTGGCGTTCTCGTTCAACGAGCCGGCGCTGCGTTGCTACAAGCGGGCCGGCTCCAGGGAAGAGGGCCTCGCGCGAGATGCGCGCCAAGGCCAGCGATGAGTACTGGGACCTCATCTATATGGGCCTGCTCGAGCGCTGGCGTCACTAATCCATATAAGTCGCTGCCCTCAGAGACGACCGACTGGCGGTTCGTGGGAGGAAAGGATGAGCGAAGTCGACAAACCCCTATTTGCGCAACGGCCTCTACCTATTCGTCAGGCCTAGAGCAACCGGAATACCGGATGCTTGGGAGCCTCGTCGCGGAACTCCTCAACCGAGGAATCCGGCCCAACACCGTCAAAGAACGCGCCGACCTCGAACTTCCAACGCTTCAGGTAGGCACGCAGGACGGGCGGCTTCTCGTCATCTGCAAGCTCGACAGCGGCGAAATGCTCGCTGCGCGATCCCACCAAAAGCCGACCCTCCCCATTGACTCGCAGGTTGCGCGCCCACTGGGTGTTCCCGCGCGGCGCGACAAGGTAGCGCTCACCTTCGAAGGTGAGCAGGTTCACCGGAGTGCGACGGGGCTCACCGGAGACCCGCCCTGTCACCTCCAAAACGCGCGAGCCGAACAGGCTGATTCCGAGGCGGGTAAGGCCGGCCACGGCGGGGTTGAACACGCGGCTGGTGAACCAGCCAGGGCGCTTGCGCGCGAAGTGAGCCGCAGCCGAGTTCTCTCTCTCCACACGGGCAAGGCTACCCCAGACCGCCAGCAACGCTTCGCGGTGTGCCTATGTCCCGATCTGGCGCCGCTGTCTCACATGAATGAGATTGGCCTGTCTCACATCAGTGAGACGGCCGCATAGCTCTCGTTCCTCGCGTCGCTGGACCGCAACCTAAAGCCCGATCTCGGCCCCTGAGGCGACGAGCTCGTCGATCGTCGCCTGGACCTCCGCCTGAAGGTCTGCACTCAACGCGAAAAGAGCCAAGTCGTCTGACTGAAGATGCCGCCCTTGCGAAACCCCAGGCCACGCACAGGCTGCACCCGGAACACGATCGCGCCGCCTTCGCTGAGTCCCCGATGCGTGAAAGCGCCGTCGCGCACCACGTAATCCCAGATCTCGGTCCCGTACTTGGCCGCGAACGCGGCAGCGATCGGCTCAAGCTCAGCGTCGACTGTCACCTGCTCAGCCTTCCCCTCAAGCACGACGTCGAGGGCTCCGTCGACGAGGTCGCTACGCCCCGTCGTCAACACGCATGAAGAGTTCTCGGCAAGATTCTTAGCCTTGCGCTCATCGGGCCCAGTGCAGAACCAGATCGCCTCGCCGTGCCACACAGCGATCAGTGGTGTGACGTGTGGCCTGCCATCGGGACGGACCGTTGACAGCCAAAACGTGTCTGCGGCGATGACATGCTCAACTCCCACCGACCACGGCGTCGGCGTCGCGTCCGGTTGACTAAAGCCGTGGATCTCGGCAGTCACGTCTTCACGCGATGTGCTCATCAAATAGATACCCGCGGACTGACTGGGGCGAGCCTCAGTCGACGGCGTCAGCCCAGTCGCGCAGGCGCCCCGCGAACTGTGGCGTCGCTGCGCTCACCTCGACGACCGCATCGGCCGGGACTTTCGCCCTCTGCGCGGCAGCCAAGATCGCGTCGGGCGACGGCGCCTCATAGAGGCAATAGGTGCGTCGACGGTCGGCGCTCAGAAACGAGAACAGCCAGCGGACTCCCTCGTCGCTGTTGACCTCCTCGATCAGCTCGACATCGGCGTCCGTGAGGTCAAGCTGATCGGCGAAGCTGCGCTCGATCACATACAGGGCCATCGGCTGATCGTAGCGAGGATCCCCGCTCAGCCGGAGGCAAGCCCCCGCCGGTGGGCGTAGGACGCGGCCTCGGTGCGGTTGGCACAATCGGTCTTGCGCAGAATGTTTCGGATGTGGTTCGCTGCGGTGTGCTCGCTGATCGTCAGCTCCTGGCCGATCTCGCGGTTGCTGAGCCCTCTGGCGACCAGCTTCAGGATCTGCGCCTCGCGCGGGGAAAGCCCGCCTGGGAGGCCGTCCGAGGTGGGCACGCCGAGCAGGCGGATCTTGCCGAGCAGTCCTTCCATGCCGATGCGCTCGGCCAAGCCGGCGGCCTCTCCGAGCAGGGCCTGCGCGTAGCCGCGGGCCCCGCGTCCTCGTCCGAGCAGAAAGCGCGCGTACTCGTAGGCTGTGTGAGCCACCCAGGTCGACGCCCCCATCCGCCTGTTCTGCTTCATGGCCTGCTCGAAATGCTCTTCGGCTCGCCCCGGCTCTCCCAGCATCGCGGCGAGCATGCCCAGATAGCGATCAGCGGCTCCGTAGCAGGCGACCAGGTGACCGATCATCACGTTGGTTCCCGCGAGCGGCTCCAGCTCGGGGTAGACGATCGCCGCGATCCCCTCGTCGTTAACCGCGGCACATGCGTCGGTCAGGTAGGTGAGCGTAGCCAGCCACAACGATGCCTGGTAGCCATCGATGCCCTCGGCGGCGAGCCTCGAAAGCTCGCGCTTGGCCTCGCGCTCCATGCCCAGCTCCGCGAGCACCACGGCGAGCCCGGGACGCCATGGGCCCTCACGCTCGGCTCCACACGCAAGGATCCTGATTACGGGCGCGAGCTCTGCCAGGCGACCTTGCTCGCGGCGAACGCCGAACATCTGGATGCCGTGAGTGCCGGACGCATCGCGACCGGTCAGTAGCCGGGCCCAGTCGTGCGAGCGCCACGCCATCGCCTCGGCATCCGCGAGGTTCCCGTCGCAGAGAGCGATCGCGGACCCGTAGTGCTCGGCCACGTGGTGCATGAATGGCTGCGCTGTGTGCTCGGCCATCTCGCGCAGGACAACCACCTCCGCCCGAGCGGAATCGAGGTCGGAGAGAGCCACGAAGGTCGGCACGCGCCACGCCATTGCGTCCGCTTGGATCTCGGCGTCCCCCAGCTCTAGCCCCAGGTTTCTCGCCTCGGTAAGCATCGAAAGGATCTCCTCCAGCGGGGTCGTGCCGCGCGCCCAGTAGGAGCCAACCAACACCTTGGCGAGCCCGGTGCGATCCTCGTTTCGTCTTGCCAGGGCGATGGCGTTGTCGCGCACGAGCGCACCACGCTCGCGATCCCCCGCGAAGTCAAGCGCCCGCGAAAGTCCCGCCAGCAGGCCAATCCGCAGCTCGTCGCTACTGTCATCAACCGTCGTAAGTGCCTCCTCGAGGAGCTCGATCGCATCGCGTCGGATAACCCCGGGGCGCCAGCACGCGTCCTCGTAGCCGATCGCTGCGCGGGTGAGCAGCTCCCCATTTTTCAGCGTGCGAGCGATCTTCGCCGCCGCCGCGAAGGCGTCCAGCGCATCGGTCGCCTTGCCCGCCCGATGGCTGGCAGCACCCAGCTCGAGCAGGGCGCCGGCACGCTCAGGCTCGCCCTGGATCCCGATCTCGATTGCGGTCCGCAGCCGCATCGCGGCGTCGTCGAAAGCAAGCGCGGCGCTCGCCGCCCGTGCGGCGCGAAGGTTGTAGTCGATCGCCCGCTCGGCCCCGCCGAACGGGGCGGCTGCGCCGAAGTGATGGGCGAGGTCTGCGAGTGCGCGGTCGGATTCCGCACCGGCGCTCTCGAGCGCTTCCCCGACACGGAGATGCAGTTCGGCTCGCCGAAGCCGCGAGAGTCGGTCGTAAAGCGCCCGCCGAACGATCTCGTGGGTGAAACGGCAGGCCAGTCGCTTTGCGCGAAGCTCCTCGATCATTCCGCTGCCCACTGCCTCCTCGAGCGCGACGAGAAGCTCGGGCTCGGCGATACCGGCGGCGCGGCGGATGGGCTCCAGCTCGAACTCCGGCCCGGCGGCTGCTGCAAGCTCGAGCAGATCGATGGTTCTGGGGGTCAAACGCGATAGCCGCTGGCTGACCACCTCGCGAACGCTTTCGGGCGTGCCGAACTCGGTAAGCGCCCCGGTCACCCGCACCTGCCCACCGGAGATCTCGACTATTCCCGTCTCTACCAGCGCGCGCCAGAGCTCGCAGACGAGGAAGGCGTTGCCGGCCGTGAGATCGTGGATCGTAGTCGCAAGCTCGTGTAGCTCGCGGTCGTCGGGATCGGGGTCGCCTCCCGCGGCACGGCTGACCAGGTCAGAGACCTCCGCCCCCGAGAGCCCCTCTAGACGCATTCGCACGACGTCATCGGAGCGGCGTAGGTCGGCAAGCGTCTCCGAGAGCTCCGCGGGCACATCGGCCTCGCTGTCGCGGAAGGTCGCGAGGATCAGCAGGCGGGCGCTCCAGGCAGAGCGCGCGAGGTGTCGCAGGAGCAGAAGCGTCGTTGCGTCCGCCCAATGCCCGTCCTCGAGCACGAGCAGTATCGGTCTTGCGCGGCTGACGTTTGCAAGTAGGTCGGCGACCGCAGTGTGGAGACGATGGCGCTCGGTGTCGGCGTCGGCCTTGACCGGCTGCGCCAGCCCGCCGACGTGGACGTATAGGTCGGGCAGCAGCCGGGTCAACTCGCCACCGCCGGTGCCGAGCGCGGCACGCAACTGCGCCTCGCCGGTTACCTGCACCAGGTGTTCGAGTGCCTCGACGAAAGGCCCGTACGGTGTCTGCACCACCGCGTCACAGGCGCCGTAGAGAACAAGCACCCCTTCCGTCGCAACCTGCCCGGCGAACTCGCGCGCCAGACGGCTCTTCCCAGCACCCGGCTCGCCCGCGAGCAGCACAATGCGGCGCCTCTCCCCTTCGGCTCGCGGCATCAGGGTTCGGAGCTTCTCGAGCTCTGCCGTGCGGCCGACGAACGGGGAGATCGAGGTCGGGCGCAGCGCGTCGGGGAGGTCCACGATCTCTGGGTCCATGAAAGGACGATAGTCAGTCTTGACCATGCCCACCTGGGATCGACCGAGCCCCGAGCACTCGAAGTGGGTCAGCTCAGGTCATGACAGCCACACTCGAGCGCCATAGGCTCGGCCGTACAAACTTGAGACGACCGACAGGGAGAACGCGATGAGCACCACCACCGCCTTGATGCATACGGCTCGCAGCGAGATGCCCAGATTCCAGGGACAACTTCAAGGCCCTGAGGACCCCGGCTACGACGAGGCCCGCAAGGTCTACAACGCAATGATCGACAGGCGCCCCGCACTGATCGCACGCTGCACCGACGCCGGCGATGTGGCGAAGGTCGTCTCGTTCGCCGGCGACCACGAGCTTTTGCTGGCCGTGCGCGGCGGCGCCCATAACGGCGCCGGGCTGGGAACGTGCGACGACGGCATCGTGCTGGACCTCTCGGGCCTGAAGGGCGTCAAGGTGGACCCCGGCGCCCGGACGGCGAGGGTCGGTGGTGGCTGCACCTGGGGCGAAGTTGATGCTGCGACCAACGAGCACGGCCTGGCGACACCGAGCGGGATCATCTCCACCACCGGCGTCGGCGGTCTCACGCTGGGTGGCGGTCTTGGGCACCTGACCCGCAAGTGCGGCCTCACGATCGACAACCTGCTCGAGGCCGACGTCGTGCTCGCAAACGGCGAGACCGTCCGGGCCGCCGCGGACGAGCACCCCGACCTCTACTGGGCGATCCGGGGCGGCGGCGGCAACTTCGGCGTCATCACCTCTTTCCTCTTCCGGCTGCACGAGGTCTCGACGGTTGTCGGGGGCCCAACCTTTTGGCCAGTCGAGCTAGGCGCCGAGGTGCTCGCCGCCTACCGCGACTTCCTGCCGAACGCCCCCCGGGAGCTGGGCGGCTTCTTCGCCTTCACATCGGTCCCGCCGGCGCCGCCCTTCCCGGCGGAGCTTCATCTTCGTAAGGTCTGCGGGGTCGTCTGGTGTTATGTGGGCGCTCCCGAGGACGCCGCCGGGGCGATGGCCCCGCTGCTGGACGCCCTGCCGGAGCCCTTGCTGCACGCAGTTCAGCCGATGCCCCTCCCCGCGCTCCAGGGCGCCTTTGACCCGGTTTACCCCGCCGGAGACCAGTGGTACTGGCGCGCTGATTTCGTCAAGGAGATCCCCGACGCTGCCGTTGAGGCGCACGCCAAGTTCGGCGCTGAGATGCCGACGTGGCAGTCGACGATGCACCTGTACCCGATCGACGGAGCTGCCCACGACGTCGGCCCATCCGACACCCCATGGAGCTACCGCGACGCGGTCTGGGGCTCGGTCTTCGCGGGTGTCGATCACGACCCCGCCAATGCCGAGGCCATCCGCCGCTGGTGCGTCGACTACTTCGAGGCGCTTCACCCATATTCCGCAGGCGGTGCGTACGTGAACATGATGATGGACGAGGGCGAGGAGCGGGTGCGGGCGAGCTACCGCCATAACTACGATCGCCTGGCGCGGATCAAGGGCACTTACGACCCCG
This sequence comes from uncultured Solirubrobacterales bacterium, assembly GCA_963725265.1. Lineage (GTDB taxonomy): Bacteria > Actinomycetota > Thermoleophilia > Solirubrobacterales > Solirubrobacteraceae > Palsa-744. The sequence continues at coordinate 1,673,295 of CAVRXP010000002.1, forward strand.
ACAACCGTTTCCGAGTGAACCAGAACATCCGTCCCGCGAGCACGTCGGCGGCGCCTTCGCCGCGGGCCGCATCTGATGCGCGGACGGTCGGCACAGACTGATCACCATGCCCCTCTACATGGACCGCCACGATCTCCCAGACGCGACCGCTGCCGACGTCGCAGCCGCCCACATGCGCGATCTCGAGGTTCAGGACGGATTCGGTGTGCGCTTTGTCACCTACTGGTTCGAAGAGGGCGCGGAGAGTGGCTTTTGCCTGGTCGAGGGTCCGAACGCGGAGGCCGTTGAGGCAGCCCACCGGGTAGCCCACGGGCTGCTCCCGTCGAACGTCATTGAGGTCGATCAGGCCGTCGTGCGTGGCTTCTTCGGTCGACTCAATACCCACCCCCCTGGCGAGCCATACACAGAAAGCGCTTTCCGGGCCATCCTCTTCACCGACATGGTCGACTCCACTCGTCTTACCCAGCAGCTGGGAGACCGTGCAGCGATGAGGTTTCTACGGGTACACGACTCAGTCGTACGCGCCGTCCTGGCACGCTTCGGCGGCAGCGAAGTCAAGCACACAGGCGACGGGATCATGGCCGCGTTCACCTCGGCCTTCCAGGCAGTCTCCGCGGCAATGCAAATCCAGCGGGCTCTACAGGAGCGCGACGAACCGGCGCAGGGACACCTGCACGTGCGTGTCGGAGTGGCGGCCGGGGAGCCCGTCACCGAGCAAAACGATCTCTTTGGCGCGGCGGTGCAGCAGGCCGCACGATTGTGCGCGTCGGCTCAGCCGGATTGCATCGTCGTTTCGTCCGGGGTGCATGATCTATGTCGCGGCAAGGGCATCCGGTTCTCCGACGGCGGCCCCATCGCCGTGAAGGGCTTCGACGAGCCGATCGGGCACTTCGATGTCCACTGGCGCGATTGAGCATCAGGGCGTCGCCGTCGGTGAAGCCCTCTACTGGACGCCCCGCCACGCCTGGAGGTACTCGAGGACTCCGCGTACGTGGACTTCTCGCATACCAGAGAGTTCCACCAAATGATCAAACACATCACGGGGCTTTGAGGCTCTTACTGCACGGCGTTGTGTACCTGGAGACGCTCCAGCTCGTTGGCGATGACGGTCGCACCGTTACTGCGGGCGAGGGCGCCGGCCATCGCGCGGGCACCCTGTTTGATCGATTGGTCCTCGAGGGCTTGTGAGATCACGCGGCGCAGCTTCTCGGGGGAGCTCTTCTTGCTGACCCTCACGCCGGCGTGTGCGACGACCACGCGAGCGGCGTTATCCGGCTGGTCGCGACCGTCGGGAATGCACACGAGCGGAACGCCATCGGCGAGGGCGGCGTTTACGGTTTGCCAGCCTGCATGGGTGATAACGAGTGCGGCGTGTGGAAGAACGGTTCGATGCGAGACGAAAGCCACACTGCGCGCGTTGCCGGGGATGCGCAGCTGACTCGGGTCGAGCGCGGGCCCGGCCGTAAGCAGTGCTCGGACGCGCAGCCCGGCCACGGCGTCGAGGACACGCTGGGCGAGCGCCCGCTGGTTCATGTAGCTCGTGCTGAAGCTGATCAGCACCAGCCGATCGGCGTTCTCTGAAGGCCACGGTGACTCCCACTCCTTCTCGAACGGCTCGAACGCGGGGCCGACGTAGTGGACATTCGGCGGGAGCTGGGCTTTGCTCGAGAAGTCGAGCTCCGGAGCGGTCATCACGTAGATCGCCCGCGCGCCGCGGACCTGGTCGTTCCAGTCCTCAAGCGGCGTGAGCCCATACTCGGCACGGACATCGTTGAGCGTCGGCAGCCCGGCTGCGGAGAAACGGCTGGTCATGGCATTGAGTAGGCGGTCGCGCGCATCACCCACCAGACCTCCCATCGGCTTCTGGCCGCTGAATAGCGGCGGGGCGCCACGAACCGGGAGGGGATAAGGGCAGTGAACGAGCGCGACCGCGGGTATGCCTAGATGCTCGGCAGCGACTGGCGCGGCGACGAAAAGCCAATCGAACACGACCACATCGGCTCCCCAGTCGCCGAGCAGCTCGACATTCTCCCGTGTCGCGTCCCGCAGCGGTGCGATCGGAGCGTCGCGCATCCGCTTCGCGGCGCCAAGCGGTGTGCGCGCCTCCCAGTCGCGTACCGGGTCGGTCTCCGGACGCGTGATGTCGAGGTCCGGAAGCCACCCGCGAATCGCGACGAACTCAGCCCCAGTCTGCTCGATCCGTGCCCGCGCGGCGCTGTGGGCCAGGACGCGCACCTCGTGGCCCCGCTCGACGAGCTCCCGCGTGAGCGCTAGCTGGGGTGGAGCATTCCCGCTGAACGCCAGGAGAGTCTGGAAGACCCGCATATACTTCATCTTAGCCCTACCAAGATGAAAGCGTCAAGCGACTCCACCACAACACGCCAATATCGGATGTCGGCGCGAGCCGATGCCGCTGCCGCGACCGGCGAACGGCTGCTCGCCGCGGCCTGGGAGCACTTCGGCGCGCGACCCTACGAGGACGTCCGCCTACGCGAGATCGCCGCCGACGCAGGTGTCACCGAACAGACGCTCCTCACCCGGTTTCACTCCAAAGACGAGCTAATCACCGCCGCATACGAGTGGTGGGGTATGCGCGAGATGGAGCGCCGTGACGCCGCCCCAGTCGATCACTTGCCCGACGCGGTCGCCAACGTGTTCGACCACTACGAGGCGCACGGAACGGCGATCCTACGGATGCTCTCCCAAGAGGACCGCATCCCCGCCATCCGCAACCTAACGGACAAGGGAAGGGCCTACCACCGCGATTGGGCAAACAGAGTCTTCCAGTCACTCCTCGCCGGCCTGCCGCGCGCGTCCAGAGAGCGCCGGCTCACAGCCCTCGTGATCGCGACCGACGTGCTCGTGTGGAAGCAACTGCGACTCGACATGCAGCTCAGCCGCCCCCAAGCGGAGAAGATCGTTCTCGAGATGATCGAGTCCTACTCGCGGCGATCGCATTGAGAGATCGGCACGTCACTGACGCGAGCGAGCAACTTCAGCGCGGGGCTGCCCTCAGAGCTTCGGCCAAGCGGGTTGAAAGGTCCTCGCGGGCCTGGAACACGCGCATGTGCAGGTTGCCGGCGATCGACAGACGACGATCGCGATGAAGTTCACAGTTGAGCTTGACATCGGGCTCTGCTTCCTTCTGAGGCTGCCCTGCCGCAGCTAGTGACCGAGCCCAAGACGAAAACTCATCGTCTTGGGCAGTCCAAGCGATCGTACAGCCATGCTGACGCCGCACCGAGACCCCGCAAGACGGAACCTTTACCGGCGGCGAAAGCCGCGGTCCGGTCTGGGATCGAGCGGGCTCGGCGGCAGACCGGGCGGTGGATCCTCGAGGTTGTAGCCCGACGGCGCGATGTCGTTGGGCGCGCCGGGATGGAAGAGCGACGCGAGCAACTGGGCCTGCCCGCGGCCGACGCCGAGCTCGCCCATGCCGCCGTTGTACATCTGGATGCCGGTGGACTCGCAGTGCGCGTACAAGCGGCTGAGTTCCTGTAGGCGGCCGACGCGGCAAGGCTTGACGTTGACGATCCGCACCCTGAGAGGGGTCGCGCCGATCGAGGCGACGCTCGTAATCGGCGCGTCGTAGGAGACGCGATCGGCTATGGGCGTGAGCAGCTCTAGCACCGCCGGATGGTCGTGCGGATCCTCGAAGACAACCTTGGTGAACGTGGCCAGCGTGCGTTCGTACATCGCCAATAGCGCTGCCTCGTCCTCGACCTTGAGGCCGTACTGACCCTTGAAGTCGATCGTCGCAACGCCCTCGACGGCCGCGATACGGTCCATGATCTCCCGTGTCCAAGACGGCGCGACGTCGAGCTTGAAGCCAACCGTTGGATGCATCGTGCGGCGGTTGGCGACCTTGTCGATGTCCGGTGGATCGCCCAGCCCGAACGAGTTGACAAACCTCACCGGCTGCGGCGTGCGGCCGAGGACCTCGGGCAGGCTCGTGGCCGACTGCCGCAGCGCGAGATCGAGCGCCGCGGACTCGAACGTCCAACGCCGCCAGTTGCGCTGCAGCTCATACTCGGGCGGCTCGGGCCACATATCGATCGCGTCGACGTGGGCGAGGAAGTCCGCGAGCGTCGCCCACTCGCCGGTCAGCGGGAAGTCGCTCGCGCGCAGGCTCTCCTGGGCATCCCCCATGCCGACCTGCTCGCCGACGCCCTCCTCGCCACGCCCCTGCAGTCGCAGCTGCGTTGTCGAGAAGTCCTCGAGCCCGGTCGGGCCGCCCGGCACAAGCGTCTCGAACGAGGACGACTCAATCGCGATCGGCAGATCCTTGACGGCGCTCCAGAGGTCGATCATGAGCAGGTCCCGTAGCTCTCGCTAATCGGGTGCATGGGTGACACCTTATGTGGTCGCGGTGAGCGCGTGGAAGTACGCCTCGCGCCGTCGCCCGGCGAGCTTCCCCGTACGTCCAGCCCGACTGCCACGCTCGCCAAATCCTGTCGATCGAGCAGTCCGACACGCGGGTCGTGGCGCGGAAGTTGTTGCTCTCGACAAGCATCGACAGGATTGGCCGCGCCGCTCTGTGCTTAGCCGTTTCTACCAACCACTTATGCCTGAGCCGACCATTTCCAATGCTTCCTTCACGGCAATCCATGATGCTATCATCCGAGGCCATGATGGCATCTATATTTCAAGGTTCGTGCCCGGGAGCGCAATGATCTTCCCGACACCTCCTATGAGTTTCGAAGAAGCAGCGGCTCTGCAAAAGATCGATGAGTTGCGGCGCCAGCTCCGTTTTCGCGTTGCCCAACCACGACGCTGGGTCGGTCTTGTCAGACGAGTGCTCGGCGCCCGCGCAATCCAAGGTTCGAACAGCATCGAGGGCTACGAGGTCTCGGTCGAGGACGCGCTCGCCGCGATTGGCGGTGAGGAGCCGACAGATGCACGCGAGGAGGACTGGAACGCGGTATCTGGCTACCGGCGAGCGATGACATACGTGCTTCAGCTTGCTCAGGACGAGCACTTCGAATATACGCCGCAAATCCTCCGTAGCCTGCACTTCATGATGTGCGAGTACACGCTTGACGCCAGTCCCGGGCTGTGGCGCCCAGGACCGATATGGATTCGCAACGACGCAACCGGCGACATCGTCTACGAGGGTCCGCCTGCTGAGGAGCTGCCAGAATTGGTGCAGGAGTTGACGAGCGATGTCTCGTCAGACAGCGAAACACCGGTCATGGTCAAGGCCGCGATGGCGCATCTGAATCTCGTGATGATCCACCCGTTCCGTGACGGCAACGGCCGGATGTCTCGGTGCCTTCAAACCCTGGTCCTGGCACGCGACCAGATCTTGGCGCCCCAATTCTCCAGCATCGAGGAGTACCTGGGGCGCAACACGCAGTCGTATTACAAGGTGCTGGGAGAGGTCGGCACTGAAAGCTGGCATCCCCAAGGCGATGCACGACCATGGGTCCGGTACTGCCTAGAGGCGCACTTCGTACAGGCGAGCAGCGTCCTGCGCCGCGTCAAGGAGTCCGAGCAGATATGGACGCGGCTTGAAGTCATATGCGCCGAGAAGCGGCTGCCGCAGCGGATGCTCAGCGCCCTATTCGAAGCTACGGTTGGTATGCGCGTCCGCAACGCTTCCTATCGAGCTGCCTTGAAGATGATGGACGAGGAGATTGCGAATCAAGGCGCTACGGACGACCTGCGAGCGATGGTGAATGCGGGGCTCATCGAACGGTTCGGGGCTCGGCGCGGGACCTATTACCAGGCAGCCGATCCACTCAGGGTGATCTGGGAGGACGTACGCAAGAACAGGGAGCCAATCAATGTCAGCTCACTCTTTGCCATCACAGATTGACCTCAGCTCAGCCACGTAGACAGCTCCCTGAGAGCACCTGGGGTCACGTAGTAGTAGGCCCACAGGCCCTGGCGCTCGGAGTCGACGATCCCGGCGTCGCGCAGCTTCTTGAGGTGATGGGAGAGCGTCGGCTGGGCGATGTCGAACAGCGGCACCAACTCGCAAACGCACACCTTGCCAGCGTGCTTGCGTAGCACGTCCACGAGCTGCAGGCGAACCGGATCGCCAAGCGCCTTTGCGATCTCGGCCATGCGTAGCGCTTGCTCGCGCTGTACATCGGGATAGACGACGGGCTCGCAACAGCGCTCGCCGGCGGCTCGCTTTTGCTTGGGGACGAGTTCCAAATCGACGGACATCGATCTACTTATATCAATAAAACTGATATCTGTCGATGTAATATGATCCGCGCTATGAAGCTCTCGGGGGTCATCTGATGGAGCGTCCCAATCTCGCCCGCCGCGCGCTCATGGAGGCGATCGGCACGTTCGCACTCGTGACTGCGGGGTGCGGAGCGATCATTACCAACACAACGCACGCCGGCTCGATCGGCGACCTCGGCGTGAGCCTCACCTTCGGCCTGGTAATCATGGTGATGATCTACGCGGGCGGGCACCTTTCCGGTGCGCACTACAACCCGAGCGTCACGATCGCCTTCACCCTCGCTCGACATTTCCCAATCCGCGACGCGTTGGCCTACATCGCAGCGCAGTTCGTTGGGGCGAGCACAGCGGCCCTCCTGCTGCTCGCGGCCTGGACGCGCAAGCCTGCGCACCTCGGCTCGACGCTCCCAAGCGTGAGCAGCCCAACCGCGGTGGCCTATGAGATCGTCTTGACAGCGTTCCTGATGTTCGTCATCACCGCCGTTGCGACCGACACCCGTGCGGTCGGGGCCGCTGCCGCTATCGCGATCGGCGGGACCGTTGGACTTGATGCCCTGTTCGGCGGCCCGATCACCGGCGCCTCGATGAACCCCGCGCGCTCCTTCGGCCCCGCCCTAGCCTCCGGTACCTGGAGCAGCTTTTGGATCTACCTCGTCGGACCGCTGATCGGCGCGACCATCGGCGTGTTTGCCTACGAGCTCGTGCGCGGCCCCAAGTCCCTCGTTTCCACCGACGCCCGATCAACAGAGGGAGTGGCCGTCGATGGCGAGCGTCCTGTTCGTCTGCCTGCATAACGCCGGGCGCTCACAGATGAGCCAAGCGCTCTTCGAGCGCGCCGCCGACGGAGGACACGCCGCCCTGTCCGCTGGCACCGCACCCGCCGGACACGTCCATCCCGAGGTCGTAGAGGTCATGCAAGAGCTCGGCATCGACCTATCCGACCGCCAGCCTCAACTGCTTACCCGCGAGCTCGCCGAGCGGGCAGATGTGGTCGTCACGATGGGCTGCGGCGATGAGTGCCCCTACATACCGGGCAAGCGCTACATCGACTGGAACCTCCCCGACCCGAAGAACCGTCCGCTGGATGAGGTCCGCGCGATCCGCGATGACATTGCCCGCCGCGTTGACTTACTGCTCGCCGATGACCTGAAATGAAGCTCACCCCGCACTGGTCGTGTTGAAGCGTTGCCGATCGAAGCCAACAGCCCCACGCTGATCGCCACAGCAGCGCTCCGTCGACCGTGTCACCTACCTTGTGAGCGTGCCGAACGGAACACTGAAGCGCAGCTACGGCAAGGTCTTCGATCAGGTTGCCGCCGAGTACGACCGGAACCGTCCAACCTATCCCGAGCAGCTGATCGATCTCGCCTGCCAGATCGCCGGCCTGGAGAACGGTGACCAGGTGCTTGAGATCGGTTGCGGGACCGGACAGCTGACCCGCAACCTTCTGGGTCGGGGCTTGCGTGTCACCGCGGTCGAGCCGGGCGCTCAGCTGGCGAGGCTCGCCCGGCAGCGCCTTGGGGGCACAGGTGAGCTGAAGCTCGTGAACGCCAGGTTCGAGGATGCACAACTCCCCCACGAACACTTCCAGGCCGTCTTCTCGGCCTCCGCGATCCACTGGGTCGATCCCGATGTCGGCTGGCAGCGCGCGGCGGATGCGCTCGTGCCCGACGGGACCCTTGCGCTCATCCAGTACTTCGGACTGCAAGAGCCGCGCAGCGCCGACGACCAGCAGGCACTTTTGAGCGCGATGACGGCGATCGAGCCCGAGATCGCTTCCAGCTGGCCGCGCTATCGGGATCTCCAGAGCACTCTCGCAGGCGCAGGCGAGCGCCGCAAGAACATTTCAGAAGTCTGGGCCTGGCTTGGCGACTACGAGATGGCACGCGAGTACGCGGCCCATCTGTTCGATGACGCGCAGATCGCCACGGCGCCGGCGCTGTTGGAACACACGGCCGCCGAGCTGAATGCCCTACTTGGCACGATGTCGTTTTGGTCACGACTCTCGCCCGAGCAACGCGAGGCCATGGATAGCGCGAATCGCGCCCTGCACGAGCAGCTTGGGCGGCCGATCCGCTCGAGCGTCGTCGCTTGCCTGGTTACGGCTCGGCGCGGGGATTCCAGCTGACCTCCCACAGATGTCCGTCGGGATCGCGGAAGTTGGGTTTTGCAGCCGACCCCGCACTGGCATGATCTGTTCTTTGCTCATCCAGATTTGGAGGTCCATATGGCAAGCACCGGAAGCGGAGACGCAGGCAGTGAGGGCACGCAGCCCGATCCGAGGGCGAAGCTCATGCAGGAAGTCGCAGAGGAGATGGACCAGATCGAAGCGGATTTTGGCGACGAGTACCAAATCGGCCGTGTCGTCACCATTGTCGAGGTGATCAGACCAAACGGCGAGGTCAACCTCCGCGTTCGGGCCGGGCAACTCCCGTGGGTCACGCTCGGCATGCTCCGCTTTGCCCAAAAGGTCTTGGAGAGCCAGATCCAGAACGGTACCCAGTAGCCGGGCGCGCGATTGTCACGAGACAGCCGAGCCACAAGTCCCGGCCTGTAGCCCGCGGCAACTCCGCGAATCCTTTCGCGAGATCAGGTCTCTCATCCACATGTGAGGTCCAATCGACGAGAACGAGAGGATGTAATGATCATTTGCCGCTTTTCTCATACCGGCTCAGCTGCGCGAGCAGCGCTCTGCATGGACGACGAATATGACGAGTCTGCGTGATGTCTTTCGTCTATCCCATCGCAGCCGTCCTCGCGATCTGCCTCTGCCTGCTGTTTTTTATGAGAAAAGTTCGTTCCCGTGACTGACACGCGCTGGTCCTGGCCCACCGAGCAGGTCGTCAACGCCGCCCAAGATGGTGATCAGCGCGCGATCACGTTGCTGCTCGAGGGCTCACACGCCCATGTACGTCGCTTCGCGCGCACGCTCTGCTCGACGCCAGAGGACGCAGAGGACGCGGCACAAGAGGCGTTGATCATTCTTTACCAAAAGATCGGCACGCTGCGCGTCGCCGCGGCGCTCGCGTCGTGGATGTTTCAGATCGTGCGCCACGAGTGCATCCGTCGATCGCGTCTGGCACTGCGAGCACCCGTCTCCCCTCCACCCAGCGAAGCGTCCGTCGAGGAGATTGCGCTCGCCCGCCTGGAGGTCGAGCGAATCGTGGACTGCATCGCAGCGCTTCCCTCCGATCAGCGTGCCGTTCTCGTCCTGCGCGACATCCAGGGCCTGTCAGGCAAGGCCGCCGCCCAAACGCTGGGTCTCAGCCGCGCCGCGATGAAGTCGCGTCTGCATCGCGGACGCGAAGCACTGCGCGCACAGCTCAAAACAACAGAGCCCGTCGCTTCCGGGGGCGCCGATAATGACTGAGCCAATGCAAAGCGCACTTGCCAGCAAGTCCGTTGCCCGTCATCTCGGGCGCGGAGCACTTGGCTTTGGCCTGATCGGTGGCGCAATCGCCCTGACTACGAGCATCGGCCCCGGCGCCCTGTTGCTTGCGCCGTTTGGGTTGGTCGCGCTTCGCGGCTGCCCGACCTGCTGGATCGTCGGCCTGGTCCAGACCGTCTCGGCCGGCCGACTCAGACGCAACTGCGCAAACACCGGCTGCGCGCTCCAACGCGGCGAAGCGAGCGGTGACTGACAGCTCCCTTCCTCAGCCGCCGAGCGCAAACAAACGACCAGCGACCAGTACGCCCTTCGGTTCGTGAAACAAGCGTCGACACGCGCGCTGTGCCCGATACGTGGCGCGACTGTTCGGTGGTCAGCTGGAGCGCTTGCTGCCCGATCCGCTTCGGCGCGGGGCCGGCGGAGTCGCCCGCGTCTTCTTGGCCCTCTTCTTGCCCACACCAGAGCTCTCCCCCCTGATGCGCGCAAGGCTCTGCTCGAGTGCGCCCATCAAGTCCGGAGCAGTCGGAGTCGTCTTCGGCCTTGGCTTGGCCGCTGCGGGCGCAACCAAGATCTTCTGACCCTTCTGCTTGCGCTTGATCACACTCCGCAGGTGTTCGCGGTGCTCGTTGCGATAGGCCGCCGGCTCGAATGGCACCTGTAGCTCGGCGATGATCGCGATCGCGTTCTCGACCTGTTCGCTGCCGGGCACCGCGCTGGCGTCGATCTCCGCCGCGACGTCGGCGCTGGAGCGAACTTCGTCGTGGAAACGCATCGTCGTCAGTGTCAGCAGCTCGCCGCGCGGACGGATGCTCACCAGGTGCTCCTTGGCGCGCATCACGAAGCGTCCGAGCGCCACCTTGCCCGAGTCGCCCATCGCCTCGCCCAGCAGGGCATAGGCACGTGCTGCGCTCTCGTCCTTGGGGACAAGCAGATAGGGACGATCGAGATAGATCGGGTCGATCTCACGCTCCTCGACGAAGGCCTCGATGTCGATCGTGTGGCTCTTGCGCGGCGCGGCGGCCGCAAGATCCTCATCGCTGAGCAACACCCAGCTGCCGTCCTCCATCTCATATCCCTTGGCGATCTCGCCATTGGGCACCTCACGCTCCTCCAGCGCGCAAACACGCCGCGTCTGGATTGGCGAGCCGTCGGGCTCGTGCAGCTGAGTGAAGTGCACGCCGCGATCGCGCACGGCGCTGTAGAGCACCACTGGTACGTTCACCAAGCCGAAGCTGAGCGAGCCCGACCATAGCGGGCGAGCCATCAGCCCTCCCCTCGCGTCCGGCGAGGCCTGCGAGCGGCTGGCTTGGGGGAGCGCGCAGCGCCGCCGGGTGCGTTCGAAGCGCTGCTGGATGAGCGCACAGCGGCTCCCGGTGAGCGCGGCCCGTCGTCGGCCGAACCTGAGCCATTCCCGGATGGCTGCCGCGTGGCGCCCGCCGGACGTCGTCGTTTGCGAGCATGGTCCTCCTGGAGGCTTGCACGCAACGCGCTCAGCAGCTCCCCCTCCCCGGTCTGCTCCTCGCTCGGTGGCGCCTGGATCTCCTCTCCATGCGCCTTGCGCTCGATCAAGTCAAGCACAGCCATGCGGTAGGTATCCGCATAAGCCTGCGGCTCGAAGCTCGAGACGAGCTGCTCGACCAGCAGCTGTGCGGTATCGATCTCGAGCTTGTTCGGCTGCTTGTCGGCTTGTGCAATCTCCAGCTCGCGCGGATCGACGAATTCGTCTGCGAAACGCATCGTGTGCAAGACGATCAAGTCTTCATACGCTCGCACCGCGGCAAGGTGGGCCTTGCCGTGAAAGACAAAACGCCCGATGCCAACCTTCCCCGAGCGCTCGAGCGCGGCCTGCAGCGTGCGATAGGGCTCATCGCCAAGCTTGCCTGGGCTCAGATAGTAGGAGCGCTCGTAGTAGGCGGGATCGATCTCCTGGGCATCGACGAAGTGCTCGATATCGACGATGTGCGCCTCGGGCCCCTCGGCGGCGGCGATCTCCTGCTTGGAGAGCACCACATACGAGCCCGAGCTGACTTCAAAGCCCTTGGCAATCTCGCTGTAGGGGACCTCGCGGTCCTCCTTGACGCAAATCCGCCGATGTTCGATCGCCGCTCCGTCGGCGATGTGGCGCTCGCGAAAGGACACGCTCTTGGACTCGGTTGCCGTATGCAGCTTGACGGGCACGCGGACCAGGCCGAAGGCAATCGTGCCGTTCCAAAGCGAGCGAGGAGCCATCGCTAGGACGCTACCCAAGATAGGCCGTGCATACGCCCCAGGATACGCCCCTGTTTGACTCAGGCGCGGGACGCAACCGAACTTGCCGACCGCGAAGGATCGCGCGACTGGTCAACGCAGCAGGCGGACCACAGTCAACGCAGCAGGCGGACCACAGCTGCGAAGTTTGGTGCATAGATCTCCGCTGATGGGGGTAGTGCCCCCACAGAGGTTGGATTTAGACGCATCCTAAGGCAAGCCGTCGAACGTAATGTCCTAATGAGCCCGGGAGGAGTCGAGATGGTGTCAGCCGCAATAGCCAAGCCAAGTAGCCTGCTCATGGACCGTGGCGCTGCAGATGATCTGGATCAGCTGTTCGCCCACTGGCAGGAAGACCGTGATCCCGCCGCGCGCGAAGCGCTGGTAAAGCGCTTCATGCCGCTGACGCGCAGCCTCGCACGCCGCTACGATCGCTCCTCCGAACCTTTCGACGACCTTCTCCAGGTCGCCTCGGTGGGTCTGCTCAAGGCGCTCGACCGCTTCGACCCGCAGCGCGGACACTCCTTCCCGTCGTTCGCCGTCCCGACGATCCTCGGCGAGATGCGACGCTACTTCCGCGACTGCGGCTGGTCGGTTCACGTGCCCCGCGGTGACCAGGAGCGGGCGCTGAAGGTTCGCGACGCCCAGGAGACGCTAACCAACGAACACGGTCATGCTCCCACCGTCAACCAGCTATCGCAGTACCTGGAACTGGAAAGCGAGCAGGTGATCGACGCGCTGCAGGCGACCCAGGCATACGAATCGCTCTCGCTCGACGCCCCGCGGCCCGGAGGCGAGAACGACGCGATCACTTTCGGCGACAGCATGGGCAGCGAGGACGAGCGCTATGAGCTGGTCGAGCTCGACGCCACGCTCGTCAGCGCCATCAAACATGTGCCCGCACGAGAGCGGGCGATGCTGCACATGCGCTTCGTCGAGGACCTTACCCAGACGGAGATCGCTACGAACCTGGGGATCTCGCAAATGCAGGTCTCGCGTCTGCTGCGTCGCTCGCTCGAGCAGCTGCGGGCGTTGACTGCCGCCGCCGGCGGGGCATAGAGAAGGCTCGACCAGGCGGTATCGGCAGCAAAACACCCAAGAGGCGAACAGCACGACCCCGGCGGTCCATAATGGGCTGCCTTTTTCCGATGGCCGACTCATCCTCAAATGTTCGCCTCAACCTAGCCAATACCCCCGAGAACGTGGTATTGGTCAGGGAGATGCTCTCCGGTGTCGGCGAAGCGATAGAGCTGGACGCCGGCGACCTCAGCGACGTACGCACAGCCGTTACAGAGGCCTGCAACAACGTTGTTCTGCATGCCTATAAAGGCGAGCGCGGCCCGCTCGAGGTCGAGCTATATCTGATCGGGTCCTCTCTGGAGGTGATCGTCCGAGATCAGGGCATCGGGCTCCCCGCGGAGCCCCGCTCACTGGAGATCGACAGCGGCGGCATCGGATTGCACGTAATCGATACGCTCACACAGGTTGCCGAACTCACAGACGGCCAGGATGGCGGGACCGTGGTGCGGATGCGGTTCAGCGCTTCAGGAGCCCGCGCGCTCGAGCCGGTACAGGCCGATGGCAAAGAAGCGCGAACGGTCGCTCTGTCTGGGACCCCAACGACGACAACGATCTGCATAGCGCCGCTGAGTCTCGCCCGCACTGTCCTGCCGCGTCTGGTCATCACACTCGCGGCACACGCCCATTTCTCAACCGATCGCATCTCCGACGCGCAGCTGCTTGCCGACGCCTTGGTCGAGCACGCCCAGGGAGCGATCAGAGGCGATCAGCTGAGCGTCGACGTCACCGTCGAGCCGCGCGACTTGGAGTTGCACATATCGCCGCTGGAAGCCGGCCGCGCTCGGGATCTGATCGAGCAGCCCGAGCTCGACAACAAGCTCGGCGATATTTCCACGATCGTCGAGAAGCTGGTCGATCGCCACCGGTTTGCGAGCGTCGGCTCGCATGAAACACTGACTCTCGGGCTCAGCGACCCTCGCTAGCTTTTTGTGACGCTTGCGACCGAGATAAGCGCAAACCATAGGAACACGACAACGCCACCGGCGCGGCGACGGACGCGGCACAGGACCGCGGCTGAGGTTAGAGCGATCGAGTCAGGGTAATGAGCTTGTCACAGGCGTGTGAGGCGTCCGTCTTTGAAACCGGAGGTATCGAAATGGTTGCTCTAGTGGCGTTGGTGCTCATCCTGGCTTTGTTGGGCGGCCTTGGCTTCGCGGTGCACGTGCTCTGGTACGTGTTGATCGTGGCGATCCTGCTATGGCTGATCGGCTTCTTCGTCGGGGGCACCCCGGTGGGCGGCGGAGGCGGACGTCGCTGGTACGGACGCTGATGGAGGACCTGTCGGTGCAAGCCGCACCGATGCGCGTGTCTCTGAGACTGCGATACTGGTCGGTGTCTGGCATCTGGGCCAAGGGTCGCAGGCAAATCTCAACGATGCCGGGCATAGACGATGCCCGAGCCACCCAATGGGAAGCAGACGAACATCGATGCCCACTCGGCGGACGAGGTCGCCGTGGGTGTCCTCATCGACGCCGGCGCCGTCCTTGCCAGCTCGCTCGAGTTGAGCACGACGATGGGCCAAGTGGCACGATTGACGGTGCCGCGCCTGGCCGACCTGTGCGTGATCGACCTGCGCGACGAAGACGGCTCGATCAGAGACGTGGCGGTCGCCTCTAAGCAGGGAGAGCTAGCACGCGAACTCGAAGAGCTGCGCGCCGCCTATCCACTGGACCCGGGCGGCGGACACCCGGTCGCTCAGGTCCTGCGCAGCGGCCTGCCGGTGTTGCTGGCAGAGATGACCAGCGCACTCTTGACCAGCTTCGCGCAGGGCTCCAAGCACGCTGAGTTCATGATCGACCATGGCTACCGTTCGGCCGTCGTCGCGCCGCTGTTGGCGCGCGAGCGCACACTCGGGGCGTTGTCGGTCCTGCGTCTGGGCAGCGGCACGCCCTACGACGAGGAGGATCTGCAGTTGGTATGCGAGCTGGCGCGACGCGCTGCCTTGGCGATCGACAACGCGCGTCTATACTCGGAGATGAGAAGCGTCGAGCGTCGTCTCGATGCGATCCTCGCGAACCTTGCAGAGGCGATCACGGTGGTCGACGAGCAGGGCCGGACCGTGTTCGCAAACCAAGCCGCCGCCGACCTGTTGCACGTCTCCAGTCCCGCGGAGTTGACAAACGCGCAACCGGGGTCTGTGATGCCGCGCTTCGTCGTGTTCGACGAGCAGGGCTTGGAGCTGGACTTGGAGCAGATGCCGGGCCGCCAACTGTTCGCCGGCGAGGCGCCCGGACCGCTGCTGGTGCGCAATATCGTGCGCGCCACCGGCGAAGAGCGCTGGATCATCGTCCGTTCCTCGCCGATCGCCGACCCCGAGAGCGGGCGCGTGCTCTATGCGGTGAACGTGTTCGAGAACATCACTGAGGTCAAGCGCGTGCAGCTGGCGGAAAGCTTCATGGCCGAGGCAAGCCGTGTGCTCGCCTCCTCGCTGGATTACGGCGAGACGCTCCAGCGGATAGCGCGCCTGGCGGTGCCCCAGATCGCTGATTGGTGTGCGGTGGAGCTCGTCAACGAAAAGCAGGAGATCGAACGTGTCGCGGTCCACCATCCCGACCCGGCCAAGCTCGAGCTGGCGGAGCGGCTCAACCGCGACTACCGGCCCTCGCTGGATGAGCCGGCGGGCGTGCCTGAGGTGATCCGTACGGGCGAAGCGCGCATCTACACCGACATTCCCGCCGATGCCTTGGCCGAGTACGCGCGCGACAATCAGCATTTCGAACTGCTCAGCGCGATTGGCGCCACCGCGGTCATCATCGTGCCGATGATCGGCGCGACCGGTCCGATCGGCGCGATCACGCTCGTCTCCGCGGAGTCGATGCGCCGCCTCTCCCCCGCCGACCTGGCGCTCGCCGAACGTCTCGGCCGGCGCGCCGGCACAGCTGTCGAAAACGCACGGCTGTACACAGAGCGCTCGCGCATCGCGCAAACCCTCCAACGGGCACTGTTGCCGGAGTCTCTGCCCGAGATCCCAGGACTGCAGGTCCAAGCGCGCTATTGCGCCGCCGGCGAGCTCAACGAAGTCGGTGGCGACTTCTATGACGTCTTTGACTACGGGCCGGATCGCTGGATGCTCGTGATCGGCGATGTCTGCGGCAAGGGTCCACGTGCCGCGGGTGTTACGGCACTCGCGCGTCACACCTTGCGCGCCGCGGCGATGAGCGACCAGTCGCCGTCTGAGATGCTCCAGACGCTTCACCGCGCGCTGCGCCGCCAGCCACCTGGGGCAGACCTCTGCACCGCGTGCCTGGTCGTGGCTCAGCGCGCCGGCAACCAGACGCGCCTGAACGTCGCGCTCGCCGGCCATCCCCCGCCCCTGTTGATCGACCGCAACGGGCAGGCGCGTCTGGTCGGTCGCCCAGGAACGTTGCTGGGCGTGTTGGACCCGGTCGAGATCGTCGAGACCGAGGCCGAGCTGGCCGACGGTGAGACGCTGCTGCTCTACACCGATGGGGTCACCGACGCGGGCCGTCCGCACGTCCAGCTGGGAGAGGCCGGTCTGATCGAGCTGTGCCGCCAAGCGCCACGGCTGGACCTCGACGGCCTGCTGGAGCACGTCGAGGACGTGGCGCTTGCGCACGCCAAACTCGGACTCCGCGACGATCTCGCGCTGCTGGCATTGCGCGCATCGCAACAAGAGCCCTCGCGGCGCTAAAATTTTCGGCGTGGCATCTCCAGGGGAGCATCTACGCATCGATGTCCGCAACGAGTCCGACCGAACCGTGCTCGGTCTGCACGGCGAACTTGACCTGCTCGGCGCGCCGCTGCTGCAGGAGGCGATCGACAAGGCCGAGGGCGAGCGCGAGGCAAGCCCGATCATGGTGCTCGACCTGCAGGACCTGCAGTTCGTCGACTCCGCCGGCCTGCGAGTGATCCTGGCCGCGCACGAGCGCTCGCGCCAGAATGGCCAGGAGCTTGCGCTGACACCCGGCACCGAGCAGGTTCAGCGCCTGTTCACGATCGCCGGCGTCAACGATCATCTGCGCATCATCGGCACGCCGGACGAACTTTTCGTCTAGTCCGTCGCCGACTGGATATAACGTCCTGTCGATGAGAGATCTCGACAACGGAATCGAAGTAGAGAACCTCGTACGCGTCTTCAAGGGGGGCGTGCGCGCAGTCGACGGCATCGACTTGCGCGTTGCCCCGGGCGAGATCTACGGCTTTCTGGGGCCCAACGGAGCGGGCAAGTCCACCACCGTGCTGGTGCTCACGACGCTGTTGCCGCCGACCTCCGGTAGCGCGCGCGTGGCCGGTCTCGACGTGGTCCACCAGGGCTCGCAGGTCAGGCGCGCGATCGGTGTGTCGCTGCAGGAGTCCGCGCTCGATCCCTTCCTCACCGGCAGCGAGCACATGCGTCTGCAGAGCGCTCTCCACGGCCTGCCCAAGGGCGAGCGCGAAGCGCGCGGTAGGGAGCTGCTGGCGCGGGTTGGCCTCAGCGAAGCGGCCGAGCGCAAGATCGGCACCTACTCGGGCGGGATGAAGCGTCGTCTGGACCTCGCGCTTGCGCTGCTGCACCGACCGCGGCTGCTGTTTCTCGACGAGCCCACGACCGGGCTTGACCCGCAGAGCCGCGCCGCGCTGTGGGAGGAGGTGCGCCGACTTGCCCAGGAGGGCGTGACCGTCTTCCTGACTACGCAATACCTCGAGGAGGCCGACGTGCTGGCCGACCGTGTTGGCATCATCGACCACGGCAAGATCGTCGCCGAGGGCACGCCGATCGAACTGAAGGCCGAGATCGCCAGCCAGACGGTCGAGGCGGTTCCACAGGACCCCGGCGAGCGCGAGCGCCTGGCCGCCGTCCTGCGTCGCTTCGGACCCGAGACGGCCGCTTCGGCCGGAGGCGTGGCGGCACAGCTTCCCGACGGGGCCGGCGACCTGGCTGAGATCGTGCGCGTGCTCGACTCCGAAGGGCTGAAGGTGGCCGACCTGCGCCTGCACTCCCCCACGCTCGACGACGTGTTCCTCGCCAAGACTGGGCGCTCGCTTGAGGGGGCGGCCGACCAGACGGCCGCTGACACCGAGGGCAAGGGCAATGACACGAAGCCTTCCGAGCCGGCCGTAGCGTGAGCTTGTCCCTGACAATACGTAGCTTGAGACCGGTGTGAGCGCGTCGCTGACAATGCAGATCGGCGCGCTCGCCAGGCGCTCGACGCTCAAGACGCTGCGCCAGCCCTTTCAGATGTTCCCGATCGTCTTCTTCCCGGTGCTGCTTTTGGCCGTCAACGCAAGTGGGTTGCAGTCCGCGACGCGGCTACCTGGCTTTCCGACGCACTCCTACATCTCCTTCGCAATCGCCGTGGCCTTCATCCAGGGCGCCATGTTCTCGCTGATCAATACTGGTACCAACCTCGCCGAGGACATCGAGAGCGGCTTCTTCAACCGGCTCGCACTCACGCCCATGCGCCGGCTCGCGCTGATCGTAGGACTGCTTGTCGGCGTTGCTGTGCTCGGCGCGCTTCAGTCGGGCATCTACATCGTGATCGGCCTGACTTTCGGGGCACACCTCGACGCGGGCGTGGCAGGCGCGCTCGTGGCGATCCTGCTCGGCTCGCTTGCTGCCACCGCGTTCGGGGCGATCGGCTGCGCGGCCGCACTTCGCACCGGCTCCGGCGAGGCAGTGCAGGGCATGTTCCCGCTGTTCTTCGTCTTCATCTTCCTCTCCTCCAGCAACCTGCCGCGCAATCTGCTGAAGACCGGCTGGTTTCACACGATCGCGAACTGGAACCCGATCTCCTACCTGATCGAGGCGTTTCGCAGCCTGTTCATCGTGGGCTGGGACGCGACCGCGCTTGAGCGCGGCTTTGCCGTTGCCATCGGTCTTCTGGTGGTCGGCCTGGGACTTGTGGTGCTGACGATGCGCGGAAGGTTGCAGCGAACATGAGCGCTCACGGGCATCCCGTCGGCGCCGGTACCTGGGGCGTTGCCGGCGCGGTCGCTTGGCGCAGCATGCACACCTACCTGCGTCGTCCCGACCTGATCGTGCCGTCGCTTGTCTTCCCGCTTGTCTTCCTGGCGAGCTTTGCCGGCGGGCTCTCGGCGCTTGGCTCGGTACCGGGGTTCGATTTTCCCGCCGGTTACACGGCTTTCCAGTTCGTCTTCGTACTGACTCAGTCGGCGCTCTTCAGTGGGCTGTTCACCGGCTTCACGGTCGCGGTTGACTTCGAAAGCGGGTTCGCTCGGCGGCTGATGCTCGCGGCGGGAAACCGCCGCGGGATCGTGCTGGGCTATGCGCTCGTGGCGCTGAGTCGCGCGGTGATCACGCTCACGGTCGTGACCTCGGTCGCCTTGCTGGCGGGTATGCGGATCACCGGGGACGGCGTTGACATCTTCGGCCTCTACGGCCTTGCACTGTTGCTCGTGCTCGTCGGCTATGGATGGTCCGCCGGAGTCGCGTTCCGCTTCCGCTCGATCCAGGCCGGGCCGCTGATGCAAACGCCCGTCTTCTTGATCCTGTTCCTGGCGCCCGTATACGTGCCGCTGTCGCTGCTCAAAGGCTGGATTCACGCGGTTGCGAGCGTCAACCCGGCGACGGCCTTCCTTGGGGCGGGACGCGGGCTGATCTCCGGCGTGCACGAACACACTGCGCTGGCGTTTGCTTGCGCGCTGGCGCTGATCGCGATCTTTGCTCTCTGGACGCTCTCGGGGCTGCGCGCCGCCGAACGCTCAACCTAGCCGTCTGTCTCCCCGCCGTTTCAAACGTCGCCGGCTCGCCGATGCAGACGGTGGCGCCCGTTTGGGCGCGCATCGGTCGTCAGCCCCGGTTCTTCGCCGAAGGGGGCTTCCTCTTCGGCTTCTCTTTCGGCGCGTCTCGCGCCGCCGTTCGGTGGCCCTCAGCGCCGCCGCCTGAGCAGTGTTGAAGTAGTCGAGCAGACCCCGCTTGTGCGCCCTGTACAGGCGTGTCGGCAGCGGCTCGCGCAGCTCTTCGCGAATCGCCCGCTGCAGCTGCGCGTTCAGCTTCGGCTCCAGCGCGCTGTCGTTGGCGAGATTTTGCAGCTCCATGCGCCCTTCGGCCGTGCTGTAGTCGTACAGCTCGGTTTCGCGCCCCGCGTCGAGCAGCTTGAGGCTGTCGGGGGCGAAGTTGGAGTAGGTCGCGTACTTGGCCGCCGGGGTGCGCAGCGCCACGACGTGCAGTGGCGCTTCGCGCGGCGTACGGTTCGATGGCGAACTCGGTGACGGTCTCGTCGGTGGCGTGCAGCACGTAGTCGCGTCCGGGCGCCGCGGGGTTGCCCAACATTGCGCCACCTCGTGGCGCGAGGCGATCTGCGAGTAGGACTCCTGTCTTGCGCCAGGAAGAGGAGCCTGTTCGCGATGTCGAGCAGCAGCGGCGCCACGTCGACGCTCGAGGTCAGGCCCGTTCGCGTCTGCCCCGGCGCCTTGGTGATCGGATGCGTCGCGCAGGTCTCTGACGATCAGCGGCACACGAATCGCCTCCTCGTAGGCGCTTGCGCCCTTGCCGCGCATGCCGTGCGAGGCCCCGTACTCGCCGTGGTCGGAGGTGAACACGATGACAGTGTTCGCAGCCACTTCAGGGCGACTGGCGAGCGTGTTGAGCACCGCGCCGATGTGGGCGTCGACCTCGCCGAGCAGTTGCAGGTAGAGATCCATGAACGGCAACCACGTCTGCTCGACTTCGGGGCCGCCGTAGGGCACCGTCCCGAAGGAGAGCTGGGCGGTGTCCTGCAGCGAGCGTTGCAACAGCGGCTTGTGCTTGGCGGCCATTTCTTCGGGCGTCTCGAAGTTCGGCGGCAGTTCGCCGACGATGCTCGGCGGCTGCGCCTCGGAGGCAAAGCGCTGGCTCCAGCGGTACCACCAGGCGATGTCGTGCGGATTGACGAACGACACGGTCGTGCACCATGGCTCGTGCTTTGGCGCGGCCGGGAACCATTTTTCAAACTGGGTGACGATGTGCGGGTCCACCCGCCAGCCCTGGCCGGGTGCGCCGTCTGGCGAGGGGTAGGTGCCGCCGGTGAAGCCGTAGGGCTCGAGCGCTCCGAAGTCTTCGGAGGAGTCCCACAGGTTGTCGCCGTGCGTGAGATGCCACTTGCCATACCAGTAGGTGCGGTAGCCCTGCTCGCGCAGCATCGTGCCCCATGTCGGAAAGCCCGGATCCAGCGTGCTGCCGCCGGTGATCATGCAGCCGGTCTGGTGCGTGTGAGAGCCCGGTCACGAGCGCCGCGCGCGCGGGAGTGCAGTCGTTGGAGGCTGTGTAGTGGTTTGCGAACGACACGCCCCCGTTGCGCAGCCGCGCGAGGTTGGGCATCAGCGCGGCGGCGCCGGCGGCGGCCGAGAACCATTGGGGTGTGCGCAGCTGGTCGACCATGATTACGAGGATGTTGGGTTGGCGAAAGCGCTCGCCCGAGCCCGGTGGCTGCTTTGCCGCGTCCTGCTGGCGCACGTCGGCCTGCGCGGCGGAGTCCGACGATCGCGAGCTGCGGCGCTCGTGCGCGCTTGCGTGCTTGGCTCGGGGGCGGCTTCCTGGCGTGCGATCAGATCGGCAAGCGCCACGCCGCCACCGGCGAGCGCGCCGCCCGCCAGCAGACCGCTCTTGAGCAGCGTGCGCCGGTCGACCAGTCGTTTGGGGTCGAGCCCATGTGGCCGCTCGGGGTTGGCGCGCCGTGTCGGCTCTTTTCGGTCTTGCTCTGACATCGGTGTCCGTGTAGCACTAGCACCACTCGCGCTCAGACGAGCATGCCAACAAACTACTCACCTACGTGTTGGCCTGGGATGAGCGTTTGTTGGGGCGCATTTAGCAATGGGCTTGTGTTGCGCTCGCGAACATAGGCCCTCGACCGGATGGTAAAAGCTCCCGCGCCGATGACATGGCGTGCGAGCTCGCCCCCGGATATCGCGCGAGCTTCACCCGCGACGCTCCTCGCTGAGCGGCGTGCCCTGCTCGTCGGCGGCCTGCGCGGGCGGCCAGGGGCCGAGCCAGTCGTCGCGGGCGCCGTCCATCGTGATCACGGCTCCGGAGAAGAAGTCGCCGGCGGGCGAGGCCAGGTAGGCGACGAGCCAGGCGAACTCGCGCTCGCTGCCCATTCGTCCCAGCGGGATCGTGTGCTGCGATGCGCTCGACGATCGCTGCCGGGTACTTGGTCAGCAGCGTCTGCGTCTCGAATTGCCCGGCCGCCAGCGCCAGCAGACGGATGTCAAAGCGCGCCCACTCGACCGAGAGCGTGCGCATCAGATTCTCAACGGCCGCGCGCGCGGCACCCGAGTGGGCCATGCCGGGCATGCCGTTGTGCGGGGAGAGCGTCACGCTGAAGACCTTGCCGCCCCGCCCCGAGGGGATCATCGCCTTGGTCGCCACCGCGTGGGTCATCAGCCAGGTGCCCTCGACGTTGAGCCGGATGACCGTCCTGAAGCCCTTTGGCGTGATCGACTCCGCGGGCGCCAGGAACTGGCCGCCGGCGTTGTTGACGAGCAGGTCGATCTGGCCGTGGCGCTCCAGCACCCGATCGACCAGCGCGTCGACCTGGCTGCTCCTCGCGGATGTCGCATACCTGAGCCTCGATCAATCCGCGCGGACAAAGAGCCACGGTTTCGAGCAACGGCTGCTCGCGACGGCCACACACGACCACCCGCGCGCCGCAGCGCGCCAGCTCCAGCGCCAGTCTCACGCCCGAGGCCGCTGCCGCCGCCGCTGACGATCGCGATCTGACCCTCAAGCAGCGTGGGCGAGAACAGACGCGAGCGAAGCTCTGCAGGGTCGCCGCTCTGAGCCGACCGAGGGCGCTCGGACTCGCCCCCGCCGCCCGTAACCGTCTGGCCGATCGTCGCTCACGGCGAAGGAGCTTACGACCGGACGTCCATAAAAGCGTGGTCGCCGTCCAGGCACGACCTTCAAATCCCTAATCAATGCCGGCAAATCGACCGATGCTTGATAGGCGACGACCTGCAAGCGGGTAGAGCCTTCGGTGCGCCCATTCGAGCGATCGCCCAAATTGCGGAGCTTTTGGCGCTTTCGCGGGTTATGTCCTGCGTGGGAAGGTTGCAGGCGCCGAAGGCGTCGAACCAGATCGAAGGACCAAATCCAGCAAGAATGATTGACAACGCAACTATCGCGGCGTATAATTCCGACTCCAAGCATCGGATTACGAGGATGGCGCAGCGGCTCCCGAAGGCCGGCGAGCCGAGTTCCTCGACACTCAATGATTAGAGAGACGCTCATGCCAGACCCCACCACAAAGCCCACCCCCACCATCGATATGACCGCCGAGGTGTTCATCCCGGAGTCTGTCGACCAGTTGCTCGCGCACTCGCGGCGCTACCCCCTGCTCACACCCGAACAGGAGATCGAGCTCGCCCAGAAGATCGAGCGTGGCGATCTGCGCGCCAAGGAAACGATGATCAACTCGAACCTGAGGCTCGTCGCCTCCAACGCACGGCGCTACCAGAACCAGGGCCTGCCGCTCGCCGACCTCGTCCAGGAGGGCATGCTCGGCCTGATCAGGGCCTCGGAGAAGTTCGACTGGCGCAAGGGCTTCAGGTTCTCCACCTACGCCACCCTGTGGATCAGACAGGCCATCCAGCGAGGCCTGGAGAACTCCGGGCGCACGATCCGCCTGCCCGTGCATGTCGCCCAGCGCTCGCGCAAGGTTGGACGCGTCGAGCGCGAGCTGTCGGTCAGGCTCGGCCGCGAGCCGACGCTCGAGGAGCTGGCCGAGGAGACCGGACTTGCGATCGAGCAGGTCGAGGAGGTGCGCCACCAGCGCGCCGCTCTCGTCAGCCTCGACCAGCAGGTCGGCGACGACGGCGACACCGCCCTTGGCGATCTGCTGCCTTCCGATGCTGAGGCACCGGAGGACAGCGCCTGGGACAACGAGCGCGAGCGGATCGTGCACAACGCGATCGCAAAGCTGCCAGACACCGAGCGGACCGTGCTCACGCTGCGCTTCGGCACGGGGCGCGAGGAGCCGCAGACGCTGACCGCGATCGGCAAGCGCCTCGGCTTCTCAGCCGAGCGCGCCTCCCAGCTCGAGCAGCGCGCGCTGAAGAAGCTGGCCGAGTCGCCGGAGCTGGCGGCGCTGCGCGAGGCCGCATAACCCAGATTCGAGGCATGCCCCCCGCGCGCGCGGGGGGCATCGCCTTTTCGCAAGGTTCTCGGACACGCCGATCGCGCGCCTCGGGCTGGGGTGCGCCCGCGGGGGCATCGCCTTTTCGCAAGGCCTTCGAACCCGGCGATCACGCGCCTCGCGCTGGGGTAGCTGTGCATCCCCAAATCAGGCGGCCCCCCGCGCGCGCAGGGGGGCATCGCCTTTTCGATCACTTCACGACCAGCGTTCCTTCCATGCCCGCCATGCGGTGGCCCGGGACCGAGCAGAAGAACTTGTAGGTGCCCGGTTTGAGCGTTACGGTCAGCGTCTTGCTGTCGCCGTTGAAGGTCGGCGTCGCGCCCAGGATCGCGTGCGCAGAGGATTCGACCGTCACGTTGTGTTCGATCGGGGCCATGTTCGTGAAGTCGATCGAGACCTTGCCAGCTTTGGCTGTCAACGTGCTGGTGTCGTATTTCAGCTGACCTTCGGAGTTGGCGGCGAGGCTGAGCGCACCCGAGGCGGGCGCCGGACTCGTCGCGGTCGCCGTCGAGCTGGTCGGGGTGCTCGCGCTGGTGGTTGCCGGAGTGGAGGCGGCGGGGGTGGACGCGGAGGAGCTCGTTTCTTTCGAGCTGCCGCAACCTGCCAGCGCCACTATCCCTGCCGCGAGCGCAAGCAACGAGAAGATTGGGAAGCGTCGAGCTGGTGCTTGTCTTGCTGTGGAGAGTCTCACGGCCTGTTCCTCCGTCGGTTGGGGTTGCTTCACGTTATGACACTCCCCGGTCCGAATCCTTCCCATGCGTGTGCCACCATCTCCCAAACGTCAGGCCGAGAGGAGGCACAAGATGAAGAAGTCGATTTGGGAGCGGATCGTCGAGCTTACGATCGCGCTCGGCGAACGACTGCTGGCGCCGGTGGAGCGCTTCATCGGCAAGCGCTCGCTGGTCGGGGACGCGACCTTCTTCCCGACCGAGCGCTTTGCCTGGATCGAGCGCGTCGAGGCCGAACTGGCAGACGATCCGCGAGGAGCTCGAAGGTGTGCTGGCCGACCGCGAGGCGCTGCCCAACTTCCAGGACATCTCCAAGGACCAGATCGAGATCACCGACGACGACGACTGGAAGACATACTTCCTCTACGGCTACGGCTTTGCGGCCAAACTCGGCGTCGAGACCTGTCCGAAGACCGCAGCGCTCATGCGCGAGATCCCTGGGATGACCACCGCGATGTTCTCGATCCTCTCGCCGCACAAGCACATCCTCGACCACCGCGGACCCTACAAGGGGGTATTGCGCTACCACCTCGGATTGATCGTGCCGCGCGAGTCCGAGCAGTGCCGCATCAGGGTCGGCGAGGACATCCGCCACTGGCAGGCGGGCAAGAGCCTGATCTTCGACGACACCTTCAACCACGAGGTCTGGAACGACACCGAGGAGACGCGCGTCGTGCTGTTCGTCGATGTGCTGCGCCCGCTCCCCTCTCCCTGGGATCAGCTCAACCGCTTGATCGTCAAGGCGATCGGCTATTCGCCGTTCGTGCTGGACGCCAAGCGCAACCAGGAAGCCTGGGAAAAACGTTTTCTGGATAGGAGGGGGGCGAGCCCGCATCCCGTGGTTGCCTCCGTGGCCGATTGACCGCCCCCAGCCGAGCGCTGGAGTCCGCGTCACTGTTCGCGGGCGGGGTACACCTCGTCGTTGGGCGCTGGGGGACGCCGCGCCAGCTACTCAGACCTTCGAGACGTCAAGGCCCGTGCCGTGCAGCAAGCTGTTCGCTTGGGAATTGAGCACGGTGAACTCGCCCGTGACGATCAGCAGGCCAAGCGCGATCATCACCGCCCCGCCAATCGCCACGATTACCGGGAAGTGGCGTTTGACGATCGCAAGCGCGCCGCTCATGCGCTCGAACGCGAGCGCGAGCAGCAGGAACGGGATCGCCAGGCCGGCCGAGTAGAAGGCGAGCAGCAGCGCGCCGTGGGCGGCCGATTCGGACACGGCAGCCTGTGTGAGGATCGCCCCCAGCGTGATGCTCGTGCACGGGGTCCAGGCGATCGCGAATGCGGCTCCGGCGATCAGCGGTCCGCCACGGCCGGCCAGGCGCGTCAGCGACTCGGAGTGCCACTGGAAGTTGAGCGCATCCACGAACGGCGTGGCCAGGAAGACGATGCCCATGACGATGATCAGGACCCCGCCGGCGGTGCGCAGCGTTTCGATGTGCGTGCTGAGCAGCGACCCGACCTGCGTGGCGGTCAGCCCGAGCAGGATGAAGATCAGCGAGAAGCTCGCGATGAACAACAGGCTCGGCACGAGCACGCGCCTGGCGCCGGCGTGCTGGATGTCGGCGGGCGCGACCCCGATCACCGTCGAGAGGTAGCCGGGCACGAGCGGCAGCACGCACGGCGAGAGAAACGACACGAGCCCGGCCGCGATCGCTACGGGAATGCCGACCCCGCCTGCTGTATCGGAGGCCGAAGCGACGAGCACCAGGTGCGTGGCGATCATGGTCCCGAGGGGTTCGTTTGCTCGTGCCAGGGGCTCTCGACGCGTTGGAGCGGCGCCGAGGCGGTTCCGACGCCCGACGCAGACCCTGGCGCGTACCCTCCCGCAGAGCCAGGCCCAATGCTCTCGCCGCCTCCATCGCCAGGGCTGGCGAGCGTCGCGCGCAGCTCGGCCACCTCGCGCTCGAGACGTGCGACCCGTTCACGCAGGTCGTCGTTGCTCGCGCGTCTGCGTCGGCGCAGGCGCCTGCAGCGAGCTGGCTCCGTCGCTGGTGGCACTCGCGGTGGAGGCGCTCCTGCTCGCCCAAGAGCTGTGTATAGCGACCCTCCTTCTGGCTAGGCTGGCGGTCCAGCTGTCCGACCAGCTCGCGCTCGATCAGCGCCGCGAGGGTCGCATGCACCTCCTCCGGTCCCGCGAACACGTGGATGCGCTCGCCGCGATACTTGAGCTCGCCCGAGGTTTGCGGGCCGCGCAACATCAGCACGCACATGACGGCCTGCTCGGCGCTGGACATCGGCAGCACCTCCGATAGCAGGTGGCGGTACCTGGCCGCCCGGTTGGCTCCGGCCAGGCGAGCATAGCCGCGGCGCTCGAGACGGTGCATGGCGTCGCGGACGATCGCCTCGTCGTAGTCGACGACGGGCTCACGGTTGGTCGACTGGTTGCACGCCAGGCGCAGCGAGTTGAGCGACAGCGGGTAATGGTCGGGCGTTAGGCGCTGCTTCTCGAGCAGGCAACCAAGCACGCGAATCTCGGCGGCGGACAGGTCCATCAGCTCCCATCCTACGATCCGCGGCCCACAGATGCCACCACCGGGACACTAGAATCGGGGCCGTGAGCTTTCCAGCGTCAAGCCCGCGGTGAGTCACCAACCGTTCGCGGCTGGGCACGCAGGCGAAGGCCGGCGCGGCTCGGGGCCCAAGCAGCGCCCGGAGGACATTCCCGACCGACCGGTCTCTCTGAAGCGCATCGGCAGGTTGTTCATCCCCTACCGCCTGCGCCTGAGCGCGCTGTTGAGCCTGATCGTCGTCGGCTCGATCCTCAGCGTCGCCTCGCCCTTTCTGTTGCGCGAAGCGGTGGACAAGGGCATCGTCGGGCACGACCTCGAACTGCTCAGCTGGATGGTCGCCGGCATGGTCGCGCTGGCGATCTCAGGCGGCGTGATCAGCGTCGCGCAGACGTGGATATCCAACCAGGTCGGCCAGCGCGTCATGCACGATCTGCGCGCGGCCGTCTATGCGCACCTGCAGCGCATGTCCCTGGCCTTCTTCACGCGCACGCGCTCGGGCGAGGTGCAGGCGCGCATCGCCTATGACATCGGCGGGATCGACGACGTCGTGACGAGCACCGCCACCTCGACCGTCTCGACCGTCGCAACCGTCGCAGCGACCGTCACTGCGATGTTCGCGCTGAGCTGGCAGCTGACGCTGTTCTCGCTGATCCTCTTGCCGTTCTTCGTGTGGCTGACGCGTCGCGTCGGCAACGAGCGCCGGCGCATCCAGTCGGTGCGCCAGGGCCGCCTGGCCGACATGTCCACGCTTGTTGAGGAGTCGCTGTCGGTGTCGGGCATCCTGCTCGGCAAGACGATGGGCCGCTCGGGCGAGCTGACGAGCCGCTTCACCGGCGAGTCCAGCGAGCTGGCCGACCTGGAGGTGCGCGCGCGCATGGCCGGACGCTGGCGCATGGCCTCGGTGCAGATGAGCTTTGCGATCATGCCCGCCGCGGTCTACTGGTTTGCCGGCTACACGAGCGTCCACGGCGGCGCGGTGATCTCGATCGGAACCGTTGTCGCGTTCACCACGCTGCAGACACGCTTGCTGTTCCCGATGCAGCAGCTCCTGTCGGTCGGTCTTGAAGTGCAGACCTCACTCGCACTGTTCGGGCGCATCTTCGAGTACCTCGACCTACCCGTTGACATCGAGGAGCGGCCGACCGCGCGCGCCTTGGAAGACGTGCGCGGGGATGTAACCCTCGAGCACGTGTGCTTCCGCTACAGCCCTGAGGCACCCTGGACTTTGCAGGACGTCTCCGCGGAGATACCCGCCGGCACGCGCACGGCGCTCGTCGGCGAGACCGGCTCGGGCAAGACAACACTTGCCTATCTCGTCGCGCGGCTGTACGAGCCCCAGCAGGGCGAGGTGTGCATCGACGCTGTCAACATCCGCGACGTCACCCTGCAGTCGCTCGCGTCGACGGTCGGGCTCGTCTCCCAGGAGACCTACCTGTTTCACTCCTCGATCCGCGAGAACCTGCGCTTCGCCTGTCCCGACGCAAGCGACGAGCAGATCGAAGACGCCGCGCGAGCCGCGCAGATCCACCAGCTGATCGTGTCCCTACCCGACGGCTACGACACACCCGTGGGCGAGCGCGGCTACCGCTTCTCCGGCGGGGAGAAGCAGCGCATCGCGATCGCGCGCACGGTCTTGCGCAACCCGCCGGTCTTGATCCTGGACGAGGCGACCTCTGCGCTCGACACCGAGACCGAGCGCGCGGTGCAGCTCGCGCTCGACGACCTCTCCCGTGGACGCACGACGATCGCGATCGCCCATCGCCTCTCGACGATCCGCGACGCCGACCAGATCCTGGTGCTCGACAACGGCCAGATCGTGGAGCGCGGCAGTCATGAGGAGCTCCTCGAGCAGGGTGGGCGCTATGTGGCCCTATTGCGCGGCGCGGTCGTGGACGAGCCCGGCCAGGATCCGTCCGCGGCGCTCGCGTGAGCGATGTGGGGCTGCTGCGCGGCGCGGTCGTAGACGAGCCCGGCCAGGACCCCTCCGCGGCGCTCACGTGAGCAAGACGCGCTCCCGCGCCATGCGGCGCCGGACCGTGGCCCGAACGACTTGCGCGTCGGACAGGGCGCCCCGAACGACCGGCGGACTATCCGCGTGAGCGCTCCACCAACCCGGCGAGCACCTTGGAGAGCTGTCCACCCTGCCAGGCGATCGGCGAGCGGGTGGGTGGGCCCTCATCCTCCACCACGAGCCTCGCGCCCGGGATCGCGGCCGCATAACGTTCGCCGACGGCCAGCGGATGCGAAGGATCGGCCTCGTCGCGACTGGCGATTACCACTGTGGGTACCCCAACCGACTGCAACTCGCTCCAACACTCAAACGGACGTGAGCGCGGGACCGCTTGCAGGGCGTCCGCCACCGCAAGCGGATGGTCGTGTGCGGAGAGTCGCTGGCGCAGCACCGTCGCGACGGTGCCCCTGAAGCGCTCGGGGACCGCATCCAGATCGTAGGCGGCGACGAACCCCTCCACTCCTTCCTCTCTGAGCCCACGTGCAAGCCTGTCCCAGGAAGCGTATGAATCGGCGTCGCCGTGCGTGTCGGGGTCGAATGCCGGCGTTATCAGCCCGAGCGCGAGCACCCGCTCGGGGTGCTCCAGCGCGAAGCGAAGCGCCGTCTGTGCCCCCATCGATGCACCGGCGAGCAGCGCCCGCTCGATCTGCAGCTTTTCGAGCACAGCAGCCAGATCCTCGGTAAGCAGCTCGTATGTGTAAGCGTCGGGACTGGGCGCCGGGCAAGAATGGCCGTGCCCGCGCGCATCGTAGGCGATTGTGCGATACCCCGAGCGCTCCAGTGCCCTCGAGCCCATCACCACATAGCGACGGGTCGCGGTCAGCCCGTGCAGCAGAACGATCGGGACGTCCTCGTTTGCCGCGTGTCCCATGGGTATACCCGTCCGGGCACCGGCCAGCTCGCCTGCGATTCGCACACCGTCGGAGGTGACCAGCTTCAGATCTTCAGAGACCGCCACCGGACCGGGGTCAGACGTGCAGCGATGCCTGCTCGCGAATCAGCTCCGCTATGCGCTCGGGCTTCTCCAAAAAGAACATGTGCCCGACCCCGTCGAAGATTTCCAGGCGTGCGTCGGGAATCAGCCCGGCGATCATGTGCCCATTCTGGACAGGTAGCAATTGATCTACGGTCCCGTGCACGACCAGCGTCGGCGTGTGTATCTGCGCCAGGCGCGCGCTCGTGTCGTGGCCGGCGATCGCCTGCATCTGGCGCATGATCACCTCCACCGGTAGGCCATAGCGCATGCCGGTAGCTCGGAACCTCGCCCATGCGTCCTCGTTGGCGGCGAAGCTCGGCGAGACGTTCACCTCCCACGACGCGCGGACCGCCCGCTCGCGATCGCCCGAGGACATCGCTTCGGCGAGCTTGCGCATGACGCCTTCGCTGGCGAGCACGCCGCCCTCGCCGCCACAGTAGGTGCAGCCGAGCGTCAGCGAGCGCAGGCGCTCGGGGTGCGCGAGCACCAGCTCCTGGGCGATCATGCCGCCCATCGAGATGCCCATCACGTGCGCCGAGTCGATCTCGAGCGCCGTGAGCAGTCCGGCGGCGTCCTCGGCCAGCTCGGCGATCGTGAACGGCCCTTCGGTGCGCGTCGAGTCGCCGGCGTCGCGGTGGTCGTAGACGATCGTGTCGAAGTCGCCTCGCAATTGCTCGAGCAACGAGTCGCCCCAGTGATGCTTGGTGCCGCTCATCCCCATGATCAACAGCAGGGGCGGGCCGTCGCCGGCGCGGTCGTAGCTCAGATCGATCTGTCCTGCTTTGGCAAGTGGCATCTGCGAAAGCGTACCTGGAAGGGGCGGACGGTACTCAGTGCACAGGCCAAAAAATAGGATGCCCCCCCGCGCGCGCGGGGGCATCGCCGATTGGAGACCCCACGGCAGGCACGCCACGGACGCTACATCGGCAGCGCAAGCTGACCGGCCGCGGCGACGCGCTCGTGCGCACCACTCGACATCGCTCCTCGCTGCGTCAAGCCCGCGACGCGCACTCCCAGCAGGCGCACCGGACGCTGCGGTGCGTACTCATCCAACAGAGCAAGCGCCACGCGTGTGACCTGCTCGGCGTCGCAGGTCGGCGCAAGCAGTGTGCGGGCGCGCGTGACGGTCGAGAAGTCGTCGAGGCGCACCTTGATACCGATCGTGCGGCCGTGAGTCTCGTGGGCGGCGAGGCTTGCGCACAGTTCGACCGCCATGCGCGAGAGCGACTCGCGCAGTAGCGCCGGGTCGCGGATGTCGCTGTCGAACGTGCGCTCGCGCGACTCGGAGACGACCTTGCGCTCCTCGCTGACCTGCCCGTCGTGTTCGAACTGCGCGCGCCGGCGCAGCTCGCGTCCGTGATTAGCTCCGAAGCGCTCGACCAGCAGCTGTTCGGGTGCGCTGGCCAGCTCGCCCAGCGTGCGCAAGCCCATCGCCTCGAGCCGCGCGGCGGTCTTCGGCCCGATCCCGGGGATCAGCCCGGGCGGCGAGCCGGCGAAACGCTCGCACGCCTGCTCCCGCGAGAGCACGACAAAGCCGGCGGGCTTCTCAGAGTCGGAGGCGACCTTCGCAACCAGCTTGTTTGGCCCGATCCCCACCGAGCAGACAAGCTGCGTAGCCGCCCTGATGTCGGCCAGCACGCGGCGCATCGCCGCCCGCGGCGAGTACAGACCGCCCAGGTCGAGATAGGCCTCGTCGAGCCCCACCACCTCGACGCGCTCCACGTGCGAGCGCACGATGTCCATCATGCGTTTGGAGACCTCGCGATAGTGCGCCCCGTCGGGCGGTATGAACACGGCCTGAGGGCATAGCCGGCGCGCACGAGCGGCGGGCATCGCCGAGCCCACACCGAACCGTCGCGCCTCGTAGCTGGCGGTGGTGACAACCGCCCGCGGCCCGCTACCGGACACGACAACCGGCAGCCCGCGCAGCTCCGGGCGGCGGTTCAGCTCGACTGAGACGTAGAATGCGTCGGCGTCGAGGTGGGCTACGCAGGCACCGAGCTTCACCTGTTCCCCATCTCTCGTGAGCGACTCCGTGGAGTCTGCTTCGTTCGGCGGCGCCAGGACGTCGCCGTGTGTTGCCCCGTTGGACGCTCTGCTTGCACTCGACACCGTCGCTCGAATCTAGCGCGGCTTACGGCGACCTCTGATCGGCTGGATGGCTCTAGGCCGAGGCGTCGATGTTCAGGCGCACGTAGTCGACGACCACCGGCTCTCCGATCGCCTGCAGAGCGTCGTCCATGAACCGCTCGCGCAGCTGCTCGGGCAGGCGCTGGACGTGCGGGCCGAGCACGATCGTCGAGAGGAACTCGCGCGGTTGCTCGGGCTCGCGCGGCGCGGCTGCAGCCAGCACTCGGCTGAAGCGAAGCCGGCTGAGAGCAGTCGTTCGTGGGTCTGCTCGGCTCCGGCGTAGTTCCAGGGCGGCGCCAATCGCGGAAGTGCTCGGCGTACGGCTCGCGCTCGAGCAGGGGCGCGACCTTGCCTCGCAGGATCGTGATGTTGCCCTCTCCCCCGCACTGTGCCACGAGCCGACCGCCGGGGCGCAGCGCGGCGTCGCAGGCGGCGAAAGAGAAGATCGTGGTCGGCGATCCAGTGGAACGTCGCGGTCGAGATGATCGCGTCGAGCTGCTCGTCGAGATCCAGCTCGAGCAGGTCGACGACGCGGATGTCCGCTGTCTCACCGAGTCGCTGCTTGGCCGCGTCTGCACCATCGAGGCGGACTGGTCGACGGCGATCACACGGCCACGCGGCAGCCGCTCGATCAGCGCTTGGGTGATGCGCCCCGAGCCGCAGCCGGCGTCGAGCACGAGCTCGTCACCAGTCAGCTCCAGGCGAGACGAGCACCTCGAGCCCGAGCGCCTCCATCGTCCCGGAGATGCGGTCGTAGCTGGCGCCATCCCAGGTGCGGATCTCCGGCATACGTCTGTACGTTATCACGTATACTTCGAGTGTCCTTTGCAAGCCACAGCGCAAACGGCCGGCTGCCGCGGACGGCCTCAACTGGCATTGCCTGCGTGCCGGGATCCAATCAGACGCCGGCGAGAATCCCGGCCAACCGCGCCCGCTGCTGCTTGCCTCCTCCGAGCAGCGCCGAGTCCACCAGCGCACGCTTGTAAAGCCAGTGCACGTCGGCCTCCCAGGTGAAGCCGATGCCACCGTGGGCCTGGATCGCCGAGGCAGTGACTTCGACGCCGCCTTCTGAAGCGGCCGCCTTAGCCATCGCGGCGGCCTCCCCCAGCCGCCCAGGATCGGCATCGGCCGCCCATGCCGCGAAAGCGGTGGCGGCGCGCGCCTTCTCGGTGTCGAGCAGCATCTGCGCGCAGCGGTGCGAGACGGCCTGATAGGCACCGATAGGCACACCGAACTGCTTGCGCTCCTTTACATAGGTGACGGTCATCTCAAGCGCACGCTCGCTGACCCCGACCAGCTCGGAGGCGATCGCCACGAGCGCGCGGTCGATGCCGCCGCCAACATCGCCGGCAAGCCTCTCCCCCTCCTCGGCGCCAGCGCGCACAAGCCCGGCGGGCCGGGTGGGATCGATCGAGTCGAGCGGCTCGACCTCGACCTGCTCGCGCGTCAGCACCCGTGCCGTGCCGTCTTCGACAAGCACCAGCAGTTGCGCCGCGGGTGCCCCGATGACCAGCTCCGCGACGCCGTCGCGCGCGCTCCCAAGCGCGCCGATCGTCTCGCCACCGGCGAGCCCTGCAAGCCAGCGCGCGCGCTGCTCGGGCGAGCCGGCCCGCTCGATCAAAAGCGATGCCAACACGCAGGGCAGAAAAGGCACCGGCGCGAGCATGCGCCCAAGCTCCTCGCAGAGGATCGCCAGCTCGACCAGCCCGAGCCCCTGTCCGCCGTACTCCTCTGAGATCGCGATCCCGGACCAGCCAAGCTCGCACAGCTCACGCCACAGGCGATCGTCGAAGCTGCGGCTTTCGGCGTGCTCACGCACTCGCTCCGGCCGCGCACGCTCTGCCAACAGCTCGCGCGCCGTGCGCTGGATATCGCGCTGGTCTGCGCTCAGGCCGAAGTCCATCAGCCCCGCCTGGCGCCCGCGCGAATGTGGTCAGGGCCAGCTGAGACCGCGGGCACGCCCGACAGCGGAGCCGCGCCAGCGGCGCAGCCAATCCCAATGAAGATCACCTAGATAACCGCCTTAAGCCGCGGCAACCCCAACACGCGCTCGGCCACGATGTTCTTCAAGACCTCGGTTGTGCCACCCTCGATCGTGTTGCCGCGCGCACGCAGCAGCTCGTAGCTCCAGCTCGTGCCGTCGGTGAGCGCCTCGGGCCCGACGATCTCGGCGGCGAGCGAAGTCAGGCGCTGGTTGGTGTCCGACCACAGCCACTTGACAAGCGACCCCTCCGGGCCGGGCTGGCCATAGCGCTCGATGTCGGTCAGCCCCTTCCAGGCGAGCAGTCGGATCGACTCGCAGCGGATGTGCATCTCGGCCAGCGCGTCGGCATAGAGCGGATCCTCCAGCAGCCCGCGCTCACGCGCCAGCGCGAGTGTGTCGTCGAGCAGTTGGCGCAAACGCACCTGTAGCAGGAAGCCAAGCCCGGCGCGCTCGTTCATCAACGTCGTCAGCGCCACCTTCCAACCGTTGCCGACACCGCCGACGACATTGGCCTCGGGGATGCGCGCCTGCTCGATGAACAGCTCGTTGAACTCGGCCTCGCCGGTGATCTGACGCAGGGGCCGGATCTGCACCCCTTCCTGCTCCATGTCCATCAGGAAATAGGTGAGCCCCTTGTGCTTAGGCGAGTCCGGGTCGGTACGCGCGACGAGCATGCACCACTTCGAGTACTGAGCGCCGCTGGTCCAAACCTTCTGCCCGCTAACGACCCACTCCTCGCCGTCCTTGACCGCGCGCGTCTTCAAAGCAGCCAGATCCGAGCCGGCGTCGGGCTCAGAGAAGCCCTGGCACCAGATCTCCTCGGCCGAGAGGATCGGTGCCAGATAGCGCTCCTTCTGCTCGTCTGTGCCCCAGACCATCAGCGTCGGCCCGCCGAGCAGCAGTCCGAGCACATTCGCGGGAAGCGGCACACGCGCGCGTCCGAGCTCCTCGAAATAGATCGCCGACTCGCTCAGCGAGGCCCCGCGCCCGCCGTACTCGGCAGGCCAGGCAGGCGCGGCCCAGCCAGCGTCGTACAGCCGCCGCTGCCAGTCGCGCCGCCAGCCGTAGTGCGCGTCTTCGCCGCCCTCGCTCGGCTGCGGCGCAGGCGGATTCTCCGCCAGCCAGCCGCGCAGCTCGTCGCGAAAGGCAAGCTCGCGCTCGTCGAAGCTCAGGTCCACAACTGCTCTCGGGCGCCGGCGCGCAAATCGCTCACAAGCGCATATTCAACTACGAGTGCGCACGACCAGCTCGTCCACCTCGAGCCGCCCCACTTTCAACTCGCCAACGTCGAGCCGTCCGATCGCAGCGCGCTTGACCATCAGACGCCGAATCGCAAGCGCTCCGATCGCAACCGCCCCAAGCGCAAATGCGCCAACCGCGAGCGAGCCGAGCGACACCGCGCTTGAGACGAGCGCCGCGCGGCGGCGTGTCTTGCGAGTCTTGCGTCTGGCCTTTTTGAGCTTGCGCGCCATGCGCGCAAAACGCACCGCGACAACTGCCGCAGCCACAGCTTTGCGCCGCACCGGGTGGGTGGGCTTCCGATTCGCGCGGCCGTGCTTGCTGTCTCGTCGTCTTGCGGTCTTGCTCATGTGTCCTTAGACGGTAGCGGTCCTTGCGATTGTGCCCGGCGAGTCCCTCGGGTAAACGATGTCCAAAAGGGCGATGCCCGCGCGCGCGTGCGGGCATCGCCAACTTTGGCCAAGGACCAGCGGGCTCTAGCGGTTGCTCCAAACCTCGCCGACGCCTTCGAAGCCAAGCGCTCGCTTGGTCGCTTCGGTAAGGTCGAATTCGCGACCTTCGACGTAGGGTCCGCGATCGACGACGGGCACCCGCACGGTGCGCCCGTCGTAGCGAAGCGTCACGAGCGTGCCACAGGGCAACGTCTTGTTCGCGACACCCAGCGTCGAGCTGGTCAGCTCACCGCCGCAGGCGAGGCTGCCGCCGCCGCCATACCAAGAGGCGTCGGCCAGCCGGTAGGAGGTCAGGCGCCCGATGCCGCGATGGACGCTGAAATCGCCGGCGTCACCTGCGAACAGCACCCGCACCGGCTCGCTGAGCAGGCGATGGGGGAGGTAGCGCAGCACGAAGCGCCCGCCACGTCGAGTGAGTGAGTGCGAGATCGTCTCCCACCCATGGCGTCCGAACCGCTGCAGCTCCACCGCGCGCCGCGCGATCGCGGGACGCAAGCTTCCCGTGACGCTGGCGGCGCTGCCGTCGAGCACATTCAACTGTGCTCTGCGTATGCGCAGCTTTACGTGCACCGGCGCCGTTGGAAGCACAACCGGCCCAAACAGGGGCGGGGTCGCAGTACCAGCAGAATTCGCGGGGACCGTCGGCAGTGGTGCCACGCTTGCGCCTTCGGCGCCGGCGGCGGGTACGACGGTCAGTGCTGCGGCACAGGTCAGGCTCGCGCCAAGCAGCACCGGTTGGACGCGACGAACGCGCCCGACTATGTATGGCCTCGACAAGAGGTCTCCTTGGGTATCCGCCTACGGGGTTAGCTGTCGGGCTCACGGCGGCCAACGCACGTCGTCCAAACACGCGTCGGCCGGGCGTTACAGCTGCATCAGCAGCCGATTCGCCCCATCCGGGCCCTGGAAAAATCAGGCCCGGCAGTGGGTCCCCCGCTCGCCTCCATCCACGAAGACGACTCGGCAGGGTTAGGCAATCTGGGAGACGCTAGAGGAGCACAGTAGGACAATAGTGTGAGACAGCTCACACTTATCCAAAATGGATAAAGGCTATAAATCCGCTGTTTTACGCCCTCGGTAAATATTAATCGGAACCAATGGCCGCACCAGGCTGTCGACGTCATGCCTGCAGAGAAGGCGCGCTCGACCCTCGCCCGAATAGGATTGCCGCCATGCCCCTGCAGCCCCCCTTCTCCAACTACGAGCACGAGATCTATGTCGCCGGCATGCTCGGCGGGCGCAAGCCCGCTCGCTCCCGTGGACTGGCGCGAGCTGGAGCGCGACGCTTACGCGATGCTCTCGCGCGGGCCGCGCGGCTACATCCAGGGCGGCGCTGGACGCGGGCACACGATTCGCGCCAATCGCGAGGCCTTCGACGAGTGGCGCATCGTGCCGCGCATGCTCAAAGACGTCTCAGAGCGCACGCTCGAGCGCACCGTGCTCGGCACGAAGCTGCCGGCGCCG
Source organism: uncultured Solirubrobacterales bacterium (assembly GCA_963725265.1). Taxonomy (GTDB): domain Bacteria; phylum Actinomycetota; class Thermoleophilia; order Solirubrobacterales; family Solirubrobacteraceae; genus Palsa-744. Next base: position 1,710,777 of record CAVRXP010000002.1, read on the forward strand.
GTGCTGCTTGCCCCGATCGGCGTGCAGACTGTCGCGCACCCCGAAGGCGAGCTCGCCAGCGCACGCGCGGCCGCGCACGTGGGATTGCCGCTGATCGCCAGCACCGCCGCTTCGCACACGATCGAGCGGATCGCCGATGCAGGCCGCGCGAGAACGACCCGCCCCAAGGAGACGCAGAAGGCGAGCGCAAGCACGGCTTCTGGTACCAGCTCTACTGGCCGCGCGACCGCGAGCTGGCGCGCAGCTTCATCTCCCGCGCCGAGACGCGCCGGCTACGAGGCGCTCGTGGTGACGCTCGACACGTGGCTGCTCGGCTGGCGCCCGGCCGACCTGACCGACGGCTTCCTGCCGTTCCTGCGCGGCGAGGGCAACGTCAACTACTTGCAGGATCCGGTGTTCCGAGCGGCGCTGCCCAAAGCCCCCGAGGAGGACATGCCGAGCGCCGTGGCCTACTGGGCGTGGCAGTTCTCAAACCCAGCGGTGACGTGGGCGGACCTGCAGTTCCTGCGCGAGTGCACGAAACTGCCGATCGTGCTGAAGGGCATCCAGAGCGTGCAAGACGCCCAGCTCGCGGTCGAGCACGGGATCGAGGGGATCATCGTCTCCAACCACGGCGGGCGCCAGGTGGACGGCGCGATCGGCTCGCTGCAGGCGCTGCCAGGCGTGGTCGAGGCCGTCGGCGAGCGCTGCGAGGTGCTGTTCGACAGCGGCATCCGCTCAGGCGCCGACGCGCTGAAGGCGCTCGCGCTGGGCGCGCGCGCGGTGTGTCTGGGCCGGCCCTACACGTGGGGTCTGGCGCTCGGCGGCGAGCAGGGCGTGATCGAGGTGCTGCGCGCGTTCCTGGCCGATCTCGATCTCAACATGGCGCTCTCGGGCCACGCGAGCGTGGACGAGCTCGGCATGCATTCGCTCACAGCCGGGCGTTGACGACGGAACCCAAGACCCGCGACAATCGTGCTCGATGGCAAACCCTGACCGCCTGACAGGCCTGGACTCGGCCTTCCTGCACCTGGAGGACGGCGGCTCCGCGCACATGCACGTCGCCTCGGTGATGGTCTTCGAAGGCCAGGCACCGGCTTACGAGGAGTTCGTCGAGCACATCCTCTCGCGGCTGCACCTCGTGCCGCGCTACCGCCAGCGACTGGCGTTCGTGCCGCTCGGACAAGGTCGGCCGGTGTGGACCGACGACCCGCACTTCAACCCCCGCTACCACATCCGCCACACAGGGCTTCCCCGGCCCGAGGACGAGACCGAGCTCAAGCAGCTCGCCGGGCGCATCTTCTCCCAGCGCCTGGATCGCTCCAAGCCGCTGTGGGAGCTTTGGCTGGTGCAGCACATGGCCGGCGAACGCTTTGCCGTGATCGCCAAGACCCACCATGCGCTCGTGGACGGGATCTCCGGCGTGGACATCACGACCGTGCTGTTCGACGTCTCGCCGGAGCCGACCGGCCCCGCGCGCCCGCCGGTGCCGTGGGTCGCGCGACCGTTGCCCGGACCGGCGAAGCTGCTGGCCGACGCGCTCGTCGAGCGCTCGACGGTGCCCGCGGAGATGTTCCGCGGCGCACGCGCCGAGTGGTGCGCACCCCGCGCCGCGCGCTCGCGCACGTCAAGGACGCGGTTCTCGGCGTCGGCGCCACGACGCTTGCGGGCATCAACGCTCCCGCGCCGCCGAGTCCGCTCAACGTGGACATCAGCTCACACCGGCGCTACACGTGGATCGACGCCGACCTGGCCCAGTTCAAGGCGATCAAGGACTCGCTCGGGGGCACGCTCAACGACGTGGTGCTGGCCGCGGTGAGCCTCGCGCTCGGCCGACACATGCGCGCGCAGGGCTATGACACCGAGGGCCTGGTGCTCAAGGCGATGGTGCCGGTCTCGGTGCGCGCCGACATCGAGCGCGGCGCGCTTGGCAACAAGGTGGCGGCGATGTGGGCGCCGCTGCCCGTCGGCATCGCCGACCCGGTCGAGTGCCTCGCGCAGGTGCGTCTGGAGATGGACGATCTCAAGCACTCCGGCCAGGCGGTCGGCGCAGAGGTGCTGACCAACCTCGCCGGCTTCGCGCCGCCGACGATCTTGAGCCAGGCCGCGCGGCTGCAGGCGCGCCAGCGCTTCTTCAACCTGGTCGTGACGAACGTGCCCGGACCGCAGTTTCCGCTTTACCTGCTCGGCCGCCGGTTGCAGGCGCTCTACCCCGTCGTGCCGCTTGCGCGCCGCCAGGCGCTCGGGATCGCCGTGATGAGCTACGACGGGCAGCTCGGCTTCGGGCTGCTCGCCGACTACGACGCGCTGCCGGAGCTGGAGACGATCGCACACGAGCTGGAGCGGGCGATCGCAGCGCTGGCGAAGGCGGCGGCCGCAGCGAACGCCAAGGCCCCAGCGCGAGGGCCCCGAGCGCGAAGGCGACCGGCCGCCGGCGCGCCAAGCGGTCCAGCGCGAGCGGCCGCCCGCTAGTGGCGCACGCTGCCAGCGGCGATGAGCGGCACGCTGCGCCTGGCCCTGTGCCAGATCAACGCGACCGTCGGCGACCTCGCCGGCAACGCGCGGCTGCATCCGCGACGGCATCGATGCCGCGAAGCGGGCCGGGGCACAGGTGGTGGTGTTCCCCGAGCTCGCGCTCAGCGGCTATCCGCCCGAGGACCTGCTGTTGCGCGAGCACTTCCTCGAGGACACCGAGGCGCGGCTGCACGAGCTGGCGCGCTCGGTGCGAGGGGATCGTGGCGATCGTCGGCTTTCCCGAGCGCGCCGCCGACAGGCGTCTACAACTCGGCGGCGGTGCTCGCTCGCGGCGCGGTGCACGCGGTCTACCGCAAGGTGCACCTGCCCAACTACGGCGTGTTCGACGAGCAGCGCTACTTCAAGGCCGGGCCGAGCGAGGGCATGACACTGCAGCTGGGGACGACTGCTCGACGGCCGCGCGCAAAATCCAGACGGCGACCCCGACGAGGGGTTGGTTTTGGAGGGATTTTTGGGCGTGCTCGGGGTCACAGTTTGCGAGGACCTGTGGATCGATGGGCCTCCGGCCTCATCCGAGGCGGCTGCCGGGGCGTGCCTGATCGTGAACGCCTCGGCGTCCCCCTACCACGCTGGCAAGGGGCTGGAGCGCGAGCGACTGTTCGCCCAGCGCGCCCGCGAAACTGGCGCCTACGTGGCGTTCTGCGCAATGGTCGGCGGCCAGGACGAGCTGGTCTTCGACGGGCACTCCTTCGTGCTCGACCCGAGCGGGGAGACGATCGCTCGCGGCGCGCAGTTCGTGGAGGACCTGGTCGTGTGCGACGTCGACATCGAAAATCGGCATGGCCCGCGCGCGCGCGGGGGGCACGCCGATTTGAACACCCCAAAACCCCCGATCGCCTCGCGCGAGCAGGAGGTGTACGAGGCGCTGGCGCTCGGGCTGCACGACTACGTCGCAGAAGAACGGCTTTTCCTCGGTCGTGCTCGGGCTCTCGGGTGGGATCGACTCGGCGCTCGTGGCCTGCCTTGCCGCCGACGCGCTCGGCGCGCGAGCGCGTGAACGTCGCGATCATGCCTTCGCCCTACTCCTCTTCGGCTACCCAGGACGACGCCCGCGCGCTGGCTCAGGCGCTCGGGCTGCGCGCACACGAGCTGACGATCGAGCCGGTGATGCAGGCCTATACGCGGACGTTGCACGCCGACTTCGACGGGCTGCCGGCCGATCTGACCGAGGAGAACCTGCAGGCTCGCATCCGCGGCAACCTGCTGATGGCGCTCTCCAACAAGTTCGGCTGGTTGGTGCTGACGACCGGCAACAAGTCTGAGATGTCGGTCGGCTACACCACGCTTTACGGCGATCTTGCCGGTGGCTTTGCAGTGATCAAGGACGTGCCCAAGACGCTCGTCTACCGGCTGGCGCGCTGGCGCAACGAATCCGCCGCCGCGATAGCACTCGGCAAAGGCGAGAACACGCCCGCGTCTGCCCCGATCCCCGCGTCGATCATCGAGCGCGCGCCCTCGGCCGAGCTGCGCGAGAACCAGACCGACCAGGACTCACTGCCGCCGTATGAGCTGCTCGACCGGATCCTGCACGGCTATATCGAGCTGGACCGCAGCCGCGAGCAGCTGATCGCCGAAGGGCTGCCGCGCGCGGAGGTGGAGCGCACCGTGCGGCTCGTCGACCTCGCCGAGTACAAGCGCCGCCAGGCTCCACCCGGCATCAAGATCACCGAGCGTGCCTTTGGGCGCGACCGGCGCATGCCGATCACCAACGCCTACCGCGGCTGAGCCGTTGCCGCACCGTTACTCTGCCTCCCGTGACCGTGAGCTGCCCGCTGTCTGACACCGTCCGTCGCGAGCCCCGCATCGCCGGTCGGGCGGTTGCGCGCGCGCCGCGCCCTGCTCGGTGGCGCACTGGCCGCTTGCGCGCTGGCGCTCGCTTGCTGTGGCAATACTCTGCAGGACCAGCCGATCGGGCCACAGCCGCTTGAGTCCGTGCTCGTCAAGAGCCGTTTTCCCGTCTACTGGCTTGGCCTCAACTTCCATGGCATGCAGGTCACGAGCGTCGCGATCGATCCGAGCGAAGCCGTCACGATCCGCTACGGCGACTGCGTGCTCGGCGGGCAGTACGTGTGCGTAACGCCCGTGTCGATCGTGACCTCGCCGGACAACAGCTTCCTCCCCGGGGGGAGCGCCGCGACGCGGACGGTGTCTTTGCGCGAGGTCAGCGCGCGCTCCGCGCAGGGCGGCTCGACGCTCGCCATCGCCACCGCGAACGTGGTTGTGAGCGTGTTCGGCGTGCATCCCGCGCTCGCCAGAGAAGCCGCCGCGACGATGGCGCCTCTGAACACCGACGGGCTACCGTTCGCGCCGCTCCCCGCCGCGCTGCCCGACAACGGCTTCGACCGTGTGCCGCTGTCGATCCAGGCGCCGGCAGGAGTCAGCGTGCCACGCGGGCCGGGCGAATAGCCAGCCGCCCTGCCGACCAGATAGTCGTGTAGTGCTCGATCAGCGATCCACAAATATAACCTCTAGGTTGTTACGCCTGACCTTATAACCTTTAGGTTGTAACCCGACACAAGCCCCTCACGCAGACACAAGCCCCTCACGCAAGCACAAGCCCTCACCCAGAAGGCATCGCGCATTTAGTCGAGCAGCGGTCGGACGGCGATCGTCATGCGCGTGAGCGCGCACGTGCGACCCTCGTCGTCGCTACAGCTCACGTCCCACAGCCACGTTGTGCGGCCGCGGTGGACGCGCTTGGCGTGCGCGTGCACGACACCCGCGGTGATCGGACGCAGGAAGCTCGTGTTGTTGGACATGCCCATCGCCATGCTGCCTTCGTCGAGCACGCTCAGGCCCGTCGCGATCGAGGCGATCGACTCGGCGATCGAGGCGTATAGGCCCCCGTGTACGAGTCCAGCCGGCTGCTTGTGCTCGTCGCCGACGACCACCTGGGCGCGCACGTCTGTCTCCGAGCACTCCAGGAACCGGAGCCCGTAGAGACGGTCGAAGCCCAGCAGATGCTCGTTGATCTGGGCGGCTGGTGGGATGGGCATCGGGCGGCCACGATAGCCTACGGGCAAGGCTTGATGTCCGGCAGGGGACCGGACCGCTTCCGCAGATGACAGAACTCGACCGACTGCCACCCGACCAGCGCGCCGTGCTTTCGCTCGTGCTCGATCGCGGCAAGAGCTACACCGAGGTCGCCGCGCTGCTTGGCATCCCGGAGGCGACGGTGCGCGATCGCGCGCACGCAGCGCTCGACGCGCTAGCCGACGACGTCGCGGCGCCAGGCGGCTCGGGCGTGACAGGCGGCTCGGGCGTGGCGGGCGGCTCGCGTATGGCAGGCGGCTCGCGCGTGGCAGGCGCGCGCGGCACACGATCCGCTGCGCCGGATGCAACCGCCGCTTCGAGATTCGAGGCCGCGGGCGTCGGATCTACTCCAAGCTCAGCCGCGACGAGGTCCTCCACGAGCGCCTCCCCTCCCCCGCGCCAGCCGCGCGGACCGCAGACCTCGACTGGCTCACGTCGAGCCGGGGCGCTGCTGCTGGGCGCGATCGTAGTGGTGATCGTGATCGCGGTGATCATCGTCTCGAGCAGCGGCGGGAAAGGCTCCACGCCGACGACCACAGCCGGCACGAGTGCCACCACAACCACAACCGGGACCGGAACGTCCTCGACCTCGACTGCCAACGCCCCCAAGGCGACGCTCGACAGCACGATCCGGCTTTCCTCCGGCGAACCGTCGGTCAACGCCACCGGCGTCGCCTATGTGCTCTCGGAGGGCAGCAGACGCGCGTTCTATGTGACCGCGCAGGGCCTGCCCCCCTCCAACGGCTTCTTCTACGCGGTATGGCTGTACAACTCGCCATCGAACGCCAAGCCACTCGGCAGAGCTTCGAGCGTTGGCTCCAACGGCCAGATGCAAGGCGGCAACCCGCTGCCGAGCGACGCCGGCGACTACGCCAAGTTCATCGTCACACGCGAGACGAGCACGCATCCCAAAGAACCGGGCCCGACCGTCCTGAGCGGCTCGTTCACGCTGCACTGACCCGAGGGCATATCGGACAGGTCCTCATCGCGGCGATAGGACCTAGCGTCAGCGGGCGATAAGGCGTCACGGCAACACCGACAGGGCATCGTGGCAGCAGCGGTAGGGCCTCACGGCAGCGCGATAGGACCTCACGGCAGCAGCTTTCCCGGGTTCATGATTCCTGCAGGGTCGAGCTCGGCCTTCAGCGCCCGCAACGCGCTCACACCCACGCCGCCTATCTCCTGTTCCATCCAGGGCGCATGGTCGCGTCCGACCGCGTGATGGTGGGTGATCGTCCCGCCGCCCGCGACGATCGCGGCGCTCGCCGCCGTCTTGGCCGCCTGCCATTGCTCGATCTCCTCGCCCTCGCGCTGGCGGGCGATAAACGTGAAGTACAGCGAAGCTCCCGTCTCGTACAGGTGCGAGATGTGGCACATCACCAGCGCCGGCGTTCCCTGCACGCGCAGAGCCTGATGGATCGCCTCAGCCACGCGCCCGTGCAGCTCGCCGACATTCGACCAGCGCGTGGCGGTCTCCAGCGTCTCGACCATCACACCCTGGGTGAGCAGCTCATCGCGCAGGTAGGGGGCGGCGAAACGCGAGGCCAGCCACGCCCTGCCCGGCGAGCGGCCCACGCGCAGTCCGCCCACCTCGCGCACGATCTCCTTCGCAGCCGCGCGGCGCATCGCCACATCCACGGCGCTACCCTCGAAGCCGAGGATCGCCAGGCAGCCGCCGCCGTAGCCGCGCACGTCCAGATAGGCGCGTCCGAGCCGGCCTTTCACACCGCCCGTGCCGGCCAGCGCGAGCGACATGCGCGTCTCCTGCTCGTCTGAGAGGCGCGCGATCTCCGGCGTGCAACGATCCTGGGCGAGCCTGCGAAAAGCGTGCATGCCCGCAGCGAAGCTCTCGAAGAAGACGCCTTCGTAGATGCGCTCCGCCGGCGCGCGGCGGACGCGCAGCGTCAGCTCGTCGATCACTCCCAGCGTGCCCTCCGAGCCGACCGCCAGCTCGCGCACGCCCGGGCCCGCCGCGCTCGCGGGAAACGCGGCCAGTTCGACGTCGCCCGCCGGGGCGACCAGGCGCAAGCCCTGCACCATCCGCTCGAAGCGGCCATAGCCGCTGGAGGCCTGTCCGGCCGAGCGTGTGGCGGCACAACCGCCCAACGTCACGTACTCGAAGGACTGAGGGAAGTGACCCAGCGTTAGCCCACGCGCGCCGAGCCAGTCCTCAAGCGCACGTGCCCTGACGCCCGCCTGAACGCTCACCATCCGCGAGGTCTCGTCGAGCGCCGGCACGCCGGCCATACGGTCCATGTCGAGTGCCACCACCGCGCGATGGGCGCCGCGCAGCGGCTCGACCCCGCCCACCACGCTCGTGCCGCCGCCGAACGGGACGACCGCCAGCGACTCGCTCGCGCAGACGCCCAGCAGCGCGCGCAGCTGCTCGTGCCTGGCGGGATGGAGTACTGCGTCGGGGGCCCCCAGAGGCCGCCCGGCGCGCAGGCGCACCAGGTCTGGATAGCCCTTGCCGGCTGCGTGCAGCACGCGCTCGGCCTGGTCGTCGCGCACGTGCTCGCCGCCGAGGATCTCGCGCAGCGCCGCCAGCGTCCCGGCTGGGATCGAGGGAGCGTCGAGCTTGACGTGCTCGAGCGCGACCGGGGGCCGCGGTCGCTCAGCCACACTGACCGTCTCGCGCAGAAAGCGCAGGGCGTGCGCTGGGAGACCCGGCGGATGCAGCCGATCGCCCCAGCCCCACCAGCGCATCCGCTCAACGGCCAACGATCTGCTCCAAGCCGTCGAGCGCCTCGTCGATCGTGGAGTGTGCGGCGCGCCGAACCAGCGGGCTGCCAAAGCGCGAGAACGCCCCGATCCACGATCCGCCGCCGGATCTGTGCGCGAAGCCCTGCAGCTCTTGGCGCAGCTCGATCGTCACCTCGCTGGCGGGACCATCCCTGCCCTGCCCGTCGGCGAGGGTAATCTCCGTCTCGGCGCTGCGCAATACGCGCGCAAACGGCGTGCCCTCGACCTGTTGGGCCCAAACGATCCGCCGGCGATCGAGCTGCTCCAGCAGCTTGAAGTCGGCGCGCACGATTTTTCCGCTTGGCCCCATCAGCACCTCGGTGAATGCGTCCAGGTCACCCGTGCCTGTCAGGGTGACAGCCTCGATGCGGTTCACGCGCGGCCACCAGCGCGGCAGATGGTGGGGGTCACCGAGCACCTGCCACAGCTCATCCAGCGAAGCGTCGATTATGCGCGAGCGCCGGACCGTGGGCACGCCTACGCCTCGTATGCGAGCAGCGAGTGGGTGTCGTGTGGGGAGAGTCGTGCGCGCCCCCCCAGAAACGTCAGCTCTACCAGGAAACCACAGCCGACTACTACCCCGCCCAGGCGTGCAACTAGGTCACACAGCGCCCGTGCCGTCCCCCCCGTGGCGAGCAGATCGTCGTGGACGAGCACGCGGCCACCGGGACGGATCGCGTCGCTGTGAAGCTCCAGGCGGTCCAGTCCGTACTCGAGCTCGTACTCGGCGCTGACAGTCTCGTATGGCAGCTTGCCCGGCTTGCGCGCCAGCGCGAACCCGGCACCGAGCGCGAGCGCCAGGGCAGGCCCCAGGAGAAAGCCGCGCGCCTCGGCGGCCAGCACGCACTCTGCCTCGAGCGGGCGCGCATAATCGGCCAGCCCTTGCACCGCCTGGGCCAGCGCCGCGGAGTCGGCCAGCAGCGGCGTGATGTCCTTGAAGACGATCCCCGGCTTGGGAAAGTCGGGGATGTCGCGGATCAGAGCGCGCAGGTCCTCCGCCGCGCTCACCTGACTATCTTGCGAAGGTCTCGTACCAACAACAGATGCTTGAGGTGCGTGGTGACCGCCGCCAGGTTCTCGAGCGCGTCGACGGCGTCCTTGCGACGCTCGGGGTTGCGCGAACGCAGCGCCGGCGCGAGGATCTGCTGCAGGAGGCTTGCCTCGCGGTCGGCCGAGGAGCGGAACACGCGCAGGTTGCGCCCACCCACGCCGTAGCGGGCGAGCTCGGAGACGGCGCCGACGATCTCCCGCTCGGTCTCGTCGAAGTAGCGCACCCCGCCGCGCATCTCGCCCTTGACCACGCCGTACTCTTCGAGCTCGCGTACGAGCTTTGCCTCGGCGCCTGTCTCCTCCAGCACGTCTTCGAGGGAATAGAGCGCTCCCTCCTGCTCGCGCACGCTCATGCTCGTGTGCCAGGCACGCTTGCCGCCCTCGCGCCCGGCGGGCCGCGGAACCTGCATGTCGCCGGCGCGCCCGGCAGCGAGCTCCTGGCGGATCACACGCAGCGGCAGGAACTCGTCGCGCTGCATCCTCAGGATCGTGCGCAGGCGCGCGACGTCGCTCTGGGTATAGAGGCGATAGCCACCGGGGGTGCGCCGCGGCGTCAGGAGCTTCTGGTCCTCCAGATAGCGGATCTTGGAGATCGAGATGTCGGGGAACTCCTGCACGAGCGCCTTGCAGACCGCGCCGATCGTGAGCGCCTTCTGGCGCCCGCTCTCGCCGTCGCCGTCGCCGTTGCTCTCGGGTGTGGTCTTGTTCGCGAGCGTCGCCATCAGCGTGCGTGGTAGGTCAGCTTGTACTTGCCGATCTGCAGCTCGTCGCCCTCCTCCAGGCGATGCGAGTCGATCCGCGAGCGGTTCACGTACGTTCCGTTCAGCGAGCCACAGTCGTCGAGGTACCAGGCGTCACCGCGATTGACCAGCAGGGCGTGGTCGCGCGAGACGGTCACGTCGTCGAGGAACACGTCGGAGTCCGGGCGGCGGCCGATGCTCATCCGCTCGCGATCGACGGGAAAGCTCTCGCCCGCGCGCCCTCCGCCGGCGCGGATCACGAGCGCCGGCCCGTGGGCGGTCACCTCGCCCAGCTCCACCGGCACCAGATCGCCCTCGTCGTCGATCCGGTAGGTGGCCGTCACCGGCTCGCCCCCTGGCCCCTCGCCGCGTGGCAGCAGCGCGCCGCAACGCGGACAGTAGTTGGCGCCCTCGTCGCTGAGAAAGCCACACTCGGGACAGTGCAAAGCCATGCAGCTACCCCCTGCTCCCGCCGGACAGCGCCGGCTGCTTTTGCGCCGCGCAGGACACGGCTAGGACTCGTCGGTCGAGACTCCGCCGGCGCGGTTGGCGAGGATGTCCGACAGACGCTTGACGTCCTCGCCGGTGATCGCCACGTCGCCGTCCTTGTGCTGCTCGCGCAGACGACTCACGAGCTCAGCACGCAAAATGTCGATCTTGCCGTGCAAGATGCGCCGTTTGTAGGAGATCTCCATCTCCTCCTCGGTGAGCTGTCGGATCACATCCTTGAGCTCACTGTCGCTCATCGAGCCAAGATCGGGAAACGTATCCATCGCGAGCACATCTCCTCTTGCGCAAGGATGCAGGTTTGAGCTGCCGGTCATGCTGCCATGCTGCAGCCCAGTATAGACCAAAAGGTAAAGTTGAGCTTGAGAGTCTTCAGAGAGAAATCGACGCCCGCCATCGCCAGCGCTACAACATCGCCGACACCCCCGCCGGCAAGCGTCGAGCGGTCGAGACAGCGGCTGCTAAGACTCCCACGGTGGACACGCTCGGAGAGCGCTCGCGGCCGCTGCTGATCGTCGTGATCGTGATCGCCGGCGGCGTCGCACGCAACACGGCGATCGGCACGAACACGCATCTCTCGGCCGACGAGAACGGCTACGTCGGCAACGCCAACCGGATCCTCTCAGACGAACGCTACGCCACCTTCAAGTGGCCGCCGGGGACCTCGATCGCGTTTGCGATCGCCACGCGTCTGTCCGGTCACCACTCGCTGAAGCTGACCACGCACGCATCCGGCCCAGCGCAATACACGCAGTTGGCGGCGGGCGTGCTCACGCTCGTGCTGGTGGCGGTGCTCGCCTGGGTCTTCGCGGGACCGTGGGCGGCGGTGATCGCCACCGCGCTGGTGGCCAGCTACGAGCCGCTGATCGAGGCCACGCGCACTTTCCTCTCAGAGCCGAGCGGTGCGTTCGTGCTGCTCGCCGTCGGTCGCCGCCGCGATGCTGGCCCGCTCGCGCTATGGCAGCCGCAACGAGCTGTTGTGGCTGTTTGCTGCCGGCGTCATGGGCGGGATCGCGTGCCTCACGCGTAGCGACATGGCGATCGGCATGGCTGTGATCGCGCTCGCGCTCGCGTTCAGCGGGCGACCAGGCTGGCGTACGGGCTTGTTGCGCGGCGGCGTGTATCTCGTGCGCCCTGATGCTCGTGCTCTCGCCGTGGTTGCTCTACGCCTCCAGCAAGGAGGGCCGCTTCGTTCCGATCACCACCGCCGGCCCCGACGCGTTCTTCATCGGCAGCTACCTGCCGGGCAAGGGCGAGCTGGTGCCAACCGAGGAGAAGCTCGCGCCCGAAGTCTGCCGCCACTTTCCGCAGGACTGCGGCCGCTACTGGCAACAGACCTCGGCCCCGGTCTTCCGCCTGATCGAAGCGCGTCACCCCGGCATGTCCGAGAACGCGGCCGTCAACGAAGAAAACCTCAACAACGTCCGCAAATACGCGCTCGGCAAACCGGCGGCGTTCGCCTCGATGCTGTGGAGCAAGTTCTGGAAGATGTGGACCGTCGCGTGGACCGGCGGCAACGGCACCTACCATCCCGACACGAGCCCAGCCCAGCACAAGATCTATCTGATCTTCGCCGTGATCGGACTGCTCGCCGGGATCGCCCTGACCCGCCGGCTGCATGCTCACGATGAGCGCCGCGCGCGCTGCTCGCGATCGCCGCGTTTGCGACGCCGTTCAACGACCAGCCGCGCTACAACGTCAGCCTGATGGCGCTCCTGCTGTGCACCGGCACGATCGGAGCGTGGCTAGCGGGCGAGCGACTGCTCGCTATGTGGCGCGCTCGCGCGAACTGTTGGCGCCCCGAGGCGCAACCGCTACAGCACAGCTAGCTACCGCACGCGCTCGCGGCGTGCTAGCCACCGGCCGCGCGCGCAGCTGCTCACGTCCCGAGCGCACATACAGCGCACTGGCCATCAGCGCGAGCACGAGCCCACGTACAGCAGCACTTCGGCGAGCGTGCCAAGACCGCACATCGCGAAGAACAGCGCTCCCATCAGCGGCGCCACGCCGACGCGCCCAGGCCAGTTGATGCGCAGCTCCACGCCGTGCTTCAGCCCGTAGCGCCCGAGCGCCACCATCGACAGCTCGCGCGCCACGAGCACGCGCAAGCGCCCAGCGCGGCAGCAGATCGAAGCGCCAGCACACGACCACGCCGCTGACGACGAGCAGGCGGTCGGTGACGGGGTCCATCAGCGCCCCGAGGCGGCTGTACTGGCGCGGTCACGCGCGCGGCGATCCCATCGGCGTAGTCGCCCCAGCCGATCACGGCGAACAGGATCGCGTTCGGCGCGTCCACGCCGTCGCTGCTCGACAGCGCCACCACCAGGAACACGGGAATCAGCGCCAGCCGCAGAAAGCCGATCGCGTTGGGGATCGTCCAGGGCCGCAGCGGCTGGCCGGTGAGCGTCTGCGGCGGCGGCGGCCCCGAGCGGTCCAGACCGACCAGGCGACGAAGGGTCGAGCGCTGAGCGGATGCGCTCCAGGCGGCTTGCGCGACCGCGTCTCACCCGCCGCCACGCGGGGATCGCATGCCTGACGGGGTCTCCGCCAGGCTCTACGGGGTGCTCTGGCACAGCTCGTCCAGCGCCCGCAACAGCTCTGCCGGCTCGCCGCCGAGCGGCAGGCCGGGCCGGCGCTCGCGTCCGCGTCGCAGCTGCACCTCGATCTCGCCCGACTCCAGGCTGCGCCGCCCCACGGTCAAGCGCACCGGACAGCCGAGCAGCTCGGCGTCGGCGAACTTCTCCCCCGGCCCCGCTTCGCGATCGTCGTAGAGGACCTCCACACCGCCGGCGAGCAAGCGTCTCGTACAGCGCATCGGCGGCGTCGCGCTCGGGCGTGCCCGGACGACCCACCGCCACCAGGTGCACGGCGAACGGAGCAAGCGCTTTCGGCCAGGAGATGCCGTGCTCGTCGGCGAACTGCTCGACGGCGGCCGCCACGACTCGCGCCGGCCCGATCCCGTAGGAGCCCATCCAGATCGGCAGCTCCGCTCCGTGCTCGTCGAGGTATGTGGCGCCCAGCGGCTCGGAGTAGCGCGTGCCCAACTTGAAGATGTTCCCGATCTCGATCGCCGGCTCGACCGTCAGCTTCTTCTCGCCGAGCATGTGGCGTCTCCCCGTCCTTGCGGTAGTCGGGGCTCTTCCTCGACCACCTCCATGTTGGCGGCATACCCGTCGCCGAGCGCGACCTCGTCCTCGCCGGCCGGGCAGGGCGCCATGTACTCGTGCGCGCCAAGCCCGCCCATCACGCCAACGTCCGACTCGACGCGATAGAAGCGCAGCCCGGTGCGCTGCATGATCTCGATCGTAAGCACCGACGTGCAACGCGTAGCGCTCCTCCAACCCGGCCTGGTCGCGGTCGAAGCTGTAGGAGTCCTTCATCACGAACTCGCGCGTGCGCAAGCACGCCGGCGCGCGGCCGCGCCTCGTCGCGCTCCTTGACCTGGAAGTGGTACAGGATCAGGGGAAGGTCGCGATAGGAGTTGATCGTCTGCGCGACGTGGAAGGTGACCGCCTCCTCGTGGGTCAACGCCAGCACGAGCTCCGAGCCCTTTGCGATCCTGCAGCTTGAACAGCTCCTCGATCCCAAGCCTGCCGGTCTTGCGCCAAAGCTCGGCGGGTTGCAGCACCGGCATCAGCATCTCGCGTCCGCCGATCGCGTCGATCTCCTCGCGCACGATCGCCACCACGCGCTGATGGACCTTCCAGCCGGCCGGCAGCCAGGTCCAAATGCCCGTCCCCATCTGCCTGATCAGCCCGGCGCGCACCATCAGCTTGTGCGAGATCGCCTCGGCGTCGGCGGGCGCCTGCTTCTCGGTCGGCAGTAGATACTCGGTCAGTCTGGTCATAGCTTGGACGGCATCCTACGCGTCCTTCAGCTCCTACGGGTGTTGCGCGAGGCCAAAGCTGGGTAGCCCAAAAAATCGAAGTCGTGCGCGCACCCCAGTCGGTCACGCCTCGGGCGTCCTCGCACGCTATGAATTACAGGACACGACCCGTCCCCAACCCAAGGAGCACCGATGGCCTACTCCGTACCGCCGCTTCCCTACGCATACGACGCGCTCGAGCCGCACATCGACAAGCTGACGATGGAAATCCATCACGACAAGCACCATCAGGCCTACGTGGACAAGGTCAACGCGGCGCTCGAGGGCACCCCATTGGCCGACGCGCCGATCGAGGACGTGCTCAAGGATCTCTCGCAGGTGCCGGAGGACAAAGCGCACCGCCGTGCGCAACAACGGCGGCGGCCACTACAACCACAGCTTGTTCTGGGAGTCGATGTCCGCGGACGGCGGCGGCGAGCCCGACGGCGCGCTGGCCGAGGCGATCGCCTCGACGTTCGGCTCGTTCTGCGACTTCCAGGCAAAGCTCAAGGAAACGGGCATCAACCAGTTCGGCTCAGGCTGGTCCTGGCTCGTGCACGACGGCTCGGGCCTGGCGGTTGTGGGCACGCCGAACCAGGACAACCCGATCTCTACAGGCAACACCCCGCTGCTGGGTGTCGACGTGTGGGAGCACGCCTACTACCTGAAGTACCAGAACAAGCGCCCCGACTACCTCGACGCTTGGTGGAACACGGTCGATTGGGCGAAGGTCGCCGAGCGCTTCAGCGCGGCGGCTGAGTATCGCGGAAAGGGCCGGCGCTCAGTTACGACTGAAGCGCCGGCCGGCGACCGGCGAGGCCGACTCGTCCAGCGTCACGCCGTTGCCGTTCGCGGTGCCGGCTGGCGCGAGCATCGACTCGAGCACTGCGTCGGCCTCGGTTTCCTGCTCGGCGGCCGCTGCCTCGAGCGCGGCAAGTTTCTCTGGAGTCATCGCCGTGGCGTCCTCGTTGGCTGCGAGCCACTCGCGTGCCTCGGCTGCTTCGCGCTCGTCACGTTGAACGGTCTTGCCGGCGGCGTAGTAGCGGTCGATCTCCTTGAACAGCTCGTCGACCAGTTCGTGTGTCGGTACCTTCTTCAGGGGCTCGCCCTTGGAGTAGATCATCCCCATGTCCTTGGCGCCGGTGATGCCGAAGTCGGCGTGCCTTGCCTCGCCGATACCGTTGACCGCGCAGCCGAGCACCGACACCTCGATCGGGTCCTCATACGCTTCGAGGCGACGCTCCACTTCCACGACAACCGTGTCCATGTCGAACTGCAGCCGCCCACAGGTGGGACAAGCGATCAGCACAGGCCCCTTCTCGCGCAGCTTAAGCGCCTTGAGGATCTCCCAGGCGACCTTGACCTCCTCCTCGGCATGGAAGGTCGACAGCGAGATGCGGATCGTGTCGCCGATGCCATCGGCGAGCAGCGTGCCAAGCCCGACGGCTGACTTCAGCGACCCCGACCACTTCGTGCCGGCCTCGGTCACGCCGAGGTGCAGCGGATAGGGAATGCGCTCAGCCAGCAGGCGGTTGGAGGCGATCGTGTTGGGCACCGAAGTCGACTTCATCGACACCTTGAAGTTCTCGAAGTCGAGCCGCTCCATCAGCTCGACGGTCTCCACGGCGGCCGTCACCAGCGCCTCGACCGGGTTCTCGTACTCGAGGTCTCTTAGATGCTTGGGCAGGGACCCGCTGTTGACGCCAACACGCAGAGGAGTCCCGATCTGCTTAGCCAGCGCGATCACCTCGGCCACCTTCTCGGGCCCGCCGATGTTGCCCGGATTCAGTCGCACGCAATGCGCCCCGGCTTCGATCGCCTTCAGCGCGAGCGTGTGGTTGAAGTGGATGTCGGCGATCACGGGAATCGGCGAGTCGAGCACGATCTGCTTCAGGGCCTCTGCGTCCTGCTCGCGCGGCACCGCCACGCGCACGATGTCAGCCCCGGCGTCGGCGACTCTGCGGATCTGCTCCATCGTCGCCGCGAGATTCGCGGTCTCGGTCTTGGTCATCGTCTGTACTGCCACGGGCGCTCCGCCGCCGATCGGCACGGACCCGACATGGATCTGACGTTTGGAAGCCATAGGCTGATTCTACGATGCCACCCTCACAGAACGTTTATGCCACTGCCCGCGGCCCGCTGGCGCGACTCGCCTCCCCCCTGGCCGCCGGTGCGCGTCGGCGCCGCCATGAGCGGTTTTTTGCGATGTGCGGGCTCGCCGAGGGTGCACGTGTGCTCGACGTCGGCTGTGGCGCGCTGGGCCTACGTGCCCTGGAGCCTGGACTGGACATCACGGGTGTTGACATGGCCGAGCGCCCGGACTACCCGGGTCCGTTCGTGCAGGCCGACGCAGCCGCCGGCTTGCCTTTCGAGGACGACGAGTTCGACCTTGCGTACAGCTCAAGCGTGATCGAGCACGTCCCGCCGGCGCGCCGCGAGGCGTTCGCGAGCGAGGTGCGTCGTGTCGGTCGCGGCTGGTTCGTGCAAACACCCGCCCGTTCTTTCCCGATCGAGCCCCATGCGCTGCTGCCTTTCGCGCACTGGCTGCCCCCTCTGGTGCGCCGCCCCTACTGGCGCCTAGGCGCCGCGGGAGCGTGGGAGGAGATCTCGCTGCTCTCGCGCCGCGAGCTGGAGGCGCTGTTCGGCTGCGCTCTACCCGAGCGTCTGGGTCCTCTGGTCAAGAGCTGGGTGTGCGTACATCCGCCGCGATTGCCCGGGTAAGGCGTGCCTCTGGCGGGCGTGGGTGTGTATCTATAATTCGCTACTCCTTCCGCACGTCAATAGTTACATGGTGAAAGGATCTCAAAAAAATAAACACACATCTGCGGCTGTGCACCCTCTGCCGCTCCTGCTCCTCAACCACCCAAACCGCGCTGTACACCCTCTCCCACTCCAGCCCCTCAACCACCCAAACGGCTGATGTCGTTGCCGAAGCCGTTTACGACCAGGAACAGCAGCAACACGATCCCCACCGAGCTGAAGCGCCACATCGCGGCCAGCGACACCCGCCGGCCCCGCACCTTCTCGGCCAACGCCCACAGCACGTGTCCGCCGTCGAGCGGCAGGAACGGGAACAGATTGATGACGGCCAGCGCCAGCGAGACGAAGCCGAGGAACACGAGCGCATAGCCGGGACCGGCGACGACGGCTTCCTGGGCAATCACGGTGATCCCCACGATGCTGTGGAATTCTTTGCGTACCTTGGAGCTTGTGAAAGCCTTGCCGATGTTCGAGATCATCGTCGTGGTCGTGCCCCACATCTCCGACAACGCCGTGCCGGCTGCGGAGAACGCCCCGAACGACTTGGCGGTGTAGCCGAAGTCGAAGCCGACGAGCATGCGTCCGACGGGCTTGCTGTAGCGGGGATAGGCAGACACGGTGAGCACGCGCCCGTCACGGCGGATCGTGAGCGTCACGGGCGTCTGCGCGCGGCAGCCTTCGGTCAGCGCCCCGGCGCAGCGGTGTGAGGCGATCGCCTTCGTGGCTGAGAGTACCGTCACCGGGTGGCCGTCCACAGCGAGGATCTTGTCTCCAGGCCGCAAGACGCCATATGCCGGCTCGCCCTTCTCGGTCGCCTGCACCGATGTGGTCGGCACGACGGTTTCCGTCTTCGGGTTCAGGTTCGACAGCGTCACCGCACCGCTGAGGCTGCCGCTGACCAGGACCACCCAAAACAGCAGAAACGCGATCAGCAGGTTCACACCGGGCCCGGCGAGGATCACGACGATCCGCTTCCAAGGGGGCTGGTTGTAGTAGGCGCGAGCGGCAACCTCCGGCGGCAACGTCTTGATCTCCTCAGGATTCATCCCGGTGATCTTCACGTACCCCCCCGCGGGGATCGCCCCGATCATGTATTCGGTCTCGCCGCGCTTGATCCCCGCGATCTTCGGCGGGAAGAACAGCGAGAAGCGCTCCACGCGCATCCCCACAGCCTTGGCCACGACGAAGTGCCCCAGCTCGTGCAGCACGATCAGCGCCATGATCCCGAGGATTGTCCACACCCAGCTCATGAGTTCAGTGTGGCAGCCACGGCCTCGTTTGCCGCCAGCCTGGCCTCGCGGTCGGCTTCGTACAGCGACTCGAAGGCCCTGATCGGCGCTCCCGGGAGCAGATCGAGCGTGCGTTCGATCACTTCGGCGATACCGAGAAACGGCATACGCCCGTCGAGGAACGCGTGCACCGCGACCTCGTTCGCCGCGTTGAGCACGCACGGCGCGGTGCCGCCGACCTGCGCCGCTTCGCGGGCGAGGCGCAGGCACGGGAACGCCTCCAGGTCCACCGGCTCGAATGTGAGTGCGCCGACTCCCACCAGGTCCAGCGGAGCGATCGGCAAGCCCACGCTCACGGCGCCGTGCAGAGCGTAGGAGATGGCAATGCGCATGTCCTTCGGCCCGACGTGCGCGAGCATCGCCCCATCGGCGAGCTGGACGAGGCCGTGGATCAACGATTGTGGATGCACGACGACGTCGATGCACTCATAGGGGGTGCCGAACAGGTGGTGAGCCTCCATCAACTCCAGGCCCTTGTTCATCAGCGTGGCGGAGTCGATCGTGATCTTGCCGCCCATCGCCCAGGTGGGATGAGCCAGTGCCTGCTCGACGCTCACCTCGGTCAGCTGCTCGCGCGAACGACCGCGAAACGGACCACCGCTGGCGGTGATCGTTAGGCGCTCGACGCTCCCAGGCGGCAAACCGGAAAGCAACTGGTGAAGCGCGGTGTGCTCGGAGTCGATCGGCACGATCTGCGCGCCCGTCGCTTCGGCGAGCGCCACCACCAGCTCGCCCCCCACCACAAGCGACTCCTTGTTGGCAAGCGCCAGGTCGATGCCCTCGCCGAGCGTGGCCACGGTCGGGCCAAGGCCGGCGGAGCCCACGAGCGCGTTGAGCACCAAGTCGGCGCCCGCCTCCACGACGAGGCGCACCAGCCCCTCCGCGCCGCTCAGCACTTCCCCCTCCGGCCACGCCTCGGCGGCCAGGCGCGCCGCCTGCTCGTCGACGAGCGCGACCCGCCGCACGCCGTGCTCGCGCGCCTGCTCGACGAGCGTCTCCCACGAGCGCTCGGCCGAGAGGCCGAGCAGCTCGAACTCGTCGCTGCGTGCCAGCACGTCGAGCGCCTGGGTGCCGATCGAACCGGTGGAGCCGAGGATCAACAGGCGCTTGGCCACGACGACCTCTCGGGCGATCGCTCAGCTGCGAGCTCTGGGTTGAAGTCCGCGGCCTCTGGGTTCAAGTCAGACATACGCCAACCAGATGTAATAGCCGACAACCGCGGTGAACAAGATCGCGTCCAAGCGGTCGAGCACACCGCCGTGGGCGCCCAGCAGGCTACCCGTGTCCTTCGCGCCAGCCTGGCGCTTGACGAATGACTCGAACAGGTCTCCGATCGGCGCGAATACGGCCACACCTAGGCCCAGCACAAGCGCGTGCGTACCCGGGAGCCATTCCTGGTAGCGCCCAGCGAACCACACCGCGAGCACCGCGCAGGCCATACCGATGACGAGGCCCTCGACCGTCTTGTTGGGCGAGATACTCGGCGCGAGCGGACGCCGGCCGAACAGGCGACCGCCGAAATAGGCACCCGTGTCGCCCAGAAACGTGCCGACCAGCACGTCGATCACGATCCCCTCACCGTGGGGAAGGCCGCGCAGCAGCACCGCATAGGCCAGGCCAAAGCCAATCCAGTAGATGCCCAGCAAGGTGATCGCCATCCCGCCCACGCTCGGACGGCGCTGGGCGAGCGTCATCGCAAACAGCACCGGCAGCACGACCGACGCGGCAAGCAGGACCTGGGTAGGGTGAGCGGGGGCACCGTACAGGGCGGCCGCGACCAGCCCCGCGAGCGCCAGAAAGCCAGCCAGGCGCACCGGGCTGGTGCGCTCGTACATGCCGTACAGCTCGTGCATGCAGATACAGCCGATCGCGAAGATGCCGGCGGCGAAGATGGCACCGCCCTCGATCACGAGAAACAGCGCGAGCGCGATCAGCGGCAACGCGAAGAGGATGCGCGAGCCTACATCCGAGCCGCCGGTCCGCCGAGCGGGCCCGCTCGAGCCGCCCTGGACAGCGGGCGCATCTCGAGCCACCGTCCGGGTAGGCACCATCGTCCCAGCGCCCTAGCGTCCGCCAAAGCGGCGGCAGCGCTCTGAGAACTCGGACAGTGACTGCTCGAGCGCCTCGCGCGAGAAGTCGGGCCACAGCTCGTCGCGGAACACCAGCTCTGAATAGGCTGACTGCCACATCAGGTAGTTGGAGAGGCGACGCTCGCCGCTGGTGCGGATGATGATGTCTGGGTCGTGCATCTCGGGGGCGTAGAGGTGCTTGCGAAACTCCTCCTCGTCGCCTCCCTCGAACGCGCGCGCAGCGTCGAGGATCTCCGCGCGCCCGCCATAGTTGAACGCCACGAACAGTGTGATGCGCTCGTTGGCTTGGGTGAGCTCTTCGGCCGCACGCATTTGCGCCTGCAGATCGGGGGCGATGCCCTCGCGCCTGCCGATGAAGCGCATGCGCACGCCTTCGGCGTGCAGCTCGGGGGTTTCGCTTGCGATGCGCTTGGCGAGCATCGCGATCAAGCCTTGCACCTCCTCCGCCGGGCGCGACCAGTTCTCGGTGGAGAACGAGTAGACCGTCAGCTCCTCGATGCCGAACTCCGCAGCATCGCGCAAGCGCGCCTTGACGTTGTCGGCGCCGGCGTTGTGACCCTCGTTGACCGGTAGTCCGCGCATGCGCGCCCAACGACCATTGCCATCGGTGATGATCGCGAGGTAGCGAGCGCGTCCAGAATCGCTCTCCACCATCACACCTCGAGGATCTCTTCCTCCTTGGCCTTCAGCACACCGTCGAGGTCGGCGATGCGCCCGTCGGTGAGCTTTTGCAGCTCCCCCTCGGCGCGGTGCTCGTCGTCTGAGCCGATCTCCCCCCCGACTTCATCTCGCGCAGATGCTGCATCGTGTCGCGGCGCACGTTGCGAATCGCGATGCGTCCCTCCTCGGCCAGGTTGCGCACCACCTTCACGAGATCTCTGCGCCGCTCTTCGGTCAGCTCGGGCACGACGAGGCGGATGAGATTGCCGTCGTTGGAAGGGTTCAGGCCGACGTCGGACTCGTTGATCGCCTTCTCGATCATCTTGATCGAGGACTTGTCATACGGCTGGACGGTGATCAGGCGCGCCTCGGGGGCCGAGATCGTCGACAACTGGTTCAGCGGGGTCTGTGCGCCGTAGTAGTCGACCACGACCCGCTCGAGCAGCGCCGGGCTGGCACGGCCCGTCCTCACCGAGGAGAACTCGTGCTGGGTCGACTCGAGCGACTTGGTCATCCGCTCGCGCGCGTCCTCCAACAGCGCGTCGATCATCTCAGCGGCCATCGTTGCGGCTCCTCTCGTAGCAGGTCATGCGCTCACCAGCGTCCCCACGCGCGCACCCGAGATTATCTTTGCGATGTTGGTCTCGTCGTCCATGTTGAAGACGTTGAGCGGCATACCGTTCTCCATGCACAATGCCAACGCTGTCGAATCCATAACGCGCAGACGCTGCTCGATCGCTTCCATGTGGGTTATCTGCGGGATGAACTTGGCGCTCGCGTCGATCGCCGGATCGGCGCTGTAGACGCCTTCGACGCCGTTCTTGGCCATCAGGATGATCTCCGCATGGATCTCTGCGGCGCGCAGCGCGGCGGCGGTGTCGGTCGTGAAGAACGGGTTGCCGGTGCCGGCCGCGAAGATCACGACGCGGCCCTTCTCCAGGTGGCGCATGGCGCGGCGACGGATGTAGGGCTCGGCGACCTCTGAGATGCCAAGCGCCGACTGCACACGCGTGTCGGTGCCGCTCTTCTCCAGCGCATCCTGCAGCGGCAGCGCGTTGAGCACTGTCGCGAGCATCCCCATGTAGTCGGCGGTCGAGCGGTCCATGCCGTCGGCCGCTCCCTTCATGCCGCGATAGATGTTGCCCGCGCCAACCACGATCGCGACCTCGACGCCCTGATCGCGTACCGCGGACACCTGACGCGCGACGGCGGCCACCCGTTCGGGGTCGGTGCCGTAGTCGAGCGTGCCCATCAGTGCCTCGCCAGAGAGCTTGAGCAGGATGCGTTTGAAGGCCGGAGAGGACATCGCGACGCAAGAGCCTATCCATTATTTCGCTGTGCCCCCGCGCGCGCGGGGGCATCGCCGTTTTGACTACTGGCCTATGGCGAAGCGCACGAAGCGGCGTATGACGACGTTCTCGCCCGTCTTGGCCGTCAACTCGTCGCGCAACTGCTGCACCGTCTTGCCCTCGAACTTTGGGTTGTGCATCTCCTGCTCGAGCAGCACGATCGTGGCGTACCAGGAGTCGAGCTTGCCGGCGACGATCTTCTCGCGGATGTTCTCCGGCTTCTCGGCGGCCTCCTGCTCGTAGATGCGAGCCTCGCCGTCGCGCGTCTCAGCTGGGACGTCCTCGCGGGAGACGTACTTGACGGTCGGCGTCGCTGCGACCTGCATCGCGATATCGCGGGCAAACCCGACGAAGTCCTCGTTGTTGGCAACGAAGTCGGTGTTGCAGTCGACCTCGATCATCACGCCGACCTTGGCGCCGGCATGGATGTAGGCCTGGACGGTGCCCTCGGTCGCGGTGCGCTCGCCGAGATCCTGGATCTTCTTGCCCTGCTTGAGGCGCAGGATCTCGATCGCCTTCTCGATGTCGTTCTCGGCCTCGGTGAGCGCTTTCTTGCAGTCCATCATGCCGGCGCCCGTGCGCTCGCGCAGGGCCTTCACGTCCTTGGCGGATATCTCGGTCGTGCTCACGATGCGCTGGTCTCCTCTGCTGGTGTCTCTGCCGGCGTGGGCTCGGCAGGCGCATTGTCCGCAGGCGCGTTGTCCGCCGGCGCAGGCTCGGCCGGCTCGGCATCTGTCGGTGTGCTCTCTGCAGGAGCCTCCGCCGCGGCCGGGGTGGCCTGCTTCGCAACAGACACGGCCGGCTCGGGCTGAGCCGGCGCAGCTTGCTCGGCGGCGGGCTTGGCGGCTTGTGCCGGCGCCGGGGTCGCGGCCGCTTGCTCGCCCGCAGACTTGGCAGCCTGTGCTGGAGCTGACGCCGGGGCTGCTGCTGTAGCAGCAGGGGGCGCCGGCACAGGAGCCGCCGGTGCCGGGGCAGGCTCCGCTGCCTTGGCGGCAGCGGCTTGAGCGGCCGCCGCAGCCGCCTGCTTCTCTGCTGCCTCCTTGGCAGCCTTTTCCTCGGCCTCGCGTGCGGCCAGCTCGGCTTCGCGCTTTGCCTGGTCCTCGGCTTCGCGCTTGGCGCGCTCCTCGGCCTCACGCTTTGCCTGCTCGGCGCGTTCGGCGCGCGCCTTCTCCTCCTCGGCGCGGAACACGTCGTGGCCCTGGGCCACGACGTCGCCGATCGCTTTAGCGATCAGAGCGCACGAGCGCATCGCGTCGTCGTTGCCGGGGATGATGTAGTCGATGCCGTCGGGGTCGCAGTTGGTGTCGACCAGGCCGATTATCGGGATGCGCAGACGCTGGGCTTCGCGCACGGCGATCGCCTCGGTCTTCAGGTCGATCACGAACAGCGCGTTGGGAGTCCGTTGCATGTTCTTGACGCCGCCGAGGTTGGCGCGCAACTTGGCGAGGTCGGCCAGGGCTGCCATGCGCTCGCGTGTCGGCAACAGCGCCAGCTGGCCCTCGGCCTCGTAGCGTTCGAGGTCGTGCAGACGGCGGATGCGCTGGTTGATCGTCTGGAAGTTGGTCAAAAGACCACCGAGCCAACGGTGGTTGACATACGGCATGTCGGCCGCCTCGGCGACCTCCTTGATCGCATCGCGCGCCTGCTTCTTGGTGCCTACGAACAGCACTGTGCCGCCGCGGTGGGCGATCTGGGCGGCTACAACCTGTGCCTGCTGCAAAAGCGTCGCGGTCTTCAGCAGGTCGATGATGTAGATGCCGTTGCGCTCGCCATGGATGAAGCGGCGCATCTTTGGGTTCCAGCGGCGTGTCTGATGGCCGAAATGGACTCCGGCCTCCAGCAGGTCCGCGATTCCAACTTGACTCACGGGTGCTCCCTTATTTGATCTTGCTTGAATCCGGGCGGTGCGTCGCGGACCCGAGCACGCTATGGCGCGTAGCTCAGGCAGGGCCGCGTTGCGCAGTCGCACGGCATTGAGTTGGGTACGACGGCTCAGTCTATCGCCCGGAGCCGGTTTCGGCCCGCTCGAGCGCTTCGCGAAGATCCTCTGGCAGCGGCGAGTCGATCTCAACCGGCTCGCCTGTGATCGGGTGCGGAAAAGCAAGGCGGGTTGCGTGCAGGAACTGGCGCGTCAAACCAAGCGTGCCGGCTGTCCCGTATTCGGGATCGCCGCATACCGGGTGGCCGATCGCCTGCAGGTGAACGCGGATCTGATGGGTGCGTCCCGTGTCCAGGCGCAAACGCAGGAGCGAGACACCGGGCAGCGCGCGCTCCAGCGTGAAGTGGGTGCGTGCCTCGCGACTGGCCGTGCCACCGACCGCCATGCGCGTGCGAATCCGCGGGTGGCGCCCGATCGGAGCCTCGATCGTGCCGCTGCGCGCGGGCGGCAGGCCCTCGACAAGCGCCAGGTATTCGCGCTCGATCAGGCGTTTGCGCAGGGCCTCCTGCAATAGCCGGTGAGCCTCCTCGCTGCGGGCCACCACGAGCAGGCCCGAAGTGTCGCGATCCAGGCGGTGCACGATTCCCGGCCGATCCGGATCGCCGCCCGCCACGCCGCCGACCGTGTCCGTGAGAAGTTGCGAGAGCGTTCCCTCGCGGTGTCCACGAGCCGGGTGCACGACAAGGCCGGCGGGCTTGTCGACGACGAGGAGATGCTCGTCTTCCCAGGCGATCTTGAGTTGCGGCGTCATTCCCGCTTCTCGACGAGAAGCAGCAGCAACAGCACGCCGAGCGTAATGCTGGCGTCGGCGAGGTTGAACGGCGGCCAGCCAAGCGGGAACTTGACGAAGTCGGTCACCGAGCCCACACGCAGCCGGTCGATGATGTTGCCGAGCGCCCCGCCGAGCAGCATTCCCGTTGGCAGCCAGATCAGGGGCTTGTCGCGGTGGCGCGCGAAGTAGACGAGCAACACGAGCAGGGCGGCGCCGACGAGTACGGTGACCGCGACGTGACGACCGGGCAGGAAGCCGAAAGCCACACCCTGGTTGCGCGTGTCGACAAGCTGTATGCCAGGGAGCACGCTACGCGTTTCGCCGGGGACGATCGATTTGCGCACGGCCGCCTTCGAGAGCTGGTCGAGCGCCACCACGAACGCCATCACCAGGATGGTCCACAGCCACATCAGGGCGCCATGACGGGCATGCCCAGAAGGACTCGCCTCGGGAGACGTGAGCAGGCGGGCCGGGCGTCTGGCCACTTGGCTCAACCGTGGATCAGACTGACGAGCAGGTTGCCCACCAGCGACAGCACGATGATCGCCACGATCGGGCTGAAGTCGAACGCGCCGACCATCGGGATGATGCGCCTGAAGATGCGCAGGTAGGGCTCGCATACGTCGCGCAGGAAACTCAGCACGGCGTCGGAGGCGCGCGAGTAGGGTGGGCGCACGCCGAAAGAGAACAAAAGCTGAGTCACGATGTAGAGGATGATCAGCAGCGTGTAGACGTAGATCAGCGTCGAGAGGTAGCCGGCGATATCGGTGCGCACGCTGGCAAGCAACACGGTCATCCGAGCTCTTTCTCAGCCGAGTCAGCGCGGCCATCGGGACCTCTACGCTCACCACCCGGGCCTTTCGTGTGGCCGAGAACCGCGTCCAGGGCGTCGCTGAAGGCGGCTCTTAGCCCTCCCCGCTCCAGGGCCGCCAGGCCGCGTGCCGTGACGCCCCCGGGCGAGGTGACTTCGCGCCTGACTGCCAGCGTGTCGTAGTCGCGCTGTCGCAACAGCTCTGCGGTGCCGGCCAGTGTTGCTGTGACGAGCACCGAAGCCTGGGCGGGCGGGATGCCGCGACGTGTGCCCGCGTCGACCTGGGCCTCGGCCACTAGTGCTACATAAGCCGGGGCGCAGGACATCAGGCCCATCGCCACGTCCACGAGCGAGTCGTCGAGCACGACGAGCGTGCCGAGCTCGGCGAACAGGTCGCGCACCTGGTCGTCGAGTTGGGTCGATCCAACCCCTGCCTCCCGCTCGCGCTCGCGCCAGGGGTCATGCGCCTGGACGATCGCTCCCGCTTTGACCTCGGCGGGCAGCGACGGCAGGAAGCGATAGACCGGGCTTTCGGGATACGCGCGCTTGAGCGCCGGCAATGGGGTGGCGGCGAGAATCGAGGCGACCGCGCGCGCGTGGGGGGACAGCTCGCGAGCGACGTCCTGCAGCTGGGTGGGCTTGTGGCAGAGAACCACCAGCTCGGCTCGTTCGGCCACTTCCACGCCAGAGCCGAGCGCCTCTCCCCCCGTCTCTTGCGCCAGCGCCCGTGCGCGCTCGGCCAGCGGGTCGAAGCAGAGCACGGGGCGAGCCCAGCCGCGCGCCATCGCGCGCGCCATGTTCCCGCAACCGATCAGACCGATATTCATAGGGGAATGAGGCTACAGGCCCCTGCGGCCAACTAGCTTTGGTTAAAGAAGCCCTTTTCGATCAACCTGGCCCGCTCCTCCGCCGAGATCTCGACGTTGCGGGGGGTGAGCATGAAGACCTTGTCGGCGATCCGCTGCATGCCCCCGTCCAGCGCGTATGTCAGGCCGCTGGCGAAGTCGATCAGGCGCTTTGACAGGTCGGTGTCGGCGCCCTGCAGGTTGAGGATCACCGGGATCGAGTCCTTGAACTTGTCGGCGATCTGTTGGGCGTCGTTGAAGGACTTGGGGATCACCAGGTGCACGCGCACGTCGCCGTTTGCGCGGCCGACGGGGCGCAGCGTCGTGGTTGGGCGCCCGCGCGGTTCGTCCTCGGCGAAGATGTCGTCGAACTCGTCACGACGGCGACGCGGGGAGAGACGGCGCACGTTGGGGCGCTCGCGATAGCGGTCGGCTATCTCCTCCTCGTGCGGGGGCTCCTCGTAGTCGTCGTGATACTCCTCGGCCAGGCCGAAGTACACGAGAGCGCGGTGCCATGAGTCTCGGAATGCCATTGTTAGAGGGCGTTTTCGTGGAGAACGGGGTTTTCCCTGCTCGTGCCGAGGATTTGCAGCACCGGCGCGTTCGGGGTCGCGACCGTGTCCTTGATCCTTAAGCGTACAACCGCGTGCCGATTCGCACGATTGTCGCGCCCTCTTCGACGGCCACCGCGAAGTCCTGGGTGGTGCCCATCGACAGCTCGTCTAGGCCGTGGAGACGTGCCAGCTCGCGTAGCTCGCGAAACCAGGGGCGGCTCTGCTCGGGGTCCTCGGCCAGCGGCGGCATCGTCATCAGGCCCGCGACCGGGACGGGCGAGCGGGGCAGGAACGCGTCGAGCTGTTGCGGCAGCACGCCGCTCTTGGCCGGGTCGCCGGCGAGGTTGACCTCGACCAGCACCCGCAGGCCTGGACGCGCCCGCTCGCGGTGGCGCTGCAGCTCGCGCAACGCGGACTCGCTTGCCAGCGAATGGATTAGGCGCACGTGCGGCACGATCGCGCGCACGTGTTTGCTTTGCAGCGCGCCGATGAAGTCCCAGGTGAACATGTCGCCGTGTGCAGCGACCTTCTGTTGCAGGTCTTGGGCGCGATTCTCGCCGATCAACTCGATACCCGCTTCGGCGAGCACCGCAAGCTCCTCGGCCGGGACGTACTTGCCGGCCGCGAGGATCTCTACCTCATCGGGGGGCCTTCCGACGCGTTCGGCGGCGGCGGTGACCTGTGCGCGCACCGCGGCCAGGTTGGCCCTTACCCGCTCGACTCGTAGGTCCTGGATAAGTCGCACCATCAGCCGGCGGCAGTCTTTCGCGCGGGGAAGCGCGCGCTCATCGGGGGATCCATGCGAGGCCCGCTTGGCGGCCGGCTTTGGATCCTTCGCGGCGGTAGGAGAAGAAATGCTCGTCGCAGATCGTGCACGCCTCTACGTCTCCCACCTGCGCCACACCGGCCGCCAGCAGTCTTTCGTGGGCGATCGCGCGCAGGTCGATTCGCCGATCTTTGCGGTGGACTCCGGCGAACGCCGCGTGGACCTCTTCGCCGACCTCGTAGCAGCATGCGCCCGCACAAGGGCCCACCACTGCCGCGACCTCCCCGCGGCCCCCCACCTCGCGCAGCGCGCGAACTCCCTCCTCCAGCACTCCACCCGCCAGTCCGCGCCAGCCCGCGTGCAGCGCCGCGACCGCGCCCTCACAGCCGAGCACCACCGGGATGCAGTCGGCGGTTAGGACCATCGCCGCCAGACCAGGGGCGGCGACCGCGTGACCGTCGGCCTGGAACGCTGGCTGGCTGGCGCTGTCCTCGTCCTCGACGGCGCCGCCCGGCCCGGAGCGCTCTCCGCTCGTGCTGACCCGTCCCACGACGCTGCCGTGAACCTGGTAGCCGCGCAGCAGGGTGCGCACGCCGAGCGTCTGGCGCAGGCGCTCGCGGGCGGCGAGACCCTGCTCGGCGCCGTCCCCGCCGACGCTCGAGAGGTTGCCTTGAGCGCGCGTCGTGAAGGTGGCAAGGGCGCCTCCCGGCAGCTCGAAAGGGCCGCTTATATCCATACGTCCAGCGCGGCTTTTAGCTCGTTCTCGCGCCCGGGCTCGATCGCTCCGTCTAGCAGCTGTATGTAGGCCTCTTCTAGGCGTTCGCCGATCTCCCGCCCCTCGGGGACGCCGGCGGCTAGGAGATCGTCGCCGGTTAGCTGTAGCTCGAGATGCCGCTGGCGCTCGAGCCAATCTTTGATGACGCCCCTGCCATAGGAGTCGGGCGGGTCCTGGCGGTCGCAGATCGCCAGTGCCAGTGCCAGCGACTCGACGTTGGCGCCGTGCATCAGCTCTGTCAGCTCGGAGACCGTGTCGACGGCCGCCGCATTGTCGGCTATGAACACGGCGTTGATCGCCGTCCAGAAGGCGTCGCCATGGCCGCCCGCTGGCAGCTGGAGATCGTGGAGGAAGCCGAGCATTAGCGGTTCGGTGTCCTCTTGCTCGAGTCTGCCACTGAGCTCGAGTAGGAGCGAGGAGGCGAGCGTTAGGGGGGGCGAGCCCTCCTCGGGCAGCATTTCCAGCGCGGCGCTTGTGATGACTCGATCGAAGCTCACGCTCTCCTGCCATGCGCGCAGGACGCCGAGGCGCTCCAGTTCCGCGAGCGGCTCGATCGGGTCCGCTTCCGCGAAGGCGAGGCGCAGCTCCGCGCCGAGGCGTTGGCCTGAGAGCGTTTGCAGGGCGCCGTCGGCTACCGCTGAGGCCAGCAGTGCGGCGGTGTGCGGCTCGATCTCGAAGCCCAGGCGCGACCTGTAGCGTACGAGCCGCAGGATTCTCGTCGGGTCATCGCGGAAGCTGGCGTCGTGCAGGACGCGCAGGACGCCGGCGGCCAGGTCCTCGAGCGCACCATCCACAGAGCGCAACCGACCCGGCTGCTCGCCGGCGAGCTCCACGGCGATCGCGTTGATCGTGAAGTCGCGGCGCTGGAGGTCCTGTTGGGCGCTGCCCTCGGCGACCTCGGGCAGCGCGCCGGGCGAGCGGTATGTCTCGCTGCGACGCATCGCGATGTCGATCTCACCCGCCTCCCAGCGCACGCGCGCGGTCTCGAAGCGCTCGTAATGGGTCACCTCCCCCGCTTCCAGTCGCCGTGTCATGTTCTGTGCGAACGCGCGTACGTCGCCGGCTATGACGACATCGAGCTCGCGCGGAACGCGGCCGAGCAAGAGGTCTCGCACGGCGCCGCCGACCAGCTCGACTTCGCCTGCGTGCTCGTGTGCGGCGGCGAGCAGTGCGGCGCCGCCTGGCAGCTCGCTCAGGCGCTCCATCACATTCGCACCATTCACATCGTTGCCGATATTCGTCATTGTCCGCTCCGATTATCGCTGCTTTGCCGGGCGACTGGGGCTACGGATCTGCTCGGGGGGCCCGCACCGGTATGCCCGCGGCCGCGATATAAGCCTTGGCCTGCGCGACGGTGTGGCGGTTGTAGTGGAAGATCGACGCGCACAGCACGGCGTCGGCTCCGGCTTGCAGCGCCTCGACGAGATGTTGCAGCTCACCCGCGCCGCCCGAGGCGATCACCGGCACCTCGACGGCGGCGCTGACTGCGCTGGTCAGCGGCAGGTCATAGCCGTCGGCTGTGCCGTCGCGGTCCATGCTTGTGAGCAGGATCTCTCCCGCTCCGCGAGCTGCACCCTCGCGCGCCCATTGCACAGCGTCGCGGCCGCTGGACTTGCGCCCACCGGCCACATAGGCCTGCCAGGTTCGCGTAGCGCTACCGGATGCGTCGCCGTTCGCCGCGTCGCCGACGAGCGGACCGTCACTGGATCCGGCGCCATTGTGAGCCTTGGCGTCGATCGCGAGCACGACGCACTGGGCGCCGAAGATCCTGGCCAGCTCGTCGATCAGCTGCGGGCGCGCCAGGGCCGCTGAGTTGACCGAGACCTTGTCTGCACCGGCGTCCAGCACCGCCTGGGCATCTTCCACCGAGCGGATCCCGCCGCCGATCGTGAACGGCACGAACACGTCATCAGCGGTGTCGCGCGCGAGTTTGACGATCGTGTCTCTGCGCTCGTGGGTGGCGGTGATGTCGAGGAACACGAGCTCGTCGGCGCCCTCGCGGTCGTAGTGGGCGGCCAGCTCGACCGGGTCGCCGGCGTCGCGGATGTCGAGGAATTCGACGCCCTTGACGACGCGCCCGCGGTCCACGTCCAGGCACGGTATGACTCGCTTGAGGTGCACTCGCTTAGCGTAGATGGTTGTGGGGGTCGTGCCACATGTGGCACGACCGACAGGGCCGCATGCGGCCCTGTCTGGGGACCGCACATGTGCGGTCCCCCGGTGGGCGCATGCGCCCACCGAACGACAATCCTCTCCCTACTCTTTCAGGGCGGCCTGGGCTTCAGCGATCGTGAAGCGCCGCTCGTACAAGGCCTTGCCGACGATCACGCCGCTGAGCGCCGAGGCGTCCAGGCTCGCCAGGCCTTCGAGGTCGGCCAGCGCACCGATTCCGCCCGAGTAGACGAAGCTGCCTGGCATGGCCTCGGCGACGCGAGCGACTTCCTCCAGGTCGGGGCCCTCCAGCATCCCGTCGCGATCGACGTTGGTGTAGACCAACTCGTGCGCGCCGCGTGCGGCAAGCTCGGCGATGATCTCCTGCGGGCCGCCGTCGATCGTCTCTGTCCATCCCGCCGTCGAGACCCTGCCCCCGCGTACGTCGACCGATACGAGCACCTTCCCCGGCCATTCTCTGAGCGCTTCTTCTAGCAGCGTCTCGTCGGTGAAGGCGGCCGTTCCGATGATCGCCCGCTCGACACCGATCGCGAATACGCCCTCGATTGCTGTCAGCGAGCGCAACCCACCGCCGAGCTGAACCGGCACTTCGAGCTCCTCGACGATGCGACCGACGCGATCCAGGTTCGCCGGGCTGCCCGCCTTCGCTCCATCGAGGTCGACGACGTGCAGGCTCTTGGCCCCCGCCTGTACCCATGCGCGCGCCGCCGACAACGGATCCTCGTCGTAGACCTTCTTGGCGTCGAAGTCGCCCTTTGTGAGGCGCACTGCCCTGCCGCCGAGGATGTCGATCGCGGGGTAGAGGTTCATGCCGAGCTCCCGCTCCTACGATGGGAGCGGCCGGTACGCATGTCCGCCACTGGGAAGAGGTGCTGGCGTGAGCCCGCGCGGGCCCCATCCCTCCCGGCAGACCCGCGCCTGCTCACGCTGGCACCAGGCTCGCGCGGCCGCACAGGCGCGTGAAGTTCGCGAGCAGCGCTAGGCCGTGCTTGGAGGACTTCTCAGGGTGCGACTGCGTGCCGTAGACGTTGCCGGCGCCGACGATCGCCGCGAACGGCTCGCCGTAGTCGGCCGTGGCGAGCACGACCTCCTCGTCGGCGGGCACAGGGGCAAAGCTGTGGACGTGATACAGGTAGCTGGGGTCCGGCAGTCCCTCTGCCAAGGGCGAGGGGCGCCGCCAGCGCACTTCGCTCCAGCCGATGTGCGGCAGCTTCAGCCCGGGGGCTTTGAGCTTGCACACGCTGCCGGCCAGCAGGCCGAGGCCCTCGGCGCCTGACTGCTCCTCGGAGCGTTCGAACAGCAGCTGCATCCCCAGGCACAGGCCGAGCAGCGGCACTCCGGCGTGCGCTCGCTCGAGAAGCAGCTCGTCCAGGGCCAGCGCGCGGATCGCAGCCATCCCGGCGGGGAACGCGCCCACTCCTGGCAACACCAGGCCGTCCATTTCGCGCAGCCGCTGCGGGTCGGCGCTCACCTCCACGTGCGCGCCGACATGTGCGAACGCCTTCTCGGCCGAGCGGCGGTTGCCCATGCCGTAGTCGACCAGGCCGATGCGGGCAGGCTCTGCGCCGGGAGCGCTCACGCTGTGAGCGTTCCCTTCGTGCTCGGCACGCCGCTCTCGCTTGGGTCCAGTGCCACCGCTTGACGCAAAGCGCGCGCGAATGCCTTGAAGGTCGCCTCGATCATGTGGTGGGCGTTGCTGCCCGTCTGCACCTCTAGGTGCAGCGTCAGCTTGGCCGAGTTGGCCAATGCTCTGAAGAACTCCTCGGTCAGCTCGTGGTCGAAGCCGCCGGTCGCACCCGGTGGCAGCTCAGCCTCGAACAGGGTGAACGGGCGACCGGAGATATCGATCGTTGCACTGGCGCGCGCCTCATCCATCGGCACGACCCCAAATCCATATCTATAGATGCCCGCGCGATCGCCGAGCGCGCGATCGAGCGCCTGGCCGAGCACGATCGCGGTGTCCTCGGCGGTGTGGTGGGCGCCGGTCTCTAGGTCGCCGCTGACGCGCACATCGAGGTCGAAACGGCCGTGGCGGGCGAGCAGGTCGAGCATGTGGTCGAGAAAGCCCACGCCGGTCTCGCGCGTGCCCTCACCCCTGCCGTCGAGGTTCAGCGTCAGGCGCACCTCGGTCTCGGCGGTCTTGCGCTCGATCGTCGCGACCCGCGGCGTTCGATCCGTGTCGCGCCCGCGCGCCGCGCCCTCTGATTGTGAGCTCATCTCAACCATTGTCGCTCACCGTTCCCGCGGACGGCTCGCGGATACGGGCCAACATCGACTCGGCGTGCAGCGGAAAGCCCTCGGCGCGCGCGATCGGCGCGCCGGCGCGCGCCAGCTTGGCGGCGGCCTGCTCGCCGATCTCGAGGACCGACATACGCCGGCGGAAGTGGCGCGGAGAGAGCATCGAGGCGAAGCGTGCTGCCCCCCCGGTCGGGAGCACATGGTTGGAGCCAGCGGTGTAGTCGCCGAACGCGGTGGCGCCATTGCG
Organism: uncultured Solirubrobacterales bacterium; assembly: GCA_963725265.1. Lineage (GTDB taxonomy): Bacteria > Actinomycetota > Thermoleophilia > Solirubrobacterales > Solirubrobacteraceae > Palsa-744. The sequence continues at coordinate 1,744,495 of CAVRXP010000002.1, forward strand.
TCCGAGGAAAAGGCAGCCCGCTGTGCGCACACGCGGCGCGAGCGCCTGCTCTGCCGCACCAACGAGCTGCAGGTGCTCGGGCGCGAACTCGTTGGCCAGCTCGATCGCGTCCTGCGGTGTGGCCGTCTCGATCAAAACGCAGGCGTCCGGCTTCAGCTCGGGCCAGGACGCTTGCTCGCGCTCGACTTCGGCGGCGAGCGCGTCTAGCGCCTCAGGCGAGCTGGACACGCCCGCCACGAAGCTGCCGTAGCCGTGCTCTGCTTGGGCGAGCAGATCGAGGGCCACCAGGCGCATATCGGCGTCGGGCCCGAACACGACCATCAGATCGCTGGGCCCGGCGAAGCCGTCGATGCCCACGATGTTCGAGAGCTGGCGCTTGGCCTCCTGCACATACAGGTTGCCGGGGCCCACGATCACGTCCACCCGCTCGACTGAGCCTGTGCCGTAGGCGAGTGCCGCGATCGCCTGCGCGCCTCCCATGCGGTAGACGCGCTCGACGCCGCACAGCCTGCACGCGGCGAGTACCGACTGATGCGCCTGGCCGTCGGGGCCTGGTGGCGTGCAAACCACTACGTCGAGCACGCCGGCGGCACGCGCGGTGACGACACCCATCACGACCGTGCTCGGGTATGCGGCCCGGCCGCCGGGCGCGTAGACCGCAGCCGAGCCGACCGGCAGCTCGCGCACGGTGACGGTATGTCCCTGGGCCAGCTCGACGGCAACCGTGTCGGGGCCGATCGAGGCGTCTGCTACGCGTGCGACGTTGGCGATCGCGACCTGCAGGCCCGCGACCATGTCCAGCGGCATCTGCTCGAGTGCCTCGTCAAGCTCGTTGGCGGGCACACGCAGCTCGCGCGGCTGCTCGCCGCCGGTGTCCAGCTCGCGGGTGTATCTGTAAACCGCTTCGTCGCGTTCTGCGTAGACGTCGATCTGAATCTCCTGGACCGTGGTCGCGACTTCTTCGTCGGCGCCGCCGATCAACGTGCGCAGATCCTTGGCCGTAGCCGCGGCGCCGCCGCGCTGCTCCACGTCCGCGACCGTTATCCGCCTAATCCGCACGCAGGCGCTCCAGCAGCTTGTCGATCTCGCGTGCGCGCAGCTTGTGCGACACGGGGTTTGCGATCAGGCGTGCTGTGCACTCGACGATCTCCTCGCGCACTACCAGGTCGTGTTCGCGCAGCGTCGTGCCTGTGGCGGTGAGGTCGACGATCGCCTCGACCATGCCGGTGAGCGGCGCCAGCTCGACCGAACCCTTGACCTCGACAATCTCCGCCTGGCGGCCGGTCTCCTCCATGTGGCGTTCGGCGATGCGGGGGTACTTGGTGGCAACGCGCATTACACCGAGTCGTCTGAGCGCCTCGGCAGCCGGGTCCGGGCCCGCCTTGCTGGCCACAACCATCGTGCAGCGTCCGTAGCCGAGGTCGAGCAGCTCGTAGACCTCACGTCCGCCCTCGCCGCGCGCGGCGGCCTGCTCGAGCAGCACGTCCTTGCCGGTGATGCCGATGTCGGCGGCGCCGGACTCTACGTATGTGGGAACGTCCGACGGGCGCATCGTGATCACGCCGATGTCCTCGAACAGCAGCTTGCGGTCGTTGGAGCGCAGCTCGGTTGTGTCGAGCCCGAGCTCGCCCAGCAGATCGACCGTCTCTTTGAAGAGGGCGCCTCGCGGTACGGCGATCGTGAGCCCGCCCGTGGCGCCTGAGGAGCCGCTTGCCGGCGACAAATCGTCAGCTGCGCTCATCACAGTGAGGCTCCCGTGCCGCGCTCCTCGCCCATCAGGGCGATGTGCAGACGATCGACGCCGAGCGCGAAGCCGACCGCTGGCAGCGCGCGGCCGAAACGGCCGAGCAGCTCGTCGTAGCGTCCACCGCCGCCGATCGGCGTCCCCAGCGCTTGGTCGTACACCTCGAATATGGCGCCCGTGTAGTACCCGATGCTGCGCACCAAACCCAGGTCGAAGATCACGCGTGCCGCGATGTCCGGTTCGAGCAGCTTGTGCACTTCGCGCATGTTCGCCACGGCGTCGGCGACGACACCCTCGGCACCGTCCAACAACTCCGGGCCACCACGGCGCTGGGGTACGCCTAACAACAGCTCCCGATCGGTCTCTGCCAGATCGAGCTGGCGAAGCTCCTCGTCCAGCCCGACGAAGTCGCGGTCGGCGAGCGCCTCCAGCAGGCGCGGCCTGGCCTGCTCTGGGACGCCCAGGCCGGTCATAAGCGACGGGAACAGCGAAGCGTCTCCGAGGCCGATGCGATAGCCCTCCAGGCCCACCGTGTCGAGTGCCGCGCACAGCACTCCCAGCGCCTCGGCGGTTCCCTGCGGAGCGGGAGCGCCGATCAGCTCGATCCCGGCCTGCAGCAGCTCGCGTGGCTGGCCACGCTGAGGGCGCACGCCGCGATAGCAATGAGCCAGGTAGCAAAAGCGCAGCGGTGGCTCTTCGCTTGGATAGCGCGTGGCGACCACGCGCGCGATCGGCACCGTCATATCCGAGCGCAGCACGAGCGCGGCGCCGGACTCGTCGAAGACGCGATAGGCGGGCTTGGCTTCGGCCGACCCAGCGCCCAGCGCTGTGTGCCCGGCGCGGGCCAGCACCGACTCGTACTCGAGCGCGGGGGTGTAAACCTCGCCGTAGCCGTGGCGCTCGAACACGCCGCGCAAGGCGTCGGTGATGGCGCGCACCTCGCGCGTCTCGTCCGGGAGCACGTCCCGGGTGCCGCTGGGTATCGGGTGGATCATCGGTCGGGGTGCATTCAAGCGAACTGCGGCGATGGAGGCGGAGCGGCCGGGCCAGGTGGCCGGCTAGGCGTGCACCGGCTCGGTGGCGACTCGCTCGATGCGAGCGCCCAGCTCGCGCAAGCGCTCGTCGATGCGCTCGTAGCCGCGGTCGATCTGACGGATGTTGCCAATCTCGCTGCGTCCCTCCGCGCAGAGGGCGGCGAGCAGCACTGCCATGCCGGCGCGAATGTCCGGCGACTCCACGCGCTCGCCGCGCAGGCGGCGAGGACCCGTGACGATCGCGCGGTGCGGGTCGCACATCACGATGTCCGCGCCCATCAGGATCAGCTTGTCGGTGAAGATTAGGCGATTCTCGAACATCCACTCGTGCACCAGGATCGAGCCTGAGGCCTGGGTGGCGAGAGCGACGGCGATCGAGGTCAGATCGGCTGGGAACGCTGGCCAGGGACCGTCCTGCACCTTGCACTTGTAGCCGCCGATGTCCGACTGCGCCACAAGCTTCTGTTTGCCCGGGACGATCACGTCGTCGCCGTCGAGCACCGAGCGCAGGCCGAGGCGCTCGAACACGAGCCGAATGATGCGCAGGTCGCCCGGCACCGTGTCCTTGATTCGCAATTCGCCGCCGGTCACGCCGGCGAGCGCCATGAAGCTGCCGATCTCGATGTGGTCGGGTGCAACCGTGTGCTCACAGCCGTGTAGGCGCTTGGCGCCGCCGACCGCGATCAGGTTCGAGCCGATGCCCTGAATATCGGCGCCCATCTTCACGAGCATGCGCGCGAGGTCCTGTACGTGGGGCTCGCAGGCGGCGTTGCCGATCACCGTGGTACCCGGCGTCAAGGCGGCAGCCATCAGCGCGTTCTCGGTGGCCATGACCGAAGGCTCGTCCATGAACACGTCGGTCGGGCGCAGGCCGCGCGGGGCGCTTAGGACGATCTCACGGTTGCACTCCGTCGTCGCTCCCATCGCCCTGAATGCGTCCAGGTGAGGGTCTAGGCGCCTGCGGCCGATCACATCTCCGCCTGGGGGCGGCATCAGCGCGCGGCCGAAGCGCGCGAGCAGTGGGCCGGCAAGCAGGAAGGACGCTCTGATCTGCTCGGCCAGTTCCGGGTCGATCTCGGTGTCGTGCACGTCGGCGGCGCACAGGGACAGCTCGTTGGCGCCGCGCCATTCGATCGCGACGCCGAGCGAAGCCAGGATCGCGAGCATCGCGTCCACGTCGCGGATGCGCGGCACGTTGTGCACCACGATCTCATCCTCTGTGAGCAGGCAGGCGGCGAGGATGGGCAGCGCGCCGTTCTTGTTCCCGGCCGGGATCATCGTGCCGGATAGCGGGGCGCCGCCTTCGATGACGAACTTCTCCATGAGCTGAATGCGCCGGCGAGGAACCTCCGTCGGTTCCTGTGTTGCGCGCCTGGCAAGCGTAACAGCCATCTCGGTGAGTAGTTCGAGCAGGGCGCCTCAGACCCTCCCTGGGACGTTGTCCTATCGCACGTGGCCGTCGGGCCCGACCCGTGACGCCCCGCGTCAACGGGCACCACACGAACGTCTTCGCCCGCGCAGAGGAGCTCAGCGGTGGGCCGGGAACTCAGCGGTGGGCCGGGAACTCAGCGGTGGGCCGGGAACTCAGCGGTGGGCCGGGAACTCAGCGGTGGGCCGGGAACTCAGCGGTGGGCCAGGAACTCAGCGGTGGGCCAGGAACTCAGCGGTGGGCCAGGAACTCAGCGGTGGGCCAGGAACTCAGCGGTGGGCCAGGAACTCAGCGGCGGACCAGGAACTCAGCGGCGGACCAGGAACTCAGCGGCGAGCATAGTCCAAAAACGCATGAGCCCCCCGCGCGCGCGGGGGGCATCGCTCTTTCGAGCTACCCGCAGGCCCTGCTCCAGTCCGATTTGCGCACGATCTCGCGCAATTCTCGTTGCAGACGCCAGGGGTCGAGAATCCGCATGGTTGAGCCGCTTAGCGAGTCTAGCCGCGGCACGTCGGACACACAAACACCTGTTCGCATACGTTCCGTCCGCCGGTGTTCGTACTCTACGAACACATGTTCTGTTCATCACGCAAGCCCGGAGTGCCGCCGCGTCTCGTGAGGACGCTGCAGTTGGTCCGCTCGTTCCTGTTGCTCGAGGACGATTACGACGTCGACTGGGAGGTCGACCAGGACGAGTGGGCCGTCGAGCCATCTCTGTGCTCGTGGGAGGAATCCGACGGGCAGTGCGATGGCCGCGAGGCTGCGCATCCGCATCGGATGGCTCTACGGAGTCGTCTCGGTGCGCGGCGTCCGGGGATCGTTGCGTCTGCGGAGCAGATCTGTCTATGTCCTGTCGGTGGGCGAGCTCGCGCCGGAGTGTCGTGCGGCTCCTTCTCGCCGGAGAAGTCTTGCGCGGATGTTGCGCGCAGGTCGGGGTCGTCAAGGAACCCCTAGTCACGTAGTACCGAATGGGCCGTAGTAACGCCACGAGCCGCCCCTTGGGGCGGCTCGTGTGCGTAAAGAAACCGGCGGCGTCCTACTCTCCCAGGCCCTTGCGAGCCAAGTACCATCGGCGCTGAGGGGCTTAACTTCTCTGTTCGGAATGGGAAGAGGTGTTTCCCCCTCGCTAAGGCCACCGGAAAAACGTGAGAGACCACGCGTCTCGGGGTCCTTCAAAACTACACAGCGCCACAACGAGTACCACTCCTAGGCATGCACTGCCTAGGAATCAAAAAAATCCGTCAAGCCCTCGGGCCATTAGTACCGGTCTCCTTCAGACGTTACCGTCCTTCCAGATCCGGCCTATCAACCTGGTGGTCTACCAGGGCCCTTACTCCCTCTAGGGGATGGGAGAACTCATCTTGAGGCCGGCTTCCCGCTTAGATGCTTTCAGCGGTTATCCGATCCACACGTAGCTAGCCTGCTATGCCCTTGGCAGGACAACAGATACACCAGAGGTGCGTTCATCCCGGTCCTCTCGTACTAGGGACAAATCCTCGCAATTCTCCAACGCCCACGGCAGATAGGGACCGACAGTTTTGTTACTCCCACGTCGAATCGGACGTGAGGGCCAGGACATTTCTGCCTGACTCTGCATGTCGCCATGCAGCTCGGACTATATCTTCACGAAGGCATCACTCCTCGTGTTCGGCATATAGTCTCTGAGGATTCTGGCTGGCCATCTTTGATGAGCTCTTCCCATCGCACGCTCCGGAACCTACCGCCCCCATTCATCGAGAGCGCCGCTTCCAAAAGCCTAACGAAACCGTCAGGTGTGCGATGTTGACCGAGAGCCATCGATCTCACAATCGCTGCAAACTTCTCGAAATCCTCGTGCTTCGAGGACAAGAGAGGCGACCGTTCAAAGAAAGGAATCACATGCTCTAGTAGATCAAGTCGCCGTCTGACAACATAAACCAAAGCACGATCCTTTCTTCCGTTGGACTTGATGTAGCCGCTGCCATCAAATCGCTCGCGTATCAACCACAACACCTGAGCCCTGTCACCGTTCTGGCTGACATGAAACTCAGGTACCAATTGATACCCGCTACGACTCGATGGGTTGCGATTGACGGAGACTGCAAAGCAGCCCTCGCCATCTACATAGCCCGAGATGTAGCCATCCAGCCTTTCCTGCTGATTGTCCGCACCCGACACATTTTCACTGTAACACTCCATCCGGACGGGATCGAGCGTACGAGTAGTGCGGGATACTCGGAGTTTCCAGCATATAGCCGAATTTATAGACAGCAACGGAATTTACTGTCTCACGACGTTCTGAACCCAGCTCGCGTACCGCTTTAATGGGCGAACAGCCCAACCCTTGGGAGCGACTTCACCCCCAGGATGCGACGAGCCGACATCGAGGTGCCAAACCGGGCCGTCGATGTGGACTCTTGGGCCCGATAAGCCTGTTATCCCCGGAGTACCTTTTATCCGTTGAGCGACGGCACTTCCACTTGCTACCGCCGGATCACTAAGACCTACTTTCGTACCTGCTCGACCTGTCGGTCTCGCAGTCAAGCTCCCTTGCTACCTTTGCGCTCTACGCACGATTTCCGACCGTGCTGAGGGAACCTTTGCGCGCCTCCGTTACATTTTGGGAGGCGACCGCCCCAGTCAAACTACCCGCCTGGAACTGTCCAGCACCCGGATTCACGGAATGCTGTTAGAAGCACAATACACCAAGGGTGGTATCTCAAGGTTGGCTCCACGCTAGCCGCAGCCAGCGCTTCAAAGCCTCCCACCTATCCTGAGCGAAATGCACCGAACTCCAATACCAGGTTGTAGTAAAGGTTCACGGGGTCTTTCCGTCTAGCCGCGGGTACTCGGCATCTTCACCGAGACTGCAATTTCACCGAGCCCATCGTTGAGACAGCGCTGAAGTCGTTACGCCATTCGTGCAGGTCGGAACTTACCCGACAAGGAATTTCGCTCTAGCTGTTACTTCCCAGGCCCTTGATATGCACTACCTGGGATTAACTGAGACCTAAATCTCAGCGGGTCGATCATTTCTGTCGACCTCTGCATGTCGCCATGCAGGTCGGACCATATCTTGCCTACAAACACTGTAGACCCCGGCGTGTGGTCTCTGAGGGGTCAACCCACAAGTGGGCGACTTCCCTGCTGATTGTCCGCACCTAGAGCATTGTCACTGCCCACAAGGGGCAAGTAGCTCCGGATACACGGGTTTTCCAGCATACAGCCAGGTTTTACTAAGGCAACGAATTCACGAAACCTTAGGACCGTTCCTACTGTTACTACTCAGGTACTTTACCTAAGCGATCCGCTCATTTCTGACGGATTCTCATGGTCGCCCATGAGAGCGGACTATATCATCCCGCAACCGCTCTAGATTGAGGGCTTGGCGTATAGTCTCTGAGGATTCCATCCATCCGATAACGTCTCTTCCCACCTCGGTTCATCCGTTCCCGGAGAGCAAGAACCTGGTGGTAGTCCTGGTCGCTTAGACAACCGTTTGCAAGTAGAGCAACTGCGCTCTTCCACAAACGATAGTCCTCCGCCTTCTCTCCCACGATCGGAAACCGATCAAAGAAGGGAACGATACGGCTGGTGAGATCAGAAAGTCGATTGACCTCCCAATACCAGCCTCCGTTACCCGCTTTACGCATGGTCCCGCACCCCAAGGTCTCCCTAAAGAGATCCAGCGGCA